>NZ_CP114190.1:1707500-5500801 GCF_025628925.2 Aminobacter sp. NyZ550
AGGAAAGGACATCAACCGAGACTCCGCAAGTAGTGGCGAGCGAACGCGGACCAGGCCAGTGGCGATTGAGAGACAAGCGGAACCTTCTGGAAAGTAGGGCCATAGTGGGTGACAGCCCCGTACGCGTAATGCGATCAATCGTCCTTGAGTAAGGCGGGACACGTGAAATCCTGTCTGAACATGGGGAGACCACTCTCCAAGCCTAAGTACTCGTGCATGACCGATAGCGAACTAGTACCGTGAGGGAAAGGTGAAAAGCACCCCGACAAGGGGAGTGAAAGAGTACCTGAAACCGGTTGCCTACAAACAGATGGAGCCTGAAATGGTGACATCGTACCTTTTGTATAATGGGTCAGCGACTTAGTGTGTCGAGCAAGCTTAAGCCGGTAGGTGTAGGCGCAGCGAAAGCGAGTCTGAACAGGGCGTTCAGTTCGACGCATTAGACCCGAAACCGAGTGATCTAGCCATGAGCAGGATGAAGGTAAGGTAACACTTACTGGAGGTCCGAACCCATAACTGTTGCAATAGTTCGGGATGACTTGTGGCTAGGGGTGAAAGGCCAATCAAACTCGGAAATAGCTGGTTCTCCGCGAAATCTATTTAGGTAGAGCGTCGACCGAATACCCCAGGGGGTAGAGCACTGGATGGGCTAGGGGATCTCACCGATTTACCAAACCTAACCAAACTCCGAATACCTGGGAGTACTAGTCGGCAGACACACGGCGGGTGCTAACGTCCGTCGTGAAAAGGGAAACAACCCTGACCTACAGCTAAGGTCCCCAAGTTATGGCTAAGTGGGAAAGGATGTGAGGATCCCAAAACAACCAGGATGTTGGCTTAGAAGCAGCCATCATTTAAAGAAAGCGTAACAGCTCACTGGTCTAAATAAGGGTCTTTGCGCCGAAAATGTACCGGGGCTAAAGCCATACACCGAAGCTTAGGGTTTGCAGCTTGCTGCAAGCGGTAGCGGAGCGTTCTGTAAGCTGACGAAGCCGTACCTGTGAGGGGCGGTGGAGGTATCAGAAGTGCGAATGCTGACATGAGTAACGTAAGGGGTGTGAGAGACACCCCCGCCGAAAGTCCAAGGGTTCCTGCTTAAAGCTAATCTGAGCAGGGTTAGCCGGCCCCTAAGTCGAGGCAGAAATGCGTAGACGATGGGAACCACGTTAATATTCGTGGGCCTGGAGGAAGTGACGGATCACGTATGTTGTGGGGTCTTATTGGATTGATCCCTGCAGCGGAGTGGTTCCAGGAAATAGCTCCTCCTTATAGACCGTACCCGAAACCGACACTGGTGGACTGGTAGAGTATACCAAGGCGCTTGAGAGAACTATGCTGAAGGAACTCGGCAAATTGCACGCGTAACTTCGGAAGAAGCGTGACCCTTTCCTGCGCAAGCAGGGTGAGGGTGGCACAGACCAGGGGGTAGCGACTGTTTATCAAAAACACAGGGCTCTGCGAAGTCGCAAGACGACGTATAGGGTCTGACGCCTGCCCGGTGCTGGAAGGTTAAGAGGAGAGGTGCAAGCTTTGAATCGAAGCCCCAGTAAACGGCGGCCGTAACTATAACGGTCCTAAGGTAGCGAAATTCCTTGTCGGGTAAGTTCCGACCTGCACGAATGGCGTAACGACTTCCCCGCTGTCTCCAGCATAGACTCAGTGAAATTGAATTCCCCGTGAAGATGCGGGGTTCCTGCGGTTAGACGGAAAGACCCCGTGCACCTTTACTATAGCTTTACATTGGCATTCGTAGTGGCATGTGTAGGATAGGTGGTAGGCTTTGAAGCCAGGGCGCCAGCCTTGGTGGAGCCACCCTTGAAATACCACCCTTATCTCTATGGATGTCTAACCGCGGCCCGTTATCCGGGTCCGGGACAATGTATGGTGGGTAGTTTGACTGGGGCGGTCGCCTCCTAAAGAGTAACGGAGGCGCGCGATGGTGGGCTCAGACCGGTCGGAAATCGGTCGTCGAGTGCAATGGCATAAGCCCGCCTGACTGCGAGACTGACAAGTCGAGCAGAGACGAAAGTCGGTCATAGTGATCCGGTGGTCCCGTGTGGAAGGGCCATCGCTCAACGGATAAAAGGTACGCCGGGGATAACAGGCTGATGACCCCCAAGAGTCCATATCGACGGGGTTGTTTGGCACCTCGATGTCGACTCATCGCATCCTGGGGCTGGAGCAGGTCCCAAGGGTATGGCTGTTCGCCATTTAAAGCGGTACGTGAGTTGGGTTCAGAACGTCGTGAGACAGTTCGGTCCCTATCTGCCGTGGGTGTAGGAATATTGAAAGGATCTGTCCCTAGTACGAGAGGACCGGGATGGACGGATCTCTGGTGGACCTGTTGTGGCGCCAGCCGCATAGCAGGGTAGCTATATCCGGACGGGATAACCGCTGAAGGCATCTAAGCGGGAAACCCACCTTAAAACGAGTATTCCCTGAGAACCGTGGAAGACGACCACGTTGATAGGCCGGGTGTGGAAGTGCGGCAACGCATGAAGCTTACCGGTACTAATAGTTCGATAGGCTTGATCGTTCTCATTCCTTATGTTCATCGCAGTGCGATCCCAAAGGGATCGTCACGAAAAACGACAAAAGCACAAAAACAGCTTCTCGATTAACATGCGCTTTGCCGACCTGGTGGTTATGGCGGAGCGGCTGCACCCGATCCCATTCCGAACTCGGCCGTGAAACGCTCCAGCGCTGATGGTACTTCGTCTCAAGACGCGGGAGAGTAAGTCGCTGCCAGGTCTGCCAAGCGCATGTTAAATCTTCTCGATACAAAAGGCCCGCCAACGGGTAGACGGGCCGCGTAAGCGGCCCTTTCCTTTGGCAAAAGCCAGACAAAAAGACATTTTGCCCGTGGCAAAAGTCGGAAAGCGTTGAAAAAGGACATTTTGCCTGTCGCAAAATGTCCGGTGGCGCGGGGTGGAGCAGCCCGGTAGCTCGTCAGGCTCATAACCTGAAGGTCACAGGTTCAAATCCTGTCCCCGCAACCATTGATAACGACACTCCCGTGAGCTCTGCTCCGGGAGTGTTTTTGTTTGCAGTCCCAACAGCCTGCCGCTTGGTCCAGTTCAGGATCGTGCCCAGGTCCCCATACAGCGTAGCTTCGATCTCGCCGCGCTTGGCGCCAGGTGTCAGAACGATCTTCTCGATCAACGATCGCAGCGCCGTCGCGGCCTGCGGCCGATCGTCCGGATGATTGAGCGCCTCGGTCAGATGCGCGACCTTCCGCGCATAGAGTGACGATATGCTCGGCAGCAGGTCCGGCTTGTCTTGAGGAGCTGCGGCAAGCACGTTCGTGAGTTCGGCCTTGCGCGCCTCGAGGGCGTCCATCTCGGCCTTCATGCTCTCGTGAAACATGCCGGCCTTGATCGCCTCGATGATGCTGCGGATCTGCTTGTCGACCTTCACCAGTTCTGCGTTCCAGCCATCGGCATTGGCGCGGCGCTCGCGGTTGAGACGGTTGGTCTCCTCGGCGTAGGCCCTCATCGCAACCGCGGCTGCCTCCGGCGCCATCATCCTGTTCTTCAGGCCGGCTAGCACCCGCTGTTCCAGCTCGCTCCGCGCTATGGTGCGCTTGTTCGGGCATGAGCCATTGCTGGTGTGGCTAGAGCAGGCGAAGCGGTCGACGCTCCGCAAGGAATAGGGGCCCTCGCAGCACCCGCAAAAGACAAGCCCCGACAGCAGTGACTTCGGCCGGCGGGCACTGCTCAGCCGGTTGCGCATGTGGTGCGCGCGGACCGCCGCGGTCAGGTTGACGGACCTGTCGGCGATCTCGCTCTGGCGCGCCTTGACCGCTTGCCACAGTTCGTCGCCCACGATGCGCAACTCGGCCACGTCGGTGACGATCCATTCGCTCTCCGGATTGAGCCGGGAGACGCGCTTGCCGGTTGCGGGATCCTTCACATAGCGCTGGCGGTTCCACATCAGTCGACCGACATAGAGTTCGTTGTTGATGATGCCTGTGCCGCGCCTGACATGGCCGCGGATCGTGGTGTCGTTCCACAGCTTGCCGGCAGGTCCTGATATGCCCTGGTCATTGAGGTTCTTGGCGATCGCGCGCGGACTTATGCCTGTGGCAAAGTCCCGGAAGATGCGGCGGACGACCTCGGCCTGATCAGTGTCGATCTCGCGGTCGCCCTTGAGCTGGTCGCCGCGCTCGTCGACATGCCTGACGACACGATAGCCGTAACACAGCCCGCCGCCGGACTTGCCGAGTTCGACGCGGCCGCGCAATCCGCGCCGGGTCCTCATGGCGAGATCCCCGAGAAACAAGGCGTTCATCGTGCCCTTGAGGCCGACATGCAGTTCGGAGATCGCGCCCTCTGCGAGAGTGACGATCGGCACGCCGGCGAACTTCAAATGTTTGTAGAGTGTTGCGATGTCGGCCTGGTCGCGAGAAATGCGGTCAAGGGCCTCGGCCAGCACCAACTGGAACAACCCGCATTGGGCGTCGCGGACCAGTTTCTGGATGCCGGGCCGCAGGATCTGGCTTGCTCCGGAGATGCCGGCATCGTGGTAGGTGCCGGCGATCTCCCAGCCTTCGCGCGCCGCATGTTCGCGGCAAAGCCGGAACTGGTCCTCGATCGAGGCTGCCCGCTGCTGGTCGGATGAGTAGCGGGCATAAAGTGCTACGCGCATGGTCATGAACAATGCTCTCGGTCTAGCTGGTGTCGGAGTTGCCGTCGCCGGCTCTTTCGCCCGGTGGTTCTGCCTTGGCCGCGTGAGAGTTGGGGGCGGCATTGGCGTCCGTTGTGTTTGCAAAGCGCTCTCTTGCCATGCCGCGGCCGATCAGCCAGGCGAGAGCCAGGATCGCCGGATGGCTTCTGGGCCTTTCGGGGTGCTCGCTCGGGGAGGGCGCGTCGGCGGCCGTCACGTTGTCTTCTGCCACAGGCTTCCTCGCTTCGTGGTGTCGAAGCGGGGATGAAGCTGCCAGATATGCTGGCCGGGAAGGGGGAAAATGCAGCCGTAGCAACGTGGCGCGCAATAACCTGCATTCGGCGCCCTCTCCTAAGCAGACGCAGGATGCCGACTGCCGCGACGCTGGAAGCGCCGATCAAGGCCTTGGCGCCAACCCGCCTTGACCTTGACCGGCTCCGCCGTGAAGCCACATGCAATGAAGCCACCCGGCGAATTGTCCGGCAGGGCAGGGGAGAGGCAAGTCTCACCGTTTACCGTCCGGGAAAAACGCATGCGGTGTTAGCTGGTGCCCGATCCGCATCAGGTCCTCGCGCGCCGAGCGGATTTGCGGCCAGGGAAAGGCCGAACGATCTTCCCAGTCCGCGCCGTTGCGCAACACCGCATCGAGCTTGCCCACGACGCCTGCAAGCGAGTTGGCGGGCGTCCCGGAAAGCGCCTCCAGCAGCTCCGCGACCCTTGCAAAGCCTGCCTGCTCAGCCCTTAGGCCCTCGAAATAGCCGATCTCCGTCGCAACCACCTCGAAATGTGCTTGTCGCGCGTCGAGTTCAGCTTCGGCCTTGGCGCGGATCTCCGCCATGTCCGTTCGCTCGCCGATAATCCGGTCCAGCGCTGCCTTCGAGCAAACGATGGTCTCCTCGCCGTCAGGGCTGCTCACAACCGTCCACAGCCCATCCACTCGCTCGGCAAGTGCTGCCTCGAGTTCCTGCAGCCGGTCACAGCGCCACATTGCTTGCTCATATGCAGCATTCCAATCGCGCCACACCGCCACCGCTGGGTCGGGTGCTAGAGCCGGCACAGCGTCTGTCGCCGCTGTCGCCCGGGCCTGCGCATTCCCGCCAAAAGTCCACCCACCGCTGACGACAAATAACCCGCCAAGCGCCAGCCGCCGCGTGACGCGCCGAAAACTCATGCTATGGTCGGAATCAGTCATGATCCGAGCTCCCAACAGCTTAGGTTGTGGTTAGGCCAGATACGGTGCTGGAACACTGTGTCTGGCCGTTAATGCAAACAAAGGTACATCATGTGGTGTTATATGGGCAACAAAAATCATCATAATATGGTGATTTTATGAACCCAACGCAGTGCCGCATGGCTAGAGCAGCGCTGGAGTGGGGCGTGTTGGATTTGGCGCGAGAAGCGGCAGTGTCCACCCAGACAATCGTTCGCTTTGAACGAGGAGAGGTGCTCAAGGAAGCGACTGTCGATCGTCTACGAAGTGCTTTCGAGGCCGCCGGCATCGAGTTCATTCCGGAAAATGGTGGCGGCCCAGGCGTAAGACTGGCTCGAAACTCAGAACTGAAGCGCACTTAAAGCCCCGGATGGGAGGGTTCCTATTTTAGGGCGCTGCTCCGCGCCAACACAGCGCCCATTTTCTCAACCCAGCTGTCAGTCATAACGGTGGGCAGCGTATGTCTGGCTCTGCCCTCCGAAGGCGAAGGCCCCGCGTTCGAATCGCGGCGGATACGCCGCTTACCGCCGGAAGCGCGGCGTCCAGCGTTCGATCAGGTCGTCCTCTTCCGCGTCGTCGTCCGGTTCATCATCCTGGCCGATTTTCGACGAGACGAGGACTGTGAGAACCTTTCCGTACTGTCCCAGCCCGACGGATTCTTCGGAGATTTCTGCTCTTGTCATGCCGCCGAGCCAATCCCTGACGTCCACGGCATCTGCCACACGTTCGCCGCCGAGCACGCGGGCGGGCTGGGCTGCGAAGCGGGCGGTCGCCGTATCCGACGGCAGGGGCGTGCCTTTGCGCAGCCAGTCGAGTTTGGGCAGGGATTTCATCGCCTCCGAGAGGAAGCAGTAATCGATAACGCCCTTGGTGCTCATGATGACGGCGACGGCAGCGTCAGCCAGTTCGGCATACCGGATGGCCGTTGCCGTGCGCGAGGTCATACAGAGATCGGCCACCGTTTCGATGGCATCGAGGCCGGGATCGTGGCGGTCCATCTCCTTCCTGAAGGGGGCTTCCGGCATCAGCAGTCCGGCGGCGAAATGATCTGCCTCTAGTTCAAAAGGGTCGTTGGTTACGAACCCGGCGCGCGAAACATGAACGCCGTCCTTGATCACCTGGTCGACATGGCCCGGCAGGAAGTAGTGCCCGAGCTCATGGCTGATGCTGAAGCGCTGGAAGCCGGCACTCGAAATGTGGGCCGCGTAGACGATACCGAAATTGTTGCCGTGGCGCAGGAGCATGCCCGATACGCCTTCGGTCTTATCCGGTTTGCCTTCGACCACGATGTCGCGGCTTTCAGCGATGGCGAAAGGGTCGACCGGCAGGGTTGTGATTCCTTCCTTCTTGAGGAAGTCCTCGGCTGCCTGCTTCGCCATCTTCAGGCTGAAAACCTTGTTCACGGGTCCTTGTCTTTCTTCCCGGTGTTGCGCTTGGCCAGCATCTCCAGAAAGTCCTTGGCGATCTCGCGGTCATTGCCGGTCAACTTGCCAATATCCCTGAACAGTGGATCGCCAGCCTGGGCCAGGTCCGGACTGTCGACGCGGCCGAGAAGGTAATCGGTGGTAATCTCAAGCGCGATGGCGAGTCGGCGGAGCGATTCGAAGGACGGTTTGCGGGTTCCCGTCTCGAAATGGGCGATGGAGCTGGCCGGCATCCCAGCCCGGGAGGCGAGGTCTTCCTGGTTGTAACCCCTTAAATCCCTGGCCTTTTTCAGCCGTTCTTTGAAAATCTCGGATGGGGTCGCGTCTTCGGCCATGTCTACTCCGACAGGAAAATCTTGACGAACTGTAATGTCCGCCCTATATAGATAGACATGTATCTCATGTCCAATCCGACAAGCGCAAGGAAAACCTAGCCATATGAGCCGCTTGCACGTCGATCATGCGGATATCGCCCGCTTCGCCGAAGACAAGGTGAACCTCCCGCGCGACAAGGCGGAGGAATACCGCGCGCAGGCGCGGCGGCTGCGCGAGAAGCTGGACGGTTACCTGTCCGAGCACCCCGATTTCACGCTGAAGAAGATGCTGCTGTCAGGCAGCCTGGCGAAGGGTACGGCCCTACGGTCGCTCAACGATATCGACGTGGCGTGCTATATCAGTGGCGCATCCGCGCCGGGCGACGTTGCCGCCCTTCTCGAATATCTTGCCGAGCGGCTGCGCAAGGCCTTCCCGAATTTCAGCCCCGATCAGGTCCAGCCGCAGACCTACAGCGTCACGGTCTCGTTCCGGGGCTCGGGCCTTGATGTCGACGTGGTGCCGATTCTCTACGACGGCGACCTGCAATGGTACGGCAATCTCGTCAGCCAGGAGGACGGCTCCTTTCTCAGGACCAGCATCCCGCTTCACCTGGAATTTGCGAAGAAGCGCAAGGCGGCGCAGAAGACGCATTTCGCTCAGGTTGTCAGGTTGGCGAAGTACTGGACGCGTGTCATGAAGCGCGAGCGCGAGGGGTTCCGCTTCAAGTCCTTTATGGTTGAGATGGTGCTGGGGCACCTGCAGGACAGTGGTGCGGATTTTTCGGACTACCCTGAGGCCCTGCAGCACTTTTTCACTTACATCGCGCGCAGCAATTTCCGCGAACGCATTGTTTTCGCCGACTACTACCGCGCCTCGACTGTCGGAACTTTCACGGAGCCGGTGCAGATCATCGACCCGGTGAACGCGCAGAACAATGTCAGCCGCCTCTATACGGCGCAGGAAGCCGACGCGATCGTCGACGCCGCCCTTGATGCCGGAGACGCCATCGACGGGGCGCTGGCCGCGCCGACGAAGCAGGAGACGGTTTACTACTGGCAGAAAATTTTCGGTTCCTCTTTTCAGGTGTGAAGGCGCCCATGTCGCAGAGCTATACAATTTCAGAATCAACCAGTTTCACAATCACGCATGCGCGCCACATGGCGGCGAAGGTCGCCACCGACCTCAAGCGGCTACAGCGGCTGTATGGGCTGCCCGGCGATGCCGCGATTGCCCAATACGAGTCGGAAGTGGTCTCACTCTTGAAAGCCGGTTATCTGGGCGTCGTGACGTATGGCTTCTGGCGCAATGACGACTGGATCGAGCCCACCTTGCGCTACACGGCGCAGGAACTCGCCGGGGCTGCGGCCAATGACGACGATCCCGGGCGCATCAGGCCCGGTGCTGATATCGCTGGCGCTGAATTCTATTCCTACCTGACCTACAGCGCGGCATGGGACAAGTTGTCCGCCGCCGAGCGCGACGCCTTCAAGAAAAGCCTGCCGTATTATCGCGGCGGTGCGCCGGAGCCGGGCGTCAGCGGATATTTCAGCGATGACCGCACCTATTCATCCGGCGGACGGGCTATGAACCGCGCAAGTGTGAGGAGCTGGTCATGAACACGAAGCAGGGACCCGATGAGTTTTTCGAGCGGCGGATCAGCTATCCTGATTTCGGCGCGCGCGACCGGCTTGCCCGGCTTGTGGGGCTTGACGACCAGAAGGCAAGGTTGACGAAGATTCTGGCGCTGCTCGTCAACCCTGCAGGGCTTGAGGCGTGGGCGCGCAAGCATCACCCGAAAATGAACGGGCTTCTGACGACCGTGCTCCGCCGTCCGCCGCTGGTGGTCCTCGCCGGCGATGTCGGGTCCGGTAAGACGGAACTGGCCGAGACCATCGGCGACGCCGTCGCGCGGCAGGAGGATATCGAGCTGACGCTGCTGCCGCTCAGCCTGTCCACGCGCGGGCAGGGCCGCGTCGGGGAAATGACGCAGCTCCTGTCGTCGGCGTTCGACTATGCCGTTGACGAGGCCGGCAAGCTGAAGAGCAAGGCGGGCAAGGCACGAGGAGGAATCATCCTTCTCGTTGACGAGGCGGATGCCCTCGCGCAGTCGCGCGAGAACGCGCAGATGCACCATGAAGACCGCGCGGGTGTGAACGCCTTTATCCGGGGCATTGACCGGGTCGCCAACGCCGCGATTCCGGCTGCGGTCATCATGTGCACCAACCGGCTCGGCGCCCTCGATCCCGCCGTCAAGCGGCGCGCGGCGGACATCCTGTCGTTCGGGCGCCCCGACGAAGCGCAGCGGCGGCTGCTTCTGTCGGGGGCTCTTGGCGAGATGGGCTTCTCGTCCGCGGATGTGGAAAAAATGGTGGCGGCGACCGGCGCGCGGAAAGGCCACGACTACGGATTCACATTCTCCGACCTGACGCAGCGCCTGCTGCCGGGCATTGTCCTCGACGCCTATCCCGCCGCCGCCGTCCGTCCCGACAGGGCGCTCGCAGTGGCGGCCGCGATGATCGCCACGCCGCCGTTCCAGGAGGGCCGCACGTCATGAACTGGTCGCTTCCACAGCTTCTCGACGGGTTGCACCAGGATCTCCAGCAGCGACTTGAAATCTCCCGCAAGGCTTTCGGCCATCCGGTTACGAAGGGTGATGCGAGCGAGGAAGCGTGGCTGAAGTTGCTTCAGACCTACCTCCCCGAACGCTATCAGGCGGAAACGGCCCATGTGGTGGACAGTGAGGGCGCCTTCAGCGACCAGATCGACATCGTGGTTTTTGACCGCCAGTATTCGCCGTTCATTTTCAATTACCAAGGCCAGAAGATTATTCCCGCCGAGAGCGTCTATGCGGCGTTTGAGGCCAAGCAGTCTGTCGATGCCGAGCAGGTCGCGTATGCGCAGAAGAAGGTGGCCAGTGTCCGCCGCCTCCACCGCACGAGCCTGCCGATACCCCATGCCGGCGGGACTTTCCCTTCGAAAGCACTGATTCCGATTCTTGGCGGCATCCTGACGTTTGAAAGCGAATGGAATCCGGGGCTGGGCCAGCCGCTGCTTAGCGCGCTGGCGCAGGGAACGGGCGATGAGCGGCTCAACCTCGGCTGTGTCGCGGCTCATGGCCATTTTCAGTATGATGGCACCACGGATGAATATGCGATTACCATGGGAGGAAGGCCGGCGACGGCGTTTCTCTTCAACGTGATATCGACGCTTCAGTTCAGCGGCACTGTCCCGATGATTGACGTCCAGGCTTATGCCCGGTGGCTGACGACGTAGTGTCCGGCTGCCCCCGGCCGTTGCCGGGCCGGGCTCCCGATGGCTGCGCCACGGAGCCGTTTATCTCCGCCCTTTCGGGTAACGATCCTTGGCGGAAGAAGGGGCCAGGGCGAGCGCCGCCCTGCCGTAGCGCCTTCGCCGGGCCGAGTCGGGCACGTCCGCCGCAAGGCAGTGCACCCCGCCGCGGCCGGCAACCCGGCCCGCCGCGAACGCGCTATTCTGCACCGGCGGCCTGCCGCCGCTGAGCGTCTCGCTGGAAGTCACCGGGCGCAGTTTTTCGATAGACGGCGGAGGAGAAGCGCTTACGGGAATTTCACATCGGTCTGGAGCGCAAGACCGGCGATTCATGGCCGATCTTCAGTTGGGGAATGGTGGCGACATTGCCTGCGTCATTAGGCTAATCCATACAGAGACCGTCGAACTTCCGCAGGAATGCCCTCTGCAGCGCCTTGTCAGTCGACAAAGTCTTTCCGTACCAATCGACGAACTCCTCGAAGGCGCGCTGCATCCCGTCGCGATAGACGATTTTCGCTTTGACATCGAGGATGGGCCCGGCGCGCGTCCCCGCCTTTATTCGCCAGCCCTTTTTCGTGCGGGCTTCGTGAAGTAGGCCGCAGCGGACACCCTCGTAAAAGTCCAAAGCCAGGGATTTGTCGAAGACCTTACTGAACGGAGTTGTCGTGGTCAGAAAACGAACGAACATGTCCTTGCTGTCCGAATATTCGTCCGTTCCGAGTGCGGGATCGCCCTTTCTCCTAAATCGGTAGCTCTTGCCTTCAATGGTTGCGCCGAAAAATTCGATCAGTGAGCATTGAATCGCGGCGATAGAGAAGCCTTCACCCGCCAACTCTCTGGACTCTTGGAGAGCGCCAATGGGGCCGAAATATCGGCTTTGCAGACGCGCCTTGAAGAAGTCTTTGTAAGCGGCCTTCCAACTCTCCGGGTCACCGCTACCGTCAAGCTTGGCTCGACAGGTATCCCAATCTCCGACTGTCTTCTTACCCGCAATTCGAACATCCTTGGGAGATTTCATATGATTTAGGCCTTTATGCCAGCAGGTTGCGCGCTTCGATGTGTGCCGGCCGGTTGATCTCAGGGTCTGCCCTGGTCGGGGTTGCGCTCAGAATATCGAGGTAAGGCGTCGGAAGGTGGTACTGTCGCGCTCCCGCTAGCACGAGAGCGAGATACCAGTCGTACGGCTGGAGTCCGCGATCAATGAAATGCGGATTCGCTATGTAGGTGGTCACCTGCATTCGCCTTTGATCCGGTTCGGTGTAAACGACGAGATCGTCAATCCGATCGTAGCCGTGCCCTCGACCTTCGAACCGATCAAGACTCGCAAGGTCTTCTGAATTCAGATTGAAAACAACGCCGAAGACGCGGGATGAAGCGTCATTCAAGGCAAGTAGTGTAGCCTTTCCCGACCCATCCCTGCCTTTCTTCCCAAAAGAAATCCCGTAGCTGTCTGCCCGCGCAACGGCGCAGACCCGCGCCGATGGGCAACGCGCTTGCAGCCGCGCGGCTAACATGTTCGAGCCGTAGGCGAAGTAGAGAATCGATGTCATGCGCGAAACTATAGCATGACGTCTCAAAGGCCTTCGGTAAGGCGTCAGCGGTGCCCTGCTCCAGAGAAATTATATTGGAGAAACAAACACATCCGAGTGCCCTATTCATCTCGTCCCGCGCGCCAAACCTCCAAACTACGAATCTGGGGGGCAGGAGTTTGAATCTCTTCGGATGTCCCATTCCTGAGCCATGCGGTCGTGCAAACCATTTTGGAATCGCTGTTCTCAGGAACCGTTCACAAATTGTAGTGTTTCAAATCTGAACGGAAGGACGTTGATGGGCGACCCAGATGACGACGTAGCGCGTTTGATACAATCCGTTCTCGCGGAGCTTGGATGGGCCGCGGACGCGGCGAAGGTAGCGAGGAGGGTTCAGCGCCTCGACATTGGACTTCCGGTTGAAGACGAATTTTCGGTTGTTTGCGGATGGTTGGGAAATTGTCGATTGCTGCACAAGCTCGATCAGCAGCAAATCCCCCTCCAGTCGCGTGCAACCTATCAGGTTCCCGATCTACTCGCCTTTTTTTCAACTCAAAATTCTCAACGTCCGGTTCTCATTGAGGTCAAGTCCTCAACAAAACGGACCCTTTCATTTACCGAGGCCTACATTCAGCGACTTGAAGCTTATGCAGATTTGCTGGGATTTCCGCTTCTGATCGCTTGGAAATTTCACAGTGTCTGGATGCTTTTTGAAGCCCGCCACATGAAGAAGGCGGTCAAGAATTTCAACATTCGATTTGGCAAAGCGATGGCCGAGAATCTGCTCGGCGCTTTGGCAGGCGACGTTGCTTACAAGGTTGGAGCCGGCGTTGGCGTGCATTTTTCAATGCGTAAGCAGGAGCTGATATCCAGCCACGCAGAAGATTCCGTCCAGACAGATGAGTGGCTAATGGTTGTCGATGAAGTGAGTTTTACCGACGGTGACGGTGAGAAGCGAACGGACCTTGACGGGGAAGTGCAAGCGCTGGTGGCAACCTGGGATTTAGAGGAAAAGCAAGAGCATAACACAACGCACGTAAAGTGGAGCTTTGTGGCAGGGTCAGAAGGTATGCAGTTTGCTCATGTTGCGCTGGTCCGATTGCTCCACTGGGAGCTACCCTCCGATGACAAACCAAACTGGCGCAAACTCCTCGGGGTCGAAAGCGCAAGTCGCAGCATCGATGACTTTTCTTCTGCACTAAAGGCGGCGCTTAAGGAAAAGATTGTAAGTCATATCTTTCACATTCTTCCCCAGACCCCGCCTGATTTCATCACCGACACGATCGTGCGGTAAATGTGGACGCGAGATCGAAAAAGCCCGCCGTATGAGGTCAGAGCATTTCGCGATGGACGATGCGGTGACAATTCGCATAGAGGCACTGCAAATCGGCAAGCCTCGTCTACGTTGGACTGCTCATTTTACCTACAGCAACGGTCTTGTGATGCAGGCATCGCCGAATGGTCATCACCTGGCAACGCTCGCAGAATAGGTAGCCGTGCTCCTTGACGAACCATCGCTGGCGATATCGGCCGAATTGCGGGGCTGTCACCAATCTGCGTAGACTTTGTTCATGCTGAGAATCGGCTCCGAATTACAGTTGAGCGCCTCTGACCTGGTCGGTCACTTGAACTGCAGCCACCTGACGGCGCTTGACCGTCAAGTGGCGGACGGCACGCTTGACAAGCCGAAGTTCTGGGACCCGTTGCTCGAGATCCTGCAGCAGCGCGGCGCCGCGCACGAGGCGGCCTATGTCGATCACCTGCGTGCGTCCGGCTTTATGGTCGCGGTCATTGAGGGCAAGGGCATCGATGACGGCTCAGTGGTCGCCACGATCGAGGCGATGCGCGCCGGCGCGCCGATCATCGTGCAGGCCGCGCTGCGCGCGCCGCCCTTCACGGGCCGGGCCGACATCCTCCGGCGCGTCGAAGCGCCAAGCGATCTCGGCACCTGGTCCTACCAAGTCATTGACACCAAGCTCGCCCGCGAAACCAAGGGCGGGACGGTGCTGCAGCTCTGCCTCTATTCTGACCTTGTCGGGCAGGTGCAGGGCCTCGTGCCAGAATACGCCTACGTTGTCGCGCCCCTAACGGGCTTCGAGCCGGAAGTATTTCGGATCAGCGACTATGCCGCCTACTACCGCAATGTCCAGGAACGCTTCGCTGCGTCCTTGAACGGAAATGGCGGCACCTATCCGGAGCCGGTCGCTCACTGCGACATCTGCCGCTGGCGGGGCCGATGCGACGACCAGCGCCACCAAGACGATCACCTCTCGCTTGTGGCCGGGATCACAGCCGTGCAGCGCGGTGAGCTTGTCGGCCATGACGTCGCCACCATGACCGCGCTGGCGGAGCTCCCCCTGCCACTGCCGTGGAAGCCGGGGCGCGGCGCCGCCTCGTCCTACAATCGTATTCGGGAGCAGGCCCGGATTCAGGTCGCGGGGCGCGCCGCCGGGCAGTTGCTCCATGAAGTGCTGTCGATAGAACCGGGCTTTGGTCTGTGCCGCCTGCCGGAGCCAGACAATGGCGACATCTTCTTCGATCTCGAAGGCGACCCCTTCGTCGGCGAAGGCGGCCTCGAATATCTCTTCGGCTATGCCTTCAAGGACGCGGAGGGCGCGCTCACCTACGTCGCCGACTGGTGTCTCACGCCGGCCGATGAAAAGGCCGCCTTTGAACGTTTCGTCGATTTCGTGATCGAGCGGCGAGCGCACCATCCCGGCATGCACATTTATCACTACGCGGCCTATGAGGTGGGCGCGCTCAAACGCCTGATGGGGCGCTACGCCACGCGCGAGGAAGAGATCGACACGCTGCTGCGCGGGCAAGTCCTGGTCGATCTCTACGCTGTGGTCCGCCACGCCATCCGCGCCAGCGTCGAGAGCTATTCCATCAAGAAGCTGGAGCCGCTCTACGAATTCGCGCGCGCGGTGTCGCTGCCCGATGCCAACTATGCCTTGAGCAAGGTCCAGGCCCGCCTAGAACTCGGGGACGCAGGCGGCATCAATGCGGATGATCGAGCCGTCGTGACAGGTTACAACCAAGATGATTGTGTGTCGACGGAGCGGCTTCGGGGCTGGCTGGAGGGCCTGCGGACTGACGCGGTCGCCTCAGGCGTGGAGATTCCCCGGCCGGCTCCGCCTGAAGAGGACGCTCCGCCGGATATTGCAGCCTGGCAGGCGCGGATCGATGCAGTAGTGGCCATGCTGACCGATGGCGTTCCGGTGGACTCCGCGGAGCGCAGCGCCGAGCAGCAGGCTCCCTACGTGCTGGCGAACGTGCTCGACTGGCATCGCCGGGAAGAGAAGGCGATCTGGTGGGAATATTTCCGGCTGGCGGCGCTGTCCGCGGACGAGCTCGAGGACGAGCGGGCAGGCATCGCCGGCCTCGAGTTTGTGGATACCGTGGGCGGAACCGTCAAGGCCCCTATCCACCGGTATCGCTTCCCGCCGCAGGACGCGGAGTTTCGCGGCGGGGAGGATTTGCGAAGTGTCGGCGGCGAGCGGTTCGGCAAGGTCGCGGCCGTCAACATGGAACATCGGTTCATCGACATCAAGAAGCGGGGCGACACCGTCGATTTTCACCCCGAAGCGATCTTCGCCCATACCTACATTGACACGGCTGTCCTGGCCAAGTCCCTGGTGCAGATCGGCGAGTACGTGGCCGATCATGGCATTGCCGGTCCCGGTGCCTATAAGGCGGCCCGCGATTTGCTGCTGCTGCGGCCGCCCGATGCCGGCGGCGCGGCGCTGCGTCAGCCGGGCGAGAGCGCGGTCGATGCGGCCTGCCGCCTCGTCCCGGCCTTGCAGGGCGTGCTCGCCATCCAAGGACCGCCGGGCGCGGGCAAGACCCATACCGGCGCCCACGCTATCCTTACGCTGGTCAGGGCCGGGCTTCGCGTCGGGGTGACTGCCAACAGCCACAAGGTCATTCGCAACCTGCTGGCGAAGGCCGCCGAGGAAGCAGGGAAGGAAGACTTCGACCTGCAGTGCCTGCATAAGGTCACGGATGCGCAAGACAGTGTCCCGCACCTCACTTTCACGACGAAGAACCCCGAAGCCCTCGGCGCCTTTGCAAGCGGCTATCACGTCCTCGGCGGCACGGGGTTCCTGTGGGCCCGGCCCGATGCGGCTGGCCTCGTCGACGTGCTGTTCGTGGATGAAGCCGCGCAGATGTCGCTTGCCAACGTGCTTGCCATATCGCCGGCCGCAGCCAGCCTTGTCCTGCTTGGCGATCCACAGCAGCTTGAGCAGCCGATGCAGGGCTCGCACCCCGAGGGTACGGAGGTCTCGGCCCTCGATCACCTTCTCGGCGGACGGCAGACCATCGCCGAGGACGAGGGCCTATTTCTCGATCAGACCTGGCGCCTCCATCCCGACATCTGCCGTTTCACCTCCGAACTGTTCTACGAAAGCCGGCTCCTTCCCCGTCCCGGTCTCGAGAACCAAGCCATTCTGATGGATGGTCCGCTTGGCGGGAGCGGCCTTCGCTATGTCGGGGTGCCACACAGCGGGAACCAGAATTCCAGCCCGGAGGAGGCTGACCGTATCCGCAATATTGTGCTGGGGATAATTGCTTCAGGTGCAGGTTGGCGCGACCGCGAGGGCAACGAGGCGTCGCTCACCCTGGACGACATTCTGATTATTGCGCCCTACAACGCGCAGGTCTTTGAGATCCAGGCGCGCCTCCCCGGTGGGAGGGTAGGGACGGTTGACAAGTTCCAGGGGCAGGAGGCGCCCATCGTGATCTATTCCATCACGACCTCCAGTCATGCCGACGCCCCGCGTGGCATGGAGTTCCTCTACAGCGCGAACCGCCTTAATGTGGCCACCTCCCGCGCCAAGGCACTGTGCATTCTCGTGGCCAATCGGGACGTGTTCGAGCCGGAATGCCGGACGCCGCGTCAGATGCAGCTCGCCAACGGCTTCTGCCGCTACCTGGAAATGGCCGATGTCGTCGATCCCTAGCCGTTCCGCAGGGGCGCCGCCATGGCTGTTGAAAGGCGGCGACGAGGAAGAGTGTGTCCATGCGCTCTACACCGCACATGTCAAGGCCGCCGAGATGGCGATCATGGCTGATGCTGCAGGCGCACCCCTGCCATCATCGAGACGCATAGAATGGTGGCGGGGTCGGCGCGCTAGGCTGTCATGGACAGGCCAAGAACCCTCGCTTTCCGCCTCCAAGCTAATGGCGATGATCGTCGGCGCCATTTGCGACAACTAGGACATGACCACCACGCATTCCGCAGCGCTTACGACACAAAAAAGAGGCGCTACAAGCGCCTCTCTTATCGATTTGTCGAATGTGCCCTTGGACAAAAAATTAGCTTGCAATTGCCTCCACAATACGACCGAACGTACCCTGTCGACGCTTGCGGCGAGCGCTCAGACGCTCGGCAGCCTCTTCCTCCGTGATTTGTCCAGATTCAAGCTGCTCAAAAATGTCCAACAAGCGGAAGGACTGATCCTCCGCCCGTGCCGGTTGCGCCACAACCGTATTCTGTTCACGGTGGCGACGATCATGTGACTTCATCTTGCGCCTCCTGGAGTTGGACCGACGAGTAACCTGTTTTCATGACAATGGTCAAAATGTGCACAAGAGGGATAAGTTGCGTCGCGAGGTTGTCGCCTACATCACCCCAGAACTCGCAGGGGTGCGGACTATCCAACGTCACCAAGCCAACGCAATCTCGACGCTCTCCTTCATGTATCACAATCGGAACCAAAAGTATACTCCGATATTTCGCCTTAGATTGCGAAAGTCCGTTCCGGGGGAAAATCGACTGTGAATTGAGGTCGTTGACAACAAATATCTTTCCAGAAAGCGCTACGTAATAAGCTATAGTCTGGTCTGATTTAATCTTCGTGTCGCTTGGTCGTATATCTCGTGCGCGCGCCTCTATTGTAATCTTGCTTGCACCAGATCCTTCAAAAGTTAGAAGTGTACATTGAAGATTCTTCTCTACGCCGACGACGCTCTGAGCCACGTGCAGCGCACAGCTAAGAACCTTCTCTGTTAGGCGTTTCTTCCACTGGCCATCTTTAGGGAAGCAGTCATCGGGAAGCGCCTGAAATATCTCTTTTATGATGTTGAACTGGCGTATGGCCAGCTCGTCTTGCAGGCGCCTTCTGGCAGCCTCTTCCTTCCCCAGCAACCGCAGCTTTGGTGCAAGCCATTCGGCAAATTTCAACCCGAGCATTACCAGGGCCAGTGCTGCTGCAGCCTTCGCTTCTTGCTTGAGATAAACGGCCGTCCAAAAAGGCGCGGCGATGATCGCGACGGCTGCAATCAGCCGAAGCAAACTCGAGACAATGCCCGAGAAGGAAAGTGACGTGTCGAGGATACTAGGGAGAGTATGATAACAGACTCGGAGGGCTGCATATTGCAGCCTCTTAAAGCGAGACGCGGGCGAGTTAATCCACTCCCTTGCTCTTTTCACGTCTACTGCCAATGCGACTCCCCCAAGTCAACTTAGGAATAATTAGCTGAATGGAATGTCTACTTCAACTGCTGGTCGTCGCCGGTCTTCGAGCCGCCACCCGCAGTGTTACCCCCGCCCTCATTCGTCCTATTCTGTGTAGCGGCGCGAGGTTCCGTTAACACGCCAATGGACAACAAAAGCCATAGAGCGAGTCGGACTCACTGGTAATCATAAGTGTGATTGGCAACGAAGGCGTTACGTGCAACAAGTCTTAAGAACATCCGGGGGGATTCATGAAAACGCTACTGCCATTGGTCGCTCTTGCGGCCTTCGCCGGCTGTGCCACGCCACCATCGAACATCAAGGCGGCTCCATCTGACGGCAAGCAATGCACCCAGGCAGATCGCGACCGGCTGGCCGACATCACGTCGCGCCAACAACGCACCGCAAACAAAGACGCGTTCGGTGTGTTCATGATCGGCGTTCCGCTTGGTGGCGATGAAACCCACGAACCGGAAATAGCCCGTCTCAAGGGCAGATGCGGCGTGAAGTAGTCACCCGTGATACTCTCCTAGCCGCGACGGTCATCTCGTGCCTGCAACTTACCGCGGTGGACGGCGATACTATCAAGTGCAACGGCCAGCACATGCGTCTGATCGGCGACGGCGTGCCGTTCAAGTCAGGTATTGACACACCAGAGACCGGTGGACGAGCGAAGTGCGAGCGCGAGCGCATGCTCGCCAAGGAGGCCAAGAAGCGACTGGCTGAACTCCTGCGCGAGCCAGGCGTGCGGATCGAAGACACAGGCCACGTGGATGATACAGACCAGCGCCGACCGCTGGTGCGTGTCAGGCTTGGGCACGGGGAGTTGGCGGAAAACGTCCTGCTTCGCGAAGGCCATGCGATAATCTGGCGACCAAAGGTCAAACGACCTTGGTGTGGGTACGAGGAAAAAGCAACTAGGTACCTTTGCTCTGGCTGCGGGTGTGACCCAACGCCAGATGCACCTTCACGCCCGCCGGAACGATCATCATGGGCTCACCCCTCCGCTGTCGATCCGTGCGCGCACCACATCGGGATCACACCCTTCCGGCGCGAACATGCGCCGCCCGTCAGGTAGATCGACGGCCATCATTCCGTCAGGCGGTTGCACGAACCTCTGCAGGGCCAGCGTCGCCGGCATGTCGTCAGGTAGCGTCACGGATGCGAGTTTCGCACGCTTCCTCTGCGCCACGTCGAACTGCACGCGCCAGCGGAACAGCATCCCCGTGACGATCCCGTGCTTGCGCGCGACAGCCGAGACAGTCACGCCTGGCTGGTCGCTCTCCAGCGCGATGGCACGCTTTTCCTCGTCGCTGAAAAAGCGTCTGGCCGCTTGCGGGGGAGGCGTAGGTCCATCCTTCGGGGCACCTGTCAAGCCGCGTTCGGGCGCCGTTCCGTTAGCACTAGTGCTAACGACCGGGAGGGCGGAGGGATGAAGATGCGCGCCAGTCGATCTCAACCTCGCCATCCTCCAAGCGGTCACGCCAACGCCGCAGCGCGCAGGGCGAAAGATGCAGTACCGCGGCGTATTTGCGAACGCCCATGCCGCTCCAGTTCATCGCCTCGACATGCATTGCCCAGAACGCCCGAAGCGCACGATTGCGGACATCCGTGCTCACGCCAAAACGTTGGCGTTGAAGCCGGCGCGGCCCTTTCTGGCGTTGTTGCGGACACGCTTCTCCGAGCAATTGTGCCTGCGATTCCGCATGTTTGCGCGCTGCTTCCTTGCCCATCAGGTGGTCAAGCCAGCGCTCGAACGTACGCCGGTTGAGATGGTGATGGCGGCAATAGGTTGTGCGCGCCAACCCGCTTTGACGCCACGCTTCGACATGAATCACCCAGAAGGACTTACGCGCAGTGTTCTCGAAATGTCTCAAATTCACCGGAGACCCTCCATGCTACGAAGGAACTCCACATGCAGCGATTTTGCACTACGCCAACGAGGTGTCTGGACCGGACGCTTACGAAACGACGTATGCGTCCGGGGGCTGCACGTGATGTCAGCTATTGACGGGATTTTGCGCTTTCCACGCCCATGGCAGGAGTTCGTCGAGGCCGCTGGCGGGATGCCCGTCAAGCATGCGCTGCAGTACGTCGGCGAGATAGGCGTAGGGCTCAACGTCATTGAGCTTGGCAGTTTCGATGAGAGAACGGACGATCGCCCAGCGGTCACCGCCACCATCACTGCCGGCGAACAAGTGGTTCTTGCGGCCGAGCGCAACGGGACGGATGGCCCGCTCGACCGGGTTGGTGTCGAGCTCGACACGACCATCGGTGAGGAAGCGGGTCAGTCCGGTCCAACGCGACAGCGCATAGCGGACCGCTTCTGCAAGCGTGCTGCGTCCGGAGATGTGCTGGAGCTGCGCTTCCAGCCAGGCATGGAAGGCGGCAACAACGGGTTTCGATCGCTGCAGCCGCGCCGCAAGCCTAAGGGCCGGCGCCTGTCCGCGCACATCCGCCTCGACGGCATAGATTTCACCGATCCGGCGCAAGGCTTCAGTCGCTACGGGCGATCCGGTCGCTTCGACCACGTCATAGAACTTGCGCCTCGTATGCGCCCAGCAGGCGGCAAGAACGATATCGCCACGGGCAGCGAGCTGTTCGAAGCCGGCATAACCATCGACATGCAGCACGCCTTTGAAGTGCTGAAGATGCGATACCGGGCGCTCGGCCTTTCGGTCCGGCGCAAACAGGTAGACTGCTGCCGGCGGCTCGGGTCCGGCCCAGGGTCGCTGCTCACGGGCATAGACCCACAACCGCCCCGTCTTGGTGCGCCCACGGCCCGGATCGAGCACCGGCACCGGTGTGTCGTCGGCGAACAGATGGTTGGAGGCGAACACGTTCTTCACCAGCCGCTCGTGCAGAGCTTCCAGCCACCAGCATGCGCCGCCGACCCATCCAGCCAGCGTCGAGCGCGCCAGATCGACACCATGCCGGGCGAAGATCTGCGATTGCCGGTAGAGCGGCGTGTGATCGCAGTATTTGGAGACCAGAACCTGCGCCAGAAGTGCCGGCGTTGCCAATCCGCCGGCGATCAACCGCTCCGGCGCAGCCACTTGCGCTACCGTCTCGCAGGCACGGCAGGCGTATTTCGGGCGCGTGATGCGGACCACGCGAAGCTGGGCCGGGATCCAGTCGAGCATCTCGCTGACGCTCTCGCCGATCGCATGAAGTGCGCCGCCACAGCACACACAATACGCTTCTTCGATGTCGAGCCGTACGTCCTCACGCGGCAGATGATCGGGCAGCGCCTTGCGGTGGGATGGCCGCTCCAACGGTGGATGGATGCTCGGTGTGCTCTCCCGGATGCGGGCGATGTCGGCATCGAGGTCTTCCAGTGCGAGCGCCAGTTGGTCGGGATCGAGGCGCTCGGAACGCCGGCCGAACTGCGCCCGCTGGAGCTTCTTGATGATCGATTGGAGGCGCTCGATCTCGCCATCACGGCTCTCGACGGCAGCTGCCATATCGCGCAGCAGACGCTGCAAAAGTGCTGGATCGGACGGCAGATTGTCGAGGTCGATCAACATGATCGAATCTACCATGAACCGCTCAAAAACCCAAGGATTCCAGCGGTTTCCGTGTCGATCGGCGGACCGTTTTCAGCCGGCCAGCGCCGGTCTCCAGACACGCTCCGGGGCGCGCCAATCGATGCCCTCGATCAGCATGGCAAGCTGTGCCGGCGTCAATGTGATCGAGCCGTCATAACCTGCCATACGTGGCCACACGAAGCTGCCCTGGTCGAGCCGCTTGGTGAACAGACACAGCCCGTTGCCGTCCCAGAACAGGATCTTGAGCAGCGACGCCTTCTTTCCCCTGAAGGCAAACAGATGACCCGAGAACGGGTCCTGCTTCAGCGTTGCCTGGACCAGCATGGCGAGCCCGTCGAGGCCTTTCCTCATGTCGGTGTGACCCAGCGCCAGATGCACCTTCACCCCCGCCGGAACGATCATCATGATGCAGTCCCTCCGCTGTCGACGAACGCTCGTACTGCAACAGGATCACTGCCTGCAGGTGCAAAGACACGCCGCCCATCCGGCAGTTCGATTGCCATCATCCCGTCAGGGGGCTGCACAAGGTTCTGCAGCGCGAGTGCCGCTGCCGCGTCCGTTGCCAGCGTCACAGATGCCAGTTTCGCTTGCTTCTTCTGCGTCACGCCGAATTCCGCGCGCCAGCGAAACAGGATGCCGGTCGCGATCCCATGCCGGCGCGCGACAGCCGAGACCGTTGCACCTGCAGCTTCACTCTCTTGCACGATGGTGAGCTTCTGTGCGTCCGTGAAGAACCGGCGGCCGCGCGCGGCGGGAGTGTCATCTGGACGCCCTGTCAAGCTGTTTTCGGACGTCGCGCCGTTAGTGATATCACTAACGGTCGGGCGGGCGGAGGGATGAAGATGTGCCCGCCAGTCGATATCCAGTTCGCCATCCTCCAAGCGGTCACGCCAACGGCGCAGCGCGTAGGGCGAAAGCTGCAGTGCCGCGGCGTATTCGCGAACGCCCATGCCGCTCCAGTTCATCGCCTCGACATGCATTGCCCAGAACGCCCGGAGCGCACGATTGCGCACATCCGTGCTCACGCCAAAACGTTGGCGTTGACGCCGGCGCGGCCCTTTCTGGCGTTGTTGCGGACACCCTTCTCGGCGCAATTGTGCCTGCGATTCCGCATGTTTGCGCGCTGCTTCCTTGCCCATCAGGTGGTCAAGCCAGCGCTCGAACGTACGCCGGTTGAGATGGTGATGGCGGCAATAGGTCGTGCGCGCCAACCCGCTCTGACGCCACGCTTCGACATGAATCACCCAGAAGGACTTACGCGCCGTGTTCTCGAAATGTCTCAAATTCACCGGAGACCCTCCATGCTACGAAGGAACTCCACATGCAGCGATTTTGCACTACGCCAACGAGGTGTCGGGACCGGACGCTTACGAAACAACGTATGCGTCCGGGGGCTGCACGTGATGTCAGCTATTGACGGGATTTTGCGCTTTCCACGCCCATGGCAGGAGTTCGTCGAGGCCGCTGGCGGGATGCCCGTCAAGCATGCGCTGCAGTACGTCGGCGAGATAGGCGTAGGGCTCAACGTCATTGAGCTTGGCAGTTTCGATGAGAGAACGGACGATCGCCCAGCGGTCACCGCCACCATCACTGCCGGCGAACAAGTGGTTCTTGCGGCCGAGCGCAACGGGACGGATGGCCCGCTCGACCGGGTTGGTGTCGAGCTCGACACGACCATCGGTGAGGAAGCGGGTCAGTCCGGTCCAACGCGACAGCGCATAGCGGACCGCTTCTGCAAGCGTGCTGCGTCCGGAGATGTGCTGGAGCTGCGCTTCCAGCCAGGCATGGAAGGCGGCAACAACGGGTTTCGATCGCTGCAGCCGCGCCGCAAGCCTAAGGGCCGGCGCCTGTCCGCGCACATCCGCCTCGACGGCATAGATTTCACCGATCCGGCGCAAGGCTTCAGTCGCTACGGGCGATCCGGTCGCTTCGACCACGTCATAGAACTTGCGCCTCGTATGCGCCCAGCAGGCGGCAAGAACGATATCGCCACGGGCAGCGAGCTGTTCGAAGCCGGCATAACCATCGACATGCAGCACGCCTTTGAAGTGCTGAAGATGCGATACCGGGCGCTCGGCCTTTCGGTCCGGCGCAAACAGGTAGACTGCTGCCGGCGGCTCGGGTCCGGCCCAGGGTCGCTGCTCACGGGCATAGACCCACAACCGCCCCGTCTTGGTGCGCCCACGGCCCGGATCGAGCACCGGCACCGGTGTGTCGTCGGCGAACAGATGGTTGGAGGCGAACACGTTCTTCACCAGCCGCTCGTGCAGAGCTTCCAGCCACCAGCATGCGCCGCCGACCCATCCAGCCAGCGTCGAGCGCGCCAGATCGACACCATGCCGGGCGAAGATCTGCGATTGCCGGTAGAGCGGCGTGTGATCGCAGTATTTGGAGACCAGAACCTGCGCCAGAAGTGCCGGCGTTGCCAATCCGCCGGCGATCAACCGCTCCGGCGCAGCCACTTGCGCTACCGTCTCGCAGGCACGGCAGGCGTATTTCGGGCGCGTGATGCGGACCACGCGAAGCTGGGCCGGGATCCAGTCGAGCATCTCGCTGACGCTCTCGCCGATCGCATGAAGTGCGCCGCCACAGCACACACAATACGCTTCTTCGATGTCGAGCCGTACGTCCTCACGCGGCAGATGATCGGGCAGCGCCTTGCGGTGGGATGGCCGCTCCAACGGTGGATGGATGCTCGGTGTGCTCTCCCGGATGCGGGCGATGTCGGCATCGAGGTCTTCCAGTGCGAGCGCCAGTTGGTCGGGATCGAGGCGCTCGGAACGCCGGCCGAACTGCGCCCGCTGGAGCTTCTTGATGATCGATTGGAGGCGCTCGATCTCGCCATCACGGCTCTCGACGGCAGCTGCCATATCGCGCAGCAGACGCTGCAAAAGTGCTGGATCGGACGGCAGATTGTCGAGGTCGATCAACATGATCGAATCTACCATGAACCGCTCAAAAACCCAAGGATTCCAGCGGTTTCCGTGTCGATCGGCGGACCGTTTTCAGCCGGCCAGCGCCGGTCTCCAGACACGCTCCGGGGCGCGCCAATCGATGCCCTCGATCAGCATGGCAAGCTGTGCCGGCGTCAATGTGATCGAGCCGTCATAACCTGCCATACGTGGCCACACGAAGCTGCCCTGGTCGAGCCGCTTGGTGAACAGACACAGCCCGTTGCCGTCCCAGAACAGGATCTTGAGCAGCGACGCCTTCTTTCCCCTGAAGGCAAACAGATGACCCGAGAACGGGTCCTGCTTCAGCGTTGCCTGGACCAGCATGGCGAGCCCGTCGAGGCCTTTCCTCATGTCGGTGTGACCCAGCGCCAGATGCACCTTCACCCCCGCCGGAACGATCATCATGATGCAGTCCCTCCGCTGTCGACGAACGCTCGTACTGCAACAGGATCACTGCCTGCAGGTGCAAAGACACGCCGCCCATCCGGCAGTTCGATTGCCATCATCCCGTCAGGGGGCTGCACAAGGTTCTGCAGCGCGAGTGCCGCTGCCGCGTCCGTTGCCAGCGTCACAGATGCCAGTTTCGCTTGCTTCTTCTGCGTCACGCCGAATTCCGCGCGCCAGCGAAACAGGATGCCGGTCGCGATCCCATGCCGGCGCGCGACAGCCGAGACCGTTGCACCTGCAGCTTCACTCTCTTGCACGATGGTGAGCTTCTGTGCGTCCGTGAAGAACCGGCGGCCGCGCGCGGCGGGAGTGTCATCTGGACGCCCTGTCAAGCTGTTTTCGGACGTCGCGCCGTTAGTGATATCACTAACGGTCGGGCGGGCGGAGGGATGAAGATGTGCCCGCCAGTCGATATCCAGTTCGCCATCCTCCAAGCGGTCACGCCAACGGCGCAGCGCGTAGGGCGAAAGCTGCAGTGCCGCGGCGTATTCGCGAACGCCCATGCCGCTCCAGTTCATCGCCTCGACATGCATTGCCCAGAACGCCCGGAGCGCACGATTGCGCACATCCGTGCTCACGCCAAAACGTTGGCGTTGACGCCGGCGCGGCCCTTTCTGGCGTTGTTGCGGACACCCTTCTCGGCGCAATTGTGCCTGCGATTCCGCATGTTTGCGCGCTGCTTCCTTGCCCATCAGGTGGTCAAGCCAGCGCTCGAACGTACGCCGGTTGAGATGGTGATGGCGGCAATAGGTCGTGCGCGCCAACCCGCTCTGACGCCACGCTTCGACATGAATCACCCAGAAGGACTTACGCGCCGTGTTCTCGAAATGTCTCAAATTCACCGGAGACCCTCCATGCTACGAAGGAACTCCACATGCAGCGATTTTGCACTACGCCAACGAGGTGTCGGGACCGGACGCTTACGAAACAACAGAGGACGGCGAGATAAAAGCGCATGCCCGAAACGCGTTAAGCCATTGGCATGGCTTGCGTTTTCCGGTGCATGCCGGCCGGTCGTGTGCATGCAGCACAATTTTTGTGAAGGATTTCAGTACCTTCGCATGCACGCGGCCCCGCTCCGTGCTGGCTGGCATAAGGTGGGAAGATCGAGGACATGCACAGCGCTTGAACTACAGATCGGCCAGAAGATCTAAGGCCTCTTGAAAGGGTTGCGCGTTGGGCCGTTCAGGCCGGGATTGTGCTACCTCCGGTCACGCATGTTGTTCAAGCGGTACGGCATGGCCGATCTGACTCAAAGCAGTCGCTTTCGCCACGCCTGCTGAACGACGGCTCTTAGGACGATGATAGGGAGCGTTGGGTAGCGGGCCCACACCCAAAGCCCTAAAGCTTCGTGCGGTGTAGCGGACGCAGATTGCCGGAACCCGCCGGTCGAGCCGGCCGCTTTCCCTTGCAGCTTCACTGCTCATCGTTGCGACCGTGCACTGGATGCAGCGGAACGCCCAACGTCCCCTTGGACGGGCTTCGTGGCCATCGGTGCCGGTTTCGCAAGCTATCTCGGGGCTTGGATGATCATCTGGGCAATGACGGTCGGCCACGTCCAAAATGTCATCTCAATGGCGCTGCCGCGACGATCATTACGCCTACCGTCGAGGGATGGGAGCGCTACGGTGTCTCGATACGATACCCCCGTGCGCTCCGCAGCGATCCAGACTCCATTTGTGCGCGAAGTCGCGCTGCCGAGCGAGTGTGGCGTCGGCTGCCGGTTCGACTTCGCCACGCTTGCGGATATAGAGCTAGCAGGCTGTTGAAGAAGTCGCTCGCTCTGGATGGCCGGCCATGATTCATTGGCTCTGAAGAGATTCGGAGGTGATCGGTGCGCGGCGGCGACAATCTGACTGGCGAACTGTTCAGCTGGATCTCGAGGCGCGGGTGCGGGGCGATCATCCGCTGCGCGCAATCCGGGTGATCGTGAACGAGGTGCTGGCTGCGTTGGAGCGCGACTTCGCAGCGCTGTATTCGCCGATCGGGCGGCCGTCGATCCCGCCCGGGAAGTTGCTCAGGGCGATGCTGCTACAGGCGTTCTATTCGATCCGTTCGGAGCGGCTTCTGATGGAGCGGCTGGAATACGACCTTCTGTTCCGCTGGTTTGTGGGGATCGGCGTCGACGACGCGGCTTGGGATCATTCGGTGTTCTCGAAGAACCGCGACAGGCTGCTCGAGGGCGACATCGCCGCGAAGTTCCGGAACGCGGTTCTGGCGCAGTGCAGGGTGAAGAAGCTGCTGTCCACTGATCATTTCTCGGTTGACGGCTCGCTGATCGAGGCGTCGATGAAGAGCATCAGGCCGAAGGATGGCTCGGGCGAGCCGCCGGCAGAGGGTGGCGGCGGGCGCAACGCGGAGGCGGACTTCCACGGCCAGAAGCGGTCGAACGAGACGCATGCCTCGACCACCGATCCCGAAGCCAGGCTCTATCGCAAGGGCAAAGGCAAGGAGACGAAGCTGTGCTTCATGGGGCACGGGCTCATGGAGAACCGCCACGGCCTGCTGGTCGATGCCTGCCTGACGCTGGCCGACGGGCATGCCGAACGGGTAGCCGCACTGCACATGATCGAGCCGCGTGCCGACCGGCCGCAGGCGATCACGCTCGGCGCCGACAAGGCCTATGATGCGGAGGACTTCGTCAACGAGTTGCGCTCGATGAACTTGACGCCGCACGTAGCGCAGAACACCAACGGCCGCAGTTCAGCGATCGACGGACGCACGACCCGGCACAGCGGCTATGCCGTCAGTCAGCGCATCCGCAAGCGCATCGAAGAGGCGTTCGGTTGGATCAAGACGGTCGCTGGCCAAGACAAGACCGGGTTCCGCGGCCGTTATCGCGTCGGATGGGCCTTCACCTTCGCTGCCGCCGCCTACAATCTGGTGCGGCTGCCGAAGCTGCTGGCGGTGCCGACATGACCGCGCCGGCGGGCTGCCAGATGATCGGCCGCTGGCGCATTGTCGAGGCCGATCTGTGGGATCGCGATTATCTCAACCTCTGCGGTCCCGCCACGATCACCATCGGCGACGACAACAACGGCGAGATCGCATTTGGTGCTTTGCAAGCCGGCCTCGATGTCAGCTACAGCCCATCGATGGTCTTCTTCACCTGGGATGACTGCGACGAAATGGACGAAGTGAGCGGCGACGGCCACGCCGAATTGCTCGACGACGGCTCGATCGAGATCACGTTTGCCTACCACAACGGCGACGAGGCCATCCTCAAGGCCGCGCCCGATACTTCTTCAACAGCCTGCTAGGGCGATCGGAGTTGACGAAATTGCGTTCCCAATCATGCCGCTGGTGAGGTGAGTTATGGTACGCTTCTTCGGGATCAATAGATTGGCTGGCAGTGCGCAGCACGGCGCCTTGGAAGAATATCGAAGTCAGGAAGTGGTCGCAGATGCCAAATGACGATCTTACACGCCGAATGCAGCAATTCAGCCAGCGGCTCGACTGGAACCTACTAAAGACATTCTATGACATAGTCGAGGCTAATGGCATCACCGCTGCTGCCAATGTTGGATGGCAGAAACAATCCACCATCAGCCTGGCTCTGAAACGTCTCGAAGCTTTCGTCGGCAGCAGGCTGTGCCAGCGAGGACGCGCAGGATTTGAACTCACTGATGAGGGGAGAATCTTGTATGATTGTGTAAAGCATATTCATGAAGGTATAGAGCAGTCCCAATATGCGATCGACAACTCGAGATACAATATCTCTGGCAAACTTGATGTTGCTATCATTAGTAATTTTGCAAGCAATGTAATGGATGGAATTTTTATAAAATACAACTCTGAATATCCGGACGTTTTAATAAATCTTGACGTACTGACTTGGAGTGATATAACAAAATGTGTGGTAAATAATGACTATGATATTGGCATATCACCAATATTGTATAGGCATAGCGATCTCAGATATGATTTCCTGGTGAGGGAATATCATAGTATATACTGTGGAAGACAGCATCATCTTTTTAATGAGTTGCCAGACCCGATTACTCTCAGTGATGAAGCGTTCATCCTGACTGGCTCCGATGAGCCAGATTCATTTACAAGTTTCCGCCTTAGACATCGCCTGGGACAAAAGGTAACGGCGAGAACTCCAAATCTTGAGGAAGCAAGGCGTCTGACCGTTGCAGGCGTTGGAGTGTGCATCCTTCCCGAGCAGTTTGTCGCTGCCGATGTTGACGATGGTCTGCTTTGGCCATTGTTGGGTCGGACCGAGGACCTATCGTGCGATATATACCTCATCAGCAACATTCATTCACAGAAACGAACCGCCAGAGATGCGTTCATTGAGAAGTTTGTAGAAGTTACGAACGATATTATTCAATAGTTGTTTAATTCAACGATATGTCTCTTCTCGAAGAGAATCTAGAAATATTCAAATATATTAGCGTAAATTTTTAGTGCGACGGAACGAGCCGTCGGTCGGCGAACATTGGTGTCGTCAATGTACAAAATAGCTGCGCGGTAGGTTTCTCGGCGCTCTCCATGTGTTCTCAATAGGCAAAAAGCAGGGTCATCAATGACTCATAATGGAGGAGAACCCGCATGGAAGCCGGAACGCAGGAATTCTCAATACCCGGAACGCCGGCGCTCATAGCCACACATGAAGCGCCATCATATTCCCTTCAGCGTACACTCGATTGGACGCACGCCTTCTGGTTCGCGGCGGGAACCCCCGTCCTCGTGCTCTTTTCCATCGGCGCTGTTGCCTCGGCTATGGGCAACATTTCTCCGCTGGTGTGGATTGTTTCTATGTTCATTGGCTTCATCCAATGCTTCACCTACGCGGAGATATCGGGCCTGTTTCCGAACAAGTCGGGCGGCGCGTCGGTCTATGGCGCCATGGCATGGGTGCGGTACGGTAAGATGCTTGGACCGATTTCGGTCTGGACCAATTGGTTCTCCTGGTCTCCTGTCTTGGCAGTCGGATCGGGCCTCGCGGCCGGCTATGTTTTGCAGATGCTGTTTCCGGCTGACGCCGCGATACGCACATGGTCGATCACGCTGCTGGACCTGAGCTATATCAAATCGGGCCTTCACCTGCGCATCAACTCGACTTTCCTGCTTGGCATGCTTTTGATGCTGACGGTGTTTGCGATCCAGCATCGTGGTGTCCTGAACGCCGCAAAGGTGCAGATGGCGGTAGCCGTGGCAGTGCTGGTGCCGCTCTTCCTTATCGGCATTGTTCCGCTCTTCACAGGCGATGTGCATTCGAGCAATTTTTTGCCTTTTGTTCCCCTCACTCAGGATGCGTTGGGACAGCCTGCTGCCGGCACTTGGAACATGGTTGGCTATACAACGTTCGCAGCGGGCCTGCTGCTGGCTGCCTGGTCCACCTATCCGTTTGAAACGGCGGTGTGTTATGTCCGCGAGTTCAAGAATCCCGGATATGATACAGTGCGTGCGCTGGTCTATTCCGGATTGCTGTGCATCCTGTTCTACACTGTCGTGCCGATCGCGTTCCAAGGCTATCTCGGCCTGGACGGAATGCTCGACCCTGGCATCTATGACGGCACCGGTGTTGGTCGAGTGATGGCGCAGATGGTGGGGGCCGGCCCCGTGCTGGCCAATATCATCATGACGATGCTAATCCTGTCGGTTTGCTTGGTCATCATGACTGCAATGGCAGGGTCATCGCGCACACTCTATCAAGGTTCGCATGACGGCTGGCTGCCGAAATATCTGTCCAGGCTCAATAGCCATGGCGCACCCGTCGCCGCCATGTGGACCGATCTGATCTTCAATGCTTTCCTGCTCATGTTGTCGGACTATGTGTTCCTCATTGTGCTCGCCAACACCACCTACATGATCTTCGTGTTCCTCAACTTGCAGGCCGGGTGGCTGCATCGGATAGATAGGCCAGAAGCCCCGAGGCCGTATCGCTGTCCCAACTGGCTGCTTTGGGTTGGCGGGATCTGTGGTTATCTCAACCTGCTGATCATGGGATGGGGGGCTGACTTCTGGGGCGAACGAGCCTTGCTCGCTAGCCTTGCGATCACTGCCGGCATTATCCCGATCTTTCTGTTCCGTCATTACGTGACCGATCGCGGAAAATTTCCTGAGTGGATGCAAGCAGACCTGATGGAGGGCGACGTGCCGATGAAAAAACGCGCGGGGAATTTGCCCTATGTCGTTCTCGTCACTGGTGGTTTGACGATCTACGTCGGGCATCTGCTCGCCACCTATCAAATGTAAGTGTTTCAATAGCAGCGCCATCGAAGCCGCTTGCTAGAGAAGCTGTCGACCCCGCCGGGACCTGCTCCCGGTGGGGTCGATGCTTTACGTCAGCTGTCCGGTGCCTAGACATGTGGTTGCGGATTGACCTGATCAATGTTGCTCATTGAAAAGTAGGGCGTTGATCTAATAGTAGCCTGAAAATATCGTCCTTGATGAGGTCTACTTATTGGATAATTCCTTGAATAGACTTTCCGAGTTGCTACACAATAATTAGATAGTTTGGCAATTTGGTCTTGTGCAGTGAGTATCCGACATATCGAATAACTCGGGTGTGATTTCAACAAAAGACCCGTTGGAACGATCTATCAAACCTAGGAATAAGCAATGGGAAATGGACCTCACGATCATCACCACAGCGGCGACCATAGCCACTCTCATGCCGAGGAAATAAGAAACTCTACAGATGGCAGGCAGGCACTTGATCGACTTTCGCGCATCTCTCAAAAGAAGCAGGAAGAGGAGACTGCCCGGTCGCTTGAGTTGGGTCTGGAGGCCGCATCGTCAGTGGTCGACCGCAGCATCTCGCTATTCAGCCGCGGCCATCAGCCTGCCTTCGCCGGCATCAATACTTTCATGAAAGTCCCCTATTGCGAGGACATCCGCAAGATTGGCCAATACGAAGCCGCATTCGTCGGCGCGCCGTTCGATTCTGCGACCACTTATCGACCAGGCACCCGGTTTGGGCCCCAGGCCGTTCGGAGGATCTCCGCTCTCTATGACGGTTACTGGTTTGATGGCGGCGTTGACATCTACGAGGAGTTGGACCTCTGCGATGCCGGCGACATCTTTGTCATTCCTGGCAACATCGAAAAGACTTTCGATCAAGTCACCAAGGCCGTATCGCACATCTATACGTCTGGCGTTTTCCCGATCATCTGCGGAGGCGATCACAGCCTCGGCTTCCCCAATGTCCGCGGGATCGCTCCGCACATCGACGGCAATGTCGGCATCATTCACATCGACCGGCATATCGATATCCAGGAGAAGGATATGGATGAGCGGATGCACACCACGCCCTGGTTCTGGACTACACATGAGGGGCGCGAGATATCACACCGCGATCATAGCCACATGCATGATGTTGGCTTGCCAAACTGTCATCCCAAGAACCTGGTCCAGCTGGGCATCGGGGGATGGTACGGGAACCGTCCAGGCAGCGCGGTCGCCCAGAGGCGTGGCACCAGTGTCATGACTATGTTCGACCTGGAGAAGCACGGAGCCAAAAAGGTGGCCGAAATGGCCCTTGAGATGGCTTGGGAAGGTTGTAAGGCGGTATATCTCTCCTTCGATATCGACTCGATCGACCCAGGTTTTGCGCCCGGAACAGGCTCGCCGGAGCCGGGTGGTTTGATGCCTCGCGAAGCCTTCGAAATAATTCGGACGATCGCGGCCGAGGGATTATGCGGGATGGAGGTGGTTGAAGTTTCGCCGCCCTATGACGTCAATGATAATACAGCCCAACTTGCTTGCAGAGTTGTTCTCGACACTTTGGGCACGTTGATCGCGAACGGCAAGCTTGGCCATCGCGACAAGGCGCGGGTCGGCTGAGCAACGCGTCGCTTGCAGCCTTTTTCGCAACACCACATCGATAATTCGAACGGAAGTGCAGGTGGTTCATGTCTAATTTCAGCATTCGCACGCTGCTGACTGCAGCAGTAGTTACTCTCCCCACTTTGGCGATGGCTCACTCAGGGCACGGTGAGGTTCATGGCTTTTCCGGAGGTTTTGCCCATCCACTGGGTGGTCTCGACCACGTATTGGCGATGACGTTGGTTGGAGTCCTTGCGGCACAGCTCGGGGGTCGGGCGCTCTGGCTCGTTCCCGCCAGCTTTGTTGGCGTCATGGCCCTCGGCGGCTGGGGCGGTTTTGCCGGCGTAGGCTTGCCCTTCGTCGAACTGGGAATCGCAGCCTCAATTGTCGTGCTTGGAGCGATAGTCGCTTTTGGTCTCAGTGTACCGGTTGCCGCAGCAATGGGGTTGGTTGGCTTCTTCGCAATTTTCCATGGTTATGCCCATGGTTCGGAGATGCCAGAAAGCGCTGGAGGCCTGACCTATGCCGCTGGTTTCATAGCCGCCACAGCATTGCTGCACACGCTGGGCCTTGTTGGTGGCCTTCTGCTTGACCGCGCCACCAAAATGAGGGGCGCATCTATTGTTAGATGTGTGGGCGGCGTCGGTGCGCTCGCTGGGGTGGCCATTCTCTCCGGCATCCTCTGACCCCAACTAAGAGGCGTCCCATTGGGACGCCTCTTGACTACAAACGCCGTCTTTTCGTTTGCCAAACTGGCGCGTTGCGAAGGAGTCTTGGATGACTGACCTATCCGGTTCCGTGGAGCAGTCGGGCGGCATGCTACCCCAGAAGCTCTCATTTGAGCATACGAACGCCTTCGTCTACCGCCATGACGCTGCCAAGAATCATATCGATGAAGGCGGGCGCCTGCAGGCTGCTATTGGTCGTGAGATCCGCTCGATCCGTGTCCGTTACGGCCTGAGTGCCACCGAATTGGCCTCAGCAGCAGGCATATCGATCGGCATGCTTTCAAAAGTGGAGCATGGCAGTATTTCACCTTCTCTCGATACGCTGCAGGCACTGTCGTCCGCGCTGGGAGTGTCGCCGACGGCCTTGTTTCGACGCTACGAGGAAAACTACAATGCTGTCTTCGTCAAGGCCGGCCAAGGGCTGAATGTTGAACAAAGTGGCACCCGAGCTGGCCACCACTATGATCTGCTTGGTTATATAGGCTCCAACACGGCCGGTGTGGTGGTCGAACCCTATTTGGTAAGCCTCTCGCAGCCTTTGGATGAACTGCCTGTGTTCCATCATGACGGTCTGGAACTGCTCTACATACTCGAGGGTGAGATACTCTATCGGCACGACAGCGACCTCTACCGGATGAAACCGGGGGATAGTCTGTTCTTCGATGCCAGCGCGCCGCACGGCCCGTGCGAGTTGATAAAAATGCCAATTCGACTTCTCTCGGTGATTTCCTACCGCGCCGCCGGGCAGGCGATGGACGGACGGCGATCAAAATATGGACGCCGTTAACTGAGACAGGCGATAAAATCCTCACGGAGCCTGTCGCGTCGTGCAAGCTCCGGGAAACTCGGCTTGTCAATGACATAAACGCCGACGGATGGAGCCATTTGACGTGGAAGCAAGGGCCACAATCTTCGATTTGCTTCATCCGTCGACGCATAGCTCTCCGGCAAGAAGCAAAGCCCTATTCCAAGAAGTGCAAACCGCCGTGCCTCCTCGAGATGTTCGCTGACGGCAGATATTTTTTGGCCGAGCCCGTATTGCAGCCGGAACGCGCGCAATTCATCGGGCTCATCGCTACCAGTAAGTATGAAACGCTCATCCGCAAGAGCCAGCGGGTCGTCGAACTTTTCACCGAACAGCCGATGATGAATTCCGCAATACGGCCGGTGAAGCTCATTCGAAAGAAAACGGTATCTGAGTTCCGGGCGCATGATTCTGGAAGGAGCCACCCCGATGTCGATCTCACTGCGCATGACGGAGCCCGCTACGTGAGCCGAGGCCATCGTCGAGACAACAAGCTCCACGTTCGGAAACCTGGTGTGAAAGAGGGCTATCGCCATGTCCAAGGCTCCACTGACGAAGTTGCTAATCAGCCCGATCGACAGATTCCCATGGATTTCGCTCGACGCTTCACTGGCAAGGCTTGGAATTTCGCGAACCGCACGCATCATTGGAGCGCAGAGTTCGGCCAATAATATCCCTTCAGCCGTCAGCTCGAAACCTGCCGAACCACGCCTGCAAAGGACAGTCCCGATCCGCCCTTCGAGACGCTGGAGTGCGAGGCTTATGGCGGATTGCTTCAGAAGAATACGGTCCGTTGCCTTTGTTACTCCACCGGCCTGCACGATCTCGTGGAATATCTTCAGCAAATTCCAATCGAGGTCACGGGCGAAATCATCGATTGACGTCATGAAGACTTTGGCTCCGGCGACATGCAATCCGGCATTGCATAGCCGCGATGGTCGTGCGGCCAAATATAACACTCTTATTCGTAACGCCAAGCCTGCATCGGGCAAGACCAAGAATCCGGCCGAGACAAGGCAAAAAAGGAGAAAAGACGGATGAACTCGAGAGATGTCTACCGGCATATGCGGCGGATAAGAAGCATCTTGTACTGGGTCTTTGCGGTGAGGGCACGTCGACTTTAGGCCCAAGATCAGGATTGCCCTGTCGATCGAGCTTTCCGTTCGGGGTACAACTGCTGCTGACCGGCTGGAAGCTACGTGACATGGCGCCCCCCCCCGGACGATCCCGAAGCGCGCGGCGTGAAAATCGGGCAGTCGTCAGATACTGCGAAATGACCAAAGCCTCCTTGCTAGCCGCGGCAGCATTGGCGGAACAGGCGCTGCAGGTGAACCCTCACAATTCGAGCCATGCGAACAGTTAGCATGTCGTTCGGCGGCCTGCCGAATTGGCCGTTGCGTCAGCTCTTGATGATGAGATTGCCTTGCTACGCGTTGTCGTTCGCGCTTTTGAGTGATAACGAAGCCGTTGATAAAGTAAGATACGGTATTACCATAACTAAACGTTTCCAGAATGATCACGGTGACCTTGCAGAAACCTATGCTTTTCTCGGCAAAAATGAAGATATTGCAGAAGAAAGATAGGCAATCCGCTTGAGCTCTCACGATCCTGCGGACTTCTAGCGTTACTACAGCCTCTCGGTTGCCCAATTTGGTGCAGGCGATGACTGTCGGAGCACTGGAAAGTGCCCGCCATGTCGTGAGGTTCAAGCCGGACTTTGCGCGTAGTGCCTCTTTTGGGCGGGAGCGGCAACAGGCAATGACGAGGAAGCTTCGAGGGCTGCCCGTCCACAAACGCTAATTTTCGAAGCGTTTATTGGGACTTGTCGGCTCAGTGTGGGTCGTTTTTTGGCATTTTCCGACACGTAGGCGCAGGGAGGGCGACCAAAAGGCTCGCCAATGGAAAGTCCGCCGAACCGTCGGCCGGCGCTCACCGGCCTCGACAGACTTCGATCAAAATAGGCGGTCTCAGGTCGGCTTTAGGCGGGTGAAGAGGGCGAGATTGTAGGACCGAGGACTAGGCATAGGTTTTGAAGTGGTCGAGCCCGCGCCACATGCAGCGCACCAAGCCATGGGCGCGCTTCAGTCATGAGATGTGGCCTCGATGCCGGCGCGGAAGTTCCGCAGCTTGCGGTAGACCCATTGGCTCTTGACCATGTCTTCGATCCTGAGACCCACCTTCTTGTAGAAAGCCATGTCGCGCACGCCCCAGGCCTTGGCCTGGCTCAGATTGCCGCGACTAGCAAAGCCGCCGTCGGCTGCCGCCTGATGCGGTGCCTGACCATAGAAGGCGCCCGCTGTCGGCCGAGTTGCCCGCTCCGACCACCAGATCGAGGATCATGCCACTCCTGCCGGTGGCAGGTTGAGCTTGTGGCCGTAGTCGACGTCGCGGGTGCCTTTGACGATGATATCGGCGTGAGGCTCGAACAGGCTGACCAACTTCTCGCCGGCCGGCACGCGCCGCTCGCTCTGGGCGATGATCTGCTCTAAGCGCACCGCCGTGGCCGTTCAGTCGGCGTGATGATGCCAGGGCAGGAGTTGGCCGAGATCGCGGTACGGCTAGGGGTCGGCGATACGCTCAAGCGTTCTGTGAGCCAGGCGAAGGATCGATGTCGTTCATCTTGGCGGTTTATGCCGACCGCCGAACCTATGCCGAGCGCCTTTTTCGATGATGTCGGTATGCGCCGCTTGCCCCGCGATTTTGACCAGGGGCCGGTCGTTGACACTAGGCATAGTTCTTACCCTCAGAGGGCGTTCAGGGTAAGCGCCAAGGCTAGCATCGCATCGAAGCGTTAGAACAAGGCTTGGATCGCGTCGGCCTTCGTCAGTCTTTCGCGAAACGCCAGATCGTGCGCGCGTCGGGAACCCTGTCCGAAAGCCCTAGGCTCAGGAACCGCACGAACGACAGCCGGTCGTTGATCAGGAACTCGGTGCGCTCGTCCGTCAGATTGTTCGCCGTCTGGCTCACCAACGCCTTCAGCATCATCACAGGATCGTACGGCGGTCGGCCACCGTGCCGCCCGCTCGTATAGGTAAGCGCCTTTTCCAGAACAGTTCGGAACCTCGAAGTCCACATCCGCCGATAGGCTTCGAGCTGATCGCCCAGATCGCTCAGCCGCTGAAAACAGTCATCGATACCGAAGAATCCAGGCGTATTCCCCATCGGACCCCCCCCATCCGCTGCGAACGGACCGAGGGAATCACAACACGCCTAATTTGGCGAGGTTAGGAGCGTCCAGCTTATGGGCGTCGCGATCGCAAAAAGGGTAAAATACAGCAGGCTATCTCGCGGTGGCACGTACAAGCGATCGTGCTTCACCGCAAGTGGCGGGATGGGCCACAACGGCATAAACCGGTACGCTCCTTAGACGCTTCTGGTTCAGGCCGCCATATTCCTGATGCCACCGGTAATGCAGCTTTCGTCACCTCTATCGATCGGAACGCTTCGGATAGGGGCATCCATGGACGTGCCCATCGGCTCCGAAACGTCGGCTGCCGTGCATTAACAAGAACAATGCGAAAGATGTGATATTCGGGGGTTTATGCCCTGTGCCAATCTCTGGATGATAAGTGGCCCAAAGGGGCGAGATTAGTCCTAGATGTTCACCTGACTGCTTCTTATCAGGGCCGGTTTCAAGGGCGATGAATCCGCGTCACCGTCTGCTGTCGGGCTAGTTGTTGACCGAACAATATAAAATCGCAAAAAGGGGAATACGATGAACGTGCATAAGGGTTTGCAGGGCCACAACCGTCGCGATATTCTGAAGGGTGCCAGTGTGTTGGGCGGAGGCGTTCTTGCAATGCCGTTCCTCAACCGTCTGGCGTTTGCGCAACCGGTCGAACTAAACATACTTGCCTGGAGCGGCCACGCTGAACCCGATGTCGTCGCCGAGTTCGAGGCGGAAAACAACGTCAAGTTCAAGCCGAAATACTATACCGGCGGCGACAACATGCTTGGGCTGATCTCCCAGTCACCTCCCGGCACCTTCGATGTGATTCTTTCGGATGCCGAGTATGTGCAGCAGCTCAACGCTGCGGGTTACATTGAGAAACTCGACCCGGTAGACTATCCGTTTGACGACTTTTTCCCCGAATTCCAACATTTTCCCGGGCACTGGCAAGGTAACGATCTTTATTCGGTTATCACGCGCTTTGGCTTCCTCGGCGTTGCCTACAACACCGATGCGATAACCGAGAAGGAGGCCTCGACCTACAACGTCTATTGGGCCGAAAAGCTGAAAGGCAAGGTCGGCCATTTCGACTGGCATCATCCGAACCTTGGCCAGATCAGCCTGCTCAACGGCAATGCCGCGCCATACGACATCGACGAAGCGGCCTGGGGCAAGCTGCAGGAGAAGATGAAGACGCTGCGCCCGCAGATCGGTGGCTTCTTCGATTTTGGCGGGACGTTTTCGTCGCTGCAGAACGGCCAGGTGCTGGCGATGGCCGGTATCGGCGACTGGATCACTGGTGTTCTAGCAAAGAATGGTGCGAAGGTACGCACCGTGATTCCGGAGGAGGGCGGCCTGCAGTGGACTGAGTCCTTCTGTATCGGCAAGGGCTCGACCAAGGCCGACCTCGCGAAGAAGTGGATCCAGTACATCACTTCGGCTAAAGGACAGGTGAAGTCGGTCAATATGGCGGCCTATCCCGCGATGGTTCCGAACAAGAAAGGTTGGGAATTGCTAGCGGAGGATTTTCCGGCGGAAGCCAAACGCCAGGGCATGTTGCTCAATGAGAGCAATATCATGGACCTGATCCGTAACGGGCGCATCAAATTCCGGCAATTGCCGGTGCAGCAGAGCCTTGAGGACTGGAACGACTTTTGGTCCGAATACAAGGGCTCCTAGCGCTTTCCATCTGAACCAGCGATATGCGCCTTTGGAAATCCAGCGCCGTCCGTTGTTGTCGTTCGATGGATGGATGGCGCGCTAGGCTCGACTGAAAAGCTAATGTTCGTTGGGCGGGCCGCTGCGCCCGCCCTTTCATTCCGGCAATCCCTGCACGCAGCCGTGCAGTCGTGTCTTCAAGATGGAATCGCCGCGATGCGGAAATCAATCACACTTTACGGACTGACATTATCACTGCCGATGCTGATCTGGCAGGTGATGTTTTTCCTTGCGCCGCTGTTGTTCCTGATCGCACTCAGCTTCTGGACGGTCAAGAATTTCCGCATGGAACCGGACTTCGACACCGTCAACTGGGTCAGGATGCTCGGTCGCGGTGTCTTCTGGGACGCCTATCTGCGCACCTTCGCGCTTGCCACCGCTGCTGCCGTCATCACCAGCGCGCTGGCTTTCCCCTGCGCCTACGCCATCGCATTCAAGCTCACCGAAACCGCGCGCCGCTGGGCCATCTTCCTGATGGTCATCCCCTTCTTCACCAGCTATCTGGTGCGCGTCTATTCCTGGCAGATATTCCTCTCCGACAACGGCATCATCAACGCACTGTTCGCCAAGGTCGGGCTCGGACCGTTCGGCATGCTCAACTCGGTGTTCGGCACGATGGTCGGCTATCTGACGCTGAGCTTTCCGCTTGTCGTTTTGCTGCAGCTGTTCAGTCTGATCTTCGTCGACAAAAACCTGATCGAGGCCGCGCACAACCTGCGCTGCGGCCGGTTGCGCACGGTCTTCGCGGTGATCGTGCCGGCCGCCAAGGTCGGCCTGGTGATCGCGGCGCTGTTTTGCTTCATCCTGACCTTCGGTGATTTCGTCAGTCCGCTTTATCTCGGCGGAGGCGACCCGCCGACACTGTCCATCCTGATCACCGACACTACCAAGTCGGGCCAGCAATGGCCGCGCGCGGCGGTGATCGCGCTGACCATGATCGCAACGCTGCTAGCAGTCGCGTTCGCCGCGGTGGGCTACGCCTACAAGGAGCGCGGACGATGAACGACTTCAATCGCAACTGGCTGATCGACTGGGCGCTGAAACTTTACATCCTGCTGGCCTTCGCCTTTATCTTCGCGCCAATCGCCGCGAGCTTCGTCTTCTCGTTCAATGTCGACCGGTTCCCCTCGCTTCCGCTCGGCGGCTTCTCGACGATCTGGTACGAGACGGTCGCCGCCGACCCGCTGGTCTGGGAAGGCCTGCGCAACACGATGGTCGCCGGTGTGATCGTATCGGTGCTGGCGACAGTGATCGGCTTTGGTGCTGCCTATACCGACTTCCGCTACAAGTTCTTCGGCAAGACCTTCTATGTCGCGCTGGCCCTTCTGCCACCCACGATCCCAGTCGTCATCCTCGGCCTGGCGATGCTCGCCTTCTTGTCCAACATCAACCTGTCGGGCGCCATCCATTCTGTCATCATCGCCCATGTGGTCTTGTGCGCGCCCTTCGCCATGGCGATTGTTCGGTTGCGCCTGTCACAGATGGACCCTTCACTCGAAGCCGCGGCTTGGAATCTCGGTGCGAGTGAATGGAAGGCGATGCGTCATGTCATCATCCCGTTCTGCAAGCCGGCAATCTTCGCGGCCCTGTTCCTGACTATGGCAGTCTCGTTCGATGAATTTGCAGTGGCCTGGTTCGTCTCTGGACTGAATGAAACCTTGCCAGTCAAGGTGCTGGGCTTCCTGCAAGGTCAGGTCAGCCCGCGTATCAACGTCATCGGCACCTTCGTCTTCATCGTTTCGATGACGTTGGTGGTGCTCGCCCAGATCCTTCTCATGAAACGAAGCGGTCCGCCCAAAGCGTCCGCGGAAATAGCCGGAGTACCGCTATCATGACCGACAAGGCTCTCGTCGTCTTCGACGGCGTCGTCAAACGCTTCGGCAGTTTCGTCGCAGTCGAAAAGATGAACTTCGAAATCCGCAAGGGCGAGTTCCTTGCCATCATGGGTTCCAGTGGCTGCGGCAAGACGACGACGCTGCGGATGCTGGCTGGACTGGACGCCCCGACTGAAGGCGAGATCCGCCTTGGCGGCAAGCGCATCAACGACCTGCCGACCTGGCAGCGCGACACGCCGATGGTGTGGCAGAGCCTGGCGCTGTTTCCGTTCCTTACCGTGCGCGAAAATGTCGAGTTCTCCCTGCGCATGCGTGGGGTGGAAAAGGCCGAGCGGCGCAAACGCGTCGACAAATGGCTGGAGCGCATGCAGATCACCGAGTTCGCCGATCGCAACGTTGCCCATCTGTCCGGCGGCCAGCGCCAACGCGTGGCCTTAGCGCGCTCGTTGGTGACGGAACCGGACATCCTCCTTCTCGACGAGCCGCTATCGGCGCTGGACGCTCATCTCAAAGTGCGGATGCAGACGGTGCTTTCGAACCTTCAGCGCGAACTCGGCATCACCTTCGTCTATGTCACGCACAGCCAGTCTGAGGCATTCTCCATGGCTGACCGCGTCGTCATCATGAGCCGTGGACGGATCGAGCAGATCGGCAATCCGCAGGAGATTTACCGCGCGCCGCGAACCAAGTTCGTCGCTGAATTCCTTGGCTCGTCGAACATTTTTGCCGGCAAGGTCTCGAACGTGAACGGCAAGGCGTTGAAGATCGCGACGCCGGTGGGCGAGTTCGATGTCGCCCCGAACCCAGCCAAAGCCCTCTCCAAGGGTGACAAGGCGACCTTTGTGGTGTCGGGCGACCGGATACAGTTGAGCAACCAGCCCCCGGCTGACGGCTACGACGGGTTGCAGGCGCAGGTGGTCGGCGAGGAGTTTGTTGGCGCAACCGCCGTCATCCATCTGGAGGGCGCCGACCGTATCGAGATCAAGGCGCAGAAGAGCCACGACGAACTCGAACATATCAACCTTGAGCCTGGCGCCAAAGTCTGGGTGTCGTGGCGGCCGGAAGCGACGCACATTCTGCCCGGAGAATAAGTGCCGTTGATCGTGTCGCTTGCCGGCGGTTCAGGTTGCTGCGCGGAAAACTGCGGGCGTCACGCCACGCCGTTCCCGGAAGGCGCGGATGAAATGTGATGAATCGCAAAAGCCCGTGGATGTCGCAATCTCTGTCACCGAGTGGTCGGTGTGGCGCAGCAGGAACTCCGCATATTCAAGTCGCATGATCTTGTAGGCCAGGGTTGGTGCCATGCCCACGGCATGCTGGAAGTGGCGTTCGACCTGGCGCCGGTTGGCGCCGAGCCGGCGCGCGACGTCTGCCGCCGACAGCGGGGCGTCGATATTTTGCTGCATCAGCAGCAGTGCCTTCTTCACCAGTTCGTCATCGGTGGTCAGATCGAGCGGGATACCGGGTTGGGGTTTTTCAGCGCGCAATGCATCGTCGATGATCATGATATGCAGGCTCTTTCGAGCCTGAGCTCGTCCGACATGCTTTTCCACCAGATGCGCCGCCAGATGCGCCGAACTCGCCCCGCCCGAGCAGGTCAGCCGGTCGCGGTCGACGATGAAGATCTGGTCGGACACCGGTTTCAGCCCGTCGAACTGTTCCAGGAAGTCGGCGTGATGGAACCAGCTGACGCAGCAACGGTAGCCATCCATCAGCCCGGCACGGTGCAGGATGAAGGCCCCGGTGCAGACGCCGACGAGCGGCACCTTCGATGCCGCGGCCTTCTGCAGATACCGCGCATACTCCGGGCTGAGATTGGGAATTTCGTCGATTAGCCCGCCGACGACGACGATGTAGTCGTACTTCCTGGGATCGCCCAGGCGCTCGTTGGGCTGCACCAACACTCCGCAGCTCGAGGCCATCGGACTCATCGTGTCTGAGAGCACTGTCCACTCGCACAGGATCTGTCGGCTGCGGTCGCCCTCGTCGGCGGCGAGGCGCAGCACATCCACGAAATTGGCGAAGGCGCACAACGTGAAGCGTCGAGCCAGGATGAAGCCGACCGACAGGCGCGCCGCTGCGTTCCGCTTCTGCGGCTGGTTGGATCTGACGCTGCGTTCCATGGGGCTCCCGTATAAATGCTGTCGCACGAGTAACATTACGCTGACGCAAATGTTCTGTCCAACCTTGCGCCGTTTAGCGATAGTGCGGCCATGTTGAACTCCGGGGGTGCGTTATGACCCGCTTTTCGTTTTCGTCACTTCTGTCCAATGCCTTGACCGGTAACAAGAACTGGGAGCCGCAGTGGCCCGATACCCAACCCAAGGCCGAGTATGACGTCGTCGTCGTCGGCGCCGGTGGCCACGGCCTGGGTGCTGCCTACTATCTTGCCAAGGAACACGGCATCACCAATGTCGCCATCATCGAGAAGGGGTGGCTTGGCGGCGGCAACACCGGCCGCAACACCACCATCATCCGCTCGAACTATCTCTATGACGAAAGCGCGATGCTTTATGAGCACGCGATGAAGCTCTGGGAAGGGTTGAGCCAGGAGCTCAACTACAACGTCATGTTCTCGCAGCGCGGCGTGATGATGCTGGCGCATTCGGTGCATGACATCCAAAGTTTCAAGCGCCACATCTATTCGAACCGGCTCAACGGCATCGACAACGAGTGGCTGACGCCCGAGCAGGCAAAGGAATATTGCCCGCCGATCAACATCGCAAAGGATGCCCGCTATCCCGTGGTCGGGGCTGCCTTGCAGCGCCGCGGCGGCGTTGCCCGCCATGATGCCGTAGCCTGGGGCTATGCCCGGGGTGCCGCGGCACGCGGCGTCGACATCATCCAGAATTGCCCGGTGACCGCGATCCGCCGCGACGCTTCCGGCAAGGTCATAGGCGTTGATACCCCGCGCGGCTTCATCAAGGCCAAGAAGGTCGCGGTTTCCGCCGCCGGCGGAACCTCGGTCGTCATGGATACCGCCGGGGTGCGCCTGCCGCTCGAAAGCTTCCCGCTGCAGGCGCTGGTTTCCGAGCCGGTCAAGCCGATCTTCCCTTGCGTGGTCATGTCGAATTCGGTCCACGCCTACATCAGCCAGTCCGACAAGGGTGAACTGGTCATCGGCTCAGGCACCGACCAGTACGTCTCTTACAGCCAGCGCGGCGGCCTGCCGCTCATCGAGCATACGGTGGCGGCGATCTGCGAGGTGTTTCCGATCTTCACCCGCATGCGCATGCTGCGCAAATGGGCCGGCATCGTCGACGTCACGCCAGACCGTTCGCCTATCATCGGTAAGACGCCGGTTCCCGGGCTGTACGTCAATTGCGGCTGGGGTACTGGCGGGTTCAAGGCAACCCCTGGCTCGGCCCATGTCTTCGCCCACACCATTGCCCGCGACGAGCCGCATCCGGTCAATGCGCCGTTCACGCTCGAACGTTTCACCACCGGCCGGCTGATCGATGAAGCCGCAGCCGCAGCCGTCGCGCACTGAGGAGATACAAGATGCTGCTCATCCGCTGCCCCTATTGCGAGGCCGAGCGCCCGGAACTCGAATTCACCTATGCCGGCGAGGCGCATATCGCGCGTCCCGCCGATCCGTCGAAGCTGACTGACGATGAATGGAAGACGCATCTTTTCATTCGCAGCAATCCGCGCGGCACCCACTTCGAACGCTGGCGACACCAGCATGGCTGCGGGCGTTTCTTCAATGCCGTTCGCGACACCGTCAGCGACAAGTTCGCAATGACCTACAAGGCCGGGCTGCCACGCCCGACAGAGACCGAACTCGAGAAAGCACGGTCATGACCAGCTACCGCATCCCAGAAAAAGGCCGCGTTAACCAGCGCAAGCCGGTGCGCTTCACCTTCAACGGCGCAAGCTATGTCGGTTTCGAGGGGGACACGCTCGCCTCGGCGCTGCTTGCCAACGGCGTCCATCTCATTGGCCGTTCATTCAAGTACCATCGCCCGCGCGGCTTCTTGTCGGCCGGCTCGGAAGAACCCAATGCGCTGGTCGGCACCCACCGGGGGCCGGGTCGCTTCGAACCCAATACCCGCGCAACCGTGCTGGAGGTGTTCGACGGGCTGAACACCACTAGCCAGAACCACTGGCCGTCGCTGAAGCGCGACATCGGCGCTGTCAACGACGCGCTCTACATGCTGTTTTCCGCCGGCTTCTACTACAAGACCTTCATGTGGCCGAAGTCGTTCTGGAACAAGGTCTACGAGCCCATCATCCGGGGCGCCGCCGGTCTCGGCAAGTCGCCGACCACGCCCGACCCCGACACCTATGCCAGCCGCTTCGCCCATTGCGATGTGCTGGTGGTCGGTTCCGGTCCGGCCGGTCTTGCCGCAGCGCTCGACGCCGGCAAGAGCGGCGCCAAGGTGATCCTGGTTGACGAGCAGGCCGAGCTTGGCGGTTCGCTGCTGTCTGAAACGGACGCGGGCATCAACGGCCAGAGCGGCTGGCAGTGGCTCGAAGAGGCACGCAGCGCGCTGGCTGCGATGAACAATGTCACGGTGCTGACGCGCACCACGGCCATCGGCTACTATCACCAGAACCTTGTCGGCCTTTGCCAGCGTCTGACGGACCACCTTCCCAACCCGCCGGCGGATGCCCCGCGCGAGCGGCTGTGGAAGGTTCGCGCCCACCAGGTCGTTCTGGCCCAGGGCTCGATCGAAAAGCCGCTGGTGTTCGAAGGCAACGATCGCCCGGGGGTCATGCTTGCGGGCTCGGCGCGCAGCTATCTCAACCGCTACGGCGTTAAGGTCGGCAACCGCCCCGTGATCGTCACCTCACACGATTCAGCCTGGCTCGCCGCGTTCGACCTGGCTGAGGCAGGCGTCAAGGTGGCAGCCATCATCGACATCAGGCCCAATGTGTCAGGCCATCTGATGGAACGCGCCGCGGCCCTCGGGGTCGAAGTGCTGTCCGGCTGGACCGTCACCGGCACCAGCGGCCGGCTGCGCGTCGCCTCCGTGCGCGCCAATCCGGTGAGCCGCAGCGGCGTGGTTGGCCCGGCGCGGACAATCGCCTGCGACGCGCTTTTGATGAGCGGCGGCTGGACGCCGAGTATCCACCTGTTCTCGCACACCAAGGGCAAGCTCGACTGGAAGGAGGAAGGCCAGATGTTCCTTCCGGGTGAGGCCACCGAAGAAAGCCGCTGCGCCGGCGCCGGCAATGGCGTGTTCAGCCTTGCGGCAGCACTTGCCGAGGGTGCCGCAGCCGGTGCGGCAGCCGCTTTGGACGCCGGGTTCGCGGCGAAAGCCGCGTCCTACAGGGTCGATGGCGAACTGGTGCTGACGGGCGCCAATAACCGCGAGCTGCCGACCGACAGGAACACTTCGAAGGCCAAGGCCTTCGTCGATTTCCAGAACGACGTGACCGCCAAGGACATCCGGCTTGCGGTGCGTGAAGGCTTCAGGTCGATCGAGCACATCAAGCGCTACACCACCACCGGCATGGCAACCGACCAGGGCAAGACCTCGAACATCAACGGCCTCGCCATTGCCTCTGACGCGGTCAAGCGGCCAGCGCCGGCGGTCGGCCTCACCACCTTCCGCCCGCCCTATACGCCGACCACCTTCGGCGCCTTCGCTGGCTACAATCGCGGCGAACTGTTCGAAGTGACGCGCAAGACGCCGATCGATGGCTGGGCCGAGCAGAACGGCGCGGAGTTCGAACCGGTGTCGCTGTGGCGCCGGGCCTGGTACTTCCCGAAAAAGGGCGAGACCATGCATGCCGCCGTGGCCCGCGAATGCAAGTCTGTTCGCGAATCCCTCGGCATGTTCGATGCCTCGACACTTGGTAAGATTGAGATCGTCGGGCCGGACGCCGCCGAATTCATGAACCGCATGTACACCAACTCCTGGACGAAGCTCGCGCCCGGTCGCCTGCGCTACGGCCTGATGCTTGGCGAGGATGGCTTCATCCGTGACGACGGCGTCATCGGCCGCCTGACCACCGATCGTTTCCATGTCACCACCACCACCGGGGGTGCGGCGCGCGTGCTGGGCATGATGGAGGATTATCTCCAGACCGAGTGGCCCGACCTCAAGGTATGGCTGACTTCGACTACCGAACAGTGGGCGGTGATCGCGCTCAACGGGCCGAACGCACGCAAGCTGATCGAGCCTTTGGTCGAAGGCATCGACCTGTCGGACGAGGCTTTCCCGCATATGTCGGTTGCCGAAGGCAAGATCTGCGGCGTGCCAACTCGCCTGTTCCGGGTCAGCTTCACCGGGGAACTTGGATATGAGATCAATGTGCCGGCGCGCTACGGCCGGGCGGTCTGGGAAGAGCTTTATCGGGCCGGCCAGCAACATGGCATCACGCCTTACGGCACCGAAACCATGCACGTTCTGCGCGCCGAGAAGGGCTACATTATCGTCGGACAGGACACCGACGGCACCGTGACGCCTGATGACGCCGGTCTCGGCTGGGCGATCGGCAAGGCCAAGCCCGACTTCGTCGGCAAGCGTTCGCTGACTCGGCCCGACATGCAGAAGGCTGACCGCAAGCAGCTCGTCGGCCTGCTCACCACCGATCCGAACACGGTGCTGGAGGAGGGCGCGCAGATCGTCCTCGATCCGAGCCAGACTTTGCCGATGAAGATGGTCGGCCACGTCACTTCGTCCTACTGGAGTGCGGCGCTCGGACGCTCGATTGCCATGGCGGTGATCGAAGGTGGCAAGGCCCGAGAAGGCGAGACCATCCACGTGCCGACGCCGGGGCGGACCCATACGGCCAAGGTTGTCGGAACGGTATTTTTCGACCCCGAAAACAAGCGCCTGAGCGCTTAGGAGGACGGTCATGCTGCATGAACATCATCCGCTGATCGGCCGCGAGATTGCCGTTCGCAAGGTGACGCCGCTAAACGTCCGCGCCGTCGCCGACGGAGCCCGCTTCGTCCTGGGGATAGATCCGGCACAAGCGGCGCAAGCTGCAAAGGCATTCGGTTCGCCATTGCCGGGCAAGATCGGCGACGTCACCGTTTCCAAAGGCAGGCTGGCCGTGCGCCTTGGGCCAGACGAGTGGCACCTGGTTGTCCCGCTGACGGAACAGGAGGCAATCGAAACGGCGTTTGCCAAGCTCTATGCGACGGTGCCGCATAGCCTTGTCGATGTCAGCCATCGCGAGATCGGCATCGAGGTCGAGGGTGTCGCGGCCATGTTGGCATTGCGCTCCGCCATTGCGTTCGACATCGAGGTGATGCCGGTCGGCACGGGCTGCAGGACCATCTTCGACAAGGCGCAGATCATCCTTGTCCGCGAAGCTGAAGACCGGTTCCGCATCGAGGTCTGGCGTTCATTCGCCGACCACGTCTGGGGTATCCTCGACGCCGCCAGCCGCGAAATCGCACTCGGTATCTGACGTCGTCCTCAGGGAGGAAGCCATGTCGAATAACCCCTTCGCATCGCTCGGCGACGCGGCATTAGTTGGTGCTAGGAGCAAAAATGCGCAACGCTTGATATGAACGCAAAAGGCCGGGCCTACTGTGCGGACAGTTGTCAATATTTCTGAACGGGATCGACCGCCAATCGGATTTGCCCTTGAGAGATTGCGAATTGGTGGACGAAGCAGACGATGGGTGCTAATTCGCCATAGACGGGGTGATCGCCGTTCAGCTCAGCGGGACGACCCGATGTGTCTGGCTTCTCCGGGGACGACCCCTAGAGGGTCGGTTATGACACCGGACTATGTGCCCGACTTCGACGGCCTTCGCGACTTGTTTCCCCGTGTCACTTGTATCCGATCAGTGATCGCGTGGGTGGTTGTCGCCGCGTTTCAGACGTGGGGGGCAACATGGACAGTTGCTCCTCTCTCCCCAACCGTTGGCGTCATTTGTTTCGTTGTTCTGTTCGCGACCGTCCTGACGGCGTCCTTTAGCGTAGTGCGCCAAGCTGATCATCTTCCTACTGTTCTTGTCATCGGATTGATGACGGGCAAGACAGTGATCTTGGGAATCGGTGCAGCCGAAACGACGCTGTTGATGCTGACGGTCGTGCTGACCTTTCTAGGGCACAGGACGTCGCCGATCCACGCTATGATGCATTTGATGCTGTTCGGCGTGTTTAGCGTCTTGTTGCTACGCAGTTAAACGTAATGCAACCGCTTTCACTAATTGAATCTTGGGCCGCGTTGGAGTGTCTGGCACCATCGACCTATCGGCGCCGAGAAGCTTTGGCGTCAGGAAACCCACAGTGGGTTGCGCGGCTAAACGACGGTCGCGTTCCCTGGGAGCAGCCAGAGCACGGGAAGCCTGATCATGACCTCTATTATCAGGTCGTAATCGGGTCAATTCCGATGGCTCTAGCCTATTCTCGCCTTGCCGAAAAATACGGTGCGGAGATTCCACGCTATCATTCTCATGACCGATCTCCTCTCGCGTCCGTCCTTGTGGATAGGAATGGTCTGATCACAGGCCGTCATGGAGTGGCAGTTTCCAGCTTTGCTTGGGGGCTGCCAAAAGCGCTCAAGGGGAACTTGCGCGGACTAACGGCATTGCCCTGCGCAAAGCAGGCTATTTTGGGGCAATTATACGAGGAGTTGCATGATACAAGCGCTAAGGCATTGACCTACGCTGCGATCAAATCAGCCTATTTGCTTCTCTTGGATCAGATTGGTCTATCTGAGGAATTCGCCGAACCGCCCAGCTTCGCCTTGCGGGTTTTCCATCGTCGGGACTTGGGACGCCCGCCCTCACCACTTCAAATTGACTCGGATTTTCTATCTGATCTGAGTGCTGTCCGCCAGCTCGTGAGATGCGGCGAAGTCCCTCCTGCTCTTAGTCGATATCTGAGGATTTCGTCTGTCGAACATGATGGGTCGCACTGTCAGGGTTGTACCAAGGTGACGGAGCAGGCTCCCGACGGCCAACGGCCAGAACGAAACTGGGCCAAGTCCCACCCAACTCTCAACTTTACAAGCGGCGACAGCTTGTTTGCAATCAACGCAACCCAATTCCCAGACAAACGGCACTTGATTTTCGACCTGGTTGCAACGTGCCTTATGGAGCGCGCCCGTAGGATGCTCGCCTTCGAGAAGGCGGAACATGCGTTCACCGCCGTACAACCTGGCGGCGCCCACGCTCCCAAGCTCTATCGCCTCCACCCAAGCTTGAAAGGACAAGAGATTGTAATCGCGTCCACTAGCAACCAACCTATCAGGGACATTTGCGAAGCTATTGTCGCGGCCGACCGAAACGAGAGCGATTGGTCATATTTCCGATCCATAAGCGATCACGTTTACAACCCTCGGCGGGAACAGCAGACGGCGGCCGTTAACAGCGCAGAGTTGAAAACGAAAGGGCTTCTCGCTGCCGTGCTTGGCAACGCAAAAAATCGCTCAGATTTCATCAGACCGTTCTGGCGGAATCCGGATACCAGCTTCCGAACATATCTAAGATTTATCGACGGCCGCAGCATTCGCCGCAAATCCTATTCTGTGATTGCTCAGGAGAGACCTCCTTTGCACAAACAGGCACAGGACACTTGGTCGGAGCTGCGGGGGCGTTTGGCGATCTCAAACCCGTCCCTCTCCGGGCCAGGTGAGTTCGCCATGGCTTTGGAGATCCACAAGGCCTTTGTCGACGTTTCCGGACATTATCTCTTGCACAATTTGTCTGCGTTGATGGAGATCATTGACTCGGGATCCGTGCGAAACGACGTTGAACGAGAACAGATAGCCGACCTGTGGTCGTCGCTCTTCCTAATTGTCCCGATTGTCTCAACCAGTCTCAGTTCCGTCGATCGTTTGTTTCGGTATGTTCCATCAGGAAGCTTCGGATGGTCGGTCATTGACGAGGCAAACCGCGCCTTACCGCAGGCCGTGGCGGGGCTACTAGGACGGACTCGGAAGGCAATCATCTTTGGCAATGAAGGCCGAAGCAATGATAGCGTTCCTAGCAATTCGCTGGCCGCAAGTGTATTTGAGCATTTTGGAATGTCTGCTGGCGATTGCAGCAAGCAACTGCAGTCTTGTTGGACGTTTGCCAGAGACATAATCGACTGATACCAAGAAAGCCTACTCATGTTCAACAGTTCTCGCAGTTTCAAAAAATCTAGAAACGAATCAAAGTTCGCACGAGATGTAGATTGGAATCTTTTCAAGGTATTTGAGGAGATCGTGAAGGCGCAAGGGGTTACAAACGCGGCGCTTACTCTGAACCGCCAGCAACCTGCGATTAGCTTAGCGCTGCGTCGCCTTGAGGTCGAACTCGGCGTCAAACTTTGCCACCGCGGTCCTCGCGGCTTCAAGATGACAGATGAAGGACAACTGCTTGCTGGCACGTGCGCCCAGATGTCAGAGATTGTCCGGTCGGTTCCGTCGCAAATGGCTGGAACAAAGACAGATATCCGCGGGCGCGTGCGCGTCCATCTGATCAGCAATCTCGTCAATGACGTACTCGACCAAGCAATTTTCTCTTTCAACCAAAAATACCCGGCTGTCGAAATTATCATAGACGTTGCTCCCTGGGCCGATGTGGTGAAGTCCTTGCTGCAAGATGAGATTGACATCGGGCTCGCCCCTTCGCGATCACCACGTGCCGAGATCGGGTATCAGTATCTGTTCAGTGAGGTTCACCGGCCCTACTGCGGCAGAAATCACCATTTTTACGAAAGTCGAATCGACGACGCAGCTTTGTTGGCGGATGAGAAGTTCATTCTTACAGGGGCCGACGAACCTGTCGAGCTGACCGATTTTCGGCTCCGTTATGGACTTGGGCGCTTATCGGCTGGAATGTCGGAACATCTAGAGGAAGCAAAGCGGATGACGGTCTTAGGAGTTGGACTTTGTTTTCTTCCCGACGGCTTTGCCCGACCTGACGTTGAGGCGGGCCGCCTGTGGCCACTGCTTTCGCAGGGTGATGTTCCTCAGATGGATATTTTTGTGATGACGAACGCTGTAGCGCCGGCACGTCTCGCTCGCCAACTGTTGGTCGATGAACTTGTTCAGCATGCAATGCGCGTGGCCGCCGAGCATTAAACGGATCAATGCTTATGATTGGATATTCGGGGGTTTATGGTCCGCAATAATCTCTCGAATAGTAAGTGGATAAACAGCTACACCACAAGCAAAGGCCAACCACGAGCGGCGCAATTCATCTCCGTGAAACAGAAGGGCCGTCACCTGATCTGCCTTACGCATTTGCGGCCGCAGCGTTTGAAGATCACTTAGAACGTGGCCATCGTGGTGTAGACGGATTGCTGAAAGGGCCGGCGTAGGAGAATTTCGTGCGTTCTAAGCCGAAGCACACCTCTCGGTCAGTCGCTTGGGATATGGGAGACTATCACATGATTGGAAAAAAGACCGCCGAAGTGCGCGCATTTTGGGAGAGACAGCGAACGGCGCTGGGTATCGATACGGAGCTGTACCATGCGAGCACGTTCGCCGATGTGAGATTTGCTACGTATCACGATGAACTTCTAGGTTTGGTTGCAGCGGGCAAGAAGCGGGCGACGGCTCATATCCAGCTTGATTTCGAGCGCAACAACATTCGCCAGCGCGGCGTTGGCGACTATTGGGTGGTCCTCAATTCCGCGTTTGAACCGCGCTTCCTGATTCGTATTACTGATGTCGATGTACGGCCCTTCAACCAAGTCGAGCAGTCTTTCGCCGAACGGGAAGGCGAGGGCGACAAAAGTCTGGCCTATTGGGCGCGTGTTCACCGCGAGTATTTCGAACAGCAGTGCGCTGAATGGGGTGTTCTCTGGAGTGAAAGCCGACCCACGGTGTGTGAAGGATTTGAGGTTCTCGCTACCGCTTAAAAAAATTGGTGCCGTGAAGGCGAGACTAAAACGGATCCGTGCCGGAGGGTGACGACACAATATAGACGCCCGTTGCAGCGCCTCCTGCAGCGGGTCCGCCACTCGATTGCGACAAAGCTTTCTCTTTTCGGCGTAATGGCCGTTGGTGAAGAACCTGAAATGGCGGATGCGGTGGAAAGCCAGCCGGCAGTAGGAAAGCCTTAGGAACTCGAGCGCGATAATTGCGCCATTAGACATTGCCGTTGATGGTCCTGATCAAATGGGAAATGGCAGTGGCGTCGCAATCGGTATAGCTTCCGAGATAGCCTAGTGTACCTGCTGTGGTCTGCCGAATGGCGACTTGACTGAGGCGACCCATTAGAGGAAGCGGACCTCGGGAAATTTACGATTGAACGCGGCGGGCGCCGCTAATGGCAAGATCGCTAAAAGCTCACCCCTGTCCGCGTGACATAAAAATAGGCAACTATCGGTTCTTTCCTAACATAAGAGTCCGGCTCGGGATTCGCTTTTGCGCATGCGAGTCTTGGGCATGGCACAGGAATATCCTTCACCGTTTCGCCATCCGATCGTGCCCGTCTGAGGGCGCCCATAAGGGATGGCAATGCGCCACAAAAGCCTGCCTAGCTAGCGTGTCGAGATCGTGCTGTTGAGCGCCGCTGGTGTCGGCATGGTCAAAATCATGCGGCGGCATCGGCAAGTCCAAGACTTGCGTGTGGCGCTGGCAGGAGCGCTTCGCCGCGAAAGGCCGGGAGGGGTTGCTGCGCGACAGGACCGGCCGTCCCGCATTCCGCCGCTCGGGCCGGACATGCAAGAGCGGGTGGTGGCGCTGACGCTCGCCGATATGCCACGCGAGACGAGGCATTGGACGGCGGACGCCATGGCCAAAGCCGCCGGCATCAGCGCCAGCGCGTTCCGGCACATTTGGATGGCGCATGAGCTGCAGCCGCACCGCTGGCGGCAGTGTTCGAGCTGTTCAACGATCCGAAGTTCGTCGATTAGCTGCGCGAAGTCGTCGACCTCTATGTCGACCGCCGGCTCACGCCATCGTGCCGTCCGCCGACGAGAGGAGCCAGACACAGGCGCTCGACCGCACCCAGTTCGGCCTGCCTATGAAGAATGGGAGGCTCGCAACCATGACCCACGACTACAAGCGTCACGGCACGACGACCTTATTCGCCACCCTCAACGTGCTCGACGGAACCGTCATTGGCAAGAATATGCGGCGCCATCGCCATCAGGAGTTCATCCGCTTTCTCAACGCCATCAACGTCGAAGTGCCGGCCGGCAAGACCATTCACGTCGTCCTCCGCCCATAAGCACCCAAGGTGCGCGCCAGGCTCGACCGCCATGAGCGCTTCACCTGCAGCTTCACGCCGACCCCGTGCCATGGCTCAACGCGCGGTCGAGGGCTTCTTCGCTAAGCTGTCCAAGTGGCGTCTTCTATTCGGTCGTCAACCTCCAGGCCGTGATCAACCGCTTCCTTGCCGATTAGACGAGCAGCCCAAACCATCCATATGGACCGCAGACCCCGACAAAATCATCGCTGCCGTCAAATGTGGGCACCGTTAGATTCCATCCACTCTCATGTTCGCCGTTTCGCCGTTTCAAGCCGCAGGTGTGAAAAATCGTTCGCTTGCTTTGGCAAGCGGTGTGGCGAAGGCTGCCCTGGGCAAAGCAGGAGGCACAGTCATGAGACGACGGTTGATCATGCTCTGATAAGCGGGTTGGTTACCGCAGGACCTGATGCGTCGCGGAGCTGCCTCGGTCTAGGATCCAGCATCGGATGATCCGGCTGATAGTGGTGACGAGGGTTCTCCTGCCGTGACCGTGCCTCCAGCCTTACCCAGGCGCAGAAGGTTCAAAACTGTTCGCTCCTCCGTCGATGCCGCTGGTTCATTGCCCAGCGGTCAGTTCGTCGGCCGGGGGACTTGAGCCGCGATGGCCCAGACGAAGCCGGTCAGTTCGCGAGCGATCGCCGTAGTCACGGTGGTGGCCGGCTTGCCTTCTCTGATTGCGGTATCCGTGACGCAACAGCAATCCGGAGAGCTGCTGGCGGGCCTGCCGCAAGCTACGAACCGCGGCAAGGCGTGCGCGATCGCGCATTGCCTCATGGGAATGTCGGGACTCCATACGGGCGTGACTTCCCCGGCCGTTGCGGCTTCGCCAGATTGATGGCGTTCCGACGGTCCGTCTTGATCCGATCTCCCGGCTTGCGAAGGATCAGCAACGGCGCGACCACCACACAATCGTGCCCCGCCGCGGTCAGTTGCCGCTGAATGCCGTAGCCGCACGGTCGGCCTCGTAGCAGAACCTCAGCTTCGCTCCCGGCTGGGAGCTTGCTCAAAAGGCGCGTCAAATGCCGCAGGCGTTTTCGATATCTGCCCGTATCCATGGCCCGTCTCCTATGCATGAGGCTCGGCGCCGGGATATCCAGCGCAACCCTCGATAACCTGCATACTGTGAGACGGCTCGCCCTATCTCAGGCGAACATGTGGTCTAGATTCTCGGCCGCGCACCAAATGCCGCGTCAGCGACTCAGCTCCCCTGCGCATCTAGATCTCACTTAGGGATCACATCAGGAAAGCAACCATTCGTTAGGAGGTGCGCTGTAGCGGTTTAGCTCAATATTCTCGCCGCAGCAGTGTTTATGTATCTTCTTGAAGTATGGCTCGAAGCGCCGGTTGAGCTGTTCGACACCCTTGTGATGTTCGCTGAAGGCATCGTATCGCTCACGCAGTTCGCGCACCAGTGCGCCTTCGTTAACCTTGGTTAGTTCACCGTCGTCAACGACTATTTCGCCATTCACAAAGACCTTCTCCACGGACGAACCGTTCTCACAATAAACGAGGTGGTTCAAGAGATCATTCTGCGGAGTAAAGTTGATCGTCTCGAGGTCGAATAACACGAGGTCGGCGCGCTTTCCGGTTTCTATCGAGCCAATTTCATTTTGAAGCTGAACGCTCCGCGCGCCCCCCATGGTAGCGGCATAGATGATTTCTGAAGCCGTGGGCCACAGACCACATTCTGGGGTGGTAACCTTGTGTAGCAGTCCCGCGACCTGCATAACATCGAGCATGCGGCTCGTATCGTTGCTCGAAATCCCGTCTGAGCCCAGCGCTACATTTACGCCCGCGTCGAGCAATTTCCGGAATGGTGCAATACCGGCGCCAAGCTTCTGATTCGAAATTGGATTGTGCGCGACCGACGACCCACGCTCGGCCATGCAGGCAATATCGCGATCAGTCACCCAGATCGAGTGGGCAAGCGTCGAAATATTCGTCAGCACACCGAGGTCGTCAAGATACTGCACGAGGGTCCGACCGTAGAATTCCCTGCCTGCTACCGCCTGTACCTTAGTCTCCAAAACGTGGATATGATAGGCGCTCTTGATCTCACGCGCGAAATCATGCACTGCCTTCAGCATCTCTTCTGTGCAACGCTGTGGCCCCGAGGGCGCAACCAGGTAGCGTAAACGGTCGGAGCGATCTTGGTGCTTCTTCACTACTTCCCCCGCGAAGTCGAGATAGTTCTTCACAGTCGGGACCTTGATTCTGGAGACATCTGCGATCAGGTCGCTCGGCAGATATTCGCGCGTGAAGGGTATCGTGTCGAGGAACGGTCGATTGATTACGTGGCCCGATACGTTGGCACGTATACCGATATCGTGGTAGGCATCGAACACCGCATCGATGGCGTCCATACCCTGCACTGGGAGTTCGATAATATCATCGACGAGGCAGGTTACGCCGTTCTTGAGCGATTCCATCGCCACGATCATTGAACGCAGGTAAATCAGCCGTGGATCGAGTGCCTTGGTTCCCACGAGCGGGTAGGAATAGAGCATCCAGATCTCGAGTGGCATGTTGTCATACCGGCCCTTGAACATTGCCTCCCAAGAATGGACGTGGGCGTTGACGAGGCCCGGAATGACAAGTCGATTCCGACCGTCGATTCTACGAGCGCCATCCGGCGTCACAAGCGGCTCTCCGACATGTGCGATGCGGGAACCCTCGATGAGAATGTCACCCTTGAACGGACGGGTGCCGTGCGCTGCGTCGACCGCAATTATATTGGCTTCGGATATATGTATGGTCATCTTAATCCTCGCGTTCGCGTTACAAGAGCGTGAACTCATCGGCGGCAGACAAAAAACACTTTACCGCCGAGATGGGGTGCGTCTTTCCGCGCTATATTTAATCTCCGCCGCCAGAGAATTAGCGCAATACCCTTGCAATGCCTCCGTACTTAAGCTTGCAATCACAGTCATATTCAAATGATTTTGATACAAATTAAGATTTCTTATGCAAATTATTTGACCTTTTGCTTCTTAGCATTAGATAATAACACGCTGATAAATTACCAATGTATAACCGTCATTCTCCGGGCAGAATGTGCGTCGCTTCCGGCCGCCACGACACCCAGACTTTGGCGCCAGGCTCAAGGTTGATATGTTCGAGTTCGTCGTGGCTCTTCTGCGCCTTGATCTCGATACGGTCGGCGCCCTCCAGATGGATGACGGCGGTTGCGCCAACAAACTCCTCGCCGACCACCTGCGCCTGCAACCCGTCGTAGCCGTCAGCCGGGGGCTGGTTGCTCAACTGTATCCGGTCGCCCGACACCACAAAGGTCGCCTTGTCACCCTTGGAGAGGGCTTTGGCTGGGTTCGGGGCGACATCGAACTCGCCCACCGGCGTCGCGATCTTCAACGCCTTGCCGTTCACGTTCGAGACCTTGCCGGCAAAAATGTTCGACGAGCCAAGGAATTCAGCGACGAACTTGGTTCGCGGCGCGCGGTAAATCTCCTGCGGATTGCCGATCTGCTCGATCCGTCCACGGCTCATGATGACGACGCGGTCAGCCATGGAGAATGCCTCAGACTGGCTGTGCGTGACATAGACGAAGGTGATGCCGAGTTCGCGCTGAAGGTTCGAAAGCACCGTCTGCATCCGCACTTTGAGATGAGCGTCCAGCGCCGATAGCGGCTCGTCGAGAAGGAGGATGTCCGGTTCCGTCACCAACGAGCGCGCTAAGGCCACGCGTTGGCGCTGGCCGCCGGACAGATGGGCAACGTTGCGATCGGCGAACTCGGTGATCTGCATGCGCTCCAGCCATTTGTCGACGCGTTTGCGCCGCTCGGCCTTTTCCACCCCACGCATGCGCAGGGAGAACTCGACATTTTCGCGCACGGTAAGGAACGGAAACAGCGCCAGGCTCTGCCACACCATCGGCGTGTCGCGCTGCCAGGTCGGCAGGTCGTTGATGCGCTTGCCGCCAAGGCGGATCTCGCCTTCAGTCGGGGCGTCCAGTCCAGCCAGCATCCGCAGCGTCGTCGTCTTGCCGCAGCCACTGGAACCCATGATGGCAAGGAACTCGCCCTTGCGGATTTCGAAGTTCATCTTTTCGACTGCGACGAAACTGCCGAAGCGTTTGACGACGCCGTCGAAGACGACGAGAGCCTTGTCGGTCATGATAGCGGTACTCCGGCTATTTCCGCGGACGCTTTGGGCGGACCGCTTCGTTTCATGAGAAGGATCTGGGCGAGCACCACCAACGTCATCGAAACGATGAAGACGAAGGTGCCGATGACGTTGATACGCGGGCTGACCTGACCTTGCAGGAAGCCCAGCACCTTGACTGGCAAGGTTTCATTCAGTCCAGAGACGAACCAGGCCACTGCAAATTCATCGAACGAGACTGCCATAGTCAGGAACAGGGCCGCGAAGATTGCCGGCTTGCAGAACGGGATGATGACATGACGCATCGCCTTCCATTCACTCGCACCGAGATTCCAAGCCGCGGCTTCGAGTGAAGGGTCCATCTGTGACAGGCGCAACCGAACAATCGCCATGGCGAAGGGCGCGCACAAGACCACATGGGCGATGATGACAGAATGGATGGCGCCCGACAGGTTGATGTTGGACAAGAAGGCGAGCATCGCCAGGCCGAGGATGACGACTGGGATCGTGGGTGGCAGAAGGGCCAGCGCGACATAGAAGGTCTTGCCGAAGAACTTGTAGCGGAAGTCGGTATAGGCAGCACCAAAGCCGATCACTGTCGCCAGCACCGATACGATCACACCGGCGACCATCGTGTTGCGCAGGCCTTCCCAGACCAGCGGGTCGGCGGCGACCGTCTCGTACCAGATCGTCGAGAAGCCGCCGAGCGGAAGCGAGGGGAACCGGTCGACATTGAACGAGAAGACGAAGCTCGCGGCGATTGGCGCGAAGATAAAGGCGAAGGCCAGCAGGATGTAAAGTTTCAGCGCCCAGTCGATCAGCCAGTTGCGATTGAAGTCGTTCATCGTCCGCGCTCCTTGTAGGCGTAGCCCACCGCGGCGAACGCGACTGCTAGCAGCGTTGCGATCATGGTCAGCGCGATCACCGCCGCGCGCGGCCATTGCTGGCCCGACTTGGTAGTGTCGGTGATCAGGATGGACAGTGTCGGCGGGTCGCCTCCGCCGAGATAAAGCGGACTGACGAAATCACCGAAGGTCAGGATGAAGCAAAACAGCGCCGCGATCACCAGGCCGACCTTGGCGGCCGGCACGATCACCGCGAAGACCGTGCGCAACCGGCCGCAGCGCAGGTTGTGCGCGGCCTCGATCAGGTTTTTGTCGACGAAGATCAGACTGAACAGCTGCAGCAAAACGACAAGCGGAAAGCTCAGCGTCAGATAGCCGACCATCGTGCCGAACACCGAGTTGAGCATGCCGAACGGTCCGAGCCCGACCTTGGCGAACAGTGCGTTGATGATGCCGTTGTCGGAGAGGAATATCTGCCAGGAATAGACGCGCACCAGATAGCTGGTGAAGAAGGGGATGACCATCAGGAAGATGGCCCAGCGGCGCGCGGTTTCGGTGAGCTTGAATGCGATGGCGTAGGCGCAGGGGAAAGCCAGCGCGCTGGTGATGACGGCAGCAGCGGTGGCAAGCGCGAAGGTGCGCAGATAGGCGTCCCAGAAGACACCGCGACCGAGCATCCTGACCCAGTTGACGGTGTCGAAGTCCGGTTCCATGCGGAAATTCTTGACCGTCCAGAAGCTGAGTGCGATCAGGAACAACAGCGGCGCAAGGAAAAACATCACCTGCCAGATCAGCATCGGCAGTGATAATGTCAGTCCGTAAAGTGTGATTGATTTCCGCATCGCGGCGATTCCATCTTGAAGACACGACTGCACGGCTGCGTGCAGGGATTGCCGGAACGGACGGAGCGCTAAGCGACGCCCCGTCGTCTCTAGATTAGCAGAATAGCTGGCTTGCCGCGTCGCCGCCTTTACGAGCCCTTGTACTCCGACCAGAAATCGTTCCAGTCCTCGAGGCTCTGCTGCACCGGCAGCTGCCGGTACTTGATCCGGCCATTGCGGATCATGTCCATGACGTTGCCTTCATTGAGCAACATGCCCTGGCGCTTGGCTTCCTCGGGCGTTTCCTTGGCCAGAAGCTCCCAGCCCTTCTGGCTGGGAATAAGCGCGGGATAGGCCGCCATGTTGGCAGATTTCACCTGTCCTTTAGCCGAAGTGATGTACTGGATCCATTTTTTGGCGAGGTCGGCCTTTGTCGAGCCCTTGCCGATGGAGAAGGACTCGGTCCACTGTAGGCCGCCCTCTTCGGGGATGACGCTGCGCACCTTGGCGCCGTTCTTCTCCAGCGTCCCGGTGATCCAGTCGCCGATGCCCGCCATGGCCAGCATCTGGCCGTTCTGCAACGATGAGAATGTGCCGCCGTAGTCGAAGAAGCCGCCGATCTGCGGGCGCAGCGTCTTCATCTTCTCCTGCAGCTTGCCCCATTCCGCCTCGTCGATGTCGTAGGGCGAGGCATTGCCGTCGAGCAGGCTGATCTGTCCGAGATTGGGCAGATGCCAGTCGAAATGCCCGACCTTGCCCTTCAGCTTGTCGGCCCAATAGACATTGTAGCTCGACGCCTCCTTTTCGGTGACGGCTTCGGTGTTGTAGGCAACGCCGAGAAAACCGAAGCGGGTGAGAACCGAGTACAGCTTGTCGTCCTGCCAGTGGCCGGCGAACTTCTGGAACTCGGGAAAATAGTCGTCGAAGGCGTAGTCCTTGGGATCGAGCTGCTCGATATAGCCGGCGGAATTGAGCTGCTGGACATATTCGGCATCGGAAAGGATGACGTCGAAGGTGCCGGGAGGCGACTGGGCGATCAGGCCCAGCATGTTGTCGCCGCCGGTATAGTATTTCGGCTTGAACTTGACGTTGTTTTCCGCCTCGAATTCGGCAACGACATCCGGTTCGGCATGGCCGTACCAGGCAAGCATGGTAAGCTCGACAGGAGCGGCGAAGGCCAGCCGGCTGAGATACGGCATCGCCAGGATTCCGCCGCCCAATACGCTTGCACCCTTCAGAATCTCGCGCCGGGTACGGGGCCCCGACAATGCGTCCTTGATGGTCATCGCATTCCCCTTTTGGTTGTTGTTGCCGCAAGGTTAGGAAGCGCAAGTGCATTTGGAAAATTAATTCTTATAATTGGGCCATTTGCATTGCTTATTGACGATCAAGTTCCACATGACGCCTGACGGGGTCGCCGGAGACGCCAGCCTCATCCAGCCGGGCGATGATGTGGTTGACCAGCCGGATGCCGGCGTCCGACAGGCGCGGATGCTTGTAGAACAGGCCAACCCGGATTTCGGCCAGCGGCGGGAACCCGTCGTCCTCGCCGAGTACGCGCATCCCCGGCAACAAAGTGTAGCGCGTCAGTGCGCTTACACCCAGACCGTTGATCACGGCATTCTGCAGGCCAGAGATACCCGGCCCGGTATAAGCGACGCGCCAGCGCATCTGCGCCGCATCGAGCGCCTGGATCATCCGCGCCCGGTACGCGCACCCTTCCGGATGAGCAGCAAGCGGAATGCCTGCCGCCGGATCGAACGTGACCTCGTTCGCCGCCGTCCAGATCGGCCGCTCGATCCATGACCGCGACAGGTATTGCGCGCGATCAGTGTTGACCATCGCAATGGCCAGATCGAGTTCGTCCGCCCGCAGCCGATCGAGGATTTCAGCGCTCCAGCCGCAATAGATCTCGAGCGAAATTTCAGTATGCTGACGCGTGTATTCAGTGATCACCCCTTGTAGGAACGCCACCGCATAGTCGTTCGGCAGGCCGACGCGCAGCACCCCTGCTATCTTGGCGCGATTGAAATAGGACGCCGCCTCGTCGTTGAGCCGCAGGATTTCGCGCGCGTAGCTCAACAGCATCTCACCTTCACCGGTGAGCGTCAGCGAACGGCCCGTCTGCTTGATGAGCGGTGCGCCGACCAGTTCCTCGAGCCGGCGCATCTGCAGCGAGATCGCCGGCTGGGTACGCCCCAGCATGTCGCCGGCCTTGGTGTAAGCGCCTAGATCGATGACCGAGACGAAGGTGCGGAGCAGGTCGGTCTGGAAGTTTATGATGTTGCGCATGGATTTCGTTTCCTCATGCGAGGATGAAGATTATAAATTTCTCATATCACAAGGTTGGGCTCAAATCTTTGCCCCATCAGCCAAAATGGGAGATGACCATGCCTCAACAATCTGTCTTCGCCGCCGAGCTTTCCTGGCCCGACTATGACGCCCGTGTTCGCGGCGGCACCACGGCAATCCTGTTGCCGATCGGCTCGATGGAGCAGCACGGCCACCACATGCCGATGAATGTCGACGTGCTCTTGCCGGTCGAGTTCGCTCGGCGCGTCGCCAGCCGCATCGACGCGCTGGTCGCGCCGCCCTTCACCTATGGCTACAAGTCGCATCAGAAGTCCGGCGGCGGCAATCATCTGCCGGGCACCACCAGCCTTGACGGCGCAACCCTGGTCGCAGCTCTTCGCGACGTCATCAGGGAATTCGCCCGCCACGGCGTTCGCCGCATCTGCCTGGTCAACGGCCATTTCGAGAATTCGTGGTTCATCATCGAGGGCATCGACCTTGCACTGCGTGAGCTCAAATGGGCCGGCATCGACGACATGAAGATCGTCGTCCTGTCTTATTGGGACTTCGTCGACAAGGCGACGATCGGCCGGCTCTATCCCGACGGCTTCGCAGGCTGGGATCTGGAACATGGCGGGGTGTTCGAAACCTCCCTGATGCTGGCGCTCTACCCCCACCAGGTCAGCCTTGAGCGCGCGGTCGACCATGCGCCGGCAACCTTCCCGCCCTACGACGTCTACCCGCCAAAACCGGAATGGACGCCCGCCAGCGGCACGCTCTCCTCGCCCAAGGATGCGACAGCGGAGAAAGGTGAGCTGCTACTACAGGTCTGTGCCGAGGGCATCGTTCAGGCTCTGGAGAGGGAATTCCCGCGCTGAACTTTCTACCTCCAGGCACAATAAAAGCCGCGGCATCGACCGCGGCTTTTTTTGTTGCCAAGGACGGGATCAAAAAGGCCGGCTCGGCGGAGTCAGCGCACCACGCTCGCAAGTCGCTTCGGATGCTGGCCGAGACACCGGCTCTTCGGCATCACGGGCAGTCATGCGCGCACCCAGCCACTTCACCCAGCGGGCGATATCCCTGGCCAGCAGCGCTGCCGGATGCAACGCGGTCGCGGCAGACCGGCAATGCCGGTCCACCGCTTCCCGGGGGCAATCGTGGGGGATGTAGAACACCACCCTCAGTTCCTGATGATGTTGTGCTCCGGACCGAAGGGGAAGCCGGTGATGTTTTCGGCGCTGTCTTCCCCAACGATCAGGATGTCGTGCTCGCGGTAGCCGCCGGCGCCCGGCATGCCCTCGGGCAGCATCACCATCGGCTCCATCGACACCACCATGCCCGGCTCTAGCACCGTCTCGATATCCTCCCGCAGTTCCACGCCGGCCTCACGGCCATAGTAGTGGCAGAGCACGCCAAACGAGTGGCCGTAGCCGAACGAACGGTACTTCAACAAGTCCCATTCGCGGTACATCTCGTTGAGCTCGATGGCGATGTCCTTGCAGCGCGCGCCCGGCTTGATCAGTTCGAGACCGCGACGGTGAACGGCGACGTTCTTCTCCCAGATGTCGAGGCTGGCATCGTCGACATGGTCGCAGAACAAGGTGCGCTCGAGCGCCGTGTAGTAGCCGAAGATCATGGGGAAGGTGTTGAGCGACAGGATATCGCCAGGCTGCACCTTGCGGTTGGTCACCGGATTGTGGGCGCCGTCGGTGTTGATACCCGACTGGAACCAGGTCCAGGTGTCCATCAATTCGACAAAGGGGAACGAGTTGGCGATCTCGCGGATCATCGCATTGGTGGTGGCGATGGCGACTTCATGCTCGGCCACGCCAGCCTTAATTGCTGCAGCACAAGCCGCGCCGCCGACGTCGCAGACGCGGGCGCCTTCGCGGATCAGCGTCTGCTCTTCGAGCGACTTGACGGTGCGCATCCACATCGAGGGCTGGCTGACATCGACGAACTCGACGCCGGGCAGCGCTTCTTCAAGCGTGCGACGGAAATCGAGCGAAATATGGTCGAACTCAATACCAACGCGCTTGGCGCCCGGCGTCAGCTGGCGCACGGCGCTGTAGAAATTGTCACGGCGCCAGTCGGTATAGGTGATGTTGTCGCCGAAGCTACGGCGCCACGGCTGGCCGCCATCGATACCGGCCGAAATGGTGGTAGCATTGTTGTGGTCAATGACCATGCCGTACTTGCGACCAAAGTAGCAGTATAACCATCCGGAATAGTAGTTGATGCAGTGGTAAGACGTAAACAACGCCGCGTCGACGTTGTTCTTTGCCATCCAGCCGCGGACATCGTTCTGGCGACGGGCCATTTCGGCATCGGAGAACGGCGAAAACTCCTTGTCGCCATTGTGCCATTTCATCACGTGCAACATGTCGTCGGTCATCGGGCTGCTCCTCCTTGAGAATAGATCTGATGCAGCACAGCTTAGTTTCGACGACGGCATTTCGAAAATTTATTCACCTAATGTTCGAATAACAGATCTTAATGGAGGAACTATCCCGCAGTCATCACGGACTCTGCAAAGTCTCACCCATAGGCGCCACCATGGCACGATCCGACGCAAGTGCAGCAACACTCTCGTTCTGCTCCACTGCCTCTGGGTTGACGGCACTAGCTGTGAGTGGGGCAGGGAAAAGATGGCGTAGCAGATATGCACCCGATCCGTTCGCGGGTCCGTTTCCGGAACTCCGTGACGTCCCGCCGGGACGGTGGTTGTGGTGACCGCGTTGAATCTGCTGACGTCGATTCGAACGTCGTTGCACACGTCGAGGCGCCCGACCCCGATCATCATCATGAGGCATCGCCCTCGCAAAGGACCATGACCCCGGCGATGGCAGCGCGAACCCGATTGACAGCTGCCCGCAATTAAAGGGCCGCTTCACAAGCTAAATGACCAAAACTGGCTGGACAATCACGTAATTGCCCCTACGCAGCGCCTGAGGAGATTTGCGGGCGGATCAACGTCGCCTCAGCATGATTGCCCAGCTGCAGGTGACCGGTTCAAACGAGCAGCGGACTGCAATTCAATCGCTGATCAGTTCGGTGACGATCGGTGGCGACCGCATCACGATCGATCTGACGATGACAGCATTGCAGGCACAACAGCGACAGATGACAGAGGTCGAGGTTCGGTTTGCATCGACCTCCACAATCCGTTTGCTCTCAAACGATAATCTCCGCACCTCATCACGACATCAGGAAATGCCAGGCCAACTGCCAGCAACAAGACCCATCAAGGCAATTGCCCGCGGCGCGACATGGTACGCTGACCTGCTAACTGGCCGTGCAAAGTCGGCGCGCGAGATCGCAGATCAGGAAAATCTCAACGAGCGCTACGTTCCCAGCTTCTGCGCCTTGCCTTCTTTGATCCAACGATCGTCACCGAGATCGTTGATGGCGACAATGCCATCGATATCGCCTCGGCCGATATAGCTCGCGGACTTGACTTGCCGATGCTCTGGTCCGATCAAATCGAACTGAGCCGATAATCATCCCACGCTGCCTATGATCACCGTAGCACTTTTGGCGCCCGACTTGCTCGTCGGCAGTGTCCGAGCAGCAGCGCTGTCGCCGCTAGCGATCAATACGCGGGGAGGCGTTAGGTGGTCGGTGCCTGCGACCGAGACATGGCAACCATCACGGCACCATCGCTTTGTCGAGAACTCCATAAAGCAAATACCGTTTCCAGAATGACAGGCAAAACGGCCCAGAATTCTGGTTGAAATGACAATTCGGGCCGACAGGTGAGGTATGCAGGCCTTGAAGACTGGCTGGCGGAGCCGCGATATTTTCGCAGCAAGTGATCCGGCTCGATTAGAAGCAATTGCTCCTAAACTACCTGCCCCCTTGGACTGTAAGCCATCAGCCGCTACTGGTTTCGCATGGATCGGCTTGAATGTGACAGGATGTTTGTTGCCGTGATGGAGGCGGGCAGCTTTGCAAGGGCCGCCGAACGGTTGCGAACCAGTGCCGGACAGGCCTCGAAGCTGATTTCGCGATTGGAGGGGGAACTTGGCGTTCGGCTGCTCAACCGCACCACCCGCGCACTGGCGGCAACAGAAGCGGGGCAGGCCTACTTCGAACGCGTGAGGGTTCTGCTTGCCGATTTCGACGCGCTCGAGGAGGCGGTACGCAACGTTTCCGGCACACCGAAGGGGCGCTTGCGAATGACTGCGCCCGTCTCCTTCGGCGCGGCCCAACTGGCCCCGGTTCTTGTGGAGTTCGCGCGTCAGTTCCCACAGATCGAACTCGACGTCAGTTTTTCGGACCGGGTCGTCAGTCTGGTGGACGAGGGCTTCGACGCCGCAATTCGCATCGGCAGCCCTGCCGATTCCAGCCTGATTGCTCGGCGTCTATGCGAAGCGCGCATCGTGGTCTGCGCGTCCGAGGCCTATTTGCGGGATCATGAGAGACCTCGCCGGCCGACTGACCTGAGTTCCCACAACTGCATTATCGACACCAATTTTCGCGAACCCGGTATCTGGGCGTTTCGAGAACCGGACGGCAGTGACACGCTCATCGAAGTCGCCGGTCGGCTGCGCTTCTCCAACGCCGAAGTTGCGCTAACGGCGGCCGAGGCGGGCCTCGGCATAGCGCGCGCGCCGAGTTTCATTGCCGGCCCTCGGTTTCGCGACGGACGGCTCGTACCGCTACTGCGCGAATCCGAGGCCGATCCCCTCACAATCTACGCCCTCTATCCGCCCGGCCGGCATCTCGCCATCAAGGTCCGGGTGTTCGTTGACTTCCTGGTAGCCCACTACCGCAGCGGTCCGGATTGGGACAAAGGCTGGTAGCCGATTAATTCCATTTTGGAATTAAATAACTGCTTTTCGCCAGGATAATATCTGTCCTGGAAACGCGCTATCTCCTCGCTATCGGCGCTGATCAAGCGCTTTGCTCAAGGAGACACGATCATGACCATTGCGATTATCGGAACCGGCAATATGGCGAAGGGCCTTGCCGGCGTATTTTCCCAGGCCGGCTATTCCGTCACGCTCGGTTCACGTGATGCCGCCGGTGCCAGCAAAGCGGCGCGTGAACTGGGCGGCAATGTTTCAGGCGGGGACATCGCTTCGGCGGCACGCAACGCTGAAATCGTTGTTCTCGCGGTGCCATTCGACGCGGCCGGCGAGGTGATTGCCGCGGCAGGCGGCCTGGAAGGCAAGATTGTCATCGACATCACCAACCCGCTGACCGCCGACTATGCCGGGCTGACCATCGGCCATTCGACCAGCGCTGGCGAGGAAATCCAGAAGCTCGCCCCCAAGGCCCAGGTCGTCAAGGCGTTCAATACGATCTTTGCCTCGGTGCTACAGGCGGGCGGCAAGATTGGCGACAAGCCCGCCACTGTCTTCATTGCCGGCGACGAACAAACTGCAATCGACGCGGTGGAGGCAATCGTTGCCAAGTCCGGCTTCGTTCCCGTCCAGGTCGGCGGACTGCGTGTCGCGCGCTATCTGGAGCCGGTCGCCGGCCTCAACATCGTGTTGGGTTACATGCGCGGCCTCGGCACCGATATCGCTCCCGCCTGGCAGACCGCAGCCTGACGTTTAAAACACAGCAATCAGGAGTAACGAACATGAACAATATCAACAACCCCAATCTCGCCGCCCTTCTACTGCGCGTCAGCATGGGCATCCTGTTCCTCGCCCACGCTGGCCTGAAGATCTTCATCTTCACGCCGGCAGGCACTGCCGGGTTCTTCGAAAGCCTCGGATTTCCCGGACCGCTTGCTTATCTTGTCATCGCGGCCGAGCTTCTGGGCGGCCTCGCTTTGATTGTGGGCGTCTGGACCCGCTGGGTTTCCATCGGGCTGATTCCGGTCCTGCTTGGCTCGATCTACGCTCCGCATGGCGCCGCCGGCTTTTTCTTCAGCAACCCCAATGGCGGCTGGGAGTTCCCGGCATTCTGGGCTGTCGCGCTTGCCTCGCTGGCGCTGCTCGGCAACGGCGCCTACGCCCTGCAAAAGGTGCGTGGCTGATTCCGCCCCGGACGCGGTCCCCATCCCACCGTGTCCGGGCCACCTTCTTTGCCGAACGGAGACGTAGCATGCTTGTAAACGGAAAGTGGACCGAGGACTGGCAACCGGTTCAGGCCAAGGACGAACAGGGCGGCTTCGTTCGCCAGATTTCCAGTTTCCGCAACTGGATCACGCCCAACGGCAGCGCCGGACCGACCGGCGAAGGCGGCTTCGCTGCGGAGGCCGGGCGCTATCACCTCTATGTCGCGCTGATCTGTCCCTGGGCTTCCCGTACCCTGATCGCCCGCAAACTGAAGAAGCTCGACGACGTTGTGTCGGTCTCGGTGGTCGAGCCAACCTTGACCGATCAAGGCTGGCGCTTTGGCGACTATCCTGGTTCCAACCGGGACGAGCTCAATGGCGCCACCTATCTGCATGAACTTTACAGCCTTGCCGACGACGATTTCACCGGCCGCGCCACCGTTCCGGTTCTGTGGGACAAGAAGCGCAGGACCATCGTCAACAACGAGTCGGCCGAAATCGTGCGCATGTTCAATTCAGGATTTGGCGCGCTCGCCGACCAGAGCATTGACCTTTATCCGCAAGACCTGCGCGCCGACATCGACGCGTTGAACGAGCGCATCTACCCCTCGCTCAACAACGGCGTCTACCGGGCCGGCTTCGCCACGACCCAGATCGCCTATACTGAAGCCTACGGTGGTGTCTTTGCTATGCTGGATGACCTGGAAACCCGGTTGGCTGATGGACCGTTCCTGCTCGGCGCCCAGCCCACCGAAGCCGATATCCGTTTGTTTGTCACGCTGGTGCGCTTCGATGCGGCCTATCACGGTCTGTTCAAGTGCAATTTGCGCCGCTTGTCCGAGTATCCCAATCTGATGGCCTATCTGAATCGCGTACTCGCCATTCCCGGCATCCGCGCCACAGTAAACATCGACCACATCAAGAAGGGCTATTATTCGATCAGGTCTCTCAATCCGAACGGCATCGTGCCCGACGGTCCCGATCTCAGCGATCTCGGTTTTTGAGCGGCGATTCTAACTGCGATAGGAGACCTCCGATTCCCATGACCAAGTCCTCTACCAAAAGCCTCGTCATCTTCCTGCATGGCGTCGGCAGTCGCGGGGCCGATCTCTTGCCACTTGCCGAGGGCTGGCGCCAAGCACTGCCAGCCTCCACGTTCGCGACACCGGACGGCCCGTTCGCTTTCAACGGGGATAGCTCCGGTCGGCAATGGTTCAGCATCTCCGGTGTGACGGAGGCGAACCGGCCGCAACGCATCGTTGCGGCAAGGCCGGCGTTCGACGATGTCTTGCGCGGCACCATCGAACGGCATGGTCTTCTAGACCATCTCGATCGGGTCGTCCTCGTCGGATTTTCACAAGGCTCCATCATGGCGCTTGACGCCGTTGTATCAGGGCGTTGGCCAGTTGGCGCAGTCGTCGCCTATTCCGGCAGACTCGCGTCGCCGCGACCCTTTGCGCCAGCTGGAATGCCACGCGTTCTTGCCGTGCATGCCGCGGCAGACCCGGTGATATCAGCTGGGGCGTCAATCGAGGCAATGGCAGCACTGCGCGAACTGGGACTCGATGCCGACAGCCACATTCTTCCAGGCGTGGGGCACACCATCACCGCCGAAGGCGCGCAACTGGGCGCAGCATTCGTGGCCGCTGCACTTTCAAGCGAACCCGAATGATCGAGCGCATGCGCTCATCTTCTGATTGACTTGCGAGGCGTGGACTGCCTCAATGTTTTGCTCGGCCCAATGCGAAAGCGCGTCCAGCGTGCGAAAGCGCGTCCAGCGTGCGGATGAGCGTCCGGCCAAGCGGGGTGAGGTCGTATTGACGGTAACCGGGACTGTCGGATATGCCGTCCGGGTTACCAGCCCGTCGCGTTCCAGGTCCCGGAGAGCCCGCGACAGGACTTTTGCTGACAGACCTCCGATCGACTTGTTCAGCGCATTGAACCGCAGCGGGCCAGCGACCAGCAGGCGGACAACCAGCACCGTCCATTTGTCGCCGAAGCGATCGAGGACGCATCGAAGCGGGCTGGCTGTTGGCTAGATATGCATCATACGGGCTCAACGGAGCCTCCGTTCTGGAGCGCACCCCTTTTTGACCGGACAGGCGGCATAGCCGATAAGGCATAGGCATGCGCCTATGAGTACGACTATGTCCAAAGCTTCTGACGTCCCGTTCAGCCGGGTCGAAGTCATTACCTCAGTGCAGCGCCGTCGACGCTGGTCGGTGGCCGAGAAGGTCAGCCTGGTTGAAGAGGCCATGCAACCCTGCATGAGCGAGTCCTACGTTGCCCGGCGGGCATTTCTCCTTCCCAGCTGTTTGCCTAGAAGCGTCGCATGCTCGAAGGCGGTCATGCCGCTGTCCAGGCCGACGAAGATGTTGTTGCCGCATCGAAGGTGCGCGAGCTCGAAAAGCGCGTTCGCGATCGGAGCGGATGCTGGGCCGAAAGACCATGAAAAACGAGACCCTCAAGGAAGCGATCGAGATCGCTCGCCCAAAAAACACAGCTTGCCCCTGGGTGTCCTGGAACGATGCCGAGGACGGTTTCCGGTGAGCGCGATCGCCAGAACTTTGGGTATCGCGCGCTCCAATCAATCTCATCGAACTGCCGCCGTTCCAATTGTCCGGCGCGGTCCCTATCGCAAGCCCGAGGATGCCGATCTGCTGGCCGAGATCAGGCCGATCATCGACAGACGGCCAACCTATGGCTATCGCCTTGTCATCGCACTGATCAACCGACAACGGCGTCTCGCGGGCAAGCCGACCGTCAATGCCCAGCGGGTGTTGCGGGTCATGCGCCAGCATCATCTGACGCTGCAACGCCACACCGCGCAACGTCCCGGCCGAACTCATGACGGTCGTTGACTTGCGCTCGAACGTGCGCTGGTGTTCGGACCACTTGGAGCTCCGTGCCCGTGACGGCCAGGTCGTGAGGGACCGGACAACTTCCCGCAGCATGCCGCCTGCGGTGCAGTCGGAGAACACCAGCGCGGTCAGATCGCCACTATCAACGAATGTCGGAATCGGTAGTTGCGTGTCCCCGCAACCAAATACCAAAACAGTCCAGCTTGTCTGGGCTGTTTTGGTATTTGGACGCAGGTGACGGTCGAGTTGAACCTGCATCAGGGGCCCGCTAGGAGGCAAAGCCGACAAAGCGGGACAAAAAGCCAAATCCTGTCCCCGCAACCAACAATAAAAGCCCGCCAAGGTGAAAACCACGGCGGGCTTCTTGCTGTCTCGAACCACGTGACAGCCCGAGCTTGAAGCGCATCAGGGGCACGCAACAGCCAAAGCCCACTATCTGACTATCCAGATCTTGAAACATCGAGTCGAGGCTGTGCATATCTTCCTGCTGGGTGGGGAGCAATGGCAGTGGCCAGTCGACAGACGCAGAATGCGAGTATCCTTCGTCGCGTTGCAGCCATCGCAATCGACGCACTCGGCATCCTTTTCGTCACTCAACTGATCCTCGCGTCATTGTATCTTTCAACCAACGGTCAGGTGCAGGGCCAAACCTGGTTCTTCGTCAATCTATGTGGGCCAGCGAATGCGGGCGTATTGCCACCATTGGAGGCCGGCGCCTTCTTCATCGATGACTGCAGCGAAACTGTTCTTGGCCTGCCAACGGCACGGCTATTGGGGGCGCGAAACAACGACGAAACGCGGGCTCAGGAATATTACTACCTCAACAGACAGGGGGCCTGGTCGAAGGGAAGATCATTGTCCTTGACTGGCTCGCATTCGCGCTTCTCCTCGTCTACCGGTTGATCGCCGAAGCGAGGGGCGGCGCGACCTTCGGCAAACGGCTGGCTGGGCTGCGCGTAACGAGCGTCAATGACACCAAACAACGACGCCTTCCGATAGCTCGTGCAGTCAATCGGACGGCTGTTCTGGCGCCAGCTTTGGCATTGTTACTATACTCGTCATTTTCATTCGGACTTACTCTCAACCAGGCGACGGGGCTCCGGCTATCTGGACAAGGAGCCGTCTCGGCGCTGGGGCGATCGTGCCCATGGTTTGGCTGGGCATTTTGTGTGCGTCTGTTCTCGCGAGCCGTGTCGCACTTCACGACCGGATCGCTGGCGCAATTGTATTGAAGGCGACGTGACAGGAACGGCGAACCAAACTCATCTCGAGGGTCCAGAGACCTGCTTGAGATCGGAACGATCTTCGTCGCGGTTTCCTCCAAGCCCTCGACCGGACGCTTACCCACAAGCAAAGCGCGACAAAAGCCAAAGCCTGGCCCCAGAACCATTGATAACGACACTCCCGTGAGCCTTGCTTCGGGAGTGTTTTGGGTTGCAGGGCCAACAGCCTGTCGCTCGGTCCAGTTCAGGATCGTGCCCAGTTCCCCATGCAGCGCAACTCGATCTCTCCGCGCTTTGTTCCGGGTGTCAGAATGAAGTGGACGGCCGTCGGAACGAATTTCGCAGGCCTCCTCGATCGTGTAGTGCCGGATGGCTGAGACGTCCTGCTCCAGATCCCGCGCACTACCGTCCACGGGATTGCAGAGCGCGGCCATAGTTTCGATCAACTGGGAGATATCGCTTTGCTTGGTTGACATGCCGGAACAATAAGGTCTGACTGCCCAGCACACTGTCTACACTTTTTGCGATGGCGGCTGCGCCTGTCAGGCGACGCTGCTGAAGCGATCTATATTGAAACTGAAGCGACATATATTGAAGGATATTAGGCTGTGAAGATACATGCTGGCCTTTTGATGACCTCTGCGTTGATTGCGATGAGCGTGGGGACGGCGCGGGCGGAAAACGTGACTACCGAGACCGCCCCAGCCGGCACGGCGTATGCTGACGCGACGGACTGGAGCGGGATCTACGCCGGCCTGCATGTCGGTTGGTAACTTTGTGCTCGGTGTGCAGGGCGATGTCTCCGGGGGTGGCCTGAGCGGTAACTACGACTTCGGCTTCGGGCCATTTCCCAACATCTCCATGGAGGTCAACTGGCTGGCCGGCCTGACCGCCCGTGGCGGTGTCGCCTTCGACAGCGTGTTGCTCTACGGCCTGGCCGGTCTGGCCGTGGCGGATACTGCAATAAAGTACCCGGGAGAATCCGCCGGCCCCACATACACCGGGTACACGGCTGGCGCCGGCGTCGCTTTGAAACTCAATGCCAATTGGTCGGTTTTCGGTGAGTACGCCTATTACGGGCTTGGCGAGCAGGAGTTCGATAGGGATACCTACGACCTCAGCCTATCAAGCGGCAAGGTCGGCTTGAACTACAAGTTCTGATCTGTCCTGACGGGATTGGCTGCGCCGGCGAGAAGCACACTTCCGCCGGCGCTGCGGGCCGCCACGCCAGTTCCTCCTGCATGGCGATGGGCTACGGGCCAGTCGGCTGTCGATCGTCCAGGCGGTGCGACGGGCCGAAGGCCGGTGGTCAGCCTGCCAGCCCCAGCTTCTGTTTCCGCCGCGTTGCCCATGCCGTGATCAGCTGGTCGGCGGTCAGGCCCATGAAGGCGACGCAGAGGCCCAGGACGAGGCCTTTGCCGGCATCGTTGAAGGTCAGCGCCCGGAAGATTTCCTGGCCGATGTCCTTGGTGCCGATGAAGGCGGCGATGATGACCATGAAAAGGGCGAACATGATCGTCTGGTTGATGCCGAGCATGATCTCGGGGAAGGCCAGCGGCATGCGGATGTTCCACAGAAGCTGCCTTTGCGTGCAGCCCGATGTGATGCCCGCCTCTACGATTTCTTGTGGCACGTTGCGCAGGCCGAAGATGGTGTAACGGACGATCGGGATCATCGCATAGATGATGATCGCCGAGATCGCGGCGACGTCGCCGACCTTGAACAGCATGATCACGGGGATCAGATAGATGAAGGACGGAAAGGTCTGGAAGGTGTCGCACAGGAGCTTGGCGATGCCGGTGCGGCGTTCGCTGCGCGAAGCCCAGATGCCGATCGGCAGGCCGATCATGATGCACAGCAGCACCGCGACGGTCACCATATAGGCGGTGATCAGCGAGCGCTCCCAATAGCCGGCGAAGGCGATGAACAGCACGAAGCCGGAGACGATCGCAGCGAGCCTGAAGCTGCCGAGTGACCAGCCTGCCGCGGCGACAAGAGCCACCATCGCCGTCCAGGGGATCGACTGGAACAGGTCGCGGATCGGGATCAGCACGTAGAGCAGCATGGCGTTGCGGAGGTATTGCAACGGGTCGTAGAGCGTGACGGTGATCCAGTCGACGAGGGCATCCCAGAAGGGGGCGGTGCTGAGGGCGAGCTCCGAAGGCCAGGCCTGGGCGTAAGGCGTGATCGCGGCGAGCAACAGCGACGCGGCAATGACGGCCAGCGATGCGGCGAGGAACGGAAAGCGCTGCAGCAGGCTGGCGTCGGGCGCGAGATGCGAGGGCTCCTTGTGGGCAGCAGCGCGGCTCAACTGGTCGAGCGTGATCGCCATCAGGACGATCGCGACGCCGCTTTCCAGCGCCTGGCCGATCTTCAGCGCCTGGAGCCGGAACAACAGGTCATGGCCAAGGCCGCGGGCGCCGACGAAGGAGGCGATGACCACCATCGCCAGGCACTGCATGATGACCTGATTGACGCCGACGAGCAGCGGCTGGCGCGCCGACGGAATCTCGACCATCCACAGGGTCTGGAAGCGGGTGCAGCCGGCCATCTTGCCGGCCTCGCGCACCTCTTCGGCAACGCCCTTCAGGCCGAGGATGGTAAGACGGGCCATCGGCGGAATGGCGAAGATGACGGTGGCGATCGCGCCGGCCTTGTGGCCGACGCCGATGAAGATGGCGATCGGGATCAGGTAGGAAAAATGCGGCAACGACTGCAGCACGTTGAGCAGCGGCACGACGAGCGCTTCGAACCACTGTTTCTTCACTGCGAGAATGCCGATGCCGAAACCGATGAGACCGGCAATGGGTGCGGCGACGAGGACCACCGACAAGGTGATCATCGACAATTCCCATTTGCCGAAGATCGCCATGTAGGCGACGCAGCCTGCCGCCAGCGCGCCAAGGCGCCAGTCACGGAGATACCAGCCGAGCACGCCTGACAGGCCGGCGGTCATGACCCAGGGCATGGCGGCGATGCCGATATCGGGGAAGCCGGAGACCAACAGTCCCTCGACGAAGGCCAGCGGCCAGGTGATCAGCTCGGCAGCACCGCGCGTCAGGTCGCGGAACGAGAACAGCCCGAAGATCGCGTCGTCGCGCAAATGGTCGAAGACCATGTTCGCCCAGTCGACGAACGGAATAGTCCAGCCCTTGGGCACCTGCACCGCCCAGTCGGGCAAAAGCGAGGCGGCAAGCAGCAGGACGAGGAAAGGCAGAACGACAAGCAGCGGCCTAGTCATTGCGGCCAGCGGCTTCTGCGGTTCCATCGCCTCCTGGCGGGTCAGTGTCGCGGCACTCATGCACACTGCTCCTTGCCGTAGAGAGCATCGATCAGACCGTCTCGGGTCAGCGTACCGACGAGCGCGCCAGCGTCGTCGATGACGTCGACGGGACGCTCCGAGGTCAGCACCTGGCGGACCACGCTGGCGATCAGGGCCTGTGCATGGACCGCAGCGGCGTCTGGCTTTCGAGAGGATGCGGGCGCCATGACGGCGCGAACCGACAGCAGGCGATCATGCGAGACGTTGCGGGTGAACTCGGCGACGTAAGGGGTGGCCGGGCAGGTCACCAGCTCCTCGGCGGTGCCGAGCTGCTCGACGACGCCGTCCTTCATGATGGCGATGCGGTCGGCGACGCGGATCGCCTCGTCGAAATCGTGGGTGATGAAGACGATTGTCTTGTTGAGCACCTTCTGCAGGCGCAGGAATTCGTCCTGCATCTCGCGGCGGATAAGCGGATCGAGTGCCGAGAACGGCTCGTCGAGAAACCAGACGTCGGGGCCGACGGCGAGCGAGCGGGCGATGCCGACGCGCTGCTGCTGGCCGCCGGAGAGTTCACGCGGATAATAGCCCTCGCGGCCCTTCAGCCCGACGAGTTCGATCACCTCGCGGGCGCGTCTCTCACGCTTCTGGCGATCGGTGCCGCGAACCTGGAGCGGGAAGGCAACATTGTCGAGCACGGTGCGGTGGGGCAGCAGGGCAAAGTGCTGGAACACCATGCCCATCTTGTGGCGCCTGAGATCGATCAGCTCGCGCTCCGTGGCGGCCAGAATGTCGCGGCCCTCGAACATGACCTCGCCCGAGGTCGGCTCGATCAGCCGCGCCAGGCAACGCAGCAAGGTCGACTTGCCCGAGCCGGAGAGTCCCATGACGACGAGGATTTCGCCCGGCGTCACATCGAAGGAGACGTTGCGGACGGCGGGGACGTAGCCTTCGGCCCTGATGGTCTCGATGGAAGGATTGTTGTGGTTGCGGCGCAGGAAGCCGGCGGGATCGGAGCCGTAGAGCTTCCAAAGGTTGCGGCATGCGATTTTTGCTTCGGACATGTCTGCCTCTCGCCAAAGGGGGCCGATGGGGTATGCGCGGCGAGGTGGCGCCCGCATTTACGCGGGCGTCACGACGCCATGAGGGGACGGATGGATGCGGAGGGTTAGCTGGCGGAACCCATCCAGGCCTTCCAGCGCGCCTCATTGTCGGCCAGCCATTTGTCGGCGGCCGCCTCGGGCTCCATGTTGTCGATGTCGGCGAGCTTCGCCTGCACGGCGATGTCCATGTTGGAGAAGTTGATCTTCTGCAGGATGGCGTAGGCCTTGGGCCACTTGGTCGGGAATTCCTTCCAGGCAGCGATCTTCAGATAACCGTCCTTCGGGTTGCCGCAGTCGTAGCTGAGCTCCTTGTTGGAGCCCCAGGCCGGGTCGTCCTTGCACTTGGGATCAAAAGCCGGGAACTCGACGAACTTGCCGTCATAAAGCGCCTCGACGAAGTTGGGCGTCCAGTTGAAGAGCACGATCGGCTCCTTGCGCTTGACGGCGGATTCGAGCTCGGCCCACAGGGCGGCGGACGAGCCGGCATTGACGACCTCGAAGTTCATACCGAGGGCCTCGACGCGTTCTGCGTCATGCTTGAGCCAGTCGACAGGACCGCCGAGGAAGCGGCCCTTCGGCGCGGTTTCGGCGGTGGCAAACTTGTCGGCGCAGGCGTTCAGCGCTTCCCAGGCGGGCAGGCCGGGGCAGACCTCCTCGACATAGGTCGGATACCACCACTCCTCGCGTGTCTTGGCGTCGTGGGTGGCGGCATCGACGACGCAGCCTTCCTTGACCACCTTCTGGAAGGCAACGCCGAAGGCGCCTTCCCAGACCTCATGCACGAGGCTGACGTCACCTTCGCAAAGAGCGGTGTAGACGACCTGGCTGTCGGCGGAGACGTATTCGACCTTGGCGCCGCCCTTCTCGAGCAGCTTGCCGACGATGTGGGCACCGACGATCTGGCTCGACCAGTTGTGGGTTGGGATCTTGATAGGGTCGGTGGAATCCTGGGCGAACGCCGTGCCGGCCGCAAAAGCCATGATCGTGGCCATGGTTGCGGATTTGGTAAAATGGGTCATTGAACCTCCCGTTCCTGTGTGCTGCGATTGTTCCCATGGAAGGCGGGATGCCGGCCTCTGTGTGCCTGTTGGATTTCCGCGCCATCCCCGCAAAGATAGCGACGAGAAGTGAACCGGTGTCGGCCGGGGTGTAAAAGTCGTAAGTCGACTTGTGAAATGATGTTAATAGGCAACCTGTCGCTCGGTGAAAGTCGCGTGTTGTTTCCCGAGGACAGGCCATCAGGTCGGCGAGGCGGCAGGCGCGCCATCATCTTCGCGCTTTTGTCGTCGAGATTGTCGGACAGTGCTTGGCTTGCAATCGCCCGCCTCGATAGAAGAAGCTGGTGTCGGCCATCAGCCGGCATGTCTCCTTGGTGATCGCGCTATGAACCCCAGCATTCTCGTTGTCGATGACGACCCGGACATCCGCAACGTGATCGGCATTGCACTGGAAAGGGCGGGAATGCATGTCCAGCAGGCGGCCAACGGACGCCTGGCGCTGGAGCAGTTGCGGCGACACCATGCCGACCTGGTGGTGCTCGACATCGGCATGCCTGTCATGGACGGCATCGAATGCTGCAAGGCGATCCGTGCCAGCTCGCATGTCCCGATCGTCTTCCTGACGGCGCATGACGACGAAGTCGACCGGATCGTGGGGTTCGAGCTGGGGGCGGACGATTATGTCAGCAAGCCGTTCTCGCCGCGCGAACTGCTGCTGCGGATCAAGGCCATACTGGCACGCGGCAAGCAGGCAGGCAGTATCACGCGGCACGGCGACCTCAGTCTCGACAGCGAACGCCACATCTGCTCGCTTGCCGGAAAAGATCTGCCGCTGACGGCAACGGAATTTTCGGTGCTGGCGATCCTGTCGGTCCGGCCCGGGATCGTCGTCGGTCGGGGGGCGATGATCGACAAGGCCTATGGCGGGAACAACACCTTGTCCGGACGCACGGTGGACAGCCATGTCCGTAACATCCGCGCCAAGGCGGCGGTACTTGGTTACTCCGACATAATCGAAACGGTGCGAGGGGTGGGCCTACGGCTTGGCAATTGTGTCGCCGGACCAGGCACCGCGTGAGCCGGATCGTCCGGAAATGGCGGCCATCCATGCCGCTGGTTGTGGCGATCGTCTGCGTTAGCCTGCTGGCGGTGCCGGTCGTGACGACGCTGGCGTTGCAGATCGGAACAAACCGGCTGGTCAACGAGACGGAGGCCTCGCTGATCAAGCAAGCGGCGATCTATGCCGGCGCCTATGCCGTCGCGTTCGAGGCCGAGCCGCCCGAAGCAGGCAGGGCTGTACCTGGCTTCTATCTGCCGCCGCCCAAGCGCATTTTCTGGAGTGCTGCGTCACGAACCTTTCGACCGCTCCTGAACCTGCGCCAGGATGTGGTCGAGCCCGTCCGCCCCGATCCGGTGCCGACCGCGGAGCGACTCGATCCGCGTTATCTCAGGATTGCGCCGGGGCTGGGTGCCTTGGCCGACAATGCCAGCCGCACGACACTTTCGACTGTCGTTTTCCTGGATCATCAGGGCATAGACATGCTCGCTGGCGAGTCAGCGAGTTTTGCCGCCGTGCCAGAGGTCCGGCAGGCGCTGCAAGGCGATGTCGGGGCCGCACTGCGCTGGCGGGGTGACGCGGGTACGCGGTTGCGCCTCGCAGTGCTTGGCGGCGGGACAGGGTTCAGGGTGCTGGTTGCCTATCCCGTCATCAGCCACAACCGGGTTATCGGCGCGGTCTATATGTCCAGGACCGCTCCCGGGCTGACGGAATATCTTGCCGGCGAGCGCAGCGCCGTCATCGTCCTGGCCGTCGTGACGCTGTTGAGCGCCGCAGTCGTGGGAACGTTGCTTGTGCGGACGATGCTACGGCCGATCCGCGCCCTGCGCGACCAGTCGAGAATGGTCGCCAATGGCAGCCATTCCGAGCTAGCCCCGCTCGGCCACTATGGCATGCGGGAGATCGCCGACTTGGGTGAAGCGGTCATCACCATGGCCGGCACGCTGTCGCAGCGCAGCAAGGAAATCGGCATCTACACCAACCACGTCACCCACGAGCTCAAATCGCCGGTTACCTCGATCATGGGAGCTGCCGAGCTTCTCGAGGATGGCGACCTGTCTGACGCTGCGCAGCAAAGTCTCATAGGCACCATCAGGGCCCAGGGAGAGCGGATGGATTTGCTGCTCCACCAGCTTCGCGACATGACAAGGTCAAGCGAAGCTATGCGCGGTGAACCTGGCCAGTTGCGAGATATGCTGCCCGAGATTTCCGGGCTCGATATCAGCCTGGCTCCTCCGGATGCCATCCTGCCCCTCTCGGTTGCGCATGGACAAACGGTACTCGCGCACATGGCGGGGAATGCCCGCCATCATGGGGCGACCAGGCTCGACCTCGATTGGGATGGACGGACGCTCCGGCTTTCAGACAATGGTGAGGGATTTGCCGACATCGACCTCGGCCGGATGGTCGAACCGTTTTTCACCACGCGTCGCGAGGAGGGCGGAACGGGGCTTGGCCTGGCCATCGTGGTGGCCATTCTCGAGCTTTATGGTGCGCGGCTGACGCCGGTTGCCGCTCTGGGCGGCGCGGTTTTCGAGATCGATTTCGGCTAGCTTCCATCGGAGCGCATTGCGTTCGAGCTGGCCTGCACGGAAACTGCACACGAGTTGCACCACTTCGACGGCGAATGCGGGTCATCCGCAAACTAGACGTCTGAGGGTCACGGGCCTGCTGGCCCCGATCCACTCAAGGGTAGACCTATGAAGTTGAAACGTCTTCTTGGCGCCGTCGTAACGCTTTGTGCCGCGATTGCCGCCACATCCTCGATGGCATGGGACAATCCCGCCAATCGATACGCCAACGCCTACAAGCAATACACTGATGCAACATGTCCGCTGCCGGCGGACAAGATCGAGCATTTCGTCTATTTCAGCCGGGATCGCGACGCGATCCGCGACCATGCCTTCCTGACCAGCGATCGTTTCGCAGGCGCGCAGATCATGTATGTGTGGCGCCAGCTTGAGCCGACTGAAGGACACTACGACTTCTCATCGATCCAGTCCGACATCGACTACCTGGCCAAGCATGGCAAGCGGCTTTTCATCCAGTTGCAGGATGCATCCTTCTCACCCGAATACAAGCCGGTCCCCGACTATCTGCTGAAAGGTGACTATGACGGCGGCGTCACCGCCCAACATACCGACGACGGAGTTGTCGAAGGTTGGGTTGCCAAGCGCTGGAACGCCAAAGTCCAGGCGCGCTTCGCGGCATTGCTTGCGGCACTCGGCAAGCAGTTCGACGGCGTGGTCGAGGGCGTCAACCTGCAGGAAACGGCCATCGGTGTTTCCAAGGAGACGGATGCGTCCTTTACCCCGGACAAATATGTGGCGGTGCTCAAGACCAACATGCAAGCCATGAAGGCCGCATTCCCCAAGTCAACCACCATGCTCTACGCGAACTTCATGCCCGGCGAATGGCTGCCCTGGGAGGACAAGGGATATCTGCGCGGAATCTATGAGTTTGGCGACAAGATCGGCGTCGGCATGGGGGCTCCCGATCTCATGTACAAGAAGAAGGGCCAGCTCCACCATGCCCTGGCCATGATGCACGAAGGCAAGTTCAACGTGCCACTCGGCATTGCGGTCCAGGACGGCAACTATGTCGGCGAGACAGGCTCGACGAACATCGTGACGAAGCGCACGAACCTGGTGCCGAGCCTTCATGCCTTTGCGCAGGATTTCCTGAAGGTTAGCTACATGTTCTGGGTCAACCAGGAGCCGTATTTCAAGGAAGATGTCCTGCCTTGCTTCTCGGCTAGGAAAGGCTGACGTGACAGATCCCAGGCAATGATGCAGGGGCCGGCGACGCCATGACAAGTGCGCCGGCTCCTTCCGTCGTTGCCCGGGCCGCCCGACTTGTGAAATGATGTCAACAAAAGTCGGGAGGATAGAATGGCATGCGGGCTCAGCATCACATAGTGATCGTCGAGGATGACCCGGTCACACGGGCGAAGCTTGCGGGCTATTTCCTGGCCGAAGGTTACAAGGTCAGCGAGGCCGGCGACGGCGATCAGATGCGTGCCATCATGTCCAGGCATCCGGCCGATCTCTTGATGATCGACATCAATCTGCCGGGTGAGGATGGGCTCAAGCTGACGCGTGAGCAACGCGAGCGCTCCGACGTCGGCATCATCCTGGTCACCGGGCGCACCGACACTGTCGACCGCATCGTCGGGCTCGAGATCGGCGCCGACGACTATGTCACCAAGCCGGTCGAGCATCGCGAGCTGCTCGCCCGGGTCAAGGGCTTGCTGCGCCGCGTCGGCAAGGGCCGGATACCGCAACCGGCTACGGCCACGCGGCATTTCTATGGCTGGACGCTGGAGGTTGCTCGCCGCACGCTGCAGGCAGCCGACGGCACCTTCGTCGAGTTGACCGGAGCCGAGTTCAAGCTGCTGTCGGTGCTGACAGCCAATCCCGGCCAGGTGCTGTCGCGGGAGCGGCTGCTGCACGAGATATCAAGGCGCGAATGGGATGCCAGCGATCGCACCGTCGACGTGCTGGTCAGGCGTCTCAGGCAGAAGCTGAACGACAATCCGCGCACGCCGCGCATCATCGTCACCGCTCATGGCGAAGGTTACTTCTTCGCGCCGGACGCCGTCCAGCCCGGGCGCGTCGCTGCGGCTCTTTAGGCGATAGTTCTAGGCCGGCAGGACGGGGTCGGCGCTGCCTTCGAGCATCTGTTCCCATTGCCGCGAGCCGTCGGCGAAGGCCGTTTCGCAAGAGCCGACGATCTGCCTGAGCTCAGCTGCCGGCCTTTGCGCCGCAGCCGTCTCAAGAGCTTCAGCCGCCTGCAAGAGACGTGGAAAACCGAGCGAGCCGGCCGTGCTTCGGGTGGCGTGGGCAAGGTCGCGCAATGCTTCGCGGTCATCCGCCTTGACCGCGTCGCGCATCGCTTTGAAGCGCCGGGGCAGGCTGTCATGGGCGATGCGATGCAGCCGCCGCACCGTCTCGGAACCCAATGCGTCGACGTCGGCTTTGAAGGCAGCGATATCGAGCGCGACCACGTCCTGTGGCTGTTGCGGCGCGGACTGGCCGCCGAGCGAGGCTACGGCGTCGAGCAATTGCTCGTGGACGATCGGCTTGGCAACGAAGGCATCTACACCGGCGTCGAGATAGCGCTCGACATCGGCCTTGAACACATGCGCCGACATCGCCACGACAGGCAGGTCGGGCGTCCCAAGCTTCTCGCGTAAGCGCTTCATCGTCTCGATGCCGTCGATGCCGGGAAGACTGACGTCCATGACGACGAGGTCGGGTCTGAACTCGCCGATTGCCTCGAGCGCGAGATAGCCGGAGCTGACCGCCGTGATCCGGTGACCGGCATTGGCCAGCACCGTGGTCGAGACCAGCCGCGTGGCGTCGTCGTCCTCGACCACCAGGATGTTGCAGGCCGCGGGCTTGGCCTTGCGGCCGCCTTGGCGTTTCTGGGCCGAAAGCGCTGCTGCCTTGGCCTTGCGCAGCGTCATGTCGAGCATGAAGGTGCTGCCCTTTCCGGGCTCCGAGGCGACGCTGAGTTCAGCGCCGATCAGGCTGGCGAACTCGCGGCTGATGGCAAGGCCGAGCCCGGTGCCGCCGAAGCGGCGGGTGATCGAGGCGTCCATCTGGGTGAAGGGTTGGAAAACGTCCTGCTGCCGCTCGGGCGCGATGCCGATGCCCGTGTCCGCTACGGCAAGACGCAACGTCTGCATGTCCTTGCGGTTGGCGACGACCTTGACGTCGACGGTGACCTGGCCGTGCTCAGTGAACTTGATGGCGTTGCTGACCAGGTTGAAAAGGATCTGGCGAATCTTGCCGGCGTCGCTGCTGAAGGCGGGCGAAAGCTTGTTGTCGAGCACCAGCGTGAGGTCGAGCCCCTTTTCGGCGGCCATCGGGCGCATGAAGGCGGCAACACCGCTGACCAGCTTGCCGAGGTCGAAATCGACCTTGTCGACGTCGACATTGCCCGTTTCGACCTTGGAGTAGTCGAGGATGGCGTTGAGGATGCCGAGCAGGGCTTCACCGGAGCTGGCCGCGATCGACAGATGCTCGCGCTGCTTCGGCCCCAGCTTGCTGTCGGCGAGCAGGCGCATCATGCCCAGCATACCGGTCATCGGCGTGCGGATCTCGTGGCTCATCGTCGCCAGAAAGGCCGACTTGGCGCTGCTCGCCTGCTCGGCCCGGGCGCGCGCCTCGTCATGGTCGATCGCCTCCTGGCGCAGGCGCGTGTTGACCAGCCTGATCTGCTCGGTCTGTTCCTCGACAAGCTGCTGCAACTCCTCGCGGTGGCGTCGGAGCTCGTCGGTGATGCGGGCGCGTTCCTGCTCCAACTCGAGCCGGCGTCGCGACTCGTCGCGGAACTGATTGACGGCCACCGCCATGGTGCGCAGCTCGTCGTCGCCGCTGTCGGTGACGGTGACGTCGAGATCACCCGTCGTCAGCCGCTGCATCGCACGCGACAGGCCGCTCAAGCGGCGGACGAGGTTGCGCTCGACATAGAACCAGACGATGGCGCCCGAGGCGAGGATGGCGCCGAGCAGGGTGACGACAAGCACGATGACGCCGATGCGCACAGCATTGTCGGCGCGCTCGGCTGTCGTGCGGGCGAACTCGTCGGAGCGGTCGAGAATGTTGCGGGCGATCTGGTTCTGCGTCACGGCGAGATCGCGGTTGGCTTCGGCCATGGCGTTCAGGCTGCCGGCTAGGTCGATGACCCGCTGGCGGCGGCCGAAGATCGAGCCCGACACGGGCACGTCGCCGGCGGCGGCCTCGATGGCGCCAAAGAACTCGATGCCCTGCTTGCGCCGAACGGGATCGTCGATGCTAAGGATGCGGCGCCTGATGACCTTCACATGGTCCTGGAAGATGCCGCTGATCTCGCTGATCTCGGCCTTTGTCTCCGCGCGGCTCAGCCGGTTGATCAGCAGGCTGATCTGGGCGCTGCGGTGGCGCAGCTCGTACATGCGCTCCATCAGGTAGATGTCGTGCTCGATCAGCCGGTCGAGCGCGATGTAGGCATCTTCCCGGCGCCCGGGATCGCCGATCAGGCCATAGAGGCCGGCGGTCACCGCCGAAGCGCCGGCCGAGGCGTTGGAGATCAAAGTTTCCGAAAGCAGCAGCACCGACTGCGCCGCCGAGGTCGCCGCCTCGGCGCTGTCGCGATAGGCCTTGTCCTCGTCGAGACGCTGGCGCACCAGCTCGTTGTTCTGTTTGAGGTTGGCCAGCATCTTCTCGACCGAGCCGGCAAAAGCCTCGACGAGCTCGGGGTCGATCGATAGACGCCGGACCTCGGCGAGCGACTTGACGATCTCCTGCGACAGCGTTGCGAGCTTGGCCTGTTCGGCGAGCAGTTCGTCGCGCGAGGTTACGGCGGCAAGGGCAGGAGCGGTGGCGATCAGCTTGGCGCTGAGCTCGGCGGTGCGCTGGGTCGCCGCCACTGCGGGCAAGGCCTGGGCGTTCACCACGGCCTGGGCATCGGCAATGTTGCGCAGGATCAGCCAGCTGACGATGCCGGATGTCAGGGACAGTGCGGTGATGCACAGGAAGGCGAGAAACAGCCTCCCGCCGATGCCGAACCTATGAAGCATGGCTCATATAACCATGGTTTGCGCTGCCAGCGGAAGCTGCAGCTTTTGGGTGGGCATGATCCTTTTCGAAAATCGATTTCGATTTTCCGGGTCATGCACTAGCGTAAGACGATGCGTGCCCCCGCCCCAAGCCACTGCCTGAACCTGATCGCCACGGCTTTTGTCGCCTGCAGTATCGCCCAGTCCGCCGGGGCCGCTGAAACGACGTGGAAGCTGAACGCCTGGGAGCCGCCATTCGACTATTCCAGGCAGCCGGCGACGATCGATTACCAGCCGGTCGTCAAAGCGGCGAAGCCGTGGCGCATCTGTGCGTCCTATCCGCATCTCAAGGATTCCTACTGGGTCAGCGTCAATTACGGCATGGTCGAGCAGGCGCGTTCGGCGGGCGTCAAACTGACCGTCGTCGAGGCCGGCGGCTATCCCAATCTCGAGCGCCAGATCGAGCAGATCCGCACCTGCAGCGCCACCGCCGACGCGCTCATCGTCGGCACTGTGTCCTATGAGGGGCTGACACCGACGATCAAGGATATCGCCAGGCGCATCCCTGTCATCGCTGCGGTCAACGACATCGACGACGCCGGCATCTCGGCGAAATCGGGGGTCTCCTGGGAGGAGATGGGGCAGTCCATCGGTGCCTATCTGGCGCGGCTGCATCCGGCCGGCACCATGCCGGTCAGCGTCGCCTGGTTTCCCGGGCCAAAGGGTGCAGGCTGGGTGAAATTCGTCGAAGCCGGCTTCCAGCGCGCGCTGAAGCAGAGTTCGGCCGAGATTGCTGCGGTCAAATGGGGCGACACCGGCGTCGAGATCCAGCTCCTGCTGATCGAGGAGATGCTCGAAGCCCAGCCCGATATCGACTACATCGTCGGCAGCGCGCCCACGGCGGATGCTGCGGTCAGCATCCTGAGGGCGCAGGGCAGGGCCAACCACGTCCAGGTTCTGGCCGACTATTTCACCCATGGTACCTTCCGCGAAATCAACCGGGGCAAGGTGGTGGCGGCGCCGACCGACTCACCGCCGCTGCAGGGTCGGATCGCCATCGACCAGGCGATCCGGGCGATCGAGGGCACGCTGCACTACCGCCATGTCGGCCCGCCGGTCGAGGTGATCGACAGGAACAATATCCAGGCGCTCGACCTGGAACGCAGCCTGGCCCCTGCCTGGTTCAAGCCGACGTTCGACGTGCAGTAGCCGATAACAATTTTTCACATTTGCTGTGCTGATTTTCACATGCCGCGGCGGACCGGTTCACAGTCGGATGCTAATCTGGCAGGTGGCTGCGGCGTGCTGCGAGGAGGGCGGTGATGGTTGCGACAAATGTGGTCTACCCCGAAATTGTGGCCGGCCCTCCGCGTCCGAGCCTGGTTGTGCAGCCAGGCCTGTTGCTGCCCGGCATGGAGCGCTATCACGTGCCTGGTGGCGGTGCGGTGCTGATCGACATCGAAGCCGGCGATCATGTGACGGTGCGCAATCTCGAAGGCGGGCAGGCGTGCGAGCTGGTGGCGTTTGATGCCGCCGGCCGCGCCGATCCGGGTATCCTGTCGACACGCTCGAACAGCGATGCGTCGGGGCTGAAGGCGCTGCTCGTCGATGGCGACGAGAGTTTGCAGAAGTTTCGGCTTGGCCTCGCCCGCCGCAAGCTCGAGCTTGGCCGGGTCGAGGCGGTGCGCTTCTTCGATGGTGCGACCGCTGCCGGGGTGGAGGAGCGTTTTGTCGTCTCGCGGCCAGGCTCGCTGGTGATTGCCGCACCCGGGGCGCCGATGTCGGTCGACAGCCAGGACACGACGACGCCTCTGGTGGTGATGGTCAAGCGGGCCAAGCTGCGGGCCGGGTCAGGCGGCTTCGAGCTGCCCGATCCGCTCGCCGATCCGGTGCTCGATCTCAGGGTCAAGTCGAAGACGGCGGAGAGCTATTTCGTCAAGGCCGGCGACTACATCCAGATCATCGACGTCGATGGCCGCCAGTGCACCGACTTCCAGTGCTTCTCGGCGCGCAAGCTCGACAAGGGCAGGGACCTCGCCCTCGACGTCACCGCCACCCGCTCGCTGATGGGCCACGCCTATCCGATGCCCGGCCTGCATGCCAAATATTTCGACCAGGATTTCGAGCCGCTTGTCGAGGTCGTGCAGGACACCTGCGGCCGGCATGACGCTTTTGCGCTCGCCTGCTACGCCAAATATTACGACGACATCGGTTATCCCGGCCACATCAACTGCTCGGAGAACTTCAACGGTGCGCTGACACCCCATGGCGTCAATGCCCGCGCCGGCTGGATGGCGGTCAACTTCTTCTTCAACACCGGCATCGACGCCCATGGCGTGATGTTCTCGGACGAGCCGTGGTCGCGGCCGGGCGACTATGTGCTGCTGAGAGCGCTGACCGACATCGTCTGCGTCTCCTCTGCCTGTCCCGACGACACCACGCCGGCCAATGGCTGGAACCTCACCGACATCCACGTCCGGACCTATTCCGGCTCCAACACATTCCAGCGCGCGATCGCCCGACGCACGACCCCGGAGGCAGAACCCAAGATGACCCGCGAGACCGGCTTCCACGCAAGCTTTGCCAAGCACACCCGCAACTTCATCGAATACAAGGGCTTCTGGCTGCCGCAGGAATTCGCCAAGGAGGGCGCCATCGCCGAATACTGGGCCTGCCGTGAGAAGGCGGTGGTGATGGATCTCTCTGCCCTGCGCAAGTTCGAGGTCACGGGCCCTGATGCCGAAGCCTTGATGCAGTACACGCTGACCCGCGACGTCAAGAAGCTCGGTGTCGGTCAGGTCGTCTACACCGCCATGTGCTACGAGCATGGCGGCATGGTCGACGACGGCACCTTGCTGCGTCTGGGCAAGGACAATTTCCGCTGGATCTGCGGCGACGACTATTCCGGCGTCTGGCTGCGCGAGCAGGCGGAGAAACTCGGCCTCAAGGTGCTGGTCCGCTCCTCGACCGACCAGATGCACAACATCGCCGTCCAGGGCCCGAACAGCCGCGACATCCTGAAGGAGATCGTCTGGACGCCGCCGCACCAGCCGGCGCTCAGTGAACTCGAATGGTTCCGCTTCACCATCGGCCGCATCGGCGATGCGACCGGCGTGCCGATCGTCGTCTCGCGCACCGGCTACACCGGCGAGCTCGGTTACGAGGTCTGGTGCCATCCGCGCGATGCCGAGACCGTCTTCGACGCGGTGTGGGCAGCGGGCCAGCCGCATGGGCTGAAGCCGATGGGCTTTGCAGCACTCGACATGGTGCGCATCGAGGCCGGCCTGATCTTTGCCAATTACGAGTTCTCCGACCAGACCGACCCGTTCGAGGCCGGCATCGGCTTCACCGTGCCGCTGAAGACCAAGACCGACGACTTCATCGGCCGCGAGGCGCTGATCCGGCGCAAGGACAATCCGATCCACAAGCTTGTCGGCCTCGACATCGACGCCAATGTCGCTGTCGGCCACGGCGACTGCGTCCATATCGGCCGCGCCCAGATCGGCATCGTCACCTCGTCGATGCGCTCGCCGATCCTCGGCAAGAACATCGCACTCGCTCGCATCGAGGCAGCACATGCCGAGATCGGCACCGAGGTCGAAGTCGGCAAGCTCGACGGCCAGCAAAAGCGCCTGCCGGCCAGGATCGTGCCGTTCGCCCATTACGACCCCAAGAAGGAACGCCCACGGTCGTAGGCGCAACCGGCACCACACATCACCTTCGACAACGCAAAAGCCCCGCAATCGCGGGTCCCGCAACAGCGGGGCTTTCTGTTGGTAGCGGCGGGATCAGCCTGATCAGGCGGTGCCATCGAAGACGTGGGCCTTGCCGTGGACACTGATCCGTACGATCGCGCCCACCGTTGGCGCGTCGACGAAGGACCGGCGCAGGATGAGCGGGTGGTTGCCGATAACGGCGGCGTCGGGCGGGTCGAGACTGTTGAGTACACGCAACGCGACAGTGCTTACCGAGCCGGCGAACTCTGCCTCGATGATCTCGCCGAAGACCACGTTGGGTGGCGGATTGGCGACGTCCGCCCGCGACGCCGGCTCAAGGAAGACCTGCTCCGGGCGCAGCATGATACGGGCGACGTCGCGCGGGCTCGTGCTGTCAGCGCCGATGTGGCCGATGGCGCATTCGGCGATGCCGCCTGAGATACGCGCCGGAAGGATGATGCTGTCGCCGAGGAACTCGGCGATCATCCGGTCCTTCGGGCGCAGATAGAGGTCGCGTGGCGCGCCGACCTGCGAGAAGGCGCCGTCGCGCATGACAGCGACCTGGTCGGCGAAAGACAGGGCCTCGGCCTGGTCGTGGGTGACCAAGATCGTGGCGATGCCGGACTGTTCGAGCAGTTCGGCGACGGCCTTGCGCATCGAGGCGCGCAAGCCCGTGTCGAGAGCCGAGAACGGTTCGTCGAGCAGCATCAGGCGCGGCTTGCGCGCCATGGCACGGGCGAGTGCCACGCGTTGCTGCTGGCCGCCGGAGAGCTGGTGCGGGCGGCGCTTGAGGATGCCCCTGTCGAGGCCGACGACATAAGCGAGGTCGGCGATGCGTTCGTCGCGCGCATCCTCGTCGCGTTTCATGCCGAAGCCGATATTGTCGGCGATGCTGAGATGGGGAAACAGCACGCCGTCCTGCGCCACCACGCCGATGCCGCGGCGATGCGCCGGCACGACATCGCCATTGCCCGCGAGTTCGGTCCCATCAAGCACGATGCTGCCGGCATCGGGGGCCTCGAAACCGGCGATGAGGCGCAACAGTGTGGTCTTGCCGCAGCCCGAGGGGCCGACGATGGCGGTGCGGCTTCCGACTGTGACCGCAAGCTCGATGCCGTCGACGGCGGTGACATTGCCATAGGCTTTGCGCAGGCCATGCAGGTGAAGAAAGCTCATCGGCCGGCCATCCGTCGCGACTGTACATAAAGGAGCCAGGTCAAGGGCAGCGACATCACCACCATGATCAGCGCGTAGGGTGCGGCTGCGGCATAGTCGAGTTCGTTGCTCATCGCCCAGAAGGCCATGGCGAGCGTGCGGGTGCCGTTGGGCGCGAGCATCTGGGTGGCGGTGAGTTCATTGGTGATGCCAAGCCCGACCAGGGCAATGCCGGCGGCGGCGCCCGGCGCGGAGAGGCGCACCGTCGTCGACCACAGCGCGCGCAGCGGGCTGCGGCCGAGGCTGCCGGCCGCCTGTTCGAGCTCGACCGGAGCCTGGGCGATGCTGGCGCGTAGCGACACCAGCGCCCGGGGCAGGAACATCAGCGCATAGGCCGCAAGGATGGTGGCGACGGTCTGGTAGAGCGGCATCGCGACACGCACCGTGACCGTGACCAGAGCGAGCGCGATGACCACGCCGGGCAAGGAGCCGACGATGTAGTTGCAGCCTTCGAGCAGGCGCGGCAGTGGGCCTGGGCGGCGGATCGACAGCCACGCCATTGGAATGGCGATGGCGACGGTGAGCAGCGCGCCGCCGAGTGCCAGCACGAGCGTCTGCCACAGCGCGAGGCTAATGACATCGAGGTTCCAGACGCCGGCGCCACCGGCGACGAGCCAGCGGCCGACGGTCAGGAATGGCACGCCGAGCGCCAGTGATGCTGTGATCAGTGGCAAGGCGAGGCAAGGCACGGTGGCGCGGCCGAGGCTTGTGCGCACAGCGGTGCGCGCAGCACCCGAGCCGACGCGGGCGTAGCGCTCGCCGCCGCGCAGCATGGCTTCGAGCGCCAGGAGCACGAGGCAGCAGACGACCAGCACGCCGGCCAACATGTTGGCCGCCGGTCCGTTGAAGGTCGACTGGAACTGGTCGACGATTGCGGTGGTGAAGGTGTCGAAGCGGATGAAGACATAGAGGCCGTATTCGGCAAGCAGGTGCAGGCCAACGAGCAGCGCGCCGCCCAGCACGGCGAGTTTGAGCTGGGGCAGGACGACCCGAAGGAAAACGCGCCAAGGGGTGTTGCCGAGCGAGGCGGCAGCGTCTTCCAGCGCCGGATCGAGCCGGCGCAGCGTCGCTGCCACCGGCAGATAGATGAAGGGAAAATAGGCGATGACCGAAATCAGCACGCCGGCGAAAAGGCCGTGCATGGATGGAAACAGGGTGATCCAGGCATAAGAATGGACGAAGGCGGGAACGGCGAGCGGCGCTACCGACAGCCCCGACCAGAAACGTGCGCCGGGCAAGTCGCTGCGTTCGGTCAGCCAGGCCAGGGCCACCGACAAAAGCACGGTGATCGGCACGACGAGGATGACGAGCGAAAGCGTGTTGACCAAGAGTTCGCCGACGCGTGGCCGGAACACCAGCTGGGCAACTGAGGTCCAGCCGGTCTGGATCGCAACCCAGATGATGAAGCCGAGCGGCAAAAGGGCAAACAGCGACACCAGCACCGCCGCGACCGCGATCCAGGATGTCGGCAGCAGGCGGGACCAGGCTGCGGCTGGGGTCGATGGCCGCGAAGGATGATATTCAGCCGACGAAGGCGTCACTCCAGGCTCCCGGTTCGCCTCGCGGCGAGGAATAGGTGACCATCCGGTGAAGGAATTCCGCCGTCTTGGCAAGCCCTTCAGGTGCAAAAGCTCCCGCGACCGTGTTGCGGGAGCTTGATTGGCGCAGTGGCATTCAGAGCAGCCCGGCCGCCGTCATCAGCTCGGACACCTTCTTGCTGTCGAGCTTCGAGGCCTCGACCTTCGGCGCCTGCAGGTCCTTGAGTGGGGTCAGCGCCGGGTTGGACTCGTCGCCGGTGCCGACGGCATATTCGAAGGAGGTGCCGGTCCTGAGGATGCCCTGGCCGGTCTTGCCGGTGATCCACTTGAGGAACGCCTGGGCTTCCTTGGGATGTTTGCTGGACGCGAGGACCCCACCTCCAGAGATGCTGACGAAGGCGCCAGGATCCTGGTTCTTGAACAGATGCAGCGAGACATTCTTGCTGTTCTCGCCCGTCTTGGCCTGATCGCCATAGTAGTAATAGTGGTAGATCACGGCGCCCTCGACCTCGCCGGCATGGACCGCCTTCATGGCGGTGCTGTTGCCGCGATAGGCGGTGAAATTGGCCTTCATGCCCTTCAGCCATTCGACGGTGGCTGCCTCGCCCTTGAGTTCGAGCAGCGCGCCGACAATGGCCTGGAAATCGGCGCCCGACGGCGAGGCCGCCCAGCGACCCTTCCAGCTCGGATCGGCCAGATCGAGCAGCGATTTCGGCAGCTTGTCGGCGGTGAGCTTGATCTTGTCATAGGCAAAGACGGTGCTGCGCGCGGCAATGCCGGTCCAGTGGCCGTTGGCGGGACGGAATTCCTCGGGCACCTGCGCCAGCGTGTCGGCATCGACAGGCGCGAACAGCCCGGCATTGTCGACCAGCGCCATGGCCGGCGAGTTCTCGGTCAGGAAGACGTCGGCCGGCGACAGCTTGCCTTCGGCGACGATCTGGTTGCCGAACTCGGTGTCGCTGCCCTTGCGGATCGTCACCTTGATGCCGGTTTCCTTGGTGAAGGCTTCGGCCCACTCGTTGGTCAGGCTTTCGTGCTGGGCGTTATAGACGACGATGCCTTCGGCATCCTGCGCCAGAGTGGACGAGGCGTAGAGGGCCAACAGCAGGGCGGCGCTGGTCAAAGCGAAATGGGTGGACTTCACGGGGGCACTCCTTGGAAGCTGAAGGTGTGTGCTGGGCCGGACAGGCGGCAGCAATACATGAGTAGCGTAGTCAACATGGATGGACATGTCGACGCCAGGGAAGGCGTTGGCGAGGCGCATTCGGTGAACGATGCTGGGAGCTGGGCCGTATCGAGAAGGCTGCTGGAAACTTGAGCGAAGTCATTCGCTGTCGCGAAGTCAGACGTTACTCGAACAAGCCAGGCCTGTCGGACTGGTGCTATGTTGATCGCAAGTGGAGAAAGCGTTGGACCCCGACCGCCAGATCAGCCGTTAGCCGGCGTTTCTTGGAAATTTGTGCCGACGCCGCACCGCGTGGCGGGGCGGTCAAGACAATCGGCTGCAATCGTGACCCCGTTCCAGTGGGTCACGATTGCATTACCCCAGGCGATTTTCTTTTGGCCCAGACGATCTGCGGCTAGGCGCTGCGGCTAGGCGCGGCGGTCCCCGAGGATCATTTCGGCTGCCTTCTCGGCGATCATGATGACAGGCGAATTGGTGTTGCCGGAAACGATCGTCGGCATGATCGAGGCGTCGACGACACGCAATCCGTCGAGGCCGTGGACGCGCAGGCGGTCGTCGACCACGGACATTGTGTCAGACCCCATCTTGCAGGTGCCGACCGGGTGGAAGATCGTCGTGCCGATGTCGCCGGCCTTGCGGATGAGATCGGCGTCGCTGTCGTACTGGGTCCCTGGAAGCATTTCCTCAGGCGCGAAGCGCGCGACGGCCCTGGCCTTCATCAGGCGGCGGACATGGCGCAGCGAGGCAATGGCGGTGCTGCGGTCGCCGTCGGTGGAGAGATAGTTCGGCCTGATCTTCGCTGCCTCGCGCGCGTCTGATGAAGCCATGTGCACGCTGCCGCGGCTTTCGGGACGCAGATTGCAGACCGACACGGTGACGGCTGGAAAGCGGTGCAACGGCTCGCCCAGCCGATCAGTGCTGAGCGGCTGAACGTGATATTCGAGATCGGGCGTTTCGAGACGCGGATCGCTCTTGGCGAAAATGCCGAGCTGGCTCGGCGCCATCGACAGCGGGCCGCTGCGCTTCACCGCATATTCGAGCCCCATGGCGGCCCGGCTGAACAGATTGTGGTAGCGCTGGTTGAGCGTCGCCGCCCCCGTTACCTTGAACACGGTCCGGATCTGCAGATGGTCCTGCAGGTTTTCGCCGACGCCGGCCAGCGCGTGACGGATTTCGATGCCGAGGCCTGAAAGCAGCTCGGGCCGGCCGACGCCGGAGAGCTCGAGAATCTTTGGCGAGTTGATGGCGCCGGCGGCGAGGATTGTCTGGCTTGCCTTGACGCGATGCAACTGGCCGTCCTTGCGGAAGACGAGGCCGGTAACGCGCCTGCCGTCGAATTCGAGCTGCTCGGTCTCGGCGCCGGTGACGACGCGCAGGTTGCTGCGGTCGGTTATGCCGCGCAGGAAGGCCTTGGAGGTGTTCCAGCGCACGCCGCCCCGCTGGTTGACCTCGAAATAGCCGGAACCTTCGTTGGTGCCGGTGTTGAAGTCGTCGGTGCGCGGGATACCGAGTTCCTCGGCGGCGTCGCGGAAGGCGTCGAGGATCGGCCAGGACAGGCGTTGTTTTTCGATGCGCCATTCGCCGCCCGACCCGTGCATGGCGCTCTTGCCGGCGTGATGGTCTTCCGACTTCAGGAAGTAAGGCAGCACATCATCCCAACCCCAGCCAACATTGCCGGCCTGGCGCCAGCCATCATAGTCGGCTGCCTGGCCACGCATGTAGATCATGCCGTTGATCGACGAGCAGCCGCCCAGCACCTTGCCCCGGGGGTAGTTCAGGCTGCGGCCATTGAGGCCGGCGTCTGGTTCGGTCTTCATCAGCCAGTCGGTGCGCGGATTGCCCATGCAGTAGAGGTAGCCGATCGGGATGTTGACCCAGTGATAGCGGTCGGAACCACCGGCTTCGAGCAAAAGCACGCGATTGCGGGGATCGGCGGACAGCCGATTGGCAAGCACGCAACCGGCGGAGCCTGCGCCGACGATGACGTAGTCATGGTCGGCAAATGAGGAGGATGCTTCGGTCACTGCGGTGCCTGCTCGGACTGCTCAATGGCGATGCGCTGCCAGATCGGGGCCATCGCCTGGTTGATCTCGCCATACAATCGATAGCGCCTGGCATAAACAGGGGCAATCGCGCCATTGGGCGTATAGTGGCGGGCGGCCGAGGTCATCGCCGTCGCACCTTCAGCATAGTCGGCGAAGAGGCCAAAGCCGGTCGCGGCGGCAATGGCGGCGCCCAGCGCGCCGGTCTCGCGGCTGCGAGCCACGGTGACCGGAACGCCGAGCACGTCGGCGAAGATCTGCGGCCAGACGGCGCTGCGCGAGCCGCCGCCCGACAATGTGACCTCGTCGAAGATGGCACCCGCCTTGCACAAGGTCTCGACGTGGCGCTTGTGCTCGAAGGCAACGCCCTCGAACAAGGCGCGCAACATATGGCCGCGCGTGTGCCAGCCGGCGACGCCGTAGAATCCGGCGCGGGCGTGGCCGTTCTGCTGCGAGCCATAGAGGAAGGGGTGGTAGATCGGAATGTCGCCATCGGGGTCGACAGACGCGACGAGTTCGCTGCACAATTCGAACGGCGAAGCGTCGCCGTCATGGCCATGCTCGAAGAACTCGCGGACGATCCATTCGAGATTGGCGGCCGAGGTGGCACTCGATTCGATCGCCAGATAGCGCCTGGGGTCGAAGGTCGACAGCATGAAAATCGAAGGGTCGCGGATCGGCTCGTCCGTAATGACCTGGTTGATGCTCCAGGTGCCGGCGATGATCGAGGCTGCGCCCGTGCGGGTGACGCCCGAGCCGACAGCGCTGGCAACGACATCGAACAGGCCTGCCACCACTGGCGTGCCGGCTCGCAGGCCGGTCTGGGCCGCGACCTCTGGCGTGACGTGGCCGGCGATCTCGGCCGATTCCAGCACAGGCGGCAGAAGCTCCATGCAGTCGCCAAGCCCGTAAGCGGCAAGCAGGTCTTGAGCGTAGCGGCGGCTGGGCATTTCAAGCAGGCCGCAGCCAGACATATCAGACGTATCGGTGGAGCGTGCGCCGGTCAGCCGGTTGACGACAAAATCCTTGCACAGAAACACCGTGCCGATGCGGCTGAAAAGCTCGGGCGCATGGCGCTTGATCCAGGCGAGCAGGGTGGGCGTCTGTGCCGCCCACGGCTTTTGCAGGCAATGGGCGTAGGTGCGGTCACCGACATTCTGTTCGGCCCATTCGTCGACGATGCCTATGGCGCGCGTGTCGAGCGACTGGATGCCGATCAGCGGAGCGCCGTCGCGGTCGAGCGCATAGAGCCCGTTGCCATGTCCGGCACAGCCGATGGCAACGATGTCACCGGCGTCGATGCCGGCCTGGTCGATGCACTGGCCGATGACGGCAATGGCGTTGCGCCAGAGCTCGTCGAGGTCGCGTTCGACATGGCCTGGCTTCGGCATGCAGGAGCGGCCGTCGCGGGCGGCGAGCGCAAGTTCGCGCCCTGACGTGTCGAAGATGATCGCCTTGATGACGGTGTTGCCCGCATCTAGGCCAAGAATGTACGTGCCCATTGGCTCCTCCCGATGCCGCTGCTTCAAGCCTGCTTGTACAGGTCGAAGGCTGTGGCACCATCCGCGCCGTCGTGGATGATCGCCATCAGTCCGCGAACGACCGCGCTCGGATGGGCATGCTGGTAGATATTGCGACCATAGACCATCCCCATCGCGCCTTGCGACATCAGCGCCGCCGACTTGTCGAAGACTGTGCGCAGATCCTCCTTGCCGCCGCCACGCACCAGGACCGGGCAGCGTGCCGCCTCGACCACGCGGTGGAAGTCGTTGGGATCGGTGGTCGGGTCGGCCTTGATGATGTCGGCGCCCATCTCGCGGGCGAGGCGGGTCAGCGTGACGATCTTTTCGGCATCGCCGTCGACCATGTAGCCGCCGCTCTGGTCGACGGGCAGCATCGCCAGCGGCTCGATCATCAGCGGCAGACCGTATTTCTCGCAGTCGGCGCGGACGCGTGCGATGTTCTGGACGCATTGCCGGAACAGGTCGGGCTCATCCGGCAGCATGAACAGATTGACCACGACGCAGGCCGCATCCATCTCGATCGCACCGAGCAAAGGCTCGGCCTCGTTCTGAAGCACCGCCCACATCGCCCGATGGCGGATCTTGTTGTAGGGATTGCCCATGTCGATGCGCATCACGAGTGCGGGCTTGTCCTTGCCCGGAACGGTCTGCAGCAGGTCGGCCTGGCCGTAGTTCATCTGGATGGCGTCGGGACGAGCCTTGACCAGCTGACCGACGACGCTTGCCATGTCCTCAAGCCCGTTGAGGAAACTCGGTTCGTTGCAGACGCCGTGATCGATGGCGACGTCGAGGCAGCGGCCACCGCCGAACAGCCTGTTCATGCGGACTTTGTGGTTCAGGCGCATAGGGCGCTCCTTTTGTCGTTCGTCTGGGAGAGATCGGAAAGTGCGATGCCGTGCTGATGGGCGAGCAAGGCGAGAAAGGCGCTGCGCTCGGCGGCGGCCTCGGCGGCGCTCCAGCCTTTGTGGTTGGCCAGGATGGCGAGCACGGCCTCGATGAGCTGGAGGTTGAGCCCGCCCGAAATGGCGATGGTTGTGCGGCGCAGGAATATGTCGGCGAGGCATTCGACCTGCTCGCGCTCGACGATCATGCGGATTTCGCCGGTCGAATAGTCGGAGCCCACCAGCATCGGGTCGGAGGCAGCCGCGAAATCGACCGCCGAGGTGCCGTAACGCTCAAGCAGGGCATGCGCGCGTTCGATATTGAGACCGTGCTGTTCCGCCAGCTTTGCGCACCATGCATCCGAGGCGGCGGGAAATTCTCGTCCGCCACCGATGGCGAGGTCCTGGGTGCCGGTATGGCGCGTCAGGCCGAGGCGCTCGAGCGCCATGTCGGCCGCCATCTCGCCGAAGGAGCGGAAGGTCGTCCACTTGCCACCGATCATGCACAAGGTCGCCGGCAGGCCGCCGCTTGGTTCCACGAACTCGCAGAAATGGTCGCGCGGAATGCGCCCGGTGAAGCTGTCGTCGCTGGCAGGCAAGGGGCGCACGCCGGCAAAGCGGAACACGATGTCTTCTTCGGCGATCACGATCGCGGGGAAAACAAAAGCGAGCGACTGCAGGATGTAGCTGCGTTCGTCGTCCTCACAGCGGACCTGGTCGGGATCATCGACGCGGATGTCGGTCGAACCGATCAGCACCTTGCCGAGATAAGGAAACAGGATGCAGATGCGGCCATCCTCGTTCTCGTAATAGACCATGTGGCCGCCAAGCGCGTCATGCAGCTCGGCATTGTCGACGATCAGGTGCGAGCCCTTGGTACCGCCCATCATGCGCGGGGCGGCCGCGCCAATGGCCTTGTTGGTGAGGTCGATCCAACCACCGGTGGCGTTGATGATCAGCTTGGGGCGGAGCTGCAGGACCTCGCCGGTCAAGCTGTCGGTAAGGGCGAGGCCGTCGTTGGATGCGGCGACCGCGGCATAGTTCAGGGCGTGCGCGGTGGGGCTCGATGCCAATGCGTCGAACAACATCTCCAGGCCGAGGCGCTCGGGACGGCTGACCCAGGCGTCGTAATAGGTGGCGGAGCTGCGGATATCGGAATTGATCGCGGGCCATGTCTTGAGTGTTTCGGCACGGCCGCGGAAGCGGTGCTTCGGCATCAATCGCCGTGCTGCCGTGAACAGGTCGTACATGGTCAGTCCGGCCTTGATCACCAGCGCGCCGCGGCGGCTGGGATTGCGCGTCAGGCCGAGGAAGCGGACCGCGCCGTTGGCGATGCCGGAGAAGGTGTCGAAGATCGGCACCGTCGTCGGCAGCGGCGCGACATAGTGCGGGGCGTTCTTGAGCAGCCGGTCGCGCTCGACCAGCGATTCACGCACCAACTTGAACTCGCCGTTTTCGAGATAGCGAAGCCCGCCATGCACCATGCGCGACAGTGCAGCACTGGCGCCTGAGCAATAGTCGCCCTTGTCGGCGAGCACGACGTCGACGCCTTGCAGCGCGAGTTCGCGGAACACCGAGATGCCGTTGATGCCGCCGCCTATCACCAGCACGGCAATATCGGGCCGCTCTCGCAGAGCGGCGAGTGTGTCGTTGCGGTTCATGTGGGCTGTGCCTTTTCGCTCAGGCATCCATGGCGGTGAGATGCGCGGCGATTGCCGTGTCGATGATTGCCAATTCGTTCGTGCCAAGCGTGATCTCGCCGGCCCGTGCATTGTCGAGCGCCTGTTCGGCTGTGCGCGCGCCGCACAAGCCGAAAGTGATACCGGGCTGGGCGAGTGTCCATGCGATGACGATCTGGGCCATCGACGCCTTGTGCTGTTCAGCGACCGGCGCGATGGCCTGCTTGAGCTTTGCCACCTTCTGCCTGTTGGCGGCGGAGAAACGTGGATTGCCCTTGCGCTGGTCATCGCCGGTGAATTCACGCGAGGGATCGATCGTCCCGGTCAACAGGCCGAGTGCCAGCGAGGAGTAGCTGAGCGTGGCGATGTCGTTGCGCTGGGTGATCGGCAGCAGGCTGGTCTCGATCTCACGATCGATCATCGAATAGCGTTCCTGGATCGCGTCGATCTGGCCAGCGGAGACATAAAGCTCGAGGTCCTCGGCGCTGACGTTGGAAGCACCGATGGCGCGGATCTTGCCCGCTGCCTTGAGCTTTTCCAGCGTCGCCATCGTTTCAGCAATCGGCGTCGTCGGATCCTGCCAGTGGGTGATGTAGAGGTCGATGTAGTCGGTGCCGAGGCGGACGAGGCTCTGCTCGATCTCGTGGGCGATGCCGTCGGCGCCGAGATAGCGGTGCACCGGCTTGCCATCCTGGTCGAAGAAGTGGTTGCCCTTGCCGGAATGCCAGTTGAGACCGCATTTGGTGGCGATGACCACCTTGTCGCGCTTACCCTTGATCGCCTTGCCGACAATCTCCTCGCTGCGGCCGAGGCCATAGGCAGGCGCGGTGTCGATCAGGCTGATGCCTGATTCAATCGAGGCTTCGATGGCGCGGATCGAGGCCTGCTCGTCGGTGCCGCCCCACATCCAGCCGCCGATCGCCCAGGTGCCGAGGCCGACGGCCGAAGCAGAGACGCCGGAGCGGCCAATGGGGCGTTGGATCTGTCGGGAGCTCATGCTGCCTCCTGTTCGGCAAGGTCGAGAATCTGGAGGCTTGTCGCCTCGTCGGTGACGATGGTGTCGAGATGGTTGCCGCGCATGGCGCTGAGGATGGGCGCGGCCTTGCTCGGCCCGCTGGCGATGCCGATCGAGCGCGGTATGGTGGCGAATTCATCCAAGGTCAGCGACACCAGCGACCGGTTGAGGGCGTAGCCGCAAAGCTTGCCGCGACTGTCGATCAGGTGGGCGAGCAACTCGCCCGATGCGCCCGACTGCTGGATGGCCTGCCGGTCGGCGCTCGATGATGGGTGCAGGTCGTAATAGCTGGAGTCGTCGGTCAAGATCGAGCCGATGCCGACAACCGCCACATCTGCCTCGCGCGCCTTGCGGAAGACATCGGCAACGGAACGCACGCCCATCAGCATTTCGCGCTGTTCCGGCGTGTCGGCAAACAAGGGCGCATGCACCTGGTAGGCGCGGCCGCCGAGCTTGTCGGCCATCAGCGATGCGACGTGGTTGACGTCGGTGTAGTGCTTGCCCTGGACGAGACCGGTGGCCGGGATGACCTCGACATCATAGCTGCGACCGGGCTTCAGCCCGGCAACAAGTGCGCTGACGCCCTTGCCGCCGGTGATCGAGATGGTGTCGCCATCCTTGATGGTGTCGAGCAGCAGACGGGCGGCGGCCTCGCCGACCCGCTGCAGCGCGGTCTGCGGATTGTCGGATACCGAGGGCACGACGACGGCGCGTTCGATGCCGCCGAGCGCGACAAGACGCGTCTCGATGTCGACGAGATGGTCGATCGGCGACTTGATCTTGATCTCGACGAGGCCGAGCTGGTGGCCGCGCTTGATCAGCCGGTTGACGGTGGCGTGCGAGATGCCGAGTTCTTTGGCGATCTCGGCCTGGGTCTTGCCCTCGACATAGTGGAGCACGAGGGCCTGGTGCATCTGGCGGACGGTCGATATGTCGTCGCGGGTGTTGGGGGGAGCCATGATGGTGTCTCGTGCTTGATGCTCAGGACTTCTTGCGGTGCAGGAAGTGGTCGATGGAGACGGCCGCTAGAAGGATGCAGCCCTTGATCATGTCCTGCCAGTAGACGGAGACGTCGAGCAGGATCAGCGAGCTGGTGACCACCGAGAGCAGTGCCATACCGAGAATGGCGCCGAAGATGGTGCCCGAGCCGCCATTGAGAGATGCGCCGCCGATCACCGCCGCCGCGATGATGTTGAGCTCCATGCCGGCGCCGAAGGTGGGTGTCGCAGCACCAAAGCGGGCCATGTAGATGACACCCGCCAGTCCGGCGAGGGTCGAGCACAGCACCGTCACCCAGAACTTCACCTGCCTGGTTTTGATGCCGGAGAACTGCGCCGCCTTCTCGTTGGAGCCGGTGTAGAATACCTTGCGGAAAGCGGTCGCGCGGCGCAGCAGGAAGTCGAAGATCGCAACGACGACGACGAAGATGATGATGACATAGGGCAGGCCGTGGAAGCTGCCCTGGCCGATCGCCTTGAATTCCGGCGGCAGCGAAAACAGCGACAGCGGCGTGCCCTTGGTGATGACCAGGCACAGGCCGCGGACGATGACCATTGCCGCGAGCGAGGTGATGAAGTGGTTGAGTCCGACCACGGTGACGAAGAAGCCCATGGCAGCGCCGATCAGGGCGCTCGTGCCGATGCCGATCAGGCTTGCTGTCCACGGATCGAGCCCGGCAAGGAACAGCGCGCCCGACACCACCATCGAGAAGCAGACCACCGAGCCGACCGACAGGTCGATGCCGCCGACGATCAGGAGGATAGTCATGCCGACGACGACGATGCCCTCGATCGAGAAGCTCATCAGCATGGCGCGGAAATTGCCCCATGTCAGGAAATGCGGCGAGGCGAAGCTCATGGCGATGCACAGCGCCAGGATGATGACAATCAGGCCGGCCTCGCGCATCGAGGCGAGGCGCGCGAGGTTGATGCGCCCGGCGGTGTCGGGTGCCTTGATCTCGGCGTGCATGAGGGTTTCTCCGGCTTCCCTAGGCGACATGTGCGGCCTGCTTTTCTTGACGTGAAGAATTCTGGACGCCCGAGGCGAGCATGATGATGGCTTCCTCTCCGAGCGCCTCGGCGCCGAGTTCGCCGGCGATGCGGCCCTCGCGCACCACGATCACGCGGTCGCACAGGCCGATCAGCTCCGGCAGTTCCGAGGAGATGACGACGATGCCGGTGCCCTTGGCCGCAAGCTGGCGCAGCAGGCGGTGGATCTCGACCTTGGCGCCGACGTCGATGCCGCGCGTCGGCTCGTCCATGATGATGACCTTGGGGTCGATCGACAGCTGCTTGGCGATCGCCACCTTCTGCTGGTTGCCGCCGCTCAGCGTCGACACCTTGGCGTCGATGCCGGCCATGCGCACGCCGAGGCGCTTGGTCAGGTCGGCCGCTTGGCGGTCTTCCGCCTTGCGGTCGAGCAGGCCCAGCGAACCGGTCAGCTTGCTGAGGTCAAGCGCCGAGACGTTGGCCGCGATCGGCATGTCGAGGAACACGCCCGAGCCCTTACGGTCCTCGGAGAGGTAGACGAGACCGGCCTTGACGGCGTCGCTGTAGCTGGTGACGCGCAAGGGCTGGCCGTCGAGAGTGACGGTACCTGACGTCACCGGCCTCAGGCCGCAAATACTCTGGGCGATCTCGCTGCGGCCGGCGCCGATTAGGCCGCCGATGCCGAGGATTTCGCCGGCACGCAGTTCGAAATTGACGCCGCTGAAACGGTCGCCGTCGGAAAGTCCTTCGACCGACAGCAGCCTGCGGCCGGGTTCTGCCGGCGCCAGCTTGTCGGGATAAAGCTGGGTGATCTCGCGGCCGACCATCTTGCGCACCACGTCGTCGGGCGAACTTTTGGCAATTGGGTCGGTGGCGACGTAGTGGCCGTCACGGAAGACGGTGACGCGGTCGCACAAAGAGAAAATCTCTGCCATGCGATGGCTGATATAGACCACCGAAATGCCACGATCCCTGAGGCCGCGAACAATGGCAAACAGCCGCTGCGCTTCGCTTTCGGTCAGGGCCGCTGTCGGCTCGTCGAGCATCAGCACCTTGCAGTCGAGCGTCAGCGCCTTGGCGATCTCGACGAGCTGCTGGTTGGAAATGGAGAGGTCGGCGACCTTGGTGCGCACCGGAATGGGCGCGAGCAGGTCCATCACCTTCTGCGCGTCGGCATAGAGTTTCTGGAAATTCATCAGCGGCGCGCGACGGGCATTGATCGCGGCCATGTAGATATTTTCGGCGACCGTCGCGTCCTGGCAGAGCGCGATCTCCTGGTGGACGAGCGCGATGCCGAGGCGCTGGGCTGCCGCCGGCGAGGGGATGGACACGGCCGCGCCGTCGATCAGTATCTCGCCGCGGTCGGGCTGCAGCACGCCGGCGATCATGTTCATCAGCGTCGACTTGCCGGCGCCGTTTTCGCCGCACAGCGCATGGATCTCGCCGCGCTTGAGTTCGAACTGCACGTCGCTCAGCGCCTTGACCGGGCCGAACGCCTTGGACAGCCCGCGGATTTCAAGAATGGGCGCTGTGGTCACGCCATGCTCCTGCGATGAACGCTTGCGAGGTGGAAGGGGGCGTAACCCCCCTTCCGACTTGGTCGCCCCGGATGTCGGGGCAGGGCGGTCGAGCTTATTCCTCGATGCCCTTGGTGCCGCGACGCTTGAGGTACTTGTCCCAGTAGAAGTCGTCGGCGTTTTCGGCTGTCACGATGGAGAAGCCATTGTCGACGAAGGGCACGCTCATGCCGTTGGCGCCCGAGCGCTTGGTGTCGTTCATCGGGTCGATCAGGTTGGGGTGCGCGGCCAGCCACAGCAGCATGAAGCCCATGTAGCCCTGCATGCCCTGGTTGGGGTTGACCGAACCGTAGATCTCGCCGGCCTTGATCATGTCGAGGATCTTGGCGTTGACGTCGGCGAGCATGACCTTGATCTTGCCGCCGCCTTCCTTGGCCGCCTGGGCAGCGCCGATGGCCGAGTTGGCTTCCGGCATGAACACCGCACCGAGGTCAGGATGCGCCTGGGCGAGGCTGAGAACGGCCTGATAGGCCTTGGTCGGGTCCTGGTTCGAGGCAGCGCGGCCGACCAGCTTCATGTCGGGCCATTTGGCTTCCATGCGGGCGATGAAGGCCGAGATGCGCTTGTCATGGTTGTCCTGGCCGGGGTTTTCCAGCACAGCATATTCACCCTTGCCGTCCATCGCCTTGGCAACGGCGTCGGCGGCGTAGGTGCCTTCGGCCAGGTTGTCCGACGTGATGAACGAGGTGCGCTTGGAGTTGGGCGAGTCGGCGGCGAAGGTGACGACGGCGGTGCCCTGTTCGATGGCGCGGTTGATCGGCTCGATGAACGGATCGGAGTTCATCGGATGGACCAGGATGCCGGCCGGCTTCTGGGCGAGCGCCTGGTCGAAGGTGGCGATCTGCTTGTTGACGTCGTATTCGGGCGTGCCGGTGTATTCCGTCTCGCAGCCGAACTGCTGGCCGGCCTGCTTGAACATCTCATAGACCGGGAACCAGTATTCGACGCCCGAGACCATGACGTTCATGACGTATTTCTCACCCGGCTCGCACTTGAACGGGTTGGCGTTTTCGGCAAGCGCCTGGGTCGAAGCCAAACAGGTCGACGCAGCCGCCGCGATTGCGAGCGTGCTCAGAAATTTGCGCAAGTTTCCTCCCTTGGCCGAAGCCATCCTCAATGACCGTCGCGGGCGCCCCAGGCGCCGCTATGTGGATTGATTGCCGCCGGACTTCCTCCCGAAAGCCGACGGTCTGGAGATTACAGCTCACCCAGCATATGTCAATAAAATTCATATACTGAAATATATTTCAGATCAAGCCTCGCGATTCTGAATTTGCGCCGGGGCTGGTCGGGTCTCTGTGGTCGCTACAAGCTAGACCTTTGTGCCGGCGTGCTGCCATGGCCAACCTTCGCGGATGAGATTTTTCCACTTGCCAATCCAATTAGAAAATATCACCTTCGCCATGTGATGCATCAGTTGCAAAATCCAGGACATCAAAGTCTGGCTGATCGCTCAATGGAGAGGGTTCTTATGTTTGCCGTCAATCGTCGCGGGTTTATTGTCTCGGCTCTCGCCGCGGGCCTTCTGGCCGGAGCCGCCAGCGGCGCGCTGGCTGAGGACAAGCCGAAGATCGAATTCCTCTATTCGCCCTTTGCCGACTATGCGCCGTTCTTCCTCGCCGAGGACCTCGGCTATTTCGACGAATACGGCGTCGACGTGACCCTGTCGCCGAAGAGCGGCACTGCCGAGACGATCCAGATGCTGGCCTCAGGCAACGTCCAGGCGGGCGCTGCGACCTGGGGTGCCGGGCTGTTCAATTCGATCAATGCGGGCGCCACGGTCGCCATCGTCGCGACCTCGGCCAAGATGCCCGACACGGTGCCGTCGCCGTCGCCCTTCATGGTCTCGCAGAAGGCCTGGGACGAAGGCATCAAGACGGTCGCCGACCTCAAGGGCAAGCGTGTCGGTATTCCAGGGCCTGGCGGCTTTGGCATGTATTCGGTCGCCAAGGCGCTGGAAAAGGGTGGTCTGACCGTCGACGACGTCGAGGCGATCTACCTGCCGCCGCCTGCGACTGCCGCCGCCTTCGCCAATGGCGGCCTCGAGGCCGGCTGGAGCATCGAACCCTTCGCCCTGCAGCTCGAGCGCGAAGGCTTGGGTCGTCGCCTCGTCGAGGACCATACCTTCGGCACCGAACTTGGCTTCATCGCGTTCAACAAGGAGTTCGTGGAGGGCCACGAGGATGCCGTCGTCAATTTCCTCGCTGCCTATCTCAAGGCTGCGCGCCAGCTCGACAATGGCGGTTGGAAGGACGAGAAGGTGCTCGACATCGTCGCCCGCTACACCGGCACGGAAAAATCGCTGCTTCAGGGCATAGCCTACACCATTCGTTCGGAAGACGGGTCGATCGACTTGAACTCGGTGCGTGAGCAGGAGGCATTCTTCCGCCAGCGCGGCGACCTCGAATACAAGGGCGACGTCGACATCTCCTCGGTCTATCGCAGCGACCTGCTGAAGCGCGCCAACGAACTGGTGGGCAAGAAGTGACCCAGGCCGCGTTGCCGCAAGGGGCGGGTACGATGAGCGAAACGGCGATCGAGGTGCGCAACCTCACCAAGGCCTTCTACGACGCCGACAGCGACCGCACGACCGTCGCTGCCTACGAGGTCGAGTTCGAGGTCAAGCGCGGCGAATTCGTCTGCATCGTCGGTCCCAGCGGCTGCGGCAAGACGACGGTGCTGCGCATCCTCGCCGGGCTTGAAAGCAAGCTCGGCGGCAGCATCGACATGCGGAGCGAAAACCCGCCAGCGATGGTGTTCCAGGAGGCGTCGGTGCTGCCCTGGCTCACCGTGCGCGAGAATGTCGGCTTTCCGCTCAGCCTGCAGGGCGTTTCTGCCGAAAAGCGGCGGATGCGCGTCGACGAACTGCTCGAACTGACCGGGCTGACCGACTTTGCCGATGCGCTGCCGCACCGGCTGTCCGGCGGCATGAAGCAGCGCGTCTCGGTGGCGCGCGCGCTTGTCGACGACCGCGAGATCCTGTTGATGGACGAGCCGTTCGGCGCACTCGATGAACAGACGCGGCTGGTGCTGCAGCAGGAATTGCTGCGCATCTGGGAGACGACGGGCAAGACCGTCGTGTTCATCACCCACAGCGTCGACGAAGCGCTGACACTGGCCGACCGGGTGTTGGTGATGTCGCCGCGCCCCGGCACCATTATCGCCGATCTCACTGTCCCCTTCGACCGGCCGCGCGACGTCGTAGAGATGCGCCGCGACAAGCGTTTCTGGGACCTCACCTATGAGGTCTGGCGGCTGTTGGCCTCAACTTCGCCGGAGCGCCACGCATGAGCCTCATCACCGCAAAGCTGACCGAAGAACAGATCCGCCAGCTCAAGGCTCCGGCCCAGCGTGAGCGGCTGTTCCGCACCATCTCCTATTTCAGCCCGATCCTGTTGTTGTTGCTATGGGAGATCGCCTCGCAGCTCAATGTCATCGACCGGCGCTTCTTCCCCCCGCCGAGTGCCATTGCCGGCACCGCCTGGCAGATGATCGCCAGCTTCGAAATCTTCGACCATATCGGTGCCACGCTGCGCCGCGTCTCGGTCGGCTATGTCATGGGTGCCGTACCGGGCATTCTGCTCGGCCTGATCCTCGGCCTGTCGCAGCCGGCGCGGCGGGTGCTCGGGCCGATCTTCGCCGCACTCTATCCGGTGCCGAAGATCGCCATTTTGCCGCTGATCCTGTTGATCTTCGGCGTCGGAGACGCCTCGAAATTCGTCGTCATCGCCATCGGCGTGTTCTTCCTCTTGCTCTACAACACGATGGGCGGGGTGATGCAGACGCCGCAGATCTATCTCGACGTTGCCAAGAACGCCGGCGCTACGCGCTTCCAGACATTTTTCCGCATTGCACTGCCGTCGGCTCTGCCCAACATCTTCACCGGGCTCCGGTTGGCCGCGGGGTCGTCCTACATCATCATCGCGGCGGCGGAATTCCTTGGCGCGCGCAGCGGCGTCGGCTTCTTCATCTGGGCGTCGTGGCAGACCTTTGCGGTGTCGCGCATGTTCGTCGGCATCGTGGTGATCTCGGCCCTGGGTTATCTCACCATTCTCGCGCTCGAGGCGCTGGAACGGCGTTTCGTGCCCTGGGCAAAACACTGAGGGGCTGAGGAGCACAAGCTCATGATCGTCGACGCCGACCCCACCGTGAATGCACCCGTTTCCGAGCGCATCTATCTGGCGCTCCGCCAGGAGATCATGCGTTGCGAGATCGTGCCGGGGACGACGCTTGATGCTGCCTCAATCGCCGGCAAGTACGAGGTGTCGAAGACGCCAGTGCGCGATGCCATGCAGAAGCTTGCCGCCGATGGACTGGTGACGATCCTGCCGCGCAGCGGCTATCGCGTCGCTCCCATCACCTTCCAGGCGGTGCACGACATCCTCGACATGCGCGCCGCGATCGGACCGCATGCGGCGCGGCAGGCGGCACGTTACGCCACGCCGGCGGAAATCGCGCTGCTGCGCCAGATCGTGAGGGAATATGCCGAGCCGATGGATATCGGCACCATGCAGCAGGTGGCTCGGCGCTTTCACCTCGCCATTGCCCGCTGCAGCCGCAATAAGCGTGTCGTCGCGCTTTCGGAGACACTGTTCGACGAGCTCGAACGCCTGCTGCGCTTTGCCATCGATTTCACCGTCAAGGCAGGCGAGCATTCCGACGAGCACACGGCACTGGTCGATGCGATTGCGGCCGGCGACGGCGAGCGGGCCGCGGCGATCGAGTTCGCCCATATCAAGCACTCCAGGGAGTTCCTGATCGAGCGTCTGATGACGCTGGGCTACCTCTCGGCAAGCGAGATCCAGCTTGGCGGCGCAGCGCGGAGCCCGGCCGAATGATCGCGATCCCTGATGCGGCCGGCCGGTTGGCGGCAGCCCTTGGCGGCGGCCCGGCAGCGCAGCTCGCGGCTTCGGCGCTGGTCGAGGCCGATGCGCTCGGCCTGCCGCGTTTCGGCATCGCCATGCTCGACGAATGGACTGTCGATGCAGCGCCGGTGCCGGCACGCGAGAGCTCGCAGGCCATAGGCTGGCTCGACTGTGCCTCATGCTTTGCGCCGCTGGCGGTCGCCAGCGCCACGCTCGACCTTGCCGAGGCCGCCAGGCAGTTCGGCGTCGCCGCGGTGTTCCTGCGCGGTGTCAGGGGCTTTGGCCGGCTCGCACCCTTCGTTCGCCATCTCGCAGATGGCGGCCTGCTCGGCATCGCCGGCGCGGAAGGCCCGCCTTTCGTCGCGTCACATGGCGGTACCCGTCCGGTGATCGGCACCAATCCGCTGGCGCTTGCCATAGGGCAGGGTTCCGAACGCGTCGTCATCGATGTCGCCACCAGCACGGCAACCATGGCCGATATCCGCAACGCCCGTGCTTCGGGCGCGCCCTTGCCTGAGGGGATCGCCCTGGATGGCGAAGGACGGCCGACCAGAATCGCCGCCGAGGTTGCGGCATTGCTGCCGCGTGGCGGCCAGATCGGCTCGCTGCTCGGATTGGTGGTCCAGCTCATGGCCGGCGTCGCGGGTGGCGGCAGGGGAGATCCGAAAGGCCGGGGCGTGTTCCTGCTTGCCTTCGATCCGTCACGCGCGGGTGAAGGCATCGACTGGCAAGCCAGGCTGGCCGGGCTGAAGGGCGACTGGATCGAGGGCGGCGGTCACTGGCCGCGTGGCGGCCGCGCGGCACCCGAGGCCGTGCTGGACGACGATTTCGTCCAGCGTCTCGACACCTCTCTCGCCCGCATGACGATCCAGCCAGGCCGATGACCACGCCGGTCAGCCAGATGCAGAGTTTGTAAGCCAGATGACCACAAAGCCCGTTTCAGCACCTGTCTTATCCATCGATGCCTTGGACGGCCTGATTGACGAGCCGCGGCAGATCGTCGTCTCCGGCCTCGTCCCTGACGAACTCGTCGCCGTCTCTGCCCGCACCGAGCGGGCGCATGGCGTGACCTGGATGAGCCAGGCGACCTTCATGGCGGACGCCGACGGCGTGGTCGACCTGGCCCGCGACGCGCCGGTCGGCGGAGACTATGCCGAAGTTGCAGCCATGGGCCTGATCTGGAGCCAGCAGCCGGTCGACAGCACCAGCGCCGAGCTCTTCGCCGACGATATCATGCAGCCCATGGCGACGACGCTGACAGCCGAAACCGCCGGTGGCGTGCGGGCCGAGGCCAGGCTTTTTCAGGCTTTCGCCGCGCCTGGAGTGGAGCGATGCGAGATCCGCGACGACGGATTGGTCGGCACGCTGTTCACGCCCGCCGGGCCGGGACCGCATCCGGTCGTCATGGTGCTCAACGGCTCGGGCGGCGGCATTAACGAACCGCGCGCAGCACTGCTTGCGTCCCGTGGTTACCAGGCCTTTGCGCTCGGCTACTTCAAGGCGCCGGGGTTGTCGCCCTTCATCACCGAAACACCGCTCGAATATCTCGAGGCCGGCCTGCGCTGGGCGCGTCGAGAGCTCCAGCCGAAAGACGGCTTCGTCGCTGTCAGCGGCCAGTCGCGCGGCGGCGAACTCGCGCTGCTGCTCGGCGCCACGTTCCCTGAACTGGTCTCCGCCGTGATTGCTTTCGTGCCAGGTGCTGTGGTCCATGGCGCCCAGGGCGCGGGCGATCCGGCACGTGGCGGCTGGCAAGGCACGACCTGGACAAGGGGCGGCGTTCCGCTGCCTCATCTGTGGCAGGACAATGCCGCCGTGCACTGGCATCCCTGGGCCGGCGAGGCTCCGCCCAGCCGGCATCACTCGGTCTTCTTCGAAGGCTTGAAGGACACCAAGCTTGCGGCCCGCGCGCGCATTCCAGTCGAGAACATTGCGGGTCCGGTGCTGCTGATCTCGGGCCGTGACGACCGCGCCTGGCCGTCCAGCCTCTATTCCCGCATGGTCGCTTCGGCCTTGCGGAAGCACGACCATCGTCATCTGGTCAGGCATCTCGATTTCGACGATGCCGGTCACGCCATCAACCTGCCGATCGTGCCGTCGACCCAGATCAGTCGCCTGCATCCGGTGTCGAAGGTCCCTTACACCAATGGCGGCACGCCCTCCGGCAATTCGAGGGCCGACACCGGCTCTTGGCGCGGCATGCTCGCCTTCCTGGACGAGATCACCGGGGCCGCCACCCACCAGAATGCCCACGCAAAAAGCTGAATTCTTCGAAAGGGAGACGAACATGCCCACAAGAGAACATTTGGAAGGCCAGTGGCGCGAATGGCGCTACGCTCATGTCGCCAAGATGTTCCGGCCTTATGGCTGGACCTCGCTGGTCGCCCAGTACTGGCTGGAAGCCGGCGACAAGGACGTCAGCTTCGACCTGCTCCCCGGAACCTGGTCGGTCGAGGACAGCAAGGTCATGTTCACCCCGCCCGCTTCGGGGCCGAACCTCTCCGTCAATGGCACCTATCCGACCGAGCCGATCGAGATCATTCCGGGCCGCAACCAGACCTATGGCCACGGCAAAAGCGAGCCCGTCTATTTCGGTGTCAACGAGGTCGAAGCTATCCTGCGCAGCAGGAATGACGGCAAGTCGCTTTATGGTGTGCGCGTGCGCGATCCGCGCGTGGCGACGACGGTGGAGGAGGCGGGCGTTTCCGCATTCGACTACGATCCAGCATGGCGTATTCCCGGCGTCTACACGCCGACTGATATCACCGAATACGAGGCGGAAACCGTCGAAGCCGGCGTGCGTGAATCGACGCCGCGGATCGGCACCTTCACCTTCGAGCACAATGGCAAGAGCTATACCATCGAGCTGATCGGCAAGGACACGGCAACGGGCGTGCAGCCGGTGGCCCATGTCCGCGACAAGACCAGTGGCCCCGTCACCTACGGTGCCGGCCGCGTCATCGAACTGCAGTTCACCGACGGCACCAACAGCCGCATCGACTGGATCGATTTCAACTATGCGGTGGCGCTGCCATGCGCCTTCACCAACTTCGTCACCTGTCCGCTGGTCCCGCGCGAGAACCAGCTCGATTTCGAGGTTCTCGCCGGTGAAAAGCGCCCGGCGCGGGACGTGGTCAGGACGATGACCTATCAGGCTGGCACAGACGCCGCCTGACAGGCATTTGCCGCTCGCGCGTGCGGTTCCCGATGTGGTGGGGTGACAGACACCTCGCCATTTGCAATCACTTCTGTTTCGACAGGAGGCGCGGGCGATGATGACGGGAGCGATGTGCAGGGCGGCGCGTGCGCTGGTGGAAATCAGCCGGCAACGGCTTGCCGTCGCCTCCAGCGTCGACGAGGCCGATATCGAGGCCTTCGAACGCAAGACCGGCATCCCGGACGATGCCGCCATTGGCGCGCTTCAGGCGGCATTGGAACATTACGGCGCCGTCTTCATCCCCGAGGAGGGCGGCAATGGCGCGGGCGTGCGCCTGAAGTTCAGCCGGTCGGTGACCAAAAGACTGTCGATGCTCGAGGGCGAGGGCGGGCCTGCCGCCAGCGACGACGTTCCCTGAGGCGGCTCATGATCTCGTCCTTGAGGCTATCGGGCAATCCGGTCTAGCTTCGCGCATGCGACTGTTGTCTGCCCTGTTGTTGTCGCTGATGTCGTCGGCCGCCTTTGCGCAAGACTGCGTCGTGCTGCTGCATGGCCTCGCGCGCTCCGACGTGTCCTTCCTGCTGATGGAAGAGACATTCACCAAACTCGACTACGCCGTCGTCAGCGACACCTATCCTTCGGTCGAGGCGCCAATCGGGCAGTTGATCGCCCATGTCGGTACGTCGGCGGCAAAGTGCGGTCCGGCAGCCAGGGTCAACTTCGTCACCCATTCGATGGGCGGTATCCTGCTCCGGGCCTGGCTGAAGGACAACCGGCCGCCAAATCTCGGCCGGGTGGTGATGCTTGCGCCGCCCAACCACGGCTCCGAGGTCGTCGACACGCTCGGCGGACTCAAGTTGTTCGAGATGCTCAATGGCCCCGCCGGCATGCAGCTCGGCACGGGGCCGGACAGCGTTCCGAACCAGCTCGGTGCTGCGGATTTCGAGGTCGGCATCATCGCCGGTGACCGCAGCGTGAACCCGATCCTGTCGACGATGTTCGACGGGCCCAATGACGGCAAGGTGTCGGTGGAAAGCACCAGGCTCGCCGGCATGGTCGACCACATCGTGCTGCCGACCACCCACACCTTCATGATGAACAATCCGCTGGTCATCGCCCAGACGATCAACTTCCTGCGCGACGGACGGTTCGACCACCAACTGACATTGGGCGAACTGCTGCGGCGCGGGCTGGGCAACTGAGCGGGGAAGGCCCGGCGGGTTGGTTGCTGCAAAAGTCCTGAACAGCTGGCAGGAAGTACCGCATCGGCGTCACTCGCCGTGGTAGTCGTCGATGAGCATGCGCTCGAAATCGAGCCCGCGCTGCCAGTTGTTGAGACGGCGATAGACGGCGTGGCCATAGTCGTCAGGCAGGTCGACCCGGCCATCGGTCTCCACCAGGACGCAGGCGCGCAGCCGCTTGCGATGTTCGTGGACCTTGGCAAGCGTGACGGCGCGGACGCGCTCGCGCGGCACGTTCCGCGCTTTCATCTGAGCGACGCCGTCGCGAACCGCTTCTTCAGTGGGTTCCACTGTCAGCCATGTCTCGGGGTCGCCGAAGATATGGCGGCCGCCGATCGAGGGCGTCGAGACGACGGGCAGGCCGGCAAGCAGGTATTCGATGCTGGCATACATCGCGCCTTCTTCCGCCGACAGGCACAGGCCGGTGGCGCTCGCCGCCATGACGGCGTTGATCGCCTGCCAATCGAGCTTCTCGATGCGGTGGCCATCGTGCGGGTTGAGAAAGTGATGCGCTGGCATCATGCGCTTGAGCTCGTCGAGCAGATCGGCGGTCTTCTGTCGTCCGGTGAGGCGCGATTCGTAGAAGACGTGCGCGGCGCTTGGCACCAACCGGGCCAGGTGACGGCGTTTCCAGGGACTGATCATGGCGTTGTAGAAGGCATCGTAGGTGTTCTCGACACCAGATACGGGCTTGAACGTCTGTTCGTCGGCCAGGGCATTGTGGCTGCAGAACAGCGCGTTCAGTCCATGCTCGCGAAATAGCGCGACTTCCTCGAGTTCGTTGCACATGAAGACGAAGCGATGCTCGGGAAAGCGGCGGCGATAGAGCCGCTCAGCGGTCAGCGTCCGCAGGACCTGCCGCTCCTTGCGCATCGCCCAAGTGAACCAGACGAGAAACAGGGCAGGGCGGGCGGCCAAGCGAGATCCAAGATAGTTCGCAACGCCGAGTGGCGCGTGATTGAGCATCGAGGAGGTAAATACGGGGCACGAGCCGTCGTCGAGCCGCCCCGCTGCCATCCTGAGTTCTGCTCCAGCCCTTGTCGCTGCATCAGGTGCAAAGCCGGGTCCGGCGTGGATTCGGGTTCGGTAAGCTAGCCTCAGCTTGTTCTTCAGTCGCATGTTGCCCACAAGCCGTGCCCATCCAAGGCTCACCTATCGCATGGGAACCACCCGACAGAGAAGGGCCACGGAGAGGTGCCGAAAATTGCCACCAAAAACAATCTGGACGCGAGTATTGCGTTTTGCAATGCAACCCTATAGATATCTCGGCCCGCAGCTGTTGCTTATATGTGCATTTGCTTGATAAGCAGTTTGCCGGGAAAAAACCTAGGGGTAGGGTAGGCGTGGGGTATTCGACAATTTACGCGGTCTCGGGCAACGACATCGTCTATGAGACGTTCGATGGTGACGCGGTCGTTCTCGACCTCGCCAGCGGCAGGTATTTCGGCTTCTCCGACAGCGGCAGCTGTGTATGGGAAGCGCTGATCGCACAGGTTCCGCCGGCAAGTCTGGTCGGCCGCACCTGCGGCAGCGGACAGCTTTCCGCCGCCGACCTGGATGCTTTCATTGCCAGGCTGAACGAGTATGGACTGCTTTCGCCTGCGACCGGCATGGCATCGGCCGCATTGTCGCCCGAGCTCGCGCAGCGCCTGGCGGCGGCCCGCGAGGGGCTCAAGATCGACATGCACGACGAGCTCGCCGACCTGGTGATGGTCGACCCGATCCACGACGTCGACGAGCCTGCCGGCTGGCCGGCGGTGAAGCAGTAGCGCCGGTTTCCGGCGCATTTCGATACCACTTGCTGCCTTCAGGTTCCGATGCGAGTGTAACCCTTGACGATCTTGCCGACTATGCGCGCGAGCTCCTCGCCGCCTGCGAGGCGAATGCCGATGCCTTTCCCGGGAAAAGCCGGGTCGAGCTGCCCGGCCTGGCGATCGACGTGTTTTCCGATCACGGCGAACTGGCGAGGGCGCTTGGCCACGGCATGGTTGCAGAGATAGCTGCCGGACGACCGGCGACGCCGGGGCGGATTTTTCTCGCCCACCCTGGCATTGGCTCGATTCCGCAGCCGGCGTTGTGGGGCGAGGCGCTGTTTCATCCGAACATGTTTTCCGAGCGGCTCGAAGCCAACGGCCTGCGCGGCCATTACTTCCACGACCTCAGCTACTGGCAGTTCTACGATGTCGAGAGACAGCTGGGCGTGCAGCTCATGCGGTCCGCCGACGGCTGCCCGCCATGGGAGTTCGGTGCCCCGCTGCGCTGCTTCCTGCATTGGGAATATGCGGCGCGCGGCATGCGCCTCACGCATGCCGGAACGCTCGGCAAGGGCGGCAGGGGCGTGCTGCTGGCCGGGGCCGGCGGCGCCGGCAAGTCGGGCACGGTCGCTTCGGGCCTGCTTGCCGGGCTCGACAGCGTCGGTGACGACTACGTGCTGGTCGAATTCGACGGTGACCGTTCGCTGGCGCGCCCATTGTTCACGACCCTCAAGCAGGACCGGGCGGGCTTCGATCGGCTTGGGCTAGCCCGGCTGCTGCCCGATCCGGGCCTGCTCAACTGGCAGGGCAAGTATCAGTTCAGGGTGCAGGACATTTGCCCGCGTGGCGTCGCCAGTGAACTCGACATCGTGGCGCTGCTTGTGCCGCAGATATCGGGCGCCGCGCAAAGCACCATCACGCCGCTTGCGCGCAAGGACGCGCTTATGGCGCTGGCGCCGTCCGGCATCGCGCAGATGCCGGGCGAACGCGAAAGCGGATTTCGTTTCTTTGGCGAGCTGACACGTCGGTTGCCGTGCTACACTCTGACACTGGGCACGCGCGGCAACGAGATCGCGGATACGATCGCCGCGTTTCTGGACAGGGGCAATTCATGAAGCTGGGCATCGTGCTGCCCGTCTACAACCGCGAGAGCTACATCGGCTCGGCGCTGCGCTCGGTTTTGCGACAGAGCGACGCCGCGCAGCTCGACATCATCGTCATCGACGACGGCTCGGTCGACGGTACCGTGGCGGCTGTGCGGTCATTCATCGCCGACGGCGCGCCGATCCGCCTGTTCTCACAAGCCAATTCAGGCGTGACCAAGGCGCGCAATGCCGGCCTGCGCCGGCTCTCTGACGACACCGAGTTCGTCTCCTTCATCGATTCCGACGACATCTCACCCGCCGGGCGCTTTGCCGCCGACCTTGCCTATTTCAAGACCGATCCGGCGCTCGAACTCACCTATTCCTACATGCGCATGGTCGACCAGATCGACGACGAGACGCTCGAGCCGGTTGCAGGATGCGACGACCGCATCTTTCGCGGCGTGCATCTGTCGGCCGGCATCTATCGGCGCAGCCTGATCGCGCGGATCGGCGATTTCGACGAGGAGCTGGCGCAGGCAGAGGACACCGACTTCCTGTTTCGCATCTTCGAGCAGAGGGCGCGATTTGTCTTTCCCGACACGATCGCGCTCTACTACCGCCGCCATGAACACAATCTGACCCGGAACGTCGCCGAGTCGCGGCGGGAGTTCCTCAAGGCGATGCAGAAATCGATGCGCCGCCGCAAGGCCGACCCGACGCTCGGCGACCTCAGAGGTTTCATCCAGGTGGCGCATCCGTCGGGCGATGGGGCGCCGCTGCGGCCATGAGCTACAGCGTCGTCATTCCCGCCTGGAACGCGGCCCGCACGATCGCCGAGACGCTGCGCTCGGTTGCCGCGCAGACAGTGCCGCCTGCCGAGATCATCGTCGTCGATGACGGCTCGACCGACGAGACCGAGGCGGTGACGCGGCAATCGGGCGTTCCGGTCCGATATGTCAGGCAGGACAACTCCGGACCGGGCAGTGCCACGACGCGCGGCTTCGCGCTGGCCAGGGCGCCCTTCATTGCAACTGTCGACGCCGACGATCTGTGGCTTGGCGACAAGATCGAGCGTCAGTTTCGCAGGCTGGAAGAGGCGCCGCAGCTGGCTGCCGTGTTCACGCAGTGGCGAACCTTTCGGCATGGCGAACCAGACGATGGCACCGGCAAGGTGACGCCCGGCTGGTCGCGCACGACGATGTTGGTCCGTAGCCAGGTGGCGCTTTCCGTCGGCCCGGTGATCGACCCGCCAGGCAACCGCGGTGAAATGGTCGACTGGCTTGGCCGGGCCCGCGAAGACGGCCACCAGCTCGGCATGATCGATGAGGTCCTGGCCCTGCGCCGGATCCTGCCGGGAAGCATGTCCTACGGCCGCGATCCCGAGCGCGACCGCGGCTATCTCGAGGTCGCAAGAATGGCCATGCTGCGGCGCAAGCTCAAGAACGCCGGACAGGGCTGATGGCATCCACGTCACGCCGCATCGGCCGGCGCTTCCCCGACTATGGCTGGGCATGGCCGACAAACGGTCTCGACCAGTTGCTCAAGGCGGTGCTGTTGCCGGACCATGCGGTCGCGCAGACGCAGGCCTTGCGGTGGCTCGATGCCAACGACATCGATGCCGTCGAGTTCCGCGAGCACAGGCTGCTTGCCGCGATCGCCGACCGGTTCGGCAAGGCGCTGGCGATGCATCCCGCCTATCCGCGTCTCGCTGGCCTGCAGAAGATGCTGTGGACCAAGTCGCGGCTTGCCATGCGCGAGGCCGAGCCCGCACTGAGGGCCATCGTCGCGGCCGGCGTGCCGATCATGCTGCTCAAGGGCGCGAGCCGCATCGCGGTGGAGCCGGCGGCACAGCGCGGTCGGGTGGCGCACGACATCGACATCCTTGTGCACCCCGAGCACATGGTGGCCGCCTTCGACATGCTGCGTCATGGCGACTGGCAGGTGTCGACAGGGGTCAGTCCCCAATATCTCAAGCCGCGGTTAGCTGCGGTGCGGTCGATGAATTTCTTCAAGGGCAGCTATGGCGACATCGATCTGCACCAGGTCGCTTATGACTGGTCGCAGGCAGATGAGGCGGACGACGCTGCGGTTTGGCAGCGCGCCACGCCGGCCTCCTTCACCAGTCTCGACGTGCTGGTCCCTTCGACCGCCGACCGGGTGACGCTGGCGATCGGCCATGGCGGCCTCGACGCTCATACCCACAGCGACTGGCTGGTCGACACGGCCTCGGCGATCCGCGCCGGCGGCGTCGACTGGGCCGTGCTTTGCGACGTCGTCGCCCGCAGGCACCTTGCCGTGCCGACGGCGGTGGCGCTGAGCTATCTGAAAGCAGAGATGTCGGTGCCGGTTCCCGACGATGTGCTGGAGCAGGTGGTCGACATGGCCGATCGCGCCGGCGCCGCCCGTATCGCTGCCTTGCTGCAGGCCAAGCCGCGGACCGACTTCAAGGGTCTGACCTGGCTGTCACGCGGTGTCGCCAAGCAGTTGCGCATGCGCAAGAAACGCGCTGTCCGTGAGCGCGAGCTGCCCGGCGTCGTCTGGCACGGTCGGCGCACACAGGCGGGCGATGGTGCGGGGCAGGTCACCCCGGCACTGGCGCAGCAGGTGCCGTTGCCGCCGGCGGCAGTTGGCGGTGCGCCTGCCGAGATCGACATCGTCGTGCGGCTGGACGTGCCGCCGGTGCGCCGTCGCATCGAGATGGAGCTGAATGGCGGCGAATGCCATTTCGCGCGGCTGCGCTATCGCAAGCTGGGTAAATCAGGCGGCCGGCTGACCTTGCGGTTTCGCGGTACCATCCGGCCGGACCAGGCGGATGGCGCGTTGGTGCTGTCGGCGCGGCCGTCGCGACAGTTCCGCGCGTGGGAGCATGAGCAGACGGTCGCCACCTATGGTGCGGTGCCGTTCCAGATCGTCTCGGTGACCGTTTCGCCGGCTCGCTGAGCCGGAGAACAGTTTGCGCTGCCTGCAGTTCCGCGCAACCTGGTCTCAGCATCGTCGCGGCTCAGGCAAATGCCGCCCTGTATAGTCCCGGATGGCAACTTGACTTTACCTTGGCCGTCGATAGGTTGGCGCCGTCATGGTCTTCCGCCGCGAGGTGGAAGCTAAGAGGGAATCCGGTGCGAAACCGGAGCTGTCCCGCAACTGTAAGCGGTGAGCCTATTGCCCCTGTGTCACTGGCATTCGTGCCGGGAAGACGGGCGACAAGGCTACGACCCGCGAGCCAGGAGACCTGCCTGACAGAGTGAGATTCCGTGGTCGGGGTGTGCCACAGGAATGCCGGTTCCGGTTCGGAAGCCCGTTTGCGGCTTTCGCCAGGTCTGCATTTCCGCATCCACGCCAGGGCAGGCAGAGGTTGGCGCGGCGATGTCGGGAAGAACGGTTTCCCCAGAATATCGAAAGTTTGGGCAGACGCATTCGTTGCCTGCTGCCGTGGCATCGCGCCTCGACCTATTGTCCCGGACGCCTTCCGGGCATGGCAACGCCAGGCGTTGCGCACCCCTTTCAAGCAAGGAGAGATCATGAACATCAGACATTGGATCCTTTGGCTCGGGCTCGCCGCGGCATCCGCCATTGGCCTTGCGCCGGCGGCCGCGGAAAGCTTCACCGACGATGCCGGCCGAAAGGTCGAGCTGGAACTGCCGATCAAGCGGGCGGTGATCTTCAACCGCTACGCGGTCGAGTTCGCCCGCGCCATTGGCGCCATCGACAAGGTCGTTGGCGTCGATGCCAGCACGATGCGGGATCCGACCTACTGGCCGCAGTTCAAGGAAGCCGACATTGTCGGCCAAGGCCAGACGCAGCCCAATTACGAGGCGATCGTTGCGCTCAAGCCGGACCTGGTCATCATCCCTCGCAACGGCGTCTATGAGGAGGCAGCCAAGCAGCTCGAAGCCTTCGACATTCCGGTGCTGGTCGTCACCGCCTGGGACACGCTGCAGCATGTCGAAAACGTGACATTGTTCGGCAAGCTGTTCGACGAGAAGGAAAAGGCCGATGCGCTGAACGCCTACTACACCAGGTACATGGACCTGCTGGCCGAGCGTCTGAAGGGCGTCGAGCGCAAGAAGGTTTATCTTGAAGAGGTCCGTGATCTCGTGACCGTCACGCCCGGCTCAGGCTGGCACGACATGATCGAGGCCGGCGGCGGCACCAATGTCTTCGGCGACATCGACATCAAGAAGGAGCCGTCGTCGCGCGGCAACGAAAACAGCTTCACCGTCGATCCCGAGGAGATCATCGCGCGCAAGCCCGACCTGGTGATCAAGCTGCAGCCCGGCTCCTACCAGACCATCCCGGAGGCAAAATTCGCCGAGAGCTGGAGGGCGATCGTCGCGCGCGAGGAAATATCAGGCACGCCGGCAGGGCAGGCGGGCGATGTCCGCCTGATCAACTACTACCTCGCCGGCGGCTCGTCCAAGGTCACCGGCGCGCTGCAGGTCGCCAAGTGGCTCTATCCCGACCTCTTCACCGACGTCGATCCCGAGGCTGCGATGAAGGAATGGATCGAGATCTACCAGGGGCTGCCGTTCCAGGGCGGCATGACCTACCAGGGCACAGCCTCCAACTGATCGACCAGCACGCCGCCGCCCGGCAGGCGGCGGCGTACCCTCTCAATCCGGAGCCTAGAGCACGTCCCGCAATCGATGAATCGATTGTGAAGTGACGGGCGCGTTCGGTGCTGATTCAACATCTATCTCGATGGAGGTGGAGTATGGGGAAGGCACTGAGCGGAGATCTTCGGTTGCGGGTCTTGAAGGCTTCAGACGAAGGCATGTCGGCGCGCAAGGCGGCGGCGCGGTTCGGGGTGGGCGTATCGAGTGCGATCCGCTGGATTGCGCGGGCGAAGATCGGCGAACTGGCGCCGCGGCCGCAGGGCCGCCGCCGCGCTTCCAGTCTCGACGCGCATGAAGGCTTCATCGTCGGGATGATCGAGGAGCACAAGGACATCACGCTCAACGAGATGGTGGCTCGCCTGGAGGGGGAACAGTCGGTGCGGATCAGCCGCAGCGCGCTGAGCGCCTGGCTTGGCCGGCGCGGCTGGACGTATAAAAAAAGTCCGCGCACGCATTGGAGCAGGACCGCCCCGACATCCTGATGCGCCGCCGTGCCTGGTTCGACGGCCAACTCGACCTCGAGCCGGCGCAGTTGGTGTTCATTGATGAAACCGGACTATCGACCAAGATGGCCCGCCTGCGCGGAAGAGCGCCACGCGGCGAGCGTTGCCGTGCCGGTGTGCCGCATGGCCACTGGAAGACCACCACCTTCACCGGAGCGCTGCGGCTGACAGGCATGACCGCGCCCTTCGTCTACGACGGCGCCATGAACGGCAACGTGTTCCTCGCCTATGTCGAGCAAGTACTGGTCCCGACGCTCAAGCCCGGCGATGTCGTCATCATGGACAATCTGCCCGCTCACAAGGCTGCCGGCATTGGCGATGCGATCGAGGCTGCCGGCGCGAGACTGCTCTACCTGCCGCCCTACAGTCCCGACTTCAACCCCATCGAGAACGCATTCTCGAAGCTCAAGGCTCTGCTGCGCGCAAAGGCCGAGAGAACGATCGCGGCACTGTGGGACGCGGTCGGATCGGTCATCGAACTCTTCACCCCCGCAGAATGCGCCAACTACTTCAAGGCAGCCGGCTATGACCCAGATTAAACAGGATGCGCTCTAGACCATGGACATCGCAAGCAGTGCCGGTTTGGCGCGTGGCCAATCCGACGGCATTTCCAGCCTCTACCACCGAGCCGGCTATCGCAAGGCGGCTGTCATCTTGTGGTCGCTGCTTGTGCTGCTGCTCGTCGCCGGCGGCGTTGCCATCGTCGGCATCGCCGAGACGGGGCTGGTGACGCTGCTCATGGTCATCCTGCAGAAGCTGTCGTTCGGCCATTTCGTCGCCGAGGTCGATCCGCAGCAGGCGCGGGTACTGGTTCATCTGCGCCTGCCGCGCGTCGTCATGGCCATGGTGGCGGGCGGTTCGCTGGCCTTCGCCGGCGTGCTGATGCAGGCGATCACACGTAACCCACTGGTCAGTCCCTATACGATCGGCGTGTCCTCGGCGGCGGCCTTCGGTGCCTCGATCGCCATCATGTTCGGCATAGGCTTCAGCGCCGCCGGGCTCTACTTCGTGCCGCTGACGGCATTCCTGTTCGCGCTCGGCTGCGCCGTGCTGGTGTTCTCCATGGCCTGGCTGCGCGGCATGGGGGCACAGACGATGGTGCTGACCGGCATTGCCCTGATGTACCTGTTCAGCGCGATGACCGCAGCCGTGCAGTTCGTCGCCACCCAGGAGCAACTGGCCCGGGTCGTGCACTGGACGTTCGGCAGCCTCAACGGCATCGGCTGGGATGCGGTTGCCGTCTCTGGTGCGGCACTGCTGGTCGCCCTGCCGCTGGCGCAGTCGCGGGCCTGGCAATTCAACGCGTTGACGAGCGCCGGCGACGACGTTTCGCGTTCGCTCGGCATCAATGTCGCGCTGCTGCGCGGCATCGCCGTCGTGCTGTCGGTGGTGGTCTCAGCGGTGGTCATCAGCTTCACCGGCGTGATCGGCTTTGTCGGGTTGATCGGGCCGCATGTCGCCCGGCTGCTGATCGGCAGCGACCATCGCCATCTCATCCCGTTTTCGGCGATCTGCGGCGCCATGCTGCTGCTTCTGGCCGACACTGTCGGGCGCATGGCGTTCAGCCCGACAGTCATTCCGGTCGGCATCGTCGTCGCCTTCGTCGGCGTGCCGCTGTTCCTGCACCTGATCCTGTCCAGGCGCTCGGAGTATTTTTCATGAGCGACTATCTTTCCGTCGACAAGGTCAGCTTCGGTTATGGCAGCCGCCCCGTGCTGCGCGAGGTCTCGGTCGGGCTGACGAAGGGCGACATACTCGGCCTCATCGGCCCCAATGGTGCCGGCAAGTCGACCCTGGTGCGGACCGTGCTCGGCCTTGCCACGCCGTCGTCGGGGCGGATCCTGCTCGACGGCCACGACATCCGCGCAATGTCGCCCAAAGTCCGCGCCCGCCGGATCGCCTATGTGCCGCAATCCTCGCCGCTCAGCTTTCCAGCGACGGTGTTCGAGACCTGCCTGCTCGGTCGCACACCGCATATGGGGGCGAGCCCGAGCCGTGGTGATCTCGCCGTCGTCGAGGACATGCTCAGGCGGCTGCGACTCGAGGATTTCGCCTTCCGTCCGATGTCGGAGCTCAGCGGCGGCGAACGCCAGCGCGTGATGCTTGCGCGTGCCCTGGCGCAGGAGACCGAGGTGCTGGTGCTCGACGAGCCGACGAGCGCGCTCGACATCGGCAACCAGCTATTCACCCTGCGCGTGGTGGCCGAGATCGCGCGCGAACGAGGTGTGACGGCACTGGTCGCCATTCATGACCTGTCGCTCGCCGCCCGCTTTTCCGACAGCCTGCTCCTGCTCGACAAGGGCGCCGTTGTCGGCCATGGCAACTGGCGGAGCACGTTGACCGAACAGACGGTGCGCGACGTCTATGGCGTCAATGTAGAGATCGGGCTGCTGCGCGACATTCCCGTTTTTGCCCCGCACGAGCTGACCTGATGCGGCTCGACATTTCAGGCTTTGCGCGAGGGGGAAGGGCCCAGAGCCACGCTTCGGTGTTGCGGCTCTGCGAAGACGTCGAGCGCATGGGCTTCGACGGCATCTGGTTCAACGAGTTTCATTTCCAGAACCCGCCGCAGGCTTATCCGTCGACCTTGATCCTCGCCTCCGCCATCCTTGCCCGGACGCAGCACCTGCGGGTCGGCACCTCCATCGTGGTGACGCCGCTCTACCATCCATTCCTCTTGGCTGAGGAGGTGGCACAGTTGCACTGGCAGAGCGGCGGCCGCATCGACCTGGGCATCGGCCGTGGCACACATCCGGCGACGCTTGCCGCGCTGGGCATCGCCGCCGAGAGCACCAGGGCTCGTTTCGAGGACTCCTACCGGATCATGCGCGATGCCTGGACATCAGGCGCAAGGATCGAAGAGGGCGCGTGCTGGCCGGCTTCGGAGGTTTCGGTTGGACCGCTTCTTCCAGGCGAGACGGTACCGGTCTATGTCGCCGGCACCTCGCGCGACACGCTTGGATTCGCCGCCCGCGAGGGATTGCCGTTGCTGCTCAGTCTCGATCCGCCTGAAGTCGGGCAGCTTGCCACCTACCAGGCAATCCTCGAGGAGGAGGGCCATGCCTGCCGTCTGCGGGCGTCGCAACTGTCTCGCTATGTCTGCATCGCTCCGACGACGGTGCAGGCGATGGGCAAGCTCGACGAGCTGGTGCCGCGGCTGTTCGAACGTCGGGTTGCGTCGGCAAAGGCCGCAGGGCGGTCTACTGACCAGATCGTGATGCCCGACCGGCAGACGGCCATGGCGCGGCAGGTGATTGCAGGCGCGCCGGACGATTGCGTGGCGCAGCTCAAGGCGCTGGCGGCAGTTACGGGTATCGATGCCATGCGCCTGGTCTTCAACGGCAACGGCATCGTCGACATGGCGGCGGCGCTCGCCGACATGGAGTTTTTCGGACGCGAGGTGCTGCCAGCCTTGCGGCCCGCCTGAGCGCGTCTCAGGCGGCCTTGTCGGCCGCATCGGCACGGTCTGCCTTGCGCGCCACCACCCAGCCCAGCAGGGCCGCGCCGAAAAGCACGACCGCCGCGAGGTAGAAGGCGAGGCCGGGATAGGGCAGCGGCGTGCCGTCGCGCACCGTCCAGGCATAGACCGCGCCGAAGAACAGCGGCGAGGCGACGCCGGCGATGCTCGCCACGCTCATATTGGCGCCTTGCAACTGGCCCTGCTCGAATTCGGAAACGCGCTGGGTCATCAGCGACTGCGTCGTCGGCATGGCGAGGCCCCAGAGCGCGTTCGGAATGATCGCCAGCGAGAACCAGAATCCCGTAGGCGCAAGGCCCATGCAGGCGATGCCGAAGGCGCCGGCAAACAGGCCGAACACCATCGTAGCGCGATCGCCGAAGCGCTTGACGGCCGGGCCGACGATCAGACCCTGGACGATCATGTCGAGCACCCCGACCATTGCCAGCAGCGTGCCGACCTCCCAGGCATGCCAGTTGTAGCGATAGGCGGCATAGAGCACGAACACCGCCGAAAAGACGTGATGGGCGAAATGCAGCAGGAAGGTCACTGCGGCGAGCCCGGTGAGCTCAGGGTGCGAACGCAGCAGCATCATCGCGCCGAACGGATTGGCGCGGCGCCAGGAAAACGACATGCGCTTTTCGCGCGGCAGAGATTCCGGCAGCACGAAGGCACCATAGAGGAACGCGAGCCCACTCATTGCCGCCGCCACCCAGAACGGCGCGCGTGGCGAGATCTCGCCGAGGAAGCCGCCCATCAGCGGACCGGCGACGAAACCGGCGCTGAAGGCAGCACCGATCAGGCCGTAGGCGCGGGCGCGGCCCTCGGGCGGGGTAATGTCGGCCATATAGGCGAAGACGGTTGTGAAGCTCGACGAGGTGATGCCGGCGACGATGCGGCCAAGCGCCAGCCACCACAGGTTCGGCGCCAGCGCCATCAGCACGTAATCGGCGGCAAGGCCCGCCGTCGACAAAAGGATGACGGGACGGCGACCATAGCGGTCGGACAGCGAGCCGATGATCGGCGAGCAGACGAACTGCATGAAAGCCCACAGCGCGATGAAGACACCGTTGATCCAGCCAGCATCGGCGTTGGACCCGGCGAACTCCTCGATCAGCGAAGGCAGCACCGGAATGATGATGCCCATTGCGACGATGTCGAGAACGGCGGTGACGAAGATGAAGGCGATTGCCGCCTGGCGCCGCGACGCTGTGATGGACATGATGGTGGCCTCGATGGACGTGCCTTATAAAACAACCTGACGCGCGATCCAGCCGTGGCGGCGTATATTGTCCAAACCTACTGACATTGGGGCAAGAGCACCGAAGCGCTGAACCAAGTCTTCACGCCTTGAAAAAGCCGACCTACAAATGCGGTCGGATTCGAGACACGGGCGCGCCGCGCGCCGTTCTACAAGACTGCCGACACTACTGCGCCGCGCGTCGAATTGGGTGCGCAAAGGACGCTGTAGCATTGTGAAACCGTGCATGATCCCCATGCACCAAGGAGCCTGCCATGCTGCGCAAGACGGATTTCTTCATCGACGGAAAGTGGGTCGCGCCGACGGTCGCCAAAGAGCTCGACGTCATCAACCCGGCCGACGAGCAGCCCTTCGCGGTGATCTCGCTGGGATCCGCCGCCGACGTCGACAAGGCGGTTGCCGCAGCGCAGCGCGCCTTCCCGGCGTGGAGCGCCACAAGCCGCGAACAACGTATCGCGCTCTTGGAAAAGCTGCTCGCCGCCTACAACAGGCGAGTGCGAGACATGGCCCAGGCGATTTCCTGGGAGATGGGCGCGCCGATCAAGCTGGCGCTGGAACAGCAGGCAGCCAGCGGCTCGGGCCACATCAAGAGCTTCATCGAGGTGCTGAAAAGCTTCGAATTCGAGGAGCCGCTCAACGACAAGAACCCGCAGGAGCGCATCGTGCGCGAGCCGATCGGTGTCTGCGGGCTGATCACGCCGTGGAACTGGCCGATGAACCAGGTGGCGTTGAAGGTCGTGCCGGCGCTGGCAGCCGGCTGCACGGTGGTGCTGAAGCCGTCTGAGATCGCGCCGATGTCGTCGATCGTGTTTGCCGAGATGATGGAGGAAGCAGGCTTCCCGGCCGGTGTCTTCAACATGGTCAATGGCGACGGGCCGACAGTCGGCGAGGCGATGTCGCGCCATCCCGGCATCGACATGATGTCCTTCACCGGTTCGACCCGCGCGGGCGTGGCCGTGACCAAGGCTTCCGCCGAGACGGTCAAGCGCGTGGCGCTGGAACTGGGCGGCAAGTCGCCCAACATCGTCTTCGACGACGCTGACCTCACCGACGCGGTGACGCGTGGGCTGGCGCATTGCTTCGAGAATACCGGCCAGTCCTGCAACGCCCCGACACGTATGCTGGTGCAGCGCCCGGTCTATGCCAAGGCGGTCGACATCGCGGCGAAATATGCCGCCACCGTCAAGGTCGGCAATCCGGCCGAGGATGGCGACCATATCGGCCCGCTGTCGTCCGACGTGCAGTTCGAAAAGGTGCAGGGCATGATCGACGCCGGCATCAAGGAGGGCGCGCGCGTCGTTGCCGGAGGCCTCGGCCGGCCCGAGGGCTTCAACCGCGGCTATTATGTGCGCCCGACGGTGTTTGCCGACGCCAACAACGACATGCGCATTGCCCGCGAGGAGATCTTCGGTCCTGTGGTGGCGATGATCCCGTTCGAAACGGAAGAGGAAGCCATCGCCATCGCCAACGACACGCCCTACGGCCTATCGGCCTATGTTCAAACAGGTGACAAGGCGCGCGCCCAACGCGTGGCGCGCAAGCTCCGTGCCGGCATGGTGCAGATCAACGGCACCGACCGCCCCTATGGCAGCCCCTTCGGCGGCTACAAGCAGTCCGGCCTCGGCCGCGAGGGCGGCAAATGGGGCATCGAGGATTTCCTCGAGGTCAAGGCGATCAGCGGGTTCGAGGAAGGTCTGGGCTGATCTCTTTTCGTCTCAAGAGGTTCCCCCTCTCCGTCACGGCTTCGCCGTGCCACCTCTCCCCCACGTTGTGGGGGCGAGGAACCCAAGTTTCTGCGAGGTCGCACTCTACCTGTGCAGACCAGTCAATTTCGCTAGGGCCTGCGTGATTGGCGTTTCCTCTCCCTCACGGAGTGGGGAAAAGGTGGCTCGGGCGAAGCCCGACACGGAGAGGGGCTTCAAGCGAAACCGCCTCTCTTAACCCCCGTTCCGCCTCAAATATTCCATGGCAATCTCACGCATCCTTGTGCCATCGATGCTGTCGGCGTGGCCGCCATGGGCGATGCTTACCGGCAGATCGATGAGGCGCCGCATGGTGGCACAATAGGCGGTGCGGTCGGAATCCGGCATGTCGTCGACCAGAAGCCCACAATGGATGGCGTCGCCCGAGAACAGCGTGCCGTCATGGCAGTCGAACAGGCCGATCGAACCGGGCGAATGGCCGGGCAGATGCAGCACGGTAAAGCTGCGATCGCCAAGCTCGATGACATCGCCATCGTCAAGCAGGCGGTCAAGCGGCGCAGGCACAATGGCATAGTCGGCGGAGCTCCAGCCGGGCCAGGGCAGTTCCGACACCGCGCCGGGAAAGTTGCGGAACATGTTGGCGTAGGTGGCCTCGTCGGGCATCGTCTCGAAGAATGCTGCCTCGATGCGCGGGCCGGCGCGCCAGGAAAACTCGTGCAGCGAGCCGACATGGTCGAGATGGACGTGGGTGGCGACGACAAGCAGCGGCTTGCCTGGCACAATGTCGATTTCGGGTGCGAGCGCACAGATGCCCATGCCGGTGTCGACAAGCATGTCGAGGTCGCGGCCGCGCACCAGCCACATATTGGCGCGACAATAGTCAGTGACGAAGGGCTCGCTCAGCATCGTCGTCGTCGCGTCGACGATGGTTCTCGAAAACCAGCCGGGACGGGGCGTCACACGAAGGGCCTGCCGATCTTGAAGCGGCCGGGCACCAACCGCCTGAGATAGTCCATGCCCTTTTCGGACAGATGGTTGACGTCTGGCAACATGTAGTCGTCGGGCATGTGCCGGGTCTTGCCGGCGACATTGGCCAGCGGCACCAGCTTCAACACGGTCTTGCCGCCCTCATATTTCAGCGCCACCGAGCCGCCGCCCTTGTCGGCCGCATCGACGGCGAAGACGCCGGCGTCGAAGGCCTCCTGCGCGTCGACGGCATTGACCGCGCCGATGTAGCCGCGCGGCATGTAACCGAGCGCGTCGACACGGGCGCGCTTGCCCGGCAGGCCTTCGGCGAGCGCGTTCTCGAAGGCGCGGCTCAGGTCGCTGCCCGAAAGCTTGATGTTGCCATGGGCGTCGCGCTCAAGCTTGTCGGCAGGCACGATGCTCTCGACCAACGCCTTGCCGTCGGCGGTGCTGACGCCTTCGGAAACCGCAACGACGCAACGACGATGGCGGGCCAGCGTCTCCTTCACCTCGTCGATGAAGCGCGGCACAGAAAAGGCACGCTCCGGAACGTAGATCAGGTGCGGCCCATCGGTGTCTTCGTCGCGCCATGCGGCGGCGGCGGCGGTCAGGAAGCCGGCATGACGGCCCATGACGATGCCGACATAGATGCCGGGCAAGGCGCGGAAATCGAGATCGACCGAGAGGAAGGCGCCGGCGACGAATTCCGCCGCCGAAATGAAGCCCGGAGTGTGGTCGTTTTCCTCGAGGTCGTTGTCGATGGTCTTGGGCGCGTGCACGAAGGCGATACTGCCCTGGGCCGCATCCGTCAGGATCTGCTGGGTGCCGGCGGTGTCGTTGCCGCCAATATAGATGAAAGCGCGCGCATCGGCCTTCTTCAGGCCTTCGAGCACGAGATCGCAATAGGCGGCATCAGGCTTGTCGCGCGTGCTGCCGAGGGCCGCGCCCGGGGTCGCCGCGATGCGCAGCAACTGCTCCTCAGGGATGTCGGTCAAGTCGACATAGTCACCGTCGCGGATACCGCGCACGCCGTGCCGCGAGCCGAGGACCCGCGCCTTGGGATGGCGGCGGCGGATTTCGAGCACGGCACCCGCCATGGTCTGGTTGATGACGGCGGTCGGTCCGCCGCCTTGCGCAATCACGAATGTCGAGGGCATGGTCGTCCTCCCCAAGGGTGCCGGAAATCGCCGTCGCAACGGCGCTGTTTTCCGGCACATTCGCCCTTCTGGCGAAGCGACGCAATGGGAGATTCAACCGGTTCGCAAGGTTTCGAAGATGCCGGGCCGGAGCTTTCGCTCCGGCGGTTTGCTTTAGCCGACGACGATCGGTGTCTTGCCGTTGACCCGGCTGTAGAGGTCGATGACGTCCTGGTTGATCATACGCACGCAACCCGACGACATCGCCTGGCCGATGGTCCACCATTCGGGCGAGCCATGAACGCGGTAGCCGGTGTCCTGGCCGTTCTGGAAGATGTAGAGGGCACGCGCCCCGAGCGGGTTGTCGAGGCCGCCGGGCTGGCCGCCGGCCCATTTCACCAACTCCGGCTTGCGCGCGATCATCTCGCGCGGCGGCGTCCAGGTCGGCCACTTCTTGCCGTACTGGATGTTGGCGCGGCCACTCCACAGGAAGCCGTCGCGGCCGATGCCGACGCCGTATCGGATGGCTTCTCCGCCGGGCTGGACGAGATAGAGAAAGCGTTCCTGCAGCTTGACGACGATGGTGCCGGGCGCTTCGCCGGTCGGATCGACGACGATCTGGCGGCGGAACTTGGGATCGACCTTGGCGAAGGGGATTTCCGGCAGCTGGAATCCTTCGTCGGTGAAGGACGCATACATCACATTCGGGCTGGTGACCTGCTTGTCGACGCTGATCTGTGGGCGGACCGAACCGGTGACGGTGTTGTCCAGGCCCATCGCCGGCATGTCGAAGTCCATGGCGCGGCTGCAGCCGGCGACCAGGCCAGCAGCGCCGAGGCCGAACAGCACGTTGCGGCGCGAGGCAAGGTTCGAAAACTCGGTCTTCGGAGCAGGCGATTTCGACACGGCACAATTCCACTCTACACGCGGGGCGGCCAGGCACCGGAGCGAACCCCGGCTGTGGATCGCGTGTATTTTCACCATTCATGGTTGAAAAAGCATGAACGCCATCGGCCGCGCGTTAAGGGCTTTACATCGGCGCGGAGCCGGAGCTTGATCCCGCTTCCAAATGAGGGAGAGTTGCCATGTCGTTTGAAAGCTGGGCCGCCTTTGCCGCCGCGTCGGCGGTGCTTCTCGTCATTCCGGGGCCCACGATCCTGCTCGTCGTATCCTATGCGCTCGGCCAGGGCTGGCGCACGGCATTGCCGATGGCCGTCGGCGTGGCGCTTGGCGATTTCACCGCCATGACACTGTCGATGCTCGGCATCGGTGCGCTGCTTGCCGCGTCCGCCACCGTCTTCACCATCGTCAAGTGGATCGGTGCCGCCTATCTGATCTATCTCGGCATCAAGCTGTTCCGCGCCGGTGGCACGCTCGACGCCAAGCCGCGCACGGATGCCGCGTCTGCGGCCAAGATGATGGCCCATGCCTGGATCGTGACCGCGCTGAACCCCAAGAGCATCACCTTCTTCGTTGCCTTCCTGCCGCAATTCCTCGACCGCAGCGGCGATTTCTGGACCCAGATGGTGATCTTCGAGCTGACCTTCCTGACGCTCGCCTTCGCCAACGCCTTCGGCTACGCGCTGGTGGCAGCACGCGCCCGCAGCGTGGTGTCCAACCCGCGTGCCATCCGCATCTTCAACCGCACCGGCGGCACGCTTCTGGTCGGCGCCGGCATTGCGGCCGCGGCCACCCGCTCGGGGCACTGAGGATTTTTGGCCGTGGTGAAGGATCGGCTCGGGTTCGCCCTTTCCGGAGCGGATGAGGCAGCCGCTGCGCAATACGAGCGCGGGGTGAGCGAACTCCAGCGCTTTGTCGGTGATCCCGTCGGATCGGCGGACAAGGCGATCGCCGCTGCGCCCGATTTCGTCATGGCGCATGTGCTCAAGGGCTGGCTTTACGGCCTGTCCACAGAGCGAGAGGCGATGGCGGTGGCGCAGGATTGCCATTCGGCAGCCGCTGGGTTCGCGGCGACGGCGCGCGAAAAGGCGCATGTCGCCGCACTTGGGCGACTCGCTGCCGGGCATTGGCATGAGGCCGGGCATATTCTCGGAGAGCTGACGGCGGAGCACCCGCTTGATGCGCTTGCGCTGCAGGCCGGACATCAGATCGACTTCTTCACCGGCAATGCCCCGATGCTGCGCGATCGTATCGCCAGAGCGCTGCCGTCATGGGGCAAGAGCATGCCCGGTTATCACGCCATACTCGGCATGCAGGCCTTCGGCTTCGAGGAGATGGGCGATTACGTCAGGGCGGAAGCGCTGGGCCGCGAGGCAGTCGGGCTGGAGCCGCGCGACGGCTGGGCTCAGCATGCGGTGGCGCATGTGATGGAGATGCAGAGCCGACAGCGCGACGGCATCGCCTGGATGCGCGGCAACACCGACGCCTGGACGAAGGAGAGCTTTCTCCAGGTCCACAACTGGTGGCACCTGGCGCTGTTTCACTACGATCTCGGCGAGACCGACGAGGTACTCGCCCTTTATGACGGGCCGATCTACGGCGCGCAGTCGAAGCTGGCGCTCAACATGGTCGACGCCTCGGCGATCCTGTGGCGGCTTTGTCTCGGCGGCGTCGATGTCGGCGACCGCTGGGCCAAGCTCGCGGCAAACTGGATGCCCAAGGCCGCCGCCGGCAACTATGCCTTCAACGACGCGCATGCGATGATGGCCTTCGTCGGAGCCGGGCTCGAAGCGCCGGCCAAAGCGATGCTCGACGCCCAGCGCGAGGCGATTGCCCGCAACGACGACAATGCCGCCTTCACCCGTGACGTCGGCCATCCCGTCACCCTGGCGATCAAGGCCTTCGGCGAGGGGCGTTATGGCGAGACGGTGAGGCTACTCGAACCGGTCAGGGCCATCGCCCATCGCTTCGGTGGCAGCCACGCCCAGCGTGACGTGATCGAATTGACGCTGATCGAGGCGGCCCTGCGCAATCGCGACGACGGCCTTGCCGTGAAGCTCGCCTCCGCTCGCAACCACGCGCGGCCGGCGAGCCCGCTGTCGGGCCTGTTCGTCCAGCGCGCGGCACTGCTCGCACATGGCTGATTGAGGTCGAAAGCGCGTCGGTTACGCCGAAGATTTATTTTTTACGAGTTCCGAAATAAATGTCGACCCGGCCCCGGAATGTTTGCTAATAAGCAGCGTCCGGTGGAGGAACGGGACGATGGCAAGGCCGTTTTGCCTGTAGGCGATGAAGGCGGCCATGACGTGAGAGGATGGATGCGACGCGCGTCCGCGTCGCTCATTCGGGAGGAACGGCATGTATCTCGGGCTCGATCTCGGCACGTCAGGCGTGAAGGCGCTGCTGATGGACGCCGACCAGAAGATCATTGGTTCCGGCCATGGTTCGCTCGACGTCTCCAGGCCGCATCATGGCTGGTCCGAGCAGGATCCTGCCGACTGGATCCGCGCTACCGAGGAGGCGATCGCCGAGCTCAAGGCAGCGCATCCACGAGAACTGGCTGCCGTTCGCGGCATCGGCCTATCCGGCCAGATGCATGGCGCAACGCTGCTCGATGCCGCGGGCAAGGTGCTGCGCCCCTGCATCCTCTGGAACGACACACGCAGCTATGCCGAGGCGGCCGGCCTCGACGCCGATCCGCGCTTCCGCAAGATCACCGGCAACATCGTTTTCCCCGGCTTCACCGCGCCCAAGCTCGCCTGGGTTCGGGCCAACGAGCCCGACATCTTCGCCAGGGCGGCCAAGGTGCTGTTGCCCAAGGACTATCTCCGGCTCTGGCTGTCGGGCGAGTACATTTCCGAAATGTCCGACTCCGCCGGCACCTCCTGGCTCGATGTCGCAGCAAGGCGCTGGTCGCCGGAGCTACTCGCTGCCACAGGCCTTGGCATCGAGCACATGCCGTCGCTGGTCGAAGGCACCGACAGAGCCGGCACGCTACGCGGCGAGCTGGTGGCGAAATGGGGCATGGGGCAGGGCGTGGTGATTTCGGGCGGCGCCGGCGACAACGCGGCTTCCGCCTGCGGCATGGGTACGGTCAAGCCGGGAGCCGCATTCGTGTCGCTCGGCACGTCGGGCGTTTTGTTTGCCGCCAATGGCGCCTACCTGCCCAACCCGGCAAGTGCCGTCCATACCTTCTGCCATGCACTTCCCAATGCCTGGCACCAGATGGGCGTGATCCTGTCGGCGACGGACTCGCTCAACTGGTTGAGCACCATATCGGGCAAGGACGCGGCTGAACTGACACGCGAACTCGGCGACGAGTTGCGTGCGCCAACGGGCGTCACCTTCCTGCCCTATCTCTCGGGCGAACGGACCCCGCATAACGATGCGGCGATCCGCGGCTCCTTCACTGGTCTCGCCCATGAGATTGACCGGGCCGGCCTGACCCAGGCCGTGCTCGAAGGCGTGGCCTTTGCCTTCCGTGACAGTCTTGAAGCGCTGGCGTCTGCCGGAACGACGCTGACGCGCGTGACCGCCATCGGCGGCGGGTCACGCTCGCGCTACTGGCTGAAGTCGATTGCGACAGCGCTCGGCATGCCGGTCGACATTCCCGCCGACGGAGATTTCGGCGCCGCCTTTGGTGCCGCGCGCCTCGGTCTCATCGCAGCCGAGGGGGCCGACCCGCGCCAGGTCTGCACGCCGCCTGATACGGCCGAAACCATTGAGCCGGCGGCAGCGCTGGCAGACGCCTATGACGCGGCCTACCAGCGCTATCGCAAGCTCTATCCGGCGATCCGGGGGACGATGTGAACGCCCGGGCCAGATCAGCCCGGCACCTTGTCGAGGAAGCCGGTGACGATGCTGAGGCGGCCGTCCTTAAGCGTGGCGAAGTCGCTGCCTTCGATCACGGCTTCCGCGCCGTCAGGGCCGAGGCCCCAGGAGAAACGGATGTTGTCGCCGAAGCCGTCGGCCTTGCCCTTCAGCGTGAAGCGGAAGCCGGGGAACTGGCCGTGCACGCCTGCGATCAGCGCGTCGATGCCGGCATGGCCGTCGCCTTGCATGATCGGGTCGCGATAGCTGACGCCCGGGGCGAAGGCAGCTTCGACGAGCGGCTTGCGGGCGGCGGTGTCGATCTCGTTCCAGGCGGCGAAGTAGGCCTCGGCGATGGCGTTGTAGTCGGTCATTTCTGCTCTCCGTCAGGTTTGTCTTGGTTGACGCAATCCTTTTCGCAGCAGGCTCGACTGAAACCAATTACGCCTGAGGTAATCGAATACGGAATTCGGCGACTGCCCTTTTCAGGCGGTCATGCGTACTCACTGAAAGGAGTTCTCCCATGAGCACCGGCTATTTCGGCGACATCAAGCCCGTCCGCTACGAAGGCCCCGACAGCACCAATCCGCTGGCTTATCGTCATTACAACGCTGACGAGGTGGTGCTGGGCAAAAGGCTGGAAGACCATCTGCGTTTTGCGGTTGCCTACTGGCACACATTCGCCTGGCCGGGCGGCGATCCGTTCGGCGGGCAGACCTTCGAGAGGCCCTGGTTCGGAGAAACCATGGAGAACGCCAAGCTGAAGGCCGACGTCGCCTTCGAGCTGTTCTCGCTTTTGGGCGTTCCCTACTATTGTTTCCACGATGCCGATGTGCGGCCGGAAGGTGCCACCTTCGTCGAGAGTGCCAAGCGCCTCGACGAGATTGCCGACTATTTCGAAGGCAAGATGGCAAAATCAGGCGTCAAGCTGCTGTGGGGCACGGCGAACCTGTTTTCCAACCGCCGCTTCATGGCCGGTGCCGCGACCAATCCCGATCCCGATGTCTTTGCCTATGCGGCGGCGACGGTGAAGCATTGCATCGACGTCACCAAGCGGCTGAAGGGTGAGAACTACGTGCTGTGGGGCGGCCGGGAGGGTTATGAGACGCTGCTCAACACCGACATGGGCCGCGAGCTCGACCAGCTTGGCCGCTTCCTCAACCTTGTGGTCGACTACAAGCACAAGATCGGTTTCACCGGCACCATCCTTATCGAGCCGAAGCCACAGGAGCCGACCAAGCACCAGTATGATTACGACGTCGCCACCGTCTACGGCTTCCTCAGGAAGTACGGGCTGGAGAAGGAGGTGAAGGTCAATATCGAGCAGGGTCACGCGATCCTGGCCGGTCATTCCTTCGAGCACGAGCTGGCGACGGCCAATGCGCTCGGCATCTTCGGTTCCATCGACATGAACCGCAACGACTACCAGTCGGGCTGGGACACCGACCAGTTCCCCAACAACGTGCCGGAGATGGCGCTGGCCTATTACCAGGTGTTGCTGGGCGGCGGCTTCAAGACGGGCGGCACCAATTTCGACGCCAAGCTGCGCCGCCAGTCGCTCGATCCGGAGGACCTGCTGGTTGCCCATATCGGCGGCATGGATGCCTGCGCACGCGGCCTCAAGGCCGCGGCGAAGATGATCGAGGACAAGGCGCTGTCGGGACCGCTCGACAAACGTTACGCCGGCTGGAACTCGACCGAGGCCAAGGCGATGCTGGCTGGCGAGCGCAGCCTCGAGCAGATCGCGACGCGCGTGGTTGCAGAAGGCATCGAGCCCCAGCCGAAGTCGGGCCGGCAGGAATATCTGGAGAACGTCGTCAACCGCTACGTCTGACGGCATATCACGCCAACGATGGCGCCAGCCGCCGGGACTGGCGCCATTTTTTTGTCCGCGCTGTCCGATGTTCAAATCCAGCGGCGCTGCTACATGGCGGCCTGGAAAAACAGGGACGACGGCATGGACAAGCGCAACATCCTGGTGCGGCTGGCGAAGGCGGCTGATTTTGCCGAGGTGAAGCAGGTGCTGGCCGATACGTTCGAAAGCACGTGGCGGCCGGAGATCACAGCCGCGTCGGCCGAGCGCTATCTCACGTCGGATGTCGGCGGCCGTTACGTCGACAAAAACGGTCTCGCCTTCTGGGTGGCCGAGGTCGATGGCCGCATCGCCGGCATGGTGCACTGGAGCGGCGACTTCATCGAGGCGCTGCATGTGGCGGGGGCTTATCAGCGCATCGGTCTCGGCAAGTTGCTCCTGGTGCGGGCTGAGCAGGAGATCGGCAAGGCAGGTTTTGCCAAGGTGCGGCTCGAAACCGACACCTTCAACCAGCAGAGCCAGAGCTTTTATCGTGCAATGGGCTATGTCGAGATGAGGCGGTATCCCGACGAGGAATGGGACAGCGGACTGACCACGGTGCTGTTCGAAAAGCCGCTGGCCAAGGGCTGAGGGGCGCCCGGGACTCGGCATGATTGAGGCGGGCGCGGACACACACCCGTGCCCCCGAATTGCCTCTTTCTCGCCCTCAGGACGCCCGTCGAATCAGGGACTTAGCACCCCATGAGACGGGAACGAAAGACTTTCACCGGGGATACCCACGATCCGGCAATCGAGGCGTTGCTCGGCAAGGCCGCCGACGTCTCGTTCGTCGACCGCCTGATGGCGCTGCCGCCTCCGCCGCTGGAGCCGGAGCTGTCCGACGAGTGGACGCGCGCAGTGACGATGCGGCTCGAAGCCGTGCTCGCCCAGAACATGCGCGCGCATATCGATGCCGATGTTCGCGCCGCAGCCTGATCCCGACTGCGTGGTTTGACTGAGCGGGCAGGGTCCGCCATGCTCCCTTGCATGATACGCGCGGTCCTGCTCGACCTCTCTGGCGTCGTCTATGACGGGGACACGCCGATAGCGGGCGCGGTCGCGGCCATCGGACGGCTCCGTGCCGAGGGCCTGCCGATCCGCTTCGTCAGCAACACGACACGTTTGCCGCATCGGGCGATCGTCGCGCAACTTGCCGGCTTCGGCATAACCGTCGGTCGCGACGAGTTGTTCACGCCGGCGCGTGCCGCTGTCGAATGGCTCGCCCGCGACGGCTGCGTGCCGCATCTCCTGGTGCATCCCGACCTCGTGCCCGAATTCGCCGGCAACATGTTCGGCGACAGAAGGGCGGTGGTGGTCGGCGATGCCGCCGAGGCCTTCACCTATTCGGCGATGAACACAGCCTTCCGCCAGCTGATCGACGGTGCCGAGTTCCTGGCGCTTGCCGTCAACAGCACCTTCAAGGATGCCGATGGCGGGCTCAGCCTCGATGCCGGCGCCTTCGTCGCGGCACTCGAATTCGCCGCCGGCAAACAGGCGACGGTGCTGGGCAAGCCGGCGCGAGACTTTTTCCATGCCGCGTTGGCCGGGTTGGACTGTCCGCCTGATCAGGCGGTGATGGTCGGCGACGACGCGGAAAGTGATGTTGCAGGGGCCTTGAAGGCCGGCATCGGCTCGGCGCTTCTGGTGCGCACGGGCAAATATCGCGCCGGCGACGAAAGCCGCCACGTGCCGCATCCGAGTGCCGTCGTCGACGATCTCATGGCAGCGGTCGAGTGGATTCTTCGCAAACGCAGCTAACCCCGCCGCATGCGCACCGGAGGAGTGCCGAAGGCATGCGAGAAGCTCCGTGAAAACGCTGCCGCCGACGAAAACCCCGTCCGTTCCGCCACCTCGGCCATGCTGACGCGCGTGTCGACCACCAGCCGGCGGGCGGCGTTCAACCTCAGCCTCAGGTAATAGGCGCCCGGAGTCTCGCCGATCGACGTGCGAAAAATGCTTTCGAGCGTGCGCGCGGTGACGCCGGCACGTTTGGCGATCGCGGCAATTGTCAGCGGCTGGTCGACATGCGCTTCCATCAGCCGGATCGCCTGGGCGAGGCGCGGGTCGTAGCCGTCGAGCCGGCCAAGCGAGACCAGCGGCTGCGCGTCGGTGGCGGCGCGCGACTGGTCGTAGATGAAGACGCTGGCGACATCGAGCGCGGTCGCCATGCCCAACCGCGAGCGCACCAGATGCAGCATCAGGTCGAAGGTCGGGGCGGCCCCGCCGGAGGTGAAGACCGGGCCGTCGATGATGTAGCGATCGGGGCGGACCTCGACGTCGGGAAAAGCGGCGGCGAAATCCTCCATGTCCTCCCAGTGGGTGGTGGCCGCACGCCCTTCCAAAAGGCCGGTGCGGGCGACCAGCCAGGTGCCGGCTTCGATGCCGCCCGCAGCACGCGCCTTGCGGGCGCAGCGCCTGATGCCGCCGAGCAGCTTCGACGTGGCGTAGCCTTGCGTGCCGAATCCGGCGATGACCATCAGCACGTCGCAGGCGTCGTCGGGGTCGAAGGCGCCGGAGACCGCCACCGGCAGGCCGCAGGTGGTGATGGCCGGCTCGCCGCTGGCGGAGACAAGCCGGAAGTCGAAATGCGTCTCACCTGATATGCGGTTGGCGGCGCGCAGCGGGTCGACGGCTGACGCGACGCACATGATGGACGCGCCGGAAAAGACCAACATCGTCACCTTGAGCGGCGAGCGCTCTTCGCGAAAGATTGTCGGCTTTTCGCTTTTTGCCATTTGGCTTTCGTAAAACGCAAAACATGTCGACGCAAGCGGCGCAATGATCTGCCCGGAATTGCTGCTGGGAGGAAATGCGATGCCGCTCGAAATGAACCGCGAGGTCTTCATTACCTGTGCCGTGACCGGGTCCGGCGGCACGCAGGATCGCAGCCACCTCGTGCCGCGTTCGCCCAAGCAGATCGCCGACTCGGCCATCGAAGCGGCCAAGGCTGGTGCGGCTATCGTCCATTGCCATGTCCGCGACCCCGAGACCGGCAAGCCGCGCCGCGACATCCATCTCTACCGCGAGGTGACCGAGCGCATCCGCGACGCCAATGTCGATGTGGTGCTGAACCTGACCGCCGGCATGGGCGGCGACATGGTGTTTGGCGGCGTCGAGAACCCGCTGCCGCTGAAAGAAGCCGGCACCGACATGGGCGGTGCCACGAACCGCGTCGAGCATGTGCGCCAGTGCCTGCCCGAGATCTGCACGCTCGACTGCGGCACGATGAATTTCGCCGAGGCCGACTACGTCATGACGAACACGCCGGGCATGCTGCGCGCCATGGGCGGCATGATGACCGCGATGGGCGTCAAGCCCGAGATCGAAGCCTTCGACACCGGCCATCTGTGGTTTGCCAAGCAACTGGTGGAGGAGGGGGTGCTGGCGCCCGACGCGCTGGTGCAACTGTGCATGGGCGTGCCGTGGGGCGCGCCGGACGACCTCAACACCTTCATGGCGATGGTCAACAACGTGCCGAAGAGCTGGACCTTTTCTGCCTTCTCGCTTGGCCGCAACCAGATGGCCTATGCGGCGGCGGCGGTGCTTGCCGGCGGCAATGTGCGCGTCGGCCTCGAGGACAATCTCTGGCTCGACAAGGGGGTGCTGGCCACCAATGCGCAACTGGTCGAGAAGGCGGTGACCGTCGTCGAGACCTTGGGCGCGCGGGTCATCGGGCCAGAAGAGGTGCGCAAGAAGCTCAACCTCGTCAAGCGCGCGCCGCTGGCGGCGTAGCAGATCGCGAACGTGGCATTCCTTCGCGCCCCCCTCTGTCCTGCCGGACATCTCCCCCTCAAGGGGGGAGATTGGCTGGCCGCAATGGGGTCGCCAACCGCCAACGCTGCAAGCACAGCGCGAAAATTGAAGCTGCCAATCTCCCCCCTTGAGGGGGAGATGTCCGGCAGGACAGAGGGGGGCAACGTAGAGTGTTACGCCCTCGGTGAGAGGGAGTTCACACAATGACAATCGCAAAGGCGGCCGCCATTGGCGGCGGGGTGATCGGCGCGGGCTGGGTGGCGCGGCTGCTGCTCAACGGCATCGACGTGTCGATCTTCGATCCCGACCCGGAGGCGTCCCGCAAGGTCGGCGAGGTGATGAAGGGTGCGCGTCGCGCCTACAAGCAGATGGTTTCAGGCGGCCTGCCCAAGGAGGGCAAGCTGACCTATGCCAAGACCATTGCCGAGGCGGTGGCCGACGCCGACTTCATCCAGGAAAGCGTGCCCGAACGGCTCGACCTCAAGCACAAGGTGCTGGCCGAGATCGACATGCATGCGCCAGCCAATGCGATCATCGGTTCCTCCACTTCGGGCATCAAGCCGTCCGACATGCAGGTGGCGATGAAGAAGCACCCCGAAAGACTGGTGGTCGGCCATCCGTTCAATCCGGTCTACCTCCTGCCGATCGTCGAGATCGTCGGTGGTATCAAGACCTTCCCCGAGGCCATCGAGGTCGCCAAGGAGATCTATTCCTCCATCGGCATGAAGCCCGTCGTCATCCGCAAGGAGATCGAAGCCTTTGTCGGTGACCGCCTGCTGGAAGCGGCCTGGCGCGAGGCGCTGTGGCTGATCAAGGACGGCATCTGCTCGGTCGAGGAGCTCGACGACATCATGCGCTACGGCTTCGGCCTGCGCTGGGCGCAGATGGGCATGTTCCAGGTCTACCGCATCGCCGGCGGCGAAGCCGGCATGCGCCACTTCATGGCCCAGTTCGGACCGTGCCTGCAGTGGCCGTGGACCAAGCTGATGGATGTGCCGGAGTTCAACGACGAGCTGGTCGACCTGATCGCCGGCCAGTCCGACGATCAGTCGTCGAAGTGGTCGATCCGCGAGCTGGAGAAGATCCGCGACGACAACCTGGTCGCGATCATGGATGCGCTGTCGAAGCAGAACAAGGGCAAGGGCTGGGGCGCCGGCGCGCTTTACAAGGATTACACCAAACAGCTCGCGGCGCAGGCGAAGCCCAAGGTCTCGAAGGCAGCCGAGAAGGCCAAAGCGAGCAAGCCGGCGAAGAAGGCGGCGAAGGCTGCCAAGAAGAAGGGCTGAGGCGATGCAGGTTGGGGAGGTCGACCCCCACTCCGGTTTGCTGCGCAAACCACCTCTCCCCCGTTCGACGCGGGAGAGGAAGGCCTGCCGCGAGCTTGGCACCTTTCCTCTCCCCCGGGCAGGGGGAGAGGTGGCGCGCGCAGCGCGACGGAGTGGGGGTGCTTCCGTCTCGGTACAGCAATCGAGGAAGGGCTAAGTCATGCATTTCGGTCTGTCCGAAGAACAGCAGCTGATCGTCGACACGACGCGGGCCTTCGTCGAGAACGAGCTTTATCCGCATGAGCAGGAGGTCGAACGATCAGGCCATCTCCGGCGCGAGCTGATCGAGGAGATCAAGGCAAAAGCGATGTCAGCCGGGCTTTATGCCGCCAACATGCCCGCGGATGTCGGTGGCGCCGGGCTCGATACGCTGACCTGGCTGCTCTACGAAAAGGAGCTTGGCCGCGCCAACTATGCGCTGCACTGGACCTGCGTGGCGCGCCCGTCCAACATCCTGCTTGCCGGCACGCCGGAACAGCGCGAGAGATATCTGTTCCCCTGCATTCGCGGCGAGAAGTGGGACTGCCTGGCCATGACCGAGCCGGGCGCCGGCTCCGACCTGCGCGGCATGAAGGCTTCTGCCGTCGAGAAGGACGGCGACTGGGTGCTGAACGGCACCAAGCATTTTATCTCCCACGCCGACCTTGCCGATTTCGCCATCGTCTTCATGGCGTCTGGCGAAGAAGACACGCCGCGTGGCAAGCGCAAGAAGATCACCGCCTTCTTCGTCGACAAGGGCACGCCTGGCTTCACTGTCCGCGACGGCTACCGCAACGTCTCGCATCGCGGTTACACCAATTCGGTTCTGGAGTTCGACGACTGCCGTCTGCCGGCGAGCCAGATCCTTGGCGAGGTGCACAAGGGTTTCGAGGTCGCCAACAGCTGGCTGGGCGCGACGCGCCTGCAGGTCGGCGCCACCTGTCTCGGCCGTGCCGAACGTGCATTGAACCATGCCGTGGACTATGCCGCCCAGCGCCAGCAGTTCGGCCAGCAAATCGGCAAGTTCCAGGGCGTGTCGTTCAAGCTGGCCGACATGGCGACCGAGCTCAAGGCAGCCGAGCTGATGGTGATGGAGGCAGGCTGGAAATACGACCAGGGCACGGTCACCGACCAGGACATGGCGATGGCCAAGCTCAAGGCCACCGAGATGCTGGCCTTCGTCGCCGACGAGGCAATCCAGATCCATGGCGGCATGGGCCTTATGGATGACCTGCCGCTGGAGCGCATCTGGCGCGACGCCCGCGTCGAGCGCATCTGGGAAGGCACGTCGGAAATCCAGCGGCACATCATCTCGCGCGCATTGCTCAGGGCGGTGGGCGGATGATGTTGGGGCTGCGCAGGCGGCAAAAAAGTTTGACCTTGCTCCTCGGGGCAAGGTGGCCCGCAGGGCCGGGTGGGGGTGGAAATGAGTAGCTCGACTTTGACCACCTCCACCCCGAAGCTTTCAGGTCGAACACGGCTCGAACGCCTGCTGCGCCCGAAGTCGATTGCCGTGTTCGGCGGCTCGCAGGCCGCCGCCGTGGTCAAGCAGTGCCTGAAGATGGGTTTCGCCGGCGACATCTGGCCGGTGCATCCGACCAGGGACGAGGTCGAGGGCATCAGAACCTTTCGCTCGGTGGCCGAGCTGCCTGCGGCCCCCGATGCGGCCTTTGTCGGCGTCAACCGCTTCCTGACCATCGAGGTGATCGCGCAGCTTGCCGCGCGCGATGCCGGCGGGGCGATCTGCTTTGCCTCCGGCTTTCTCGAGGCCGGTAACGACGATGCCGACGGCGAGCGGCTGCAGTCGGAACTGGTGGCGGCGGCAGGCGCGATGCCGGTCATCGGACCCAATTGCTACGGCCTGATCAACTATGCCGACGGCGCGCTGTTGTGGCCCGACCAGCACGGTGGCCAGAGGCTCGCGCCTGAGGGGCGCGGCGTTGCCATCATCACGCAATCGTCCAACATCGCCTGCAACCTGACCATGCAGAAGCGAGGCCTGCCGGTAGCCTTCCTGATGACGGCCGGCAACCAGGCGCAGACCGGCCTCTCCGAAATGGCGTTGGGCCTGATCGAGGACGAGCGCGTGTCGTGCCTCGGCCTGCACATCGAGGGGTTCGACACCGTGGCGGGCTTCGAGCGGCTGGCGGTCCGGGCGCGCGAACTGAACAAACCGATCGTCGCCATGAAAGTGGGCCGCTCCGAGCAGGCGCAGAAGGCGACGATCTCGCACACCGCGTCGCTCGCCGGCTCCGACGCCGCATCCGATGCGTTCCTCAAGCGGCTGGGCATCGCCCGCGTCGACACCATCCCGTCGCTGCTCGAGACACTGAAGCTGCTGCATGCCTTGGGACCACTGCCCGGCTTCACCCTGTCGTCGATGAGTTGCTCGGGTGGCGAAGCCTCGGTCATGGCCGACAGCGCCGAGGGGCGGCGGGTGCGTTTCCCGGCGCTTAAGCCTGACCACTATGCGCGGATAAAATCGACGCTCGGCGCTTTTGTGGCGGTCGCCAATCCGCTCGACTACCACACCTTCATCTGGAACGACGAACCGGCGATGACGGCCACTTTCACCGCCATGGCATCTGATAGCTTCGACCTCAACATGCTGGTGCTCGACTTCCCGCGTAACGACCGTTGCTCGGATGCCGACTGGTGGCCGACGGTGCGCGCCTTCGAGGCGGCGCTGAAAGCCAATGGCGCGTCTGGCGCGGTGGTGGCGTCGATGTCGGAGAACCTGACCGAGGAGCACGCCGCCGACCTGTTTGCGCGCGGCATCGTGCCGTTGCAGGGCATAGCGGAGGCGATGGACGCGGCAGAGGCTGCCGCGTTTGTCGGCGAGGCGTGGCGTAGGCCGGTTGCTGCGGCGGTAGGGCGTGGTGCTGATGCATCCCGCTCCGGCCAAAGGCTAGAAAGGGGCGACGCCAAGGCGATATTTGACGAAGCCGCTGCCAAGTTCCTGCTGCGCGACGCCGGCCTGGCCGTGCCGAGCGGTCGTCGCGCGGCAAGCGTTGCGGAGGCCATCGCGGCTGCGGAGTCGCTGGGCTATCCGGTTGCGCTCAAGGCGCTCGGCGTGACCCACAAGAGCGAACTCGGTGCCGTCAGGCTCAACCTGCGGACCGGCGAGGAGGTCGACGCGGCGGCTGCAGCCCTTTTGCTGCTCGGCTCCGGCCTCTATGTCGAAAAGATGGTCTTGGGCGGTGTGGCCGAGCTGATCGTCGGTGTCACCAGCGATCCGCTGTTCGGGCCCGTCATGACCATCGGCAGCGGCGGTGTACTGGTCGAGCTGATGAAAGACAGTGCCACGCTGCTTTTGCCCGCCTCGCGCGGCGAGGTTGCAGCGGCGCTCACGGGGCTGAAGATGTCCCCGTTGCTCCAAGGCTATCGCGGCCGCGCCAGGGCGGATGTCGGTGCCGCAATCGATGCGATCATGGCCATATCAGGCTTCGTGTCCCATCATGCCGATGCAATCGAGGAACTCGATATCAATCCGCTGATCGTCTGTGGTGAAGGGCAGGGCGCCTGGATTGCGGATGCGCTACTGGTGACGGCCTAGAGGGAGAGAAAAAATGTCCGATGTCGTGAAAACCCGTCGCGAGGGTGCGATCCTCGAAGTTACGCTCGACCGGCCCAAGGCCAATGCCATCGATCTCGCTACGTCACGGCTGCTGGGCGAGACCTTCAAGACCTTTCGCGACGATGACGGCCTGCGCGTCGCCATCGTCAGGACGGCGGGGGAAAAATTCTTCTCGGCCGGGTGGGACCTGAAGGCCGCCGCCAGTGGCGATGCGGTCGACGGCGACTACGGCGTCGGCGGCTTCGGCGGGCTGCAGGAACTGCGTGACCTCAACAAGCCGGTGATTGCCTGCGTCAACGGCATGGCGGTGGGCGGCGGCTTCGAACTGGCGCTGTCCTGCGACCTGATCTACGCCTCCGAGCATTCGAGCTTCGCACTGCCCGAGATCCGTGCGGGCACGCTTGCCGACGCCGCGACCATCAAGCTGCCCAAGCGCATTCCCTACCACGTGGCGATGGATCTCCTGCTCACCGGGCGCTGGATGGACGTGGCTGAGGCGCATCGCTGGGGCCTGGTCAACGAGGTGCTGCCGGCCGACAGGCTGGAGGACCGCGTCTGGGAAATCGCCCGGTTGCTTGCGGGCGGTCCGCCGCTGGTCTTCGCCGCCATCAAGGAGGTGGCGCGCGCGGCCGAGGGAACCAGCTTCCAGGAAACGATGAACCGCATCACCAAGCGGCAATTCCGAACGGTCGACGAACTCTACGCCTCGGAGGACAATCTCGAAGGCTTCAAGGCGTTTGCGGAGAAGCGCGATCCGGTGTGGAAGGGGAAGTAGGGAAGCCTAACGTCATGGTCGAGTTGCGTCATGCCCCAACGAGGCGCGCGCAGGAGTGCTACCGGAGCCTGCGCCAATGACCGATTACAGCAAACTCATCGATGCCGAGACCTGGGCCTTCATCGAGCGCACCAACGCCTATTATCCGCCCGATACCATCGACTACACCATTGTCCAGCAGCGTGAGATCTACGATCGCATGTGCCGGGAATTCTTCGCCGGCTATCCCGAGGGCGTGTCGGCCGAGACGACGGCAATCACGGCGCCAGCTCACGACGTGCCTATCCGCATCTACCGCCTGGCCGGCAAGGCGCCGGAAGCGGTGGTGCTCTATTTCCATGGCGGCGGCTTCATCCTCGGTGGGCTCGACAGCCATGACGATGTCTGTGCCGAGCTGTGTGGCCGCACCGGCTACGACGTCGTGTCGGTCGACTACCGGCTGGCGCCCGAGCACCGGCATCCGGCCGCTTTCGATGACGCCATGGCAGCCTTCGAATGGGCTACGGCCAAATACAGCCAGCCAATCGTGCTCGCCGGCGACAGCGCCGGCGGCAACATTGCCGCCGCCGTCAGCCACGCGACGCGCGGCCACAAGCGTCGTCCGGTCGGGCAAGTGTTGGTCTACCCGGGCCTTGGCGGCGATCGCGCACGCGGTTCCTACGTCGTTCACGCCGAGGCGCCGATGCTGACCATGCGCGACCTCGAATTCTACAAGGACATCCGCACCGGTGGCGAGGACCGCACCGGCGACATCACCCTGTCGCCGCTGGCCGATGCCGACTTCGCCAATTTGCCGCCGACAGTCGTCGTCACGGCCGAATGCGACCCGCTGTCGTCTGATGGTGAGGCCTATGGCGAACGCATTGTTGCCGCTGGCGGCAAGGCCTTCTGGCATGAGGAGCCGGGGTTGGTGCACGGCTACCTGCGCGCTCGCAACACCGTCGGCCGCGCCCGGGCAAGTTTCACGCGCATCGTCGATGCTGTGGCGGCGCTGGGGCGCGGTGAGTGGGTATGGTGATTGGCTTCCTTCTCCCCGTTCACGGGGAGAAGGTGCCGGCAAGCGGATGAGGGGCGGCGCCACTTCCTCAAACGTGGAGCTGCCCTTCACCCAACCGCTGCGCGGCCACCCTCTCCCCGTGAATGGGGAGAGGGAAGGGCGTCCGCTTCAATTCCCAGCGCTTGCCATCCTGCGTCCGCCGATCGCCTTTTCCAGCCAGCCGATCTCCATCTCAGGCACCGACGACAGCAGCAGGTCGGTGTAGGCGTCGAAGGGCGGCTTCAGCACTTCGGATTTCGGCCCGTAGCGGACCACTTCGCCGCGATACATGACGGCGATGGAGTCGGCGATCGACTTCACCGTCGCCAGATCGTGGGTGATGAACAGATAGGCGACGCCTTCCTCGGCCTGTAGCCCGAGCAGCAGCTTGAGGATGCCGTTGGCGACCAGCGGGTCGAGGGCGCTCGTCACCTCGTCGCAGATGATCAGTCTCGGTTTGGCGGCAAGCGCACGGGCGATACAGACGCGTTGTTTCTGGCCGCCGGAGAGCTCGGCCGGGTAGCGATCGATGAAACCGCGCCCCATCTCGATCTTGTCGAGCAGTTCGGCGACCTTGGCATCACGCTCCTTGCCGCCCATGCCGAAATAGAACTCCAGCGGACGGCCGATGATGGTGCCCACGGTTTGGCGTGGGTTCATCGCCACGTCGGCCATCTGGTAGATCATCTGCAACTCGCGCAGGTCGTCGCGGCTGCGGTCGGCGAGACGGTTGCCGAGTGCGCGCCCGGCAAAGGTGATGCTGCCTTCCTCGGGCGGCAAAAGGCCTGTTATGGCGCGCGCCAGGGTCGACTTGCCCGAGCCGGATTCGCCGACGACGGCGAGCGTCTGGCCGGGCAGGATGTCGACCGAGACGTTCTTCAGCACCTTGATCTTGCCGCCGCCATAGGCGGCCGTCACGTTCCTGACCGACAGGAAGGGGGAAGCGCCCGGCTTCTTTTCCTCGTGCGCGATCTCGTGCACCGAGACCAGCGCCGAGGTGTATTCCTGGCGCGGCTCCTTGATGATCTGCTGCGTGCCGCCCCATTCGACCAGCTTGCCGTGGCGCAGCACCATGATCTCGTCCGAGACCTGGGCGACGACGGCAAGGTCGTGGCTGATGTAGAGAGCGGCGACACCGGTATCGCGGATCGCCTCCTTGATGGCGGCAAGCACGTCGATCTGGGTGGTTACGTCGAGCGCCGTTGTCGGCTCGTCGAAGACGATCAGGTCAGGCTCGGAGCACAGCGCCATGGCGGTCATGACGCGCTGCAACTGGCCGCCCGAGACCTGGTGGGGGAAGCGCTTGCCGATGTTTTCCGGATCGGGAAGGCTGAGCTTCTTGAACAGCGCAACCGCGCGCCGCTCGGCCTCTGCCCGGCTCGACACCCCGTGCAGGATCGAGGCTTCGACCACCTGGTCCATCAGGCGATGCGCCGGGTTGAAGGCCGCCGCCGCCGACTGCGCGACATAACAGACCTCGCGCCCGCGCAAAGCGCGGATGCCTTGCGTGCCGCCCTTGCGGATGTCGCGGCCGTTGAGGATGATCTCGCCGCCGGTGATCTTCACGCCGCCGCGGCCATAAGCCATGGACGACAGGCCGATCGTCGATTTGCCGGCGCCGGATTCGCCGATCAGGCCGAGCACCTTGCCCTTTTCGAGCGTCAGCGACACGTCGTGCACCAGCGTGATGGTGCGTGGCGCTTCGCCGGGCGGGTAGACCTTGGCCTCGATCCTGAGGTCGCGGATGTCGAGCAACGGCCCGGAACCGTTCGCAGGTGCCTTAGCCATTGCCGCGTCCTCCCTTGAGATCGGTGGTGCGATTGAGCACCCAGTCGGCGACGAGATTGACCGAGATGGCAAGCGCTGCGATCGCGGCGGCCGGTATCAGGGCTGCCGGGATGCCAAAGACGATGCCGTCCTTGTTTTCCTTGACCATGCCACCCCAGTCGGCATCCGGAGGTTGCACGCCGAGACCGAGGAAGGACAGTGCCGACAGGAACAGCACGGCATAGATGAAGCGCAGGCCGAGTTCGGAAATCAGCGGTGACAGCGCGTTGGGCAATATCTCGCGGAAAATGATCCAGCCCTTGCCTTCGCCGCGCAGCTTGGCTGCCTCGACGAAATCCATGACGTTGATGTCGACGGCCACCGCCCGCGACAGGCGGTAGACACGGGTGGCGTCGAGGATGCCCATGACCAGGATCAGCGTCACCAATGTCGATGGTAGCACCGACAGCACGACGAGGGCGAAGATCAGCGTCGGGATCGCCATCAACAGATCGACGAAGCGCGACATGCCGGTGTCGAACCAGCCGCCGACGACGGCGGCTGTGAAGCCGAGGATCGCGCCCAGCGAAAACGACAATGCCGTCGCCATCACGGCGATGAAGATCGTCGTGCGCGCGCCGAAGATCATGCGCGAGAGCAGGTCGCGGCCAAGATTGTCGGTGCCGAGCAGGAACTGCGACGACATCGGGGCCCAGACGTCGCCGACGATCTCGCCCAGGCCGTAAGGTGCGATCAGCGGCGCGAAGATCGCCGCAATCAGGAACAGTGCGGTCAGCACCAGCCCGATCGCGGCGCCAAGGGGAATACGTTTAAGGTCAAGCATGGCGCGCCCTCATTTCGGATGCCTGAGGCGCGGATTGGCCACTATGGCGGCAATGTCGGCGATGATGTTGAGGCCGATATAGACGGCCGCGAAGATCAGCCCGACCGCCTGCACCACCGGCACGTCGCGCTTGGCGACATGGTCGACCAGGTATTGGCCCATGCCGGGATAGACGAAGATCACCTCGATGACGACGACGCCGACGATGAGGAAGGCGAGGTTGAGCATGACGACGTTGATCACAGGGGCGATCGCGTTGGGGAAGGCGTGCTTGCGGATGATCTCGAAGGGCGACAGGCCCTTGAGTTCGGCGGTCTCGATGTAAGCCGACTGCATGACGTTGAGGATAGCCGCCCGCGTCATGCGCATCATGTGGGCGAGCACCACCAGAGTGAGTGCGGTCGCCGGCAGTGCGATGGCCTTCATGCGTTCGAGGAACGGCATGCCGTCATAAACGGTGGAGATACCCGGGAAGATCTGCCACTTCACGGCAAAGAAATAGACGAGCAGGTAGCCGACGAAGAACTCCGGCAGCGAGGTCGAGGCCAGCGCCAGGCCGGAAATGGTCTTGTCGATCCAGCCATTGCGGTAGCGCACGGCGAGCAGGCCGAGGATGATGGCCAACGGGATCGACACGATCGCCGCCCAGAAGGCAAGAAACAGCGTGTTCCACAGCCGCCCGCCGATGGCGGTTGCGATGTCCTGCCGGCTCGACAGGGCCGTGCCGAGGTCGCCGGTCAAGACGCCGCCGAGCCAGCGGAAATACCTGACATAGGCAGGCGCGTTGAGGCCGAGCTCCTCGCGCAGATTGGCGAGCGCCTGCGGCGTGGCCGACTGGCCGAGAATGGATTGGGCGACGTCGCCGGGCAGGATCTGGGTGCCGGCGAAGATCAGGACCGAAACGGCCAGAAGCAGGAGAAGGCCCAGCGCAATGCGCTGGGCGATCAGTTTCAGGATCGGATTGGACATGCGCTCAATGCCCTATCAGGCGTTGAGCCAGCACTTGGACAGTGCGTAGCCGCCCATCATCTCCTGGTTGCCGTCATCGACCCAGCCGCCGACCTTGCCGCTGGTGGCATCGATGAAGTCGTTGAACATCGGCGTGATGACGCCGCCTTCGTCGCGCACGATCTGGCCCATGTCGGCATAGATCTTCTTGCGCTTCTCCGGATCGAGTTCCGAACGCGCGGCAAACAGCATCTTGTCGAAGTCCTCGCGCTGGAAGCGCGTGTCGTTCCACTCGGCTTTCGAATAATAGGCGGTCGAGTACATCTGGTCCTGGGTTGGACGCCCGCCCCAGTAGGAGGCCGAGAAGGGCTGCTTGTTCCAGACTTCCGACCAGTAGCCGTCGCCGGGTTCGCGCTTGACTTCGAGCGTGATGCCGGCCTTGGCGGCACTCTGCTGGTAGAGCTGGGCGGCGTCGACAGCACCTGGGAAGGCGACGTCGGAGGTGCGCAGCAGCACCGAGCCGGAGTGGCCCGACTTCTTGTAGTGGAAGGCGGCCTTGTCGGGATCGAACTTGCGCTGCTCCATTTCGGTGAACAGCGGATAGGCCTTGTTGATCGGCGTGTCGTTGCCGACCGAGCCGTAGCCCATCAGGATCTTCTGCAGCATCTCCTCGCGGTCGAGCGCGTATTTCAGCGCCAGCCGGAGATCGTTGTTGTCGAAGGGCGCGGTGTTGCAATGGGCGATGAAGACGTAGTGGCCGCGGCCGGCGACGTTGCGGATGACGACGCCCGGAACGCGTTTGATCAGTTCGACGATCTTCGGCTCGACGCGGTTGATGATGTCGACCTGGCCACCCTGCAATGCAGAGGTGCGAGCCGTGGCGTCGTTGATGACGATGATCTCGATCTGGTCGGCGAAGCCGCGGTCGTCGCGCCAGTAGTTGGCGAACTTCTCGCCACCGAGGCGCACGCCGGCCTCGTTGACGGTGATCTTGTAGGGGCCGGTGCCGATGCCGGCGTCGGGCTTGTCCTTGCCGCCATTGGGCTGGATCATCAGATGGTAGTCGTCGAGCAGGAATGGCAGGTCGGCGTTGGCGTCCTTGAGTTCGAAGACGACGTTCTGGCCGTCGGCCTTGACCGAGGCGATGCCGCCCATCAGGCCGAGCGCGCCGGACTTCGCCTTCTCGTCGGAGTGGCGCTCGATGGTGGCGACGACGTCAGCCGGCGTCATCTCCTGGCCGTTGTGGAACTGCACGCCCTTGCGGATCTTGAAGGTCCAGGTCTTGGCGTCGTCGGACGCGCCCCACTCCTCGGCCAGTGCCGGCTTGGGCTCGCCCTCGGGCGAGATCTGCACCAGTTGCTCGCCCCACTGGCGGCCGAAGAAATAAGGCACCTGGCTCGACCAGGATGCCGGGTCGAGGCTGTCTGTGGCCGCACCGCCCTGCATGCCGGCGCGCAGGATGCCGCCTTTCACAGGACCTTCGGCCTTGGCGGCACTGGAAAGCAGCGTGTTTGCGAAGGCTGCGGAAACACCAAGGGCTGCGGCGCGACCCAGAAAGTCGCGCCGGCTCAACTTGCCTTTTGCGACTCGGCGGCTCAGATATTCCAGTTCATTTGACATTGGAAAGGCTCCTCACTCTGGCGGTCGTTATTGCTCGACTTCTGGTGGCAATATTGACCGTAACGTAAGGGCATCGGCAAGGCCGAATGCGACATCGAGTGGCGCATTCGCCATGTCGCATTCGGAACAGTCGTTCTGAACGTCAGATGTGGTCGCGCGCGACGATTTCGCTGAAATTGCGCTCGAAGACCAGAATCTCACCCTCATAGGCTTCGATGCGGCCGGTGAGATGGAAATTCTCACCCTCCGAACGCATGGTGGTGAAGGTTTCGGTCCTGACCGACCAGTTGTCGCGTTTCAGCGTCTGGGTCCAATGGGTCTCGCCATGGGCCGCGAGCGGGTCTGCGGGATCGATGCTCCAGGCTTCGCGGGCGACCTCGCCGACGGCCAGTCCATGGTCGAGATCGCGGGTCTCGCCGAAGTCGTCGACGATGCGGAGCGTGACCTTGCCGTCGGCACGTTCGACCTTGCGGAGGTGGCTGTCCTCGCGCAGCGTTTCGATCTGCCAGGGGGTAGCGCCCTCCGGTTCCTCGAACGTCCACTCGTCGCCTTCGCCAGAGGCACGTACAGGCAGCTCGATCGCACCACCATGGATCGTCAGCGTCACCTCTTCCGGTGATGGCCAGACCAGCGGCCAATAGGTCGAAGAGATGGAGACGCGCAGCCGGTTACCTGCAGCGACGCGGTAGGCGATGTCGTCGAGCTTGAAGGCGATCTCCATCGTCTCGCCTGGTACGACTGCCTCAGGGAGTTCGTGGCTGTTGCGGTGGCAGAGGTTGAGTACGCCATAGGTGATGCGCGTCGAAGCACCGTCGGGCTGGACGTCGCACAGGCGCACGGCGACCATCGCGCGCCGGCGGTCGGCCGCAAGCTTCAGCCGGATGACCGGGCTGCCGACGATGTCGAGCGGGGCGTCGAGCGCAGCGCCGTCGAAGCAGGCCGACTTGGCGTCGTCGGCGCGCTGGTCGCCCGGCAGTTCCGGTCCGAGCCAGATGGCGCAATATTCGCCGCCATCCATGCCGCAATCCTGCGGCGAGGTGATCGACACGGCTGGTTCCAGCTTGCCACCCTCGGCAAGCGTGCCGTTGGCGCCGAGCGCCAGGATCCTGGTGGCGATGTCAGGCGAGGGCCACTGCGGCTCGGCGATCCAGCGACCCTGGCGTTCAAGATACCATTCGCGCGGCGGCTCGGAGTCCATGACGTAAAGCCGCATCGCCGGATCGTCCTCGACGCCGGTTTCCTTGCCCTTGAGCCAGTGGTCCCACCAGCGCAAAGCCTCCTGCAGGAAGCCGATGGCCGGCTTCGGTACGGCAAAATGCGGATATTTGTGCACCCACGGTCCGGCGATGCCCTTGACCGGCGCCTTGAGGTTGCTGACCAGGCGTGAGACGGTGTTCTTGTAAGAGTCGCCCCAGCCGCCGACGGCGAGCACGGCAGCCTTGATTGCCGAATAGTTCTCGTTGACCGAGCCGCGCTTCCAGTAGGCGTCGCGACGTTGGTGCTTCAGCCAAAGGGCAGGCAGGAACGGCTCGTGCTCCAGCCGGTCGAGCCACATATCGCGCCAGGCATCGCCGACCAGCGCTGGATCCGGCGGCCTGGAGGAATAGGACAGCATGGTTGCGCCCCAGCCCATGTTTTCGTTGAGCAGCAGGCCGCCCTTGTAGTGGATGTCGTCGGCGTAGCGGTCGTCGGTCGAGCACAAAGTGATGACCGCCTTCAGTGCCTTGGGCTGGAGGGCGGCGACTTGCAGGCCGTTGAAGCCGCCCCAGGAGATGCCCATCATGCCGACCTTGCCGTTGCACCATGGCTGGGCGGCCGCCCAGGCGATGACGTCGCAGGCGTCCTGCCACTCCTGGTCGGAGTATTCGTCGTCCATCAGTCCTTCGGAATCGCCGTTGCCGCGCATGTCGACGCGGATCGAGGCATAGCCGTGGCCGGCGAAATAGGGATGGGTCAGGCAATCGCGCGTCGTCGTGCCGTCGCGCTTGCGGTAGGGCAGGTGCTCGAGGATGGCGGGCACCGGGTCCTGGTCGGCATCGGCCGGCATCCATACCCGCGCGGAAAGCCTGACACCATCGGGCATGACGATGCCCATGTCGGGAAACTCGACGATGTCGCGCGGAAATTCGGTGATGGTTTTCATGCTTGGCTCCCTGCGACGTCGCTACGGCGCCCCGCGTTCTGCGACGCGCAAAGGAACGCTGTGGCGATTAAGTCTGTGCATGATCCTTGGCCGAAAATCGACCTCGATTTTCGGGGTCATGCACTTGGCAGGGTGCCAAACGCAAGGGGTGTTGCATGAGCCCGAGAGCGGATGTCTCTGGCCTGTCCGCGTCAGTTCAGCGGAATGTCGTTGTCGGCCTTGCTCTCCTGGTAGGTCTCCGACATCTCGTCGTAGCGCTTGGAGATTGTTGCGACGCGCTCCTCCAGCCGTTTGCGGTCGGCCTCGGGCAGTTCGCGCACCAGCTTGCGCAGCGAAAAGCTCTTCCAGTAGGCGTTTTCGGCGTTGTACCCGCCCGGCTCCAAGGTGAAGACCTCTTTCAGGATCTTCAGATCGTGCGGGATGGCGAAGTTGTCCCGCGAATCCTCGTGGCTGAAGAGATAGTAGAAATTGTCGAAGCCGGCCCAGGTGATAGCCGACAGGCACAGCGAGCAGGGCTCGTGGGTCGACAGGAAGATCAGATCCTTGGTGTCGGCGCGGGTCGCCTTGGGCATTTCATAGAAACGCTTCAGGCAGTGCATCTCGCCGTGCCAGAGCGGGTTTTCGAGCTCGTTGTTGGTCTCGGCGATGACGAGCGAGCGGTCGTCCTTGGCAAGCAGTGCGGCACCGAACAGCTTGTTGCCCTTCTTCACGCCTTCGGCGGTCTTGGGCACGATGTCGTGTTCGATGACGTCGAAGAGGCGTTCGATGAGCGAGAGTTCGGCCATATGTCAGAAGCCTTCCGGAAGGGTGATTTCGTAAGGATGCGAGAAATGGAACTCTTCGAGATTGGGGCCGGTGCCGCCGCGGTCGACGACGACAAAATCCTGGCTTTCACCGATCGGCGTCAGCACGCCGTGCCAGAGATTGCGGGGATAGTTGACGCCCTGGCCGGGCGCCGTGATGAAGGCGTGCGGCTCGCCCGGGCCGTCGCCGACGTCGTGGCAGACGACGACGAGATAGGGGCGTGGGGTGAGCGGGATGAAGGCCTGGCTGCCGAACGGGTGGCGCTCGACCATCGAAAGCTTCAAGGGGAAGTCGTAGGGCGTTCCCTTGAAGATGTTGATGATGACGTGGCCCTCGGGACCGGCCGCCTCGGCACGGGCGAGCGCATGGTAGCGCTCGCATTTGCCTGAGTTGATCGGGTAGTGCGTGTCGCAGTTGGTGTCGATCACCTCGCCGAATTCGGCGAAGTTCTCCCGCGTCAGCGGCTTGGCGACGATCCGCTTCATCTCACCCGACATGGCTTTGGTCCTCAGCGGCGGCGTGTGGCGTTGAAGGCGCCGAGCTGCATGTGGCGGTTGACGTCTTTGTAGAGCAGGTAGCGGAACTTGCCCGGGCCGCCGGCATAACACGCCTGCGGGCAGAAAGCGCGCAGCCACATGAAGTCACCGGCCTCGACCTCGACCCAGTCGTTGTTGAGCCGGTAGACCGCCTTGCCTTCGAGCACGTAGAGACCGTGCTCCATGACATGGGTTTCCGGGAAGGGAATGATGCCGCCCGGCTCGAAGGTGACCACAGTGACATGCATGTCGTGGCGCAGGTCGTTGGGGTCGACGAAGCGTGTGGTCGCCCAGGCGCCGTTGGTGTCGGGCATCGGGTTGGGCGCGATGTCGTTGTCGTTGAGGAAGAGCGGATCGGGCGCGTCGAGGCCGTCGACATATTCGTAGGCCTTGCGGATCCAGTGGAACCGCGTGGTTTCCGAACCGGCATTGCGCATCGTCCAGCCGCTCGCCGGAGGCAAATAGGCATAGCCGCCCGGCGTCAGCACATGGCTCTTGCCCGCAATCGTGACCGTCACTTCGCCTTCGACGACGAAGAACACGCCCTCGGCGCCCGCGTCCGGCTCCGGCCTATCGCTGCCGCCACCAGGCTGCACTTCCATGATGTATTGCGAGAAGGTCTCGGCGAAGCCCGACAGCGGGCGGGCGATCACCCACGCGCGCGCCTTGTCCCAGTGCGGCAGGAAGCTGGTGACGATGTCCGAAAACTCGCGCTTCGGAATCACTGCATAGGCTTCGGTGAAGACGGCGCGATCGGTGATCAGATCCGTCTGGGGAGGCAAGCCGCCTTTCGGCGCGTAGTAGGAGCGTTTTGTCATGGTTTCTGACGGGGGTCTCAGCGGGGAAGGAGGTCGTGAAGTCGATACCAGGCGATACGTTCCACCTGCTTGCAGGCAGTCAGGAATTCCTGGTCGCGGTTGTTGGCGATGCGGGTCTCGAATGCCTTGAGGATGCTTGCCTTGTCATTGTCGCGCACGGCGATGATGAAGGGGAAGCCGAACTTCTCGACATAGGTGGTGTTGAGCGCGGTGAAGCGGGCGCGCTCGGCGTCGGTCAGCGCGTCGAGACCGGCGGAGGCCTGCTCCTTCGTCGACTCCTCGGTCAGGCGCTTGGCCTGGGCCAACTTGCCGGCAAGGTCGGGGTGGGCGGTCAAAACACCGAGCCGCTCCGACTCGCTCGCCGAGCGGAAGGCGCGGGAGAGTGCGTTGTGCAGGCCGCCGGCGCTGTCGTGCGCCGGGCCGAGCTCGAATTCGAAAGCGCGCTCGGCGATCCAGGGCGAATGCTCGAAGATCGAGCCGAAGCGCTGGACGAACTCGTCGCGGCCCATGCGCGAGGGACGCAGCGCCTGCGGCTTGTAGGGATGGGTGTCGCGCCAGTGCTGGGCGATGTCTTGGCGGCGGGCCAGCCAGACCTTGTCGTGACCCTGTACATATTCGATGAAGCGGCGCAGCGCCTCGGCGCGGCCGGGACGGCCGACGAGGCGGCAGTGCAGGCCGATGCTCATCATGCGCGGACGCCCGGCGGCACCTTCGCGATACAGCGTGTCGAAGCTGTCCTTGAGGTAGGCGTAGAACTGGTCGCCCGAATTGAAGCCTTGGGCTGTGGCAAAACGCATGTCGTTGGCGTCGAGCGTGTAGGGGATCACCAGCTGCGGGGCGATCGCGTTGCCGTGGCCGTCATGGTCGAGCCAGTAGGGCAGCTCGTCGTCATAGGTGTCGGAAATCCACTCGAAGCCGCCTTCGGCAGCGGCGAGCCGCACCGAATAGACCGAGGTGCGGCCGAGATAGAGGCCCTTGGGACGTTCGCCGACGACTTCGGTATGCAGACGGATCGCTTCGATCAGGTCGGCACGTTCGTCGGCTTCCGCATGATCGCGATAGTCGATCCAGCGCAGGCCGTGAGAGGCAATTTCCCAATCGGCATCCTGCATCGCCGCGACATGGTCGGGAGAGCGGGCAAGGGCGGTCGCTACGCCATAGACGGTCACCGGCACATTGGCTTCGGTGAACATGCGGTGGAGCCGCCAGAAGCCGGCACGGGCGCCATATTCGTAGATCGATTCCATGTTCCAGTGGCGCTTGCCCGGCCATTGGGCCGCGCCGACCACTTCCGACAGGAACGCTTCCGAAGCGGCGTCGCCGTGCAGGATGTTGTTTTCGCCGCCCTCTTCGTAGTTGACCACGAACTGCACGCAAACATTCGCGTTGCCAGGCCATTGCGGGTGGGGTGGGTTTGCGCCGTAGCCGCGCATATCTCTTACGTAACGCATGTTCCCTCAAAACCGGATTCTTGCCGGGCACTTGAGCAGAATAACGAAAGGTGCGTCAGACATTCCCTCGAAAAATTTTGAAAGTCTTTTTGTAGTGCTCTGCTCGACCGCACCTTATGCAATGGCCTTAAATGGCGCAAAATCTATGATGATGGCGTTCAGCGCCAATAGGGAGACCGAATGACAAAGGCCGAAGGCGGACGCCTCACAACCCATGTCCTTGATACTGCGACCGGAAAGCCTGCCGAAGGCCTGGTGGTTTCGCTGTTCCGGATCGACGGCGACGCACGCACGCTGCTGAAGACGGTCGCGACCAATTCCGACGGACGCTGCGATGCGCCGCTTCTGGCCGGCGACGAGTTCCGGGCCGGGGAGTACGAGTTGATCTTCGCTGCCGGCGATTATCTCCGTGGCCTGGGCACCGAGCTGCCGAAGCCGGCTTTCCTCGACATCGTGCCGATCCGCTTTGGCATGGCCGAGCCGACGCATTATCATGTGCCGCTGCTGATTTCCCCCTTCGGCTATTCCACCTATCGGGGCAGTTGAGCCATGACGATGGTCAAGACACGCAATCACATCCGCTTCATCCTCAATGGCGAGGACATCAAGCTTTCCGACGTCGCTCCAGACGCTACACTGCTCGACTATCTCCGCCTGCAGCGTTCGCTGCGCGGCACCAAGGAGGGCTGCGCCGAAGGCGACTGCGGCGCCTGCACGGTGCTGGTCGGCCGGCTCTCCGGCGGCAAGCTCACCTATGAAAGCGTCAATGCCTGCATTCGCTTCATGGGCTCGCTCGACGGCTGCCATGTCGTGACTGTCGAACATCTCGCCGGCGGCGGCGACCGGCTGCACCCGGTTCAGCAGGCGATGGTCGATTTCCACGGCTCGCAATGCGGGTTCTGCACGCCAGGCTTCGTCATGTCGCTCTATGGCCTGTGGATGAAATCGCCGGAGCCTTCCGACGCCGAGATCGAGAAGTCGCTGCAGGGCAATCTCTGCCGCTGCACCGGCTACGAGGCGATCATGCGCGCAGCACGCGCCATTTCCGACTATGGCAAGGTCGCTAAGGATCCGCTGCTGGTCGAGCGCAAGGCGATCACCGCACGGCTCGAAGCCTTCCGCGACGGCGTCCGCGTCGAGGTCGGCGAAGGCAAGGACCGCTTCGTCATCCCGGCAACTGTCGACGATCTCGCCGCCGTGCTCGAAGCAGAGCCGACAGCGACCGTGGTCGCCGGCTCGACCGATGTCGGCCTCTGGGTCACCAAGCATATGCGCAAGATCGCGCCAGTCGTCTTCATCGCCAACATCGAGGGCCTGCAGGGCCTGTCACATGACAGGGGCGTCATCACGATCGGCGCCGGCGTCACCTATACCGAAGCCTTCGAGACGCTGTCGAAGCACATTCCGGCGCTTGGCCCGCTGATCGACCGCATCGGCGGCGAGCAGGTGCGCAACATGGGCACCATTGGCGGCAACATCGCCAATGGCTCGCCGATCGGTGACACGCCGCCGCCCTTGATCGCGTTGGGCGCGACGCTCACGCTGCGCAAGGGCAAGACACGGCGGACGATTTCGCTGCAGGACTTCTTCATCGCCTACGGCAAGCAGGACCGCGCGCCGGGCGAGTTCGTCGAGGCCGTGCATGTGCCGGTGCCGTCGAAGGGCGTCCATTTCGCCGTCCACAAGATCGCCAAGCGCCGGGACGAGGACATCACCGCAACACTCGGCGCCTTCTGGCTGAGCCTTGCCAAGGATGGCACCGTCGCCGAAGCCCGCATCGCCTATGGCGGCATGGCGGCGACCCCGAAGCGCGCCAGCTCGGTCGAGGCGGCACTCGTCGGCCAGCCCTGGACCGAAGCAACGGTGGAAGCAGCTATGGCCAAATACGCCGAGGACTTCACGCCGCTGACCGATATGCGCGCCACCGCCGAATACCGCGCGCTGGCGGCGAGGAACCTGCTGTTGCGTTTCTACATGGAGACGACAGACACCAAGGCGCCGTTGACGGTGTCGAGATACGAGGCTGCGTGACATGACCCAGCATCAACCGAACCTCAAGGCCGCCAAGATCTCCGGCGGCGTCCACACCGACCAGCGCCACGACTCCGCCCACAAGCACGTCGCCGGCGAGGCGATCTACATCGACGACATGCCGGAACCGGCAGGCACGCTGCATATCGGCCTCGGCCTGTCCAATGTCGCCCATGGCACGCTGAAGTCGGTCGACCTCGCGGCTGTTCGCGCGGCGCCCGGCGTCGTTGACGTGCTGACCTATGCCGACGTGCCCGGCGAGAACGACGTGTCGCCGAGTGGCATGCATGACGACCCGGTCCTGGCCGAGGGCAAAGTCCAGTTCCATGGCCAGCCGATCTTCGCCGTCGTTGCCACGACCCGAGAGCAGGCCCGCCAGGCGGCGCGCCTTGCCAAGATCGAGTATGAAGAGTTGCCGGCGATCCTCGGTATCTGGGACCTCGATCCCGAGAACGACAAGCAGGTGACGACGCCGCTGACGCTCAATCGCGGCGACGCGGCAGCGGCGATAGCCGCTGCTCCGCGCCGGGTGAAGGGGCGGATGAAGCTCGGCGGCCAGGACCATTTCTATCTCGAAGGTCAGGTCTCGCTCGCGGTGCCCGGCGAGGACGACGAGGTAACTGTCTATTGCTCGACGCAGGGACCGAGCGAGACCCAGCATCTCGTTTCCCATGTGCTCGGCGTTCCGAGCCATGCAGTCCAGGTGGAAGTGCGGCGCATGGGCGGCGGCTTCGGCGGCAAGGAAACCCAGGCCAACCAGTGTGCTGCGATCGCCGCGATCGCCGCCAAGAAGCACAAGCGCGCCGTCAAGGTCCGTCTCGACCGTGACGAGGACATGACCGCCACCGGCAAACGCCACGACTTCGCCATCGACTACGAGGTCGGCTTCGACGATGAGGGCCGCATCCTCGGCGTCGACTACATGTTCGCGCTCAATGCCGGCTTCTCGGCCGATCTGTCGGGTCCGGTGGGCGACCGTGCGCTGTTTCACTGCGACAACGCCTATTTCTATCCCAACGTGCATGCCAAGTCGGCGCCGCTCTACACCAATACGGTGTCGAATACGGCGTTTCGCGGCTTCGGCGGCCCGCAGGGCATGGTCGGCGCCGAGCGCGTCATCGACGAGGTCGCCTTTGCCGTCGGCAAGGACTCGCTCGAAATCCGCAAGCTGAATTTCTACGATCCGATGGGCACGCCGGGCGAGCGCAACCTCACGCCCTACCACCAGAAGGTCGAGGACTGCATCATCCAGCGCATCGTCGCCGAGCTCGAGGACAGCGCGCAATATGCCCGCCGCCGCCGCGAGATCGCGGCGTTCAACGCCAACAGCCGCTTCGTCAAGCGCGGTCTGGCGATGACGCCGGTCAAGTTCGGCATCTCTTTTACCAAGACCGAGTCAAACCAGGCCGGTGCCTTGGTGCATGTCTACTCCGACGGCTCGGTGCACATGAACCATGGCGGTACCGAGATGGGGCAGGGCCTGCATCTCAAGGTGGCGCAGGTGGTGGCGGAAGAGTTCCAGATCGACCTCGACCGGGTGAAGATCACCGCGACCACCACCGCCAAGGTGCCCAACACCGCACCCACGGCAGCATCGTCGGGCGCGGACCTCAACGGCATGGCGGCCCAGGATGCGGCGCGGCAGATCCGCAAGCGGCTGACGGACTTCGCCGCCGAGAAGTACCAGGTGCCGGCCGACCAGGTGGTGTTCCTGCCCAACCGCGTGCGCGTCGGCAATCAGGAGATTGCCTTCAACGACCTGGTCAAGCAGGCCTATCTCAACCGCATCCAGCTGTCGGCCGCCGGCCACTACAAGACGCCGAAGATCCATTGGGACCGCAGCAAGGGCAGGGGCCATGCCTTCTACTACTACGCCTATGGCGCGGCTTGCGCCGAGGTATCGGTCGACGTTTTGACCGGCGAATATGTCGTCGAGCGCGCCGACATCCTGCATGACGCCGGTCGTTCGCTGAACCGGGCCATCGATATCGGCCAAGTCGAGGGCGGCTTCATCCAGGGCATGGGCTGGTTGACCACCGAAGAGTTGTGGTGGGATGGCAAGGGTCGGCTGCGCACGCATGCGCCGTCGACCTACAAGATCCCGCTCGCTTCCGACCGGCCCAAGGTCTTCAACGTCGCGCTGACCGACTGGTCCGAGGCTTATGAACCGACGATCCATCGTTCGAAGGCCGTCGGCGAGCCGCCGCTGCCGCATGGCATGGCAGTGCTGCATGCGCTGTCGGATGCGGTGGCAAGTGTCGCCGACCACAAGATCTGTCCGCGCCTCGACGCTCCGGCGACGCCCGAGCGCGTGCTGATGGCGATCGAACGCCTCCGGGCCGAGGCGGCCCAGGCCAAGTGACCGCGACCGCCAAGAGCCTCCGGGCCTTCCTTGACGCAGCGCCTTCGGTGGCACTGGTCGAGGTGGCCGAGGCCAGGGGCTCGACCCCGCGCGAAAAAGGCGCGTGGATGCTGGTGTCGCCGCAGCGCATCTTCGGCACCATCGGCGGCGGTCAGCTGGAATTCATGGCGATCGATACCGCGCGTGCCATGCTGGCCGGTTCGTCCAAGCGCAGCACGGTCATGGAGCACGTCACCGGCGATCCCGTCCCGGCGCGCTATCTCGACCATACCAGTGAAACCAAGGACAGCCTTACGCTCGACATTCCACTCGGGCCGGAGATCGGCCAGTGCTGCGGCGGCCGCGTCGAGGTTGCCGTCAGGAACGTCGACGAAGCGATGCGCGCCGATCTGCTGGCCGGCGCCGAGGCATCCGACGCGGGACGTCCGCATGTCTATGTCTTCGGCGGCGGCCATGTCGGGCAGGCATTGGCATCGGCCTTCGCGCTCCTGCCGCTCAACGTCGTCGTCGTCGAGACCCGCGCCGACGCGCTCGAAGGCATGCCCGACAATGTCGTCACGCGGCTGACGCCGATGCCGGAAGAGATGGTTCGCGAAGCCCCCTCAGGCTCGGCCTTCGTCGTTCTGACCCACGACCACGCGCTCGACTTCCTGATCGTCGCCGAGGCATTGAAGCGCGATAACACCTGTTATGTCGGCATGATCGGCTCCAAGACCAAGAAGGCGACGTTCAGGAGCTGGTTTCTCAAGATCGCAGGTGGCAGCGACGAACAGTTCGCGGGGCTGATCTGTCCGATCGGCGGTGACGCGGTGAAAGACAAGCGTCCCGCCGTCATTGCGGCGCTCGCCGCAGCCGAGATCATGACCGCGCTTGTCAGGGCGAACTGACCGGCGTGGCGGCAACGAGGCTGGCGGCTATTCGCTTTCCTGGATGTGGGCTTCGAGGAACCACAGCGACTTGTCGAGCGTGCGCGAATAGGCAGTGAAGATATCGGCGGTATCGGCGTCGCCGGCCTCTCCAGTCTCGTCGATGGCCGTGCGCACGCTTTTCGCGGCGTCGGCATAGCGGTCGATCAGAGCTGCGATATGATCCTTGGTCTTGGAGATGTCGGTCGGATAGGGCTTCAGCTTGCTGGCCTCGACGACGACCTGCGAGGTGCCTAGGGCGGCACCGCCGAGCTGGGCGACGCGTTCGGCGATGGTGTCGACGTGTTCATCCAAATCCTTGCGGAAGCCGTCCAGCATCTCGTGGATGGCGATGAAGTGCGGCCCCTTGACGTTCCAGTGCGCCTGCTTGGTGATCAGCGCCAGGTCGATCGCATCGGCGAGCCGGGCGTTGAGAAGCTCGATCGAAACCTTCTTGGCGTTGGATTTGAGATCGTTGCGCGTCGGATGGGAAATCACGTGCCTGCTCCTTGATGGCTGGTCGCGCCGCCCGGCGACTGGCAGGCGGCTCACGCAGGCTACAACAGCCATATGACAGTTCGGTTCCGGGCTGGCCCAGTGGAAAATCAAGCTGATCCGGCGTTACGGGCGACGACTTCGAGATAGGCCGCCTGCAGTTCCAGGCGCACGGGAAGCCGTTGTTGTCCTGCCTCCGACAGCGGCTCGCCGAGATGGTCGGTGCGCAGCTCCTCCATGAAGCGCTCCCACATCTCAGGCCCACCCTTTTCCAGCAGTTCGGCGCGGATGCTGAGCTCTTCGCTGACCGGCAGCCATTTGCGGCCCCAGGCGGCGATCTGGGCGAAGACCGGCAGCAACTCTATCGCCATCTCGGTCAGGGAGTAGATCGCCTTCTGCTTGTGGCTGGGATCGTCGGCCTTGCTGATCAGCCCGTCGTCGAGCAGCCGACGCAGCCGGTCGGCGAGTATGTTGGAGGCGATGCCTTCCTCAGACTGCGTCAGCAACTCGCGAAAGTGCCGGCGATTGCCGAACATCATGTCACGCAGGACGATGAGGCTCCATTTGTCGCCGACCACCTCGAGGGTGAGGTTGATCGGACAGCCCGACCGATGCTGCTGGTTCATGCAAAGTGTCTCCAATAAACCAGTTGCAATATAAAATCAGTCTGCCTATTTTACAACCAGTTAGTAAATGCAATCAGTTTGGATCTCTTTCGGCCAGCGAGGAAGACATGAACGGCATTAACGGCATTTCAGGAATGGACCGCCGCACGATGATGAAGGGCGCAGCCCTTTCCGCGCTGCTGCTGCCCGCGCCGGCATCGGCGCAGCAGGAACAGTCAGCCGCGGCAAGCGCGACGATAACAGGATCAGGGAGCACGACGATAATGACAGGCAAGTTCACAACCGACCGCCTCGAGCGGATGCACAAGGTCATGGCGGGCCATGTCGAAAGCGGCGACGTGCCGGGCCTCGTCTGGGCGGTCAGTCGCGGCGGCGAGACCCATGTCGAGGCAGCGGGTGCGCTTGCGCTCGGCGGTACGGCGCCGATGCGCCGCGACAGCATCTTTCGCATCGCCTCGTTGACCAAGCCGGTCACCGCGGTCGCGGCAATGATCCTGGTCGAGGAATCCAGGCTGCGCCTCGACGACCCGGTCGACAGATGGCTGCCCGAGCTTGCCCACCGCAAGGTGCTCAAAGCCATCGACGGCCAGCTCACCGACACCGTTCCGGCCAGCCGGCCGATCACGCTGCGCGACCTGCTCACCCTGCGCTTCGGCGTCGGCGCGATCATGGTCTATCCCTTCGCCTATCCGGTGCAGCATGCGATGGCCGAAGCCGGCATCGCGCCAAGTGCCGACCTGTACCGCGGCTCGCCCGATGCCTTCATGAAGGCCGTCGGTTCCCTGCCGCTCGCGCATCAGCCGGGTAAGGGTTGGCTCTACCACACCGGCCTCGACGTCGCCGGCGTGCTTGTCGCGCGCGTGGTCGGCCAGCCTTTGTCCGCCTTCATGCAGGAGCGCATCTTCGGCCCGCTCGGCATGAAGGACACCGGCTTCCATGTGCCGGCCGAGAAGGTCGACAGGCTTGCTACCGCCTATTCCAGGGATTTCCAGAGCGGCAAGCTCGGCGTCTATGACGAGGCCAAGGGCGGGCTGTTCGCCAGACCGGCCATTTTCGAATCCGGTGGCGGCGGGCTTGTCTCTACGGCTGACGACTATCTCGCCTTCCAACGCATGATGCTCGGCAAGGGCAAGCTTGGCAGCCAGCGCATCCTGTCGCGCGCCTCGGTCGAGCTGATGACGTCAGACCAGCTCACCGACGAGCAGAAGGCGAGCGCTGCGATGTTCTTCAACGGCAATTCCGGCTGGGGGCTCGGCATGTCGGTCGCGCTCAAGCGCGACAATCTCTTTACGACGCCGGGAAGGTTCGGCTGGGACGGCGGCTATGGCACCTCTGCCTATGCCGACCCGGCCAATGACTTTGCCGGCATCCTGCTGTCCCAGAAGCTGATGGACTCGCCCGAGGCGCCCAAGCACTATGTCGACTTCTGGACCTCGGCCTACCAGGCGATCGAGGGATGAGGTGCCGGCCTAACGTCTTCGCCCGCCTCACTTGCCAGCAAGGATATCTTTGATCAGCTTGTGGCAGCGCTCCGCCATGAAGTCGAGCAGCAGCCGGACCTTCGGGTCCTGCAGCTTCTTGTGCGGATAGACGGCGGCAAACTGCACCGGCGTCGGCGGCGTCTGCGGCAGGATGATCTTCAGCCGCTGGTCGCGGATGAAGGGCTCTACCTCGAAGCGCGGCTTGTTGATGATGCCACGCCCGGCCAGCGCCCAGCCGGTCAGCACGTCGCCGTCGTCGGAATCGAACGGGCCGTGGACCTCGAACTTGGTCGGCCCGTTGGGCGTCTCCAACGTCCAGAAATATTCGCGTGAGCCGGGATAACGCAGCATCAGGCAGTCATGCTTCTTGCCGATCAGCTCATTGGCGCTTTCCGGTTCGCCGCGCTTTTCCAGATATTTGGGTGCTGCGACCAGCACCCGCTCGCATTCCATGATGCCGCGCATCCTGAGGCTGGAATCCTCGATCACGCCGAGTCGGAAGGCAACGTCGAGACCTTCCTTGAGGATATCGACATTGTGGTCCGAAAGCCTGAGCCTGACCTCGATGTCGGGATACTTGTCGTGGAATTCGGGAATGCCCGAGGCGACAAGCCGACGGCCCAGACCGAGCGGGGCGGTGACGCGGATGGTGCCGCGCGGCTGGCCGGAAAGCGCCGAGACGGCGGCTTCGGCTTCGGTGATCGCTTCCAGCACCTGCTTGGCGCCGGAATAGAACACGTTGCCGTGCTCGGTCGGCATCAACTGGCGCGTCGTGCGGTTGAACAGGCGCACGCCGAGGTGCTTCTCCAGCTCCTTGATGCGGTTGGAGGCGACCGCCGGCGAAATGCGCATATCACGGCCCGCGGCGGAGAGATTGCCGAGTTCCACGACGCGAACGAAGACCGCGATATTGTCGAGATATGCCATGCGAGACCGATGGTTCCATAGCCGGCTTGTGCCGTGCAGCGCTACGCTAGTATTTTCCAGATTTTTTTGAAAGTCATCGCGAATCCTTTCACTTCCCCAATGCATCGGGCATCGTAAGATCGGCACGCTGCGAAAAAGGGACGGCGGATGTACGACTTGGCGTTTTTCATGGACTGGGCGAGCTTCGCCGTGCGGTGGCTGCATGTCATCACCGCCATGGCCTGGATCGGCTCGTCGTTCTACTTCATCGCGCTCGATCTCGGGCTGCGCAAGCATGACGGCCTGCCGGTCGGCGCCCATGGCGAGGAATGGCAGGTTCATGGCGGCGGCTTCTACCACATCCAGAAATACCTGGTGGCGCCGGCCCAGATGCCGGAGCACCTGACCTGGTTCAAGTGGGAATCCTACGCCACCTGGCTGTCGGGCTTCACGCTGCTCTGCCTGGTCTATTACGGCGGCGCCGAGCTGTTCCTTGTCGACCGCAACGTGCTCGACGTGTCGGCGCCTGTCGCCATCGCCATTTCGCTCGCCTCGATCGGTCTCGGCTGGATCGTCTATGACCTGCTCTGCAAGTCGAAGCTCGGCGACCACGACACGCTTCTGATGATCATCCTCTATGTCGTCGTCGTGTTCATGAGCTGGGGCTATACGCAGCTGTTCACCGGCCGCGCCGCCTTCCTGCATCTTGGTGCCTTCACCGCGACGATCATGTCGGCCAACGTCTTCATGGTCATCATCCCGAACCAGAAGATCGTCGTCGCCGACCTCATCGCCGGCCGCAAGCCTGACCCGAAATACGGCAAGATCGCCAAGACCCGCTCGACGCACAACAACTACCTGACCCTGCCGGTCGTATTCCTGATGCTGTCGAACCACTACCCGCTGGCCTTCGGTACCGAGTTCAACTGGATCATCGCCGCGCTCATCTTCATCATCGGCGTCTTGATCCGCCACTACTTCAACACGGTGCACAAGCGTGAAGGCAACCCGCACTGGACCTGGCTCGCCGCTGCCCTGTTGTTCGTCGTCATCATGTGGCTGTCGACCGTGCCCAAGGTTTTGACCGGCGAGGACAAGAACGCCTCCGTCCTCACCGAGCCCTATATTGCCGCAGCCCAGTTCCCCAAGGTTCGTGATACGGTTCTCGGCCGCTGCGCCATGTGCCACGCCAACGAGCCGTCCTACGAAGGCGTCTACCATGCGCCGAAGGGCGTGGTGCTGGAGACCGACAACGCAATCGCCTTGCATGCGCGTGAGATTTACCTGCAGGCTGGCCGCAGCCATGCCATGCCGCCGGCCAACGTGACCCAGATCACACCCGAGGAGCGGGCGTTGCTGGTCGCCTGGTATGAACAGGCGCGCAAGTAGCGCCTGCGACCTACGGATTGAAAGTTCGAGGCGCGCTCGTCGCGCTCACCTTGACGCGCGGCAAAACGGGCCGCGATGTGGCCACGCCAGAAAGCCTGTAGAGTTCGATCATGACCACCACACTCCTTCGCGGCCGTACCTTGTCCTTCCTGCGCTGGCCCGATAGCGCAGACGACCATGCGTCCTATGCCTATGAGGAAGATGGTGCGGTGCTGATGCGCGACGGCAAGATCGCGGCCGTCGGCGCCTATTCGGAGATCGCGGCCCAGGCCGGTGACGCCAAGGTCGTCGACCATCGCCCGCATCTGATCCTGCCCGGCTTCATCGATGGGCATGTCCATATCCCGCAGATGCAGATCATTGCGTCCTATGGCGCCGAGCTGCTGGAATGGCTGAACAAGTACACTTTCCCCGAGGAAACGCGCTTCATCGACACCCAGCATGGCCGCCGCATCGCGCGCCTGTTCCTCGACGAGATGGTGCGCCACGGCACGACGACCGTTGCCGCCTATTGCTCGGTGCACAAGCAGTCGGCCGAGGCGTTCTTCGCCGAATCGCATGAGCGCAACATGCTCAACATCGCCGGCAAGGTGATGATGGACCGCAATGCCCCCGACGGTCTGCTCGATACGCCGCAGGCGAGCTATGACGATACCAAGGCATTGATCAAGGAATGGCACGGCAAGGGCCGCCAGCACTATGCCATTACGCCGCGCTTCGCCATCACATCGACCCCCGAGCAGATGGAGATGGCCGGCCAGCTGGCGCGCGAGCATCCCGACCTGCACATCCAGACGCATCTGTCGGAAAACCACGCCGAGATCGCCTTCACCCAGGAGCTCTACCCCTGGTCGCGCGACTATACCGACGTCTACGAACACTACGGCCTGCTCGGCAAACGCACGCTGCTCGGCCACTGCATCCATCTCGGCGAGCGTGAATCCGACGCGATCTCCGAGCATGGCTCGATCGCCGTGTTCTGCCCGACCTCCAACCTGTTCCTTGGCTCGGGCCTGTTCGACTACCAGCGCTACCGCAAGCGTGACAGGCCGCTCCGGATCGCCACCGCCACCGACGTCGGCGGCGGCACCAACTATTCGATGCTGCGCACCATGGACGAGGCCTACAAGGTCATTGCGCTCAACGGCGAGAAGCTGAACCCGCTGGCTTCCTACTGGCAGCTGACGCGCGGCAATGCCGAGGCGCTGTCGATAGCAGACAAGGTCGGCACGCTCGACGTCGGCACCGACGCCGACCTCGTGGTGCTCAACGCCCGCGCCACGCCTGGCATGCGGCTCAGGATGGAGCGCTGCGGCACGCTGGCCGAGGAGCTGTTCCTGCTGCAGACGCTCGGCGACGACCGCGCCGTGGTGGAAGTTTATGTCGCAGGCAAAGCCGCCAAGACGACGATGGATCAGGCTGCCTGACCTTGCGTCATTGCCTCGCGTCTGCCATGTGAGCCGTGTCTGACGGAGGAACGGACGATGGCAGCAGCCGAGGACCTGAAAAAGATCGCTGAGCAGGAGGACCGACTGGTCTTTGAGCGCTTCGACGAGGCGGTTGCCTTCGATATCGGCTCGACCATCCGCGCCCGCGCCGTTGCCGAAAAGCTGCCGATCGTGGTCGACATCAGGCTTTGGGACCGGACCTTGTTTTACTGCGCCCTGCCGGGCTCGACGTGTGGCAACACCGAATGGGCGCGGCGCAAGATCAATGTTGTCAAGGTTTTCCACCGCAGCAGCTACCGCATAGTGCTGACCAAGGCCCGCGAGGACCGTACCTTCCCGATCGGCGAGGCCTTGCCCATCGAAGACTATGTGCTGGCCGGCGGCGGCTTCCCGATCAAGGTCAAGGGCGTCGGTGTCATTGGTGCCATTGCCGTTTCAGGACTGCCGGAGCGCCAGGACCACGAGGTGGTGGTGGCGGCGGTCGCCGAGCATCTCGGCATTCCCAGCCGCGAACTCGCCTTGCCCCCCGTTGCGAACAGCTGAAAGAGTTTGAACGTCCCGATGGCCATGACCGACCCGAAGCAGTTGCTGACCAGCGTTTTCGAAGCCGCCGTGGCGGCCGCCGATCCCGAGCTCACCATCCGCCGCCACCTGCCGGCAAAGCCCAAGGGACGGACGATTGTCATTGGCGCCGGCAAGGGCTCGGCCCAGATGGCGGCCGCTTTCGAAAAAGCCTGGGACGGACCGCTGGAGGGCGTGGTGGTCACCCGCTACGGCTTTGCCGCCCCTTGCGAGCGCATCAGGATCGTCGAGGCCTCGCACCCGGTGCCCGACGCCAACGGCCTCGAAGCGGCGAAGCTTCTGGTCCAGACGATCTCCGGCCTGACCGAGGACGACCTCGTCGTCGCTTTGGTCTCGGGTGGCGGCTCGGCGCTGCTGCCGTCGCCGGCGGGGAACCTGACCCTTGCCGATGAGATCGCCGTCAATGAGGCGCTGCTCGCTTCCGGCGCGCCGATCTCGGCGATGAACACCATTCGCAAGCACATTTCAGGCATCAAGGGCGGCCGGCTGGCTGCAGCCGCGCATCCCGCCCGCGTCGTCTCGCTCGTCGTGTCCGACATTCCCGGCGACAATCCGGCTTTGGTCGCCTCGGGTCCGACGGTGCCCGATGAGGCGTCGCGCGCCGATGCGCGGCGCCTGATCGAAACCTACCGCATCGCGCTGCCCGCCAATGTCATGGCCCACATCAACTCGGCTGCCGCCGACGCGCCGCAGCCGACCGACCCGCGCTTCGCCCGCAACGAGGTGCATGTCATCGCCTCTGCCGCCGTGTCGCTCGACGCTGCCGCCGAAGCCGCGCGCAAGCAGGGCGTTGAGACCGTTATCCTCTCCGACGCCATCGAGGGCGAGGCACGCGAGGTCGGTGGCGTGCATGCGGCCATCGCCCGCGAAGTCGCGACCCGCAACCGGCCGTTCAACAAGCCGGTGCTGATCTTGTCCGGCGGCGAGACCACGGTGACCCTTAGGGCCAAGGGCAAGGGCGGCCGCAACAGCGAGTTCCTGCTTGCCTTCGCCATCGGCATCGACGGCCTCCAGGGCATCGACGCGCTGGCCGCCGACACCGACGGCATCGACGGTTCCGAGGACAATGCCGGCGCCTTTGCCGACGGCTCCACTGTTTCGCGCATGCATGCTGCCAGCGTCGACGCCAAGGCGATGCTGGCCGGCAACAATGCCTGGACGGCGTTCAACTCGGTGGGCGATCTTTTTGTCCCCGGGCCGACCGGCACCAACGTCAACGACCTCAGGGCGATCCTGATCCGGTAGCTGGCATACGCCTTTTGCCGGGTGGGACGGGTCTTGGCCTTGCGTTAGCCAGCCATCATCGCGCGCACCGTCCTGATGTCGGCGACGAAGCGGGCGCGCTCGGCTGCCGCCTCCTGCGGGTCGCGGATGCGCAGGATGTAGGACGGGTGGATCGTCAGGAAAACGGCGAGGCCGTCGTCGCGTTTGATGGTCTGCCCGCGCTGTTTGGTGATCGCCACCGGCGCCTCCAGCAGCGACTGGGCCGCGGTCGCGCCGAGCGCCACCATCAGCTTCGGCTTTAGCAGCGTCACCTCCTGCGCCAGCCACCAGCGGCAAGCCTGCACCTCGCCGGCATTGGGCTTGCTGTGGATGCGACGCTTGCCGCGCGGTTCGAACTTGAAATGCTTGACGGCATTGGTGACGTAGACTGCCGTCCGCTCGATGCCGGCTTCGCCGAGCACCGCGTCGAAGATCTTGCCGGCCGGGCCGACGAATGGCCGGCCCTGTAGGTCCTCCTGGTCACCGGGCTGCTCGCCGACAAACACCAGTTCGGCATTGTCAGAACCCTCGCCGAACACCGTCTGCGTCGCCTCGCTCCACAGCGGACAGCGCCGGCACTGGCTTGCTTGCTGGCGCAGAGCGTCGATCGAATGCGCCTCTGTCTCCGGCGACGGCTCCAAAGCCGGCCAGTGTCTGGCTTGTATCGCCTGGTGATGCGCTGCGGGCATCGTCGGCATCCTCGCGATCATCTCCCGGGCAGCCGCGTCGGCGCCTGATATCAGCTCCGGAATGAGCGACGCCTCGGGAAGGTTCCGCCAATACTTCTTGGGCATCTCCGCCTGCATCGCCTTCACCTTGAGGCGGGCGGGATTGAAGATGCTGGCGAAATAGGTCCGCCACATCTCCTCCGACTGGTCGGCAGCGGGCGCATCATCCTTCGAAGCGCCGGGGCCTAGCGCCAGTCTTTCGCGGTCCCATTCAGCCGAGCCGCGTGGCGTCAGGATCGCCCAGTGCATGCCGGTAAAGCGACGCACGAAGAACGGTGCTGCCAATTCGAGGATGAAGTGGTCAGGCTCGAACCAGGCGACGAAGCGCTCTTCGTCACCGTCGCCGATCTTCCGGAAACGGACGAAGGCATGCATCTTGTGCTCGTCGCGCCTGACCGACTTTTCCATCGCCTCGAAGCGGCGCACGTCGGGGTCGGAGGCGATGCGGAGCAAATGAGGCTCGCTGCGCTGCCGCCACAGCAGCCGATAGAGCAGTGCGAAACGTTCGCTGTCGGAATGGCAGGTGACGATGGCCGCGCGCTCGATGAAATCTCGGGAGACCCTGAGTTCGACGCCCGGGGTCGGCGCCGGCAGCTCGTCCCCTTCGCCGCCGACATGCCATTCGATGTCCTCGGGCTTCACCTCGTTGGTGCTCAGCCTGCGTGCCGCATCGCGCCAGCCGTCGAAGTCGGTCGGGCCGGCGAGATGCACGGCGTAGGCGGCCAGTGGGAAGGCGGGTTGGCCGGTCATCGGAACAGCTCGAGTTGCCGCGGCTTCGGCGCAATCGCCTCGCGCAGCCGTGCAGCGTCGGTGGCGGCGCCCGGCGACCAGCCGTCGGCGACGATGAACGGGCGGACCTTGGTGATGGATTGGCAAAGACGGCCAACGTCATCGAGCCGCAACCGCTTGAAGCGGCGGGTCTCCAGGATACGCTCCACTGCGCGCGTGCCGAGGCCCGGGATGCGCAGCAGCCTCTCCTTGTCGGCGCGGTTGACGTCGAGGGGAAAGGAGGCGCGGTTGCGCAGCGCCCAGGCGAGCTTGGGGTCGATCTCCAGGTCGAGCATGCCGTCAGGCGTGCCGTCGAGGATCTCGCCCTGTTCAAAGCCGTAGAAGCGCATCAGCCAATCTGCCTGGTAGAGCCGGTGTTCGCGCATCAGCGGCGGCTTCCTCAGGGGCAGGGCAGAGGAGGCGTCGGGGATCGGGCTGAAGGCGGAATAGTAGACGCGGCGCAACTGGTAGCTGCCATAGAGCCGGGCGCTGGTCTTGAGGATGCGGGCATCTGAAGTGGCGTCGGCGCCGACGATCATCTGCGTCGACTGCCCGCCCGGTGCAAAACGCTCGCGAGTCTTCGTCCTCAGCGTCGGTTCCGCCTTCTCCTCGATCTTCGAACGCAGCTTTGCCATCGAGACGCGGATCGTCTCCGGCCGTTTTTCCGGCGCCAGCCGCTTCACGCCCTCATCGGTCGGCAGTTCGACATTTATCGACAGGCGATCGGCATAGAGGCCTGCCTTCTCGATCAGCTCGGCAGACGCCTCGGGGATGGTCTTGAGATGGATGTAGCCTGCGAATTTCTCGTCGAGCCTCAGCCGCCGCGCCACCTCCACCATCTCCGTCATGGTCTCGTCGGGCGAGCGAATGACGCCTGACGAGAGGAACAATCCCTCGATGTAATTGCGCTTGTAAAAATCCATGGTCAGCCGCACCACTTCGTCGACCGTGAAGCGGGCGCGGCGGACATTGGAGGACGAACGGTTGATGCAGTAGCTGCAGTCGTAGATGCAGAAATTGGTCAGCAGGATCTTGAGCAGCGAGATGCAGCGGCCGTCGGGGGCGTAGGAGTGGCAGATGCCCATGCCCTCGGTCGAGCCGATGCCGCCAGACTTGAGCGAGTCGCGCCCGCCGGCGCCTGACGAGGCGCAGGAAGCGTCATACTTCGCGGCGTCGGAAAGGATCGCGAGTTTCTCGCGGGTCGAAAGAACTGCCATTTGTTCATGCTATGTTCTTTTTGCTGCCAAGGCCAGAGGGTTCGCTGTGATGCGGCAAATTGTGAACGACGCGTCTGGAGTGGATGGCGGATCAACCGCCATTCCCGGGGATCACACCTCGTGCAGATAAAGGTGGTAGTCGAGCTCGCTCACCGTGCGGGCGACGCGGAAATATTCGCTTTCCTTGATCGCCGTAAACGTGCGGTGCAGGTCGTGGCCCAGCGCCTCACGGAGAAACTCCGACGCTTTCGCCGCCTCGATCGCCGAGCGCCAGTCCGGTGGCATCACGCTTTCAGTACCTTCGGCCTGTTCGTAGCCGTTGCCAGACGTTTCCGGGCCAGGATCGAGCTGCTCCTCCAGCCCCTTCGAGATGCCGGCGAGGATGGTCGCGGCGACGAGATAGGGGTTGGCGTCGACGCCGGAGGGACGGTGCTCGATGCGGCGGTTCCTGGCGTCGCCCGCCGGTACGCGCAGCGCCACCGAGCGGTTGTTGACGCCCCAGGTGGGGGCCACCGGTGCGTAGGACTGGGAGACGAAGCGACGCCACGAGTTGGCATGCGGCGCAAACACCAGCATCGATTCCGCCATCGTCTCGGCGAGGCCGCCGAGCGCATGCAGCAGCTTCGGCTCCCAGGTGCCTTCCGCGGCCTCGGTGAAGACGTTGTTGCCGTCGCTGTCGAGCAGAGAGACGTGAAAATGCATGCCCGAACCGGCATATTTCTCGATCGGCTTGGCCATGAAGCAGGCAGTGACGCCATGGCGGCGGGCCTGGGCACGCACCAGGCGCTTCAGCATCAACAGGTCGTCGGCCGCCTGCATCACGTCCTTGCGGTAGCGCAAGGTGAGTTCGTACTGACCCGGCGCATATTCCGAGATCACGGTCTCGGCCGGGATGCCTTGCACTTTTGCGGCGGCATAGATGTCGGAGAACAGCGGCTCCATGCCATGCAGGTGATCGACCGAATAGACCTCGGTCTTGCCGGAGGCGCGGCCATCGAGCACGGCGCGGGCCGGCTGGACCTTGCCGTCGCTGTCGCGCTCGTTGGCGAGCAGGAAGAACTCGAGCTCGAAGGCGCCGGCAGGATAGAGGCCCTTTTCAGCCAGCCTGTCGACCTGTCGCTTCAGCGCCAGACGAGGGTCCGAAGTCATTGGCGCGCCGTCGAGATGGAACATCGACATCAGCACCTGGCCGCGGGCGGGGCTGGTGCCATGCAAAGGCTTCAGCGTGCCAGGTATCGGCCAGGCGCGGAGGTCGCCATCGCCGGAATCCCAGATCAGCCCGGTCTCGTGGACGTCCTCGCCAGTGATGTCGAGGCCGAGGATGGAGATGGGCAGGTGGCGCCCGCCTTCGTAAAGTCCCATCAGTTCGTGGCGGCGGATGATCTTGCCGCGGCCGACGCCATTGGCGTCCGTCAGCACGATATCGAAGGCTTCGATGTCGGGGTTCGCGTCGAGGAAGGCTCTCGCTTCGTCGACGGTCGAGCCGGAAGGTGATGTCATGATGTCACTCGATTGTCCTTCTGCCTTGTCTCATACCGCAAGACGGGCGGCAATGTCGTCGAAAGCTGCGATCAGCTTGTCGACCTGCCGCGCTGTCGTCACCGGCGAGACCAGCATCATGTTGTGGAACGGCGCGATCAGGACACCGCGATTGACCAGCGCCACATGCATGGCAGCCTCCAGCCGGGAGGCGTGGGCATGCTCGGCCTCGCCACCATTGCGCAGCGGACCGGGGGCGAAGATGAATTCGACGCGGGCGCCGACGCGCATCACGTGCCAAGGCAGTTTCCGTTTTCGGATCGCCTTGTCGAGCCCCGTGGCCAGCCGTTCGGCCAGCTTTTCCATGTGGGCGTAGGCCGCCTCCGTCATCACCTCTTCGAGCGTGGCGCGCATCGCCGCGAACTGCAGAGGATTGGCCGACAGCGTCGTGCCCATGCCGGAATAGCCCGGCTCCTTGGTGGCATTGTAGGCGGCGTAGCGGGCGGCGACCTCCTCGCTCATGCCCCAGACACTGGCCGGCACGCCGCCAGCGACGGGCTTGCCGAGCACGAACAGGTCGGGGTCGAGATTGTGCTTGCTTGTATAGCCGCCGGGGCCGGTCGAGATGGTGTGGGTCTCGTCGATCAGGAGCAGCGTGCCGGCTTGCCGCGTCAGCGTGCGCACGCCTTCGAGGAAGCCCGGCTCGGGCAGCACCATGCAGGAATTGGTCAGCACCGGCTCTGATATGACGCAGGCGACGTCGCCATGGCTCAGCGCCTTCTCCAGCGCCGCAAGATCGTTGAACTCTACGATGCGGGTGCGCTGGGTGAGATCGCGGAACTCGCCTGATAGTCCCGGGCGGTTGATCGGCTTGCCGCCGTCGAGCCGCACCATCGTCTCGTCGACCGAGCCGTGGTAACAGCCGTTGAAGACGAGGATCTTGTCGCGGCCGGTGATGGCGCGGGCGACCCGCAGGGCGAAGCGGTTGGCGTCGGTGGCTGTCGTCGCGATCTGCCAATGCGGCAGGCCGAAGCGCCTTGCCAGCAGCAGGCCGAGCGTGAGCGAATCCTCCGACGGCAGCATGTAGGTCAGGCCGCGGGCCGCCTGCCGGCGAATCGCACGGGCGACGGGTGCCGGTGAATGACCGAACATCGAGCCGGTATCGCCAAGGCAGAAGTCGGCCAGCCTGATGCCGTCGATGTCGGTGATCGTGGCGCCGCTCGCCTTGTCGACCAGGATGGGGAAGGGCGTCGGCCAGTCTTTCATCCAGTGCATCGGGACGCCGTTGAAGAACCCGGCCATGCCGTTGCCCACCGCGGCCTCCGATTTTGGGCGGGCGCGGCGGAAGATGTCCGCCTCCGTCGCTGCAAGTTCGGCGATGCGCGACAAAGGCACGCCGCCTTCGGTGGCTTCAGGTCGTTCGATACGGTTCATCATGGCTCCCATTGGACAGACGGGCGCCACTCTAGCCAGCCGTTCCCACAAACGGCAACTGGCCGTTGCAAGGGTCTCTGTTGGCTCAGCGCGGCCATCTTGACCCATCGATCGCAATGGCGATCATGACACTGTGCTTTGGGGGTGATGAGCGATGCGTGCTATGATGACTGCCATGTCGATCCTGCTTGCGGCGGGCCCGGCCGGTGCCTCTGGCGGGCTCTCATGCGGTGCCAAGGATGAGGCAGTGAAGCTGACCATCGAGAGTGGCGTCACTCGTGGCATGGGCAGCCCGGTGTTCAATTTCCGCGGCGAGATCGAGATTTCCGACAAGGCGATTTCGCTGGACCTGCGCAAGATGAGCTTCGAACGCGACCACCTCGCGCAATACTGGCTCGACGGCGAGGAATTGCGCATGGTCGTCTACCGCGAGCGCGAGGCCGACAAACCGCATGGTTATGTCGAGATCACGGTCCGGACCAAATCAGGCGACGAAGGCGACTATATCGGCCAATATTCGGTCACCGTGTTCGACATGACGGATGCCACCGGCGGCGACGGCAAGACCTACAATCTTACCGGCCGCGCCACCTGCCTGGTCGAATAGTCCCTTCCGGATCGGCCGGCGCGTTCGCCGCGCGGGCCTGCGCTCAATCCTTGTGCATGGCGGCGATGGCGCGCCGCATCAGTGCCAGGAAGGTTTCCCGTTCCTCCTCGGAAAAGTCCGCCAGGGCAGCTGCGTTCTGGGCGCGGGCGGCAGCCGTGGCCGGGTCGCGAAGCGCCTTTGCCCTTGGCGTCAGGTGGATTGCCTGCGAGCGCCCGTCCTCCGGGTTGGCGCGCCGTTCGATCAGCCCATCACGCTCCATCCTGGTCAGGGTATTGGCCATCGTCGCTTGTTCGACGTCGAGGCGCCGCACCAGTTCGATCTGCGTCAGCCCATCTTCGTCCCACAATGCCAGCAGCGTCATGAACTGCGCCGGCGCCAGGTCGAGGGGGCGGATGCGCTCGTGCAGGCCCTTGGCGAACAGGCGTGCCATCTGGTTGGCGAGATATCCGGCGGAGCGTTCTTTCTGAAAAGCCATGCCGCGAGGAATAGCTGTTGAATAGCATGCTATGCAACGATATATAGCTTGCTATGTAAACTGGAGATTCGACGATGAAAGCGAAACTTCATGCCGCGGCCGGCGGGGTTGCCTTGCTCACTGTCAGCTGTTTCTGGATTGCCACAATTGCCGCTGAACTGACCGCCAACGCCGAGATCATCGCCACGGCAAAGGCCGTAATTCTCGCCGGCATGGTGGTGCTCATCCCGGCGATGATCATTGCCGGTGGCACGGGATTCTCGCTCGGCAAGGGCTGGAGGCGCCCTGGCGTCCAGCACAAGAAGCGGCGCATGCGCATCATCGCCGCCAATGGCCTGCTGGTGCTGCTGCCGTCGGCCTATGTACTTGCCGGCTGGGCGGCGGAAGGCCGTTTCGATACGGCCTTCATCATCGTGCAGACACTGGAGCTGGCGGCCGGAGCCCTCAACATTGCGCTTCTGTCGCTCAATATGCGCGACGGCTTGGCACTGCGGCGCAAGCCGGCGGGGGCTGTACGCGCCGGCTGAGTTTCGCGCGGAATCCGCATCATTCCAGGAAAAGCCGCTTCACGTCTCTCCCTGGAATTGTGCTAGCCGGTGATGTCGATGACGCCGCAATCGCCGGCGGCGCTGCCAAAGGCGAGACGGCGTTCTTCCTTGTCCCAGGCCATCGAGGTGATGGCGCCCTTGCCGGGGCGGCGCAGCAGCACTTCCTTGGCGTCGGCAAAACGGACCGCCAGCACCATGCCGTCTTCATAGCCGATGGCGACGATGTCTTCGCTCGGATGGCAGGCAACCGAGGTCACCATGGTGTTGCCGCGCGTGCCGAGTTCCAGCGGCGCCTTGCCCATCGGGCCGTCCTTGCCTGTGAAGGGCCAGACGATCGCCGCCGGCGCGCCGGAGCTGGCCAGCCATTTGCCCTTGGCGCTCCACGACAGGCTCTTCACCTTGGCGGGATAGCCGGTCATGCGCATGTGCTTGGCATCGACGAGTTTCCAGCCGTGCAGGGCGTTTTCCTGCATGGTGGTCACCAGGAATGCGCCGTCGGGCGAAAACGTGATGCCGGTATGCGCACCGTCCCATTGCAGTTCGGTCGGCGTGCCGTCGGCGGCGGGGAAATGCAGCGTCGCGCCATTGTAGCGGGCAACGCCGATGCGCATGCCCTTCGGCGAAAAGGCCACGCCCTCGACCGAGCGCGGGTGGGCGAACTCCTTGGTCTTGCCGTCGGCGAAGCGCACCCAGGCATTGCGGCCGCTGGCGTAAGCCACGGCTCCCTGCGGGCCTGAAGCGACCGACGTCACCCACTTCTTGCCGACGCTCGCCAGTTCAGCCGTAACGCCGGCCGAGGTCAGCGTCATCACCTTGCCGTCTTCGCCGCCCGAGATCATCAGGTCGTTTTTGGCCGTCGTCGTCGCCGACAGCAGCCCGTCATGCAGCCTGACCGACTTCTGGCCATGGTCGAGCCAGTGCACCATGCCGTCGGCAAGCGCAAAGAAGGGAATGTCGTCGAGGAAGCTTGCAGTGACGCAATGTCCGTCGAGATCAAGCGGGGCGACTGTCGGCATGGGCTGTAAAACTTCCGGTGCTGATTTGTCCTCACCCCTAAGGACAGGGTGAGCAAGCGTCAACTTCGACACTGGGTCGACGCTGGCGCTCAGCTCGCATCTGAGGCGAGGCAAGCGACCGGCTCCCGATACATCGAGGGCCGTGGGTTTTCCGATGGCTAGGCTGCCTGGCAAGCCTCGAAGCTGCGCTTCAGGCGCTCGGCGTCGAGTTCGCGGCCGATGAACACCAGCCGGCTCTCGTGCTTTTCGTCGTCCTTCCAGGCACGCTGGTGGTCGCCTTCGATGATCATGTGCACACCCTGGATGACGTAGCGGTCCGGATCGTCCTTGATGGCGATGATGCCCTTGAGGCGCAGGATGTTGGGGCCTTCCATCTGGGTGATCTTCTCGATCCAGGGGAAGAACTTCTTGGAATCCATCTCGCCGCCGCGCAGCGATACCGACTGCACCGTCACGTCGTGGATCGGCGACACCGCGCCATGCTCGTGGTGGTCGTGATCATGATGGTCATGATCGTGGTGGTGATGATGGTGGTCATGGTCGCAGTTCGGGCCGCATTCATGATCGTGGTGGTGGTCATGATCATGGGCGTCGAGGAAATGCGGGTCGTCGGCCAGCACGCGCTTCAGGTCGAAGGCGCCGCGGTCGAGCACCTGGTCGAGCGCCACGCCGGCGCGGGTGGTGCGATGGATCCTGGCGGACGGGTTGATGGCGCGCACGGCAGCCTCGACGTCGCGCAGCTCGTCTGATGTAACCAGGTCGGTCTTGTTCAGCACGACGACGTCGGCGAAGGCGATCTGGTCTTCTGCCTCGCGGCTGTCCTTGAGGCGCAGCGGCAGGTGCTTGGCATCGACGAGCGCCACGACCGCGTCGAGCTTGGTCTTGGAGCGGACGTCGTCGTCCATGAAAAAGGTCTGGGCGACCGGCACCGGGTCGGCGAGGCCGGTGGTCTCGACGACGATGGCGTCGAAACGGCCCGGGCGGCGCATCAGGCCTTCGACGACGCGGATCAGGTCGCCGCGGACTGTGCAACAGACGCAGCCATTGTTCATCTCGTAGATTTCCTCGTCGGATTCTACGATCAGGTCGTTGTCGATGCCGATCTCGCCGAATTCGTTGACGATGACCGCATATCGCTTGCCATGGTTCTCGGACAGGATGCGATTGAGTAGCGTCGTCTTGCCGGAACCGAGATAGCCGGTCAGCACGGTGACGGGGATTTGGGTCTGGGTTTCGGTCATGGTCGTCCTCGGGATCGAATAGAGGCCTCATATAGGATGCCGGCCAAGCTTTTGCACGTCTCAAACGGCATCATGGCGCCACCTGATGAACATTACGGAAGTTTCATTGGGAGCGAGGTGCGACCGCACCTAGATTGACGGTCAGGCAAGGGGCTTGCCGACCCATTCGTGGAGACACCCAGCCATGCGCAAGGCACCTTTCCCCAGCACACTCAACCGCCGCCGGGCGCTTGGCCTGATTGCGGTGACGGCGGGCGGCAGCGCGCTCGTGCCGGTGCAGCTGTTTGCGCAGCAAGCCTCGCCGCAAGCGAGCTCGCTGCTCTTGCCGGAAGCCGGCGTCTGCTCGATCACGCCTGAAACCACCGAAGGGCCTTATTATTTCGACCCGGAGCTTGAACGCAGCGAAATCACCGAAAGTCGTGAGGGTGTCGACCTCACCGTGCGCCTGCAGATCGTCGATGAAGCATGCAACCCGATCGAGGGCGCGCGCGTCGATCTATGGCACTGCGACGCGACGGGGCACTATTCCGGCTATCCCGGCCAGGGCGACAATCGCGACGTCGATACGTCAGGCGAAAAATTCCTGCGCGGCTGGCAGCGGGCCGACACGGCCGGCATCGCGACTTTCCAGACCATCTATCCCGGCTGGTACCGCGGTCGCACCACCCACATCCACTTCAAGGCGTTTCCGGAGGAGGGCAGGGCCATGACCGGGCAGATGTTCTTTCCCGACGATCTCAGCGAGCAGATCTTCTCGACCAGGGCGCCCTACAATCAGCGTGGCGGACAACGCGACACGATGAACGCCGACGACGGCATCCTGCGCCGCGCCGGTTCCGGCGTGCAGAGCACGGTGCGCGAAGCCGCATCCGCCTACGAGGCGCTGATGATCGTTGCCGTAAGACGGGCAGGATGACGTCTATCGACCGGAAGATTTGCCGGCGAAGCGTATTTGTCATCGAACTGTAACATGCGTCTGGCACAGAGCGCTCGTGCGGGTGGTCGGTTGCCGGCAAAACGAGCAGGCAACAATCTCCCGTGCGGTCGATTGCAAAGGGCCACGCAGCAACTATTCTCGGCCATCACGGTACGAGGCGTGGCGCAGGAGATGCGGATGTCCAAGTCCAACAAAGGCGCGGCGATGAGCCGGCTTCACCAGGTCGCCCGACTGGCGCGCACCTCGCTGGCCGCACGGCTTCTGGCGCATGGCTTTTATGCCGGCCAGGACCAGATCATGCTGTCGCTGCACGATGACGACGGCCAGACCCCCGGCCAGCTCGCTTCGCGCCTCGGCGTGCGGCCGCCGACCATCACCAAGACCATCAACCGGCTGCAGGCCCAGGGATTCCTGGAAAAGCGCGCATCGGACACCGACGCCCGCCAGGCCCACATCTTCCTCACCGAGACCGGCCGTGACGCCATCCGCGCCGTCGAAAAGTCGGTCAAGAAGACCGAAAAGCAAGCGCTCAAAGGTTTTGACAAGAAGGACGTCAAGCAGCTTTCCAAGCTCCTTCTGCGCATCGAGGCCAACCTGTCCGACCTGACCCTGATCGACGACGAGGCTGCCGCCGACGTCGAGGGCACGACCGAGGTCGAGCCCGAAGTGGAAGCCGAAGCGGCGGAGTAACCGTCACGGCAGAGACATTCCATCCCGGTATCCGGGATGGAAAATAGCCTGGTCCACTGTCTTTTGCCTTGCCGGGCAGCCGCGATAGGCGCAATAGCCAAGCATCCCTAGTCATTTGCCCGGCCTGCCAGCGTGTCTCCTCAAAAACCAGCAGAAACCGCAACGCCATCATCGGCGATCCTGCTGATATTTGCCTCGGGCCTGGTGTTTTCCTTCCTCGACACCAGCGCCAAGCATCTCGTCACATCAGGCATGGCGGCACCCTTCGTCACCTGGGTGCGCTTTGCCGTGCATGCGCTGATCGTGCTCGTGCTGTTCAAGGCCTGGGAGCGGCCGGAGCGGCTGGTGCCGCAGAGCCTGTGGCTGCAGATCCTGCGCGCCGTCTTCATGTTCGGCTCGACGATCTTCAATTTCCTCGCGCTGCAGACCCTGCAACTGGCCGAAACCGTGTCGATCAACTTCGCCAGCCCGATGGTCATCACCGCCCTTGCCGGGCCGCTGCTTGGCGAATGGGCCGGCTGGCGGCGATGGCTCGCGGTCTTCGTCGGCTTCATCGGCGTGCTCGTCATCACCCGGCCGGGCTTCGGCGGCTTCGACATGGGGCACATCTTTTCGCTCTGCGCCATGCTGAGCTCGTCGCTCTACACCATCATGACGCGCCAGATGGGCAGGCGCGAGACGGCCGAGAGCCTGATCCTCTATTCGGCAGTGGTTCCTGCGCTCTTCATGCTGCCGGCCGTGCCGCTCGCCGGTTCGCTGCCGGCACATCTTTATGACTGGCTGGTGTTGTTCGGGCTCGGCGTCTTCGGCGGCTTCGGCCACTGGCTGCTGATCAAGGCCTACCAGCGCGCCTCCGCCACGGCCCTTGCGCCTTACCCCTATCTGCAGATGGTCTGGATGATCATCCTGGGCTGGCTGGTGTTCGACCAGTTGCCCGACCGCTGGACGCTTGCCGGTGCCGCGATCATCGTTGCCAGCGGCCTCTACATCATCCACCGCGAGCACACGCTGAGGGTCCGGAACCGCGCCGCGCCGAGTGCCGAAACCGAAGAGCTGGCAAAAAAGCTTTGATTTGCCGTTGAACAATGGCATACGGCTTTAAACGGTTTAAAAGACCGTCCGTTCACGCTTGCGGATGGAGGGCCCGCTGGCTCAGAAGATCAAGCTTTCGACGATAGCCGACGCGCTCGGCGTTTCGACCGCGACCGTGTCGCTTGCGCTGCGCGACAGCCCTCTTGTCGCCGACGTCACCCGTGATCGTATCAAGCAGCATGCCCGCGAGATTGGCTACATCTACAACCGCCGCGCCGCCAGCTTGCGCACCTCGCGCTCGGGCATCGTGGGCGTCGTCGTCCACGACATCATGAATCCGTTCTATGCCGAGATCCTGCGCTCCATCGAGAGCGAGCTCGACCGCAGCCGCCAGACCTTCATTCTCTCCAACCACTATGACGATCTGGAGAAGCAGCGCACCTTCGTCGACACGCTTTTGCAGCTCGGCGCCGATGGCGTGATCATGTCGCCGGCCATCGGCACGCCGCCCGAGGACATCATCATGGCCGAGGAGAACGGCCTGCCGGCGGTGTTGATCGCGCGCTCTGTCGAAGGTGCAGAGGTGCCCGTTTTTCGCGGCGACGACGCCTATGGCACGGCGCTTGCCACCAACCACCTGATCTCGCTCGGCCACAAGCGCATCGCCATGATCGGCGGCACCGACCAGACCTCGACCGGCCGCCACCGCTATCAGGGTTATCTCAACGCCATGGAAGCGGCGGGCCTGGAAGTGCTGCCGACCTGGCGCATCGCCGGACCGCGCACCAAGCAGGGCGGCTTCGAGGCGGCCGGACAGTTCTTGGCGCTGAAGGACAAGCCGACCGCAGCTTGCTGCTGGAACGACCTCGTCGCCATCGGCCTGATGAACGGCATCGCGCGTGCCGGCCTCGTGCCGGGCATCGACGTTTCCGTCACCGGCTACGACGATCTCGAGGAAGCGCAGATCGCGACGCCGGCGCTGACCACTGTGTGGAACGGCCAGCGCGAGGTCGGCCGTCGAGCGGCAAGCGCGCTTCTCGACAAGCTCAACGGCCAGTCGGTGCGCCCGTCGCAGGAACTGATCAAGCCCGAGCTGCATGTCAGGCAGTCGACGGGAAAGCCCAAAGAGCGCACATGACTGTGCCAGCCATCGAGGCGCCGTCAGTCCTGATTCCCGGACTGCTGCACCCCCGCGTCACCGAGCGACTCAGGTCGGCATTTTCTCTTGTCCATCTGGCATCCAGCGATCCCGCGCTGCTGACAGAGGAGATGAAGGCAAGGGTGCGTGGCATAGCCTCGGCGGGACAGGTCGATGCGGCGTTCATCGACGCTTTGCCCAATCTCGAGATCATCGCCAATTTCGGCGTCGGCTACGATGGTGTCGACGCGCGCCATGCCGGCTTGCGCGGCATCATGGTCACCAACACGCCCGATGTCCTCACCGAAGAAGTTGCCGACGCTGCGGTCGGCCTGCTCATCAACACGGTGCGCGAACTGCCGCGGGCCGAGGCATGGCTGCGCGACGGGCGCTGGGTCAGCGAGGGCGGCTATCGGCTGACGCCGGGCACGCTGCGCGGCCGCCGCATCGGCATCTTCGGCATGGGCCGCATCGGTCGTGCCATCGCCCGCCGGCTCGAAGCTTTCGGACTGCCGATCGCCTACCACAACCGCCGCCCGGTCGAGGGCGTGGCGTACGCCTACCATCCGACGCTGAAGGAACTGGCTTTGTCTGTCGACACGCTTGTGTCGGTTGCGCCTGCCACGCCGCAGACCGCAAAGATTGTCGATGCCGGCATTTTCGAGGCGCTCGGCGCCAACGGGGTTTTCGTCAATGTCGGCCGTGGCGCCACCGTCGATGAGGCAGCGCTTGTCGATGCCCTGTCGAAAGGCACGATCCTTGCCGCCGGCCTCGACGTCTTCGCTGACGAGCCCAACGTGCCGCAGGCCCTCATCGACTTGCCGAACGCTACGTTGCTGCCCCACGTGGCCTCCGCCACAGTTCATACCCGGAAAGCGATGGCCGACCTTGCGGCCGACAACATCTTTTCGTGGTTTTCACATGCGCGCCGGGCGCTGACGCCGGTACCCGAGACCGGGCATGTGACGGCAAAAATCTAGCTGAGCCAACCTGGCTGGGATCGACCTGTCCCCCGATCAGGACGCGCCGGGCGCTGAAGGACAGGCCGGCTGCCGTCTGCTGCTGGCACGACCTCGTCGCCATCGGCCCGACGGCCTTGCGCGCGCCGGCCTCGTGCCGAGCATCGACGTCTCGGCCATCGGCTATGACCTTGCGGAAGCGCAGATCGTGACGCCGGCGCTGGAACGGCGTGCGCTAAGTCGGCCGTCGCGCCGCCCGTCGCAGGAACTGATCAAGTCCGAGCTGCATGTCAGGCAGTCCACAGGAAAGCCGAAGGAACACGCAATCGCGCCAAAGTCCGGACAAGGCTGCTGACGACCCATCGGGAACACTGGCGCCTCGATCCCGTGGGTGAGGACAGCCGAAGCGTCTCCAAGCTGTCATATTAGACCGTCGTTACATGTTGCGCTTGCGCACCATAAGGTTGTGTACGTGTACAGCCTCCCCCGTAGGGTGTCTTCCCTCTGCATCAAAAAGGATGTATCGCCAGCATGATATCTACTTGGGGGTGTATCTTGAGGTCGATTCTTCTCGTTTCTTCAATCCTGCTTGCCGCTGCGGGCAACGCGATGGCGGCGGATGCCGCGAGCGTCGAGCCCGGGTTCGGGTGGTCGGGCTTCTATGTCGGAGCCCAGGCCGGCTACGGTTGGGGCGATGTCGACAGCCACAATGTCGGCCGTGAAACCGGGGTTACAGACTGGCGGGATTCGTGGAACGCCAACGGCGGCCTGGGCGGCATCCATGTCGGCTACAATCATGCGTTCAACCAGCTGGTCGTTGGCGCAGAGGCCGATCTCGAGGTGTCCGGGGCGAAGGGGGCGGTCGAATCCGATTACGCCGGGCTGGTGGAGAACCAGATCGAGGTTCAGGGCTCGCTGCGGGCGCGCCTCGGCTATTCGGTCGGTCCGGCGCTGTTTTACGCAACAGGCGGACTCGCCGTCGCCCGCATCGAAACCACCTACGATGGCGACGCCGACCGCTGGACGCACACCAAGAGTGGCTGGACCGTCGGCGGCGGCGTGGAGTACGCGCTGTCGCGCAACTGGACGACCCGGATCGACTATCGCTACACGGATTTCGGCAGCTTCACAGAAAACCCTGCCACCGACAGCGGCTTTAACCACGTCACCGAGCTCAAGACCCAGGCAGTGCGGTTCGGCGTCAGCTACAAGTTCTGATCGAACCCGGTCGTCGGCGGAACGTAGTCGACTACTCCGCCGCGGCCCGTGCCGCAGTCCGGGCGATCGCATGCGCGCGCACCGCATCGCCAAATGCCTTGAAGATGCGTTGCGAGACGTCGTCGGACTTGACCCAGTATTCGGGGTGCCATTGCACGCCGACCGCGAAGGCACGCGAGTCTCGAACCGACACGGCTTCCACTGTGCCGTCAGGCGCTACGGCCTCGACCTGAAGCTTCGATCCCAGGCGCTCGACCGCCTGGCGGTGGACCGAGTTGACCAGGATGTCGCCTGGGCCGAACACGCCGGCAAGGCAGCTGCCCGGCTTGATGGTCGCCACCTGGTGGATGGCGAAGCGTTCGTCCTGGTTGTCGCTGACCGGAGCCCGGTGATCGGCAATGCCTTCGCGCTCCTGGATCTCGGTGGCGAGCGAACCGCCGAGCGCCACGTTGAGCTCCTGAATGCCGCGGCAGATGGCGAGCAGCGGCACGCCGCGTTCGATCGCCTTGCGGATCAGCGGCATGGTGGTCGAGTCACGGGCGAAGTCGTAGGGGCCATTCGCTTCGGTCGCTTCCTCGCCATAGAGGCGAGGATCGACGTTGGACTTGGAACCTGTCAGCATGACGCCGTCGACCGACGAGAGCAGCTCATCGAGGTCGAGGCGGTCGCCGAAATTGGGCACCAGCACGGGCAGCACCCCGGCGCCCGAGATCGCCGCCTCGAGATATTGCTGAGGCGCCGCATGCCAAGTGTAGTTCTCGAACTGCTTGACGTCTGACGAAACGGCGACGAGCGGCTGGTGCATGATGGGGTTCGAATCCTTGTGGAAAGCAGGCTGTTTCCTTGCCTACAAAATAGGCGATCCCGAGGCGCTTTTCCAACACAAGTTTGCACATCTCGTATGTGCCAGGCTGGGCGGGCTTAGACTATAGTTTTAGATGCTTGCGCTGCCGCAGCGTTTTGCGCGGCCAAAGCTTCTCCGCCCTCTCGGGCGTGCTTTACTCATCCCCTTCGCCGTGTATTGTCGCGGTCGGCGTGAGTGGTGGGAGGCCAAATATTTCCCCAGCGTCGCATGTCTTTCGGTCCACTATGGGAGGATTTTGATGGATCGCCGTTCATTTATCAGGAAGGCCGGTACCACCGGCGTGGGAGCGGCCGCGGCCGCTGCGACGCTCGCGGCACCGGCGATTGCCCAGTCCAATCCCAAGATTACATGGCGGCTCGCGTCGTCTTTCCCCAAGTCGCTCGACACCATCTATGGCGGTGCTGAAGTCCTGTCGAAGCACCTGTCGGAAGCCACCGACGGCAACTTCACCATCCAGCCTTTCGCTGCCGGCGAAATCGTGCCCGGCCTGCAGGCGGCCGACGCCACGACCGCCGGTACGGTCGAAGCCTGCCACACGGTGGCATATTATTACTGGGGCAAGGACCCCACGTGGGCGCTGGGTGCGGCCGTGCCGTTTGCGCTCAACGCACGCGGCATGAACGCCTGGCACTATCATGGCGGCGGCATTGACCTGTTCAACGAATTCCTGGCGACCCAGGGTCTCTATGGTCTGCCCGGCGGCAACACCGGCGTGCAGATGGGCGGCTGGTTCCGCAAGGAGATCAACACGGTCGCCGACCTGCAGGGCCTGAAGATGCGCATCGGCGGCTTCGCCGGCAAGGTCGTCGAGCGGCTCGGCGTGGTGCCGCAGCAGATCGCCGGCGGTGACATCTATCCGGCGCTCGAAAAGGGCACCATCGATGCTGCCGAATGGGTTGGCCCGTATGACGACGAGAAGCTCGGCTTCCAGAAGGTCGCGCCCTACTACTACTATCCCGGCTGGTGGGAAGGTGGCCCGACGGTCCATTTCATGTTCAACAAGGCCAAGGTCGACGAACTGCCGGCAGCCTACAAGGCACTGCTGCGCACGGCTGCCCAGGCTGCGGACGCGAACATGCTGCAGAAGTACGACTTCCTCAACCCGACGGCGGTGAAGAGCCTGGTTGCCAACGGCGCGCAACTGCGTCCGTTCAGTCCGGAAATCCTCTCGGCCTGCTTCGACAAGGCCAACGAGGTCTATGCGGAGATGGAAGCCAGCAATCCGGCTTTCAAGAAGATCTGGGACTCGATCAAGGGCTTCCGCAAGGACCACTATCTGTGGGCCCAGATCGCCGAATACAACTACGACACCTTCATGATGATCCAGCAGCGCAACGGCAAGCTCTAAGCTTCCGCCTGTTTAGAAAGGGCCCCGGGGCATTGCTCCGGGGTCTTTTTTTGTTTCCGGACACCTGCTCTGCCAGTGGCGTTTTCTACTGCCGCGTGTAACGTGTGCGGTGGCGCCGATCATAACAATCAGGGGCCCGGCGCCGTTCCACGCACTCACTGTCAACAACAATGGGAGTTCAGGAATGGACCGCAGATCCTTTATTCGCAAGGCCGGCGTTACCGGCGCGGGCGCAGCCGCTTCCGCCGCGCTGCTTGCAGCACCGGCAATCGCGCAATCACTGCCCAAGGTTAGCTGGCGCTGCACCTCGTCGTTCCCCAAGGCGCTCGACACCATCTATGGCGCCGGCGAGACGATGGCCAGATACGTGCGCGAGGCGACCGACGGAAACTTCAACATCCAGGTGTTTGCCGCCGGCGAGATCGTTCCCGGACTGCAGGCGGCCGATGCCGCGGCGGCGGGCACCGTCGAATGCTGCCACACCGCGTCCTACTATTACTGGGGCAAGAACCCGACATTTGCGCTTGCGACGGCTGTGCCCTTCATGTTCAACGCCCGTCAGATGAACGCCTGGATCTACCACGGCGGCGGCCACGACCTGCTCAACGAGTTCTACGCCAAGCAAGGCCTGTACGGGCTCGCCTGTGGCAACACCGGGGCCCAGATGGGCGGCTGGTACCGTAAGGAGATCAACACCGTCGCCGATCTCAAGGGCCTCAAGATGCGTGTCGGCGGCTTCGCCGGCAAGGTGCTGGAAACGCTTGGACTGGTGCCGCAGCAGATTGCCGGCGGCGACATCTATCCGGCGCTGGAGAAAGGCACCATCGACGCCGCCGAGTGGGTCGGTCCCTATGATGACGAGAAGCTCGGCTTCCACAAGGTTGCGCCCTACTACTATTACCCCGGCTGGTGGGAGGGCGGGCCGACGCTGCATGCCCTGGTCAACCTTGCCAAGTGGCAGGAACTGCCCAAGCCGTACCAGGTGGCGCTCACCTCGGCATGCCAGGCCGCCAATTGCGACATGATGGCGACCTATGACTACAAGAACCCGGCGGCACTTCGCCGGCTGGTGGCCAATGGCGCCCAGTTGCGGCCGTTCAGCCAGGAGGTCATGAAGGCCTGCTTCGAGGCCTCGAACCAGACCTATGGCGAGATCTCGGCCAGCAATGCCGACTTCAAGAAGATATTCGACAGCCAGGTCGCCTTCCGCAAGGACGCCTATCTCTGGGCGCAGCTGTCGGAATACACCTTTGACACCTTCATGATGGTCCAGCAGCGCACCGAGGCGCTCTGAGCCGAGAGACGGCGTCCGTTGCGCCGAGCTGACGGCAAATGAGAGTTTGCCGCCAGCAGCCGTCCGAAACCCGGGACCTTGCACGCCCCGGGCTTTTCCGTTGCGTTCAGGACGCCGTGACGACCGGAGATCGTGCGCCCCTTGAAGGGTTGTCTTAGACCCGTCGGTCGCGCGGCTAGTGCCATCGCGGTCCTGCCGTGTGTCCTCTCGCGATGCGGTGGGCAGGCTTCCACAGAGAGGGAAGTGACCGAACGTACCGAACCGGCCATTTTTCGGCGACCTGATTGCTTCCGTTCTTGGGTCATAGGCAACTCAAACGATGACATCGACATGACGCTGACGATGACTACCCTCTACGCACTTCTCGTGATCCCGATCTGCTTTGTCCTGTGGATAGGGGCACGTCGACCCGACGCGCTGGTCCGTAACGACCGAAGGCGGCCGATGTCCGCCCTGATCGCCCGTCTGGGCAGCTTCCCGCTCGCCGAGGAAGCCTTTCAGGATGCGTTGGTGTCGGCGGTTTCGCACTGGAGTCGCAACGGCGTGCCCGCATTCGCCGCAAGGCTGGCGGCTCCAGGCCGCCTATCGCAAGGTGGTCGACCGCATCAGGCAGAACAAGTCGGAAGCGCGCAAGGTCGATGACCTCAAGCCGCTGGTCCGCGGCGAGACCGCCGAAGATCCCGACGTAACCTCGACGAACGCCTGCGTCTGATCTTCACCTGCTGCCATCCTGCGCTGGAAACCAAATCGCAGGTCGCACTCACGCCGCGGACCAGCGGCGGCCTTTCGACGACGGAGATCGCGCGTCATTCTCGACGCCGAGACGAGTAGGGACAAAGGCCGTCGCGCGGCCGGGGCCTGACGAATGGGCAACACGGTTGCAGTCAGTGCTTGCCATCGTCTACCACATCTACACTTCAGGCTATGCCGTCGGCCCGGCCAACGGAGGCCATGCCCGTGTCGATGCCAACGGGGTGACGGTCGCGCTGGCCGACCAGGACCGGACCAAATGCAAGCGGTCACAGATCGACGAAGGTCTCGGGCTGATCGAGATGGCGATGCAGCGCCGCGCACTCGGCCCGTACCCGATCAAGGCGGCGATTGCCGCCTGCCACGTGCAGGGAGAGGTCTCCCACTGGCCGCAGATCGTGCTGCTCTATGATAGCCTGCTGCGGCTCGAGCCGACCGCTGTCGTGCGCCTCAGCCGGCGGTCGCGCTGTCGGAAGCGGGATGGCCGGAGGCCGCGTCGCGCTCGCTCGATACGCTCGCGGCCGAACTCAAGGACTACCAGTCCTATCATGCGGCGCGCGCCGAGCTTCTGTCGCGGACGGGGCATCTCAGCCAAGCCGCGGTAGCCTATGCGGTCGGCATCGACCTTGCCGGTTCAGAAGCCGACGCCGCCTTCCTGCGGCGACGGGGCGGGCGTCTGGTTACGCAAGCCGGGTCGGCCTGACCTGCCGGAGGGGCAAGAAAAAGGCGCCTTTCGGCACCTTTTTGCTGCTTGAGGATCAGTTGAAGCTCGGTGGCTTCGTCAGATCGTTTGCCGGAGCCGCCGGTTGAACCGGGGCGGTGCCCGGTTGCGCCGGCGCTGTCCCTGGCTGGGCCGGGGCAGGCGCGCCGAGCGGAGGCAGGCCGAGGCCGCCGCCCAATCCACCGCCGAGCCCCGGCATTTCGGGCATCTTGATCTCAATCGTCGACGGATCGACCTGCTTGCCCTTGTAATGCATGACCATCTGCGGGAAGGCGATGGTAAGTCCGATCATGATGATCTGGATGCAGACGAAGGGGACGGCGCCCCAGTAGATCTGGCCCGTCGTCACCGGTTGGATGTTCTTTCCGGTGATACGGTCGAGATAAGGCACGCGCGCCGCCACCGAACGCAGGTAAAACAGCGCGAAGCCAAACGGCGGATGCATGAAGCTGGTCTGCATGTTGACGCCGAGCAGCACACCGAACCAGATCAGGTCGATGCCGAGCTTGTCGGCGGCGGGCGCCAGCAACGGCACGATGATGAAGGCCAGCTCGAAGAAGTCGAGGAAGAAGGCCAGCAGGAATACCAGCACGTTGACGGCGATCAGGAAGCCGACTTCGCCGCCGGGCAGCGACACCAAGAGGTGTTCGACCCAGAGATGGCCGTTGACGCCATAGAAGGTCAGCGAGAAGACGCGGGCGCCGATCAGGATGAACAGCACGAAGGACGACAGCCGTGTGGTGGAGGCCAGCGCCTGCTTGATCACCGCGAAGCTGAGGCGGCCCTTGGCGGCGGCCATGATCAGCGCGCCCACAGCGCCCATTGCGCCGCCTTCGGTCGGCGTGGCGATGCCGAGGAAGATGGTGCCGAGCACGAGGAATATCAGCGCCAGCGGCGGGATCAGCACGATGATCACCTGCTGCGCCAGCCGCGACATCAGGTTGAACTTGAGGCCGCGGTCGAGGATGGCCGCGATGTAGATGACGACGACACCGACGCAGGCGCCGAGGATGTCGGCGTTGGCGCCATGTGTTGGCGACAGATAGACATGTGCTGCATAGGCGATCGCCACTGCCAGCACCAATGCCGCAAACAGCGAGGTCACGCCGTGGCCAAGCGTACGGGCATCGAGCGGCAGCGCCGGCATCGACTTCGGCCGGATGATCGACATCAGCAGGATGTAGCCCATGTACATGCTGGTCAGCACCAGGCCGGGGATGAGCGCGCCCTTGTACATGTCGCCCACCGAGCGACCGAGCTGGTCGGCGAGCACGATGAGCACGAGCGAGGGCGGGATGATCTGCGCCAACGTGCCTGACGCGGCGATGACGCCCGACGCGACGCGCCGGTCATAGCCGTAGCGCAGCATGATCGGCAGCGATATCAGGCCCATGGCGATGACCGAGGCGGCCACCACGCCGGTGGTCGCTGCCAGAAGCGCGCCGACGAAGATGACGGCATAGGCGAGACCGCCGCGGATCGGTCCGAACAACTGACCAATGGTGTCGAGCAGGTCTTCGGCCATGCCTGATCGCTCAAGCACGATGCCCATGAAGGTGAAGAACGGGATCGCCAGGAGCGTCTCGTTCGACATGACCCCCCAGAAGCGTTCGGGCAGGGCGTAGAGCAATGGCCAGGACAAGTTGATCGAGCCATTCGAGTAGGGCGCGAGTTCGACGCCGATGAAGAAGAACAGCAAGCCGTTGGCGGCGAGCGAAAATGCGACCGGGTAGCCAAGCAGCATGAACACGATCAACGAGAAGAACATGATCGGCGCCATGTTCTGGGCGATGAACTCGATCATGAGCGTACCTCGTCGGCCAGCGCCTTGCCTTCGAGCTCAGCCTGCTCGTGCGCGGAGATGAACGGGGTCGGATCATCCATGTCGCCGCGCATGATGGCGATCTTCTTGATGATCTCGGAGATACCCTGGAGGCCGAGCTGGATGAAGCCCATCAGCAGCAGCGCCTTTGCCGGCCACAGGATCAGGCCGCCGGCGCTGGACGACATCTCGCCGGAACGGAACGACAGGCTGACATAGGGGATGAAGTAGAAGATCATCAGGATGACGAAGGGCATCAGGAACAGCATATGACCAAGCAGGTCGATCCAATGCTGCACCCGGCGCGAGAACATGCCGTAGACGATGTCGATGCGGATGTGCTCGTTCTGCTTCAGCGTGTAGGCGGCTGCCAGCATGAAGGCGGCACCGAACAGGTACCACTGCAGTTCTAGCCAGGCGTTGGACGACATGTTGAATGCCTTGCGGATCACCGCATTGCCTGCGCTGACGAGGATGGCGAGCAGGATCGCCCACGCCACCGTCTTGCCGATCGCTTCGTTGATACGGTCAATGGCTCTGGATAGAGCGAGAAGCCCTGCCATGCATTCCTCCCAGGTTGTGTGGGGCAGCCGTTGTTCCCCGACGTTCTTTTTTCGGCACTCCCGATGCCATGGGTATGCCGGTCATGGGGCCGGCGTCAACATAACGAGCGGTACTCGTCAATTGCTGCGAAGGTAGCAAAACGAGGAAAAGGCCCACAGGCCGCGCGGCATGCGACCAAAGTCGAAGACGATTTTCGCGGTCAGGCAGCCGGGCTTGGCGCGTCCTTGCGGTCGCCGGTCAACACCAGCATCGCCGCGAGCAGGCCATACATCCAGGCGTCGCGCCATTCGATCGGGAAATAGCCGGCCCATAGCGACTCGGCGATGCCGAAGGCGGCAGCACCGAGTGCTGCCTTTCCCGGTGCGTAGTAGCCGCCGACCGCGGTGATGAACAGGATCTTCAGGCCGTAGACCAGGCCGGCGCCGAAGCCGAGATTGCCGTAGTAAAGTGCTGCCAGCACACCTGCCAGGCCGGCGCACATGCCGCCGAACAGCAAGGCGCGGTGAAACACCTTTGTCGTGTCGATGCCGCAGAGTTTTGCGGCGAAAGGATCGTCGGCGACGGCCCGCCAGTTCCGGCCGAAACTTGAGTGCGACAGCTTGGCGGCGCCCAAGATGATGACGGTTGCTGCCGTCGCCGTATTGATCAGCTGGATCACTGTCATCGTCGCGACGAAATTGCCGCCAGAGGCAAAGACCACCGGCGTCGCCAGCATCGGCGGCAGCCAGTAGTCGTGTGTGTCAGCGGCAATGCGGCTGAGTTCCATCAAGGCGATCATCACGCCGAGCGTGGCGGCGACGATCGCGTTGGGCGAACGGCCGGCGAGCGGGGCGAAGACCGAGTGCGACAGCACACGGCTCACCAGCGTGGCGTAGGCGAGCGCCACGACAATGCCGAAGGCAATTGTCGAAGGCAGCGTCAGCCACAACGCCTGGTAGCCGTAGACGGCGGCCAGGATCATCGTCTGGCCCGAGAAGGCGAAGATGCCGCCATAAGCGAGATTGGTACGCTGGAGCAGGCCGTTGCCCAGCGCATAGCCGAAGGCCAGAAGGCCGTAGATCGCGGCCGAATGCACGCCGTTGAGAAGCTGTTGCAGGAAATAGAGCATGCGTTGTCCGGCGGCGCAGGGAGCTGTCCCGTGCCGCAAGATTGCGCTCGTGATTCTAACTTGTCAAATTGCGTTTACTAGTTAGATTTAGGCATGGCAGTTTCCTGGACCCGGCATCGTTTCTCCGGCGGCGTGCTTGCGCTCGACACCGCCAACACGGTGGTGCTGCGCGGCGACGCGGAGCGCAGCTTCGACCGTTTCGACGACCCCTCGGAGATCGCCCGCTTCGCCGCGGCCGCCAGTGTCTTTCGCACCGACGAGCTCAAGGGCAGGGTGCTTACCGCCCCCGACCCACAGGCGATTGCCGGCAAGGTGATTTCCATCCGTGAAACAACCGACCGCCTAGTGCGCCGCAGTGTTGTCGATGGCGCTCTGGCCACGGCAGACATGCCCGGTTTCCTCAACGCATGTGCCAACGGACTCACTGGGGCGCGCGAAAGCCTGAGCGCCGATGCGCCCTTCGGTGCTGCGCCGGAACCGCTGGCCTTCGAGGCAGCACTCGCCGTGTCGGCGTTGTCGCTGTTGTCAGCCGGCACCATGTCCCGGCTCAGGATCTGCCCCAACTGCAACTGGCTGTTCGTCGACCGCAGCCGCAACGGCAGCCGGCTCTGGTGCGACATGGCCGTCTGCGGCAACCGCCAGAAGGCGCGGCGCCATTACAGCAGGCGCAAGGAGGTGCAAATTGCCTGAAGGTGGATTCTTGCGTGCTACATTTGCCCTTTCGGCGCTTGTGTCGCTGGCATTGGCTGGCTGCCGCGAAAGCGGCGGCGAGGGGGAACATTTCGAGCTGTCCGGCCGGCTGTTCGTATTCAACTACCGGGTCGCGACAGTGCAATATCTGGTGACGCTTAAGCCGCTCAAGCCGGTCGGCGAGGGCGAGGTCGCAATCACGACATTCGAAAACCCCGCGGGCGGCGCGGCCATCGTCGTGCGCCAGAAGATATGGCCGCTCAACGACAAGGTCACGATCAACAGCCCGCCCCTCGAATGCGTGGTCAAGGACAGGCCCTACAAGGTGTCGATCCGCATCGAGAATGCCAAGGGCGAACTGATGCAGGCGCTGGAGACGACCATGGTCTCGTCGCAGGACCAGTCGGTGCTGCCCGACAAGCCGCTGGTCGTCGGCCCGTTCTACGATCCCAATCCGGAACTTGAGGGGCATCCCGACGGTCACCTGCCCGGAGGCCGCGGCGTGACCTGTCCTCCCGCGGCCTGAGCTTCGCTCCGACGGAAATTTTCATTCGCCTGGACGGCTTCCGCTTGCGTATTCGTGTGCGGTCGACGCCGATCGGCACCTTCGATTGTTCTTTTTCCCAGGCAAAGAATTTCGTTTGACGCGACAGCCGCGCCCGGAAAAGCTATCGCTAAGCTACCCAAGGTCAGCCGCCCGAATCGAGGGTGGTTGGGGCACAGGAAATGCTGATGACGCTTCACGACGTCGCTCTCGACGACAAGTTCGATCTGGGCAAGGAGCGGATTTTTCTATCCGGCGCGCAAGCCGTCATCCGCATGCTGCTGATGCAGCGCGAGCGCGACAGGCTCGCGGGCCTCGATACGGCGGGCTTCGTCTCGGGCTATCGCGGCTCGCCGCTTGGCGGCCTCGACCTGCAGCTGTGGAAAGCCAAGACGCAGCTGGCGCAGTCCAACATCGTCTTCCAGCCCGGTCTCAACGAAGAACTCGCCGCCACGGCCTGCTGGGGCTCGCAGCAGGCTGAGCTTATGGGCGAAGGCAAGCACGACGGCGTCTTTTCCGTCTGGTACGGCAAGGGTCCCGGCGTCGATCGCTCGGGCGATGTCTTCCGTCATGCCAATCTCGCCGGCTCTTCGAAGAAGGGCGGCGTTCTGGCGCTGATGGGCGACGACCATACCGCCGAATCCTCGACCAACGCACACGCCACCGAGTTCCTGTTCGTCGACACGATGATCCCGATCCTCAATCCGGGCGGGGTGCAGGAGCTGATCGACTACGGACTCTACGGCTTTGCCCTGTCGCGCTTCGCCGGCACCTGGGCGGCAATCAAATGCGTGAAGGACAACATCGAATCGACGGCCTCCGTTGATGCCTCGCTCGGTCGGCTCAACATCGTCATCCCCGAATTCGACATGCCCTCAGGCGGGCTCAACATCCGCCACGAGCTCGACCAGCTCGGTCAGGAAGCGCGGCTGCACGAATACAAGCGGGCGGCTGCGTCCGCGTTCATCCGCGCCAACAACATCAACCGCATCGTCTATTCCGGCGGCCGCAAACCCAAGATCGGCATCATCACCGTCGGCAAGAGCTTTCTCGACGTGCGCCAGGCGCTCGACGATCTCGGCATCGACGAGAGTCGCGCCAACCAGCTCGGCATCCGCCTGTTCAAGGTCGGTTGCCCGTGGCCGCTCGACATCGAGCACATCAGGGAGTTTGCCCGTGACCTCGAGATGATCGTCGTCGTCGAGGAAAAGCGTTCGTTGCTAGAGGTTCAGGTGCGCGAGGAGCTCTACGGCACCTCGATGCAGCCCAAGGTCGTCGGCAAGCGGGACGAGCGCGGCGACTGGCTGTTTCCGGCCAAGGGCGCGCTCGACCCCAACGACATCGCCATTGCCATCGGCGAGCGCGTGCTCAAGGTCATCGGCCCGTCGGAAGAGATCGCCGCCCGCGTCAGCCGCTTGCGCCAGTACCAGGCGATGCTGGCCGACACCAAGGACGTGGCGTCGCGCACGCCGTTCTTCTGTTCCGGCTGCCCGCACAATTCCTCGACCAAGGTGCCTGAGGGCTCGATCGCCGGCGCCGGTATCGGCTGCCACTTCATGTCGTTGTGGATGGACCGCAGCACCGTCGGCTTCACCGCCATGGGCGGCGAGGGCGCGCAATGGGTCGGCCAGGCGCCGTTCACCAAGCGCGAGCACATCTTCCAGAATCTCGGCGACGGCACCTACAACCACTCCGGCACGCTGGCGCTCCGCTTCGCGCTCGCCTCGGATGCCAACATCACCTACAAGATCCTCTACAATGACGCGGTTGCGATGACCGGCGGCCAGCCGCATGAAGGCAGCCTGACCGTGGACATGATTGCCCGCCAGGTCCGTGCCGAGGGCGTCGAGCGCATCGCCGTGGTCACCGACGAGCCGGACAAATATGGCGGCCGTTCTCAGTTTCCTGCCGGTACAACCTTCCATCACCGCGACGATCTCGACCTCGTTCAGCGCGAGCTGCGCGACATCAAGGGCGTCACCGTCCTGCTCTATGACCAGACCTGCGCTGCCGAGAAGCGCCGTCGCCGCAAGCGCGGCACCTTTCCCGATCCGGACAAGCGCGTCTTCATCAACGAGCTCGTCTGCGAGGGCTGCGGCGACTGCGGCGTCAAGTCCAACTGTGTCTCGATCCAGCCTGTCGAAACCGAGTTCGGTCGCAAGCGCAAGATCGACCAGTCGAGCTGCAACAAGGACTTTTCCTGCGTCAACGGCTTCTGCCCGTCCTTCGTGACGGTGCATGGTGCCAAGATCCGCAAGGCCGAAGGCATCGCCGGAACCAGTGACGCGTTGCAGGGTGTGCCGGAGCCGAAGCCTTTTGCGCTCGACCGCGACGGCTGGGCAGCGATCATCGACGGCGTCGGTGGCACTGGTGTCGTCACCGTCGGCGCGATCCTCGGCATGGCCGCCCACCTCGAAGGCAAAGGCTGCGGCATGATCGACATGGCCGGCCTCGCCCAGAAGGGCGGTTCGGTGTTCACCCATGTCCGCATCGCCCGTTCGCCGGACGACATCAACGCCATCCGCGTCTCGGCCGGCAAGGCCGACCTGATCCTCGGCTGCGACCTCGTCGTGTCGGGCGCCAAGAAGGTGCTGGCGGCGGTTCGCGAAAACCACACCATCTTCGTCGCCAACACTGCAGAGATCATGCCCGGCGAGTTCACGCGCTCGGCCGACTTTTCGCTGCCGACGGAGCGGCTGAAGAAGACGATCCGCGATGCGGCGGGCGAGGCGAACGCGCATTTCTTCGACGCCACCCGCACCGCATCTGCGCTGTTCGGCAATTCGCTCGGTGCCAACATGTTCATGCTCGGCTTTGCTTTCCAGCATGGCGGCCTGCCACTGTCGACTGAAGCGGTCGAAAAGGCGATCGCTCTCAATGGCGAAGCGGTGGCGATGAATGTCGCGGCGTTCCGCTGGGGCCGCCGCGCCGCCCATGATCCGGAGTTCGTCCGCGCCATGATCGGCCGGACCACCCGCGGCGATGAGCCTGTCGTCGCCCGGACACTCGATGAGATGATCGCGCGCCGCGCCGCGTTCCTGAAAGCCTATCAGAACGCTGCCTATGCCGAGCGCTACACCGGCCGCATCGCCGCGCTCCGCGCCGCCGAGCAGAAGGCTAAGCCGGGCTCGACAATCGTCACCGATGCGGCGGCGCGCTCGCTGTTCAAGCTGATGGCGATCAAGGACGAATACGAGGTTGCGCGGCTCTATGCCGACGGCTCGTTCCAACGCGAGCTGGCCAAGCAGTTCCAAGGCTACGACCGGCTTGAGTTCCATCTTGCGCCGCCGATCCTCGGCCGCAAGGGTGCTGACGGGGTGCCGCGCAAATCGAGCTTCGGTCCGTGGATGATGAAGGGCTTCAGGCTGCTGTCGGCGATGAAGGGCCTGCGGGGTGGTGCCCTCGACGTCTTCGGCTACACCGCCGAGCGACGTATGGAGCGTGCATTGCTCGACCGCTACGAGGCCGATCTCGAGCTGATCCGTGGCGCACTTACGAGCGACAATCTTGACGCTGCGGCCGCATTGGCATCGGTGCCGCAGCTGATCCGCGGCTATGGTCACGTAAAGCATGCCAGCGTCGACAAGGCATCGGGGGAACGAGAACGGCTGGTCAAGAGGTTGGCTGCCGCGCCGGTAAGCCCCACGCTCCAGGCTGCCGAATAGGCGATACGACTTGTTTACCTGAACCTAAATTAGAAGTTGTGGCACGCGATTGAGTGGCGTTACTGGCGTATAAGTGCGCGCTTTCTAAGCCTTTCTTAAGGTGGATGTGGCAGTCCTTGGCCTCCTAGGCAGGCCTCGGATGCGCAGAAGAAACAACGAGATACCGGTCGACGTCTACATACCCTTCGTGGAAACGCTTTTCCGCGATGGCGCGACGCTGGCTGTTGGTATGGTTGCGCAGACGGTCCTGATCGGCGTCGTCTGGTGGAAAACCGCTCACCCGCTCTATCTTGTCGTTGCGCTGTTCATGGTGCTCGTCGCCACGTTGCGCATGCGAAACTTCCGCAAATACAACAGCTTACCGGCTGCCACGACGTGGGAAGAAGCGCACAAGCGCGAAAACGACTACATCCTCTATGGCACTCTGCATGGCCTGGCGCTGGGCTCGTTCTGCCTCGCCGGCATCTATTTCGCCTATGATCCTTTCGCCGAAATCGCCTCGGTCTGCGTGACGCTTGCATCGGCCACCTCGATTGCCGGCCGCAATTACGGCTCGCCGCGCATGGTGATGATCTTCACCGTGACAATGACCTGGGCGATCTCGCTCGGCTTTCTGCTGCGTGGCGATTTCTACCACGTCTTCCTGGGCCTGCTGTCGGCGCCGTTCCTCTACGCCATCCGCAAATTCGCCGATACGGTGCGCGACGTGCTGTTCACCGCAGTGTCGGAGGAGAAGAAGGCCAACCGCATCGCCCAGCGCTTCAATCGTGCCCTCAACACCATGTCGCACGGCCTAGTCATGCTCGGCCCCGACGGTCGCGTGGCTGTGGCCAACGCGGAAGCTGCGCATCTGATGTCGGTCAAATCGCCCGAGGCGCTGCTCGGCCGCTCGATCCATGGCCTGCTGATGCGCGGCGTCGCCGGCGGCCAACTCGCGCTCAAGGATTGCCGCTACATCGAGGCACAGCTGACCCGCGCTTTGCGCGAGGGCAGGGACCGCAAGGTTCTGGTCTCGCTCGCCAACGGCCAGTGCCTGGAGTTCTCGGCGCGCGAAGGCAGCCAGGAGCTTGGCGTCATCACCTTCGAGGACGTGACAGCTCGCGTCGCCGCCGAAGAGAAGATCCGTTTCATGGCCCGCTACGATGGCCTGACCGGGCTGCCCAACCGCGCCTATTTCCATGAAGTGGCGGCTGAATGCGTACTCTCCGGCGACCGCGAACGGCTGTGCGCGCTCGCCGTGCTCGACCTTGACGACTTCAAGAGCGTCAATGACACGCTTGGTCATCCTGTCGGCGACGGGCTGATCTACGCCGTCGCCGAGCGGCTGGCAGCGTTTGCCTCCGACGCCGTCAAGGTCAGTCGCTTCGGCGGCGACGAGTTCATGATCTATTTCGACAAGGTCGACGACGAGAGCCATCTCAAGCTGATGCTCGACCGCATGTTCGCCGAATTGCAGGGCGAGGTCGATGTCGCCGGCCATGTGCTGCGCATCCAGGCCAGCGGCGGCGCCGTGCTCGGCAAGGTGCGTGAAGCCGATGTCGACGCGATGATCGTCAAGGCCGACCTCGCGCTCTACAAGGCCAAGGAATCCGGCAAGAACAGCTGGCAGCTGTTCGAGGCGGTGATGGACGCCGCCTTCCGCAATCGCCAGCTGATGAAGGCCGATCTGCGCAATGCGGTTGAAGCGCGCGCGCTCCGCGTGGTCTACCAGCCGATCGTTTCGATGAGCACGATGCGTATCGCCAGCTGCGAGGCGTTGTGCCGTTGGGACCATCCAGAGCTTGGCCCGGTCTCGCCGGCAACCTTCATTCCGCTCGCCGAGGAGATGGGCATCATCTCCGACATCAGCACCTTCGTGCTGCAGGCGGCCTGCGCCGAATGCGCCAAGTGGCCGGCGCCGATCGGCGTGTCGGTCAACCTGTCCGCCAAGGACTTCCGCGACCGCGATGTCGTCGAGAAGGTCCGCGGCGCGCTTGTGGCTTCAGGCCTCGCGCCGCACCGCCTCGAAATCGAAGTCACCGAGACGGCGCTGCTCGACGACAAGTCGTCGACGCGCAGCTACATCGAGGAACTCAAGGCACTGGGCGTGCGCATTGCGCTCGATGACTTCGGTACCGGCTATTCCAGCTTGAGCTATCTGCACAAGCTGCCGCTCGACAAGGTCAAGATCGACCGCAGCTTCCTTGCCGATGTCGCGCAGAACCCGCGCTCGCTGAAGCTGCTGAAAGGCATCGTCGACCTGTCACGGCCGCTCGGCCTGTCGGTCACCGTCGAGGGCGTCGAGACCTTCGAACAGCTCAAGATCCTCGCTGTCGAGGTCCACCCCGACCTCGTCCAGGGCTTCCTGTTCGGTTCGGCGCTGTCGTCGTCCGGCATTGAAACCATGTCCAACACCGTCTGGCCCTTTGCCAAGGACATCGGTCTCGCACGCATTTCAGCCCGTCGATAAAGTAAGCGGAAGGGCAGGTCGCGCAACTGGCAAAAACGCTTGTTTTTCCATTAATTGTTAACCTTAATGGAAGGTAAATAGGAACATTTTGAATTTTATCTTTACATCAAACCGGCCTCCGCTACCCTTCGATTGGGCGGAAGTACGGGGAATACCATGACGATCCATCAAGCGACGTCCGGCGGCGACGCCGACGTCAAGAGTGGCAGTGTGTCCGGTGAAGGCTCGAGTTTCGCGAGCCATGTTTCAAGTCTGCTCGAGCGGGCCGAATACCGGCGCTGCGACAAGGGCGAAGACCTCGAAGACATCTATCGCCTCCGCTACAAGTCGTACCGTCTGAGCGACATGGTGTCGGAAAATCCCGACCACACCATCCATGATGATCTCGACGATGCCGAGAACTGCTACAAATTCGGCATCTACATCGATGGTCAACTGGTCAGCACGCTGCGCATCCATCATGCCTGTCGCGACACGCCGGCGTCGCCGTCGACGACCGTCTATGGCGATATCCTGCGCCCCCAGCTGGCGGCCGGCGCCAACTTCGTCGATCCCAGCCGCTTCGCTGCAGATCCGGACTGGTCGCGTGTCTATCCTCAGATCCCTTATCTCACGCTGCGCCTGGCCGGCATGGCCTGCTTCTATTTCGACGCGCCTTACTGCCTGTCGACCATTCGTCCCGAGCATGCCGGCTTCTATCGCCGCATCTACAAGTCGGAGCAGATCGGCGAGTTGCGCGATTATCCCGGCCTCAACTACCAGGTCGTGCTCTATCGCGCCGACGTCAACAGCATCCGCGAGCGCTCGTTCCAGCGTTTCCCATTCTTCAAGTCGACGCCGATGGAACAAAGGTTGATGTTCAGCAGGCAGCCGATGGGCGAGCTCGCGCCGCTGACCATCCTGCCGACGGCAAAATATTTTCGCGAAGCCGCCTGAGCTTCGCGTAAGGTCGGCGGCAATGTGATCCGGAATCCGCGGGAACAATGACGACGCCGACCACAAAACACCTGTTGCGGGCCGCATTGCTGCTCGGGATGATCCTGCCCGCTCCGGTGCTGGCTGCTGACACGCTCACCGTCGCCAATATGACCTTTCGCACCGGCCCTTTCGCCGATGCCGGTACTCCGCTGATGGACGGCCAGCGCGACTACATGCTGATGCTCAACGAGCGCGACGGCGGTATCAACGGCATCAGGCTGAACTACGACGAGTGCGAGACCGGCTTCAGCGTCGACAAGGCTCTGGAGTGCTACGACAAGGCCAAGGCGTCGAGCCTTGTCACCCAGCCCGGGTCGCCCGCGATCACTCTTGAGTTGCTGCCCAAGGCCAGCGTCGACAAGGTGCCTGTGCTCGCGCCGGGATACGGCTTTTCGGCCATGGCAGATGGCAAGCGTTTTCCCTGGGCCTTCAATCCTCCGGTCAGCTACTGGGACGGCGCCTCGATGATGCTCAAGGGCATATCGGGCGACGACCTCGACAATCTGCGTGGCAAGAAGATCGCGCTTTTGCATCTCGACGGTCCTTATGGCGAGGAGCCGATCCCGCTGTTGCAGGCATATGCCGACAGCTTCGACTTCACGTTCCTGCCCGTTCCGGTGGCGGCCAAGGAGATGCAGAGCCAGTCGGCGCAATGGGCGAAGATCAAGGCCGAGCGCCCGGATTTCGTGCTCCTGTGGGGCTGGGGCGCGATGAATGCGGGTGCCTTGGCCGAGGCGGTTAGATCGGGCTTTGCGATGGACAGGCTCGTCGGCATCTGGTGGTCGGCGCATGACGACGACCTGAAGGCGGTGGGCGAGGCGGCCAAGGGCTATCGCGCCCTGTCGTGGAACCTGCCCGCGCCGGATGCCGAGGTGATCAAGGACATCCGCAAATATGTCATCGACGCCGGCAAGTCGCAGACGTCTGCCGAGGCGCTCGACAAGCTGTTCTACCAGCGCGGCGTCTTGATCTCGATGCTGTCGGCCGAGGCGATCAAGGTCGCTCAGGAGCACTTTGACACAAGGCTGATCAGCGGCGAACAGATGCGCTGGGGGCTGGAGAACCTCAAGATCGACGATGCCAGGCTGGCGGCGCTCGGCATGTCAGGCATGATCGGCCCGTTCGCGACGACCTGCGCCAATCACGCCGGCAATGGCAGCGCCTGGCTTTTGCCGTGGGACGGCAACCGCTTCGTCAAGGCTTCGCACCCGCTGACCGCCGACGCCAAGGTGATCGCCCCGCTGGTCGATCAGGAAGCCGGTAAGTTCGCCACGTCGCATGCGCCATGGCCGCTCAACGAGGCCTGCAAGAACTAGCCCTTTTCCCACAGACAGTGATCGGCGCGGCTCGCCGCCATTCCGGCATCGCAATATCAGTCATCGCTTTTGCAACAAAAGCTTGCGTTTGATCAAATGAGCATTTATTTCCCCGCTGGGGATTGATAATCTTGTCGCAGCCATCGGGGCAATCTTTCCATTGCCCTGCAGCGCGCATTTAGGTATGTGCCCTTGAACTCGTTTTCCGGAGGGGACTCTCATGGCTGATACCACGCCGACCGGCCCGATCGAACTTGGCGCGCAGATGGACTACGCCGAGCACGAGAAAACTTATTCGATGTTCATTATGCTGTCCAAATACGGCACGCTGTTCTGCGTGGCGCTGATGATCGCCATGGCATTCGGCTTCTTCACGCCAGCCGGGTTCTTCTCCAGCCTCGTGCTATTCCTGGTCATCTGTGGCGTTGGCGGCTACCTGCTGCGCGACGTGCCGACCCACATTCGCTGATTGATTTCCTGGCAGCCGCCGGGTTCCCGCGCCGGTTCGTGTCACGGCCAATTTCCGGTCGAAGCTGAACGGGCGATCTTCCCTACGAAGAGCGTGGATCAAGGACGGCTGCACGCAATAACCTTGCCGGCGAAACGCCCGGCGGGGCATGGTCCTGATAAGTTTTTGGTGCGGGTGCGTCGGCGGTCTTTTCGTCACTAGCCCAGTAGATTTCGTTGGTAAGGCGCCGACGCGTCTGTGTGCGTCCGGCACTTTACGTTTGGTAAGGTTCCAGCCGAAAGGACGTCACGGTGGGCCAGACGATATTCATACCCAGAGAGTTGGATGCGATTGAGAGCCGTGTGGGTGCTTCACCGGATACGGTGAAACGCCTTGTGGGTCTCGGTTTCGAGGTTGTTGTCGAGACGGGTGCAGGCACCTTGTCGCGCATTCCCGATGCCGATTATGCGGCGGTGGGGGCTGTCATCGGCAAGGCCGGCGATGCCTCGAAAGCCGATGTGGTGCTCAAGGTGCGCCGTCCCTCGGAGGCCGAGGTCAAGGGCTACAAGCCGGGTGCTGCCGTGCTTGCCACCATGGATCCTTATGGCAACGAGGCCGGTGTGGCGGCGATGGCCAAGGCGGGGGTGACGGCGTTTGCCATGGAGTTCATGCCGCGCATCACCCGAGCCCAGGTGATGGACGTGTTGTCGTCGCAGGCAAATCTCGCCGGCTATCAGGCGGTCATCGACGGTGCTGCCGAATATGACCGGGCGCTGCCGATGATGATGACGGCGGCCGGCACGGTTCCTGCTGCCAAGGTGTTCATCATGGGCGTCGGCGTCGCCGGCCTGCAGGCGATCGCCACCGCACGCCGCATGGGCGCGATCGTGACTGCCACCGACGTGCGTCCGGCTGTCAAGGAGCAGGTCGCCTCGCTCGGCGCCAAGTTCCTCGCCGTCGAAGACGAGGAGTTCAAGGCCGCCGAGACCGCCGGCGGCTACGCCAAGGAGATGTCCAAGGAGTATCAGGCCAAGCAGGCGGCCTTGACCGCCGAGCACATCGCCAAGCAGGACATCGTGATCACCACGGCACTCATCCCGGGCCGTCCGGCGCCGAAGCTGGTGTCTGCGGCAATGGTCGCCTCGATGAAGCCGGGTTCGGTGCTTGTCGACCTCGCCGTCGAGCGCGGCGGCAATGTCGAGGGTGCGGTGCCGGGCAAGGTCGTCACCACGGCCAATGGGGCAAAGATCGTCGGCCATCTCAACGTGCCGGGCCGGGTCGCGGCGTCCGCCTCGCTGCTTTACGCCAAGAACCTGTTCGCCTTCCTCGAGACCATGGTCGACAAGACCACCAAGCAGATCGCCATCAACCGCGACGACGAGCTGGTCAAGGCAACCATGCTGACCGATGGCGGCAAGGTGGTGCATCCGAACTTCGCCAATGCCGCTGCGGCTGCGGACAAGCCAAAGCCGATCGTGGCCGGCCAGAACCGCGGTGACGACCCGGCGAGCGATAGTGCAACTCCTGCCAAGGCAACGGCGAAGAAGCCGGCCGCCGCCAAAGCGGACAAACCGGCGGCTGCGAAAAAGCCCGCTGCCCAAAAAGCCACTGCCAAGAAGTCGGCGCCAAGCGCCGGCGCGAAGACATCATCTGAGGGAGACGCGTGATGGAAGGTCTTCAGAAAGCCCTCGACCAGCTCGACCAGGCGGTTGCCGCCGTCCGGCTCGGCGTCCAGGATCTCGCCACATCTGAAGGTGCGGCCGAAGCTGCCGGCAATGCGGCACATGCCGTCACCGGCGGGGCGGTCGACCCGTTCGTGTTCCGCTTCGCCATCTTCGTTTTGGCGATCTTCGTCGGCTATTACGTCGTCTGGTCGGTGACGCCGGCCCTGCACACGCCGCTGATGGCCGTCACCAACGCCATCTCCTCGGTCATCGTCGTCGGTGCGCTGCTGGCCGTCGGCATCGCCGCTTCCGGCCTTGCCACCGGCTTCGGCTTCGTCGCCCTGGTGCTGGCCTCGGTCAACATCTTCGGCGGCTTCCTCGTCACCCAGCGCATGCTGGCGATGTACAAGAAGAAGGACAAGTGACGTGACCCTGAACCTCGCTTCCTTCCTCTATCTCGTCTCCGGCATCCTGTTCATCCTGGCGCTGCGCGGCCTGTCGCATCCGACCACCAGCCGCAAGGGCAACACCTACGGCATGATCGGCATGGGCATCGCCATCGTGACCACGCTGGCGCTGGCCAAGCCCTCTGCCGGCGGCCTCGGCCTGATCGTGCTCGGCCTCGTCATCGGCGGCGGCGTCGGTGCGGTCACCGCCCGGCGCATCGCCATGACCTCGATGCCGCAGCTGGTCGCTGCCTTCCACAGCCTCGTCGGTCTGGCCGCCGTCATGGTCGCCGCTGCAGCCATCTATGCACCCGAAAGCTTCGGCATCGGTGCCGTCGGCGCCATCCACGGCCAGGCGCTGGTCGAGATGAGCCTTGGCGTTGCCATCGGCGCCATCACCTTCACCGGCTCGGTCATCGCCTTCCTCAAGCTCGATGGCCGCATGTCGGGCAAGCCGATCATGCTGCCGGCTCGCCACCTGATCAACGCAGCCCTCGGCATCGGTCTGGTCGTGCTGATCGTGCTCTTGGTCACCACCCAGTCGACGACCATCTTCTGGCTGATCGTGGCATTGTCGCTTGTGCTCGGCGTGCTCCTGATCATCCCGATCGGCGGCGCCGACATGCCTGTCGTGGTGTCGATGCTGAACTCCTATTCGGGCTGGGCAGCAGCGGCACTCGGCTTCACGCTGGGCAATCTCGCGCTGATCATCACCGGTGCGCTGGTCGGCTCGTCGGGTGCGATCCTGTCCTACATCATGTGCAAGGGCATGAACCGCTCGTTCATCTCGGTCATTCTTGGCGGCTTCGGCGGCGAGACGGCGGCAGCTGTCGACGACGGCATCCAGCGCACGGTCAAGACAGGTGCCGCTGACGACGCGGCCTATCTGATGATGAACGCCCAGAAGGTCATCATCGTGCCGGGCTACGGCATGGCCGTCGCCCAGGCCCAGCATGCGCTGCGCGAGATGGCCGACAAGCTCAAGGCCAATGGCGTGGAAGTCAAATACGCCATCCACCCGGTCGCCGGCCGCATGCCCGGCCACATGAACGTGCTGCTCGCCGAGGCCAATGTGCCTTATGACGAGGTCTTCGAACTCGAAGACATCAACTCGGAGTTCTCGCAGGCCGACGTCGCTTATGTCATCGGCGCCAACGACGTCACCAACCCGTCGGCACGTGACGACAAGAGCTCGCCGATCTATGGCATGCCGATCCTCGACGTCGACAAGGCCCGCACCTGCCTGTTCGTCAAGCGCTCGCTCGGCTCCGGCTATGCCGGCATCGACAACACGCTGTTCTACAAGGACGGCACCATGATGCTGCTCGGCGACGCCAAGAAGATGACCGAAGAAATCGTCAAGGCCATGGATCACTGAGACAACACATCAGCCCATCCACACCCCGACAAACAAAAGCCCGGCAACGCCCGGGCTTTTTTGTTGCCTTGAACTGGCATAGGCTGCCCCTGTTTCTGAACAGTCTGCTTGCTGAATAGTCTTCGCTCTTGTCAGGGGGGATTTGCGATGAATGTCAGCCCCGCACCAATACGGCCTGCGGCCAAGGACAATGCGCGCCAGGCCGTGGTCATCGTCCACGGCATGGGCGAGCAGCGGCCGATGGATACCATCCGCAGCTTCGTCAGTGCTGTCTGGAGTTCCGATCTCAGTCGGACGGAAGGCAAGTTCGGTGCGCGCAAGCCGGATCCCGACGGTGATGGCCTGATCAACAAGAGCTGGGTCCACCCTGACCGGCGCGCGCGGTCCTACGAGCTGCGCCGCATCACCACGCCCGATGACGTCGACGGACGGCGGACCGAGTTCTACGAGCTCTACTGGTCCGACATTACTCAGGGCACCACCGTCCAGCGCCTTGTGGCCTGGGTGAAGGGCCTTTTGCTGCGCAAGTGGTCGGATGTGCCCGTCGACGCACGGCGGCTCTACATCGCCGCCTGGGCGGTCACTGTGCTGATCGCTACGCTGCTCATCGTTCCCAACCTGATCGAGTGGTTCGGGCTGGGCAAGGTGCTCTTCCCCGGATGGGTCTGGAGCATCGCTGCCGTGGCCGTCGGCTGGCTGGTCAGCCAGTTCCTGGTGCCCTATTTCGGCGACGTCGCCATCTATGTCCGGGCCGAGCCCGACACCATCGTCAAGCGAACAGAGGTGCGGGAGAGGGGGCTGGCGCTGCTGCGCGGGCTGAACGACGACCCGGCCTATGACCGCATCGTCGTTGTCGCCCACAGCCTGGGCACCATCGTCGCCTACGACATATTGCAGCTGTTGTGGGCCGAACGCGCGCCGAGCGGCCGCAACAGGCGCAGCGAGCCGGAGCTGCTCAAGGCGTTCCGCGCTGTCGGCAAGAAGGCGCTGCCCATCGACAGCGCCGGGCGCGCCAAGGTCACGATGGATGCCGCAGAGCTGGCTGAGTTTCGCGGCCTGCAATGGCAGCTCTATCGGCAGCTGAGCACCGCACCGTCCGACAAGCTCGACAGCTGGAAGGTCAGCGATTTCGTTACCTTCGGCAGTCCGCTCACCCATGCCGAGTTCCTCGTTACGCACAATGCCGCCGACTTCGCCAAGGCGGTCGACGAGCGGCTGCTGTCGACATGCCCGCCGGTGTCTGAGGGCAAGAACCCCAACATCCTCTACCCCTCGCGGTCGCCTAGATACCCACACCACGCTGCGGTCTTTTCCGCGACGCGCTGGACCAACATCCACGACAAGGGCAATGGCTGGCTGACCGGCGATCCGATCTCCGGACCGCTGGTCGAAAATTTCGGCCCCGGCATCCTCAACATCCAGGTCAGCCTGACCTGGGCGCTCGGCCGTATCTTCACCCACACCAATTACTGGTCGACGGCAGCCGAGGGCTGGGAGGTGCTGCCTTCTGGTGAGCGCGGCCCGCGTAGCCATCTCGACGTGCTGCGCGACGCCGTCGATCTCGGCCGCAAGGCGGACCCCGATCCGCCTGCGCCGAAGCCCGCCGCGCGCCGGCGCATCAAGCCGGCTGATCCGGCCGTCTAGAGCGTTTCCGCTATTCTTCGAATCGCGGATCTCTTTTTTGTTGGCGCAATTCCGGACGGAGAACCGCCACACACTTTAGCGCTGGGCTTCGGTTGCCATCTTCACGGCCATACCGGCCAGCACCGTGCCCATCAGCCAGCGTTGCACCGCGACCCAGCCGGGGTTGCTGGCGAGGAAGGTGGAGATCGAGCCGGCGGAGATGGCGATGAGTGAGTTGACCGCAATGCTGATCGAGATCTGGATCGTGCCGAGCACCAGAAGCTGGGTCAGCACGTTGCCGTCGGCCGGATCGATGAACTGCGGCAGCAGCGACAGATAGAGCACGGCGACCTTGGGGTTCAGCAGATTGGTGAGAAAGCCCATGGCAAACAGCTTGCGCGGCGTGTCCTTGGGCAGCTGCCGCACCTGGAAGGGCGAACGTCCACCCGGGCGAAGGGCCTGCCAGGCGAGCCAGAGCAGGTAGGCGGCGCCGGCGAAGCGGATGGCGTCATAGGCGTAAGGAACGGCGAATATCAGCGCCGTGATGCCGAAGGCCGCGCACAGCATGTAGACGATGAAACCGAGCGCCACCCCGCCGAGCGAGATCAGGCCGGCCCTGGGGCCCTGGCTCAGCGAACGCGACACCAGGTAGATCATGTTGGGGCCCGGTGTCAGCACCATGCCAAGGGCAATGGCAGCAAATGCGATCAGGCTGGCTGTCTCGGGCATTCACATTCCCTCCGCGCTGGATCTCCAGCTGGGCGCAGAAATGCCCGGAAATCTCGAACCGGGAAAGAGGGCAGGTGCGACCGAACGATTGCGGCAGATGCCGCGTCATCGGCACAAAAAATGCCGGAGCGCTGTTTGCACCCCGGCACTTTGAAACGGTGACTGCAGCTTACTTGAGAGGTGCGGTCAGCTGCAGCGCGCCGATCGCCACGGCGGCGTTGAGGCCGGTCTGGTTGGTCAGGCTGACCGGCTGTAGCGCGATCGAGCGGCCGGAGCCGCCGACGAGCACGTTGGCGCCGAGGCCGACGGCGACCGTCGCTTCGGCTGTCGCGCCGAGATAGTTGCCGGCGAGGCCGCCCGGGTCATAGACGTCGCGACTCGGCGCCAGTACCAACCATTCCAGCGCGCCGCCGGTGGTGGTGCCGATGTCGACGCCGTATTTGTTGATGCGGCCGGAATAGATCTCCTGGGCGCGGTTGCCGAAGGCTGGCGTAAACGTGCACTGCATGTCCTTGCTCGAGCCGATGACAAAGCCGGTGCCGCCGTTGACGGTGCAGCTGAGCATGCCGAGCTTGGCGCCGAACTGCGCGTGTGCTGGTGCCGCAAAGGGCACCAGGGCAAGGGCAAGGATGGCGAGCTTTTTCATTGGGGGAATCCTTTCAGGCATGAAGCGATATCAACCGCATAGCCGCCGAAAGGTTCCCTCAGGCGCGGCTAGCCGATCTCACGCAATCGCCGGCGAATCTCGCCAGCGAAACGCATCACGCGCTCCGGCTGCGGCTTTTCTGCGGCATAAAACGACAGCATGGCGAAGCGGGCCTTCGGCGCACAAGCCTTGAACACACCCCTTTTCAGGATGCGGCGCACCGGACGGCGCATGAGCAGCCGGTCAATCCACCACGGGCTGCCGAGTGTGGTGATGACAACGACATGGCGGAGCTCGCCGAGCAGCGGCTTGATCGGGCCGAAATCGCTGCCGTGATCAAAGGCGATGCCAGGGGCGAACACCCGGTCGACCCAGCCCTTCAGCATCGCCGGCAGGCCGAACCACCAGGTCGGGAACACCAGCACCAGCACCTCGGCCTCGCGCAAGGTTTTTGGGTGGGCGTCGAGTGCCGATGCGTCGAAGCGTTCGCCATAATAGGAGCTACGCTCGGCGGGTGTCAGGCGCGGATCGTAAGCTGTGCGGTAGAGGTCGAGCAGCTCGACCTGATGGCCGGCGCCGGTGAGCTCGGCGATTGCCGTCTCTGCGAAATGTCGGTTCAGGCTGTCGGGCAGCGGATGCGACAGCACGACGAGGCAGTTCACGGCAATGCCTCGTCGCGAAAGGTCAGGCGCCGCCGCGCGTGCGGGCGAGGCCGTCGACAGCAGGCTTGTAGTTGGGGTCGAGGCGCACTGCCTCGGCATAAGCCTTGGCGGCCTTGGCCTTGTCGCCACGACGCTCGTAGATCAGCGCCTGGTTGGCCCAGCTTTCAGCGATCTTGCCGTCGAGCTTGATTGCCATATTGAAGTCGGCGAAGGCGTTGTCGTCGTCGCCGGTGGCGAGATAGGACAGGCCGCGGCCGTTATACGGCTCGGCTGCGTCAGGCGACAGTGAGATCGCCTTGGAGAAATCCTCGAGCGCAAAGGCGTGCTGGCCCTGCTGCTGATAGATCAGGCCGCGATTGTGGTAGGCGCGCGGGTCGGTGGTGTCGAGCTCGATCGCCTTCTGGAAATCGTTGAAGGCGTCCTGGGTGCGGCCCGCCTTGCGGTAGAGATTGCCGCGGCCGATATAGGCAGCGTCATAGGAGGCGTTGAGCTGGATCGCCTTGTTGTAGTCGACCAGCGCCGAGGCCTGGTTGCCCATGAAGCGGTAGATCAGCGCCCTGTTCGAGTAGGCCTGGTAGAAGTTCGGGTTGAGCTGCAGTGCCCGGTCGAAGTCCTGCAGTGCCTCGCGGTATTTGCCGCCGCGGCCATAGGCCGAGCCGCGCACATTGTAGGCTTCGGGGTCGTTGGGATTGCTTGAGATGACGGCACTCAGCGACGAGATGTTCTCGCTCGAACCCTGCATCGTGTCGATGCGGGTCAACTCGCCGGCCGGGCCGGACGACTGGCAGCCGGCAACGGCCATGGATACCAGCACCAAAGCTGTCATGGCGCCGCCGCGCAGCAGGGAGTTGCGGTTGCTCATGACTGCATTCATCGCTGCGTGTCCCTCGCTTGCGCCTCTACGGCTTGAGCGCCGCGTCCGGTGACGTCCGGACAAAACAAAAAGGTGGCGGCGATTTTTGGTCGCCCCACCTTGTCGTTATCCTTCGAAAAGGACCAAAGATTGGCAGATCAACGTGCCGGACGTGCGCCAGCGCCTGCACCAGCGGCAGCAGCCGGGCGCGGCGTGCTGGGCAGCAGGCCTTCGCGCTGGGCGCGCTTGCGGGCCAGCTTGCGGGCGCGGCGAACGGCTTCAGCCTTTTCGCGAGCACGCTTTTCCGAAGGCTTCTCGTAGTGACCGCGCATCTTCATTTCACGGAAGATGCCTTCGCGCTGCATTTTCTTCTTCAGCGCGCGAAGCGCCTGGTCAACATTGTTATCGCGGACGAGTACCTGCACGTGTGATCCTGTCTTTCGGGTTCGTAATCTGGAGGCTACGGCAATAGCCACAACGCCTCCACGATGGGTTCCACCGGGAATTGTTGGCGGCAGATAGCAGAATCAGCCCTGCTTGTCCACTGCAAAGGCCGCACTTCCTGCGGTCTGTGCGAAAGTGGCGCCGCGCCGTGCCCACTTCCGCCGCATTCCTTGTCAAGGAAGCCACTCTCATTTCCAGTTCCCATAGGCAAGCCCCTCCATGCGTTCACTGATTTTCGCCCTGGCGCTCACTGCCGCCATTCCGGAGGCGCACGCGGCCGATCTCATCGGCTTCTGGGACAAGCCGCAGCATGGCGGCAACAGCTTCAACCGCCTGCCGCCGGATCAGGCCTATTTCGATGCGCTGCGTGGCTATGGCGCCACCTGGGTGCGCCTGTCCTATGACAAGTGGAAGGCGGAGAAGCGCGACTTCCTGATCGGCACCGCCGACAAGTATGACGGCCTTGTCGCCTCCGACGTGAAGACGCTGAAACAAGTGCTCGACCGCGCCGACAAGGCCGGCCTCAAGGTTGTCATCGCACCGCTATCGCTTCCCGGCATGCGCTGGGCCCAGAACAACGACAGGAAGTTCGACGGCCGCCTGTGGGCCGACAAGGATTACTGGACCCAGGCCGCCGCCTTCTGGCGCGACCTGGCGCGCGAACTCAAGGACCATCCGGCCGTCGCTGCCTACAACATCGTCAACGAGCCGACGCCGGAAAAGGAAGGGGGGCTCGCCGAGCACGCCAACATCGCCGAGATGCGCGCCTGGTACACCAAGAATGCCGGCAGCTCGCGTGATCTCAGGGCCTTCTACGACACGGTCATCGCGGCGATCCGCGAAGTCGATCCTGCGACCCCCGTCATGGTCGACGCCGGCTGGTATGCCGCGGCCGACGCCTTCTCTTATTGGCCGGCGGGCCTCGCCGATCAGCGCGTCCTTTACTCTTTCCACATGTACGAGCCTTATGCCGCGACCAGCGCGCCCAACATGAAGCGCGACAAGCCCTACGCCTATCCGGGCAAGGTGCCTTACGGCAACGGCGAGGAGAGATGGGATGCCGAGCGCGTCCGCGCCTATCTCGACCAACCGGTCGAGTGGGTGGACAGCCGCGGCATCGCGCGCAACCGCGTCGTCGCCGGCGAGTTCGGCTGCATGCGCCGCCTGCCGTTCTGCAAGCAGTATCTCGAGGACGTGCTGACCAACCTCGACGAGGACAAGCTGCACTGGGCCTTCTACAGCTTCCGCGAAGACGCCTGGGACGGCATGGACTACGAGCTTGGCTCGGGCAAGGTGAACTGGAAATATTGGGAAGCGCAGGAGAATAACGAGCCCGATCCGGTCAAGCGCAAGTCGACGTCTGAGTTCGAACCGATCTCCAAGCGCTTGGCGGCGGGCAAGTAATCGTTATTGGCGCAATTCCGGACGGACCACACTTTCCCCGGAACTGCGCTACGCCAAAAACTTCAGTCCGTTGACGATCTTGTCGACGCGCTTGCGGTCGCCATGCAGGCCGAGCCCGACGATGTCGAGCCCGGCGGCAGGCGTTGCCGCCACCGAGGCGCGGTTGTCGGCGTCGTTGTTCGTTACGAACAGCGGCCGCGTGTAGATCGAAAACGCCATGCCGCGCGAACGAGCCCGCTCGAAGGTTCGCCGTATCGTCTGGCTGTCCGCGCCATAGACGAAGACCGGTTCGCGGATCATCGCGAGATAAAAATTGTCGTCATTGTCCTTATAGGGCTCGCCTGCCATTTCGGGATAACCGTGCATCAGCCCGCCGGTCAGGAATGCCGAGACATTCACCTTCTGCCAGGGCGCGAGTTCGTCGAGGAGGATGAGAGCGGTCTTGGTCGGGTACATCATGACCCAAGGCTAGCCGCGTCCGGCGCAAGGGTCTTGAACGTTTGTGCGAGCGCCACGACATTGCGGTTTCAGCCAGCGCGGACCCCGCATGATGTCTCCCGCATCAATGACCGAAGACTTCATCGCCACCGACGAGCCGGTCCACGGGCTGCAGCGTCTGGTCGCGCGCTTCGGTGGCCACGCCTACGATCCGCATCGCCACGAAACCTATGCCGTCGGCCACACGCTTTGGGGCGCGCAGGCCTTCCGTTATCGTGGCAGCGACCGGATCAGCGTCCGGGACGAATGCATGGTCATCCATCCCGATGAGGTGCATGACGGCCATGCCGGTGTGCCCGAGGGCTTTTCCTACCGCATGCTCTACATCGAGCCGTGGCTCGTCTGTCGGGCGCTGGGCCGCGACCGCCTGTTGCCCTTCGTGCCCGAAGTGGTCGAGCGCGATGCCGCACTTGCCGCTCTGATCGACGATGCCTTCGCCGATTTCCCCTATCCGATGGAGCTGCTGCAGGCTGATGCCTTCATATCCGATGTCGCAGCACACCTCGCCCGGCGCAGCGATGACGCCGGGCTGCAGCGCGTGGCGGCACTGCCCGTCGACGAGGTCGCCGTAGCACGCTCGTTCCTGACCGAAGAGTTCGACCGGCAGGTGACGTCTTGCGATCTCGAACGCATCACCGGCCTCGACCGTTTCGAACTTTCCCGCGCCTTCCGCCGCTTGATCGGCACCTCGCCGCACCGCTATCTCGTCGGGCGCAGGCTGGCGCATGCCCGCTCCCGCATGGCCGCGGGCGAGGGGTTGGCCGAGGCTGCGGCGGCCTCGGGTTTTGCCGACCAGAGCCACATGACGCGTCATTTCCGCGCCCGTTTCGGCATCACGCCGGGGCGTTTTGCGACGCTGGCCAGTGCATCCCAAGCGTGACAACTGGCCCCCACAGTACCGCATCGTGCACCATGAAAGCGCGGCCGGGCAGGTTTATTGCAACCTGTCCCTTGAAATGCGCCCGGAGTTAATGCCGTGACCGATACCGCCATATCAGCCCGCTCGTCCTCCACCGATGGCACGGTGATGGCAATTCTTCTCGCGGTCAGCTTCAGCCATTTCCTCAACGACGTCATGCAGTCGCTGATCTCGTCGCTCTATCCGATGCTGAAGGACGACTATAAGCTCGACTTCTGGCAGATCGGCCTTCTGACCACGACCTTCCAGGTCACCGCGTCGCTGCTGCAGCCGGTCATCGGCATGTACACCGACAAGAAGCCGCTGCCATTCTCGCTGCCCATTGGCATGTGCCTGACGCTGATCGGCCTGCTGACGCTGGCTTTCGCGCACAGCTATTCGATGCTGCTCGTCGGCTCGGCCTTCGTCGGACTGGGCTCGGCGATCTTCCATCCCGAATCCTCGCGCGTCGCGCGTCTCGCCTCCGGCGGCCGCTTCGGCCTCGCCCAGTCGCTCTTCCAGGTCGGCGGCAATTTCGGCTCGGCGCTCGGGCCGTTGCTGGCCGCCTTTATTGTCGTGCCCCTGGGGCAGGGCGGCATTGCCTGGTTCTCGATCGCTGCCATGGTCGGCATCGTCGTGCTCATCCGTGTCAGCGTCTGGTACAGCCGCCACATCGTCAGTTCCGCCAAGCGCGCGGCGCCAACCCTATTCAACCCGCTGCCGCGCAAGAAAGTCATCTCGGCGCTCGTCGTGCTGGCCATCCTGGTCTGCTCCAAGCAGGCCTACACGGCCAGCCTGTCGAGCTACTACACATTCTATGTCATCGAGCGCTTCGGCGTGTCGGTGCAGGAATCGCAGTATCTGCTGTTTCTGTTCCTCGGCGCGGCGGCCCTCGGCACCTTCCTCGGCGGCCCGATCGGCGATCGCTTCGGCGCCAAGACGGTGATCTGGTTCTCGATTCTCGGCGTTTTGCCGTTCACGCTGATGCTGCCTTATGCCGACCTGTTCTGGACCAAGGTGCTGACCGTGCTGATCGGCCTGATCCTGGCCTCGGCCTTCTCGGCCATCGTTGTCTTCGCCCAGGAGCTGGTGCCCGGCCGCGTCGGTCTCATCGCCGGCATCTTCTTCGGCTTCGCCTTCGGCATCGGCGGCATCGCCGCCGCGGTCCTCGGCGTGATCGCCGATTCACACGGCATCGAGTATGTCTTCAAGCTCTGCTCGTTCCTGCCGATGCTGGGCCTGCTGACGGTGTTCCTGCCCAACATGAAGGCGGCGCGTCTCGGCGCGGCCTGAGCCTCGTTGCCAGGAGCGTGATATCAGGTCACGCTCCGCCGATCGCCGGAACGTTGCGCAGCTTGTCGGGATTGCGCGTCACGTAGATCGCAATCACCTTTCCGTCCTCGATGTTGAGCGCCGTCGTCTGGACCGTCGTTTCCTCTTCCAGGGTGACGAACCCAGGCAAACCATCGATGATCGCATAACGGATCAGCCGTGACGGACGCAGGGCAAACAGGCGTGCAAGGCTGGCGTGGCGTGCCATGACGGCAGCGATCCCGACCAACGGCTGGGACGGGGCCGCAACCCGGCCACCACCATCGGCATAGGTAATGACATCCTCGGCGAGCATCGAACGCAAGGCTGCGAGATCGCCCGTCCTCGATGCATCGAAAAAGGCTGCGGCAAAGCGCAGGCCTTCCTCTTTCGGAACGGCAAAACGCGGCCTGGCGTCATGGATATGCGCCCGCGCCCGACTGGCGAGCTTGCGGCATGTCGTGGCTTCGCGGCCGATGGCTTCCGCTACCGCCTCGAATTTCAGCCCGAACACGTCATGCAGCAGGAACGCCGCCCGCTCCAAAGGTGACAGGCGCTCCAGCGCGATCATCAGGGGCAGCGTTATGTCGTCGGCAGCCTCGCCGTCCTCGGGGTCGAAGATCGGGTCCGGCAACCAGGGGCCGACATAGGTCTCACGCAGCCTTCGGCTCGATTTGAGTTCGTTGAGGCACAGGCGCGTAACGATGGTGCGCAGATAGGCAGCCGGCGCCTCCACCATGCTGCGGTCGGCGGCGAGCCAACGCAGCCAGGCGTCGTGGACGACGTCCTCCGCATCGGCTGTCGATCCCAGCATGCGATAGGCAAGCCGGACTAGGCCCGGCCGCTGCTCGGTGAAGGTCGAGGTCAACGAAATCTCGTTCATCGCACGCCAGACTAGGCCGGCAGCAAGGCGGCGTCACGCCCGCGCGCAAACTGAAGTGCTGCCTCGGCGACGCGCTTGCCGAGGTGACGGGCAGTGGCGAGATCGGATTCGGGCGGCGCCGTGTCGGGACCCTCGTCGGTGTTCGACTGGGCTGCGGCTCCAAGCCAGAACCCGAGCCGATTGAGGTCGGCTTCCGAGCCCTGAGCAGAGCTGTTGGCCGGTGGCAGGTCGAGATTGATCCAGTGCATGCCGTGCTGTGCCGCAAACAGCGTGAGTTGGATCAGCGTGGCGAGCTTGTCGCCGGACCGGGCGCCCGAGTTTGTAAAGCCGGCCGCAAGCTTGTCCTTCCACAGATAGCCCCTTGCCATCACCGACCGTGAGCTTGCCTCGGCAAAGCTTTTGAACGCCGCCGAGGCAGCACCCATGTAGGTCGGCGTGCCGAAGATGATCGCTTGCGCCGCCTCAAGGTCGTCCCAGTGCCGATCGACTTCTTCAACCGGCAGCAGCAGCGCCTCCGCGCCCTCGACTTTACGCACGCCGGCCTCAATTGCTTCTGCCTGACGCCGCGTGTGGCCGAAGCCGCTGTGAAAGACGATCGCGATGCGAGTCGAGGTTCGGGTGGTGGTCACATTGTCCATGGTCATATCCTCTGCCGGTGCTGTTACTGAAGACATGACAAGGCAAGGTCGCAGAACGTGACATGCCGGGAGATCTTGCGCTCCCGGCGTCATCGCTGTGAGTGCCCAGGCCTCGCCTGGGCACGGCCCGGGCGGGCCTGATCAGAGCCGGTTGATCGACACCCCGCCGTCGGCGAGCAGGGCTGCGCCCGTGGTGAAGCTCGAGGCTTCCGAAGCGAGATAGAGCGCTGAGCGGGCGATCTCTTCGGGCTGTGCGATGCGCTTCAGTGCGTGTAGGCCCTCGACGAAGGCGCGCTCGTCGGCGGTCTTGAACGTCGCCATGGGCGTGTCAGTGCCGCCCGGCAAAAGTGCGTTGACTCGGATGCCCTGCGAGCCGTATTCCGCCGCCAGCACCTGCGTCAGGCCGATAAGCCCTGCCTTGCTCGCGGCATAGGCCGCCATGCCCGGCATGCCGGTGGTGTAGCCGACGAAGGTCGAGGTGAAGATCAACGAGCCGCCACCGCGCTCCAGCATCGCCGGGATCTGGTACTTGGCGCCGAGATAGGCACTGGTCAGGTTGGTCTCCATCACCTCTGTCCAGCTTGCCAGTTCCAGCCCGGTGATCGGACCCATCTCGCCGACGAGGCCGACATTGTTGAAGGCGATGTCGAGGCCGCCGAACTGCGCCTCTGCCTTCTCGACAAGGGCGCGGGCAAAGGCCTCGTCCCTGACGTCGCCGGCAAGTGCTACCGCCTGGCCGCCGTCGGCGCAGATTTCCCTGGCGAGCGCTTCCAATGCGGCGGCGCCACGCGCTGCAAGCACAACACGCGCGCCTTGCCGCGCAAACAGCGTCGCCGTCGCGCGGCCGATGCCCGAGCTTGCTCCGGTGACGATTGCGGTTTTTCCATTCAGATCGAACATGTCTGCTCCTGTGGGCGTTTCGGCCGGAGGCATCCGGCTCTGACCCACAGGTCGCAATTCGGTGCTCGACGGGCCACCCGATACGTGCGGCGTGAAGCGGCGGTGAAACCGCTGTCGCCAACAGAGGCGCGAACGGTAGGCGCCGTCGCACGCGGCTGTCGGCCTGGTGATGGCGTTGAACACTCTGACGGAAGCTTGGCCAACGCGACTTCGGCACTGTTTCTCCAACGCTTGACCTGATGAAGGGCGGTCTCTACGTTCCGATCGTCAAGACTTTGCGGGTGGACGCGCCACCCCATTCAAATATGACCCCCCAAGAAATGATTGAGATTTTGCTCGACGCCGAGTCGCGGGACCCGAACACATTGGGCGAGTTGCTCTGGGACGCCTACGGCCAGTTCGACAAAGGCTTCCCGATCGATAATCTGCGCCCACTGCTGAGCTCACCGTCCGAGAAGGTGCTTGGCCTCGGCGCATTTCTGGCGAACGAGCTTGGATGGCGCGCGAGGGCGATGATACCGGAGCTTGCGGAACTCATGGGTTCTTCGAACGCGGGTATCCGCTTCAATGCGATTGGCGCATTGACTGACTGTACGACGCAAGAGCACGGCGAGATTTTGGGCAAACTTCTTCAGTGCTTGGAGGATCCTGACAGCGGTGTGCGCTGGCGTGTGATTGAATTCATTCGTCTGTCTGGTTCAGGGCAATTTGCCATGGCAATCAGAAACGCTGCATCGCAGCGGCCAAACTCGATCTACACCGAGCTCGATCTGTCGTTCCGCTATTCGAGGACGGTGACCGAAATAATGGTGCGGCAACTGGCGAGCCATTCCCATCCTGGGTTACGTCTGTTCGCGGCGGGGCTGGCCTTGAGGCCGCGCAAGATCATAGATGAGAATTTTGCCAAGATCGTCCTGGAAGCCGGCGAGCCGGAGCCATGCGGTCTGATCTCCCAAGCCTTTCAACTGCACGCTGTGCCCACCAGTGCCGAGTTCGGGCGAGTGGAGAATTCGCAAATGAAAGACTCCAGCACCTCCAGCGTTTTTCGGGGTGATGGGCATTTGAAGAAGCGTGGCGCAAAACGGCAGGCCCCGTCGCAAACAGTCTAAGGCTGGTCGGCGGATTTCGCTAGTGCTACACCTCGCGCTCCCAAGCTTCCGGCATCAGCGAGGCCCTGAAAAATGCGGAAATATTCGGTTTTTGCCATAGCCCGTGAGGCGATGCGGGGACACAAGGGCTGGGAGGAACAGTGGTCCTCGCCTGAGCCGAAAAGCGAATACGACGTCATCATCGTCGGTGCCGGTGGCCATGGCCTGGCAACCGCCTATTATCTCGCCAAGGAGCACGGCATCACCAATGTGGCGGTGCTGGAAAAGGGCTGGCTCGGTGGTGGCAACACCGGCCGCAACACCACCATCATCCGCTCCAACTATCTTTACGACGAATCGGCCGGCATCTACGACCACGCCCTGAAGCTGTGGGACGGTCTCAGCCAGGACCTCAATTACAACGTCATGTATTCGGCGCGCGGCGTGATGATGCTGGCGCACAACGTTCACGACGTGCAGGTGCTGAAGCGCCATGTCCATGCCAATCGTCTCAACGGCATCGACAATGAATGGCTGACGCCCGAGCAGGCGCGGGAGTTCTGCCCGCCGCTCAACATCTCGGCCTCGGCGCGTTATCCTGTCGTTGGCGCCGCCTTGCAGCGCCGCGGCGGCACCGCTCGCCACGACGCGGTTGCCTGGGGTTATGCCCGCGGCGCCTCCGATCGCGGCGTCCACATCATCCAGAATTGCGAAGTAACAGGCGTGCGCCGCACGCCGGATGGTCGTGTCTCGGGCGTCGAGACGTCCAAGGGCTTCATCGGCGCCAAGAAGGTCGGCGTCGTTGCCGCTGGCCACACCTCGGTCATCATGAACATGGCCGGCGTGCGCATGCCGCTCGAAAGCTATCCGCTGCAGGCGCTGGTGTCGGAACCGGTCAAGCCGGTATTCCCGTGCGTGGTGATGTCCAACACCGTGCACGCCTACATCTCGCAGTCCGACAAGGGCGAGCTGGTCATCGGTGCGGGCACCGACCAGTATATCTCCTATTCGCAGACCGGCGGCCTGCACATCATCAACCACACGCTCGACGCCATCTGCGAGATGTTCCCGATGTTCACGCGCATGAAGATGCTGCGTTCCTGGGGCGGCATTGTCGACGTCACGCCGGACCGTTCGCCGATCCTGGCCAAGACGCCTGTGCCGGGGCTCTACGTCAATTGCGGCTGGGGCACGGGCGGCTTCAAGGCGACGCCTGGCTCGGGCAACGTCTTTGCCCACACCATCGCCCGCGACGAGCCGCATCCGATCAATGCGCCCTTCACCATCGAGCGCTTCCGCACCGGCCGCCTCATCGACGAAGCGGCAGCGGCGGCGGTGGCGCACTGAACTATGACCCGCCTGGCAAACCGTTTCTTTGTGATCATGGGGGCGGCGGGGTTCGGTACGTTGGTTAGCGTAGTGACCCTGTCTAGTTATGGTTACAAGGGCGAAGTAGGGCACCTTTTGCTCGAAAACGTGGAGCACTTGTTGCTCCCGTCCTTCATTTCTCTTGTCTGGTTTGGAATTATGCCAAAGGTGGGCACGTGGATGTACCTTCAGGGCAGTTTTGACCATCCGCGTCGTCGTTACGCGTTCGAATTCGCGCCGTATCGTTTCCTCTTCCTAATCACTGATGATCCGCGGGTCGTAGCAAGAAGACGAGGTCAAAATTGACGTTGCCAATCTTCCACGTCTCTTGGGCTGCGTTCAAGACGGAGGTGCGCTGATGACCATGCTCGCCGCCACCATAGCGGCAGTGGCCGCGCCCTTCGTGCTCGCCGACGAGAAGGGCATGTTCCATTTGCCCGACGCCAGCGAGGTCCGGCTGCAGACGATCAGCCGCAGCGACAACGAGGCGGAGTGGCCGTTCTCGGTCGCCTCGGGCCTGCTTGCGTGTGTGTGGAGTGGCGGGCGCCGGGTCGTTTCTTTCATCGACACGCCTGACGATCCCGATGATGAGCACGATGCGCCGCCTGGGCGCCACGTCATCGTCTCGGCCAACCCGTTCGAGCTTACCTTCCTCAACATCTCAAGCCGCGACCTGTTCCTGCCGGCCGACAACGTCGAGACGCTGATCAAGCGCGTCGCTCCGTTCGAGGCCTTGGGGCGGCGGCTCTGCGACCAGCCGCAAGGCACCATTGTCGGCCCCGGCGAACTCTAGGGATCATCAAGATGCTTCTCATTCACTGCCCCTATTGCGAGGAAGAGCGTCCCGAGCTCGAGTTCCGCAATGCCGGCGAAGCGCATATCGCGCGCTCGACCAACATCGCCGCCGAGAGCGACGAGGACTTCGAAAAGTTCTTCTTCATCCGCTCCAACCCGAAGGGTGTAATCTTCGAACGCTGGCGCCACATCCATGGCTGCGCGCGCTTCTTCAACGCCGCCCGCGACACCATCACCGACCGCTTCCTTCTGACCTACAAGGCCGGCGAGCCCAAGCCGGACCTCGAGAAGCTCAAGGCAGACGGTGGCCCGGCCGCCTGGGCCAACCGCCCGCCTGACCAGCTCAACGAAAAGCCCAAGGCAAAACGCTCGACCAAGGGAGAGGCATGATGGCTGGATCCTACCGCATTTCCGGCCAGGGGCGCCTGACGCCGGCCAAGACCGCGCGCTTTACCTTCGACGGCAAGTCGATGACCGGCCTTGCCGGTGACACCGTCGCGTCGGCGCTGCTCGCCAATGGCGTGCATCTCGTCGGCCGCTCGTTCAAGTATCACCGTCCGCGCGGCATCCTCTCCGCTGGCGCCGAGGAGCCGAACGCGCTGGTCACCGTCAGCCGCGACGCTGCGCGCAAGACGCCCAATGTGCGGGCCACCGTGCAGGAGCTCTATGACGGCCTGACCGTCGCCTCGCAGAACCGCTGGCCGTCGCTGTCCTTTGACGTCGGTGCCGTCAACGATATCGCGTCGCCGATGCTCTCAGCCGGCTTCTACTACAAGACCTTCATGTGGCCGAAGGCTGCCTGGCACAAGTTCTACGAGCCCAATATCCGCGCCGCGGCCGGTCTTGGTGTAGCACCGGACCAACCCGATCCCGACCATTATTCGGCGCTCTACGCCCATTGCGAGGTGCTGGTGCTCGGCGGCGGCGCTGCCGGCCTGGCTGCGGCACTTGCTGCGGCCGAAACCGGCGTCCGCGTCATCATTTGCGACGAGCAGGCCGAGTTCGGCGGCGCGCTGCGTTATGAGAAGGGTGCAGTCATCGACGGCCAGGACGGCTGGAGCTGGGCGCAAGATGTGGTGGCGAAACTCGCCGCAATGGACAACGTCACCGTTCTGTCGCGCACCACGGCCTTCGGATACTACGCCCAGAATTTCGTCGGCCTCGTCGAGCGTGTCACCGACCATCTTGCGCGCCCCGGCCGCGACGAGCCGCGCGAGCGGTTGTGGCAGGTTCGCGCCAAGCGCGTTGTCATCGCCACCGGCGCCATCGAGCGTCACATGGTGTTTGCCAACAATGACCGCCCGGGTGTCATGCTGGCATCCGCGGCGCGCACCTTCCTCAACCATTACGGCGTCGTCGTCGGCAGACAGATTGGCGTCTATACCGCCAATGACAGCGCCTATGCCGCGGCCATCGACCTCAAGAAGGCCGGCGTCGGCGTCGCCGCCGTCGTCGACCTGCGCGACAACCCGTCTGGCCCGCTTGTCGATGAAGCACGCGCGCTCGGCATCGAGGTCAACCATGGCCGCGCCGTCACCAGCGTCAATGGCAGCCAGCGGATCAAGTCGATGACCGTGCAGGCCAAGGGCGGCGGCGCCGAGCGCACCATCGCCGTCGACGCGCTGCTGATGTCAGCCGGCTGGACGCCATCGGTGCACATGTTCTCGCAGTCGCGCGGCAAGGTTGCTTTCGACGACGCCACCAAGCGCTTCCTGCCCGGTACCTATGCTCAGGATTGCGTCTCGGTCGGCGCCTGCAACGGCTTCGACTCGCTCGAAGACACCGTCGCGCAGGCGCTTGAGGCCGGCGCCAATGCCGCCCGCGATGCTGGGGCCAAGTCAAGCAAGGGTGTCACGCTCAAGGTCGAGGCTTCCGAAGGCTGGACCGGCGGTATGCTCGGTTCCGGCCCGGGTGCCGGTGCCGGTACCACGGTCAAGGCCTTCGTCGACTTCCAGAACGACGTCACCGCCAAGGACATCCGCCAGGCAGTGCATGAAGGCATGCGCTCGATCGAGCACGTCAAGCGCTTCACCACCAACGGCATGGCCACCGACCAGGGCAAGACGTCCAACATGCACGGCCTTGCCATCGCGGCTGAGGCGCTAAACAAGGACATCCCGGCCGTCGGACTCACCACCTTCCGCGCGCCCTACACACCGGTGACCTTCGGCGCCATCGTCAACCACGCCCGCCACGGGCTGTTCGACCCGACGCGCAAGACCCCGACCCATAGCTGGGCCGAGAGCCATGGCGCGGTGTTCGAGGATGTCGGCCAGTGGAAGCGCGCCTGGTATTTTCCACGCGCCGGCGAAGACATGCATCAAGCCGTCGACCGCGAATGCGTCACCGTCCGCAAGTCTGCCGGCCTGTTCGACGCCTCCACCCTCGGCAAGATCGAGGTGGTCGGTCCTGACGCCGCCAGGTTCATGGAGCTGCTCTACACCAACCCGTGGGAAAAGCTCGAAGTGGGCCGCTGCCGTTATGGCATCATGCTGCGCGAGGACGGATTCATCTATGACGACGGCGTCGTCGGCCGCCTGGCGCAGGACCGCTTCCACGTCACTACGACGACAGGCGGTGCTGCCCGCGTCATGAACCACATGGAAGACTATCTCCAGACCGAGTTCCCCGATCTCGACGTCTGGTTGACCTCGGTCTCCGAGCAGTGGGCCGTGATTGCGGTCCAAGGCCCCAACTCGCGTGACATCATCGAGCCGCTGGTCGAGGGCATCGACATGTCCGACGAGGCCATGCCGCACATGTCGGTGCGCGAGGGCATGATTTGTGGTGTGCCGACCCGCCTGTTCCGCATGTCCTTCACCGGCGACCGCGGCTTCGAGGTCAACGTGCCTGCCGATTATGGCCGCGCGGTGTGGGAAGCTTTGTGGGCCGAGGGCCAGAAGCACGGCGCCTGCGCCTATGGCACAGAGGCGATGCACGTGCTGCGCGCCGAGAAGGGCTACATCATCGTCGGCCAGGACACTGACGGCACCGTCACGCCCAATGACGCCGGCCTCGACTGGGCTGTCGGCAAGAAGAAGACCGACTTCGTCGGCATTCGCGGCATGACGCGCCCCGACCTTGTCGCCAAGGGCCGCAAGCAACTCGTTGGCCTCAAGACCAAAGATCCGCGCACTGTGCTCGAAGAGGGTGCCCAGATCGTCGAGAACCCCAAGCAGGCGATCCCGATGAAGATGATCGGCCACGTTACCTCGAGCTACTGGTCGGCCAATTGCGACCGCTCGATCGCCATGGGCCTCGTGCTCGGCGGTCGCGACCGGATTGGCGAGACGCTCTACGTGCCGATGCCCGATGGCGTCATCGAGGTGGAAGTCACCGGAACCGTATTCTTCGACGAGAAGGGAGACCGCCTCAATGGCTAAGGTCGCAATCGCAACCCGTCAGCCGGCGCATGCCGGCAAAAGCCTCGGCGGGCATGGCGTTTCGCTCAAGGTTCTGGAACCGGCCAGCCGCATGTCGCTGCGTGCCCGCCCAGCCGCCGTCGCCGCGCTGTCCAAGGCGATCGGCGTGACCCTTCCGGAGAAACCCAAGAGCTCGGCCGTCAAGGCTGGCCGCACCGTGCTCTGGCTCGGCCCTGACGAATGGCTTGTTATCGACGAGGCCGGCGGCGATCCCATCGGCGACTGCGCTTCGGTCAAGGGCCTGCACTCGGCGGTCGATGTCTCGCATCGCAATGTCGGCATCGCCGTCATTGGCCCCAATGCGGCTGATACCATCAATGCCGGCTGCCCGCAGGACCTGTCGCTTGCAGCCTTCCCGGTGGGTGCTGCCTCGCGCACCGTGCTCGGCAAGGTCGAGATGGTGCTTCTGCGCACCGGCGAGGATGCCTTCCGTCTGGAATGCTGGCGCTCGTTCTCCGACTATGTCTGGGGCTTCCTGTCAGAGGCGGCCCGCGACGGCTAGTTCGCGCGAGCTTTCTTCAGAAGAGCTGCCTCGCCCCGGAACCTCGGGGCAGGGCAGGCGTTTGTTCTCGACGCTGTAGAGAGGACAAATCCATGCCATCCATGCCCGTGCAAACCACCGGCCGGATGCGGCCGAAGCGCGAAAGGCGCGCCCGCCGCAACGACGAACGGCCGAAGGATCAGCACGTCCTGCAGCAGGAACTCGACGAAGCCTTGGAAGACAGCTTTCCTGCCAGCGACCCGGTGTCGGTCACCTCGACGACGATTTCCGGTTCGCCGACAGGCGACGCCAAGGGCGGGAAGCACTAGGCTCTCGCGCCGTGACATGCGGCGCGCTACCGGGGCCGCCCGGGTGGTGGCGAGGTCACGGCCTGGATCCTAGGATTCAGGCCGTGACCTACGAAACGTGACGCCGGGCAAAGCGCGCAACCCTCAGCGACGACCTCACCTGCTACGGACCGGACGAGCAAGCCCCCAGAAACGAAAAAGCCGCCCTGGGACGGGCGGCTTTTCTGGAGGGACTGAGAAACCGCTCAGTTGAAGCTCGGTACGATCCAGGGATTGACGTCGATGCCGATGCGCGGCTTCTCCGCGCCGATTGCGTTGGTGGTCTGCGGGCCCTTGTCCTCCCTGATCGAGCCGGTCAAACCACAGTCGAGCTTCTGGCCCGAGATGGTTTGGGTGCACACAGTGGGCTGGTGCGTCGTCTTGTGGGTGTCGTTTGCCATTGCAAAGCCGCTCGTCGCGGCGAGAGCCGCGAGCGCCAGAATAGTCCGTCGCATTGTCATCTCCGTAAATTTTACCGTACGCGTACGGTGTGACTTACAGATACGGCCGCACCCTGCGTTTTGCAAGGGATAAACCGTACGCGTACGAAATTATTATGGATGCACTGACTGCACTGCTACCCAGGGCACTTGCCGGGTTCGTCGGTGAGCGGCGGCGTCTCGCTGGCGGCAAGGCCTGCCATGGCCAGGTCGCCCATCCGCATCACATAGGCCTTCGGATCGCCGAAGGGGTAGAAGGGGAAGGTGATCAGCAGCGACACCGAGCCGTGTGCAACGGTCCACAGTGCGGTGGCGATGGCGCGTGCATCGCCTTTCAGCACGCCGGCGGCAAGGCAGGCATGCACCCGTTCGATGATGATCTGGAAAGCCGGGTTCTCTCGCTCCATCTCGTCGAACGTCTCTTCGGGCGGATGCTTCAGCTTCTCGGTCATGAACACGGTGCGGTATTCGTTGGGATTGCCGAGGCCGAATTCCGCATATTCGCTCAGCGCCGCCCGCATTGCCTCGACGGGATCCTCGGGCTGGTTCTGCCGCATCCGCCGCGCCAAGTCGGCGAAGGCATCCTCGGCCAGCGCCATCAGAATTTCCTGTTTGTCGGCGAAATAGGAATAGACCGACATCGGCGCATAGCCGACCCGCGTGGCGAGCTTGCGGATCGTCAGGCCTTCGTAGCCTTCTTCCCGTACGAGCGCGTGGGCCGCCGCCACCAGTTCGGCCCTGAGTTCGGCCTTCTGGAGTTCGCGTCGCTGTGCTGCACTGCTGGACAAGAAACCGCCCTACTACTTCCCTTGATCAGATTGGCCGAGTCTATACGCCGGCCAATGATGCGGCAAGGCGATCAACGACGTAGCTCATCGGGACTAAGGCCGGCTGAGGGGCGGCCAGGGGTCAGGCGGTTTCGCGCTTGGGCTCGACGAAGGTCATGGTCAGCCAGCGTGCGGTGAGGGCCGGCTTCTTCTGGTCCTCGATCTCGATCGTCACATCATGCGTCGCCTGGATCCAGCCCGACGGGCGGATCTTCAGGCCCGACAGCACGAAGCGGGTGCGGATGCGCGAGCCGGTCTTGACAGGGGCGACGAACTTCAGCTCCTCGAAACCCTGGTTGATGCCCATGCTACCGCCTTCGAGCGAAGGCAGCGTGTCGAAGGTCATCGCCGAAAGCAGCGACAGCGTCAGGAAGCCGTGCGCGATGGTGCCGCCGAAAGGCGTTTCGGCCGCCGCGCGGTCGGGGTCGCAATGGATGAACTGGTGATCGTCGGTGGCGTCGGCGAACTGGTCGATCATCAGCTGGGTGACGGTACGCCATGGCGAGACGCCAACCTCCTTGCCGAGATTGGCCTGAAGTTCGTCGAGGGTGATCGATTTCAGGCTCATTGCATCCTGTCCTGCATAAGAAAAAGTCATGCGGCGCTGTAACTGCGAGGACTGATACAGAATCAGACACGCCATGTCATCGCTTGTGGCGGCAAATCCGTCGCAGATTGGCCAGTACAAGCAGATGATTTTGCTATTCGGCCGGCTCGACGCCGGTGTAGGCGGCTTCCTCGAGCTCGCGCTTGAGGCGGCTCTCCTCGGCGACTTTGGGCGTGATGAAGCGTCCGAGCAGCAGATAGGCCACCGGCGTAAGCAACAGTGTGGAGATCGTGGCGAGTCCGAGGCCACCGACGATCACCCAGCCGAGCGCGATGCGCGCCTCGGCGCCGGCGCCCTGGGCCAGCACAAGCGGCAGGCCGCCGAGCACGGTGCAGATCATCGTCATCATGACAGGCCGCAACCGGATCGTTGCCGCTTCCTCGATCGCCTGGCGCACGCCCATGCCGCGGTCGCGCAACTGGTTGGCAAACTCGACCACCAGAATGCCGTTCTTGGCCATCACGCCGACAAGCAGCACGAGCCCGATCTGGCTGTAGGCGTTGAGCGACGTGCCGGTCAGGATCAGCGCGAAAACGGCGCAGGCGAGGCCCAAGGGCACCGTCGCCATGATGATGACAGCCGAAACGAAGCTCTCGAACTGGGCCGCCAGCACCAAGAGGATGATGACGATGGCAAAGCCGAAGATCGTCAGCATGCTGCCGCTGGTCTCGTTCAGCGTCGCCGCCTCGGCGAGCGGCAGCAGGCGGCTGCCCGCGGGCAGGACCGGTGCCGCGATCTGCTCGACTTCCTTCAGTGCATCGCCGAGCGCAAAATCGTCGGCCAGGCCAGCGGTGATGGCGACGGAGCGCTGCTGCTGTTCGCGTGACAGCGACGGCGGCACGGCGCGTTCGCTGAGCGTGGCGATCGTCGACACCGGCACGAAGCGGCCGTCGGTCGTCCTGATGAAGATGTTCTCGAGGTCGGTCGAATCGTTGATCGGATTGGTGGTCGAGACCAGCTTCACGTCGTAGCTGCGGTCCTCGATGAAGACGCTGGTGATCTTGCGGCCGTCGAGCATCGCCTGCAGGGCAGGGGACAGGCCCTTGATGTCGATGCCGAGGTCGGAGGCGCGCTCGCGGTCGACGGTGACGAACAACTGCGGCTGGTTGGCGTCGGTCGAAAGCCGCGGCTGGCGGAAGCGCGGATCCTTCTCCATCTCGGCCAGCACCTTGGCGGCGGCGGTGCCGAGATCGGCATAGCTGTTGCCGATCAGCGCGAATTGCAGGCCGTTGCCGGCGCCGCGAATGCCCAGGCTGTTGGGCTGTCCGACCGTGGTGCGCACGCCGGGCACCTGGCTGGTGCGGGCCAGGATGTCGGCGGCGATCTCTTGCTGGGTGCGGCTGCGCTCGCTCCACGTCGCCAGCGACAGCACCATGAAACCGCTATTGTTGTTGTTGCCCATGCCGGCGCTGACGAAGGTGCTCTCGATCTCGCCCGACTTGCGCAGCGGCTCGATCAGCCCCTCGATGCGGCGCAATTGCGAGGCGGTGTAGTCGAGGCTGACGCCTTGCGGGGCCGAGACGCGCAGCATCACCAGCGAGCGGTCCTCGGTCGGCGTCAGCTCCTGGCGCACGCTGCCGAAGGCGACATATGCCGCGCCCGCGAACAGAAGCGACACGAGGATGACGATAGCGGGCGCATTGAGGCAGGCATGCAAGCAGAGTCTGTAGAGCGCGGCGAGCTTCGTGCCGATCTTGCCGAGCACGCCGCCATGGCTGTGCTCGATGCTCTTTTCGGTCAGCATGCGCGAGGCCAGCATCGGACACAGCGACAGAGCCACGATCGACGACAGAAGCACCGAGATCGCCAGCACGAAGCCGAACTCGCGAAACAGGCCGCCGGTCTGGCCGGGCAGGAACGAGATCGGGATGAACACTGCGGCAAGTGTCGCCGTCGTTGCCACCACCGCGAAAAACACCTCCTGCGTGCCAAGCACTGCAGCCGCCCGCGGGCCCATGCCCTCATTGCGGCGGCGGACGATGTTTTCGAGCACGACGATGGCGTCGTCGACGACGAGGCCTGTCGCCAGCACCAGCGCCAGCAGCGTCAGGATATTGACCGAGAAGCCTGCAAGATAGATGCCGGCGATCGTGCCGATCATTGCCACTGGCATGGCAAAGCCCGGGATCAGCGTCGCGCGCCAGTCCTGCAGAAAGGCATAGATGACGATCAGAACGATCGTTACCGACAAGATCAGCGCGATCTCGACCTCGTGGATGGCGCCCTGGACAAATGTTGCGTCATCCGACGTCACTCGGATGGTCATGCCGGGGGGCAGCGTGGTCTGGATCTTCTCTGCTGCCGCGCGCACGCCCTTGGAGATGTCGAGCGTGCTCGATTGAGCCTGGCGCACGATGCCGATGCCGATGCCGGTCTTGCCGTCGGAGCGCAAGGAGGTCGAGCCCGGGTCGCCGCCGAGCGTGACTGTGGCGACGTCGCCGAGCTTGGTCTTGCCGTTGATGATGATGCTCTCGAAGGCCTCGGGCGTCGTCACAGCCGCACTTGCGCGGACGATCAGGTCCTGATTGCCGACGGTCAGCGACCCAGCGGGTGCGTCGAATGACACGCTCGCCAGCGCGTTCGAGATGTCGGCCAGCGTCAGGCCGAGGCTCGCCACCTTGGCCTGGTCGATGTCGACGCGGAAGATCTTGGCGCGGTCGCCATAGGTCTGCACGTCGGCGACGCCGTCGACGGCGGCCAGCGTGTCGACGATCTGGTCCTCGACAAGGATCGTCATGTCCTCGACCGGCATGGTGTCGGAGGTCACCGCCAGCCGCATCACAGCGTCGGCATTGGCGTCGGCCTTGACGATGCGCGGCGCATCGGCGTCGTCGGGCAGCGAGTTGGTCACCCGGCCGACAGCGTCGCGCATGTCGGAGGCGGCAACGTTGAGGTCGACGCCGTCATTGAATTCGACTGTTACCCGGCTGTTGCCGTAGGACGAGCTCGACGAGATCGATTTGACGCCGGTGACGCGCGCCACAGCCCCTTCGACAACTGCCGTCACCTCACGGTCGACGATCTCGGCCGCGGCGTCGGAGTAGCCGGTCGATACCGTGATGACCGGCCGGTCGACGTCGGGCAGCTCGCGCACCTCGACGCCGTAGAAGGCGGCGAGGCCGGCGACCACGATCAGCGTGTTGATGACGAAGGCCAGCACCGGTCGACGCACGAACAGTGCGGTGATGCCTTTTTCGGCGTTCTCGTTCTGCATTGTGCTCATGCCGGCGCTCCCGCTCAGGAGCCGCTGCCGCCGGCCTCGCGGCCGGCAATCAGCAACTCGGCGCCTTCGCGCACCGTATGGATGCCCTCGGTCACCACCTTGTCGCCTGATGTCAGCGCCGCCTGCACCAGCACGCTGTCGGTGTTGCGCTGGATGATACGCACCGGCACGCGCTTGGCCTTGCCGTTGTCGAGCGCCCAGACGAAGGCGCCGTCGCCACCCCACTGGATCGCCAATGGGTCGACCGAGGGGTAGGTGTCGCCGGGAAACTGCATCGCGACCTGGAACGACATGCCAGCGCGCAGTGCGTCGTCGTCATTGTCGATCCGCGCCTGGATGCGCAGCGTGCGGCTCTGTTCATCGAGGCGATTGTCGACGGCACTGACCTGGCCTTCGAACACCCGGCCGGGGCGCGCGACCGAGCTTGCGCTCAAAGGCGCGCCGACCGAAATCAGCCCGGTGAAGCGCTCCGGCACCCAGATGTCGACGATGATCCTGGAACGGTCGTCGATGGTGGCGATGGTGGTCTGGCTGGTAACGTAGTTGCCGGCCTCGACAGGCAGGATGCCGACGATGCCGGCAATGGGCGCGGTGATGGTGCGGCGGTTGAGCGCCAACGCTGCGTCGCGCACGGCCAGACGCGCATTCTCGACGGCGAGTTCGGCTTCCTTGAGCTGCACGGTGGTTGCCGTGTTGGTGGCGCGCAGCGCCTTGATGCGTTCCAGCGATGCCTCGGCGTCGCCCTGGGCGATGCGGGCGCGTTCGAGCGCGATCTCTTCCGAATCGGAATCGAGCCGGGCAATCACCGTGCCCGCTGTGACTTTCTCGCCGGCTGCGACCGAGATTTCAGTCAGCCGCCCCGATGCGTAAGGGGTGATGACAACCGAGTTGAGTGCCCGCCCGGTGCCGATCGCCGACAGGCGGTCGTTGATCGTGCCTGACGCCACCGTCTGCGTCACGACAGGTGTCTGCGGCAGGCCGCCACGATTGCCGCCCTGGCGGTTGCCGCCGCTGCCGTTGCGCGCTGCCGCCTGTGGCTGTTCGGTCTTGGCCTGGGCCCAGTCGATGCCCCAGCTGGCAAGGACCGTGCGCGAACTCGGCACCAGCAGCACCCATCCGGCGGCTGCCGCAAGTACAATGACAAGTGCCAAGACAATCTGCTTCCAGGCGGCCATGCGTACTCCGGTCTGCTGCGTATTCGTTCCACTCGGGAACACGTGGCGTCTCATCGCTGGCAAAGCACTGCACTGTTGCCGCACCTTGCCAAGGGATCGTTCGTCGGCAACCGGGCGCAAGCCCATCGGGGCGCGCCAGTATAGCCTAGTTCGTCAGCCGAGGCTTAGGGCAAATCTGGCTGTCTGGCACATTAAATCTGCGTAATATTTGCAGGATTTACCACGCGCTCAGCGCAAGTCCTCGATCGCGCGGATGCGTCTTGCCGCTTCCGTTTCGAGCTTGCTGGTCAGCGCGCCGATAACCGTTTCGGCGGCGACGAACAGCGCCGATGACGAATCCCACGCCGACGGCACCGCCGTGCGCCCTGCGATCACGTGGCGAGCGAAGCGCGCGATCGGAGAGAGCCACTGGTCGGTGAACAGGATGATGGTGGCGCCCCTGGCATGGGCCTTCTCGGCAAAGCGGATCAGGCTGTCCTGATAGCGCCTGATATCGAAGATCAGCAGCGTGTCGCGCTTGCCCATGTCGATCAGCTTGTCGCGCCACAGGCTTTCCTGGCCGACGAGATGGGTCACGTCAGGCCGAATCAGATTGAGGTGGGCGGCCATGTAGCGCGCCAGCGGGTCGGTGAAGCGGCCGCCGACGAGATAGACGTGCCCCTTCGGGCCGGCTAGCTGGGCGACAATGTCGGCGAGCTGCCGGTCGGAAATGTGCCGGAACGTCTCGCGGATGTTTTCGAGCACCGCTTCGAGTATGGGCGCGGTCGAGGCGGGTAGGGGCGATGACGTCGTCGTGCGCGAAGCTGGCGATTGCAATTGCGCTGCCAGTTCGTCCTGCAGCGCCGACTGGAATTCGGGGTAGTTCTGGAAACCGAGCCTCGCCACGAAACGCAGGATCGTCGGCGAGGACACACCCGCCTGCTGCGAGAACTCGGCCACTGTCTTCAGCCCGATCAGCGGATAGGCGGCGATCAGCGTCTGCGCCGCCCGGCGCTCGCCTGCCGGCATGGTGTCGATCTTTTCGGTGATCTGTTCGGCAACGCTCGAAACCATCCGCATCCCCTGCTGCATCAGTCGCTGCTCTGGCCCAGCGCACAGTCCGGCTCAGGCCCGAAATGACATTTGACAAACCCTCCTAATGTGTATGAAATCATCCACAGGGGCGCAATGAACAAAAATACGTAACATACGATACGGCCCCGGGGATGACTGAATGGGAACGGGCCAGGCCGCTGCGCGTGCAATGACGAATGCCGTCCGAGTGACGAACCGGGCCGGGCGCAGCCCGTTTGTCATCCTGTGCGACCACGCCTCCAATCATCTGCCCGCAAGCTACGGCACGCTCGGTCTCGATCAGTCCGAGATGCTGCGCCACATCGCCTGGGATCCGGGCGCCTTGCCGGTGTCGCAACGCATGGCCGAGGGCCTCGACGCCACGCTTGTCGAATCCTGCGTGTCGCGCCTTGCCGTCGACTGTAACCGGCCGCTCGCCGCTCATGATTTGATCCCGGAGATCAGCGAGACGACAGCCATTCCCGGCAACGCCGCTTTGACCGCCTCTCAGCGCGAGGCCCGAATCGCGCTGTCCTGGCGTCCGTTCCACGAGGCGATCGACGAGGTCGTTTCGGAGCGGCTCCGCGAAGGGCGGGAGACGAGACTGGTGTCTGTCCATTCCTTCACTCCGGTCTACAAGGGCGTTTCGCGCCCCTGGCACATTGGCATCATCCATGACGAGGACGCCCGGCTCGCCGCGCCGCTGATCGCCGCGCTCAAGACGCTCGACGGCATCACTGTCGGCGTCAACGAGCCCTATTCGCCGGTCGACCGCGTCTATTTCACCCTGGAACACCACGGCAGGTCGCGCGGACTGCCATGCGCGATGATCGAAATCCGCAACGACGAAATTACGGCGCAGGCGGGGCAGCGGAAATGGGCGGATCTGCTCACGGGCATCTTTGAAGGGCTCGAACCGGAGGCGGGCGAAGCCGCTCCCTACCAGGCAAACGCCTGACAACTGGCAGAACGGAGAACGAGTCATTGCCGAATGCCGCAATTCTATTCGTCCGGTACGTCGATGCGATGAACCATCGCATCGGCCGTGGCGCAATGTATCTGCTCTACGTGATGGGTGCGATCCTGCTCGGCTCGACGATTTCGCGGCTGTTGCTTGGTGTGCCCTTCAACTGGGCGCTCGAGATGTCGCAGTTCGCCCTTTCTGCCTACTATCTTCTGGGCGGCGCCTATACGATGCAACTCGGCGGACACGTACGCATGGACCTGTTCTACAGCAGGCTCGCCGCTCGGAAGCGGGCTGTCACCGACGCGATCACCATTCTTTTCGTCATATTTTATCTTGCGGTGCTCCTCGGAGGCGGCATCTCCAGTACGAACTACGCCATCGTCTACGGCCAGAAGAACTACTCAGCCTGGGCCCCTGTGCTGTGGCCAATCAAAGTGATCATGACCTTCGGCGTCTTCATGCTGCTGCTGCAGTGCATCGCCAACTTCTTCAAGGACGTCGCTGCAGCGCGTGGAAGGCCGATTGAATGAGTTCGGAATTCATTACCCTCTTCATGTTCGGAACGATGATGGTGCTGCTGTTTACCGGGCAGCACGTGTTCGGCGTCATTGGCTTTGTTGGTTCGGCCGCGGCGCTTTGGCTGTGGGGACAGGGCTCGTTCGAAATGCCCTTCAATGCCGCCTTTCAGGTGCTCAACTGGTATCCTCTGATCACCGTGCCGTTCTTCATTTTCATGGGCTACATGCTCTCGGAGTCGGGCATGGCGAGCAATCTCTATCGGCTCTTCCACGTCTGGTTCGGACCGGTGCGAGGCGGGCTGGCGCTCGGCACGATCGGACTTATGGTGTTGATCGCGGCGCTGAACGGCCTGTCGGTCGCCGGCATGGCAATTGGCGCGACCATCGCGCTGCCGCAACTGCTTCGTCATGGCTACGACAAGGTCATGGTGACAGGCGTCGTGCAGGCCGGCTCCTCGCTCGGCATCCTGATACCGCCCAGCGTCGTGCTGGTGCTGTTTGCCATGATCGCGCGCCAGCCAGTTCTCGACCTCTGGTTGGCGGGCGTCGGCCCCGGCCTGCTGATGGCCGTCATCTTCGCCGGCTATGTCGCCATCCGCTGTTACTTCCAGCCGGAGATTGGTCCTGCGCTGCCGGCGGAAGAGCGGGCAGAGATCACCTGGTCGGAAAAGTTCGGGCTGCTGCGTGCCGGCTTGCTGCCAATCGCCATCTTCGCCATCATGATGGGGTTGTTCCTGACCGGAACCACCAGTTTGGTTGAAAGCTCGGCGGTTGGTGCGGCGCTCGCCATGGCGGCAGCCTGGCTGTCAGGGAATCTCGACCGCAAGGTCTTCGAGGAATCGACACGCAACACGCTGTCGATCAGCTGCATGTTCTTGTGGATCATCCTCGGCGCACTTTGCTTCAGCTCCGTCTATGACGGGCTTGGTGCGGTGAAGGCCGTCAAAACAGTCCTGGTCGATACCTGGGATTTCGAGCCCTGGACAATTCTGGTGCTGATGCTCCTGTCCTTTGTCGTGATGGGCATGTTCCTCGACGACACCGCAATGCTGGTGATCGTCGCTCCGCTCTATATCCCGCTCGTCATCAGCCTCGGCTTCAATCCGATCTGGTTCGGCGTACTTTACACGATCACCTGCCAGATCGCCTACATCACCCCGCCGTTTGGCTACAATCTGTTCCTGATGCGGGCCATGGCGCCACCGGAGATCACGCTGGGCGACATCTACCGATCGATCGTGCCTTTCTTCGTGCTGATGGTATTGTCGCTGATACTCATCATGGTCTTTCCGCAGATAGCACTCTGGCTGCCGTCGCAGGTCACGGGCCGATGAGGGCTGGCACGGAAGGGAGGAGGCGGCACCGAACGAACTGGCATCCAGAATGTGAACTAAGCAAGCAATGGGAGTAAGTGAGATGGACGACAGGAAGACCCTTAACAAGCGTGAGTTTCTTCGGAAATCCGTGCTGGCGAGTGCGGGCGCTGTTGGCGCCACCGCGCTGGCCACGCCCTATGTGAAGGCGCAGAGCCCAATAAAGTGGCGGATGCAGACCTACGCCGGGCCGGCATTGGCCGAGCACGTGGTCAAGAACTCGATAGACTGGTTCAACAAGGCCGCCAATGGCGAGATGGAGATCGAGCTCTACACGGCTGACCAGCTTGTTCCGCACGGCGAACTGTTCCGCGCGGTCCAGTCTGGGACGATCGACTTTGCCCAGAGCGACGACGACTCGGCGGCAGCGCCCGTCGACGTCAGGGTGTTTGGCGCCTACTTCCCGCTCGCCTCGCGCTACTCGCTCGACGTTCCGGCGCTCTGGCATTGGCACGGGCTCAAGGAAGTCTGGGAGGAGGCTTATGCCGAGATTCCGGATGTCACTTGGCTCAGCACGGGTTCGTGGGACCCTTGCAACTTCGGCACCACCAAGCCGATCAAGTCGCTGGCCGACCTCAAGGGCCTCAGGGTCTACACCTTCCCGACCGGTGGCCAGTTCCTGTCCAAATTCGGCGTCGTGCCGGTGTCGCTACCGTACGAGGACGTTCAGCCGGCGATCCAGACCGGCGAACTGGATGGCGTTTGCTGGTGCGGCATCACCGAGATGCACACGGTGGGCTGGGCCGACGTCTTGAAGTACTTCTTGACCAATCCGCTGTCAGGCGCCTGGGCCGGCTCGTACTTCGTCAACACCGAGAAATGGAAGGCCGTCCCCGAACATCTGCAGCAGCTTCTGCGCATGGCGATCGACAGTTCGCACTACTACCGGCTGCATTGGTACTGGGCCGGCGAGGCGAACTACCGCAACACCGGAAAGCTTGAACTGACCACCATCCCCGACGCCGAATGGAAGCAGGTCGAGGACGAGGCGACGAAGTTCTGGGATGAGATCGCTGGCCAGAGCCCGCGGAGCGCCAAGGTCGTCGAGATCATCAAGAAGTACAACGATTCGATGATCAAGGCCGGACCGCCCTACCGTTACGGCTGAGCAGTCATCTTTGCAAACAGGTTCGTCCGCGGGTGCGGGCGGACCGCCCCTACGCAGGTTTCAAACGTCCAGGAGCAGTAAATGGCCGGAAATCTCACATTCGATCAGCTGAAGGAGGCTGTTGCCGCCGGCGAGATCGACACGGTGCTCGCTTGCGCCGTTGACATGCAGGGCCGTCTGATCGGCAAGCGGTTTCTGGCCAAGTATTTTGTCGAATCCGCTTATGACGAGACCCATGGCTGCAACTATCTGCTGGCCAACGATATCGATATGGAGCCGGTGCCCGGCTACAAGGCGGCAAGCTGGTCGAAAGGTTATGGCGACTTCGTCATGAAGCCCGACCTCAACACCATCCGCAACGTGCCCTGGCTCGAGAAGACGGCGCTGCTGCTCTGCGACCTCAAGGATCACCACACCCATGAGGATCTTGCGCACTCGCCGCGTGGCATCCTGCGCAAGCAGGTCAAGCGGCTGCAGGAGCGCGGCTATCTCGCCTATTTCGCCTCCGAGCTCGAATTCTACCTGTTTTCCGAAACCTACGATTCGGCCCGCGCCAAGCACTGGCAGAACCTCGACACCGCGTCGCCCTATATCGGCGACTATCTGATCGGCATCACCACCAAGGAAGAAGGCGTCATGCGCCGGCTTCGCAACGAGATGGAAGCCGCCGGCATTCCGATCGAGAATTCCAAGGGCGAGTGGGGCCCGGGCCAGGAAGAGATCAACGTCCGTTACGCCGAAGTTCTCGAGATGGCCGACCGCCATGTCATCCTGAAGAACGGTGCCAAGGAGATCGCGGCCTCCGAAGGCAAGGCGATCTCGTTCATGTCCAAATACAATTACGGCCTCGCCGGCAACTCCAGCCACATCCACAATTCGCTGTGGAGCGCCGACGGCAAGACGCCGCTGTTCTACGACAAGGGTGCGGAGTGGACCCTGTCCAAGCTCGGCCAGCAATGGTCGGCCGGCCAGCTCAAATATGCCAAGGAGTTCACCTGGTTCCTGGCGCCCTACATCAATTCCTACAAGCGCTTCCAGTCGGGCACGTTCGCGCCGACCAAGATCATGTGGAGCGAAGACAACCGCACTGCCGGCTTCCGCCTCTGCGGCGAGGGCACCAAGGGCATCCGCATGGAGTGCCGCATCGGCGGCGCCGACCTAAACCCCTATCTCGCCTTTGCCGCGCTGATCGCAGCCGGCCTCGCCGGCATCGACGAGAAGCTCGAACTGCAGAAGCCATTCTTCGGTGATGCCTACCAGGCCGCCAGCCTGCCCGAAATCCCGAAGACCTTGCGCGATGCCACCGAGACGCTGGCGTCATCGAAGATGCTCAGGGAAGCGCTCGGCGAGGAGGTCGTCGATCACTACGTCCACACCGCGCGCTGGGAACAGTTCGAATACGACCGCCGCATCACCGACTGGGAGCTGCACAGAGGCTTCGAGCGGTACTAGAGTCACCCTCATTGCGTGACCCTCCTTTGGCCTGCCGGCCAGGGGAGGGTGTTGAACTTGGAAGGACAAAAAACATGACCGAGACGGTCAAACTCAAATCCCCCATCGATGGCTCGATCTATGTCGAGCGGCCGGTCGCTTCCGACCAGGCGATCAATGCTGCGGTCGAACGCGCCCGCGCAGCACAGGCCGATTGGGCGCGCGTGCCGGTCGCCGAGCGTGCCGCCTACATGCTCAAGATGCTCGAGGCGCTGGTTGCGATGAGCGACGAGATCGTGCCGGAACTGGCCTGGCAGATGGGCCGGCCGACCCGTTATGGCGGCGAGTTCGGCGGCGTCAGGGAACGCACCCAGTATATGGTCGAGATTGCCGAGCGCGCGCTCGCGCCGGTGCCTGCGTCCAACCCCAAGGACGGCTTCCGCCGCTATGTGAAGAAGGACCCGCTCGGCGTGGTCATGGTGATTGCGCCGTGGAACTATCCCTACCTCACCGCCGTCAACACCATCGTGCCCGCGCTGATCGCCGGCTCGACAGTCATCCTCAAGCATGCCGCCCAGACGCTGCTCGTCGGCGAGCGCTTCGCCCGTGCCTTTGAAGTCGCCGGCCTGCCGAAATACGTCTTCCAGAACCTGGTGCTCAACCACGCCCAGACCGAGAAGTTGCTCGGCTCGGGCAAGATCGACCATGTCAACTTCACCGGCTCGGTCGCCGGCGGCCGGGCCATCGAGAAGGCGGCGGCTGGCACCTTCATGACGCTCGGCCTGGAGCTCGGCGGCAAGGATCCGGCCTATGTGCTGCCCGACGCCAAGCTCGACCACGCGGTCGCCAATCTCGTCGAGGGCGCGTTCTTCAATTCGGGGCAGTGCTGCTGCGGCATCGAGCGCGTCTATGTCCACGAGAAGATCTACGACCAGTTCGTCGAGGGCTTCATCGCGGAGACGAAGAGCTATGTGCTCGGCAATCCGCTCGAGCAGGCAACGACCATGGGCCCGATGGCCCAGGCGCGCTTCGCCGACTTCATCCGTGAGCAGAAGGCCGAGGCTCTGCGCAAGGGCGCGGTCGCCCACATGAACACCAGGGACGCCCAGGACAAGGAAGGCTCGCCCTATTTGCCGGCCGAGGTGCTGACCAATGTCGACCACCAGATGTCGGTGATGCGCGAGGAAAGCTTCGGCCCGATCGTCGGCATCATGAAGGTGCGTAACGACGAGGAGGCGATCGCGCTGATGAACGACAGCCCCTACGGCCTCACCGCCTCGATCTGGACCGCCGACACAGAGCACGCCATCTCGGTGGGCGACCGCGTCGAGACCGGCACCGTGTTCATGAACCGCTGCGACTATCTCGATCCGGCCCTCGTCTGGACCGGCGTCAAGGACACCGGTAAGGGCGCTGCGCTGTCGCAGATCGGTTACGACAATTTGACCCGGCCGAAGTCCTATCACCTGCGCGAGAAGATCTAGGTCTCATCTTATGAACAACCCCTCTCCGCCTCGCTGCGCTCGGCACCTCTCCCCAAAGGGGCGAGGAAGGGCTGCTGCGACGCTGGCGCTTGCCCAGCTTGGTTTCCTCGCCCCTTTGGGGAGAGGTGGCCCGCAGGGCCGGAGAGGGGTCTCTTTTGCTAACGTGGAAAGCTGACAAGCCAAATGTCCAATCTCGTTTCCAAGTGGAACTACCCGACCACCGTCCGCTTCGGCGCTGGCCGCATCTCCGAGCTGCCCGACGTGCTTGCCGCTACCGGCATCAAGAAGCCGCTGTTCGTCACCGATCCCGGCCTCGCCAAGCTGCCGGTCGTTGCATCGACGCTGAAGATCCTCGACGACGCCAAGGTGCCCTATGGTGTCTTCTCCGACGTCAAGCCGAACCCGGTCGAATCGAACCTCACCGCCGGCATCGCCGTGTTCAAGAAGGGCAAGCATGACGGCGTCATCGCCTTTGGCGGCGGCTCGGCGCTCGACCTTGGCAAGCTGATCGCCTTCCAGGCCGGCCAGACACTGCCGGTGTGGGATTTCGAGGATGTCGGCGACTGGTGGACCCGCGCCAATTCCGACGCCATCGCACCGATCATCGCGGTGCCGACTACCGCCGGCACCGGCTCCGAGGTTGGCCGCGCCGGTGTCATCACCAATGAAGAGACCCACACCAAGAAGGTCATCTTCCATCCCAAGCTTTTGCCGGCGATCGTCATCGCCGACCCCGAGCTGTCGGTCGGCATGCCGTCCTTCATCACCGCCGGCACCGGCATGGATGCCTTCGCCCACTGCCTCGAGGCCTATTGCGCGCCGGGCTACCATCCGATGGCCGACGGCATCGCCGTCGAGGGCATCCGCCTGGTGTTCGAGAACCTGCCCAAGGCCTTCGCCAACGGCAAGGACCTCACCGCCCGCGCCCACATGACGAGCGCTGCCGCCATGGGAGCCGCAGCCTTCCAGAAGGGCCTCGGCGCGATCCACTCGCTGTCGCATCCAATCGGCGCGCTCTACGACACCCATCACGGCATGACCAACGCCGTCTTCATGCCTTATGTGCTCGCCTTCAACCGCGACGCGATCGAGGAAAAGATCGTCCGCCTGTCGGCCTATTGCGGAATCAAGGGCGGCTTCGACGGTTTTGCCAAGGCGGTGATCAAGCTGCGCAAGGAACTCAAGGTGCCGCATGCGTTGCCGGGCCTGATCAAGGGTCTCGACATGGACAAGAAGCGCAAGACCCTGATCGCCGACATGGCGGTGGTCGACCCGACCGCAGGCGGCAACCCGGTCAAGCTCACCAAGAAGGCCGCGCTCGGCTTGCTTGAAAACGCCATCGAAGGGACGGTTTGAGACTAGTGCTCGGACACGATCCCGAATTGTATAGTCGGCAAAACAAAGGGGGAGGGCTTGGGGGACATCCGGAATTTAATTAGCCGGTAAACAACGGCGACGATTGCGACAACCGATTAAAAGTAGTTAACTTTTTTCCACTGCGGGCGGAGGCTTCATGGAACTTTCATGCGACTGTCACATGAAGCCATTACCGCATCGCAGGCGTCTCATGGCGTCAGTTCAACGGAGAGAACACATGTTCAAGTTTGCAGGGAAAGTGCTTTCCCTAAGCGCGGCGTCGCTGATGGTGACGACGGCTTTTGTGTCGGCCCAGGATATGGCCGCACTCGAAGCCGCCGCGAAGGCGGAGGGCCAGCTGACCACGATCGCGCTGCCGCATGACTGGTGCGGATATGGCGCCGTCATCGAAGGCTTCAAGAAGAAGTACCCCGAGATCACCGTCAACGAGCTGAACCCCGACGCGGGCTCCAGCGACGAGATCGAGGCGATCAAGGCCAACAAGGACAACAAGGGCCCGCAGGCGCCTGACGTCATCGACGTCGGTCTCTCCTACGGTCCGCAGGCCAAGGCCGACGGCCTGATCCAGCCCTACAAGGTCGCGACCTGGGATTCGATCCCCGACACCGCCAAGGACGCCGAAGGCTACTGGTACGGCGACTATTACGGCGTGCTGTCCTTCGAAGTGAACAAGGACCTTGTCAAGAACCCGCCGGCCGACTGGGCCGACCTGCTCAAGGACGAGTATAAGAACTCGGTTGCGCTTGCCGGTGATCCGCGCGCGTCCAATCAGGCGATCCAGGGCGTCTATGCCGCCGGTCTCGGCTCGGGTGCCACCGACGCCGCCTCGGCCGCCGAGAAGGGCCTCGCCTTCTTCAAGGAACTGAACGCCAAGGGCAACTTCGTGCCGGTCATCGGCAAGTCGGCGACCCTCGCCCAGGGCCAGACCCCGATCCTGATCACTTGGGACTACAACGCCCTTGCGGGCCGCGACACGCTGAACGGCAACCCGCCGGTCGACGTCATCGTCCCGGCTTCGGGCGTCGTTGCTGGCGTCTACGTCCAGGCGATCAGCGCTTATGCGCCGCACCCGAACGCTGCCAAGCTGTGGATGGAGTATCTCTATTCCGACGAAGGTCAGCTCGGCTGGCTGAAGGGCTACTGCCACCCGATCCGCTTCAACGATCTCGCCAAGAACGGCAAGATCCCGCAGGAAATGCTCGACAAGCTGCCGCCGGCCGCTGCCTATGAAAAGGCCGTGTTCCCGACGCTTGAAGACCAGGCCAAGGGCAAGGAAGCGATCACCAAGCAGTGGGATGCCGTTGTCGGCGCCAACGTTCAGTAACTGATCTCTGCCATCGCGGGCGGCTTCGCGGCCGCCCGCATTTTCTCTCGAGACGGCGCTCCGATGACCCAAGCCAGCATATCCGACCCGGCCATCGCCGCACGCTCCGCTCCGCCGGATGCGACCCGCGGTTTCCGCTTGCCGACCCATTGGCTCGGCGTCGCGCCGTTCTTCATCTTCGCCCTGATGTTCCTGATCCTGCCGACGCTCTATCTCGTCATCGGCGCCTTCCAGAACGACCAGGGTGAATACACGCTCGCCAACATCCGCCAGCTGTTCCTCGATGCTTCGATCCGCGACGCCTACTGGGTGTCGATCAAGATCAGCTTCTGGTCGGCCACCATCGGCGCCTTCATCGGCCTTGCGATGGCGATCGCCATCGTGCGCGGCGGCCTGCCCAGCTGGGTGCGCTCGTCGACGATGACCTTCTCAGGCGTCGCCTCCAATTTCGCCGGCGTGCCGCTGGCCTTCGCCTTCCTCGCCACACTTGGTCGTCTTGGGCTTGTCACGGTGCTCCTGCGCGGCATCGGCATCGATATCTACGCGCTGGGCTTCAACGTGCTGACGTCCTGGGGCCTGATCATCGTCTACCTGTTCTTCCAGATCCCGCTGATGATCGTCATCATCACGCCGGCGATCGACGGGTTGAAGCGCGAATGGGGCGAGGCGGCTGCCACGCTCGGCGCCACCACCTGGCAGTACTGGCGCATGGTCGTCATCCCAGTTCTGTGGCCGAGCTTCCTCGGCACGGTCATCCTGCTGTTTGCCAATTCTTTCGGCGCCATCGCCACGGCCTATGCCTTCACCGGCTCGTCGCTCAACATCGTGCCGATCAAGCTCTACGCCCAGATTCGCGGCGACGTGCTGCACAACCCGCATCTCGGCTACGCGCTGGCCTTCGGCATGATCGTCGTTACCGGCCTCGCCAACATCTTCTACATCTGGTTCCGAACCCGCTCGGAGAGGTGGCTCAAATGAAGACCTCCCGCTTCTGGGCTTGGCTCGTCTTTGCCGTCGGCGCCGCCTATTTCTTCATCCCGCTGATCGCCACCTTCGAGTTCTCGCTGCGCATGCGCCGCGGCGAATACTCCTTCGACGCCTATCGCGTCGTGCTCGGCGACAGCCGTTTCCAGGAAACCTTCGGCTATTCGGTGACGGTTGCCGTCTTCACCATCCTGCTCGGCGTGTTCCTCGTCGTGCCGACGGCCTACTGGATCAGGCTGCGCATGCCGCACCTCCGGCCCATCGTCGAGTTCATCACGCTCTTGCCGCTGGTCATCCCGGCTATCGTCATCGTCTTCGGCTACATCAGGATGTACGGCTCCAACTCGCCGCTGCCGTTCCTCGGCTCGGCGCGCGGCACCGACGCGTTGCTGGTCATAGGTTATGCGACGCTGGCGCTGCCCTATATGTACCGCGCCGTCGACACCGGCCTGCGCACCATCGACGTGCGCACGCTGACCGAAGCCGCCCAGATTCTCGGCGCCGGCTGGGCCACCATCATCGCCCGTGTCATCCTGCCCAACGTGCTGATCGCCGTTCTGTCGGGCGCCTTCCTGACCTTCGCCATCGTCATCGGCGAGTTCACGCTGGCCAGCCTGCTCAACCGTCCGGCTTTCGGTCCCTATCTGCAGAACATCGGCGCCAACCGTGCCTATGAACCGGCGGCACTCGCGGTCATCGCCTTTGCCATCACCTGGGGCTGCATGTCGGTGATCCAGATTCTCGCCCGTTTCGCGCCGAAGTCGGCAAACCGCCCGAACTGAACAAGAAGAGCACACGCCAATGGCCGATCCCTTCCTTTCCATCCAGAGCGTCAAGAAATCCTTCGGCAACGTCGCCGTGGTCAAGGACTTCAACCTCGACGTCGGTGCCGGCGAGTTCGTCTCGTTCCTCGGGCCATCGGGCTGCGGCAAGACCACCATGCTGCGCATCGTCGCCGGCTTCGAGGAGCCCAGCGCCGGCAAGGTGCTGATCGGCGGCAAGGACGTCACCGGCCTCAAGCCGAACCAGCGCAACATCGGCATGGTGTTCCAGGCCTATGCATTGTTCCCCAATCTGACGGTTGCCCAGAACATCGGCTTCGGCCTCAAGGTCGCCGGCGTGGCCAAGGCCGAAGCGCAGGCGCGCATCCAGGAGATGCTCAACATCATCAAGCTGCCCGACTTCGGCGACCGTTATCCCTACCAGCTCTCCGGCGGCCAGCAGCAGCGCATAGCACTTGCCCGCGCGCTGGCGCCCAAACCCAAGCTCTTGCTGCTCGACGAGCCGCTGTCGGCGCTCGACGCCAAGGTGCGCATCTCGCTGCGCGAGGAAATCCGCTCGATCCAGAAGAAGCTAGGCATCACCACCATCTTCGTCACCCACGACCAGGAAGAGGCGCTGTCGATGTCCGACCGCATCGTGGTGATGAACGAGGGCCGCGCCGACCAGACCGGCACGCCGTTCGAGATCTACAACCGCCCGTCGACCAAGTTCGTCGCCAACTTTGTCGGCACGCTCAACGTGCTTGAAGGCACAATCAGCGACGCCGCCTCCGGCACGGTCAAGATCAACGCGGAAGAGATCGGTCTGAAGGGCAAGCTCAACGGTTCCAAGTCAGGCGACACGCTGTCGCTGGCGCTGCGTCCCGAAGCGATCTCGCTCGGCCGCAAGGCCGGCAACGATTCCAGCCTCACCGGACAGATCGCCGACGTGCATTTCCTCGGTTCCGTCATCCGCGTCCGCGTCGGTGTCGGCCAGAACGTCGTCTCGCTCGACACCTTCAACAATTCCTCCACGCCACCGCCCGTCGTCGGTGAAAAGACCGAGATCAGTTTTTCCTCGGGGGACGTGCTGGTTCTGCATTAGGCGGCATCATCGAACCGCAACTGCCGAAACATCAGCTTTTGCGACGAGGCGGGGATTTCCCCGCTTCGCTGCGTTTGAGAGCAGGCGGGTTCCTCGGTCTTTTGAAATCCTGGGCGAGACATCGGACGCTTGCCGATGCTGCCTCCGGCCAATCGCGATCCTTCGCCCCCCGCTGGCCTGCCGGCCATCTCCCCCAAGCAGGGAGATCACGCCTTCATCGGCGCATCGCTCAATCGCCAAGGTCGCCAGTCCCTCCGTGCTTTTCGCTGAGACTCGATGCGACGCCGCGGAATGGGCGCATCCGGCGACGAACGAGGGTCTACGCCCCCTCGTCCTCCCCCTGCCTTCACCACAAGGGGAGAAGGCTGGGACATCACCACCGCAGGCCTTTCCAAATCCCCTTCCGCCCTGTCTACTCCGGCCATGGCCTTCACGCTTCGCCAGCTTCAGTTCTTCGTTGCCGTTGCCGAGCAGGGCACGATATCGCGCGCGGCGCAGAACCTGTCGATCTCGCAGTCGTCGGTCACCGAGGCGATCAAGGAGCTGGAGGCAGACCTCGGCGTCGAGCTGTTCGAGCGCCATCCGCGCGGCCTCAACATCACCCATAAGGGCCACCAGTTCCTGCGCCACGCCACCAAGATCCTGGCCGACGTTTCAGACGCGCGCCGCACCTTCTTCGGTGGGCAGGCGACGGCCACAGGCCAGCTAAAGCTCGGCGTCACCTCGCTGGTCGCCGGCTATGTGCTGTCCGACTTGCTCGCCCGCTACCGCCGCGCGCATCCGGCTGTCGAGATCTCGGCGATCGAGGACAATGGCGACTATCTCGAGCATCTGCTTGTCGGCGGCAAGCTCGACCTTGCCGTCATGGTCACTTCCAATTTGCGCGACCGCATGGCGCTGCAGTCGGAAATCCTCGAGGTCTCGGCCTATCGCCTCTGGCTGCCGCTCGGCCATCCCCTGGCCTCGGCCGAGATCATCGGCGTCGGCGACATCGCCAGCGAACCGCTGATCATGCTGTCGGTCGACGAAATCGAGGAAAACACCGGCAAGCTGCTGTCGGCCATCGGCGCCAAGCCGCATGTTGCCTTCCGCACGCGCTCGGTCGAGGCCGTGCGTTCGCTGGTGGCGACTGGGGCAGGCGTGGCGCTGCTGCCCGACCTCGTCTACCGGCCCTGGTCGCTGGAAGGCGACCGGATCGAGTCCCGCGACGTCTCCGGTTCGCTGCCGGTGGTGCAGGTTGGCATGGTCTGGCGGCGCGGCTCGTCGCTGCCGGCTGCGGCGCGCGATTTCATCGGCATCGCACAGGCCCAGCGTACCGTCCGCCAAAAGCTCTGACGTATCCGTTCGGTATCGGAAAAACCGATATCACCCTTCTTTCGAATGAATTTGCGAAACCTGCGCTTTCGCAGCACCTTTCGTTACAGGGCAACACCGCCGATGGGAGAGCGGTTCCTGCATCAGGGAGGATCGAGATGAAGGCATTTCTGAAATCCTGCACGGCAATCGCCTTGGCCTGCAGCTTTTCCGGCCAGGCGGTGGCGCAGGTCAAGGAAATCGGCAAAGGCGAGGGCCAGGTCAACATCATCGCCTGGCCGGGCTATATCGAGCGCGGCGAGACCGACAAGAATTACGACTGGGTGACGGAGTTCGAAAAGGCGTCGGGCTGCAAGGTCAACGTCAAGACTGCGGCGACGTCAGACGAAATGGTGGCGCTGATGAACGAAGGCGGCTTCGACCTCGTCACCGCCTCGGGCGACGCCTCGCTCCGCCTCGTCGCCGGCAAGCGCGTCCAGCCGATCAATACCGATTTGGTCAAGAGCTGGTCAACCATCGATGAGCGCCTCAAGGATGCGCCGTGGTTCACCGTCGACGGCCAGCATTACGGCGTGCCCTATCAGTGGGGGCCCAACGTGCTGATGTACAACACCAACGTCTTCAAGGAAGCGCCGAAGAGCTGGAACGTCGTGTTCGAGCCTATGGACCTGCCCGACGGCAAGCCCAACAAGGGACGCGTCCAGGCCTATGACGGCGCGATCCACATCGCGGACGCTGCCAACTACCTGATGGCCCACAAGCCCGACCTCGGTATCAAGGATCCCTACGAGCTCAACGAGGACCAGTACAAGGCGGCCCTCGACCTGCTGCGCGTCCAGCGTACGCTTGTCGGCCGCTACTGGCACGACGCCATGATCCAGGTCGACGACTTCAAGAACGAAGGCGTCGTGGCTTCGGGATCGTGGCCATTCCAGGTCAACCTGCTTGGCTCGGAAAAGCAGCCCGTCGGCTCGACGATCCCGGAGGAAGGCGCCACCGGCTGGGCCGACACGACGATGATGCATGTCGATGCCGCCAATCCGAACTGCGCCTATATGTGGCTCGAGCATTCGCTGAACCCCAAGCTGCAGGGCGATCTTGCTGCGTGGTTTGGGTCTAACCCGGTCGTGCCGGCTGCTTGCAAGGGCAACGAACTGCTGACCGATGCGGGCTGCAAGGCCAACGGCTTCGAGGACTTCGCCAAGATCAAGTTCTGGCGGACCCCGGTGTCGAAATGCGCCAGCCAGAACGACCAATGCGTGCCCTATTATCGCTGGGTGTCAGACTATATCGGCGTGATCGGCGGCCGCTGAGGCCGGCAACGAAACGATGCCCCCCTCGCCAGGCCGCTTGCGGCCGACCCTCTCCCTACGGGGAGAGGGGGCGGAGGCACCAACCGAGCTTAAACGACCGCCTGATGGCGGCAGACAAGCATCGGCGGCCGTGGGTCGGCCGGATGCGTTGCAATGGCCAGGCCATCACCCGGGCGCACATGGCCTAGACATCGGAAGCCAAAGACGATGACCCCAGCAGTCGCCTTTCAGAAAACCTCGCGCCATTTCGGCGCGGTGCGCGCGGTCGATGCCGTCGACCTCGAGATCAAGCCTGGTGAGTTCTTCGCCATGCTAGGTCCCTCGGGTTCGGGCAAGACCACCTGCCTCCGGCTGATCGCCGGCTTCGAGCAGCCGACCTCGGGCAGCATCTCGATCTTCGGCGAACGTGCCGAGGGCGTGCCGCCCTACCGTCGCAACGTCAACACGGTGTTCCAGGACTACGCGCTGTTCCCGCATCTCAACGTGCTCGACAACGTCGCCTACGGGTTGATGGTCAAGGGTGTAGGCAAGGACGAGCGCCATCGCGCCGCCGAAGACGCGCTGAAGCTTGTGCAACTGCCGGGTTATGGCAGCCGCAAGCCGGGCCAGCTGTCGGGCGGCCAGCGGCAGCGCGTGGCGCTGGCGCGCGCGCTGGTCAACAAACCCAAGGTGCTGCTGCTCGACGAGCCGCTCGGCGCGCTCGACCTCAAGCTGCGCGAGAGCATGCAGGAAGAACTCAAACAGTTGCAGAAGGCACTCGGCATCACCTTCGTCTTCGTCACCCACGACCAGGGCGAGGCCCTGTCGATGGCCGACCGGGTCGCCGTCTTCAACGACGGCCGCATCATGCAGGTCGGTGCGCCGGAGGAGATTTACCAGCGCCCGGCCTCGCGCTTCGTCGCCGATTTCGTCGGCTCGTCCAACGTGCTGCCGCCCGACTTCGTCCAACGTTACGCCGGACAGCACCGCTGGGGCAGCCTCCGGCCCGAGCAGATCCGCGTCCGCTCCGACACCTCGGGTGACGGTGTCGCCGCCCGCGTCGTCTCGCGCCACTATCTCGGTGCGGCCACCAAGCTGTCGCTCGACGCCAATGGCCTCAGGCTGCATGCGACCGTGCCTTCGGGCACTGCCGTGCCCGACGATGGCGCCCATGTCATGCTGACCTTCAATCGCGACCAGCTGCACCTCATGGAGGAGTCGGCATGAGCGTCCAGGCGGCTACCGGAACTCCGAATGTAGCGGCGGCGATCCTGCCCCGGCGCGGCGGACTGGCCGGGTCGTTTTCGGACCTGTTATGGCGCAAGCCGGGATTGTTGCTGTTCCTGCTCCTGGCGCCGCCGCTGATCTGGCTCGGCGTCGTCTATATCGGCTCGCTGATGGCGCTGCTGGCACAGAGCTTCTTTTCGATCGACGAATTCTCCGGGCTGATCAGCCGTGAGCTGACGCTCAAGACCTATGGCGATCTGTTCCAGCCGGCCAATCTCGACATCATTGTCCGCACCGTGACGATGGCGGCGGTCGTGACCTTGGCCTCGGCCATCATTGCCTTCCCGATCGCCTACTACGCGGCGCGCTATGCCCGCGGCACCTGGAAGGCGCTGTTCTATCTTGGCGTCATGCTGCCCTTGTGGTCGAGCTATCTGGTCAAAATCTATGCCTGGAAGCTGATCCTTGCCAAGGAAGGCATCCTGACCTGGCTGTTTGCCAAGCTGCATCTGTCGTGGTTGCTCGACAGCTGGCTGTCGCTGCCCGTCGTCGGTGGAAATTCGCTCTCGGTGTCGTTCACCGGCACCTTCATCGTCTTCGTCTATGTCTGGCTGCCGTTCATGATCCTGCCGATCCAGGCAGCACTCGAGCGCGTGCCGGGCAATCTGGTCGAGGCCTCGTCCGACCTCGGCGCATCGCCGGGGCAAACGTTCCGCAACGTGCTGTTCCCGCTTGCGCTGCCCGGCATAGTCGCCGGCTCGATCTTCACTTTCTCGCTGACGCTCGGCGACTACATCATCCCGCAGATCATCGGCACGTCGAGGCTTTTCATAGGCCAGGCCGTCTACGCCCAGCAGGGAACCGCCGGCAACATCCCGCTCGCCGCCGCCTTCACCGTGGTGCCCGTCGTCATCATGGGCTTCTACCTCTGGGGTGCCAAACGTATGGGAGCCTTTGATGCGCTCTGACCGTTCGCAATCGGCCCCACGCGGGCTGAAGATCGCAGCTGCCGCGGGGCTCGCGTTCCTGCACCTGCCGATCCTGCTGATCTTCGTCTACGCGTTTACGACAGAGGAAAAAAGCTACCAGTGGCCGCCGCCCGGCTTCACCACGCAGTGGTTTGCCGTGACCTGGGGACGCGCCGACGTCTGGCAGGCGCTGGGGCTTTCGGTGCAGGTCGCGGCGATCTCGACTGGTATTGCGCTCGTGCTCGGCACGCTCTGTGCGGCAGCCGTCAGCCAGACAAGGTTCTTCGGCCGCGAGGCGATCTCGCTGCTGGTGATCCTGCCGATCGCACTGCCCGGCATCATCACCGGCATCGCGCTGCGCTCGGCCTTCAGCCTGGCGGAGATCCCGTTCTCGTTCTGGACGATCGTGCTCGGCCACGCGACCTTCTGCGTCGTGGTCGTCTACAACAACGCGGTGGCGCGGTTCCGCCGGACGTCGGGTTCGCTGATCGAAGCGTCGATGGACCTCGGCGCCGACGGTTTCCAGACGTTCAGGCACGTGATCCTGCCCAATATCGGCACGGCACTTCTGGCCGGTGGCATGCTCGCCTTTGCGCTGTCCTTCGACGAGGTCATCGTCACCACCTTCACCGCCGGACAGCAGCAGACATTGCCGATCTGGATGCTGGAGGAACTGGTGCGGCCGCGCCAGCGCCCGGTCACCAATGTGGTCGCCATGGTGGTGGTTCTCGCCACTCTGCTGCCGATCCTCGCCGCCTATTACCTGACCCGCGAAGGCGACCAGATCGCCGGTGCCGGCAAATAAGACTGGAAAGGGAGAAGTCATGGACACCCAGATGCTCATCGGCTCGAAGTTCGAGCGCGGCACCGAGACCGAGGAGGCCATCCTCAACCCACGTAGCGGCGAGACGATCCTCAGCCTGCCGGAGGCGTCGCCTGCCCAGATCGAGGCAGCGGTCGCGGCCGCCGAGAAAGCCTTCGTGACGTGGTCGAAGACCACGCCGGCGCAGCGCTCGGGCTATTTGCTCAAGATCGCCGACCGCATCGAGGCCGAGGCGGAAGGCTTTGCCAGGCTCGAGGCACTCAACTGCGGCAAGCCGATCAACGCCGTGCTCAATGACGAGATTCCGGCCATCGTCGACTGCTACCGCTTCTTCGCCGGCGCGGTGCGCTCAATGCCGGGTCTGGTGGCGGGCGAGTATCTGCCCGGGCACACCTCTATGATCCGCCGCGACCCCGTAGGCATCGTCGCCTCTATCGCGCCGTGGAACTATCCGCTGATGATGATGGCTTGGAAGCTGGCACCGGCAATCGCCGGCGGCAACACTGTCGTCTTCAAGCCTTCGGAGCAGACGCCGCTGACGGCACTGAAGCTCGCCAGGATTCTCGCTGAGGTCCTGCCGGAAGGCGTGGTCAATGTCGTGCTCGGCCGCGGCGAGAGTGTCGGCAATGCGCTGATCAACCATGCGGCGGTCAGCATGATCTCGATTACCGGCGACGTCGCCACCGGCAAGAAGGTGTTGCAGGCGGCGGCCAAGTCGGTCAAACGCACGCATCTCGAACTCGGCGGCAAGGCGCCGGTCATCGTCTTCGACGATGCCGACATCGACGCCGTGGTCAGCGGCCTGCGCGCTTTCGGCTACTACAATGCCGGCCAGGACTGCACGGCGGCCTGCCGCATCTACGCCGGGAAAAAGGTCTACGACAAGCTCGTCGCCGACCTGTCGTCAGCAGTGTCTACCATCCGCTACGGCCAGGCAGACGACACCGAAAACGAGATCGGGCCGCTCATCTCCAGGCGCCAGCGCGACCGCGTTGCCTCCTTCGTCGAACGGGCCTCCGAGCTCAAGCACATCGAGATCACCACAGGCGGCAAGCCGGGCGAGGGCGGCGGCTTCTACTACCAGCCGACGGTCGTCGCCGGCGCGCTGCAGGAGGACGAGATCGTGCGCCGCGAGGTGTTCGGCCCGGTGGTTTCGGTAACGCGTTTCTCCGACGTCGACGAGGCGGTCAACTGGGCCAATGACAGCGACTACGGCCTGGCGTCGTCGGTGTGGACCAAGGACATCTCGCGCGGCATGGCGACCGCGGCGCGGCTGCAATATGGCTGCACCTGGATCAACACGCACTTCATGCTGACCAACGAGATGCCGCATGGCGGTCTCAAACAGTCCGGCTACGGCAAGGACATGTCGGTCTACGCGCTGGAGGACTACACCGCCGTACGCCATGTCATGATCGCGCATGGGTGAGCGGCCGTTTTCGCGCGCAGCGCGAAGGCCATGATGCCGGTGGCATCATGGCAGGCCGGCTAATGCCGGGACGCTGCCGCAGGCTGCGGGATCCGGCTGGACGGGCAGGCAGATGAGGGAGCAGAGCTTGTCGTACCCGCCCTCATCCGGCCCTTCGGGCCACCTTCTCCCCGTGAACGGGGCAAAGGAAACAAGGGAGGAAAAGACATGCATCGTCGTCAGTTTCTCGCATCCGCAGCCATTGCTGCATTCCTCGCTACGGCTCCGGCCATCGGCCCGGCGCTGGCGCAGGACACGCCGCAGGCTGTCGTCGACGCCTATCTCGCCGCCTGGAATGCCCATGACTCGGCCAAGGCGGCCGAACATTTCGCCGACAACGTCGTCTACTACGACGCTTCGGTCGGCAAGCCCGTCGAGGGCAAGGAGGCGGCCAAGACCGGCGTCATCGACAATTTCCTGAAGGCTGTACCCGATGCCGTCTGGACGATGAAGGGCAAGCCCGTGGTGCAGGACGACCGCGTGTCGTTCGAATGGGAATTCTCCGGCACCAACACCGGCGACTGGGCCGACGGCACCAAGGCGACCGGCAAGAAGTTTGCCTTCACCGGCGCCTCGATGTTCTCGGTCAAGGATGGCAAGATCGCCAGCCAGAGCGACTATTATGACGCGCTCGGTTTCTACAAGCAGCTTGGCCTGATGTAGCCGGTCAGGCGAAGCCGTACTGTGTCATCAGCGCCGTCATGCGCGCTGCAGCGAGGTCCGGCCTGTCCAGCACATTGGCCCGGTCGGCGAGGCGGAAGATGTCGGCGTAGTGCAGTGCACCTCTTGCCGACTGCATGCCGGCGGGCATGGTGAAGTGGCTCTGGTGGCCGTTGAGCCAGGCGAGGAAGACGACGCCGGCTTTGTAATATTGCGTCGGCGCCTCGAAAATCTTGCGCGACAACGGCACTGTCGGCTCGATGGTGCCGCGGAAGGTGGCGAGGTCGCCCTTGGCCAAGGCTGCCAGCGCCTTGGATGCCTGGGGCGCTACCGCATCGAAGATGCCGAGCAGCGCGTGGCTGTGGCGCGTGCCGTCACCTTCTATCAGGGTGGCATAGTTGAAGTCATCGCCGGTGAAGCAGATCACGTCCTGGGGCAGACGCCGGCGCAGCTCGACCTCATAGGCCTGGTCAAGCAGCGAGATCTTGATGCCTTCGACCTTGTCCTGGTGATCGGTGATGATGGACAGCACGGTTTGCAACGTGTCCTCGAAACGGTCGCCGCCCCAATAGCCTGTGAGTTCGGGATCGAACATGTCGCCCAACCAGTGGAGGACGACTTTGTCCTTGGCCTGGCCAAGGATGCGGCCGTAGACCTTGCGGTAGTCGTCGGGGGATTTCGCGACATGAGCGAGCGCCCGGCTCGCCATCAGAATCGCGCGGCCGCCATGCTTCTCGATGAAGCCGAGCTGTTCCTCGTAAGCCGAGATGACGTCGTCGAGTGATTTGGCATCCTGTTTGGGCAACTGGTCGGTGCCCGCGCCGCAAGCGAGGTCGGCACCCGGCACCGTGCGCGCTTCGGCGAGTGAGCGGCTGATCAGCTCCTGCGCGCCCGCCCAATCCAGCCCCATGCCGCGCTGCGAGGTGTCCATCGCCTCGGCGATCTTGAAGCCGAGCGACCAGAGATGATGGCGGAAGGCCATGGTCGCATCCCAGTCGATTACAGGGCTGTTCCAGGGCAGCGTGTCGGCCCACGGGTCGGAGACGACATGCGCAGCCGCGTAGGCGATACGATTGAAAACGGGGGCGGCTTCAGGTCGTTCGATCGGTGTGCCGACAAGTGCGTAGGTCTCGATCGAGCGGTCCGTCCGCGGAAGCTTCACTGCCTTGGCCATGGGTTCCTCCCTGATCGGTTGCATCTGGTAATTTAGATCGTTCCAAATTTCAAGCCGGAATTGTGAGGTCTGGCGCAGGTGTGCCGGTCGATCGGGCGGTGCATCGATATGCTGGGATGGTTTCAGGGCAAAATAGCATTACAAATCGTTTGAAAGCGCGAATTGTGTACAATTCTGGCATTCTGATGGCCAAGGCCTTTGGGTTCTGCCGATGTGAAAAGGATGGTATCGCCGTTCTTCCTTGCTTGACAGTTTGGAACGTTCCAATTATTGGACTCGGAAAAGGGAGCCGGAGACGCTCGCCAGGAGGATCGTTTTGAAGCAGCCGAAGGTGACAGTTGTCGATGTTGCGCATGCCGCCGGCGTGTCGAAGTCGACCGTGTCGCTCGTCCTTCAAGGCAGCTCGCTGGTCAATGAATCGACCCGCGCCAAGGTCGGCGCCGTCATCCGCGAGCTCGGCTATGTCTACAACCGCAGCGCCGCCAATTTGCGCCAGTCGAAATCCAAGATCGTCGGCATCGTCGTCAACGACCTGACCAACAGCTTTTTTGCCGAACTGGCGGTGGGCATGGACATGGTAGTGCAGTCGGCCGGCTACATCCAGTTCATGGCCAACTCGGCAGAGAATCCCGACCGCCAGGCCGAAGTGATCGCCTCGATGCGCGAGCATGGCATGGCCGGGCTGATCCTGTCGCCGGCGCGCGGGACGACATCAGCCGATCTCCGGCCGCTGGTCGACAGCGGCATTCCCGTCGTGCTGGTGGCGCGCAACGTGCCGGGGCTCAAGGTCTCCTCCGTGGTGTCGGATGGACATGCCGGGGCTGCGGCTGCCGTGCGCCACCTGATCGAGCTAGGTCATCGGCGCATCGCCTTCCTCGGCGGCTTCAACGACACGGCCGTATTCGACGAACGCATGCGCGGTTTTCGCGACGCTCTGGTGGAGGCGGGGCTCGATGCCTCGGACGAGCTGGTGATCAGTTCGGCGCCGTCGCGTGCAGGCGGTGTGGCGGCGGTCGAGCGGCTGTTGTCTATGGCCGACCGGCCGACAGCGGCGCTCTGCTTCAATGATGCGGTAGCCTTCGGCGCCTGCGACGGGCTGCGCAGCGCCCGCATCGAACCGGGCGTCGATTTCGGCGTCATCGGCTTCGACGATGTGATCGAGGCAAAAACGGCGGTGCCGGCGCTGACCACTGTTTCGGTCGATCCGCAGGGCATGGGCCGGCGGGCGGCGCAACTCCTGCTCAAGCAGATCAATTCAGGCGATTTCGAGCCTGAGGCGCTGGTCGCCTCGGTGCGGCTGGTGGTGCGCGAGAGCTGCGGCGCGGCACAGCGCATGAAACGAGAGGCGGTGACCGCATGACGCGCTGGGGTCTGATCGGGGCGAGCACCATCGCCAGGGAATGGGTCATCGGCGCGATCCGTGCGACCGGCGGCGAGGTGGTGTCCGTCATGAGCACCAATGCCGAGCGCGGCCGCGACTATGCCCAGGCGAACGGCATCGCGAAGTCGGTGACGTCGCTTGAGGACATTACAGGCGATGCCGGTATCGACGCCGTCTACATCTCGACCACCAACGAATTGCATGTGGAACAGGCGATTGCTGCGGCAAAGGCTGGTAAACATGTGCTGTGCGAGAAACCATTGGCGCTGACCATTTCTGACGCCCGGGCAATGGTGCATGAGGCGAAGGATGCCGGGGTCGTCCTGGCGACGAACCACCATCTGCGCAATGCGGGAAGCCACCGGGCGATGCGCGACGCAATTGCCGTAGGCCGTATCGGCAAGCCGCTGGCGGCGCGCGTGTTTCATGCCGTCTATCTTCCGCCGCATCTGCAGGGCTGGCGGCTCGACAAGCCGCAGGCCGGCGGCGGCGTGATCCTCGATATCACGGTGCATGACGCCGACACTTTGCGCTTCGTGCTCAATGACGATCCAGTCGAGGCCGTCGCCTTCAGCCAGGCGGGCGGCATGGGACAGGCGGGCCTCGAAGACGCAGTGATGGGCGTGCTGCGCTTCAGGTCAGGCGTGATCGCGCAGTTCCATGACGCGTTCACCACCAAGTTCGCCGAGACCGGTTTCGAGGTGCACGGCACCGAGGGTTCGCTGATCGCGCGCAATGTCATGACGCAGAAGCCGGTCGGCTCGGTCGTGCTGCGCAATGCCGAGGGCGAACACGAGCTCGATCTCGACCAGCGCAATCTCTACGAAGCGGGCCTGCAGGCGTTCCATGATGCTGTCGCCGGCAAGGGCAGGCCGTCTGCCACGGGCGAGGACGGCGTATGGTCGCTGGCGACGGGTCTAGCCGTGGTCAAGTCGGCGGCGACGGGCAAGGCAGTGGCCATCGAGGCGGGGCTCTGACATGAGCAAGCACATCACTCCCGCCCAGGCCGCTGCTTTGATACCCGATGGTGCGGTGGTCTCGGTGTCGTCGTCGAGCGGGCTAGGCTGTCCCGACCTGACGCTGAAGGCGATCGGCGAACGCTTCGAGGCTACAGGCCATCCGCGCGACCTGACGACGCTGCACCCCATCGCCGCCGGCGACATGAGCGGCATCAAGGGTGTCGACCATATCGCCAAAAAGGGCCTGCTGAAGACGATCATCGGCGGCTCCTATCCGTCGGGGCCGTCGAGCGCCGAGCCGCCGCTGATCTGGCAGATGATCGGCAATGAGGAGGTGGCTGCCTACAACGTGCCGTCCGGCATCATGTTCGACCTGCATCGCGAGGCTGCCGCCAAGCGGCCGGGCGTCATGACCAAGGTCGGGCTCGACACCTTCGTCGATCCCGAGCGGCAGGGCTGCGCCATGAATGCGCGTGCTGCGGCCGAACCGCTGGTCAAGAAGGTCAGCTTCGAGGGCGAGGACTGGCTGTTCTTCCCAGCTATCAAGCCTGAAGTGGCGATCATTCGGGCGACGACATCAGACGAGCGCGGCAACCTGACCTACGAACATGAAGGCGCCTATCTCGGCGGGCTCGACCAGGCACTCGCCGCGCGCAACAATGGCGGCATCGTCATTGCCCAGGTCAAGCGTATCACCAAGGACGGCTCGCTGCGCCCGCACGATGTGCGCGTGCCGGGCATGCTGGTCGACTACATCGTCGTCGACCCCGAGCAGAAGCAGACGACGCAGACGCTCTACGACCCTGCGATTTCAGGCGAGATCATGCGGCCTCTCGACAGCTTCCGCGTGCCTGAGTTCAACATTCAGAAGGTCATCGCCCGCCGGGTCGCTCAGGAACTCGAGGCCGGCAGCGCGGTCAATCTCGGCTTCGGCATTTCGGCCAACGTGCCGCGCATCCTGCTTGAAGAAGGGCTGCATGGTGAGGTCACCTGGGTGATCGAGCAGGGTGCCGTCGGCGGCGTGCCGCTGCTCGATTTCGCTTTCGGCTGCGCGTCGAATGCCGATGCCTTTATGCCGTCGCCCTACCAGTTCACCTACTTCCAGGGCGCGGGTTTCGACGCCTCGCTGCTGTCGTTCCTCGAGATCGACCGCAACGGCTCGGTCAACGTCTCCAAGCTCAGCTTCCGGCCACACGTGACGGCGGGTGCCGGCGGTTTCATCGACATCACGGCGCGAGCCAGGAAGATCGTCTTCTCCGGCATGTTCAATGCCGGCGCCAAGCTCGACATCGAGGCTGGCAAGCTGGTGGTCGAGAAAGAAGGCAAGCTCAAGAAGCTGGTCAACGAGGTCGAGCATGTCACCTTCTCGGGGCGCCGCGGCGTCGAACAGGGCCAGGACATCACCTATGTCACCGAACGCTGTGTGATGAAGCTTATGCCTCAAGGCATTGTGCTGACCGAGATCGCGCCGGGCGTCGAACTGCAGACGCATATTCTCGACCAGTCGGAATTCCCGCTGATCGTGTCGGACAAGCTCAAGCAGATGGATGCTGCCCTGTTCGCCGAAGCGCCGATCAGGTTGAAGCTGCCGCGCAAGCCGGTGCGCAAGCTGGAGGGCATCCATGGCTGACCAGCGCATCAGGGTCGAGTTCGAGGGTCCTGTCGCGATCATCACGGCGGCCCGGCCGGACAAGCTCAACGCCTTCGATATAGACATGCTGAAGGCGCTGTCCCAGGCCTGCGACGAGGTCGAGGCCAATGCGGAAATCCGCGTCGCCATCCTCACCGGCGAGGGCAAGGCGTTTTCGGCCGGCGGCGACATCAAGGCCTGGGGCGAAATGACACCCAACGAGTTCGGCCATGCCTGGGTGCGTTTCGGCCACCGCGTGTTCGAACGCCTGGCGACGCTGCGCGTACCGGTGATCGCTGCCATCAACGGCCATGCGTTGGGCGGCGGACTGGAACTGGCGATAGCCGCCGACATCCGCATTGCCGAGCGTCATGTGAAGATCGGCCTGCCCGAGACTGGGCTCGGCATGGTGCCGGGCTGGTCGGGCACACAGCGTCTGGTGAGGCGCGCCGGTGCGCAGGTGGTGAGGCGTATGGCGCTGGGCGGCGAGGTGTTTTCCGCCGACGAGGCAGCAGGGCTCGGGCTGGTCGACCATGTGGTCGAGACCGGCGCGGCGGTGGCTGCGGCGCGCGCCTATGCGGCCCGGGTCGCGGCGCGGGGGCCTGCGGCAGTCGAGGTCGCAAAACTGATGATCGCCACCGCGAATGGTGAAGACAATGGCACCGCCGTCGAGGCGCTGGGCTCGATTCTCGTGGCCAAGACCGGAGACCTCAAGGAGGGGGTCGCGGCCTTCAGCGAGAAGCGTGCCGCCAAGTTTGCAGGAGAATGGTGATGACGGTCCTGATGCGTCCCAAGCCGCTCGACGGCTTCAAGGTCCGCGAGTTCAAGATGCTGATCGACGGCAAATGGACCGCCGGCGCCGAAGGCAAAGCCATCGAGCGCGCCAGCCCCGGCCATGGCGCCGTTGTCAGCCGCTACGAGGCCGCGACCGCTATCGATGCGAACCGCGCCATTGCCTCGGCACGCAAGGCGTTCGACGACGGACATTGGCCGCGCATGACCGGCGCCGAGCGCTCGCGCATCCTGCTCAGGGCCGCCGACATCATCGACGCGCGTGCCGATGAACTCGCCTTCCTCGATTGTATCGAGTCAGGCAAGCCGATCTCCCAGGCCAAGGGCGAACTTGGCGGTGCCGCCGACATCTGGCGCTATGCGGCAGCACTTGCGCGGGACCTGCATGGCGAGAGCTACAACACGCTGGGCGACGGCACGCTGGGCGTGGTCCTGCGCGAGGCGATCGGCGTCGTGTCGATCATCACGCCGTGGAATTTCCCGTTCCTGATCGTCAGCCAGAAGTTGCCTTTTGCGCTGGCCGCCGGCTGTACGGCAGTGGTCAAGCCGTCGGAGTTGACGTCAGGCTCGACGCTGGTACTCGGCGAGATTCTGGAGGCGGCAGGGGTTCCCCAGGGCGTGGTCAACATCATCGTCGGAACCGGGCCGGAGGCTGGTGTGCCGCTGACCAGCCACCCCGACATTGACATGGTGTCGTTCACCGGCTCGACCGGTATCGGCAAGCTGACCATGGCCAACGCCGCGCAAACGTTGAAGAAAGTGTCACTGGAGCTCGGCGGCAAGAACCCGCAGATCGTCTTCCCTGATGCCAATCTCGATGACTTCGTCGATGCGGCCGTCTTCGGCGCCTATTTCAACGCCGGCGAGTGCTGCAATGCCGGCTCGCGCCTGATCGTGCATCGCGACGTCGCCGACGAGGTGACCAGCCGCGTTGCCGCTCTGTCGGCCAAGGTCAAGGTCGGCGATCCGCTCGACCCATCGACGCAGGTTGGTGCTATCATCACGCCGCAGCATCTTGCGAAGATCGTTGGTTACGTGAAAGGTGCGAGCGAGAACGGTGCGAGGGTTGCTGTCGGCGGGTCTGCCGCTGATCTCGGCCTCGGCCAGTTCATGGAGCCGACGATCCTGTCGTCGGTCGCCCCCGACATGGCGGTGGCGAAAGAGGAGGTGTTCGGACCGGTGCTTTCGGTGCTTGCCTTCGAGACCACTGACGAGGCGATCCGTATCGCCAATTCGATCGACTATGGTCTGTCGGCAGGCGTCTGGAGCCGCGACTTCGACACCTGCCTGACAGTCGGCCGTAGAGTCCGTGCCGGTACCGTCTGGATGAATACCTTCATGGACGGCGCCTCGGAGCTGCCCTTCGGCGGCTACCGCCAATCGGGCATCGGCCGCGAGCTCGGCCGCCATGCGGTCGAGGATTACACCGAGACCAAGACGCTCAACATGCATATCGGACCGCGCACCGGCCATTGGATGCCGAAGGAGGCGCGCGGCTGAACGGAGGAATTCCCAGAGGCGGGGCCGAAGGGATTTTATGACACGCAATGACGCGTGAGGAACTTGCAACCCGGGAGGAACTGGAATGCGTAAGTTTTTGATGAGTACGGCAGCCGTGGCGGCACTGTTTGCCGCGCCTATGCCGATGGCACAGGCCGAGGAAAGCGTCGAAGTTCTGCACTGGTGGACGTCAGGCGGTGAGGCAGCAGCACTCGACGTGCTGAAGAAGAACCTGGAAGGCCAGGGCGTGACCTGGAAAGACATGCCGGTTGCCGGCGGCGGCGGCGAAGCGGCGATGACCGCGCTGCGCGCCCGTGTCACCGCAGGCGATCCGCCCACCGCCGTGCAGGCGCTTGGCTTCGACATCACCGACTGGGCCAACCAGGGCGTCGTCGGCGATCTCGGCGAAGTGGCCGACAAGGAAGGCTGGGACAAGGTCGTTCCGGCCGCACTGCAGAACTTCGCCAAGCATGACGGCAAGTGGATTGCAGCACCTGTCAACGTGCACTCGACCAACTGGGTCTGGATCTCCAAAAAGGCGCTCGACGCTGCCGGCGGCAAGGCGCCCGAGACCTGGGACGAGCTGGTCGCGGTGCTCGACAAGATGCAGGCCAACGGCATCACCCCGCTCGGCCATGGCGGCCAGGCCTGGCAGGATGCGACCATCTTCGACGCCGTCGTGCTGTCGCTCGGCACCGACTTCTACAAGTCGTCGATGATCGATCTCGATCCGGCCGCACTCGGCGGCGACAAGATGGTCGAAGCCTTCGACCGCATGGCCAAGCTCAAGACCTATGTCGACAAGGACTTCTCCGGCCGCGACTGGAATCTTGCCTCGGCCATGGTCATCGAGGGCAAGGCCGGCATGCAGATGATGGGTGACTGGGCCAAGGGTGAGTTCCTCAAGGCCGGCCAGAAGCCGGGCACCGACTTCGTCTGCATCCGCTTCCCCGGGACGCAGGGCGCCGTCACCTTCAACTCTGACATGTTCATGATGTTCAAGGTTGGCGACGACAAGAAGAAGGCGCAGCTGCAGATGGCTGCCGACATCGAGGATCCGGCCTTCCAGTCGTCGTTCAACGTGGTCAAGGGCTCGGTGCCGGCACGCACCGACGTGCCTGACACCGCCTTTGACGATTGCGGTAAGAAGGGCATCAAGGACCTGGCGGAAGCCAGCTCCGGTGGCAAGCTGTTCGGCTCGATGGCACATGGTTATGCCGCACCGGCCGCGGTGAAGAACGCGCTCTACGACGTCGTTACCCGTCACTTCAACGGCGAACTCGACTCCAAGGCCGCCGCCAAGGCGCTGGCCGAAGCGGTTGCCGCCGCCAAGGGGTGAGACGCCGGTATGCGCAGCAAATCCATCGTGCCGGTGGCACGATGGCAGGCGGCGAACGCCCGGGAGCTGCGTAGCAGCGGGGCCACGGCAGGCCCTTCACCGAACTTCGTGCCCCGGCTTCGGCCGGGGCACATCCTGACCTGACAACCCAGAGGCTGGACCCCATGGCCGATCTCACCACGACCGCCCCCCGCGCGGTGACGAACCCGCGCGCGACGTTGCAGGACCTGCTGCCGAAGATCGTGCTGGCGCCGAGCTTCGCGTTGATCCTGATCTTCGTCTACGGCTTCATCGTCTTCACGGCCTTCCTGTCGTTCTCGGGCTCGAAGCTTTTGCCCGATTTCTCGACCTGGGTCGGCCTGAACAACTATGTCAGGCTGTTCAACCATCCCAACTGGATCACGGCGCTGAAGAACCTTGCGATCTTCTCGGTGCTGTATATCGTCATCTGCAGCTTCATCGGGCTGGCGCTGGCGATCTTCCTCGACCAGAAAATCCGCGGCGAGGGCGTGCTGCGCCCGATCTATCTCTACCCGATGGCGCTGTCATTCATCGTCACCGGCGTCGCCTGGAAGTGGTTTCTCGACCCCGGCATCGGCCTCGAGCACGTGATGCAGTCATGGGGTTGGGAAAGCTTCTCGTTCCGCTGGACCAAGGAAGGCCAGATGGCGATCTACACCATCGTCATCGCTGCGGTGTGGCAATCGTCGGGCTTCGTCATGGCGATGTTCCTCGCCGGCCTGCGCGGCGTTGACAACGAAATCATCAAGGCCGCCCAGATCGACGGCGCCTCGACGCTCACCATCTATCGCCGGATCATCATTCCACTGATGCGGCCGGTGTTCCTGTCGGCCTTCGTGGTGCTCGCCCACCTCGCCATCAAGTCCTACGACCTTGTGGTGGCGATGACCGACGGCGGACCGGGGACTGCGACCTGGACGCCGGCGCTGTTCATGCAGAAGTTCACCTTTGGCCGCAATGAAATGGGCATGGGTGCTGCGTCCGCGATCATCATGATGATGATGATCTTCGCCATCATCGTGCCCTACCTCTACTCCGAACTCGGGGGGAAGAAGAAATGAGTGCCGCCTCCCAGGACGTCGCCACCCGCAACGGCATCTTCGCCCGTGCGCTGATCTATGCCGTTCTCATCCTGTTTGCGGTCTACTACCTGCTGCCGCTCTATGTGATGGTCGTCAATTCGCTGAAGCCGCTGGACGAGATCCGCCAGGGCAACATGCTGGCGCTGCCGCAGCAATGGACGATAGCGCCCTGGCTGTCGGCCTGGTCGACTGCGCAGATCGGCGTCTCGCCGACGGGGCTGAAACCCTATTTCCTGAACTCGGTGATGATGGTGGTTCCGGCAGTGGCGCTGTCGACCATCCTCGGAGCGCTCAACGGCTATGTGCTGACCAAATGGCGCTTCAAGGGCGATAACATCGTCTTCGGCCTGATGCTGCTTGCCTGCTTCATTCCGTTCCAGATCGTGCTGATCCCGTCGGCGCGCATCCTCGGCCTGACCGGCTTGGCCGGCACCATCACCGGCCTTGTGCTGATCCACGCCATTTACGGCCTCGGCTTCACCACGCTGTTCTTCCGCAACTATTACGAGGCGTTCCCGACCGAACTGGTGCGGGCAGCACAGATCGACGGCGCGAGCTTCTTCCAGATCTTCCGGCGCATCCTTTTGCCGTCGTCGGGTCCGATCATCGTCGTCACCGTCATCTGGCAGTTCACCAACATCTGGAACGACTTCCTGTTCGGCTCGTCGTTTTCGGGCTTCAACTCGATCCCGCTGACGGTAGCGCTCAACAACCTCGTCAACTCGTCCACCGGCGTGAAGGAATACAACGTGCATTTCGCCGGCGCGATCCTCGCCGCCCTGCCCACCCTCATCGTCTACATCGTCTCCGGACGCTATTTCGTGCGCGGCCTTATGGCCGGCGCGGTCAAGGGGTAAGCCCATGTCGTTTCTCAAGATCAGCAATCTCTACAAAAACTATGGCCAGGTGGAGATCCTCAAGGACATCAATATCGAGATCGACAAGGGCGGCTTTCTGGTGCTCGTCGGCCCGTCGGGCTGTGGCAAGTCGACGCTGCTCAACACCATAGCCGGGCTCGAGCCGATCACCTCGGGCGAGATCTCCATCAACGGCAATTCAGTCGCCGGGCTGCATCCGTCCAAGCGCGACATCGCCATGGTGTTCCAGTCCTACGCGCTCTACCCGAACATGACGGTGGCCGGAAACATCGCGTTTGGCATGGAAATCCGCGGCGTGCCCAAGGACGAGCGCGACAAGGCGATCAAGCAGGTGTCCGACATTCTGCAGATAGGCCACCTGCTCGACCGCAAGCCGAGCCAGCTCTCCGGCGGCCAGCGCCAGCGTGTTGCCATGGGCCGGGCGCTGGTGCGCAATCCGCAGGTCTTTCTGTTCGACGAGCCGCTGTCCAACCTCGACGCCAAGCTGCGCGTCGACATGCGCACCGAGATCAAGCGCCTGCACCAGCGCATGAAGACGACGATCGTCTATGTCACCCACGACCAGATCGAAGCGATGACGCTGGCCTCCAAGATCGCCGTGCTCAAGGACGGCACCCTGCAGCAGTTCGGCACGCCGGCCGAGATCTACAACAGTCCGGCCAACATGTTCGTCGCCGACTTCATGGGTTCGCCGGCGATGAACCTGTTGATCGCGCGCCTCGAAAACGGCGAGGGCGGGCTCAACGTCATGCTCGAAAGGCCGGGCGAGAAGCCGCTGGCGCTGCCGATCAAGAATGCCAATGGTGCGCTCGGTGGCTATTCGGGCAAGGAGATCATCTTCGGTGTCCGTCCGGAAGCACTGACCGACCCGGATGGTGCCGATCGCAACGCCAGGTCGATCGCCGAGGGCGAATGTTTGATCGAGGTGGTCGAGCCTGCCGGTTCCGACACCTTCGCTGTGACCAAGCTCGGCGGCAAGGAAGTGGTGGCGCGGCTGCGTGCCGACGCCGCGATCCATGCCGGCCAGAAGACGAAGCTCGCCTTCAACCTGGACAAGGCGGTGTTCTTCGACCCGAAGAGCCAGCTGCGCATCGCCTGACATGTCCGGACAGCCTGACATCGTCATCATCGGCTCGGGTGTCGGCGGCGCTACTGTTGCTGCAGGGCTCGCCGCGACCGGCGCGGAGATTCTCGTGCTCGAGGCTGGTGGCCATATCGCCGACCGGCCGGAGAACCGCGACCAGCGCGCCATCTTCCAGCGCGGGCATTTCCGCCCTGACGAGACCTGGTATGAGGCCGACGGTACCGGCTTCAATCCAGGCAACTATTACAATGTCGGCGGCAATTCGAAGTTCTACGGCGCCGTGCTGACACGCTACCGCCGCGAGGACTTTGACGAGATGCAGCATCTCGACGGTGTGTCGCCGGCATGGCCGATTGCCTATGAAGACCTGGAGCCGTGGTACGGCAGGGCCGAAGAGCTTTATCAGGTGCGCGGTACGCTCGGCGAAGACCCGACAGAGCCCGTGCATTCGCAGCCCTATGGCTTGAAGCCCGTTGCCGACGAGCCCGCGATCTCGAAGGTGCGGGCACGCCTCAAGGCCAACGGCATGCATCCCTTTTCGCTGCCGCTCGGTGTCGATATCGAGCGCTGGCTGGCCAAGGGCAAGACGCCGTGGGACGCCCACCCCAACAGCTTCGACGGCAAGATGGATGCCGAGACGACGGCGCTGGCCGCGGCGCTGAAGCATGAGAACGTCAAGCTGCAGACCGGCTCGCGTGTGACGCATCTGGAGGCGGCCGCCGACGGGCGGATCGTTGCGGTTCATTACCTGCGCAATGGCGAGGCAACAGTGCTGCGACCGAAGCTGGTGATCCTGTCGGCAGGGGCTGTGCAATCGGCGGTGCTACTGCTGCGCTCGGCCAACGACAGCAACCCCAGCGGCCTCGCCAACCGCTCCGATCAGGTCGGCCGCAACTTCATGAACCACAATTCGACGGCTGTCATCGCCATGAGCCCCTGGTTCCGCAATGACTCGGTTTACCAGAAGACCTTCGGCTTCAACGATTTCTATCTCTCCGACGGCGAGGGCGGGCCGCCACTGGGCAACGTCCAGCTGCTCGGGCGCATCTCGGGCACCATCCTGAAGGGCGCGATGCCCGCCGTGCCGGAGTGGCTGTTGAATCTGACGACGGCGCATTCGATCGACTTCTACGCCATGAGCGAGGACCTGCCGTCGCCGGAAAGCCGGGTCATGGTCGATGGCGACCGCATCGTGCTGAAATGGGTGCGCAGCAACTGGCAGGCGCATGAGCGGCTGGTGGCCAAGCTCAAGCAGGTGCTGCGCAGCGCAGGTTTCCCGGTCGTCGTCTCACGCGCCTTCGACAAGCGCACGCCGTCGCACCAGTGCGGCACGGTAAGGATAGGCAGCGACCCCAAGGACGCCCCGCTCGACGTCTTCTGCCGCGCCTTCGACCATCCGAACCTGTTCGTGGTCGATGCGAGCTTCCTGCCGACATCGGCGGCGGTCAATCCGGCGCTGACGATCGCGGCGCAGGCGCTGCGGGTTGCCGACCACATCGCTGAAAAGGATCTGGCGGCATGAAAGTGGCGGCAAAACCGGTGGCACTGGTGACCGGCGCGCGGCGCGGCATCGGCCTTGCCGTTGCCGAAGCGCTTGCCAGGGCGGGCTTCGACCTCGCCATCACCGATCGCGAGGAAGACGTTGCCTCGGCAGAGGCGGTATCGGGGCTGGAGAAACACGGTGCGCGCGTGCTGTTCCTCGCCTCCGACCTTGCCGACCTCGACGGCCATGCCGGCACGGTCGACAGGATCGTCGGGCATTTCGGGCAGATCGACTGCCTGGTCAACAATGCCGGTGTCGCGTCCAGGGTGCGCGGCGATTTCCTCGAGATGACGCCCGAGAATTTCAACGCCATCATGGCGGTCAATCTGCGCGGCACGGTGTTCTTCACCCAGGCGGTGCTGCGGGCCATGCTCATCGCACCACCGACATTGCATCCGCGCTCGGTGATCAACATCACCTCGATCTCGGCCGAGATGACGTCGCCCGACAGGCTCGACTACTGCATGTCGAAGGCCGGGCTTGCCGCCTTCACCCAAGGGCTGACGCTGCGGCTCGCCGGCACCGGCATCGACGTGTTCGAAATCCGGCCCGGAATCATCCGCTCCGAAATGACGGCGAAAGTCTCGGAGAAATACGACCGGCTGATCGCTGACGGCCTCGTGCCGGTCAAACGCTGGGGCGAGCCGAACGACATCGGCCGCATCGCGGCGGCACTCGCCAGCGGCGGCTTCGGCTTTGCCACCGGCTCCATCATCAGGGCTGACGGTGCGCTGTCGGTCGCGCGACTTTGAGATCAGAGATGACTTACGACTACATCATCACAGGTGCGGGTCCAGCCGGTTGCGTGCTGGCCAACCGGTTGAGCGAAGATTCCGATGTGCGCGTACTGTTACTTGAGGCCGGCGGCGGCGACTGGAACCCGCTGTTCCACATGCCGGCGGGCTTTGCCAAGATGACCAAGGGCGTGGCCAGCTGGGGCTGGGAAACCGTGCCGCAGAAGCACATGAAAGGCCGCGTCTTGCGCTACACCCAGGCCAAGGTGATCGGCGGCGGCTCCAGCATCAACGCCCAGCTCTACACGCGCGGCAACGCCGCAGACTATGATCTGTGGGCAAGCGAGGACGGCTGCACCGGCTGGGACTACCGCTCGGTGTTGCCCTATTTCAAGCGCTCGGAAGACAACCAGCGTTTCGCCGACGATTATCATGGTTATGGCGGGCCACTCGGCGTGTCGATGCCGTCGGCTGCCCTGCCGATCTGCGATGCCTATATCCGCGCCGGCCAGGAGCTCGGCATTCCCTACAATCACGACTTCAATGGCAAACAGCAGGCCGGCGTCGGCTTCTATCAATTGACCCAGCGCAACAAGCGGCGCTCGTCGGCATCGATGGCCTATCTCGCCCCGATCAAGGACAGGCGCAACCTGACCGTCCGGCTCGGCGCACGGGTAACGCGCATCGTGGTCGAGAAGGGCAGGGCTGTCGGTGTCGAGGTCGCGAGCGGCAATGGCAGCGAAATCATCCGCGCCGAGCGCGAGGTGCTGGTGTCCTCCGGGGCCATCGGCTCGCCCAAGCTTCTGCTGCAGTCGGGCATCGGCCCGGCCGATCACCTGAAGAGCGTCGGTGTGCCTGTCGTCCACGACCTCAAGGGTGTCGGCGAAAACATGCAGGACCATCTCGACCTGTTCGTCATTTCCGAATGTACCGGCGATCACACTTACGACAACGTCGCCAAGCTGCATCGGACGCTGTGGGCAGGACTGCAATATGTGCTGTTCCGCACCGGGCCGGTGACGTCGAGCCTCTTTGAAACGGGTGGCTTCTGGTACGCCGATCCCGACGCGCGTTCGCCGGACATCCAGTTCCATCTCGGCCTTGGTTCGGGCATCGAGGCCGGCGTCGCCAGGCTCAAGAATGCCGGCGTGACGCTCAACTCCGCCTATCTGCATCCGCGCTCGCGCGGCACGGTGCGGCTCGCGTCCAGCGACCCGGCGGCGGCTCCGCTGATCGACCCCAATTACTGGGCCGATCCGCACGACCGCAAGATGTCGATCGAGGGCTTGCGGGTGGCGCGCGAAATCATGCAGCAGGCCGCCCTGAAACCCTTCGTGTTGGCCGAGCGGCTGCCGGGGCCGGACAAGGTGACCGAGGAACAGCTGTTCGACTATGGCTGCGCCAACGCCAAGACAGACCATCACCCTGTCGGCACCTGCAAGATGGGCACCGACGATATGGCTGTCGTCGACCTCGAGCTCAAGGTACATGGCATGGAGGGCTTGCGTGTCTGCGACAGCTCGGTCATGCCGCGCGTGCCCTCCTGCAACACCAATGGCCCGACTGTCATGATGGGTGAGAAAGGCGCCGACATCATCCGCAACCGCGACCCGCTGCCACCGGCGATTTTCACATATGAGCGCAACGACACCCGACCACGGGCCAGGGCCGAGATAAGCTAGTTTCACCCGGAGGGCCAGGCCTCGCCCGTCACTGCTGTTCGAGGGGGCATGCCCTCAGTCCGTGGATTGGCTGCCTTTGTTCCGCATGGCCCGCGAACGAGCTTTCCGGGCTTTGCGATGATCGTGGTAGGGAACCTCGACCATTCCGCATTGCAGACAGTCGATGTACTTGCCGCAATTGGTTTCCCAGCACTGGACATCGTGTGTCCAACTGAGCGCGATCCGTTCAAGATGCTGGGTCTGTGACCCCTTCAGAAGGATCAGTTCGTTCGGCCGCGAGGTTGCCTTGACATAGTCAGATGCCTCCTTTGGCAAGAGGAAGTCGATGAACTTGCCGCTGTTCCTGTCCTCTGCGGTAGGGCGGGCGCGATGGCCGTTTTCGCCGACGAAGATGAACTGGTCCGAACATTGGTAGGCGAGGTCGTATGCAAGTGCGGTGCCCTTCCTCGGGCCACCGGTATAGTCGGAGATAAAGCCGATCACTGCGCGCTTGTTGGCTGGCTGGGCATTGCGGAGAATGGCGATGGCGGCCGGAATGCTGTCGTTGGGCGCCTTCACCGTATCGACGATGAAGGCGGGGCCTCCGGCGGTGGCGAGGATGCCGCAGCGGTTCCATGGGGCTGCAAAGCCGGCAATGCGAGATGCCGCCAAGGCTGGTGGCACGCCGAGTTCGACAGCGGCGGCGAAAGCGCCCAGGGTCGCGATCCAGAACTCCTCTCCTACAAAAGCCGTCTGCAGTTCGAAGCTTCCTTTCCGGCAGGACACCGTCACTTTGAGGCGTCGTGGGAAAGCAGCCTCGGCAGCGTCCAGTCTGTAGTCGGCGCCTTTCGACCGGCCGAAGGTGACGATCCGGGCCTGAGTACGCTTTGCCATTGCCATGACATGCGGATCGTCCGCATTGAGGACAGCCAGCCCCGATGGTGACAAGGCCGCGACAAGCTCTCCCTTTTCCTGAGCCACGGCGTCCTTGCCGCGAAAGGCCGAATAATGCTCCAGGCCGACCTTGGTGATGATGGCGACGTCAGGGCGGAGGAGGTGAGCCATCGGCGTGATCGAGCCTTTGACGGTGGCACCAACCTCGGCGACGACATAGTCCGCCTGCGATGGCGCGTGGCACAACGTTCTTGCCAGCTGCGGGATCGTGTTCTCGTAGACTTGGGCGTATACGCTGCCCTGGCCCTCCAGAATGTGCGCAAGCAGGGCGGTGGTAGTCGATTTCGCCGAACTGCCCGTTATGCCGATGTGCAGCGCCTTGGAGCGGCCACGTCTCAGTTGCGCCAGCTTCAACCGGAGGCCATTACCGAGGCGAGCGATGATGGCCCGTGGCCCATGCTTTCGGCGGACGGACCGAGTGGCATTCCTGAACGCCTGATACATCAATGCCCCTCTCCAGCGGGCGCTCGATCCGCGCCACGTAGTTCCACGGCACGCTGCGCGCTCATTATGCCGCCTTCTTCTTCTTGATCGCTCTCAATCGCTTACGCGCAATCGAAGCATAGATACGCCGCCGGTATTCGAGCATGTTGGAAAAGATCGAGCTGAACCGATAGGCGCCAGTCGTTTCTCCGAACATCTGGTGTGCATAGATCTTGCCGGTCCCTGAGTATTTTCGCCCGATGAAATGCTCGGGAATGAGGATATGAGAGGGCCAGATGACGATATCCGGACGGTGCGTTTCGATCAGCTCGGCAATGAACAGATTACCCGTCGTCCTCCAGGGTTGGTCCAGTTCGGCCGGGGGGGTCTTTTCCAGTATGGAGAGGATCAGGTCCAGGAATGGATGGCCCGGCGCAGCCGCAACGATCGGGGCAACCAACTGGCCGCGCAGGAATTCGTTTTCGTAGACAGTGTAGAGGCTTCCACCGTCATCGAACAATTCATCGACCGGGTGGACGCAAATGCTGTCCGCTCCGGCCATGTAGCCGCCCTGGGCGTACAGGATTTCGAAGCGCAGCAGGTCTGCGGCACCGGCATAAGTGCCGCGCTTCATGTACTCGTCGATCTGGGCGCGAGTCCTGAACGTGCCGTTACGGAGGAAGTCATTGTCGTAGAGCGTGTATTCCCAGTCCGGGTGTCGCTCGATCCAGCTCTGCATCCACTGCGACGGCTGCTGCTTCGGGCCTATCCAGATATGACCGAGCTTCCTGGGAATTTTCATGGGGTGCGAAGCTCCATAGGCCCAAGACAGGTGCCCGGCATGCGGCCGTCCAGCAGAGCCGTGGCGAGCAACCAGAAGGCGAAGCGCGGCTTTGGTGAACACTTTCTGGCGTGTGATGAGAGGCTCGTCAACCGAAAGGTCGAGCCCTTCTTTGCCGACCGCCCGAATGAACGGCCGGCGCATGCCGAAGGTTGGCAACCTTTCGGATCTAATGTGCGGGAACTGGCCTTGCGTTGTGCCTTGCTGCTCAGTCTTGAATGGCGTGGCAGGCGACGTTGGCGCCGGCTGCCGAGTGCCTTAGTTCCGGCCGTTCCTTCTTGCAGACGTCCATCGCCAGCGGGCAGCGCGGGTGGAAGGTACAGCCGCTGGGCGGGTTGAGCGGGCTAGGAATGTCGCCGCCCAAGGGCGCGCGGTCGCGCTTCGGCGCTTCGAGGTCGGGCACGGTTTCGAGCAGCAGCCGGGTGTAGGGGTGTTGCGGAGTTTCGAGGATGACCTCGCCCGGTCCTTCCTCGACGAGGCGACCGAGATACATCACGCCGATGCGGTCGGTGAGGAAGCGCACCACCGACAGATTGTGGCTGATGAACAGGTAGGTCAGCCCCAGCTTCTGCTGCAAATCCTTGAGCAGGTTGAGCACCTGCGCCTGCACAGACACGTCGAGGGCGGATGTCGGTTCGTCGAGCAAAAGCAGCTCGGCCTCGGCGGCAAGCGCGCGGGCGATCGAGATGCGCTGGCGCTGGCCGCCGGAGAATTCGTGCGGATATTTGTCGGCGTCGCTGGGCGCCAGGCCGACGGTGAGCAGAAGTTCGCCGATACGCTTGCGGCGCTCAGCGCGGCCAAGTTTTTGCGCCATGGGCTCGGCGATGCTCTGGCCGATGCGCCAGCGCGGGTTGAGGCTGCCGACGGGATCCTGGAACACCATCTGCAGCCGGACGCGTTCGCCGCTGGCCTTGCGTATTTCGACGGCGCCTGCGGTCGGCCTTTCCAGTCCGGCGACGAGGCGTGCGACGGTCGACTTGCCGCAGCCGGATTCGCCGACCAGCGAGAAGGTGGTGCCCGGTCGGATGGCGAAGCTGACGCCATCGACAGCCTTGACGCTGCGACGCGGGGCGCCGGTTGCCAGGCGTTGCAGGAAGGGTGCTGAAACATCGAAGGTGCGGCCGAGATTGGCGACCTTGAGCAAGGGCTGTTCGGTGACGATTGCGTTCATGCGCCGCCACCATCGATCCAACTGCCGTCGCGGGCGACGATACGGCCGCGCTTGACCACCAGTGCGCGCTTCGGCCGGTCGACGACGATCTGGGCCTGGTTTTCACCTTCGATCAGCACGAGGCTGCCGTCGCAGCCGACATCCAGCCCATGGCCGGCGAGATCGAGCAGGTCGGCGCCGCGCTTCGTACCCATGTCGAGGGCAGCCGTCAGCTCGGCGTCGGTGCGGCAGTTGCTGCGCCAGGACAACAGCCAGCAGCGCTCCAGCATGTCGCCATTGCCATGCGGGTTCCAGGTGTCGCGCAACGAATCCGACGCCACAGCACAACGCACGCCATAGTCGGCAAGCTCGAACATCGGCGGGAAGGGGATGTCGCCGGGCACCGCCGAGATGATGCCGATGCCGGCCTCGGCGAGCAGGTCCATCATGCGGGCGAGCTCGTCGCGCGATGCGGTGCCGAGACAGAAGGCATGGCTGACGATGACCTTGTCCTGCATGCCAAGCGCCTTGGCGCGCTCGGCGATCAGGCCGAGTTCGTAGAGGCCGAGCTCGCCGCGCTCATGCAGGTGGATGTCGATCTTGGCCTGCTTGCGGTGGGCGATGCCGAAAATGGTGTCGAGATGGCCCTTCGCGTCGCCGTCGACGCTGGCCGGGTCGATGCCGCCGATTACAGAGGCGCCTTCGTCAAGGGCTGCTTCCATAAGCTCTGCCGTACCCGGCTCGATCAGCATGCCGAGTTGCGGGAAGGCGACGATCTCGAGGTCGACGGCGTGCTTGGTCTTTTCCCATGCGGCGAGCACGCCATGCAGATTGTCGAGCTTGTATTCGGGCGAGATGTCGACATGGCTGCGAATGTGGGTCGAGCCGTTGGCGACGCACTGGCGCATCAGATTGCCGGCGCGCTCGGCGACAGACCAGGGCAAGCTGCGGCGGATCTCGACCTCGTTGTCGATCATGGCGCGGAGTGAATCCGGCACATTGATGCTGTGCCAGGGCAGGCCCCACAGGATCTTGTCGAGATGGACATGCGCCTCGACGAAGGGGGCAATGGCGATCGCGCCCTTGCCGTCAACGACCGTGATGCCGTCAGGGCCCGTCACATTGCTGCCAATCGCCGCGATGCGGCCGTTCTCGATCAGGATGTTGCCCGCGCTCCCGGCATCGGGGCGGACATTGGTGAGCAGAAGGTTGGTCATGATTGCTGTTCCGTGGTCTTAGCGAAGGCGAGGATTGAGGACGTCTCGAAGCCAGTCGCCGACGATGTTGACGGCCAGCACCAGAAGCACGAGTGCGGCGCCGGGGAACAGCGAGATCCACCATTCGCCCGACAGCAGCAGGTCGTTGCCGGCGCGGATCAGGGTTCCGAGCGAGGGCTGCGACGGCGGCATGCCGAGGCCGAGGAAGGACAGGATCGCTTCGGTGAGGATGGCGACGCCGAGGCCGAGCGTTGCCAGCACCAGCACCGGGCCGATGGTGTTGGGCAGGATGTGGGCAAGCAGGATACGGACGTTGCCGACTTCGCTGATGCGGGCTGCGGCGACATAGTCCTTGCGGCGCTCGATCATGGTGGCGGCGCGCACGGTGCGGGCGAACTGCACCCAGTCGGCGACGCCGATCGCCAGGATGACGACGTAGAAACGCATCTCCTCGCGCATGCCGATCGGCATGACGATCTTGGCGACGCCGTCGATGAAAAAGGCGATCATGATGGTCGGGAAGCTGAGCTGGATGTCGCCGAGCCGCATGATGACCGTGTCGACCCAGCCGCCGAGATAGCCGGCGATCAGGCCGAGTGCGACGCCGATGGTCATCGAGAAGGCGACGGCGGCGATGCCGACCAGGATCGACACGCGCATACCGTAGAAGATGGTGGAGAGGATGTCGCGGCCCTGCTCGTCGGTGCCTAGCAGGTAGGTCGAGCTGCCGCCGTCGATCCATGCCGGCGGCAGGCGGGCGTCCATGATGTTGAGGGTGGCCGGATCGAACGGATTGTGAGGCGCAATCAGGCTTGCGGCGGCGGCACAGAACACCAGCGCGATCAGCGCGACAGCGGCGAAGATGACCGGCGGCGAATTCCTGAAACGCCAGGCCAGTTCGCTGTTGCCAAAGGCTTTCAGTCGGAGGACGAGCTGGCTCATTTTGCGCGCAACCTTGGATCAACGGCGAGATAGATAAGGTCGACGACCAGGTTGATCGTGACGAAGCTGAAACCGACGAAGGCGAGATAGGCGGCCATGACGGGGAAGTCGGCGAATTCGATGGCCTGCAGGATCAGCATGCCCATGCCGGGCCACTGGAAGACCGCCTCGACGACGATGGCGAAGGCGATCAGCGAGCCGATCTGCAGGCCGGTGATGGTGATGACCGGCAACAGGCTGTTGCGCAGCGCATGCGTCAGATAGACGGCGCGGTCAGACAGGCCGCGGGCGCGGGCGAACTTGACGAAATCCGTGCGTACCACCTCAAGCATTTCGCCGCGCACAAGCCGCATGATCATCGACACCTGGAACACGGCAAGCGTGATGGTCGGCATGATCAGAGCCTTGATGCCTGATGTGGTGAGCAGGCCAGTCGTCCACCAACCCAGCGTCACGACCTCGCCGCGGCCGAAGGCCGAGAGCCAGCGCAGTTCGACGGAGAACACCAGGATCAGAAGCATGCCGATCAGGAACTGCGGCATGGAGATGCCGAGCAGCGACCCAAACTGCAGGCTGCGGCTCAACAGGCCACGTGGCTTGAGCGCCGTATAGACGCCCATCGGGATACCCATGGCAAGGGCAATGACGGTCGCGCACATGACGAGCTCCAGCGTCGCCGGCAGGCGGGCGAGGATCAGGTCGACCACCGGCTGGCGGTTGCGATAGGAGATGCCGAAATCGCCGACCACGGCACGTTCGACGAAGCGCCAGAACTGGACGAAAGTCGACTGGTCGAGACCAAGGGCGACACGCAGTTCCTCGCGCTGGGCAAGCGTGGCGTTGACGCCGAGGATGTTGTTCACCGGGTCGCCGAGGAAATTGAAGATCGAGAACGAAAGCGCCGACACGACCAGCATCACGAGGATGACGCTGGTCAGTCGCGTGGCGAGCAAGGAAATCATCTCAGCCTCTGAAATGGAGAAGAGGCCGGGCGCGCGTGGCGCCCAGCCTCCGATCGATCGTCAGTCCATCGTGTAGTACCAGAACCGCGTGTATTCGTCGGCTGGTACGATGGCGTGGACCTTGTCGCTCATACCCCAGGTCAGGAACTGCTGGTGCAGCATGATCTTGCCGACCTCGTCGCGGTGCAGCTTCATCACCTCGGAGATCATCTCCTGGCGCTTCTCGGTGTCGTATTCGGTGCCGATCTGCGGGATCAGCTCGTCGACGCGGGCGTTGGAATAGCCTTTCGGGTTCCAGGCGCCGAGGTCGCCGGTGGGTGTGTGGAAGGTCGCCGAGATGATGTTATAGGCGTCCAGCGTCGGCAGGCCGGCCCAGCCGAGCATGTAGAAAGAGTATTTGCCGGCGGGCAGCTCGGTGTCGAACTGCACAGGCGGGTGCATCGTCAGCTGCGCCTTGATGCCGACCTTGGCGAGCATGCCGACAGTTGCCTGGCAGATCTGCTCGTCATTGATGAACGAACCGGCCGGGCAATCCATCGGCAAGGTGAAGCCGTCGGCATAACCCGCTTCCTTGAGCAGTGCCTTCGACGCCTCGATATCAAAGGGGAAGCGGACGTCGAGGCTGGCGTCGTAGAAGGGCAACTGCGGCGCCATCATGATCGCCGACGGGCGGCTGTTGTCGCGCATGATCGAGCGTTTGATGCCGTCGATGTCGATGGCCTGGTAGATCGCCTTGCGGACGCGTACGTCGGCGAGCGGGTTGGAATCGAGGCCGGGCAAGGTCTTGGACTGCTGGTCCATGCCGTAAAAGATGTTGCGCAGATGCGGCGCGCGCATGATCTGCATTCCGGGTGTTCCCTCGATGCGCGCGACGTCCTGCGGCGGCGCGTTGCGGATGAAGTCGACCTCGCCGGAGAGCAGGGCCGCGACGCGCTTGGCATTGTTGGCGATTGGCGTGTAGACGATCTCGTCGATGTTGTGCTCGCGCTTGTCCCACCACTTTTCGTTGGCGACGAAGACGGTCTTTACGTCGGGCTCGCGGCTGGCGACCTTGAACGGTCCGGTGCCGATCCCTTGCGTGATCATCGCGCCGCCGGTGTTGGTCGACAGGTCGAGCGGCTTCTGGGCGCCGATCGATTCCTGGAATTCCTTGTCGAGGATGTACCAGCCGGCAAAATCGTTGAGCAGCAGCGCGTATTTGCGCTTGAGCGTGATGTCGATGGTGTGGTCGTCGACCTTGGCGATCCCGGCGATCGGCTCGAGCAGGCCGGCGAAGGGCGAGCCCGGCGAACCGGCACGCCCATAGGAGAAGATCACGTCGTCGGCGGTGAACGGGTTGCCGTTGTGGAACTCCACGCCCTTGCGCAGGTGGAAGCGCCACTGAGTGTCGGACAGCGTTTCCCAGCTTTCGGCCAGGGCCGGCTCGATCTTGAGCTCCTTGTTCCAGCGGACAAGGCCTTCATAGACGTTGCCGATCAGGCTGAGCGTGAAATCCTCACGCGCCGCGTGAGGGTCCATCGAACTGATTTCCTGCGATTCAGCGAACCGCAGCGTCTTGGCTTCAGCCGCGCTGACGGCGAGGCCGGCGCAGGAGGCGAGGAGAAGGAGTTTCAGATAACGGTTCATCGGCTGTTCCCACACAGTTCTTGATTGTTGGACTTGTCTTGTCTCGTTCGGGCGTCGGCATGCCGATGGGCCAGGGCGTCGAGCATGCCGAAAGCCGCCGCATCCATCGGGTTCGAGAACTGGTTCAACAAGGCTGTGTGGCCGGCGTGACAGGAACGAAACCGCGATCCTCTCATCCCCCGAGGTTCGGGGAATGCCCATTTCGATCCGTTCTGATCTCGAGCACTTGTCACTTGGAGCCTAGCCTGTTGAGAGCCGACAGGAGGGATGATTTCACATCGAATACGCTTAGTCTACAGTGTTGTATGCGTAGAATGGCATCAATTGTATACAAACAATGCCTGAAATTTGAGCTGTTTGGCAGGGGCATGGGCGTGGCGAAACCAGCGCCGTCGCAACGGGCGACGCCATCGAAATCGAAGGCCATGTTCAGACCGCGGCAGCGCCATCCTTGGGGCGGCTGTTCTGCCGTCAGAGCGTCGTGCCGCCCTGGTGGATGAAACAGGCGGCGGATGTGCCGCCGGCATCGACGAGCCGGGGCAGTTCGCTGCGGCAGCGGTCTCCGGCCTTGGGGCAGCGCGGATTGAAGGCGCAGCCTTCCGGCCAGCTGCCCAGGCGCGGCATCGAGCCATCGATCTGGGCAAGCCGGTCGGCCTTGCGATTGAGCGACGGGATCGAGCCCATCAACCCGGCAGTATAGGGGTGGCGTGGCCGGTGGATGACCTCGTCGACCGGTCCGATCTCGACGACGCGGCCGGCATACATCACCGCGACCCGGTCGGCGGTCTCGGCGATGACACCCATGTCGTGGGTGACAAGCATGATCGCGGTGCCACGGGTCGCCGCAAGCCGCTTCAACAGCCCGATGATCTGGGCCTGGACCGAAACGTCGAGTGCCGTCGTCGGCTCGTCGGCAATGATCAGCTCCGGCTCGCCGGCAAGCGCCAGTGCTATGACGATGCGTTGGCGCATGCCGCCCGAGAACTGGTGCGGATACTGGCTGAAGCGGTTTTCCGGATCGGCGATGCCGACCTCGCGCAGCAGCTGCAGCGCCTTGGTGCGTGCGGTCTCGGCATTGCCCGGATGATGCGCGCGGATGGTTTCTGTCAACTGGCGCCCGACGGTGAACAACGGGTCGAGGCTGGTCAGCGGGTCCTGGAAAATCGCGCCGATGTGGCGGCCTCGCAGCTTACGCTGTTCGGCCTGGGGCAGATCGTCGATGCGCTGGCCGGAGAGATGGACGGTGCCGCCCGAGATGCGCCCGGGCGGCTGCAGCAGCCCGATCAGGGCGCTTCCGGTTAGCGACTTGCCGGCGCCGGATTCGCCGACGACGCCGAGGATTTCGCCCTGGCCGATGCTGAAGGAAACGTCGTCGACGGCGACGAGCGAGCGTTGGCGCAGCGGAAACTCGATGCGCAGATTGTGTACATCGAGGACGGCGGCAGCTTGCGCCGCCGCTCCCGGATCAAAGGCCAGTCCAGTCATGGGAGCACCGCCATGCGTTCAAGGGTTGTGCCAAGGGAAAAGGCATGTTCCAAGCAGCGACTGTAGAGGATAGAATACATACCAAGTCCTCCTTATGCCCAATTCACCAGGCCAGTTCACCAGGATCGTGACATGCTACGCGAGCTCCGCGCTTCGAAGACCGCCGTTTCGTCGAGCCAGAGCGGCAAGACCAAAAAGCGTGGCGGCCCGACCGACGAGCATATTCACGGCGAAATCTACGCGGCGATCATCAACCACCAGATCCGCCCGGCCACGCCCTTGCAGGAGGATGCGCTGGCGACTGCCTTCGGCGTCAGCCGCACCATCATCCGCAAAGTGCTGCAGCGGCTGTCGCACGAGAAGCTGGTCGACCTGATCCCCAACAAGGGCGCCTTCGTCGCCAAGCCTTCGATCGAGGAGGCGCGACAGGTGTTCGAAGCCAGGCGCGGCGTGGAATGCATCCTTGCGGAAAAGCTCGCCTCGACGATCACCAGGGAAGACGTCGATCGGCTGACGGCCATGGTGAGCGCCGAGGCGGAGGCAGTCGAGCAAGACAGCAAACATAGGCGGCTGCAGCTCTCCGGGGATTTTCATCGTGAACTCGCTTCGCTTGCCGGAAACGAGGTGCTGCGTGACTTCGTGCACGAACTGGTGTCGCGGACGTCGCTGATCATCGCGCTGTACGAATCGCCGGGTGCGGTGCCGTGCTCGTACAGCGAGCACAAGGAGATCGTGGACGCCCTGAAGCGGCGGGACGGCAAAAAAGCTGCGCAGTACATGGACCACCATCTCCGTCATATCGAGGCTCAGATCGACCTGTCCGACCACCCCGTGCGCGTCGACTTCAAGACGCTGTTCAAACCCTTGGCCTAACTGACCTTTCTCGTCGTTCCGGCGTTTGCGAGGCGCGTTTCGGGTGCATAGCCGGCGAGCTTGCCGCGATAGGTCTTGGGCAGCGGATAGGCGAGATCGCCGCGCTTGGAGGTCTTCAGGCCCATGCCGACAATGGCCTCGGCAAATTTGACGCCGGCAACCACGCCGTCGATGACGGGAACCTGCAGCCGGTCTTCGAGATAATGCGCAAGATCGGCCATGCCGGCGCAACCGAGCACGATGGCCTCGGAGCGATCTTCGGACAGCGCCCTCTCGCACTCGGCAAGGATGATCGCGCGGGCGTTCGATTCCGGCTTTTCCAGCTCCAGCACCGGAACGTCGGTGGCGCGCACGCGGCGGCAATGATGCTGCATGCCGTAGTTGCGGACCAGCTGTTCGGCGATGATGCGCGTGCGTTCGAGCGTCGTCACCACTGAAAAGCCGGTGGCGACGAAGCTTGCCGCGTGCATGGCGGCTTCTGCAATGCCGAACACCGGCGCGCCTGATATCTCGCGCGCCGCAAGCAGACCGGGATCGCCAAAACAGGCAATGATGTAGGCGTCGGCGGCCGGCCCATCCATGATCTCGTCGACAAGGCCGATGATGCTCATCGCTTCATCGTAGTGGCCTTCGATCGAGGCGGCGCCGGAGCGGGAGGTCACCGCCAGGATTTCGGTTGCCGGTGCTGCAACCGCCCGCGCCGCATCACCGATGAGATCGGTCATCGACTGGGTGGTGTTGGGATTGATGAGCTTAATTCTCATGCGATCCTCTGAAGCCGCTGGCCTCGCCGGGTGTCGGTAGTTCCCAGCCTCAAATTGTATACTATCATGTATTCGTATTGGATGTAATTTGCTGTTGTCAACACGGTATCCGGCGATTTTGCGGGATAGACGAATACGAGTGGCCGCCCGTCGCAGGACTGATGGCGGCGGGTTTGCGCACGGATGCCCGGGCTATCCTAGCTGGCAGCACAAGCATTTGAAGGATTTGGGATTTTGCTGCACTGCAACGGGCTGTAGCGCAAAGCCAATCATTGCGTGGTTTTCCGGGGCGGCTTGCGCCTCAGGAGGCTGTGCTAATTGTATACATATTGAGTACGTCAGCTTCGGTCGAGAACAGACCTAGAAACCGCAGGCAAGGCATTCCTCGCCGTTCCTGTAGCGATATTCGGCTTTCCAATAGTGCGGGTCGTTGACCAAGGCATATTCCACATCGCCTGACATGGCGTATTTCTTCCTGAACGGACGCGCCAGCATGACGAACAGTCGACAGCCCGGCGGCCAGTCGCCGACCGAGAGAATACTGTTTCCCCTTGATAGCTCCGACATCAGGATCGCCTGCATGGGCGACGCCATCCGGGGGAGGTCGGACATGGGTATGCTCCAGTGATTGTCGAGTGGCTCGGGCGACGAACAGCATCTGGCGGTTTTTGCTTGTCGGGAAGGAGGGTAAAGCGTTGCGCCAAGCGCCTGCAAGCTACTGCGGCAGAGCGCTGGCTTTTCTCGTCTCGCGAGGGAGCTCGCCGAACTCGTGCCGGTACTCGGCGGCGAAGCGGCCGAAATGGGTGAAGCCCCACTTCAGCGCGACGTCGGTGACGCTGGCTTCGCCCGCCACGAGGTCAAAACGGGCACGGCGCATGCGTTCGCGGGTCAGGGCACGGATGGGCGAGATGCCGAAGGCGTTGCGGTAAGCCAGTTGCAAGGTCCTGGGGGCTACGCCGGCGGCTTTGGCGATCTCATGCAGACCGATGGGTGCCGCGACATTGGCGCGGATGAATTCTTCTGCCCGCTTCAGGTGGCGGGGGGCTGCACCCGGCCTGTGCTCGTTGAAGAACAGGCTCATGTTGTTGGGCTGGTTGCGTAGGAACAGTTCGAGCAGGTGCTGCTCATGCAGAACGTTGTGCAGGCCCGGGCCGTGCAGCGGTTCCTTCGCATCGGCGGCATGGAACAGCGAATTGGCAAGACGGCGCCATGCCTGCATCTCGGGCCGGGAGAAATCGATCAGCGGGTCGAAGATCAGCGGCCCCTGGATATCGCGGTCGAGCAAGCGCATGGCAAAGGCATGCAGCGGCGCCTTTCGCACCTGGACGAGCAACTGGGCGCAGCCCTGCCACCATTTCATCCTTGTCGCCAGGTCGGCGTTGAGGACGGAGGCGACGCTGCGGTCGGTCAGAAACTCGCGTGTGCCGTTGCGGACAGTGGCTGAACCGGAGATCGGCATCTGGATCAGGTAGAAGTCGCCGAGTTCGCCCGGATCGATCAGCACGTCGGCGCCATAGCTGATATAGTTCAGCGAGATCATCTCGCCGGGCGCATGATTGTGCGTGACGCGAAAAGCTGTCCTCTCACCGATGATGTCCAGTCGGTGATTGCAAAACTTCTGGGCGACCCGCTCCCTGGCGCAGTCGAGATCGTTCGACTGAAACAAGACATGGTCTGAAAGCGGTACCCTTCGGACGGACGCCTCTTCCATCAGCATTCGGGCAGACTAGCACCGATCCTCCAGCTGCCAATGAAAATGAGCGGCAGTAGGTCGCGCCGGTAGCATTTTTGCGCTTTCTGGATAGTCATCGCGCATTCCGGCTAGTGCTTTGAAGATACCCGCAGCAATCTATGCGTGGAACAAATGAAAGGGTCGCCTCGGGTAGGCCCTTCGAAAGCAAAGGGAGCATCACATGAGCAATGAACTCGCCAAGGGCATCACGCGCCAGGGCACCGGCTATGCCGGCAAGACCTGGAACATCCTTGGACAGGTCTATTTCCCGAAGGCGGTGTGCGACGCCACCTTCGCCTTCGAGACCAACAGCGAGCCGGGCCAGTTCGTGCCCGTGCACATCCATCCGAACCAGGAAGAGTTCATCCTGGTGCAGGAAGGCGAGCTCGACCTCAAGCTCGACGGCGAATGGGTCAAGGCCAAGGCGGGCGATCTTGTGCGCATGCCCAGGGGCATTCCGCACGGCTACTTCAACAAGTCCGACAAGCCGACCAAGGCCCTGTTCTGGGTTTCGCCGGCCGGCATGCTGGAAGAACTGTTCAACCGGCTCGACAACCTCGCCGACCCGGCCGAGGTGGTGAAGGTCTCGGCTCAGCACGAGGTCAACTTCCTGCCGCCCGAAGCCAACGACTAGGCTGCCAGCTTCCAACGGGAATCTGCCTGGCGCGCGCGACACGGGTCGCGTGCGAAGGCCGGCTCGCGTCCTGGCGAACCCTGCATCCTGGCACACAAGGAACAGCAAGATGGTCGAGAAGAAGAAAGTCTGCGTCATCGGCGCCGGCGTCAGCGGGCTTGCGGCAGCACATGCCTTCAGGCAGCGCGGACATGATGTCGAAATCGTCGAGCGCGGTTACGACCTGGGCGGGGTCTGGGAGCCGTCGCGATCCTATCCCGACGTTCAGACGCAAAGCCCAAAGGATCTCTATCGCTACACCTCGATGCCGATGCCGGAGAACTATCCGGAATGGCCGAAAGGCACGCAGGTCCACGCCTATCTCAAGAGTTACGCCGAGCAGAACGGGCTCGTGCCGCTGATCCGCTACGGTACCAAGGTTGTTTCCATGCAGCGGCGCAATGGCGCCAAAGGCTGGGCCGTCGAACTGGAAACTGGCGACGGTACGACGGTCACTGGGGATTTTGACTTCGTTGCCGTCTGCACCGGCAATTTCAGCGAGAAACGCGAGCTGGTGCATCCGGGTCAGGACGCGTTCGTCGCGGCCGGCGGCCAGGTGCTGCACTCGTCCGAATACACCGATCCGGCGACGGTGCGGGGCAAGCGGGTCGTGGTGCTCGGCTTCTCCAAGTCGGCGACCGACATCGCCGTCAACGCCGTCAATTCGGGTGCAGCCGCCGTCACCATCGTCTATCTCGAGCCGGTCTGGCGTATTCCCTACTTCATCGGCGGCCTGATCAACTTCAAGCGCATCCTCTATGTCCGTGCCCAGGAGGTGATGTTCCCGAGCTGGAACCAGCCTCTGCTGGCGCGGCTGGCGCATGCCATGGCCAAGCCGTTCGTCTGGGCCAACTGGCGCGGGCTGGAAAGCCTGCTTTCGCTGCAGCTCAAGCTGAAGAAGACCGGCCTGAGGCCAAAAGTGCCGATCGAGACCAGCATCAACTGCTCGGTGCCGATCGTGACGCCGGGCTTCTTCGACATGGTCGCCGACGGACGCATAAAGGCAATCCAGGGCACTATTGCTGCTTATGACGAGGCCACGGTGATCCTGTCGGGCGGCGAGCGGGTCAAGGCCGACATGGCCATACTCGCCGTCGGCTGGAAATCCGGATTGCCCTTCCTGCCGGAAGAACACCGGCGCAAGCTTGTCGAGCCAGACGGGCAGTACCGGCTTTATCGCGTCATCGCCAACCCCGATTTGCCCGACATGGGCTTCGTCGGCTTCAACTCGTCATTCTGCACTGTTCTGAGTGCTGAACTCGCCGCCAACTGGTTGGTGCGATATGCGGACGGCAAGCTGGGGCGTCAGCCGACGCATCAGGAGATGACCGACAACATCGAGATGATGCTGCGCTGGAAGCGCGACGAACGCCCTGCCGCCGGCGTCTATGGCGGCCTGTGCGTCGCGCCTTATCATTTCAAACATTTCGACGAACTGCTGGCTGACATCGGCGCAACCAAACGGCGGCGCAACGTCTTGGCCGAAAACTTCGCGCCGCCAAACGCCGATGCCTATGCGGGCTATCTCAACAGCGCGCCGGATTATCGGGCGGCGTAAAAGGACGACGCAAACAACTGTGCCAAGTCCGGCTGTCCGTCGGGCGCTGGTCGATATTAGCAAGTGATATCAGAGAGTTCGGATGGTGGGCGTGACAGGGATTGAACCTGTGACCCCTGCAATGTCAATGCAGTGCTCTCCCGCTGAGCTACACGCCCATCCGATGGGGGCGGATACACCATTTTTGATCCGGCGCGTCAATAGCGTGTTTGGCGGAAAAACGCGCCGGATCATCAATTCCTTCAGCGGCGCGATCAATTCCCTTGGCGACGCTGGGGAAACGCCTATGCGGCGTGGAGCATCTTCTCGACTTCGTTGACGAGATCGCGCAGATGGAAGGGCTTCGACAGCACTTTTGCGTCGCGTGGCGCCTTCGAATCAGGGTTCAGGGCGACTGCCGCAAAGCCGGTGATGAACATCACCTTGAGATCGGGGTCGATCTCGGTTGCGCGGCGCGCCAGTTCGATGCCGTCCATTTCCGGCATGACGATGTCGGTCAGAAGCAGCGAAAAGGGTTCCTCGCGCAGCCGCTCGTAAGCGCTCGCGCCATTGTCGAAGTCACTTACCTGGTAACCTGCGCGTTCCAGCGCCTTGACCAGGAAGCGACGCATATCGTCGTCGTCTTCTGCCAGAAGAATGCGTGCCATAAGTATCCCGTCCGAATCAGCGGTCGAAGCCGCCCCCCAGCAGGGGCTTCGTTAACCATCTTGTATATGAGTCCTGGACGGTAAACATCAAGTGAATGCCGTGTCAGCAGAGTGACGCAAAGGCATAATAAGAGCCGACTTTCCACCGCCTGAACGACTGGACACTGGCGGCTGCAGGTGGCACTTTCGATAGATGAGTGAGTGCATTTCGCAGGTCCATCAGGAAAGATGACGCCAGCCGAAGATTTCGCCGAGCTGCCGCCGTTCGAAGTCCGGACGAGTGCCGAGCAGCGTGTGCCATTCGTGTTCAATTCGCCGCACAGCGGACGTTGTTATCCCGACCGGTTCCTCGCCATGTCCAGGCTCGATGCCGTCGCGATCAGGCGCTCGGAGGACTGCTATGTCGACGAGCTGTTCGGCGCGGCCGTCGCCTTGGGCGCGCCGATGCTGACCGCTCACTTCCCACGCGCCTATCTCGATGTGAACCGCGAGCCGTGGGAACTCGATCCCCGGATGTTCGCCGAGCCGGTGCCGCCTTTCGCCAATGTCCGCTCGGCGCGCGTCGCCGGAGGGCTGGGCACGGTGCCGAAGCTGGTGGGCGAGGGGCTGGATATCTATCCCGGCCGGCTGCCGCTGTCGGAGGCGATCGGGCGAATCGAATCCGTCTACAAGCCTTATCATGAGACGCTGAAGCGGCTGGTCACCCGGACCCATGCCCGGTTTGGCTATGCCGTGCTCGTCGACTGCCATTCGATGCCGGCGTCGGTCCGCCTCGGCGACAATGGCACACGGCCTGATTTCATCGTCGGTGACCGTTTCGGGACCTCTGCTGCATCTGCTCTGTCAGAGCGGGCAATCGGGCTGCTGGCGGCCATGGGTTATGCTGTGGCGCACAATAAACCTTACGCCGGCGGCTTTATCACCGAACACTACGGCCGCCCGGCCCGGAAGCTTCATGCGCTGCAGATCGAGATCAATCGCGGGCTCTATATGGACGAACGAACGTTCAAGAAATCCGCTGGATTTTATGCTCTTGCCGACGATCTGGCCCGGTTTTCCGGGGATCTCATGGCAATACCAGACTATCATTTCCTCGACCTGCCATTGGCCGCAGAGTAGCCGCCTGAGGCCGGTGGTTAAAAAAAGACCGCTCCGGAGAGCGGTCGAAGTCTAGGGAGGAAACGCCCAAGGAGGGCATGGACAGGAGAACTGTCCGAAGTCGAGATTATTGTGCGCTGCACAAAAGTCAAGGCGCCTTTGGGCTTTTTAATTCACGGTGATGTGGTTATTGCCGAGCGGGGTCGTGGCGTGTCATCCACGCCACAGTTGGAGATGGGGTGAATGATGGTCGACGCCGGGTTTATGCGACGGATCGCAACTGCAGCAGCAGCCGAGACGCTGCCGAGATTCCGGCGTCTCGCGGCGGTGGAAAACAAGCTTGCCAGCGGTTTTGACCCGGTCACCGAGGCCGACCAGGAGGCCGAGCGTGCCATCCGCGCGCTGATCAATGCCGAATTTCCCGATCACGGCATTCTCGGCGAGGAGCATGGCAGCGAAAACCTCGGCAACAGCCATGTCTGGGTGATCGACCCGATCGACGGCACGCGTGCCTTCATCTCCGGCCTGCCGGTTTGGGGCACGCTGGTCGGGCTGACCGTCGACGGCGATGCGGTCGCCGGCCTGATGTCGCAGCCTTTCACCGGTGAGCTGTTCTACGCCGACGGCAAGGGCGCGCATTACGAGGGCCCGGGCGGGCCGCGCAAGCTTGCCGTGCGCAAGACCACGTCGCTTGCCGATGCGACGATGTTCACCACGACGCCAAGCCTGTTCAAGGGCGAGATGCGCAAGCGCTACGACCATCTCGAGACCCAGGTCCAGCTCGCCCGCTACGGCACCGATTGCTACGCCTTTGCCATGGTTGCGGCGGGCCAGGTCGACATCGTCGTCGATCCGGGACTCAAGCCCTACGACATCGTGGCGCTGATCCCCATCATCGAGCAGGCCGGTGGCATCGTCACGACCTTCGAGGGCGGCCCGGCGGAAAATGGTGGCGACATCATCGCGGCGGCAACGCCCGAGCTGCATGCTGCGGCCCTGAAGGTGCTGATGGGCTGAAGCAGCCTATTCGACCGTCACAGGCGTTCCCGGCACGAAAGCGCTGAACGCCGCGAGCAGTTGCTCGCGGTAGATGTCGACTTCCTGCAGGATCTCGTGGCGGGCGCCATCGATGGTCAGCATTGAGGCGACACGGCATCCGTGGACATATTGCTCGACGTCGCGCGTCGAGACCACCTGGTCGGCCCCGGCCGTGACAATCAGCATCGGCACCTTGAGCGAGGCCATGAAGGCTGGGTCGCGCACGGTTTCCGAGGCCGTCGCAGCCGCCCGCAGCCAGGCGATCGTCGGCCCGCCGACGGAGAGTTCGGGATAGGTCTCGTAGAGCAGAATGTTGCGGCGATAGCGACGTTCGTCGCTGGTCAGCTTGTTGACAGCAAAGGGCGTGCCTTCGCGCGGCCGCGGGCCCCAGGCGGCGTAGAGCCTGCCGAGGCCGATCCAGCACAGCAGCGTCGTGATGCGCCTGATAGCTGACATCGAGAACGGCGCGCCGACGACCGACAGGAACGGCGCCACCAGCACCATGCGCTGAACGCGGTTGATCATCGCCGGTGCGGCGAGAAGGGCGATCAAGGCACCGCTTGAATGGGCAAGGATGAAGAATGGGCCGCGGCAGTCGGGCAAGACGATCTGCTCGAAGAAGGCCTCGAGATCCCTGACATAGTGGTCGAATGTCTTGACGTGGCCGCGGTGACGGTCGCGCAGCAGCCGCTCGGATGCACCCTGGCCACGCCAGTCGAAGGTGGCGACGGCATGGCCGCGTACTGACAAATCGCGAATGGTCTCGAAATACTTCTCGATACACTCGTTGCGGCCCGGCAGCAGAATCACCGTGCCCTTGAACGGGTGCGAAGTCGCGGGAAACAGGCCATAACGCAACTGCTTGCTGTCATGTGCGTTGAAGTGGCCGACGGTTGCCCGCTCGGGTACCGGATTGCCGGGGATTTCGTGGAACACGTCCGTCATCAGCGCTCGGCTTGGCACTCGCTGCCGTGGGATCTGGCGATACGAGGGTGATAGAAAGCCGCACCGAGAAAATCAAAGGAAATCCGTGCGAAGCGGAAACGCCAATCGGAATCGAATGAGGCCGAAGGCAGCTTGCGGGTTGCCTTCGGCCTCTGTCGTTCCGGGAGGAAGGGACGTTGCAACCCGGTTCGGCTTCGTCGGCGGCATTCTGTGGTGCCGCCTGTTCTTGAACTTGGGTGCACTCTAGGCCGGCCGACCTGAACGGATACCGAAGGGGCGGTTCATCTTCGGTTCATCCTGGCGGCGGTGAAAAAGCTCTCGCAAAGATGTCTTGAAATGGCTTTGGGCGCCCCCCAAATGTCTCCTGCGGCGCCCAATATCGGGGCCGCTGATCACCGCCGGGACGCCAGAATGGGTTTCGGCACAGGTCATACGCAAACCTTGTTGCTCACTGGAGAACACCCATGCGTCACGTTGATTTTTCTTCGCTCCACCGCTCGACCGTCGGTTTCGACCGCCTGTTCAACATGCTGGACGGCCTTGGTCAGCCTGAAGGCGGCACCACCTATCCGCCCTACAACATCGAGCGCACCGGCGAGGACGCCTACCGCATCAGCATGGCGGTTGCAGGCTTCTCGGAGACCGAGATTTCGATCGAAGCCCATCGCAATGTGCTGACGGTCAAGGGCGAGCGCGCCAATGAAAGCACCGGCGAAGGATCGGAGCTGCTCTATCGCGGCATCGCCTCGCGCGCCTTCGAGCGCCGCTTCCAGCTTGCCGACCACGTCGAAGTTGTAGGCGCGACCCTCAAGAACGGCCTGCTTCACATCGATCTCAAGCGCAACATTCCTGAAGAGCACAAGCCTCGCAAGATCGAGATTTCGGCTGCTCCGGCGAAGGCCAAGCAGATCGAGGCCAACACGGTCAACTAAGACTGCTCCTCCCAAGCAGCAAAGGCGGCGCCTCCAGCGCCGCCTTTTTTGTTGTCCGCTATCCGTAACTGCGCCTAACGCAGCAGTTCGCTGAACCGGCCGATGTCGTCTGAGGTGGTGGCGAAGGAGGTGACGAAGCGATAAAGCGCCTCGTCATCGCTGATCTGCCCGGCGAGCGACGTCGGGGTCGGCCAGGTGTAGAAGGCGGCACCTGCGGCCTGGGCCTTTTCGGCAACATCCTTCCTGATGATGGCGAAGACCTCGTTGGCCTCAGGCTGCCAGCCGAGGCGCGCAACGGCCGAGCTTTCGAAAGCCTGGGCAAGACTCGCCGACATCGCATTGGCGTGACGCGCCGTCTCCAGCCACAGGCCGCCGTCGAAATAGGCGTCGAATTGCGCCGAGATGAAACGCGCTTTGGAGAACAGCTGGGCCGAACGCTTGCGCAGGAAGGCCATTTCCCTGGCACGGTCGAGATCGAACATGACGATCGCCTCGGCGCACCAGCAGCCGTTCTTGGTGCCGCCGAAGGAGATGATGTCGACGCCGCGTTTCCAGGTCATCTCCGCCGGCGAGACGCCGAGAGACACCAGCGCATTGGCAAAGCGGGCGCCATCCATATGCAGCGGCACCGCATGCTTGCGGGCGACGGCGGAGACGGCCGCGATATGGTCGAGACGATAGATGGTGCCGACCTCGGTCGCCTGGGTGATGGAAATCGCAGCCGGGCGTCCGCCGTGGACGTTTTCGGAGGCGTAGCGGCCGATCGCTCGCTCAAGATTGCCGATGTCCATGCGCCCGAGCGTTCCATCGACCGGGTAGAGCCGCGAACCAGGGGAAAAATACTCAGGCGCGCCGCATTCATCCTCGAGAATGTGCGCCTCGCGGTGGGCAAAGGAAATGCCACCGGGCTTGCCGTATGCGGCGAGCGAAAGCGAATTGGCCGCGGTGCCTGTGGCGACGAAGAACACCGCCACCTCGCGCTCGAAAACTTCGGAGAACCGTGCATAGACCGCCTTGTCGAGCTCGCCGTCGCCATAGGCGCGGCTGAAGCCCGCAGCACTGGCATGCAGTCTCTCGGAAATCTTGGGGTGAGCGCCGGCCCAATTGTCTGATGCGAAGAACATTTTCGTCGGTCCGTAATATGGCTGCGGGAGACTGCGTGGCAGGGGGTAGGCGCGAGCTAGACCGGATTTGCCGATCTTCGGCAAGTGCGGGGTCCAGAAATCGATTGAGGCAGGAAAAGTGCTGTTTTGACCGGGTGTTCAAAAATTACGCCATGCGACGGTTTGACGTAATTTTCGGTCTTTGCAGAGGCGGAAAATTCGTGAATCGGTCTTGTGCGTATTCAAGAATTCTGTCATACAAAATTTAGGACAGCAGTGCTGTCTTATTTATCTGCCCAATACGAACCGGATTTGGCGTATGATGACGCTGCGTCCGGCTTCCGCTGCGGGCTAGGGTCAGGGCTGAGGTCGGAGCAATCCGTTCACGTCTGTCCCGACTGCGGTTCAGCGCCGACGAACGGCGCTGGGCCGCTGCATATCGAGCATATCTGAAGGTGAACGGATCGGCATACTGCCGTCCCAAGGCAAACTGCCCGGATCGGGCTGGAATGGAGATAGACGATGACGGAGTTGACGCCATCTGTGACGACGGGTTTTGTGCCGGCCGCGCAGACGAAAGCGGCCAACAATAAAACCGATCATCTCCGAACCACCACCGGCTATGCAGCGCATGGCCTCTACGATCCGCGCAACGAACATGACGCCTGCGGCGTCGGTTTCATCGCCCAGATGAAGGGCATCAAGTCGCACCAGATCGTCAAGGACGGTCTGTTCATGCTCGAAAACCTGACGCATCGCGGCGCCGTCGGCGCCGATCCGCTGATGGGCGATGGCGCCGGTGTCCTGGTGCAGATCCCCGACCGGTTCTTCCGCGAGGAGATGGCCAAGCAGGACATCGATCTGCCGGCACCCGGCCAGTATGGCGTCGGCCACTGGTTCATGCCGCAGGATGCTGCGACGCGCGAACATGTCATGGACATCATCCGCGAGTCGGCGCAGTCGGAAGGTTTGCCGCTGATCGGCTTCCGCGACGTGCCGGTCGACAACGCCTCTTTGTCGAAGGCACCTGATATCGCTGCTTCCGAGCCGTTCCATTGTCAGGTGTTCATCGGACGCACGCCCGAGATCGATGACGACGAGGAGTACGAGGCTCGCCTCTACCTGCTGCGCAAGGTGATCTCCGGCCGCATCTATGCCGAGCACAACAACAAGGACATCGGCGCTTATTGTGTGTCGCTGTCGGCGCGCACCATCGTCTACAAGGGCATGTTCCTGGCCTTCCAGGTCGGCGCCTATTACAAGGACCTTTCCGATCCGCGCTTCGAGACGGCGCTGATTCTCGTTCACCAGCGCTTCTCGACCAACACCTTCCCGTCGTGGAAGCTGGCGCACCCGTACCGCATGGTCGCCCACAACGGTGAAATCAACACGGTGCGCGGCAACAACAACTGGATGGCGGCGCGCCAGGCTTCGGTCGACAGCGAGCTGTTCGGCAACAACATTTCCAAGCTCTGGCCGATCTCCTATGAGGGCCAGTCGGACACGGCGTGCTTCGACAACGCGCTCGAGTTCCTGTTCCAGGGCGGCTATACGCTGGCGCATGCCATGATGATGCTGATCCCGGAAGCCTGGGCCGGCAACAAGTCGATGGATGCCGACCGCAAGGCCTTCTACGAATACCACGCAGCGCTGATGGAGCCGTGGGACGGTCCGGCTGCGGTGTGCTTCACCGACGGCCGCCAGATCGGCGCGACACTCGACCGCAACGGCCTGCGTCCGGCCCGCTACATGGTCACCGACGACGACCGGGTCATCCTGGCGTCCGAAGCCGGCGTGCTGCCGGTCGATGAAAAGAGCATCATCAAGAAGTGGCGTCTGCAGCCCGGCAAGATGCTGCTGATCGACCTGGTCAAGGGCCGCATCGTTTCGGACGAGGAGATCAAGTCCGAGATCGCGACCAAGCACCCCTACACGAAGTGGTTGTCCAACACCCAGCTGATCCTCGAGGAGCTGAAGCCGGTCGAGCCGCGCGCGCTGCGCAAGGACGTCTCGCTGCTCGATCGCCAGCAGGCCTTCGGCTACACGCAGGAAGACACCAAGCTCCTGATGTCGCCGATGGCGACGACGGGCCAGGAAGCCGTTGGCTCGATGGGTACCGATACGCCGATCTCGGCGATGTCGGACAAGTCGAAGCTGCTTTACACCTATTTCAAGCAGAACTTCGCCCAAGTCACCAATCCTCCGATCGACCCGATCCGCGAGGAGCTGGTGATGAGCCTGGTGTCGTTCATCGGCCCGCGCCCGAACATCCTCGACCTCGTCGGCACCTCGCGCCGCAAGCGTCTGGAAGTGCGCCAGCCGATCCTCACCAATGCCGACCTGGAGAAGATCCGGTCCATCGGCCACACCGAGGAGAGCTTCGACACCAAGACGATCGACGTCACCTATGCCGCATCGGAAGGTGCTGCCGGCATGCAGGGTGCGATCGAGCGCCTGTGCGAGCGCGCCGAGGCTGCGGTCGCCGGCCGCTACAACATCATTATCCTGTCCGATCGTCAGCTCGGCCCGGACCGCATCGCCATCCCGTCGCTGCTGGCGACGGCCGCCGTGCACCATCACCTTGTCCGCAAGGGCCTGCGTACCTCGGTCGGTCTCGTCGTCGAATCGGGCGAGCCGCGCGAAGTGCACCACTTCTGCTGCCTCGCCGGCTACGGCGCGGAGGCGATCAACCCGTATCTGGCCTTCGACACGCTGACCGACATGCACAAGCGGGGCGAGTTCCCGCCTGAAGTGGACGGCTCGGAAGTCGTCGGCCGCTTCATCAAGTCGATCGGCAAGGGCATCCTCAAGGTGATGTCCAAGATGGGCATCTCGACCTACCAGTCCTATTGCGGCGCCCAGATCTTCGATGCCATCGGCCTGAAGACCGATTTCGTCGAGAAGTACTTCACCGGCACGGCAACCAACATCGAGGGCGTCGGGTTGGAAGAGGTGGCGACCGAAACCGTCAGCCGCCACGCCTCGGCCTTCGGCGAAGATCCGGTGCTGCGCAATGCGCTCGAAGTCGGCGGCGAGTACATGTATCGCATGCGCGGCGAAGCCCATGTGTGGACACCTGACGCGGTTGCCTCGCTGCAGCACGCCGTGCGCTCGGGTTCGTGGGCGACGTTCAAGGAGTTCTCGGCCCAGATCGACAGCGAAACAGCGCGTGCCCAGCAGATTCGCGGCATGTTCCGCATCAAGCTGGCCGAGGAGAGCGGACGCAAGAAGGCGGCACTCGACGACGTCATGCCGGCGGCCGAGATCGTCAAGCGTTTCTCGACCGGTGCCATGTCCTTCGGCTCGATCAGCCGCGAGGCGCACAGCACGCTTGCCGTTGCGATGAACAAGATCGGCGGCAAGTCGAACACCGGCGAGGGCGGCGAGGAGCCCGACCGCTACCTGCCGCTGCCCGGTGGCGGCGTGAACCCCGAGCGTTCGGCGATCAAGCAGGTGGCTTCCGGCCGCTTCGGCGTGACGACGGAGTATCTCGTCAACTCCGACATGATGCAGATCAAGGTGGCGCAGGGTGCCAAGCCCGGCGAGGGCGGCCAGTTGCCTGGTCACAAGGTCGACGCGACGATCGCCAAGACCCGCCACTCGACCCAAGGTGTCGGCCTGATTTCGCCGCCGCCGCACCATGACATCTATTCGATCGAAGACCTGGCGCAGCTGATCTACGATCTGAAGAACGTCAACCCGGCAGCCGACGTGTCGGTCAAGCTGGTGTCGGAAGTGGGCGTTGGCACGGTTGCGGCAGGTGTCGCCAAGGCGCGCGCCGACCACATCACGATATCAGGCTATGACGGCGGCACCGGTGCATCGCCGCTGACCTCGCTCAAGCATGCCGGCAGCCCGTGGGAAATGGGTCTCGCCGAGACGCATCAGACGCTGGTGCTGAACGGCCTGCGTTCGCGTGTCGCGCTCCAGGTCGACGGCGGCCTGCGTACCGGCCGCGACGTCGTCGTCGGGGCGCTGCTGGGTGCCGACGAGTTTGGCTTCTCGACCGCGCCGCTGATCGCGGCGGGCTGCATCATGATGCGCAAGTGCCATCTCAACACCTGTCCGGTTGGCGTCGCCACCCAGGATCCGGTGCTGCGCAAGCGCTTCAAGGGCACACCCGAGCACGTCATCAACTACTTCTTCTACGTCGCCGAAGAGGTGCGCGAGCTGCTGGCCGAGATGGGCTACACCCATCTCGACCAGATCATCGGTGACGCCGACCTGCTGGAAAAGCGCGAGCTGATCAACCACTGGAAGTCGCGTGGCCTGGACTTCTCCAAGGTGTTCTACAAGCCCGATGCGCCGCGCGAAGCCGTGCACTGGACCGAACGCCAGAAGCACCCGATCGACGACGTTCTCGACCGCAAGCTGATCGCCGAGGCGAAGGCGGCGCTGGAAACACGCCAGCCGGTGAAGATCGAGGCAACCATCCGCAACGTCGACCGCTCCGCCGGTGCGATGCTGTCGGGTGAGGTCGCCAAGCGCTTCCGCCACAAGGGCCTGCGCGAGGACACCATCTCGGTGAAGCTGACCGGCACCGCCGGACAGTCCTTCGGTGCCTTCCTGGCACGCGGCATCTCGTTCGAGCTGGTCGGCGACGGCAACGACTATGTCGGCAAGGGCCTGTCCGGCGGCCGCATCGTCATCCGCCCGTCGGATGACGCCCGGATCGTTGCCGAGGATTCAATCATTGTCGGCAACACCGTGCTTTACGGTGCGACCGAAGGCGAGTGCTACTTCCGCGGTGTCGCCGGCGAACGTTTCGCCGTCCGCAACTCGGGCGCCGTTACCGTCGTCGAAGGCGTGGGTGACCATGGCTGCGAATACATGACGGGCGGCGTGGTGGTGGTCATCGGCAAGACCGGCCGCAACTTCGCAGCCGGCATGTCGGGCGGCGTCGCCTATGTCCTCGATGAGGAAGGCGATTTCGCCGAGCGCTGCAACATGGCGATGGTCGAGCTCGAGCCGGTCCCTGAAGAGGACGACATGCTGGAGAAGCTGCACCATCACGGTGGCGACATCGCCCACAAGGGCCGTGTCGACGTCTCGGGCGACATGACACGCCATGACGAGGAGCGGCTGGTTCAGCTGATCTCGAACCATATGCACTACACCGGTTCGACCCGTGCCAAGCAGATCCTGGACGACTGGGCGAGCTACCGACCCAAATTCCGCAAAGTCATGCCGGTGGAGTACCGCCGCGCACTGATCGAGATGGAGCGCATGAGGATGGGCGTCGCGGCGGAGTAAGCCGTGACGATCTTCCGGCGGCGCCCGAACAGGGCGCCTGCCATCGCATGCTTCATTTGAAGTGGTGGAATTCTAAGCCCGCGCCGAGGTGCTGGGCATGACTGACGAGAGTTACGATGGGCAAGGTTACAGGTTTTCTCGAAATTGACCGGCAGGTGCACAAGTACCAGCCGGCTTCCGACCGCATCCGGCACTTCCGCGAATTCACGCTGCCGATGTCGAACAAGGAAGTCGAAAAGCAGGCTGCGCGCTGCATGGATTGCGGCATTCCGTTCTGCCATGGCCCGACGGGCTGTCCGGTGCACAACCAGATCCCGGACTGGAACGACCTCGTCTACAATGGCGATTGGGACAACGCGATCCGCAACCTGCATTCGACCAACAACTTCCCCGAATTCACCGGTCGCATCTGCCCGGCACCTTGCGAGGAAGCCTGTACGCTGAACCTCGAGGACATTCCTGTCGCCATCAAGACCGTCGAGCAGGCGATCGCCGACAAGGCTTACGAGACCGGTTACATCAGGCCTTATCCGCCGGAGAAGAAGACCGGCAAGAAGATCGCTGTCATTGGTTCCGGCCCTGCCGGCATGGCAGCGGCGCAGCAACTCGGCCGCGCCGGCCACGACGTGCATGTCTATGAGCGCGAGAGCCGTCCCGGCGGCCTGCTGCGTTTCGGCATTCCTGATTTCAAGATGGAGAAGCACTATATCGACCGTCGCGTCGAGCAGATGACGGGCGAAGGCGTGACGTTCCATTGCGGCGTCAATGTCGGCGTCGACAAGCCGGTGACCGAGCTCCTGGCCGAATATGATGCCCTGCTTTACTGCGGCGGCTCCGAAACGCCGCGTCCGGCGGGCATTCCCGGCGACGACCTTAAGGGCGTGCATGACGCGATGCCTTACCTCGTCCAGCAGAACAAGCGCGTCGGCGGCGAAGACATCCAGTCGGTTGCCTGGCAGTCGGAACCGATCGTCGCTGGTGGCCTGCATGTCGTCGTCGTCGGCGGTGGCGATACGGCGTCCGACTGCGTCGGCACCGCATTTCGCCAGGGTGCCGTGCGCGTCACCCAGCTCGACATCCGTCCGCAGCCACCGGAGCGCGAGAACAAGCTCGCCGTGTGGCCTTACTGGGCGACCAAGATGCGCACCTCGTCCTCTCAGGCCGAAGGCGCGCAGCGCGAGTTCCAGGTGGCGACGCTGGAGTTCATCGGCGAGGAAGGCCAGCTGACCGGCGTGAAGTGCTGCGAAGTCGACGACAAGCGCAAGCCGATCCCGGGCACCGAGTTCGTCATCCGCGCTGATCTCGCCTTCATCGCCATCGGCTTCGCCGGGCCGCTCGCCGACGGTATGGTCAAGGAACTCGAGGGCAAGCTCGAGATCACCACCGACAGCCGCCGTTCGACCAATGTTGCCGCCAACGACCGCGACTACAAGACCAATGTGGACAAGCTCTATGTCGCCGGCGACGTGCGCCGCGGCCAGTCGCTTGTGGTCTGGGCGATCCGCGAAGGCCGCCAGGCCGCGCATTCGATAGATGCCGACCTGATGGGGTCGAGCGTCCTGCCGCGTTAAGCTGGCCGGAACCAAGCAAACAAAAGGCGCCGCGAGGCGCCTTTTTCGTTTCCGGTCGACAACCTTAGCGCCTGATGATGGCGGTCGTCGTTTCGGTTCCTTGCGCTGCAGGCAGCGGCTTTGGCGGCCAGGAGAAGTCGTCGATGCGGCCGGCAGGTGCTGCGGGGGCGATGCCTTGCACGGCAAGCTTTTCGCCTGGAGAACGCGGGTCGGACGTGGCAGCCGTCTGGCCGCCGAGAAGCTCCGTGCCACCGTCGAGTTCCGGATCGGAGAGCGAGACCGGCACCGTCCGGTCGATGTTGACAGGCACATTGAGTTCGCCGGGCGTCGCCTGCGGCAGGCTTGCCGGCACGACGGTTTCGGTACCTTGAGGCGTGATGCCGAGCAGCTTGTTCAGCGGCTTTTCGGCGAAGAAGGCGAGCTTGCGTTTGCCGGCGCGGGTGACGTTGATGCCGTCGTCGGCGCGCAGGCGCACCGGCTGGCCGTTGATGTCGGGGCCGCTGGTGACGAAGGCGCCGGCCTCGTCGACGAAGCCGTCCCAGACATCGACGAATTCGCTACCTGCGGCTTCCGTTGCAGCACGGTAGATGTCGTTGAAGGCGAGCATGTCGGTGTTCATCTTCGACGACTTGAAGGCGGGCATGCCGACCCACAGGAACGGCACCTTGGTGTCGGCGATGGCCTTGGCCAGCTTGTCCGCGCGCGCCGTGTACTCCTTGGTCCAGGCGGCGCTCATCGGTGGCTCGCGGGTGTCGGCGACCCGCATCTGCTGGCGGTCGTTAGAGCCCATCATGATGATGACAGCGGCAGGCTTTTCCTGCTCGATCAGCGCCTTGGCTTTCTCGGGCCAGTTGTAATAGTCCTCGCGGACGAGGCCCGACGAGCCGTTGGTCTTGTCGATGACCCTGATCTTGGCATTCTCGGCAAAGACCGTGCCCAGCCCCTCGGCAATGCCGCCGCCGAGGAAGTCGCCGATGACCAACACGACACGCGCGTCAGCCAGCTTTTCGACCACCGGAACGGCCGGATCGGCAGCCCTGCCGATATTGCCGGCGGTTGCCTTTGGCTTGCGTGGCGTCTTGCGGATCTTTTTGCGCGGCTGCGGCTCGTCAATGATGAAGGGATCGACGCGCGGTTCGCGGCGCGGCATGAACAGGTCGCGCAGGGACCATTTGCGCAGAATGCCTTCCTGCGCCACGGCCGGCGTCGGCATTGTCGACGAAATGGCGGTCAAGGCGACCGCCACCGCGACCAGTGGCGTCGTCAGGCGCAACAGCGAAAACCGCGGACGACGCGTCAATGCCAATACAGCCTCCGGTTGCTAGTTACGCCGCAGGAACTTCAGCACTTCCATGCTCGGATGACCGTCCGGCGTCAAGCCCAGCTGTGCCTGGAATGCCTTGATTGCCGAGCGCGAACCCTCGCCGATCTTGCCGTCGCTCTTGCCGTCGTAATAGCCATGCGCCGACAGGCGCTTCTGCAACTCCTGCTTTTCCTCGAAGCTGAGCTTGGTGAACGGCCGCTTCCAGTCCTGCACCAGGCCACCATAGCCGGCGATCTCGTCGGCAAGAAGGCCGACGGCGAGCGCGTATTTGTCGGCGTTGTTGTAGCGCTTGATGACCGAGAAGTTCTTGGTCATCAGGAAGGCCGGTCCGCCGCGGCCGTCCGGCACCTTGAGGGTGGCGACGTCGGAGCCGCGCTTGAAGGCCTTGCCGTTGGCGCGTTCGATGCCGAGCGATGCCCATTTGTCGAGCGTCAGCGATCCCGTCGGGAACTTCTGACCAGCGGGCAGCACCACTTCGTAACCCCAGGTCTTGCCGGCCTGCCAGCCGTTCTTCTTCAGAAGGTTGGCTGCGGTGGCGAGCGCGTCGGGCACGGAGTTCCAGATGTCGCGCTTGCCATTGCCGTCGGCATCGACCGCGTAGGCCTGGTAGCTGGTCGGGATGAACTGGGTGTGGCCCATCGCGCCGGCCCAGGAGCCGACGAGGTGACTTTCGTCGATGTCGCCGCGCTGCAGGATCTTCAGCGCCGCGATCAGCTGGGTGCGGGCGAACTTCGCCCGGCGCTGGTCGCCATAGGCGAGCGTCGCCAGCGACCGCACGACATTGCGCATCACCTTGTCGTTCTTGAGAATCTCGCCGTAGTTCGATTCCATCGACCAGATGGCGAGCAGGATGTAGCGGTCGACGCCATACTTGGCCTCGATGCGGTCGAGCCAGGGTTTCCACTTGCGCGCCATCTCGCGACCGACAGCAATTGACTGGTCATGGACGCGATTGTCGAAATAGTCCCAGACGGGCGCGGTGAATTCGGGCTGAAAGCGGGCCTTTTCAAGTACTTCGGGGTCGGCCGAGGTCACGCCACGAAAGGCGCGGTCATAGGTCGAACCGGAAATCCCGTTGTCTGCGGCGACGGAGCGGAAGCTCGCCACCCAGCGCTGGAAACCGGCTTCGGCGGCCGCCGGGCCGGCCGGAAGCATCAATGCCAGCGAAAGGGCAGCGGCGCTCAGGAGGCCTTTGGCGGTCTTGCGAAGGGGCATTCTTTCCTCCTTGGAGAGATCAGAAACACGATTCATCGCCGATGCCGGTTATCAATCAGTTTACCATAGACCCGTTGGGGAACGAAAAGCGGGTTGAGGGATTGTCCACCTAGCTGTTCGGACAATCAAGATCGCGTGATCAATGGTCTTGCCCGCTGTCGCCGAATATGTGAACGCATTCAGTATTCATCAATTCGGGCGTGGCAAAGTTGGCGTCCGATACATCCCTCTATCGGACGACCACGCAATGAAAAGAGTTCGCAAGGCAGTTTTTCCGGTCGCGGGCCTTGGCACGCGTTTTCTGCCTGCCACCAAGTCTATCCCCAAGGAAATGCTGACTGTGGTCGATCGCCCTGTGATCCAGTACGTGGTCGACGAGGCGCGCGAAGCGGGCATCGAACATTTCATCTTTGTCACGGGCCGCAACAAGGCGGTCATCGAAGACCATTTCGACGTCCAGTTCGAACTTTATGATACGCTGGCCCAGCGCGGCAAGACCGAGCAACTGGAGCGCCTGCAGCGGTTGCAGCCGGCCCCGGGCCAGACCTCGTTCACGCGACAGCAGGTACCGCTCGGCCTTGGCCACGCAGTGTGGTGTGCGCGCGAGCTGGTCGGCGACGAGCCCTTCGCGCTGCTGTTGCCCGACATGATCATGCAGTCGGAAAAGAGCTGCATGCGCGAGATGGTCGAGCTCTATGCCGAGACCGGCAACAACATCATCGCCGTCCAGGAATGCGACCCGGCCGAGGCGCACAAATACGGCATCGTCGGCAAGGGCAAGTCGGTTCACACCGGCTTCGAGATCGAGGGCATGGTGGAAAAGCCCAAGCAGGGCACGGCACCCTCGAACCTGTTCATCAATGGCCGCTACATTCTGCAGCCGGAGATTTTCAAGATCCTGGCAAGCCAGGAGCGTGGCGCCGGCGACGAGATCCAGCTGACCGACGCCATGCTCAAGCTCGAGAAGATGCAGTCGTTCTACGGCTATCATTATCGCGGCCGCACCTTCGACTGCGGCTCGCCGGAAGGTTTCGTCGAAGCCAACGTTGCCTTTGCCTTGTCGCGCTCCGATCTCAGCAGGAGCATGGCCGGCGTCATCGAAGGGCTGCTCGGCGAGATCAAGCTGGGCAAATAAGCCACATGTCGCCTGTGCGTCAGGCTTGGACGCACGGTGCGATGGCTTTCGGCCGCTGCTGCCGCTAGAAATACCCTGCCAGGTGCCCGCAGCGATGCGGGAGAATCGGGAACACGGTGCAAATCCGTGGCGTGCCCAACGCTGTAAGAGGGACCGTATCGGCAGAGGCCACTGTTCATCCAACGGGAAGGCGCCGCAGACGGGTTGAACTCGAGCCAGAAGACCGGCCCGGCAGACATCGACCTCCGCATGGTCAGGCGGAGGGAACCGACATGCTCGCCAGGGGATATGCGATGCTTGCTGACCAGTTGAAGGCCGTTTCAGGCTGTTTCGATATCGCCGCACAGGATGCCGTTTACCGCGCCATCTTCACGCGCCGCGACGTTCGCAGCCATTTTCTGCCTGATCCGATCGACGACGATGTGCTGGCGCGGCTGCTGCTGGCTGCCCATCACGCGCCGTCGGTCGGCTTCATGCAGCCGTGGAACTTCATCGTCATCAGAGATCGCGAACGACGCGAGCGGGTCCGCGACCTGTTCTTTGCGGCGCGGCAGCAGGAACTGCCTGAGATCGCCGAGGAGCGGCGGCAGCTGTACCGCAAGCTCAAGCTCGAAGGCATCTGCGAAAGCCCGCTCAACCTGGTCATCACCTGCGACCGCAGCCGTTCGGCAAACTCTCCGCTCGGGCGATGGCACAATCCCGAGATGGACCTCTTCAGCACCGTCTGCGCAGTTCAGAATTTCTGGCTCGCCGCGCGTGCCGAGGGCATAGGCGTCGGCTGGGTCAGCATCCTCGATCGCGAGGCGCTGAAGCAGTTGCTAGGCATTCCCGATCACGTCGTGCCGGTGGCCTATCTCTGCGTCGGCCACGTCAGCGAATTCGCCGACAAGCCCGATCTCGAGCGCCATGGCTGGGGATGCCGTCTGCCGCTTGCCGAGCTGATCATGAGCGAGGTCTATGCGGGGCAGGGGGAGACGGCCTTGAGGGCCGCAGCCGCCGCGATCGGCGGTTTGCCCCAAGCAGGTTAGCGCTGGATTTTCAACCCGACGAAGACGCTGTTGGTCTTGGCGTCGCGGAACGGCAAGGTGCTGTCGAAGGTCTCATGGCGCAGCTTGCCGGTCAGGCCGGCGTAGCGGTTGAGCCACCAGGTCAGGCCCGCTTCGGCGCTGAGCCTCAGCTCGTGGTCGTTCGAGCTGGCATAGTCGCGGTAGCCGACGCCGCCGGCGAGGAATGCAGTCAGGTTGGAACGGATCTGCCGTTCGACGCTGAGGCGGCCGTTGTAGAGCACCGAACCGCTGTCGCCGGCAGTGGTCGAACCTTCGACCAGGGTTTCGCCGGTCAGGCCGACGATCGTGCCGCGCATCGGCGACCATCTGAGATCAGCGGCAATCGTCGCGGCGGAAACCGTCTTCAGCCGGTCGTCGTCGAAATCCTCCGAAATCCAGCCGGCCGAAATCTCGCCGCCGAATTTTTCGCCCATGTCGATCTCGACGCCGGCGCGGGCGCCGGTACGCTTGGACGAGCGCTCGAAACCGGCGGTGTCGAAGCGCAGGTCATAGACCCGGCGGCCGAATTCGACCTCGCCAAAGGGCGTCAACGCCGGTGAGACCTCGTAGCCGACGCGGACCTTGCCGGTATAGAGTCTGGAGTCGCGGTCCTTCTGTGAGAGCGTGGTGCCGTCGGTCAGTTCGGCGTCGCTGTAGCTTTCGTCGACAGCTTCGCCGGTCACTCCGAAGCGGAACTTGCCGACGGCCTTTTCGACACCCAGCGCGCCGTTCAGCGTGTGCAGGGTCGGCCGCTCGGCGGTGCCGGAGATGACCACGGGCGACGACGTCGATTCCGGGCGCATGCTGTAGCCGAGCCGCGCCAATGCGCGCATGTCGTCGGCGAGATCGAGCTGCAGCCGCCCGTCGATGCCGCCGCTGAGATCCTTGACCTCCTGGCCGGAGATGGATTTTCGGTAGTTGCCATAGGCGTCGATGGTCGCCGAATGGCTCTCCCAATCGGACGCGGCGTTCAGCCTGAGGGTCGTCTCGGACAGAACGGCCGACTTTCCGTTAAAGCTGGAATCCGCATTCGACGTCGCGGTGACGCCCTGTTCAAGGCTCGGCTTCAGAACGAAGGTGCCGAAACGGATGCCAGTCGGCTCGAACGGGTTCGCATCCGGCTGAGGCCTGCGGCCTTCGATGGCGCGCTGGCGCTCGGCTTCGGGTCCGTTCTCGATCTCCGTTTCGGAATCGACGGTGCCCTGGCGCACGGTGCCGGTGGTCAGCTCTTCGTCGGCTGCCGGCACTGCTGGCCGCTCGGCAGCCGTCGGCGCGGCGGTGCCGGCCAGCCGCTCGCGTGCCTCGCGGGCGCGCTGGCGCGCGGTCGTGGGCGGACGGGCGGATGGCAAGGAGCCGGCCGATGTGCCGTCGGCGTTGGGCGGTTCGCTGAACAAATCGGTGGCCTCAGCGTCAGCCTGGGTTGGAATCGCGCCGGGGCTGACCGGCTGGTAGGCCGGTGCCTGGTCCTGCGCCTGCTCGGCCGCAGGGCGCCTTTTGTAAAGCCGCAGGGTGTTGTTGATGTCGTCTTCGCTGACCGGTCCGCGCAAGGCGGTTTCCTGGGCATGCAGCGGTGCGGCGCACAGCAACGTCGCCACGCTTGCCGTCGCCAGCAAGATGCGGAGTGCCGTGGTCTGTGTCCGTTGCTCCGGCCTGATCTGCGCCATCTTTCCCACTGCTTCGCCGACGCAAGGGCGTCGCACTTACCAACTGGTAAATCGCCATGGTTAACGGAGCGTTTCCCGCACGCCCTGAGAGGCCTCGTTTTGGGCGGATAATCATGGACAGCCGCACGCCGACGCGCTAACGCATGCGCCATGCACGCTGGATCGCTGAAAAAAGAGCCGGACGGGCAGGCGTCGATCGCCTCCGCGCTCCGCACCGTCACCATCGAGCAGGCCGGCATCGCCGCGCTTGTCGCAGCGCTTGAAGGCCCGCTCGCCGAGCCATTCGCCAGGGCTGTCTCGATCCTGGGCCAGCTCAGCGGCCGGGCGATCATCACCGGCGTCGGCAAAAGTGGGCATATCGGCTCCAAGCTGGCGGCGACCTTCGCCTCCACCGGGACTCCGGCCTATTTCGTCCATCCTTCGGAAGCCATTCACGGCGATCTCGGCATGATCACCAGGGAAGACGCGATCGTCGCACTCTCCTGGTCGGGTGAAACAGCAGAGCTCAAGGGTATCGTTGCCTATTCGAGGCGCTTTTCGATCCCGCTGATTGCGCTGACGGCCGGCGATACGTCCGCCTTGGCGCGTCAGGCCGACGTCGTCCTGTCATTGCCCCGGGCGCCGGAAGCCTGTCCGCACGGTCTTGCGCCGACGACGTCGACGCTGCTGCAACTCGTCGTCGGCGACGCGCTGGCCGTGGCTTTGCTCGAGGCGCGCGGCTTCACTGCCGATCATTTCCGCACCTTCCATCCCGGCGGCCAGCTCGGCGCGAGCCTGATGCCGGTCGGCGACCTGATGCACAAGGGCGAGGAAATGCCGATCGTCGCCGTCGGCACCAAGATGCCGGAGGCAGTAAAGACACTGTCCAAGAAGCGTTTCGGTTGCGTCGTTGTCGTCGACGAGCAGGGCCGGCTGGCCGGCATCGTCACCGACGGTGACCTGGCGCGCAATCTCGATCGAAATCTCGCCGAGACCAATGTCGAGGACATCATGACCCGACAGCCCAAGACGGTGCCGCCGCAGATGCTGGCGGGCACTGCGACGGCAATGCTCAACGAGCACAACATCAGCGCCATCCCGGTGGTCGAAGGCGACAAGCCTGTCGGCATCATCCACTTCCACGATCTGCTCCGGGTTGGCGCCGCCTGACCGGCGCCCTGCTGCCAACTGCCTGACGGCCCCCTACTCAGCTTCGTCCGGACCGAGGGCGAGCGCGCCGATGACCGCGCAGGCGGCAAGCATGGCCGCGCATGCCGATAGAACAGCTGTCGGGCCGAACAGATCCAGCGCGGCACCGACAACGAGAGCGGCAAGCGGGGCCGTGACGAGGATCATTCCGATCGATGCGCCGATGACATGGGCGCGCAGGTTCTTCGGCGCACTGGTCTGCAACAGGGTGGTGAAAACAGGCGAGAGCGGGCCGGCGGCGATGCCGAGAACTGCACCTGATGCAATCAGCGTGGGCACCGCGCGGTCGATCACGAGCATGATGACGCCGGCGGCCAGGCCGACGAAGGCGGCAACGAAGACACTGCGCAAGGCGGGCCGACCGCCGATTACGGCCATTGCAAGGTTGACCGCTATCGCACCGGCCGCGGCGGCGGTGAGATAGAGCCCCAATGTCGAAGCCGACTGCCCTTCGGCGCGCAGAATTGCCGGCATGGCAACATTTTCGAGTGCGACGAAGGTGCCGGTGCCAAGGCTTGCCAGCAGCAGGGCCGTCCGCAGGCGGAGCGATCCGAAGATGATGCGCATCGCGCCAGCCAGTTCAGTGGACGCGGTTGAGGACATCTGCCGCAGGCGGAACTGGGGCAGGCTGAGCGCGGTCATCAATGCGGTCACGATGTTGAGTGCGGCGATGATCCACAACAGCGTAGAGGTCTCGGCGATCGCCACCAGCAAGGCAGCGATCGCCGGCCCGACGATGGCGGCGCCGTTGTCGACAAGGTCGTCGATGGCATTGGCGCGCAGCAGCGGCATGCGCGCCAGACGCGCGATTTCGGGAACGCGGGATTCGATCGCGACGCTGCCGGGGCCGTCGAATATGGCGCCGAGCAAGGCAAGCGCGACGAGTGCACCGATGGTCAGCATGCCGAAGCCGTAGAGCAGGGCGGCGGCAATCGACGCTGCGCAGCCGAGCCCGACAGCGATCATGGCGGTCTGGCGGATGCCGAGTCTTTCGGCGACAGGGCCGCCAAACGCACTGCCGAGAATAGCCGGAGCGAGTGTCACGAAGGCGACGATGCCCATCCAACTGGCGCTGCCGGTGAGGTCGTAGACCAGCCAGGGATAGACGATGGCGGTGATTGCATTGCCCAGGCTGAAGAAGATACTGGCCAGCTGCAGCCCGGCAAACGGGGCGCGTGTCCTGGCAAGGCGCAAGGTGCTCATGACAGTTTCGCTGCGAGCCGCAGCATCCTTTGCTGGTTCTGGTTTCCAGGATTTCCGGGGCAAGCCTTGCCGGCCTGTGCCCGTCTGTCTCGCCTATGTCGTTGCTCCCGGCCTGAGAAAGCGGGTCAACAGCAGATGCAATGTTTTCTTTTGCTCGAGCGGCTTGAAGCCGGGGTCGACGGCGACGCGGCCGAACACGCCGTCGATGAGCGCGGAGATCCATTGGGCGCCGTCGGCAGGATCGAGCCCCGGCCCGATCTCGCCGCGCGCGGCGGCATCGCGCAGGATCAGGGCGAGTGCTGTGCGCATTTCGGCGTCATGGGCCGTGACGAGGGCTGCGATCTGCTGGTCGCGCATCGCCTCCGCCGCGATTTCGAGTGCGAGGCTCGAATAGGCCGGGTCGGCGGCCAGTTCGAGCACGATGTCCATGAATTTGAGGATCTCGCCGAACAGGTCCTGGCTGTTGTCGATCTGTGCGAAATAGGCCGCCGTCTCGCGGCGATCCTGCTCGACGATTGCCGCGATGATCGCGTGCTTGGTCGGGTAGTAATGGAACAGGTTGCCGGGGCTCATGCCTGCTTCGGCGCAGATTTCCGCGGTCGAGGTGCCGTGAAAACCTTTCCGGGTAAAACAGGTGATCGCCGCAGTCAGGATCTGCTGCTTTTTTGCCTCGAACTTTTCTGGGTCGACCTTGCGCATCCGCGCTCTCATTTATTATTAGATTGATCAATCTAATAATTGAGCGTGGTCATGTGGTCAAGTCAAAGGGATGCTCCAGGGGGCTGGCGAGGTGCCGCTCAAGCGATCAGGAGAGCTTGCCTCAGACCGGCTCCACCACCAGTTCCAGATCGGTGTCGGCAGCGCCTATGACACGCACCTGCGCGCCGGCGGGCAAATCGGGGCCGGAGACCCGCCAAGTCGTGTCGCCGAGCTTGATGCGGCCCCGGCCTTCCCTGATCGGTTCGGCCAGCGTTGCCGTGCGGCCGATCATCTGGGCGCCACGATTGTTCAGAAGGGGCTGGTCGGATGCCTGTTCGCGGTCGCGAACGAGCTTCTTGCCGACATAGGCGGAGGCAAGCGAGAGCACCAGGAAAATCAGGACCTGCACCTGCCAGGTCCAGAACGCCGCGTCCCAGAGCAGCAGCGACGCCGAGCCGACGATCAGCGCGGCGATGCCGATCCACAGCAGGAATACGCCCGGCGCAAAGATTTCCAGACACAGCAGGATGAAGCCGAGCAGCATCCAGTTCCAGGGACCGAGTTCGGCAACGATGCTTGCGATCATGTGCGGTTCCTCAATTCACCTCGTCCGGTCAGAGGCTCAGCCCTGCTCGGGCGGAATCCTCGGCGGACGGGAGGCCTGGCGCTGCCCGCCTGCCGTGCCGCCGTCGCGGAAGACTTCCTTGGCGATCTCACCGATACCGCCAAGTGTGCCGATCAGCGACGACGCCTCCATCGGCATCAGGACAAGCTTGCTGTTGTTGGCTGTTCCAACCTTGGCCAGCGCCTCGGTGTACTTCAGCGCGACGAAGTAGTTGATCGCCTGGACGTCGCCCTTGGCGATGGCTTCCGAAACCACCTGGGTAGCGCGTGCCTCGGCCTCGGCGGAGCGTTCACGCGCCTCGGCGTCGCGGAAGGCGGCTTCCTTGCGGCCCTCTGCTTCCAGAACCTGCGCCTGCTTCATGCCCTCGGCTTCGAGAATCTGGGCGCGCTTGTTGCGTTCGGCCATCATCTGGCGACCCATCGATTCGATCAGATTCGCCGGCGGATTGATGTCCTTGATCTCGACGCGGGTGATCTTGATGCCCCAGGGGTGTGCCGCTTCGTCGACGACGCGCAGCAGGCGCTCGTTGATGGCGTCGCGGTTCGACAGCAGCTCGTCGAGATCCATCGAGCCCATCACGGTGCGGATGTTGGTCATGGTCAGGTTGAGAATGGCGTTCTGCAGGCCGGCGACCTGATAGGCCGCCTGCGGCGCGTTCAACACCTGATAAAAAGCAACGCCGTCGACGGCGACCATCGCATTGTCCTTGGTGATGATCTCTTGCGTCGGCACGTCGAGCACCTGCTCCATCATGTTCATCTTGGCGCCGATGCGGTCGATGAAGGGGATGATCAGGTTGAGGCCGGGCGTCAGCGTCCGGGTGTAACGACCGAAACGCTCGACAGTGTAGTTGTAACCTTGGGGAATCGTCTTGATGCCGGCGAACAGCACCAGGAGCACGAGAACGACAAGTACCGGGATGACGATATCGAAGCCGCTGAAGCCCATGCGAAACTCCCCCGCAAGTTGAGTGCGCGATTCACAAGTCGCGCCACATGCGTTGAAGACTTAAGGGCGTTTCAGCGGCGATACAACACAGCAAGCCGGAAATGTCGTCCGGCTTAGCGTGGGAAGGCGAACAGGTCGGCGTCGGCATCCCGGTGGCCGGAAATGCCGGCGCTGACGATCTCCGCCGCGATGCGTGAATAGGTGATGCCGTTGCCGCCATAACCCATGGCTGCATGGATGCGCGGGTGGCCGGGAATGGTGCCGATATAGGGCAGGCCGGTCGGCGTGGTCCCGAACGAACCGGCCCAGGCGAATGCCGGTTTGGCATCGAGTCGCGGGAAAAGCCGCTTCAGCTTCGCCGAAATGCGATCCGATTTTTCGGCGATCAGCGCGTCGCGCCGAACCTCATCGGCGAAATCCTCGTCCTCGCCGCCACAGATCACCCGACCGTCCGCCGTCGCGCGCAAGTAAAGATAGGGGTCGGAGGCCTCCCAGATCAGATGCCTGCCCGGCCAAAGCGCCTGCCTTTGTGGTTTTGTTGCGATCGCCCAGGTCGAGATGATCTCGTGGTCGGTGGCGGGTATCAGGTTGGCGACGAGTTCGTAGCCGGTCGCCAGCACGACATGGCCGGCCGTAATCGTCGGGCCTTCCGCCGTCACCACCACCGCCTCTTCGCGTCCGGTCTGGATGGAGACAGCCTCGACGGGGGCGTAGAAGCGTGCCTTGCACTCCAGCGCCCTGTGCAACAGCCCGGCGGTCAGCTTTCTCGGGTCGAGTGCCAGATTGTCGTGGCTCAGGATGGCGCCCTGGCGTCGGATGCCGCACTGGTCTTGCAGTTCGGATGCGGCAAGATAGGTGGCGTGAATGCCGGCAAGGCGCCGGGCTTCTGCCTCGTCGCGCAATGCCGGCGCATCCAGAACATCGCCGGCAAGATAGAGCGAAGACCTGGTTTCCATGTTGCAACGGATGCCAAGTTCGCCGACGCGCGTCCTGAGGTTCAACACCGCAAGACGCGAACGTCGCCAGGCACGTTCGGCCTGTTCACGGCCGATGCTGCGGGCGAGTTTCGACAGCGGTTGATCGATCTCGAACTGGACGAGTGCGGTGGTCGCCGCAGTCGAGCCGAGGAGCGGTCCGCGCCTGTCGATGCAGACGACAGCATGGCCAGCATCGGTCAGGGCTTCGGCGATCAATGCGCCGCTGATGCCCATGCCGACGATGGCTACGTCGGTCCTGATGTCGCGGGTGAGCTTACCTGTCGGAACGGACGGTGCGCGGTAGGCGTGCCAGACGGGCCGTCCGGTCCTGAGGTCAAGCTTGCGGGTCATAGACGGGCGGATCTCCCTGGCCCGTGGTCAACGCCGCGCACCGATGGAGGTTCCGCCGCCGGCGGTTAGACCCAGCCCATGAGCTCGCGACGCGTGATCGTCTCGATCACCGCCATGCCTTCCGGACTGTCGTTGAGGCAAGGGATGTGGGAAAAATTCTTGCCGCCGGCATGGTGGAAGATCTCGGCGTTTTCGCCGGCGATCTCCTCCAGCGTCTCGATGCAGTCGGACGAGAAGCCGGGGTTGACGATGGCGATCGACTTGACGCCCTCCTTGGCCAGCCGCTCGACGGTCTTGTCGGTGTAAGGCTGCAGCCATTCCTGCGCACCGAAGCGCGACTGGAAGGTGGTCATCAGCTTCTTGTCGCTCATCGCCAGCCGCTCGCGCAGCAGCCGTGTCGTCTTCACGCAATGGCAGTGATAGGGGTCGCCCCTCTCGAAATAGGGCTTCGGGATGCCGTGATAGGAGGCGAGGATGACCTCCGGTTCGAAGTCGAGCTTGGCCAGGTGCTGCTCGATCGAGCGGGCCAGCGCTTCGATATAGACCGGCTCGTCATAATAGGCGGGAACCGTGCGGATCGACGGCATGGCGCGGATCTTCATTAGCGCGCGGAACAGCTGGTCGCTGGCGGTCGCCGTCGTCGTTGCCGAAAACTGCGGATAGAGCGGGAACATGACGATGCGGTCACAGCCCTGGGCGATCAGCTTCTTGACGACGCTCTCGGTCGACGGGTTGCCGTAGCGCATGGCCCAGTCGACGACGACGTCAGGCAGGTCGCTGAGCGCTTCTGCCAGCTTCTCGCCCTGGGCGCGGGTGAAGGTGCGCAACGGCGACTCATCGCGATCGGTGTTCCAGATCTTCTTGTAGTTCTCGCCCGACTTCTTCGGCCGCGTGTTGAGAACGATGCCGTAGAGGATGGGATACCAAAGCACCCTGGGCATCTCGATGACGCGCGGGTCGGACAGGAATTCGCGGAGATAGCGCCACATCGACTTCTTGTCGGTGCCGTCGGGCGTGCCGAGATTGACCAGGAGAACGCCGACCTTGCCCTTGCGCACCGCCGGATGACCGTTTGGAAACGCGCCCAGTGCCTTGGCCGATGTCTCGTCGATTGTGGTCGTCAGGTTCATTCGGTGTCTCCGTTACGCGGGATACCTAATTGAATGGGGTGGGCATTCAATGTCGCGTCTGGCCGCACCCTGCAAGGGAATAGGGCAACAGGGCAGCTGGGAGTAGGGTTTTGTCGCCCCAGTACCTTATTGCTTACTGCCCTATTGCCCGATTCGCCTGCCCGGAATCTAATAACCCGCCCGGCATGCCGGGCGGGTTTGCTTAAGCAATTGGCCCTGTTCAGTTTGCCGACGGGATCGAAAGCGTTCCGCCGATATGCAGGTCCTCGGCCTTGGCGTCCGGGTTGGCCGCGGCAATCGCCTGCCACTTGGTCGCGTCACCGAGATAGGTTTTGGCCAGATCCCAGAAGGTGTCGCCGCGGGCAATGGTGTGCGACTTGCCGGCGGCAGCCGGTGACGCCGCAGCGGGTGCAGTTGCCTCGGCAGGCTTGGCTGGCTCGACTGTCGGCGGCGTGCCGGCGATCTCGCCCGAGGCGCTCGGCAGCGCAGGCGTTGCCGGTGTGGCTTCGGTCGTTGCCGCGGGGGCGGCTTCAGCCGGCTTGGCCGGCTCGGCAGCAGGCGCTGCGGCAACGGTCGCGGCGATCTCGGTGATGCGGCCGTCGAGCTTGGGCGTGAACGGACGGTTCTTGCCGAGAAAGTCGGCAACGACCTGTTCGAGGCTCGGACCATAGTCGTAGGCGTTGGTGGCGTTCGACGCGAACAGCTTGTAGCCGTCGCCGCCCTGGCGGACGTAGTTGTTGGTCGCGACCGTATAGACCTTGGCTTCGTCGATCGGCTTCCAGGCGCCGCCGTCCATCACCTCGACCGATTTGATGCGGCCGGCATTGGCGGCGACCGATTTGTCGAAGGAGTATTTCAGGCCGGCGACCTGCGGAAACTTGCCCTTGCCTTCCTCGATCTCGCTGACGCCTGCCTCGAGCGAGGCGACGATGTCCTTGCCGGAGAGCTGGAAAGTGGCGAGCGTGTTCTGGAACGGCAAGACTGTGAGAACTTCGCCCATCGTCACCACGCCCTTGTCGATCGAGGCGCGGATGCCGCCGCCGTTCTGGAAGACGATGGTGACGCCCTGGTCCTTGACCCGGTCGAGGATGGCGTCGGAGATCAGGTTGCCCATCGCACATTCGCGGGCACGGCAATTATCGCGGCTGCCGTCGATCAGGTCGGTGGCCTCGGCGACTTCCTTGTTCTTCAGCTCTTCGATCGGCGCGCCGAGTTCCTTGATGCGGGCGAGAACCGCCTCGTCCGGCTTGACCGAGTTGTCGAGATAGATCGGGTCGCCCTTGGCTCCCTTGACCACGCCGTTGTCGTCGAAGGTGACGGTGAACTCGCCGAGATATTTGGAGTAGGACGCGGCCTGGGTGACCGGAACCTTGTAGCCCTCGGGGTTGTCGATCATCGTCGGGTAGGGGCCCTCGGCCTTGGCGTCGGTGTTCGACAACAGAGAATGCGAGTGGCCGCCGACGACAACGTCGACGCCGGGAATCTTGGCGATCAGTTCCTTGTCGCGGGGATAGCCGACATGGGTCAGCGCGATGATCTTGTTGACGCCCTCGGCCTTCAGCTTCTCGACTTCGGCGGTGATCGTCTTGATGTCGTCTTCGATGGCGATGTTCGGGCCGGGCGAGGCGATTTCCGGGGTATCGGTGGTGACGGCGCCGATGATGCCTATCTTCTGGCCGCCGACCTCGAGCACCAGTGACGGCTTGATGCGGTCGCCGACCTTGGACTGGGCATTCGGGTGGACGTTGGCCGAGAGAACCGGGAACTGGATCTTCTCGAGGAAAGGCACCAGCGCTTCTTCGCCGTCGTCGAACTCGTGGTTGCCCACGGTCATGGCGTCGAACTTCATCTGATTGAGGAATTCGGCTTCAACCGCGCCCTTGTAGGTGGTGTAGAACAAAGAGCCCTGGAAGTTGTCACCGCCATTGAGCAAGAGAACGTTCTGGCCTTCGAGTTTCTTGCGCTGTTCGGCAATCGCCGTGACCAGGCGCGCGGCACCGCCGATGCACTCGCCTTTGCCCTCTTCTTCGGCGGAGCAGGTCGATTCAAACTTGTTGTTGCTCTCAATGCGGCTGTGCCAGTCATTGATATGCATGATGGTCAACGTATAGTCGGCGAATGACGGCGCGGCGGAATAGCCGAATGCCGAGGCCGACAAAGCCGCAATGGCAGCCAATCTTTTCATGATGAAATCTCCCGAATGACCCCCGCGAGACGTTTAGCGTCTTCGCTTGATCGGAATGTTACACATTCCTTGGCGCCATGTTCACATTCCGAATTTTCGGATGCAAGGGAGAATCGGAAACGAAAAGCCGGCTTACTTGCCGGGCATGGCTTCCGGCCGCGCCGGAAGCCTGAAAGGAGATGCCGTGCCCGCCGAAGCGGGCTTGGAATGCCGTCAGGCGGTACGCCGGGTCAGGGTGAATTGCTGGCCGGCCGAGCTGGTGCAGTTGAGCTGGTTGGCCGAGATCAGCAGGCAGTTGAAGCTGATCGGCGACTGGCGGATCAGCGACGTGCCGTTGATCTGGACCGAGTTGGCGCCAGTCAGGATGTAGGTACCATCCGAGAGCTTCTGGCCGGTGTCGGTCGCGACCGTCTGGAACGAGCCGGCGGCAAAGGTGGAGAGCCCAGTGCCCTTGGCGTCGAGCCAGGCACCTTCCACACCCGTCGGCGCTGGCCTCACGCCACCGCCGCCCGAAGATCCGCCGCCGCTGGTCGAACAGCCGGCAATGGCGGCCGCAAGCAAGGCAAGCACTCCGGCCGAAGCAATTTTGCGCGAAGTCGTCATGAAAGAATCCTCTCCTCAGTCCGCAGCCTTCAATCGCCCGATTTTGCTTTCAAGGCAAGGCTTTGCCGGCCGACATCGTCGGTCGGGCAATTGCGAATTGACTGCGACTGTGGCCGATTTGCCCGCCCGTTGGGCCGTCAGGACCGCATGGGTAGATTGACAGTTTTTGTAAACGATGCAACTTTCGTATGCCGTAAAACACAAATGTTCTAGGCAAGGGATGTGCCTGGAGCAACTTAGACGCCTTGGGGAGGCAACATGGATTCGTTTCTGACCGGCCTGAAAGCGGCCGTGGACACGCTTGGAGCAACGGTACTGTTGCCCATCGTCATTTTCATCATCGCTGTGGTTCTCGGCGCCAAGGTGGGCAAGGCGTTCCGCGCCGCCATCACCATCGGTGTCGCCTTCATCGGCATCAACCTGGTGCTTGGGCTGATGCTCGGCTCGATCGGCGACGTCGCCAAGGCGATCGTCACCAACACCGGCATCCAGCGCGACATCGTCGATGTCGGCTGGCCGTCGGCTGCCGCCATTGCCTTCGGCTCGTCGGTCGGCCTGTGGGTCATTCCGATCGGTATTGCCGTCAACATCGCGCTGCTGCTTTTGCGACTGACGCGCACGCTCAACGTCGACGTCTGGAATTTCTGGCACTTTGCCTTCGTCGGTTCGCTGGCCACCGCCGCTACCGGCAGCCTCGGCTACGGCTTGGCGGTCGCAGCGCTCGTCGCAGCGCTTGCGCTGCTGTTCGCCGACTGGTCGGCACGCGCGGTGCAGCAGTTCTACGGCATTCCCGGTGTGTCGGTGCCGCATCTGGCCTCGGCGCAGATCCTGCCCATCGCCATCGTGCTGAACTGGATCATGGACCGCATTCCTGGCATCAACAGGATCAATATCTCGACCGAGACCATCGAGAAGCGCTTCGGCGTGTTCGGTGAGCCGGTCGTGCTCGGCCTGATCATCGGCCTCGTGCTTGGTGTGATCGCCTACTACAACGCCGGCGATTTCGGCACCGTGCTGTCCAAGGTGCTGACGACGGGCATGACGCTGGCTGCTGTGATGCTGCTTCTGCCGCGCATGGTGAAGGTGCTGATGGAAGGCCTGCTGCCAGTTTCGGACGCCGCCCAGGAATTCGTCCGCAAGCGCACCGGTGACCGTGAGCTGCTCGTCGGCCTCGACTCGGCGATCCTGATCGGTCACCCCGCCGCCATCTCGTCGTCGCTGATCCTGGTACCGATCGCCATCGTGCTGTCGGTCATCCTGCCCGGCAACCGCGTCATCCTGTTCGCCGATCTTGCAGTCATTCCGTTCATTGTCGCCATGACCGCGCCGCTGCTCAAGGGCAACGTCTTCCGCATGGTCATCGTCGGCACCGTCACGCTGGCGCTCGGCTTCTATGTCGCCAACGCGCTGGCGCCGCTGTTCACAAGTGCTGCCGTCTCGTCGGGCTTCCAGATGCCGGCCAATGCGGTGCAGATCACCTCTGTCGTCGACGGCTTCCTCTGGATCCCCTACGTGATCATCGAAGCGATCCAGGGCCTCGCCATCGCCGGCCTGGTTCTGCTCGCGGCGGTGATTGCCCTGCTGTTCGTCCTCTACCGCCGCAACAGCGCGGCATGGGAGCGCGCGGCGGGCGCCGAGGACGAAGCCGAGCAGGCAGCCCCTGCCGTCCGCGCCAAGGCTTCGGCACACGCCTGACATCGAAAACCCGGACCGGCGGCGCGTGCCGCCGGTTTCGGACACTGGAGTAGTTGAATGGCGCGAGCCCTGATGAACTTTCTCGATCCCCAAGCCATTGCCCTGGGGGTCGAGGCACAAGACAACGAAGCGGTCATCCGCCTGCTGGCCGGCAAGCTCGAGGCACTCGGCTATGTCCGGCCATCCTATGCGGGCGCCGTGGTAAGGCGCGAGGCGACGATGCCGACCGGCCTGCCGCTCGGCTACGCCCTCAATGTCGCCATTCCGCACACCGACCCGGAGCATGTCCTGAAACCGGGGATCGCGCTGGCCGTGCTGCGAAAGCCGGTGGACTTCGCCAACATGGAAGATCCCGACGAGGCGGTGCCGGTCGGCTACGTGTTCCTGCTTGCCATCAACGACAAGGACAAGCAGATAGATATGCTTCAGGAAATCATGGACACCATCCAGAGCGAGGCGGCGCTTGCCAGCCTCAGCAACGCCAGGTCGATCGAAGACATCGGCGCAGTGCTCGGCTAGCTATAGGAAGGGATTTACTCGATGGCCAAACAGAAGACCGTTCTCTTTGCCTGTGGCACCGGCGTCGCCACCTCGACGGCGGTCAACGCCACCGTCACCGAAGCCATGAAATCGCGCGGGCTGATCTTCAACGCCATGCAGTGCAAGGCGACCGAAGTGCCGAGCCTCGCCGACAATGTCGATCTTATCGTTTCGACGACGCCGATCTCGGCGTCGGTGACTGTCCCTGTCATCAAGGGGCTCGCCTTCCTGACCGGCATCGGCAAGGACAAGGCGCTCGACGACATCGAGGCCGAGCTGCGCAAGTAGCCTCAGCCTCCAACCCATCAAACAAAAAGGGCGCCGTTTGGCGCCCTTTTCGTATTCAAGTCCTGGCGCTCAGCGCACCAGGATGTTGCGGAACTGCCAGGGATCTTCCTTGTCGAGGTCCTCCTCGAACAGGCCGGGGCGGCCTTCAAGCGGCGTCCAGTCGGTGTAGTAGCCGTTGACCGGCCCGAGATACTGCTTTTGCACTTCAAGGCAGCGCTTGTAGTCGACCTCGTCGGCTTCGACGATGCCGGCCTCGGGGTTCTCAAGAGCCCAGACCATGCCGGCGAGCACAGCGGAAGACACCTGCAGGCCGGTGGCGTTCTGGTAGGGTGCGAGCTTGCGCGCCTGTTCGAGCGTCAGCTGCGAGCCATACCAGTAGGCGTTCTTGTCGTGGCCATAGAGCAGCACGCCGAGTTCGTCCGATCCGTCGACGAGTTCGTTCTCGTCAAGCACGTGATGGACTGGCTGTGCCTTGCCGGCTGCGCCGAACATCTCGTGCAGCGACAGCACCGCGTCGTTGCAGGGATGGTAGGCGTAGTGGCAGGTCGGGCGGTAGGTCACCTTGCCCTTCTTCGAGCGCACGGTGAAGAAGTCGGAGATCGAGATCGCCTCGTTGTGGGTGACCAGGAAGCCGTATTGCGGGCCGGGTGTCGGGCACCAGGTGCGAACGCGGGTGTTGGCGCCGGGCTGCTCGAGATAGATCGCAGCCTTGGTGCCCTTCTTGAACTTCTTGGCGTTCTTGGGCTTCCAGGTCTCGTGGGTGCCCCAGCCGAGCTCTGCCGGCTGCAAACCTTCCGAAATGAAGCCTTCGACCGACCAGGTGTTCCAGAATACGTTCATCGGCTTGGGATTCTTGGTGCGCTGGGTGTCGCGCTCGGCGATGTGGATGCCCTTGACGCCGGCCTTCTTCATCAGCGCGGCCCAACCGTCACGGTCGTTGGTCGCCGGTTCCTCGAAGTCGAGGCCGAGATCCCTGGACAGGTTGACCAGCGCCTGCTTGACGAACCACGAGACCATGCCGGGATTGGCGCCGCAGGTCGAAACGGCTGTCGTTCCGCCCGGGTGCTTGCGCCGCTCTTCCAGCAGCGTCTCGCGCAGCGCGTAGTTGGTGCGCTCGCCATTGTCGGCGCTGTTGTCGAAGTAGAAGCCGAGCCACGGCTCGATGACGGTGTCGACGTAGAGCGTGCCGAGCTTGCGGCACAGATGCATGAGCTCCACGGAACCGGTGTCGACCGAGAGGTTGACACAGAAGCCCTGGCCACCGCCATTGGTCAGCAGCGGCGTCAAAAGCGCCTTGAAATTGTCCTTGGTTACCGCCTCCTGGATGAATTTGATGCCACGCTCATCCGCGAGTTTTCGGTTTTCGTCGCTGGGATCGATAATCACCATGCGCGACTTGTCGAACTTGAAATGGCGTTCAATGAGGGGGAGCGTTCCGCGGCCGATCGAACCAAAGCCGATCATCACAACAGGACCAGTAATCTCACCGTAAACGGGCCATTTTTCATTCGCCATTTTTTATGGCACTCCTTCTCACACTAAAAGAGCCGGGCCCCGATTGACCCGGCTTCAACGGCTAAACCATACATGCTTGTCACAATAAAGCGAATCCAGTTCCCACATCCTGTAGGAACCGGACGTTATGCCGCTATTCTTAGCCGGCGGAGGCGATGCCGTTGAGGAAACCGACCAACCTGTCGCGGTCGGCGGTCAGGCCCTTGTAGTCGAGCTGATCCCGGTCGAGGCTCATCAGTTGTCCGGCGAAAGACGGGGCCAGTTGGGCCCTGTCGGGATTGCGCGCAAGCACCGCCAGCGGGTCGAGATAGATGCGGATGGTGAAAAGGATATCACCTGAGATGGGCAGCTTGCGCAGGGTCTGGCGCTCGACGCGGATGAAGGCGTGGGCGGCGACGTCGGCACAGGGAAAGGTCGAATCCGTTTCCGCCGAGCGGGCTAAACGCTGACGATCGGACAGCGGGTGATAGAGCTCGCCATTGGCCTGAACCGACCAGTTGAAGCGCTCGACCAAGACCGCGAGCTTGTCGAACATGCGGGCGATCAGCTCGTTCATGCGAGTGCCCGGCCCGAATCCGGGGACGGGGCCGTGAATGTCGTGGATCGCCTTGCCGAACTTCTCGGTCAGCCGCCACGACGAGGGAAAGCACAGCGAACCGGCGGCCAGCCTCCAGCCATTTTCACCCTGCCGCATCAGGATCAGGTCTTCCTGGACGAGTTTTGACGCGGCAATCAAAGGGTTGTCGCCAGCGTTGGTGACGTCGACGAAGCGGCCGGAGCCTGCGATCACACAGCGCCCGCCTTCGAGGCGATAGGTCTCCGGATAGCGCTCGACCAAGTGCGCGACCAGAAGGTCAAGCACCTCCTGCTGGGCCGCACGCGTCTCAGGCTCGGCGACGAAGACCTTGTCGGGGATCTCGGCGTAGAGCCGGTCCTTCTGCGCGAGATAGGCTTCGAGATGCTCGTCCAGCTCGATCCAGTCGCGCGCTTCGGCCTGTTTCAGTCCGATGGCGAAAGGTTTGGAGGTGCCGTCGTAAGGCGTATGCGCAGGGATCACAGGGTGGTCGGCCACTGCGGCGGGCGATTGCGCCTGGTGTGGTAGACACGCAGCACTTCTATGTTGCCGTCCTTGACGCGGTACGGAATGAAGTAGGGCAGGTCGGGCACCGCACATTCGCGTACGGACTCGCGACCGGCGGTCGGGCGCCCGATGTCGGGCCGCTCCTCGATCAGCCGCAGCGCCTTGATGATGCGCTCGCCGACCTTCTGCGCCATTTCTGGGTCATCAGCGGCAATGGTCGTGCGGAGCTCGGCGAGATAACGGACGGCGCGGGGAAGGATGCGTAGCGTCATGTCTCGGCGGCGCCTGCTTCTGGAGCTGGCAGTTCACTCTCGGATCCCCATGACGCCAGCCAATCCGTCACGGTTTCTCCCAGCACGAATGTGCCTTCGTCGGCCTCGCGTTCGGCCTCGCGCACGCTGGCGAGATAGGCCTGCTGGTCTCCGACATAGGCGGCCACTGCTTCCTTGATGATGAAGGCGCGCGAACGTCTCGTCAGCGTTGCATAATCGTCTACTTCGCAGCGCAGATCGTCGGGCAGGCTGATAGAGAATTTGGATTCGCTGGCCATGTTCAGGCTCTACAAATGCACCTGGGAACAATGTAGTCGACTATCGCGGTGAGTCAAACCTAACCTCGCACCAGCTTTGCCGGTATCAACCCGCGTAGCGAATTCCCGACCCATAGTCTTGATGCCCCGCCAAGGTCATCTAAGCTCAAAATGGTCTCGACGGCTTCGCCGCGCTCAAGCATTTCGCCGCGCAAAACCCCGGCAAGCAGGCCGCAAGCAAGTGCAGGCGTCCTGAGTGGTCCACCCTCGCCAAGATCAACAAAGATGCTGGTGATGGTGCCTTCGCAGACGTTTCCCGCCTGGTTGAGCAGGATCATCTCGTCGGCTTTTTCGCGGGAAAACTCGGCGCGGGCACGGTCATAGGCTTCGCGGCGCGTGGTCTTGTGGCGCAGCAGCAGATTTGAGCTGTCGAGACGAGTCGCGGCGATGCGTATTGTCCACATGGCATCAGGCGCAAGCGCTGCGAATGGCTGGGTGGTGACGTCTGTGCTGCCGTCGGCGGCAAGGGCGAGCCGGACCCGCAAGGCAGCGTCGCCGGTGGCTGCACGTTTCAGGTTTTGCCCGACAATTTCGCGGTCGAAGCCGAAGCCAAGGGCTCGCGCTGAAGCTTCGAGCCGGCCGAGGTGCCGATCGCCGCGGAGGAAACCGCCAGCCGGCTCCCAGCGCAACGTCTCGATCAGGTCGAAGCCGGAACCGTGCCCGTGGCGAAGCGTGCTTTCAGAAGACATTCCGCATACTCCGCTTCCGCAGTCGAATCGAACACCACGCCGCCGCCGACATTGTAGACGGCCTCGCCGTCCTCATGCAGCGTGATGGTGCGGATCGCCACCGAAAAGCGCATCGTGCCGCCGGGCGCTATCCAGCCGATGGCGCCGCAATAGACGTCACGTGGGGTGCTCTCCAGTTCGCGCAGGATTTCCATCGCGCGGATTTTCGGAGCTCCTGTGATCGAGCCACACGGAAACAGAGCCGCGAAGACCTGCTCGATGCTGAGATCGGGCAACAGCTTCGCCCGCACGGTGCTGACCATCTGGTGCACCGTCGGGTAGCTCTCGATGCGAAACAGCTCGGGAACGTCGAGTGTACCGACTTCGCTGATCAGCGAGATGTCGTTGCGCAGCAGATCGACGATCATGCGGTTTTCCGCCTGGTTCTTCTCGTCGTTGCGCAGGAATTCCCTGAGGGCGGCATCCTCTTCCGGCGTTTTGCCGCGCGGGGCGGTGCCTTTCATCGGATGGGTCTCTATCCAGCCGTCGCTGTCGATCTCGAAGAAAAGTTCGGGCGAGCGCGACAGCACCGTGGGGCCGCCGAGCGAGACCAGCGCGCCATATTTCACCGGCTGCCGGGCAATCAAGGCGTCGAAGGCGTCCAGCGGGGTGCCCGACCACTGCGCCTGGACCGGAAAGGTCAGGTTGGCCTGGTAGCAGTCGCCCTGGCGCAGGTGCTGGTGCAGCTTGTTGAAGCGGCGCTCATAGTCCGCTTCCGACCATGTCGCCCGTGCATCGAAGATCGGCCCGTTGGTGACGGCCGCGCGCGATGCCGGACGGTCGTTGTCCGACGGCTGGTCGAACACGCCGAGGCAGACCAGCGGCGCGCGTCGGCCCCCGGGAAGCAGCGGCCGCAGCTTCGGTTCGAGCAGGTAGCCGGCCTCGTAGGAGAAGTAGCCGGCGAGCCACTTGCCCTGTTCGTGCGCCTTCTGGGCTGCCTGCAATGCCGGGAAAAAATCCGCAGCGTCCTGGGCAACGATGATCTCGCGCGGTGCCTCGAACAGCACCTCGCGGCCGGCGGGGTCGTCCCTGAACAGGACGAAGGGGGAGTGGGGACCAGTCATGACAGTTGCCTGGGGACGCGATCAGTCCAGCGCTTCCAGTTCGTCGATGAGGCTGCTGATGACGGCAAGCCCCTTCTGCCAGAAGGCGGGATCGGTGGCGTCGAGCCCGAACGGTTTCAGCAGCTCCGAATGATGCTTGGTGCCGCCGGCGCGCAGCATCTCGAAATACTTGTCCTGAAAGCCGCGCTCGGCATTCTGGTAGACGGCATAGAGCGAATTCACCAGGCAGTCGCCGAAGGCATAGGCATAGACGTAGAAGGGCGAGTGGATGAAGTGCGGGATGTAGGACCAGAACACCTCGTAGCCTTCGCGCAGCTTGATCGCCGGCCCCAGGCTCTCGGCCTGAACCTCGAGCCAGAACTGGCCGAGCTGGTCCGAGGTCAGCTCGCCGTTCTTGCGTTCGGAATGGACCTTGCGCTCGAATTCGTAGAAGGCGATCTGGCGCACGACCGTATTGATCATGTCCTCGACCTTCTGCGCCAGCATCGCCTTGCGCTCGCGCTTGTCCGTGGTGCGGTCGAGCAGTGAGCGGAAAGTCAGCATCTCGCCGAACACGCTTGCCGTTTCGGCAAGCGTCAGCGGCGTCGAGGCCATCAGGGCGCCCTGGCCGGCTGCAAGGACCTGGTGCACGCCGTGGCCGAGTTCGTGGGCAAGGGTCATCACGTCGCGCGGCTTGCCCATGTAGTTGAGCAGCACGTAGGGGTGCGCCGACGGCACCGTCGGGTGGGCAAAGGCGCCCGGCGCCTTGCCGGGGCGGACCGGGGCGTCGATCCAGCGGCGGTCGAAGAAGTCACGCGCGATCTCGGCCATTTCGGGCGAGAAGCGCTGGTAGGCGGTCAGCACCGTATCCTTGGCATCGTCCCAGCCGATCGTCGCCTGCGGCGTCTCGGGCAGCGGCGCGTTGCGGTCCCAGTGGTTCATCACCTCCATGCCGAGCCACTTGGCCTTCATCTTGTAGTAGCGATGCGACAGGCGCGGGTAGGCGGCGCGGACGGCTGCCGCGAGCGCGTCGACGACCTCGCGCTCGACGCGGTTGGCGAGGTGGCGCGAGTCGGCGATGTCCTCGAAGCCGCGCCAGCGGTCGGAGATTTCCTTGTCCTTGGACAAAGTGTTGGTGATCAGCGTAAAGACGCGCTGATTCTTGCGGAAGGTCGCAGCAAGCGCGTCTGATGCTGCCTTGCGAACCTCGCCATCGGGATCCTGGAGCATGTTCAGCGCCGGCTCGAGCGCCAGCTCCTCGCCACCGATGTTGAAGCGCAGGTCGGTCATGGTCTCGTCGAACAGCCGGTTCCAGGCGCCGCGCCCGGTGATCGACTTTTCATGGAACAGCTGCTCGACGCGGTCTTCGAGTTGGTAGGGCTTGTCCTTGCGTAGGTCGAGCACCCAGGGACGGTAATGGCCGAAAGCCGGGTCGGCATCGAGCGCCTTGAGGATGAGGTCGTCATCGACCAGGTTCAGCTCGAGCGCGAAGAACAGAAGATGCGCGCTGGCATCCGTCATCTTTTCCTGCACGTCGCCATAGAGCTTCGAGCGCTTGGGGTCGGAGGTGTCGCCGGCATAGACGAGCCCGGCGTAGGAAACGACGCGGCCGACCAGCTCTTCCAGCGCCTCATAGGTGCGCATCGCCTCGCCGAGCTTGCCGGCGCCCCCGCGCCCGGCCTCGATGGCAAGCGTACCTTTCCAGCGCGCCTCGAAGGCAACGGCATCGGCCGAGGCTTTCTCGAGGTCGCGGGCTAGCTCCGGCGCGTCCATGCTGGAATAGAGGTCGGCAAGGTTCCATTCGGGCAGTTCGCCCAGCCCTGCCGCGCTCCCGGCGGAGGCAATGGCCGACATCTGTTGCCCGGAATTCCAACGCATTGCGTCTTCCTTTTCACTGACTTTGACCGGTTGGATTCAATCCTAAGGGATTCGTTCACCGGCTTTCTTGAAACCTTATTTAGAACCCTGTGCCAGGATGATCCACATCCAATCAGCAACTGCGGGCATATTGCGGACATTCATGGCAGGTTCGATTCTCATAGTCGATGACGATCCCGTACAACGTCGCCTCGTCGACGCCGCGGTGACGAAATTCGGCCACACCGCCATAACTGTCGACGGCGGCGAAGCCGCGCTGCGCATGCTCGACGGACCCCGCGCGGGCGAGATCGGGGTGATCATCCTCGACCTGTCCATGCCCGGGCTCGACGGCATCGGCGTGCTCAAGGCGATGCGCGAACGCGGCATCGCCCTTCCGGTCATCGTCCAGACCGCCCAAGGCGGCATCGAAACCGTGGTTTCGGCGATGCGCAACGGCGCCTTCGACTTCGTCGTCAAGCCGGCCTCGCCAGACCGGCTGGCTGCGGCAATCGACAACGCGCTCAAGGTCGAAGCGGTCGAGGACCAGGTGCGCCGTACGGCACGCCGCGGCAGCGGCTTGCTCACCTTCCGCGACATGGTCACCCGCAGCCCGACCATGGACCGTGTCATCCGACTCGGCCAGAAGGCCGCAGCTTCCAACATCCCGATCCTGATCGAGGGCGAATCGGGTGTCGGCAAGGAGCTCGTGGCGCGCGCCATCCAGGGCTCCGGCGACCGCCGCTCGAAACCCTTCGTCACCGTCAATTGCGGCGCCATTCCCGACAATCTCGTCGAGAGCATCCTGTTCGGCCATGAGAAAGGCTCGTTCACCGGTGCGACGGAGAAACACCCGGGCAAGTTCGTCGAGGCCAACCACGGCACGCTGTTCCTCGACGAGATTGGCGACCTGCCGCTCGACGTGCAGGTCAAGCTGTTGCGCGCGGTGCAGGAGGGCGAGGTCGATCCGGTCGGCGGCCGCGCGACGGTCAAGGTCGACATCAGGCTGATTTCGGCGACGCACCGCAATCTCCTGCAGCAGGTCAAGGACAGCAAGTTCCGCGAGGACCTTTTCTACCGCCTCAACGTCTATCCGATCTTCGTGCCGCCGCTGCGCGACCGTCGCGACGACATCCCGCTTTTGGTCAGCCATTTCATCTCGCGTGTCGCGCCCGCCAGTCCGCATGGCCGCATACCGATGATCTCGGAAGGTGCGCTGGCGCTGCTTCAGGCCTATGACTGGCCGGGCAACATCCGGCAGCTCGAAAACGCGGTGTTCCGCGCCTGCGTGCTGTCCGAGGGCGATATCCTTACCGAGGACGAGTTCCCGCAGATCCGCGCCCAGGTCGAAGGCGTGGTCGATCTTGGCGGCGAAGCCGTGCCCGCGGCAGCCAAGATCGTCGTGGACAGGCCGACGTCTGCCGCAGCCCTTCAGCCGCCGGCACCGGAGCGGCTTCGGCCGGGAATGCTGCGTGCGCTCGACGAGCGCGGCAATGTCCGGGCGCTTGCCGATGTCGAGTTGGAGATGATCCGGCTCGCCATCGATCACTACAACGGCCAGATGAGCGAGGTCGCCCGGCGGCTGGGAATCGGCCGCTCGACGCTGTATCGTAAACTCAAGGAATACGGCATCGATCCCGAGACCGGTCGCAGCGAGCGGTTGGCCTCTTGAAATTTTGTTGCCGCTGATTTTGATTTAAAGCTTGCGTGTCGCTTGCGGGGCGCAGCGCACTACAGTTTCGTGCGTATTTGTTCAGTGGTGTTTTTGTGGTTTAAACCAGTGGTTTACCATGAAAAGGTGCGATTCCTTTTTGCTGGGATATCGCCATGGTGTTACCGCATTTCGCCTTCAATAAGCAGTGATTAACCATTAGGATCGATATTCGGACGCGAATCCGTAAGCGTGTCCGGGCTTCAAATCCGGGGACAGATGGCAGCCTAACAGGGCCTTTTGATTTGAATAGGATCGAGAACACCGAAGGGCGTCGCTCGAAATCGAATGGTTGGCAGAAGTGGCTTACAGCCGCGATGCTAACGTTTGGTTTCCTGACAGCCTCTCAGGCGACAGCCTCCGCCGAAACGCGGACACTCAAGCTGTACTACACCCACACGGGTGAGCGGGCTGAGATCACGTTCAAGCGCAATGGCCGCTATGATCAGGCTGGCCTCAAGAAGCTTAATCAGTTCCTGCGCGACTGGCGCCGCAACGAGCCGACCAAGATGGACCCGCGTCTGTTCGACGTGGTCTGGGAGGCCTATCGTTCCTCCGGTGCCCGCGACTACATCCACGTCGTCTCCGCCTATCGCTCGCCGGCGACCAATTCGCTGCTGCGCAGCCGCTCCAGCGGCGTTGCGGAAAAAAGCCAGCACATGCTCGGCAAGGCGATGGACTTCTTCATTCCGGGCGTGCCGTTGAAGAAACTGCGTGACGCGGGCCTGCGTGTCCAGGCCGGCGGCGTTGGCTATTATCCGCGTTCCGGTTCGCCCTTCGTCCACATGGACGTCGGCAATGTGCGCCACTGGCCACGCATGAGCCGCAAGGAACTCGTCGCGGTGTTCCCATCGGGCAAGACCTTGCACGTGCCGAGCGACGGCAAGCCGCTGCCCGGCTTCGAGCAGGCTTTGGCCTCCTATCAGTCGCGCAAGGCGAGCGGTGACTTCGTACTTGCCAGTGCGACGCCTGCCAAGCGCAGCGGCGGCCTGTTTGCCGCGCTGTTCGGCGGTGGTGCCGACGAGGAAGAGGATACCGGCGAAATCGCAGTGGCCGCCGTTCAGCCCAAGAAGGCGCCGACCAAGGCCATATCAGCGGAGGCACCGGTTCAGAAGGCGCTGCCCGGCATCCAGATCGTGGCGCCCGAGAATGCGCAGCGCGCCGAGATCCCACAGGTGGCCGAAGAGGCACCTGACCAGCAAGCGCCCGAGACCATCATCGCGGCCTTGCCGGCGCGCAGCGTTCCACTGCCAGGTGTAGCCCCGCGGCCGCAGGCCGAGGTTGGCATGGCGACCGCCGAGAACGTGCCGTTCGGTGCTGCTTCGGCACCGCTGGCCGAAGGTGAGCAGCCGACCGCCGTCGAGCAGCAGATCGCAGCCAATGTGCCGCTGCCGACCTGGCGCCCGAACCACACTCCGCCGGCCGAGCTCAAGCCCGAGAGCCAGAACGTGCTGATGGCGTTGGCCTCGACGGATGACGCGCCTGCAATTGCCAGCGACGTCAACGCACCGCTGCCGTCGGCCCGTCCGCAGGACATGACCGTTGAAGCTGCCCTGGCCGCTGCGAACGACATTCCCGCCGAAGACGAGTCCGCCCAGGACGAACTTGAGATCGCCTCGCTTGCGCCGCAGCCGGAGCCGCGTTCGGTCTTCGACCAGCCCGAGGCAATTGCAACCGCAACTCCTGCAGCTGCAACGCCCAAGAACGCGATCACCACCGCCTCGGCCGGCACCGACCCTGCCGCGGCCGTCGGTGGCAACGTCAAGACGACGCGCAAGTCGGCCCGCCCGTTGGCTCAGGAAGCCAAGCCGGATCCCAAGGCCGTGGTCGTTGCCGCTGCGCCCGACGCCGCACGCTGGGCACTGCGCAGCGGCACGCAGGTGACGACGGTCACGACCAACACCAAGGCGCCCGGCTTTGCCTACAACATGGTTCGGACGGCTCCGACCGAGGTTTACACGGCGGGCTTCCAGCAGGGCGACCAGTCGGCAAGTGCCCACAAGTTCTCCGGCGCAGCCGTGAAATTCCTCTCGGTGGCCCGGTTCTCGACGAACTGATCAACATCAAGACAATCAAAAAGCCGCGCGGGGCAACCTGCGCGGCTTTTTGTTTTTGGTCTCACCTTCTCCCGCTGGGGGCTAGAGCGTTTCCGCGTTTCTTCGAATCGCGGAATCTCTCTATCTTCTTGTTTTTGTGCATTGCGGACGGAAAACCGCTGCACACTTTTCCTGGAATTGCTCCAAGGCAAGAAACTCAGTTCTTGCGCAGCTTGTTCGCTTCGGCGGCAAGCGCCTCGATGCCGGCCCAGTCGCCTGCCTTGACCATGTCGTCGGGGGCGACCCACGAGCCGCCGACGCAGACGACGTTCGGCAGGCTGAGATAATCCCTGGCGTTCTTCGCCGAGATGCCACCCGTCGGGCAGAATTTTACTCCGGCAATGGGCGAGGCCAGTGCCTTGAGGAACGATGCGCCGCCGGCCTGCTCGGCGGGGAAGAACTTCAGGAAGTCGAGCCCGGCTTCAAGCGCGCCCATGATTTCGCCCGGCGTGATGGTGCCCGGCAACAGCGGCACGTCACTTTGCGCGGCATGTGCTGCCAGTTCGCGCGTCAGGCCGGGGCTGACGATGAATTTCGAGCCGGCGGCGACGGCTTCGTCGAAATGGCGCGCGCTGAGGATTGTACCGGCGCCGACAATGCAGTCCTCGACCTCGGCGGCGACACGGCGGATGCATTCCAGTGCTTCATCGGTCCTGAGCGTGATCTCGATCGCCCGGAGACCGCCTCGCGCCAGCGCGCGGGCCAGCGGCACGGCGTCGGCGGCGCGCTCGATCTTCAGCACCGGAATGACCGGCTGGCCATCCAGCAGCGCAAGCAGTTTCTGGGTTTTGCTGGTCATGGCATCTTACTCCGCTGTCAATTTTCAACCGATTTAACAGACCCGCCATTCCAAGTCCACGAAGCCTTTGGCGACATGGTGTTGCGCCCCGAATGAGCGCGGTGGGTCGAAGGCCGTCGCTGTCGCCGAAGCCCTACGCCTCAGAGCGCAAGCCGTCTATGCCTGGCGGAAAATCCCGGCCAACCAGCGCTTGAGGGTCGACCACAAGTCGCGGTCGCCAAGAGACAGAGCCTGGGCGATGGCTGCCTGGGTACGCTGACCGGCGATGCCATCGGCGCCCAGGCAATGATCAGCCTGGAAACGCTTGACCTGGGCTGCCGTGCCCTGGCCGTAGATGCCGTCCGTGTCGACGGGATAGCCCAGGGCAACCAACGCTTCCTGCAGTTCGGTGACCAACTCACCGCGCGTTCCGACCATCATGGTGAGGTCGCCGGGGGCGGGGCCGTCGATCTGCCGCTTGTAGGCCTCCGCCAGCTTGAGATGGTAGCCGTTCTTGCGGAAGCCGGGTCCGTTGTAGCCATGGCCGAGCGCTTCCCAGTCGTGATCGTTCAGCGCACTTGTCAGCCCCGCCTTGTCGAGATAGCGCGTCATCAGCCGGGCCTGGCCGGCGGCGCCTGAACGTGCCTCGGTCACAAGCGCATCGACATCGTCAAAGCCGAGCCATTGCCAATGCGACCCCATCACCTGACCGAGCCCCCAGGACGTCGATTCATAGGCGGCCTGGTGGTCGATGGTGGCTGCCCGTTCGAGCATCTGCCACCGCGCTGCCTGGGCGCGCGGGTTGGCGACTGCACCCGCATTCGGTGAGGCCAGCCCTTCGGCGCGGGCACGCTCCTGCGCTGCGCCGGAAAGCCTGCGGTCGAAATAGTGCCCCTCGAAACGGATCAGCGGTTCGTTGCGGCCGTCGATCTTGGCGAATACCTGGCCGGCGCTCTCGATCTCGGCGATGGCCAGCAGCGCCGCCGGCTCCAGTCCGAACTCGCTGGCCGCCTTTTCGATTTCCGTTGCCGTTTGCCTGCTGAACATGCGCGGTCTTCTCCATATCCAGGCGTCCGGTGGAAAAAGATCTTACCGCTGGGCGCAGGTCGAATCGACAACAGACTGTAATCGTTCCGCTTTCAGCTGCACGTTGAAAAAAAATGGCCAAAGCGTTAGTGGCTCGGCGATGAACCTGTCTACACCGCAGTCTCTTTTCCGCGTTGCCGCCCTCTACCGCTTCTGCCGGCTCGAGGGTTACGAGGCTTTGCGCGCGCCGCTCGCCGCCTTCTGCTGCGGCCGTGGCATCAAGGGGACGCTGCTGCTCGCACGCGAAGGCATCAACGGCACCGTCGCCGGCACCGCAGAGGCGATCGCCGAGTTGATCGCCCATCTTGAGGCCATGCCGGAATTTTCCGGTCTTGAGGTCAAGTACAGCACGGCTGGGGAGATGCCGTTCCACCGCATGAAGGTGCGGCTGAAGAGCGAAATCGTCACCATGGGCGTCGAGGGTATCGATCCGCTCGCCAGCGTCGGCGCCTATGTCGAGGCGAGCGACTGGAACGCGCTGATTTCCGATCCCGACACCATCGTCGTCGACACCCGCAACGATTATGAAGTGTCGATCGGCACCTTTTCCGGCGCTGTCGATCCGCGGACAAAGAGTTTCCGCGAGTTCCCGGCCTGGGTCGAAAACCATCGCGGCGAGCTCGAAGGCAAGAAGGTGGCGATGTTCTGCACCGGTGGCATTCGCTGCGAGAAGGCCACGGCGTACGTCAAGTCGATCGGCCTCGATGATGTCTTCCACCTCAAGGGCGGCATCCTCAAATATCTCGAGGACGTGCCGGCCGAAGAGAGCCTTTGGAAGGGCGAGTGCTTCGTCTTCGACGAGCGTGTGTCGGTGTCGCACGGGCTTGTCGTAGGGCAGGCCGAGCTGTGCCGCGCCTGCCGGCATCCGCTGATGCCGGAAGAGCTTCTGTCGCCGACATTCGAGGCGGGCGTGTCCTGCCCGCATTGCCATGATGCCCGCACGGACGAAGACCGCGCGCGCTATGCTGAGCGCCATCGCCAGGTGGAATTGGCGGAAAAGCGTGGCTCCAGCCCTCATATCGGCAGTTAGCCCTCCGCTTCCGGCCGATCTCGCCAAATTGACGACCGTGCCAAATTGACGGGCGTCATTGCAATGTCTTGATCGTCCGCCTACCTCTCGGCGACCGATATTCCAACCGGAGGCATCCATGTTCGACCCCAAAAAGCTGCTCGACGATCTCCTCGGCTCCAAGATCCCGGGAACCGGCTCCACCGTGCGCGACAAGGCCGGGCAGGCGACCCAACTCGCCAAGGACAATCCGCTTGCGGCCGGCGCGCTGGTTGCCGTGCTGCTCGGCACCGGTGCCGGCCGCCAGGTTGCGGGCACGGCGCTTAAGGTCGGCGGTCTCGCGGCCATTGGCGGCCTGGCCTACAAGGCCTACCAGAACTACAAGGCCGGCAATGCGCCCGAGCAGGCAACTGCCGCCCCCGATGCCGAGCCGCAGCTTTTGCCGCCGCCGTCCGACAATTCCTTCCACCCATCGCAGGCGCCACAGGGCGAGACCGAGTTCGCGCTGACGCTGATCCGCGCCATGATCGCCGCCGCCAAGGCTGACGGCCATATCGACGATGACGAGCGCAAGAAGATCGGCGACAAGCTCAGCCTGTCGGGCATCGGCTCCGACGCCGAGCAGTTCCTGATGGAGGAGCTCAATTCGCCGCTCGATCTCGACGCGATCGTCGCTGCGGCCCAGACCGAGGCACAGAAGGTCGAGCTCTACACCGCCTCACGCCTGGCCATCGATCCTGACACCCGCGCCGAGCGCGGCTATCTCGACCTGCTCGCCGGCCGGCTGCAGCTGCCGGACGCGCTTGTCGACCACATCGAGGCGACGGTTTCGAGCGTCAAGGTGCCGGTCGTCGAGGCATCGGCCAATCCGCAAGTCAACCCGCGCTGGTAACAGACCGGGAGGCGCCGGGCGGTGCCTAAAAGGCGTTCTTTCGCGTTAAGGATTTGTTAACCGCCCGGGCGCATCATTTTCTTACTCGGATCGGCTCTCCTCCTCCCAAGCACGGTTCGATCAAAGACTGGGCGGTCGCCAATGACCGCCCTTTTTGTGTGTCTTATCCTCACCAACGCACCCAATCCTCGATGACCGACGCGCAGGTCCGTTCTGGCCCTTTGCCAACGGCGCGCCGTCTATTTCGATTTTCGGGGCCGTGCTTTAGACTGCTCGCGCTACCAATGATCTGCCGCCGGCGATCGGTCATGCGCAGGGAGGAGCTTCATCATGGCAAGCAACAGGGTTGCGGTGGTTACGGGCGCCGGCAAGGGCATCGGCAAGGCTGTGGCGACGGCCTTGCTCAAGGAGGGCTGGAACACCGTCTTCTGCGGCCGCAGCAAGCATGCGCTCGATGAAGCGATCCGAGACGCCGGCAAGACAGACGCCAAGGCGCTGGCCATCGTCTGCGACGTGACCAGGCCCGACCAGGTCGACGACATGTTCGAGACCATCACCGAGGCATTCGGCCGCGTCGACCTGCTCTTCAACAATGCCGGCATGGGCTACAAGGCGTCGACCATCGACGAAATCCCGGTCGAGGCCTGGAACGAGGTCGTGTCCGTCAATCTCACCGGCACCTTCCTGTGCTCGCGGGCAGCCTTCGCGGCGATGCGACGACAGGAGCCGATGGGCGGACGCATCGTCAACAACGGCTCGGTCTCTGCCCATGCACCGCGCCCCGGCTCTGTGCCCTACACCGCGACCAAGCACGCCATCACGGGTCTCACCAAGACGCTGGCGCTCGACGGCCGCCCGTTCGACATCGCCTGCGGCCAGATCGACATCGGCAATGCGTTGACCGAGATGGCCGTGCCGATGTCCGTGGGCGTGCAGCAGGCCAATGGCTCGATCGCTGCGGAAGCCGTGATGGACGTCGCCCGTGTCGCCGAGGCCGTCGTCTACATGGCCAGCCTGCCGCTTGACGCGAACGTGTTGTTCATGACCGTCATGGCAACCAAAATGCCCTATGTCGGACGCGGCTGAGGCGGCCGGCTGGTCGATCTGGTCTGCCCTGTTCTTCATCCTGTGGTGGGCATTGCAGTACCGCCGCATGGTCAACGAGGAACGTATCCTCCGCGCGACGTTCCCCGAGTATGAAGACTATGCCCGCCACGTTCCGATGGTCATCCCGACGCTGACGCCGTACCGGCCCGGCACGGCAGCGACGCCTACGCTGCCGGCCGAGTAAGGCGTAGATCGAAACGCCCGGCTATTTCGCCAGGAACGCCTCGATGCGTTCCAGCGCCCGCAGGATGTTCTCTTCCGAGTTGGCGTAGGACAGCCTGATGTAGCCTTCACCCAATATGCCGAAGTCCGGCCCGCCGATCAGCGCTACGCCGGCGTCCTCGAGCAGGGCCGAAGCCAGTTTCTTGGCCTTCCAGCCGGTCTGGCTGATGTTGGGGAAGGCGTAGAAGGCGCCTTTCGGCGTGACGCAGGAAATGCCTGGTATGGCGTTCAGGCCTTCGACGACGATACGGCGCCTGTTGTCGAAGGCGCGCATCATGCGCTCGACGTCGTCCTGAGGGCCGTCGATGGCGGCAATGCCGGCGAACTGGCTCGGCGCGTTGACGCAGGACCAGCAATTGACGGCGAGCTTGCGCACCTTGTCGTAGAGGCGGCCGCCTACGGTCGCATTCGGCCAGATCGACCAGCCCATGCGCCAGCCGGTCATCGCCCAGGTCTTGGACCAGCCGTTGAGCACGATCAGCCGGTCGCGGATTTCAGGGTAGGTCAGCAGCGAGACGTGGCGTTCTCCGTCATAGGTCATGACGTCGTAGATCTCGTCCGACATGATTGCGACATGCGGATGGCCTTCGAGGCCCTTGACCAGCTTGGCGATCTCGACGCGCGGCGTCACCCCGCCGGTTGGATTGGCCGGCGAATTGAGGATCAGGAGCCGCGTCTTTGGCGTGATCAGTGCAAGCGTCTCCTCGGCCGAGAAGGCAAAGCCGTTGGCCTCGCGCATCGGCACCGGCACCGGTGTTGCGCCGGTGAACTCGATCATCGAGCGGTAGATCGGGAAACCCGGGTCGGGATAGAGGATTTCAGCCCCCGGTTCGCCGAACATCAGGATCGCGGCGAACATCGTCGGCTTGCCGCCGGGCATGATCATGACGCTCTCCGGCGACACCTCGACGCCTGTCGTGGCAAGGGTGCGCCGCACCACCGCCTCGCGCGTTGCCAACAGGCCATTGGCCGGCGTGTAGCCGTGATGGCCATCACGTAAGGCCTTGATCGCGGCCTCGACGATATGCTCGGGCGTGCGGAAGTCGGGCTGGCCTATGCCCAGGTTGACGATATCGCGCCCCTCATGGAGCAGGGCCGTGGCGCGGGCCAATACGGCAAAGGCATTTTCTTCGCCGAGGCGGTCGAAGGCGGCAATCGTGTGGAGCATTCCGGCTATCCGTCTGGTTCTGTTGGGGGCACCGGATTTTTGCGAGAGTTGGGGCGACCATGTCAAACGAATTGGAGACGTCCTTGTCCGAGAACCTGCAGGACTGGAAGCCGCGGCCGCGCCCCGAGCGCATAAATCTCGAGGGACGGTATGTCCGCCTGGAGCCGCTCGACGCCGCAAGACACGGCGAACGCCTGTACGAAATGGCGACCGCCGAAGATGCCGAGGGCCGCTTCCGCTGGCTCTTCGACACCAAGCCGCAGACCCGCGCCGATTTCCAACCCTGGCTCGAAAAATCGGCGGCGAGCGAGGACCCGCTGTTTTTCGTCGTCATCGACAAGGCCAGCGGCAAGATGGCCGGGCGGCAGACCCTGATGCGCATCGACCCGAATTTCGGCGTCATCGAGATCGGCAACATCTACTGGAGCGACATCGTCTCGCGCAAGCCGGCGGCAACCGAGGCCCAGTTCCTGTTTGCGCGCCACATCTTCGAGCTCGGCTATCGGCGCTACGAGTGGAAGTGCAACAATCGCAACGAACCGTCCAAGCGGGCGGCCGAACGTTTCGGCTTCAAGTTCGAGGGCATCTTCCGCCAGCACATGGTGACCAAGGGCGAGAACCGTGACACCGCCTGGTATTCGATCATCGACAAGGAATGGCCGGCCTTGCTCAAGGCCTACGACGCCTGGCTCGATCCGGCCAATTTCGATGCCGCAGGCCAGCAGAAGCGCAAGCTTGAGGATTTCCGCGCCGAGTTCGGCGCCTGAAGGTGCCACGGGCGCCTTTTGGCCCCAACAGCTATGCGTGCGACAATCGAACCGGTGATGGCGCGTTGGCTGAAACGGCAACGGGCGCTATGTAGCTGAACTTGCCGGCATCGGTCCGGACGCAACGAGATGTTAGGGCCACGCCGATGGACACCAAGACCCGCCATGCCGCCGTCGCCGCCGCATGGATCATGATCATCTTCGGCGTCGCGGCGTTTTTCCTGCCCAAGGTGATGCTCGCCGTCGGCAACTATTCGACCGCCGCCGCCGGTGTCATCGCGGTATGCTTCGTTCTTGCCTTCTTCGGCGTGTTCTGGCTGCGCGGCCGCAGCCAGCGCAAGAACGGCAACTGAAACAAGTTGATCCTATCCGACCGCTGCGGCCTTCACGGTTCCGGCCAGCGGTATCTTAAGCTCGGCGCGCAAGCCGCCGCCGCTGCGGTTCTTGAGGACAACGTCGCCGTCAAAGCGGCGGGCAATGTTGCGGGCAATCGTCAGGCCGAGCCCGAAGCCGCCGGTCTGGCGGTTGCGCGAACCTTCGATACGGATGAACGGGCGGAAGATGGTTTCCATCTTTGTCTCCGGAATGCCCGGGCCGGAATCGTCGATGGTGAGCAGCACGTGCCCGTCGACCTGCGACAAGGCCAGGCGGGCCTTGCCGCCATACTTCACCGCATTGTCGACGAGATTGGCCACGCATCGGCGCAGCGCGATCGCCTGGCCTTGGCAGACGAGCCCACGGGCGTGGTGGCGAGCGCCGTCGAAGACGACATGCGGATTGCCGTCGGCGATCGAATCGACGAGCGACCAGAAGTCGATCCGTTCCAACGCCTCGTCCCTGGCCTCGTAGGTGGCGAAGTCGAGTACGGAGGCCGAGATCGCCTCGATGTCGGCCAGATTGTGCATCAGCGCGGTGCGAAGCGGCGAGTTGCGCAGCAATTCCAGGCGCAGGCGAATGCGCGTCAGCGGCGTCCTGAGATCATGCGCGAGCGCGGCCGCCAGCAATTCGCGGTCCTCGACATATTCCTTCAGCCGCGCCTGCATGGTGTTCACCGCCCGTGCCGCCGACTTGTATTCACTGCTGCCGCGTTCATCCAGAGGCGGGCTTTTCAGGTCTGCGCCGATCCGCCGGACGGCACTTTCGAGCGCGCGATAAGGTGCCGTCAGCCGGCGCAGCGACCAGATCGACAGCGCCACCACCAGGGCTGCCACCGATCCGTAGAGCGGCAGACTGTCGCTGTTGAGGACCGGACTGGGTGGCGTCGCCTTCATGGTGAAATTGAGCCACTGGCTGTCCTTGAACTCGATCGACGCCACCAGCGTGTCGCTGTTGGTGATGTCGGATGACAGGTCGAGCAGTTCGCGTTCGACGCTGCCCACGCTCTGGTCGGGTTCCGCTGAATTCTGGCTCGGCCGTGCCTTCGGCATTTCGCGGCGCACGCGAGCTTCCTGGATGCCGTATTTCGACAGCCTGCCCACGATGATGTCCTCGAGCTCTGCCATTTCGTCATCCGCGGGAATGACCGAGCTGACGGCAGGCGCATCCGAAGTGGTCAGCACATGCGGCGGAACGGAGAGGCCGGCGGCGATGCGGGTGCGATCGAGTGGCTGTTCCGCATACAGCAGCTTTGCCAGCGACAAAGCCCGGTCGTTGAGGCGAAACAGGTCGAGGATATTGTTGGAGGCAACGCGTTCGCGCGAGACGATGGAGAGCGTCGAGACCTGGATGGACAGCAGCCCGGCGATGACGATCAGAAGCACCCAGGCCGGCAGCGACCGTGGCAGGAGCCATCTCATTCGGCTGATACCTCGGGCACGAACTGATAGCCGCCGCCGCGCACGGTCAGCACCAGCTTCGGCGCGCGCGGATTGTCTTCCATCTTGCGGCGCAGGCGGCTCACCAGGATGTCGACGCTGCGGTCATAGCTGTAGTCGCCGTTCTGGTTGGAGAGTTCGACCAGCTGCTCGCGGCTGAGCACGCGCTGGGCGCTGCGCACCAGCGTGTGCAGCAGGTTGAACTCGGCGGTCGTCAGCTCGACCCGGATATCGTCGGGCCTGAGCAGCCGGCGGCGGGAGGCATCGAGCGTCCAGCCGGCGAATTTGTAGACTTGCGGCACCGGCCGGTGCGTCGTTCCCGCGGCACTCGGCCGGCGCAGCACGGCGCGTGCCCGGGCCAGCAGCTCGCGTGGGTTAAAGGGTTTTGGCACGTAGTCGTCGGCGCCCATCTCCAGGCCGACGACGCGGTCGATGGTTTCGGTGACCGCCGTCAGCATGATGATCGGGATCCTCGAATGCGTGCGCAGGTCGCGGCAGATGTCGAGGCCGCTTTTGCCGGGCAGCATCACGTCGAGGATGATCAGGTCGACAGGGGCGCGGCGCAGGGCTGCCTGCATCTCGTCATCGTCGCGCGCGCCCGAGACGCGCATGCCGTGCTTGACGAAGAATTCCTGGAGCAGGTCGCGGATTTCCCTGTCGTCGTCAACGATCAGGACATGGGCATCGGTCTTCACTTTTCGCACCTCAGGTCGATGCGAGCGGCATCGGCGCGGACCTTGGCGAAATGAGGTCGAACCAAGGTTTTGACCAGAAAACACGAGAACTTGAGCGCCTGAGGCGGCAGTTACAATCCAGAAACAAAACACTGCAAACCGGAAAGAAACCCGACAAGTCGGTCCGCGATAACAACCGTGCTGCTTCAACCACGGGTGCTGGAACCGACATGCGAAAGTTAGTGACCAGTTCGATGATCGTACTGCTCGCCGCACTTTCAATTGGCGCAGCCAGCACCCAGCCGCAGGCAAAGGGAACAGTTACGAGGACCGATCGCTGCAACAGGCTGCAGCAGCAATTCACCGATGAAATCGCTGAACATGCCGAGGCGAAACGGGCCGCCGAAGCGAAAGCCCTTCAGAAAAAGGCGATGAAATTCTGTGCCGGCAACCAGCAGGCCCAGGGCATCCGCGCCTATGCGACAGCACTGAAGATGCTTGGAGCGCAACCGATCGAACCCTGATCGGCAAGCTCAAGAAGGCCCCCAACAATGCACTTGTGCAAAGGAAACTGATCATGAACGTCAACAAGACCCTGCTGACCGCTCTCGGCATGACCGTCGCCATGGCCTTCTCGGCCCCGGTGCTCACCGCCAGCTCGGCCAACGCTGCCGGCTACACGGCAGCGCCGGCGGCTGCCGCCACGACCACAACCAAGACGGTCACTCCGCTGGTGAAGAAGGTCGCGAGCAAGAAGCCGACGCACAAGAAGGTCAAGAAGCACAAGAAGCACGTCGCGCCGGCCGCCACGACCAAGAAGACCACGATGTAAGCACCCGACGCCACGCAGGTCGTGGTCCACAAAAATCCGCCCTGGCAGCCGCAACTCCAGGGCGGATTTCTTTTGCGCGCAGATTGGCAGTTCAGGACGTCGCGGGCGCCAAGCCCGCTCAGGCCTTCAGGCTAGCGGCCAGCAACACCAGGCCAAGCAGCATGACGAGTGCCGCGCCGCCGATCTCGATGGCATTGTGGACGCGATTTCCGGCGCGGCCGTCGCCGGCTATCGCAACGGCCCAGTTCTTCGCCGTCACTGCCATGATGGCAAGTGCCGAGACGGTGATGGCGGTTCCGAGCGCCATGGCGAAGACCGACAGGATGCCGCCGGCCCAAAGTCCGTTGAGGAAGGCGAAGCTGAGCACGATCAGCGCGCCGGAGCAGGGGCGGATACCGACCGCTGCAACTGCCGACCATGCGGTGCGCCAGTCGAAATGCTTGCCTTCGAGCATCCTGGGATCCGGCGCGTGCGAGTGGCCGCAGGTCGAGCAGACTTCACCCACGGCGTGAGCGTGATGGGCGTGAGCATGCGGGCTGTGCCCGTGGTCATGATGCGCGTGGTTGTGGGCTTGGTGAGCGTGATCGTGATGATCGTGCGCATGATCGTGGCTGCACGTGGCGTGGTCATGATGGTCGTGGCCTGAGGTGGCGTGGTCGTGATCATGATGACCATGCGCATGGACATGGGCTGCCGACAGGCTGTGTACCGGAGCCGCACCTGCCAGGAACGCCATCGGCTTGAGTTTCTTCCACAGCAGCCAGGCGCCGAAGGCGGCGATCAGGGCGTAGCTCACCGTTTCCAGGAACCAGGTTGCGTTGGTCATCGACACCGATGTACCGCGCAGGACGAGGAACACCAGCGTCATCAGCACAACGGCAGTCGCCCCCTGGAGGAAGGCCGAGACGAAGGACAGCATCACGCCGCGGCGCAACGCCACTTCGTTGGCGAGCATATAGGACGAGATTACGGCCTTGCCGTGGCCGGGGCCGGCGGCGTGGAAGATGCCATAGGCGAAGGACAAGCCGACGAGCAGCCAGATGCTGCCGCTGTCGCCGTCGCGCATCGCCTTCAGCGAGCCGGTCAGCGAGCGGTAGAACTGCTGCTGATGAACGTTGATCCAGTTGAGCAGCTCGGAGAAGAGGCCGGCCGACGGCACCATCGCTTCGTTGGTGCCGATGCCGAGTGAACTCTGGGCATGCGCCCGGACCGCGAAATGGCTGAGCACATAGCTGAGCGCCAGAAGCGCGAAAATCACTCGGATGGTCGTCTTCTTCACTGCATCACCCCTTGGCTGGGCAGTTCAATTCCAGGCGCGTGGCAAAAATCTTGCTCATGTCGGTGCCCGACGGGTCGTTGAAGAACGCATCGGTCAGCTTCGACTGGTTCTGCGCGATTGCTTCGTCCGGGTCGGGCCGGACCACTGTCTTGGTACAGATCGGGGGGAGGTCCGCGACGCTCAGATTGGTGTCTTCGGTGAAATCGATCGCCGTGTAGAAGGTCGGATCGTAGACGCCGAAATCGATCTTGCCGGCAAGCTTCAGCGGCTCCTTCGGCTCGGTCTCGAACAGGATGATGAGCTGCTGGTCCTCGAAATTGGCGACGAGATTGGCCGGCGGCTTCATGGCGATGTCCTTGCCGTCGACTGTCACGACCTGGAAGTAATTGTACTCGCCGATCGATTCGAACACCGTCTTGGAGACCTCGGCCAGTTCGCTGTCGTCGAGCTTGAGGTCGGAGTTCTTGTCGAACTCCATCAGCACCGTGCTGGAAAACAGGTCGTCGAAGCGCCACAGATGCCTGAGCGAATTCACGGTCTTGTCGGGATTGAGCACGACGTCGAGCCGCGCTTCGGCGAAGACGTGCGGGTGAACGCTCGCCGGCACCGTCATGGTCAGCAAGGCCACTGCCGCCGTGGCCAGCGTCGTCTTGGAAATCTTCAGAATCATTGCTCCGGCGGCCCGACATGTTGGGTGATGCCGACAATTATCAGAAACCGGGCGAAAGTGGGACGGCGGCCGTTCAACTAAACGGCATGATTGCAGGGGTTGGTCTTGAACCATTGCACCAGGAAGTCGACGAAGACCCGGATCTTCGCCGGCAGGTAGCGCCGGTGCGGGTAGACGGCGAAGATGCCGCCGCCGCCGAGGCGGCGGTCGTCGAGCACCGGTACCAGCCGGCCGGAATCGAGATCGGGGGCGGCGATGAAATCGGGCAGGATGGCAAAGCCGAGTCCGGCAACGGCCGCGGCCCGCGCCGCCATCGGGCTGTTGACCTCCATCGGACCTGAGACCGATACGGTCATGACGTCGCCGGTCTCGCCGGAGAATGGCCAGTTCGACATGTATCGGCCATTGGTGTCGATGATGCAGGGCACGTTGGCGAGATCCGCCGGTTTTGTCGGCATGCCGTATTTTTCGATCAGCTCGGGCGAGGCGCAGACCCGGATGCCGAACGGCGCCAAGCGCCGGGCGATCAGCGACGAGTTCTCCAGCCTGGAGATGCGGATGGCGAGGTCGAAGCCTTCCTCGACAAGATCGACGAAGCGGTCGTCGAGATGAATCTCGAGCACGATATCAGGATGTGCCTTGGCGAATTCGATCAGCGAGCGGCCGATCGGCGCGTCGGCAAAGGTGCGCGGCGCCGACAGCTTGACCCGGCCGCGCACGTCGCCCGAGGATTCGCGCACAGCATCGGCCAGGCTGTCGACCTCGCGGATGATCTCGGAGGCGCGCCTGTAATAGGTATGGCCTGCCTCGGTCAGCGAAAACTGCCGTGTCGTGCGGTTGAGCAGCAGCGCGCCGAGTTCGTCCTCGAGCTCGCGCACATATTTGGACAGCAGCGCCTTGGAGCGGCCGATCTTGCGCGCGGCGGCGGAAAAGCCTTCGGCCTCGACCACGTCGATGAAGGCGCGCATGCGGGTGAGTGTGTCCATGGCATCAGTCCTTTGTGCCGGCAGTGTCGAGCACGCGGCGTCCCAACCGGATCAGCGCGAGATCGCTGCCGGCCGGGCCGAGCAGCGACAGCCCGAACGGCGCGCCGTCGACCGTGCCGATCGGCAGCGTTATCTGGGGGAAGCCCGACAGGCCGGACAGGCAGAGCAGCATCAAAGCGCGCTCGCGATAGGCGAGAAGTTCGTCATGGCTGCCGCTGGCCAGGGGCGCGGCTCCCGGTACCGTCGGCAGGACCAGAATGCCGTCCGTGCCGAGCAGCACGCCCAGCTCCTGGCGAAACGCGTCGCGCCTTTCGATCTCGGCGGCATAGTCTGACGCGGAAATGGTGGCGCCGAACTCAAAACGCTCCTTGACGCCGGGTCCGAGGCCACGATCTCCGGAAGCGATCCAGGCTCCATGCTCTTGCCAGGCCTCGAAGGCCTGGACCTTGCGGAAGCACCAATAGAGCTCGCCTGATGAAAAGGAGAGAGGGCCAGCCTTGGCGATCAGGCCAAGGGCGGTTCCGGCACGCCGGCGCATCCGCTGGTACTCTGCCGCTTCATCCGGGCCGGTCGGCAGGCTGTCGAGCCAGTCGAGCGCCACGGGCCTTTTCAGCTGGCCGCGATGGGCGTCCTCGCCGATGAGCAGCTTCGCCACGGTCTCATAGACGTCGATATCGGGTGCGAACCAGCCGAATGTGTCGAGGCTCGGCGCCAGCTTCATCGCGCCGTCGAGCGAAATCAGCCCATGTGTGGTGCGCAGGCCGATCAGTCCGCAGAAGCTCGCCGGTGCCCGGATCGAGCCGCCGGTGTCGGAGCCTATGGCGATGTCGGCGAGCATGCCGGCGACCGCCGCAGCCGAGCCCGACGACGAACCGCCGGTGACGCGGTCCGGCGCGGCGGGATTGATCGGGTGCGGGAAGTGCGCGTTCTGGCCCATCAGCGAGAAGGCAAGTTCGTCGGTCTGGGTCTTGCCGACGAATCGCGCGCCGGCATTAAGCAGGATCTGTATCGCAGGCGCGGTTCTTGTGGCTGTTTCGGCGCTTGCAGTCTTTGCCGGGTTGCCGCAGCCGGTTTTGTAGCCGGCGACGTCATAGATATCCTTGACTGCCAGCCGAAGCCTCGCCAAAGACCCGGTTTCCGCATTTAAAACAGGTGCTTGCGGCACATCGAGAAAAGCGTTGAAGCGGTTGGATATGCCGGTCATCGTTCGAAGCCTGTTTACGATGTCTCCAACATTGTTCGATGTTTGAATTTTTTCAACCCGCCATGAGATTTTAATTGATTGTGACGGTGACGAGCCATATATCCGCGCTTGCCCAAAGTCGCACGTGCCTGTGGGTGTCCGCCGATCCCTCGAATGGCGAGGAAATCGGTAAGGTAACTGGAGCTAACCCCTCCAGTCGATTTGGCGGCCAACCGCAAAATCGAGGACACCTTGAAGCAACGACGGTGCGGGCCTTTCTGGTTCTCTTCCGGCTGTCCAAAAGCCGGGGTTACTGAAGAGGCACACCTTCATTGCCGGCAGTGCGGAACGGGTCTTCCCATTTCCAAGCCAAGGCAGACAAAGCGAACCGAAGCCGGGCTGGCTCAGGTTCATCGCCGCGTGAAGCGCATTTGTGGTTCCAGGGTCTCCACAGGCTGGATCCATCAAATAGCGGTCATGTCTTTGTCCACCGTGGGATTCCGCGGCCGGGAACGGCCGTCCCGCAGCTTGATGTTTTTTGCGCGGCAGGACCGCGCGATGGAGAGACCTATGGCCACTCAGCGCATCCTCGACTTCCTCGCCACCCGACGTCCGTCCGGCCCTTGCCTGGTCGTCGACCTCGATGTCGTGCGCGACAATTTCCGCGCCTTCGAGAAGGCGATGCCTGAGTCCAAGGTCTACTACGCTGTCAAGGCAAACCCGGCGCCTGAGATCCTGCGCCTGCTCGCCGGCATGGGCTCGTCCTTCGACACCGCTTCGGTCGCCGAAATCGAGATGGCTATGGATGCCGGCGCCCCGGCCGAGCGCATCTCCTTCGGCAACACCATCAAGAAGGAGCGTGACATCGCACGTGCCTTCGAACTCGGCATCCGCCTGTTCGCCGTCGACTCTGTCGAAGAGGTCGAGAAGGTGGCGCGTGCCGCTCCCGGCTCCCGCGTGTTCTGCCGCGTGCTCACCGACGGCGAAGGCGCCGAATGGCCGCTGTCGCGCAAGTTCGGCTGTGTGCCCGCAATGGCCGTCGACGTGCTGCGCGTTGCCAAGTCGCTCGGCCTCGATGCCTTTGGCGTGTCGTTCCATGTCGGCTCGCAGCAGACCGACCTGACGGCCTGGGATCGTGCTCTTGCTGACGCCAAGAAGGTGTTCGCCAAGCTCGCCGAAGAAGGCATCATGCTCGGCATGGTCAACATGGGCGGCGGCTTCCCGACGCGCTACCTGCGCGACGTGCCGGCGGCCCAGGCCTATGGCCAGGCGATCTTCGAGGCGCTGTCCAAGCACTTCGGCAACAACATCCCGGAGACCATCATCGAGCCGGGTCGCGGCATGGTCGGTAACGCCGGCGTCATCAAGTCGGAAGTCGTGCTGATCTCCAAGAAGGCCGACAACGACAATGTGCGCTGGGTGTTCCTCGACATCGGCAAGTTCGGCGGTCTCGCCGAGACGATGGACGAGGCGATCCGCTACCCGATCGTGACCGACCGCGACGGCGACGAGGTGGCACCTTGCGTGCTCGCCGGCCCAACTTGCGACTCGGCCGACGTGATGTATGAAAAGACACCGTACCCGCTGCCCCTGTCGCTGACCATCGGCGACGAGGTGCTGATCGAGGGTACCGGCGCCTACACCACGACCTACTCGTCTGTCGCCTTCAACGGCTTCGAGCCTCTCCGATCCTACGTGATCTGACGGCTCGAAACGGCGCCTGGCGCCGGAGCCGTTCAGATCACCCCGGCGGGCGTGCCTCTGCACGCCCGATCGGGTTCGCTTGTGGAACAGATCTCCGCTCGTGAAGGATCGCGGAAATGAACGTTGAAGAAATTGCCAAAATCTTGCCCGACATCGTGATCGTGGCTGAAACCCGGGCCGACATCGCCGCGCGCGAGGTACTGCTTGACCGTGCCATGGGCCCGAAGCGGCGCAAGAAGTCGTCGGAGAAGCTGCGCCGCGGTCGCCGCCCATCCGAGGGCCTGGCGCTGGTCGCGCGCGATGCCAAGGGCTCGGTCGTTGGCACCGTGCGGCTGTGGGACGTGCGGCTGGGCGAGGGCGGTCCTGCTGCGCTGCTGCTCGGCCCGCTCGCCGTCGATCCGGCGGCAAAGGGCACCGGCATCGGCTCGGCGCTGATGCGCCTGGCTATCGCCGAAGCCTCCCGCCTTGGCCACCGCGTCATCCTGCTCGTTGGCGACGCGCCATACTATGCGCGTTTCGGCTTCTCCGCCGCGAAGACCGGCCAGCTTGCCATGCCCGGCCCATATGAGCGCGACCGCTTCCTCGCGCTGGAACTCGTTTCCGGTGCGCTCGACGGCGCCAAAGGCGTGCTCAAGGCGGCCGGGCGCAAGCTCGGCGCCCCGGCGCGCAGGGCGGACTCGACGTTCGGTAAGGGCGGTGCGGGATCGGAAAACGCGGGCGTGTCCTTTGCGCGTCCGACGGGCCGTGCTGCACTCTAGCCGGAGTGTCCGCCCGGCTGCCTGAGGTGAGCCGGAACGCGTTATCTCCAGGCCGAAATACGGCTTGGCGCAGCCGGGAAACAGGTCGGCGACGGCGTTCTCTCCTTGACGCAGGCGATTGACGGCTGCGGCGATTGCGGCAACAGCGAGGGCCGCTGTTGGCTTGTGGTGTGCTCGTCACTCAACTCGACTGCCGAGACAAGGTAGCCGCAGCCCGACAGCGGCATAACGCAAGCCATGACCATTGCCACTGCTGCAAGGCGGTTTCGACGCACTTTCGACTCCACGTCGGCTATGGGACGGGCAAAGCGCCGTGCCTCGACGAGGCACGGCGCCGTCGCTCACTGGTTGGTGGTGTAGTACTGGTCGCCGCCACTGTGTGGCCGCCGCCTGTCGTCGCAACGGGAATGCCGCAGGCGACCATAGTCCTGGGTGCAGAAGATCGGCTCCGAGAATGGCGGGCGTGGTGCACGGGGTGGGCGTGGCGGCATTGGCGGCACAGGTGGGCGGGGGTGACAGCGCGGCTGATCTCCGCCATGACGCCGCGGATACCGCGTGTAGTTGTCGCCATGGCGCGGCGGGTAGCGAGTGTAATCGCCGCCGTGGCGCGGCGGATAGCGCGTGTCGTCCCAGCGCGGCGGGCCGTGGCGATCGTCCACGCAGCCTGCGAGCGTAAGCACGCTCAGGGTCGCAGCCAGGGCAATCAGTCGATTTCGATTCACAGGACACTCCGGCTGGAATTGACCGGGGCGATGTGGGCTTCATTTGTTGTGGGGACATTACCGGGCCGCCGGGGTCGGACCTTTGTCCCTCACGAATGAGAAAGGCCGGGCGAGCCCGGCCCTTGCAGTCAGTCGTTGGAGAAGCGGCGCGGTCGCGGCCGGTCGATGCAATCGGGCGACGGCGTCGTTGCCGGTCCGCCTCGGCAGTCGAGCGGTTCACTGCTGGGACGCGGCGGCGGGCCATGCCTGGGGTATTCGCGCGGCCCATCCCAATTGCGCGGCCCGCGCGGACCATCCCAGCTACGGGGCCCGCCTCTGGGGCCGTCCCAGTTGCGCGGCCCGTGCCTGGGACCGTCCCAGTCGCGGCCATAGCGGTCGTCCACGCAGCCGGCGAGGGCGACGACGCACAGGGTCGCGGCCAATGCGGCCAGTCGATTTCGGGTCATATGATACTCCACGTCGCAAAATCGTCCCTGGCGAGCGATGTGGACCACGTGCATTACGGTTGCATTGCGTGTGTGCCGGAAGTGCGTGGGTTGCATAGAAAAAGCCCGTTCAACACCGCCGGGCTTTTCCAATTCCGATGGTCTTGTCGGCTTAGAGCAGCTGGCTCAGGCCCATGGCCACCGACATGTCGCCCTCGACCTTGATCTTGCCGGTCATGAACGCCATCGTCGGGTTGAGCTCGCCTGCGATCAGCGACTCGAGATCGTCGAGCGACAGCTTGATGGTGCAGTCGGCCGGGCCGTCGGTCGTCGACAGGGTGGTGCCATCGATGACGATGACGCCGTCGCTGCCGGTGTCGAACTTGATCGAGCGGCCAAAGCCGGCGCTCTCCACCTTCGCCTTGATCTTGTCTGCGACTGCCTGAATGCTCATGGCTCTCTCCTGGTCTTTCCTGAAAGGCGCTTTGCGCCCGGCCTCCCCGGACCAATCCGGACGAGCCGGCCATGTCACAGGACTGCAATTCCTATAACTGGCATCTTACGTTTACGTCAACGTAGAACTGGCTGGCGATGGTCACGCGACGTGGCGCGAAAGGCAGCCAAGTTGGCTGCCTGTCGGGTTCAATGTGCTTTGGCCGGGCCTGCTTCGGCTGGCTTTGCCGCCTCGGCCTCTGCTGCGGCAGCAGCCGATTCACGCTGGCGCACGGCGTTGTCGCGGACATCGTCGGGGGTCAGGAAGTCGATCTGCTCGACCATTACCTCGTGGATCAGCTTCGAACCGACACGGGCGTTGATGGCGTCGCGGATGCCGTTGCGAAAGCCGTCCAGATCGAGCTTCTCATATTCGGTGAAGTCGATCTGCGGATTGCCGTAGAGATAGGAATAGACCTGATCGACAAGCAGCGAGGCCATCGGCACCGATAGCTTGCCGACTTCCTTGGGTTCGACCGTGTACACGAGGCGCGTCAGGAAATAGCCGTGCACGCGCTCACCTTTGAGCAACGGCACCGAAATGACGTCGGTCTTGACATAGTCGAGACCGCCGAGCAGCGGCATCTGCTCTTCGGTCGCCGGCAGGTTGGCGGCGGCCTGGAACGAATAGAAGACCGAGCCGAGGGTCACGGCGACAATCCACAGCGCCGCCGCGATGAACTTGATCACCGCGCCCACCCGAATTCGTTTGCCGAATAGGTGCCGTCCGCTTCGGAGCGCTGGATGGCGTCGCGGAGCAGGGAGGCGACTTCACTGACGGCGCTGAGATGAGCGAGGATCGCACGTTCATTGGCGACGAGCTTGTCGCGCAGGCGTTCGACACCGACCTTGAGCTCGCTCGGGTAGTCGCCCTCGACCAGGCCCTTGGTGGCGCGGGTCAGTTCGTAGAGATAGCGGCTCTTGCGGGCGTTCGATGCCTTGATGTCGAAATGGACGTCGGTGCGGATCGCAGCGGTCTCTTCTTCGACCGCATCCTCGATCCGGCTGATGATGGCCGCGACGTTGCCCGGGCGGGCAGCGTCGATGAGATCGGCCGTCACCGGCAGGTTCGTCCTGTATTCGGAGAGATCCGACATATCTTATCCTCTACGATTTTGTGTCAGTGGCGGAGGCGGCATCGTCGCTTCCCAGCGAGCGCACCATCTTCCGCTGCAATTCCTGAATGAGCGCAGTGGCCTGGCTCATTTGTTCATCGAGTGCCGCCTTTTCAGGCCCGCCAGCGACGCCGCTGACCGGCACCACCTGCTCGTCCTTGATGTAGTGGTCGCGCATAACGGTCTTGGCGATACCGATGCCGCCGGCTTCGGCGGTCTGGTTGGCGAGATGCTCGGCCATCATCGACTTCCACATGTCGCCGGCCATGCCCTTGCCGTACACGCTTTCGGTGTTCTTCGGCATCATGTTGCCGATGAAGGTTTGCAGGACCATTGCCTCGAACTTCTTCATCGACGCATCGGCCGAGGTCTTGTCCGGCTGGCGCGTGACACCGCCGGTGACGGCGGCTTCGGTGAGCGAAAATGTTCCGGCCGGGGCCGCGCTGGCGGTCCGGTTGGCAAGCGCCGCGCGCGCAGCCTGGATGCCTGATGGCTCGACGGCCTTGGCTACATCCAGAATGATGTCGCTGGGTGGGGAGATGGCCAAAGCGGCTCGCCTTTCCGGGTTTACGTTACTGCTGATTGTGGAGGGTCAAGCTTGCGGCAACCTTACTTGTCTTCAGCCGACTTTCTTTCAATGATTTCGAGACGTTCGCGGTCGGCGCTGTCACGCTCATCCTGACGGCGGACCTCGCGGTAGGCGCGCTCGACCATGTTGGTGCGGGCGGTGGCAGTGGCGATCTTGCCGACCTCGACATTGGCGAGGCCGAGATTGAGCTGCTTCTTGTCGATCGCCTCCTTGATGCGGCGATGGTAGAGTTCAGGGAACAGCTGGGAGATGCCTTCGGTGCTGTCGAAGCTGTCCGACAGCGATTGCGCCTCGGCTTCGGCGGCAATCGCATTGGCGACAAAACCGGCGTGGCGCGTCTCGTGCAGCGCCTTGAGCTGCTCCTGCACGGCTACCAGCTTCTTCAGGCGATCCCTGCGCGACGCGGCCATTCCTTACCTTCCCACGGTGATGTCGACGAAGCCGTCGGCAAACAGGCTGAGCATGGTGGCGATGCCGAAATACATCAGCACCAGGCCACCGGCGACGACGAAGGGCAGCGAGATGAAGTAGACCGGGATCTGCGGCGTCAGCTTGTTGACGAAGCCGATCGTCAGGTTGATCAGGATGGCATAGGCGACGAAGGGGCTGCCCAGCCTCAGCACCACCATGAAGCTTTCCGACAGCGTGTCGGTGACGTCGACGAGGGCTGCCTGCGGATTGAAGAACATGTTGACCGGCGCGACCTGGTAGGAGGCGACCAGTGCGCGGATGATCTCGTGGTGGAAATTGAAGGCAAACAGCAGGATCAGCGCCGCGATCGAGATGATCGAGGCAAGCGCTGCCTGGGGCTCGTTTTCCTCGATCGCGTGGCCGCCGACACCGCCGAAGCCGATCAGCATGGCGATCGCCGAGCCCATGAACATCAGCGCCAGGATGTAGAGCCTGGCCATCAGCCCGATCAGGCCGCCGATCAGAAGCTCGGATGCGATCATCGGCATCAGCACGCCGGGACGAGCGTCGACGAACGGGAAGATCTGGTCCCAGAGGTGGATCAGCAACCCGCCGGTGGCGGCGACGGCGACGAACAGCCTGACATGCATCGGCACGCGCACGCTGGAGATTCCGGGCATCAGCATGAAACAGGCGCCGATGCGACAGAAGGCCAGGAACGCCGCAAGGACCATGCCTTGCGCGGCGGCATTCATGAGACGGTACCGAGCACGCGCAGTTCGACGCCCTTGGCGATCTCGACATGGCTGAGCACCGGCAGGGTCGGAAACAGCCTTTCGATGATCATGCGGACATAGGGACGTGCGTCGGGTGCGGTGACGATCACGAAACGCTCACCGGTTTCGAGATGCGTGCGGATCGCCTTGGAGGCTTCCTGGCCGAATTCCTCGAGCTGGCGCGGATCGATGTCGAACTCGCGCACTTCGCCCTTGGCGTCGCGCTTGAGGCTCTGGTGGAAAGCGAGATCCCAGCGGTTGCCGAGGCGCAGCACCTTGAGCACGCCGCCTTCGCTCAAGTCGCCGCAGATCTGCTGCGCCATGCGGATGCGGACGTGCTCGACGATCTGCTCGGTGCGGCGGACATGCGGCGAGATCTCGGCGATTGCCTCGATGATGAGGTGCAGGTTGCGGATCGAGACGCGCTCGGCGAGCAGAAGCTTGAGCACCGCCTGCAGGCCGGGATAGGTGATGTGCGAGGTGCAGATCTCGTCGGCGAGCTTGCGGTATTCGGGGTCCTGGCGCTCGAGCAGCGCCTTCATGTCCTTGTAGGACAGGAGCTGCGGCAGGTTGTTGCGGATCACCTCGGAGAGATGGGTGAGCAGCACCGACATGTTGTCGGCGAAGGTGAACTGCTCGCGCTTCAGGTCCTCGGCGAAGGAATCGAGCACCGAGAAGGCGCGCATACCGAAAGCCGGTTCGCGCACTTCCTCGCCCGGAATGTCTGGCAGATCCCGCGAGCCGAGCAGCACCATGATTTCGCCGACGCGCATCTGGTATTCGGCGACGACGGTGCCGTGCACCTTGATCTGGTAGCTCTTGGGCGGAATCGAGAAGTCGTCGGTCATGCGCACTTCCGGCACGACGAAGCCGTACTGGGTGGCGAACTTCTTGCGCATCTTCGACATGCGGAAGGCGAGTTCCTGATGGGTAGCGAGCAGGCGCGTCGACAGCTGCTTGCCGATCAGCAGCTCGATCTCGGCGGTGGCGAGCGATGCCTTGACCGAGTTCTTTTCCTCTTCGACCTTGTCGGCCTCGACCTGCTCCCTTTCAGCGTCGACCTCGGCCATGCGGCGCTTATGCTGCATCGGGATGAAGTAGCCGAGTGCTGCCATGGCAACGGCAAGCGAGAGGAACGGCAACATCGGCAGACCGGGCACGAGCGAGAGCAGAAACAGCAGGCCGGCGGCGACATAGAGCGCGCGTGGATAGGCGCCGAGCTGGCCGAACACCGCCTGGTCGGCCGATCCACGGGTGCCGCCCTTGGAGACGAGCAGGCCGGCGGCGAGCGAGACGATGAGCGCCGGGATCTGGGTGACGAGGCCGTCGCCGACCGACAGCTTGATGAACACGTCAGCGGCTTCGCCCATGCCCATGTCGTGGCGGAAATAGCCGATAGCGATACCGCCGACGATGTTGATGGCGGTGATCATCAGGCCGGCGATGGCGTCGCCTCGGACGAATTTCGAGGCACCGTCCATCGAGCCGAAGAAGGAGCTTTCTTCTTCCAGTTCGCGGCGGCGCAACTGCGCTGTCTTGTCGTCGATCATCCCGGCCGACAGGTCGGCGTCGATCGACATCTGCTTGCCGGGAATGGCGTCGAGGGTGAAACGGGCGCCGACTTCGGCGATACGCGTCGCACCCTTGGTGATGACGATGAAGTTCACCACGATCAGGATCAGGAACACGATCAGGCCGATGACGAAGTCGCCGGACATGACGAGGTTCGAGAAGCCCGAAATGACGTAGCCGGCGGCATGCGTGCCTTCATTGCCATGCGACAGAATCATGCGCGTGGTGGCGATGTTGAGCGACAGGCGCAGCATCGTGGCGATCAGCAAGATGGTCGGGAACGACGAGAAGTCGAGCGGGCGCTGGATCCACAGCGCGACCATCAGAATCAGCACCGAAATGGCGATCGAGAAGGCAAGGCCGACGTCGATCAGGAAGGCCGGGATCGGCAGGAACAGGACGGCGAGGATGATGACGATGCCGACGGCGAAGAAGACGTCGCGTCCGTTCCTGGCTGGAACGCCTGCGCCTGAAATGGTTTCGCTGATCGCCATTGATGCTTCCGATCGAATCCCGCCGCGCGCCAATGCCACGGCTTCCTGACCCTATTGCGCCAAGCTTGCGCGAGGGTGGGAGGCAGGCGAAAAGATGCGGCAGCTGGCACGCAACGGAGCTTCGACGGGCGCTTTTATGCCAATCTTCGGCGTCGAAGGACCGCGCGATGGAGCTGGCAAGGAGGGCAGGCTTCGCGACGGTCGCTGCGGCCTTACGCCTAATGCAGCTCGATATGCCCCTTGTGACTGCCGAGGGCTGCCGCCAGGCTGGTGGGGCGTTCGATCAGGCGGTGGACGCGGGGTGGCTGGGGGCCGCTGTGCAAGGCGCGCAGTTTGTCGCCGATGACGGCGTCGGCGTGGGTGGCGCGCTGGTTGTGGCGGATGTATTCGAGCCAGGTCGGGGTGTGGTAGGTTTCGACCCAGATCTCGGGGTTTTCAAGGTCGCGCGCCAGCACCCAGTTGCGGGCGCCGTCACGGCGGCGGACACGGCGGCGCTCGGTCATGGCGTCGAGGAAGGCCGGTACATCTTCTTCGCGGATGATGAATTCGATCGAGATGACGATGGGCCCCGAACGCGGCCGGACGTCGAGCGCCAGGTGTGGTTCGCGGAAGCGGTTGAGCGGGTCGAGGTTGAGCGCTGTGTGCTCGGGCAGCGGCAGCAGGAAGCCGATCGCCGCACCGACCAGCATGACGATGCCGGCAACGATCAGGGCGGTGGCCGCGCCGTTGCTTTCGGCGACGAGACCCCAGATCCAACTGCCCAGCGCCATGCCGCCGAAGGTTGCCATCTGGTAGATCGACAGCGCCCGGCCGACAACCCAGCGTGGGGTCGACATCTGCACGGTGATGTTGAAGTGCGAAAGCGCAAGCACCCAGCAGGCGCCGCCGACGAGCAGGCCGGCCGAGGTGAGCCAGGCATTGGAGCTGAAGGCGGCGATCCAGCTGCAGAGGGCGAAGCCGAGAAAGGCCGAGCGCACGATGGTTTCGCTCGTCATGCTGCTGCGGATGCGGCCGCTGATCAGCGCGCCGCCGACCGCGCCGACACCGAAGGCGCCGAGCATGATGCCGTAGGTCAGCGGGCCGCCGGCGACGAGGTCGCGGGCAACCAGCGGCAGCAGTGCCTGGATGACGACGGCGGTGAAGCCGAAGGCGAAGCTGCGCAGCAGCACCTTGCCGATGTTGGGCGACATGGCGACGTAGCGCAGGCCTGCACCCATGGCCTGGCCGAGCGTTTCGCGTGGCAGCGGGTTTGCCGGATATTGCGGGCGCCAGCGAAACAGTACGAAGATGATGGCGAAGTAGCTCAGCGTGTTGACGGCGAAGGCGGCCGCAGCACCTGCGGTGGCGACGATGATGCCGCCGATGGCCGGGCCGACGCTGCGCGTCATGTTGAAGCCCATCGAGTTGAGCGCGACGGCCGCCGGCATCACCGTGCGGGGCACCATGTCGCCGACGGAGGCCTGCCAGGACGGGTTGTTAAGTGCGGTGCCGCAACCAATGAGGAAGGTGAAGGTGAGCAGCAGCCAGGGCGTGATCAGGCCGAGATAGGCAAACAGCGTCAGCGCCGCCGAGACGGCGAACATGAAGCACTGCGCGGTCAGCATGACGCGGCGGCGGTCGTAGCTGTCGGCGAGTGCGCCCGACGCGAGCGAAAACAGCATGATCGGCAGGGAGATCGAGGCCTGGACCAGCGCCACCATGTCGGAGGAGGTGGCGATCGAGGTCATCAACCAGGCGGCTCCGACAGACTGGATCAGACTGCCGAAATTCGAAGCCAGGCTGGCGAACCAGACGGAACGGAAAATGCCGTGCTTGAAGGGCGCGAGCGCCGAACCTTGCTCGTACTGGTGGTCGTCGTCCATGCGCCAAGCCGGCTGAGCCGGGTGCCCTCGTGTGATTTGCCGCTACGGCGCCAAGCCTCCTTCGGGAGGCGCAAAGGACGCCGTGGCCCTCCTGTGGATGCACGACCTGTTCGGGGAATCGATTTCGATCATGCAGGAATGACTAGACCATGATCGGCTGGCCGGGTGAACCCATTTGTACGATGCCGGCATGGTCCAGTGGCGGCGCGGCTAAGGTCCACAGGGACGGTCTCAGGTCGCGGTGCGCGAACAGGCTTGCCACGCAGCCATCAGAAGCCGTTTTCGATGCGCTCGAAGATGACGTTGGTGAAGCTGGAAATCTGGGCGCCGATAAACGGGCCGGTCAGCGCCACCACCAGGAAGATGGCGACGATCTTGGGCACGAAGGTGAGCGTGATTTCCTGGATCTGGGTCAGGGCCTGGATCAGGGCGATGCCGACGCCAACCAGCATGGCTGCCGCCACCGCGGGCGCGGAGGCAGTCAGCACCGTCCAGATGGCGAACTGGACAAGGTCGAGGGCATCGGCTTCGTTCACGCGGCAGCCTTGACCTTGACGCCCGCGACGACCGCGACGGTCTTGCCGTCGGACAGCACGGCGGTGACGCCGTCCTTGGCGAGACGGACCTCGGTGACCGTGCCCGACGTCTTGCCGTCGGCCGAAGTGATGTTGCGGCCGATCAGGGCGTCTGCCTGGGCGAGCGCCGAGGACTGCAGGATCTGGTCGAGGCGCGCATTCATCTGCACCGACTGCTCGACCTGCGAGAAGGTGGCGAGCTGCGCCACATATTCGGTCGATTCCATCGGCTTGGTCGGGTCCTGGTTCTTCATCTGCGCCATGAGCAGCTTGAGGAAGGACTGGTAGTCGACCTGCGTCTTGGAGCCGGTCGACTTGTTGGCGCCGGTGTTGGAGCCGACAGGCGGCGTCACGGAGAAATCGATGGGCATCAGAATCTGCCTCCGGCTGCGCGGGCGGGTTGCACCGTTGCCGTCTCTTCGCCGGCGATGATGCGCTGTTCGAGTGGATAGAGGGAGCGGATGGTCTTCAGCGCCTCGTAGACATGATCCTCGGCAACGAGGCGGTCGACATGCTTCAGGCTGGAGAGGATTTCCGCATTGTCGAAGGTGGCGAGCAGCAGCGGCAGCGAGCGGCGGAACATGTCGCGCGCCTGGACCGCGCCGATCGGATCGACCAGCATGACCTGCAGGATGAAGTAGAGCTGGCGCAGCGGCGTCGAGGCCTGCTCGGGTTGCAGCACATGGCTTTCGAGCAGGAACTGCACGTCGTTGAGCAGTTCGAGCGAGACCTTGCGGTCGGCGCGCACCACGGCACCGTTGATGTAGATCTTCTCGTTGGCCTTCAGCGAGATCTTGAGCGTGTTTTTCATTGTATGCCGTCGCGGATGATTTGCGAGACCTCGATCAGGCCCTCGAAGCTTTCGGAGCGGCCCTGGCGGATGTCTTCTGACTCGCGTAGCAGCCACAGGCCGATCGAAATGAGGTTGGCGCGGAGCTCCTTGGGGAGAGCATTCTCGGGGTTGCCGAGATCGTCCATCAGGGAGGTCCAGACGCGGTTGGTGAAGTTCAGTGCGGCGATCGCCTCGTTGGAATTGGCTCCGGCTTCGCTGGCCCTTATCAGCATGTCGATTGAGCGGCTGAGAAGCTGACGTTCGCGATCCCGCGCATCGGCGACGGAGTCGGTCTGAATGTCGGCATAGGAGAATTGATACATATGCGTCCCGTTTGTTGCCGTTCAGGTCAGAGGTAATTCATCAGGCTGAGCTTCTGGATACGTGCCGTCAATGCGTAGGATCTCTCGATCATCGAAATCAGGTCGCTGACGCGTGTCGCCGCCTTTTCGGGGTTGACGCCCTCGGTGTTGATGATGTGGCGCTCGAACAGGTCCATCTGCATCTTGATGCGATCGGTGGCGTTGGTGACGCGCTGCTCGATGATGCCGGTCTGCGATTCCAGCTGGCCTATGTCGCTGATGGCGCTGCCGATAATCGACACGGCGCGGGTGACCAGCGCGCCGCGGGCCGCAGCGCCGACATTGGAATCGAGCAGGTCGCTGACCATGGCGGCGGCCATGGCGACCTTACGGATGCCGGCATTGTTGGCGCTGACCGAGGACTCGGTGGTTTCGTTGAGCGTGATGCGGCTGGTGATGCCCTGGTCGGTGGCATTGGAGAAATTGGCCTGCCAGCCGGCGCCGAGGAACATCGGCTCGACGACCGAGGTCATGAAAGTGTCCATCTGGGTGGCCGAGATCGACTGCGCCGCCGGATCGTTCTGCGTGAAGCCGAAATGTGTCTGGAAGGCAGTGTCGAATGCCGCCTTGGCCGGCGAGCCGGCCTTGAATTCGTTGATCGGCTTGACGTCGGTGTTGGTGCCGGCAAACAGATATTCGCCGTTGAGGCTGGTGTTGAGCACCGAGGTCAACGTGTCGAGCGTGCCGCGCGCCGCCTTCTGGGTCAGCGCGTAGGCGGCATCACCGGAGGAACTGCTGGTCAGGCTGGCAAGGAAGGTCTGTGCGGCCTTGCCGACCTCGTTGAGCGACTTCTGCGTCGCTGACAGGCGCGACGACACCAGGCCGTTGCTGTCGACAATGCCATCGAGGCGCTCGAGGTCGCGATGGAGTGTGACCGACTGCGCGGTGCGGGCGCCAAGTGCCAAGCCGGTGTCGGCGACAAAGCCGGAGCTGGCCTCCTTCTGCGCCTTGATGAGCTCGGACTGCTGGCGCAGCATCGAGTAGCGCAGGGCGCTGGTGACCGCGGAGGAGGAGACGAACGTCGCTTTCATCGCGCTATCTCACCGCGCCCAGGAGGGCTGCCAGCATGTCGTCGACCGCCTTCAACAGCCGGGCTGTGGCCTGATAGGACTGCTCGAGTTCCAGCATCTTCGACATCTCGATGTCGACATTGACAGCGGTATCGTTTGACAGGGCCTCGGCGGTGCGGATAGCCAGCGCTTCCTTGGTCTGGGCGGCGGTGTCCGCCTGCTTGCGCATGCCCTCGAACCAACCGATCGAATTGGTCGAGAAGGTGCTGAGGCTCGAGCTTGTGGCGATACCCGCGGCCGGATCGAAAGTCATCGTCTGGTCGATGCGGTTGCCATAGGAGATCAGCAGGTCGGCATAAGAAGCGTTGCTGGCGGGGTTCTTGACATAGGCCGCGCCGTTGATGCCGCCATCGCGCAACAGCTTGGGATCGCCGCCGATCTGCGGGTCGACCGCCGGATTGATCTTGATCGAGCGCGCAAGGCCATTGACCAGTACGCCCGCCGGCGGGACCGCCGGGCCGCCGGACCAGGTGAACAGGCCGGCCTGGTCGGCAAGGGCTGGTGCCGTCTCCGAGAAGGCGGTGATCAGTCCGCGCGCCATCTCGTCGAGCTGCGCCTGCATCGTGGTGGTGACACTGTCGCGGAGCTGTATCATGCCGGCGAGCTTGCCGCCGGCGTTTGTGTTGGCGCCGACGCCTGGCTGAAGCGGCACGCCGTCGATGAGAATCTTGTTGCCGGTCACGCCGGCGGAGTAACCCGCCAGTGGCTGGAAGGTGACCGCGCGTGGGACGGTCTCGAACAGGGTGGTGCCATCACCTGTGGTGATGACCATGTCGTTGTCGCCGCGCTTGAAGGTCGAGATCGGCACGATCTCGGAAATCTTCTTCAGGATGGCGTCGCGCTGGTCGAGGGAGTCGTTGACGTCGCGGCCGGCGCGGGTGCCCTGGATGATCGTCTTGTTGGCCTGCTCGAAATCGGCGAGCAGCCTGTTGAGATCATCGACGGTGGTCGCGATCTCGCTGTCGGTCTCGGTGCGGATGCGCTGAATGGCATCGCTGCCGTCGTTGAGCGAGCGCACCACCTGGCGGGCGGCATCGATCGCCGCCGTGCCGAGGTTCTGGTTGGAGGGGGCTGCCGCGTAAAGCTGCAGCGCTTGCTGGAACTTGCCGAGCTGGGTTGCGACCGAGCCCTTGTTTTCCGAGCCGTTGACGTCGAGTGAAAGTTTCTGCAGCCCCTCCAGGAGGGTGTTCTGGCCGGTGAAGTCGGCCAGGGCAGACAGGTTCTGGCGAAACAGCTGCTCGTTGGTCGCACGCTGGATTTCGACCACGCGCGCCCCGGGGCCGGTGCTGGCGAGCACGGCTGTGCGGCGCACGTAGTCAGGATTTGATGCATCCGCGACGTTGCGGGAAACAGTGCTTGTCTGGCGCGACGTGTTGCGAAGCGCAGATTGGGCTATGCTAATGGCAGACGACAGCGACATGCTATGTTTTTCCAGCGGGCGATAAGCCCGTCAGTCCTATCTCTTCAGGTTGACGAGGATATCCATCAGGTCCGCTCCGGTTTGGAAGACCTTGGAATTGGCAGTGTAGTTACGCTGGGACTCGATCATCGCGGTGAGTTCCTCGGCGATGTCGACGTTGGAGTTTTCGAGCGCGCCCGAGATCATCTTGCCGAGGCCGCCCGAGTCGGCGAAACCGATCTGGACCGGGCCGGAGTCGGCGCTCTCGCGGAACACGTTACCCGAAAGGCTGTTGAGACGGTCGGGGCTTGCCACGTCGGCCAGAGGAATCTTGAACAGAGGCTTCATCGAACCGTCCGCGTACTGGGCGTACATGGTGCCGTCGGTGTCGATCTCGACACGTTCGATGGTGCTCGGTCCGTTGCCGTCGGCAACGGCCTTGGTCACGGTGTAGGGCGATGCCAGCTGCGTCATCTTGGAGATGTCGAGGGTCACGGGCGCACCGTTCGGGACGGTGAAGCTGAGGCTGCCGGCACTGGTCAGCTTGCCGGTGGTACCGTCGAAGGTCATGGTGCTGTTGGTCAGCAGACCGCCTGCGGCATAGGGGAATGAGGTTCCGGCCGCCGCCTTGGACTGGTCGTACACGGCGACGTCCCAGGTGTTGGCGCCGGTCTTGGTGTAGTAGATGTCGACGATCTTCTTGGCGCCCAGATTGTCGTACATGACCATCGACGATTTCGACGTATAGGTCGCGCCGGCGGCATTCGTGCTCGGGAGCGGGCCGGCGGAGACGGCAGCGTCGCTCTGCAGGTTGGCCGTGAAGGTGGCGTTCTTGGTCGGCAGCGCGGTGAGCTCGGAGCTCGAGATCTGGACGGGCACCAGGCCATCGAAGCCGTTGGCGGTGGCGGCCGGAATGCCATTTGCGTAGCTGTAGCCCATCAGCTGGTAACCGGCGGCATTGATGAGGCGACCCTGGCCGTCGGGCACGAACGAACCGGCGCGGGTGAGGTAGGGCGAACCGGACGCGTCCTGGACGACGAAGAAGCCGTTGCCCTGGACCGCGAGGTCGGTGCCCGACGTCGTGTACTGGAGCGTGCCGTCCTTGGCGACTGCGTTTAGAACCTTGGTGGTGACGCCGCCGGAATTGTAGGCGCCGGGCGTGCTGGGCAGCACCAGCGATGAGAATTCGGTATAGGCGCGCTTGTAGCCGGTCGTGCTCGAGTTAGCGATGTTGTCGGCGACCGTCGACAGCCGGTTCGCCTGGGCATTCATGCCCGAAACGCCGGTTCGCATCATTCCGTAAAGGCTCATCGGTGGTCTCCTCAAATCTCATGCCACGCTGGTGAAGTTACGTGGCATGTCTTGCGCGAGGCTGGTCAGACGATCAGCCGGTAGCCGAGGAAACGCTTCGAATCGATCGGGTCGTGGCCAAGACGCTCACGCAATTTCTTGCGCAGCTTCGAGATGTGGCTTTCGACGACATTTTCTTCGACTTCTTCGTCGAAGACACCGTAGATCGCGTTGAAGACCTGGGTCTTGGTGACGCGACGGCCGCTGTTGCTTGCCAAATACTCGAGGATGCGACGCTCACGGCGCGGCAGCGGCATCGGCTCGCCGTCGATCTCGGGGTCGCGGCCGTCCATGAAGATGCGCATTGCGCCGATCTGGGTGAAGCCGGTGTCTTCCTGGGCGCGACGGCGGATGGCCGAGATGCGGGCAAGGATCTCACGAATGTGGACGGGTTTGCGGATGACGTCGTCGACACCCGACTCGAAAAGCTTGAGCGTGTTTTCGAGATTGTTCTGTTCGCTGAGGGCGATGACCGGGGCTTTGGTACGGTCTCGCAGCTGACGCGGCGAGATCGAACCCTCGTTGCAGTCGCCGATGAGGAAGGCGCGAACGGAACGCAGATCCTCGTCGGGAGCGCTGGAAACCCATTCGCCGAATTCGGTCGAACGGAAGCCTGCGCACGCCACACCTTCCCGGTCGAAGAGTGAATTATATCCGTTGGTGACGAGCTCTCGCTCGTCCACGATTACGATCATGATTCCGCCCCCGAATCAGTAAAAATGCCCTGTTAACCAATCGGTAATGGGTCGGGACCAAGGCGACCAATCGTGAATTCTTGCCGCTATTTTTTAGGGAGTCTGGAATCGCATGGGTTGAACAGGTTGCACGATATGCGTGCATCCTTGCGCAAGCCTGTAATGAGGGGCGGGCTAACGGCCCGTGTCTGGTTCGGTTCGGTTGGAAACGCCTATGGGTTGCAGAAGGTCCGGGCGTTTTCCGTCCAGCGGCCGAAGCCGGTGGCGACCATGTTGGCGATGACGCGACAGACGTAGCGTTTTTGTGCAGGGTCGTTGTTGGGGCCGGCATGATAACGCGCGACCGCCATCGACCAGGACTCATGACGCGAGTGCAGGCTGACGAGAAAGCGCGCGGCATAGTCGACATTGAGGCGCGGATTGAGCATGTCGCGCACCGAGCGGAATTCGGTTGCGTGGTATCGGTGGTTGATCTGCATGCAGCCGAGATCGATCAGTGTCTTGCCTTCGCGACGCGCAGTCTCGAAGGCCGCAACGGCTTCGGCCTCATTCCTGGGAAAGACGGCTTTTCCCTCTATGTTCAAGGCGTTAGGCTGCAAGCTGCCCTTCTTTCCGGTTTCGGTCAGACCAACGGCATAGAGAATGCCCACCGGCACGCCGTAGCGGTCGGCGGCGCGCAGGATCTCAGGCTCGCACGGATTGGCCGCAGCTGCAGCGATCGTGGTGGCGGCGCTAGATGTAGCGGCTGCTGCCAGGGCGATCAGCGCCAGACGACGAGATGTTGCGCGAATTGCTTTCGTCATTTGCAGCGTTCCCACTCTGACGTCCATTGCTGGAATTGCCACCTTCACCACCTGTCCCGCCCGACTGGGCGGATGCCTGGTCACGGCCTGCGAAGCCGTTGGCAGCGCCGCCGTCAGCGCGGGCATTCGTCGACTGCGGCTGCAGGATGGTGACGCGGTCAACGTCGAAACCGAGGCCGCGAAGGGCGCTGTTGATCGCCTCGCGGTCGGACGAAAGCCTGTTGTAGGCCTCGGTGTTCTCAACCTCGATTTCAACCGAAAGTTGCTCGCCGGCGAGGTGAAGATTGGCTGTGACCATACCCAGTTCGACGGGGCGCAGTTGGATCTTGAGAGCCTGCGCGCCGGGTGTGCTGGATGCGCTGTTTTGGAGCTGCTGGACCGATGATACGGCAGCGACATGGCGCGGTGCCGCGGAGGCGATGTCGAGCGCCAGCGCACCCGCGGTGCTGCCCGCGCCAGTGCTCGCCGGTGCCGGGATCGACTGCTCCGACATGACGGTGACGGTGTTGCCGACGGAGGGTTGTTCGGCTTGCCTGACAGGTGTCGGTCGTGCCGGTTTGTCGGCCCTGGCTGCGACGTCGCTGGCGGTTTCCGGCGTGCCGGATTGCGCTGCCTGCTGCGTCTCGGGCGTGGAGCCTGTCGCGGGTGCCGAAACAGGTGCCGCGGACTGCGGCGCGGCTCCGGTGGTAGCCTGGCGCGCGGTCTTGCCGCTCGTGACGAGGGCTGCGAGTTCCGGCTCAGACGCATCGCCTGCAGCCTCTGGCTGTGCGCTGGCCTTGCTCTCCCCGACTTCGGTCGCGTCGGCGGAACCAGCCTTTGCCGGCTGGGCGCCCGCCTTGCGTAATTCGCTCAGTGCAAGCACCAGCGGCAATGCAGGCTCTTCGGTCTTTTCTGCTTTGACGTCCTTCGTCGTGGCATCCGGCTGCGGCTCGGCTATTTCGGGTGTCGCGTCCTCGGCAGCTTCGCCGATCCTGGGTGTTTTGCCCTCGGCTTCGGCGAGCGCGTCACGTGCGGCAAGCCGCTCTGCGAGCTTGTTCAGGCCCTTTTGGCGCGGGGCATCGTGATCGGCGGCATGACCTTTCGATTTCGGCTCGCCCTTGTTCGGTGAGCCCAGCGCCTGGCCGAAATCAGGCTGGTCGTCATTACTGGCGAGGGCATTGCGCTCATGGCCGGATGAATGGCGCGCGAGCGGGCTCACCAGGGCCGCGCTGATGGCGTCGGTCATTTGGGGGAGCCTCCTAGCAGTTCGTCAATGGATTCAAGCGTGCGGCGCGCTTCAGTGATCTTGGGATCTTCCGGTTCCGCTGGTTCCGGTTGCTGTTGCGCTGTCAGTGGCACGACCCTGGGCGCCGCGACCGTTGCCGGCTGCTCAGCCGGAGGCGACGCGGGTGCTGCTGCCGGGACCTCGGGGGCCGCCGACTGGGCGGGCGCAGCCTCTGCAGATGCCTCGACGGCGTCGGGGATCATCGGATCCGCCGGTGGCGGCGTGATCTCGATCGCCGCCGGCGGCAGATCGCCGATATCCAGCGGTTTCGATGCGCTTGCGGGTGCCGCCGGAACAGCCGACGTCAGCTCCGAGGCAACGGCCTCGACGGCGTCGAGCAAGGCGCGGTCGCCCTTGGACAGCTTGTCGCGATCGATGCCGCCGAGCTTGCCAAGTATGTCTGCGGCGGTGCCGGAAGTGACCGAAGACAGGCCGGAATAAAGCTGGGCGCGCGGGTCAGCACCGCCGGGTGCACCGTCACGACTCTTCACGGCCCTGGCAGCGGCAAAGGTGGACAGTTCGGTCAGGCCGTCGATGGCGGCACGGCGGGCGATACGGAGATAGACGACCCGTTCCTGCTCGGCGTCCATCATCGCGGTGATTTCGGCGAGCGTGTCGAGATTGATCGACTTGTGCAGGGCAACGACGCCGCCAACGAAGGCATCGGCAAACTGGCTGGCATAAGGCGAGCGCAGGTAGCTGCGAACATATTGCGTCGAGTTGCGCAGGAAGCGGCCGCCATCTTCAAGCCGGGTGGCGAGCGCAACCGAGCGGCGCAGGGCGGCTTCCTCGACCAGCGTGCCGGGGCTGAGCAGTCTGGCCTGGTCGAACAGCTTCATCGCCTGCTCGGGCTGTTCGGCGATGCTGACCGAACCCTTGACCAGCGCCAGAAAGGCACCGAGTTCAGAAATCTGCGTCAGCGGGTCGATCGCGGCCAGCGGCTCCACCGTGCCCTTGGGCTTGCCTCGGAGATAATCGATGACGCCTTGCGCCAGCTTCTGGTCGGCCTCTTCAAGCTCCAGCCGCGAAACCACCTGCTCGATGGTCAGCGGGTTGCCGCCGCTCATCGCATAGATCAGCAGGGCGCGAAAATTCTTGGGATCTTTGAATGCGTCGACATCGGCGGTTCGCATGCGCTCGTCGGTCATTTCGAGCAGCCGGCGCTGCAACGGCAGCGAAGCCTGATCGCCGGAGGCGATGCGGTCCTGCAACAGCTGCAGGCAGCGCACCAGATGGTAAGGCTCGAGCGCCGGCGCCTCGCTGGCCACGGCACGGCCGGGTACGCCCGCGACCAGCAGGGCGATCAGCGCGGCACCGGACAGGGTTGCCGCCAGCCTCATTCGGCGCGCTCCAGCAGGATTTCGATACGCCGATTGGTGGCCGAGAACGGTTCGGCCTTATCCTTCAGCTTGCGGTCGGCGAAACCGGCGACCTCGACGATACGCTTTTCGTCAAGCCCGGCGCGGGCGAGCATGTAGTAGGCTGAGTGGGCGCGCGAGGTGGACAGGCGCCAGTTGTCATAGCCGCCGCCACGGAACGGACGCGCGTCGGTGTGTCCGTTGATCGAGATGTTGCCCTCGTGGGTGGCAAGTGTCTTGGCGATCTTTTCCATGGCGAGCACAAGCTGCTTGCGCGGCACGGCGGAGCCGATTTCGAACATGCCGAAATCGAACTGCTCGGTGACCGAGATGACGACGCCCTTGTCTGTGGCGACGACCGAGAGACCGTCGGGCAGGGCGCCGCCCGACTTGATCGCCTCGGCGAGTTCGCGGCGGATGGCGTCGGCATCGTTGACGGTTTCGCGTGTCGGTGCCTCGTCCCTGGGCTTTGGCGCCTCGGCCAATGCTCCAGCTTCGTTGGTGTCGCGCTCGGGAGCATCGCCCGGCTTGGCGGCGGTTTCGCGCGCTGCGGGAGCCGGTGCGGCCTGGACTGGTGGCGCCTGCTCGGCGGGCTTGGCTTGTTGTTCTTCGGCCTTCACCGGATCGGTCTTGGCCGAACGCTCGGTCTTGTCGCCGGGCTTTGCCGGTTCGCCTTCGATCGCGGCGCGCTCGGCACTTGCTTCGGCGGCAGGCGTTGCCACCTGCTCGGTCCAGAAATCGGGTGCGAACGGATCGCGATAGGCTTCTCCGCCAGAGGCGCCGCTGGCCGGACCGGCATTCTGGGCACCGCCTTCGTTGCGTTCCGAGATGTTGGCCTTGGCGCCGGTGTCCTGGGCGATTTCGGCGAGCACAGCGTAGGGGTCGGCAAACAGGTGCTCGTCGGAGCGGTTGGCGGCAGGGCTGGCGTCAGCGGAGTTTTTCTCCGTCGACGGGCCGGCATTGCCGCGGCCATCGGAGCCTGCCTTGGCGCTGGCTTCCTGCGGGTTCTCGGCCGTCAGGCCGACCGAATTGGGACCGTCACCGAGTTCTTCGAGGCCCTTGCGGCTGGCATTGCGGTCGACCAGCTTGACGGGGTTGAAGTAGCTGGCGACAGCCGCCTTGGTCTGCTCGTTGGCGGCACTGATCAGCCACATGACGAGGAAGAAGCACATCATCGCCGTCATGAAGTCGGCGAAGGCGATCTTCCAGGCGCCGCCATGGTGGCCGTCGTCATGGTCGGAATGGGCTCGCCTGACGATGACGATCTCGTGGCGTGGCTCGGCGCCGTCAGGACCGTTCATGGCAAGGTCTCGGAAAGCGCCGAAGACCATTCGCCGAGGCGGGTCTCGAACAGGTTGTCGTCGATCGCGACGCTGAGATCGAAGCCGACTGCTTCGATGAAGTCGATATTGTCGATGCGATGGCCGATGGCTGCAGCGAGCGCGTCGAACAGGAATTGCGGGCCGCTGACCTTGATGCGCACCGCTTCGCGGTCGGCACAGGCGGCAATGATGGCGCTGGACAGGGCATCGATCGAGCGCTGGCGGATGTCGTCACTGACCAGCGTCGCGACAACGCGGGCGGCGGCGTCGGTGGTGAGGTGGACGATACGCGTCTCCATCTCGGCGATGCGCTTGGCGATGACCTCGCCGGCCTCGCTGCCGAAGCGGGCGCCAAGCGAGGCGACCTCCTCGGCGTGGCGCTGGCGCTCGGCCTCGAGCACCAGCTCGTACTCCTCGCTCAGGCGTGTGGTCAGATCGGCCTCGGCCTGGGCGACGGCTTCGGCGACGATTGCCGGGATATCCAGATCCGGAACCGCCTTGGGATATTCCGTGGCCGAGGTCTCGGGCTGGCCGGCATGCGGATACGGATTTGGCGCGAGCGGTGCGAAATCGGTCAGCCGTTCAAAAAGCGCTGCGATCGACATTACGCGGCAACCTCGTTACCGGCCCATTTGCGCAGGATCAGTGCGGTGCGCTCTTCATTGATGTCGACCATGCGGGCGAGGCGGTCCTGCGGGGCAGGGCGCAGCTTGTTGCGCAGGTCGTCCATGGCGTGCGGCCGCTGGTCGGACAATGCGGCGGGCTCTTCCTCGAACGAGGCCATGCCCTCTGCATTCGGCAAGGCGCGCTGCATCTCCTCGAAGCTCGGCCCGGCGAAGGTGGGCAGGGCAGGGGCTGCGGACGAACCGGACAGTGCTGCTGCCATCGGCCTCAGACCGAAGAAGGCGACGAGGAAAACGACGACGATGAAGGCTGCAGCGTTGATCATCGTTCCTGCGTGCTGGCCGATCGAGGCCATGATGCCGGGGCTCTCGATGACCTCGCCGTCGAGGCCGTCGATGAACTCGACCGCCGAGACGTTGATCAGGTCGCCGCGCTTTTCGTCGAAGCCGGTGGCCGAGGTCACCATCTTCTGGATGTCGGCGACGCGGGCGGCGATGGCCTCGGGCGTCGCGTCCTTGCCGAGGATGGCTGCCAGGCGCTGCTGGTTGACAACCACGGCGATCGACATCTTGGTTACCGAATAACCATTCGACACCGTGGCGATGCGCTTGGAGTTCATCTCGTAATTGGTGATCTCTTCCTTGCGGTCGCTGGCCGAGGTCGACTGCGGGCCGTCGGTGGCAGCGGCCTCGGCATCGGGCAGGTTCTGCTCGACGGTGGCAGGTGTCGACGACTGCTTCTGGTTGGAATTCTCGTTGGCGCGGACCACCTGGACGGAGCGCTCGACGCGTGATTCCGGATCGAAGATCGTCTCTTCGGTCTGGCGCGAGTCGGTGTTGACGTCAGCCTTGACGCTGGCGCGGAAATTGTCCGGCCCGAGATAGGCTGCCAGCGCACGGCGGATGTTGTCCTCGATCTGGGTTTCGACGGTGCGCTCGACGCCGATGGAGCGGGCGGCGCTCGAATTGTTGGGGTCGTCGCCGGCGGCGAGCAAATTGCCGCTCGAATCGAGAACCGTCACACGCTCGGCATCGAGGCCGGGGACGGCTGCGGCAACGAGATGGCGGATCGACATGGCGCTCTTGTCGGCATCCATGCTGGCGGCGCGGATGACGACCGAGGCCGACGGCTTCTGCTCGTCGCGGCGGAAATTGGCGCGCTCGGACATGACGATGTGAACACGGGCGGCCTTGATGCCTGATATCGACTGGATGGTGCGGGCGATCTCGCCTTCCAATGCGCGGACACGGGTGACCTGCTGCATGAAGGAGGTGAGGCCGAGCGAGCCGACATTGTCGAACAGCTCGTAGCCGGCATTGGCGCTGGTGGGCAGGCCTTTTTCGGCGAGCAGCATGCGGGCTTGCGCGGTGCTGCCGGCTGGGACCAGCACGGTGGTGCCGTCGGAGGCGACGTCGAAGCCGATGCCCGCTTCGCCCAGCACCATGCCGATCTGGTTCACGTCGGAGCGTTCGAGGCCGACATAGAGCGTCTCGTAGGCAGGACGGTTGAGATAGACGGATGCCACGCCGACGATGGCGATCACCAGTGCTGCGATAGCACCCAGCATGGCGAGACGGCGTGGGCCGAAACTCCTGAGATTGGCGACGATGCTCTGTAGCTGTTCGGGCACGTGCGTAAGTTCCCCGCAATACTTTCCGGAGAGACCCTAGCCCGCGAAGCTTGTGCGAAAATGTTATGGGCCGCGCAAGTTGCGCGGCCCATGGCATTTCGTCCGGATTGTTGTTGCCGAAGTGCAACCTGGATTCAGGCGTCTCCAAACGCCGAAACCGGCTTTCGGGGCCGAGGCGTCAGCTCTTGAACAGCGACAGGATGTTCTGCGAGTTCGAATTGGCGATCGACAACGCCTGGATGCCGAGCTGCTGCTGGACCTGAAGGGCCTGCAGGCGGGTCGATTCCTTGTTCATGTCTGCGTCGACGAGCTGACCGACGCCGCGGTCGATGGAGTCCATCAGGCTGGTGGTGAAGGTCTTCTGAAGGTCGATCTGGCTCTTGGCCGCGCCGAGCGTGGTGGCGGCGTCGGTCATCTCGGCGAGGGTCGTTTCGGTGACCTTCACCATCTGCAGGATCTGGTCGAAGCTGAAGCCCTTCACCGAAAGGGTCGCAACGGCGTAGCCGTCTGTGGCGGCAACCGCTGCACCCGGGGTCGTCGGGTTGACGGCGGTGTTGTCGCGCACGCCCGTGGTGCCGAGGCGAAGGCCTTCGAGGATGCCTTTGTTGACGTTGTTGGTGGCTGCGGCGTCGTAGAGCTTCACGCTCTGGACCTTGATGTCGATCGTTGCCAGCGTGACTGTGCCCGAGTTGTCGCGGATAAAGCCCGAAACGATCTTGGCGTCATTGTGGACGCCGGCCGCCGAATGGCCGGCAGCTGTCGTCGAATTGACCGAAAGCCAGTTGGCACCGGAGAAGCTGGCGCTGTCGGCATAGCTCTTGAGCTGTGCCTGCAGCGCCTTGATCTCGACGTCGATCTTGTTCTTGTCGGCGTCCGAGCCATTGGCGGCGGCGACAAGCTTGACCTTGATGTCGTTGAGAGTGTCGATCGACTTGTGCATCGCGGTATATGCGGTGTCGACCTTCGAGGCGCCGAGGCCGAGCGCGTCCTGGACCGTCGAGAGTGCCCTGTTGTCGGAGCGCATGGTGGTGGCGATCGACCAGTAGGCGGCGTTGTCGGAGGCTTCCGCGACGCGGAAGCCGGTCGAGATGCGGGCCTGGGTGGTGTTCAAAGCCTTGTTCGTGGTGTTGAGGCTCTGAAGCGCCGTCAACGCCGAAGCATTGGTCATAATACTGGACATCGAAATAAACCCCTCTGTCAGAGCCGCGCGATCTGCCGCCGCGAACCGGTTGCGGATGCCGTACGTTCTGCCCGTGGCAGCCGAACCGTCATAGCAATTGGTTAACCATAACTACGAACTTATGGTTAACGGCAGATTAAAGACCACACGACGACAGGCCTTCGCATTTACCGTTACGTGGCGGAATCTATGCTCGCCGTAACTTGCGCGAAGCTATCCGGCGCCGCCAGGCGAGGAGAAGGCGGCGGACAGGGCAAAATGAAATCGGGCCGCACCCAAGGGTACGGCCCGATTTCACGACTGGAGATGTTTTGGCGCCGGGGCATCAGCCCTTGAACAGCGACATGATCGACTGCGAGTTGCCGTTGGCGATCGACAGCGCCTGAATGCCGAGCTGCTGCTGGACCTGGAGGGCCTGCAGACGGGTCGATTCCTTGTTCATGTCGGCATCGACGAGCTGGCCCACACCGCGGTCGATGGAGTCCATCAGGCTGGAGGTGAAGGCCTTCTGCAGTTCGATGCGGCTCTTTGCAGCGCCGAGGTTGGTAGCGGCCGTCGTCATTTCCTTGAGTGCTGCTTCGACAACGCCAAGCTGCTTGGTGAGCTGCGCATCGGAGTAGCCTTTGACCGAAACTGTCATGACCGAGTAGGTGTCGGTTGCGGCATCGGTGCCGGGGGTCGGGGCGGACAGGGCGGCACGGACGCCGGTGGTGCCGAGACGCTGGCCATCCAGGATGCCGGTCTTGATGGCGGCAGCACCGCCGGTCTCGAACAGCTTGATGTCATCGACCTTGACGTCGATGGTCGACACAGAAGCGGAGCCGGCGCCGTCGCGGTTGAAGGCGGAGACGATCTTGACGTCGTCGGCTGCGGTTGCCGCAGCACCGCTCTTGACCGAGAGCATGTTGGTACCGGAGAAGGTGGCGCCGTCGGAATAGGCCTGGAGCTGCTTCTGGAGGGCCTTGATCTCGGTGTCGATCTTTTCCTTGTCGGCAGCCGATGCGCCGTTGGCGGCGACCAGCTTGACCTTGATGTCGTTGAGCGTGTCGATGGCCTTGTTCATGCCGGTATAGGCGGTGTCGACCTTCGAAGCGCCGAGGCCAAGCGAATCCTGCACGGTCGAGAGCGCCTTGTTGTCCGAACGCATGGTGGTTGCGATCGACCAGTAGGCCGCGTTGTCGGAAGCTTCAGCAACGCGCAGACCTGTGGCGATGCGGCCCTGGGTGGTGCTCAGCGACTTGTTGGTGGCGGAAAGCGTCTGCAGCGCCGTCATTGCTGACGCGTTGGTATTGATGCTGGACATGGGAATTACGCCCCTAGGAAAAAGCAATACTGGAACATACCGGATCGACCGGTATGGCGGCGTGGCATCATGCCTATGATCGCCAAGAAGGGGTCACCCGCCATGCCAAGGACTATCGCATCTTAACCTTACCGAACTGCTAACAACCGTATGAGGTTCGTTTGTTAGAGCGTTGAAATATTTATAGTTTCCTCGATCTTTCAGCGCGACAACACGGGTGCGGACCCAAACGCAAGCGGGCCGCACTGAGGTGCGGCCCGCTCTGATGCAAAATGCCAGAGACGATTCGATCAGCCGCGGAACAGCGACATGATCGACTGCGAGTTGCCGTTGGCGATCGACAGCGCCTGGATGCCGAGCTGCTGCTGGACCTGGAGGGCCTGCAGGCGGGTCGATTCCTTGTTCATGTCGGCATCGACGAGCTGGCCGACGCCGCGATCGATGGAGTCCATCAAGCTCGAGGTGAACGACTTCTGCAGCTCGATGCGGCTCTTGGCGGCGCCGAGGTCGGTGGCGGCCGTGTTCATGTCCTTGAGCGCGCTTTCGACAACGCCGAGCATCTGGGTCAGCTGCTGGTCGTTGGCGAACAGCGTGCCGTCCGTCAGCTTCATCGTGGCGACCTGGAAGGTGTCGGCGGCATCGTAAGTGCCGAGGGTGACGGCATTGGCCGCACCTTCGACGCCAGCGGCGGTGCGCTCGGAGTCGAGAATGCCCTTGCCGGTGGTGGCGACGCCAGTGCCGGCTTCATAAAGCTTGATGCTCTCGACCTTGATGTCGATGGTCGAGATCGAGGCCGTGCCCGATGCATCGCGGTTGAAGGCCGAAACGACCTTGACGTCGGGAGAAGCGGCGGCGCCGCTGTTGACCGACAGCATGTTGGTGCCGGAGAAGGTCGCGCCGTCAGCATAGGACTTGAGCTGGTCCTGCAGGGCCTTCACTTCGGTCTGGATCTTGGCCTTGTCGGCGTTCGACGCGCCATTGGCGGCGACGAGCTTGACCTTGATCTCGTTGAGCGTGTCGATGGCCTTGTTCATGCCGGTGTAGGCGGTGTCGACCTTCGACGCGCCGAGGCCGAGCGAATCCTGGACCGTCGACAGGGCCTTGTTGTCCGAACGCATGGTGGTGGCGATCGACCAGTAAGCGGCGTTGTCGGAAGCTTCCGCGACGCGGAGACCCGTTGCGATACGGCCCTGGGTGGTGTTGAGAGCTTTGTTGGTGGCAGACAGGGTCTGCAGCGCGGTCATTGCCGACGCGTTGGTATTGATGCTGGACATGGGAAAATACGCCCCGAAAAAACAACAAAAACAGGGACATACCGGACCGACCGGTATGGCGGAGCGGCATCATGCCCATGATCGTTGTCGATCACCCGCCATGAAGCATCAATGTCGTATAGACATTTCTAAAACTCTAACTTTCGAGAAAATGGCCGATTAACCAACGCCGATTTGTAGAATATTGGCTGACCGGGCTGCCCGGTGGCGTGTCGAGCGGAAGAAGATCCGAAATAAAAATGGGCCGCACCGAAGTGCAGCCCATTTTCCCAAGATGTGCCTGAGACGGTTCGATCAGCCGCGGAACAGCGACATGATCGACTGCGAGTTGCCATTGGCAATCGACAGCGCCTGGATACCGAGCTGCTGCTGGACCTGGAGGGCCTGCAGACGGGTCGATTCCTTGTTCATGTCGGCATCGACGAGCTGGCCGACGCCGCGATCGATGGAGTCCATCAGGCTCGAGGTGAAGGCCTTCTGCAGCTCGATGCGGCTCTTGGCAGCGCCGAGGTTGGTTGCAGCGGTCGTCATCGACTTGAGCGCGCCTTCGACCTTGCTCAGCATCGAGCCGATGAAGGCGTCGGTGACGCCGGCAGCGGTGATGTCGAGGTTGGCGACGGAGACGCCGGTGATGGACGTAGCCGTGCCGTCAGCTGCTGCGGCCGCGGTTGCGGCAGCCGTCGCCGATGCGGTGTCGGTGCCGCCACCTGCCACCGAGGCAGCATAGGCGCTGTCGTAGGCAGTCTGGGCAGCCTTTGAGCTCCAGATTGCGGTCTGGCGGTCGAGGATACCGGCGTTCTTGACGTTGGCCGGGGTGCCGGCGCCCGAATCATAGAGCTTGATGCCTTCGACGTTGACGTCGATGGTCGAGATCGAGGCGGTGCCCGACGCGTCGCGGTTGAAGGCCGAAACGATCTTGGCATCCTGCTGGACACCGGTGTCGGCGGCTGCTGCGGCGCCCGCGGCGTTCTTGTCGGAGGCAACCGAGAGGTAGTTGGCACCCGAGAAGGTCGCGCCGTCGGCATAGGCCTTCAGCTGGCCCTGCAGCGCCTTGATTTCGGTCTGGATCTTGGCCTTGTCGGCGGCAGACGCGCCGTTGGCGGCGACCAGCTTGACCTTGATGTCATTGAGCGTGTCGATGGCCTTGTTCATGCCGGTGTAGGCGGTGTCGACCTTCGAAGCGCCGAGGCCGAGCGAATCCTGAACGGTGGAAAGCGCCTTGTTGTCGGAACGCATGGTGGTGGCGATCGACCAGTAGGCGGCGTTGTCGGAGGCTTCTGCAACGCGGAGACCCGTGGCGATACGGCCCTGGGTGACGTTGAGCGACTTGTTGGTGGCTGCAAGCGTCTGCAGCGCCGTCATTGCTGACGCGTTGGTATTGATGCTGGACATGGGAATTACGCCCCTAGGAAATGCAAAGGTACAGGGACATACCGGATCGACCGGTATGGCGGAGCGGCATCATGCCCATGATCCCCGAGGGATCACCCGCCATGCCGGGTAATCTCTCCGATACTCCCTACCAAATCGCTAAGCGTTAGAAACATTGCGGATAATCTTGGGATTTATTTTGAATGCTCCGGGCAGACGCAAAACGGGCCGCACCTGAGGTGCGGCCCGTCCTGATACGGAATGCCTGAGACGGTTCGGTCAGCCGCGGAACAGCGACATGATCGACTGCGAGTTGCCATTCGCAATCGACAGCGCCTGGATGCCGAGCTGCTGCTGGACCTGGAGGGCCTGCAGGCGGGTCGATTCCTTGTTCATGTCGGCATCGACGAGCTGGCCGACGCCGCGGTCGATCGAGTCCATCAGGCTGGAAGTAAAGGCCTTCTGCAGCTCGATGCGGCTCTTGGCGGCGCCGAGGTTGGTGGCGGCAGTCGTCATTTCCTTCAGCGCGCCTTCGACAACGCCGAGCATGGCGCCGATCTGGGTATCGCTGAAGCCCTTAACCGAAAGCGTCGCCACGGTGTAAGTGTCGGTGCCGACAGCGGCAGCGCCGGCCGTCGGGTTCGAGGCGGCAGCGACGCGCGCGCCGGTGCCGAGGCGGTGTGCATCGAGGATACCATCGGTCAGGCCGGTGGAGGCAGCCGAGGCGTCATAGAGCTTGATGTCCTGAACCTTGACGTCGATGGTCGAGATCGAGGCCGTGCCCGATGCATCGCGGTTGAAGGCCGAAACGATCTTGACGTCGTCGGCGGTGCCGGCGACGGCATGGCCGGTCGTCGTGTCGACCGAAAGCATGTTCGAGCCCGAGAAGGTGGCGCCGTCGGCATAGGCCTTCAGCTGGCTCTGCAGCGCCTTGATTTCGGTGTCGATCTTTTCCTTGTCGGCAGCCGAAGCGCCGTTGGCGGCGACCAGCTTGACCTTGATGTCGTTGAGCGTGTCGATGGCCTTGTTCATGCCGGTGTAGGCGGTATCTACCTTCGAAGCGCCAAGGCCGAGCGAATCCTGGACCGTCGAGAGGGCCTTGTTGTCCGAACGCATCGTGGTGGCGATCGACCAGTAGGCGGCGTTGTCGGAAGCTTCTGCGACGCGGAGACCCGTGGCGATGCGGCCCTGGGTGACGTTGAGCGACTTGTTGGTGGCTGCGAGGGTCTGCAGCGCGGTCATTGCTGACGCGTTGGTATTGATGCTGGACATGGGAATTACGCCCCTAGGATATGCTGAAGTACAGGGACATACCGGACCGACCGGTATGGCGGAGCGGCATCATGCCCATGATCTCTCCGTGAGGATCACCCGCCATGCCCGGCAATCTCCACGATAGAAGCTACCAAAGGTCTAAGCGGTATGGTTAACGCGCATTAACTTGCTGATTTTCCCGGGATTTGTGCGCGCCCCAAAAACACGTTGGCCGCAGTTCGCGCGAAGCGAACTGCGGCCGTCATCCCGGATTTCGGTGATGGCGCGCCCGCAAGCGGACGCGCGGTGATCTAGGTGAAAGATCGAACAAGGCTGCCGACGAGCAGGTTCCAGCCGTCGATGAGCACGAAGAACAATATCTTGAATGGCAACGACACCACTGTCGGCGGCAGCATCATCATGCCCATCGCCATGGTGATGGTGGCGACGATCAGGTCGATGACGAGGAAGGGCAGCACGATCAGGAAGCCGATCTCGAAGCCGCGGCGGATTTCGGAGATCATGAAGGCCGGGACCAGGATGCGCAGGTCGACCTTGTCTTCCGACACCGTCTGGCCGCGTTCGCGGGCGAGGTCGGCGAACAGGCTGAAGTCCTTGTCGCGGACATTGCGCATCATGAAGGTGCGGAACGGGTCGGAAATGCGATCGACAGCTTCAACCTGGGTGATCTGGTTGTCCATCAGCGGCTTGACGCCGTTCTGCCAGGCCTGATCGAAGGTCGGCGCCATGACGTAGAAGGTCATGAACAAAGACAGCGAGATCAGGATCAGGTTGGCCGGCGTCGACTGCAAGCCGATGCCGGTGCGCAGGATCGAGAAGGCGATGACGAAGCGGGTGAAGCTGGTCACCATGATCAGCAGGCCCGGTGCCACCGAAAGCACGGTGAGCAGGCCGAACATCTGGATGATGTAACCGATGGTGGCGCCATCGGTGTTGCCGAGCTGACTCAGGTCGAGCTGCTGCGCGCTCGCCGGCGCAATTGCGCCAGCGAGGATGGCTGCGGTGGCCAGGAACTTTTTCATTCGAAGAGCAACGTTCTGATCAGCACTTCCTTGACGTGGCCATCGCTGCGGATCGCGGCGCGTTCGTCGAGGTCGGTCTTGAGGTGGCGGAAAGCGCTGGCGCCCTGGACCTGGTGGATCCGGAGCGTGCGCACGTAGGCGAGCAGGTCCTGGTGGACGCGCTCGGCGAGGTCTGCGGATTGCGGCGCGTCGAGCACCAGCGAGACCTCGAGGCGAATCCACATCGTGTCGGGTGCCGCGAGATTGGCGGTGATGGCCGGCAATTGCACCAGAGTGCCTGCAGCTTCGCTGGCCGGACCATGCTCGGCTGGCGCCTCTTCCTTGGCGGCGTGGGCCTTGGGCGCTTCGGGAACAGCTTGCTCGACAGGTGTGCTCTCGCCCTTGAGGTAGCCACCCGACAGCCAGCCCATGCCGATGGCTCCGACGGTCAGCACCGCCAGGATGCCGAGCTGGACGACCAGCGAGGGGCCGGGCTTCTGGGGGAGGAACTGATCTATGTCTGACATGTCCCGGACCTAGAAGGGGAGGACCTGGTCGAGGAACTGCTGGCCGTATGGCGGCTGCTGGACCTCGGTGATGCGGCCGCGGCCACCATAAGAGATGCGGGCTTCGGCGATACGCTCGTAGGGAATAGTGTTTTCCGGACCGATGTCGGACGGACGCACGATGCCGGCGATGGTCAAGACGCGCAGCTCGGCGTTGACGCGCACCTCCTGCGAGCCCCGGATCATCATATTGCCGTTGGGCAGCACGTCGGTGACGACGGCGGCAAGGAGCAGGTTGAGCTTCTCGGACCGCGTGGTGGCGCCGTCGCCGGAATAAATCGACTTGGAGCCGGCGCTGCCATCGCCCTTGCCACCGGTCTTGGCGCCGTCCCATTCGACATTGAGGCCAGCGGCAATGGTCCGGTTGGTGACGCGGTTGCGCTCGGACTCGTTCTGGAAACGGGCCCTGTCGTCGATCTCGATCTTGACGGTGAGGATGTCGCCCGGCTGCAGCGCGCGCGGGTCGGTGAACATGCGGCTCTGCTTGTCCTGCCACAGCGAAAAGCGCTTCGGCGGTGCGGCAGGCGATTCAGGATAGCGGTACATCGACGAGCTGCCATCCTCGATGCCGGAGCCGACGGCCGACATCGTCGGCTCCTTGCCGATTTCCTTGAGGTTGGAGCCACAGCCGGCAAGGCTGGCCATGGCTGCAGCGAGGAGGGCTTTTTTGATCATGTGGGGTCTTCCCGGCGTGCGGCGCTCGCGATGATGCGGGTCAGTTCCGCCGCGACCTTGCTTTCCATTTCATTCAGGATGACGCTCGCCTTGCGCGCGTCGAGCTTCATCATGATGGCGGCGGCGAGGTCGGTGTTCATCACCGCCAGGCGCTCGGCGGCGGCATCGGGCTTCATGCGTGAATAGATCTGGACGACACCTTCCTCGGCGCGGGCGAGGAAGACCTCGCGGCGCTTCAGCCAAGTTTCGTATTCGGTCTTGCGCTCCTCGAGCAGGGCGATGCGCTTGTCGACCTCGGCCTGCAGCTTCTTCAGCTCCTCGGCCTGCAACTGGTAACGGCGGTCGCGGGCAGCGTCGGCAATGTTGGAACAGAAGCGCTCGACCTCGCTCTGTTCGACCGGCGGCACGGCAGCCTCGATGGCTTCCTTCGGGGCCTCGCGCTCGATGACCCGCGTCGGCGTGCCCTGGACCACGGGCGCCTTCGGCGCGGCCTGTTCGGCGGATGCGGCACCGGCAAAGACGACGCCGAGTGCTGCCGCGGCAAGTGCGTGGCGACGGATGTGGGAGAGGGCGTTGGTCATGGCCATGGCTTACTGGACCACCAGGTCGGCCTGCAGCGCGCCTGCCGACTTGATGCCCTGGAGGATTGCGATGATGCCATCCGGCTTGACGCCGAGGCGATTGAGGCCGGCGACCAGCGTCTGCAGATCCGGGCCGTCGAGCAAGGCGAGCTTGGAATCGGCACGCTCTGTCTCGATGACTGTAGCATCTTCGACCGCAGTTTCGCCGCGCGAGAACGGCTCGGGCTGGACGACGCGCGGTTGCTCGGTGATGCGAACCGTGAGCGTGCCGTGGCTGATCGCGACGCGCGAGATCTTGACCTCGTTGCCGATGACGATGGTGCCGGTACGCTCGTCGACGACGACCCGCGCGGGGACGTCCGACATGATCATCAGGTTCTCGAGCTCGGCATAAAAGCGCGCGGTCGAAACGCCTTCGGGCTTGCGGATGACGACGACACGCGAATCCTGCTCGCCAGCGACACGCTTGCCGAAGCGGTGGCGGGCATAGTCGTTGATGGCGTCGGCAATGCGCACCGAGGTCGAGAAGTCAGGATTGAACAGCTGCAGCGTGAGCACGTTCTCGTCGGCGAAGCGGGCCTTGACCTCGCGTTCGACGATGGCACCGTTGGGAACGCGGCCGGAGGTCGGAACGCCTTGCGTGACCTGCTCGGCCTTGCCCTGCGCGTTGAAGCCGGAGACCAGCACCGACCCTTGCGCGACGGCGTAGATCTCGCCATCGGGCGCCTTGAGCGGGGTCATCACAAGTGTGCCGCCGGCAAGCGATGAGGCGTCGCCGAGCGAGGAAACGTTGATGTCGATGCGTGCGCCGGCCTGGACGAAGGCCGGCAGGTTGGCGGTGACGATGACGGCAGCAACGTTGCGAACGCGCGCCCGGCCATCCTCGGAGGCGATGCCGAGATTTTCGAGCATGGCGCGGATCGACTGCTCGGTGAAGGGCGAATTGCGCAGGCTGTCGCCCGAGCCGTTCAGGCCGATGACGAGACCGTAACCGACAACCTGGTTGTCGCGGGCTTCCTGGAGCGAGGCGACGTCCTTGATGCGGACATTGACGAGATTGGCGGCGGTGCCCGAATTGAGCGTGGTCTGACGGCCGCCATCGCCCGAGGTGGCGATGAAGTCGCCGTCGCCGCCATTGCCGCCGCCGAATTCGGTTGTGGCGTAACCGCCGGCAGCCGCCTTGCCGCCGGCCTTCAGCTGGCCGGCCGGAACGCCATCGGGGCCGTCGGCATAAGCGGTTTGCAGGCCGAATACGGCGATTGCGGCGAGCAACAGTCTACGGATCATATGGCACCCACGCGGATCGAGCCGTCGGCCATGACCGTGCCCGTGAAGACCTTGCCGCTGTCGAGGTTGCGGACCTTGACGACGTCGCCGGCTGCACCTGGCTCGAGCGTCACGGCCGCGGCCGAGATCATCAGCGGGCCGGAGGCGAAGACGACCTGAACGGAAGCGCCGCGGTCGACCAGCCAGGCCTCGCGCAGCGCGGTGATCGGAACATAGCGGCCGGGCAAAAGCGTACGCTTGGCGATGCGGCCGTCGAGCTCGTCGGCCATGGTGGCGACTGCGTCGGGGCGCACCTTGCCCGGCTTGAGGGTGACTTCCTTGAGCGAGGACAAGGCGATCGTCTCGCCGGGATAGATGACGCGGTTGGGAACGAGCACGACCTCCTGGTCGGCAGCCTGCGCTGCGCCGCCAAGCATGGCGAAAGCAAGGACTGCCGAGCGGATGTAGAGGAGGGCGTGCCGTCGCCGCATAATCTTCACCGGATGTTCTTGGAGACGACGGCGGCCATTTCGTCGGCCGCCTGGATGACCTTGGAGTTCATCTCGTAGGCGCGCTGTGCCGAAATCAGCTCGGTGATTTCCTTGACCGGATCGACGTTGGAGCTTTCGAGGTAGCCCTGGCGGATGGTGGCGTAGCCGGGGTCGCCGGGAATGCCGACATTGGCCGCGCCCGACGCTTCGGTTTCGGCGAAGAGATTGTCGCCGAGCGGCGCGAGGCCGGCCTCGTTGGCGAAGTTGGCAAGCGTCAGCTGCCCGAGCGGCTGGAGCGCCGTCTGGTTGTCGAGCCGGGCGAAGACCTGGCCGGAATTGTTGACGATGACCTCGACGGCGTCCTGCGGCACGTTGATCGCTGGGATGACGTTGAAGCCGTCGACGGTGACGAGCTGGCCGGTGGCGTTCTTGTTGAAGGAGCCGGCGCGGGTGTAGAGCGTCTGACCGTCGGCGCCTTCGATCTGGAACCAGCCCTTGCCGGTCAGCGCGAGATCGTACTCGTTGCCGGTGTTGGTCGGCACGCCCTGGATGTGGACGTTGCGCACCGCAGATGTCTTGACGCCGAGGCCGATCGAGACGCCTTCCGGCACGATCGCCGAATTGGCCCGGTTGGGCACGCCCTGGGTGCGGTCGACCTGGTAGAGCAGGTCGGAGAACTCGGCGCGGGCGCGCTTGTAGCCGGTCGTGTTGATGTTCGCGATGTTGTTCGCGATCACCTCGAGATTTGTCTGTTGGGCATTCATGCCCGTGGCGGCAATTGCAAGCGCTTTCATCGGGTTGTTCCTCAGATGCCCATGCGGCTGACTTCGAGATAGGCCGTGACGATCTTGTCGCGGATGGCGACGGCGGCCTGCAGGGCCTGCTCGGCGCTCATCACGGCATCGACAACCTCACGCGTGTCGGCCTTGCCCTGAAGGCCGGAGAGCGACAGCTGCTCGGCCTGGCGCAAGGTGTTGTGCGCTTCGGTCGCTGCGTCGGCGAGGGCGGCGGCGAAGGACGAGGCGACACCGCCGCCTGCCGCAGCCGCGCCGGCCTCGGGCACAACGCTGGTCGGCTTGGACAGTAGCTGGGTGCCGACTGGGCTGATGGAGCCGATCATTACTGGTTCCTCATAAGATCAATCGTCATGGAAATGAGTTCGCGCGCCTGCTTGACGACCTGCAGGTTGGCTTCATAGGAGCGGTTGGCCTCGGTCATGTCGGCCATTTCGATGATGACGTTGACGTTGGGCATCTTGACGAAACCGGCGGCGTCGGCGGCCTCGTTGCCGGGCTGGAACTCCAGCGGAAAAGCCGTCTGGTCGTGGCCGATCGAGGCGATCTCGACGGTCGAGGCTCCGGTGGCGCGGTCGAGTTCGGCGGCGAAGCTGACGGTCTTGCGACGATAGGGATCGGCGCCCGGCGTGTTGCCGGTCGACTGGGCATTGGCGAGATTTTCCGAAACGATGCGCAAGCGTTCCGACTGGGCTCCGAGACCGGAACCGGCGACCTTGAGGGCGGCGACGAGCGGATCCATCCCGGTCAGGCCTTCGTGCTCAGCATGATCATGCGGTGGAAGGCCTTGACGATGGCCGTGTTGAGTTCGAACGAGCGGCGGACTTCGCCGGCTTTCATGAGCTCTTCCTCGACGGCAACCGTATTGTCCGAAGGCAGAACGGCGTGCTTGGGATCCTCCGGCCTGATGGCGTAACCGGCTTCGGTGGCGCCGCCGGTGAGGTGGCCCGTCTGGGTCGACGCCATGGCGACGCGCGAACGGTCGAGCACTTTCTCGAAGGGCTCGATGTCGTTGGTCCGATAGCCGGGCGTGTTGGCGTTGGCGACGTTACCGGCGATGGCGTTCTGGCGCACTGAGAGCCAGCGAGCCTGCTGGGCAGCCAGATCGAACAGGTTGACGGGGTCCATGGAAATCTCCGAGCAGATTTCCAAACACTATGGCCTCAGTCTTGCGCGGGCCTTGCGCGGGGCCCGGCCGCTACTGCGCGACCTGGAAGACCTCTTCGCGCGAGGTGACGAGCACCCATTTGCCGTCGCGCTGTTCGATCGATGCAACGCGGCTCGAATCGGGCAGCACGGAGCCGCGTTGCACCACCCAGACACCGGCGTCGTCCTCGACCATGGCGCGGCCATTGGCGATGTGCACGAGCTTGAATTCGATCTTCGGTCCGGGAAAGGGCTGTTCGGCTATGCCGGCAAGACCAGCTTCATCCTTGTTGGGGCGCAGCGAGCCGGTGGCAAACAGGTCGAGCTTCATCGGCGGAATGTCTTCGGCCGTCATCGGCGCGCCGACACGTTCGACCTGCTCGCCCAGGACAAGCGGGACCGCCTGGTCGTTCTGACCGCCGCCGGAGAATTTCATCGCCCGGATGCCGAACTTGTCCTGATTGAAGAAGATGTACCAGGGAAACAGCGCGCAGGTGAGCCCGAGTGCGATTCCGAGGGCGGCGATGATGAAATCGCTGCGGTGATCACGCTTTTTCTCGTGCTTCGGCGTGATGGTCAGCGGCCGGCGTTTCAGGCCGAGCCGCTGCATCAGCGTGCGCGGCTCATCCTTGGAGCCGATCATCTCCAGGAATTCGCTTGCCGGGTCATTCCGCCTGAACATGTGTTCTATCCCTGGATTTCAGATGGCGTGCGAGGTCGGAGAACGGATCGAGCGAGGGCCCGTCGGCAGGCGACTGGCCGAGCGCTTCGTAGATTACCGGCACCTGCTTCACGGCGAGGTCGAGGTCGGGATCGGCGCCCGGCTGGTAGGCGCCGAGCAGACGGATGTCGCGCGTGTCCTCGAAGCGCGAGATCAGTGCCTTGAGTTTGCTGACGAGCTGGCGCTGCTCCGGCGTCCAGGCCTTGGAGGCGAGACGGGAGATCGAAGCCAGTGGATTGACCGGCGGATAGCGACCTTGCTCGGCGATGGAACGGTCGAGCACCACGTGGCCATCGAGAATGCCGCGCACGGAATCGGCGACGGGATCGTTGTGGTCGTCGCCGTCGACAAGCACGGAGATGATGGCGGTGATCGATCCCGTGCCCTCCATGCCGGGGCCGGCGCGTTCGAGCAGCTTGGGCAGTTCGGTGAAGACGGAGGCGGGATAGCCGCGCGCCACCGGCGGCTCGCCGGCGCCGATGGCGACCTCGCGCAGGGCATGGGCAAAACGGGTGATGGAATCGAGCACCAGCAGGACGCGGTGGCCCTTGTCGCGGAAATGCTCGGCGACACGCATCGCGGTGTCGGGCGCGCGGCGGCGCATCATCGCGCTCTCGTCCGAGGTGGCGACGACCGCGACCGTCTTGGCCATGGCAGCGACGCCGATGGTGTCTTCGAGGAATTCGCGCACCTCGCGGCCGCGTTCGCCAATCAGGGCGACGACGACGGTGTCGAAGGCATCCGCACCGGCGAGCATGGCAAGCAGCGTCGACTTGCCGACGCCGGAGCCGGCGAAGATGCCCATGCGCTGGCCGAAACACAGCGGGGTGAAGATGTCGATGACGCGGACGCCGGTCAGGAAGCCTGTTTCGACGCGTTGGCGGGCGAGCGCCGCGGGCGGGATCGCTTCGGTGGCATCGTTCCTGGCACTGCGGACCAACGGTGCGCCGCCGTCTATGGGGCGGCCGAGCGCGTCGATGGCACGGCCGCGCCAGCTCGGATGCGGCGTGATGGCGATCGGCCCACGCGTGAAGACGGCATCGCCGACGCCGACCTCGCCGCTGCTTTCATAAGGCGCCACCAGCACCTCGTCGCGGCCGATCTGCACGATCTCGCCGCGCCGGTTGCGGCCATGGCCACGGTGTTCGACGATGTCGCCGAGGCGCGCGCTGAGCGACAGGCCGCCGACCTTGTAGTGGGTAGATGCGATCTCGGTCACTTGCCCGCCGCGTCTGACCAGCAGGCGGTCGTCGGCGAAGCGGTGCTGGATCCGCTCGAGCGCTTCGAGCCGGTTGTCGTGGACCGCCTGGGGCTCGTCGCGGATGTTGGCCAGCGCGTTGCTCACTTACTTCGAGCCGAGCGTCTTGATAGCGTCGGAGAACGACGCTTCGGTTTGACGCATCAGAGCGGCGGTGTTCTCGAAGGCGCGCTGAACCATGATGAGCTTGCTCATCTCCTTGATCGGATTGACGTTGGACTCCTCGACGAAGCCCTGGACGATGCCGGCGTCCATGCGGTCGACGACCGGCTCGGGCGCCGTCGGCGGAATGACGCCGGAGTTGCCGTAACGGACGAAATTGGTACCGGGGTTGAACTCGTAGAGGCCGATGGCGCCGACGAGGCGTCCGTCCTGGCGCAGCGAGCCGTCGGAACCCGCGGTGGGCGGTCCGGCACGTGGGTCAAGCTGCGTCGGCGCGCCGCCGGCGTCGAGCACCGGATGGCCCTCGACGGTGACGAGCTGGCCTTCCGCCGTCATCGAGAAGCGGCCGTCGCGCGTCATCACGACGCCAGCAGGCGTTTCGATGCCGAACCATGCGTCGCCGCGAATGGCGAAGTCGAACGGGTTGCCGGTTTCACGCATCGCGCCATGCTGGGTCGACAGGTAGGTATCACCCGGCGAGGTGAAGGAGACGGATTTCGGGCCGAGGCCGGAAACGACGTCCTCGAACTTCACACCGGTGGCGCGGAAGCCGACAGTCGAGGCGTTGGCGACGTTGTCGGCAATGGTGTTGAGACGCTTTTCCAGAGCCACCTGGGCGGAAAGGGCGACGTAAAGACCGTTCTGCATGATGTTCTCAGAACCTCAGTTTCTGCATGGCAAACAGCACGTCAGTCGAAACGCCGTAGGCCGGCGACGATGAGCCGAACAGGGTGCCGACGGAGGCCTGCACCGGGGAGGACGGATTGTTGATTTCCCAGAGGCTGGTGAAGCGCTTGAGGAATTCGCCGAGCTTCTTGGGATTGGCAAAGGTCTCGATCTTCAGCTTGTCCTCGAACAGCTTGACCTGACGGTCGATGTTGGCCGAGGCGAATGATTCAGGCAGGCCGAGCGCGGTGCGTACGACCTTGGCCAGCGCTGGGTCGGCGAGCACTTCGTAGAAGCTGGTGATCGAGGGGGCCTTGCGCTCGAAATAGAGCGCGAGGCGCACGCCCTCATTGTCCTTGCCGGCGTCCTCTTCCAGGGTCTGGCGGACATACTTGTCGACCGCCGGACGCTGCGCGGCATTGTAGGTCGTCGCATCCTTGCCGAGTGCTTCGAAGTTATAGGTGCTGGCAAACGCGGCGTAGCGCTTGTCCGTCATCTGGTTGGCGTAGCTCTTCGGGTCCCGAACGCCGCCGGCCAGTACCTTTTCCATCATCTCCTTGTTGGGGATCGACCCTTCGATGCCGAAGGATTTCATGGCGAAGGTGTAGAGCCTGGTGTCGGACATAAGGTCCTTGGCCGATGTCACCTTGACGATGTTGTCGAGGTAATACTTGACCTCCTTCTTGACCGCTTCGGAGTTGGGGTCGACACCATCGAGCTTGACCCGGATCAGGTATTTGTCGACCGCGCCCTGCTGCGCCTTGGTGTAGACGGTGGCCTTGTCACCGAGCTCGGCAAAGTTGAAGCTCTTGACGAATTCGGCGTAGCGCTTGTCGGTCAGCTTGTTGGCGAAGCTGTCTTCTTTGGCCACGCCTTCCTTCAGGGCCTTGACCATGAAGGCCTTGGCGTAGGCCATGTCCTGCAGGCCGTGCGCCTTCATGGCGTATTTGAACAGACGGTCGTTCTTGACGAACTCGTCGATGCTTTTCACCTTGGTGATGTTCTTGAGATAGTACTCGGTGTCGCGCTCGACAGTGGGCTGGTTCTCCACGCGATCCAAGGCCTTGCCGAGATCCCGCGCGATCAGGTGGTAGCTTGTATAGGTATTGAGCACGACAACAGCCCTTCCGCCGCAGCATAGACGGGGAAGGCTACGCCCCATTGCTTGCGCGAGGCTGAATGGCTTGGCGATGATCCTTCAAGCCTCACACAAGGCACGGCCGCTATCTGTGCCTGTATGTTGCTTTGAATGTGCGGAAGGACCTGCTGTGGGCATTCTGATCGGACTCGTCGTGACGCTGGGCTGTGTGCTCGGCGGCTTCATGGCGATGGGTGGACACCTGGACGTCCTGATGCAGCCTTGGGAACTCGTCATCATTGGCGGTGCGGCCCTCGGTACGTTCCTGGTTGCCAACCCGATGGCCACCGTCAAGGATACCGGCAAGGCGATCGTCGAAGCGCTCAAGCAGGCAGTGCCGAAAGAGCAGGACTATCTCGAGACGCTGGGCGTGCTGCATTCGCTGATGCGCGAGTTGCGCACCAAGACCCGGTCCGAGGTCGAGGCGCATATCGACAACCCCGACGACTCGCCGATCTTCCAGGCCTATCCGCTGGTGCTCAAGAACTACGACCTGACGCATTTCATCTGCGACTATTGCCGCATCATCATCATCGGCAATGCCCGTTCGCACGAGATCGAGGCGCTGATGGACGAGGAAATCCAGACCATCCGCGCCGACAAGCTCAAGTCCTATCACGCGCTGATCGCCGTTGGTGACGGCCTGCCGGCGCTGGGCATCGTTGCTGCGGTGCTTGGCGTGGTCAAGGCGATGGGCGCGCTCGACCAGTCTCCCGAAATCCTCGGCGGCCTGATCGGTGCGGCACTGGTCGGCACCTTCCTCGGCATCTTCCTGTCCTATGCCGTGGTCGCGCCGATCGCCACCAAGATCAAGACGGTGCGCGAGAAGAAGAACCGCCTCTACATCGTCGTGAAGCAGACGCTGCTTGCCTACATGAACGGCTCGCTGCCGCAGGTTGCAATCGAGTTCGGCCGCAAGACGATCTCGTCTTATGATCGTCCATCGATCGATTCGGTGGAGCAGAGCACGCTGAACACGGCGATCGTCGAGAAGAAGGCCGCCTGAGCCAATGCGGGACGCTGACAAAGGGCATCGCAAGTCATGAATACCACCGCAAGCCCGGCGGAACCGCGGGATGTCGTCATCGAGCGCCTGCTGGGCGATACCGGCGAGCCGGAGAAAGTGCTTGCCGCTGCGCGCCGCCTTGCCGAACGCGCGGCAACCGCTATTGCCGAGGCCATCAACCACGCACTGCCAACGTCTGTCTTCGTCGAGGTTGGCGAGATCAAGCTTGGCCGCATGACGGATGCCAAGGCAGGCAAGAGCAACCAGGCGATGACCGTCGCCCCGACCAAGCTTTCGCCCGATGGCCTGGTGATGACGTTCGATCCGCAGGCGATCGCCATCCTGGTCAACCTGATGTTCGGCGGTGATGCCGGCCGCGACATTGCCCCGATCGACCGCGATCTGTCGTCGATCGAGCTTGGCGTTGTCTCGCTGCTGATCCAGGATGTGGCGCGCGCGATGAACGCGCAGGGGCCGGACGGTGGCCTTGGCGTCAAGCTGCCGGCGCCCGAAGCGATCACCGGCGCGATGATGAAGAAGCATGTGTTTCGCGACGGGCCGTCGGCGCGCATCGTGCTGACCGTGTCGACGATGGCTTCGCGCGGTACGCTGACGCTGACGCTGCCGCAGCGCGTGCTGGTTTCGGATCGCCGCCCGGCAGAGGTCGAGACGAGTGCTGCTCCGACCACCGAATGGCGCTCGCGCTTCTCCGACGAGCTGATGCGCTCGACCGTGAGGCTGGAAGCCTCGATGCCGATCGGGCGCATGACGCTTGGCGAACTGACTGGTCTCCAGGTCGGGCAGGTCATCGAGCTCGCCGAGAACACCCAGTCCAACGCTGTCATCGCCGCTCGCGGCAAGACACTGTTTGCCTGCGAGTTCGGCAAGCTCGGCCAGAATTACACAGTACGCATCCGGCGTCCGTTCGACTCTACAGAAGATACAATTGAAGGGATCGTCGCGGGTTGAGCTGCTGCCCAGCAGCACCAGCCGCCGCGAACGACAGAACAGGAGAACACCGATGAGCAAGGCACAGTCCAAGCCCGAGGTCGAAAAGCCCGAAATCGAAGAAGTCGAGGACGATCAGCTCAATCGTGCCATCGAAGAATTGCGCGGCGTGCTGAGCGAAGAGGAAAAGCGGCCAAGCGCCGGCGGTGCAGCGGCGGCAGCCGGCAACAGCAGCGTGATCTTCGGCATTCCGGTCGAAGTGCAGATCGTGCTCGGCAGCACCGAAATGCCGGTGTCGGAGCTGATGGCGCTGCAGAAGGGCTCGACGGTTGCGCTCGACCGCCGCATCGGCGAACCTGTCGACGTCGTGGTCAACGGAAGGCGTATCGCGCGTGGCGAAATCACGGTACTTGAGAGCGATCCGTCGCGTTTCGGCATCCGCCTGACCGAAATCGTAGCGGCGACGAAGAGCGCCTGAGGACTGGACTTTTGACTGTGCTTACCCCTGCTTCCAGAGAGACCTCCGCATGACCACGTCGCTGGCGTCGCTGACGCGGCCACAGAAGGCTGCGGCTATTTTGGTGGCCATGGGCAAGCCATCGGCCAGCCGTCTGCTGAAGTTCTTCAAGCAGGAGGAGCTCAAGGCGCTCATCGAAGGCGCGCGGCTGCTGCGTACGATTCCCCAGGCCGATCTCGAACGGATCGTCGCCGAGTTCGAGGCCGAGTTCACCGAAGGTGCCGGCCTGCTCGATTCCGCCGACAAGATGGACACCATCCTCAACGAGTCGCTGTCGCCGGAAGAAATGAACGCCCTGATGGGCAATGGCGAACCCTTGATGATCAAGGATAACCTGCCGCCGGTGTGGCCGCAGGTCGAAAGGCTCGAAGCAACGCAGATCGGCACTTTCCTTGCCAATGAGCATCCGCAGACCGCGGCGATGATCCTGTCCAACCTAGCGCCGACCTATGCGGCACGCGTGGTGTTGTCGATGGAAAAGCCGGTGCGCAGCGAGATCATCAAGCGCATGATGGAATTGGCCAACGTGCCCGAGGCTGCGACCAAGCTGGTCGAGCAGCAGCTGCGCAACCACGTGCTGACCGAAAGCGCCCAGAAGGATACATCGGTCGGACAGACGCGCGTCGCCAGCGTCCTCAACGAACTGGACAAGTCGCAGCTCGAAGAGGTGATGAGCGACCTGCGGGAAGTCGGCATGGCCGATCTCGATGCCATCCGCGCCCGCCTGTTCTCCTTCGAGGACATCACGTCGATGTCGCAGAAGGCGCGCGTGGCTCTGTTCGATGGACTCTCTACGGAACTCATCACCATGGCCCTGCGTGGAACGCCGCTGCCGCTCGCCGAGGCCGTGCTGTCGTCGATCAGCGCGCGCTCGCGCCGCATGATCGAGTCCGAACTGAGCCAGGGATCGGAAGGCATTCAACCGGCCGACATCCTGCGTGCCCGCAAGACCATCGCTTCCACCGCCTTGCGCATGTCAAACGAGGGCCTCCTCGAATTGCCATCCGCGCAAGACGCCGCCTGACCTTATCCGACGCGGTCTGCTGAGCAATGTCGGACGAGGACAAAGACTCCAAAACAGAAGAGCCGACAGAGAAGAAAATCCGCGACACGATGGAGAAGGGCAAGTTGCCCGTCTCCAAGGAAGTCGCGATCTTCACCTCGTTCCTGGCGATCATGGTCTATGCCGTGTTCTTTGCCAGCTCGTCGGTCGCCGAACTCGGCGTCTTCCTGTCCAATTTCCTCGAAAAGCCCGAGGCCTGGCCGCTCGGCACCGAGCGCGACGTCATCGAACTCTACCAGGCGGTGGCGGTCGAGATCGCACGCGCGGTCGCCAGCCTGTTCGTGATGCTGATCGTGGCGGGCGTCGGTGCGTCGCTGATCCAGAACGTGCCTCAGTTCGTCGGCGAGCGCATCCGCCCGCAAGCCGAACGCATTTCCCTGACCAAGGGCTGGAAGCGCATGTTCGGCGCTCAGGGCCTTGTCGAATTCCTGAAGTCGCTGGGCAAGCTCGGCTTCGTGATGATCGTGCTTTACTTCGTGCTGTCGGACGATCATCGCCGGCTGCTGGCCGGTATGATCACCAATCCGGTGGCCTTTGGCGACGTCATCCGCGGCATCACCGTCGACATCCTGGTGGCGATCGTCTTCGTCATGGGGGTGATCGGCGTCGCCGACATCGTCTGGTCGCGCTTCCACTGGTTCCAGGAACAGCGCATGACCAAGCAGGAGGTCAAGGACGAGATGAAGCAGTCGGAAGGCGATCCGATCGTCAAGGCCCGGCTGCGCTCGATCGCCCGCGACCGCGCTCGCCAGCGCATGATGACCGCGGTGCCCAAGGCGACGCTGGTGATCGCCAATCCGACCCACTTCGCCATCGCGTTGCGCTACGTCCGCAACGAGGATGCAGCACCTGTCGTGCTCGCCAAAGGGCAGGACCTAGTCGCTTTGAAGATCCGCGAAATAGCCGAACAGAACGGCATTCCAGTGTTCGAAGACGTGGCGCTCGCCCGCTCCATGTACAAGCAAGTTTCAGTGGATAGTGTCATTCCATCGCAGTTCTACCAGGCCGTCGCCGAACTGGTGCGGATCGTTTACGGAAACAAGGCTCAGCGCAATCCGTCATGAAAAATCAGCAGTACGCTTCGACCCGTGAAGTACTTGTTGCAACGGCGATCCAGCCGGTGGTGCGCGAATTGCGCCTCGTCGACCTTGCCGATTACATCGCCTTCATCAGGCTCGAGCATTTTGCCAACGTGGCCGACCTGGTCGACTCTGCGGCGGAGCTCTATTTCATGCCGGGCGCGCTGCGCCTCGGACTGGGCGGTGAGGCGCATGTCAGCTGGACGGGTAGCCCGCGCATCGTTCTTGACCTCGAGCTCAGGCCGGAAGGGGCGGTGGTCTATTTCCAGCTGTCGATGACGGCGACCAACGCGTCAGTGGAAGTCCACTATGTGTCGTTTGAGAAACCGGATCCGGAGCCGGAAAAGAACACGGAATATCTCGCCGCCGCCATCCAGCATGCGATGATCAGGCGGACTCCGCAGGCCGAAGCGGCCTAGATTCGAGTGATGCCGGCCTGCAAATGCCTGCTCCCTGCGCTTCCGGTGCTCACGTAGGTTGAATGTACGCTCCGGTTCTCGGTACCGGCCTTTTTTGGCTCGGCCTGACCCGAAACCCCGACCAGCGCTAGTCGATCAGGCCCAGCCGCAGCGCCTTGGCGACCGCATGCATGCGGTTGACGGCGTTGAGCTTCTGCGTCGTCTGGGTGAGATACTGGTTGGCGGTGTGCACCGAAAGCTTGAGCAGCTTGGCGATCTCTTCGCTGGTGTAGCCGCGAGAGGTCAGCTTCAGGCACTCGATCTCGCGGCGCGACATCGACGGCAGGTCGCGTGACTGGGGCGAGATGATGCGCGACACCGCATCGAACAGCGCAAAGCAGCGGCCGTGCAGGTCGTGCAGCGTCTGCGGGTTGGGCGAAAGCTCCGGGCCGCCGAAGATGAAGAGGCCGACCTGGCCGCGATCGGTGTAAACAGGAAATGCGATGCCGCGGCCACTCTGGGCGAGTGGTTCGATGCGGCTGGTCCAGGTGAGTGCTGAAAAGACCTCAGGGGCATCAGCGTCATCCGTCCACCAGCATGGCGCGGTCGACTGGCGCGCATGGCGCATCAGGTGTTCGCCGATACCGCCGCCGAGCAGGCGGGCAGCCGACATGGAACCGGGATAATCGGAATCAAAGCATGCCGTCAGCCGGCCGCTTTCTGCGGGTGGACCTGCCAGGCACAGCGCGAAATCGCGCGCGCCGAGATCGACCGAGATCCAGCGGCAGCGCTTGGCGGCGTCCGCGAGCGTTACGGCTTGCAGGCCGATCGGGTGAGGGGCGGACGGAACATCCTGTTCATAATCGCGTGCGCGGCTCAGCTGCTTTGCCTGGGCGTAGCTCAAATGATGCCGCTCCTGATTGCGGTCGCAATCGCCATGGCGCGATTGGAGGCCGACAGTTTCTGGATCGCGTGGGTGATGTAGCTGTTGACGGTGTTGGACGACACGCCGAGGATCAGCGCCACCTCGTCGGTGGTCTTGCCCTCGGAGACCCAGAACAGGCACTCCCGCTCGCGGTCCGACAAGGGGTCCTGCATTGTCGCTGCGGCCAGCACGCTGGGCGCCTGCGACAGGGCATAGCAACATTCGAGCTGGGTGCGCGGCATGACGTTCGGATCGATGCGACCGGTCTCGGCAGCCGAGAACAATACGAACAGGCGTTGGCGGCCGACATGCAGGCGAAGTGCGAAGATTTCGGCATGGCCGAGCACGTCGAGCAGGCGGGCTTCCTCGCCGCCGAGAATGGCGGGCGCCTGGGAGGCCAGCACGCTCTGCGGGCGTGCGCCCGGCGCACTGGCGAACGGGCCCTGAGCCAGACCGGCGATCAGTGCATGGCCGGCGAGCTGGATGGCGTCGTAGATCCAGTTCGAGGCGATGATCTGGAGATTGTCGCGCTCCTGATCCTGGGCGATGGCGACCAGCATGTAGCCGTCTGCACCGATCTCGTCGGTCAGGTTCATGAAAAAAGCGGTGAGATCGCTTCTGGATGCGAGCCTTGCTGCGACGGTGGTCTGTTCGTTGCGAGCGGCGAGGGCGGTCATTTCGGAAACTTCTGCCGGAATCCATAAGGGTACCTGGTCTGGGCGGCGCCCGAACCGGTCGAAATACTCGTGACTATGACGCTAGAAACGCGACGCGGACGCCTTATGCATCCATCGGCCGAATCCGTGCGGGTCGCGCGAAGCCTGACGCGCTCTCAACCGAGAAAAATCCCGGTATTTCAGAGAGTTGGTGGTTCGCCGCGCCCCCCGTGGACCGGCTGATTCGGGTTCAATTTAACCCCTCGCGAATCGCTCCGCAAACAGAATTGACAAAAAGTTAATTCAGAGTCCTTCGACAGACTCAAGGCAGCCGGAAACGCTGCGGAAACCTTCGGGAAAGCTTCGCGAGAATGGCCATTGATCGCCTGGCCCGTTCGGCTTAACGCTGCGTCGCGTGGGGCAGGGATAGCAGATGAGCGATCAGTTTCGTGAAGTGACCAGCGTGTCGTGGTTCGGGCGCATCAGGCGCTCGGTCGGAGGCGTGCTGGTCGGGTTCGTCCTCGTCCTTGCCATGGTCGTGGTGCTGTTCTGGAACGAGGGCCGGGCGGTGACCACGGCGCGCTCGCTGGCGGAGGGCGCCGGTGCGGTTGTGTCGGTGCCCGTCGACAAGATCGACGCCGCCAATGAGGGCGAGCTGGTGCACACCACGGGGCCCGTGATGACCTCTGACGCAGTCAGCGATCCGGACTTTGCCATCGAGGCCAAGGGCGTGCGGCTGGTGCGCACCGTCGAGATGTTCCAGTGGGTGGAGAATTCCAAATCGGAGACCAACACCAAGCTGGGCGGTGGCGAGGAAACCGTCACCACTTACAGCTACGCCAAGGAATGGCAGGACCGGCCGATCGACTCGGCCGAGTTCAAGCAGCCGGCCAATCATCAGAACCCCGCCATGGCGCTCGGCTCGCGCACGTTTCAGATCCATGAAGGCAAGCTTGGCGCCTTTACGCTTGACGAGCCGGTGTTCGACCGCATCGGCGACAGCAATTCGCTGACCATCACGCCGAGCCAGTTGCCGGACATTGCCGCCGCCTATCCCGGCACCGAGCGCGTCAACGTCTTGGACGGGCGCATCTATCTCGGCGCAAATCCGGCTTCTCCAGCCATCGGTGACTACCGCATCGAGTACCGGCTGGTACCGCTCGGCGACATCAGTGTCATCGGCCGCCAGACGGGCGAGCGGTTTGCGCCCTACCAGACGGTGGCCGGCGACGAGCTGCTGCTTGTCGACAGCGGCAGGGTGCCGGCGGAAAAGATGTTCGCCGACGCAGTCAGTGCCAACACCATTATCACCTGGCTGGTGCGCGTCGGCTGCCTGCTGTTGCTGGCAATCGGCTTCGGGCTGCTGCTGGCGCCACTCGGCGTGATTGCCGATGTGATTCCCTTCATAGGCTCGATGGTGCGCATGGGCACCGGGCTTGTCGCCTTCGTACTGGCCTTGCTGGTGGGCACTGCAACGATCGCGGTCGCATGGTTCTGGTACCGGCCGGCGCTGGCGATAGGCATCGCGCTTGGCGGGCTTGCGGTTGCCTGGCTGCTGACGCGGCTTGGACGGAAGAAGGCAGCGGCGCCGGCGGCTGCGGGAACTGTTTCGGCGCAGTGACCTGAGAACGGTCGGGCAGCTTGGTGCTGCCTCTGATCCGCTCCTTCTGGGCACCTTCTCCCCGCAAGCGGGGAGAAGGGAGAGCTTGAGGATTACCGTCCCTCGAAGCCGGTCAGCACGCCGACGGCATTGACGCCGATCTCGTCGACGGCGTAACCGCCTTCCATGACGAACAAGGTCGGCAGGCCGAGCTTGGCGATGCGGGCACCGATCTTCGGATAGTCGGCGCTGGTCAGCTTGAAGTGGCTGATCGGATCCTTCTCGAAGGTGTCGACGCCGAGCGAGACCACGACCACGTCAGGCGCATAGGCAGCGAGCTTCCGGCAGGCGTCTTCCAGTGCCTCGTTCCATTTGTCGAAGGTGGTGCCGAAGGGCATGGGGTAGTTGATGTTGAAGCCCTCGCCTTCGCCCGAACCGCGTTCGTCGGCATGGCCGAGGAAGAACGGATACTCGGTCATCGGGTCGCCATGCAGGTTGATGACCTGGATGTCGGCGCGTGAGTAGAAAATCTCCTGAGTGCCGTTGCCGTGGTGATAGTCGACGTCGAGCACGGCGACGCGCTTTGCGCCCTGGTCGCGGAACCACTGGGCGGCGACGGCGGCGTTGTTGATGAAACAGTAGCCGCCCATGAAGGCGGCACCGGCGTGGTGGCCCGGCGGACGGCAGAGCGCGAAGGCGGCACGTTCGCCGGCCTTGACGAGTTGAGCTGCTGTCAACGCCACGTCATAGGATGACTTGATGGCATCCCAGGTCCCCTTCACGAAGCTCGCGCCGCCGTCGAAGGAATAGTAGCCGAGCAGTGCCTCGATGGTCTGCGGGCGCACGTCGCCGCGCAGGCCGCGTGTCGGCCAGGCGAAGGGGATGGCCGAGCCGGTTTTCCCTGCTGCTTCCCATTCCGGCCAGACGGTCCGCAGGAAATCGATATAGTCGGCCGCGTGCACGCGCTTGGCGGCGGCGAGGTCATGTATCTCGGGCGCTAGGATATCGCCGAGCTTCTGGTCTTCGACCCGCGCCTTGATGATCTCGGCCCGCGAGGGTTTTTCGAAGCCGGGCACGATGGCGCCGGCGACAAGCTCCATCTGGCCGCTGTGGCCGGCGTGAAGCGGCGAAAAGACTGTCTTCATGAAAATCCTTCCTGGTTCTAGTTGAGGTCGAGATAGGGGTCGACGAGGGCAAGCCACATGGTCTTGACGTCGTCCTGGATGAGATCGAAGGCCTTGCGGTCGCGCTTGAGCCCGACGAGACGGCAGACGTGGCCGACTTCCATCATCACCACGCCGAGCCGGCTGGCGATGCCGTCGTCGAGCGCCGGGTTCACATGCTGCAGCCAGGCTGCATAGAGCGCGATGATCTGGTCGTCATACTCGTTCTGGATCGGACGGAGGTCGGGATTGCCGGTGATCGCCTCGATGACCGGCATCAGCGTGGCGTTGTCGAGATAGAGCCGGGAGGTGTCGACGAAGAGCTTGTCCACCTCCTGCTGGAATTCGTCGCGATTGGTCGGGCGGGGAGCCGCAATGCGCTTGGCGATCACTTCCGGGAAGGCACCGAGCCAGCGCCGGGCAAGGTCGAGCAGGATGGCTTCCTTGTTGGGGAAGTACTGGTAGATCGAGCCGACCGACAGGCCGGCGCGCTGGGCGATGGCCAGCGTCGTCGGCGTCTTGGTTCCCTGTTCCCTGGTCAAGATCAGGGCGGCGTCGAGGATCCTGTCGACGACCTTGCTCGACCGTTCCTGTCGCGGCTGTTTGCGCGGGCTAAGCGCCGTCGTGGCCTTCTTTGTGAGACTGCTCTTCACGGACTGGACTTCTCGCTCCCTGCTCGTCGCCAGCATACACCAGGGGCGTCCTCCACAACGCATCCCCGGAAAACCCGCATATTGACAAACGCGAATAATTAGTCGCATTTTTTCTCGATGCTGTCTTTAGGGAAAGAGGAATTCCTTGGGACAGCGAACCGGCCTCAGCCTGCTGTCTGGTTGCGCCACTCCTTGGGACGGGGCAGCCGGTGCGGGCGTGAACGGTATCAGTCAGTCAAGTGCGCGGAGTCGCGATGTCTGTCCAACCGGTTCGCAATGCCGATCTGATCGTCATCAACGGCCGCGTGCTGACCATGGACTCGACCCGGCCCACGGCCGAAGCGGTGGCAGTCGTAGATGGACTGATCGCGGCCGTTGGCGACAACGCCACCGTTGAAGCGCTGCGCGGCCCCGACACAAAGATTATCGACGCGCGCGGCGGATCGGTGGTTCCTGGCTTCATCGAAGCGCACATGCATCTCTTCTCGGGTGCGGCCGAACTGGCGCATCTTCAGCTTGCCGGCGTGCATGGCCTTGATGCTCTGCGCGAAGCGGTGCTGGCCTATGCGGCTGCTCGCCCGAACCAGCGCATGCTTGTCGGCCAGGGCGCCGACTACACCATTCTCGGCGGCGAGCGCGTGACGCGCCATCACCTCGACGCCATCTTGCCCGACCGGGCCTTCATCATGGCGGCCCCCGACCATCACACCTATTGGGCGAACACCAAGGCGCTCGAAATGGCCGATGTGTTGCACGGGCGGGAACTTACGCCCGGCAACGAGATCGTCATGGGCGACGATGGCCTGGCCGAGGGCGAGCTGCGCGAGAACGAGGCGTTCAACCCGGTGCTCAAGCTTGCCGGCGAGGAGCGTGTGCGGCTCGGCCTGTCGACCGGCGGCGAGCCCGATCCTGTGCCCGAAGGCGACGAGCGCGCTGGCGACCGCGCCATCATGCGCCGCGGCCTCGATTGGTGCGCGCGCCACGGCATCACCTCGATCCAGAACATGGACGGCAATTTCTACCAGTTGGAGCTTCTGTCGGAAGTCCAGGCAGAGGGCGATCTGATCTGCCGGGTGCAGATCCCGTTCCACTACAAGAACTTCATGACGCCAGACGCGCTGGACAAGGCGTCCGTCATGGCCGAGCGCTACGACGGCGACTGGCTGTCGTCGGGTCTCGTCAAGATGTTCTATGACGGCGTGCTGGACTCCTGGACGGCCGTGATGATCGAGCCCTATGCGGATCGTCCCGACTGGGTCGGCGAGCCGCTGTTTTCGCCCGAGGAGTTCAAACGTATCGCCACCGAGATCGACCGGCGCGGCCTGCAGATCGCCGTGCATTCGATCGGCGATGGCGCGACACGCGCCGTACTAGACGGCTACGAGGCGGCCGCGAAGGTCAATGGGAAGCGCGACAGCCGCCACCGTGTCGAGCATGTCGAGCTGACCACGGCCAGCGACATCCAGCGTTTCGTCGACCTCGGCGTGATCGCTTCGATGCAGCCTCCGCACCCGCCGGGTGCGATGAGCTTTCCTCTTGAGCCGACGGTATCGCGCATCGGTCGCCAGCGCTGGCCCTATGCCTATCCGACCCGGACCTTGATCGAGGCCGGCGCGCATGTGGTGTTTGCCTCCGACTGGCCAGTGGCGCCGATCGATCCGATCGAGGGCATGCAGGCAGCGATGCTGCGAAAGCCATGGGCTGAAGACATGCCCGACCAGAGCGTTTCGCTGCACCAGGCGCTGGCCGGCTACACCGTCGAGGGCGCCTACGCCGAGTTCAAGGAAGACCGCAAGGGCCAGCTGAAACCAGGCTATTTCGGCGACCTGGTGGTGCTCTCGGCCGACATCGAGGCAACCGATCCGGCGGTGTTGCACCAGGTGCGGCCTGTGACGACCATCTGCGGAGGGCGGGTGAGCTACCAGGCATGAGCCGCAGGGCGGCTGCCTGGCGACATGACGACGAGCCGTTGTTGCCAAGCCTGACGGGGTGTGGTGACAATTGAACGGGGAAAAAAGTTTCACTGCAAAAGTGGACGAAACAAATGGGGCGTTTGCGTGCCGGACACACCGGGTAAGAATGCGATCGAAGTTCGTGGGGTTCGTAAAGTATTCGGGACGGGAGAGGCGCAGGTCGCAGCGCTGGATACCGTTTCGGTTTCGATCAGGGAAAACGAGTTCTTCACGCTGCTTGGACCTTCCGGCTGCGGCAAGACCACGCTGCTTCGCCTGATCGCCGGCTTCGATTTTCCTTCGGAAGGCGAGATCCTGCTCTATGGCAGCGATATCGCGCCGCTGCCGCCATTCAAGCGGCCGGTCAACACGGTGTTCCAGTCCTACGCACTATTTCCGCATATGACGGTGGCCGAGAACATCGGCTTCGGCCTTGAGATGCTGGGCAAGCCACGCGCCGAGATCGACGCCCGCGTCGCCGAGATGTTGAAGCTGGTGCGCATGGAAAAGCTCGCCAAGCGCCGCACCAGCCAGATCTCCGGCGGTCAGCAACAGCGCGTGGCGCTGGCCCGCGCGCTCGCGCCGCAGCCCAAGGTGCTGTTGCTCGACGAGCCGCTGTCGGCGCTCGATTACAAGCTGCGCAAGGAAATGCAGATCGAACTCAAGCGTCTGCAGCACGAGACCGGCATCACCTTCATCTTCGTCACCCATGACCAGGAAGAAGCGCTGACCATGTCCGATCGCATCGCTGTGATGTCGTCGGGCAAGATCCTGCAGGTCGGGTCGGCGCGCGAGATCTACGACCGGCCGGCGGTTCGCTTCGTCGCCGACTTCATCGGCGAAACCAATTTCCTCGACGCCAGCATCGACAGCATCGACGGCGGCAAGGCCAAGGTGACGCTGAAGTCCGGCGCGACGATCTCGGCGACGGTCGCCGATGGCTTCAAGCCCAACGGCGATGCCACCGTCGTCATCCGGCCCGAACACGCCAAGGCGGTGAAGGGCAAGGGTGACATTTCGGGCCTGGTCGAAAACGTCGTCTATTTCGGCACCGACACGCATGTGCATGTCAGGCTGGATGACGGCGAGGCTTTCACCGTGCGCCAGCAGAACACGCGCGGCGCGATGGTGGAATTCGAGCGCGGCGAGCGCGTCGGCATCGTCCTGGGCGACGATGCGGCCCAGATCCTGAAGGACTGAGCCATGGCGACCGCAGCCGAAATCGAAAAGCAGGCAGAGGCGCGGGAGATCAGGACCCGCTGGTATCTCTCGGCGCCGGCGCTGATCATCATCCTTCTGGCCGCATCCGGCCCGCTCTTGATCGTGCTTCTCTATTCGTTCCTGACGCCCGGACCCTACGGCGACGTCCAGTGGAAGTTCTCGACCGAGGGCTGGGTCTCGGTTTTCCTCGAACGCGACATTTTCGACGACACGCTGTCCTTTGCCAGCGCCCATCTCACCATCTTCTGGCGCTCGCTGAAACTCGCTCTCATGGCGACGGTGGCGACGCTGGTCTTCGGTTTTCCGACGGCCTATTTCATCGCAACGCGGTCGGAGCGGACGCGCGACATCTGGTTGTTCCTGATCACCATTCCGTTCTGGACCAACCTTTTGATCCGCACCTTTGCCGTGCTGCAGGTGATCCGCAACGAAGGCCTGATCAACACGGCGCTGATCAATCTCGGCATCACCGACCAGCCGATCCAGATGCTCTACACCGACTTCGCCATCATGGTGGGCATGGTCTATGTCTACCTGCCGCTGATGGTGCTGCCGCTCTATGCCAGCATGGAAAAGCTCGACTTCCGCCTCGTCGAGGCCGGCTACGATCTTTATGCCACGCGCTGGCAGGTGCTGAAGCGGATCATCTTCCCGCTGGTCAGGCCCGGTGTCGTCGCCGGCTCGATCCTGGTCTTCATCCCGGCCATCGGCGCCTATGTGACACCGAGCGTTCTGGGTGGCGGCAAGAACATGATGTTCGCCAACCTGATCGAGCTGCAGTTCGGGCAAGGGCGCAACTGGCCACTGGGGGCAGCACTTTCGATCACCGTCATGGCGATCGTGATGGTGGCGCTTCTCGTCTACGTCCGCAACACCTCGGGCTCGGAGGTGCGTCATGGCTAAGCGCTTCTCGATCAGGCAGCAGACTGGCTTCACGACGATCGCCTGCGCCTGTTTCTTCCTGCTTTACCTGCCGATTGCCGTGCTGGTGATCTACGCCTTCAACGAGTCGAGCTCGGTGTCCGACTGGGGCGGCTTCTCGCTGCGCTGGTTCGTCGCCGCCTGGTCCAACCAGCAGGTCGTCGACGCCTCCTGGCGGTCGCTGAAGATCGCCTCCTCGGCGGCGATCATCGCCACCATTGCGGCAACGATGGCGGCACTGGCGACGACGCGGACGCGCACCTATCGCGGCCTGACGTTCAAATACGCCTTCATCAACCAGCCGCTGATGGTGCCGGAGATCGTCACCGGCGTGGCGCTGCTGATCTTCTTTGCGCAGATCAAGATCGCCAGCGGCTACAACGGCCTCGGCTACCTGATCGCGGCGCACACGGCGTTCTGCATTCCCTTTGCCTATCTGCCGATCCGGGCGCGCCTCGAGAACATGGACCTGACGCTCGAACGGGCTGCGGCCGATCTCTACGCCACGCCATGGAAGGCGTTCCGCCGCGTGACGCTGCCACTGCTCTGGCCGGGAATCATAGCCGGCCTGATGCTCGCCTTCGTCATCTCGCTCGACGACGTGGTCATTACCGAATTCGTCAAGTCGGGCGGGCAGGACACCTTGCCAACCTACATGCTGGGGCAGATCCGCCGCGGCATCACGCCGGAGGTCAATGCGATATCGACCGTCTTCCTGCTCTTGTCGGTCGTCATCGTCACGCTGTTCTTCTTCTTGAGCAGGAAACGGGATTAATCAACGGGAGTGGAATGATGAATCTGAAATCCATGTCGATGGCCGCCGGCCTTGCGCTGCTTGCCTCGACCAGCCTCGCCTCCGCAGCCGGCGAGTTGAACATCTACAACTGGGGCAACTACATCAGCCCCGACATGATCAAGAAGTTCGAGAAGCAGTTCGACGTCAAGGTAACAGTGACCGACTACGACTCGAACGACACCGCACTTGCCAAGGTGCGCCAGGGCGGTACCGGCTTCGACGTCGCCATGCCGTCGCAGACCTACGTGCCGATCTGGATCCAGGAAGGGCTCATCCTCGAGACCAATCCCGGTGGCATGGAGAACTTCAAGAACGTCGCGCCCGAATGGGCCAACCCGGCCTTCGATCCGGGCCGCAAGTACACCGTGCCGTGGGCCTGGGGCACCGTCGGCGTGGTCGTCAACACCGACGTCTACAAGGGCGACATCAACACCTGGAAGATCGTCTTCGACACGCCGGACGAGCTGAAGGGCAAGGTCAACGTCGTTCCCGAGATGAACGACGTCATGCATGCCGCGATCAAGTATGTCGGCGGCGAGCAGTGCACCGGCGACAAGGAAGTGCTGAAGAAGGTGCGCGACGTTCTCGTTGCCGCCAAGCCGAACTGGATCGCCATGGAATACAACACCATCGAAAAGATGGGCGCCGGCGACTTCAAGGCAACCAGCGACTGGAACGGCTCGGCCCTGCGCCAGCGGCTGAAGAACCCGGCCATCCACTACGGCTATCCGACCGAAGGTTTCCAGTACTGGTCCGACAACGTGGTGGTGCTGAAGGAAGCCAAGAACGTCGAGAACGCCAAGCTGTTCCAGAACTTCATGATGGATCCGGAAAACGCGGCGATGAACTCGGCTTTCCATCGCTATGCCAACGGCATCGCCGGTTCGGAGAAGTTCATGCCAGCCGACATGACGTCCGCGCCGGAAGTCGTGGTGCCGGAGGAGTTCAAGAAGAACGGCGAAATCCTCCAGACCTGCGCGCCCGAGGTGACCGCCCTGTACACCAAGATCTGGACCGAACTGCAGAAGTAAGTTCTGCCCGATCAGAAACAATCACGGCCGGACCCGGTCCGGCCGTGATGTTGATGTAGCCTGCCACTGGCAGGGTGCTCACAGTCTGAAATGAAGAGGAGACCTGCTGTGAAACCAATGATGTCCACTGCCGTCGCGGCGATCGCGCTGTTTGCGGCGACCGGCTTTGCCCGCGCCGAAGGCCAGCTCAACATCTACAACTGGGGCAACTACACCAACCCCGAGGTGATCAAGAAGTTCGAGGAAAAGTACAAGGTCAAGGTGACGATCACCGACTACGACTCGAACGACACCGCACTCGCCAAGGTGCGCCAGGGCGGCAGCGGTTTCGACATCGCTGTTCCCTCCCAGACGCATCTGCCGATCTGGATCAAGGAAGGTCTGCTGCTCGAGACCAATCCGGGCGGCATGGAGAACTTCAAGAACGTGTCGCCCGACTGGGCCAACCCCGAATTCGACCCCGGCCGCAAATATTCGGTGCCCTGGGCTTGGGGCACGGTCGGCACGGTTGTCAACACCAGCACCTACAAGGGCGACATCAACAGCTGGAAGATCATCTTCGAGACACCCGACGAGCTGAAGGGCAAGGTCAATGTCGTCCCCGAGATGAAGGACGTGGTGACGGCGGCGATCCGCTATGTCGGCGGCCAGCAATGCACCGACGACAAGGAGGTGCTGAAGAAGGCGCGCGACCTGCTGGTGGCGGCGAAACCGAACTGGGTCGCTATGGAGTATGGCGCGATCGACAAGATGAAGGCCGGCGACTTCCAGGCCTCGACAACCTGGAACGGGGCCGCGCTGCGCATCCGGCTGGCGCGTCCTGAGGTGAATTTCGGCTATCCGAAGGAAGGCTTCACCTACTGGAGCGACAACGTGGTGGTGTTGAAGGACGCCAAGAACGTCGAGAACGCCAAGCTGTTCCAGAACTTCATCATGGATCCCGAAATCGCGGCCGGGCTTTCCGCCTATCACCGCTATGCCAACGGCGTTGCCGGCTCGGAAAAGTTCATGCCCGCCGAGATGAAGGACGCGCCTGAAATCGTTATTCCGGAAGCGAGCAAGGCGCATGGCACGATGGCCTTGATGTGCCCGCCGGAGGTCGATGCGATCTACACCAAGATCTGGACCGACCTGCAGAAGTAGGGGCTGTTCCTGCTCCCCGTTTGCGCGAGGAGGTGCCCCGAAGGGCGGATGAGGGGCAGCACCAGGCCTTGAAGCGTTTGTGCCGTCCCGCATCTGGTTTTGAGTTTGTCGAAGGGCCGGCATCGTCTCCACCATGGGTGCGAAGAGACAAGGTTGAGAGACATGAGCTCCTACAGAAACAGCGATGCGCCGCCACCCATCATGCAGGGCTCGCCACCGGCGATGAAGGTACCGAAGGCGCAATGGGACATGCCGCCGTGGAACCGCTGGGCGTTTCAGCACGTGCGCGAGATCGTGACGACGGCGGAGGTATGGCGCGGCGAAGGTCCGGTTCGTGAATTGCCGCGCGCCGAGACAGATCTCGACGGCCTGGCGGTCGTGGACAGCGGGGGCAAACCGACGACGCTTTCGGGGCTGCTCGACGAGACCTACACCGATGGCTTCCTCGTGCTCAAGGACGGCAAGATCGCCTATGAGCGCTACTTCAACGGCATGACGCCACGCACGCTGCATCTGTCGCAATCGGTGGCGAAATCGGTGACGGGCACGGTATGCGGCATTCTTGCGGGGCGAGGTATCGTCGACCCGAAGAAGCTGGTGACCGACTATCTGCCGGAGCTGGCAACGACCGGCTGGAAGGGGGCGACCGTTCAGCAGGTGCTCGACATGACCACGGGTGTCCGTTTCAGCGAGGCTTATACCGACCCCTATTCCGACATCGGCCAGGTCGACGTCGCCGGCGGCTGGAAGCCGGTCCCCGCGGATGCCGACCCCAGCTTCCACTGGCCACGGCATATGTTCGAGTTGATCCAGCGCCTGATCGAAACGACCAGGCCGCATGGCGCTGCCTTCGAGTACCGCTCGATCGAGACTGATGTGCTCGCCTTCATCATGGAGCGGGCGACCGGCAGGCGGCTGCCGCAACTGGTGTCCGAAGAGCTGTGGCAGAAGATCGGCGCCGAGGAGAGCGCCTGTTTCACCGTCGACAGCGCCGGTTACGCCATTGCCGACGGCGGCTTCAACGCGACGCTGCGCGACTATGCCCGCTTCGGCCAGACGATCCTGGAGGACGGCGCCGACATCGTGCCTGCCGGCTGGATCGCCGAGACCCGGCGGGGAATGCATGGCCCCAACTTCAGCACCTCGATGCCCGAGGCCAGCTATCGCAACCAGTTCTGGATCGAGGACCCGCGCTCGCGGACGCTGATGTGCCGCGGCGTGTTCGGGCAACTGATCCATATCAATTTCGACGCCGGCATGGTCACGGTGAAGCTGTCGACCTGGCCCGACTTCACTTCGGTTCCCTATTCGGTGGCGACCCTGAAGGCTGTGCACACCATCGCAGCCGCACTCGCCTGACCGGAACATAGCAGCAAGGACATATCATGACGTCATCAAACGCCTTCGAGCAGGCATTCGGTTTTGCGCGCCAGGACGTGACGCTCGGCAACTGGCGCGAGAAGCCGTTCAACCGCTGGGCTTTCCAGAATGTCGGCGAGATGGTGCGCAGCACGCGAATCCCGGCCCTGGAGGGCAAGGTCGAGAGCGCGCCCGTCGATCTCGCCGGGCTTCTGACGGAAATCGTTGATATCAACGGCCGAAACGAGAGCGTGGCCGGTTTCCTCGAGCGCTCGTCGACGGATGCGCTTGCGGTGATGAAGAAGGGGCGCTTCGTCGGCGATTGGTTCGCGCCCGAGATGCGGCCCGAGGCACGGCACATCATCTTTTCGATCTCGAAGTCGCTGACGGCGATCCTTGCCGGCAGCCTCGAAGGCGAGGGCAAGCTCGACCCGAATGCGCCGGTGACCGACTACGTGCCCGAAGCGACCGGCTCGGTCTACGCCAAAGCCACTGTGCGTCACGTGCTCGACATGACCGTCAGCCTCGATTTCGAGGAGGCTTATCTCGACCCCGAAAGCGCCTTTGCCCGTTATCGCCGCGCCACGATGTGGAACCCGGGCGGCGGATCGGAAACTTTGCGCGAGTTCCTCGTCTCACTGCAGCCGCTGGACGAGCCGCACGGCCAGACCTTCCGCTACCGCTCGCCCAATTCAGACCTGCTCGGCATCATCGTCGAACGCGCCTCTGGCCAGCGTTATGCCGAGCTGATGGCGGACAAGCTGTGGCAGCCGCTGGGCGCGGTGCGCGATGCCTTCGTCAGCGTCGATGCGGAAGGCTCGGCGCGCGCGGCGGGCGGCGTATCGGTGGCGGTGCGCGACCTCGCGCGCGTCGGCGAAATGATGCGGCAGGGCGGTGTTGCCGAAGGCGGCCGGATCGTGCCGCAGGCCTGGGTCGAAGACACAATCCATGGCGGCGATGCAGTGGCCTGGCAGCGCGGTACGATGACCAACCTGTTCGCCCACGGGCGCTATCGCAACAAGTGGTACCAGAGCGCCAATGCTGCCCAAGCCTATTGCGGCATCGGCATCCACGGCCAGTGGCTCTACATCGACCCCAAGGCCGAGGTGGTGATCTCCAAGATGTCGTCGCAGGCGCTGCCGGTCGACGATCCGCTCGACCTCGACAATGTCGCGTTCTTCGAGGCGATCTGCGCCAGGGTGTGAGGGCCGAACTCTCGAGTGTCCATCCGTCACGGTTTCGCCGGGCTAACTCTCCTCACTTCCTGGGGGCAAGGCACTCCGGCCGCGTGAGGTTGCCTATGCGATCTCACGCAGGATGTGGTCGTGCAGCAACTGGGCTGTCGGTGACAGCGTGCGGCCGCGCACGGTGATCAGGCTGTAGGGCTGGACGTTGATGTCGAAGGCGATCGGCAGGATCTCGATCGTGCCGTCGAGACCGCTCTTGGCGTTGACGAAGTTGGCGACGTCAGTCGCGATCGGCGCGATGGCGTCCGACTGCGCCACCATCACCAGCGTCAAGAGCAATGAGCTGGTGTTGAGGATGCGGTCGGGCATGCGGACGTTTCGGCTCATGAAGATGCCCTGTACCGTCTGACGTAGCAGCGAACCGCCGGGCTGGAAAACCCAGTCGAATTCGGCAAGTCGTTCCAGCGGAACAGTGCCGGAGCCGGCCAGGGGATGGCCGCGGCGAACGATGAGGCAGGCCTTCTCAATGCCTATGATGCGGCTTTCGAACAAACGTGGATCGAGATCGTCGGGGACGCGGGCGACGATGAAATCGTGGCGCGAGGCGAGGAGTTCGCGTGCCAGGACGGCACTTGTCTCGATCTGCACGCTGATCTCGATGCGCGGATAGCGCTCGCGGATCTTGCGGATGGCAGGTACCGCCAGCTCGATCGCCGGTGCGGTCACCGCGCCCATGGCGACCGAGCCGCCCTTGCCGGACTTGAGGTCGGAGATCTCACGGTCGACCTGCTGCATCTCGAGCAGGATGGCGCGGCCACGGCGGGCAAGGGCTGCGCCATAGGGCGTCAGCCGGACGCCTCGTGGCAGCCGCTCGCAGACCTCGACGCCGAGGATGTCCTCGATCTCGGAGATCATGCGCGAGGCAGCGGGCTGGGAGATGTTCATGACCTGGGCGGCGGCGCTGATCTGGCCGTGATCCTCCAGCGCCACCACCATGCGCATATGGCGCAGCTTGAGGCCGCTGCGCAGCAAGGTTTCGTTGTCGTTGATGCGCAGGCTGGTGCCGCTTACCCTGGCGTCGTCCCGGATGTCGACCATCGCGTCCTTCCCTCCTGCACAGCCTTGAACTGGCTTTGAAGCATACCAGAAATGATATGCCGTGCAGCCGATTTTGCATTTGACTGTTATGCCACATTCCCCGACGTTGAGACCGTCGCGAGTTCGATGTCAGCCAGCCGGGCGCTGGAGCATCGAGCGGAGGAAACGCAGGGCTCGCGGCCTTTTGGAGGAATACACATCATACCTGGCTTTGCCGCGCCGTTCATGGCGGGGCCACGCGCGAGCGCTTGCGTTCGCGCGCCGGCACTTCACAAGGGAGAGAGAAGGTGAAGATCATCAAGACGTTCGTAGCCGCCCTCGCGGTTGGCCTCGCCGCCATGTCCTATCAGGCCCATGCCCAGGACAAGGGGACGATCGGCATCGCCATGCCGACCAAGTCGTCGCTGCGCTGGATCAATGACGGCGACGCGCTCAAGGCGGCCCTCGAAGCCAAGGGCTACACCATCGACATGCAGTATGCCGAAGACGATATCCCGAACCAGCTCGCCCAGATCGAGAACATGGTGACCAAGGACGCCAAGGCCTTGATCATCGCTTCGATCGACGGAACCACGCTGTCGGCGGTGCTGCAGCAGGCGGCCGACAAGGGCGTCAAGGTCATCGCCTATGACCGCCTGATCCGCGACAGCGGCAATGTCGACTATTACACCACCTTCGACAACTTCAAGGTCGGCGTGCTCCAGGCAGACTCGTTGCTCAAGGGCCTCGGCTATCCTGACAAGCCAGGTCCGTTCAACATCGAGCTGTTCGGCGGTTCGCCCGACGACAACAACGCCTTCTTCTTCTACGACGGCGCCATGTCGGTGCTGCAGCCGCTGATCGACAAGGGCACGCTGGTCGTCAAGTCGGGCCAGATGGGTATGGAAAAGGTCGGCACGCTGCGCTGGGATGCGGCGGTGGCGCAGGCCCGCATGGACAACATCCTGTCGGCCAACTACTCCGACGGCAGCCGGGTCGATGCGGTGCTCGCGCCCTATGACGGCCTGTCGCGCGGTATCATCTCGTCGCTGCGCGGCGTCGGCTACGGCACGGCCGAACAGCCATGGCCTGTCATCTCCGGTCAGGATGCCGAGGTGCCTTCGGTCAAGGCGATGATCGCCGGCGAGCAGTACTCGACGGTGTTCAAGGACACCCGCGAACTGGCCAAGGTAACCGCGAACCTAGTCGATGCGGCGTTGTCCGGCGGCAAGCCCGAGATCAACGACGAGAAGACCTACAACAACGGCGTCAAGGTGGTTCCGTCCTACCTGCTGGTGCCCGTGTCGGTGGTCAAGGACGACATCCAGAAGGTCCTGGTAGACTCCGGCTACATCAAGGTCGAGGAGATAAAGTAAGCCTTCCGCCTTGCCGCTCCCCGTGCAATTGCGGGGAGCGGTTCAAGGGACCGGACACCCGCTTGGCGGGCTCCCCGCATCAACGCCGAAGGCAGCCAATGCCGGGCGCGGGCGCGTGTCGAGACCCGCGCAGGGAGGGGGTGGAGCTCCGTTCCAAAGAGAGTACGCTACCTCCGTTTCCGGGTGCATTTTCCTGGACAGGCGGGGCGCCACTTCGAGCGAGGGACCATGAGTGACGACATCATTCTGGAAATGCGCGACATCACCAAGACCTTCCCGGGCGTCAAGGCGCTCGAGAACGTCAATCTCAAGGTGAGGCGCGGCGACATCCACGCCATTTGCGGCGAGAACGGCGCCGGCAAGTCGACGCTGATGAAGGTCCTCTCCGGCGTCTATCCCTTCGGCAGCTATTCCGGCGACATCCGCTATGAAGGCCAGGAATGCCGTTTCAACGGCATCCATGACTCCGAAAAACGCGGCATCGTCATCATCCATCAGGAGCTTGCGCTCGTGCCGATGCTGTCGATCGCCGAGAACATGTTCCTGGGCAACGAGCAGGCAAAAAACGGCATCATCAACTGGGACAAGGTGCGCCGCCGTGCCGCCGAGCTGTTGAAGAAGGTCGGCCTGCGCGAGGATCCCGACACGCTGATCACCAACATCGGTACCGGCAAGCAGCAACTGGTGGAAATCGCCAAGGCGCTGGCCAAGGACGTCCGGCTTCTGATCCTCGACGAGCCGACGGCCTCGCTGTCGGAGAAGGACAGCCAGTCGCTGCTCGACCTGCTCGTCGAGTTCAAGGCGCAAGGCATGACCTCGATCATGATTTCGCACAAGCTGAACGAGATCAAGCGCATCGCCGACCAGATCACCATCATCCGCGACGGCCAGTCGATCGAGACAATGGACAAGGCCGATATCACCGAGGACCGCATCGTCACCTCGATGGTCGGGCGCAGCCTTGAGAACCGCTATCCACACCGCGAGCCGAACATCGGCGAGACCATCTTCGAAGTGAAAAACTGGTCGGTGCACCACCCGCTGCATCCGGAGCGGCAGATCATCAAGAGCGTCAACCTGTCGGTGCGCAAGGGCGAGGTCGTCGGTATTGCGGGCCTGATGGGGGCCGGGCGCACCGAGTTCGCGATGAGCGTGTTCGGCAGGTCCTACGGCACCAACATCACCGGCGACGTGCTGCTGCACGGCAAGAAAGCCGACACCTCGACGGTCGGCAAGGCGGTCAAGGCAGGCCTCGCCTATGCCACCGAGGACCGCAAGGTCTACGGCCTCAACCTGATCGACCACATCAAGCACAATGTGACGGTCGCCAACCTGCCAAGCGTCTCGTCGAAGCTGGGCGTGATCGACGACAATGCCGAACTGAGGGCCGCCAACGAGTATCGCAAGAAGACCAACATCCGCTCGTCCAGCGTCTACCAGATCACCGGCAACCTTTCCGGCGGCAACCAGCAGAAAGTGGTGCTGTCGAAGTGGCTGTTTGCCAACCCAGACGTGCTGATCCTCGACGAGCCGACGCGCGGCATCGATGTCGGCGCCAAGTATGAAATCTACACGATCATCAACAAGCTCGCCGACGAGGGTAAGGGCATCTTGGTGATATCGTCGGAAATGCCGGAACTTCTCGGCATCTGCGATCGCATCTATGTGCTCAACGAGGGACGCATCGTCGGTGAGATGAAGGCCAGCGAAGCCAGCCAGGAAAAGATCATGCGGGCGATCGTCCGCGGCGAGGAGAAAGCCGCATGAGCACGGAAACAGCTGCCCCGACGGTCAATTCCGCCAAGGCGACGGCGCAAGATGCCATCAAGGCGAACCTGCGCGAATACGGGCTGGTGCTTGCCCTGATCGCCATCATGATCTTCTTCCAGTTCACCACCAGCGGTGTGCTGTTCAAACCGGTCAACCTGACCAACCTGATCCTGCAGAATTCCTACATCATCGTCATGGCGCTCGGCATGCTGCTGGTCATCGTCGCCGGGCATATCGACCTGTCGGTCGGCTCGGTCGCCGGCTTCATCGGCGCGGTCGCGGCGGTGCTGATGGTCGATTTCGGCTTCAACCCGTTTCTTGCCGGACTGATATGCATATGCGTCGGCGCCGTCATCGGTGGCGTCCAGGGCTACTTCATCGCCTATATGAAAATCCCGTCCTTCATCGTCACACTTGCCGGCATGCTGGTGTTCAAGGGGCTGGCACTGTGGTTGCTCGGCGGACGCTCGGTCGGGCCTTTCCAGCCGGAATTCCAGATGCTGTCGGCGGGCTTTATCCCCGACCCGATCGGGCCGTGGACGATCGGCGGGGTCAAGCTGCACGCTACCACCATCGTCATTGCCTTGCTGATCGTCGCCGGAATGCTCTTTGCGGCGCTGAAAAGCCGGCGCAACCGCGAGAGCCACGGTTATGATGCCGAGCCCTTCGGCTTCTTCGTGCTGAAGAATGCCGTCATGGCCGGTATCGTGCTGTTCCTGCTCTATATGCTGGCGTCCTATCGCGGCCTGCCCAACGTGCTTGTCGTGATGGGCGTGCTCATCGCCGCATTCGTTTTCGTGACCAAGCGTATGACCTTTGGCCGGCGCATCTATGCGATGGGTGGTAACGTCAAGGCGGCTGCTCTCTCGGGCATCCACACCGAGCGGCTGACATTCCACATCTTCGCCATCATGGGGGCGTTGGCAGCACTTGCCGGACTGATCTTTGCCGCCCGTCTGAACATGGCGACGCCTAAGGCAGGTGCCGGCATGGAGCTCGACGTGATTGCTGCGGTGTTCATCGGTGGTGCTTCGGCGTTGGGCGGTGTCGGCCAGGTGGCGGGCGCGGTCATCGGCGCCTTCATCATGGGCGTGATGAACAACGGCATGTCGATCATGGGCATCAACATCGACTGGCAGCAGGTGATCAAGGGCCTGGTTCTGCTCGGTGCTGTCGCCTTCGACCTCTACAACAAGAAGAAGGCCTAGGCCGCAGGGAGCGACCGGCCGCGGCGCCCGGGAGAGCGGGCCCGCAATCTCGAAGACAACAGGCAAGGCGAGCTGCGCATGTGCGTGGCGCGACGGGAAAGTCTTGCCGGGCGCCGGAAACGAGGCCGGCCGGGGCGAGACGGAAGGAGTGCAGGAATGTTGATGTCCCAGATAATCCTGGCCGACGGCAAGAGCCGTGTGGCGGTGCGGGAAGGCGGGACCGCGCGGCTGGTCAACGACGCCAAGTCGATCTACGCGCTGGCGCTGGAGGCGGTGCGCGCCGGAACCACGCTTGCGGCCATCGTCGCCGACCGCGGCCTTGGCGAGGCCGTCGACATCGAGGCCGCCGGCCGCGCCGGCCAGGTGCTGTCGCCGGTCAGGCATCCCGATCCGGCGCATCTGCATCTGACCGGCACCGGGCTCACCCATCTGGGCTCGGCGGCGACGCGGGACAGCATGCACAAGAAGCTGGACGCCAGTGGCGAGGAGATGCTGACCGATTCCATGAAGATGTTCCGCATGGGGCTGGAGGGCGGCAGGCCGGCGCGAGGCCAGGTCGGTGTGCAGCCGGAATGGTTCTACAAGGGCAACGGCAACATGGTCGTCGATCCCGGCAAGCCGCTGGTGTCGCCGCACTTCGCGCTCGATGCCGGAGAGGAGCCGGAGATTGCAGGCGTCTATCTCGTCGGCGACGACGGCACGCCCTATCGCATCGGCTTCACGCTCGCCAACGAGTTCTCCGACCACGTCACCGAGCGTATCAACTATCTCTATCTCGCCCATTCAAAACTGCGGAATGCCTCGTTTGGCCCGGAAATCCTCGTCGGCGAACTGCCTGCCGACATCAAGGGTGCCTCGCGTATCATTCGCGCCGGCAAGCCGATCTGGGAAAAGCCGTTCCTGTCCGGCGAGGCCAACATGTCCCACACCATCGCCAATCTCGAACATCATCACTTCAAATATGGTGTCTTCCGCCAACCGGGCGACGTGCACGTGCACATGTTCGGAACGGCGACGCTGTCATTCGCTGACGGGGTGAAGACGGAGCCCGGTGACGTGTTCGAGATCGAGGCGGCGGAATTCGGACTGCCGCTGCGCAATCCGTTGAAACAGGCGCGGGCAGCGGCCCCCATCGCGGTCAGGACATTGTAAGGTGATGGCGATGAGCGACGCCATGATGGCTAGATATCCGAGCCTGGCCGGGCGGCCGGTGCTCGTCTCCGGCGGAGCGACAGGGATTGGCGAGGCGATGGTGCGGGCCTTTGCCGCTCAGGGAGCGAAAGTCGGATTTGTCGACCTTGCCGAAGCCGAGGGCATGGCGCTTGCCGAGGAGCTGGCGGGCATGGGCGCTTCCGTCGCCTTCCATGCCTGCGACATCACCGATATCGCGGCCTACCGCGAGGCGATAGCCGCGATCGAGGCCTTGCAGGGTCCGACCATGGCGCTGGTCAACAACGCCGCGAGCGACACCCGCCACGACTGGCGCGCGGTGACGCCGGAGTATTTCGATGCGCGTGTTGCGGTCAATCTGCGCCACTCGTTCTTCGCCATCCAGGCGGTGGCACCCGGCATGATCGCCGCCGGCGGCGGTGCGATCGTCAATCTCGGCTCTATCGGCTGGATGAAGGCCTCGGGCGGCTATCCTGCCTATGCCGCTTCCAAGGCTGCCGTGCACGGCATGACGCGCTCCTTCGCCCGCGATCTCGGCAAGCATGGCATCCGGGTCAATACGCTGGTACCGGGCTGGGTGATGACCAAGCGCCAGCTTGAGCTCTGGGTTGACGATGCAGCCAATGCCGAGATCGATGCAAATCAGTGCCTGGCAGGGCGGGTCCTGCCCGACGACATCGCGCGCATGGCGCTGTTTCTTTCGGCCGACGATTCCATGATGTGCACGGCACAGAATTTTGTCGTCGATGGCGGTTGGGTGTAACGGTCACTCGACCATCGAAAAGCGATATTCGGTGACCTGCGAATAGATCTCGTCAGGCCTCAGCACGGCACTCGGGAAGTGCGGGTGGTGGATGGCGTCGGGGAAGCGTTGCGGCTCGAGGCACAGCGCGCCGTGGCGGACGGGCGCGATGCCGCCGCGCAAGGGCGGGACAACCGGCAGGAAGGCGCCGTCATAGAGCTGCAGTCCTGGCTCGGTGGTCCAGAGATCGAGCCGGATGCCGGACAGCGGGCCTTCGAGCCTCGCCGCATGCCACGGCTCGGGCGCCGGCTGCATGGCAAGTACCCAGTTGTGGTCATAAGGGCTGTGTGCCTCGTCCATTCCGTTGCGGACCGGGCGAAGCTCACGGAAATCGAACGGCGTGCCGTCGACGGCAGGCACCTCGCCGGTGGGGATGTTGTTCGCGTCGACAGGTGTGTAGGCCTCGGCGGCGATCTTCAGACGATGGTCGAGGATCGAGCCGCCACCATCGAGATTGAAATAGGCGTGGGCGGCGAGGTTGACCAATGTGGGGGCATCGGCACGGGCGCCGAGCGCAATGGTGAGGCGTCCGGCGTCGAGTGAATAGCGGCAGGTGGCGATAACCTTGCCGGGGTAGCCCTGATCCCCTGCCTGCGAGATCAGCGCCAGCAGCACCGAACTGTCGTTGGCGTCGACGACGAGCCAGTTGCGGCGGAAGAAACCGTCGCTGCCGCCATGGAGATGCGTGCGCTCCGCCTCGTTGAGATCGAGCTCGAACGTCTGTCCGTCGAGCTCGAAGCTGCCGCCGGCGATGCGGTTGGCGCAACGTCCGGCAATAGCGCCGAAATAGCCGCCATGGTTGAGATAACCGTCAAGATCGTCGAAGCCGAGGATGACCGAGCGCGGGCCGTCAGGCGTTGCGACGACGAGGTCGGCAAGTGTCGCGCCGAAGGTTAGGATCCTTGCCTCGATGCCTTCGGCGGCGATGTCGATCGCTTGCACCACCGTGCCGTCGGCCATCTGACCGAATTCGCTGATCGGCATTGTCGTTTGCTCCGCGCGGCCCTCGCGCCCAGCGCAGGTTCCTGCAAACCGGGACGATTCTCAAGCGGCTTTTGCCAGCTGCCTTGCGCGTCCTGACGGGTGCGTGCTCCGTGTCACGCGGCAAGCAGACTCTTGAGCTTGACCGAGGGCGCGGCCAGCGCGCCGATGTCGGGGCGGGCGGATCTTGCGATCAGCATTTCGGCGAGGCGAATGTCGCGCGCAACCGCATTGCCCGGGCCGATGCCGCTGGCGGCGACGAGTCGGCCGTCCTCTTTGAGATGGAACAGGATGAAGGCGCCGTCGTCGAGGTCGCGGCGGACGGTGCGCTCGCCTTCGTCGGGCAAGCCGGCGATCTGCAGGCTGAGCCCGTACTGGTCGGACCAGAACCAGGGAACGCAGGCATGGGCCTCCTCTGATCCGAGCATGTTGCGCGCAGCGAGCGCGCCGTGCTCCTGGGCGCTGCGCCAGGCCTCCAGCCGGACGCGGCGGCCGCCATAGACGGCAAGCGGGAACGAACAGCAGTCGCCGGCGGCGAAGATCAGAGGGTCGCTGGTGCGTAGCTGCGCGTCGACGGCGATACCGTTGTTGAGGGTGAGGCCCGCGGTTTCGGCAAGTGTCGTGACCGGCACGGCGCCGATGCCGATGATGGCGAGATCGGCCGTGACCTGCAGGCCGCTGGCAAGCGTGATGCGTACCCCGTCAGCCCTGTCGTTGATGGTCGCAATGCCGTCGCCGCAGACGATGTCGACGCCTTCGGTTGCGTGCGTCTCGTGGACGACGGTTGCGATGTCTTCCGGCACGCCGCGCATCAGGATGCGTGACTGAGCCTCGATGACGGTGACGTCCGCACCGAGCTTGCGGGCGGATGCCGCGAGTTCGAGGCCGATGAAGCCGCCGCCGGCGATGGCTATCCGGCAGCCGGGACCGAGATGCGAACGGATGGCGAGCGCATCATCGAAGGTCCGGAGATAGACGCAGCGCGAGCCGAGACCGGCAAGCGGCAGCCGGCGCGGTGTGGCTCCGGTGGCGATCAACAGCTTGTCGTATTCGAGGTCGGAGCCGTTGGTGAGACGGACAGAGCGGTTGGCGCGGTCGATCGATGTCGCGGTGGTGGTGCCGACCAGGTCAATGCGATGTTCCTTGAGGCGTGCGGCGTCGGCGATCGCCTTGATGGCGGGTGCATCGGTCGATGTCATCGCCTCCTTGGACAGCGGTGGACGCTCGTAAGGCAGATGCCTCTCCGCGCCGACAAGCGTGATGGTGCCGTCATAGCCGGCTTCCCGCAGGGCGAAGGCGGCCCGCGTGCCGCCTTCGCCGGCGCCGATGATGATCATTCCCGCCGCCATGTCAGTCAGCCCAGCTGGATGAAGACCTTGCCGGCGTCGATTTTCACCGGATAGGTCCTGAGGTTGACGCAGACGGGCGCGCCGCGCGCCGCACCGGTCTTGTAGTTGAAGCGGCCATTGTGCTTGGGGCATTCGATGATGTCGCCCATGACCAGGCCCTGCGACAGATGGATCTGCTCGTGGGTGCACAAGCCGTCAGTGGCGAAGAACTCGTCCTCCGGGCTACGGTAAAGCGCGAAGGTGCGCCCGGCATGGTCGAAGCGGATCACGTCTTCCTCGTCGATGTCGTCGGCCGCGCAGGCCTCGATCCAGTCGCTCATGTCTCTCTCCCTGGGTTTCGAACGGCTATTCGGCAGCCAGCGCCGTCTCGCTATGGAAGTCCTCGCGGTAGGGCCGTGCCGTCGGCGGCAGCTCGCGCTTGACGAAGTAGTCCTCGTTGCGGAGCTGGCGGACGAAGGCCGGCAGCATCTCGCGGTAGCCGTCCCACATGGAGGGGCTAGGCGCCGGCAGGTCGTGCTTGATCAGCTCATGCAGCTTCGGCAGCGCGTGATAGGGCACCATCGGGAACATGTGATGTTCGACGTGGTAGTTCATGTTCCAGTAGATGAAGCGGCTGACGGGGTTCATCAGCACCGTGCGGCTGTTGAGGCGGTGGTCGATGACGTTGTCGGCGAGGCCGCCATGCTGCAAAAGGCCGGTGAGCACGTGATGCCAGGCGCCGTAGAGGCGAGGCAGGCCGACAAGCATCAAAGGCAGCCATGAGCCGAGATAAAGTGCCAGCATGATGGTGGCCCCATAGATGGCGAGCCAGATTCGGGCGATGCGGATGGCGCGGGGCTGCTCGCTCTCGGGGATGAAGGTCTTTTCCTCCGCGCCGATGATGCCGGCCGCGTTGCGGACCATGTCAACCATGGCGTGCCAGGCATCGAGCAGGCCGAAGAAATTGAGCGCGACGCGCAGAAGGTCTGGCGGGCGCATGACCGCTATCTCTGGATCGCGGCCGACGATGACGGTGTCGGTGTGGTGGCGGGTGTGGCTCCAGCGCCAGGTCACCGGATTGCGCATGATCATGAAGCAGGCGATCTGATAGACCGCGTCGTTCATCCACTGCGTCTTGAAGGCGGTGCCATGGCCGCATTCGTGCCAGCGCGAGTCGGTTGCCGAGCCGTAGAGCACGCCGTAGCAGAGGAAGAAGGGCACGCACCACCAGCTGCCCCACAGCGCCGCGCCGGCAGTACCGAAGGCGATGAGCAGGCCGAGCCAGATTGCGGTGTCGCGGACGGCCGGACCGTCGGAGCGCTGCATCAGCTCCTTCATCTGCTTGCGCGGAATGTCGGTGTGGTACCACTCGGCAGCCGCAAGGCCGCTTTCGACGGCGCGATGCGCGCTTTCTCCCACAAGGCTGTAGTCGCGCGCCAAAGGCGTCACGGTCATGGCTCTCTCCCTGGAAGTCGGAAACAGGTCCGCGATGGGCGCTGGAAATCGTTCACTGCAAGAATGCTAACTCATGATGCAATATCTTCAATCATTGCATGATGGTTTCTATCATTTTCTATCATGATGCGCTAAGCTGCGGCAAAATCCAGGGATTGGATATGAGCAAGCGCCCGACAATCACCGATCTCGCCCACGCCTCGGGTGTCAGCGTTGCAACCGTCGACCGTGTGCTGAACGGGCGCCTGCCGGTGCGCGAGGAAACGCAGCGCCGCGTCTACGAGGCGGCGACATCCATCGGCTATCATGCCGCCGGGCTGATCGCGCAGCGCATGCGCAAGGAACTGCCGGTGTATCGGCTCGGCTTCGTGCTGCTGCGGCCGAAAGACGTGTTTTACCGTGCCTTCGCCGGTGAACTGGAGAAGGCGATAACCGAGGCGACAGGGTTTCGCGGTGCTGGTGTCATCGAATTTGCCGAGACGCTCGCGCCGGAGGAGATTCTGGAACGGCTGCGGCGGCTGGCGGCAAGCTGCGATGCAGTGGCGCTGGTCAGCCCCGACCATCCCAGCGTGACGGCGGCGGTTGCTGAACTCAAGCAGCGCGGCATTCCCGTCTTCGCGCTGCTGTCGGACTTCGCGACGGGCATTCGCGAGGGATACGTTGGCATCGACAACCTCAAGGTCGGACGCACTGCCGCATGGATGATCTCCAAATGCGCGCGGCAGCCGGGCAAGGTGGCGTTGTTCGTCGGCAGCCATCGCTTCCATGGCCACGAATTGCGCGAGATCGGCTTTCGCGCTTTCTTCCGCGAACATGCGCCCGACTTCACGCTGCTCGAAACCATCGTCAACAACGAGTCCTGGGAAGCCACCCACGAGGTCGTCGACGACCTGCTCCGCAAGCATGACGATCTCGTCGGTTGTTACGTTGCCGGCGGTGGCATCGAAGGCGCGATCTCGGCGCTAGGCCAGGCGAAGCCCGATCCGTTGCCGGTGCTGATCTGCAACGAGATCACCTTGGACACACGCGTGGCATTGGCCGACAACCTTGCAACGATGGTGATTGCGACGCCGCTGGCGTCGTTGTGCCGCGAACTTGTCGGGCTGATGGCGCATGCGATCGAGGAGGGGGCGGCCAACGCCCCCGGTCAGACCTTCCTGCCGTTCGACATCTTCCTGCCGGAGAATATCTGACGGTGTGGCCTGCCGGCCATGCGAATCTATCATCAGATGATAGATTCGCATCATATTTCGGATTGACTGTTCTATTTTATAGGTAGATTGGAACACAAATATCGATGCGCCGCCCCGCGATCCCGGAGGAGAAATTCGGCATGCCCAGCAAGCTCACATTCGCGCTGAACCATATGGTGGCACCCGGGCTGAAGCCGGCAGCGTTCTTCGCATTGTGCCGGGACCTTGGCCTGAGCGATGTCGAAATCCGCAACGACCTCTCACGTAACGCCATCATCGACGGCACGCCGGCTGCGGCCATCAAGGCGCAGGCAGCGGAAAATGGAATGTCCATTGCAACCATCAACGCCCTGCAGCGCTTCAACGAATGGAACGCCGCGCGCGAAGCCGAGGCGATCGAACTCGCCGACTATGCCCGCGACGCCGGTGCTGCGGCGCTGGTCCTGGTTCCGGTCAATGACGGCACGGGGCAGGCCGATGGCGAGCGCCAGCGTAACCTCAGGACGGCGCTGACGGCGCTGACCGCGATCCTCGGCGATCGCGGCGTGCGTGGACTTGTCGAGCCGCTCGGCTTCGAGATCTGCTCGCTGCGCTCCAAGCGCGAGGCGGCCGAAGCCATCGAGGATGTCGATGGAACTGACACTTTTCGAATGGTGCACGACACGTTCCATCATCATCTTGCCGGCGAGCCCGACATCTTCCCAGGCATGACCGGCCTGGTGCACATTTCAGGCGTTGACGACCCCGCGGTGACGGTCTCTGACATGCGCGACCCGCACCGGGTCTTGGTCGATGCAGCCGACCGGCTCGACAATGTCGGCCAGATCCGTGCGCTGGTGTCTGGCGGCTATCAGGGGCTGCTCTCCTTCGAGCCGTTTTCGCCTGTCGTGCAGAAGCTTACCGAGCCGCGCGCAGCGCTTGCCGAGAGCATTGCGTTCATCCGCTCGCGGGTCTGACGCAACGGCTCCATCCAGCGAAATAGCCGTCATCTCCAGCGCCGCCCGGGCGACCGGGCGGCGCAATTCGTTGCTTCCCCAAGATTGACAGGCAGGCAATGGAATGTCTCTTGACGTTTGGCCTCAATATGGAATAAACATTTCATATACAAAAAACACGGCCCGAACATTCTGAATTTGGGCCGGCATCGGGAAGCGAGTGGCGCATCTTGCATCGCGGAGGAGCGATGGTGCCTCTCGTAGAGACGAGCCTGCGGCCGACCGCGGGCTTCCGGCACATCGGGGTGCAGCCGGGCACCATTGTTGGAGGAGAGTGAACATGAGGAAATTCCTGCTCGGCGTAGCCATGACCGCGCTGATGTCCGGCACTGCGTTTGCCGGCGATATCGGCGTCAGCATGGCCAATTCTGACACCTTCCTGACCGTCCTGCGCAAGGGTATCGAGAAGTCCGCGGCTGACGCCAGCCAGCCGGTCGTCATCGAGATCGCCGACGACGACGTCAACAAGCAGCTCAGCCAGGTCCAGAACTTCATCGCCGCCAAGGTCGACGCCATCATCGTCAATCCGGTCGACACCTCGGCCACCGGGCCGATGACCAAGCTTGCCACCGACGCCGGCATTCCGATCGTCTACGTCAACCGCGAGCCGATCGACGTCGGCGCGCTCGGTGCCAAGGGTGCTTTCGTCGGTTCGAACGAAGTCGATTCCGGCACGCTTGAGACCAAGGAAGTCTGCCGCATCCTCAAGGAAGCCGGCAAGACCGAGGCTGGCATCCTGATCATGGTCGGTGACCTCGCCAACCAGGCGGCTGTGATGCGCACCAAGGACATCCATGATGTCAACGCCGGCAGCGACTGCGGCGTCAAGCTGAACGTCATCGACGAACAGACCGCTGGCTGGGATCCGGTCAAGGCACAGGACCTGATGACCAACTGGATCGCCGCCGGCCACAAGCCGGACGCCGTCATCTCGAACAACGACAACATGGCCATCGGCGCCATCAACGCCATGAAGGCGGCCGGTTGGGACATGAAGACCGTGATCGTGGCCGGCGTCGATGCGACCCAGGAAGCGCTCGCCTACATGAAGGCCGGCGACCTCGATGTGACCGTGTTCCAGAACGCCGCCGCCCAGGGTGGCGGTGCGGTCGAAACCGCCATGAAGCTCGCCAAGGGCGAAGCCGTGACGTCGCCCGTCTGGGTGCCGTTCGAGCTGGTAACCCCGGCGAATATGGACCAGTACACCACCAAGAACTGATATGATCTGACCAATGCGCCGTCGCAAACGGCGGCGCATTTTCCCCAAGAGGACCTTGACCCGCGCAACAGTCGGGCCGGCCTGGGAGGACCAATCATGCAAAGCACCGGTAGGATGGAAGCGGCGCCTGCGGGCGGTGCCGCGGTGGATGGCGGCTATCTTCTCGAGGTCGAAAACGTTCGTAAGGAATTCCCGGGTGTCGTCGCCCTTGACAACGTCCAGCTGCGTCTGAAACGCGGCAGCGTACATGCGCTGATGGGCGAGAACGGCGCCGGCAAGTCGACGCTGATGAAGATCGTGGCCGGAATCTACACGCCCGACTCCGGCAGCTTCAAGCTGCGCGGCGAAGACATCAAGCTGCGGGGGCCGCTCGATGCGCTCGAACACGGCATCGCCATGATCCACCAGGAACTCAACCTGATGGCGCCGATGACGGTGGCCGAGAACATCTGGATCCGCCGCGAGCCGCTGACCCGGCTTGGCTTCGTCGACCATGGCGAGATGCGCCGCAAGACATCAGACCTGTTCAAGCGCCTCAACATCGACATCGATCCCGAGGTTCAGGTGGGTACGCTGACCGTCGCCAGCCGCCAGATGGTCGAGATCGCCAAGGCGGTGTCCTACGAATCCGACGTGCTGATCATGGACGAGCCGACCTCGGCGCTGACCGAGCGCGAGGTCGACCACCTGTTCACCATCATCCGTGCGCTGCGCGCCCAGGGCAAAGGCATCATCTACATCACCCACAAGATGAACGAGCTGTTCGAGATCGCCGACGAGTTCTCGGTGTTTCGCGACGGCAAGTACATCGCCACCAAGGCGTCGACCGAGGTGACCCGCGACGACATCATCCGCATGATGGTGGGGCGCGAGATCACCCAGATGTTCCCCAAGGAGGAGGTGCCGATCGGCGACGTCGTGCTGTCGGTGAAGGGGCTCACGCTGAAGGGCGTCTTCTCCGACGTTTCATTCGACGTGCGTTCAGGCGAAATCCTCGGCATTGCCGGTCTCGTCGGCTCGGGCCGCTCCAACATCGCCGAAACGATCTTCGGCGTGACGCCGTCGGACGCCGGCACCATCGAGCTGTTCGGCAAGACGGTCCGTGTCGACAGCCCGGCCACGGCTATGAAGCACGGCATGGCTTTCCTGACCGAGGACCGCAAGGAAACCGGCTGCTTCCTCTTGCTCGACATCCAGGAAAACACCCAGATGGCGGTGCTGCAGTCGGACTATGTCAAGAACGGTTTCGTGCAGCAAAAACAACTCGGCAAGGATTCGGTCGAGATCAGCGCGGCGCTGAGGGTGAAGACCCCAGACATGGCCGAGCCGATCATCAACCTGTCCGGCGGCAACCAGCAGAAGGTGCTGATCGCGCGCTGGCTTTTGACCAAGCCGAAGATCCTCATCCTCGACGAGCCGACGCGCGGCATCGATGTCGGCGCGAAGGCCGAAATCCACCGCCTGATCTCGAAGCTCGCCGGGCAGGGGGTGGCGGTGGTCATGATCTCGTCCGAGATGCCCGAGTGCCTGGGCATGAGCGACCGCATCATGGTGGTGCATGAGGGCCGCGTCACCGGCTTCCTCGACCGCGCCGAGGCCAGTCAGGTCAAGATCATGGAACTCGCGTCGCACTGACGCCAATCAGCTCAAGGGTGGAAGAACCATGTCGACGAACGAGATTGCGGGTCCCGCAAACGTCATCGGAAGCAAGAAGCGCCTGCCGCCGGAGGTGTCCATCCTCGGCGTGTTGATCGGTATCGCCATCGTCTTCGAGATTCTTGGCTGGATCTTCGTCGGCGACAGCTTCCTCGCCAACAAGCAGCGCCTGTCGATCATCATCCTGCAGGTGTCGGTGATCGGCATCATCGCGGTCGGAGTGACCCAGGTCATCATCACCGCCGGCGTCGACCTGTCGTCGGGCTCGGTCGTCGGTCTCGCCGCCATGGTCGCGGCGAGCCTGGCGCAGACATCGGCCAATCCGCGCGCCGTCTATCCCGCGCTGACCGACATGTCGCCGATCTGGGCGATCCTCGCCGGCCTCGGCGTCGGCCTTCTCGCCGGCATCGTCAACGGCTCCCTGGTAGCACGGACCAAGATACCGCCCTTCATCGCCACGCTCGGCATGATGGTGTCGGCGCGCGGCCTCGCCAAATGGTATACGCTCGGCCAGCCGGTGGCGCTGCTCGACGACAGCTTCACCTGGTTTGGCAAGAGCTTCAACATCCTCGGCTTTCCGCTGCCGCTGCCGGTCATCATCTTCCTCTTGGTTGCCGTCATCTGCCACATCGCGCTGACCTACACACGCTACGGCAAGTTCACCTATGCCATCGGCGCCAACCCGCAGGCGGCACGCGTTTCGGGCATCAATATCGGCGGCCACCTGATCAAGGTCTATGCCATTGCCGGTCTGCTGTCGGGACTGGCCGGCGTGATGACCGCGGCCCGCGCCGCCTCAGGCCAGCCGGGCATGGGCGTGGCCTATGAACTCGACGCCATCGCTGCTGCGGTCATCGGCGGCACCTCGCTCTCGGGCGGCGTCGGCCGCATCACCGGCACTGTGATCGGCACGATCATCCTCGGCGTGCTGACTTCGGGCTTCACCTTCCTCAAGGTCGGCGCCTACTATCAGGAAATCATCAAGGGCATCATCATCGTTGCGGCCGTGATCATCGACCAGCATCGCCAGAACAAGCGCAAGAAGGCGTAAAGAGTGCTTTGGACATGATCTTATCCGAAAACCGGTTTCCACTTTTCGGGATCATGTCAGAATCAGGCCGCCCGGCTTCCCGTCGGCGGGCGGCCCCTCCCCAAAGATCAAGATTGCAGCCCGGACGGCGCGGGCCAAGGAAATGAGGTTGTCATGACAGTTCGGTTCGGTGTCCTCGGCGCAGGCCGCATCGGCAAGGTCCACGCCAAGGCCGTGGCCTCCAACCCGCAGGCCAAGCTCGTTGCGGTGGCCGATGCCTTCGAAAAGGCGGCCAACGACCTCGCCGAGGCCTACGGCTGCGACGTACGTACGATCGAACAGATCGAGGAAGCGGCCGACATCGACGCGGTGGTGATCTGCACGCCGACCGACACCCATGCCGACCTGATCGAGCGCTTCGTGCTCGCCGGCAAGGCGGTGTTCTGCGAAAAGCCAATCGACCTCGACGCCAAGCGTGTCGAAAAGTGCCTTGCCGTGGTCGAGAAGGCCGGCGGCACGCTGATGGTCGGTTTCAACAGGCGTTTCGACCCGCATTTCGCCGCTGTGCGCAAGGCGATCGACGACGGCGCCATCGGCAAGGTCGAGCAGGTGGTGATCACCTCGCGCGATCCCGGCGCGCCGCCGGCCGAATACATCACGCGTTCGGGCGGCATCTTCCGCGACATGACCATCCACGACTTCGACATGGCCCGCTTCCTGCTCGGTGCCGAACCGGTGGCGGTGACGGCAACCGCCTCGGTGCTGGTCGACAAGAAGATCGGCGAGCTCGGTGATTTCGACAGCGTCAGTGTCATTCTGGAGACCGCGACCGGCCAGCAATGCGTCATCACCAATTCGCGTCGCGCAACCTATGGCTATGACCAGCGCATCGAGGTGCATGGTTCGGATGGCATGGTGGCGGCGGAGAACCAGCGCGCCGTTTCAATCGAGGTCGCCAACGGCAAGGGCTATACTCGCCCGCCGCTGCACGACTTCTTCATGACCCGCTACACCGAAGCCTATGCCGCCGAGATCGCCGCCTTCGTCGCTTCGGTGACCAAGGGTGCCAGGATCTCGCCCGACGGCAAGGACGGCCTGATGGCGCTGAAGCTGGCCGATGCGGCGCTGAAGTCGGCCAAGGACGGCAAGACCGTACGGCTCTAAGCCAACGGGCGGACAGTCGCCTCGGGGCAATTGGCCTCGGGGCGCACAGCCACAATCTGTTGATGGAATAAAAATTCCTGATGACAGACAATTGGAATTGAAATTGCATTGTGTGGCCTGCTAACTGATCTCAGGGCAGGCCGGCGCGGCGGAGCGACCGGGAGGACAAAATGACCGACCCCAAGAACCAGCCTACACTCGACGTCATCACCATCGGGCGCGCCTCGGTCGATCTCTACGGCCAGCAGACCGGATCGCGGCTGGAGGACGTGGCGTCCTTTGCCAAGTCTGTCGGCGGCTGCCCCGCCAACATCGCCATCGGCACGGCGCGGCTCGGGCTGCGCTCGGCGCTTTTGACCCGCGTCGGCGATGAGCATATGGGCCGCTACATCCGCGAGCAGATGCTGCGCGAGGGTGTATCAGACGGCGGCATCGTCACCGACAAGGAGCGGCTGACGGCGCTGGTGCTTCTTTCGGTCGAGAACGACAAGACGTTTCCGCTGATCTTTTATCGCGAAAACTGCGCCGACATGGCGTTGTCGGAAGCCGACATCGCCCCCGATTTCATCAAGTCGGCGCGGGCGATCGTCGTCACGGGCACGCATTTCTCGCGGCCCAACACCGATGCCGCCCAGCGCAAGGCGATGAAGCTGATCAAGGAAAGCGGCGGCAAGGTGGTGTTCGACATCGACTACCGCCCGAACCTCTGGGGCCTTGCCGGCCACGCCGCCGGTGAAAGCCGCTACATCGCGTCCGACAAGGTGTCGAACCATATCAAGGGTGTGCTGGGCGACTGCGACCTGATCGTCGGCACTGAGGAAGAGGTGATGATCGCGTCGGGCGAAAGCGAGCTGCTCGCCGCGCTGAAGACCATCCGTTCGCTGTCCAGCGCGACGATCGTGCTGAAGCGCGGGCCGATGGGCTGCATCGTCTATGGCGGGGCGATCTCGGACGATCTCGAGGCTGGCATCGTCGGCAAGGGGTTTCCGATCGAGGTCTACAATGTGCTGGGTGCGGGCGATGCCTTCATGTCCGGTTTCCTGCGTGGCTGGCTGGGCGGCGAGAGCCTGGCGACATCGGCGACCTGGGCCAATGCCTGTGGCGCCTTCGCCGTGTCGCGTCTGCTCTGCTCGCCGGAGATCCCGACCTTCGACGAGCTGCAATTCTTCCTCAGGAACGGCAGCAAGGAACGCGCGCTGCGCAAGGACGAGGCGATCAACCACGTGCATTGGGCAACCACGCGCCGGCATGAGATCCCGTCAATGATGGCGCTCGCCTGCGACCACCGCATCCAGCTGGAAGACATCGCCGCTCGCACGGGTGCGGATGCTCAGCGTGTCCGCGACTTCAAGGTGCTGGCTGTGCAAGCGGCGGCCAAGGTTGCCGATGGCCGCGACGGCTACGGCATGTTGATCGACGAGAAGTTTGGTCGCGATGCGATGTTCGAATTCGCCCGCCATCCCTTCTCCTGGCTGGGACGGCCGGTGGAGCTGCCGGGGTCGCGACCGCTGCGTTTCGAATTCTCGCAGGACATCGGCTCGCAGCTGGTGGAGTGGCCGGTCGAGCACTGCATCAAGTGCCTGTGCTTCTACCATCCCGACGATTCCGCTGAGCTCAAGGCCGAGCAGCAGCAGAAGCTGCGCACCCTGTTCGAGGCCGCGCGAAAGGTCGGCCGTGAGCTGTTGATCGAAATCATCGCCGGCAAGCACGGCAAGCTCGACGAGAACACCATTCCGCGCGCTCTGGAAGAACTCTACGCGCTCGGCATCAAGCCCGACTGGTGGAAGCTCGAGCCGCAGGCTTCGGCCGCCGCGTGGCAGAAGATCGAGGCGGTCATCACCACCAACGATCCCTACTGCCGTGGCGTGGTGCTGCTTGGGCTCGAGGCACCGCTGGCCGAGCTCGAAGTGGCCTTCGCCGCGACGTCTGACGCATCCGTTGTCAAGGGGTTCGCCGTCGGGCGCAGCATCTTTGCCCACGCGGCGGAAGAGTGGATGGCCGGCCGCATGGATGACCAGGCGGCAGTCGACGACATGGCCCAGCGTTTCGAGCAGCTGACCAAGGCATGGCTTGCCGCGCGCGGTCGTCGGGCGGCATAAACAGACAGCTGAGGCGAGGTCGGCATCTCAGGATGCGCCGCTGAAGCGGGAGGAGAAGACGATGACCAAGACCGTTCGCCTGACCATGGCGCAGGCGCTGACGCGCTATCTCACACGGCAGATGACCGTGATCGACGGCAAGATGGTGCCTTTGTTCGGTGGCGTGTGGGCGATCTTCGGCCACGGCAACGTCGCCGGTCTCGGCGAAGCGCTCTACCAGGTGCGCGAGGAACTGCCGACCTATCGCGCCCACAACGAGCAGGCGATGGCGCATGCGGCGATCGCCTTTGCCAAGACCAACTTTCGGCGGCGCGTGATGGCGGCGACGAGCTCCATCGGCCCGGGCGCGGTCAACATGGTGACGGCGGCGGCACTCGCCCATGTCAACCGCCTGCCGGTTTTGCTTCTGCCCGGCGACGTCTTTGCCAACCGCGTGCCCGACCCGGTTCTGCAGCAGGTCGAGGATTTCGGCGATGGCACGGTATCCGCCAATGACTGCTTCCGTCCGGTGTCGCGCTATTTCGACCGCATCACCCGTCCAGAGCAGATCATCCCGGCGCTGGCGCGCGCCATGCAGGTGCTGACCGATCCGGCCGAGTGCGGGCCGGTGACGCTGTCGCTCTGCCAGGACGTTCAGGCCGAGGCCTATGACTATCCCGAGAGCTTTTTTGCCGAGCGCGTGTGGACGCCACGCCGGCCGCGTCCGGACCGCGACGAACTGGCTGTCGCTGCCGAGGTGCTTCAAGCGGCGAAGAAGCCGCTGATCGTCGCCGGTGGCGGCGTGCTCTATTCCGGTGCTTCGGAAGAACTCGACCGCTTCGTCCAGGCGACCGGCATCCCGGTCTGTGAGACGCAAGGCGGCAAGTCGGCGCTATCAGACGAGCATGGGCTGAACATGGCGGCGGTCGGCGTCACCGGCACAGCGGCGGCCAATCGGCTTGCCGAGGAGGCGGACGTCGTTCTGGCCGTAGGCACGCGGCTGCAGGACTTTACCACCGGCTCATGGGCGCTGTTCAAGAACGCGGGCAAGACCATCATCGGGCTCAACGTCCAGCCCTTCGACGCGGGCAAACACATGGCCCTGCCGCTGGTGGCGGATGCCAGGGAAGGTCTCATGGAGCTCGGCGCCGCCGTCGCCGGCTACAAGGCGCCTGTGACCTGGACAGAGGACGCCAAGTCAGGCAAGGCCGAGTGGCGCAAGGCAGCCGCCAAGGTGACGGCGGCGACCAATGCCGCATTGCCTTCAGACGCTCAGGTGATCGGCGCCGTGCAGCGCACGCTGGGCAGCGATGTCATCGTGCTGCATGCGGCTGGCGGCCTGCCGGGCGAGATGCACAAGCTGTGGCAGGCGGGCGAACCCGGCTCTTACCATTCCGAATACGGCTTCTCCTGCATGGGCTACGAGATTGCGGGCGGCCTGGGCGCCAAGATGGCGCGGCCTGACAAGGAGGTCGTCATCATGATCGGCGACGGCTCCTATCTGATGCTGAACTCCGAGATTGCGACGTCTGTCATGCTGGGTCTCAAGCTCACCATCGTGCTGCTCGACAACAGGGGCTATGGCTGCATCAACCGGCTGCAGATGGCCACTGGCGGCGCCAACTTCAACAACCTCTTGCGCGACTCCAAGCATGAGATATTGCCTGATATCGACTTCGTCGCGCATGCGAAAAGCCTGGGCGCCAATGCGGAGAAGGCAGCGTCGATTGCCGACCTGGAGGCCGCGCTCGACCGCGCCCGCAAGAGCGACAGAACCACGATTGTGTTGATCGACACAGACCCGCTGATCTCGACCGGCGAGGGGGGGCACTGGTGGGACGTTGCCGTGCCCGAGGTGAGCGCACGCGCCGAGGTCAATGCCGCGCGTAAGGGCTATGAGGAAAAACTGAAGCTGCAGCGGGTGGGGGATTGAGGGGTTGTGATGTTGGCGCTGATGGTAGCGAATTGAGGCTGTCTTTTGCGACGGCAGAGAATGACACTGGAGAACTGAAGTGAAAGCCAAACTGGGCATGTCCCCCATCGCGTGGTGGAACGACGACCTTCCGGAACTGAGCGATGACGTGTCGCTGGAGGAATGCTTGGCGCAATCGCGCTCGGCTGGATTTACCGGCATGGAGCAGGGACGCCGGTTTCCGAGCACGCCTGAGGAGATGCTGCCGATCCTGAAGAAGGCGGACGTGACTTTGTGCGGCGGCTGGTTCTCGGGCACGCTCGTCAACGACGACCTCGCCGCCAACAAGGATCGCATCCAGCCGATGATCGAACTGTTCAAGGCGGTCGATGCCCCCTGCATCGTCTATGGCGAGGTCGGCCGCTCGATCCAGGGAGACCGCTCGAAGCCGCTGGCAACCAAGGCTGTACTCTCCGACGACGAGATGAAGGCCTATGCCCGAAAGCTGACCGCATTCGGCGAGTGGTGCGCCGAGCAGGGCATGCCTCTGTCCTATCACCACCACATGGCTGCGGTGGTGCAGTTCGAACACGAGCTCGATGCCTTCATGAAGCAGTCGGGCGAGGGCATCCCGCTCCTGCTCGATGCCGGCCATCTCGCCTTTGCCGGTGGCGACGTGTTGCGTGCCATCGACAGCCACCACAAGCGCATCAGCCACGTCCATGTAAAGGACGTGCGTCTGGACGTCATCAAGGCGCTCGACTGGACCAGGCAGTCCTTCCTCGACGCGGTGGCCCTGGGCGCTTTCACCGTGCCGGGCGACGGCTCGCTCGATTTCGGTGCGATCGTGCAGAAGTTCGCCGACCATGGCTATGAGGGCTGGTTCGTCGTCGAGGCAGAGCAGGACCCGAAGAAGAGCCCGCCGCTGAAGATGGCTCAGGTCGGTCATGCCGAGTTGATGCGGGTGATGACTGCGGCGGGCTACACGGTGGAAACACAGGGCTTTCCCGCCGCATGACCCCGAAAGTCGGCGTCGATTTGTCGGGATGGCTGCCTCCATCACGGCGTCCTTTGCGGGGCTCCGACGCGCGGCGCGTAGTGCTTGAGCGTCGCGCGGGGGCCGGTTACCATCCGCAGAAATTGATCGGCGAGGCAACACGCAATTGATGAACGACCAGAACCATCCGTTCCTTCGCCCGTTGTGGAGGCGCATAGCGCTGGTCGGCTTCTGCGCCGCCTGGTCGATCTTCGAGTTTGCCACCGGATCCGCATTCTGGGGCACGCTCGCGGGCGGCATGGCTGCGCTCGGTGCCTACCAGTTCCTCATCGCCTACAAGCCTGGCGACGACGCCGCCACCGACAAGGAGTGACGAGATGTCGAGACTGCTGATCAAGCCGAAGCACGGCACCGGGCGCGTCACGCACGTCACGCCTGAATCCGCCGGCTGGACTTATGTCGGTTTCGACCTGCACAAGCTGGAACCCGGCGATACCTTCGGCGACTGGACGGCCGACCGCGAAACCTGCCTGGTGCTGGTTTCGGGAAAGGCGCATGTGCGGGTCGGCGAGGACGATCTCGGCATGCTCGGCGAGCGCATGTCGCCCTTCGAAGGCAAGCCCTGGTCGGTCTATGTGCCGGCTGGCGGCGACTGGTCGGTCAGGGCCGACACGAATGTCGAGCTCGCCGTCTGCACGGCTCCCGGCCTCGGCGGAAACCTGCCGGTACGGGTGATAGGTCCCGACGACGTCAAGCAGGAAACGCGCGGCAAGGGCACCAACACACGCTACGTCACCAACATTCTGCCCGAAGGCGATCCGGCGGATTCGCTGTTGGTGGTCGAGGTCATCACACCAGGCGGCCACACCTCGAGCTATCCGCCGCACAAGCACGACGAGGACAATCTTCCCGCTGAATCACTGCTGGAGGAGACCTATTACCATCGGCTCAACCCGCCGCAGGGTTTTGCCTTCCAGCGCGTCTACACCGAGTTCAACGATGCCGGGCATCGCGAGATCGACGAGGCGATGGCAGTGGAGGATGGTGACGTGACGCTGGTGCCCAAGGGCTATCACCCTTGCGCTGCCTGCCACGGCTACGACCTCTATTATCTCAATGTCATGGCGGGGCCGAAGCGGACCTGGAAGTTCCACAACGCCAAAGAGCACGAGTGGCTTCTGAAGGCCTGAGGCGTCAGAAAGCCCAATATATTCCAGGAGCGAGGACGAAACGATGGCACGCAACAGGCCAACGGTCGCGGATCTGCGCGCGTTGAAAGGCAAGAGGCAACTGTCGAAGCTGCGGGTGACGTCGCTGGAGGAGGCGGAGGCGGCCGAGCGCGCCGGCATCGACCTGTTGTCCGTCACCTATGCGCTGATGCTCGACCCGCGCTTCCGCGATGCAGCACCTACCTGCTTTGCCGTTCCGGGCGACGAGTACGGCATGATGGGGGCGACATCTGACGAAATCCTGCGCACGGCGGTGAAGCTCAAGGCAGCGAGCGCCGATGCGGTCTACTGCTCGGCGAGCGCCGGGACCATCCGCCGGCTGGCGGACGAACATATCCCGGTCTGCGGCCATGTCGGGCTGATCCCGACGCATTCGACCTGGACGGGTGGCTTCAGGGCCGTCGGCAAGACGGCTGAGATGGCGGCGCTGGTGTGGAAGCAGGTCAAGGATCTCGAGCACGCCGGCGCCTTCGCTGCCGAGATCGAGGTGGTGCCGGCCGAGGTGGCGAGCGCGATCTCGAGGCGGACCTCGCTTGTGCTGATCTCGATGGGCGCGGGTGCGGGGTGCGATGCGCAATATCTGTTTGCCGAGGACGTGCTCGGGCTCAATCGCGGCCATTATCCGCGCCACGCCAAGGTGTATCGCAACCTGGCCGTGGAATATGACCGCATCCAGCAGGAGCGGATCGCGGCGTTCTGGGAATACGCCGGCGACATTTCCAGCGGTGTCTATCCGGCGGCAAGCCATATGGTCGGCATCGACGCCGACGAGTTGCGCAAGGTCGAGGATTTTCTGAGCGGGCAGGCCTAGACCTGCCCGCTCCGGAATTCGGTTCGCATACCGGCGTCTAAAGCGCCGTACTCAGAACGCGCGTCACCGACTTCCGATCGGGGTTGAGCATGATGTAGCTCGGCCTGGGTTCAAGTCTCAGCCGCTTGAGCATGATCCTGGTCTTGGCCAGCAGCGTGTCGTCGCGCGAGGCGGCTTCAAGCTTGTGCTCCAATGCTTCCAACGTTTCGATGGCGTTCTCGATGCGGTCGAGTGCTGCGAGGCTCTTGGCGAGCGAGAATTCGGCGCCGGCGAAATCGGGTGAGAGCGACAGCACCTTGCGGAAGGCTTCCGCCGCTTCGATGTGCCGGGACAGCGCCTGCAGCTCCATGCCAAGCCTGAGCCAGGCCTTGGCCGATGTCGGCACCGAATTGGCGAGCGTCTGGTAGTGGACCAGCGCCTCGCGGTGTTCGCCCTTGGCCGACAAAAGCTGGCCGATGCCGTAGAGCGCGCGGGAATAAGTGGCGTCGGTGGCGAGGATCTGGCGGTATCCGTTTTCCGCCCGTTCCAGCTGCCCCTGCTGATGCAAACGCGTGACCTCGGCGAAGATGCCGTTGAGCGACCGGGTATCGAGGCGATCACCGTTGTTGCGTCCGCTCTTTGTGTAGATCTGGGCGCAGTTGATCTTGCTCTCGGTCACACCGAAGGCGAATTTGTAGGGCTCGTCGCCGCGCAAGAAATCATAGGTGGTGAGGCCGTTCTCGATCGCCAGCTTGATGCAGTGGCCGTGCAGGATCAGGCCGGTGGGGACGGAGGTGACGGCCTCGTCTCGGCCGGCCATGAAAAACAGCAACGCCTTCTTGACCGGATCGACGAAGATGGCGAGCCCACCCAGCGGCCGGTCGCCCTGCCACAGGACCGGCAGGTAAAGCGTGCCGTTTCGGAAACTGTCCCGTAGCACGCGGCGATTGTTGTGCAGGATGGCGGCGAGCCGGTCGCCCTTGCGGGCGCCCCATTTTATCCGCCAAAGGTCGAGCAGCGTGTCGATGTCGCGCTCATAGGTGTCGGCATCGGCGCGGGTGATGCGCAATTCCCCCGCATCGACCTTGCGCAGGAAGCGCCGCAGCTTCTGCCTGGTGTTCGTGCTGAGCACATTGTCGAGATAGCCGTCGAATGTGTCGGGCAAGGCGGCCGCGAAGCAGCGGCAGTTGTCGACATTGTCGGCGGCATTGACGCGGCTGAACTCGCGCATGGCAAAGATGTCGCGCGAGAACTGGCCGATGAAGGCAAAGACGCGCTCGCGCGACATGCGCAGGTTTTCGAGATTGAGCCGCGCCCAGCCCATCTGGGCAACGTGGCGGCCGAAGGCCTTCAACGCCATTTCGGCATGGACGGGATCACAGATGGCGCCGGTGTAGTCGGCGGCATTGTTGCCGGCCATGCTGATCTCGTTGAAGAATAGTCCGGTCTTGCCGCTCATGCGGGTGCGCATACGCAACGGCATGAGCGCGACATAGGGCGATCCCGGGTTGCCGAGGCGAGCGGCAAGCACGAACCAGGCGCCCTTGTAGAAACGCATGTAGGGCACCAGCCAGGCCCAGGAGACGAAGAACTGCGCCTCCGGATCGGCCTTGTACAGGCGCTCCCAGTCCTGCCGCATCTTGGCCAGCGTTTCAACATCGGTAATGACGTCGACCTGCATCTCTGTCCCCCTCGATGACATGGTTTCCCCTTCGCTCAACGTTCCATGAAGGCGCGCGACATGCTGTCGGCAATCGGCTTGGTCAGATAGCGGAAGAATGTCCGCTCCTCGGTCTGGACCAGCACCTCGGCGGGCATGCCGGGCGTCGGCGAGAAGCCATGGACGCGCGAGATCTGGTCCGCCGACAGGCTGACGCGAGCGACATAGACTTCGCGTGCGACCGGACCCGACGTGTCCGGCAGCGCGTCGGCGGAGACATAGATCACCTGGCCGTCGAGCACCGGCGTGGTGCGCCGGTTGAGCGCGGTAAGCTGTACCGTGGCCTTCTGGCCGACACGGACACTGTCGATGTCGGTGCGGGAGATCAGCGCCTCGATCACCAGCGGCACGTCCGACGGCAGGATCTCGACGATCGGCTTGCCGCTTTCGATGACGCCGCCCGATGTGTGGTAATACATGCGCACGATGGTGCCGGCGACCGGTGCGTTGATGGTGACGCGGCTGAGGATGCTCTTCGCCTGGCGAAGCTGCTCGCGGATGGTATCGAGGTCGCCCTCCAGGTTCTGCAATTGCTCGAGCGCGGCCTGCTTGTAGGCTTCTTCTGCCTGCTTGATCTGCTGGTCGAGCCTGATGACCTCGGCGCCGATCTCGGAAACCTGGGCGGCGAGGCGGCCGATCTGCCCCTCGGCATCGGCCATGGCGCGCTGGATCGCCTTGATTTCGGTGGCCCGCAACAGCCCCTTGTCGAGCAGCGACTTCTTGCCGGCATATTCTTCCTTCATCAGCGCCAATTGCCGGCGCACAGCGCCCAGTTGTTCTTCGTAGCCGCCCGAGCGAAAAACAAAGGCGGCGATGTTCTGCTTGAGCAGGCCGATCTCGCTTTGCAACTTGCTGCGTGCGGCGTCAAAGGTCAGTTGTTGACCGTCGACGATCGGCTTGATCTCGGGGTCATCGAGGTTGTCGGTGACGCTCTTTGGAAACGAGATGTTCACCGCTCCACTGATCTCGGCATTCAGCCGCGCAGCGATGGCATCAAGGCGAACCTGGCGCAGGAAGAGCTGACGCTCGCTGGCTTCGGCTGCCGTTTCATCGAGGCGGACGAGAGGCTGGTCGTAGGTGACGACATCACCTTCGCTAACCAGCAGTTCCTTGATGATGCCGCCTTCCAGATGCTGGACGATCTTGTTCTGGCCGGCGGCGACGAACGAACCCTGCGCGATGATGGCGGCGGCGAGCGGCGCCGTGAAAGCCCAGGTGCCGAAGCCGCCAAAAGTGAGTGCTATGAGCAGGAGGCCGATCTTGGTCTGCTTGCCGATCGAGCGCGGCACGTCGGCGTACCATTCGAGGTCGTGGACCTTGACGATTGCCGTATCGCTCATGACTTTGTCCCCTTACGGAATCTGATGGCCGAACGAGCCGCCCTCGATGCTCAACCCGCGCTGGGCAAGTGCCTGGAGCACGTCCTGTCGCTTGCCGAACAGGGCCACCGTGCCGTTGACCAGCAACAGAATCTTGTCGACGCTCTGCAGAAGTGCCGGACGCTGCGTGATGGTGATGACGGTGATCTTGTTGTCCTTGGCGTGCTGCAGTGCACGGGCAAGTGCCACGTCGCCGGCGGCGTCGAGGTTGGAGTTCGGCTCGTCCAGCACGACCATGCGCGGGTTGCCGAAGAAGGCGCGGGCGAGCGCGATACGCTGCTTCTGGCCACCGGAAAGCGGTGCGCCGTCGGCTGCGACGAAGGTCTCGTAGCCATGCGGCAAGGTGGCGATCATCTCGTGGACGTCGGCGAGCATGGCCGCCTGGTAGATATCGGCGTCGCTGGCATCCTCGCGCATGCGGGCAATGTTGGCCTTGATCGTGGCAGGGAACAGCTGAACGTCCTGCGGCAGATAGCCGATGTTTTCGCCGAACTGGCGCTGATCCCAGTTCCGCAAATCCATCAGGTCGAGACGCACGTTGCCTGACGTCGGCAGGATAGAACCGACGAGCATCTTGCCGAGCGTGGTCTTGCCTGCGCCCGAATTGCCGATGATCGCAAGGGAGTCGCCCGGGGCCAGGGCAAAGGTGATGCCGTTGAGCACGACCCGCTTGGTGCCCTGTGGCACGAACAGCAGGCGTTCGACGTCGAGGCGGCCTTCTGGCCGCGGCAGGTTCAGCCGTTCGAAATTGAGCGGCGACGTCTGCAGCAGGCTGGCGATGCGGCCATAGGCGGCGCGCGATTGTACGACCTGGTTCCAGCCTTCGATGGCACCCTCGATCGGGCCGAGAGCGCGGCCGGCGATGATCGACGCGGCGATGACCATGCCGCCGCTGAGATGGCCATCCAGGGCGAGATGCGCACCCCAGCCGAGCATTGCGACTTGCGTCAGCAACCGCACTGCCTTGGATGTTGCGGCGAAGGCGATGTTGCGGTCCTGTGCGAGGACTTGCGCCCTGAGCGAGCCGGCCGTGTCCTTGCCCCAGATGCGCACGGCCTCCGGGATCATGGCGAGCGCGTTGATGATCTGCGAATTCCGCGACATCGAGTCGAGATGCAGGTTGGCCTTGCTCTGGAACGAATTGGCTTCGCTGAAGGAGGCAGCCGTCGAGCGCTGGTTGATGATGGTGATCACGAGCAGCAGCAACGCCGATGTGACGACGATGAAGCCGAGATGCGGATGCACAAGAAACACGGCAAGCACGAACAATGGGGCAAGCGGGGCATCCAGCAGGGACAGCAAGGTGCCCGAAACGAGGAATGAGCGCAGTTGTCCGAGGTCGCTGAGCGTCTGGTATTCACGGCCGTTGCTGTGCAGCGCGGCGCGCGCCGCGGCACTCAGGATCGGTGCGCCGAGTTGCGCGGCCACCTCGACGGCGGTCCGCATCAGGATGAAACGACGGATCGCGTCGAACATCGCCTGAAGGATCACGGCGCCGACGATCACGATCGTCAGCATGACCAGAGTGTCAACCGAGCGGCTGGTCAGCACGCGATCGGAGATCTGGAACAGATAGAGCGGGATTGCGAGCACGAGCACGTTGCTGGCCAGAGTGAACAACATGACGATCAGCAGGTTGCGCTTGACGACGTTGAGGCCGGTCTTCAGCGAAGCGGAGAAGTCGATCGGGCCAAGGCGCTTGTGGAAGACGCCACCACCGCCGCCACCGCCGCCACCGCCGCCACCGCCGCTGTCGATGTCGCCGCCGTTCGGGCCTTTGGCTTCAGGCAGTTTTTCCTTCGGCTTGATCGGGCCGTTGTCGGCGTCGATCACCTTGCCAACCGGCATCGACGTATCTTTCATTTCAGTCTTTGCCGGTCCCTGCGGCTCACTTACCCGCAAGTCGGGGCGAGGGGGAGCCGATGCCGCCGTGGTTGCCGGTTGCGGCGCCTCTTTGGATTCAGGCCTGGCCTGAGGAGCAACTGCCTGGGGCTGGGGCGCGGCAATGGGCTCCTCCGGAGCCGCACGCTGAGCCTGATGCGGCGGCGTGCCGGGCGCTGTTTCGGCGGGGGCAGACGCTGGGGGGCGTTGAGCCGTAGCGCTCCGCTCCGGAGGAGGTATGATCGAGGGCTCTGATGGCCTCTGGGGTGGTTGATGCGGGTCCGCCGGCCTGGCGCTTGCCTGTGCAGCCTGCGGCGTAGGTGTCGAGGTTTCCGGTGACTTACGTTCTGCCTGAGCGGCCGGTTTGTCGCCGGCAGCGTCACGCAACTCGCCCACCACGTTGTCGATGTAGCGTTCCAGCCTGTCGAGCGCCTGCTCCTGGGGGGCTATTGCACTCGACAGCCGAGCCTGCGGCAGGGGCTTGGGCTCCGATGTCCGCGGAGGTGCCGGCGAACTGTCCTGGTTGTCGCCTTCATCAGGCAAACTATGAAAACCACTCCAGCTTTCACGGTCGTCAGTCATCTTGCGCCCCTCTCATTCGGCTCAGCCCAGCATGTGCTGCATGACGTCGGCCGATCCGGAATCTGCGGCTTGCGGTGCGATGTTGGTGCCTTGGGAAGCGTCGCCGGTGTCGTCGCCAATGCTGTCATCGAGGAAAGCCACAGCTTCACTGACAAGTGTGTCCGGGTCCTGCCCTCCCAGATCCGGCTCGCTCGACACGAGGTTGGCCTGGATCAGGATCTCATCGGAGTAGCTGTCACCGCCGACATAGATCTTGGAGTAGCCGTCGACGTCGACGATGGTGGCGTCGTTGACCAACTGGTTACCGCCGGTGGCGATCGTCCAATCCGCGTCAGGATTGGCGACCATCTCGTTCATGGCAAGCGCTACTTGGTCGCTGTCGCCCACCACGGTCGTCTGCTTGATGTATTGCAGATTGTATATGTCGCCCGAGATGTAGAGTACGCGCAGCACGCCGATGCCGGCGAAGGCGGCGTCCTGAAGAATGGACGTCGGCAGTTCCTTGTTGCCGGCAGCGAGATCAGCCGAGGCGGTGTCATAGCCGTCCGGCAGCGGCTCGCAGGTGCCTGCACCGACATTGACGATGCTCGCCTGGTTCCACAGCAGGTTTCCGCCCGTCGAGGCGGAGCCTTCGCCAGTCGTCTCGAAGCCGTCGACGGCACCGATCATGTCGTTGTCGATCAGCAAGTTGAGCTGATGGATGATGCTGGCGTCGTAGACGTTGCCACCAACTATGATGAGGTCGTAGTAGCTGCCGAGTTCGTACAGGCTGAGGCCATTGAAGGCGGTGTTGTCGCCGGTCGAAACGACCGACTGCACACCGGACGAGGAAGCGATGACAATGTCATTGTCCATGACGAACGCGTATTGCTCGATCCAGTTCATCATCAGCAGGTCGCCCGAAATTTCGGTGACCACGTAGTAAGCGGGGAAGCTGGGCGGGGCGTCGGGAGTTGCGTCGGTTTCTCCTGCCGAAGGATCGATGTGCTTGAACATCGCGATGTTGAAGCTCTCGTTCTCGCCACCTGGATCAAACGGCCAGCCGCCGATCGCCGAGCCGACGCTGTCGGCATCGCATGTGCCGTTGATCTGCACGATGGCGTTCAGCGAGTAATGGTCGCCAATCACGGCCATGACCTCTGCCGAGACCCATTCGTTGACCACGACAGCATTGTTGATGACGGTGTTGCCGCCGGTGGTGATCTCGACGCTCGGGTTCACCGTGCCGTCGCCCCAGCCGTCCATGAAGTCGCCGGAGTCCGGAGGCGTGTCGATGTCGAGCGGGCCGTCGGGGCCGCCTGCATCCTCTTCGTCGTCGTCGTCGTCCTTGAGGAAGTTGACGTAGTCCTCCATGTCCGGGACGTCGGCTTCGTCGACAAGCTGGCCATTGAAGTAGGTGCCTTCGAGTGCTTCGCCCTTCGTGGTGAAGACCTCCGCATTGCCATGGCCATCGCCACTGAATCCGGTGAGCCGCGCCTGGGCGGTCGTCACGAAGGTGGTCATCTCTTCGGTCGTGCCTGGAAGCGTCAGGTCGTCGATCGGCGACAGGTCGGCCGCGGCCTGTTGCAACTCGTCCAGCGAACTGTTGTCTAGCGCCGCCGGGGTGAACTTCAACCCGCTGCCACCGAAGCCGACATAGTCGTTGTCGGACAGCCGGATTTCCTGGTTGACGATGGCGGCCAAATCGCCCGGTGGCTCGATCTGAGGCAGGACGACGCCGCCCGACCCAACCGTATTGCCATCGGGAAGGCGGGTGAGATTGTGGAGGAACGGCCCGTCGGGGACCTCTACGTCCGGAGGGGTGAAGGCAACCTTCGACCAGACGGTGATCTGCTCGATCTCGGGCCTCAGCCCCAGATACGGCACATTGGGATCGAAATCCTTGAGGGTATGGGAGGCGTCGACCTTGATAGCGACGGTCTGCGGGTCCGGAAGCTCCTCTTCGGCCTGTTGGGTCGCCCTGAACCCGTCATAGGCCTGCTTCTGTCGCGCTTCCTCGACGTTTGTCTCGAACAGCCCGACGAAATGGGCAATCGCTTCTGAGACCTTGTCCAAGTAAACGGAATTCATCTGCCTAGCCTCCGCCCTTTGCGAACGGAACAGCAGCGCCTAGGCGCTGCCGCCGGTCACGTTTGAGGACTGCGCGGAAAACTCCGCGCAGTCCGTTTCGTTTGGCTGTTGGTCGCAAATCATTCGACCGGCGCCAGGCGATCAGGCGTTGTCGTCTTCGCCTGTCAGCGTCTCGGTGAAGTTGCCGCCGACAACGGTCATGTCGACCGTATTGCCTTGCAGGTTGGCACCCATCACGATCTGCTGGTTGAAGGCGCTGGTGTCAATGATGGCGTCGGCGCTGGCGAAGCTTTCACCAGTGACATAGCCGTCGTCGGAATTGCCCGAGCCCCAGTTGCCGCCCGCGCCACCTGCGCCACCGGCTCCACCAGTTGCTGCGCCGACCGTGCCGCCGCCGCCGCCGCCGCCAGCCCAGGCTGCGCCGCCAGTCGCATTGCCGCCAGTACCGTCAGCCCAGGCACCGCTCAGCGCGTTGCCGCCGTCGCCGTCGCCATAGGCCCATGCGCCACCGCTGGTGCTTGCGCCACCTGTTGCTGCGCCTGCGGTCGCCGAACCACCGGTCCCTGCGCCGCCACCGCCGCCGCCGCCGCCATTGCCTTCACCGGAGCCTTCGCCATAGCCTGCGCCGAAGCCGGCACCGAAGCCTGCGCTGAGTGCATCGCCGGTATCGCCCTTGGCGTCGCCGCCATTGGCGTTGGCGTCGCCACTGTCGGCGTCTGCCTTGCCGGAATCGGCGTCGCCGCCGCGGCCGGTGTCGGAGTTGGCGTTGCCGCCGTCGCCCTTGGCGTCGCCGCCTTCACCGAAGTTCAGGACCGGGATGATCGGTACGAATGCGTCGATGCCGTCGCCAGCGTCGCCCTTGGCGTCGCCGCCTTCGGTATCGTCGATGTCGCCACCGCTACCTGCGTCTGCCTTGCCGGAATCGGCATTGGCGTCGCCGCTGTCGGCCTTGGCGTTGCCGCCGTCACCCTTGGCATCGCCCGAGTCAGCTTCGCTCGCGCCAACGCCAAGTCCGGCACCCAGGCCGAGACCGAGGCCGAGACCGAGGCCGGTACCACCATCGCCGCCCCTGCCGCCGTCGCCCTTGCCGCCGTCAGCGTCGGTGTCGGCGCTGCCACCCTTGCTGTCGCCGCTGTCAGCCTTGGTGTCACCCTTGGCGTCGCCGCCCAAGGCTGCGCTGAGCGCCAGGCCACCTTCGCCCTTGCCGCCGTCGGCTTCGCCGCCCTTGGCGTTGCCACCGTCGCCGCCGTCGGCTTCGCCGCCCTTGGCATCGCCGCCGCCGCCGCCGCCGCCGTCGGCATTGATGCCTTCTTCAGCGGATGCGTGGCCGCCCTTGGCGTCGAAGTCTTGCTTGAAGTAGCCGTCGTTCTTGACGGTCGCTTCTTCAAGCTTGTCGTTGTCGACCATGTCGGCGGTCTGGGTGATGACGAATGCGTTGCTGTTGGCGCCCATCGCGCCGGTCAGCACGTCCTTGAAGCTGATGTCGTCGCCCGGATCGTAATTGACGTCGCCATCCTTGCTGAAGAGCACGTCGCCCTTGATGTCGCCGCCGGCATGGATGTCGGCGAAGTCGTTGTCTTCCTTGTAGTCGCCGAGCCGGCCTTCGAGCTCGACATCAACGTCGACGTCGACGTCGACCTTGGTCTCGGTCTTGTTCTCGTTGGTGTTCTCGTTCTTCGACTCGTTCTTGTTCTCGTTTTCGTTCTCGGACTTGTTCTCGTTCTCGTTCTTGTTTTCGGACTCGTTCTTGTTCTCGTTCTCGGACTTGTTTTCGTTCTCGTTCTCGGACTTGTTTTCGTTCTCGTTCTCGGACTTGTTTTCGTTTTCGTTCTTATTCTCGTTTTCGTTCTTGTTTTCGTTCTCGCTGTCGCCGCCCAATTCGATCTCGTTGCCGACGAATTGCAGGCCAAACGCGTTGAGATTGTTGCTGTTACGATCAGACATCGTCTTGTCCTCGGTTGGGACCGCGATCACTTGACCGTTTTCATCTTTCACACGGTCTTAGGTTCACGCGGACGGTTCATTTTCGATGGAGAAACGAAGGGTCGCCAGGCTGAGGGGACTGATAGCCGGGTACCCTGAACTCAACTCTTGATGGGTGAAGACCTCCCCTTCGTTGGCGGGGTGGGAGACTTGGATTCTCACAATGTCGTGAACGCAAGGCCGCTACAGCTGGCCCAAATCGCGACTTATTGCGGATTCTCAAGCACCCACGCCCATGTTGCTTGAACCAACAAAGTCTGTGGCCGTGACCCCGAAATTGTAAGCTGACAGTTCGCGCTAGGCTGTTTGGGCGGGCGGCCCAAGAACTCGCGATAGCGATCTAGCTATTGCAGCCGAGAATCGGCGGGAAATATTGAGCTATTGCAATCACTGTACAATTACGTGTCGTCGATCTGGGAAACGGCCAAGTTCCGGCTGCTTGTTGCGGATGAAAAAACGCAGCGTTGATCGCTCGATCGGGCAGGTCAGCTTAGGCCGAAGGGCTAGCTCGCGCGGCGGTCCAATTGACCGGATGGGCTACATCAGCGCCCTCGATAGCTCATCTTGGATATACCGAACCGTTAACAAGACGTATATGCTATTAACTAATGCTCCCCTTAGGCGGCAATGGGGGAAGAAATAGCTTTGTGAACATTGGGTGGGAGACCTCATGTACCGAGTGGCTATTCCCAGCGCACGCCGCGCTAACGGAGCAGATGGCTCCGCACAGAAGACCTGCAAGACGTTGCTGATCGTCGCTCCGGCCGATTTCGTGTCGGAGAGCCTGATTTTCGCAATCGAACGCGAATTTCACTGGATCACTGTCGAGCAGGTGCCGACGCTTGCCGATGCGTGCGTCGGCTTCGAGGCTCCGGTTTCGCTGATCCTGGTCGAAGCCAAGCAACTGCCGCAGGTCGCGGCCCAGTCCGAACGGCTGGCGCTTCTGCACCCCTCGGCACAGGTCATGCTCATCCAGGAAGACGGCAGGCAGGAGGTTTCGATCCGTGATGTCGTCACCGCGCGGAACGTTCGTGGTGTTCTGCCGATGAACCTGAAGCTTGACGTCTGGCTGTCGGTGGTGCGCCTGGTGTTGCGCGGCGGCGAGTATTTCCCGCTGTCCTTGTTCGAGCCGATCGTCGAACGACGCCGCGCCGGAGTGCTCGGACCGATCGCCAATCTTGAAGCCCCGTCACCGAAGGCGCCCGTCGCGCAGGACGGCGAAACCGACGATTTCGACGAACTCACGGAGCGCGAGCTGCAGATCCTGGCGATGGTTGCACGCGGCCTGCAGAACAAGCTGATCGCCGCGGCGCTCGGGCTGTCCGAGCATACGGTGAAGATCCACCTGCACAACATCATCACCAAGCTTGGCGCGCACAATCGCACCGAGGCGGCGGCGGTCTATCACAAGCGGCGCGACAGCGTCGGCGATCGTCGCGTCAGCAGCGACGGCGTCGTGCCGCACGCTCAGCATACCTTGTCATGAGCGCGCGATGCCGCGTTTCCAGGACGTGCTGCTTACCGTTGGCCAGTTGAACTACACCTGGACCAACACCGAAAGCCTGCTCATCTATCTGATCGCCGGTCTTGCCAAGGTCGACAAGGAAACGGCGATCATCATCTTCCTCACTCTTAATACGACGCGTGCGCGCCTTGATCTTGTCGAGCGCCTCGCAAAGATGGCGAAGACACCGCAGGCCTGCCGCGACGCCGTGCTGTCGGTGGCCGACCAACTGACCCACCAGGGCAAGCTGCGCAACAAGTACAGCCACTGCATCTACTCGTTCGACGAGACCGGCACTCGCGCCAGCACCCAGCTGATGCGCATCTTCGACAGCAAGGACAGCGTCCGCTACGGCAAGAACGAGGAGCTGGACGACAACGAGATGCATCGCATCTCGGCCTCGATCGAGGCGATCAGGGACATCAACCGGCAGATCTGGAAGATCGTCGAGGAAAATCAATTCCCGCACTGAGCGGGCTGGGCATCCTCAAACGCCGATCCGCGTCCACCTTCCGCTTTCCGACTGCGACTGCCGCGCAAAGTAGCGGTAGGGCGTGCTTTTCCAGTTCCTGATGGCGCCGGTGCGGTTGTCTAGGATGAGGTCGCCGCTGTCGGTGCGGACCGTCAGCACCGTGTGTCCGGTGCCGCCATAGGTGGCGACGGTCAACAGAAGCGTGGATGCCGGCCAGCCGAGCTTGCGCAGCTCGTTCTTCTTGAGAATGGCGATGTCCTCGCAGTCGCCCACCGATGTCGGCAGCCGCCAGTCGTCGTCACGTCCTGTCGTGGCGATGTCCTCGCGCTGCCGGATGCGCTGGTTGACCGAGACATTGACCCGCTTGAGGTCGTTCATGCGCGCCTCCGTCAGCGCCATCACCTTGGTCTTGCCGGCGGTGCTGCATAGTCCGGGTTGTCTAGTGCAAAAGGTATTTGCAGCCGGCGGGGCAAAGGCATAGCCGACCGTACTCATGCTTGATCCGGAGGTGACAGACTGGCTGCAGCCAGCCGTAAGCAAGGCGATCGCAACAAGTGCCGCGAACTTGTACATGTGCTGTTCCCCTCTCAACGGGTACTAGCAGACAGCATATTAGAGCTAGATAAATCAACCCATGCGGGCGGCCTTTGCACCGATTTCAAAAGGTTGTATGCTTAACAAAGTGTTTCCGATGATCGGAACGCGTGATCATAGCGCCAGTTTGGGGACGGGCGCGTTTTTTCCCTCAGGAGGAAGAAATGACGACGTACCCAACCTGCGTGCGCAGGATTCACACGATTCTGCTGGTTTCCTCGGCTCTTGCGGCGGTCAGTTTTGTTTTCCCCGCATCAGCCCAGAGCAACATCCGGCCACGCATGACGGCCGCGCAATGCCAGCCACTTTCCCAAAGCAATTATGAAATGTGCTGCATCGCGCTCAATCGCAGCAGCATCATGTCGGCTGACGAACTGGCGCAATGCCCACCACTGACCACGTCGCTGATCGCGGCCGTATTGGCCGGTAGCGAGAATGACGGCGATGACGGCGGCACCGGAAGCGACGGTGACGGCGGTGGTGATGGCGACGGCGACGGCGACGGCGACGGTGATGGCGACGGCGACGGTGATGGCGATGGCGACGGTGATGGCGACGGTGATGGCGACGGCGACGGCGGTGGCGGCGGTGGCGGCGGCGGTGGCGGCGGCGGCGGCGGCGGCGGCGGCGGTGGCGGCGGTGGCGGCGGCGGTGGCGGCGGCGGCGGTGGCGGCGGCGGTGGCGGCGGCGGCGGCGGTGGCGGCGGCGGCGGTGGCGGCGGCGGCGGCGGCAGCGAAGATGGCGATACTGGTGGCGGCGGTGCCGGTGGAGCCGGTGGCGGCTCGGGTGGCGGTGCCGGTGGAGCCGGCGGCGGCTCGGGTGGCGGTGCCGGTGGAGCCGGCGGCGGCTCGGGTGGCGGCGCCGGTGGCTGAGCCTGACCGAACCTGATCGGGCAACATGCTGGAGATCCCGGGCGGCGACAGCCGCCCGGTTTATTGTTGGATGCAGCGGATATAGCCCCGGCTGGGGCCGTTTATTTGGATACCGCCCAATAGCGGTCGTCGGCAAAGGTCGTGCCCATCATCAGGCCCTTGACCCGCGCGCTGACGCCGACCTTGCGCACTTCCTGGAACATCATGATGAAGGGGGAGGTGTCCGTATGCACCTTCTGGATCGCCTCATACATGGCCTTGCGCTTGGCCGTGTCCTGCTCGCGCACCGCAGCCATTGCATCGGGCGAAAGCCGGCCGGCGTTCCAGCCGAAGCGGTCGGCCAGGCTGTCGGAGCCGTCGGGAGCATCCTGTTTGTTGACGGCGAAGGCCTTGGCGTTGGAGTGCGGGTCGGGATAGTCAGGCCCCCATAGCCCAAGCCAGATGTCGAGGTCGTGGTTGCGGTAGCGCTCGAGCCATTCGCGGCCGCCGATCACCTGCAGATTGATATGGACGCCCGCCTGCGCCATGGTGGCCTGGATTGCCTTGGCGAAATCGGTGAAGGGTTGGGTGTCCCACACCACCATGTCGAGCGAGAACTCGCCGCTGACCCCGCCTTCGGCCAGCACCGCCTTCGCCTTTTCGACGTTGAAGCTGAAAGGCGTATAGGCGATGGCGCCGAGGAAGCCGTTGGGCACCAGCGTCTGGTGCACTTCCATGGTGCCGCGTGAAATGGTGTCGACGATGCCCTGGTAGTCGACGAGGTACTTCATCGCCTCGACCACCTTGGGATTGGCGAGATACTGGTTCCTGACGTTCAGGCCCATGTAGTAAATGTTGCCCGAGCGACCATGGACGATGGACAGCTTCGGGTTGTTGGTGAGCGTGTCGAAATCGTTGGGCCCGAGCCGGTTGGCGATGTCGATCTCGTCGGTTTCGAGCAGCCAGCGCTGGGCCGAGCTTTCGGCGACATGGCGGATGAGCACGTGCTCGACCTTGGCCGGCTCGCCCCAATAATTGTCGTTGCGGGTCAGCAGGATCGACACCCTCGGTTGCCATTTGCTGAGCGCAAACGGCCCCGATCCTGCGGAGTTTTGTGCCTTCAGCCAGCCATTGCCATAGTCGCCGTTTACTTCCTGCGCCTTGACGATCTTGCTGTCGACGATTGCGCCCATGTAGGACGACAGGCAGTAGAACAGGAAACTCGGCGAATAGGTTTCGGCAAGGGTGATGACCAGGGTCTGGTCGTCCAGCGCCCTGATGCGGTCGTCGACATTGTCAGGCGAAAAGCCGAACTGGCCGATGATGAAGGCCGAGCGCGACTTGAGGTGAATGACCCGCCTCAGTGAGAATTCGGCGTCCCACGCCGTCACCGGATTGCCCGAGGCAAAGCGCGCCTTCGGGTTCATCTTGAAGGTGAAGGTCTTGCCGTCGGGCGAAATCGCCCAGCTTTCGGCGAGCAGGCCCCTGATGCGGGTCGGGTCGTCGACGTCGAAGGTGAGCAGCGACTGGTAGATCTGACTGCTGGTCAGCACGCCGCCGACCTCGCCGACCTCGCCCGGGTCAAGGGTCACGACGTCGTCGATGGCATCGGCGACAACAAGCGTATCGTCAGGCGTATGGGCGAACGCAACCGAAACGGCGAGCGCCATCCCCAACATCGCCGCAACCATCGCCTTGAACAAACGCATGCCTCTTGTCCCCTCATGAGCCGTTGCTGCGGCCCAAATCATCGGCTCGGCGGCGTCGATCAGAAAGTCGTCGTAATAGGCCGATTTGTGAAGGGGTTATATTCTTTTGCCCGCATATGAACATGCGGCATGATGCATGGAATCGTATTTCAACTTTATCCAGGTTTCGCGTATTCTGTTTCGAAATTCCCGCCGCTTTGGGTCTCGGATGGCGTGTTCATGTCGCGATTCCGGATTACTGTTGCTCTCAACGTCTGTTTTTGGAATCGTTTTCTCCTGGAGTTGTCCGATGCGCTTTTCTCTGTTGGCTGCAGTCGTAACTGCCGGGTTGGCTTTTGCCACCGGCGCGCAGGCCGAACGCCTGACCGACAAGCCGCTTGTCGACACCGCCTGGCTCAAGTCCAACCTCGGCAACAAGAGCCTCGTCGTGATCGACGTGCGCGATGCCGCCAAGGATGGCGCCAACCCCTACGCCAAGGGCCACGTGCCCGGTGCCGTCAGCGCTCCCTATTCGACGGTCGGCTGGCGGGCCGAGGTGAATGGCGTTCCCGGCATGCTGCCGCCGCTCGAGACCATCACCAAAACCATCGGCGACCTTGGCGTCAGCAATGACAGCCATGTCGTCATCGTACCGAATGGCACCGACTCCTCGGAATTCGGCGGCGCCACCCGCGTCTACTGGACCTTCAAGGTGCTCGGCCATGACGCCGTGTCGATCCTCGACGGCGGCGCCCGCGCCTGGGAAGCCGCCGGCGGCGAACTGGCAACCGATGTCACCAAGCCCGCGGCGGTCGCCTTCACGGGCGAGCTGAAGAAGGAGCTTCTGGCCACGACCGCCGATGTCGAAAAGGCACGCGCCGAAGGCATCAAACTGATCGACGGTCGCCCGGCCGCGCAGTTCAAGGGCGAGGCGAAGAGCCCTGTCGTCCGTGTTGCCGGCACCATTCCCGGCTCGAAGAATCTCGAAAACAGCAAGCTCTATGACGCGGAAAAGGCGTCCTTTGCGTCGAAGGAAGCGGTTGGAAGCCTGTCGCAGTCCGTTGGCCTGGCCAAGGACGAGCAGAACATCGCCTTCTGCAACACCGGCCACTGGGCGTCGGTGGTGTGGTTCGGCCTGAGCGAGGTCGAGGGCAACAAGAACACCAAGATGTATGATGGCTCGATGGCCGAATGGGCCGCCGATCCGGCACGCCCCGTGCAGCCCGGCAACTGATCGCCAGAGGGCAGGGCCGACATGACGATGTCCGGGAGCGATCCTGGACATCTTCGTTTGCAGCGGCCACGCCTACACTTCCAGAATGTCCCGGACTGATCTGAAATGACTGAGATAAATGCCACCGCGCCGGCACCTGTCGCTGGCGTCAACCTCGACAAGGGACCTGTCGTCTTTGTCGGGCTTGCCTTGATCCTCGGCGGGCTCGCCATCGGCCAGGTGATCGACACGCGCCAGGCGGTACTGTTTGTGATCGGCGGCCTGCTTGGGCTGACGCTCTACCACGCCGCCTTCGGCTTCACTGGCGGCTGGCGCCGCTTCGTCGTCGAGAAGCGTGGCAATGCCATCCGCGCCCAGATGCTGATGATCGCCGCGGCAGCGGTCGTCTTCATTCCGCTTTTGTCGCTCGGCAGCTTCAACGGCCAGGCGCTCGTCGGTGCCTTCGCGCCGGTCGGCGTGTCGGTGCTGGTGGGTGCCGCGATGTTCGGTCTCGGCATGCAACTCGGCGGCGGCTGCGGCTCGGGCACTTTGTTCACCGTCGGCGGCGGCAGTTCGCGCATGCTGGTGACGCTGATCTTCTTCATCGTCGGCGCAGTCATAGGCACGGCGCATCTGCCGTGGTGGCTGGCGCTGCCGTCGCTGCCCGAGATCAGTCTCGGCAAAACACTTGGCGTGACGGGCGGAGTGATCGTTACACTTGTCGGCCTGGCGGCCGTCGCCGGCCTCACCGTGCTGGTTGAGCGTCGTGCCCATGGCGCCATCGAGACGGCAAAACCCGTGCCACGCCAGGGCGTGGGCCGCTTGCTGCACGGTCCGTGGCCGCTGATCGGGGCAGGGCTTCTGCTCGCCGGGCTCAACATCGCGACGCTGGTCACTGCCGGCCATCCGTGGTCGGTGACCTTCGGCTTTGGCCTGTGGGGCGCCAAGGTGGCGCAGGCGGTCGGCGTGCCGGTCGAGACCTGGGCGTTCTGGACCTGGCCCGGGCCGGCCAAGGCGCTGGGCTCCAGCGTGCTCGCCGACATCACCTCGGTGATGAATTTCGGCATCATCCTGGGAGCCGCGCTGGCGGCAGGCCTCGCCGGCAAGTTCGCGCCCAAGGTGCATGTGCCTTTCGCCTCGTTCCTGGCGGCGGCCATCGGCGGCGTGCTGATGGGCTATGGCGCGCGGCTGTCGTTCGGCTGCAATGTCGGTGCGCTGTTTTCCGGCATCGCCTCGGGCAGTGTGCATGGCTGGCTGTGGTTCGCCTCGGCCTTTGTCGGCAGCCTCGGCGGTGTCGCTCTACGTCCGCTCTTCGGTCTCGATGGGTTCAAGAAATGAGCGCGCGCAACACTCTGCTGTTCGGCACGGCCTTCCTCGCCGCCACCTCGGCCGTCGCCGTCGACCATTACCGCTTTGCCGTGCCGAAGGCTGCACCCGCTGCCGCCGCGCCGGCAACGCCCTGCGCCGCCGGTAACCCGTGCGGTGCAAGCTCGCCTTGTGCCGCAGCTTCGCCCTGCTCGGCCGCATCGCCTTGTGCCGCGGCCGCTCCTTGTGCCGCAGCATCCCCATGCGCGGCAGCGTCGCCATGTTCAGCAGCTTCGCCTTGCTCGGCGGCACCCGCTCCGGCGGCCGTCGCCCCTTGCGGCGCTGCCTCGCCCTGCGCGGCAGCTCCCTCACCTGCCGCATCTCCATGCGCTGCCGCTCCCGCAGCCTCGCCTTGCGCGGCCCAGCCGCAATAGGCCAAGCTGCGGTCCGGAGGCCAAGGATGGACGAGATGAGAGTGGAGGCGGCGCGACAGGCGCTGTTTTGCGAGCAGGTGCTGGCGAAATCGAGCAGCAACGTGCTGCTCGAGACGCTGCGCGAGGCCAAGTCGGTGGCCGCCTGGGAGCATTTTCCCCAAGGCGACGTGTTCGACGCTGAGACGGGTGCGCAGTGGTATTATCACAGCCACCCGCCGCAGGAGGGGCAGGCCGAACACGGTCATTTCCATTGCTTCGTCAGGCCGGAAGGCGCCAACGGGCCGATCCACCACGTGGTGGCGGTCGGCGTCGACGCCTATGGCCGGCTGCTGCGTCTGTTCACCGTCAACCAATGGGTCGTCGGCGACAACTGGTTGGAGGCCGAGGCGACGATCGCGCTCTTGCCGCGCTTCGACCTGCATTTTGCCCGGCCGTCCTACCTGGTCAATCGCTGGCTGAGTGCCGTGCTGGCGCTCTATGGCGAGGAGATCAGGGCGCTGATCCGCGAGCGCGACCGCGTACTGGCCGCGCATCATCAGGCGAATGGCGCTCCAGCGCGCGACGACCGCGCGCTGGAGGTGACGTCCGAACTCGGCGTTGACCTTCGCCAGATGGCCGCCGGCCTGGGCGTCTGAACGCATTGGAACTGCGCGTCGTGCTTTCCTGAAATCGGTCCCGATTTCGGGGCCGGTGCGCTATCCCCTGAGGATGATCCTGATGGCCTGGTCGAACACGGTGTGCATGCTGCTGGCATAGAAGGACAGGCGGTTGCCCGAGCCGGCATTGCAGGCCATGGCCACCGTCAGGCCGGACCTGGGCTCGTGCTGCATGACGGCGACGTAGCCCGGAATGCTGCCTTGGTGGCCGAAGAACGGGCGGTCGGCGTAGCTGCTCTGGAACAGGCCGGCACCTGTCTCGCGCATCCGGGTTCCGGGAAAGCTGACTTCTGCGCGGTTCTCGCTCATTTCGCGGAACAGCGGTGCCGGCAGGAGGCTGCCGTCAAACAGCCCACGCATGAAGACCACCATGTCACTCGGCGTCGACACCATGTCGCCGCAGCCATAGGCGCCGGAAAAGGGAAAGCTGTCCGAGGAGTCCTGTAAATCGTCGGAATAGGGCAGAACGCCGTCCATGCGCCACATCTCGCCGCCGTCGGCCAGCGTCGCGCTGGCACCTGTCACAGGCTTCGGACGATGATAGTAGCCGCGCACGATGCGCCCGGACGGAAAACTTTCGGTCGCCGGCGACCATGTGTCCTCGAGGCCGAGCGGTCCGAGGACCTTTTCGCGGAGATAGGCGCCGAGCGACAGGCCGGATGCCGCTTCGATCAGCATGCCGGCCAACACATAGCCGGTGTTGTTGTAGACCGCAGGGCCGCCGGGTGCAGTCTGCCCGCCGACGTTGAAGGCGAGCTCGACCAGTTGGGCCGGCGTCCAGGTCCGACTCGGGTCCATCGGGATGTCGTATTCGAACTCCGGCAAGCCGCCGCGATGGTTGATCAGCTGGCGCACCGACACCTCGCCCGATCGCGGCAGGTCGGGGAACCAGGCTGAAATCGGCGCGCCGAGATCGACCTTGCCGTCCTCGGCGAGCTTCATCAGCGCCGCCGCGACGAAGGTCTTGGTGCAACTGCCGATCTTGAACAGCTGGTCCGGTGTGACGGGCAGGTTGAACTGCTTGTCCGATACGCCCGCGGTGACGGCAACGACCTCGCCGTCGCCACGCGCGAAGGCGAGGGAGGCGCCTACCGCGCCCTCGGCGCGGTAGGTTTCGAGCAGACGGTTCAGGTCTTCGCGCATGACTGTCTGCTTTCTCCGTTGCTTGCCTTACTCGGCGACGTCGACGGCGGCGAAATTCTGCCGGCCGAACGGATCCATCACATAGTTGAGCACGCTCTTGCGCACCGGGATCGAGACCACCGAATGGGCGATCGGCGCTTCAGGCACCTCTGCCTTCAGGATCGCCTGAGCGGCGCGGTAGATCTCGGCGCGCTTCTCCGGATCTGATGTGACGCGGCCGGCAGCGAGCAGCTTGTCGAACTCGGGATTGCACCAGCGCGAGCGGTTCGAGCCACCCTTCACGCCGTCGCAGGCAAAGGAGAAGGACAGCATGTTGTCCGGATCGCCATTGTCGCTCGAACCGCCGAGCAGATAGGCGTCGTGCTCGCCCTTGCCGGTGCGGGTCAGGTATTCGCCCCACTCGAAGGTGACGACCTCCGACTTGACGCCGACAGCCGCCCAATCGGCCTGGATCATCTCGGCCATGCGGCGGGCGTTGGGATTATAAGGGCGCGACACCGGCATGGCCCAGAGCTTGATGTTGGTGCCGGCGTCGAGGCCTGCTTCCTGCAGCAGCTTCTTCGCACCTTCCGGATCGTAGTCGATCGCTGCGTCGGTGACGGCACCCAACTGCATCGGCGGCACCACGCTGCCTGCCAAGCTGCCGGCGCCCTGATAGACCGCTTCGACGATGGCCTGGCGGTTGATCGCCTTGGCAAGTGCCGTGCGCACGCGCACGTCGCCGAGCGGCCTGTGCTCGGTGTTGAAGCCGACGGAGCCGATGTTCTGGCCCGGCTGGCTGAGGATATCGATCTCGGGATTGTCCTTGATCTCGGCAAGAGCTGCGGCCGGCGGCGGGGCGGCGACCTGGCACTCATTGGCCTTGATGCGGGTGACGCGGACCACAGGCTCCGGCGTGATGGCGAAAATCAGCGTGTCGATCTTGGGCGCGCCGTTCCAGTAGTCCTTGTTGGCGACGTAACGGATCTGGGCGTCCTGCTGGTAGGCCTGCAGGATGAACGGGCCGGTGCCAACCGGGCGCTGGTCGATGATTTCGGGCGTACCGGCGGCGACCATCTTTTCGGTCTGCTCGAGCGACAGGATGGAGAGGTAGTCGAGCGCGACCCCGGCGAGGAAGGTGACGTTGGCTTCGTTAAGCGTGAAGCGCACCGTGTAGTCGTCGACCTTCTCGATGCTCTTGATCATCGAGCCCATGCCGAGGCCGAAGAAGTACTCGTATGAGGCGTTCGACAGCTTGTGATAGGGGTTCGCGGTGTCGCGCTGGCGCTCGAAGGTGTAGAGCACGTCGTCGGCATTGAACTCGCGCGATGGCGTGAAGGTTTCGTTGGAATGGAACTTCACACCCTTGCGCAGATGGAAGGTGTAGACCTTGCCATCCTCCGACACGTCCCATTTCTCCGCCAGCGCCGGTCCGACTTCGGTGGTGCCGGGCTTGAACTCGACGAGGCGGTTGAAGATCGTCTTGGCTGCGGCGTCCATTGTGGAGTCGGCCACCGTCAGCATCGGGTTGAAGGTTTCGGGGCTGGCCTCCGAGCAGTAGACAAGCGTCTTGGCGTAGGCCTGGCCGCCGAACAGCATGGTCGAGGCGACAAGCGCCGAACGCAGAAACATGCCTGAAGAAGTCATTGTTATCGCTCCCTGTTTTGGTTGGTTTCGGCGCGCAGCGGTTCTCCTCCCACAGCGCCGAGATGCTTGCTGCCTGTGGTCTAGCTGCCCGCGGCGCTGATGCCGTCAGGCTGCACGAAACGGTCCGGCGCGAGTGCGCCATAGCTGACGCCGAGTTCCACGAGATCATCCGGCAGCGGCTCGCCGCGCATCAGCGCCGATCCCAAGCGGGCCAGTGTCAACGACACCTGGAAGCCGTAGCCGCCCTGCCCGCCGAGCCAGAAGAAGCCGGGCAGGTGCGGGTCGAAGCCGACGACCGGCGTGCGGTCCGGCGCAAAGGTTCGCAGGCCGGCCCAGGGCGTCGACGGCCGGCCGACATCGAGACCGGTCGCTTCCTCGATGTTGTAGGCGGCGGTGGCGACGTCGATGTCCTCGGGATAGGCGTCGCACGGTTCTGTGTCTGCCTCGTCGGCGAGTGAGCCGATCAGGCGGCTTGCATCAGGCTTGAAATAGAAGCGCTCGTGCAGGTCGACGACGAGCGGCCATTTGCGCACATCGACGCCGGCGGGCGGGTCGAACAGGAAGGCGGTACGCCGCTTGGGCATGAAGCCGAGGCCAGACAGGCCGGCACGGCCGGCGATGACGTCGACCCAGGCGCCTGCCGCGTTGACGACGATGTCGCCCTCGTGGATGCCCGAGGCCGTAACGACGCGGAAGCCTTCCGGCGTGCGCTTGATTTCGAGCACGTCGGCGCCGGTTACGATCTTGCCGCCTGATACCTTTAGTGCAGAGGCCTGGGCCTGGACCATCTTGCCGGTGTCGATGTCGACGGCACCCGGTTCGTAGACGGCACCGCAGGTTCGCTCCGGCGCGATCAGCGGCACCAGTTCGGTGACGTCCTGAGGCGACAGCCGCCGCACTGATGGCACCAATGCCTGGTACTCTGCTGCGAGCTTGTCGATGGCATCGTCATCGTCGGGGCCGCCGAAATGCAGGGCGCCGCGCACATGCTCGATGAAGCCGCCATCGATGATGGCCTGCCGGCTTGCCACCGACAAGGCGCGGACCAGCGCGTTGCCGTAGGTTTCGGTGAACAGGGCGGCGGAGCGCCCGCTGGCGTGGTAGCCGAGCTGGGATTCGCGTTCGATCACTGTCACCTCGGCCCATTGCTGGACCGCGGCAGCGAGCGAAAGGCCGGCAATGCCGCCGCCAATGACGATAACTCTAGGGGTGTGGGACGTGGAATGCATGGCCATTCGTAAAATCATTTTCTGATCGGGTCAATAATTAGCGGATAGGAAAAATATGGGTGAATCTTGCGACAAGGAAGGAGTTGGACTAGCTAACATAGTCAGGTGATGGAGATGCCAATGTCCGAACAGCCGAATCTCGGCGACTGCCTGCGCAACCTGAGACGGCAACATGGCTGGACGCTTCAGGATGTCAGCCACCTCACCGGCGTCGCGGTGTCGACGCTGTCGAAGGTCGAGAACGACCAGATGTCACTGACTTACGACAAGTTGCTGCAGATCTGCGGCGGGCTCGGCATCCATGTCACCGAACTGTTGAGCGGCGATTCAAAGCAGCCCACGGCGCGCACACGCCGGTCGGTGACGTCGAAGAGCACGACCCTGCGCCAGCTGACGCGCAACTACGACTATTATTATCTCGCCACGGATCTGGTGCGAAAGCGCATGGTGCCGATCCTGGCTGATGCGCGGGCGCGCACGCTTGAGCAGTTCGGCCCGCTGACCAGCCATGCCGGCGAGGAATTTCTGATCGTGCTGAAGGGCGAGATCGAGGTCCACACCGAGCAATATGCGCCGGTGCGGCTCAAGGCAGGCGAAAGCGTCTATATCGACAGCACCATGGGCCATGCCTACCTTTCGGTCGGCGAGGGCGACGCAGAGATGCTGTGTGTCTGCTCCGGCGATGAGCCGGACATGGAGCAGACCCTGATCGGCCTTAATGAGGAAGAGAAGGTTGGGGCCTAACTGGGCCCTAGAGAGTTTCCGCTTTTCTTCGAATCGCGGAATCTCTCTATCTCTTTGTTTTTACGTAATTCCGGACGGAAAACCGCTGCACACTTTTCCTGGAATTGCTGTAGACGCTGCGTCCTTTAGGCGACGCGGCGGCCTTCGCGCCAGACGGTGCGCACCACCGGCACGTGCTCGTCGACACGCACTCGCACCAGATCGCCACGGCGCCCGGCCTCGATGACGCCGCGGTCGGTGAGGCCGACGGCGTCCGCCGGGTTCTTCGACACCATCGCCATTGCCTGCGGCAGCGAGATGCCGTCGACGACCTCGCCAAGGAAGAAGGCCGACTGGATCAGGCTGAACGGGATGTAGTCGGACGACAGGATGTCGAGCAGGCCGTGCTCGGCAAGCGCACGGGCCGAGACATTGCCCGAATGCGAGGCGCCGCGCATGACGTTGGGCGCGCCCATCAGCACGCCGAGGCCGGCACCCTTCGAGGCGGTCGCGGCTTCGAGCGTGGTCGGAAATTCGGCGACGCGGATGCCCTGCGCGATGGCCTCGTCGACATGGGCTGACGTGGCGTCGTCATGGCTCGCCAGCACGATGCCGCGCGCGTGGCAGGCGGCCGAGATCGCCTGGCGGTTTGGCGCCGAATTGCGGGCGGAATCGCCCATGCGCTTATCGCAGAATGTCCGGAACTCGACGTCGTTCAGCTTGAGCTTGCGCTGGTAGTAATAGGCATAGGTCTCCAAGTTGACGAACTGGCGCTGGCCGGGCGCGTGGTCCATCAGCGAGGCCAGCTTGACGCGGTCGTCGCCGTCGAAGACGGCAAAGCTGTCCTGGCAGTCGCCGGCCGAGACCTCGCAACGCAGGTGGATGAAGTGATCGGCGCGGACACGGTCGGCGCGCACGCTGTCTTCGATCGCATCGGCGAGCAAGCGCATGTCGGCGGCCGTCATGTCGGCATCCTCGTCCATGCCGACACGCAGAGCGTCGAACACGGTGGTGATGCCGGCGGACGCCACTTGCGCGTCGTGGGCGAGCACGGCGGCAATCGGGTTCCAGCGCACGCGCGGGCGCGGCGCATAATGGCCTTCGAGATGGTCGGTGTGGAGCTCGACGAGGCCGGGAATGACGTAGTCGCCGGCCATGTCCTCGCCAATGGCGCTCGGGCCGGTGGAAATCTCTGTTATCCTGCCATCACGGACGACGATCGAGCCGTCGATCACCTCGTCGGCAAGGACGATGCGGGCATTCTTCAGGACAAGGTCGGTCATCTCAGGCGGTCTTTCTTTCGGCTTGCTTGCCCAGTGCGCGATAGGTCCGCACTTCGAACGGCGCGCCCGGCGATGGCTCGACGAACACGGCCAGGCCATCCATCGGCACCGGCCTGTCGAGCGTATCGCCCAGGCATTCCTCGATTGCGGCGCGGACGCGCTGGGCTTCCTCGGCCGAGATGCGGCCGGTCAGGGTCATGTGGAAACGGAAGGTGTCGAAAACGTAAGGGTAGCCCCACTGGCTGAGGTTGCGGCATTCCCGGGGCGACAACGCATCGGGGTTGCGGCGGGCGATCTCGGCGTCGCTCAGCGGGGCGCGGAACGGCTCGAAAGCCGTCACCACATCGCCGGCGAAGCGGTCGAGCTCGGGCAGTTGCTCGGCGGGGACCAGGGCGAAGAAGCCGTCGATCTGGGCGAGCTTCAGGCGCGGAATGCCGAACGGCACGGCGGCATTTGCAAAGGCGTCGACCGCATCGATGAGGCCAACCTCGGTCATGCCGTCGGCGAGACGGAAGGGCGCCTTGAGGGTGGCGTGAAAGCCATATCGGCGGGCTGCTGCCGTGTGGAACGCCACTTCCGCGGCCGACAGTTCGCCGAACGCTTTTGCCGGAGTGACTGCGCCGCCAAACGCATCGCGCCCGAGCCAGCCGGCCGCGATGCGGCACAGCGGATCATCGTGCTCAGGCGTGAAATAGATGGCGTAGCGCATGGAAAGGTTCCTGGAAGGCCGTGCGATAGATGATTTGCGTGACAGTTTGACGAAGTAGTGGCCGACTTTGCCGCCTTTGCAAGGGCCGGCCACATTTGTTCAGTGACTGGCCTTGTTGCCGATCAGGCGTTGGCGCAATGCAGTCGAGATGTTGTCGAAGATGAACACCACGACAAGGATCAGCAGCACCATATAGGCGACGTTTTCCCAGTCGGAATTGGTGCGCATCGCTTCCCACAGCTTGAGGCCGATGCCGCCGGCGCCAACGGCGCCGATGATGGTGGCCGAACGGGTGTTCGATTCCCAGAAATAGAGCGACTGGCTGATCAGCACCGGCAGTACCTGCGGCACGACGCCGTAGCGCTGGACTGAAACAGGCGAAGCGCCGACCGAACGCATGCCTTCGCGCTGCTTGTCGTCGATGTTTTCCAGCGCCTCGGAGTAGAGCTTGCCGAAGGTGCCGGTGTCGGTGAAGAAGATCGCCGAGATGCCGGCAATCGGGCCGGGTCCGAAGGCGCGGGTGAAGAACAGCGCCCAGATCAGCATGTCGACCGAACGCAGGAAGTCGAAGAAGCGCTTGGCGACCTGGTTGACCAGGCGGTTGCGGGTGATGTTGCGCGCTGCAAGGAATGCCAGCGGGAAGGCGAGCAGGCTGGCGAACAACGTGCCGACGAAGGCCATGACGATGGTCTGGGCGAGCTTGAGCCAGACGTCGCCATGCTGCCATTCCGAGTTGTTGACAATATTGTTCCAGGCAAGTGCTGCGTTCGAAGTCTTCGGGTCGATACGTTCGCCTGACAAGACCAGCGACACGATCTCACCGGTCGACTTGCCCCAATAGGGCGAATGGCCGTCGAAGAAGAAGTTTTCCCAGCCGAAGAAGCGATGACGGACGTTGACGTCGTCGGCGTCGATCTGAGCACTGCCGGCAAATCCGAAATCGACGGTGATCTTTTCGCCCGGCTTTTTCTGGGTCGCCCAGGACGGAAGTTCGCCTGTAACAGTGATGCTCTTTGCCGGTACGATGGCGATATCAAGCGTCTCGCCGCCGTTTGTCACGACGACACTGGTCGGGGTGACCTCGATGCGGTCGCTGCCGTCGATCTCGACGGTCACGCGGCTGGCCGACGCCTTGTTGGCCGAAGCGGTCGAAGCAGTTGCCGATGGCCGCTCGAAGCTCAGCCACTGCGGATGCCGGTCGGCGCGGTAGGCCGAAAACCGGGGGTAGCTGATGTCGAGGCGGTCGTCCTTGAAGTCGATCTGCGGCCGCACCTCGTAGGAAACCCAGTCGGCGAGGTAGGTGCCGGCGATGCCCCAGTTGCCGCCGGCAAGCACGGCACCGACGGCGAAGAACCACCAGGCGAAGGCGAGATAGGCGACAAGGCCCAGACCAACGGCCCAGCCGGTCAGGGCCTTGCGCCAGGAGCCGGCGAAAACGTCGGGATGGCGCTCGGAGATCGCCTGCATCTGGGTAAGGGAAAGGGTGGTCATGAACTTAGTCCCCGCGGCCGAAGGCGAAGGCCTGTTCGCCGACCAGTTTCTTGCGCAGCCAGGCAGAGAACTGGTCGACCGCGACGATGGTGCAAAACAGGAGGATGATGATGGCGATGGTCTTGGCTTCGTGGTTGCGGCTGATCGACAGGCGGAGCACCTCGCCGATACCGCCACCGCCGACAGCGCCGATGATGGTCGAGGCGCGGACATTGATCTCGAGGCGCAGCAGCGCGTAGCTCAGGAAGTTCGGCATCACTTGCGGCACGATGCCAAACCAGACACGCTCGGGCCAGTTGCCGCCGACAGCGCGCAGGCCTTCGTCGGCCTTCATGTCGGCGTTCTCGACGACCTCGAAGAACATCTTTCCGAGCGCGCCGATGGTGTGCAGCGACACCGCGATGATCGCCGGGATGGCGCCCATGGAGAGCACGGCGAGGAAGAAACCGGCGATGACGATCTCGGGGAAGGCGCGCAGGATTTCGAGGAAGCGGCGGACGAAAAAGCGCAGCCAGCGCTGGGTGACGAGGTTGGATGCCGCCAGGAAACAGAGCAGGAAGCCGAAGGCGAAACCGATCAGCGTCGAAACGAGCGCGATATTGATCGTCTCCAGCATCTTGTAGACGTATTCGGGCAGGTAGAACGATCCGAACAGATACATCCGACCTTCGGGATAGTCGAATTTCAGGCTGCCGTCGGCATAGGGCGAGGGCAGGTCGAACATGGCGCGCCAGATATCGAAGACGTCGCGCGGGATCATCTGGTCGACGAAGTCGAAGAAATGCGGCAGCCGATCGAAAAACTTGCCGGCATTGCTGTCATTGGCGAACCAGAGCGATCCGGACAGCGCGATGAAGAGGAAGAACAGACCGCCAGCCGTATAGAGGCGGCGGCGGCTGGCGAGTTCGCGCCAGTGCTGCTCGACCGCGAGGCCGGCTTCCGAGAGGGGCATTGTCATGAGGTTTCCGTCCGATGCCGGATAAAACGGGACGCGCCGCGGTTGCTGCGCGGCGCGTCCGTGTTGCTTTCGAGGCTTAGCTGCCGATCTGCGCCTTGCGGGCGTCGATCACAGGCTGGTAGAATTCAGGGGTGACTTCGGTGAAGCCCTTGAAGTCGCCGCCCTGGATGGCCGCGAAGCAAGCCGGATCGGTCTCCGGCAGCTTGACCATGTAGTCCTTGAACTTGCTCTTGATGTCGGCGTCGAGCGAGGTGCGCACGACGATCGGTCCGTTCGGGATCAGCGGCGACTTCCAGACTTCGACCAGGTCGTCCATGTCGAGGATGCCCTTGTCGACCATCTTGCGGAGATTGCCGGACGTATAGCCATCGTTGAATTCGCCGACGCCCGAACCGAAGGTCGTGCCGGCGTCGAAGGTGCCCTTGAGCACTTCAAGGACGAGGTTTTCATGACCGCCGCCGAAGCCTGTCTCGGCGAAGTAATCCTTCACGGCGACGCCGCCGAGATCCTTTGGCAGCGCGGTGACGGGGATCAGGTAGCCCGAGGTCGAGTCTGCATCGGCGTAGCCTAGTTTCTTGCCCTTGAGGTCCTCGAGCTTGGTGATGCCCGAATCCTTCTTGGCGACCATGATGGTGTAGTAGCCGGTGGCGCCGTCGGTCTGGACGGTGGTCAGGATAGGCTCGACCGCGTCCTTGTTCTGAAGGTAGATCTTGGCGTAGCCCGAAGCGCCGAGCTCGGCGTAGTCGAGCGTGCCGCCGAGCAGGCCCTGGATGGTGCCGTCATAGTCGGCGGCCGGGAACAGCGACACCTTCTCGACGCCGATGGCCTTGGGCAGCTGGTCGACGAGGCACTGGAAGTTGCGCAGGCGGTCGGCTTCGTTTTCGCCGCCGATCAGGCCGATGCGGAATTCCTTGAGGTCGGCGGCATTGGCCGAACCGATCGCCAGCACGGCGAGCGAAGCGGCACCCAGGAGTGCTTTCTTGAACATCACAGATCTCCAGTTTGGCCCAGCACCTTGCCGGGTCATTGCGGTTGATGATTGCGGGCCCTTGACGCGGGCGAGACGAACGCGAGCAGGCTCAGACCGGGGCGTAAGCCGGTTCCAGAGGTGCGGCGGATACGGGAGCCCTGACCTTGACCGGGCGGATGCTGGTCGAGGTGATGGCTTCAGAAATTTCAGAGCCGTCGGCGTCGGCACCGTAGACGAGGCGCACGGCCTCGATGGTGAGGTCTTCGGGCGCGCCGTCGAACACCACCGCGCCGCCCTGCATGCCGATGATGCGGTTGCAGTAGGTGCGGGCGGTGTCGAGCGTGTGCAGGTTGGTGATGACGGTGATGCCGTCGCGCAGGTTGATGTCGCGCAGCGCGTCCATCACCACCTTGGCGTTGAGCGGGTCGAGCGAGGCGATCGGCTCGTCGGCGAGGATCAGCTTCGGTTCCTGCATCAGGGCACGCGCAATGGCGACGCGCTGCTGCTGGCCACCCGACAGGGTTCCGGCCGGCTGCAGGGCGGTGCGGGCGATATCGAGGCGCTCGAGGGCTGCGATCGCCCGGATGCGCTCCTCACGCGAGAAGATCGAAAGCAGGTTGAGCACGGTCGAACGGTGGTTGAGGCGACCGAGCAGGACGTTGGTCAGCACGTCGAGGCGTGGCACCAGGTTGAACTGCTGGAAGATCATGGCGCAGTCGCGCTGCCAGCGGCGCAGTGCGGGACCGCGCAGCGTCGACACTTCGGTGCCCTCGAAGACGATCGAGCCCTGGCTCGGGTCGATCAGGCGGTTGATGGTCTTGAGCAGGGTCGACTTGCCGGCGCCGGAGCGGCCGATGATGCCGACCATCTGGCCCGGCTGGATCTTGAGGTTGACGCCGTTGACGGCGACATTCTTGCCGAAGCGGCGCGTCACGTTGCGGATTTCGAGCATCTTGGCTTCCCTGTCCCGTCGGGCCTTTTCGCCCTTGTCTGCGATGGGCCTAGACCCGGGACGTGAAGCTGCAATGTCGGGACCATGTCAGTTTTGTTACGATGCACAGGCCGACGCGCGAAAAACACGGCTTTTGAGGGCAAATATCGCTGTTTTTGGAGTCCCGTTTCTGAAATCGGCTTTCGCGAACCGCGATGGCCCGCTGTGATCTCTGCCTGTGTCAGGCCGCCTGTTGCCGGTCTTTCCAGTTCTCGTGCTGCTTGCCCCATGCCGACATTGCTGTCACGGCATCGTTCAGGCTCAAGCCCAGCGGCGTGATCGAATATTCGACGCGCGGCGGCACCTCTTCATAAGCATGCCGGCTGATCAGCCCGTCGGTCTCCATCTGCCGCAGTTGTTGCGTCAGCACCTTCTCGCTGATGCCCGGCAGCAACCGGCGCAGTTCGGCAAAGCGATGGGGCCGCAGGTGCAGTTGCCACAGCAGCGCGGTTTTCCACTTGCCGCCGATGGCCTGCATGGCTGCGGCAAGACCGCAGCTGTCCGGTTCCTTGTGCCTCATCCTCCAGCTCCTGTCATGATATCAACGGCTTACTTCAAGGTGCGTACTTCTCAATGCAGTGACGGTACATATGTTTGGTCCGAGCGCGCGCCAAACGTAAACCAGCCCCTCGTCGCAAGGGGGCTTCATATTTCGGAGAAAAATCGTGAAAACAGATGTCTGCGTGCTCGGCACGGGCCGTATGGGCTCGTCCATCGTCCGAACTTTGTTCGACCAGGACTACCCGCATGCATGACGGGGAGACGAAACGCACCGCCACCTGTTCGTGTCGCAGCGTGAAACTCGTCCTCGCCGGGGAGCCGAGACGAGTCTATGCCTGCAGTTGCACCGAGTGCCAGAGATGCACCGGGACGGCATTCTCCTACCGCGCCATCTATGCGGATTCCGCCGTCGTTAGCCAGGAAGGCGAGACCAGGTCGTGGCGGCGAGCCGGCGCGTCGGGACAATGGCTGGAGCAGACATTCTGCACCACCTGTGGATCGGTCGTCTTCATGCGGGCGGAAGCGTTGACGGCGGCGCTGTCGGTCTCGGTTGGCTGCCTGGAGGATCAGGGGTTCCCGGCGCCGGTCGTGCTCCACTGGCCGAACAGCAAGCACGATTGGCTTTGTCTCGAAGGTGTGCCCGAGGCGGGCTCGCCTCGAAAGGGAAATCACAAGGAGTAGTACGAAAACCAGGCAGCTGGCTGTCAGCATTGTACTCAAGCGCAGCCCGCTGACGGCCGCAGCTGCCGATCGGACATAAGGTCCACTTGCGGAAATCCTGGAAAAAGCATGACGAATCAATGTTTTGCCGAATTTCGGCAAGAATCTGCCAAAACTTGGCCTGCAAACCCTGACACTACAGTTGTTAGTCATTATATGAGGGCGGACGACACTTTGAGGATCCGCTGATGAAATTGTCCCGAACGACCCGCTTCGCCACGCTTTTCGCGGGCCTGTTCCTCGCCTTCTCCATGATTGCCGTCGACCACGCCGATGCGCGGCGCGGCGGCAGCTTCGGCAGCAGGGGTACGCGTACCTTCCAGTCGGCGCCGCCGACCCGCACCGCGCCGCAGCCGACCGCGCCGGTCGAGCGTTCGATGACGCCCAACACCGGTCAGGCAACCAACCCGGCCGCCACCAGTGCAGCCCGTCCTGGCGCGACTGCACCGCAGCGCCCCGGCTTCATGGGCGGCTTCGGCGGCGCGATGATCGGCGGCCTGCTGATGGGTGGCCTGCTCGGCATGATGATGGGCCAAGGCTTTGGCGGCCTCGCCGGTATGTTCGGCATGCTGATGCAACTGCTGCTGATCGGCGGCGCCATCTGGCTCGCCCTGCGCTTCTTCCGTTCGCGCCAGGCCACCGGTCCGGCGATGGCCGGCGCCGGTGCCGGCGGCAACTTCAACTATCGCGACGCCGCACCGGCTAATGAAACCGGCAGGGCCAACGGCGGCAGCCGCTCGTTCAGCATTCCGAGCATTGGCGGCAGCCGCGCTGACGCTACACCGCAGCAGCCTGCCAGCAAGGACATCACCGTGTCGGGCGAAGATCTCGATACCTTCCAGCGCCTGCTGGCCGAGGTACAGGAAGCGTTCGGCCGCGAAGACCACAAGGCGCTGCGTCGCCTGGTAACGCCGGAGATGGTGTCATACCTCTCGGAAGAGCTGGCCGACAACGCTCAGAACGGCGTCCGCAACGATGTCACCAACGTCCAGCTCCTGCAGGCCGACATTGCCGAAAGCTGGAACGAAGGCGACCGCGACTACGCCACCGCGGCGATGAATTATTCGTCGATCGACGTGACGCGCAACCGCACGACGGGCGAAGTGGTGGACGGCGACGAAAACGAGCCGACCGAGACGACCGAGCTGTGGACCTTCGTGCGCCACAACGGCGGCGACTGGCAGCTCTCGGCGATCCAGGAAGCCTGAGTCTTTTCAGACTGATTGCAACGCCCGCGGCCTTCCCTATCAGGGCTGGCCGCGGGCGTTTTGGTTTAGGGTAGCGGCCTCATCGGTTGCGTCGAAATTCCGATTGCTCCCGTAATTATTCTGGGCAAGGTTGAGAGCCAGGGGAGATCGGGATGGTCCGATCCGGCACTTTCGTCAGGGTGCCCACGCGAAGCTCGGATGGCCATGGCCGACAATGTTCTCGTTTCGCCCGATTTCCTGACGCTCACACTCGGCATCATCGTCTATTTCGTCGGGGTGCTGCTCAATCGCCATGTAGCGTTCCTGCGCAACTACAACATTCCCGAGCCGGTCACCGGCGGGTTTCTGGCGGCCGCGGCGGCGTGGGCGTTCTACGAGCTGTCGGGCACGGAGATCGTCTTCGAGATGACCACGCGCGACAGGCTGCTGGTCATCTTTTTTGCCACCGTCGGCGTGAATGCGCGGCTGGCGGACCTTCTTGTCGGCGGGCGGGCGTTGATCGTGCTGTGCGTGCTAACGGTGCTGTTCGTCTTCCTGCAGAACGGCGTCGGCACGCTCGGCGCCTGGCTGTTCGGCCTGCCTTCCGCCGCTGGTGTCATCATGGGGTCGATCGCCTTTGTCGGCGGCCATGGCACCACGATTGCCTGGGCGCCGGCGATCGCGGCCGAGCACGGCTTTCCCACGGCCCTGGAAGTCGGCACGGCTGCTGCCACGCTCGGATTGATCGTCGCCAGTGTTCTCGGTGGGCCGGTGGCAAAATTCCTCGTCGAGCGCGGCAAGCTGAAAACAGGCAGTACCGGCTCCGACAACCAAGTGGCCGTCGCCCAGGCAGAGGCTGCACCGATCGACAAATCGAACTTCATGCAGGCGCTGCTTTTGGTCAATGTTGCCGTGGTGCTTGGCTATGCGCTCCACGGGCCGGTCACATCGATGGGCGTCAAGCTGCCGCTGTTCGTGCCTTGCCTGATCATGGGCGTCGTCCTGTCGAACACGGTCCCCTATCTGTTTCCACGCATGGCCTGGCCGGCGCGCTCGCCGGCAATGTCGCTGATCTCCGACTATTCGCTCTCGGCTTTCCTGGCCATGTCGCTGATGAGCATGCAGCTCTGGACACTTGCCGGGGTTGCCGGCCCGCTGTTGGCCGTCGTTGCCTTGCAGGCGCTGCTCGCGGTGTCCTTCATTCTGGTCGTGCTGTTCCCGCTGTTGGGCAGGGACTACCAGGCGGCCGTGCTGAGCGCCGGCTTTACCGGCCTGTCTCTCGGTGCCACGCCCACCGCCATTGCGTCGATGACGGCGGTGACCAGGCACTATGGCCCGTCACCGAACGCCTTCGTCATCCTGCCGCTGGTGTCGGCGTTTTTCGTCGACCTAGTCAACATGATCGCGATCCAGTTTTTCCTGGCGGGGTGAGGGCTGCTCAGCCGCCGTGCTTTTCCAGGAACTCTTCCGCCGAGAGGTTGCGGAAATCGTCGAGGGCAACGCGCAGCCTGGCGTGGTCCCAGTCCCACCAAGCCAGCGCCTGGAAGCGATCCGCTGTCGTGCGGTCGAAGCGCTCGCGCAGCGGCTTGGCGGGCACGCCGGCGACAATGGTGTAGGGCGCGACATCCTTGGTGACGACAGCGCCCGAGCCGACCGCCGCACCGTCGCCGACGGTAACGCCCGGCAGCACCGTCGAGCCGTGGCCGAGCCAGGTGTCGTGGCCGATGGTCACCGCGTTCGACCGGCGCCATTCGAAGAACTCGGTCTCGTGGCTGGCATCTTCCCAGTAGTCCGAGGCGCGGTAGGTGAAGTGATGCAACGTCGGCCGCCAGGTCGGATGGTTCGTGGCGTTGCAGCGCACGCTTGCTGCGATGTTGGAGAATTTGCCGACCGTCGTGCACCACAGGCTGCAGTCCTGCATGACGTAGGAGTAGTCGCCGAGCGAACTTTCGCTGATGCGGGTGCGCTCGGAGACTTCGGTCCAGCGGCCGAGCGTCGACTGCGTCACCTCGGCCGATGGGTGGATCCAGGGCTGTTCGGACAGCTTGCGGCTCATGCTGCGACCTTTCCGGCGGCAAATGTGGTGACGTCGATGATGCGGTCGGCGACCGCCTCGCGCACGTCGGCGTCGTGGAAGATGCCGAGCAGGGCCACACCCTTCAGCTTCTTCTCCTCAATCAGTCCGATCACCACCTCGCGGTTGGTGGCGTCGAGCGATGCCGTCGGCTCGTCGAGCAGGAGCACCGGATGGTCGGTGATGAAGCCACGGGCGATGTTGACGCGCTGCTGCTCGCCGCCGGAGAAGGTGGCGGGCGGCAGGCTCCACAGACGTTCAGGCAGGTTCAGCCGGCCGAGCAGTTCCGAGGCGCGGGCATGAGCCTCGGAGCGTTCGGTGCCGCGGGCGACCAGCGGCTCGGCGACGACGTCGAGCGCCGAGACGCGCGGAACGGTGCGCAGGAACTGGCTGACATAGCCGATGGTGTCGCGGCGCACCGAAAGCACGGTGCGCGGATTGGCAGTGGCAAGATCGACAAGCTGGCCATGGTGATCGACGATGATCTGGCCCTGGTCGACGCCGTAGTTGCCGTAGACCATCTTCAGGATCGAGCTCTTGCCGGCGCCAGAGGGGCCACCGAGCACGGCGCATTCGCCAGCCCTGACCGAGAACGAGACATTGGCGACCACCGGCAGGCGGATGCCGCCACGCAGATGCATGGTGAAGGCCTTGGAGACCTCCGAGACGATGAGGGGAGTGGCCATGTCAGAATCTTTCCTTGATGAGCATGATCTTGCCCGAAAACCGGGAACCACTTTTCGGGACCATGCTCAGACCTGCAGGATGGAGGAGACGAGGAGCTGGGTGTAGGGCGCGCGCGGATCATCGAGCACACGGTCGGTGAGGCCGGCTTCGACGACATGGCCGTCCTTCATCACCATCATGCGCTGCGACAGCAGCCGTGCGACGGCGAGGTCATGCGTGACCACGATGGCCGCGAGGCCGAGGTCGGTGACCAGTCCGCGCAACAGATCGAGCAGGCGCGCCTGCACCGAAACGTCGAGGCCGCCGGTCGGTTCGTCCATGAACACCAGCCGCGGGCCGGTAACGAGGTTGCGGGCGATCTGCAGGCGCTGGCGCATGCCGCCCGAGAAAGCGCGGGGTTCGTCGTCGATGCGCTCCTCGTCGATCTCGACGCGGCCGAGCCAGTCGACTGCGGTCGCGCGGATGTTGCCATAGTGGCGGTCACCGATGGCCATCAGCCGTTCGCCGACATTGGCGCCGGCCGACACCGTCATGCGCAGCCCGTCGGCCGGGTTCTGGTGAACAAAACCCCAGTCGGTGCGCATCAGGAAGCGGCGCTCGGCCTCGCTCATGCGGTAGAGGTCGCGCCACTGGCCGTCGCGCATGCGGTAGCTGGCGGTACCAGAGGTCGGCAACAGCCGGGTCGACAGGCAGTTGAGCAAGGTGGTCTTGCCGGAGCCTGATTCACCGACGATGGCCAGCACTTCGCCGGGCCATAGATCGAACGAGATGTCTTCGCAGCCGATGCGCGAGCCATAATATTTGGACAGCGCCGTAACGCGCAGAAGCGGTTCGTCGGTCATTGGGCAGGCTCCAGCATATCGGGCGAGAGGTGGCCGCGATGGCCGCAGGCCTGGCGCGTCTCGCAATGGTCGGTGTCGGAACAGACGAACATGTGCCCGCCCTTGTCATCGAGAATGACTTCGTCGAGATAGACCTGCTCGGCCCCGCACAGAGCGCAGGGCTGGTCGAACGTCTGGATTTCGAAGGGATGGTCCTCGAAGTCGAGGCTGACCACCCTGGTGAAGGGCGGCACGGCATAGATGCGCTTTTCACGCCCGGCGCCGAACAACTGCAGCGCGGGCGACATGTGCATCTTGGGATTGTCGAACTTCGGTGTCGGCGAGGGGTCCATGACGTAGCGGCCCTCGACCTTGACCGGATAGGCATACGTCGTGGCGATGCGGCCGTGCCTGGCGATGTCCTCGTAGAGCTTGACGTGCATCAGCCCGTATTCCTCGAGCGCGTGCATCTTCCGCGTCTCGGTCTCGCGCGGTTCGAGGAAGCGCAGCGGCTCGGGGATCGGAACCTGGTAGACCAGCGTCTGGCCCTCGGTCAGTGGATATTCCGGGATACGGTGGCGGGTCTGGATGATCGTCGCCTTGGCCGTCTCGGTGGTCACCGCGACGTCGGCGACCTTCTGGAAGAAGGCGCGGATCGAGACGGCATTGGTCGTGTCGTCCGCGCCCTGGTCGATGACCTTGAGCACGTCTTCAGGACCGATGATCGCGGCGGTCACCTGGACGCCACCGGTGCCCCACCCATAGGGCATCGGCATTTCGCGGCTGGCGAACGGCACCTGGTAGCCGGGAATGGCAATGCCCTTGAGGATCGCCCGGCGGATCATCCGCTTGGTCTGCTCGTCGAGATAGGCGAAGTTGTAGGTTGCGATGTCAGACATGGCAGGCAGATCCGATTTGCGCTAACTCTTTGCCGCGTTGACCATCGCAACGAGGGGGAGCCGCATGGATTCTTCGGGGTGGATTCGTGTCTTGGTGCTGGTGGCCCTTGTTGTAGCCGCTGTCGCATTTTTCGCGCGGAGCAAGCCAAAGCCGACAAAGCGAGCCTGGGAGAATGATGGTGCTCCGCAACGCGACCTTGGCTCCTGGCATTTGGGCGATAGAGTTGGGAGAGCTCATTCGGCTGCCTCCCTTGTCTCGGTCTGATCTGTAGCTTGACGCTTCTCGTGCTCGCCGCGCATGCGGCGGACGAGGTCGAGCTCAGCCTGGAAGTCGACATAATGCGGCAGCTTCAGGTGTTCGACGAAGCCGGTCGCCTGGACGTTGTCGGAATGCGAAATGACGAACTCCTCGTCCTGTGCCGGTGCGGTGATGTCCTCGCCCAGTTCGCCGGCGCGCAGCGCCCGGTCACATAGCGACATCGCCATGGCCTTGCGCTCGGATTGACCGAAGACCAGCCCGTAGCCGCGGGTGAACTGCGGCGGCGCCTTGGCCGAGCCCTTGAACTGGTTGACCATCTGGCATTCGGTGACGCGGATGCGGCCGAGGCTTATGGGAAAGGGCAGTTCCGGCACGTCGAGCTCGAGCTCGACCTCGCCGATGCGGACCTCGCCGACGAAAGGATGGCTGCGGCCATAGCCGCGCTGCGTCGAGTATCCGAGCGCCAAAAGAAAACCCTCGTCGCCGCGCGACAGCGCCTGCAGGCGGATGTCGCGCTCCATCGGAAACTCAAGCGGTTCGCGGGTGATATCACCCGTGAGGTGGTCCTCGGGCAGCTCGCCGTCAGCCTCGATCAGCCCTTCATGGGCCAGGATCTCGGACACTCGCGCCATGCGCTGGCCGTCGCCTTCGCGCTGCTCGGGCGTCGCGACTTCGGCATCAGTGGCGAGTTCCGGGTCGAGCAGGCGGTGGGTGTAGTCGAAGGTCGCGCCGAGCAGCTGGCCGCCGGGGAGGTCCTTGTAGGTCGCCGAAACGCGGCGTTCGACCTGCATGACAGCTGTGTCGATCGGCCTCGTGTAGCCGAAGCGCGGCAAGGTGGTGCGGTACGCGCGGACGAGGAAGATCGCCTCGATCAGGTCGCCGCGCGACTGCATGATGGCGAGCGCGGCAAGCTCACGGTCATAGAGCGAGCCTTCCGACATGACGCGGTCGACGCCGAGCGCCAACTGTTCGACGATCTGCTCGATGCGCAGCGACGGCACCGAGCGGTCACCCCGGCGGCGGTCGGCGAGAAGGCGATGGGCGTTGGCGATGGCGGCTTCGCCGCCTTTGACAGCAACATACATATCAGGCCTCCATCGTCTTGATGCGGACAGTGCGGGGCAGGCAGGCGACCGCTCCGGGCGCCGCCAGGATCACATCGACGCCGCGCGGGAAGCGGGCGCCATTCTGCTTCCACTGCTCGACGAAATGGCGCGGCAGAGGCGTCGGCGCGATGCTGTCAGTCGTCTCGATGCCGGGGCCCTCGAGATGCAGCGGCGCGCCATCGGTCAGGCTGTCGACCTGCAGGATCAGTGTCGTCGAGCGATCGGGATATTCCTGCGTTCCTTGCGCAAAGTTTTCGAGCGAGATCAGGTTGGCCGGGTTGGCGACAAGGGCGAAATGCGCGTCGGCCGGTGTCGCGGCCAGCGGCGCGCCGGTGTGGAAGCCGAGCCAGGACTTTGCCGCCGAGACCTGCAGCCCGGCATCGAGCCAGAGCGGAGTGTCGTGGTCGCACAAGGTCAACGCCACCGCGCCTGCGGTTGCCGCCAGCGGTGCAGGCGGCTGTGCCAGGCCAGCTACCTGCTGGACCGTTCCGGGACGCGCCATGGCGTCCATGACGGCGCGGAAAACCGTCTGGGCATTAAAAACCGGGGCGGCAAAGCCGCCGTCAATCACATCCATCTGATCCATCAGTCCTCTCCGCGCACCATGGTGAAAAAGTCGACCTTGGTCGCTGCCGTCTCGGCACGACTGGTCGCATCGGCTTCGGCTTGTGCGGCACGCAACGGTGCGATGACCTTCTCTTCGATGTCGGCGCGGCGGTCGGCATTCTGCCAAAGGGCATCAGTGATGGCCGAAAGGCGGGCCTTGTCCTTGTCGCGGCCGAGCGCATAGGAATGGCCGATCTCGCCGCTCGGCAAACGCACCGTGGCGCGGGTCACCGTCGCCTCGCCGAAGTTGAACGGCGCGCCGCCGCCGCCGATACGGCCACGAACCGACACGAGACCGGTCTCCGGTCCGCGCAGCATCTCGGCTTCGCCAGAAATGCCTGCCGCCGCGCACAGCCGCTTCAACTCGTCCACTGGTGCTAGCGAAAGCGCCGCCATGGCCGTCTTGCGCGCCGTCTCCAGTTCTCTTTCCTGCCGTCGGTCCATCGCTTTCGCTGCTCCACTTCACATTTGTCTATTGTTCTATACAATCGAACAACCTACAATGGGCTTGTAGCGAGGCTCCGTGACGGATGCATGACAAGTCGCAAACTGGGACGGTGGATTTGAGCGGGCAGGGACGAGAACAGGCGGTGACACGCAAGAGCGGGGTGGCGCTATGGCGCCAGATCGCCGACCAGATCAGGCAGGCGATATCGGCTGGAACTCTGGGTGCCGATGGCAAGCTGCCGCCCGAAATGATCCTGTCCGAACGCTTTGGCGTCAATCGCCATACCTTGCGCAGCGCCATTGCCGCGCTTGTCCAGGAAGGCGTGTTGCGCGCCGAGCAGGGCCGCGGCACTTTCGTCGAGAGCCGCCAGAAGCTCTCCTACCCAATTTCGGCGCGGACGCGCTTTTCCACAGGGCTGCGCGAGCAGACGCGCGAGCGCCGCAGCATCCTCCTGGCCGACGCCATCGAACCTGCCCTCAGCCGTGTCGCCGAAGCCCTGGGGCTTGCGCCGGATGCGCCGGTGCTCCGGCTGGAAACGCTGAGCGAGGCCGACGGCCGGCCAGTGTCGCGCGCGTCGAGCTGGTTCGATGCGGAACGCTTCCCCGGCTTCGCACGGGTCTACGCCGAGACCGCGTCGATCACGCTCGCTTTCCAGCATTTTGGAATCGAGGACTATTTCCGCAAGTCGACGCTGGTTTCGGCGCGCCACGCCGATGCCGCCGACCTGGCCGATCTCAAGCTGTCCGCTGGCGCCATCGTGCTGGTCGCCAGGGCGATCAACGTCGACACCGCAGGCGTGCCGATCCAGTACGCTGAAACCCGCTTTGTCGCCGACAGGGTCGAACTCAGCGTCTCGACGGAGGCCTGAGGTTCCGGCTGTTTGCCGCGGCCGCCATGGCGCATGATAGTCCATCCCAGCGTATCGTCGATTTCTGGCGATTGGATGCGATTTTCATAGCCGTGCTTAATTGGCTTGCCAGCGCAAGCCTATGCGGGGCCTGCTGTCTGCAAATGTTGGTGGGCAAACAAGATTCTTTCTAACAATGCTTGACAATTGTCCGGTTTAGAGAAAAATTCCAATTTAGTGGAATTTACGGACGGAATGTCGGAATTCAGGACTGGCTTGGTGGAGGACTTTGCGCCAGTTCATTAGTAGTCTGTAAAACACCGCTGAGAATACCTCTTCGCCGGCTTGTCGGTCGCGCAGTCCTTTCTACTGCGTGAGGGCGGGTTTTATTGCGCGGCAAAAGCCGTGCGCGTGATCGATATTATCCAAATGGGGAACATAATGAACAATATTCTGGTACCGAACCGCCGTACCGCGCTGAAGATGCTTGGTGGTGGCGCCGCCGTCCTTGCCATGCCCGCCGTGATCCGCCCGACCCCCGGCTGGGCTGCGAACGGCGTGTTGAACATCACCACCTACGACAAATTCCTGCCGCAGGAATTCCTCGACAAGTTCCAGAAGGACAGTGGAATTCAGGTCAACATCCGGCTGACCGACGACCAGGGCAAGCAATACAATCTGCTCACCGCCGAGGGCGCAAATCCTTCGACCGACATCGTCACCGTCGCCGGCCATCGTTATTCGCAGTTCATCGCCTCGAAGCTGCTGCAGCCGCTCGACACCGGCAAGATTCCGAACTGGAGGAACCTCAACCCCGCCTACCAGAACGCTGCCTGGGCGCGCGTCGACGACAATCTCTGGGGCCTGCCGATCCTCGCCGGCTATGAGGGGCTCGCCCGCAATGTCGACTATGTGAAGGAAGCGCCGAGCTGGGAGATCATGTTCGACCCGCAGTACAAGGGGCAGACCTCCTATATCGTCAGCGATTTCATGACCATCGTCATGCAGTATCTCGGCCATGACGGCGACTTCGTCAGCTATGTCGACAAGGCCGACGTGGCGCAGAAGGCGACCAACGAAGCGCGCGATTTCCTCATCAAGCACAAGGACATGGTGCGCAAGTACTATGACGCCGGCTCGGAAGTGCAGCAGATGTTCATCAACGAGGACATCTATCTTGGCCATTCCTGGTCGGGTCCGGCTGCCAAGCTGATCATGGACGGTCATCCGATCAAGCTGTCGGTGCCGAAGGAAGGCACGTTCGGCTTCTGCTATACGCTCAACGTCGTCAACAACGCGCCCAACGCCGAGAACGCCTACAAGCTGCTCGATGCCGTGCTGGCAAGCCCGGAGGTGGGGGCGGCAATGACCCGCCAGTCGGGCTACAGCTCGACGATCAACGGCGTCGCCGACCTGCTCAACGACCGCGAAAAGCTCGCCTCGACGCTGCCCCAGGAAGAGCTTGAGCGCATCGTCTTCTTCTCGTCGGTCAATCGCGACATGAAGAACGAGATGATCGACCGGGCGACCGCTGAGGTCAAAGCGGCCTGACGAGGCGAAAGCCTCGCACGGCCCATCGCCTGTCCCGGAGCGCTGCGACGATCTCCGGGACAGGCTGCCGGCCTGTCATGTGCATGACCCTCGAAAATCGGGCACGGTTTTCGGGTGGGCTCATGCACCGGTTCAGAGAGTTACAGCGTTCTGAGCGAGGCGCTGTAGTCCCACAACGCGCGATGACTGACCTGCCGGCAATGCCTGGCGGTACAAGTTGGGCTGCGCCAACCGAGATTGTTTGATGGTGATTAGCAACACGACAGCCGGCTATGCGGCAGGGCGCGGCGACGCGCCGGTGCCCAAATATTCGACCGGCATCGCCAAGGTGGTCAATTCCGCGCTCTACCGGCATACGCTGGGGGCCGCTGTCGAGTCCCGGATCGGCCGGATCATCCTTCTGGCCGGGGTGCCGCTGGTCTGGCTGATCATGCTGCATGTCGGGCCGATCTATCAGATGCTGAAGATCAGCCTGATGTCCCACTACCCGGTGCTGCCGGGTGTGGAATCGCACTTCACCCTGGACAACTACGCGATCTTCTTCAAGGAATCGCTCTACTTCACGCCGCTGATCAAGAGCTTCATCTTCGCCACGGCAGCGACGGCGGTGACGCTGGTTGTGGTCTACCCGGTGGCCTACTACGTCGCCAAGGTCGTCAAGCCGGAGGGCCGTTCCAAGGCGCTGCTGTTGCTGCTGGTGCCGTTCTGGGCCGGTGAGTTGATCCGCACCTTCTCGGTGATCATGCTTCTTGCCAACCGCGGCGCGGTCAACGTGCTCTTGCGCGAGATCGGCCTGATCGACCGGCCGATCCCGATGCTCTACACCTCGTTCTCGCTCGGCTTCGGCCTGGTCTACCTGATCTGCCTCTACATGCTTTTGCCGCTCTACTCGGCGATCGAGAAGATCCCGGGACAATATCTGGATGCGGCTGCCGATCTGGGCGCCGGTCCGTTCACCCGCTTCCGCCGGATCATCCTGCCGCTGTCCAAGGACGGCATCGTCTCGGGCTGCTCGCTGGTGTTCCTGACCTGCATCGGCGTCTTCGCGACCCCGATGCTGCTCGGCGGACCCAACACCGTGCTGTTTCCTGAAACCATCAGCGGCTTCTTCCATGGCGCCAGCGACAAGTGGCCGGTCGGCGCCGCCTTTGCGCTGATCATGCTGGTCACCGCCTTGATCACCGCAGGCATCTTCATGCGCCTCGTCGGCGGCAAGAAAAGGAGTGCATTCTGATGCGCAACATGTTTGCAGACGCTCCGCGCACGTCGCTGACGGCGATCTACTGGGCCTTCCTGCTTTACCTGCTCCTGCCGCTCACGCTGATGATGGCGATGAGCTTCAAGGACGCCAACTTCGTCGCCTTCCCGATCGGCGATTGGACCCTCGACTGGTATGCCAAGGTGATGCAGGACAAGCAGTTCCTGGAAGCCTGCCTGTACTCGGTTATGATTGCCGCCGCCTCGACGCTCGCCGCAACCACGCTCGGTACCTGGATCGCCATGCTGATCGTCGCCGAAGGCATCAAGGGCCAGGTCATCATCTTCGCGCTCGCCTGCCTTCCGGCTGTCGTGCCAGGCATGATCTCGGCCATCTCGCTGCGCATCTTCATCTCGACAATCGACATGCCGACGGGAACCGCGGCCATCATCCTCGGCCACACGGTGCATGCAGTGCCCTTCGTGGTGGTGATGGCGCTGACCCGCCTGCGCTCGATGCCGGGCAATCTCGTCGATGCCGCGCGTGACCTCGGTGCCGACAGCATCGTTGCCTTCTTCCGCGTCACGCTGCCCTATCTCGGGCCGGCGCTTGTCGGCGGCATGATCTTCTGCGTGCTTCTGTCGATCGACGACTTCGTGCGCACCTTCTTCCTGGGAGGCTATCGTCCGACCCTTCCCATGCTGATCTTCGCCAAGGTGCAGGGCGGCATGTCTCCTGAAATCAACGCAATGGCGACACTCGTCCTGGTGGTTACCGCCGCCGTCGGACTTTACGCCGAATACATGACCCGCCGCGCGAGGACCCGCTGATGCAACCCGTCGTCCAGTTCGACAATGTCACCAAGAGCTACGGCAAGCATGTTGCCGTCGAGAACCTGAACCTCAGCATCGAGGCGGGCAAGTTCGTCACGCTGCTCGGCCCGTCCGGCTGCGGCAAGTCGACTTCGCTGCGCATGCTCGGCGGCTTCGAGACGCCGAACTCCGGCCGCATCCTGCTCGGCGGCAAGGACGTGACGCGCGTGCCGCCCAACAAGCGCAACGTCAACATCGTGTTTCAGGACTACGCGTTGTTTCCGCATATGAGCATTGCCAAGAACATTGCCTTCGGCCTCGAGCTCAAGGGGTTTGACAACCAGCACATCCACCGCCGCGTCTCGGAGCTGCTCGAGCTTGTCCAACTGCAGGATTATGCCAAGCGGTTGCCGTCGGAGCTGTCGGGCGGCCAGCGCCAGCGCGTCGCGCTGATGCGCGCCTTGGCTCCCGATCCGGAGGTGCTGCTGCTCGACGAGCCGCTGTCGGCGCTCGACGCCAAGCTGCGCCAGCAGATGCAGATCGAGCTCAAGTCGATCCAGGAAAAGACCGGCAAGACCTTCATGTTCGTGACCCACGACCAGGAAGAGGCGCTGACCATGTCCGACACGATCGTGGTCATGAACAAGGGCCGCATCGAGCAGATGGGTGACCCGAACACGCTTTATGGCCGTCCAGGCTCTGTGTTCGTCGCCAACTTCATCGGCGAGACCAATCTTTTGCGCAGCACAGTCGTCGGCACCGAAGGTGACCAGGCAGCGCTGAACTGGAACGGCGTCACCATCAAGGCAGCACAGGGCGGGCTTACGCCAAAGGCCGGTGACCACCTCTATGTCGTGCTGCGCCCCGAGGCGATCCACTGCTCGGCCGCCGAGCCGGAGAGTGGCAACCGCATCAAGGGCAAGATCCGCCAGCGCGTGTTCAAGGGCAACCACACCTCGCTTTCGGTCGAGGTCGGCGACGGGACCATGCTCAATGCGCTGGTCCATCCCGCCGACGTCAGCCAGCTCAATGGCGAGGAAATCTGGGTCGGCTGGAAGCCAGAGACGACGACGGTCATCCCCGACCGCCACGCGCACAACTGAGACGACAAATAGGCGACAAGGGCGGCCCGCGTCGAGAACCGGTGCGGGCCGACAGCAGGCAGGGCAGGACATGCGACATGACGAATTCGACCGGACACCAGGGGCGACCTATGGCGTTTGACGTACAAGCGCCGTTGCAAGCGGCCGCCGCCGGCCTCGCCGAGCTCGAACAGCGTGTTCGCGACGAACTGGCCTGCCTGTGCTACCCGCCGTCGAACTGGGTGGTGCCGACATCAGCCGAGGGGGAAGAAAAGGTCCATGACGTCGTCGTCATTGGCGGCGGCATGTGCGGCCTGGTCGCGAGTTTCGCCCTCTTCGGTGCCGGCATCCAGAACATCCGCATCTTCGACCGCAGCCCGACGGGCTTCGAAGGGCCGTGGCTGACTTATGCCCGGATGGAGACGCTGCGCTCGCCCAAGCAGTTGACCGGCCCGGCCTATGGCATGGCGTCGCTGACCTTTCGTGCATGGTATGTCGCCCAGTTCGGCAACGATACCTGGGCTGAACTCGACAAGATCCCCCGGCCGATGTGGATGGAGTATCTGCGTTGGTACCGCAAGGTGCTCGACCTGCCGGTCGAGAACGGCGTCGAGGTCAAGACGATCGTGCCGGAAGGCGAATTGATGCGGCTGACGCTGTCGGGCGAGGGCGCTCGGGAAAAATCGGTGCTGACCCGCAAGGTGGTGATGGCGACCGGCCGTGACGGCATGGGCCATCCAAGCATTCCGGGTTTTGTCGACGGCTTGCCGCGAAACTATTGGGCGCATTCCTCCGATGCAATCGACTTCGCTGCCCTGCGCGGCAAGCGCGTGGTCGTTGTCGGCGTCGGCGCATCTGCCGTCGACAATGCCGCCGAGGCGCTGGAGGCAGGAGCGGCGGAAGTCCGCCATCTCATCCGCCGCAAGCAGATGCCCTGTATCAACAAGCTGATGGGCATCGGCTCGTTCGGCTTCACCGCTGCCTTCCCGCAGCTCAGCGATGCCCGGCGCTGGCAGATCATGAACTATTCGCTGCGCACCCAGACGCCAGCGCCGCGTGGCTCGACGATGCGTGTCAGCCGGCATCCCAACGCCTGGTTCCATTTCGATGCGGCGGTGGAGAAGGCCGAGCTCGACGGCGACGAGATCGTCATCTCGACCTCGCAGGGCAAGGCGGTCCGCTGCGACTTCCTGATCCTCGGCACTGGCTTCGGCGTCGATCCGCTGGCGCGCAAGGAGCTCGACGGTTACGCCGACAAGATCCTGCTGTGGCAGGACCGCTTCACGCCACCTGAAGGCCAGGAAAACACCGAGCTTAGCAACTACCCCTATCTTGCCAACGACTTCACCTTTCTCGAACGCGAGCCGGGACAGGCACCGTGGCTGGCCAACATCCACAGCTTCAACTCCGGGGCGGCCGCCAGCCTTGGCAAGATGAGCGGCGACATACCGGGCATCAGCGAAGGTGCGGCGTGGCTGGCGCGCGAGATCGCCGCAAAGCTCTACAGCGAGAATTTCGGCCAGTACTGGCAGCGCCTGCTCGACTACGACACGCCCGAACTGCGCGGTGACGAGTGGACGGCATCGCCCTTGCCCGACGAAGCGCCGGCAGCCGCCCGCAAGCAGGCATAAGAGGAACGGCATGACTGACACCATAGACGTGATCGCCGCGATCGTCGGCATAGCGCCAGGCAGCGAACTGGCGGCGGTCGTCGCCGGCCGCGCCGACATCATGGCGCTGACCCAGCAGACGCATGATGCGGCGCTGACGCCCGCTGAACCCGGCGGTCTCACCCATGCCGAGCGCGCAGCCCTGGCCTGCCGCATCGCCAAGATCAACGACGCCGGCGATTTCGAGGCGCATTTCGAAACGCTGCTCGACAGCTCGGGCGCCTCAGGCGACACCGCGCGCATTGCCGACATCTGGTTCGACGGCAGCGGCGACATCAGGCTCAAGGCCCTGATCCGCCATGTCGATCTCGTGGCACATGCGCCCAAGGATGCGACGCGCCGCGATATCGAACTGCTGCAGGAAGCCGGGCTAACCGACGCCGACATCGTGCGCCTGTCCGAGCTCGTCGCTTTCGTCAGCTATCAGATCAGGGTTGCCGCCGGGCTGCGGCTGATGCGGGGACTGGCATGAGCAAGGTCGTTCACGAATTCACCACCGCGGTCCCCGAGTGGAAGCCATACGTCAAGCCGCTCGATCTCGCGGATGCCACTCCGGCACAGCTCGAGGCGCTGAAGATCACGCCGTCCAACACCAAGGTGTCGGACTACGTGCTGGTGCTGGCCCATGACGTCGAGACGCTGACTCACCGCTCGCCGCTGTTCAACGGGGTGATGTACAACAAGGGCGGCCTGTCGCGCGCCGAGCGCGAGATCGGCGCCGTCGGCGCGTCGATCGTCAACCGCTGCATCTACTGTGCGGCGGTGCATGCCAGCCGCTACAACCAGCTGGCCAAGGACGAGACCGTCATTGCGGCGATCTTCGCCGACGGTGTCGAAGCGGTAATTTCGCCGCGGCTGAAGGCGATCCTCGACTTTTCGGTCAAGCTGTCGAAATGCCCCTCGGACGCCGATGCGTCCGACATGCAGGCGCTTGTCGACGCCGGTCTCGGCAAGGACGAGATCCTCGACCTGATCCTGTCGTCGTCGCTGTTCGGCTGGGCCAACCGGCTGATGCACACGCTTGGAGAACCGCTCGCCGAATAGTTGCCCGTGGCGTCGGAATGGAGAATCGGAATGAACATACATTCGGTCAATCCGCCGGAAATCGGGCCGCGCCTGCAGGCATATCGCAAGCAGCAGAACCTGACGCTTGCCGACCTCGCGACCAGATCGGGCGTCTCGCGCTCGATGCTGTCGGAGATCGAGCGCGGCAACGCCAACCCGACCTATGGCACGCTGTGGCATCTCACCCGCGCGCTCAACATCGACCTCAACAGGCTGATCAGCGGCGCCAGCGAGGAGCGTGGCGACCGCATCGACCTGCAGCCGGAGAATTTGACGCCGACCATCCGCAGCGCCGACGGCAGCTGCACGCTGCAGATCCTGTCGCCGGCCGGCATGGTGCCGCTGATCGAATGGTATCTGTTGAGCTTCGAGCTCAAGGGCAAGCTGATCAGCGATCCCCACGGCACAGGCACGATCGAGCATCTGCACTGCACCGAAGGCGAGATCGTGGTGCGCAGCGCCGGCAACGAGATGATCGTCCGCGCCGGCGAGACGGCGCGCTATGCGGCCGACGTCGCACACTCGCTGACCAGTGTTGGCCCGGCCGGTGCACGGGCTTTCCTGGTGGTGGCATCGGGGGAGGTCGGCAGCAGCACGACCCGGGCGTTGATTCGCCCGAAATGAACGACCCCGGTGCGCCCGCAATGGGAGCGCCGGGGCTGAAATGAATTTGATCCAAAAGGGAATGTTGAAAATGAAGGTAGGTATTGTCGGCGCGGGTTCGATCGCCTTTGGCACGGCGGTGTTTCTGGAACAGCAGGGCCACAAGGCAACGCTGTGGTCGCCGTCGGGCGAGCGCACCAAGGCGCTGGCCAAGGGCGAAGCTCTGGTTGCCCAGGGCGCCGTCGAAGGCACCTTCCATCCGGCTGCTGCTCCGAGCGCCGAAGCGCTCGTCGCCGGCGCCGAAGCGATCGTGATCGCGCTGCCGGCCTATGGCCACAAGGTCGTTCTCGACGCCATCGCGCCTTACGTCAGCGCCGACCAGACCGTCATCATCAGCTCGCACGCATCCTTCGGCGCGCTTTATCTGTCGCGCCTGCTGGCTGCGCGCGGTGTCGTCGCGCCTGTTGTAGGCTGGGGCACGACTGTCGTATCCGGTCGCCAGCTCAGCCCGACGCTGGTCAACGTCAACACCGTGCGCAAGAAGGTCGATCTCGCCACCGTTCCGGCATCGCGCAGCGCCGACGGCCTTGCCGTCTGCCAGACGCTGTTCGGCGACCGCTTCGTCGACCGCGGCAGCCTGATGGCGATCGCGCTGTCCAACCTCAACCCGCAGAACCACATGGGCATCGCGCTCGGCAACATGACGCGCATGGAACGCGGTGAAACCTGGAGCCAGGGCCAGAACGTGACGCCGAATGTCGGCCGCCTGCTCGAGCAGCTCGACGAGGAACGCATCGCCATTGCCACCAAGCTCGGCCTCGAAGTGCGCAACATCTTCCAGCACTTCCACCTGTCTTTCCACGTGCCGATGAGCTCGATCTCTGAGATGAACCAGGAGATGCACGAGGCCGGCAATGGCGGCCAGGGCCCGACCACTGCCGACAGCCGCTATGTTACCGAAGACGTGCCTTTCGGCCTGGTCATGACCGCCAAGATCGGCCGTCTGGCAGGCTACCCCGCCGAGCTGCACGAAGCCGGCGTGCGCATCTTCTCGGCCATGTATGGCCGCGACTTTACTGCCGAGAACGACCTGCTAACCGCGCTCGACCTCGACGCCATGTCGCTGGCCGAGCTCAACGGCCTTTGCCGTGAGGGATATGCGGTAGCTTAAGGTCTGGGTACCGCAGGCGCGGCGCTCCTGGCGGGTCGCTGCGCCGCTTTTTTGTTGCTCCGGCGGCAGCTGGCCGCTGCCTCGGGGTAAGGGTCAGGCTGCGCCCGGAGCGCCGAACTGCTGCAGCAACCAGTTCTCGAAGGCCTGCATTCCAGCTGTCACCGGGTGGGATTTCAACCGGGTGAGCCAGTAGTCGCCGGTTGAAACCGTCGTCTCGAACGGCTGGACGAGGCGGCCGTCGTCGAGATTGCGCTCGAACATGTTGATCGGCACCAGGGCTACGCCGACGCCGCGGGCAGCAGCCTCGGCAAGGGCCAGCGACGAATCGAACATCATACCGCGCAACACCGGCTGCGGCGCACCTGCCGCCTCGAACCAGCGCGTCCATTCGTCGGCGCGATAGGAGCGCAACAGCTCGACGCGCGCGAGGTCCGCCGGCTGTGTCAGCCGCGCCGCCATCACGGGCGAGCAGACCGGCGACAATGGCGAGGCAATCAGCTGCATCGCCTCGGTTCCACGCCATGAGCCGTCGCCAAAGCGGATCGCCAGGTCGAGACCGTCGCCGGCGAGGTCGACACGGTTGTTGTTGGTCATGATCCTGAGGTCGAGATAGGGGTGCGCCTGGTGGAACGCCGGCAGTCGTTCCATCAGCCAGCCGACGGCGAAGGTCGCGACCACGCCGACAGTCACCACTTCGTGGAAGTGCCCCTCCTCGAACCGGCTCATCGTCGCGGTGACGCGCCGGAAGGCGTCTGTCAGCACAGGCGCCAGGGCCGCGCCCTCGTCGGTCAGCGCCAGTCCCCTCGGCAGCCGACGGAACAGTTTCACCCCGAGCAGGTCCTCGAGCGACTTCACGTGATGGCTGACTGCGGTCTGCGACACGAACAGCTCCATGCCGGCCCGGGTGAAGCTGCAATGGCGCGCCGAAGCCTCGAAGGCTCGCAGCGCGTTCAGCGGCAATTGCGACGTTTCCACGTGGTTTTGGTCCTATGCCCATATTTTTCTCATGGGTAACCAAAATATTGAGTGTTTGTCGAGGTCACGGGATTTTGCCAGTCTGCGGCCGTTATCGAACAAAACCTGCAGGTTATGACCTGTTCGCGGGCTGGGGTGGAGCCTGTGAGCTGTAGTCGTTCGCCCATTTTCCTGGGGCCTGCTTCCAACTGACAAGCTGCCCATCATGAAATTCATCAGCCATCTGTTCTCATTCCTCGTCCTGACCGGGCTTGCGGCCGCCTGCTGCCTGGCTTTGCTGGTCGCCGACATCACCAGGGATCTGCCCGACTACCGCGAACTGGCGGATTGGGAGCCGGCTGTCATGACCCGGGTCTATGCCTATGATGGCGCATTGCTTGCGGAATATGCGCGCGAGCGGCGGCTTTTCCTGCCGATCGCCGCCGTGCCCGATCGTGTCCGGCAGGCGTTCCTGTCGGCGGAAGACAAGGGCTTCTACAGCCATTCCGGCATCGACATGTCCGGGCTCGTCAACGCGGTCTGGGCCAACATGGCCAACTTCGGCTCTGGTCAGCGCATGATCGGCGGATCGACGATCACCCAGCAGATCGCCAAGAATCTCTTGCTCTCCTCGGACCGCACGCTGGAACGCAAGGTCCGCGAGGCGGTTCTGTCCGTTCGCATCGAACGCGCCTTTTCCAAGGACGAGATCCTCGAGCTCTATTTCAACGACGTCTATTTCGGGCTCGGCGCCTATGGCATCGCCGAGGCGGCACTGACCTATTTCGACAAGCCGGTCGGCGATCTTTCGGTTGCGGAGGCGGCTTATCTTGCCGCGCTGCCCAAGGGGCCGAACAACTACAATCCCTATCTCAACGCCGAGCGAGCCGTCGAACGACGCAACTGGGTGATCGGCCAGATGCTGCGCAACGGATTTGTCGACCGGAATGAAGCGCGTGCTGCGGCGGCCTTGCCGCTCGGTACGAAGACGCGCGCACCGAACCTGCTGGTTGCTGATGCCAGTTACTTCACCGAGGCGGTGCGCAGACAGATCGCCGAGCAGTATGGCGACGCTGCGCTCTACACCGCCGGCCTCGCCGTGCGCACGACGCTCGATCCCAAGCTGCAGGCAGCAGCGGTCAGAGCGCTGCGGCGGGGGCTCGTCAACTATGATCAGGGCAGGGGTTTTCGCGGACCGGTGACCCGCATCGCGACCGATGGCGATTGGCAACAAGCACTTGATGGCATCGTGCCACTGGCCGACGTGCCGGAATGGCGCCTGGCGGTTGTGCTAGGCGCGGCCGACGAGGGCATCAGGATTGGCCTTCGCCAGGCTTCAGGCAGCCGGCAGGCGCGAGAAATCGCCCACATCAGCACCCAGTCGATGCGCTGGGCACTGAGGCGCCCAAAGGCGGGCAAGACATCGGCAGGCGCGCTTGCGGCCGGGGATGTCGTTTATGTTGAGAAGCAGCACGACGGCTATGTACTGCGGCAGGTGCCGGAAGTGCAGGGCGCGCTCGTCTCGATGGATCCGCACACCGGCCGGGTGCTGGCGAGCGTCGGCGGGTTCTCCTTTGCCCAGTCGGAGTTCAACCGCGCCACGCAGGCCTATCGGCAGCCGGGATCGGCGTTCAAGCCCTTCGTCTATGCCGCGGCCCTCGACATCGGCTACACGCCGGCAGCACTGGTGATGGACCAGCCGATCGCACTTCCCGATGGTGCGGGGCGGGTCTGGAGACCGAAGAACTATGACGGCCGCTTCAGCGGTCCCTCGACCTTGCGCACCGGGCTCGAACGAAGCCGCAACCTGATGACGGTGCGTCTCGCGCGCCATGTCGGCATGGATGTGGTGGCGCAATACGGCCAGAGCTTCGGCATCTATGACAAGCTCAAGCCCTACCTGCCGATGTCGCTCGGTGCTGGCGAGACCACGCTGATGCGCCTGGTTTCGGCCTATGCTGTCATCGCCAACGGCGGCAAATCGGTGCAGCCGTCGATGATCGACCGTGTCCAGGACCGTCGCGGCAAGACCATCTTCCGCCACGACGGCCGGGACTGCGACGCCTGCAATGTCGAGGCATGGCAGGACCAGCCGGAACCTGAACTGCGTGACGTCAGCGAACACGTGCTCGACCCGATGACTGCCTACCAGATCACCTCGATGATGCGCGGCGTTGTCGAGCGTGGCACCGCCACAGGTGTGTCGGCGCTTGGCGTGCCGGTCGCCGGCAAGACCGGCACCACCAATGATGAGAAGGACGTCTGGTTTGTCGGCTTCACCCCCAACGTCGTCACTGGCGTGTTCCTTGGCTACGACACGCCGAAGCCGATGGGGTATGGCGAATCCGGCGGTGGGCTGGCGGCACCCGTCTTCATCGACTTCATGAAGGTTGCCCTCGAGGACAAGCCGGCCGCCGAGTTTCCTGTGCCCGAAGGGATGACATTCGAAAGCGTCGACCGACGCACGGGAAGGCGCGTCGCTGCCGGCAGTCCGGGCTCGATCCGGGAGGCCTTCAAGCCGGGCACCTCGCCTTGCGTCGCGGACTGCCCTGTCATCGACGGTTTTGAAGCGTCCGACATCGTCACGGCGACGGTTCCCGCCATCGGCGGCATGTCGCCCGCGCTGCGCGACAAGCTGCTCAACAGCACTGGCGGGCTCTACTGAGATGCAGAGGCGTGGCGCGAGAAATGCCGGAGGCCGCATCCGGCTTGTCATGGCGGCGTTTGCCCTCTTGTTCGCAGCCATCGGCGGACGACTGGTGCAGCTTGGCCTGGCCGGCAACGAGCGACCGGCCTATGCCTTCAGGGGGGTGGCCAATGCCAGGCCGCAGATCCTGGATCGCAATGGCGTGCTTTTGGCAACCGACCTGCCGAGCGCATCGGTCTATGCCGAACCGCGCTATGTGCCTGATGTCGACGAGACGGTCGAGAAACTGGTGGCCATCTTTCCGGACCTCGATGCGCGCCAGTTGCACCAGCGGCTGAAGAGCGACGCCGCCTTCGCCTGGCTCAAGCGTCAGGTCACGCCGGCGCAGAAACAGGCACTGTGGAACGCCGGGCTACCGGCCATCGGGCTCCGTCCGGAGAAGCGTCGCATCTATCCCAACGGTTCGCTGGCTGCTCATGTGCTCGGCGCAGTCGATCTCGACAACATAGGCATATCGGGCATCGAAAAGTGGATCGACGGTCAGGGTCTGCAGGAGCTCAATCTTGCTGGAATGGCCGGCGATGCGAGGCAGTTGCAGCCGGTGGCGCTGACGATCGACGTCCGTATCCAGCACGCCCTTGCTGACGAAATATTGAAGGCAATGGCACGCTTCAAGGCCAAGGCAGGCGCCGGCCTGCTGCTCGATGTCGACAATGGCGAGGTGCTGGCGCTGGCCTCGTTCCCTGATTTCGACCCCAACGAACCCATCGATGCGCTGCAGCCCGAGCGGCTCAACCGGATTAGCGCCGGCGCCTTCGAGATGGGCTCGACCTTCAAGGCGCTGACCACCGCGATGGCGCTCGATTCCGGCCAGTTCACGCTGCAGTCGGTCATCGATGCACGCAAGCCGCTGCAGTTCGGGCGGCAGATGATCCACGATTATCGCGGCAAGTACCGCATGCTGACCATCCCGGAGGTGTTCATCTACTCCTCAAACATATCGACGGCGAGGATTGCCATGACCTTGGGCGGTGAAGCGCAGCGGGCCTACCTCACGCGCTTCGGCCTGATGTCGCGACTGCGCACCGAACTGCCGGAGAGCGCCGGCCCGATCCTGCCGCGAAGCTGGAGCGATGTGACGACGGCAACCGTCTCGTTCGGCCATGGCATTGCGGTGACGCCGTTGCAGGCGAGCATGGGCATTGCAGCGCTGGTCAATGGCGGGCGCCTGATCACCCCGACCTTCATCAACGGCGCCCCGGTCGCCGGCCGCATCATCGGCTCGGGACTCGTCTCGGCTGCCACGGCGGATGCGATGCGCTATCTCCTGCGCTACAACGCCGAAGCCGGTTCGGCCAGGAATGGAGCCGTCGCGGGCTATCTCGTCGGCGGCAAGACGGGCACGGCGGAGAAAGTCGTCAATGGCCGCTACGCCAAGGACCTGGTGATGACCTCGTTCATGGCTGTGGTTCCGGCCGACAAGCCGCGATATCTGTTGTTGACCATCCTGGACGAGCCCAAGGGCCTGCCGGAGACGTTCGGCTTCAGGACCTCAGGCTGGAATGCCGTTCCCCTTGGCGGCGCCATCCTCCGACGTGTCCTGCCGATGCTGGGTTTGCAGCCGCAGTTCTTCGGGACTGGCGTAGCCTCTCGCGACGGCAAGGAAGGTGACGCAGCGGGAGAACTTTGAGTGCCAAGCAAGTCATCTTGCGGTTGTATGAACTTTGCTAAACTCAATTTAAATTGTTTGTATGCAAAAGCCTCTGCGGGATTTCGGGGAGGCTGTCGTGCTCAATCGCTTCTGGCTGTCGAGAAGCGGCAATTTCGCGATGATGTTCGCTATTTTGCTGCCTGTGCTTTTGGCCGCCGTCGGCTTCGCGCTCGATATCGCCAATCTGATGAAGGCCAGATCGGACCTGCAGAACGCGCTCGATTCAGCGGTGCTGGCAGCGTCGCGACTGAGCGATCAGACCGGCACTCGGCAGGCCACATTCGACGCGTTCTTTGCCGCCAACGTTGCCAACAAGCCGGCGCTGGTCAACGCCAAGGCCAAGCTCGTCTTTGAGCAAACCGTCAACGAAATCAAGACCACCGCCACCGCCGACGCCAACATCAAGTTGAACTTCGCCTTCATCTTCGGGCAGAGCTCGGCCGTCGCCGCCACGGCGAATGCCTTTGAATCGAACTCCAAGCTCGAAGTGGCGCTGGTGCTCGACAACACCGGTTCGATGGGCGCGGCCAACATGGCGGCGCTGATCGAAGGCTCCAAGGAGATCATCAAGACCTTGCAGAAGGTCAAGGCCGATCGGCCCGAGCGCCAGATTCGGGCTGCCCTTGTGCCGTTCGTGACTGCCGTGAACATCAAGAGTGCCGAGGGTTTCAGTCAGTCGTGGATCGATATGCGGGAAGAGGTGCCGCTGGACGACAAATCATGGAACGGCAAGAACTTCGAGCCCAACTTGGACGAAAAAGGCAAGGACAAGAGCCGTGTCGGCCATTGGAAGCTGTTTAAGGACCTGGAGAAAAACTGGAAAACGGGCCCCAAGGGCGAATGGAAAGGCTGCGTCGAAGCGCGCCGCGATATCTACGCACTGACGGACGACGCTCCTGACATCACCAAGCCGGACACCTTGTTCGTGCCCTACTTCGCCCCGGATGAGCCGGGCGGGCCGATCAAGTCCCCCAACAGCGGTGACTATTTCAACAACAGCTACCTGGACGATGTGGTCGGGGGAACCAATGCCCAAAAGCAGAAATCCCAGAAGAAGTATTCCGACGCAACGGCGCGTGCCAACGCCAAGTTGAAGGAGACGCCCAACGACACCACTGGGCCGAACTACGGTTGCGCGACGCCTGTCGTTCCGCTGACCGAGGACTTGGTCAAGCTAGGTGGCGATCCTGTCAAGAAGATCAAGGGCGAACTCGACAACATGAACTTCTGGTACGGTTCGGGGACCAACGTTTCCGAAGGCCTCGCCTGGGGCTATCGTGTCCTGTCGCCGGGCGCGCCGTTCACCGAGGGCGATGCCTTCAAGGCGGCTGACACCTCCAAGGTCGTCGTCGTCTTCACTGACGGCGAAAACAATGTCTTCGGCGCCGCCAAGGAAACCATCAACAGGTCGGACTATGGTTCCTACAGCTACCTCGATACCGGACGCATGGGGGCTTTAGACCGCGCCGGCGCGCTCAAGAAAGTCAACGAGGCGACGAAGACCGTTTGTGCCGATTTAAAGAAGCAGGATGTCATCGTCTACACGGTGGTTCTGGGTGCCGACACCCCGGCCAATCGCGATCTCTACAGCACCTGCGCGACGGGTCCGGGCTACTACTTCCCGACCAAGAACATCGCCGAGCTGAAGGCGGCGTTCCAGACCATCGCCAACTCAATCTCGCCGCTGCTGATCACGCATTGAGATTGCTCGATCATGCGATCTGACAAGCCGTCGGGCGTTAAGTCGGCCCAATGGCGTGGCCGATCAGGCTTGTGCGGCTGGCCGATGTCGCGCTGGAGGTAACTCGGGAGAGAAGACGGGCGACCATGGCGGCGAAAGCGCCGCAACACGCGCCTGACTGTATCAGAGATTTTCTTCATAGAAACGACCGGCAGCTGTTTCATAGCTCTCCACGATTTGCATGCCGCCATGCGTCGGGTACAATGAAGTACCGTCACTCTTGGCATGAAGGAATTTCATGAAACAGGGCTCCCGCCTGCCGCCGCTGCAGACGCTCCGCGCCATGGCAGCGGTGGCGCGCACACGCAGCTTCACCAAAGCGGGCGAGGAGCTCGGGCTGACCCAGACGGCCATCAGCCATCAGATCGCGCAGCTCGAAGCCTGGCTGGGCACGCCGCTGTTCGTGCGCAGCAGGAAGGGTGTCGAGCTGACAGTCCTGGCCGACAAGGCGATACCTGATATCGTCGCGGCGCTGTCGGCGCTGGAGGCGGTGCTGGAGACGCGCGCCCGAGCCTCCGGAGCGAACAGCTCAGCATCTCGACGACACCGGAATTCGCCAGCCAGTGGTTGCAGCCGCGGCTCGGCGGCTTCTGCGTCGCCCACCCAGAGATCGACGTCAGCGTGACCATCGAATACCGGCGCGCCCGCTTCGACATCGACAAAATCGGCGTTGCGATCTGGCTGGCGGGGACACTGCCGGGCACCGAAGCCTTCCGCCTTACCGAGGACTACGAATTCGCCGTCTCGTCACCGGCCGTTGCCAGGGCTCTGCCCAGTCGCCAGGCACTGCGCGCGGCACTCCCTTGCTGCGCTATGAAGGCGCCCGGCACACGGTGCTGGATTGGGAGCGCTGGCATGGGCAGATCTACGACGGGAAGGGGCAGTTTCCTGCTGTCGACGGCGTGGAGGGACCGTTCGATTTTCAGGCCGGGCCGAGCTTCCCGACATTCTCCGACATGATCGCGGCGTGCCGGCAGGATGCTGGGCTGGCGTTGGTACGGTCCTCGCTTGTCGCCGACGACCTCGCCGCGGGGCGGCTGGTCAAATGCTTCGACGAGATCATCCCGTCGGACCTGCAGTACCACCTGGTGACGTCGCCGGCACAAAGGCGAAGCCCAGGCGTGATCGCCTTCAGGAAATGGATCATCCAGCAGATGACGGGCTAGCAGGAAGGTCTGCTTCGCCGGCCGCATGCCGTCTCAAAGTGAGGAACCGGTAGCGGAAGTTGGATACGCGCATCCGTAAGTCCAAGCAAAAGGGCCTGGCGAGAGGGGGCGGGGCCGGCCTCACAGAGGCACAAGTCAAGCCAATGGCTTGGGCTCAATGGCTTCGTCGTTCTCACCTGTCAGGCGGGCATCAGCATCGGTCGCTCGGCAACGATGTCGGACGCGGCGTCCAGCGAAACTTCAGGGCTCTTTTCGCCGCTCAACCGGCGGCCGCTGCGCTGGTCAAACAGCTGGAGATGCTGCGGCGCGACCCGGAACGACAGCGGCTCTCCCGCCTTGCGCCGGCTGCTGCCGACGATGTGGGCGATGACGATCGACTTCGCCACCGTACCGTGGACCAGTTGGGCGGCGCCGAGTTCTTCCGAGAATTCGTAGGTTCCCGACAGTCCGCCCGAGCCGAGTTCCACTGCCTCGGCGCGGAAGCCGGCGGTGATCGGCCCAAGAACCGCCGCGGGCCAGCGGCCACGGTCATAGGCCAGTTCCTGCCCGTCCTCGAGCGTGATGATGCCCTTGGCCGGATCGATGGTGCCGGGCAGCAGGTTGAGACCGGGCGTGCCGATGAAGCCGGCGACATAGGTTGTCGCCGGGCGCTGGTAGATTTCCACAGGCGCGCCGACCTGCTCGATGACGCCCTTGTTCATGACGACGATGCGGTCGGCCAAGGTCATCGCCTCGATCTGGTCGTGGGTGACGAACAGGGTGGTTGCGCCCAGGCGCTGGTGCAGCTTGCGGATCTCGACGCGCATCGCCACGCGCAGCCGCGCGTCAAGGTTCGACAGCGGCTCGTCGTAAAGGAACACCTTGGGTTCGCGGATCATCGCCCGGCCCATGGCGACGCGCTGGCGCTGGCCACCGGACAGCTGGCCCGGCTTGCGGTCAAGGAACTCGCCGAGACCGAGTGATGTCGCCACTCCCTTCACACGCTCGCGGCGATCAGCCTTCGAAATGCCGGCGATCTTGAGCGCGTAGCCGATGTTGTCGGCAACCGTCATGTGGGGATAGAGCGCGTAGTTCTGGAACACCATGGCGCAGCCGCGTTCGCGCGGCTCGAGCTTGTTGACGATCTTGCCCGCGATCGAGATGTCCCCGTCGGAGATCGCTTCAAGTCCGGCGACCATACGCAGCAGCGTGGACTTGCCGCAACCGGACGGGCCGAGGATGACGACCAGCTCTCCGCTGGAGATGTCTAGGTCGATGCCGTGCACGACCTCGTTCTTGCCGTAGGTCTTGCGCACGCCGCGAATGGCGATCTGGGCCATGGTCTGGTCTCCTTACTTGTCGGTCTGGATGAGGCCGCGCACGAACCAGCGCTGCAGAAGAATGGTCACCAGCACCGGCGGGGCCAGGACGATCAGGTTGGCCGCCATGGCGATGTTCCAGACCGGCGGCTCGCCGAACAACGGACCGGGCACGACCTTCTGCAACTGCATGGTGGCGGTGGCGTAGTTCTGGTGGTCGGTGACGACGAGCAGCGGCCAGAGATATTGGTTCCAAGACCACACGAACATGATGGTGGCGAGCGCTGCCATGTTGGTTCGCGACAGTGGCAACAGCACCTCGAAGAAGAAGCGTACCGGGCCTGCGCCGTCCATCTTGGCGGCTTCGGTCAACTCGTCGGGCACGGTGAGGAAGAACTGGCGGTAGAGGAACGTGCCGGTGGCGGTGGCAATCAGCGGCAGGATCAGACCCGAATAGGAGTTGAGCAGGTTCCACTCCGGCAGATTGACGCTGATGCCGACGAAATCGAGCATCGACTGGAACGGCCTCAGCGCATCGGCTGCAACCGCGTAGGTCGGCACGATGCGCACCTCCAGCGGCAGCATCAGGGTGATGAAGATCAGCCAGAAGAAAACCATGCGCAGGCGGTAGTTGAAGTAGACGATCGAGAAGGCCGAGATCGCCGAGATGGAGATCTTGCCGATGGTGACGCCGCCTGCGACGATCAGCGAATTCAGCATCACCCGGTCGAAGTTACCCCGCTCCCAGGCGGCGGACAGATTCTCGAACAGGTGGCCGCCGGGCCAGAGCGGCATCGGCACCTGGTTGACGGTGTGAAAGTCGTGGCTCGCCGCCACGAACACGATCCACAGCGGGATCAGCAGTGCGACCAGGCTGAAGATCAGCAGCGCGTGGGTGGCGAAGTCGAGGATGGGAGTACGTTCGATCACGGTTGGCGCTCCGGTCAGCTGTAGTGGATGCGCCGCTCGACGTAGCGGAACTGGATGACAGTGAGGGCGATGACCAGCAGCATCAGCACGATCGACTGGGCGGCAGCGAGCGAGTAGTCCTTGCCCTGAAAGCCGTCGGCATAGATCTTGTAGACCATCAGGTCGGTCGCGCGGGCCGGGCCGCCGCCGGTGGTGATGTCGACGATGCCGAAGCTGTCGACGAAGCTGTCGGTGATGTTGATGACGATCAGGAAGAACAGCGTCGGCGCGATCAGCGGCAATTGCACGTCGCGCATACGGCGCATCACGCCGGCGCCGTCCATGGCGCAAGCCTCGATCACCGAGCGCGGTATCGACTGGAGTGCGGCCAGGAAGAAAATGAAGTTGTAGCCGACCATCTTCCAGCTCTGGGCAAAGACAATCAGGGCAAAGGCGTCATAGCCATCGAGCGCCGGATTCCAGATGTCGGGAAAGACCCGGTTGATGGCCGAGACGAAGCCCGCATCCGGCGAGAAGATGAAGCGGAAGGCAAGGCCGACGGCGGGTGCTGCCAGCGCGTAGGGCAGGAAGAAGGTGAACTTGTAGACCTGGTGTCCGGGCAACCGTCTGTCGACGAACAGCGCGAGGATAACGGCGATGACCAACGACAGCGCGGTGGCTATGCCGGCAAAGGCGAGCGATATCCGCACCGAGCTCCAATATTTGGGATCGGCGAAGACGGTCTGGAAATTGAGCAGGCCGACCCAGTCGTTGCTGCCGCCGAATGGCGGCTCGAGTGTGACCGCCCAGTAGAGCGCCTCGCCCGAAGGCCAGTAGAAGAAGACGAAGATGAGCAGCATCTGCGGCGCGATGAAGGCTGCCGCCAGCCACAGGTTGGAGAAAGTGGCGCGCTTTTCCAAGCAACGTCTCCCGGTCCGCTATGCTGAAAAATAGGCGCCGCGGAGAGCGGCGCCCGACTGGTCCCGCGCCTGAGGATCAGGGCAGGGCAGCGCCCTTGTAGGTCTGCTCGTAGCGGCGCAGGATCTGGTTGCCGCGTTCGACGGCCGCATCGATGGCCGTCTGCATGTCCTTCTGGCCGGTGAAGGCGGCCTCGAGTTCGGCGCGGACTTCGGCGCGGATCGAGGTGAAGTTGCCGAGGCGAATGCCGCGCGACAGCGGGCCGACGTCGGAAGCGGTCAGCGAGGCGATGGCGACCTCACGGCCGGTATGCTTGGGGTCGCTGTAGAAGCCTTCCTGCTTGAGCAGGTCGAATCCCTTGGTGGTAACAGGGATGTAGCCGGTGTTCTCGGCGATGTACTTCTCGCCGGTGTCGGCAGCCGTCACATATTTCAGGAATGCGGCGGCAGCTTCGTATTCCTTATCCGTCTTGCCCTGCATCAGCCACAGCGAGGCGCCGCCGACCAGCGAGTTGGTGCGCTTGGTGGTGTCGATCACCGGCAGCATCGCCACGTCCCAGTTGAGACCGGCGACCTGGGTGTTCTTGACCGTGCCGTGGTTGGCGATCGAGGTGATTGTCGAGGCGCAGCTGCCGTCGGCGAAGGATTGCACAAGGTTCTTGCCCACCTGGGTGGTCTGGATCTTGGCGTAGCCGGCGTCGAGCCAGCTCTTGAAGTCCTTCATGTGGTCGACGAAGGCGGTCTTGTTGAAGACCAGCTCGGCGCCGAGGCCGCCGTAACCGTTGTCCATCGAGGCAACGGGGAGGTTATTAGTGGCGGAGAACTGCTCGAGGTTCATCCAGGTGTCGAAGTCGAAGGCGAAGCCACACTCGACACCGGCGGCCTTCATGGCCTTGAGGTCCTCGCCGAGCTCGGCCCAGGTCTGGGGGGCGCTGGTCTTGTTGATCTTCGCCCAGGCATCCTTGTTCCAGTAGAACACGGCCGTCGACGAATTGTAGGGGAACGACCACATGTCGCCGCCGGAGGTGGCGTAATAGTTGGCGATGCCGGGGAAATAGCCCTTCCAGTCGATGTCGAGCTTGTGCTCCTCGGTGAACTTGTTGGCCGGATAGATGGCGCCCGACAGCATGAAGTTGACGGTACCAGCGTCATATATCTGGACGATGGTCGGCTGCTGCTTGGCGCGATAAGCGGCGATCGTGTTCTGCTCGGCCTTGTCGTAGCCGCCCTGACCGGTGCAGACCGCCTCGTACTTGTCCTGCGATTCATTGAACAGCTGGCAGTGCTTGGCTACGACCTCACCGAGGTCGCCGGTCAGGCCGTACCAGAAATCGAACTTGGTGCGCTCGGCCGCACCGGCGGCCGTCGCAATGGCGCTTGCCGCAGTTGCAAGCAGGAACAGTCGTTTCATCCGTCGTCTCCCTCAGGAAGCTGGTGCGAGCACAATGCTCGCTGCAGCCCGTACCCTGACGGGATGACAGGCACGTCTTGATCCGGTGACAGAATGACGACAATCAACGACAGCGTGGAATGGCGGCCGCGCAGCTGCTCTCATCCAAGAACGCAGTCTGTCAGACGCCGGCTTCCCTGACCTCGAAGACGTTGCCGCCGCTGGTCTCGAAGCGGCCGGCCGCGCCGCGCTGGAGCGAGTAGCATTTCTCCTGGCCGGAGCGGAAATCGCCCCAGACGGTACAGAGCTGGTCGCCGCGCACCATCCAGCGGCCGCTATCGCCGGCCCGCTTCGGCGCATCGATGCTGATCTCGGCGCGGCCGTCGGGCAAAAGCATCATCTGTCCACTGAACCAGCCGCCCTGTTCCCACCACGAGATCGAACGGCCGACGAGTTCGCTGCGGATTTCGGCCGAACTGAGCTCGCCCGCGAGAGCGGCCGACATCGGCGGAAACGCGGCCGACAGCATCAACAGCACCTGCAGGAAGCGTCGCATCGCGGTACCCGTTCATGACGTTGCGATGACGATTCAATGACATTTGCCGGCCAATGTCCATGGCCGATGGCGCCCGTGCACTGTCAGCAAAGCGTCACGCTCACGCAAAACGGCTGACACGTAGCCGGACCAGTCTGCCCACGGTTTTCACCCGAGGGGCGATGCCCCGCCATTCTCCAAGACGAGGAACAGACCATGCTTGCCAATGGCACTGCCGGCACCGGCATTTCAGCGCACAAGCGCGCCGACGACCTTTCCGACTTCAGCGACGAGCTCGACATGATTGAAGCCTTGGGCGTCGAGTCGATCGAGCTGCCCACATATGACATGGACCTCGTGGTCGGTGGCAGGATCCGCAGGCCGCAGTTCGAGGCGCTGAAGCGCGCCACATCAGGCCGCGACGTCGGCTTCTCGGTACATGGCCCGCTGGCGATCAACTTCATGGACGAGGCATTTCGCTTGCCGCGCCACCTCGAGGTGCTCGAGGCCTCGCTTGAAATAGCGGCTGAGGTCGGCGCCGAAAACTATGTCATGCACTCCGGCCTGACACCGCTGCAGCAGGGCCATGGCATCGAGGCCGCCTATGGCCGCCAGCGCGAATGGCTGGCCAAGGCTGGCGAGATCGCCCGCCAGCACGGCCTTTTTCTCTGCGTCGAGACGCTGTTTGCAGGCTATGACGGCAAGATCCATGCTTCGTCGCCGTCGCGCCTCGCCCGCGAACTGGAGGCCATCGCCCACCCCAATGTCGTCGCGACCCTCGACTTCAGCCACGCCTATCTCAAGCTCGACTTCGACGGCCGCCGCGATGATTTCGTCGGGGAGATCAAGGCGCTGGCGCCGTATGCCCGCCATCTCCACATGCATGACAGCTTCGGCCGCCAGGACGACATCTGGATGTTTACCGAGGGTGAGCGCCTCGCCTACGGCCATGGCGACCTGCACCTGCCGGTCGGTTGGGGCGACATCCCCTGGGAAACGCTGATGGCCGAATGCAGCTTCCCCGAGGGCGTGCTGTTCAATATCGAGCTCAAGCAACGCTACTGGTACGCCGCTGAGGAAACCGTCGATGCGACCAAGGCGCTGGCCGACAAGGCCCAGGTCATCGGTCAGGCCCGCGCCGCCTGATCGAGCGTCCAACATCCATCTCTGCGGCGCCGAGCTTCCCGGCGCCGCGCGTCAATGAGGCGCGTCTGGCAGGCAGCAAAATGCCTCAACGACGACGAGCGCTCGTGGGGACGAACCCCGAAAGCGGCATCTGCTACGCCGGCTGCATGCTGTCTTGAGGTGAGGAAGTGGTAGCGGGAAGTGGAGAAGCTGTGCTTTCAGCGAACGTTCTGATTTTAAACATCTATTTTGCGTCACTAGTACCCAACTAGGTACCACCTTTAGCGCGGGAAAGCGACCTTACAATCAGGCCATTTCGACTGAAGGACGACAGGGGCCAATTCTCTTCCTAGGGCTAAGGAAAAAATCCTCTGTAACTGCGGGCAGCGTCACCATTCGGATAGCACTGGCCTCAGGTGCAGTCTCCCCTTCCTCCCATCCGATGTGGTCTTGGATCGCTAATCCACCTGCACGTTTACATATCTCTTGAATGATTTAGGGAGGACATCGCATATTGCGTCGTGATGCTTGTAATGTAATAATTTAAATGTATTCGGAAAAAGCAATATAAGTATTTTTGTGATTGCTGAAGAAACTCTTGTGATCTGCTCCAGGAGCTTTTGAGCTTCGTTCGGTACGTAGCGAGGAAATACGCCTACGACAGTTGTAAGCGCCATGTACATTGAGCTGGACGTATGTACGTGTCCGCAGAGGGACGTGTACTCTGCTCTCAATGTTTGGAAAAGCTTTCTTGCTTCGGTGTCTTTCGAGATGAAAGCGGTGTCTTTGACCACGTCCATTAATTCGTAGACGGAAGTCAAAGACAGGACGTTTTGATCTTGCGATAGCCCGATGCATTTAACAAAATTCTCTAGCCCGCTTCGTAGAGATAGATGCCCTGGTTTGTACATGCCCTGTGTTGCAAGAAGAAAAGACTGAAGAATGTCTGAGATAGCCTCTTTCAAATAAATTGAAAAATTCTCGTTTTTAATTTTGTCCTTCCATGGGGGCGATTGATTTATTGCTCGCTCTATGATCAGGATAGGAAATGTCCTCTTGAAAGATTTCTTGAAAGATTTTTCTAGGTCGTTTTGCTCAAAAATCTCAAGTAGTCGATAATTTGTTACAAATTTCCGGAGTTCGGCATAAGCATTATCGAACGGCATGTTATCTTCCGTGCGTTAATCTTTGTATTATCTCATTCCAGCTTAATTTTTCTTCCCTTCGCGATTGGAATATCGCCTGTGCATTCGGATCTTCAGAAGTTATCCGAGAAAGGGCATTGACGAGCCGGGCTAAGCGGTCGTCATTTAACTTGACAGTTTCGCACACTATCAAGCCTATGAGCTCATATCGGGACCTCTTTTCCCATCGAGGGACCGGCAAGTTCAGCGCTTGTGAAGCAAACTCGGCCAAGTCTTCGTTAGTAGGAAAATACCTATCGTCCGAAAATACCGTGGGCAGTGCTCCAACAAGGAACCTGATGTTTGGATTTCTTGGAACGTGCCGATTAAAGTTCCGTTCCGTTTCACTAATCACTTCTACGTTGGCTCCGAGCGACCGAAAGTCGAGGTTGCTGTGGCTCTCAAGCAACCAGGAAAGCTCCTCCAGGAAGCGCTTAAAGGCCCTGGGATCCTTCACCTTTTCGGTGCGAGCGGTTTGTCGCTTGCTCTTCGGCTCAACCATTAGCCGCATTCTCCAAGAACTCTCTGGCAATGCCCGCCAGGTGGCTTTTCAGTGTCGTGTCGTCCAGATCGAGAATTAGCTTTTGGCTTCCCTGTTTGGCCGCGAGCTTCGTTCGTTTAGGAAGCACATTCTTAAATCGCTTTCCCTTCCAGACGCCATTCTTGTCCAGAAATTCGATAGCCTCGCGATACACCACCGTGTTCGTTTCAACAATGGTGAGCACAACGCCAAGGCACTCTATCGGATGACCATGATTATTTGAGCATCGCTCCACCACGCCGCGCAATAGGTCAATACCGGTGCGTGATAGCGGCTCAGGCTTCACTGGCACGAGATACCCGCTTGACGCCAGTAGAGCCGCCATCATCCAGTGGGATGGTGTTGGTGGCGTATCTATAATGACGAAGTCGTAGACTTCATCAGCCTTGATGGCTTCCAGATATCGGCGCAAACGTTGCTCGCGACCTTGGCCCGCAGCCATCTCCAGCCGATAAAGTTCCAGGTCCCCAGGGATAAGATCGAACCCGTCCTTAACCTTCCAGGGTTTGATTTGGCCGAGGTCGAGCTTCGGAGTAATGGCGTCGAGGTTGACGGCGCTTACAGGTGCAGGGCTATCATCGAAAATGGTGACGATCGTGTGGCCGCCTTCTTGTCGCCTTTGGACATACTCCTCGCCAGACAATAGGCATTGGGTCGCGTTGAACTGAGGGTCGAGGTCGACCAATAAAACCTTGCAGTCTTCTCGCTTCACAAGCGCATCCGCGAGATTTGTGGCGAGGGTCGTTTTGGCAACCCCGCCTTTCATGTTTACTACTGCTACTGTGGTCATCGTCCCCCCTGCGCGGCAGCCCGCCTACGGCATGTCGCATCAATCAATAGCGGTATCGAACTGAGGTTTCCAATGCTCTTTCTTCCTAGGGCCTGCTTGGAGCTGGCTTTTACAGGCGCTGTACTACGGACCATCGTCTAGCGCGTCGATTGCGAGCAATGCATAACAATCAGGGGGGAGACGATCCTAACCCATATCGATTGCGGGGCCCCCTCCCTTCGGAGTTGTGCCAGCAATCTCGAACCACACGTACAGGAATACGCATGCTTACAATAGCCTTAGGGACTGTCCTGGCCTGTGTGCAACTTGTCGCCGTTGACGGGGACACAATCAAGTGTAACGGCGAGAACATGCGTCTAATAGGCGATGGCGTGCCATTCAAGTCTGGCATAGACACGCCAGAGATCGGCAGCCACGCCAAATGCGCGCGCGAAAACATGCTGGGTCAGGAGGCCAAGAAGCGCCTTGCCCAGCTACTTAGAAGTCCTGGCGTTCGTATTGAGGACACCGGGGTCCGCGACAAGACCGAAAAGCGAAGGCGGCTTGTTCGGATGCGTTTGGGGGATGGGCAGCTGGCGGAACATATTCTTTTGGAGGAAGGCTATGCCGTCAGGTGGGCACCGAAAATGAAGCGCTCTTGGTGTGGGTAAAGAACTTGCTAGCAGTTGGAACCTGTCGCCTTTCTACAGAGTCCTCTACTCGCACTGGCATCGAATTAGACTTTCCTTCGTCTTTCTGTGAGATTGGTAGAAGCATGGTTCACCCATGGAGGGGAAGTGGGGTCGGCGGGCAACTTCGCCTTTCTTGGCGTCTACGACACACGGCTGGTGACGCTGGGAGGTCTCGCAGAACGATACTTCCGCGACGACCCTTCGACTGCCATCTTCAAGCTCCGCCAATTCGCCGAATTGACTACCAAGATGATCGCCGCCCGGCATGGTGCCTACCGCGACGAACGCGAGACCTTCGACGACACATTGCGGCGGCTCTCCTATGATCGGATCATCCCGAGAGAAGTAGGTGACATCCTTCATGCCCTTCGCAAGACTGGCAATGCTGCCGTGCACGAGGCAAAGGGTGGACACGCCGAAGCGCTTACGGCGCTGAAATTCGCCCGTTCGCTTGGCGTGTGGTTCCATCGCACATATGGCAAAGAGCCGAACTTCACCCCCGGTGCTTTCATCCCGCCAGCGCAGCCGGTCGATGCTACGGCTTCCCTACGGCAGGAGATCGAGACGCTCCGCCAAAAGGTGGGTGAGAGCGAGGACGCAGCCGCTGCTGCTCGCCGCGAGGCTGAGGAACATGCGCGTGCTCGCGAGACAGCCGAGGAGCGGCTGAAGCGGGAGGCCGAGGACCGGGCGGCATGGAAACAGCTTGCGCAGGAGAGCGAGGCAGAGAAGTCGGCAATTGCCGTCAAGCTGGCGAACTTGCAGGCCGAGGCGGAAGCCGCTCCTCGCGCCGAGCTAATGACCTTCATTGAGAGAGGTGAAGAAGCCGCCGCACAACTCGATCTGGATGAAGCCGAGACCCGCGCCCTTATTGACCAGCAACTGCGCGACAACGATTGGGACGCCGATACCAAGACCCTGCGGCATGGTGCGGGCGTACGACCGGTCAAGGGCCGCAATATGGCGATTGCCGAGTGGCCGACCGCCAATGGACCCGCCGACTACGCGCTCTTCGTCGGCACGATGCTGGTTGGCGTGGTCGAGGCCAAGCGCAAGCGCAAGAACGTCTCCGCCGCTATCGACCAGTCGCAGCGATACTCTGCTGGGATCAAGGACGGCGGCGATTTCTCGTTCGCAGGTGGGCCGTGGGACGAGCATCGGGTGCCCTTCGTCTTCGCTGCAAATGGCCGATCCTACCTCAAGCAGATCGAGACCGAGAGTGGCATCTGGTTCCGCGATACGCGGCGCAGCGGCAATCATCGTCGTGCCCTGGTCAACTGGCCGACACCCGAGGGACTGAGCGGTCTTCTGGAGGTCAATCAGGATGTGGCAGATGCCGCCCTGAAAGCCCAGCCCTTCGAGTTCGGCTTCCCGCTCCGGCACTACCAAGAGGCGGCGATCCGAGCAGTCGAGACGGCGCTGTCGGGCGAACAGCGGTCTATGCTTGTGGCGATGGCTACCGGCACTGGCAAGACCAAGTTGGCAATTGCGTTGCTCTACCGCCTGCTGTCGGCCAAGCGGTTCCGCCGCATCTGCTTCGTCGTGGATCGCTCCGCGCTAGGTCACCAGACAGAGGGCGAGTTCTCGACAACCAAGGTCGCGTCGGGGAAGACCTTCGCCGAGATTTTTGGGCTGAAAGGGCTGGGGGACTTAGCCCCTGATGTCGAGACCAAGGTGCATATCTGCACCATCCAAAGTCTGGTGAAGCGGGTGCTATATGCTGCAGACACGTCCGACGCTCCGCCCGTCGATCAATATGATCTTATAGTCATAGACGAATGCCACAGGGGCTATCTGCTCGACCGAGAGATGTCGGACAGCGAATTGTCGTTCCGAGGCCAGGACGATTACATCTCAAAATACCGGCGCGTGCTGGAGTATTTTGATGCAGTCAAGGTCGGGCTGACCGCCACACCTGCACTGCACACGACGGACATTTTCGGCGAGCCGATCTTCCGCTACTCCTACCGGGAAGCCGTAATTGACGGCTTTCTGATCGACCATGAGCCGCCGGTGAGGATCGACACCGCCTTGGCCCGGTCCGGCATTGGCTTTGCGGAGGGCGAACAGGTCGAGTATCTCGCACCAGCCACCGGCGAGATCGACACAGCCATCTTGCCAGACCAAATCCACTTCGAGGTCGAGCAGTTCAACAAGCAGGTGATCACGCCGGAATTCAATCGCGTTGTTGCCGAGGAACTGGCTAAGCACATCGACCCCGAACTTGGCGGCAAGACCTTGATCTTCGCAGCGACCGACGCCCATGCCGACATCGTAGTTAGTGCCATCAAGAAGGCCTTTGCGGATGCGTATGGTGAGATCGATGACGCGGCAGTCAGGAAGATCACCGGCAGCGTGGACAAAGTGCAGACTTTGATCCGCTCGTTCCGCAATGACGCCAATCCGAAGATTGCCGTCACCGTCGATCTGCTTACCACCGGCATCGACGTACCGAAGATCGTCAACCTCGTGTTTTTGCGCCGGGTGAACAGCCGTATCCTCTATGAGCAAATGATTGGGCGGGCGACACGCCGCTGCGACGAGATCGGCAAGGAAGTGTTCCGCATCTTCGACGCTGTGGACCTGTACCCGCACCTCCAGAACCTGACCGATATGAAACCGGTCGTGGTCAATCCCTCGATCCGCTTCGAGCAGCTTGTCGGCGAGATGATTGCCACGACTGACGATGCCCAGCGAGAGACGATCCGTGAGCAGATCGCGGTGAAGCTTCGCCGTCGCCTCAAGAAGCTCCCTGATGAGGTTCGTCAGCGGTTCGAGGCGGTCGCGCGTGAGACGCCCGAGGCGATGCTGCAACGTCTGCTGACGGGTAATGGGCCCGATCTCGCTGCATGGCTGAAGGACCATGCGGGCATAGGCCCGATCCTTGACTGGCAGGCGGATGGTGACATTCCTCGTTACATCCCGATCTCGCACCATGCCGATCAGGTGGTTGCAGTCACCCGTGGATATGGTGACGCCGAGAAGCCGGAAGACTTCCTCGACAGCTTCTCGGCATTCGTGCGCGACAACATCAACATCATCGCTGCGCTGAAGCTCGTGGTGCAGCGTCCGCGTGATCTGACCCGCGCCGACCTGAAAGAGTTGCGCCTCGCGCTCGACCGCAAGGGCTACTCCGAGGCCAATCTGCGCCGGGCATGGGCCGACGCGAAGAACGAGGAGATCGCGGCCTCGATCATCGGCTTCGTGCGGCAGGCTGCCATAGGCGACCCACTGGTGCCTTACGAGGATCGGGTCAGGACAGCTATGCGCAGCATCATGGCCCGCCGCCAGTGGACCGAACCACAGAAACGGTGGCTGAAGCGCATTGGCGAGCAGATCGAGAAAGAGGTGGTCGTTGATCGGGAGGCTCTCGACAAGGAGCCTTTCATTGCCGATGGAGGGTTCAACCGGCTCAACAAGGTGTTTGGCGGCGAGCTTGAGACCATCCTTGCCGTTATCAACGAAGAAATGTGGAAGAAAACGGCATAGGCATGAGCGTACTTCAGGAAATTCCGGGGCCTGCAGATAATTCTATAGAGGGAGACGGTTCCGTTTTTGGAGAATGGCTGCGCCAAGAGATGCAACAAAAAGGTCTCACAATCGGCGAGTTGGTGGACAAAACCGGGATCACCTACACCGGGATCTGGAACATTGTGAAGGGGAACACTGTGTCCCCTCGCAAAGAAACCCGTCAGAAGCTGGCAAATGCGCTGAATGAAATCATTCCGGCGGCCATAGAAGCGAAGATCGAGAGCCAATCCATTCCCTTGCCAGGTTTCGAGTGGGTAGACTTTACGCCAACGGACCTAGAAACAGTGCCTCAATCAAGCGGGGTGTATGTCTTCTATGACATCACAGACCGGCCGGTCTATGTCGGAAAATCAAGCAAGAACGTCCGCATTCGGGTCAAAGATCATCAAACGCGCTTCTGGTTTAAAGCACCCCTCGTTGTCCGAGGAGCCTTTCTTGCCGTGTCCGATGCGGACCTGTGCCTTAAGATCGAAACGATCCTGATCAAGTTTTTGGGGAAGCACGCTCTGTTAAACACCAAGGGCGTGGTTCGCGACGGAGATGAAGCATGACCACCACAACCGACATCGTTGCCAAGCTCTGGGGCCTGTGCAACGTGCTGCGCGACGATGGCGTCACTTACAACGAGTATGTGACCGAGCTGACCTACCTTCTATTCCTAAAGATGCTGGAGGAGACGGGCCGCGAGAACCGCCTGCCGGACGGTTACCGCTGGGGCATCCTCGTCAAGCAGGCGGGCATGGAGCAGCTCGACTATTACAAGGCCATGCTGCTCGACCTCGGCAAGGCGAAGGATGGCCTCGTTGCTGCGATCTTCACAGATGCCCAGACCCGACTGCGCAAGCCCATCAACCTCAAGGCACTGACCTCGAATATTGACCAGCTCGACTGGTTCTCTGCCCGTGAGGAAGGACTGGGCAATCTTTATGAGGGGCTGCTGGAGAAGAATGCCGCCGACAAGAAGTCCGGCGCGGGCCAGTACTTTACGCCGCGTCCGCTGATCGATTGCATCGTCCGCCTGATGCAGCCGCAACCTGGCGAGACATGTCAAGACCCGGCAGCCGGCACGGCGGGCTTCCTCGTCGCCGCTGATCGTTACATCAAGGATCACACCGACGACCTTTACAAGCTGACGCCGGATCAGGCGCATTTCCAGCGCAACAGCGCCTTTGTCGGGGCAGAGCTTGTACCCGACACGCACCGGCTCTGCATGATGAACCTGCTGCTGCACGGCATCGAGGGCGGCGTGAGCAACATCGACACGCTGTCTCCAGATGGCGAGGCGCTGCCCAAGGCCGACCTAATCCTAACCAACCCGCCATTCGGTACTAAGAAGGGCGGCGGTCGCCCGACCCGCTCCGATTTCTCGATGACGGCAGATACGTCGAACAAGCAGCTTGCCTTCGTAGAGCACATCGTTCGCGCCCTTAAGCCCGGAAGCCGTGCTGCTGTGGTCGTGCCCGACAATGTGCTGTTCGAGGACAATACGGGTCGCCGCCTGCGCACATGGCTAATGGACCTGTGCAACCTGCACACCATCCTGCGCCTGCCGACCGGCATTTTTTATGCGCAGGGCGTCAAGACCAATGTACTTTTCTTACAGCGTGGGAAGACCGAGAAGGGCAACACCAGCGCCGTGTGGGTCTACGATATGCGGGCGAATATGCCCGCCTTCGGTAAGACCCGTCCGCTGACCGTCACCGACTTCGCCGACTTCGAGACCGCCTATGGCTCCGTCCCAAATGGCGGTGCCGGGCGCAAGGAACAGGGCGAGGACGGTCGCTGGCGCAGGTTTTCCCGCGAGGCCATCGCCGCCCGTAACGACAATCTCGACATCGCGTGGTTGCGCGATACTGAAGCAGAGGCGGAGGAGGCGCTGACCGAGCCGGAGGACATCGCCGCCGCCATCATCGGCCACCTCAAGGCCGCGCTCGAAGAGATTGAGCGCCTGTCGGAAGAAATCGAGCCGGACAGCGTCGATGCTGCTATCATCGCCGAGGCTGCCGAATGAGTGAATTTCCGCAGGGATGGGCTGAAGCGACACTGGGCAGCCTCGCATCAAAGATCGTCGACGGTTCGCACAACCCACCATCGAAGATGGACGCGGGCAAACCGATGTTGAGTGCACGTAACATACGTGACGGTCAGGTCGTCTTCGATGAATATCGTTTGATTGAGGAAGGCGCATTCGAGCATGAGCATCGGCGAACCCGGATCAAGCAAGGAGATGTCCTCCTCACAATAGTCGGCGCGATTGGGCGAACCGCCGTTGTACAAGATGATACGCCTTTTGCATTGCAGCGAAGCGTTGCTGTCATCGGTGACTTTGGTCCGATCGAACCACGATTTTTGGCAAAGGCACTTGAAAGCCCGACGTACCAGCAATGGCTGCTTGAAAATGCAAAGGGCACTGCGCAGAAGGGCGTCTATCTTAAGTCGATTGCATCGTCGAAAGTGCCTGTCGCTCCGCTCTCCGAGCAGCGGCGGATCGTGGCGAAGATCGACAGCCTTACGGGTAAGTCCCGCCGCGTCCGTGATCACCTCGACCACATCCCCCGTCTTGTGGAGAAGTACAAGCAGGCCGTGTTGGCGGCGGCGTTTCGGGGCGAACTGACGCGGGACTGGCGGGCGCAGAACGGCGTGTGCATCGACATCGAGGTTACCAGACGGAAGCGGGCAGCCGCGAAGCTCGACAGGCGTCGCGAGAAGGCGCTGTCCCAACTTCCCGAGCGAGGGGCATTCGAACACGCTATACCGTCGATGTGGCGCTGGGTAAGCATTGAGGAGTTGGCGTCGGACGAACCCAGAGCGATACAGAGCGGACCTTTCGGTAGCGCATTGCTACATTCCGAGTTCGTTTCTCAGGGTCGGCTGGTGATCGGGATTGACAATGTCCAGGATGGCTACTTTGCCAAAGGGGCACAGAACCGTATCTCCGACGCCAAATTCGCGGAGTTGATCCGTTTCGCCGCACGGCCCAATGATGTCCTGATCACGGTGATGGCCACGATCGGGAGGGTTTGCGTTCTGCCAGCTGATCTGGAACAGGCAATCATAACGAAGCACGTCTACCGCATCACCGTCGATGACCGTTGCGCATTGCCAGAGTTCATAGCGTATGGGCTGCGTGGGTCCGAGGCCGCCTTGAGCCACATGGGTGCGAATGTTCGAGGTCAGACCCGCCCAGGGCTCAACGGCGAAATTATCAAGAGCCTCCTCCTGCCGGTGCCACCTCTCCGCGAACAACGAGAGATCGTTCGCGTGATCAAGTCTGCATTTGACTGGATCGACCGTCTTGCGACCGAGGCGACTGGAGCCCGCAGACTGATCGACCGGCTCGACCAAGCTGTGCTCGCCAAAGCCTTCCGAGGCGAACTCGTACCGCAAGACCCTTCAGACGAACCCGCCAGGGTGTTGCTGGACCGGATCAGCGCAGAGCGCGGAGCCGCGCCGAAGGCCAGGCGAGGCCGGGGGCCGGAAGCAGCATGAAGGTCTTCATCGCCAACTTCGGACGCGAGAACTATGCGTGGCCCGATTGCTTGGCTCGCGGCACCATTGCGACGATGAACGATGTCGCGGTGCAAAGGTTCTGGGAGGTGGGCGACCGTGAGAGCTACATCCAGAACAGGATGCGGTTGCACAAGACTGCTGCGGGCAAGATGCCGACCCGGCCGGTCGCCTCTCGATGGTTCAACCTGATGACGACGGTCGTCGAGAGTGAGGGCGACCTCTGGATACACCGAGAAAAGGACCAGCTCTGGTGGACCGTCTCCGGTTCGGCTCCGGCGACATTCGAACCGCTTAAGGAGACAGTTGGTGATCGGCGCGATGTGATAATCTGCCATAAGCCTTGTGATCCGTGGTTAAACCGAAACCGGAAGGGCAACCGCCTCGAATGGGCGGGCCTACACCCGAAGGCGCAGGAATTCCTGTTCACCGAGGGGACGCTCCAGCAACTAAAGCCGGACAATGCCGAATATGCGCTGAAACTGATCGATGGCGACGACCTCTCCACATGGTATTCCCGACCGGAGTGGAAGGCGAAGGTTGCTCGTCGGCAGAAAACCCCTGGAAAGGTGTTCAATCCTCGCGAGATCGCTGTCTGGAGAATGGCCGACACCCTCAAGAAGACTGTGGCGGCGGCGAACGGTCAGCAGGTCCTGCGGACGGTGAAGAACAAGGAGCTTCGCATTCCCGAGAATGAACTGATCCCGTTCCTTAATGCCTTGTTGTCGGACCAGGACGGTTCGTGTGCGATCACCGGCCTGCGCCTGCAATACGATACTGATGCTGATGACCCTCAGATGCTCTGTTCTCTCGACCGGATCGACAGCAATGGCCACTACGAAAAGGACAACCTTCAGATTGTCTGCAAGTTCGTAAACCGCTGGAAAAACAGCAGCGATGACGACGAGTTCCGCCGACTGATCATGGTCTTACAGGGTGAACCGGACGGTGAGGAGAAAGCCGACCATCTTCCTGACTTAGAACTGTGGTCCGCCTAAAACATGCCGAATGTAAATCCTGAAATCCTGCGATGGGCACGTGAAACCGCCGGACTGACGTTGAAAGAGGCGTCGGAGAAACTCAATCTCGGCGATGCCAGGGGCGTGGCGGGCGATGAGCGCCTCGCCGCCTACGAGGTCGGTGAAGTTGAGCCTTCTCGTTCACTGCTTGTGCGAATGTCGAAGCAATATCGCCGACCGCTTCTCGCTTTTTACATATCGTCGGTTCCGCGTACCGCCGAACGTGGCGAGGATTTCCGCACGCTGCCGCCGGAGCACTCCCGGTCGCAGGACGCGCTCGTTGATGCGCTAATCCGGGATGTACGTGCGCGGCAGGAGATGGTTCGGGCGTTGCTTGAGGACGATGACGAAGCTGTCAGGCTGCCGTTCGTCGGCTCGATGTCTGTGCGCGAAGGTGTTGAGGCCGTGCTCCAGTCTATTCGTGAAACACTCGACCTCGATCTTGATCAGTATCGTGGCCGCAAGGGGCGCAATGGCGGCCCGGACGGCTTCGCGTATCTCCGGGCGCAAGCCGAAAAGGCAGGCGTCTACGTTCTACTCATCGGGAGTCTTGGAAGTCACCATACCAGCCTGGACGTGGAGATGTTCCGGGGCTTTGCCCTTGCCGATGAGATGGCTCCATTTATCGTCATCAACGATCAGGATAGTGAAAAGGCATGGCCATTCACACTATTGCACGAGCTATGCCACATCTGGCTAGGTCAGACCGGCGTTAGCGGCGCGAGCGGGGCCAGTGCTGTTGAGCAATTCTGCAACGACGTGGCCGGGCGGCTCTTGCTGCCTCGGGATGAGGTGCAGAACATTGCCTACCTGCGTGGCAGGTCGTTTGACGACACGGTGGCCGCGATCAACGACTTTGCAGAGGCCCGCAACGTCAGCCGCTCGATGGTTGCCTACAGGCTCTTCCGTGAAAACATCATCGACCGAGAGATGTGGAGTGGCCTCAGCGCCTTGTTCAGGATGCAGTGGCGTCAGGCTCGCGATGACCGCCGGGAACGTAACAGGGACCGCGATGGCGGGCCGAACTACTATGTCGTGCGGCGGCATCGCGTGGGTGAAGCCCTGCTTGGCCTGGCTAGGCGAATGCTGGCAGGGCAGGCATTGTCTCCCTCGAAGGCGGCCAAGTTGCTGGGCGTGAAGCCGTCCAATGTCTACAGCATGGTAAGCAGCGGGCCAGGCAGCCCCGGATCGCTCCATAAGGCGCAGGGGTGATAATTGCTGCACCTGCTCGACGCCAACGTCCTGATTATGGCCAACCGGCACTATTACCCGCTGGATCGCGTACCTGAATTCTGGGATTGGCTGGTGCACATGGGCCATGCAGGCCACATCAAGATGCCGGTTGAAGTGGTCGAGGAAGTCCGTGACGGCTCCGATGGTCTAGCGGATTGGATGTCAGATCACGATCATCTCGACGCACTACAGCTCAACGAGGATGTCGAAGTTTCACTCGTTCAGCGGGTGATCAACGAAGGCTACGCGCCAGACCTAGACGACAAGGAGATCGAGATCGTCGGACGCGATCCGTTCCTGATTGGCGCTGCCTTGCGCAATCCTGCCGAGCGATGTGTGGTGACGACCGAGGTATCAAGGCCAAGTAGAAAAAGGGCGAACCGCCATGTGCCCGACGTGTGCAATACTCTCAGTGTCCGCTGGATGGATAGTTTCGGGCTGATACGGACGTTGAACTTCTCAACTTCGTGGAAGCGCGGAGCATGATCGTCAGTTGGTGCCATTAATCCATCCCGCCAAATGTCCTGATGAACCCGGGTTCATTGCACCGTTTCGCCAAGAGGTGGTAAACAGACGCTTGTCCAACGACGATCCAGTCGCCCTGCTCGACGCAATAGGCCCCTGTCGGCAGGGTGGCCGCGTGTCGGCGTAACCGCCGGGATGCTGTTCGCGTCTTGTCGTCAAAGTATGTACTTTGCTCTCAGCCAACGGAGGCTGATATGGCACCATCGAACGACGATGGATGCGCCCGGGTAGCGTGGATATTAAGTCAGCTCGGCCCCAGGGTGCTGGAAGCTGAGAGACGATACCGCGAAGTTAACACACTGGAGCCCACCTCCGTCACACGCCAGATGGCTAACGACGCGTTAGAAAGGTACAATTGTTGGCTCGATTTCCTAGGTTGGCTCGCGGAGGCGGAGGCGGAGGCCGCGAGGCACAGCGGCAATGGTCACATCACGACCGTTTCCCGTGTCTTTGTTAGCAGCGACGGAAATCGGCAAAGTATCTCACTGTCCTGGCGTTGTAGGAGTGCCAAGTCGGCTATTGCGGGGCGGCGGACAAAAAGGATGCTGCGAAAAGACGCCAAGCACGTGCACATCCACCAGACCCCGTGAGGTGCATAGATCGTGGGGATTAGTCGCGAGGGTTTCTCCGAAGGGACTTGGAGCATAAGGAAGCTTGCGCCGACATTTCGTTTGCGCAGCCGCCCGGTTCTGCCCTTCTGGGGACCTCTATAAACCCGGGTTCATTGCGAGAGCTCCGAAAGAAGACGATAGACCGATGCTCTCCCCATGGACAATTGCTTAGCGATCGCTGTCGCACCAATCCCCTCTTGGTGAAGCCTTGAAACGTCTTCGGCCTTCGCGCGTACGGTTGGTTTGCGGCCTTTGTACTTTCCGTCCCGTTTCGCCTTTGCAATTCCTTCGCGTTGGCGCTCTAGCATCATCTCGCGCTCGAACTGCGCCATTGCCGCAAACATGGTGAGCATCAACTTGCCGCTAGGCGATTTTGTGTCCACCGAGGAGCCGCCGAAATCAAGTATCCGAAGAGCCACGCCCTTCTCGTCCAATAAAGCAACTATTGCAAGGAGATGGGCAGTAGATCGTGCGAGGCGATCCAGCTTGGTCACTACAAGCGTATCTCCCTCCCTTAGAAATTGGAGGGTGGCCTCTAGTTGTGGCCGGTGTGCAACCGACGAGACCTGTTCGCAGAATAGCTTCTCATGAACACCTGCCGCACGCAGGTCGCGTTGTTGCGCTAGCAGGCCAGCTTCTTGTTCCGTGGTCGATGTCCGAGCATATCCAACATTCATCAATGTCTTCTTTGTCTTAATGGCATCTTAGATACTATAAGACATTTGTCTCAAAAGTCAATTTCAATTCTAATGAGACGAATATCTCGCATTCCTTGGATGTCTCACTAACCCGAGCCCTATGCGGACTGCAGCGATGGTGAGCTTCTTTCTTCTGGCGTAAGTTGTTCGAGGGAGTCGTTTGGGCCTCGCATGAGGGGGAGGATCATTGTTATGGAAAGACGGGGGTCCCGGTACACCCTTGCGGGGGAAAGCAATCCCTATTGGGTTCTGGTAGAGCCCATCCTCCTTCGTATCTGGGCGGACGGGATTGCCAAGACTAGCTCGCTCAGCTTGCAGTTAGCCAACGGCCTGTCGCTAACAATGCACATCATCCTCTTCGCGATTGGCGTGATCCTACGCCTCGCCGCCGTCGGCGCGTTACTTCTCGTAATGTACTTGCTGTTCCCGCAGACCGTAGAGACAGCGTTGGGCTCCGTCCTTTCTGCGCCTTACACCGTTGCAGCTCCAGCGAGCGGTGCTCTTTCCTGGGTGATTGAGCTTCTCGGCTATGTGATCGTGGTTTCTTCGATCGTGTTCGTGCTTGGTGCCAAACTATTTGGATTTCTCGGCGAATTGCTCCTGTATTTGGTCTTTGCCCTGACGCATATGGCGCCGCTTCGCCTACTCGCCGCTGGGTTAAGGAGCGAGAACTACTGGGCTCAGACGATCGCTAAGACCTCATTCATGGGCATGTATCTTGTTCAATCCGTAGGCGTTTTTCCTGACAATGCACGGGCTGAATGGGATCGTGTGTTTGATCTCTATTTGAAGTCGAACACTCCGCACGGCCGAGAGCAACTCGAGATGCTGGCAGATGAGTGGTCCGAGAAGCGAGGAAAGCAAAGAAGTGGTCCGACGCTGCACCAGTGAAAGCGGCAACGTCAGACCTTCACCCTGGGGCTCGTGGTAGCGGCACAGGTCAGAGCGATGTTAGTCTAACTGGCTGCGCACGTCGGAATAATCGACCAGAGGAAGCGGGCCTACATAAAACCCTAGGGGAACCGCTTGATCACCTGAGGCGAGTTTAGTCGCGCCTTTGATGCGCCCTTTAGCTTCGCTATCGTAGGGGACGGCACTCGCCGTTCCATCGACATCCGCAACCACATAGATGTCTGGGTCGGTCTCGGCTCCGATGGCTCGTAATTTACATCCGACAAAATGATAGCCGCCGACGGCTGCGTCTTCGCAATGTACTGCGCTGTAACGCTCTGGATCAAAGAACTGATCTTTCGGGCCACGATCTAGCCGTTTTACGTATTCTAGAACGATGGCGTCTTTAACTCGCGAAACGTGGTCGTTCGGTACCCTTGTCAGGTTCTCTTGACCAATCGCCAACCAGCCAGAGGCCTTTGCCTCGCATCCGAGTTGCCAGTGCTGCTCTGACGCGGTGGCTGCTAAATCCTGGGACGGCATCTTGAGTTGCGTAGCGAGCTGCTTGTTCAGCTTGTCTTCGTGAGCGGTCACCCACTCATTTCTTTTCGCCCATTGGCTCCCGTCGCTTCCAAATTTCTCGTCAGCTTGGGATTGAATTGCGTCATATTTTTTCAGCGCCTTACAATATGCGTCCGGCGGCAATGCAGTTTGACCTGCAGCTTTGGCAATTGAGCTGCCCGTAGTTGTGGCGACCCCAAGTGATAGTGCAAGCCTTAGCGCAAGCTCAGCCGGCCGTGGCCAGGCTATTTGACGGTATCGATTAGCGATCATGTACTCCCCACCTGAATGGAACTGTCAGAACCCGTAGTTAAATGCCGTTGCGGTAACATGTTAGCCGAGTATTGTTACGGAAATCAATTCAAAACCGTAAAGGGATTAGGTTCATATCGCCGATTTCCGTCGCCATGATACGGGTCATGGGTCCGAGAGAAGCACTAGGAATTCGAATAAAGACGTTGCGTCATGAGCGTGGCTTGACTCAGGATGCGTTGTCGGAGCGATCCCAACGATCTGTCGATACGCTGTCACTGATCGAGCGTGGCCTAAACTGGCCGTCGGTGGAAACTCTTGAGCTGATTGCTCACGGGCTGGGCGTTTCGGTCAGCGACCTGTTGAATGATCTCATTACACAAGACGGTCAGGAAGATGACCTTGTTGTAGTCGCAAAAGAAGCTTTGAAACGAATTGATCAACGTGACCTGCGCCTAGCAGTTGCCTTGCTCCAGACAATGGTTCAGGACAAAAAGTAGTACACGTCGAAAGCACTTCTATTTGGAAGACATTTTGGTCGCGTGCCGAGGAAATGAGATTAGTTGAGCGTTTCTCTCAATCTTAGTAGGGATGACGCATACATAGGTGCTAGGGACCGTACGCCGCGACCGGCAGGTACCAGAACTCCCTGCCGAACGAGATACTCCACTGCTCCCGTGAGGCTTTCGTCACCCCCCGCAATACCGCCAACCTCTATGAGTATTTGGGCCAACCTACGTAGGTCGTCTGCAGTGCCGGGCGCTTGATAGAGCAATTGGAAGAATGAAATGACCGCATCGGCCAGGTAGTCCGAGCTCGCTGGTTCCCGAACCACGGCCAATTGGCTTATGACCTCCTCACGAGCTGCATCGATCGTATCATTGGTCCAATGCACCAGCTCGTCCAAGGAAGTCGTGGTGTGGCGTGTGCCCAGGTGGTTTGTTGCCTCAACGAAATTATGAACTACCTCAAAGCGTACTCTCTGGTTGGTTTTGGCGTAAATTTTTAGGGAAATCCCTTTCCGCAGTGGAACGTCAACAGAAAGGGAATTTCGTTCGCGGGTGAAAGAGGTTGTCGCAGCATACCCCGCAACTCGTATCCGCGACGAACGAGCTAGAAAACGATCCGCCAAACCACGAACGTAGCCTAGCGGCGACGGAGCAGTGCGCTCCCAGTACGTTTCAACCTTCTTGAGATTGTACTCAACATCGCCGGCAAAATATCTGCACTGACTGCGGTGTGCGGCCTGTTCCATTCCTCGAAGAATATAGGCTATAGCTTGCCTAATGTAACCCTCTGCCCAAGCCTGGTAGATAGTACCGCGACATAGCCGTAGAATGCGGCCCTCCAGGATGCAGTTGTCATTATCATCTAGGATGTACTCGCCCGCGTTGTTGCGACCAATCGCGCCGCTCAACAAGCGCCAATCAGGAAGGTCCAAGGTGGCCTGCCCCGATCTTATCGCTGCGCTTCGGCTGCTCGAAAAGTTATGGCGAACAAATTTAGTCGGATTGAGTGAAAGCGTTGCAGAGACCGCATAGTTGGTCGGTCCGAAGTTGTCCGGTCGCCCCATCCTGGAACATCTGACGTGTCCTGCGATTAGTGGATATCCCGCAATTGTCCTGCGCGCGACCTTCCCCTTGCGAAAGCTGATTTCGCCCGTGAAATTCCCTCGGTGCTGTGGAGCTCGAAAGAAAGCACCACAGTCAGATGAGAGGTCCTGGGGATACCTTTCCGAGTAGCGCTCATCCCCAATCTGACTGTGAAGTGCCATAAGGAAACCTCTTGCAGTCGTATCGTCTCCAGATAAGCCAATGCCCGAAATGTGTATCTCTATTTTGTCATGTTTTGCTTCGTATGAGAGAAAGTCGGTAGTCTCGGCAATAGTACCGATTACCTCACTCAAATCAGAGTATACCATGTAGGGGGCGTATGACCGTGGGTTAGGGGAGGCCGGGCTCCTCAACTGGAGTGGAGGTGCTCGACCAGGAGCCCACTATACTCAACCTTTGAAACAGCGTCGGCAAGTCTTCTCATGGCCGGTCCCGAGCCATATCGGTCGTCCATGGATTTCTGCTCGCGCCATCCGTTGATGGCCTCTCGGATTTCCCTCTCAACACCACCACCTCGCAGTGCATCGTTGAAGGAATTCCTGAAGCTGTGAAAAACAAGTCGGCGCGGCTCCCAGATCTTGGCGGCCTTGAGATTGCTTCGAAACCGCTTCGAGTAGGCATCGGAAGGTTTCTCGCCAGCCCCCGCGATGGCTTCGGGGAACAGCCTCCCAGCCTTCGCCTGTTCTACCCAGGGTACGAAGCCAAACTTGATCAAGGACGGGTGCAATGGAATTTTGCGAACTGCGTTTTTGGTCTTCACCCGCTTCGAAAAGCTACTGCCTTCGTAGTCGCCGTGTTCCTCGTCAGTGACGCTGATGAACCAGATGCCATCCGGCGACTGCCTGATATCCTCCTTTTCGAGCTGGAGGATTTCGTTCATGCGCATACCGCTCCAGAGAGCGAGGATGGGAGCCCAGTAGCGATGTCGCTTGATGATGTTCGGACCGACTGAGTGGCATCCGTACTCGTCGTCGACGCATCCTTTGAATAGGGGCAGTGCAAAGAGCGCGTTGAGATGTTCGATCGCGAACGGCGCGTAAGTGCTCGCCTTGGCCAAGTGCTTCTTGGATTGGCCACCTGAGGCTGGTGCTTTCAGCCCAACCCAGGGATTTATTTCGATCCATCGCTCTTGAAGCGCGAGGTCAAAGGCACTTCGCAGTATCTGAATGTGCTTGTCTGCTTCCTTGTGGCGGGACGCGTAGTCGCCATGTTTGTTTTTGTGAAGCTCTGCGGCTTCTGCAAGCTTTGCCTTCTTGTAGTGCTGAGTAACGTGGGATGGGATCTTAGGGAGGAATTCGATCAACTCACGGCAGCCATCTCTGTCGATGTCTGCGACCGGGAAAGCCGCACCAAAGTGCTCCTCCAGCGCTCGAAATGGAATGCGATATTGAGCGGTTCTTGATTGGGTTACGCGGTCCGCCTTTGTCTGATGAAAAAGTGTGTTCAGATCGGCAAGGGTTTTTCGATGGAGGGCGGAGGTAGGCTTTGCGCTAACTACTTCAAGGTGGTCGGCCGCAGCAAACATTTGATCTGATATCGGAGCCAGTGAACCCAGGTTCACTGAATGATAGCGCCGCTCGGTCAGTGCAACATCAGCCCTCTCAATCAACCGACAGAGCAATTGAAAGGCTCTGTGTTCCTTGAGGGCAGAGAGCTTTTCGGTGGCAAGACCGTCGTAAGCTGCTTTTGACAGAATTCCGCGATCGGCGAGAATTCTAAGCGCCCGCGTCGTCGTCGTACGGTACTCCCCGGACGCTTGCAGCTGCGCCATTTGTGCCGCGTCGGCTGCGTCGGACAGCAAGTCAGGAAAGTCGGGATGGTCTCGGTTTGCGAAATAGTCCCCTGCGAGGAGGTTTTTCTCGTCCCTGTCTATGAAGTACGAGACCGCAACCTGCCGAGCCTCCATTTCCGTGAGGCTAATCCCGTCCGTGGCTCCGGTTTTAGAACCGTTGCGCAGAAGCATGGCTTCCAGGCTGTGAAGCTCTGCATCAGTTCGTACCGCAAAGAGATTGCCCTGTTGCCGGACCTCGCTTGGTCGTGCTCCTGGAGTGACGCGCTCTACGAACGCAGTCTTTTGAGCGAGTGCTTGCAGGCGTTTGGGAATATTGCGCTTAAACTTTTGATCGCCGGGTGCGCCGACGAGATAGCGAGCTTTTGCCAAATCTTCCATCCTCAAAAGGTACCAGAGAAAGGTACCAGTCGCGACGAAAAAGTCGTTCAAAACCAGCGCGTTGAAGCTATTTCAATCCCTTAGTAAGGGAATGGTAGCGGGAAGTGGATTCGAACCACCGACCCCAGGATTATGATTCCCGTGCTCTAACCAACTGAGCTATCCCGCCAGGGTTGGAGAAGGCCCGAAATGACTGTCTCTGTGAGAGGCAGGCGTCGATGCGTTCGCCAAGGTTGGGCGGATATAATGTCTCGATGGCGAGCCTGTCAAGCAGTGAGATCGGGCGTTTCAGGATAAATGTCTGACGCATCGGCTGACCCTTGGGCAGCTCGCGGAAAGCGCCATTCCACCGCCTTCGCGGACGCGCCGGGCGCTTATGGCGCAACACGCGGGGTTGAGTTGGCGAGGTGCCGGGACTATGTCTGCCGGCATAATTCTCCTTGGAAAGAGCCTGATGAAACCGCGTATTGCAGTCCTTGGATGCGGCTATTGGGGCGGCAACCACATCCGCACCCTGAAGTCGCTTGGTGCCCTCCATGCCGTCTCCGACGTCGATTCGGCTCGCGCCGAGCGTTTCGCCGGCGAACATGGCTGCATCGCGCTGACCCCAGACGAATTGTTCGCCCGCGACGATGTTGATGCGATCGTCATGGCGTTGCCGCCGCAGTTCCACGCCGACTTTGCCGTGCGTGCCGTCGAGGCCGGCAAGGACGTGCTGGTCGAAAAGCCGATCGCGCTAACCGTGCCTGATGCCGAGCGCGCCGTGAAGGCCGCGCGCGACAATGGCCGCGTCTTCATGACTGGCCACGTGCTGCGTTTTCACCCGGCCTTCGAAGGGCTCAAGGCGCTTGTCGACAAGGGCGAGCTCGGCGATGTCGGCTACATCCACTCGCACCGTCTCGGTCTCGGCAAGTTCCACGCCGAGAACGACGCGCTGTGGGATCTGGCGCCGCATGATTTGTCGATGATCCTGGCGATCACCGGCACGGCGCCGATCGAGGTGCGCGGCGAGGGGGCTGCCGTGCTCAACCACCTCAGCGATTTCGCCCATCTGCACATGCGCTTCCCCAACGGCCTGCGCGGGCACCTGTTCGCCTCGCGGCTCAACCCTTACCGCGAGCGCCGGCTGACCGTCGTCGGCACCAAGGGCATGGCGGTGTTCGACGACGTCGAGCCGCAGGAGCGCAAACTGGCGCTCTATCGCCACGCCGTTTGGCAGGACGAGGGGCAGTGGACGTCGACGATGAACGAGCCGACCTACATTCCGATCGAGAACGCCATGCCGCTGACGCGCGAGCTCGAGCACTTCATCCACTGCATCCAGACGCGCGAAGAGCCGCGCACCGGCGCCGAGGAAGCGCTTGGCGTGCTCAGGATTCTCACGGCAGGCACGGTCACGCACGACTGACCTTTGTGGGAGTAATGGAGTAGGCCAACAAAGGGTTGCGCGCCATTGGCGCAGTCTGTCCCTTATTCCCTTCGCAGCAGCCACCAGCCGACAAGCGCAAGCGCTGCCAGCCACACCACGATGACGAAGGCGAGGCCGGCCATGCTGCGCGGCCTGGCGGTGATTTCGGTTGCCTCGGCACGGAAGCGAGCCATCAGTTCGGGCGGAATCATGCCGATCACCAGCCAGATGCCCAGGGGCACGATCAGCAGGTCGTCGAGATAGCCGAGCACCGGCACGAAGTCGGGAATGAGATCGACAGGGCTGAGCGCATAGGCGGCGACGCAGGCAGCCGCCACGCGGGCAAACCATGGCGTCAGCGGGCTGCGCGCCGCAAGATAGAGCGCCACGACATCGCGCTTCAGAAGCAGCGCCCAGCGCTTGGCTGCTTCCAGCATGCCGCCGGGCTGGTTGCCGGACTGAATGGTCATTCAGTGACCGCCCACCACGTAACAAACAAGATGGAAAGCACGGCGATCACGGCGAGGCATTCAAAGTAGGCGGAGACATACGACTGGATGACCGGTCCGTCGGCGCGAGAACGGAAGCCGCTCATCAGGCTGGGAGGTGTCAGCTTATGCATAGTGGCGATCGCGCCGCTGATGCCGGCGAAACTCACGATCAGGGAGGCCGTTTCGCTCACCATCCAGCCTGCGAGCGATGCACCCATGATGATGGCGATCACGGCCAGCTTGGGAAGCCAAGGAACATCTCGGCTTAAGAGCGCTAGATATGCGGCGATCACGCTATTTGGTGAGCCACATGCCCCACCGCTTTATCAAGGTGGGGTCCATCGAGCCTGGCTTATTCCGCAGCAATTGTCCCCGGCGTTGCCGCAAGCCGCGACAGCATCGCTTCGGCATCGGCATGGCGCTCGGAGCGCTCGATGAAGCCGCCGCCGAAGACGCGGGCTTCGTTGCCTTCGTCTGAATAGAGCACGCAGGCCTGGCCCGGTGCTATGCCCGACTCGCCGTCGACAAGCTCGACCCAGGTGGCGCCGCCCTTGTGATGCAGCACGACGGGGCGGGGCGGACGCGACGAACGCACCTTGGCATAAAGTTCCAGGCCTCCAGCCGGCACCGCCGACAGGGCGTCATCGCCGAGCCAATTCATGCCGCGCAGGAAGATCTTGTGCGTCTCCAGCGCCTCGCGCGGGCCGACGACGACACGCGCGCGCTCGGCGTCGATATGGACGACGTAGAGCGGCTCGCCCGAGGCGATGCCGATGCCGCGGCGCTGGCCGATGGTATAGCGCAGGATGCCTTCATGGCGGCCAAGCACACGGCCGTCGATATGGACGATGTCGCCGGGATTGGCGGCCGAAGGTCTGAGCTTGGCGATGATGTCGGAATATTTGCCCTGCGGCACAAAGCAGATGTCCTGGCTGTCCTGCTTGGCGGCAACCGTCAGGCCCATGCGCTCGGCAGCGGCGCGCACGTCTGGCTTGGACATGCCGCCAAGGGGAAAACGCAGATAGTCGATCTGCTCCTGGGTGGTGGCGAACAGGAAATAGCTCTGGTCGCGATCGGCGTCGACGGGGCGGTACAGGGAGCGGTGGGCACCGTTCTGCTTGGAGCGGATGTAGTGGCCGGTGGCGAGCGCATCGGCGCCGAGCTCGCGCGCGGTGGCGAGCAGGTCGGCGAACTTGACCGTCTGGTTGCACGAAACGCAGGGGATCGGCGTCTCGCCCGCGACATAGCTTTCGGCGAAGGGGTCGATGACGGCCTTGCGGAAGCGCTCTTCATAGTCGAGCACGTAATGTGGAATGCCGAGCGTCTCGGAGACGCGGCGAGCGTCGGCGATGTCCTGACCGGCGCAGCAGGAGCCGGCGCGGTGGGTTGCGGCACCATGGTCGTAGAGCTGCAGCGTGACGCCGACGACGTCATAGCCGTCCTGTTTCAGCAGGCCGGCCACGACTGAAGAATCGACACCGCCCGACATGGCAACAACCACGCGGGTGTCTTCGGGGCGTCCGGGCAGGTCCAGGCTGTTCATCGGGATTGCGTTCCGCTGTCTATAGGTCGGCTGCATGCCAATGGCTGCAATATAGGTCAAGCCTCATCGCAGTGCCACCCGGAGCGCGCTGGCCCACCTTTTTCGGCGAGAAACCAGCCAACTGGGCAGGTGGTTAAATTGCGGATTGAGAGTCTAACGTTCTGTTCACGTTCGTTACTTAGCTCTTAGTGTACGCTTAGGCAATTTTTAAAGCTGTGGCGCTAGTGTGACAGGTGATTGGGTCTTTGAGTTTTTAGTAGAGAGTACGATGACCGATCTGGTTAGACCGCGTGTCAAATATGTTATCGGGCCGGACGGCAGCCCGCTTACGATTGCCGATCTGCCCCCGACCAACACGCGCCGGTGGGTTATCCGCCGCAAGGCGGAAGTGGTCGCTGCGGTCAGGGGAGGACTGCTCAGTCTTGACGAAGCGTGCCAACGCTACAAGTTGACGACCGAGGAGTTCCTGTCCTGGCAGGCTTCCATTGACGAATACGGCCTTGCCGGCCTGCGCACCACGCGCATCCAGCAATACCGCCACTGACACCGGCCGTTGCGGCCAACCAACAGAAAAGGGTGCGGCTTGCCGCACCCTTTTTGCTTTCGGGCTGAGCTTTCCCCGAATTGCTACCTGAAACGCATTGCCTCAATGAGCTGCCTGTGCGCTGTCCCGTGGCTTCCTCTTTATGACGGCTGAAGCGGTTGCAGTCAGCATCACCGATGCCGCGAAGAACCACAGACCAGGTTTGGTGAAGGCCGTGGCGAGGCCTGATGTCTTGGCGGCGAAGACCACCAGCGCGACGAGGATGACGTCGAGCATCGACCAGTTGGACAGGGCCCGAAACCAGCCGGGAATGCTGACGGCGCCGGCTGCCTGGCCATAGGCCGCATTGTGCAGCAGGCCGAGCTTCATCGCGGGAAAGACCACCGAAAACATGGCGACGACAATCGCCAGCAGCCAATCGCCACCACGCCACAATGCTGCGATCATGCCGATCAACGAAGGTTCATCGGCGAAGAAATACAGTCGATCGACATGAATCAGCGGCAACACGATGCCGAGCGCGAAGCAGATCGAAGCGGCAAACAGGATCAATGGCAAAAGCGTGCGCATCGGCAAGCTATAGCGAAAGTCCGGATGATGGAGAAGCCGGGCAGCATGTGCTCCGCCCGGCCCGTTGCTGCAGAATTTCGAGCGTGGCTCTCAGAGCGCCAGCACGACCTTGCCCTTGGGTCTGGTCGCCAGGAAGGCATGCGCGGCACCGGCCTGGTCGAGCGGGAAGCTCCTGGCGACATGGACCTTGAGTTTGCCGGTTTCCGTCAGTTTCGCCAGTTCCTTCAGGCCATCGCCATCCGGCCGGACCGAGATGCGTTCGACCCTGATGCCACGTGATGCAGCCTCTGCTGCGGCCTTGTCGCTGAGGCCGAGCAGCACGACGAGCGTGCCGCCGTCCTTCAGCGCCTTCAGCGACTTCTCAGGATGATCGCCGCCGAGCGCCTCAAAGACGAGATCGACCGGGCCGGCTTTGGCGACGAAATCGTCCGAGGTGTAGTCGATCACCTCGTCGGCACCGAGGGAGCGGACGAAATCGACCTTGCCGGGGCTCGCGGTGGCAATGACATAAGCGCCCCGCGCCTTGGCGATCTGTACGGCCAGGTGGCCGACGCCGCCGGCGGCCGCCTGGATCAGGACACGGTCGTTGGTCTTGAGCTTGCCTGCTGTCACCAGGCCTTGCCAGGCCGTCAGGCCGGCGAGGGGGAGGGCGGCTGCCGTGACATGGTCGAGCGCCTCGGGCTTGTGCACGATCTCGCTTACCGGTGCTGCCGCCAGTTCGGCATAGGTGCCGGCCTGTGCCGGGAAGCGCGGCATGCCGAAGACCTCGTCGCCTGCTGCAAAGCCGTTGGCGCCGGCGCCAACCGCTTCGACAGTGCCTGACAGGTCCCAGCCGAGCACGAAGGGCGGCTCGCCAAGAAGGGGGTAGAACCCGCCGCGCACGGCGGCATCGACCGGATTGACGCCGGCAGCCTTGATGCGGATCAGCACTTCGCCGGGCTTGGGCTGTGGTGTCGGCTGTTCGGCGAGTTCGAGCACTTCAGGTCCGCCGACAGTGTTCTGGGTAATGGCACGCATGAGAATGTCCTCCTTGGGTGGATGCATGTGCCACTATCATTTGGATAGTATCACTCGCTTGTCTAGAATGTACCTCAATGATATATAGGTACCCCATGGATAGTGATTGCGCCCCCGACACGCCGTTCGGCTATGACGCCTTCCGACGCGAATGCATGTCGCACACCGTGCTCGAGATGCTGGCGAGTAAATGGGTCTATCTGGTCGTCGGTGCCTTGAAGCCGGGCCGGCGGCGCTATGGCGAGCTGCAGCGCAAGGTAGAGGGCATCACGCCCAAGATGCTGACGCAGACACTGCGTATTCTGGAGCGCGACGGGCTGGTGCGGCGCGAGATCTTCCCGGTCATACCGCCGCGCGTCGAGTACGAGCTGACCGATCTCGGCCGTAACCTCGCCGATCTGCTCAACCAGATCCGTGTCTGGGCGGAGCGCCATGCGCCCGAAATTCGTGATTCGCGTGCCCAATCATTGGCTGCCGAAGGAGAGCCGGCCGAACTCAGGACCTAGCAGGGGCCTTGGGCCGAGCGGATGGCTCGAGGCGCCAAACGGCTCGCTGCCGCGCGAGCAGCGGCAAAGTGCGGGAGAAATTGACTTTTTAGCCGATCATCGCGCTGCGACCGGTGCCGTCGGCGTCGCGGGTGATGCGGTCGCGCGACTCCAGAGCCTCCGCCTTGGACAGCTCCGCTTCAGCTTCGGCGAGTAAGGATTCGGCAGCGGCGCGCTGTTGCGCCAGGTCATGCTGGGAGTTTTTCAGGTTGTCACGTCGTTGCCGCGCGGCCTTGGCGAAGGTCGGATAGGCGAAATGATTGAGATCGGTGATCCCCGCCTTCTTTTCCTCGGCGACGATCTGCAGTTCGAGCTCGCTGGCCATGCGGTCGAACTCGGCGATCATCGAATCAAGCTGCATCAGCTGGCGGCGCTTTTCGTTCACCTGAAACTGCTTGAGCCTGACCAGGTTCTCACGTGACTTCATGACCCGATACTCCCGAACACCGAAAAACGCACTTCTACTCGCCTACTTCGGCCCAAATGGACCGTGCCGCGCCGGAACCGGTTCTGAACTCCCGACTATGGAAAACAAACTTTTAAAGTTTTTGTCCGTCGGTAACCATTCGTTTACGGGCATCGTTAATCATACCCATCGAGACTTAAAGCCCGGTAAAGATTCTGGTTTTCGCCGTGAATGTGATCGGGTCGTGTCCGGAGTCGCTTAGGCAACCTTGTTAATGCAGCGCGTTAAGATGTTGACCGTGTGATTCATGATTGGATTCAAGAGGGTGTATGCGCCGGTTAAAATTTCTGATATGGTCTTCCATACGAAATTAGGTTTTGTTAACCATTCGATGGCAGCCTCCGATTCAGTAGCACTGGGCCGGTATGGATTAGACCGAGAAGACGTTCCGGCAGCAGAAAAGGGGATTTGAATGCGCGTTCTGCTGATAGAAGACGACAGTGCAACCGCACAGAGCATCGAACTGATGCTCAAATCGGAAAGCTTCAACGTCTACACGACCGATCTCGGCGAAGAAGGCGTCGATCTCGGCAAGCTTTATGACTACGACATCATCCTTCTCGACCTGAACCTGCCCGACATGTCGGGTTACGAGGTTCTGCGTACTTTGCGCCTGTCCAAGGTCAAGACGCCGATCCTGATCCTCTCCGGTATGGCCGGTATCGAGGACAAGGTGCGCGGCCTGGGCTTCGGCGCCGATGACTACATGACCAAGCCGTTCCACAAGGACGAGCTGGTGGCACGCATTCACGCCATCGTCCGCCGTTCGAAGGGTCACGCCCAGTCGGTCATCATCACCGGCGACCTGATCGTCAATCTCGACGCCAAGACGGTCGAAGTCGGTGGCCAGCGCGTGCACTTGACCGGCAAGGAATACCAGATGCTGGAGCTGCTCTCGCTGCGCAAGGGCACCACGCTGACCAAGGAAATGTTCCTCAATCACCTTTATGGTGGCATGGACGAGCCCGAACTGAAGATCATCGACGTCTTCATTTGCAAGCTACGCAAGAAGCTCGACGCTGCATCCGGTGGCCAGAACTTCATCGAAACTGTCTGGGGCCGCGGCTATGTGCTGCGTGAGCCGGAAGAACTTCGCGAAATTGCCTGATTTATTCTGGATACTTCAGTCAAAACCCGGCCTTCGTGCCGGGTTTTCTTTTTTCTGGGCACAGTTTCTCGCTAGGTGTCTGTCGTGCCAGGAGCGAAATCAGGCTGCGACGTCGAAGGCGCGAAAGCGGTCGAGCAGTTGCGGCCTGGTGAACGGCTTCAGAAGATAGCCCTGCGCGCCGGCACGCTTGGCGCGCATGATGGCGCCGATGTCGACCTCAGTCAGGCAGATGGCGATCTGCGGCTTGACACGGCCTTCGATGGCGCGGACACGGCGGATGAAGTCTGTGGTGCTCATGTCCTCGAGCCCGCCGTCGACGACGATGATGTCGGGCATGTCGTAGGCGCACATATCCAGCCCCTCGGCGCCGGATGCCGCCTCGACGACGACCATCTCGGAGCTGTTGAGGATGCGTTTGGCGACTTTGCGGATGACGCTCGAATCATCGACGAACAGGCAACGCTTCATATCCCGGTCCTTTTTGCGGGAGCCGAACGCGTCAGTCGCGCCGGATGCAACGTGACCTTAGCTGGGCGGCGTAAAGAAGCCGAAAACCCGAATGGTAAAATTCTTGGAAACTTCGGCGCGTGCGGTCGCGCCCAAGCGCGCGCACGCTGTCACGAGACCGTTGCCACCAGGCGATGACGACAATGCTTCGACAATACTGAAACGTCGTGCCGATTACTCGGCAGTGAGCAGGATCTCTTCCGGCGTGGCGTGGATCGAGATCGTCATGCCGGCTTCGCGCGCCAGCAGCAGCGTGTAGTAGGGCTGCACCGAATGGGCGTCGATCGGCTCGTCAGGCTTGTGGCCGGAGTGCAGCTCGAGGAATTTTGGCGGCACACGCAACATCGGGCCGCTGGCCGACAGGATGAATTTCGGCGCCGTCTCGACGGCTTCCAGCGTCACGCTGAGCTTGCCGCCGCGCGGTATCGCCGCATGGGCGACGAGCAAAAGGTTGAGCAGCAGCTTGACCTTGTTCTTGGGCAGCAGTGCGCGCCCGCCACTCCAGGTCAGTTCCGGCTTCTCGTTCTTGAGGAAGGCGGTCGCAACCGATTCCGCGTCGCCGGTGTCGATCAGCATGCCGGCCGAGCCAGCAGCACCAAAGGCGATGCGGGCGAACTGCAGCCGCGCCGAGGCGTTGCGGGCGCTGGTACGGATGAGGCGCATCGCGTCCTCGTCGGCGCCGCCCTCGTCGAGCAGTTCGAGGCCATTGTTGATGGCGCCGACCGGCGAGATGATGTCGTGGCAGACGCGGCTGCACAGCAGCGCTGCGAGGTCAGGGGCGGAAAGCGTCAACAACTCGGCCATGAACGGCATCCCTCGGGCAAAAAATGACTTGAACCACGATCTGGCGGCCTCGAAGCCCGACAGTACGAATCAGGGCTGGCCTTACAGTACTCTTGGTTACACAGCGCCGCCTCATGCGGCAAGAAACAGCCGGTAACGCTTGCGCGAAATGGTGGCTTTTCTGCGCAACTCCGGGCTTTTTAACGCCCGGTCGTGCCTTCGATCCGCCATCTTCGTAGGTCAGTTTAATGGTTGAAAAAGGATTACGGCATAGTTTGCCGAAGTTGGACTAGCCAGCCGCCATCAAGAGTAGCAGCGGGTCCGGGGCGTCGAGAAAGTGTGCTCCCTGACGGAGATTTGGAAGCATGATTTCCCGATTCTATGGCCGGACTTTTGCCCGGCTTGTTGCCGCGATGTTCGTCCTTGTCGGCGTTCTGGCATTTTCGACATCTGCGTCTCGCGCGCAGCAATATACCTCGCAGGAGATCCTTGATTCCGGCCATCGCTTTTTTGGCTCGACGTCTGGCGGTCTCGCCAGCGTGGTCGAGAAGGTTTTCGCGTCCTATGGCCTGCCGAACGGCTACGTGCTTGGCGAAGAGGGATCGGGTGCCTTTGTCGGCGGCCTGACCTATGGCGAGGGCACGCTCTACACCAAGAATGCCGGCGACCATAAGGTGTTCTGGCAGGGGCCGTCGCTGGGCTGGGATTTCGGCGGGCAGGGCTCGCGCACGATGATCCTGGTCTACAACCTGGACGACGTGAACAACCTCTATGACCGTTATGGCGGCGTCGCGGGTTCGGCCTATGTCGTTGCCGGCGTTGGCTTCAACGTCCTCAAGCGCGGCAACATTTTGCTCGTGCCCGTGCGTACCGGTGTCGGCGCGCGACTGGGCGTCAATCTTGGCTACCTGAAGTTGACCCAGCAGCCGACCTGGAATCCGTTCTGATTGTGTGAAGAACGGGTCGATTGGGCGCCATTTTGTTGCGGCGGTGCTGGATTCCTGCCATGGGAACATGGCAAACTCGCGCGTATCCGTAACGGGTAAAGTGCCTTGGTCCAGTCGATCCTCTTTTTCGTTCTTGGCTTCCTGACCGCCGGCTTTGTGGTGCTGCTGATTGCGCCGTCGGTCTGGCGGCGTGCCGTTTCGGTCACCCGCCAGCGGGTCGAAGCCAAGCTTCCGATGACCCTCGATGAAATCCGCGCCGACAAGGACAGTCTGCGCGCCGAGCATGCCATGGCGCTGCGCAAAGTCGAAGTTCAGCTCAAATCGGCGCAGGAAAAGCTCCTGACGCAGGCCGTCGAGCTTAGCCGGAGCCGTGAGGCGCAAAAGGCCCACTTCACCGACCATGCCGACAAGGATCGCACCGTCAGCGAACTGGAAGCCGCGCGCGGCAGCCTGAGCGAGGACATCGCCAAGCGCGACGAACAGATCAAGGCTCTTGCCGCCCAGCTCGTCGAAGCCGAAAGCATGCTGGAGAAGCGGGCACAGGAGATCGAGGAGATTGGCAGGCTGTATGACGAGGCCAGCCTGTCCTCGAGCAACCGCCAGATCGAGCTGGTCAGCCGCGAAAGCGAGATTGGCAAGCTCTGCGACGACATGTCGGCGCTGCGCAGCCAGCGCAAGGACACCGACAAGCGTGTCGTCGAACTCGAAGCCGACAACAAGGCCGTGCGCGAGGCGCTCCTGGCGGAATCCAAGCGCGCTGTCGAACTGGACAAGAGGTTGCAGCAGATGGTGTCTTCACTCAGTGACCGCGACGACAAGCTGGAGCGGCGCGAGGCGGAGCTCGGCCGGTTGCGCGAAACCGAACTCGCCCGCGTGCGCGAGCAGCTGAAGGGCCCGCAGGCCGCGCCGGAAACGGCAGCGGTCAATGGCACGGCGCAGGCGATGGAGCGGGAGCGCCTGGAAGGGCGGCTGACCACGCTGACGCGCGAGAACAAGCGGCTGAAGGGCGAGTTGGCGAAGGCAGGACGCACCAAGTCGTCGCCAAGCGAGGATTCGCAGCTGCGCGAGCAGATGCACGAACTGGCCGCCGAAGTCGTGGCGCTCACCGCTCGGCTCGAGGGCGCTGACTCGCCTATTGCCAAGGCGCTTGCCGCATCTGGTGAGGCCCGTACGCCCGTCGATGCGCCAGACGTGATCAGCCTTGCCGATCGCGTCCGGGCGCTGCAGAAACCTGTCCCCGCCGAATAGGCCTATTCTGATGCTTCGGTGAAGTGATGCAGCGCGATCGCCGATGCGGCCGCGACATTCAGGCTGTCGAAACCAGGCGCCATCCGGATCTTTGCCGTCGTCAGTCTTCTCAGCAGCGGCTCGGGCAAACCTTCGCCTTCGGTGCCGAGGTACAGCGCCAGCCGGGCGGGGCGCCTGATGCCCCTGATGTCGGCCTCGCCCGCGGGCGACAGCGCCAGCTGTTCGAAGCTGTGGCGGGTAAGTGCGTCGGCAAGCTCGCCGGCCGTGCCGCCTATGGCGAACGGCACCTTGAGCGCTGCACCGACTGAGACCCTGATTGCCTTGCGGTAGAGCGGGTCGCAGCAGGTCTGGTCGAGCAGCACCGCGTCGGCACCAAAGGCTGCCGCGTTGCGGAAGATCGAGCCGATATTGTCGTGGTTGGAGATCCCCACCGGCACCGCCACCAGCGCGCGTTCGGGCAGGGCGGCAAGCACGTCGTCGACTGAAGCCGTCGCTCCCTTGCGGCCGATGGCCAGGATGCCGCGATGCATGTGGAAGCCTGCAATGGCGTCCATGACGGCGCCCGAGGCGACGTAGACCGGCATGGCTTCGGGAGCAAGGGCGAGGGTCTGGCTCATACCGGCGAGGCGGTTTTCGAGCACCAGCACCGAATCCGCGTCGAAGCGCCGCGCTGCAAACAGCACGTTGAGAACGACCTTGCCCTCGGCGATGAAGCGCCCTTCGCGACCGACCAGATCGCGCTCGCGGATGTCGAGATAGGGGGCCACGCGCGGGTCGGCCGGGTCGTCGATGCGGATGATGTTCATGGTAGCTTCATAGCGGAGGGCAGTCCGCTATGGGAGCCTGGAAAGGCTTTGTCAGCTGAAGATCAGGCGTCCTCGAAGATGCCTTCCAGCGTGCCGAGCAGCTTGCGCACGGCTTCGGACTTGCAGGTGTAGTAGATCATCTGCCGGTCGCGACGTGTCTCGACCAGTTCCTCGTTGCGCAAGCGGGCCAGGTGCTGCGACAGCGCCGATTGGCTCAATGACACCTTTTCGGCAATCGCGCCGACCGACATTTCCGTGTCGAGCAGATGGCTCATGATCATCAGCCGCTTTTCATTGCCCATAAGTGTGAGCAAGGAAGCAGCAGCTTCCGCATTGGCCGTCAGTTTTTTCGGTTTCATGGGTACCCCGTGTATCAGTCATGCTTTCCGGCGTCATGGGGGCAACAACGACGGATTACCAAACCAGATGATCAATGGAATCAGCGATCAATCTGGCTAAAATAGGACAAATCAGCTTTCGCTGAAAAAATCAAGACTTCGCTGCGCGACCTTCTTTTGCCATTTCCACAAGGCTTCGCCTGAGATCGGCGGCCTCGGCAAGTAACGCAGGGAAAAGCACGCGTGCGGTCTCGTCGCCGGCGGCCAGATCCATGCCTTCAGGATCGAAGCCGCTGAGCACCCAGCCCTTGTCGTCGAGCCGGCCATAATGGGTGGCATAGATCGTGGTCGCTTCGGTGTGATCCGAATTCATGTGGTCGAGAGCCGACTGTTCGGCTGCCGCGATCGCGTCCACCGCGGGGCCGGCGAGCAGCAGGTCGTCGCGGCTCAACAGATAGGCCTTGCCGAAGCCGCCATTGAGGTTGGCGCGCTCGAGTTCCAGCCGAAAGACGGTAAAGTCGGTGAGGCCGATGTAGAGCTTGGCCTTGGGATTGCGGTTGACGTAGCGACGTTCGGCGCGGGCGTACTCCGGCGTGCCGCGTTCCAGCTTGCGCGCCCGGCAGAACAGCGTGATGCGCGGATGGGCGAGGGGATCACCCTTGCCGACCTCTCCGACCAAAAGCGAACAGACGGGATTGGCGACGATGCCCTTGGTGTGAGCGGATAAGCCTGAGATCAGGATCAGCGGCGTGCCGTCGACGTCGGTTGCGGTGCCGACCCGGCTGGCGAGTGGCGAGCCGGTTTCCGGCTCGATGACGGCAAGCGCACCATGGCGGGCCTTGCGCATCAGCGAACGCGCGAGCGCTGTCGCTTCCGCGGTGGTCTCCAGAAACACGTCCTTCTTGCGCTCTTCCACTGCTTCACCATCAAATATGACTAATTCAATCTACTTATCCAAGGTGGGCAGGCTTTGGCAAGGGGGTCGCTTCGCCACAAGCAAAACAGCCCCGGAAGCTTGCGCTGCCGGGGCTGCAGGATAGCCGATCCTGGGACGGCTGGCGCCTATTTCGGCGCCATGCGAATGGCACCGTCGAGGCGAATGGTCTCGCCATTGATCATTTGGTTCTCGACGATGTGCAATGCCAGCGCACCATATTCCGACGGTTCGCCCAGACGTGGCGGGAACGGAACGGCGGCACCCAACGAGTCTTGCACCTCCTGCGGCATCGCCGCCATCATCGGCGTCTTGAAGATGCCGGGCGCGATGGTGGCGACACGGATGCCCGAACGCGAGAGATCGCGGGCGATCGGCAGCGTCATGCCGACGACGCCGCCCTTGGAGGCGGAGTAGGCGGCCTGGCCGATCTGGCCGTCATAGGCGGCGACCGAGGCGGTGTTGATGATGACGCCGCGCTCGCCGCCGGCCAGCGGTTCGAGCTTGGAGGCTGCGTCGGCAAACAGCCGGATCATGTTGAAGGAGCCGATCAGGTTGACCTCGATCACCTGGCGGAAGACGCTGAGCGGATGCGGACCGTCCTTGCCGACAGTCTTCACGCCGACGGCGATGCCGGCGCAGTTGACCAGGATACGGGCCGTGCCGAGCTTGGCTTCCACTTCGGCAAATGCCGTGACAGCGCTTTCTTCATTGCTGACATCGCAGCGCACGGCGACACCGCCGATGTCGGCGGCGACCTTCTCGGCGCGTTCGAGGCTGAGATCGAAGATCGCGACCTTGGCGCCCTTGGCAGCGAGTGCGCGCGCGGTGGCTTCGCCAAGGCCGGAGCCGGCGCCGGTGACCACTGCAATCTGCCCGTTTGGATTCATGTCAGCCTGTCCTCTTCTGCTGTTACTGAATTAGCAAGATGGGCGGCACGGGCAAGTCATCGGCGGCTAGGCCGGCTCGGTCGTGCGTTGCGGTGTCTTGGCCAGGTTGGCGTGGCAGACCTCGCCCGTCAATTCGGCAACCGCGCCCGGCACGATCTCATGCGCCAAGAGGCGGTTAAGGTCGACCGGCCGCGGCATCTCGATCTGACCGCGCGGAATGCGCACGAAACCGAGCGGGCCGTAATAAGGCTCGTCGCCTACGAGTATGACGGCGGGTTCGCTGGATTTTTCCGCTGCTGCGAGCGCCATGGCGACCAGCTTGCGGCCGATGCCCATGTTCTTGAAGTCGGGGCGCACGGCAAGCGGGCCCAACATCTGTGCCCGGCCGGCGCCGGCGGCGATTGGCGTCATCCTGACCGAGGCGATGACCTGGCCACCATGCATGGCGACGAAGGACAGCGAGCGGTCGTGCGGACCGCCTTCGCGGATCTTGTAGGCCGCGCGTGTGAACCGACCCGGGCCAAAGGCCTCGGCGTTGATTTCATCGATTTCGAGATCGTGCGCCGGAGCTTCCGGCATGTAGGTGACGTCGGCGAGGGTCATGTTTTTTGCAATCCGGTACGTGGGATGAGGTGCCGCGGGGCATGCCGCAGCAGTCGCAAGTCAGCGCTTCAAGCGCGTGCGCTCATTCGTCGTCGGTCGACCCGGATATTTGCAAAGCAATGTGACATCGAAATGCCCGCTACCATCATTTTCGGCGCCCGTCCATCGTGCATTTGGCCGATGTGCGTCCTGCGTTGACAATCCGTTCAGCGAGTTGCGCTTCGGCTTCGGTCGCCGGGCACCTACATCGTGGCAAACGAAAGGATTTCACGATGGGATTGCTGGTTGAAGGCAAATGGCAGGATCGCTGGTACGACACCAAGTCGACAGGCGGCAAATTCGTGCGCTCGCATTCGCAATGGCGCGATTTCGTCACCGTCGACGGCATGCCGGCGGCAGGCCGGACACGTGGCTTCAAGGCCGAACCGGGGCGCTACCACCTCTATGTTTCGCTCGCCTGTCCCTGGGCGCACCGGACGCTGATTTTCCGCGCGCTGAAGAAGCTAGAAGACATCATCTCGGTGTCGGTCGTCCATCACTACATGGGCGAGAATGGCTGGACGTTCCGCAGTGATGACGGCGCCACTGGCGACACCCTCTACGGCCTCGACTACCTGCACCAGATCTACACCATGGCCGATCCGACCTATTCGGGCCGCGTCACAGTGCCGGTGCTGTGGGATAAGAAGGAAAAGACGATCGTTTCCAACGAGTCGTCCGAGATCATCCGGATGCTGAACCAGGCTTTCGACGCGTGGGGCGACGCCGCGGTTAACTTTTACCCCGAGCCGCTGCGCGGCGAGATCGATGCGGTCAACGAGCTTGTCTATCCCTCGATCAACAACGGCGTCTACCGCGCCGGTTTCGCCACCAGCCAGACCGCCTATGAGGAGGCATTCAACGAACTGTTCGCCGCGCTCGACACGCTGGAAGACCGCCTCTCACGCCAGCGCTATCTCGTCGGCAACACCCTGACCGAGGCCGACTGGCGGCTGTTCACGACGCTGGTGCGCTTCGACCCGGTCTATGTCGGACACTTCAAGACCAATCTGCGCCGGATCGCCGACTACCCGAACCTGTCGAACTACCTGCGCGACCTCTACCAGGTGCAAGGCGTCGCCGAGACGGTGAACATGCTGCACATCAAGGCACATTATTACGGCAGCCACACCGGCATCAACCCGACCGGTATCATCCCGCTTGGGCCGGAGATCGACCTCGACGCGCCGCACAACCGGGGGAAGTTGCTGAAGGCGGCTTGAGTTGCCTGCGCTGAGTGCCAAGCCTTCATGGTGCGCCTGTCGAACCATGAGGGCGTGGAGCGCGTCAGGGTAGTCGGGGTCGAATGCCCAGGTGCAGACCTTTCGATTCATGCTCGGATGCCAACACCATCAGCCGCTTGTCGTCTGGAGAGCGGAAGTTGGCCGGAACTCGACGCAACTGCCGGGAAGGCGACCAATCGGGTGGAGGTTTCTTGGTTGGCAACGACCAGAATTCGCATTGCCGTCTCTCCACCCAGTGCTTGCGCGAAGAACAGCATCCCTCTCTCACCAATAGGGCGATGCTTCCTTGCCCTCGAACACCTCGGCAATCCGCCGCCGCGTCGCCGGCGTCGTGCCCTCCGGCAACGCGTCGAGCGGGAAAAATCCTGCCTCGGCGATCTCGTGGTCGGGTTGCTTCGGCCTGTCCTGCCGGAAGGCCTCGATCAGGTAGAAACCGACATGATCCCGCTTTGTCGCCTGCTTGTTGAGGTGGATCGACCTGAGGATGGGCGGCGCGGTGAGAACGATGTTGCCTTCCTCCTCCAGTTCACGCGCCAGCGACTCGACAAAGGTCTCGCCGATCTCGACGCCGCCACCCGGCAACTGCCAGCCAGGCACGTAGGTGTGGCGGATCAGGAAGACCGAGTTGGTGGCGGTGTCGTGGACGAGGCCGCGCACGCCGAGCGTCATCGGCCGCCGCAGCAGGAAATAGAAGTGGAACAGCCTTCCGCGCAGCCGCGCCCATGAACCCTGGCGAGGGGAAGTGGCGACATTGCTCATCAGGCATGCCGCCATGGGTGGAAAGCTTGGAACGCGTGACCTAAAAGGAAACGATGTTCAGGCTTGCGCATATTTCCGACGTCCATCTTGGTCCGCTTCCGGATGTAACCTATCGCGACCTCGCCTCCAAGCGCATGGTCGGCTACGTCAATTGGCAGCGGAACCGCCGCCGGCATCACCATGACGGCATTGTCGATGCCATCGTCGCCGACCTCAAGGTGCAGGCGCCCAACCACCTCGCGGTAACAGGCGATCTGGTCAATCTGGCGCTCGATGGCGAAATCGCGCTGGCGCGGCTGTGGCTCGAAACGCTGGGCGAACCAGCCGATGTCTCGGTCGTGCCGGGCAATCATGATGCCTATGTGCCCGGGGCCTTCGACAAGGCCTGCCATGCCTGGGCGCCGTGGATGCATGGCGACGGCGTGCATGGCGCGATCAGTTCGACGAGCTTTCCCTATCTGCGCGTGCGGCAGGGTGTTGCGCTGATTGGCGTGTCGACGGCGCGCGCGACGGCTCCCTTCATGGCCAGCGGCTTCTTTCGCGAAGGGCAGGCAGAGCGGCTGGGCAGGGTCCTCGACGAAACAGGCAGGCGCGGCCTTTTCCGGGCGATCATGATCCACCATCCGCCCGTTCGCGGCGCTGTGGGCCAGCACAAGCGCCTGTTCGGCATCGGCAAGTTCCAAAAGCTGGTCAGACGACATGGCGCCGAGCTGGTGCTTCACGGCCACTCGCATCTGCCGACGCTGCACTGGATCGACGGGCGCGACGGGGCCGTGCCTATCATCGGCGTTGCCGCTGCCGGACAGGCGCCGGGAGGCCACAAGCCGGCGGCGCAATTCAACCTTCTCGACATCTCCGGCCAGGCGGGGAACTGGAATATCAGGCTTACCCGTCGTGGTCTGTCCGGACCGGCGATGCCGTCGGCCGAGATCGGAACCTTCGATTTGAGCGCAGCGGTTCCGCGCTCGGCTGCATTGGTCAGGGAATGACGCCGACGGCAGCGAGGCGCAGCCAGTAAAGCGCCGCCATGACGGCGATGCCGATGGCGGCCCCGGCAACAAGCAGGCCAAAACCCGCCATGATGCCCGGAAGGGCTGGCCTGTGCCGCAGCGGTGGCTCGGCATCAGCCACGGGGCTCCTGGCGAAGCCTGCCAGTGCTGGTTCCGCACCACCCTCCATCATCTGCTGGCGCTCGACGATGCGTTCGGCAATGTAGCGCGTCACCTGGTCGGCGATGCGCTTGGCGTCGGTGGATTCGGCCAGCACGACCCGGCCGACGCGGGTGTCGCGGACGAAGCGGAAGGTGCGGCGGTCGCGGCCGAGGCCGACATGGCTCACCGCGTCGATCCACAGCCTGGGCTGCAGGCCCGAAGAGATAACGAAATCGAAGTTGTCGATGTCCTTGGGCACGTCGGCGAAAACCGGCTCAAGCTCGGCGGCAAGCAGTTCAAGCCGCATGCGGTGGGCATCGCGCAGGTCGACGACCACGTCGCTCCGGTCGGCATTGGCGTTCTTGACGTCGCGGATGGCGTCCGCCAGCGGGTGCGCCTGCTTCAGTGCGGTCGCCCTGTCGTCGCTCATCACCTGTTGCCTCGGATCATGTTTAAGCAACCGTTAACATAGCCACGATCGCGGCGGAATTGTAACCTGCGTGAACTCATTTTCGCTGGCCGAGAAGGAGCTGAAAACGGTTGCCCCGCAGGCGTTTAGAAGCGGCGACGCATCAATTGATAGATCAGCTGTCGCAGGCGGCAACCACTGGCAGGCGACGCTGGCGTCGGCGGACCATGCGGCTGACGATGTCGGCCACGAGCGCCGGAGTTTCCTCCGGCAGCATGTGACCAATTTCCAGCACATGGTGGATGAGGAAGCCCGAAGGCAACGCGTCGGCATGGCTGTAGGGCAGTACGGCATCGTCCGTGCCCCACACCACCATCACCGGCATCGTCAGCGTCGCCAGGTTTTCACGCGGGATCACGCCTTGCTTGTCTTCGGCGGTCATTGCCGCGGCAAAGGCGATCAGCTTTTCCGTCTGGCCGGGTCGGCTGCGCATCTCGATAAGATCGCGGACCGCCGCTTCGGGCACGGTGCTGTCGGGGCTCGACATTTCGGCGAGGCAGGCGCGGATTTCTTCGGCGCAGGCGGCAGCCGCATAGCGCCTGAGCAGCGGGCCGTTGATTTCAGGGCCGTAGCCGCCCGGTGCAAGCAAGGTCAGCGAGGCGACCCGTTCGGGATCGAACAGTGCTGCAAGCGTCGCCACCGCACCGCCCATCGAATGGCCGACGAAATGGGCGCGGTCTATGCCACGCGCCGCGAGATCGGTCAGAACGGCCGTCGCCGCCACCTTGGCCGAACCGGCCTTGGGATAGTCGAGCGAAAGCCCGTGCCCCGGCAGGTCATAAGCGATGGTGGTGAATGCGCCGTTCAGTTGGGTAACGACGTCGTCCCAAACACTGCCAATTCCGCCGAAGCCGTGCAGCAGGACGACTATAGTCTTGCCGCTTCCCCGAACGACGGCATGGATGGGGTAATTCATTTTTGCTCAAAAGGTCGGATAGAAATTCACGAAAAGTTGTAAACTGAAAGTAGCAAGTTGTAAAACAAGGTATGAGCGCCAAACGCGCAAATTTATTTATGCAGGAAATACGCCTGAAAGCCAGCGAGGCTCAGGTCTGGTGGCCCAAGCCGGCTGCGCGCAGCGCCTTGGTCAGCGCCTTCGTCAGTTCCGCAGGGTATTTGCCCTTGGTGAAGGTGGCTGCCGGGTCGTTCGCGAAAACCGGGTAACGCGTCGCAATCTCCTTTGACAGTTCGGAAGCCTGCTTGGCGTCGCCGACGAAGTTGGCGGCGATCAGGCGCGCGGCCACGTAATGCGGTTTCTTGTTCGTCGCCAGAGCACTGGCAGCGCGGGCAGCGGCGTAGCGGTTGCCGAGCATAAACTCGCCCAGGAACAGGCCGTAATCCCACCAGCCGGGATGCGCGCTGGCGCTTTCGACGGCGCGCTTCATGATCGGCACGCCGTCGCTGTAGCTGCCGCCGAGAATGAGCGCATAACCATAGGATGCCGCCATGGTCAGGTCGTATGTGTTGAGTTCATAGGCCTTGCGCATCCACCTGATGGACTCGGTGCGATCGCCGGTCCGCGTCTGCAGATAGCCATAGGCGCGATGGGCGTAGGGGCTGGTCGAGCCCATCTGAACGGCGCTGTGGGCTAGCGCGTAGGCGCCCTCGGTCGTCGCATTGGGCGGGTAGGGATAGTTGTCGGTGACCGCTTCCAACTGCAGCGAGGCCAACTCGGCGTAGACGACAGGCGACTTGGCGCTGCGCTTGGAGAGGTCGTCCATGCACTGATAGGCGGCGCGGTGCTTGGTGGCGTTCTGGTCCATGTAATAGGCACCGCTAAGCAGCAGGCAGGCCGTCAGTCCGCGCTGCAGTCCGTTCTGCTCGATGAAACTGTAGATCATGCCGGAAGCCGGGATGGCCGAAGAGACGATGTCGGCGATGCGATCGTCGATGACATCAGGGCTGATCTCTTGCGGCGAGAGCACGCGCGACAAGAGGATGCGGCCGCTGGCCATGTGCTGCAGCTCGACCAGCACCGATCCGGCGCTTGGGCCGGTATCGACGGTGAAGTCGAAATCGGTGGCATCGGCGCGCCTGACCGTATCGGACCGTTCGCGGGCTATCAGGTCGATGGTGTCGAAGCCGGACAGTGCCGTGCGCAGCACCGTTGCCACGCGCGCCGTCTGTCCGCCCTCGGAACTCGAATGGATGTGCACGGCTGGCAGCTGGTCGACAGTGTCGTTGATGCTCGAAGTGGCACCGCGGAAGTTGTTCAGCCCGGCAACCTCGAAGCCGATCGGGCCGCCGATGTTGCGGAAGACAAGGATGCCGAGCATGACGATGACCAGCGCCATAGCCGCCCAGAAGTAGCGCAACTGCCGCTTGACGCTGGTGCCGGAGTAGGCCGGGGCGGCCTGAGCCTCCTCGGCATGATGCGGCTCGTTCTCGGTAAGGCCTGATTCGACCCGGGCCAGCACCGCAGTCGAACCGTTGTGCTGTGCTTCGGCGGGGCGAGGGGACGCTGGAGGAAACTCGGCGAGCGCCTCATAGGTCGGGACATAGCTGCCGCGCGGTATGCCGATGCGGATCGGATCGTTGCTGCCCTCAGCGGCATAATAATGTGCCAGAAGCTCGCGCAGGCGTCCTGCCTGAACACGGACGACGGCATCGGTCGCCGAATCGAACTCGGCGTCCTTGCCGAAGACGTCGACCGCGATGGCAAATCCCTTCAATCGCTCGGCTTCGCCGGCGAGCTCACGTTCGACAATATAGCGCAGCAGCTTGCGTGCCCGGTCGGACCGGCCAAAGGTCTCGCTGGCAACAAGCCGCTCAAGCGCTTCGCGCACTGCGGGGGCAGCAGGCGTGGAGGCAACCAAGTGTCGACCCTTTTCCAACCGGTACGAACGGCCTGATCATAGTCGGCTGGCGTCAGTGTACAAGCGCGCTCAGCAACGATGCACAAATGCCCCGCCCGTTATCCACGGGCGAGGCTTCTGCGGACTGCAGTTAGACTTATCTCGACACGATCCGGTTGGCTGCGGAAACCACAGCCTCAAGTGAAGCGGCGACGATATTCGTGTTGATGCCGGCGCCGAAGAGGCGTCCGGCCGGATGTTCGACTTCCATGTAGCAAATGGCGGAGGCGTTCGATCCGCGCTGGATCGAGTGCTCGGAATAGTCGAGCACCGACAGATCTATGCCGATGTGGCGGGAAAGCGCGTCGACGAAGCCGTCGATCGGGCCGTTGCCGGTGCCCTTGATGACGATTTCCTTGCCATTGTCGAGGATGGTCGCTTCGACGACCCGGCGGCCTTTCACCTCGGTGTCGGGGAAGGTCTGGTGATCGACGAACTTTATCCGGGCGCCCGGCTGGTCGACATAGCGCTCGAGGAACCGCTCGTGGATGCGCTTCGGCGACACTTCCTTGCCTTCGCTGTCAGTGATCTGCTGGATGTCCTGGCTGAATTCGACCTGCAGCGAGCGCGGCAGGTTGAGGCCGTAGTCGGCCTGCAGCACATAGGCTATGCCGCCCTTGCCGGACTGCGAGTTGATGCGAATGATCGCCTCGTAGCTGCGGCCGACGTCCTGAGGGTCGATCGGCAGGTAGGGCACTTCCCACAGTGGCTTGTTGGCGACCTTGATCGCCTTCATGCCCTTGTTGATGGCGTCCTGGTGCGAGCCGGAAAAGGCGGTGTAGACCAGTTCGCCGACATAAGGGTGGCGCTCCGGAATGACCATCTGGTTCGAATATTCGTAGACCTGCTTGATCCGCTCGATATCCGAGCAGTCGAGCATCGGGTCGACGCCTTGCGTGAACATGTTGAGCGCCAGTGTCACGACGTCGACGTTGCCGGTGCGCTCACCATTGCCGAACAGCGTGCCTTCGACACGGTCGGCGCCAGCCATCAGGCCGAGTTCGGTGGCGGCGATGCCGGTGCCACGGTCGTTGTGCGGGTGCAGCGAGATGATCAGCTTTTCGCGATTGTCGAGGTTGCGGCACATCCATTCGATCTGGTCGGCATAGATGTTGGGTGTCGCCATCTCGACGGTCGAGGGCAGGTTGATGATCAGCTTGTTGTCGGGCGTCGGCTTGACGATCTCGGCGACTGCATTGCAGATCTCCAGTGCGACTTCGAGTTCGGTGCCGGTGAAGCTTTCCGGCGAGTACTGGAAGCGATAGCCGCCGCCGGCCTTGGCGGCCATGTCGGTGATCATCTTGGCAGCGTCGGTGGCGATCTGCTTGATGCCCTGGACATCCTTGGCGAACACCACGCGGCGCTGCAACTCACTGGTCGAGTTGTAGAAATGCACAATCGGCTTGTGTGCACCTTCGAGCGCCTCGAAGGTGCGGGTGATCAGTTCCGGGCGGCATTGGACGAGAACCTGCAGCGACACGTCGTCGGCGACATTGCCTTCCTCGATGCACCAGCGGGCAAAATCGAAGTCGGTCTGCGACGCCGAGGGGAAGCCGATCTCGATTTCCTTGAAACCCATGTCGAGCAGCAGCTGGAACATGCGCGCCTTGCGGTCGTGGCCCATCGGATCGACGAGCGACTGGTTGCCGTCGCGCAGGTCGACCGAGCACCAGATCGGCGCCTTGTCGATGGTTCTGGACGGCCAGGTCCGGTCGGGCAGGTCGATCTTGTGGTAGGGCTGGTACTTAATGGCGGCGGACGGCATGCCAGCACTTCGGCCGGAAGCGGGAGTGGTCTTGCTCATTGTCGGTCTCGTTCTCTTGGCCGCCATGCACGACAACGCGCGCATGCTTCAGCGGTCTTTAATCAGAAATTCGGTTCTGTTGTGAAGAGCAAAGGAGCATATGCCTCGGCGGCAATTCGACCGCCGGACGCTCCCTTAACGAGCCCGGCGATCGCCGATAAGGCCGAGAAGAAGAAGAGCCGAGGAAAGGGCGCGCAGTGTCTCGCCCGCAAAAGCGGCCGGACGGGAAATTTCATTGATCTTGCGCGACGACATGGCGCTCTCTTACAGGAGGCGCATGGACCGCGCAAGCCCGCCCGGCACGATGCGCGGTGCTGTATCCGGCCTTTCTGACGCAGCAGCTTCCGGATCAGGCCTTGTGCAGGCGCAGCGGGCTGACCTTCTCGCGCGTGATGATGCCCTTCGCCTCGAGATCGAGCTGCACCGCCTTGGTCCACCAGCCCGACTTGGCGCCGTCGGGATAGAGCTGCTCGGGCAGGCGGCCGCGCACGCATTCCTGCATTTCGGCGACGGTCATTCCAGGTGATTTCGCCGGCAGTACCTCAAGGATCGCCTGCTTCATCGCCTGGTACATGGCAGCATCTGCCGGCTTGGCCTGTCTGGGATGGTTGACGTTCTCGATGATGATTTTCGCTGGGGTATGAGATTCCATGTCTGCTCTCCTTCCTCGTCTGACGATCAAAGGACGAAAGCAGACGGCCCGATCCTACAGGGGCGAGGCCTTTTTTCGGCCGCTCAGTCCTTGATCGCGCGAGCCACCAGCCGCGCCAGCGCCGGGCCGAACACCAGCACGATCAGAAAGCGCAGCATCTGCAGCGTCAAGACGAAGGACAGGTCGACGTCCTTGGAGGCGGCGGCGATGATGGCGATGGAATCCATGCCGCCGGGGCTGGTCGCGAGGTAGGCGGTCAGTGGGTCGACACCGAGGATGAGGTGCAGGCCAAAGGCCAGCGCGCCGCAAAAGGCCATCAGGGCGGCGATGGAGCCGACCACCTGAGGCAGGGCGCGTGCGGCGTGGCGCAGGATAGGCCGGGTGAAGTTGAGCCCGATCGACCAGCCGATCAGCGTGTAGCCGATGGCCAGCAGCCATTCCGGCAGTTGCAGCTCGACGCCGAAGCCGAGATGGACTACCGCACCAACCAGCATCGCGCCGACGAAGTAGGGCGAGGGGATGCGCAGAAGATGGCCAAGCGTGCCGCCGACAATGGCGACGCCGATCATCGCGCCGAATGCCGGCCAGGCGATGGCCGGGAACCACTCGATCCCTGGCGCTTCGACGCCTGACGTGTCGACCCAGAGCCGTGCGATGACCGCGGCGGCGATCGAAACCATGATGACGCGCAGATACTGCATGAAGGCGACGAGCCGCGCGTCGGCGCCGAAGGCGTCGGCCATCAGCACCATGGCGGTCGCGGCGCCCGGCGCCGACCCCCAGACGGCCGTCGTGCCGGGCAGCACCTTCAGCCGCGAGATGAACCAGCCGAGGAAGCTGCTCGCGGCGACGGTGGCGATGGCCGCGCTCAGGAACAGCGGCCATTCGGCGGCGAAGGTGACGAAGATGTCTGCAGAAATCGAACTGGCGACGAGGCAGCCGATGAGTGCCTGCGCCGAAACGAAAAGCGGCCGCGGCACCCGCACCGTGGCGCCGCTGCTGCCGAGTACGATGGCGACCAGCATCGGCCCGACAAGCAGGGCGGCCGGCAGGTGCACGAGCTCGAACAGTCCGGCAAGCAGAACCGAACAGATGAGCAGCAGGGCCCATTGCACCAAAGGCTTCGTATCGGTGAGCGGAGCGGCAGGCTGCGGGTCAGGCTTCATGCCGTCGTCTTAGACCTATTCGGGATGATGTGTCAGCCCGTGTTGTCCGCAGATGCAGCGCCAGGCAACCCTCGTTCCTCTGCCGAACGTCCAACGTCGCATTGACAGCGTAGGCAAAGTTCATACGCTCGCCGCTCCACACAGTCGGCAACGAGGTGCCACCGCCAAAAGGGAGGTGCGTACCGATGACGAAATTCACCCGCCGCATGACATTGGCCCTCGGGCTTTCTGCTGCTTCGCTGCTGGCCTTGGCGCCGCAGGCCATAGCCCAGAAATTCCCGGACCGGACGGTGACCCTGGTGGTGCCCTTGCCGCCGGCGGCTCGACCGATGTCGTCGCCCGCATCATCGAGCAGAAGATGTCCGATGATCTCGGCCAGCAGGTCATCGTCGAGAATGTCGAGGGTGCCGGCGGCAACATCGGCGCCGACCGTGTCGCCCGCGCCGAACCGGATGGCTACACCATCCTGATGGGCACGGTTGCCACGCACGCGCTCAACCCCGCTCATCCTCAAGACCAAGCCCTACGATCCGGAAAAGGATTTTACCCCTGTCTCGCTGCTTGTCGTCGTGCCCAATGTGCTCGTCGTCAACCCGCAGCTGTCGGTCAACAACGTGCAGGAGCTGATCGCGCTGTTGAAGGCCGAGCCCGACAAATATGCCTATGCCTCGTCAGGCAACGGCACGCCGCTGCATCTGTCAGGCGAACTGTTCAAGGCAATGGCCGGCGTCGGCATCCAGCACATTCCCGACAAGGGTGCTGGTCCGGCGCTGAACGACGTCGTCGGCAACCAAGTGCCGATCATGTTCGACAATCTGCCGTCCTCGTCCTCGCACATCAAGGGCGGCACGCTGAAGGCGCTGGGCGTCACCACGGCCGAGCGGGCGCCGTCCTTCCCCGACGTACCGACAATCGCCGAAGCCGGCGTGCCGGGCTATGAGACCTATACCTGGAACGCGCTGTTTGCGCCCGCCGGCACGCCGAAGGAGGTTGTCGATCGCCTGAATGCCTCGGCCAACGAGGCGATGACCGACCCGGCCGTCATCGTAGACTGAGCTGGCCGCCGTGCAGTTGTGACAACCGAAGTGCTTCAGTCGGGTATCGACGTCATCGGCATCGAGGCACAGCGCTGTCGTCCGCGAGCACTCCGAAGCGGATGCCGGGGCTCAGAACAGATAATCCGTTCAGCGGCTTGCCCGGAATTTCTACGATCCTGATTCACTGCCACTCTTCATATGACGGCGCGTGTCGCGGACGTATCGCACACATCGCCCCTCTGTACAGCTGTGCTTCTCAACCGGTTGCGCCGCAAGGCTCGGGCATTTCTCTCCCGCATCCCCATCGCCCGCAACTCGCCTCGCCACCGGATTATTGAGTCATCGCGTCAGTTTAGGTCCATCGGCTATCGATCAGATTCAGCTTGTACGCGGCCATTTGCAAGAGCATGATGCAAATCATTCGCATTTGCAAATGGCTCGGGATGGTTGAAATGCCGACATGGTTTGGGGAGCGGCTCAGCCGCAGGCTGGTGCTGGCAGGCGGCATCTGCACTGCGGGGGCAACGGCTGCAGGCGTCACAGCAGCGGTGGGGCAGGCGTCCCATGATGGCCATGCGGCCGGTGCCGCTCGGCCGCCTTCGAGCACTGACGCCTATCCGACTCCGGCAGGTGACCATAGCGGCGCCCATGGCGCGATGGTCACCGTCGGCGAGGTCGACAGTGCCCGCAACGGCTTCGATCCGGCCAAGATGCTGACCGATTGGGATGTCGGCACGACATCAACCTTACCTGACGGGCGCACGCTCAGGACCTTCGAGATCGTTGCCGAAGACAAGGAAATCGAGATCGCGCCAGGCGTGATGTTCCCGGCCTGGACCTACAATGGCCGCGTTCCCGGCCCGGCCCTGCGCGCCACCGAAGGCGAGCGCCTGCGCATCGTGTTCAAGAACTACGGCTCGCATCCGCATTCGATGCACTTCCACGGCATCCACGCCGCGCGCATGGACGGCGTGCCGGGTGCCGGCCTGATCAATCCCGGCGATGAGTTCATCTACGAGTTCGACGCCAAGCCGTTCGGCTGCCATCTCTATCATTGTCACGCGCTGCCGCTGAAGCGGCACATCCACAAGGGCATGTACGGCGCCTTCGTCATCGATCCCGATCCGGCGCGCCACCCTGAGCAGGCCGATGTCGCCCGTTCGCGGCTCTACGGCTCGCCGGAGAATGCCGGCTGGCAGGAATTCGTCATGGTGATGAATGCCTTCGACACCAACTTTGACGGCGAGAACGAGTTTTATGCCGTCAACACGGTGGCGCACACCTACATGAACACGCCGATCCGCATCGCCAGGAACAAGCCGGTGCGGATCTACCTGATCAATGTCGTCGAGTTCGACCCGATCAATTCGTTTCACCTGCATGCCAATTTCTTCGATTATTTCGACCAGGGCACGACGTTGACGCCAACGCTGAGGACCGTCGACCTGATCACCCAGTGCCAGGCCCAGCGCGGCATCATCGAGTTCACTTTCGCCGAGCATGAGACCGGTCTCTACATGTTCCATCCGCACCAGTCAGAATTTACCGAGCTGGGCTGGGTCGGCATGTTCGATGTCGTGGAGGACGTGGCATGAGGGACGCGCCCATTTCCGAGACCGAAGCCGAACTGCCGGGTTCTGCATCGCCACGCCGTGCGCTGTGGTGGATCATCCTGCCGCTGCTCGCCTTTGCCGCGGCCATTGCGGTTCTGGTTTCAATCAATCCGCTGGCGTCCTTCAACAACGGCACGCCACCGGTCGAAGACATTGCCTTCGAGCGCGTCATCCTCGGCAGCGACGGCATTCGCGTCCTGGTCCGCGCCGGCGGCTCGGAGCCGATGACGATCGCCCAGGTCCAGGTCGACGATGCCTATTGGCAATTCACCCAGGATCCACCAGGACCGTTGGCGCGAGGTTCTTCCGCCTGGATCCAGGTGCCGTTCCCCTGGGTGCTCGGCGAGGCGCATGCGATCAACCTGGTGACCAATACCGGCACCACCTTCGCCCATGACATTCCGGTTGCGGTGGCAACACCCATTGCCACCAGCTCCAGCCTGTTGTCGCAGGCGATCCTCGGCATCTTCGTCGGCGTCGTGCCGGTGGCGATCGGCCTGATGTTCTATCCCGCCTTGCGCGGTGTCGGACGCAACGGCATGAATTTTCTCCTTGCCGTGACCGTCGGCCTGCTCGCTTTCCTGATGGTCGATGCCATCGGCGACGCCTTCGAGCTTGCGGCCGAATCGGCTGCAGTCTTTCAGGGCAACGCGATGGTGGTTCTGGCCGCTGCGGCGAGCTTCCTGATCCTGATGGGCATCGGTCGGCGCAACGGCGCGCCAAAGGGCTTGGCGCTCGCCACCTATATCGCCATCGGCATCGGCCTGCACAATTTCGGCGAGGGCCTGGCGATCGGCGCGGCGTTCGCGGCAGGTGCGGCCGGGCTTGGCACCTTCCTGGTGATCGGCTTCACCTTGCACAACGTAACCGAAGGCATCGGCATCGCAGCCCCCATCCTGCGCGAGCGCATCGCGCTCTGGACCTTCGCCTGGTTGACGCTGCTGGCCGGCGGGCCGGCGGTGCTGGGCCTGTGGATCGGCAGCCTGGCGTTTGCGCCGCAATGGTCGGCACTGGCGCTTGCCATCGGCGCCGGCGCGATACTTCAGGTCATCGTCGAGGTGACAGCCATGATACGCCGCCGCGAAGGGCCTGAGGGCGATGGCCAGTTCAGCCCGGCAGTCATGTCAGGCCTCGCTGCCGGCGCCGGCTTCATGTACCTCACCGCGATGCTGGTGAAGATCTAGAGGGGCTAGCCTCCGGACGAGTCCAGCCCGAAGCCGCCAACCGGCTCGGTCTCGATGCTGGTGTCGAAGCCGGCGATGATCGGCATTGCCCGGCTAATCGCCGCCTTGACCTCGGGCAGTTGCAACGAGGCCTTGTGGCTTGCGCTGCTGTCCCAGACCTCGGATATCCAGATCGCGTCGGCGTCGGCTGGATCCCTGGCGACGACATAGCTCAGGCATCCCGGCATGGCACTGGTGCTTCCAAGCAGGATGCCGAGCAGTTCGTCGCGCTTGCCGGCCTGGGCCCGCATCTTCCCTATCAATCCGTACATCTCAGGACTCGCATCGCTTCGTTGCCCGGATTGTGCTTGCGAGGCAGCACTTGTCCAGCCTGACGGCCGAGGTCCGCGGTTCAAGCCGACATCATCCTGACAAACGGGCCAGAGTTCAGCAAAGGTAGCTCAGGCGAAGGGAACCGCCACCGTGCCCTTGGGCAGCTTGGCTTCGTCATCCGGCTCGACATGGATGATGATGCGCACGGAGGGAATTTCCTCCTTCAGCGCATCCTCGATGCGGTCGCAGATGACATGGCTTTCGCCGACGCTCATGTCGGCGTCGACGACGAGATGGAACTCGATGAAGGTGGCGCGGCCGGCAATGCGGGTCTTGAGGTCGTGAACCTCGATCGCGCCCTTGGAGTTGGCCGAGATGATGTCGCGGATGCGCATGTGGTCTTCCAGTTCGACGGCGCGGTCCATCAGCCCGTTCATCGACGAACTCATGACGTGCCAGCCCTGCCACAGGATGTTGAGCGCCACGATGACCGCAAGCACCGGGTCGAGGATCGTCCAGCCGGTGGTAATTGCGCCGACCAGGCCGACAAGCACGCCGGCCGACGTCACCACGTCGGTCATGATGTGATGGCCGTCTGCGACCATCGCCGGCGAGCGCTCTGCGCGGCCGACGCGGATCAGCATGGTGGCCCAGATCGCATTCACCACGGCGGCAATACCGTTGATGCCGAGGCCGAGCCAGGGCTGCTCGGGGTCCATCGGCGTGCCCCAGCTGCGCCAAACCTCGAACAGGATCAGCAAGGCCGCGACGATGATCAGCACGCCTTCGAGCACGGCCGAGAAGTACTCGGCCTTGTGGTGGCCGTGCTGGTGGTCGAGATCGGCGGGCTTGTGGCTGACCTTGATTGCCCAGAAGGCGGCCATCGCAGCAACCACGTTGACGATCGATTCCAGCGCGTCCGAATAGAGCGCCACCGAACCCGTCAGCCACCAGGCGACGAATTTCAGCCCCATCACGGCGCCGCCGATGATGATCGACCAGAAAGCCAGTCTTGCGACGCGCTTCTTGGCCGATGTCGGCTGGCTGCCGCTGGCTGAAAATCCCTTCGTTTCGGTCTGGACCATGATCTCGCTTGATGGCTGCTACCCGCCCGCGGCCAAGCGGCCGCGAGAGGGGAGGTTGTCGATGTTGGCTAGGCCGCCTTGTCCTTGGCCTTGCGCGGCATGTGGGCTACCACGTTCTCGATCATGCGCATGCCGGCGTCATGGCCGAGCGTCATGATCGATTCGGGGTGGAACTGCACCGCCGCGATCGGTTCTTTCTTGTGTTCGAACGCCATGATGACGCCGTCCTCGGTCTCCGCCGTGACGACGAAATCGGAGGGCAGCCGCACCGGGTCGGCAAAAATCGAGTGGTAGCGGCCGACGGTCACTTCCTTGGGCAGGCCGGAGAAGACGATGCCCGGCTTAGAGATCCGGATGCGCGACGGCTTGCCGTGCATCGGCACAGCCAGCTGGCGCAACTCGCCGCCATAAGCTTCGGCCAGTGCCTGCAAGCCCAGGCAGACGCCGAAGATCGGCAGGTCGCGGTCTCGGGATTTCTTGATCGTCGCCGCCGTGTCGAAGTCCTTCGGCGTGCCGGGGCCGGGAGAGAGCACAACGAGGTCGGGCTTGATCCGGTCGAAGATCTCTTCCGGCACAGGCGAGCGTACGGTCGAGACGTCGGCGCCGGTCTGGCGGAAGTAGTTGGCCAGTGTGTGGACGAAGGAATCCTCGTGGTCGACGAGCAGGATCTTGACCCCTTCGCCGACGCGCGCGGTGGCGCGCTCGGTGCCGGGAGCGTTGCCGGTCTTGGCGTCGCGGATGGCAGAAAGCATGGCTGAGGCCTTCAGTTCGGTTTCGGCTTCTTCTTCCTCGGGAACGGAATCGTAGAGCAGGGTGGCGCCAGCGCGCACCTCGCCGATGCCGTCCTGGATGCGGATGGTGCGCAACGTCATGCCAGTGTTCAGGTCACCGTTGAAATGCACCATGCCGATCGCCCCGCCATACCAGGCGCGGGGGCTCTTCTCGTTCTGCTCGATAAAACGCATCGCCCACAGCTTGGGTGCGCCGGTGACGGTCACTGCCCAGGCGTGGCTGAGGAAGGCGTCGAAGGCATCCATGCCCTCGCGCAGGCGGCCCTCGATGTGGTCGACAGTGTGGATCAGCCGCGAATACATCTCGATCTGGCGGCGGCCGATGACGCGTACCGTGCCTGGCTCGCAAACCCTGGACTTGTCGTTGCGGTCGACATCAGAGCACATGGTAAGCTCGGATTCGTCCTTCTTCGAATTGAGCAGCTTCAGGATCTGCTCAGAGTCGGAGATGGCGTCGTCGCCACGCTTGATGGTGCCCGAGATCGGGCAGGTCTCGACGCGGCGGCCGTTGACGCGGACGAACATCTCCGGCGAGGCGCCGATCAGATACTCGCCTTCGCCGAGATTGATGAAGAACGAATAGGGTGAAGGGTTGATCGCCTTCAGCCGGCGCGAAATCTCCGACGGCACCGTCTCGCAGCGCTCGTAGAACATCTGGCCGGGCACGACCTCGAACAGGTCGCCGCGCTTGAAACTGTCCATCGCCCGGCGCACCAGTTGGGCATATTCGCCCGGCTCATGGTCGGCGCGTGGCGGAATGCGGTCGGACGCCTTGAACGGCTCGACGACGCTGTCCCGCGCGAGGCCCTCGGTCGAGAAACCCGCGCCGGCATAGTCGTAGCGATCGTGCCAGGCTTTGGCCGAGTAGTGGTCGACGACAAGAATCTCGTCGGGCAAAAACAGCACCAGGTCGCGCTGGCTCTGTTTGCGCTCGAGCGTGTGCTCGACCGGGTCGAACTGGAAGGCGAGATCGTAGCCGAAGGCGCCGTAGAGGCCGAGATTGCTGTCTTCGTCCGACTTGAACAAGGCGGTGATGGCACGCAGCACGGTGAACACCGAAGGCACGCGCGACCGTTCTTCCTCGGTAAAGACGCGGCCGGGCGTCGCCACCTCGAGCGCGATCAGGCGCTTGGAGGTCTCGGTGATCGTCAGTTCATTGAGCGGCGCGAGCACGGCGCGGATCACCGGCAGCAGCACCTCGCCGCGGCCGTTCAGCGCCTCGATCTTCATTGCGCGTCCGCGTGCCGAGATTACCACCGGCGGGTCGATGATGGCGGTGTCCCAGCGGGTGTAACGGCCGGGATATTCGTAGTTGGAGGAGAACACCGCGCCGCGCCGGCTGTTGAGCCCGTCGAGATAGGTCTCGATCGCGCCGTGATAGGCGGTTTCGTGGCGCTGCCGGGTGATCGACACCCCGCCTGACGTCACGTAGCGCTCGGCGCCGTTTTCAAGCAATTCCAACGTCATTCCCGTCTCCATCTCTTGCAGTGGGAGCGTCCGGAGCCTGGTTCGAAAAAAGCAAATGGCCGCCCGGAAATCCCGTTGCGGCCATCACAATCTTCACGCGCACGCGCTTCAAGAGGCCGCTGTCAGCTGGCCCGCCACCAAATGTTCTGGAGCGAAGTCGTGTTCATGGCGGAATGCATAGCGGCGAATTCGGGGCCACGCAACCGGATTTGCGTCGTCTTGCATTGCATTACCAACTGACCCTCACTTTGTTGTCCGTCGCCGCATCAGGATGACGAAAGCAATGCCGCCGATCAGCCCGGTGACGATGCCGAGCGGCATGTCCTGCGGCGGCACGACCGTGCGTGCGGCCATGTCGGCGGCGATCAGGAAGATGGCGCCGACCAGCGCCGACAGCGGCAGCACGCGGCGATAGTCGCCACCGACGAAGAAGCGCACGATGTGCGGGATCATCAGGCCGACAAAGGCGATGACGCCGGAGTAGGCAACCGCACAGCCGGTCAGCAGCGCGCAGGCGACGAAGGCCTTGAGCCGGAAGCGCTGCGCCGGGATGCCGAGTGCGGTTGCGCTTTCGTCGCCCAACGTCATGGCGTTGAGGTTGCGGGTCTGCGTCATCAGCCAGACGCCGCACAGGACAAGGGCTGCCAGCGGATAGGGCAGATGGCTCCATTGCGCCAGCCCGAGCCCGCCAAGCATCCAGAAGATCGCGACATGGGCAGCCTTGGGGTCGCCGATGAAGATCAAGAGGTTGCCTGCGGCCGAGATGATGAAGCTCACCGCCACGCCGGCAAGGATCAGCTGGCCGGCCGTCTGCGCCCGCGCCAGGTTGGCGATGGCAAGCACCAGTGCGGTTGCCGCCAGCGCGCCGGCAAAGGCGAAGACCGGTACGGTGACTGTGCCGAGCACCATGCCGGCATGGATCAGCGCCATGATCGCGCCGAAGGCCGCGCCCGACGAAATGCCGAGCAGATGCGGATCGGCGAGCGGATTGCGTGTCACCGACTGCAGGGCTCCCCCCACCAGCGCCAGCGAGGCGCCGACGATGGCGCCCAGGATGACGCGCGGCGCGCGCACGTCCCAGACGATATTCTCGCGTCCGCTCGACCAGACCGCCTCGACGCTTCCCGGTATCAGCTTGTTGGCAATGACGCCCCACACCGTTTCCAGTGGGATCGCCACCGGGCCGACGCCGACGGCAATGATCATGCCTATCACAAGCACCACGGCCAGCCCCGGTATCAGGGCCGGCATGGCGTGGATCAGGACGTGTCTTGGCCCTGTGACGAGGTGGCGATGCGACACGGCTCAGTCGGCCCGCATCGCGGCGGCCAGCCGCTTGATCGCCGCAATGTTGCGCGGTCCCGGCGTCGCCTCGTTGTATTCGAGCACGAAGAAGCGGTTGTTCTTCACTGCCTCGATGTCCTTGAAGGCCGGGTTGGTGCGCATGTAGTCGATCTTCTGCTCGGCAGTTACCTCACCGTAGTTGACGATCACCACCATGTCGGGATTGCGCTCGATGACCGGCTCCCAGCCGATCTCGACCCAGCTCGACTCGACGTCGTCGACGATGTTCTTGCCGCCGGCTGCCTCGATAATGGCGGTCGGCATGGCGTATCGTCCGGCGGTAAACGGCTTCTGCTCGCCGGAATCGTAGATGAACACGTTGACCGGCTTGTCGAGCTTGGGCAGCTCGCCCTGGAAGTCGGCGAGTTCCTTCTCATAGCCTGCCACCAGGACCTCCGCCTTCTCGCGCACACCAAAAATGGCGCCGAGATTGAGCAGGTCGGCATACATGTCCTGAAGCGACGACTTGTCCTTCTTCATGATGTGGATGCAGCTTTCGGTCAGCTCGTAGACAGCGATCTTGAAGGGCGCGAGCGTATCCGGAGTGACGTCGCCGCCGACCTTCATGCCGTAGTTCCAGCCGGCGAAGAACAGGTCGGTGTCGGCGCCGAGCAGCACTTCCTTGCTGACGTATTGTGGGGCGAGTTCGGGCAGTTCGCCGACGCCCTTGCGCAAATCCTCGCTCAGCGTCTTCCAGCCGGAGATGCCGGAATAGCCGGCCATGTGGTCGGTGAGGCCGAGCGCCAGCATCATCTCGGTCAGGTTGACGTCGTGCGAGACGGCGCGCTTGGGCGCGGCCTCGAAGGTGACGTCGCGGTTGCAGCTCTTGACGGTGACGGGGAAGCCGCTGGCCATAGCTGTTGCGCAGGTAGCGAGCAGGGCGGCGGCGATGATGGGCAGGCGCATGGAGGCTCCTTGATGTTCAGCGTTCGAGGTGGAAGGAAAAGCGTGGACGACCGGTGACGGGATGGTCGTCGAGGGTCGCTCCGACGGAAAAGCTGTCACGTATGCGATCGGGCGTCAGGATGTCGGCGGGCGCGCCGCAGGCAATGGCGCGGCCTCCGTCCATGACAAGCACGCGGTCGGCATGGGCCGAGGCGAGCGCCAAATCGTGCAGGGAAACGATCACGGTGCAGCCGAGATTGCCGAGCAGCTCCAGCACTTCGAGCTGGTGGCGGATGTCGAGGTGGTTGGTCGGTTCGTCGAGGATCAGAAGGTCGGGTCGCTGCATCAATGCCCGGGCGATCATCACGCGCTGCTTTTCGCCGCCCGACAGCGAGCAGAGGTCGCGCGCAGCGAGTGCGGTCAGGCCGAGCAGGGCAAGGGCTGCCTCGACTTGGTCGTAGTCGCGGTCGCTGGTGCCGAAACTCGTGACATGCGGGGTCAGGCCCAACTCGATGATTTCTGCGACGGTCAGGCCGAAGTCCGAGGCGCTTTCCTGAAGCACGGTCGCGATACGGCGGGCGCAGTCGCGCGGCTTCATCTTCCAGATGTCGGTGCCGTCGAGGCGGACAGTGCCCGAAGTCGGCTTGTGGTAGCGGTAGAGGCAGCGCAGCAGGCTCGACTTGCCGGCGCCGTTGGGGCCGACGATGGCGAGCAACTCGCCCGGCGCAACCGCAAGGCTGATCGGCTCGAGGATCGGCTGCGAAACACGAGGGCCCCAGCTGACGCCATCGAGTTCGAGCAGTGCCGGGGTGGTGCCTACAAGGCGGCTAGCGGCGTGGACGCGATCGAGCATGCCCTGTCTCCGCGGTCGGGCGGAGGCAGCAGAACGATCCGGAAAGCGCGCCGGTACCGAAGAAGGCAGTCGCAACCATCATCATCTCCGCGGCACACCCCGGCCGGTTGAGTTAATCGGATGATGGCAGGTCTCCTGGCTTGCGGGTGATCGCTCCTCGGAGCCTTCCCGGCCTTTCGGCCAGTGGCATGTTTCCGAATTGCTATCCGCTCACAGTTGCGGGGGCAGCCACGGTTTCGCGTCGGGGACGTCTCACCGTGTTCCCATTTAACCTGCTGCCCGAACCGGATAGCAGGAACCATCGCTGTCGTGGCTACAGCAGCGACGGGTTGCTGACAATCGCTAAAGCGTCATGCCGGGCGCTAAAGCGTCATGCCGGCTGCTGAATTGCGTCACGCCGGTCGAGCGCGAAGGAAATGAGCGCGACGCCGAAGGCAGACAGTGCGATGGCCGCGCCGACGAAGGGCAGGTCGGCATAGCTCACGCCCATCGAAATCGCAGCACCACCGGCCCAGGCGCCGGCGGCGTTGCCGGCGTTGAAGGCGCCCTGGTTGAGGGTGGCCGCGAGGTTCGGTGCCTCCGAAGCGGTTTCGACGACGCGCATCTGCATCGGCGGCACGATGACGAAGGTGATGACGCCCCACATGAAGACGAGCAGGATAGCCGCTGGCGCCGAAGAGCTGAGTTCGGCGAAGGCGACGTGGATCGCCGCCATCACCACCAGCGCGCCGATGGCTGTGGGCATCAGCTTCCAGTCGGCCAGCTTGCCGCCGATGATGTTGCCGATGGTCATGCCGCCGCCGAACAGCAAAAGCGCCCAAGTGACCGATTCAACCGAGAGGCCGCTGACGTCGGTCAGGATCGGCTTGATGTAGGTGAAGACGGCAAACAGGCTGCCCGAGGCGAGCGCCGAGATGATCATGGCGAGCCATACCTGGAGCTTGCCCAGCACCTTGACCTCGCCTGATACCCCGCCCTTGCCGGGAGGGGCGACGCCCGCAGGGACCAGCCAGGCTATGGCCGCCACCGAGAGCAGGCCGATGACGACGACGGCAAAGAAGGTGGCGCGCCAGCCATAGGCTTCGCCGAGTGCCGTGCCGCCGGGAACGCCGAGGATGTTCGCCAATGTCAGGCCGGCAAACATCAACGCAATTGCGCTGGCGCGCTTGTTGGTTGGGACCAGGCTTGCCGCCACCACCGAGCCGATGCCGAAGAAGGCGCCGTGACCAAAGGCGGTGATGACGCGGGCGATCATCAGCGTCCAGTAAGTGGGGGCGATGGCGCAGAGCAGGTTGCCGAAGACGAACATCATGGCGAGCCCGATCAGCACCGGTTTGCGCGGCAGTTTCGCTGTGCCCACCGCGATGATCGGGGCGCCGACGACGACGCCGAGCGCGTAGCCGGTGACCAGAAGACCGGCGGCCGGGATCGACACGCCGAGGTCGGCGGCGACCTCCGGCAACAGCCCCATGATCACGAATTCGGTGGTGCCGATGCAAAAGGATGCAACGGCCAGAGCGAGGATCGGCAAGGGCATGGGCGGACTCAGGGGAGCTGAAACGATTTAGATGCACAATTTCCTCATGTCCGGCGCGGCACAAGCGACGTTGCCGCATTGCAGCAATGCACCTGGCGCATAGGAGAAGTGCGCAAGGCGCTAGCTGAGACGATCAGGATTGCTGGGTGAGGTCGCGTCGGAGAAATTCGTAGAGCCGGTCGACTGCCGAATTGGCGGCCTGCGGGTTGCGCAATATGCCGATTTCCATCTCGGGCAGCGGCGGCAGGCCCTCGGCTTCGCCGATGACGCGCAGGCCGGGGGGCACGCTGCGCTGGGCGAGCACGGCTACTGGCGGGTACCCGTTCGTCGCACGGGTACCGCCCTTGCCGGCCAGAAATGAAAAGGGCGCCCGAGGCGCCCCTTCCGATGTCGATGCGCCCAGACTCAGTTCTGCCTGGGCAGCCTGTAGGCGACGATGTAGTCGCCGCGGTCAGGCGACTGGCGCGCCCCGCCGGCCGAGATGACCACATATTGCGTTCCGCTCTCATGCGAGACGAAGGTCATTGGCGTAGACTGGGCGCCGACAGGCAGCCGGCCCTTCCACAACTCATTGCCCGTCTCCACGTCGAGTGCACGCAGATAATAGTCCTGCGTGCCGGCGTAGAAGACGAGGCCGCCTGACGTCGCGATCGGACCGCCCAGCGTCGGCATGCCGATCGGGATCTGCAGGCCGGTTTTCATGCCAAGCGGACCGGTATCCTGCAGCGTGCCCGCCGGAACCTGCCAGGCGATCTGGCGGGTCTTGAGGTCGATGCCGGTGAAGGTGCCATAAGGCGGCTGGTGACAGGGAACGCCGAGCGGCGACATGAAGCCGTTCTTCAGCGCGCCATAGGGCGTGCCCTTCTGCTGCGACAGGCCGTCATGGGCTGCCGAGCCGCCATAATTGTCGGTCTCCTCGCGCGGCATCAGCTGGGCGAACTGCGGCATGCGGATGTCGTTGACGATCAGCAACCCCCGGGCCTCGTCGATCGCCGCACTGCCCCAGTTCATGCCGCCATAGTAGCCTGGAAAGATGATCGAACGCGTCAGGCCGGGAGGCGTGAATTCGCCCTCGTAGCGCATCTTCTTGAACTCGATGCGGCAGTAGAGCTGGTCGTAAGGCGTCGCACCCCACATCTTGGCCTCGGCGAACGGCTCCGCACCGATCGCCGGCATGCCGACCGAATAGGGCTGAGTCGGCGACAGGAAGTCCTCCGGCACGCCGCCGGTCTGCGGAACGGCGCGCTCCTCGACCTCGGCGATCGGCTTGCCGTCGCGGCGGTCGAGCATGAAGATCTGCCCGCGCTTGGTGATCTGGATCAGCGCCGGAACCGTGCCGCCCTTGCCATCCGGCACGTCGTAGAGCGCCGGCTGGGCGGGAACGTCGTAGTCCCAGATGTCGTGATGCACGGTCTGGAACTTCCAGCGTTCGCGGCCGGTTGCAATGTCGAGGGCGACGACCGAGGCGGTATAGTCCTCGGCGGCCTTCGAGCGATGTGCGCCAAAGAAGTCGGGCGTGGCGTTGCCGGTCGGCAGGTAGACAAGGCCAAGGGCCTCGTCATAGGCCGGTGTCGACCAGACATTGGGCGTGCCGCGGGTGTAGCTTTCGCCTTCCGGCGGCAGCTTGGTGATGGCGGGGTTGCCGAGATCCCAGGCCCAGACCAGTTCGCCGGTGAGGGCGTTGAAGGCGCGTACGGCGCCGGAGGGTTCACCTGTCTCGACATTGTCCCACACCCAGCCGCCGACCATGATCAGGTCACGCGCCACGGTGGGGGCGGAGGTCTGGAAGTAGAAACCGTCCTTGATCTCGCCCATGCCGCTTTTGAGGTCGACGATGCCGCCATTGCCGAAATCCTGGCACAGCTCGCCGGTCTTGGCATCGAGCTGGATCAGGCGGGCGTCGATGGTGGTCATGACGATGCGGGCGGCGCAGGATGCCGCCGCAGCGGGCATGTCGGGCGTCGACGCTACGACGCTTGCGGGTGCCAGCGGGTCGGCGGAGGCTGCATTGGCCTCGCTCGGTGCCGAAGCCGGCTCGTAATAGCTGACGCCACGGCAACGCTGCCACAGCGGCGACTTGGCTTTCGGGTCGAATTTCCACTTCACTTCGCCCGTATCCGGGTTCAGCGCATGGACGATGTTGTTGGGCGAGCAGGTGTAGAGCGTGTCGTTGACGAAGAGCGGCGTGTTCTGGTCCTGCGCGGTCCCTGAGGGGATATCGCCCGATTGGAACGTCCAGGCAACCTCGAGCTTGTCGACATTGTCGCGGTTGATCTGGTCGATCGGGGCATAGCGTGTACCTGCCGGGGTGCGGCCATAGTGGCGCCAGTCGGTGGCGCTGGCGGCTGCCGGAGGAACGCTCGGCTTGGGCTCGGCAGAGGCGAGCGTATTGCTGATGATGCCATGTGGGGTGAAGCCGTAGAAGGCGGTAGCGACAAGTGCCGCGACCAGCAGGCCGGCAAGCGCGAACGGAGCCCGTTTGCCGGTGCGCGTCGGGAAGAGCGGGGCGAGCAACAGCGCCGGGATGGCGATCACTGCAGGTGCTACGAGGCGCGGCACCAGCGGCCAGAACTCAAGGCCCGTTTCCCAGAGCGCCCAGGCAATCGTTGCCAAAAACACCAAGCCGTAGAGCCAGAGGCCCGCCCTGCGGCGCATGACGTAGAGAATGCCGGAGGCGATGACGCAGAGACCGGCGAGCGCGTAATACCAGGATCCGCCCAGGCCGATCAGCTGGACGCCGCCATAGACGAGCGGTGCCCCGATGACGACCAAGAGCAGGCCGAATAGAACCAGAAGCCAGCCGCCGCTGTCTCTGGGTGTCTGTTGTTCTGCCATGTCGATGTCTCGCGAAGATTGAACCGAAAATCAGCCGCCCGGGCGGGCGGTTTCGGACGCGATCGTCATGCCGGCGCTCTGCGGAGAACTCCTCGCCTCTACCTCCGCACAGACGTCGCGACCGTGTTCCGGCCGACAATCTCATCGCATCCTAATAGATAATATGTTATCTTTCTCGAATGTCCAATGACGCATCCGACCGCGCCGGTTTCGGCCGGAGCCTGCTCTCCGTCGCCCGGCTTTGGCGCCACGCGGCGGACAGCGCGCTCGACGACTGCGGCCTGTCGCATGCCACCGCCATGCCGTTGCTGACGCTGTCGCGGCTGGGCGACAATATCCGCCAGGGCGTGATCGCCGACCATCTCGGTTTCGAAGGTCCGTCTCTGGTGCGCATCGTTGATCTGCTTGCAGCCGACGGCCTGATCACCCGCAGCGGCGATCCCGGTGACCGCCGTGCCAAGATTCTGTCCCTGACCGATGCCGGCCGCAGCCGCGTCGAGGAGATCGAGTTGATCCTCGAACGCCTGCGCACCGAGCTTCTGGCCGACGAGGACGCCGCGGAACTTAAGGTCGCGCTCGGTGTGCTTGTGCGTCTTGAACAGCGGCTGCTGGCAGCGGATCCGGACAGCTGAGGGTAGGGGTGGAAGGGTTCATCTATCTGGGCCGTAACCGTTGTTCGCCGGTCATGGCATGGCAACGCCGCGACGGTCCGACCCACGCAACGGTGATTACCCCTGTCGCTGGCAACTCACTTACCGCATTCTGCGCTATGGCCAAGCAGCGTCACGCTGCTAGGTTCCAGACCTTCAGTCATCCCAAGAGGCAGAATTCCATGACCAGCCAGATCGACAAGGCCCAGGCCTTCCATGCCCTGCATGTGAAGGGCGACCCAGTGGTGCTCTATAACATCTGGGATCCCGGCAGTGCGGCCATCGTCGCCAAGGCCGGTGCCAAGGCGATTGCGACAGGCAGCTGGCCGGTTGCTGCTGCCTTCGGTTTCGCCGATGGCGAAAAGATTCCGCTCGACCTGGCGCTCTACAACATCCGCCGCATCGTCGCCGCCACGGACCTGCCGGTCACGATGGACCTCGAGGGCGGCTATGGCGTCGAGCCCGAGGCTGTCGCAGCGACAGTGACGCGGGCGCTGGCGGAAGGGGTCATCGGCTTCAACTTCGAAGACCAGATCGTCGGCGGCAGCGGCCTGCACGACATCGCTGTCCAGGTGAAGCGCATCGCCGCGGCGGCCGACGCCGTCAAGGCGTCAGGCATCCCCGCCTTCATCAACGCCCGCACCGACATCTTCCTGAAAGCCAAGCCTGACGAACACAGCGACGCGCTTGTCGATGCCGCGATCGAACGCGCAGAAGCCTACGCCAAGGCGGGCGCGCATGGCTTCTTCGCGCCGGGCCTCGGCAATGAGGCGCTGATCGGCAAGCTCTGCAAGGCGGTCTCGCTGCCGGTCAACATCATCGCGCTCGCTCATGTGCCGCCAAAGGCGAAGCTGGCCGAGCTTGGCGTCGGCCGCATCAGCTATGGCCCGGTGCCGTACCGACAGATGGCGGAATGGCTGGAGGCCAAGGCGCGCGCGGCCTTCGAGTAAGCCAACCGGAACAGGCCCATCCCGTTGCTGGGATGGGCCGACCCTATGCCAGCGGCTTCAGCTCGATGGCAATCGTCGGCAGAAGCTCCGACACCGTCGGATGAATGTGTACCGCGCGCTGCAGCGTCTCGATCGGCGCCCTGGCATACATCAGGCCGAGTACGGCATGGATCGTCTCGTCGCCGCCAGTGCCCAGCACCGAGGCGCCGAGGATCTGCCTGGTGTCGGCATCGACAAGGATCTTCATGAAGCCTTGCGTCTCGCCCTTTTCGACGGCGCGGCCGACGCGCGTCATCGGCCTTTGGCCTGCCAGCACCTTGCGGCCGCTCTTGCGCGCTGCCGTCTCCGTCATGCCGGCGCGGCCGAGCGGCGGGTCGACATAGAGCGCATAGGCCTCGATGCGGTCCGAAACCTTGCGCGGGTCGTTGTCGAGCAGGTTGGCGGCGACGATCTCGAAATCATTGTAGGCGGTGTGGGTGAAGGCGCCCTTGCCGTTGCAGTCGCCCATCGCCCAGATGTGCGGGACGTTGGTCCTGAGCTGGTCGTCGACCTCGATGTAGCCGCGCTTGTCGGTGGCCACGCCCGCTCTGTCGAGGCCGAGATCGTCGGTGTTGGGCTTGCGGCCGATGGCAAGCAGCACGTGGCTGCCCGTTACGGCACGGTCGCCTGAGGTGCAGTCGACGCCGACGGTCACGCCGTCGGGATGCCGGGCAAAGCTGATGCATTCGGCGTTCAGCCTGAGGGCGATGCCTTCATGTTCGAGTATGCCCCTCACTGCCTCCGAGACATCCTCGTCCTCGCGCGAGATCAGCCGCGGGCCCTTTTCCACCACGGTCACTTGCGCGCCGAAGCGGCGGAACATCTGGGCGAATTCCAGCCCGATATAGCTGCCGCCGACGACCACGAGATGGCGGGGCAGGAAATCCACCTCCATCATCGATGTGTTGGTCAAATATTCGATGTCGTTGACGCCGGGCATGTCCGGAATGTTGGCGCGGCCGCCGACATTGATGAAGATGCGCTCGCCATGGAGCAGTTCGTTGCCGACACGCACCTCATGCGGCCCTTCGAAATGGGCATGGCCGCGAAACAGCGTGCAGTCCTTCATGCCGGCGATCCAGCTTTCGAGGCCGGCGCGGGAATCGACGGTTACCTTATCCTTGCGCGCCTTCACGGCCTGCATATCGACCGAGACTTCGCTGGTCGACACGCCATAGTCGGCGCCGGTGCGGGCGAGATGGGCGGCATAGGCGCTGGCGACCATCGTCTTGGTCGGCTTGCAGCCGGTGTTGACACAGGTGCCGCCGACAAGCTTGCGTTCGATCAGCGCCACAGTCTGACCCGCTGCCGTCAGCCGTCCGGCCAGCGGCGGCCCGGCCTGGCCGCAGCCGATGATGATGGCGTCGAATTTCTGCGCCACGCTCATACGACCATGCTCACGACCAGCAGGGCGCCGAGTATCGCCACGGCATCCTCGATCAATGCCGCCGGCAAGTCGTTGCCGAAGGAAGCCGCGAGACGGCCTCTGATCTCCGCGCCGCCGAGCGTGCCGAGGATCGCGCCGATGATGCCGGCAGCCAGCCCGCCAACAACGATGCCGCCAGCGGTGCCGATGACGGCGCCGGTCAGCGCGCCCATGACGATGCGGGTGCCAAATTGCACCGGCACCTTGCGGCTAGGTGTCGACGGCAACTGATCGGTGACCAATTCGACAATGGCCAGCACGGTGAATATGGCGACCGCTATCCAGTGGCCCACGAAGCCAGCCCAGGTGCCGGCCAGCGGCAGCCAGCCGAGCCAGGCGCCCCAGGCGACTGCCGCCGGCGCGGTCATGGCCCTGAGGCCGGCAACAATGCCGATGAGAAGCGCGAGCAGGTAGATCATCCTTCGTCCCCCGTGGATGTGTCTGGTCCAGAAGTGCACTTTGTCAGCAGGCTAGCACAGCCATCTGGTTTCGCCAGAGCCGCGAGGCTTCGACCTTTGCAGCATGGCCGGTTCTGTGGTTTGGCTGGACAAGCAGGAAGGACATTTGAAATGGCTCAGAGCGAACGCGAAAAGATGGCGGCCGGCGCCTGGTACAACTGCGTCGATGCCGAACTCGACGCACTCCGCGCAGTGGCGGCCGACGCCGTCTTCGAGCACCGCTCGCTACGGCCCGTGGAGCGCGGCGATATCGCGCCCCGGCTACGAACGTTGCTCGGCTCGGCGGGTGAGGGCGCTCGCATCGAAGCGCCGTTCCACTGCGCCTACGGTTTCAACATTCATCTGGGCGAGGGCGTGTTCCTCAATGCCGGCTGCACCATCCTCGACACGGCAACCGTCAGCATCGGCGCGGGCACGATGTTCGGCCCCGGCGTACAGATCTATTGCCCCGAGCACCACAAGGACCCGGTCCAGCGTCGCGCCGGCCTGGAGATTGGCCGGCCGGTCACCATCGGCCGCAATGTCTGGATCGGCGGCAGCGCCATCTTGCTGGGCGGCATTGAGATTGGCGACGACGCTATCGTCGGTGCCGGCTCGGTGGTGACGAAAAGAGTTGCGGCCGGCGCGACCGTCGTCGGCAATCCGGCACGGCTGATTTTTGGATAGAGAAACTATTATTCCTGTCATTGACAGCGCCCCTGCGCGCCGCCATATCGTGAGGCGTTAATGTTCTCAGGGCGGGGTGAAAGTCCCCACCGGCGGTAAGGGTTTTCGAACCCAAGCCCGCGAGCGCTTTCCGGTAACGGGAGGGTCAGCAGATCCGGTGCAACTCCGGAGCCGACGGTCATAGTCCGGATGGAAGAGAACGAACGGGAAAGCGGAGGCGCAAGCCGCCGGGATTCCGTCTCGTGCGTCCTGATTCTGGTTCGAAACGGAAGGATGGACCCATGAATCAGCAATCCCCGAAAGACTTCGATACAACCCGCGTCGCCGTGATCCGTGCGCGCTGGCATGCCGACATCGTCGACGAATGCGTGAAAGCCTTCAGCTCCGAGATCGAGACGCTGTCGGACGGCTGCTTCGCAGTCGATGTCTATGACGTGCCCGGCGCCTACGAGATCCCGCTGTTTGCCAAGACGTTGGCCGAGACCGGCCGCTACCAGGCGATCCTCGGCACCGCCTTTGTCGTCAATGGCGGCATCTACCGCCACGACTTCGTGGCGCATGCCGTGCTCGACGGCATGATGAATGTGCAGCTTCAGACAGGCGTTCCGGTGCTGTCGGCGGTGCTCACCCCGCACAATTACCACGACAGCGCCGAGCATCACCGCTTCTTCTTCGACCACTTCAAGGTCAAGGGCAAGGAAGCCGCCAACGCCTGCGTCGAACTGCTCAAGGCACGCGCCCTGGTCGCCGCCTGAAGTGATCGCACCGACCCGGCCCTCCTCTCAGGGGAGGGCCGATGGCCCCTGCGATGGCACGTCGCACCGGAAGCCAGAAGCTGGCCCTATGCTTCGGAACGCTGCGGTTGCAGGATGCGCAAAGCATCATGCAAGGGGGCTGACATGTCGTCCATTCCACTGCCACTCAAGGGGGCGTGCCGCTGCGGCCGCGTCGAGATCGAGGTGTCAAAAGCGCCGATCTGCACCGCGGCCTGCCATTGTCCCGGCTGCCAGAAGATGTCGTCCTCGGCCTATTCGCTGACGGCGATGGTTCCGGCAGACGGCTTTGCCGTCACCCAGGGCGAAACCGTTGTCGGGGGAGCACATGGGGAGCAGTTGCACCACCAGTTCTGCGACCATTGCAAGACGTGGATGTTCACCCGTGTTGCCGGTGTCGACTGGTTCGTCAATGTGCGTCCGACCATGCTGGAGGATGCCACGTGGTTCCGGCCCTTCATGGAAACCTATACCAGGACGAAAATGCCCTTCGCCGCGACGGGGGCTGTCAGGAGCTTCGACGAATTCCCCGAAATGGAGGAGCTTGAGCCGTTGTTGCACGAGTATCTCGCCTGGGCGGAAGCGGGCGAGACCTAAGGTGCCCGGCGCGCCAGCGGCGCGAAGCTACTCAGGCCGAGCCAGGCCTGCATGGCGTGGGCGATCTTGTCATCGCCATCGAGCTCCAACCGACCGGAATCGAGTTCTTGGTTGAGTTTGGACAGGCCCATCCAAACCGATGTCATGCTGCGCAGGGATCCCCTGACCTCGAGGTCGATGTCGAAGCCGGGGTCGGAATTGCAAAGGTCGACTGTCCCGTCGGCGACCACCAGCCACCAATTTTGCTGCGCTTTCGCCACTTCGGGGTACAGAAAGTGAATCGTGCAGCGTTTTGGCGGCAGGGGCTGCGGGTTGAGGTTGCGGCGCATGTCCCACATCAGGAGCGAAGGGTCGAGATTCCTGAGGGTTAGCTGGGATTCCACCCAGCGATGGCCCCAGTCGCCAAGGCCGAGAATGATCGGCCGCAAATCCTCTCCGGCCTCGGTCAGCCGGTATTCGACGCTGCCCGCGCCGCCACGCTCGGTCTGGATCACGCCAGCGCGCTCAAGTTCCTTCAGCCGCTTGGACAGCAGAGCCGGTGACATGCGTGGCACGCCGCGGCGCAGATCGTTGAAACGGCTCGATCCCATCAGCATTTCGCGCACGACCAGCGTTGTCCAGCGGGTGCACAGCACTTCCGACGCCATCGAAACCGGGCAAAACTGGCCGTAACCGCCGCGATCGCTCATCTCGCACCATTCGCAGGAGACCCGGCCTTATAGCGCAAAAGCAGCATGCTCGCACCTAGCCCATAGGGACGATCGGCTCGGCCGGCGATTCACTTCCTGAACTGGACCGGGGCGGCCCTTGGCGCGATCCTTGGCTCTGACCTGCCGGTCAACAGGAGACGACTTGATGAGAAGTCTTGATAACGCTGCGCTGGCACGTGCCGGCGTGACTGGTGCAATGCCGATCGATGTGGTCGCTGCGGCTAACGACCTGGTTCCAGCCCTGTCCGAGCGGGCGCGGCAGTTTGACGAGGGCGACATCTTCGTCGCCGACAATTATGCGCTCTTTAAGAAGGCCGGCCTCACCAGCGCTGGCGTGCCGCTCGAACTGGGCGGCGGCGGTGCCGACATCGCCGAGCTTGCGGAAATGCTGCGTATCATGGCGCGGGCTTGCGGCTCGACAGCGCTCGCCTTTGCCATGCACACGCATCAGGTGGCCATCCCCGCCTGGCGCTGGCGCCACCAGAAGGTCGCTGCCGTCGAACCGCTGCTCAAGCGCGTCGCTGCCGAAAACCTGATCCTGCTGTCGTCAGGCGGGTCCGACTGGATCGGTGGTTCAGGCAAGGCCGAGAAGGTCGAGGGCGGCTACCGCATCACGGCGCGCAAGGTCTTCACCTCAGGTGCTGCCGCCGGCGACATATTGATGACCGGGGCGATCACCTGTGCCGACGACGGCAGCGAAAAGGTGATCCATTTCGGCGTGCCGATGCGGGCGCCCGAGGTTCGCGTGATGGACAACTGGCGCACGCTCGGCATGCGCGGCACCGGCTCGAACGACGTCGTCATCGACGGGCTGTTCGTGCCCGATGCGTCGGTCGCCTTTTCGCGCGCGGCGGGCCACTGGCATCCGGTGTTCCAGATCATCGCCACAATTGCCTTCCCGCTGATCTACGCCGTCTATCTTGGCATAGCCGAGAGCGCCCGCGACATTGCTGTCGAGATCGCCAGGAAGAAGCCGGCCAGCGAGACCGTACTCAACCTTGCCGGCCGCATGGACACCGCCCTGCGCGCCGCCCGGATGGCGCATCGTTCGATGATCGAGGAGGTCGGGCGCAACCGCCCGTCGGCGGAAAGCGTCAATGAGGTGATGATCGGCCGTGCGCTGGTCGCCAGCCATGGGCTCGAAGCCGTTGAACTGGCAATGGAACTTGCCGGCGGCTCGTCCTTCTACCGCGACAAGGGCCTTGAACGCCGCTTCCGCGACATGCAGGCCGCGCGCTTCCACCCACTTCAATCCGGCCCGCAGGCGCAATATGCCGGGGCTATGGCGCTTGGGCTTCCGGTCGACACGATCTTCTGAACATAACTCCCAAGACAATCAGCCGTCGCGACCAGTCGCGGCGGCTGATATGTAGTGTTCGAGCCTTTCGCAATGCGGTACATCTGCACACGTGCATATTCCCGCGAAGTCGGTTCCGGCTATGGTTAGGCTTCGATCCGCACCCGCTGATCCAGTGTCAGACCCATGTCCGGGCCAACGGTCCTTGCCTCGCGAATGAGTGCCACGACCTCGTTGCGGTAGACCATGCCGGTGTGATCGAACGGCAAGCCCCTGAGGTCCATGCTTGGGATCTGGCCGGGCACTTCGCCGCCGATCGGCTTGCCGTTCCAGGTTTCGCCAAAACCGCCCAGCGCGACGTAGGTGTTGAACGCAACCTTGAACTGCCGATCGAGGACGTCCTCGATCGGCTTGCCCGCGATCGTGATGGCCGTCGCCGTGGCCTCGATGGCAGATGCGTTCAGCTTGATCGTGTAGCGCAGGGCGGAAGAGAAATGCAGGAAGCCGCGCGAAACGAAGGCTGAAGTGTCGACCTTGCTCACTTCTTCCGGCCGCAGCACACGCTTGGCGTTGCTCTGGAGCATGTCGCGGATCTGGGCGCCGGTCATCGTGGCCACGTGCACGCCGTCGGCATAAGGCATGACATCATACCACTGGCGGAAGCTGAGCGGTCCCTGTGGCAGACCCGAGGTGATGCCCGAAGCGTTGAACAACGCCACGTCGATGCGGCCGCCGGGGAAATCCTCCGAACGCCTGACCAGCGCGTCGTTCATGAAATTGGCAAGCGCGGTCTCGCCAACATAACGATCGGCGAAGGTGCGTTCGTTCGAAACGAGCGTGTCGTCCGGAACCTGGCCGATGACTTCGTTCAGCCTCATGTCGAGCGCCTTGATCAGCGGCGCCACATGCGTCTGTTCGAAATCGACGTCGTAGTCCGCTTCCTGTTCGAAGGTCTCGTAGCCGGCCTCGCCAGCCTTGACGCGCTGGTCGCGCGCCTTGGTGGGACGCAGGCCGACCGAAGTGAACCAGCCCTTACGGCCGTTGTCGCTGCGGATCGATATGGCGATCTCGCCGAGATAGGCGCCATGGGCCTGCGCCTGCGTGATCAGCACGCCTTCGACAACATTGTCGGTGTCGATACCCTCGGCGTTGAGCTTGGTGTGGGTATGGGCGCCGATGATGACGATCGGCTTGTCCGTCAGAGGGGCGATGGCCTGGGCGATGGCGAAGTCGCCTTCGCCGACGGTGCGGGCGGTGCCCGCCTTGCCGCTCTTGTGCTGGTCGCCGCCATAACCGCAGTGCGACAGCACAACCACGATGTCGGCGACCGACGCCACCGCCGGCAGCACGTTGCGCACAGCTTCGAGGGGGCTGGCGACCGCAAGCTTCGGGTCGGCGGGCTGGCCGACGCGCGTGTCGACGGATGTGGTCAGGCCGACGAAACCGATTCGCAGTCCCTTCGCCTCGCCGATCACGGCGGCGAAGTAGTCTTCGTCACGCTTCAAGTCCGAGGAACCATGCACGTTTGCCGACAGCAGCGGGAAGCTGGCATCGGTCTCGATGCCCTTCTTCAGCACGGCAGCGCCACGGTCGAATTCATGATTGCCGAGCACCGCGACATCCACGCCGCCGGCGGAATAGACGCGGTATCCGGCGTCGGCGATGAACTCGTCCGGCGACCATCCAAGCAGTTCGTCGAAGATCGATCCGGTGTGATCGTCGCCACCGGAAACAAACAGCACCACCTCGTCGGCGACGGCGTTGGCGCGTGCGTCCTTCACCTGCTTGACCATCTGCGAGAAGACGTGGGTGTCGCCCTTCTTCGCGTGCATTTCGGTGATGTGGTTGTGCAAGTCGTTGAAATGCATCAGCCGCAGCAAGCGGCGTTCGCCCATTTCCAGCCCTGACATGGGGACGGCCGCGCCCGTTTCGGTCACGATCGCCTTGATCGGCCCGGCCAGCGGGTCGCCCTTGAGCAGGTAGAGCTTTTCAAAGGCGCCGTTCGAATTCGGCGTCGCGGCGATCATGGCAAGTTCACCAGCCGCAGGCGCTGCTTGCGCGCGGAAAACGATGTAGGGAGATATGGCTGCTGTAGCAGCCAGCGCTGCGCCGCCTTTCAGCATCGAACGTCGCGAAAGGCTGCCTTTATGCGTAGTCATGTAGTCTTCCTTGCTGGTCCCACGCGACATGCGTGGACTCATGGCGGGCAGGCCTAGAGTGACCACATGACAGTGCGATGAAGCTCCTGGGAACTAACAGGTTTCCTGCACTGCGTGCCGCAACGACAAGATCGGGGATGGTGCAGCCAGGTTCCGTATGCGTGGCAGCGTCTTTCTCTCGCTTGACCCTCACGCGACGTGAGGGACTACTCATCCGGTCCTGCGGAGACATGGTCGGATGACGGCATATGCTGTGGGTGAACTGGCGCGGCTTGCTGGCGTGACGGTCCGGACGCTGCGCCATTATCACGACATCGGTCTGCTCAAGCCCGTTTTTTGTCGGCGCGAACGGCTATCGCAGCTATGGCGAAGAACAACTGCTGCGGCTGCAGCAGGTGCTCATCCACCGCGAACTCGGCATTCCGCTCGGCGAGATCGCTGCCATCCTCGATGCGCCCGGTCAGGCAGCAGCGCCGGCGGATGGAGGCCGAGGCAAGCCGCTACCGCCAGCTTGTCAGGACGATCGACCGCACGATCGCCAAACTCGAAGGAGATCGCGCGATGAAACATGCCGAACTGTAAAAGGGCTTTTCCGAAAAGCAGACGGAACTTGAGGACTGGCTGGTCGAGCGTTACGGCGAGCCGATGCGCAAGGCAGTTAGCCATGCGCCGAAGCTCAGCGCAGAGCAGAGCAACGCGATGGCCGAGCTGCGCGACATCGAACAGTCACTGGCGTCAGCCATGAAAAAGGGCATCGTGCCCGAGGCGCGCGAACTCGACATGCTGGTCGAGCGCCACCACCGCGCCGACATCTACGACCATCCCGACTTCGCCCGGCGCTACGAGGAGCTTGCGCCGGGCCTTGCCAGTTGGCTGCCCACGGCGATGAAGGCCTGGGCACGACGCAAGGCCGCCTGAAGTCGTAGAGCACGCGCCTGTTGGGACTTGCGCCAATGACGGCGATGGGCGTTTCGAGGAAAGCGATGCGCCCGAAAAAGAAAAGGGGCGGGGCCTTGCGGCCTCGCCCCTCCGTCTGGGTATGACGCCCCGAACTCAGAACAGTCCTTCGATCTGGCCCTGTTCGTTGAGGAAGATCTTCTCGGATGACGGTGCCTTGGGCAGGCCGGGCATTGTCATGATCTCACCGCAGATGGCGACGATGAAGCCGGCGCCTGCTGCCAGGCGCACTTCACGCACCGGCACGACATGGTCGACAGGGGCACCCCTGAGGTTCGGGTCGGTCGAGAACGAATACTGCGTCTTGGCCATGCACACCGGCAGGTGGCCGTAGCCGGCCGCTTCCCAGGCATGCAGCTGGTCACGCACCGACTTGTCGGCGATGGCCTCCGAGCCGCGGTAGATGCGCTTGACGATGGTGTCGATCTTGTCGAACAGCTTCATGTCGTCGGGATAGAGCGGCGAGAACTGCGAGGCGCCGCTTTCGGCCAGCTGCACCACCTTGTGGGCGAGCTCCTCGATGCCGGCCGACCCCTTGGCCCAGTGCTTGCACAGGATCGCTTCCGCACCCATCGAAGCGACATAGTCCTTCATCGCCGCGATCTCGGCGTCGGTGTCGGAGACGAAGTGGTTCATCGCCACCACCACAGGCACGCCGAACTGCTTGACGTTCTCGATGTGGCGGCCAAGGTTGGCGCAGCCCTTCTTCACCGCCTCGACATTCTCCTTGCCGAGCTCTTCCTTCTTGACGCCGCCATTCATCTTCATCGCGCGCACCGTCGCCACGATGACGGCAGCCGCCGGCTTGAGGCCGGCCTTGCGGCACTTGATGTCGAAGAACTTCTCGGCACCCAGATCAGCGCCGAAGCCGGCTTCGGTGACGACATAGTCGGCGAGTTTCAGGGCGGTGGTGGTGGCGACCACCGAGTTGCAGCCATGCGCAATGTTGGCGAAGGGGCCGCCATGGACGAAGGCCGGGTTGTTCTCCAGCGTCTGCACCAGGTTCGGCTGCACCGCGTCCTTCAGAAGCACCGCCATGGCGCCGTCGGCCTTGAGGTCGCGGGCATAGACGGCGGTCTTGTCGCGGCGATAGGCAACGATGATGTCGCCGAGGCGCTTTTCCAGGTCCTTGAGGTCGGTTGCCAGGCACAGGATCGCCATGACTTCCGAAGCGACGGTGATGTCGAAGCCGGCCTCACGCGGAAAACCGTTGGCGACGCCGCCGAGCGAGCAGTTGATCTGGCGCAGCGCACGGTCGTTCATGTCCATCACCCGGCGCCAGACGACGCGGCGGGTGTCGATGCCGAGCTCGTTGCCCCAGTAGATGTGGTTGTCGATCAGCGCCGACAGAAGGTTGTGGGCGGTGGTGATGGCGTGGAAGTCGCCGGTGAAGTGGAGGTTCATGTCCTCCATCGGCACGACCTGGGCATAACCGCCACCGGCGGCACCGCCCTTGACGCCGAAGTTCGGCCCGAGCGAGGCTTCGCGGATGCAGACGATGGCCTTCTTGCCGATGCGGTTCAAACCGTCGCCGAGGCCGACGGTGGTCGTGGTCTTGCCTTCGCCGGCCGGCGTCGGGTTGATCGCGGTGACCAGGATCAGCTTGCCGTCCTTGTTCTTGCGCGCATTGGCAATGAACTCGGCCGAGATCTTCGCCTTGTCGTGGCCATAAGGCAGCAGATGCTCGGTCGGAATGCCGATCTTGGCACCGACCTCCTGGATCTGCTTCTTCTTCGCCGCACGCGCGATCTCGATGTCGGTCTTGAATTCGGCCATGACGGCTCCTCCACAATGTTTGTTCCAATGGCGCGACGGCCATCGCAGTCGCCGCCATAGAAGCGCGACATCGCCATCGCCTGCCGTCTCAAAACAGCCGCCCAATGCACGGATTGCGACAGGGCAGGTGAGTGAATAGGGAGCAGCGAATAGCGAGTGGAGAGGAGCCGCGACGCGCGGAGCGCGCCTCTCACCACCACTCCCTATTCGCTATTCGCCATCCCCTTACCTGCTCAGCACGTTGCTGATCTCGACCAGGTTCGAACGGACGCGCAGGATGTAGAAGCCCATGGTGATCAGGTGCGAGGGCATGAACCAGCCGTTTTCAGCACCATTGGAGATGATGAAGGGCTGGATGTTGAGGGCGGCACGAGTCTGCTGCTCCATCGTATCCCAAAGATTGTCGAGGTTGCGTGTCTTAAGCACGTCCTCAAAATCGGCATGGGTCGCCTTGAGCAGGCCGTAATAGCCGTAGAGCTGGCCATAGGCGAACCAGAAGCGGTCGTCGGCGCGCGGGTCGAACCAGCCATTGTTGTAGTTCTCGGCGCGGTCCTTGAGGATCGCCGACGTCGCGCCGATATCGTTCGAAATGCGGTCGATGAACTGGATCAGATTGTCGGCGCGGGCGTCGAACACCGCCTGGCACTTCTCGAGGCGGCCGTTGAAATTGTTCAGGCTCTTGATCGCCGAGCGGTAGTAGCTTGGGGTCGGCGTCTTGGGGCCGAACGGGGTCAGGCCGAAATACCAGGTGTATTCGTCGAACTGCATGTTGCCACGGGCGTCCTGCAGATCGGAATCGACCTGGCTGGTGCCACGCACGCGGCCGAGATTGTCGGCCAGTTCGGTGGTCGTGCGGCGGATCGCCTGGTTGATGCCGCGCTGGAACGAAGCCTTGTTGTCGAGGAAAGGCGTGTGATCCCAGGACAGGCCGAACAGGCCGGTCTTGTACAGGACCATAGACGAGATCCAGGCATTCTGGTTAACGTTGAGGTCGATCAGTTCAGCGGAGATGTCGGCGATCGCCGAACGGCCGCAGGTCTTGGCAGTGTCGGTGCCGCCGCCGGCGACAACCTGCTCGCCGGCCGAGACATTGCGGTTCTCGAAATTATGAGTCGCTACATAGTCGGGGTTGAAGTTGGTCCACACCTGGGTGTTCCAGCCAAAGTAGCCATACAGCGCCACAAGCCCGACGACAGCGCCGCCAACTAGCGTCTTCAGGACCCATCCGCGCTGGACGAACCAGCGCCAGGCCCAGATGAACGGCAGCAACAATATGCCGATGACGAAGCCAAGGCCCCTACCGATCAGCTGAAACATCCGGGTGAAGAAACTCACGATCGGATCAAGCATTTGGAATCCCCTCAGTCGGTCAGGCCGTAGAGCTGTGCGCGGAACGCCGCCTTGTCTTTCAGATATGTGGTTTTCAATGTGTCGACAACATTGGATCGCCAGGTCTCGTTGAGCTCTTCATAATCCTTGTAGAAGCCTTGCTTGTTGAAGACATAACGCGAGACGAAATCCGACGGCACAAATTCGGAGATCAGACGGTTGGTCAGCCAGGCGTCGGGATGGTCGGTCTTGGCGCGCACCACCAGGAAGCGGTGCAGCGGAAATACCTCTTCCAGCCGCAACTGGCCGAGCTGGGCGATCTCGCGCTTGGCGGCATTGAGAAAGGGGAAGGTGCCGTCACGGTTGATCGCGTCGGCATGGCTGTGGATCCAGGTCTGCAGCCAGACCTTGTCGACCTTGCCGATGTCGCGCTTCGGCTCGGCCTCGCGGATCAGGGCGCGCACAGCCATTTCAGCGCGGTGCTCGAGATAGCCCGAGCTTTCGATCCACGAGGCGCGGGGCAGGTCGAGCCGGCCGGTCGACGCCAGGAACTTGAACACCTTGTCGGCGTCCTTGATCGAGAGATAGCTCACCTGCCATGGCCGCGAGCGGCGGAAACCAGGCGCCGACGGATCTGATATGACCGTTGTCACATCAGGGTCGACGAAGACGTAGAGCCCGCCGAAATGGCTGGTCCAGAAGGCGTTGTGGCGGAAGATCACCTGGTCGGGCACCAGCGCGTTCTCACGGATATCGCCGCAGACCTTGGCAAGTTCGACCATGCGCTGGAGCATGGCATCGTCGCGCCAGGCCTCGGGCTCCTGCTTGAGCTTGTCGACAAGCTTGCCGAGCTCGGCCGCCTTGCCGAGCACATCCTCGGCCGACAGCACGCGGAACTCGACCTGGTTGATCGACAACAGGTCTTCGATGTCCTCGACCTTGGACACCGAATCCTCGATCTCGCCGTAGATGACGTCCTTGATCGTCAGCGCGTCGATGGCGCGCTGGTTCTTGGACATGAATTCGAACAGCAACTGCGAGGTGTTGGAGAACGCCGTGTGAACCACTGGCAGGTCGATCTGTGACGGCGTCAGAATGATGAAGCGGCGGTTGACCTCGTTAGGGTCGAGATACTGATAGTCGCCCAACTCCTCGGCGATTTCAGGCGAAAAGCCGGTGCGGTCGATCTGAAAGCTCTGAAGCTTGGTCGCCGGCAAACCGAAGGCGGTCAACGCCTTGTTGTAGCGGTCGATCAGATGCGGTTCGTCGACCAGCAGGAGACGGCCGTAGATGAGTTCGTTGTCGCGTAGGAGGTCCATCTAGACACCGAACCAAAGAAGCAATGCAAATATGTAAGCTGTCGCCAGGCAGATTAGATTTGTGACAAATTTTGCAAATATATCTGCGGCTTCGCCGTAGAGCTCAATATTCTTATTTTTAACATTCAAGCTTCTAGATTCGTATTTTATCCTGTATCGAATTCCTGCGATATTTTTTATCGTGGGGAAGTTCAAATATAAGGTTATCAGTATCGCCTGTGTCCAGAGGACATAGATATCACACACCTCGACGCGCTCAACGAATCTTGGAAAATGCCAAGATGAGCCTGACAGCCAATCAAGCATTCCACAGCCCCTTCGCTTTCAGCTCTTCCATCTCCTTCGCCGCGCGCTCGCGCAGCCTTGCGTCGCGCAACAGCTTGGACACGGCGGCATCGTCTGATTTGTCGGAGTAGCGGAATTCGCTGTCGGCGTAGCGGTTGATCTCCTGCATCACCATGTCCATCGAGAACGGTCCGCGCAGTTCCTCGATCATCGCCTTCTTCTCGTCGTAGCCCTTGTGCATGAAAGCCTCGGGTTTTTCGAACCATTCGTCAGGCAGCTCGATGTCCATGGCGCGCATCTTGATCGCGTCGGTGACGTTCTTGATGGCGCGACCGGTGAAGCGTGGCTCGGCTTCTTTGATCATGTGCAAATAGGTGCCGACGTCGGCCAGCGTCTTGGGCGCGCCATTGTCCTTCATGAAGCGGTCGTAGACCTTTTCCAGGCCGTCTTCCTGCGGCTTGGCATGCTCCTCATAGGCCTCGGTCACGGCGCGCTGGATCTCCTGCGCGGCATAAAGCTCATGCTCGCCGAGCGGGATCTTATGGTTCTTGCCGGCAAGCAGGACAAAGATGTCGATGTAGTCGTCGCGGGTCTGCGGGCCGTCGACCAGCCAGCGGGCGCCGGCGCGCTGGCGCAGCGCATCGTCGACATTCTCGGGATAGTTGGAGAACATGCCGAAGGAGCAGTTGCCGCGCACGACCGTGCCGGCACCGGCGAATGCATCCATCAGTACGCCGGTGATTTCCTGCTGGCCGGCCGACGCCCGGTCGTCGGAGCGCTTGGCAGCCACCTGGTCGATGTCGTCGATGGTGCCAAAGCCGATGGCGCGCGGGTTGAGCACGTTGTTGATGAACTGGCGGCAGTTCTGGCCAGACTTGCCCTGGTAGGACGAGATCTGGTCGACGCCGAAATTCTCGTAGGCGAAGGGATAGCCGGCGACCTGGCAGTAATTGTTGACCAGGCCTGCGATCATCTGGATCAGCGTGGTCTTGCCGGTGCCCGGTGCGCCGTCGCCGATGAAGGTGAACAGGAAGCCGCCGAGCTCGACAAACGGGTTCAGCTCGCGGTCGAAATCATAGGCCATCAGCATCTTGGCCAGCCGGACCGACTGGAATTTTGCGATGTGATTGCCGACCACCTCCTGCGGCTTCTTGAAGGTCATGACCAGCGGCTTCGACTTCTTGCCCGGCGCCACGTCGAAGCCGTCGAGGGTGAAGTCGTCGGCGTCGATGCGGATATGGGCGTTCTCGAAGGCGCCGATGCCGTCGAAGCGGCCCTTGCGCTGCAACAGGCCCTCGATGGCTGTGCGGGCAAAGGCGCGACCGCGCGTCAGAAGGTCGGCATCGTCCTTGGCGCCCGACAGCGCTCGGTCGAGGCCGGAGACGATCGACTTCACCGCGTCCTGGGGCGTGTCGAACAGGAAGTCTGGTTCGCTGACGTCATTGGGCGCTTCGCCGTCGCTGTCGATCAGCTGGGCAAGGTAGGAGGCGAGCGTGAAGCCGGCGACATAGGCCGACGCCGACAGCAGCTTCTTGAAATGGCTGGCCTCGTCGCCTTCGAGCGGGCTGCGCGCATTCTTGGCCTGCAGCGCCTCCAGATCGGTCGAGCGCGAGAACACGTCCGAAACGGCAAGCGCCACCGCAATGCTGCGGCGGGCGCGAAACAGCAGCGTGTGCTGTGGGATCGACATCAGTTGGTCGTCGGGGCGGATCGCCGTGACGGTCTTCTGCAACTCGACCTCGCGCGTCTTGCGGATCGAGCCGGCCGAAACCGTCGAGACGAAGCGCCTGTTGGTGCCGGCAAGCGCCGTACCAGATTGGCCGGAGGAATCCTCCAGCACGACGATGCGAGTGATGAAGCTCTGCGCCGTGGCGCGGTGCTTTTCGATGTCGGCTTCGGAAATCGTGGTCAGGCCGGTGTCCATCAGATTTCTCCCGCTATCAGTGTTTTAATCCTGCAAGGGCTTCCCCCACTCCGTCTCGCTGCGCTCGGCACCTCTCCCCTCTCCGGAGGGAGAGGAACGGCGCGAGGCCCGATGGCGGTCTTTGCTCTCCCCCGTCGAACGGGGGAGAGGTGTCGAGGCGAAGCCGAGACGGAGTGGGGGTCGACCGCCTTGCTCTCAGACATCCGAGATCACCTGTCCCTTCGACAGGATGTGCACCTTGTAGCCGCCGAAGATCTTCTCGGCTTCGCCGGCGGCGTAGAGCGCCTGGTAAGCCTCGTGCGGGATCAGTGCGTGTTTTTCGTAGCTCGAGACGCCCTGGCGCGCGGCCTCGAGGTCGTCGGTGTTGATGAAGAACTCCTCGCTCGACGGCTCGCTCGACCACAGGCCCTTGCGGCCGGGTTTCTCGGCCTTGGAGTAGACCTCCTGGATAGTCCAGGTCAAAAGCCAGGCGTTTTCGGCCTTGCGCACTTTCGACAGCACCTCGCTGACCGTCGAATTGTGCTCCGTGATGCCGGCCGAATAGAACGGGCCCAGCACCATCCGCCTGAGCTGCTTGGGGTGCAGGACGGGAAAATCCTTGTCGAGATTGGTGGCGACTGTCAGCGGTGACAGCGAATAGGCCGAGTTCTTCTCGGTGAAGTCGTCGAAGCGGTGGGCGAGATCGGGGTTGAGCAAGCCGTCGACCGGCAACGGGATCTCGATCCTCTCGTTGAGCCTGCCGCTGTCGGTGTCGACGAGCTGCTCGACCATCGCCTCCGACGAATCCTCGACGGTCGCCATATAGATCAGCGGCAGGTTGGCAGTGCCGTCGAAGTTGCCCCAGTGGACGAGATAATAGGGCCGCATCGACTTTGGATTGACCGACACCTTGGCAGTCTGCGCCAGGATGAAGGGCGAGAAGGTCGAGCCGTCCTTGACGTCCTCGAGATAGAGCCGCTCGGCCATCGAGCGCTGCAGCGCCTCGGGAAATTCCTTGTGGCGCAGGATGAAGTCGGCCATCTCCTCGCGCAGTTCGCCCGGTGGTGGGATGCTGGCCAACCGCTGCGCCGCCGTCTTGCGGTCGTTTTCCAGTTCGAGCACGTTCTGGAACACCGGGAAGCCGCTCTCGGCGCGCGAAATCTTGAAGGTCTCCATGAAGCCGAGCCGGTTGCGCCAACAGGCGAAGGACCGTTCCAGTCGCGAGATATAGGCCGCCGCCACCTTCGCCACGATGCCGTGCCGGTAGAGCGGCGAGCGGTCGTCGCGCATGAAGATTTCAAGCCCGCTGAGCGCCGCCGCAATCGCGTCGAAGTAGCGGACGGCTGGGTCGTCTGTGGGGGTCATGGGCAAATTCTCGAATGCATGGGCTCGACGTTGCCCCCCTCTGGCCTGCCGGCCATCTCCCCCACAAGGGGGTAGATCGGCTGTCGCGTTTCCTGTCGCCCGAACTTCATCGCCGAATACTGGCGAAGCGCCAACCACCTCCTAATCTCCCCCCTTGTGGGGGAGATGGCCGGCAGGCCAGAGGGGGGGCGCGACATTGCGGATGCTTGCTAGGTTACGGCTGCACGTAGTCCGAAGCGTTGTGCTTCTTCAGCACCTCGTCGAAGCGGCGGGCAAACGCGTCGTCGGCCAGCTTCTTGCGGCGCTGGATGTCGGCCGTCGCCACCATGTTTTTCTCGTGCAGTTCGAGCAGGTCGCCGATGTGCTTCTGGGCGGCGGCGCCGATGCCGGCCATGGTCTCTTCGGCGGTGTTGTCGACCTTCGAGCCCAGCGTGTTGATCTTGTGGGCAACGTCCTGCTGCGCTGCCGTCTTCAGCGAGTCTTCCAGCGCCTTGTACAAGACGATGCGCTGCTCGGTGTCGATGGTCAGCTTGTTGATCAGCGTCGCCTGCGCTGCGATCTGGTTGTTCAGCGAATCGACGAAGGTCTGGAACATCGAGGTATAGCGTTCGAGCGTCTGGCTCTCGGCCAGGATTTCCTGCTCCTTGGCCTGCTTCTCGTTGTATTCGGTGGCGAGCTTGGAACGCTCGGATTCGAGCTCGGTGCGCTCCTTCTGGCTGGTCGAGGCCGCGATCTTGTTTTCGATGTCGAGCAGAAGCGGGTTCAGCTCCTCGATGCGCTTCTGGGTCGCTTCGAGGTTTGACATCGTCACCTTGCGGCGCTCGATCACCTGGGAAAGGCTGGCCTCCGAGGTCTTGTAGCGCTCGTCGAGGACCTGCTTCTGCGCCTTCAGGATGCCGACGATGGTGTCGGACTTGACCAGCAGTTCCTGCAGATTGCCGGCCAGCGACATGTTGCGCACGCGGTCGGTGCGCATGCGCTGCTTGCTGGAATCGGAGAAGATGCCGACGAAGGTTTCCCAGCCGGTGAAGCTCTTCATGCTCTCGAATTCCGAACCGAAGACGTTGGTGGCGTCCTCAAGTCCGATGATCAGGTCGGCGATGTTGCCTTCCATCACCTTCTGCTGCTTCAGCACGTCCTGGATGCGCGCGTTCTCGATGTCGAAGTCGGAGGCGCCGATCTTGGCGTCGGTCGTGGCAATCTTGTCGAGCACTGTGCCCGACTGCTCGATCTTGCTCCGCATGTCCTCCACGACCTGCTTGGTCTTGGCGATTTCGGCATCGAAATTCTGCAGCGTTGCCATACGTTCCTCCGGTGTCGAATGCGGGACAGTGGCGCCGAATATATGTGGCGCATCTTGCGATTGAAAGACACACAGCCGCGGGCGAAAGCAATTATGCCGGGGCTACTTAGCTTGGTGTGGCAAATCCGATGAAGTCGTCGGGCTGGGCGCGGCCCATTTCCTCTTCCCAGTGGCGCCGACACAAGGAGACGTAGACGTCCTTGCCGATCGCCACCTGCTCGCCCTGGCGGGCGACCTTGCCGTCCGGGCCGAGCCGCACGACCATCGTCGCCTTGCGGCCGCAGCGGCAGATCGTGCGCACCTCGCGCAGGTCGTCGGCGATGGCGAGCAGCGCCCGCGAGCCCGAGAACAGATTGCCCTGGAAGTCGGTGCGCAGCCCGTAGCACATGACGGGAATGCCCAGCCTGTCGGCGACGCGCGCAAGCTGCCAGACCTGCTCTTCCTCGAGGAACTGCGCCTCGTCGACAAAGATACAGTGGACGGTCGTGTGCTGGTGATGCTCGGCGATGCGGGCATAGAGGTCGTCGCCGCCGCGGAACATCTCGGCGCCTGCTTCAAGCCCGATGCGCGAGGAGATGTAGCCGGTGTCGCCCTTGCGGTAGTGGCCGGCGACAAACAGCATCGTCGTCATGCCGCGCTCGCGGTAGTTGTAGGACGCCTGCAGCAGCATGGTCGTCTTGCCGGCATTCATCGTGGCGTAATGGAAATAGAGCTTGGCCATGGTTCTTCTAATCAGAAGCCGTCGGGCGCGGGGAGGGGGCCACCCTGCCATCCACCGCAAAAAACCTTTGTGATGTCGCTGATGGATAAGCCGGCGGCGTCTGTCGTTGCGTCATGTCACTTGAATCCAAAGGAAAATGGTGTTTGGCTCGCGACAAAGACGAACAACAACAATACCGCGTTGCCGTCATAAATACGAATGGGAGATTCCATATGTCGCGCTTGAAACTACTCGCCGCCGCTGTCGGCGTGTCGGCGGTCATGACTGCCGGTGCCGCCTTTGCGGGCGATGCCGAAAGCTGCAAGAAGGTGCGCCTGTCCGATGTCGGCTGGACCGACATCCAGGCCACGACAGGCGTCGCTTCGGTGCTTTTGACCGCACTCGGCTACGAGCCGGAGGTTATCCAGCTGTCGGTGCCGGTCACCTACGCCTCGCTGAAGAACAAGGATCTCGACGTCTTTCTCGGCAACTGGATGCCGTCGATGACCGCCGACATCAAGGAATATGTCGCCGACGGCTCGGTCGAGACCATCGGCGAAAACCTGTCCGGCGCCGGCTACGGCATCGTCGTGCCGAGCTACGTCGCCGAAGGCGGGGTCAAGACGCTGACCGATCTCGGCAAGTTCAAGGACAAGTTCGGCGGCAAGATCTACGGCATCGAAGCCGGCAATGACGGCAATCGCATCATCCTCGACATGATCTCCAAGCCCGAGAACAATCTCACCGGCTTCGAACTGGTCGAATCGTCTGAGGCCGGCATGCTGACCCAGGCCGAGCAGTCGATGAAGTCGAACGAGTGGATCGCCTTCCTCGGCTGGACGCCGCATCCGGTCATGGGTGCGATGAAGATCGCCTATCTCGATGGCATGGGTGACTCGGGCTTTGGCGCTGCCACCGTCAGCACCAACGTGCGCAAGGGCTATGTCGCCGAGTGCCCGAATGTCGGTAAGTTCCTCGGCAATCTGAAGTTCAACCTGGAGATGGAAGGCACCATGATGGATGCCATCCTCAAGGGTGGTAACGCCAATGACGTTGCCAAGGACTGGCTCAAGGCCAATCCGGATGCAGCAACGCCCTGGCTCAACGGCGTCACCACCTTCGACGGCGGCGATGCAACGGCTGCGGTGAAGGCTGCTCTGGCGAGCTAAAGCCGGCGTCCTTGCCTGCAAATGACATGATGAAGGGCAGCGAAGCGAGACAGCTGCCCTTTTTCGTATCAAGTTAAGCGAGAAGCGCCGGCGCGACCGGCGCCTGCGAAAGCAATAGAGAGGGGACAGATGGATCCGGTATCGAACTTGCTGGCTGCCTACAAGATTCCGATCGGCCTGTGGGGCAAGGCGTTCTTCACCTTCCTGACCGACAATTTCAACGCCATCTTCCGCGGCTTTTCCAACGGGCTCAACTTGTTGCTCGACGGGCTCGTCGACGGGCTGCTGCTGCTGCCTCCGGTGGTGGTGGTGGCGCTGGTCGCGGCTCTCGCCTGGTATCTTCAGCGTTCGCGGGCACTGGCTATAGGGGTTGCGCTCGGCCTGCTGTTCATCATCAACCAGGGCCTTTGGAAGCAGACCGTCGAGACGCTGGTGCTGGTCGTTGCCGCCGCTGCCGCCTCGATGGCCATCGGCGTGCCGCTCGGCATTTGGGCTGCCCACAAGCCCAAGGTCTACCGCTTCATGTTGCCGGTACTCGACCTGATGCAGACACTGCCGACCTTCGTCTACCTGATCCCTGTGCTCACCTTGTTCGGCCTTGGCAACGCGCCCGGCCTGATCGTCACCATCATCTTCGTCATTCCGACGGCGGTGCGCCTGACCCATCTCGGTGTCACGTCGGTGCCGACCGCGATCATCGAGGCCGGCCAGGCCTTTGGTGCCACCAAGCGCCAGCTGCTGTGGAAGGTCGAATTGCCGGCGGCCCTACCCACCATCATGGCGGGACTCACCCAGTGCATCATGCTGTCGCTGTCGATGGTCGTGTTTGCCGCCCTCATCGGCGCCGGTGGCCTCGGCACCGAAATCAACCGCGCGCTCGGCTCGCGCAAGATCGACCTCGGACTTGAAGCAGGGCTGGCGATCGTCGTGCTCGCCATCGTTCTCGACCGCATGACGCGCATCGGCGTGGGAGGCAAGAAATGAACGTCGCCGTCGATTTCAAGAATGTCGACATCGTCTTTGGTGCCGACACCTCCGCTTCGCTCGCCATGCTCGACAAGGGTGCCACTCGCGCCGAGATCCTCGAAAAGACCGGCAATGTGCTGGGTTGCGCCGGCGCCAACCTGACCATCAACGAGGGCGAAATATCTGTCCTGATGGGCCTGTCCGGCTCCGGCAAGTCGACGCTGCTGCGCGCCGTCAATCGCCTCAACATCGTTTCGCGTGGCCAGGTCATGGTCAAGGACGGCGACAGGATGGTCGACGTCGTCTCCTGCGACGAGCCGACCTTGCGCCGCCTGCGCCAGCACCAGGTCGCCATGGTGTTCCAGCAGTTCGGCCTTTTGCCCTGGCGTACGGTCGAGGAAAATGTCGGCCTCGGCCTCGAGCTTGCCGGCATGCCCGACGCCGAGCGCAAGGCCAAGGTCGGCAAGCAGCTCGACCTGGTCAACCTGACGCCCTGGGCCAAGAAATACGCGCATGAGCTGTCCGGCGGCATGCAGCAGCGTGTCGGCCTGGCCCGCGCCTTCGCCACCGAAGCGCCGATCCTGTTGATGGACGAGCCATTCTCTGCGCTCGACCCGCTGATCCGTACCAAACTGCAGGACGAGCTGCTGCAGTTGCAGAAGACGCTGAAGAAGACGATCATCTTCGTCAGTCACGACCTCGAAGAAGCGCTCAAGATCGGCAACACCATCACCATCATGGAGGGGGGGCGCATCGTTCAGTCCGGGCCGCCAGAAGATATCGTGCTGCGTCCGGCCAATGACTATGTCCGCGACTTCATCGCCAACGTGAACCCGCTGTCGGTGCTCACCGCATGGAATGTCATGCGTGACCGCCGCGACCTTGAGGATGCGGGCGAGGGCTGGCTCTGGCTCGATCGGCGCAAGACCACGCGCTTCAAGATCGACGCGCAGGGCCTGGTTACCGCTGCCGAGCGCAACGGCCAGCCGGCCGTCTGGGTTTCGGTCGACGAGATCGACAAGTCGACCGACGAGGCTTCGCACGTCTTCTGGGCGAAACCAGGCACATCGCTCAAGCTGGTGATGCTTGCCATGCACCGCTCGCAGACATCGCCCGTGGCGCTGTTCGACGACCAGTCCCGCTTCGTTGGCGCCATCGGCATCCGCGACGTGCTAAGTGCTGTGCTGAGGCGATGACAGCTTTTCTTCTCCCCGTGAATGGGGAGGTGAGATGAGTTCCGCGTAGCCGACGAAGAGCCGGCTGCTTGGCTTTTCGATCATCGGACGCCGGCACGCAGATAAGGGGCAGCGCTAGCGTCTCAGAGTTCGCTCTGCCCGTCGGGCCATCTTCTCCCCGGTGGACGGGGAGAAGGAAAGCCTTTCACTCTTCCTCATCACCCAGAAGCTCGTCCAGCCTGGCCGCATAAGGCTGCACGGCGTCGATATATTGCGCGCCTTCGGCGCGCAGGGCCCGTGTCTCGGCGATCTTTTCCTCGACGAAGCTGCGCATTTCGGTTTTCTGCTCGGCATTCAGGTCGCTGGCATCGACCTTTTCCGTAAGGCCAGAGAACGTCGCTTCGAAGCGTTCGGCGGCGATCGTCGCGAGATAGCCGCGGAAGGTGGCGCCGAGCGCCTCCTTCCAGCTTTCCCTGGTGAATCCGGCCTTGGCGATGCGGCCTTCAAGCCCGGCATCGTCGTCGAACCACTGGTCGGCCTCTTCCTCGTCATAGGCGAGGCGACCGAGTTCGGGTTCCAGTTCACCGAGCAGTTGCACCACCTTGCCGGCCTCTTCCAGCGTCAATGCCCGGGCCGGCAGCACCAGCGCTCCGAGCGCCAGGCTCGCCGCCAGCAAGCCGCCAGCGATGCGGCGTCCGAGGATGGCGCTCATCCCATGCACTCCGCATCGAGTGCCTTGTCGGCGTCGTTCTGCGCTTTGGCCTGAACCAGCGAACCGCCGACCGAGGCGACCGAGCCGGCGATCGCGCCGCCGCGGCCAAGTCCGCCGAAGCCGCCGACCATCGACAGCGCGCCGCCGAGCATGGCGGCATTCGTCTGCGCCTGGGTCGCCTTGCGCATGGCTTCGTCGCAGCGCTGTGCTGCCGTCTGCTTCTTGCCCTTGGTGGCCAGCTGCGCCGCCGTCTTGGGCGCGCCTGCCGTTGTCGAGGTGCTGGTTGTCGACGTCGTCTGGCTGCAGGCGGCAAGCACGCCGCACATCATCAATGCAATCGCTCTTTTCATGGGTCTCTCGATTTCGCTGGAGAAGGCGCGAACTCCGTGGGGCGGGCCATGCGCGGACCGTCGACTCTGCCCAGTCGACGGTCCGGCGATGGCCGGCCTCGCATGCGTTCGAAGAGCGCCCCCGCCCGTCGGATGCATCGGTCCGCCACGGCGCCGATTTACGATGGCAGCACAAATGTCGTCTTGGCGTGGGGCGAACAGGTGCGGTCTGGAGCGAACAGGGCGGTGCGTCTAACGCATGCGCCGAGAACCGGAACCGATATTTCGGCAAGCCGATACGAAGCCTCCATGAGGTTAATCGGCTTTCATGCGTCGGGAGGCACGGCGCTTTATTGACAGCGGCGCAGCGCTGCCGCCTTGATTTCCGACGGTGTCACGCCGAAGCGCTGCCTGAAGGCACGGTTGAAGTGGGACAGGTCGTTGAAGCCGGCATCGAAGGCGATCGCCGACACCGTGCTGGCGCCGGCAAGGTCGAGCGCGTTGTAGGCGAGGTCGAGCCGAGCATCGCGCAGGAACTCGGAGAAGGTGATTCCTTCCTGCTCGAACAGTCGCTGGATGTAGCGCGGGGTCACGCCCTGGCGCCGCGCAATCGCGGTGACTGTAAGCTCTGGATCGGTCAGCTGGCGCAACATCTCGGCCTTGATCAGTTCCAGCCGCGCGGCGCCAAGGCTGGCGCGCACCGGTTCGGCGTTGGCTGAGGTCGCGCCTTGCACGACGAGGGCCGCGAGGTCGTAGATGTGGTTGCCGGCAAGCCGGCGGCCGGCCTCGCCCTCGGGTGCCTGCGACCGCAACAGGTCGGCATAACCCGTCAGCAGCCCGGCGCCGGCAGCGTCGACACGGATATGATGAAACGCCTTTTGGCGGATGCGCGGCGCAAGCGCTGCCAGCCTCGCCTCGTTCAAGGACACGACCTTCAGCAGCGTGTTGGGCAAGGCGAAGGCCATGGACGTGGCCTCGTTGAGCAGCGTGATGTCGCCGGCCTTGATCGACAAGGGCGGCTTGCCTGCGACCGCCACCTCGTAGTCGGTGGTGTGGATGGTCATCAAATAGTCCTGGCGGCCGTCGGCCGCCATCAGGTCTTTTGGGCGCTCGCCGAGCACGGCCGAATAGCAGGCAGTACCGACCGTCGTGCCGGCGTCGAGAAAGTAGGCGGAAACGTCGAAGGCAAAGTTGTCGGCATCTTGCGGCCGAAAGCGCAGGCCGGCGACATGGCGGGCGACAAAGTCGTGCAGGTAGGCGAGGCGGTCGCGCGCGGGAACATCAAAGGTCGAAAGGCGCTGCATCGAACGGTTCCGTTTCAGAATGCACCCGACAGCTACCTAGGCGGGAAGGTTTTTCTGTTTCAATCTATGCGGGGTTGCATCCTTATTCACGGAACGGCTGTTGCGGTCAAGATGGCGGTTTGCCGGTAGCTGCCAGTAACCGCCATCAATTGGCCAGAGGGATCAGGCTTCTACAAACGGCTTGAAGCCGCCATAGATCATACGCTTGCCGTCGAACGGCCATGACGCCGGATCGCCCTCCAAGCGTGGGTCGGCCATCACCTTCTTCATGATCTCGTCGCGGTCCTCGCGCGAGCGGTAGACGATCCAAGAGAAGACGACGATCTCGTCGTCCGTGGCCTGCACCGCGCGGGGAAAGGAGGTGACTTCGCCATAAGGCACGTCGTCGGCCAGGCACTCGACATAGGCGATTGCTCCGTGGTCCTTCCAGACCTCGCTCCCGAGGCGCGCCATCTCCTTGTAGGCCTCGATGTTGCCTTTCGGCACGGCGAGCAGGAATCCATCGACATAAGACATGCTTCTTCTCCTCGTGTTGTGACGTTGCAAGGACGAATGGCTGCCGGCCGATCCTACAATGCCGGCCAAAATTTCTTGCAGGCGTCCTCCAACGCATAAAGGTCGGATAGAGGGCCGGGTTCCGAAACCGTTGCGGCGCGCTGCGATCAACCCCATACTATGGCGAGGTGAGCACGAGGCGCGATTGCCATGCCCGAAACCACCACGGCTCCACGCACCAAACTCCGTCCCAAGACCGAGCGGCCGAAGCTGCACAAGGTCATTCTCGTCAATGACGACTTCACGCCGCGCGACTTCGTCGTCACGGTGCTGAAGGGCGAATTTCACATGTCGGAAGACCAGGCCTACCGGGTGATGATCACCGCACACCAGCGTGGTGTCTGCGTCGTTGCGGTGTTTACCCGGGATGTCGCCGAGACCAAGGCGACGCGGGCGACGGAAGCCGGCAAGGCCAAGGGCTATCCGCTGCAGTTCACGACAGAACCGGAGGAGTGAGGAGCGTCCGCGCAGCAGAGGGCAAGATGCCCGCAGGCAGGCTGCCGCCAATCCGCTACAATGCTGCCGGTCCCGTACCCGAGGCCGGGCCGACATAGAGTTCGTGTCCGCCCCAGTCGCAGATGCGGACCTGGTCAGGCACCTGCGGCATTGTGAGCGTATGGAAAAGCGAGCTGGCGACATCGACGGCCGCGTCGATATCCGGCGCTTCGAGGGAAATGCGGTCGAGCGTCGCGTGCGCGCCGTCTTCCTTGCGCAGGCGATAGAATTCGATGACGAAATTCACATCTGCCTCCAGCCGCCTTCGCGAACAGGTCAGCCTTTCGGCTTGCCTTTGTAGGATGTTGTCTCTGCCTGCTTGACCTGCGAACCGAAGGTGGACGCGGCTTTGACTTCGACCTTCTCCTTCTTGGGCTTTCTGGTTTCGCGGTTGCTGCGTTGTTGGCCCTTGGCCATGGTCATGCCCTTCCTGTTGCGAAGCGAACCTATTCGGCTACCGCTTCGACGCCCTCGAGATTGTCTTCCGTGGTGACCCGCTCGTGGTTTTCGCCGTCACTGCGGATGCGGTATTGCGGCGAGCCGTCCTTGGCCGGCAGCGTCGCCTTGACGTGGAAGGTCTCTGCGTCCTTCACCGCGATGCCGATCCGGCTCTTGATCCGCACCATCTGGCCGACGGTGAAGCGATGCGACGGCTTTTCCACACGCGGGGCTGAAGCCGGTCCTTTTGTGAACCTGATCATGCGGCCTTTTCCTGATCCTGCCGCAGCGCGGCTTCGAGTTCGGCATAGTCGATGGCGAGAACCTGGCTGGTCAGCAGATTGGATGATCGCGCGGGCAGGTGAATGTAGGTGGCGACGCGGCGGTAAGCGATCCACGAGATGCCGTCGATCAGCTCTTCGTCCTGGTCGATGTCGTAGTCGCCTGCCGGCTGGATCTCCTCGATCCCGCGCAAGGGGAACGGCCTGTCGAAATGGACGGTTGAACGTTTGGTGCGCCCGGTCATCGATGTCTCCCGAAATGAACGAAAAGCGGAGCAATGCCCCGCTTTCGCCGCCTCAAGCGTGCCTGGGTCGGACCGGATGGGTGCTGCCAGTACATCCGTGGTCAGCGTCCATCGATCCGGGCCAAATGAAATCAGAGCAGCTGAAGATTGGTGGCCGACTCGCGGCCCTTGTTGTCGCGCTCCAGCTCGAAATTCAGCTTCTGGCCTTCGGCCAGGCCGGAAAAGCCGGCGCGCTCGAGCGCGCTGACATGGACAAAAACGTCCTTGCCGCCGCCGGCCTGCTCGATGAAGCCAAAGCCCTTCTGGCCATTGTAGAACTTCACGGTCCCAGTGTTCATGTGAGTATCTTTCGAATGAGAAAAGTCGTCGCGCGGCAAGTATTGCCGCACATCAATAGATCGACGATTTGGAAAGAGTTTGGCGGGTCGAGAACCTCTGACGCCGCGATAGCCAAGCTGGCCCAAAAAACGATTGGTTACTTCTAAACCTTAATTGCGGTTTATGTAAGGTGTTTTTTTGCATGCTGGGTTCTATTTCAAAATTTATTTCGGATCGTGTCCGTCTAGCTGCGGTCGTGGAATGCTGATACCGTCTCAGCACTAGCAGACAATTGGCAGTTGCTTTCCCGCAGGACCGTCTGGTCCTTCGCGGCGGACTGCATTTCCCCCATGCGAGGACAAAGCCATGATGTTCACGAGAAGGCCGAAAACCTCAGTCGTCAACGTTTCCGCGCCGCCGGCCAAGCTGGTCAAGCTGACCGCGCGCAAGGACGAAATCGCGCGTCTGCGGCTCGCCGACAGCGACGGCTCGCGACGTCGCGAGCTGCAAATGATGGAAGACAATCGCCTGCGCTGATTTATTTCGAGGGGCTACCGGCCCTCGCGGTACCACATTCCGCCAAGCGCCAGCAGCAGCAAGCCAAGGCCGAGGAAACCGCCGAACAGCGGCACACGCGACACTGACTTCAGCACGCTGTCGTCGGTGGTGCGGAAGCCGAGCCAGTCGCGGCCGGAGGCTTCGGCGTTGCCGCGCACCGGTACGATGCTTGGCAGCGAGATGCCGTTGGACAGGGCCGAGATGCCGGTCGCGGCGAGGCGGCGCACGTCGCCGCCGGTTGCCTCGGCGGCTGGGCGCAGCACGTTTTCGGTCGAGACCACGTCGGCGAATTCGGGCGCGTTGACCGGCCCGACATGGGCAAGCGCGGTCAGGTCGCCATTGCCGACCTGGTAGAGGCCGATCTCGCCGACCTCGACGCTGCCGGTGAAGATGCCGGGGTCGCTCTTGGCGAGCTGGACGTCGAGCGTCTTGCCGGACGGCGTGATGACGCGGGCAGGACCAGCTTCGTCGCGCATCGTCTGGCGGCGGATATCGAGCACCATGCCACGACCGTCTGCGGTCAGGCGCTCTTCCTCGAGCTCGGGCTCCTTCATCAGCCAGTGCGCGATGCGGCGGTAGAGCGAGACATGCGGGCCGCCACCCTCGAAGCCGCGTGCCCACAGCCAGCCCTGGTCGGACAGGAACATGCCGACCCGGCCTTCGCCCTTGCGGTCGAGCAGGAGCAGGGGCCTGTCATCGGCACCCTTCATCACCACTTCGCCCTCCGGCTGTTCAATGCCGATCTGGCGGAACCAGCGGCTCCAGCGCGGCGGCTCCTGCGCCGAACCCTCGAGGCCGCGCGTCACCGGGTGGCGCTGACCGAGTTCGGTCAGGCGCGGATAGAAGGCTTTCTCGACAACGTCGCCATTGGGCATGGCGGGCAGGGCGGAGATCAGCGGTGTGTTGGCGATCGACTGCTCGCCGGCATATTCGGGGCCGGCGGCGATCAGCAGCGCGCCGCCCTTTTCGACATATTCGGCAATGTAGTCGTAATAGAGGATCGGCAGCACGTCGCGGTGCTGGTAGCGGTCGAAGATGATCAGGTCGAAGTCGTTGATGCGCTCGACGAACAGCTCGCGCGTCGGAAAGGCGATCAGCGACAGTTCGTTTATCGGCGTGCCGTCCTGCTTTTCAGGCGGCCGCAGAATGGTGAAATGCACGAGGTCGACCGAGGCGTCGGACTTCAAGAGGTTGCGCCAGGTACGCTCGCCGGCATGCGGTTCGCCCGAGACCAGAAGTACGCGCAGGTTCTCGCGGATGCCGTCGACGAGGGCTATGGCGCGATTGTTGGTGTCGGTCAGCTCGCCCGGAACCCGGTCGATCGACAGTTCGACGATGTTGCGCCCGGCCGAGGGCACGGTGATCTGCAGCGGCATTTCCTGGCCGACAAAGGCGCGCTGCACCGACACCTGGTTACCGTTGATCGACACGCGCACGTCGACCGACCCGGCCTCGCCTCCGGTGTCGATCACGCGATATGTCATGTCGAGCGGCTTGCCGACGATGCCAAAGCGGGGAGCGCTCTCGAAGCGGATGCGGCGGTCGCGCTCATTCTCCTCGCCGGTGATGAGTGCGTGCAGCGGTGCGCTGATCGCTGGGGCGCCGGGCACGTCATGCACCTGGCCGTCGGTGACCATCACGGCGCCGCCGATACGCGACGGCGGAACATCGCGGAATGCACCTTCGAGTGCCGCAAACAGCCGCGTTTCGGTGCGGTCGTCGGCGGCCTCGGAACGGCCGGCCTCGACGACACGCACCTCGAACTGCCTGAAGCGCGCCAGCCGTTCCTTGAGGCCTTCGACCGCTGCATTGGTCTGGGCGGTACGGTCGCCGATGTCCTGGCTCTGGCTGCGGTCGACGATGATCGCGACCACGCTCTTCAGCGGCTCGCGCTCTTCGTCGAGGATCACAGGGTTTGCCAGTGCCAACCCGAGCGCGCCGAGCGCAACCAGTCGCAGCCAGGCGCCGCGCTGGCGGAACCAAAGGCCGACAAAAGCGAGCAGGGCGAGCGGCACGAGCAGCGCCGCCAGAAGTGGCCACGACAGCAGGGGCTCGAAGGCGACGGACCAGTTCATGCTATTGCCCCAGCCGTTCGAGCAGGACAGGTACGTGCACCTGGTCGGATTTGTAGTTGCCGGTCAGCATGTACATCATGATGTTGACGCCGGCGCGTAGCGCATAGACGCGCTGCATCGGGTCCGAAGGCACCGTTGGCAGCATCGGGTCGCCGTTTTCGTCGATGGCCCAGGCGCCGGCGAAATCGTTGGCGGTGATCATGATCGGGGTCACGCCGTCACCTGTGCGCACCGGCCGGCCCTCCGCGTTCGATGCCTCAAGCGACGCCTCGACCCACAGCGGGCTGCCGTTGAAACGGCCGGGGAAGTCCGGAAGGATGAAGAACGCCTTGGTCAGCACATGATCGGCCGGCACCGGCTCCAGTGGGGGCACGTTGAGGCTGGAAAGGATATCGCGCAGCCGCACGGTCGCCGGGCTCGCTGCATCGGCGCCAATGCCATTGGCGAACTGGTCGCGGGTATCGAAAAGCACGGTGCCGCCCTGCTTCATGTAGGCGTCAACGCGGGCGATCGCCGCTTCGCTCGGCATCGCGGCGGCCGGGTCGATCGGCCAGTAGATCAACGGGTAGAAGGCAAGTTCGTCCTTGGCGATGTCGACGCCGGCCGGCTCGCCCGGTTCGAGCGCGGTCTTCTCGATCAGGAATTTTGTCAGCCCGGCGATGCCGGCACGGCTTATGGCATCGACCGCGGATTCGCCGGTCAGAACATAGGCGACGCGGGTCTTCGAGATAGCCTCGACGGCCTCGACGTCGCCTGGCTTGGCGTCGTCGGCATGCGCCAGATCCGGCTGCGCCATCAGTGCGCCGAGGCAAAGCAATACTGCCGCGGCCGTGCCGGCCGTTCGCCCGCGTCTCGCGCCACGGCGCGAGAACGTGCCGCCCATCCAAAGCACAGCGAGCGTGTCGAGCGCCATCAATGCCAGAGCTGCTGCCACAAGCGAGCCTTTCAGGTCGCGCGATTCGTCGAAAGCGTAACGTATTTCGGTCACCGGCGCAGAAAGCTGCGGTCGCACCAGCGGCGACAGCGTGCTGTCGGTTTTCAGCAGATTGTGGGCGAGCACACCTTCTTCGCTGCCATAGAGGCCGGGTGGGTTTTCGAGCGTGACGGGCAGGGCGCCGGCACCTGCCAGCAGCGGCCGGGCATCCGGCGTCGGCGGCACAATGCGGCCGTCCGCCGAAATCATCCGGTACGGTGCCAGCGATGCCGGCTTGCCCTCGATGCCTGTGGTTGCCGTGCCCTGGTTACGCGACAGCTGCACGATCCGGCGCAGCATCTCGACGAAGCTGCCCGAGATCGGCAGGTTCGACCATGTCGCCTGCGGCGCGATGTGGAACAGCACCAGCGTGCCCTTGCCGCGCCGGGCGCCCGTCACCAGCGGCGTGCCGTCGGCGAGATTGGCCCAGGTGCTGGCAGCAAGGTCAGGCGTCGGCTCGGCCAACACCTGCTTGCTCACAGTCACCTCGTTGGGCGGCGACAGGTCGGCAAACGGGCCGGCGTTGGGGAAGTCGCTGACCGGTTGCGGTGCCGTCCATGACAGGGCGCCGCCGAGCGAACGTTCGCCGAGCCTGAGCCGCACCGGCAGCAATTCCTCGTCATTGCCGGCCGCGGCGAGGCGGGAGCCGGCGAAACGCACCAGCGTGCCGCCCTCCTTGAGCCAGGTCAGCAATTTTTCGCGCGCCTGCGGCGGGATGGTGCCGACGTCGGCCATGACAATCATTGCCGGCTTCTGCTCCAGCATTTGCGGGATCGCCTCGGCGAGATCCGAACTCGTCGGCTCGCTCAGGTCAGCAAAGGGTTCGAGCGCGCGGCGAATGTAATAGAGCGGCGCCAGCAGCGGCTGCGAGTCGTCGGCGTCCGACTGCGACAGCAGGCCGACACGGCGGCGTTTGGAGCTGTCGTCGAGCACCCGCACGGCGCCTGCCTGGCCCTGGCCGTCGAGCGCGATCGAGGCAAAATCGTTGCGCAGTTCGAAAGGCACGGTCATCGTGCCGCTTGCCACCGTCTCGCCCGGCGCGAAGGCCAGCGTGGCGTCGGCGATGCGGCGGCCCTTGTCGTCGAAGGCACCTGCCGTCACGGCCCCCGGAGCGGGGTCGCCCGGCGCGCGGATGGCGGTCAGCGCAAAGCCGTCCATTTCGTTTTCGGCTGATGTCAGGCCCTTGGCGTCGAGCCGTTCGGGCGAGGCCCACAGCACATTGGCTGGGTTCTGGCCCAGCAGCGTCGAAAACGCTTGCTCGTCGCCTGCACCCGCCAGCCCGTCGTCGAGAATGGCTATGCTCGTGCCGGGCAAAGTTGCCAGAACGGTGGCGACGCGTGCGTAAACGGGGCCTCTGTCGGTCGGCACCGGCCGCGGTTCGGCGGCGCGCAGGCGATCGAGTGCTGCCTGCGCATCGAACGGACCGATCTCGGCATTGGGCTTTTCGGCGGTGAAGGCCAGCACGACCGGCTGTCCTGATGCACCGGCATCGGCGATAAGCCGTTCGGCCGTGGCAACGCGGCGTTTCCAGTCCGGTGCGCTCGCCCAGCCATTGTCGACCACAAGTGCCAGCGCAGCTCCGCCCGTCGGCAGTTTCTCGCGCGGATTGAACACCGGCTCGGCCAACGCCAGCACCACCAGTCCCGCCATCAGCAAGCGTAGCAGGGTGAGCCACCACGGGCTTTGATGTGGGGTCTCTTCCTTCTTGAACACCCGCGCCAAAATCTTCAGCGGCGGGAAGATTTCGGCCTGCGGCTTGGGCGGCGTCAGCCTGAGCAGCCACCAGATGACGGGCAGGGCGAGCAGCCCCCACAGCACGGCTGGAAATCCGAACGACAGCGGCAGCCAGCTCATCGGCGCCCTCCCGGTCCGTGGCCTTCCGAGGTCAACGCCATATGAACGCGCACCAGCGCCTCGGAGGCGAGGCGGTCTGTATGGTTGACCGTGTAGCTCCAGCCGAGCCGCTTGCACCAGGCGGCCAGTTCCTCGCGGCGCGCGCCGTAGAGATTGCGATAGGCGTCCGACAATTGCTCGGCGCGGCCGGCGGTCAGCTTTTCGCCCGTCTCGGGGTCGGTGAATTCGGTGCGGCCGGCATAGGGGAAACTCTCTTCTGCAGGATCGGCGACCTCGATCAGATGGGCGCGGGCGCCATGGTGGGCCAACGTATCGAGCCAGGCCATCGTCTCTTCGACCGGATCGAGGAAGTCACCGATGATGACGATGTCGGAGAAGCGACGGATGCTGGACAGATCAGGTTTCGCCGGCAGTGAAACGGCTTGCGCCAGATGCGAGGCCAGCCGCTCGGCGCCGTTGCGGGCGCTGAACGGGTCGGTCAGTCCCGGCCATGCTATGCGCTCGCCGCTGCGTGACAGAAGCTCGGCCAGCGCAAAGACCAGCACCAGTGCGCGTGATTCCTTCGACACGGTCGCCGTCTTCGACTTGTACAGCATCGACGGCGACAGGTCTGCCCACAGCCAGACCGTGTGGGCCGCTTCCCATTCGCGGTCGCGCACATAGGTGTGGTCGTCGCGGGCCGAGCGCCGCCAGTCGACGCGCGCCATCGCCTCGCCCTGCACATAGGGTCGGAACTGCCAGAAATTCTCGCCTATTCCGCGCTTCTTGCGGCCATGCCAACCGGCGATGACAGTGTTGACGATGCGGCGGGCCTCGACCAGCAGGTCAGGCACCAGCGAGGCGCGCAACCTGCCACGGGCAAGCGCATCGCTGGTCGCAACCGGTGCCGATGCCTCGCCGATGCGCGCCATCAGATGTCCTTGACCAGCCGCGCCACCACGTCGCGGACCGTCATGCCTTCGGCGCGGGCGGCGAAGGTCAGCGCCATGCGGTGCTGCAGCACCGGCTCCGCCAGCGCGCGGATGTCGTCGATCGACGGCGCAAGCCGCCCGTCATAGAGGGCACGCGCCCTGGCACACAGTGTCAGCGCCTGGCTGGCGCGCGGACCGGGCCCCCAGGAGACGTGTTTGTCAGTCTCGGCATGGCCCTGGCCGGGGCGCGCCGAACGCACCAGCTTGAGGATCGCCTCGACCACGGTTTCGGGCACCGGCATGCGCCGGATCAGCAACTGGATGTCCTTCAGGCGTTCGGGATCGAGCACATTCTGCGCCCTGGCGTCTTCGATGCCGGTGGTTTCCAGCAGGATGCGTCGCTCGGCTTCGAGCTCGGGATAAAGGATGTCGACCTGCATCAGGAACCGGTCGAGCTGGGCTTCCGGCAGCGGATAGGTGCCTTCCTGCTCGAGCGGATTCTGGGTTGCCAGCACATGGAAAGGGGCAGGTAGGTCGTGGCGCTCGCCGGCGACCGTCACGTGGTACTCCTGCATCGCCTGCAGCAGTGCTGACTGGGTGCGTGGGCTGGCGCGGTTGATCTCGTCGGCCATCAGCAATTGCGCAAAGATCGGCCCTGATATGAAGCGGAAGGAGCGTTTGCCCTGGTCGTCCTGCTCCATCACCTCGGAGCCGAGGATGTCAGATGGCATCAGGTCGGGCGTGAACTGGATGCGGCGCGAGTCGAGGCCGAGCACGATGCCGAGCGTCTCGACCAACTTGGTCTTGGCAAGGCCGGGCACGCCGACAAGCAGCGCATGGCCGCCGGCCAAAAGCGCCACCAGAGTGCGTTCAACGACGCTTTCCTGGCCGAAGATGACGCGGCCGACGCCAGCGCGGATCTTGGCGATGTCGGCAAGCGCACGTTCGGCTGCGGCGATCATCTCGCTCTCGCTCATCGCCGTTTCCTTGATCATCACGCTCATGCGGGCCGGATCCTTCTTCTGGCGCGGCGCCTGAAATCAAAACCGATTCCCGGACTGCCGATGCGCTCACTCAAAATGCTACAGCGTGCCTCTCTCGTCCATCAGAACAGGGGGCCGCTTCGTCAATCTACAAGGATTATTTGCCTCTTGGTCCGGTGCGTCGTCCGTGTGGACGTCGTGCCTGCCGCCCAATCCCCAGAGGTCAAACGATCCCGGGCGTCGCGATCTCCATGCCCGCACCTTTGCGAGGTCATGGCATTGAACTTAAATCACTTGCCTATGCTGACAAGCGCAACAACAGTGACTATTTCGTGACCATGACTGGCGACCTTGACCATAGCCGCGAGGCGGCAACTGACCTTGGCCTGACCCGCGCCGGCGACACCGCCGGCCTCGAGGCGCTGATTTCGCGTGCCGCCCGCGCCGGCAAGGGCCTGCCGCCGGTCGAGCGCTGGAATCCTGATTTTTGCGGCGATCTCGACATGGAAATCAAGCCCGACGGGACCTGGTTCTATTTGGGCACGCCGATCGGCCGCATGCCGCTGGTACAGCTGTTCTCGACCGTCCTGCGTAAGGACGAGGACGGCAAGACCTACCTAGTCACCCCGGTGGAACGGGTCGGAATCCGCGTCGTCGACGCGCATTTCGTTGCTGTCGAGATGAATGTGACGGGCGAGGGCGCTGACCAGATCCTGACCTTTCGCACCAATGTCGGCGATGTCGTCGAAGTTGGCCCGGAGCATCCGCTGCGCTTTGTCGACGAGCCGGAGACAGGCGGCCTCAAGCCATACCTGCTGGTCCGCGGGCGCCTCGAGGCGCTGGTGGCGCGTCCGGTGATGTACGAACTCGCCGAAGTTGGCGAGCGCATCGACATATCAGGTAAGGACATGTTTGCCGTGCGTTCGAAGGGTGAGGTCTACCCCATAATGCCCTGGGACAAGCTGGAGCGGCTGAGCGCGTGATGGTTCATGCCCTGACAGCGCATTATTCGGCGCAGGATTTCCGCCAGCGCGCCGCACAGGAGCATCTCAACGATGCGGTTGCCGACTATGGCGACCACGTGCTGAACCCGGACATGCGCGAACTGTTCGTGCACGACCGGCTGCGCGATGCCGCGGTGCTGATCCCCGTGGTGGATCACGGCGATGCCTCGACGGTCATCCTCACGAAGCGTGCCGAAAAGCTGAAGAGCCATTCCGGCCAGATCGCCTTTCCCGGCGGACGCATCGACCCGACTGACGTCTCGCCCGAGGCGGCGGCGCTGCGGGAAACAGTCGAGGAGATCGGCATAACCTCCGACTACATCGAAATCATCGGGCGCTTGCCGGATTATGTCACCGGCAGCGGTTACCGCATCGCGCCGGTGCTTGGCATCGTGCGTCCCGGCTTCCGCCTGACAGTCAACGAGGGTGAAGTGGACGACGTCTTCGAGGTGCCGCTCGGCTTTTTGATGGATCCGGCCAATCATGGCCGCGCCAGCCGCACCTGGCAGGACCAGGAGCGCTTCTTCTATGCCATGCCCTATGAAAAGCGTTACATCTGGGGCGTCACCGCCGGCATCATCCGCGCGCTCTATGAAAGGCTCTACACATGAGCGCAACTATCGCCGACGCCTCCTGGCTGAGCGACCCGCAGCTGCAGAAACTGCTCGCAGTGCTGAACGCCGACGGCGGCGAGGCGCGCATCGCCGGCGGTGCCGTGCGCAATACGCTGCTCGGCGAGCCCGTCGCAGATGTCGACATCGCCACGTCAAATCTGCCTGACGAGACCGTCCGCCGCGCCGAAGCGGCCGGCTTCAGGACCGCACCCACCGGCGCCGAGCATGGCACCATCACCGTTGTTGCTGGCGGCAAGCCATTTGAGGTCACCACCTTGCGCGCCGACGTCGAGACCGACGGTCGCCGCGCCAAGGTCGTCTTCGGCAGCGACTGGACGGCTGACGCCGAACGACGCGATTTCACCATCAACGCGCTCTATGCCAGTGCCGACGGCAGCGTGATCGACCTTGTCGGCGGGCTGACCGATCTCGACAGCCGGACGTTGCGCTTCATCGGCGACGCCGAGACCCGCATTCGCGAGGACTATCTGCGCATCCTGCGCTTTTTCCGCTTCTTCGCCTGGTACGGCAAAGGCCGTCCCGATGCCGAAGGGCTGAAGGCCTGCGCCCGGCTCAAGGACGGCATCGCGCGGCTGTCCGCCGAACGCGTCTGGTCGGAGCTCAAGCGGCTGCTCGGCGCGCCCGATCCGTCGCGTGCCATGTTGTGGATGCGCCAGGCCGGCGTGCTGACCGCCGCTCTGCCCGAGAGCGAAAAATGGGGCATCGATGCCATCCACGCGCTGGTCCGCGCAGAGAACGATCTCGGCTGGAAAGCCGACCCGCTGCTGCGGCTCGAATCGATCGTGCCACCGGATGCGGCGCGCATGAAAACCCTTGGCGACCGGCTGAGGCTTGCCAATGTCGAAACCGACAGGCTGGTCCAGTGGGCGGCAACCGCCAAGGTTGAGCCAACCGTTACCGAGGGCGAACTGGCCAAGCGGCTCTATCGCGGCAATGTCGACGCCATCGCCGATCGCCTGCGCCTCGATCTCGCCTCAGCGCGCGGTCGCGCCGAGCAGGACGACAAGGCGCTGATCGAAGCCGGCGGCTATTTCCGCCTGGTGTCCTTCATCGGCACATGGCAAAAGCCCGACGTTCCCTTGCGCGGCGGCGATCTTGCTGCGCTTGGCGTCGAGGGCGCGGCACTCGGTTCGTTGCTCAAGGCATTGGAAGGAGAGTGGGTCGACAGCGGCTTTGTGCTGGACCGCGACGCGCTGCTCGAGCGCGCCGCCAAGATGCTGAAAGTCTAGCGCATAGGCCCGAAAATTGGTGTCGATTTTCGGAAGGCACTATGCGTGAGATTCAGAGGTCAGGCCGCGTTGCGGACCTTCTCGATGCGCGAGCGAATGGCTTCTATCATCGTCTCGCGGATGATGGTTTCGCCATGGGTCTCGCGCATATGCTCGGCCACGCGGCGAATGATTTCAGCTTCGTCCTCGTGGCGGGTGTGCCACTGGCAGCCGGGGACAAGCGACCCGCACTGAAATTCCTTCATCGGATGTCTCCTTCCTCGTCCGTTTCGGGGGTGCACTATAACACGCAATCGGGCGATTGGTTGCGCTTGGTGGTGGGCCAGTCGACAGTTTGAGTTGGTCCGCCCGAGCATTCGTGGAAAAATCCCGCTTTGTCAGTGCGTTGACGCTGCAGGTTGAAAAAATGATTCCGCCGGCTCGCAATGAAAAGGGCGGAACCTCGTGTTCCGCCCTTTTTTGCAGCGCGCGGCTTGGGCGCTACTTCACGATCTTGACGGACTCAGCCACCTTGTTTGTGCCGCTCATGTCCCAGGTGATCGAAACCGTTTCGCCTGCCTTCAGGCCGGGATCCTTGAACTTCTTCGACAGCAAGAAGGATGTGCCGTCGGCGAGCGTCAGGCTCATCGCCTTGGCGTCGAAGGTCTTGATCGTCCCATCCGTATGCTGGACGGCGGCGAAGGATACGGCAGCGGTTGCAAAAATGGCAGCTGCGGCTGCCGGAACAAGAAGCTTGCGCATGGCATGCTCTCCGACGAATGCGGGCGCCCGAATGGACCGACCCGCCTTATGAAGGGCCGTCCAGTCACGTCGCGTCGCGGCCCAAGAGATCGAGCCGCCGGCGTTTCCCGGCCCCGGCGATAGAAATAGCCGTGCTTTGCCAGGGGCATATTAGACGAAAAACATATTTTCAAACGGTGACTTAGCCACATTCGGCGCCCAAATCTCTGTTTGTGGCGCCGAATGTGGCAACTGCGCACTTTACGAAAAAGTGAGACCCCGTGAGAGCTTGGCGATTACTCGACGAACCTCTTCTTCGGCTTGTACTTCTTGGCCGCGCCAGCACCCGCCGGTTTGTCGTAGGCCGGCTTGTCACCCGCACGCTTTTCGAACGGCTTCTTCTCGTAAGGCTTCTTTTCAAAAGCCTTCTTCTTGAAGGGTGGCTTGTCGGCGGGATCGTATTGGCCCTTGCGGTGCTGCTTCTTCGGCTTGGCGCCGTGGTCGGATGCAGGCGCGGCACCAGTACGGGTGATGGTCACGCCCTTTTCGCCGGTGCCTTGTTCCTCGACGGCCGCAGCAAAGGCGTCGGCACGCTCGGAGATGATCTCGAAATGCGAATCGTTCTCGAAGATGCGGATCGAGCCGATCTCGCGCTTGGTGACGCGGCCTGCCTTGCAGATCAGCGGCAACAGCCAGCGTGGTTCGGCGCGGTGCTTGCGGCCGACCGAGACGGCGAACCAGACGCCGCTTTCGAAGCGGTTGTCGGGACGTTCCGCCTTGGCGGCGTCGAACACTGGCACAGGGCGGTCCGAGAGCTCTTCGGCGGCGGGACGCGAGGCCATCTGCTGTCGCAGCCAGGCCAGCGCGATCGTCTCAGGCGAGTGGGCGGCGAGGATTTCGGCGACCTGCGTTGCCTCGTCCTCGGCGGCAGCCTCGATGTCGGTGAGTTCCGCCAGCATGCGCTCGCGGTTGCGGGCATCGATCTCTGCCGGGCCGGGTGCTGCCTGCGTCGTTGCCTCGAGCTTTGCCAGCTTGAGCAGGCGGGCAGCGCTGCCACGACGGTGGAACGGCACGATCAGCACGCACACGCCCTTGCGACCGGCACGGCCGGTACGGCCCGAGCGGTGCAACAACGTATCAGGGTTGGTCGGCAGGTCGGCGTGGATGACGAGGTCGAGGTTCGGCAGGTCGATGCCGCGGGCGGCGACGTCGGTCGCCACGCAGACGCGGGCGCGGCCGTCTCGCATTGCCTGCAGCGCGTTGTTGCGTTCGGCCTGGCTCAGCTCGCCCGACAGCGCCACAACGGCGAAGCCGCGATTGGCAAGGCGCGCCGAGAAGTGCTTGACCGCTTCGCGCGTCGCGCAGAACACCATTGTGCTCTGGGCATCGAAGTAAAGCAGCGTGTTGATGATGGCGTTCTCGCGCTCGGACGGAGCGACCAGCACGGAGCGGTATTCGATGTCGTCGTGCTGGCGGCTTTCGCCTGCTGCGGTGATGCGCAGCGCGTTGCGCTGGAAGCGCTTGGCCATCTGGGCGATCTGCGGCGGCACTGTTGCCGAGAACAGAAGCGTGCGGCGTTCCTGCGGTGCTGCCGCCAGGATGAACTCCAAGTCTTCGCGGAAGCCGAGGTCGAGCATCTCGTCGGCTTCGTCGAGAACCACGGCGCGCAGACCGGAAATGTCCAGGGAACCGCGGGTGATGTGGTCGCGCAGGCGGCCCGGCGTGCCGACGACGATGTCGGCGCCTTCGTCGAGTGCGCGGCGTTCCTTGCGCATGTCCATGCCGCCGACGCAGGAGGCGATGCGGGCGCCGGTCGCGGCATAGAGCCATTCGAACTCGCGGCGCACCTGAATGGCGAGCTCGCGCGTCGGCGCGATGATCACTGCCGAAGGTGCTGCGCCCGGCGTGAAGCGCTCGCGGCCGTCAAGCAGGGTCGGCGCGATGGCTATGCCGAAGGCCACCGTCTTGCCCGAGCCGGTCTGGGCCGAGACCAGGAGGTCGACGCCGCTGGCCTCGGGAGCCAGCACCGAGGTTTGCACCGGGGTCAGCGTTTCGTAGCCACGCGCGGCGAGCGCTCCGGCCAGCGCCGGAACCATGTTGTCGAAAATCGTCACGAAAATCTTCCAATGAGAGCAAGGCCCGTCACCAAAGGACGAGGGCCAAGGAAAGCGCGCTCTCTAAAGCTTTGCTGCCCGCACGTCAATGCGACGGCGGGCAGGGCAGCCATGCGTCCGGCTCAGGGCCACCTGACCTCAGGTGGCATGCTCGACAGGATCGAGGCGATGTTGCCGCCGGTCTTCAGGCCGAAGATCGTGCCGCGGTCATACAGCAGGTTGAACTCGACATAGCGGCCGCGGCGCACCAGCTGTTCGTCGCGGTCGCCGTCGGTCCAGTTGGTGTTGAAGTTCTGCCGCACCAAATGCTGGTAGGTGACGAGGAAGGCGCGGCCGACGTCCTGGACGAAGCGGAAGTCTGCGTCCCAGCCGCCCTTCTCCTCAGGCGAATGCTGCCAGTCGAAGAAGATTCCGCCGGTGCCGCGCGGCTCGTTGCGATGCGGCAGGAAGAAGTACTCGTCGCACCAATCCTTGTATTTCTGGTGGTCGGCAACACCGGCGTGCTTGGAGCAGGCAAACTGCATCGCCTTGTGGAAGGCGACGGTATCGGCGTCGTCCTGCGTGCGGCGGCGGTCGAGCACCGGCGTGAGATCGGCACCGCCGCCGAACCACCAGCGCGAGGTCACCACCATGCGTGTGTTCATGTGCACGGCGGGTACGTTCGGGTTCTGCGGGTGGGCAATCAGCGAGATGCCCGAGGCCCAGAAGCGCGGGTCTTCTTCGGCGCCCGGCATCTGCTTGCGGAATTCCGGCGAGAACTCGCCATGCACGGTCGAGGTGTGCACGCCGACCTTCTCGAAGACGCGGCCATGCATCATCGACATGATGCCGCCGCCGCCCTTGCCGTCGTCGCGCTGCCAGGGCGTGCGCTCGAAACGGCCCGGTGCCCATGACGCCAGCGGTCCCTCGACCTCATCCTCCAGCGCCTCGAAGGCGAGGCATATGCGGTCGCGCAACTCCTCGAACCAGGCGCGCGCGCGCGCCTTCCTGTCTTCGATGTCGGCCGGCAGTCCCGCCGGGATTTCAGGACGCTGCAATTTAGGCTCCGCACAAATGACTCGTAATTGTCCGGCGCGATCCCTAATCTCCTTCTCGCAAGGGTCAAGGAGTTCTTTATGGGCACACCGACCAGACCGCCGCTGGAGGATCTCGCCAAGAGGCTCCAGCGCAGCCGGGCCGAACGTGAGCGCAGGCCGCGCGACGGGTTCCTGCGCGAGACCTTCGTGTTGCCGCGCAACGACGCACGGCTCAAGGCGCAGGAGTGGTTCTCGCGCTGGCCGAAGCAGGCTTACTGGACCGAGATCGAAAGCTGGTTCGAGCGCCCCGGCGACGTCATCGAGTTCACCATCCGCCGCCTGCCGACATCGGACTGATCTTCTCTAAACCGAGACTGAGTCGGGCTGCCGCGCAACCGCAGCTGGCGTCTGCAAGCCATTGGTGCGAGATTCCAAACTGCCCTTCGGTGCCCTGGCTAACCAGTCGGCCGTTTCGCAAATCCCTTGACCAGGATCGGTCCCGTCGGCTTCCCGGTCGGCGAGCCCGGGCGCGGTTCGAGCGTGATCTCGTAGAGCTGGTCGGCCGCGGGCACAGGCAGCGTCTGGCCCTTGAGCGTGGTCACCTCGGCGCTGGACAGCGTGCCCAGCGAAACCGGGCCGACCGAGGCGTCGTAGAGCGTCCACACCTGCATGATCTTGTCCTGCGGCACCTCGAAATCGGCAAGGGGGATGATCTTGACGCTGTTGTCGGCAAAGGCCTCGAACACCGCTCCCGTGGTGTTGTCGGGCGTCTGCAGCACCACGAGCACAACCGGCTCCGGCACCGTCTTCATGACGAAGCCGCCGGCATAGCCGAGGCCGAACGCGGCCGCGAGCGACGCTGCCAGGGCGAGTTTGCGCCAGGGGGGCGTATGCGTCGCGCTGTTCTGATTGGCAGCGTTTTGTGCCGGCGGTGAGGTGCCGTGGTCCTGCGGCAGGGTTGCAATCTTGCCCAGGATTTCGTCCCACATGCCGGCAGGTACCTCGGCGGGCTTCGCCGTGTGGTCGAGGCTGGACATGCGTTCGGCGAGCCGTCGCACTGTCTCGGCAAATTCCGGGTCGCGCTCCATATCGCGCTCCGCTTCGGCGCGGGCGTCATCATCCAGCAGACCGAGCACATAGTCGCCGGCGTGGGCAAAGCGTTCGTTGTCGCGGCTCATGACAGGCACTCCTGCAAGGCGATGACGCCGCGGCGAATCCAGGCTTTGACGGTGCCCAGCGGCGCGTTCAGCTTCGCTGCGATCTCGCCATGTGTGTAGCCCAGCACATAGGCCAGCAGGATCGACCTGCGCCGCGCCTCATCCAACTGGCTCAGGCAATGCTTGAGCGCGTCGGTCTCGTCGAGAGCCTCGAAGGCCGCGTCGGCGCTGCTGTCGCTTTCGCCGTGCCTGGCCATGTCGTCACCTGTCAGACGGAGGCGCTGGCCGTCACGCAGCATGTTGAGCGCGCGGTTGCGGACGATGGTGGTCAGCCAGGCGCGGGCACTGCCGCGCGCCGGGTCGAAGCGCGGCGCATGCTTCCAGGCGGCGATGAAGCCTTCCTGTACTGCTTCCTCGGCGAGATCCTTGCGGCGCAGGATGCGGCGGGCGATGGCGATCAGCCTGCCGGCCTCGCTGGCGAAAAGGTCGCCGAGCGCCTCGCGGTCGCCGCTTGCGACCCGAAGCATCAGGCCGTCACAGAATTGGTCGCTTCGTTCGACAGCCGACATGCGGTCCCTTCTCGCCCGTTTGCAATGATACACGCCGGATGCATCTGGGGATGCAAGCCCTTCTGAGAAATTTGCGGCGTCCTGCATCCAGAACCCGATCTCGTGGGTAAGGCCGGCGAGCGACGCAAAATCACCAGCGCTCACCGACCAATGAGAAGGAGATCGACATGAACCGCATCGCACTGCATATCGCCCTTGCCGGCACAATGCTCGCCGGCTTTTCCGCAGCGGCAGTGGCTGCTCCGGCGCTTGGCCTTTCCGGCGACAAGACCTTGATCTGGTTCGACACCGACAAGCCGGGCGAGGCCAGGAAGATCGAGGTGACCGGGGTCGACAAGCTCCATGGAATCGACCTGCGATCGTCCGATAACATGGTCTATGGCTTGGCCGGCGACGGCTCGCTGGTCACCATCAACCTCGACACCGGTGCGGCTGCGGCGGTGTCGAAGCTGTCCAAGCTGCCGCCCGAGGGCGCCAAGGTCAGCGTCGACTTCAACCCGGCAGCCGACAAGCTGCGCGTTATTGCGTCCGACGGCACCAATCTGCGTGTCGATCCCGCGACCGGCGCGGTAACCGAAGACGGCAAGCTCGCCTTCGAGGCTGGCGATGCGAGCGCCGAGATGCCGACTGAGATCATTGCCACCGCCTATACCAATTCCTTCGGCAAGCCCGAAAAGACGGCGATGTACGACATCCATGCCGGCGGGCTGTTCCTGCAGCAGACCAAACCGAATGACGGTACACTGAAGACGATCGGCAAGCTCGGCATCGAGCCCGGCGACGCCGTCGGCTTCGATATCCAGACGTCGGAAGATGGCGCCAACACCGCGTGGCTGGCCACAGGCGGCATGCTCTACAAGGTCAACATGGAGAGCGGTGCTGCCGAAAAGGCGGGCGAGGGCCTCGATGCCGGCTTACGCGACCTGGCTATCCTGCGCTGACGCATCGAACACCACTGATCCGGGGAGGCAACGCCCCGGGTCGGCCTGTTTCACTCCACCAGCAGCCGCCGCGGCCCTGGGCCCTGGCGCGCCAGCCGGTCCTCGCGGTTGCGCAGCGGGCACTTGTCGATCGACATGCAGCCGCAGCCGATGCAGTCGGTCAGGCCGTCGCGCAGCTTCTTCAACTGTTCGATGCGGTGGTCGAGGTCGTGGCGCCAACCCGTTGAAAGCAGACTCCAATCTTCACGCGTCGGCGTGCGCCCGTCAGGCAGGGCGGCGAAGGCGGCGGCAATGTCGGCGAGCGAGATGCCGACGTCCTGGGCGATCCGGATCACGGCCACACGGCGCAGCACGTCCCTGGAGTAACGCCGCTGGTTGCCCGCCGTGCGGTGGCTGTGGATCAGCCCGCGCGTCTCGTAGAAATGCAGCGCCGAAACCGCAACGCCGCTGCGCTTTGCCACCTCGCCGACAGTCAGTTCGCTTGCCATCGAAATTTCCCGCTTGACCTCAATATTAGTTGAGGTTGTACGAGGATATCCTTCACCGTGCAAGGAAGGATGACGACATGGCGAGATCCGCTGCAGACGACTGGAACGACGGTTTGCCAGGAGGCTGTTTCGCCGCGGCCGCACTGCGACTCGCGGCAGCCATTTCAGCCGAGCTGGCGCATCGCCTCGCCGGAAACCATCGCAGCAGCCAGCGCGACGTTGAGGCTGCGACCGCCGCCGGGCATCAGGATGAGCAGCCGCTCGAAGGCGAGATCGTGGATGTGATCCGGCACACCGGCCGATTCGCGGCCGACCATGACGACGTCGCCTGGCTCGAAGCGGAAATCCGTGTAGGGCAGGGTGGCTTTCGTCGACAGCAGCACCAGGCGTCGGCCTTCGCCTCGGCGCCAGTTCTCGAAGCGGTCGAAGTCGACGTGCCGGGTCAACGCCGCCATTTCGAGATAGTCCATGCCGGCGCGTTTCAGCGAACGGTCGGAGATGTCGAAGCCGGCGGGTTCGATCAGGTCGACGGCGACGCCAAGGCAGGCGGCCATGCGCAGGATGGTGCCGGTGTTGCCGGCGATGTCGGGCTGGTAGAGCGCGATGCGGAATGGGCCGTTCATGTTGATATCCTAATCTGTGGCAGCAAGGCCACAGCAAGTCGTGCCCAAGCAAAAAGTGAAGATGATGCTGTGGCGTTCTGCCGCGAAGGGGAGTATACGGCCTGCATTGTCAACCCGAACCGATGGAGGGGTACATGATGCTGCTTGACACACACCGCCCCGACTGTGGGCGACGTACTGCCTGAGGGCGGACCGGTTCGACGACTTTTCCTGACAATTCCAGGCATATTCGCATCGCGGTCCGCAGAAGCCCTTATCCGGTTTTCGAAGGACAATTCCGATGTTTGTCAACATCCCCACCGGGCACAACGCCCGTAACGAACACGACTCTGCATTTTTCGCCCACCGCAACGAGTTAGCTGAAGCAAGGCACCATGCCATGATGCTGGCGCTCGGCGCGCATCAGCCCAAGGCGCACCCTCCTGTACGCCGGCGGCCGCATCGCGGCATGCTGCCAGACGTCGACCTGTCGAATGTCGTCGTCGATCCCAGCTACAGGCCGCTGTTCGGCCGCATCGCTGCCCTGATCGGCCGGCTTGCCGGCCGGTTGGGTGCTACCCGGCCTGCTGCCGGAACGATGCCAGGAGGCAATAGCTGAGGATTCGCCGAATCCTCAGCGGCCCCCTACATTTCGAAAGCCCCCGCCGGCTCTTAACTCCGAGAATCCGGCGTAATATGGCCGTGCCAGTGACCTTCCAAGATACGTCCCACGCGGAATTCGCCGCGTGCAGCATACCGAACTGAGAGACTGAAATGTTCCGCTGGTTTGAAAACAGACTGAATCCGTTCCCGGTGGAGGAACCGGTCGAGCCGCCGAAGACGCTGGTCGCCTTCTGCCTGCACTACACCAAGGGTGCCTGGCTCTACATCATTATCGCCGCCGTGCTGACGTCGCTGATCGCGCTTGCGGAAGTGTGGATGTTCGGCTTTCTCGGCAACATCGTCGACTGGCTGTCGGCCCAGAACCGCGAGACCTTCCTTCAGAACGAAGGCTGGAAGCTCGCCGGCATGGCCTTCATCGTCATGGTCGTGCTGCCGGGCATGGTGGTGCTGCAGTCGCTGGTCAACCAGCAGACGCTGATGGGCAACTATCCCATGCGCATCCGCTGGCAGGTGCACCGCTACCTGCTCAAGCAATCGATGAGCTTCTACCAGGACGAATTCGCCGGCCGCATCGCCACCAAGCTGATGCAGACCGCACTCGCCGTGCGCGAATGCGTGGTCAAGCTGATCGACGTGCTCAACTACGTCATTGTCTATTTCATCGGCGTGCTGATCATCGTCGGCTCGGCCGACCTGCGCCTTGCCGCCCCCCTGATCGTGTGGCTCGTCTGCTACGTGCTGTTGCTGCGCTACTTCGTGCCGCGTCTCGGCAAGCTGGCTGAAGAGCAGGCCGACGCGCGCTCGACAATGACCGGCCGCGTCGTCGACAGCTACACCAACATCCAGACCGTCAAGCTGTTCTCGCATTCACGCCGCGAGGCGACCTTCGCCAGGGAAGGCATGTCGCTGTTTATGGATACGGTCTACCGTTCGATGCGCCTGGTGACCTCGCTCTACGGCGTGCTCTATTTGCTCAACTCGACGCTGCTTCTGTCGGTTGGCATCCTGTCGATCTCGCTGTGGCTCAACGGCGCCGTTTCCATCGGCGCGGTCGCGGTCGTACTTGGCCTGGTGCTGCGCCTTTGGGGCATGTCGCAATGGATCATGTGGGAGGTCTCCGGCCTGTTCGAGAGCATCGGCACCGTCCAGGATGGCATCACTTCGATCGCCATGCCGCGCCTGGTCGAAGACAAGTCCGAGGCAAAGGAGATCGTCGTCGACAAGGGCGGCATTGCCTTCGACAATGTGCGTTTTCACTACGGCAAGAAGAAGGGTGTCATCGAGGATCTCACGCTCAACGTTCGTCCTGGCGAGAAGGTCGGTATCGTCGGCCGCTCGGGTGCCGGCAAGTCGACGCTGGTCAACCTGCTGCTGCGCTTCTACGACATCGAAGGCGGCCGCATCCTGATCGATGGGCAGGACATTTCGGCCGTCCAGCAGGACAGCCTGCGCGCCCGCATCGGCATGGTGACGCAGGACACCTCGCTGCTGCACCGCTCGGTCGCCGACAACATACTCTACGGCCGTCCCGACGCCACCGAAGAGATGATGATCGAGGCGGCGCGGCGCGCCGAAGCACTCGACTTCGTCGCCACTCTTGCCGATCCCAAGGGCCGCAAGGGTTTCGCGGCGCATGTCGGCGAGCGCGGCGTCAAGCTGTCGGGTGGCCAGCGTCAGCGCATCGCAATCGCCCGTGTCATGCTCAAGGACGCGCCGATCCTGATCCTCGACGAGGCGACGTCGGCGCTCGACTCCGAGGTCGAGGCGGCGATCCAGGAAAACCTCTATCGACTGATGGAAGGCAAGACCGTCATCGCCATCGCCCATCGGCTGTCCACCATCGCCGCGATGGACCGCCTGGTGGTCATGGACAAAGGCCGCATCGTCGAACAGGGCAGCCATGACGAACTGGTCGCCAAGGGCGGCATCTACGCCGCCCTCTGGCAACGCCAATCCGGCGGCTTCCTGCTCGACGACGTTGTGGATGCGGCGGCTAACGACGGCGAGGCCAAGAGCCAGGCAGCAGAGTAGTGTGGATCGATGTCGAGGCCTTCCGCCGGTGCGGAAGGCCTCTTTCATTTCGGATGGCGGGGCCAGCCCTCCTCATTTTGTGAACATGCCGCCCAAGATTCGCCTGGCTTGGCGGCACGTCTCTCCTGCCAAGTCACGGTTGCCTCAATGGTCGGTTTGGGCCGAAAATAGTGAGTCGTTGCAGCCGGATAGCCCAGAGAGCTGATGAACAGAATCTACAAATGGTTCGAAAGCTGGGTCTATCCCTTCCGGGAACCTAGGAATCTCAGGCCGCCGGCGACAGTCTGGGGCTTCCTCTGGCATTATGTCGGTCAGGCGAAATTTGCCTTCTTCGCCATGCTGGTCATCGGCGGCATCGCCCCCCTTGTCGAGGCCGGGCTGTTCTATTTCGTCGGCCGCCTCGTCGATATCCTCGACGGCTTGCCCGCCGATCGTAGCTGGGCGGCACTGTGGGATGTCGCGGGGCCCGAAGTGCTGTTCATGGCGCTCGTCGTGCTGGTCATCCGCACGTTCGTCGTCGGCCTGTCTGCGCTCGTCGACGAACAGACGATCACGCCTGGCTTCTACAACCTCGTACGCTGGCAGGCGCATCGCCATGTCTCGCGCCAGTCCTATTCCTTCTTCCAGAACGACTTTGCCGGCCGCATCGCGACAAAGGTCTGGCAGGCTGGGCAGGCGACCGGCGACCTGATGGAAAGCTTCATAGAGGTTGTCTGGTTCATGCTGGTCTACACCGTCACCACGCTTGCGGTGGTCGCCGGCCTCGACTGGCGGCTTGCGGCACTTGTCGTCGTGTGGATCGTCGCCTTCGGCTTCCTCGCCAACCATTACCTGCCGTCGATCCGCAAGCATGCAGAGGCGACCGCCGAGGCCGGCTCGATGATCAACGGCCGTATCGTCGACAGCTATTCCAACGTGCAGACGCTGAAGCTGTTCGCTGCCGACGGCGACGACCGCTACATCCGCTCCGGCTTCGACATCTATCTCGATGCGCTGCGGCCGTTCACCCGCAGGCTCACCGGTGTGCGCCTGGCGCTGACGGCACTGTCGGGCGTCATGATTACGGCCATCGCCTGGTATTCGATCCATCTCTGGATCGAGGGCGCGATCACTGTCGGCGCCGTCGCCTTCACGCTCAGCCTCGTGTTGCGCCTTAACATGCTGCTCGGCCGACTGATGATGCAGCTCAACGGAATCCTCAGGAATCTCGGTGTGCTTGAAAACTCCAAGGCGCTGATCAGCCAGCCGCTTGGCCTTGTCGACAGGCCCGATGCCGGAGAGCTGGCGGTCAAGGGCGGCGAAATCCGCGCCGACAAGGTGGTCTTCCACTATGGCAAGGGGGGCGGCGTGCTCGACGGCATCGAGCTTGTCGTCAAGCCGGGCGAGAAGGTCGGCATCGTCGGCCCGTCGGGCGCCGGCAAGACCACGCTCGCCAATCTCATCCTGCGCCTCTACGATCTTGAGGGCGGGCGCATCCTCATCGACGGCCAGGACATTTCAACCGTCACACAGAATTCGCTGCGCGGCCAGATCGGCGTCGTCAGCCAGGACACGGCGCTGTTCCACCGTTCACTGCGCGACAACATCAAGCTCGGCAAACCCGATGCATCGGACGACGAGGTCGTTGCCGCCGCACGCAAGGCCGAGGCGCACGACTTCATCCAGACGCTCGCCGACAATCGTGGCCGCCAAGGCTACGATGCCTTCGTCGGCGAACGCGGTGTCAAGCTGTCGGGCGGCCAGCGCCAGCGCGTGGCGATCGCCCGCGTCTTCCTCAAGGATGCGCCGATCCTCATCCTCGACGAGGCGACCTCGGCGCTCGACAGCGACATCGAGGCGGCGATCCAGGAAAACCTGCATGCGCTGATGCAGAACAAGACGGTGCTTGCCATCGCTCACCGCCTGTCGACGATCGCAGCCCTCGACCGGCTGGTCGTGCTCGACAAGGGCGGCATCGCCGAGCAGGGCACCCATGACGAACTGCTCGCACTCGACGGCCTCTACGCCCGCCTGTGGAAACGCCAGTCCGGCGGCTTCCTGTTCAACGAGGACGGCGTGCTCGACGAATCGAGGCCGGCGTGATGGTTACTGTCGTGCGAGGCACCCCCCTTTGGCCTGCCGGCGATCTCCCCCGCAATGGGGAAGATCGTGCCTTCATCCGCGCCGCGCCCAAATGCAGAGGTCGAAACGAAGTCTCGTGCGACGCTGCAGAAAATGGCACGATGGCGACGCGACTGGTCTCCACCGGTGCCTCGCGCCAATATTTGCGACAGGCCTCGCACCGACCTCGGCATAGTGCCTCATGCCAACCTCGGCTGAGCATCTGGTGCCAATCTGCGCGAAGCGCCTCGGGCCACCCCGTGCTGGGCACCTCCCGCCAGCCCGCGCGGAGCACGCCATGACCCCCGACCCCCTCCGCGAAAAACTCTGGCGCCGCCTCGAAGGCGCGATCGACCCGTTCCAGGACACCGACCGCGAAGTCCTGCCGGAGAGCGCCTGGGCCTTCATCCTCTACTTCGCCCGCCAGGCGAAGGGTCCGTTCACGCTGCTCCTGGTCAGCGGCTTTTTGGCCGGCGCCATCGACGCCGCCCTCTACTGGTCGGTCGGCTGGCTCATCGACCTGCTCGACGCCACCACCCCGCAGCGCCTGTTCGCCGACCACTGGCCCGAGCTTGCCGGATTGCTCGTTCTGATCCTTGTGGTCCGCGCCGTCATCATCATCGGCTCGGCGATCGTCGAACAGCAGGTCGTCGTCCCCGGCTTCTTCTCCATGGTGCGCTGGCAGGCGTTCCGGCGTGTCATCGAACAGCCCTATGACTTCTACCAGAACGATTTCGCCGGCCGCATCGCCACCAAGATCGTGCAGGGCGGCGAGGCCGTCGGCGACTTCATCGTCAACGTGCTGCAGACGATGTGGGCCTTCCTCACCTTCGTGTTGTTGTCCTTGACCATCCTTGTCTCGCTCGACCCGCTGATGGGGGCGGTGGTGCTTGCCTGGTTCCTCGGCTACGCCGCGATCGTCTATTTCCTTCTGCCCGAGATGCGCCGGGCCGGCCGTGCCACCGCCGACCAGCGCTCGATCTTCAATGGCCGCCTTGTCGATGCCTTCACCAACATCATGGCGGTCAAGCTGTTCGACAGCGGCCGGCGCGAGCATGCCTATGTCCGCGACGGGCTCGAAAGCTATCTCGGCGCAGTATTCAGGCTGACCCGCTCGATCACGACCGTGCGTTCGGCGGTGGCGCTGATCAACGGCGTGATGATGGCGGCGGTGGCTGCCATCTGCATAGTCAGCTGGTCGCGTGGCGACATCTCCACCGGCGCCATCGCCGCGGCCCTCGGCCTCGTTTTCCGGCTCAACCAGATGTCGGGCTGGATGATGTTCAACATCAACGGGCTCGTCCGCAACTACGCCACCATCCAGGACGCCACCCGCACCATCTCAGTGCGGCCGGCGATCCGCGATGCTGAAAATGCCGCTATCTTGCCGCGCGCTTCCGGCGACATCCTGTTCGACAACGTCTCCTTCCACTACGGCAAGGGCAGCGGCGTGATCGAAAACCTCAATCTGCACATCCGGCCGGGCGAGCGCGTGGCGCTCGTCGGTCCTTCAGGTGCCGGCAAGACCACAATCGTCAACCTCGCGCTGCGCCTGTTCGACGTCGAGCAGGGCCGCATCATGATCGATGGTCGCGACATTCGCGACATCACCCAGGCCTCGCTGCGCGCCCAGTTCGGCGTCGTCAGCCAGGATGCGATGCTGATGCACCGCTCGATCTCTGACAACATCGGTTATGGCAGGGCAGGGGCGTCGCAGGCCGAGATCGTCGATGCCGCCCGTCGCGCCGCAGCCCACGACTTCATCGTCGACGTCGCCGATCCACGCGGCCGCCGCGGCTACGATGCCCATGTCGGCGAGCGCGGCGTCAAGCTGTCGGGCGGCCAGCGCCAGCGTGTGGCGATCGCCCGTATGATGCTCAAGGACGCGCCGATCCTTATCCTCGACGAGGCGACCTCGGCGCTCGACTCCGAGGTCGAGGCGGCGATCCAGGACAATCTTGACCGGCTGATGGAAGGCAAGACCGTCATCGCCATCGCCCACCGGCTGTCGACCATTGCCGCCCTCGACCGGCTGATCGTGCTCGACGAGGGCCGCATCGTCGAGGAGGGCAGCCACGACGCGCTGATCGCCAAGGGCGGGCTTTACGCGCAATTGTGGAAGCGCCAGTCCGGCGGTTTTCTGGCCGACCGGCTTGCCGCGGAGTAGGATCGCGCCATGTCCTCCGTCCGCCCGCCCTCCATTCTGTCCAACCGTTCCGAACAGACGCTCAACGTTCTCGAATACGAGTTCCTCGCCGAAAAGGCGGCAGCCCTTGGCCGCGCCGGAGAGCGGGTCGGCGAAGCCCTGGCCAAGCTCTATGCGCATGAGGGCGACGCCGAGCAGCGCCGTGTGCTCGTCAAGGCTGCGGCGGACGCGGTCTATGCCTATTTCATCCAGCGCGAGCTGTGCGGCCTGCGCAAGCATGACGATGCCATCCGCGACTATGCGATCCCGCGCGAGGTGCTGGTGCGACTCGGCGCGAGTTGAGCTTTGGCGATGCTTTGCAAGTGCAGGCGCAGCCAGTCGTCGCCGACCTCAAACCGCGCGCATGTCAGGGACTGCTGAACAACCCGCAAACCCGCTGCGGCGAGCGCTTTGGCAGGGGTTTTCCACTGCTTTGCATCGCCCCCGCGACAATCTGCCCATGTGCCGTATGCCGTCTGGACAAAAAGGGCCTTCACGCATAAACCGAAGTCCAAATGCCGGAGGAATTCGCTAGCCTGGTTGCCATGCGCTGTCGGGCTTGCATCATTGAGCGGGGACAATTGCTCAGCCTCTGGTTGGAATTGAGGCAAAAGGATCAGTCCCGTGAGCGCAACCGATACGAGCGAGCCAAATCGCCGCGATTTTCTCTATGTCGCTACCGGCATGGCCGGTGCAGTCGGCGCTGCCGCCGTGGCTTGGCCCTTCATCGACCAGATGCGCCCGGACGCTTCGACGCTCGCCGCTTCGTCGGTCGAGGTTGACGTTTCGTCGCTTACGCCAGGCATGTCGCTGACCGTCAAGTGGCGCGGCAAACCTGTCTTCATCCGCAACCGCACCCCCGAAGAGATCAAGGCGGCGCAGGAAGTGCCGATGGCCGACCTCAAGGATCCGGTCGCGCGCAACGCCAACATTTCGAGCGACGCCCAGGCGACCGACATCGATCGCACCGCCGGCGAAGGCAAGGAAAACTGGCTGGTCATGGTCGGCGTCTGCACCCATCTGGGCTGCGTGCCGCTCGGCCAGCAGGGCGATTTCGGTGGCTGGTTCTGCCCGTGCCACGGCTCCCACTACGACACGGCGGGCCGCATCCGCAAAGGACCGGCGCCGGAAAACCTTCACATACCGAATTTCCAGTTTCTTTCCGACACGACGATCCGGATAGGCTGAGGCAGGGGGACATAATTCCATGAGCGGTGGACACTCGACCTATTCGCCCAAAACCGGCATCGGCCGCTGGATCGACGCACGCATGCCGCTGCCGCGGCTGGTGCACGACTCGTTCGTTTCCTACCCGGTTCCGCGCAACCTGAACTACGCCTACACCTTCGGCGGCATCCTCTCGATCATGCTGGTGGCGCAGATCCTCACCGGCGTCGTGCTGGCCATGCATTATGCCAACGACACGACGCTCGCCTTCCAGTCGGTCGAAAAGATCATGCGCGACGTCAACTCCGGTTGGCTGCTGCGCTATATGCACTCGAACGGTGCGTCGTTCTTCTTCATCGCCGTCTACATCCACATCATGCGCGGTCTCTACTACGGCTCCTACAAGGCGCCGCGTGAGCTGCTGTGGATTCTCGGCTGCATCATCTACCTCCTGATGATGGCGACCGGCTTCATGGGCTACGTTCTGCCCTGGGGTCAGATGTCCTTCTGGGGCGCCACCGTCATCACCGGCTTCTTCACCGCCATTCCTTTGGTCGGCGAGTGGGTCCAGCAGCTGCTGCTCGGCGGCTTCGCCGTCGACAATCCGACGCTGAACCGCTTCTTTGCCCTGCACTACCTGCTGCCGTTCATGATCGCCGGCGTTGTCGTGCTGCACGTCTGGGCCCTGCATGTTACCGGCCAGACCAATCCGACCGGCATTGAAGTGAAATCGAAGACCGACACCGTCGCCTTCACGCCCTATGCGACCATCAAGGATGGTTTCGCCATGGTCGTGTTCCTGGCCGTGTTCGCCTACTTCATCTTCTACATCCCGAACTTCCTCGGTCACCCCGACAACTACATCCAGGCCGACTCGCTGAAGACGCCTGCGCACATCGTTCCGGAATGGTACTATCTGCCGTTCTACGCGATCCTGCGCGCCGTCACCTTCAACATCGGGCCGATCGACTCCAAGCTTGGTGGCGTGCTCGCCATGTTCGGTTCGATCGCCGTGCTGTTCGTCGTGCCGTGGCTCGACACCTCGAAGGTCCGTTCGGCCGTCTACCGTCCGTGGTACAAGCTGTTCTTCTGGCTCTTCGTCATCAACGCGATCTTCCTCGGCTGGCTCGGTTCGCGCCCCGCTGAAGGTGCCTATGTGATCATGTCGCAGCTGGCCACGCTCTACTACTTCGCATTCTTCCTGGTCATCATGCCGGTTCTTGGCCTGATCGAGACCCCGCGCCGCTTGCCCAACTCGATCACCGAAGCGGTGCTCGAGAAGAACAAGGGCGGCTCGGCTCATCCGGCCGGTGCAAACGCTGCGCCCGAAACCCGCGGCTGAACCAACGAGAATCTGAAAGGGATTTTGGAATGAAAAAGATTCTCAACGGTCTGGCGGCCATCGGCTTCCTTCTCGCCGGCGCCGCAGGCGCGGCGGTCGCTGCCGAGGAAGCGAACCACGCTGCCGAGCCGACGCACTTCCCGATCCACAAGCCGAAGGAAATGGACTGGACCTTCGCCGGACCGTTCGGCACCTTCGACAAAGGCCAGCTGCAGCGCGGCCTCAAGATCTACAAGGAAGTGTGCTCGGCCTGTCACTCGATGAACCTGGTGGCGTTCCGCACGCTCGAGGACCTCGGCTACTCCGAAGCGCAGGTCAAGGCATTCGCCGCCGAGTATGAAGTGCAGGACGGTCCGAACGGCGAAGGCGAGATGTTCACCCGCAAGGCGCTGCCCGGCGATCACTTCCCGTCGCCCTTCCCGAACACGGCCGCCGCTGCCGCCGCCAATGGTGGTGCTGCTCCGCCCGACTTCTCGCTGATCGCCAAGGCGCGCGGCGTCGAACGCGGCTTCCCGACCTTCGTCTTCGACATCTTCACGATGTACGCGTCGAACGGCCCCGACTACATCCACGCGCTGCTTACCGGCTATGACGAACAGCCGCCGGCCGGAATGGAAATCGCCGAGGGTACGCACTACAATCCGTTCTTCATCGCCGGCAAGTCGCTGGCTATGGCCAAGCCGCTTTCGGACGGCCAGGTGACTTACGAGGATGGTTCGCCCGAGACCGTCGAGCAGTATTCGCGCGACGTCGCTGCCTTCCTGATGTGGGCTGCCGAGCCGCATCTCGAGGCACGCAAGCAGACCGGCTTCGCGGTCATGATCTTTCTGGTGCTGTTCGCTGGCCTGGTCTACGCCACCAAGCGCAGGGTCTGGGCCAACGTCGCCCACTAAGCCGCACCGCAGACTCATAGTGAAGGGCGCTCACAAGGCGCCCTTTTCTTTTGCCTTCCAAACCGTCACAACTTCCGCTGCATCTCCGGTGCCGAACCGGGACGATGCGCGAACCATAGCGCCAGGGCGTTGATTGCGGGGAGGCCCCCGCGGCGCCGCCGGCAACGGAGCCCCCGCCGATGAATACCTCGCTCGAACAGACGCTGCTCGGCGCCATCAGGACGATCCCCGACTATCCGCGCCCCGGTGTGATGTTCCGCGACATCACCACGCTGCTCGGCAATGCACGCGCCTTCCGCCGTACCATCGACGAGCTCGTTCATCCCTATGCCGGCGCCAAGATCGACCAGGTCGCTGGCATCGAAGCACGCGGCTTCATCCTCGGCGGCGCCATCGCCCACCAGATGTCTGCCGGCTTCGTGCCGATCCGCAAGAAGGGCAAGCTGCCGCACGAGACCGTGCGCATCGCCTACAGCCTCGAATACGGTCTCGACGAGATGGAGATGCACAAGGACGCGGTCAAGGCAGGCGAGAAGGTCATCCTCGTCGACGACCTCATTGCCACCGGCGGCACTGCAGAAGCGGCCGTCAAGCTGTTGCGCCAGATCGGCGCCGACATCGTCGCCGCCTGCTTCATCGTCGACCTGCCCGAGCTCGGCGGCCGCAAGAGGCTCGAAGCACTCGGCGTCGACGTCCGTACGCTGATTTCGTTCGACGGGCATTGAGCGCCACTGCTCCTTGAGGCGTTGTATCGACGCCTCTGCACTTTTCCAATTTAGTTGCTGCACATTTTGCCTCGCCGCGAACCCTGAGGCCGCTTGCGCCGGCTCTGCCGCATATCGTCTTGACGGCATGCGGAGCCTGACGCTTTCGTTGCAGTTCATAGCGGTGCCGTCTAGGCCGCCAGCGGCTGAAACAATCGAAACACTCCCGCGCCGGTTCAGAAAAACAGCTGAAATCGACGCGGCGTAGGACTGGACGTGCCGCGAGTGCGGCAGGTTCAACCGGCCAAGCGCGCCCTCCATTGCCCGAGCCCAAGATCGCGGCAGAGGCGCGAGCGCGTCTTGTTCCCCAACACGAGTGTTCAACAATGCTGAAGTCAACTGCTTCGCACGAGTTTCCCGAGCGGCTGCGCGCGCGCCTCATCGGCCAGGATGATCCCGGCTATGAGGCGGCGCGCAGCCTCTACAACGCCATGATCGACAAAAGGCCGCGCTGGATCGTGCCCTGCGCCGACGTCGGCGACGTGGTTGCGGCGGTCAATCATGCCCGCGACCGGCAACTGCTCGTCGCCATTCGCGGCGGCGGCCACAATGGCCCGGGCCTGGGCAGCTGCGACGGCGGCATGGTCATCGACATGTCGCCGATGAAGCGCATCGATATCGATCCGATTAGCCGCATCGTCCGTGTCGAGGCCGGCTGCACCCAAGGCGATGTCGACCGGGCGACCAGCTTGCACGGGCTGGCGGTGCCGGCCGGCATCGTCTCCAGCACCGGCATCGCCGGGCTGACGCTTGGCGGCGGCACCGGCTATCTCACTCGCAAGCATGGCCTGACCATCGACAACCTGCTCGCGGCCGAGGTCGTTCTGGCCGATGGCAGCGTCGTCACCGCAAATGCCCAAGAGCATCCAGAGCTGTTCTGGGCGCTACGCGGCGGCGGCGGCAATTTCGGTGTCGTCACCCGCTTCACCTTCCAGGCCCATCCGGCCAAGGACGTCTATGCCGGGCCGATCTTCTACGACATCGCCCATGCTGCCGAGATCATGCGATGGTACCGCGACTTCCTTCCGGGGGCGCCACGCGAGCTCGGCATGTTCTTCGGCATGAAGACCGTACCTTCTTGCGATCCGTTCCCGCGCGAGATCTGGGGGCGGCGCATCTGCGCGCTGATCAGCTGCTACAACGGAACCGAGGCGGATGGCATCAGGGCGATGCAGCCGATGCGCGATGCGCTTCCCCAACCGCTAATGGACGGCATGATGACAATAGGTTTTGCCGACCTGCAGGGGCTTTTCGATCCGCTGCTGCCCAAGGGGCTGCACTGGTACTGGAAGGGGGATTATGTCGATGAGCTGTCCGACGCAGCCATCGCCGCCCATGTCGCGCATGGCTCGAAAAGCCCGAGCGAGCTGTCGCTGATGCATCTCTACCCTATCGACGGGGCCGTCCACGACGTCGCTGCCGACGCCACGGCCTGGGGCGCGCGGCGTGCCCGCTGGTCGATGGTCATCGCCGGCATCGACCCCGACCCGGCGAAAGGGGCCGAGTTGAAGCACTGGGCCAGCGCCTACTGGGCCGCGGTGCACAAGCACAATGGGCATGGCGGCGCCTACATCAACTTCATGATGGATGACGAGGGCGAAGAACGCGTCCGCGCCGCCTATGGCGGCAACTACCAGCGCCTCGTCGCCGTCAAGCGCCGCTACGATCCGGCAAACCTGTTCCGGGTCAACCACAACATCCGGCCGTAGGGGTGGAGGTCTCGAGACCAACTTGCTGCCACCCGTGGAGAAGTTCTCCACGGGTGGCAGACCTTGTTGCCGCGCGGGCCCGCTTCTATTGGCCAACGTCGTGATCCTTCGCACCCCCCTCTGGCCTGCCGGCCATCTCCCCCTCAAGGGGGGAGATTAGTCTCGTCGTCGCTACGGCTAGTCGCCAACGAAGCAGGGCTTATCCTGTCTGACGTCGCAGGACAGGCGCGTCGGCGACGCGATTAATCTCCCCCCTTGAGGGGGAGATGGCCGGCAGGCCAGAGGGGGGTGCGAAGGATCACGACGTTGGCAGATTGGCTTCGTGGTACACCGCCGAGGCAGGTGGACGACGAACGCGGCCTGCCGTCTCACAAGCGGAAGTCTGGCCGCTCTACTCCACCTTCACCAGCACGGCGCTGTCGAACTCGATGACCTTGTCGCCGGTCGAGTCGAAGCCTTCGGAGTGCAGCGTCATCATGCGCCAGCCGGGGCGGGTGGCGAGCGGGCGATGGTCGATGCCGCGGCGGGTGAAGGTGATCGTTTCGCCAGCGAAGACCGGCTTCAGCCATTTCAGATTCTTGAAGCCGGGCGAGGGGCCGAATTCGGGTTTTGGGCCGGGGCCGTCCCAGGCACGGCCGCGATGGGCGAGGTTGAGCTTCATCCACGCCGCCGTGGTGTGCCAGCCGGAGGCGCAGAGGTTGCCGAAGACGCTTGCCTTGGCCGCCTCCTCGTCGGTGTGAAACGGCTGGGGATCGTATTTGCGGGCAAAGTCCTTGATCGCCTCGGCGCTGAAATGATGACTGCCAAGCGTGATGGTGACGCCGATGCCGAGATACTCGTCGAGGGTCATTGTGCTGCCTCGCGGGTCAGGAACATGCAGGTGTTGACGAGTTCGAAGACGGGCTCGCCTTTCTGGTTGACCAGTTCGGCACGCCAGGTGACGAAGCCGAGCCCGGGCTTCGACTTCGACAGGCGGCTCGACAGGATGGTCAATTTGCCGGCAAGCAAGTCGCCTGCAAGCACCGGCTTCTTCCACTTCGCGTAGTCGATGCCGGGCGCGCCCTGCGAGGTCGAGTTCAGCAGCAGCGCGTCGCACAGCATGCGCATGAACATCGAGCAGGTGTGCCAGCCCGAGGCCGCCAACCCGCCGAGAATGCTCGCCTTGCCGGCTTCCTCGTCGAGGTGGAAGAGCTGGGCGTCGAACTCCGAGGCAAACTCGATGATCTCCTCGGCGACGACGGTCTTGCTGCCGAGGTCGATGATCACGCCCTCCGCGAGGTCCTCATAGGCCCATGTCTTGCTGCTGCGCATCGGCAATCCTGTTCAAGCTTGTACGATAACCTTGGACCGGCCTCGCGGGGCGCGCAAGGCCGGCTGCAGGGCAATCATTGGCTCAGAGCCAGCCGCGGCGGCGGAACCACCAGAACGGCAGCACGGCCGAAATGACCATCAGGCCGATTGCCATGGGATAGCCGAGCATCCAGCGCAGCTCCGGCATCAGGTCGAAGTTCATGCCGTAGATCGAGGCGACAAGCGTCGGAGGCAGGAACACCACGGCCGCCACCGAGACGATCTTGATGATGCCGTTCTGCTCGATGTTGATCATGCCGAGCGTGGCATCAAGCAGGAAGGTGATCTTTTGCGACAGGAACGAGGCGTGGTCGGTCAGCGACAGCACGTCGCGCGACAGCGTCTTGACCCGTGCCTTGGCGTCCTTGCCGTTCTTGCCCTGGGCCAGCGCGTTGGCGAGGAAGCCGGACAGGCGTTGCAGCGAGGTCAGGCTGTCGCGGATGTTCGACGTAAGAGACTCTTTGCGGCCGAGGGTCTTGAGGACCTGCTGAAAGTCGCGGTCCCGCTTCGAGGCCTTGGTCGCCGTCGGGTTGAAGATGTCTTTCGACAGCAGCTCGATGTCGCGCGACACCCGTTCCAGCACGTCGGCGAGGCGATCGACGATCGCCTCCAGCAGCCCGACGAGGATGGTCTCGCCCGACGTGCAGCCGATTGCCGCCTTCTCGGCGCGCACAGGGAATGACAGGAACGCCTTCGGCTCGTGATAGCGGATGGTGACCAGCAGGTTGCGGCGCAGGACGAAGGTGACCGGCGACATCACCGGGTCGTCGCTGTCGGCCTGCGACGGCAGCGTCGCCGTCATGAAGTAGGCGCCGTCCTCGACATAGAGCCGGGACGAGATCTCGATCTCCTCCATCTCCTCGCGCGTCGGAACGCCGACGCCAAGCCACTGCTCGACTTCGGCCTCTTCTTCTCGGGTCGGGTTGAGCAGGTCGGCCCAGACAATGCTGTCTTTCGCGGCCGCAATGGAGTCTGCAAGGCGCAGACGATCGTTTTCCACGACGAATGCCTTGATCATCGCCGGTCTCCCAGATTTGGAGCTGATATCGTGCCCGATCTCGGGCGGGGTTGCTGGAGTGCGCCGGAGGGGCCAATTGCCGGGCCAGCGCCTAGGCGCGATAGACCCGGGCGGCTGCGACGTCAAGTTGCAAATCGGTAAGGTGCGACGCGGGCCGCCTAGAAGAATTCGTCGAGCAACTGGTAGTAGGAGAGCTTGCCCGCATCCGCTTCGGGCAGGCCATAAAGCGCGAGGAACGGTGCTATCCATTCTTCGCCGAGATTGAAGTGAATGCTCCAGCAGGCGAGCGCGAGGTCCTGGTGCAGGTCGGCAACGCCGAGCCGGCTACAATCGATGAAGCCGGTGAAGCGGCCGCCATCGGCGATGAAATTCGGCATCGAAGCATCGCCATGGGTGACGACGAGGGTCTCGGACGCCGGCCGTTGCGCCAGAAGCTCTGCGAACACCTGTTGCGCGGTCTGACCCAGCCGTTCATCGTCGAAATCATCCTCGTCGACCTCGCCGGCGTCGGCGCGAGCCTTTGCCATGGCGATGCGTCGGGAGAGTCTGTGATCGAAAGGGCAGGCGGCGACGTCGAGCCCATGCAGCCGGCGCAGCGCGTCGGCCATGATGGCGATTGCCTCGTCGGGTACTGTCTCTTGCAAAACGAGATCCTGCCCGGCAACCGCGCTCATCAAGAGCCAGTTGTGGCCGGCATGGGTTTCGAAGACAAGGACTTCGGGGCAGGGGATGTCCTGGCCGCCCAGCCAGCGCAATCGGGCCACTTCGTCGGGCAGTTCGGCGAAGTCGCCTGTCTGCTCGGTCTTGAGGAACAGCGTCGGCTTGCCCTGGGCGGCAAGCTTGAATACGCCCGCGTTCGAATGGCCGATTGTCTGCTGCTCCCAGTCATAGTGAGCCAGTGCCTCGCGCAGCGACGCAGGAAGGTCCATCTCGACATGTGCGTGTTGCGTCATCCGTCTCTCAAAGCAATGTTTGATGTGCAGACAGCTCACTGCCGATCCTGCTCGGGGCGCAAATAGGTGTTCGCAGTCGAACCGTCGAGAACAATCTGGCTGATCAGGCGTAATGCCCACTCACTGCTGCCGGCAGAGCGTGTGCCGCCATGTGAAATGACCGGCGCGAAAAGCAAAAAAGGCCGGGGCGGGCCCGACCTTTCTCTAGCGCCTCAACATCGAGTGCCAGTTCATCCGTGGTCAAAGGTGGAGACGATCTGCAAATCTCCAGGCGAGCGTAGCCATGCTTGGTTAGCAAAAGGTTAACGCCGTGGGGCGCAGATGGAAAGCCAGACGTCGGGGATCGGATGGTGTCATTGTCACAAGAAAAACCCCGCAACGCGGGGCTTTTCGAAGGGCGAATGCAATGGCGCGCCTGGCGATCAGGTGTTGAACTTGAACAGCATCACGTCGCCGTCCTGGACGACGTATTCCTTGCCTTCGTCGCGTGCCTTGCCGGCTTCCTTGGCAGGTACTTCGCCGCCGAGGGTGACGAAGTCGTTGAAGGCGATGGTCTGGGCGCGGATGAAGCCGCGTTCGAAGTCGGTGTGGATGACGCCGGCAGCCTGCGGCGCCTTGGCGCCCTTGTGCACGGTCCAGGCGCGCGTCTCCTTCGGGCCCACGGTAAAGTAGGTGATGAGGTGCAGAAGCTCGTAGCCGGCGCGGATCAGCTTATCGAGGCCCGGCTCGTCGAGCCCCATGTCGGCGAGGAACTCCTGCGCTTCCTCGTCAGGCAACTGCGCCACTTCGGCCTCGATTGCCGCCGAAATGATGACGACGCCGGCGCCCTGCGCCTCGGCCATCTTCTGGACGGCCGCGGTGTGCTCGTTGCCGGTCGCGGCATCGCTTTCGGCGACGTTGCAGACATAGAGCACCGGGTGCGAAGTCAGAAGGTTCAGGCCCTGCAGGATGGCGAGGTCGTCGGCCGCGATGCCCTTGAGCAGCAGGCGGGCCGGCTTGCCGTCCTGGAGCAGCGCCAGCGCCTGTTCCATCATCGGCAGGACTGTGGTCGCTTCCTTGTCCTTGCTGGCACCGCGCTTGCGGAACTGCACGATGCGGCGCTCGAGGCTTTCGAGGTCGGCGAGCATCAGCTCGGTCTCGACCGTCTCGGCGTCCGCGACGGGGTCGATGCGCCCCTCGACATGGGTGATGTCGTCGTCTTCGAAGCAGCGCAGCACGTGCACGATGGCGTCGACCTCGCGGATGTTGGCCAGGAACTGGTTGCCCAGGCCTTCACCCTTCGAGGCGCCGCGCACCAGGCCGGCGATATCGACGAAGGAGATGCGGGTCGGAATGATCTCCTTCGATTTGGCGATGTTGGCCAGCTGCTTGAGGCGCGGGTCGGGCACCGCGACCTCGCCGGTGTTCGGCTCGATGGTGCAGAAGGGGTAATTCGCCGCCTGGGCGGCAGCCGTGCGCGTCAGCGCGTTGAAAAGCGTCGATTTGCCAACGTTGGGCAGGCCGACGATGCCGCATTTGAAACCCATGGTCTTTTGGTCCTATCGGGAAATCGGAATTTGCTCAGGGCTATGGGCGATAGGGCCTTAGATCGTCAAGTCTTTCAGCGTCGCACGCGGTATTGCGCATGCACTGCGCCGTTGGCTAAGGGCTTCGCAAAGGCGAGATCAAGCCAGCGATCTGCCTGTCTGCCGCCGAAAGCCCGTAAGCCTGATCCGAGGATTATGGGGATGGTGCCGATCTCGATTGTGTCGAGCAGGCCGGCATCCATGAACTGGCGAGCCAAATCGCCTCCGCCGAGCAGCCAGATGCGGCCTTTGGCGCCCCGAGCGCGAAGATTGGCAAGCATTTCGGCTGGCGTGCCGACCATGGCTGTTGCGTTCTCGGGCAGATTGTCGAGCGGGCGCGAGGTAGCAACCAGGCAAGGGTATTTGGCGTAGGTCCATTCCGGTTCACGGCGGACGACATCATAGGTGGCGCGGCCCATGACGATGCCGCTCAGTGACGCCATGAAGCCGGAAAAGTCGTAATCGTCATCAGGTGGAAAGTTGTCGAGCCAGTCGAACGTGCCGTCCTCGCGGGCAATGAAGCCGTCTAGCGACATCGCGAACATGTAGATGACGTCGTCAATGCCTGTTGTCGCCATGATCTGCTCCCTGTTGTCAGGGATGGGTTCTATCATTGCGGCTGGTCGTCTTGTGTCAGGGGACTTTCACTGGCCGGGCGAATCCGGTGGTTCGGTCGGGCCTGGCGGATGTGGCTCTGGGCCTTCGGCGCATGCGGCCTGGGCGTCTTCGGCGGCGGGGTGTCATCAGCACTTGTCGGCTGCAGCTTGTCGCGCAGGCCCACCGTCACCTTGTTCATGAAGCCGTTGTCGTCGCCCTTGGTCAAAAGGTCGGCGCTGTCTGCCATGAGGTCGAGCAATACCTCCAGCCATTCCTTGTCGGACTTGGCGAAGTCGCTGAGCACATGGCCGTGCACCATCTGGCCGATGCCATGCGGACGCGGCGATAATCCCTGGCGATGTGCTGGTCGATGGAGCGCACGCCGTTGTGGCCGCCGGCGCCGCCGCCAACCTTGACGCGTGGCGCCATTCCTTGCCAAGGAGCTCCAGCTTCGCCGTGATCGGCGGGCTTCCTAATTCAGAGCGTAGCTCGAAAAGTTGCTTTGCTTTAGTTGGCGATCCCGTACGTGCCGCCGGCACCCGGGCGATGGATGTGGCCAGCGGGAAATTCAAGAATGGTAAGTCCAAGTTCAGATGCCAACTCCACCATGTGAGGCATAACCTCGGGGCCGCTGGAAAAATTCATATCGAGCCAGGCGTGATTTCTGCCGAACATCGCCCAAACCTCAGATCGCCAAGGAGAAAATGCTATTTCTTGCTCCTGTTCTGGCAGCGTAGTCCGACATGGGAATCGCTCTATCAGTTTCAGATACAGCGTATGCATTTTGGAGCCTGGTTCAGGCGGAGTGGGATCCGAAAGCCAATCGCCCCCATCTGCATCGAGTGAATCGAGGTAAGTTTCGAATTCGTCCCAGGCGGTCGAATCGTCCGCGCTGAGCGAGCCGGCATAAATTCCCACATCATATCCCACGGGCGTTTCTCGATGGCGACGACCATCAAGTCTAACGCTCGCTGGAGGTGCAGTCTATTCCTTGCCGAGCAGCTTCTTCAGCATGGCTGCCATCGGCCCGGTCTCCGGCACCTTGACGGCAGGCTGGTTCGGACGGGCCTGGCGTATGTGGCTCTGGGCCTTCGGCGCCTGTGGTTTGGCGGCCTTCGGCGGCGGCGCGTCGCTGGCACCAGTCGGCTGAAGCTTGTCGCGCAGCCCGACGGTGACCTTGTTCATGAAGCCGTTGTCGTCGCCCTTGGTCAAAAGTTCGGCGCTGTCGGCAAGGAGGTCGAGAAGAACGTCGAGCCACTCCTTGTCGGCCTTGGCGAAGTCGCCGAGCACGTGGCCGTGGACCATCTCCTTGACGCCGGGATGGCCGATGCCGATGCGGACGCGACGGTAGTCCCTGGCGATGTGCTGGTCGATGGAGCGGATGCCGTTGTGGCCGCCGGCGCCGCCGCCAACCTTGACCCTCACCTTGCCGGCAACGAGGTCGAGCTCGTCATAAAAGACAGTGAGTTCGGCAGGGGCGAGCTTGTAGAAACGCATGGCCTCGCCGACCGACTGGCCGGACAGGTTCATGAAAGTCTGAGGCTTGATCAGGACGATCTTCTCGCCGGCAATGTTGCCCTCGGCGACCAGGCCCTTGAACTTCTTTGTCCAGGGCGAAAACGAATGGCGGCGGGCAATTGCGTCCGCCGCCATGAAGCCGACATTGTGCCGGTTGTTCTGGTATTGCGTACCCGGATTGCCGAGACCTGCAAAGAGCAGCATGTGTCGGGTTCTCCGGGTATGCGCCGATTATGCCTCGGAGGCAGCCTCGGTTGCGCCTTCTTCCGACTTCGATGCCGAGGTGCCGGCGATCGTTGCGATGGTGAAATCGCGGTCGGAGATGACGGGCTTCACGCCCTTCGGCAGCTTGACGGCCGAGATGTGGATCGAATCGCCGATGTCGGTGCCCTCGAGGTCGACGGTGATGAACTCGGGGATCGCGTTGGCCGGGCAGTGGAACTCGACCTCGTGACGGACGATGTTCAGCGTGCCGCCGCGCTTGATGCCGGGCGACTTCTCTTCATTGATGAAGTGAACCGGAACCTGGACGTTGACTTCGGTGTTTGCGCCAACGCGCAGGAAGTCGACATGCATCGGGAAATCGCGGACCGGATCAAGCTGGTAGTCCTTCGGCAGGACCTTGATCTTCTTGCCGTCGACGTCGATCGTCGCCACGGTGGTCAGGAAGCCGCCGCCATGGATCTTGTAGAAGATGTCCTTGTAGGACAGGGCGATGGCCAGGGGAGGCTGCTTGTCGCCGTAAATGACTGCAGGCACTTTGCCGTTGCGACGAACTTCACGGGCGGACCCCTTACCGACCAGTTCGCGTGCTTCGGCCTTGAGCTCGTATGTTTCGCTCATGGCATTTCCTTTCGGTTGTATGGAGCGCCTACGGCGGGCATGAAGCCTGATCCGTAAACGTCGAAAGCCGCCGGGTGAGGCGGCCTTCCGCCGCGTTGCCTCCAAGGGTGTCTACGCGGGTGGCGGCTCTATATCGGAAGGCGGCAAAAAGTGCAACCGCCGCACCGGTTTTGGGGCTGGCTCGCTGTTGGCGCCGCTGTGGCTGCTCGCACTTATGCTGCCAAGCCTGTATCAGGCCGAGCTCAAGTAACTAAGCCGACACGTTCATCATGTACGAAATTCTCCCGCTCCAGCTTTCGACTGGTACCATCGTGGTGCTGGTCATTGCCGCCTTCGTTGCCGGTTGCGCGCGCGGCTTCTCGGGTTTTGGCGGGGCGCTGATCTTCGTGCCGGTGGCAAGCGCGCTGATTGGCGCCAAGCTTGCCGTGCCGTTGCTCTTGATCGTCGACCTGGTGCTGACGCCGGGGCTGATCCCCAAGGCGTGGCGCAGCGCTGACCGCGGCAATGTCGGGGTTATGGCGCTGGGGGCGATGATTGGCGTGCCCAGCGGCACTTACCTGCTCACCCATGTCGACGGCGTCATGATCCGCTGGGCGATCGTCGCCATCGTTGCCGGGCTGCTGGCGCTCCTGATGTCGGGCTGGCGCTATCACGGCCGCCCGCATGCCAGCCTGACGGCGGCGGTCGGCATGACCTCGGGGGTGTTTTCGGGCGCTGCCCAGGTCGGCGGGCCACCCGTCGTCGCCTACTGGCTCGGCGGCGCCATCCCGCCGCTGACGGTGCGGGCCAACATCGTGCTCTATTTCGCCATATCGAGTGTGCTGTCGATCACCAGCTACCTTATTGCCGGCCTGCTGACCTGGGAGACGGTTGGGCTGTCGCTGACCATCGGGCCGACCTTCGCAATCGGCCTCTATATCGGCTCGCGCCTGTTCAGTCGCGCCAACGAGGCAACCTTCCGGCGCATCTGCTACGGCCTGATCGCCACCGCCGCGATCATCGGCCTGCCGGCACTCGACGGCGTGCTGAGATGATTGAACCTGTCGACGCTTTCAAATAGACTTCACATATCGGGGGCATGGTGGACTCCCCGTGAGGCCGAAGGGCCCAAGCTCCGCCTTCGCGATGTTGTGCGGAGGAAAGACCATGCCCGGAATGATCTCAGCAATAGAACTAATCCATCTCATCGGTACCGAGAAGTGTCCTTTGATCGTCGACGTGCGTCGCCGCGCCGCGTTTGCTGCCGCGCCGACGCGGATCGCCGGTGCGTTGTGGCGCGACCACATGAAGGTAGGGGAATGGCTGCCGCAGTTTCCGGCGGGGAGGAGCATCGTCGTCTATTGTGCGCATGGCCACAATGTCAGCGAGATCGGGCTGACCAAGCTGCTCGCCGCCGGTGCGGATGCGCTGATGCTGGAAGGTGGCATCGACGCCTGGCTTGCGGCTGGCGGGCCTGTCGTGGCGCGCGAGGCACCAGGCCTCGAGCCGGGGCTGCCATGGCCCAGCGAATGGGTGACGCGGGCCCGGCCGAAGATCGACCGCATCGCCTGTCCATGGCTGATCAGGCGCTTCATCGACCCGCTGGCCATTTTCCACTTCGTCTCGGCCGAATGGGTCAAGGACGTCGCCGACGAGACCGGCGCCATCCCCTTCGACATCAAGGACGTGCATTATTCGCACCGTGGCGACGACTGCAGCTTCGACACACTCATAGCGGAATTCGGCCTGTCGGATCCACCGCTGCTGCATCTCGCCCGCATCGTCAGGGCTGCGGATACGGCGCGGCTTGACATGGAGCCCGAGGCTGCAGGACTTCTCGCCATGTCGCTCGGCCTGTCGGCCATCGAAGGCGACGATCATGCCCAGCTCGAAAGAGGCATGACGCTCTATGATGCGCTCTATGGCTGGTGCCGTTACGCCACCCAGGAAACCCACAACTGGCCAGCGAAGGCGGTTTGACATGGATGCCACGCTGCCAAGCCCCAACCCTTCCTTCGGAGAGGCGACGAGGACCTTCGCCAGGATCGGGCTTTTGTCGTTCGGTGGGCCGGCCGGCCAGATCGCGCTGATGCACAGGATCCTCGTCGACGAGAAACGCTGGCTCGACGAGCCGCGTTTCCTGCATGCGCTCAACTATTGCATGCTGCTGCCCGGACCCGAGGCGATGCAGCTTGCGACCTACTGCGGCTGGCTGCTGCACGGCATCAGGGGCGGTCTGGTGGCCGGACTATTGTTCGTGCTGCCCGGTGCCTTGGTCATCACCGCATTGTCGGCGATCTACCTCACCGTCGGCCATGTCGCGCTGGTGCAAGGGCTGCTGTTCGGGCTCAAGGCGGCAGTGCTTGCCGTCGTGCTCGAGGCGTTGATCAAGGTGTCAAGGCGGGCGCTGAAGGGTGGCGCGATGGTCGCACTGGCGATTGTGGCCTTCATTGCCATTGCCTTCCTCAAGCTGCCATTTCCGCTGATCGTCGTCGCGGCGGCGGCAATCGGCGCGGTGCTGCACCTCGCCGGGCTGCAACAGAGCGGCGCCGAGGCGGCTGACGAAGATGACGTCGCCTACGCCATGCCGGAATGGACAAGGCCCAGCGCGCGGCGGCTCTTCTCCACGCTCGCCGTCTGGCTGGCAATCTGGTTCGTGCCGCTGATCATCCTGTGGCAGGCGCTCGGTCCGGCCCATGTCTACACGGCGGAAGCGACCTTCTTCTCCAAGATGGCAGCGGTGACCTTTGGCGGTGCCTATGCCGTGCTTGCCTATGTCGCCCAGCAGGCGGTCGAGGTGCATGGCTGGCTGAAGCCCGACGAGATGCTGACCGGCCTCGGCCTTGCCGAGACGACGCCGGGGCCGTTGATCCTGGTGCTGGTCTTCGTCGGCTTCCTCGGCGGCGCTCGGCTTGCGGCACTGGCGCCCTTGGCCGGTGGCATTGGCGGGGCGTTGGTGACGCTGTGGTTCACCTTCGTGCCGTGTTTCCTGTGGGTCTTCGTCGGCGCGCCCTATGTCGAGACGGTGCGCCATGTGCGCTGGTTGGCGAGCGCGCTGTCGGCGGTGACGGCGGCAGTGGTCGGTATCATCGCCAATCTCGCCGTGTGGTTTGGGCTCCACGTCCTGTTCGGTAACGTCGACGAGGTGGGTTGGGGGCCGTTCGTGCTGCCGGCACCTGAAATCGGCAGCTTCGACGCGGTTGCAGCGGTCATTGCGGTCGCCGCCGGCGTGGCGCTGATCCGCTTCAAGGCCAACATGATCGCCGTACTCGCCGTCGCGGCGCTCGCCGGCATGGCCTGGCGGATGTTCTGAAACAGTGCTGCCGGGACGAAAAAGCCCCGCCTCGGCATGCCGGGCGGGGCTTTGAAATGTCTGCTTGCGGCAAAGAATCAGTCGAACAGGCTCGACACCGATTCTTCGGTCGCCGTGCGCGAAATCGCTTCGCCGATCAGGTCGCCGATCGAGACGACGCGAATGTTGTGTGCGTCCATAACAGCCTGGGTGGGCTGGATCGAGTCGGTAATAACCAGTTCCTGCAACTGCGAGCCGGCGATGCGGGCAGCGGCACCGCCCGAGAGCACGCCGTGGGTGATGTAGGCGGTGACCGAGGTGGCGCCCTTGGCGAGCAGCGCGTCGGCCGCGTTGCACAGCGTGCCGCCGGAATCGACGATGTCGTCGATCAGCAGGCAATCCTTGCCGTGCACTTCGCCGATGACGTTCATCACTTCGGATTCACCGGGGCGCTCACGGCGTTTGTCGACGATGGCAAGCTGGGCGTCGATGCGCTTGGCCAGCGCACGTGCACGCACCACGCCGCCGACATCAGGCGAAACCACCGTGACGTTGCCCAGCTGCTTGTACTTGGCCTTGACGTCGCGGGCCATCACCGGAACCGAGAACAAATTGTCGGTCGGGATGTCGAAGAAGCCCTGGATCTGGCCGGCATGCAGGTCGAGCGTCAGCACGCGGTTGGCGCCGGCACGCGCAATCATGTTGGCGACGAGCTTGGCCGAGATCGGCGTGCGGCCGGAGGCGCGGCGATCCTGCCGTGCATAGCCGAAATAGGGGATGACGGCCGTGATGCGCCGTGCCGACGAGCGCATGAAGGCATCGATCATGATGAGCAGTTCCATCAGGTGATCGTTGGTCGGGAAGGCGGTCGACTGCAGGATGAAGACATCCTCGCCGCGCACGTTCTCTTGAATTTCGACGAAGATTTCCTGGTCGGCGAAGCGCCTGACGCTGGCCTTGCCCAGGGGAATGTTGAGATAGCGAGCGACAGCTTCTGCTAGCACCCGGTTGGAATTGCCCGCGAAGAGTTTCATACGCCGATCCTGGAAGTGAATATGAGCGGGCTTTTAGCGGCCTTGGCTCGTATTGCAAGCGGAGTCGCCATTGATTCCCAAAAAAGCGACATACCGGAACGGAATGCCGCAGCTTAGCCGGGTTTTGCCGCCAGCCACTGGGCCAACTGATCGATGGTGTTGTCGGCGATGGTCTGCATGGTCGCGGGCGCTACCGTTGGCCATCCTTCACCGCTGCCGGTCGACGGCGCGGTCTGCTGGCCGTTGATGCGGTGCAGCCGGGTGCCGGCGGGGTCGTAGACGTCCCAGACATAGACGACCGTCGTGTCCTTGCCCTCGGTCATTGCCGAGAAATAGCCGCGCATGATGATGCCGGGCGGCGTGGTGTCGGTGCTGCCGGCGAGCGTGATGCCGCGTTCGCGGGCCCTGATGCCGAGGCGCTGGGTCAGCGGCGTCGCCGCTTCGACCGTCGCGCCGACGATCGGGGCGAACTGCACGCGCGCTTTGCCGACGATGGCGGCGGTCTGTGCCGGAGCGGCCGCTGCAGCCGTCGATGCAGGACCCGCTGCTGCGGCGGCGGTTGCCGCGCCCGTCACGGCGGGTGCTGCGACATCGGTGCCTTCAGTCCGGGCAAGTGCCGTCGACTGCTCGGTGGGGGCCACGGCAGACGGTTCAAGGACGTCCTTGGCGCTGTTGCAAGCGGACAGTGCGGCAGAGGCGGACAGGCAGGCTGCCGCAAAAATCCAACGTCTCATTTGCCCGAACTCCCTGGCAAACGCCCCTCAGCGCTCTGCGCAATCATCGTACGATCAAGTCGAGATCATGGCGGGACAGCGGCTTGGGTGCGGATTCAGTGGTCAGATAGGTACGACCCAACGTCATCGCGGTCTCGGTTTCCGAATCCATGATGATCATGTGGGCGAACAAAGTCATGTTGGGGGCAATCGGTTCGGGATTGCCCTGGTAGAACATCGGCATGTCCATCCAGGACGGGGTAAAGCGGGCGCCGACCGAGTAACCGCAAGCATTGAGCCGATGCTTGGTCAGGTCATGTGCTTCCAGCGTGCGAGCATGCGCGTCGAAGACGTCGCCGAAGGTGTTGCCCGGCGTCATCGCCTTTTCAACCGCCAGCAGGGCGGCCAGCGAGGCGTCGTAGAGCTCCTGGTGGCGCCTGGAGGCCTTGCCGGTCAGCACCGTGCGCATCATCGGCGCATGGTAGTGGTTGAACACGCCGGCCCATTCCAGCGTCAGCTGGTCGTTCTTGTTGAGCTTGCGGCGGCCGGACTTGTAGCGGCAGAGCAGGGCATCCGCGCCGGAGCCGATGATGAACTCGTTGGCGGGATAGTCGCCGCCGCCGGTGAAGATCGCGCCCTGCATGGCGGCCAGGATCCTGGCTTCGTCACCGCCCTGCTTGATCAGCGGCAGGGCCGCGTCGAGCGCATCGTCGGCGAGGCTCGCCGCTTTTTCCGCCTTTTCGATTTCAGCCGGGCTCTTGAACAGGCGCAAACGCCCGACGATGCCGGACGCATCGACGATCTGGCCGAAGGTCTGCAACTGCTCGTCGAGGCGGCGGCCGTTGAACGCGGTCAGGCCATGGGTGTCGTATTCGACGCCGACACGCGCTCCGAGCAGGCCGAGATCGTTGAGCAGGTTGCGCAGGTCGAGCGTCGGATTCGCATTGTCGCGGTCGGTCCACAGCACGATGTTTTCAATGATCGAGGTGTGGCGTGCCTGGCGCAGGTCGGCCGAACGGGTCAACAGCGTCATCGAGCCGTCGGCCATCACCACCAGCGACTGGAAGAAGCAGAAGCCGAACGTGTCGTAACCGGTCAGCCAATACATGCTTTCCTGCGCGAACAGGACAACGGCATCGAGCTTCTTTTCGGCCATCTCGATCATCAGCCGGTCGCGCCGGGCGTCGAATTCGGTTCGTTCGAAATGCAGCGCCATGCTGTCAGTCCTCCAATGCAATTGCCGAAATCTGCCGCCCGTAATCAGCTTCCTTGCGGTGCGTGGTGCGCCGGTAGGAATAGAACAGCTCTTCTTCCGCATAGGTGCAGCGGTTCAGAGCTTCCGCCTGAACGCCGGCCTTGCGCAGCCGGTCGACCGTGTAGAGGTTGAGGTCGAACATGTGGTGGCCGGCATTCTCCGACGGTGTGAAGTACCTGGCATTGTCGGCGTCGCCTTCGACGAAGCGGGCGACGAATTCGGGGCCGACCTCGTAATTGGCGGCGCTGATCGACGGGCCGAGCACGGCGAGGATGCGCTCGCGCCTGGCGCCGAGGCCCTCCATCGCGGCAACGGTGTTTTCGAGCACGCCCGTAAAGGCGCCTTTCCAGCCGGCATGGGCAGCACCGATGATGCGCGCTTGCGGGTCGGCAAACAGGACTGGGCCGCAATCGGCCGAAGAGGCACCTAGCGCGATGCCGGGCCTGTCGGTCACCAGCGCGTCGGCCTTGGGGCGGCCGTCGGCAAAGGGGCCGGTGGCGACGACGACGTCGGGCGAATGGACCTGGTAGAGGCTGAGCAGGTGGTCGGCCGGCACACCCATCCAACTGGCGACGCGGCGGCGATTCTCGGCCACGCGCGTCTGGTCGTCGTCGGAGCCGACGCCGATGTTGAGGCCCTGATAGATGCCTTCGGAGACCCCGCCGGTGCGGGTGAAGTAACCGTGGCGGATGCCATTGGCCTCCGCGCTGGCGAGCAAGTTGGACCGGATCGGATCCGGTTTCGAGTCGTTCAGCATTGCCGCCTTGTCATCCTCGTCAGCGATTTCGTCAAGGCCGGGCCAGCCGCCACAGGTCGCCTCGCCATATCGAGGCCGGACAGTGGGGCAGGCGCAAGCGTGCTGTCAACTGACGGCGGGGAAGGGAATTCTTGTGCCACGCGGAACAACCGCAAGCACCTTGAACAGTGTTCCCATGGCATCGGGGCCGGCCAGCCGCTCGACCTCGCCGCGGATCTTTTCACGCCCGGCGGCGTCCGCATCGGCACCGAGCTTGCCGGCGCGTTCGAGCAGCCCCATGGCGAGCAGGAACGCGCCCTGGGTTGCCAGATGCGCATCAAGCCCATGTGCCCGGGCTGCCAAAGCAAGGGCAGCGAAGTCGACATGCGAGGTGAGGTCAGCCTCGCCGGGATTTGCGAGCGCGTCGTCATAGTGGTGCTTGCGCAGCGCCTGCAGCGTGTCGCCGATGCCTGGTTCGACATGGCCGTAGTCGAAGAAAAGGCCGGCGCCGCCAAAGGTGGCGAGATGGGTGGCGATCTGCTCCATCGTGCCGGTGCGCGCCGGGGCGAATTCGAAGATCGCACCCTCTGGCGCGGTCGCGGCGGCAACCGGCAGCAGCGCCGTCTCGATCGTTGCCGGGCCGGCAACGAAGCCAAGCTCGCCTGTTTCCTCGAGGCCAACGGCGCGCTCGTGCCAAGCGGCACCGATCCTGACGAACTGGCGGGTCGGGATGGCGTCGAACAGTTCGTTGCCGACGATGAACAGTGGCGCAGTTGGCAGCGTCGACACCGTGTCGTGCCAGTCGATCCGGATGCCGCTGCTGGCGAGCGTCTGTTTCTGCACCCCTCGCAGCTTCGGGCTCGTCTCAACCAGGGCGATGGAGGCGCCGGCGACGAAAGCGCCGTCGAGTTTTTGCAGAACCCTGAGCACGTCCTTCATCAGCGTGCCGCGCCCAGGGCCGATCTCGGCCAACGTCGCGCCGGTTGGAGACCCTGCCGCCTGCCAGGCGGCATAAAGCCAGACGGCGACGAGTTCGCCGAACATCTGGCTGACCTCGGGCGCCGTAGTGAAATCGCCCTCGACACCGAACGGCTCGCGCGTCGTGTAATAGCCGTCAGTTGGATCGAACAGGCACAGCGCCATGTAGTCGGCGACGCTGATCGGGCCCGATGCCGCGATCAGGCCTGCGATGCGCGTCCTGAGCGCAGTCATGCCGGCCTGGCGATCTGCGTGACCGGCTTGGCCGACAGCATCGCCCACAGGCCGATCAGCACCATCGGCACCGACAGCACCATGCCCATGGTCAGCCAGCCGCCGAGGAGATAGCCGATCTGCTGGTCGGGCTCACGGAAGAACTCGACGAATATGCGCGACAGGCCATAGCCGCAGACGAAGGCGCCGGCGATGAAACGCGGCGTCTTCAGTTTGAGCCTGGAATGAGTCAGGAAACGCAGCACGAGGAACAGGACCAGGCCTTCGAGCAGGGCCTCGTAGATCTGGCTCGGGTGACGCAGGAAAGGTCCGCCGGTGGGAAACTCGATCGCCCATGGCACGTCGGTCACCCGGCCCCATAGCTCCGAATTGATGAAGTTGGCGAGGCGCACCAGGCCGAGGCCGACCGGCACGCCGGCGGCAACGACGTCGATCAGCGACCAGACGAGGATGCCGTGCTTGCGGGCGAACAGCACCATGGCAAGGGTGACGCCGAGCAGGCCGCCATGAAACGACATGCCGCCCTGCCAGACCGCGAAGATGTCGAGCGGATTGGAGATGTAGCGGGCGAGGTCGTAAAACAGGATGTAGCCGATGCGGCCACCAAGCACGACGCCAGCCGCTGCCCAGACCAGGAAATCGTCGAGGGCCTCGGGCTTCATCGGCAGCACGCCGTTCGGCCACAGACGGGTGTTGGTCACCAGCCGCTTGCCGTACCACCAGGCAAACAGGATGCCGACGATGTAGCCCAGCCCGTACCAGTGAATGGCCAGCGGTCCGAGTTGCACGATGACGGGATCGATGTTCGGAAAGGGCAGGGCAGCCAGCGGCAAGGCAAGGTATTCGCTCAAGTCAGTCTCCAGGGCAGGCAATCGCGGCGGACCATGCGGCAGGCTTTTGGCACGGTCAAGGCAGGCAACCCCGCAGTAACCGAGAAGTCATTGCGAGCAGGCGGGCATCTTTGCCGCAGCATTTGGCACCCTGTCGGGGCCACGATATCCTTGCATTCCGGGGCTTGCCCCACTACGTCGAATGGACAACGCGAGGGTTAGCCATGACGACCGGACCGAACCGCATTCTGGATGAATTCGCCAAGCTGATGACCGATGCCGCGGGTGCCGCCCAGGGCGTCAGGCGCGAGGTCGAAACCGCGTTCCGTTCGCAGGCCGAGCGCGCGATGAATTCGCTCGAACTGGTCCAGCGCGAGGAGTTCGAGGCGGTTCGCGACATGGCGATCAAGGCTCGTGCCGAAAACAAGGCGCTGGTTGCCCGCATCGAGGCACTCGAGGCTCAACTCGCCGGCCGCGCCGGTGAAGATGCCGACACGGCCTCACCGGCGGCCTCGCCAAAGCCCCGTACAAAGAAATAATTCGTTAACTTTTCCACAAAGCGCCATCCGAAAAAGTGCTTTGTCGTGAATCGCTTACCGGCGCTTTGTGAATCTGCGCCGCAGCCTGTTTCCACATCCGAATGGGACGTTGCGAAAAATTGGGCTGTTCACGAGAGTCACGATCAATACACTGAATTTACTGCACGATTCGAAACACCGTCGTGCACCGGATGGCGCGGTCCGGCTGGGGGGTATTGAGTCCGGCAGCGCTGGTCGTCCGAGTTCAAGAATAAGTTCGTCGTGTGTGTCCCCCGCGCGGAGCGCGATGACGCGCCCGGAACGACAGGAAGCATTTATGGAACTTCTCGAACTCGAGTTCTCCCGCGAAATCCATCCGGTGGATGTCATCGAGCAGGTGGCTCATAACAACGACTGGGCGTTCGAACGTGCCGGCGACGACGAGATCTCGATTTCGGTTGTCGGCAACTGGACCGAGTACCAGGTGTCGTTTTCCTGGATGGAAGACTTCGAGGCCCTGCACCTAGCATGCGCCTTCGATGTCAAGGTGCCGGAAAGCCGTACGCTTGAGATTCTCAGGCTCTTGTCGCTGATCAACGAGCAGATGCTGTTCGGGCATTTCGATCTTTGGGAAACCGAAGGCGCGATCATGTTCCGCCAGTCGCTGCTGCTCGCCGGCGGCGTCGAGCCGACCAGCCAGCAGGTCGAAGTGCTACTGTCATCGGCGCTTGAAGCCTGCGAATGCTATTTCCAGGCTTTCCAGTTCGTCGTCTGGTCGGGCACCTCGGCCAAGGACGCACTGGCCAGCGTGCTGTTCGAGACGCACGGCAACGCCTGAGACTGTCGGATGAGTTCGCACAAGGCGCCGAAAGCGGAGATCAGCTTTGCCGATTTCGACAAGGTCGACATACGCACCGGCACGATCGTCGAGGTCGAGCCGTTCCCGGAAGCGCGCAAGCCGGCGTTCAAGCTGAAGATCGATTTTGGCACCGATATCGGCGTCAAGAAATCGTCGGCGCAGATCACCAAATATTATACGCCCGAGACGCTGCTGGGTCGGCAGGTGTTCGCCGTCGTCAACTTCCCGCCGCGCCAGATCGGCCCGTTCATGTCGGAAGTGCTCACCCTTGGCTTCCCCGACGAGGACGGCGACGTCGTGCTCGGCGCCATAGAGCGCAAGGTGCCGGACGGCGGCCGCCTGTTCTAGGATTCAGGTGAGGCCGGCCTGCAAATGGCGGCTCCCTGCGTTTCCGGTACTCACGTACCCAAATGTAGGGTCCGTTCCGGTTCTCGGAACCCACCATTTTCGACTCGGCCTGACCTGAATCGCGGATGCGCTGGGCATCACGCGGCGTAAGCCGCCTTCACATTGTCCAGGAACATTTCGGCGCAGGCATTCCAGGTGTAGCGCATGGCCCGTTCGCGGGCCTCGGTGCGGTCGACCTTGAGTGCGCCCAGTGCTGCCTCGCGCAGGTCTTCCGAAACAACGCCTCCGATGCCGTCGCCGACGATGTCGATCGGCCCAGTCACCGGATAGGCGGCAACAGGCGTGCCGCTGGCCAGCGCCTCGATGATGACATTGCCGAAGGTGTCGGTGCGGCTCGGGAAGACGAAAACGTCTGATGAGGCGTAGATCTCGGCCAGTTCGTCGCTCGGGCGGCGCCCGAGGAAATGCGCCTCAGGATATTTTGCCTTCAGCCTTTCGAGTTCTGGCCCGTCGCCGACAAGCACCTTGGTGCCGGGCAGGTCGAGGTCGAGGAAGGCTGGCAGGTTCTTCTCCACCGCGATGCGGCCGACGCACAGGAAGATCGGCCGCGGCAGGTCCATCTCGACCTTCTTGTCGGGATGGAAGTGGTTGATGTCGACGCCGCGCGTCCATGGTCGGAGTTTTTCGAAGCCCCGCGATGCCAGGTCGTCGGCGAGCGACTGCGTTGCGACCATGCAGCCCTGGCCGGAGTTGTGGAAATTGCGCAGCAGGCCGTAGGTCCAGCTCTCCGGCAGCGGCAGACGGGCGCTTACATATTCGGGAAAGCGGGTGTGGTAGCTTGTGGTGAAGGGGCGCTTGCTGGCGAGGCAATAGCGCCGCGCCATCATGCCGAGCGGGCCTTCGGTCACCAGATGGATGTGGTCGGGTCGCCGTTGCTCGATGATCCGCGCCACGTTGCCGGGCGTGGTCAGCGCCAGCCTTATGTCGGGATAGGTCGGCATCGGCAAGGTGCGGAAGATGTTGGGTGTCAGGAAGTCGGCCTCGGCACCGAAGGCGGTCAGGGTTTCGGCCAGTCGTTCGAGCGTGTGGACGACGCCATTGATCTGCGGACGCCATGCGTCGGTGACCATCAGGATGCGCAAGGGCGTCTTCCCCGTTGTCCGCGTCCCGGCCTGCCGGGAATCAGCGGTCCTCCATTCGTTGCGAGGCGCCTTTGAGCAGCATTGCATGACGCTGGAATGACGACGGCTTTGTTCGCAACGGCTGCAGCGCCGCGCGTCCACTCGGATGCCCGCAGGACGCTGTACCGATTTGAAGTGATGCATGACCCGAAAATCGACTCGGATTCTCGGGTCATGCGCGGGCGAGGTCGGTTCTGCCCGAACCGGTATTTTCTTTGTGACGATTTTTCCCGGGGCGGGGCTCGGCGTGAAATCCGATCCTTTGCCTGGAGAGGGGCGTTTGCCGAGGATATGGCCAAGCTTCGCATTGAGCGGGGCGAGCCATCCTCCCAACGGCTCTCAGTGAGAATTCGAAATGACCGAGATCACCAAGTCCCTTTCCAACCGCAACACGATCAGCCGCCGCACGGCATTTGCCGCGCTGCTCGCCTCCGTCGTCACCGTCATCAGCTTCACCGTTCCGCAACAGGCGCTCGCCGAGGATAAGACCGCGATCAAGGTCGGCATCATCTCAGGCGAGGACGAGGATGTCTGGCGCGTGGTGAAGGCCGAGGCCGCCAAGCAGGGCCTCGCCATCGAAACCGTCGTGTTCAACGACTACACCCAACCAAACGAGGCGCTGGAGCGCGGCGAGATCGACGCCAACGCCTTCCAGCACCAGCCTTATCTCGACAACCAGATCAAGACGCAGGGCTACCATATTACCCCAGTCGGCTACACCGGCCTGTGGCCGATCGGGCTCTATTCGAAGAAGCACGCCAAGGTCGAGACGCTGCCGGAAGCCGCCATCATCGGTGTGCCCAACGATCCCTCCAACGAAGGCCGTGCCCTGCGTGTGCTCGCCGACGCCGGCCTGATCAAGCTCAAGGACGGCATCGGCATCCTGGCAACCGTCGCCGACGTCGTCGATAATCCGAAGAAGTTCGAGATCAAGGAACTCGACGCCGGCATCGTCGGCCGTTCGGTCGAGGATCTCGACGCCGCGGTGGTCAACACCGACTGGGCGCTGAAGAGCGGGCTGACGCCCGAGCACCGGATCGCCCAGGAGCCGGTCGCAGAAAATCCGTACCGCAACTTCATCGCCGTCAAGACCGGCAGCGAGAACGAAGCCTGGGTCAAGAAGCTTGTCGCCGCCTATCAGAACCCGACCGTCAAGGCCGAGTTCGACCGCGTCTACAAGGGCACCGGCGTCGCCGCCTACTGAGCTTGACGACTGATTACAATGGAGGCGGCCTGCCATGAATGGCGGGCCGCCTTCCGCATTGCCGAGGGAATTTCATGGCCCAGCATTTTGCACCCATCGAAGGGGCGTCCCCTGTCGATACTGCGCTGTCGGAGACGGTGGTGCGCATCGTCGACCTCAGGCGGCGCTTCGGCCAGACACCGGCCGTCGACGGCGTTTCGCTCACCGTGCGCAAGGGCGAGGTACTTGGTATCATCGGCCGCAGCGGCGCCGGCAAGTCGACGCTGATCCGCTGCCTGAACGGACTGGAGCGACCCGACAGTGGCCAGATCTTCGTCGAGGGCCGTGAGATCACTGGCCTCAGCGAGCGCGATCTGCAGCCGCTGCGCCGACGTATCGGCATGATCTTCCAGCACTTCAACCTGTTGTCGGCCAAGACTGTCGAGGAGAATGTCGCGCTGCCGCTCAAGATCGAAGGCCAGCCCAGGGACGAGCGGCTCAGGCGTGCCGCCGAACTGCTCGAACTCGTCGGTCTCGCCGACAAGGCCAAGGCCTACCCAGCGGCACTTTCGGGCGGGCAGAAGCAGCGTGTCGGCATCGCGCGCGCGCTCGCCGCGCGGCCGGCGGTCCTGCTCTCCGACGAGGCGACCTCGGCGCTCGATCCAGAGACGACGCGCTCGATCCTGGCATTGCTGAAGGACATCAACCAAAAGCTCGGCCTGACTATCCTGCTGATCACCCACGAGTTGGAGGTGGTCCGCAGCATTGCCGACCGCGTCGCCGTCATCGATGCCGGGCGAATCGTCGAGGAAGGGCCGGTGTGGTCGATCTTCGCCGACCCGCGCACCGAAGTGACGCGCAGCCTGCTCGCCGGCATCCGGCCGCAGCTGCCGCAGGCGATCGCCACACGGCTAACCGGCGTTGGACGCGAGGCCATCCTGCGCGTCGACATCGCAGGCGAAGCGGCGCGCCGGCCGCTGCTCCAGGAGCTGGCAACGTCGGTTCCCGGCCGGTTCCGGCTGGTCCATGGCGGCATCGACACCATACAGGGGGAGCCTGTCGGAACGCTGTTCCTCGGCGTCGACACTGCATCGCGCGGTATCGCCGAAACAATCGAATTCCTGAATGCCCGGAAAGCGCGGGTCGAGGTGCTTGGTTATGTCACAGACAATGCTTGAACTTCTTCTGCGCTCGTTGTGGGAGACCGTGCTGATGACGGCTGCATCGGGCTTGATCTCTCTGGTCTTCGGCTTGCCGCTCGGCCTGGCGCTCGTTGCCACCGACCGCGGCGGTATCGCCTGCAATCGCTGGGTCAACGGCATCCTCGGCGCACTCGTCAACGGCTTCCGCTCGGTGCCGTTCATCATCCTCCTGGTGGCGCTGATCCCAGTGACGCGGTTGATCGTCGGCACGTCGATCGGCACCTGGGCGGCGATCGTACCGCTGGCGATTGCCGCCACGCCCTATTATGCGCGCATCGCCGAAGTGTCGCTGCGCGAGGTCGATCGCGGCCTGATCGAGGCTGTGCGCGCCATGGGCGGCGGGCGCTGGGCGATCATCCGAGAGGTGCTGGTACCCGAGGCACTGCCAGGCATCGTTGCCGGCTTCACCGTTACGCTGGTGACGCTGGTCGGCGCCTCGGCCATGGCGGGTGCCATCGGTGCGGGCGGGCTCGGCGACCTCGCCATTCGCTACGGTTACCAGCGTTTCGAGACGGCTGTCATGGTTGCGGTCGTGGCTGTGCTGATCGTGCTCGTCTGTGGCATCCAGTGGATCGGCGACAGGCTGGTGACGCGGCTCGATCGCCGCGGCTGATCAGGCCGGCACGCGGATCATGGCGCGCAGGCCGCCCAGCGGGCTGTCGCTCAGCTTGATGTCGCCACCATGGCTGCGGGCGATGTCGCGGGCGACGGCCAGGCCGAGGCCGGTGCCGGTCGAATCAAGATTGCGCGCCTCGTCGAGGCGGTAGAACGGCTTGAACACCTCTTCGCGCTTCTCTTCCGGAATGCCGGGGCCGTTGTCGTCGACCATCACCACCAGCATGCCGCGATCGTGGACCGCCTTGACCTCGACCTCCTTGGCATAGCGGAAGGCGTTGCCGACGACGTTCTGCAGCAGGCGGTTGAACGCATTGGGGCGAACATGCACCTCGGGCTCGCCGACGAGCGTGATCTTGAGCTTGCGCTTGCGCAGCTTGGCTTCGTCACCCAGCCTGTCGAGATAGGTGGCAAGATCGAAGCGGCCGGGATCCTCCGAAGCCTCGCCGCGGGCGAAAGCCAGATAGGCCTCGAGCATCGACTGCATGTCGTCGACATCCTGGCTGAGTGCTTCGGTGTCGACCTTGCTGCCTGACAGAGCCAGCTGCAGCTTGAAGCGCGTCAGGATGGTGCGCAGGTCGTGGCTGACGCCGGTCAGCATCGCCGTGCGCTGCTCGATCTGGCGTTCGATGCGTTCGCGCATCTGGATGAAGGCGAAACCGGCGCGTCGCACTTCTTCGGCGCCGCGTGGCCGGAAGTTGACCGGCATCGGCCGGCCCTTGCCAAAACTTTCGGCAGCCTCGGTGAGTTGCAAGATCGGGCGGATCTGGTTGCGCAGGAACGGAATGGCGATCATCAGCAGGACCAGTGACGTGCCGACCATCCACAGCAGGAAGATGTGGGTGTTCGAGGCATAGGCCTGGCTGCGGCGCACGAACACGCGCAATACCTTGTCGTCGAGCTGGACGCGCACTTCGACGATGTTGGAGTTGCCGACGGTATCGAGCCAGAACGGCCGGTTGATCTGCTTGCGGATTTCCGACGACAGCGCCTGGTCGAGGATCGAGAAGAACGGTTTCGGGCCAGGCGGGGGCAGGGGTTCGGCCGGCAACAGGTCGATCTTCAGCGACATGCGCTCCTGGGCGATGCGGATGATCTGGGCATAACTTTCGGGCTGCGGAAAGGTGTCGAGCAGGTCGATGATGCCGGCGATGTCACGCGTCACCGCCTGTGACAGGCGCACAGTCACCGTCTGCCAGTGCCGCTCCATGAAGACGAAGGCGACGACCGACTGCAGCAGGATCATCGGCGTGATGACGATGAGCAGCGAGCGCGCGTAGAGCCGCTTCGGCATATAGATGGAGACACGTCGCCAGAAGCGGTTCCAGCTGCGCGGCACAGCCGTCAGCGCACGCCACATGCGTGTGCCGAGCCTGCCTCCGCCGGGCCGTTCCATGTCGGTGGTTGCCATCCGCCCTTCCACTTGCCGCTAACCGGTCAGGTTCCGGCCGGCTCGCCTCGATCCTAGCCCACGCCGGATCGTTCTGAAACTGTCTTTGAAGTTCAACAGCTTACGTTGTCAAACTCCGTCTCGCCCGATGCTGAAAACATAGGGCTTTTTCCTACAGCGCCAGATGGCTCTGGATTTACCGATGCCTGGAGAAGATCACCCGGAACTGTGCCGAGACTGTGTCGCCAGTGCGTCGATGATCTCGGGCGCGGACAGACAGAGCGTCCGACCCACGTGTTGCGGCACAACAAAATTTGCCCGCCGTTGCGACCAGGTTGATGAACGGGGGATGACGAGGTTCGGGCCGCTGACACGGCCCGAAGTCGTCTGGCGGTCAGATGCCGAGCAGTTTCTTGGCTTCGTTGAGGGCTGCTTCCGATCCGGCGTGGTCGCCGGATGCGTGCAACTGTTCGCCCTTGGCGCGCAGTTCCTTGACCTTCGTCATGTCCGCCTCGGCAAGCGTCGAGGTGGGCAGAGCGGCGTCGATCGCCGCCATGATGCTGGGGCAGGAATTGGCGAATGCGGTGGCTGGCAAGACAGACAGGGCAAATGCAAGCGTGATTGCGCGTAACATGGCCGTTTCTCCCACGCCGGCCCGCTTGATGCGGCAGAGGTGTTGCCGGCGCGCCATGTTACCTCGGAGTGACCGGCTTCAACAACCGGCCATCCGGAACTGCCCGGCTACTCCACGCTGAGCCGGTAGCCGATGCCGCGTACCGTCTGGAGCCAGACGGGATTGGCCGGATCGCGCTCGATCTTGCGGCGCAGACGGTTGATCTGGACGTCGATGGTGCGCTCGCCGACTTCCGAGTCGCCGGTCACCAGTTCATGGCGCGGGATGGTCTCGCCGGCACGCGCGGCAAAGATCGCCAGGATTTCCTGCTCGCGATCGGTCAGCTTGAGGGCTTCGCCGCCACGCTTCAGTTCGCGCCGCGCAATCTGGAAGGTGTAGGGGCCAAACACCAGTTGCTCGACCTTCGGAGTTGCCGCCGGGCCGCCGCGGCGCAGGATGTTGTTGATCCTGAGGATCAGTTCGCGCGGGTCGAACGGCTTGGGCAGATAGTCGTCGGCGCCGGCCTCAAGACCGGTGATGCGGCTGTCGGTCTCCGACAGGGCCGTCAGCATCAGGATCGGCACGTCCTTCTGGTCACGCAGCGACTTGGTCAGTTCGATGCCGTTTTCGCCCGGCATCATCACGTCGAGGATGAGAAGGTCGAAATCAAGGCCGGCAAGCTTGCGCCGCGCCTCATCGGCATTGCCAGCGACAGTAACGCGAAAGCCGTTTTCGGTCAGATACTGCTTGAGCAGGTTGCGGATGCGCGTGTCGTCGTCGACGACGAGCAGATGCGGGGCATCGTCGCCCAACGTGGCCTGGCTGGCCGTCTTGTCGTTATTCTCCATGGTCTTTCCCCGGCGTGTTTCCGGGCAGATGATCAATCTGCGCCCTTAATTCGGGATTGACCATCGCCTTGAGGAATCTTTCGATCCAGGCGCGCTCGGTCTCTCCCGCGCCTTCAAGTGCCGCATGGATGCGGCGTGACTGTGGCCGCGCCAGCGCCAGTGTCAATGTGCGGCCCTTGGGCGTCGGGTAGAGTTCACGCTGGCGCCGGTCGCGCGGCCCCTGCACCTGAACGATATAGCCGGCGTCGATGAGCTGCTTGAGCACCCGCGCCAGGCTCTGCTTGGTGATTTTCAGCACGTCGAGCAGCTCGGCGACCGTCAGTCCGGGCAGGCGATTGACGAAGTGAAGCACGCGGTGATGGGCGCGGCCGAAACCGTATTCGGCGAGGATCTGGTCGGGGTCGGAGGTGAAGTCGCGATAGGCGAAATACATCAGTTCGATGATCGAGAAATCGATGCCTTCGTCTGCCGTCACGGCGGTGCGGATCGGTTGGGCGGTTGCGCCGCTGCGTTGTGCCATAGAATTCCTGTTCGTCAATTTATGTCAGCACTGTTGACATAAATTAGGTGCGATGGTAATTTTTGCCAAGCTTTTCGGCGGATTGCGAACGAAAAGGCAAGGTGCGGTGGTTTTTTCCGAAACATCGTGAGTTTGCTTTGGTATTCTAGCCCGCCTACGCTTTATCCAGCAGGCCCCTTTGCGGGCCACCAAGAACGATATGAAACGATAGGCAGGCTCCCGCCTGCGGGAAGGTTTACCATGGCATCCGTTCCTTTCGACCAGCTCGATGGATACATCTGGATGAACGGCGAGTTCATCAAATGGGCCGACGCCAAGATTCACGTACTAACCCATGGTCTGCACTATGCAAGTGCGGTGTTCGAAGGTGAGCGCGCCTATGGCGGCGAGATCTTCAAGCTGACCGAGCACACCGAGCGCCTGCATGAGTCTGCTCGCCTCCTGGGCTTCACCATTCCTTATTCGGTCGAGGTGATCGACGATGCCTGCCGCGAGCTCTTGAAGAAGCAGGGCTTCAAGGACGCCTATGTGCGCCCGATCGCCTGGCGTGGCAGCGAGGAAATGGGCGTCGCCGCCCATAAGAACCGCATCAATCTCGCCGTCGCGATCTGGCAGTGGCCGAGCTATTTCGACCCGGCGCAGAAGCTGAAAGGCATCCGCCTCGACATCGCCGAATGGCGCCGCCCCGACCCGCGTACGGCACCGTCGAAGTCCAAGGCTGCCGGCCTCTACATGATCTGCACGCTGTCCAAGCATGCGGCCGAGGCCAAGGGTTATGCCGATGCGATGATGCTCGACTGGCGCGGCCAGGTCGCCGAGGCCACAGGCGCCAACATCTTCTTCGTCAAGGACGGCAAGGTGCATACACCGAAGCCGGACTGCTTCCTCGATGGCATCACGCGCCGCACTGTCATTGGCCTCGCCAAGGATCGCGGCCTCGAAGTCGTCGAGCGGGTGATCATGCCGGACGAACTGGAAGGCTTCGAGCAATGCTTCCTGACCGGCACGGCGGCTGAAGTGACGCCGGTTTCGGAGATCGGGCAGTACCGATTCGAGGTCGGCGAAATCGCCAAGACGCTGATGAACGACTATTCTGCGGCGGTTCAGCCCAAGCACGCGATTGCTGCTGAATAACAAGCAGAATCAATTAATTGACCTTGAAGAAGGGCGGTTTTCGGACCGCCCTTTTTGCGTCTTCCTCGTCCAATTTGACATTCCCCGATTTCGGGGTCTGATGTTGCTGTCGGCATACTGAGGGCCGGCATGCAATTTGGAGGGAATTGTTATGGAATCGCTTCTTCCTATCATCATACAAATTGTAACCGGCGTTATCGGTGGACAGGCCGTCGGCGCGGCGATCAAGACGGCGGCGATGGGGCAGGTGACGAAATTGCTCGCCGGTGGCGTCGGCGGTCTCGCGGGCGGACAGATCCTCGGCAGCCTTCTCGGCGGCGCGGCTGATCCGGCAACGGCAGGTGCACTCAGCGGCATTCTCGGCGATGTGGTTGGTGGTGCCGGCGGCGGCGCCATCGTGACGGCCATCGTCGGCGCGATCATGGGTGCCATGAAGAAATAATCCCGCTACAGATTGGAATTCGGATTGGGCGGCTGCGGCCGCCCCTTTCATTTTCTGGATCAGAGGCGCTGCCTGCCACCCACCAGAATGGGCATGGACGAAGCGCGCGTCAGTCCTTATGTCGGGGCGAACTTGGCGCATCGGCCCGAAAATTGGTGTCGATCTTCGGAAAGCACGATGCGCAGATTCACACAGTTGGAGCGTCCTTTGTGCGTCCATTCGGACGCACGGCGCTCCAAGGAAAGGACCCGCCATGGGACAGCTCAATGCCGGGATCGTGCCGGTTACGCCCTTCCAGCAGAACTGCACGATCCTGTTCGATACCGACGACAAGACCGGCGTCGTGGTCGATCCGGGCGGCGATGTCGACACCATCCTGTCGGTGCTCAAGCAAGACGGCATCACGATCACGGCGATCTGGCTGACCCACGGCCATATCGACCATGCCGGTGGCGCGATGGAGCTGAAAGATGCGCTCGGCGTCGACATCATCGGCCCGCACGAGGCCGACAAGCCGCTGCTCGACAATCTGGTGACCCAGGCCCAGAAATTCGGCATGGACGGTTCGGTGCGCAATTGCGTGCCTGACCGGTTCCTCACCGAGGGCGAAACCGTGTCCTTCGGAACTCATGTTTTCGAGGTGCTGCATTGCCCCGGCCACGCGCCCGGCCACGTCGTCTTCTACAACCGTGACGCGAAATTCGCCCATGTCGGCGACGTGCTGTTCCAGGGCTCTGTCGGCCGCACCGACCTCTATGGTGGCGACCACGCCACCTTGATCCGGTCGATCAAGGAGAAACTCCTGCCGCTCGGCGACGAGATCGGCTTCATCTGTGGCCACGGCCCGGGCAGCCGCTTCGGCGACGAACGCCGCAGCAATCCCTATCTGGTTTGATTGGATCGATCAGGCCGTCTGCCTGATCTGAGGCGGCCGCTGTCGGTCTGCTCCGCAGCAGCCTTTCGCCCAACGGACTACCTCACATGAAAAACGGCGCCAACCGCAAGGCTGGCGCCGTTTTGTCATTGTTTCAGGTTTGGCTGCCGCGGCCGGGCAGGGAGGGCCGACACAGTCCATGCCCGTGGCTGCGGTCAGTTGGCTTCGCAGAAGCGCTCGACGCCGTCATAGCCGGTGAAGGTGCCGCTGCGCGGCTTGAAGCTGCGGTAGCGGTCCGAACAGTAGCTGTACCATTCGGGCGTCCAAGGCTCGATCGCGTAGCTCTCGCGATAGACCACACGGCGCTGCACCGGGGTGGGGCGATAGTAGTCCTGGCCATAATCCTGGCGGTAGACGCGGCGCGGCTGCGGCTCGTAGTCGTAATAGTCGTCATAGACCGGCTGCGAACGGTTGGCGTTGCCAGCAATCACGGCGCCCGCGATGAGGCCGAGCGCACCCGCAGCGACGATCGCGCCGGTGTTGTCGTGGCGGTTGTGACGGCGCCAGCGCTCGCCGGCCTCGGCCGCGGGCAGGGCGGTCAACGTGGTAGCGGCAACTGCCGCCGAAAGGACGAGGGTCTTGAAAATACGGTTCATGTCGGTCTCCTTCGCCGTCCGGCCCGTATCAAGGCCAGAATTTAGCGTCGACACTATGTCTAGGGGAGCCCGCCTGAACGCAGCCTGAACGGATCTTCAGGTGCAATGGGTCAAAGAGACTACCGCCGACAAACGCCAATATGCGTTGCGGCGAATACAGCAGCATGCTTGGCCGGAGCACGAACTCCGGCCTCCTTGAAGGTTCTCAGCCGACGGTCAGATTGACGGCCTTCGGACCCTTGCCGCGCTTGTCCGGCTCGGTGTCGAAAGAAACCTTCTGCCCATCCTCAAGACCGGGAAGACCCGACGCCTGCACGGCCGAAATATGAACGAAGACATCCTTCGCTCCGTCGTCCGGCGTGATGAAGCCGAAGCCTTTGGCATGATTGAAGAACTTGACGGTGCCGGTCTGCGGCATGGGAAACTCCTCTGATCCCATCAATTCCAGTCTTCGGGCCGGCAAATGCCCGAAGTGGAAATTTGTCGTTCATTTTTGGGTCATCGGCAAGCAAAAGTTTTGCCTGCCGATACCTGTCCTAAGGCTGCTCAGGCCCGGCAATTACCGGGCCCAAGTGGCCAAATGCAACGCGTTTCGCGGCTTAGTATTCGCAGTAGCGGATCGGGCCGATCTGGATGCAGGAGGGTGGCCGCGGACGCAGCGGATCGAACCTCGAATAGACACGCACGCGGCAATTGGGGCCGACATGGCGGTGGGGCACGTTGCCGTAACGCGGCAGGAAGTGGCGGCGAACCTCACGATGGCAGTCGCGCACCTGGACCGGCGGGCGGACCCGGATCGGCCGGCAGTCGGGGCGGCGGTGGACATGCCACTCGGTACGGCCGAACTGAGGAACAAAATGGCGCTGCGGGTCGCCGTGGCAACCACGGACCTGGATCACCAACCCGCCATCGGCCTGCGGCGCATTACCCGCCGGCATCGCCTCGACCGGCCCGCCATATCCTAGCCCTGCGGCCAGGAGCATTGCGCCCAGAGACTTCAGCAACTTCATGGTCTGCCTCCTCTGCGTGGGAAGCAGATACTGCCTCCGCGGCAAGACTATGTCACGGTTGGCTGTGGCTCGCCAGAGTGGCGCCGGCTGGACGCAGAGACTATCTCGTTGATTTGGCGACGGATAATTGCGGAGCCACCCACCAAAGAAGAAGGGCGCGATGGTGATCCACCGCGCCCCTCTTCAAAGCAAAAAACCTTACGCGGCTTAGCCGGCGCGGAGGTTGACCGCCTTAGGACCCTTGCCCATACGGTCGGGCTCGACGTCGAAGCTGACCTTCTGGCCGTCGACGAGCGTGCGCAGGCCCGAAGCCTCGATAGCGGAGATATGGACGAACACGTCCTTCGCGCCGCCATCCGGCGTGATGAAGCCGAAGCCTTTGGTTGCGTTGAAGAACTTTACGGTACCGGTCTGGGTCATTGGGAGAACTCCTTCACCCGTTCAGTGGTCTGGACATGCCGACCGCCTGGCGTCGGCGGCACGTCGGTGGTTTGCTTGGCGGTCATGCATTTGCGCACGATTAAACCCCCCGCCGAGTCACGGGGTCGTCAGAGATTCACAGTATCGGGGAAAGGGTCGTGCAAAACGTTCCAGTCTCCGGGTCAGCAAACGCCCGAACTGAAACTGATATTGCATGGAAACGCGTAGGTTGCAAGATGTCGCGGCAAGGGCGGTAGGCACTTCGCAGCGTCGCATAAATATACGACATTTCTAAAGGCGCCATTGGCCAGATTGCCGCGCCTGTTGGCGCCAGTTTCGCCGATCCCGATTGCATTCGTTGACAGAATCGCCAGGATCGGGGCAGGGGCTGGAACATTTCCCGCACGGGCGGGGATGAGAGGGAGCTGTTTTCATGGTTTTTTCGGCAAAGACCTTTGCGCGAAAAGCAACTGTCGCCTCGTTGCTGTCGCTGATGCTGGCCTCTTGCGTGGTCGTCGAGGACGGCCCGGGTCCCGGCCCGCGCCCGCCGCGCCCCGATCCGGGCCCGCAATTCTGCACCCGCGAGTATGACCCGGTCTGCGCGCGCCGTGGCGGCGACCGTCAGACCTTCGCCAATTCCTGCATGGCGGAGGCCGCCGGCTACCGCATTATCCGTGGCGGCGAATGCCGTGGTGGCGGTGACGATGGCTGGGGCGGTGGTGGCGGCGGTGGCCGGGGAGACCAGTTCTGTACCAGGGAGTATCGCCCTGTTTGCGGCCGCCGCGGTGACACGCTCCGGACCTTCCCGAACGCCTGTGAAGCCGATTCCTCGGGCTATCGCGTCATCGACGACCAGGGCCCCTGCTGAGCGTATCGAGCTGGTATCTCCCGGCAGCCCATGCCGGGAGTTATCTTCGCGTGGCATCAGTCGCCAACCGACGAACACATCACCTTGTGGATGCGGCAATCGTCGCCGACATGGCGATGCTTGACGCTTCATGTCATCGCCTTGCGCGCGAACATCGCCCACGCGGCTGTTCGGCAATGCTGTGTAGGAGCCCGGACCGGCTCATGAGGCCGGTTGCCCGCACAGCCTGGTTCAGCGCTGCCGGACAATCGCGCCGATCGCATTGACGATCAGGCGAGACGCGGTCTCGGCCGTCAGGCCGTCGATGTCTGCGGGCGGATAAAACTCGACGAGGTCGAAGCCTGCGATCCGCGCACGCTTGCCGAGGCCGGCGATCAGATCGATCGCCTGCGTGTAGGTGAGGCCGCCGGGCGTTCGTGCGGCGACCCCCGGCATGATGCTTGGATCGAGACCGTCGCAATCGAGGGTGACGACGACCCGCGCGCCTTCAGGTATGTGTCGGAGTGCTGCCTCGACGCCATGGGCATGAAGCTCGCGGGCGGTGACGAAGCGGCTGCCGTAGCGCCGAGCCGCCTCGATCTCGGCGAGCCGGGCGCTGCCGACGCTGCGCATGCCGACCTGGACCATGCCTGCGACATGCGGCATCTCGCTGGCCCGACGCATCGGGTTCGAATAGCCGTAGCGTTCGCCGAGCACCTCGTCGCGCCAGTCGATATGGGCATCGATTTGCAGAACCCAAACCGGGCCGTGATCGGCAAAGCCGGCGAGGAAGGGGATCGGCACGGAATCGTCACCGCCGAGCAATATCGGCACAGCGCCAAGTGCCAGGATCTCGCGCGTCCTGGCTTCGATGCGGGCGCGGTTGGCCGCATTGTCGTGCATGATGGTCGCGATGTCGCCGGCGTCGGTGCAGCAGACAGGCTTGCCGTCGAACAGCGGGCCGCCGAGGTCAAAATCCCAGTGTTCGACGAGCGTGGCGTCGTCCTGGCTGGCAGCGCGGATGGCGTCGGCGGCCAAGGCATATCCGCTGCTGTCCTTGCCGGGATAGGTGGTGCCATGAGCGGCGGAGAAGATCACCGCACGGGGCGTGCTGCCATCAGCGAGGCGATCGGGAAGGCCGAGGAAGCGGAGCGATGCGGTCATGTCGATCTGGTCTCAATGGCGTGGGTGCGGTTGCGGTGAAGTCTAGGCTGCGCCCGCAAACGCTGGAGGTGTGGCGCGACAGATTCGACTGGTTTACTCCCGGGTGCGTCGCAGCGTGCCGAGACCGTTGCCGTCGAGCGCCTCGATGGTGATTGTCGACGCCGTGCCGTCGGCGCCGATCACGAAGCTGACCGCCGACGGCATGTCGGGGAGTTCGGGCGAGGGAAAGCTCAGGAACATGTCGCGGTCGAAATGGCTGAGCGGATAGGATCTGGCACCGTCCGGGCCAAGCGTGAGAACGAGACCGTCTCCGGCTGCCGCGACGACGGCCTCGCCGACGAAATCGTTGGCGTAGCGGCCGGCATAGGCGGTGGCTGGACGTGCCGGCGTGGCAGGCGAGGGTAAGGTGGCGTAGGTCGCCTGGGCGGCCGCGACGGCGGGGCCAAACATGCCGGCGTAGATCGCATTCCAGTTCTTCAGCCAATCCTTGCCGACTTTGCCGTCGAAGACGAGGTCGGCGAAGCTGTCCGACAGGCCCTCGGGCACGCCGGTCGGGAAAGCGTTGGCGAGAATGACGATGCCGAGCTGCCGTTCAGGGAACAAGGTGACGAGGCTGCGAGCGCCGACGCTGAAGGCGCCGGCGTGGCCCCAGCTCAGGCCATGGCGGCCGAACTCGACATTCCAGCCGAGGCCGTAGAAGGACTGGCCGCCGCTGACCGGGTTTTTGCCGCGCGTCATCAGCGGGATATGTGTCTGGTCGAGTGCTGCGGCTGCGATGAGCTGCTTGCCGTCATGGCTGCCGTTGGCCAGTTCGAGCCGAAGCCACTGGGCGAGGTCGCGCACCGTGGAGCTGACGCCGCCGGCCGGCGCCTGTGCGTCCGGCTGCCGCTCGACCCTGGCGGCCCAGCCACCGTCGGCCTTGACGTGGAGCGCGGCGCGGTTGGCGCGACCGACGAAATCGGCATGGCGGGAGCTTGTCGAAGTCATGCCGAGTGGACGGTAGAGCTTTTCCTCGGCGATGTCCTCCCAGGTCTTGCCCGTCGGGATGGCTGCGGCGACCGCGCCCTCGGTCAGGCCGAAATTGCTGTAGGAATAGCCGGCGCGGAAGCTCGACGAAGGCGATACGAACCGGAGCCGTCCAGGATTTCGACGCGCTCGTAGCCGATTTCCTCGAGATCGTCGCCGGCGGTGCCGGGAAGTCCGCTGCGATGGGAAAACAGGTCGCGAACGGTGAGCTGGCTTGTCGGGTAAGGGTCATTGAGGCGGAAGGCGGGGTCGAGATCAGATATCTTCGCATCCCAGGAAACGGTGCCGTCGCCGACCAGTGCTGCCACGACCGTTGCCGAGATCGGCTTGGACATCGACGCGATCTGGAACACCGTGTCGGCGTCGACCTTTTCCGGCTTGCCGGCCTCGCGCAGCCCAAAACCCTTGAGGAAGACAACCTTGTCGTCGTGGACGACGCCGATGGCGAGCGCCGGCACGCTGCCGTCTGAAATGGCTGCTTCGGCCAACTGCTCCAGCTGCGCCAGCGCGGCGGTAACTTGCTCGGTCGTCGCGGTCTGAGCGGATAAGGGCGTCGGTCCAAGGGCAAGGGCGGGGAGGAGCCACGCCAGACGGCGGACGAACGACCTTGCGGACAGCAGCATCGCCGGCCCCCCCCCCTGCTTTATGGCCTGCCTTCGAGGCTACAGCCTGCCATTGAGGAAGCCAAGAGCTGGAACGGCTACCTGATCGTGCCGGCCGGGTCGCGGCCGTCGCGAAAGCCTAGGTCCCTGCCAAGGTGGAGCGACAGCTCGCGCGGATCGAACCCGGCGCGGCGACGGCCATGGCGGCTGCTCGTTGCGAGCTGCGTCAGCCATGTCTGGAGCGGGCCTAGGGTGGCGGCCAGGGTGAGGTGGGTCATGGACTTGGCTTTCAATAGTCAAATTCTGTTGAGGAAGTGCCTCCTCTTTCCTCCTGTTTTTGCTATGAATCCAACTGAACGTAAGGATGAGTGCATAAGGAAAACTTATGGCGATTGTTCAGCTGCCGCCGCTGACGGCGATCCGTGCCTTCGAAGCGGCGGCGCGGCTCGGCAACTTCACCCGGGCTGCGGAAGAGCTTGGTACGACGCAAGCGGCGGTGAGCTACCAGATCAAGCTCCTGGAGGAGCGTGCCGGCACGCCGCTGTTTTTGAGACGGCCCAAGCAGACCGAACTGACCGAAGCAGGTCGGGCGCTGGCGCCGAAAGTCAGTGCCGCCTTCGAGATGCTGGGCGAGGCGTGGGGCGAAACCCGCGGCGGGGCGCGCGGTGTGCTGGTCGTCTCGACGCTGCCGACATTCGCCGCGAGCTGGCTGGCGCGGCACCTCGGCGCGTTCCAGATGGTGCAGCCGGATCTTGCGGTGCGGCTCGAGACGACGACCCGCAACACCGACTTCAGGACCGAGCAGGTCGATGTCGTCATCCGCAGGGATGACGGGAATTTGCCGCTCGGGCTGGCTGGGCATCTGATCGTGCCGACCGATTTCGCGCCGATGCTGAGCCCGAAGCTGGCCGCGACGATCGGCGGGGTCAAGGAACCGGCCGACCTGCTCAGGCTGCCGCAGATAGACCCCGGCGACCTGTGGTGGGGCGAGTGGTTCGTGGGCGCCGGCCTGCCCGCCGACATGCTGCCGCAGCGCCCGGCACCGAAGATGGGCTCGCAGGCCTATGAGGCGATCGCCGCCATCGCCGGCCATGGCGTGGCGATGCTGACGCCGACCTTCTACCGCGAAGAACTTGCCAATGGCACGCTGATCCAGCCCTTCGAGCATGTCGGCTCCGACGGCTCCGGCTTCTGGCTGGTCTATCCCGAGGAGCGCCGCAACGTGCCCAAGATCAAGGTCTTTCGCGAGTGGATCCTGGCCGAGGTCGAACGGACACTGGGCAGAGGCGGGCAGTGTTAGGGAGAGACGCTGCGGACATCAAATTCCTGGCTACCATTTCTTGCGCCGTTTCGAGGCGCCGGCAAAAATCCGCGAACGTCAATGTGTGAGGCTACTGTGAGCATCGGCGATAATCGAAAACGGGCGCAAGGGGTGAAAGCGGGCACCGTCAGCTCGCTTGAGCTGGATTGCGCGCGCGGCATCCTTCGAGCGCATGGGGGTGACATCAATTCAGCCTTGTATGTCGTCGGACTTTGCGCAGCCGCCGACGATGCCTTGTTGATCGAGCCCTATCTTCGCGGTCCGGCACGTGACGTCCATGGCGAAACAGCACTCAAGGCGTTGGTCCGCTACCTGGGTCTCGCAGATCGTTACCGTCCGCTTCTACGGAAGCTGATCATGTCTCCGACCGATCTGGGTTGGATGAACAGCCGTATGTCGGCGATCCATCTCGCCAAGGACTACTTCAAAGACTTCCGCGACGATGAGTTGGGCTGCGAGCTCGTTGCAATATTCTGCAACCCGTCTGATCAGGGTCAGCCGTCGGCGCGCGGCACACTCGTCGACATTCTGGGCATCAGGGATGAGCTCGGAGATCCTTTCGGCCTTGAGCTGGAAGCTGGCGATACCGATGCCGGCTACATCGTGAAGATGGCCCGGCAACGCTTCAATTGCCACGGCGGATTGCACTGACGCATGATCATCCCGGTAGTCGTCCCGGCGCGCTTGTCCCCTACGGCGATGGCGCGATAGACCGGCCGGGTTGGAAACTGCGGTCGAGCGAGCAGAGGCAGGGGCGAAATGGCTCAGAAGGTCATTGGTCTGATCGGCGGATTTGAGCTGGGAGAGCTCGGCGGAATATTACCGCATCATCAATGAGCGGGTGCGCACACTACGTGGCGGGCTGCATTCGGCGCGCATGCTGATGTGGTCGTTCGATTTCGCCGAGATCGAGGCGCTGCAGGGCAGCGGACGCTGGGCCCGGAAACGAGGTTGTAGAATCTGCGCGTTGCCTCCGAAAATCGATGCCGGACTTTGGGCTCTGCGTTTAGGCGCGCGGGACGAGCGCTTCGATGGCCTTCATCGCCATATCGAGGCCATGCTCGGCGCCGATCGCCTGGCCCATTGCAGTCGCCGTCTGGCGCATACCAGGTGCGTCTGTGGCGGTGAATGCTGCTGCGAGCGCCGCAACGGTCAGCGATTCCCGGTCCAGTGGGGCGGGCCCCGCGCCGAGGTCAGCGACGCGGCGGCTCCAGAATGGCTGGTCGCCGAAAAACGGGCAGATGATCGTTGGCAATCCGGCGCGTAGCGAAGCAGCGGTTGTGCCGGCACCACCGTGGTGCAAGGCTGCGCTCATCTGAGGCAGCAGCCGGTCATGCGGCGCCGCGGTCATGACATGGACATGCGCCGGGGGTGAGGGCACCTCGAGAGCGCCGCCGCCGAGCGCCAGAACGCCGCGCTTGCCGGTGCGGGCCAACGCCTCGATGACATCGGCCGCCAGCTTGCCGGGGGCGAGACCGGGCATGCTGCCGAAGCCGACATAGATGGGCTTGTCGCCAGCGGCAAGGAATGCCCTGAGATCGGTCGGCAACTGCCAGTCGTCCTCGTCGAGAAACCAGTATCCGGTGACAAGGACATCGCCGCCCCAATCGGTCGGCCTGGGGACGACGGCCGGACTGTAAGCGTAGAGCGTGACAGCCGGCGCGCCGGGTCGATGGCCGGACGGCACGCCGAGCGACTGCGCGCGCCAACGCGCGAGTTCCTTCCGAAACAGCAGGCCCGGGCCGCGCGTTGCCAGCAGATGGCTGAGGCGGTTGAGCGGGCCCAGGTTGGCGAAAGGCAGGAGCGGGCTTGGAAACGCGGTCGTCGGCGTGAAGCCGGGCAATGGCGAGGCGAGAACCGCCGGTCGGCCTATTCGCGCGGCAATGTCTGGAGAGGCGATCGACTTGGGGTGATGAATGATGACATCGGGACCGAAACGGCCGATTGCCGCCGATTCGGCATCGAGCAGGCGGCGCATCAGTGGGCGGACATGCTTGAGCAGCTTCAGCCCGGCGCCGAATCCCCGACTTCCAGCAATCGCCGCCTTGCCCTCAGGCGTGTCCAGCAACGCCAGGAACTCCCCCGGCAAAGGCCAGAAGTCGATGCCGTGGCGGGTGACCATCGATTCGAACTGCTCGGGCGCCGCGAGTTGGACCTCGTGGCCACGCCGCAAGAGGCCGCGAGCCAATGCAACATAGGGCTGGACGTCACCCCGCGTGCCAAGCGTCTGGATGGCGATGCGCATGGCGGCTCCCCTGTGCGGACTGACCAGTAGTCAGTTATACTGACTGGCGGTCACTAGCAAGAGGCGATAAGGTGGGAGCATGCGGCATAGGCGGTGAGTGGAGGTGAGATGCCCCGGATTGTCAGGCATCCTGAAGTAAGACGGGCGGAACTGCTTGCGGCGGCGGCTCGGCTGTTCGGCGCGCGCGGCTATGAGGCGGCATCGGTCGACGACATCATTGGCGACGTCGGGCTGTCGAAGGGTGCGTTCTATTACTACTTCCCTTCGAAGGACGCGTTGCTGGAGGCGTTGGCACGTCAGGCCGCTGAGCGCGCCCGGGCCGAACTCGAGGCGATTCTGGCAACGCCTGCCATGAGCGCAGTCGAGCAACTCAACGCGTTCTTGCGCCGCGGCCGCGACACCGACAGGGCGGCCGAGGCGATTGCCACCTTCGCCAGCATCTTCTTGCCTGAAAATATCGTGCTCTACCACCGCATGCACCGAACGGTGATGGCCGTGATGGCGCCCGCGCTGGCGCGCATCATCGAAAAGGGCCGGCGCGAAGGCAGCATGGCAAGCAACGATCCTCTGATCTCGGCCGAACTGGTGCTGCTGCTCGGCGCGGTCACTCATGGCGCCGTGGCCGACCTGCTCGCGGCCGAAGGCGCCGATGCCTTGAGCCAGGCGATCGCCGCCTTCGAGCGCCGACTGGCCGAGCAGGGATTGGCCGTCGACCGCATTCTCGGCCTGCCGGACGGCACGGCACGGTTCGTGGAGCCGGGGTTCGTCGCGGCGATGGCGGCAGCCAGGCCGAACCGGAACCCGCTTGGCGCGACCGTTGCCGCAGGCTAGTGCTTGGGGTTCGGATTCGTCACCCAGGAGCCTGGGATATGCCACAGAAGGTTATTGGTCTTATCGGCGGGTTGAGCTGGGAAAGCTCGGCCGAATACTACCGGATCATCAACGAGCAGGTGCGCGCGCGGCTGGGCGGGCTGCATTCGGCTCGCATGCTGATGTGGTCGTTCGACTTCGCCAAGATCGAGGCTTTGCAGAGCAGCGACCGTTGGCAGGAGGCGACGCTGGAGATGATCGGCGCCGCGCGACGGCTGGAGCGCGGCGGGGCCGACTTTGTCGTCATCTGCTCCAACACCATGCATCGCATGGCGTCAGAGGTGCAGGCGGCAATTGGCATTCCGCTGTTGCACATCGCCGACCCGACCGCCGAACGCATCCGCGCCGCAGGACTTGGCCGCGTTGGTCTCCTCGGCACTGCCTTCACCATGGAGCAGGACTTCTACAAGGGCAGGCTTGCCGAGCTACATGGACTCGAGGTGCTGGTGCCTGAGGCCGAGGACCGGGCGGTGGTGCATCGCATCATCTATGACGAGCTGGTGCAGGGTCGCGTCGAGGCACGCTCGCGCCTGGCCTATCGCGAGGTGATCGCGCGGCTCGTCGCGCGCGGGGCAGAGGCCGTGATCCTCGGCTGCACCGAGATCATGCTGCTGGTCGGGTCGGAAGACAGCGCCGTGCCTTTGTTCGACACCACTGGCATCCACGCCGAAGCGATGGTGGAGCGGGCGCTGGGCTGAAGTCTGGTCGAGTAACGGCCGGCGCGCTTCTTCTCGCCCGAAGCGACGGGTGAGGCTGCGCGCCGAGGCCCGTCCTGCATGGCAATTGACAAAGGCGCGCCAGCCGGGGCAGGATTTCAGGGCTGCGTAGGGCGCATCGGCGAAGGCCGAAAGGGCAATGCCCGCCTACTGTCAGACCAAGTCCAACAGTTGCGCCCATGCCGAACCTCGAAAATCTCAAGAAGCAGGCCAAGCAATATCTGCGCTGGTATCGCGAAGGCTATCATCCCGTCGCCGCCGAGATCAGGGCGGCGTTGCCGCGCTTCCAGCATCTCGACGACAGCGAGGTGATGCAGGCTGCTTTCAAGCTCGCCGATGCGCAGGAGCTTGTCGCACGACAGCAAGGTTTTGAAAGCTGGCAGGCGCTCAAATCAGAAGCCCTTGTGATGAATGACCAAGAAACGCGGACCACACGTCCAACCCTGACCGCGACCGCAGCGCAGCTGTTCGTCGCCGATATCACGGCATCATGCGATTTCTTTACCGGCAAACTCGGCTTTTCGGTCGACTTCGTCTATGGCGAGCCGCCTTTCTACGGGCAGGTTGTCAGGGACAGGGCGCAACTGGCGCTCAGGCTGGTGTGTGAGCCGGTGTTTGCAGGTGACATCCGCCAACGCGAGCACCTGCTATCCGCCTCGATCACCGTCGATACGGCCAGCGAGATCAAGCAGTTGTTCCTCGACTTCCAGGCGGCGGGCGTGGTCTTTCACCAGACGCTGCGCAAGGAACCGTGGGGCGCCAGGAACTTCATCGTGCTCGATCCCGACGGCAATCTGATCCTGTTTGCCGGCCCCGCGGATTAGGCGGGCCAACCGGGCCGATCGCCCCAAATCACGGCAATCTGAACGGCGGATATGCACAAATGCCGCCGCGACATGTATCGTATGGGACCAGCCTCTTAGAGTTCTTTGCCGCAAAACTTTTGTTGGTGTCCGTGCGGACGCCAGAACAGGGAGGAACAGGATATGGCTTCAGTTTCGATACATCCGGCGCTCGACGGCGGGGTCAAACCCGGCAGTGCCGCCTTTACCGGCGGCACGCTCGTCTGCGCCTGCGCCGACAAACCGGTCAAGGTGGCGATCAGGGGCCAGGTTGCCCACAACCACGCCTGCGGCTGCACCAAATGCTGGAAGCCGGAAGGCGCCAGGTTCTCGGTCGTGGCGGTCACCGCACATGAGAACGTGACGGTGTTGGAAAATGGCGACAAGCTCGCGGTGGTCGATCCGTCGGCGCTGATCCAGCGCCACGCCTGCAAGGGCTGCGGTGTGCACATGTATGGCCCGGTCGAGCGCGACCATGCCTTCAAGGGCCTCGACTTCATCCATCCCGAGCGCTTCCAGGAAGCGGGCTGGGCCGAACCGGGCTTCGCCGCCTTCGTGTCGTCGATCATCGAGGCGGGTGTCGACCCCTCCGAAATGGACGGCGTGCGCGGCCGGCTGAGGGAACTCGGGCTTGAACCCTATGACTGCCTGTCGCCCGGACTGATGGATTACATCGCCACATGGGTGGCCAAGAAGTCGGGCGTGCTGAAGGCCTGAGCCGCATTCCTTGAAGGCATTGGGGCTGGTCGGTCCTAGCTCCTAAAGCCTATGCCCTGCCTGCATCCAGCCACGGTGACCCGTGCTAGGGTGCGGGCGGGAGAAACGGCGGCAACGCCTGATGCGCCCGCACGCCTCCGCAACTGAGGGAGGTCAGCATGGGATATTATGTTTTCCTGACGAATTTCACGGACCAAGGAGTCAAATCGGTACGGGAGACGACCAAACGTGCCGATGTGTTCAGGGCGATGGCCGACAAGGGTGGCGCCAAGGTTCACACGCTGTTGTGGACGCTCGGCAAGCATGACGTGGTGGCGATTGTCGAAGCACCCGACGACCTGACGGTGACGGCGCTCAGCTTGTCCATTTCTGCACTTGGCAATGTCAAGACACAGACGCTCAAGGCGTTCGATGCCGCGGACATGAACAAGATCCTGGCAAAGATGGCCTGATTTTCATTCCCGTCGCGGGGCGGGAGCCTTCGATTTCCAACCTCTTCCGGCTTCTGCCCGGCGCGGGTGCGTTTCCGCTTTTCGTCGAACCGCGGAATCTCTCCGCCTTCCTGTTCTTGCGCAATTCCGGACGGAGAACCGCTGCACAGTTTTCCTGGGATTGCGCTAGTTCAACGGGTCGTAATCGGGGATGTGCCCGAAGCTGTAGCCGCGCTGCCTGAGCCCCTGGATGAGGGCGGTGAGATTGGCGGTGCCGTTGAAGGTGTCCTGGAACATCTCGTCATGCATCAACAGGATCAGCCTGTTCGGCCTGACGAAGCGGACCTTGCCTGTGAACATGTGGTCGATCTCGCTGACGAGCCTGGTGACGCTTTGCACCGGCTTGCCGGTGCCGTCATGGACCCATTCGTGATCCCAACCATAGAGCCAGAAGCCGGTGGCGGCGACGAACTCGTAGTCCGGTTCCTCGATGCCGATCTCGATGCGGTCGATCGAAAGGTCGTTGGTCGAGATGTTGGGCAGGCGAAAGACGTTGCGGCCGGGGAGCCGGGCATGGGTCGGCACGTCCAACCCGAGGGCCGCATTGGCCCGCACCATGTCGGCGACGACACCTTCGGTGTCGGCATAGAACTTGCGGTACCGGTTGAAGGCGTGGCTGTAGCTGTGGTTGCCCAAGGTGACCAAGGGCATGCTTTTGGCGCGGGCGACAAGCGCCTTGCTCTCCGGACTGGACTTGGCGTGCAAGCCGACCATGAACATGGTGGCGGGCACGTTTTCCGCCTGCAGCACATCGAGGATGTTGCCGGTGCCGTCGAGCGGGCCGTCGTCGAAGGTGAGATAGATGGTGCGGTCCGCCGCCTGTACCGGCGAGCAGGCCAGGACAAGGGCGGCCAACAACCAGAGGATGGTCATGCCCGGAGCGCCATGCCTTTTGCCTGCTGCTTTCAGCATCGTTCTGCCTGTGACTCGCAACCTCTCACCGGCGCCATCGGTACCCTGTGATTACAGGGCGTGCAAAGGTGGGGTCTGGACCTACTGAATTCAGCGGTGCGGTGGCCGGCTGCGTGCTAGATGTCGCGGCAAGTTTGCCGGGGCCGGACATTGAACCATCAGGGCATGACGCAGCAGCCTGACATCGCCGATTTCATCGTCGCGAACATGCATGTCGTGGCGGTGCCTTCGGTTCCCGAAATCAGGCTTTACACCGCGCATCCGGCCAGCGGGCTGTGGCGGCTCGCGCCCGATGACGCCGGCGACGATGCGCCGCCGCCCTACTGGGCCTATCAATGGGCCGGCGGGCTGGTTCTGGCGCGACATTTTCTGGAGCGACCCGAGACGGTGAGGGGGCGGCGCGTGCTCGACCTTGGCGCCGGTTCGGGGTTGGTCGGCATCGCCGCTGGTATGGCGGGGGCAAGTTCCGTGCTCGCGGCCGAGGTGGACCGCAATGGCGTTGCCGCGATCGGGCTCAATGCGGCGCTGAACGGCGTCGACATCATTGCCATCGACGGTGACGTGACCGGTGGCCGGGTGCCCGAGGTGGATATCGTTGCGGTCGGCGACATGTTCTACGACGCCGAACTGGGTGCGCGGGTGACCGCCTTTCTCGACCGCTGCGTCGACGCAGGCATCGAGGCGCTCGTCGGTGACCCCGGCCGGGCCCACCTTCCGCATGCACGGCTTCGACTGGTAGCCGAACATGCGGTGGCTGATGTCGGCACCGGCCAAGCGGCCACGACCAAGCCGAGTGCGGTGTTTTCGTTCGGCTGAGGTCTCAGCCGATTCGACAGTCAGGATGCAGGGTCATTTGCCGAAGCTCCTGAGCATGCGGATCGTCAGGACCGTGGTCAGCACCGAGAGCGGAAATTGGGCGAGACCTGAAATCTCGAAGAACAGGTCCTTGGGCATTTCGTAGGGCGGGGTCGGGAAGATGGCGTGGAAGGCCGCTTCGCCGAAGCCGAAATAGACGACGTTCTTGAAGACATGATTGTAGCCGCCCTCGACATAACCGACCAGCACGATGGGAATGACGAAAACGACGACTGCCGCCGCCCAGGTGAGCAGGCGTGCCGAGCGCTCCGTGTTGGCAAACCAACCTGCATACAGCAGGGCAGCGATCATGATTGCCGCAGGTGCGACGAAAAGCAGGACATGCAGGCGCCAGGACGTGCCGAAGATTACGGCGCCATATGCGTGGTGCAGCGAGGTCAGCGCGAGCAGCAGCAAGGCGCTCTCGGCGACGCGCAGATGGGTGTTGACCGAGATGGCGGGCGTCGAAGCGGCTGTCATGGAATTGTCTCCTGTTGACGGAAGGCGCTTCGGCTATCACGATACCGGACACGGTGTTCGGAAATTGCCGGACAGTGGGTGGGCCAAAGTCCGGAAACGGACCGCTGGCTTGGAACGTCCGGAAAATCGGAGACTGAAATGGCGATCGACCGGCGGGTGGTCCGCACGCGCACGGCACTCTATGACGCGCTGGTGGCGCTGATCCGCGCCAAGGATTATGAAGCGATCACCGTCGAGGACATTCTCGACGAAGCCAATGTCGGGCGCTCGACTTTCTATGCCCATTTCACCTCGAAGGACGACCTGTTGCAGCGCAGCCTGGAGAGGCTGCGTGATCTGCTCGTCGGGGTTCGTCGGGACGGCGACCAGGGCGACTGGGATCCGGCGCGGGCGCTGTTCGAGCATGTCGGCGAATATGCCGACGTCCAGGCCGCACTGGCCGGCGGCCATGGCGGGGCTGTGCTGCGCGAGGCGGTGGACAAGGTGCTGGCCGATGTGCTGCGCCAGACGATGGGTGCCGGCCCCGCCGGCGGGCTGCCGCGCGAACTGGTGATCCAGCACATGGTGGCGACCTTCAACACGACCTTGCGCTGGTGGCGGGAACACCGACCTGCCATGACGCCCGCCGAGGCCGACGCGCTATTCCGGCAGTTGCTCTTGCGCGGACTGCCACCCGATGTCGCCACGCCGTTCATTGGTGCGGACGAACGGGTGGTAAAGTCGCTTTCCTGTGCTTGACTCCTTCTCCATTGTGGGAATATTTCTCATATATGGAAAGTTATCTCGCTGATGAGACTGGCATTGACCGGCGCATTGCCCAGCGGCTGCGCTCGCTCCGGGCCGGGCGCGGTTGGCCGCTGGATGAGCTGGCGCGGCGCAGCACTGTCAGCCGGGCAACCCTGTCGCGGCTGGAAAACGCCGAGGTCAGCCCGACGGCGAGCGTGCTCGGCAAGCTCTGCGCTGCCTACGGGCTGACAATGTCGCGGCTGATGCACATGGTGGAAGGCGAGTTCGCGCCGCTGGTGCGGCGTGAGGCGCAAACGGTTTGGTCGGACCCGGAGGTCGGTTTTCGCCGTCGCTCGATCTCGCCGCCGGCGCAGACGCTGGCCGGCGAGACGCTGGAATGCACGCTCGATGCGGCCGTCACGATCACCTATGACGCGCCGCCGCGGCCGGGGCTCGAGCATCATCTGGTGCTGGTCGAGGGGCAGCTCACGGTGACTGTCGACGGACGGGCGCATGAGCTCAGGCCCGGCGACTGCCTGAGATACCAGCTGTTCGGTCCGAGCGCCTTCGCCACACCGGCGGAGACGGGCGCCAGGTATTTTCTGTTTGTCGTGTGAGGTTTCATGAGCGTGGCCATTTCGACATTTTCGGCCGAGGACATTTCGCATCATCTCGGCGAGCTCGGCGCGCTGCTGCATGCCTGTGTGCATGACGGGGCAAGCATCGGCTTCGTTTTGCCATACGCCCAGAGCGAGGCCGAGGCGTTCTGGCGCGACAAGGTGCTGCCGGGCGTGGGCGCCGGGATGCGCATCATGCTGGTGGCGCACAAGGACGGGCGCATCGCCGGCACCGTGCAACTGGGCTGCGATACCATGCCCAACCAGCCGCACCGCGCCGACGTCAACAAGCTGATGGTGCATCCCGACTTCCGCCGCCAGGGCATTGCGCAATTGCTGATGCGGGAGCTGGAGGCGCGGGCGCGGGAGCTGGGGCGCAGCCTGCTGACGCTCGACACGCGCACCGGCGACAGTGCGGAGCCGCTCTACACGGCACTGGGCTACCAGATGGTGGGAACAATCCCTGCCTATGCCCGCGATCCCTTCGGTAGCGACCGGCTTGATGCGACGACGGTGATGTACAAGCTGCTGTAGCAAGGAATCCGGAGGGCCTGATGCTGCCGGAATAGGCAGGCTTCTGACGGCGCGGGTCGAAAGGTCCGGTAGGCGCGGGTTCGGAAACCGATTCCGGAAATACGGCTAAATCCCTGGCTGCCATATTCTTTCTTCGCATCCCTCGTTCCCGAGGGCATAAATGATCGGCGAGACTGACGTTGAGTCGGTCTCGGCACGCAAGCCGATCCGCCGGGGGCGCATATGGGCGAGGACCTTCACAACATCTGGCTCAATGATGCGCTGGTGTTCCTGTTTGCGGCGGGTGTGCTGGTGCCGCTGATGCGGGTGGCGTCCATTCCGAGCGTGCTCGGCTTCCTGCTTGCCGGCCTGGCGCTTGGGCCGTTCGGCATGGGCGCGCTGGCCGAAAGCTGGCCGGTGCTCAGCCATTTCACCTTTGCCGATCCCGAGGCGGCGAAGCCGTTTGCCGAACTCGGCGTGCTGTTCCTGCTGTTTTTGCTCGGGCTCGAACTGTCCTTCGAGAAGCTGTGGTCGCTCCGGCGCCTGGTGGTTGGCGCGGGCGGGCTGCAGGCGCTTGCGAGCGTTGCCGGCATCACCGCCATTGCTGCGTGGTTCGGAGCCGAAAGCCGCGTCGCACTGGCGATCGGTCTTGCCCTGGCGCTGTCGTCGACGGCTATCGTCATGCAGACGCTGACCGAGCAGAAGCGCGTCGCCGGTCCCGTGGGGCGGGCGGCGCTCGCGGTGCTGCTGTTCCAGGACATGCTGGTGGCGCCGATCCTGATCCTCATCGGCTTTCTCGGGCAGGGGCCTGACGCCAACCTGCTGCCGGCGCTGCTGGAGGCGCTGATCCAGGGCGGCATCGCCGTCGTCATCATCCTGCTGTTCGGGCGCTTCGTGCTCAAGGACGCGTTCCGACTGGCGGCGCGCGCCGGCGGCCGCGATTTCCTGATGGGGCTGACGCTGCTGGTCATCGTCGGCGGCGCGGTGTTCACGGCGGCTGCCGGCCTGTCCTTGGCGCTCGGCGCCTTCATGGCCGGGCTGCTGCTCGGCGAAACCGAGTTCAAGCACCAGGCCGAGGTCGACCTCGAACCCTTCAAGGGGTTGCTGCTCGGCCTGTTCTTCATGACTGTCGGCATCGGTCTCGACCTTGCGACGGTGTGGAGCGAGTTGCCGATCGTGCTGGCCGGGCTGGTGGCGCTGCTGGTGGTCAAGGCGGCCATCGTTACCTTTGCCTGCCGCGCCTTCGGGCTGGAGCGGGGACGGGCTGTGGAGACCGGCTTCCTGCTCGCGCCGGCAAGCGAGTTCGCTTTCGTGGTTGTTACGACGGCGGCGGCAGCCAATGTGCTGGACGCGCCAACGGCGACGCTGGTGACGGGCATTGCCGGTCTGTCGATGCTGGTGACGCCGCTGGTGGCGATGATCGGCCGGCGGATCGCCGCGCGGATCGATGCGAGGCAGCCGGTGGAGGTTTCGACCGAGACCTATCCTGACCTCCGGGGGCATGTCGTCATCGCCGGTTTCGGGCGGGTCGGGCGCACCATCGCCCGCATCCTCGATGCCGAGGACACCGACATCGTCGCGCTCGAGCGCAATCCCGAAATCGTGGCGCGCGAGCGCAAGGCGGGCCGTAAGATCTATCTCGGTGACGCCGCGCGCCCCGAAATCCTGGCCCATGCCGGTGCCGCGGGCGCGAGCCTGTTCATCGTCACCGTCGACGACGCCAGGGACGCGGCGGCGATGGTCAATGCTGTCCGGCAGATGCGCGGCGATGCGCCCGTGCTCGCCCGGGCCCAGGATGCCGCCCATGCGCGCCAGCTCTACGAGGCGGGCGCGGAATTCGTTATTCCCGACGCCGTCGAGGCGGGTTTGCAGCTGGCGGGACGGGCGCTTCTGGAGTTCGGCTACTCCAATGAAGTGCTGAAGGACCGCATCGCGACCGAGCGCAGCGTCGAATACCAGCGTGCCGGGGCGGAGTAGTCATCTGCTCGAAGATTGATTCAGTTGGGCGGCGTAAGTGACGAAGTCAAAACGTTTTTCGCTCCCACTGGCCGTCGCTCGCGGCGAAGGGGCAGCCGCGAGGCCGTGTCAGTAGGCTGCATTTTTTGCGGTGCAGCGGATTGACGCGAGATGAATTACGTTTTACGACTGACGAAATTCGAAAATCGTCAGTCGTAAAATCGAGCGACCCGAAATGAACGATGTAGCCGAAAGCCCCGTGGATCTGGCGCGACAGGAGACTGTCGGGCGCATTCTCGATTCAGCCGAGCGGCTGTTCCGGCACTACGGCTACACCAAGACCAATGTCGCCGACATCGCCCGCGACCTCGGCATGTCGCCGGCCAATATCTATCGTTTCTTCGCCTCAAAGGTGGAAATCCACCAGGCGATCTGCGGCCGCATGCTCGGCGCCGTCTATCAGATGGCCTGCCAGATCCTGCGTGCCGAAGGCAGTGCCACCGAGCGCCTGCGCAGTTTCATCTATGCCCAGCACAACCTGACCGTCGAGACGATGCTCGACCAGGAGAAAGTGCATGAGATGGTGATCGTGGCGTTGGAGCGCGACTGGCACGTCATCGAAAAGCATATCGACCGACTGCATGATCTGATGGCTGAAGTCATCGCCCAGGGCATCGCCGCTGGCGAATTTGCCGAGCAGGATCCGCGGATCGCCGCGCGCTGCTTCGGTGCCGCAACAGCTACTTTGTGCCATCCGCAGATGGTCTCGCAGTGCGTCAACAAGCCCAATCGGGCGACGTTCGAGGAACTTACTGATTACGCGCTCAGGGCGCTGAAGAAATAGCCGGGACCCTTGGGCCGACATCCAGATCAATAGACAACCAGGAGTGCGAACGATGATTTCGTTCAAGACCTTCAATGCGAATCTGCGTCCTCTTGCCAGCCTAGCGCTGGTGTCGCTGCTTGGCGTTGGCCTTTCTGCCTGCTCCGAAGCCAAGACCGAGACGGTCGAAGCAGTCCGCCCAGTCAAGGTGGTCGAGATCGCCAGCACGGGCACGACCCGCGAGCTCGACTATTCGGGTTCGGTGAAGGCGCGCACCGAGGTGAATCTCGGCTTCCGCGTCGCCGGCAAGATCACCGAAAGGGTGGTCAATATCGGTGACAAGGTGAAGACGGGAGACCTGCTCGCTCGCATCGACGCGACCGACTATCAGCTGGGTGTCAGCACGGCGGAAGCCAACCTTCACGCGGCGGAAAAGCAGGTCGAGACGGCCAAGCTGGCCGATGAGCGGGCAGCACAGCTTTATGCCAAGAAGTTCGCCTCCGAAGCGCAGCGTGAGCAGGCGGCACTTGCCTACAGGCAAGCGTCGTCGCAGCGCGACGCTGCTGCCTCGTCGCTGAAGCAGGCGAGGAACCAGGTCGGTTATGCTGAGCTGCGCGCCGACCAGAACGGCATCGTCACATCGGTCAGCGCCGATACCGGTCAGGTGGTCGGGGCCGGAACGCCTGTCGTCGCGGTCGCCGTCGATGGCGACAAGGAAGTGCAGATCGCCGTGCCCGAGCTGGAGATTGCCCAGTTCCAGCGGGGCAAGCCGGTCAAGGTCAGCTTCTGGTCCGACGCCGGGCTGGTGCTCGACGGCAAGGTGCGCGAGGTCGCCGGCAGTGCCGACCCGCAGTCCAGGACGTTTTCGGTGCGCGTCAGCCTGCCCGACGACAACAGGGTGCTTTTGGGCATGAGCGCGACGATCGAGGCGTCGGTCGAGAACGGCAAGGCGTTCGTCGCGATCCCGCTCAGCGCGCTGGCCAAGCAGGGCGACAAGGACATCGTCTGGGTGGTCAACGGCGAACAGGTACATGCCCGCGACATCAAAGTGGCGGGCTTCGCCGACGCCGGCGTCCAGGTTGCCGACGGCCTGAAGCCGGGTGACTTGGTGGTGGCGGCCGGTACGCAGTTCATGGCCGAGAATCTGAGGGTCAAGGTGCCGACGCCGGAGCAGCGCGCGGCATCGAAAGAGGCCACTGCGGCAATTCGCTAAGACAGCATAAGGCGGCGGCCGAGGGCCGCCGCGAACGCCATTCACATTTGAACCTGCGCATCTGCTGTGCCGGATACCGGCCGCGTGCGCCTTTTCGGAACCACGGCCATGGACAATTCCAGCCAGGACAAGCAGCCCTTCAACCTGTCACGCTGGGCGATCGGGCACCCGAGCATCGCACGCTTCCTGTTCGGGCTGATCATCATCACCGGTGCGCTCGGCCTGATGCGCATGGGCCAGAGTGAGGATCCGGAATTCACCTTCCGCGTCATGGTGGTGCAGGCAGTGTGGCCGGGCGCCTCGATCGAGGAGATGCAGGACCAGGTCGTCAACAAGATCGAGCGCAAGCTGCAGGAAACGCCGCATCTCGACTGGGTCAAGTCCTACACGCGCGCCGGCAGCGCCATCATCACCGTGCAGGTCAAGGGCGACACCGACACCGCCGAGGTGAAGGACGCCTTCTATCAGGTGCGCAAGAAGGTCGGCGACATCTCGAGCGAGCTGCCGCAAGGCCTGCTCGGACCCTATTTCAACGACGAGTTTGGCGATACCTTCATCACGCTGCACTCGATCGCGGGCGAGGGCTACAGCTATCCCGAACTGAAGACGCTGGCGATCAAGGCACGCGACATGCTGCTGACGACGCCCGGCGTCGAAAAGGCCGTCATCCTCGGCGACCAGCCGCAGCGCATCTATATCGACGTCTCGTCCAAGGCATTGGCCGAACGCGGCCTGACGCTGAACGACGTGCGCAACACCATCGCCGGGCAGAACAACATCGACCCGGCGGGTGCTGTCGACACCGGCACGCATTCGGTGCGCATCTCGGTCGAGGGCGACCTGTCCAAGACGGCCGATATCCGCGAGCTGCGACTGCGCGCCGGCAACCAGGTCACCCGCCTCGGCGACATCGCCACGGTGACATCGGGTCTTGAGGATCCCTACCAGCGCAAGTTCCGCTACAACGGCCAGGACAGCGTCCAGGTCGGCGTGGTGATGGCCAAGGGCTTCAAGGTCACCGACGTCGGCAAGGCTGTCGAAGAGACCTACAAGCGTTTCGAGGAATCGCTACCTTACGGCGTGTCGGTCGACCAGATCTCCAATCAGCCGGAAGTGGTCAAGGAAGCCATCGGCGAGTTCATGAAGGCGCTGATCGAGGCGCTGCTGATCGTGCTGGTGGTGTCGTTCCTGTCGATTGGCTGGCGCTCGGGCCTGGTCATCGCGATCACCATTCCGCTGGTGCTCGCCGCCACCTTCGCTGTCATGTACCAGCTGGGCATTGACCTGCAGCGCATCTCGCTCGGCGCACTGATCATTGCGCTTGGCCTGCTCGTCGACGATGCGATGATTGTCGTCGAGATGATGGAGCGAAAGCTCGAGGAGGGGCTGGTCAAGGTAGAGGCGGCGTCGTTCGCCTATTCCTCGACAGCGTTCCCGATGCTGACGGGCACGCTGATCACCACGGCAGGCTTCATTCCCGTCGGCTTCGCCGAATCCACGGCGGGTGAATATGTGCGCTCGCTGTTCTATGTCGTCGGCATCGCGCTCGTCATCTCGTGGTTCGTGGCCGTCTATTTCACGCCATGGCTCGGCAACATGATCCTGAAGCAGCGCAAGCATGCCGGCAGTCATCACGATGCCTTCGATACCAACTTCTACCGCCGCCTGCGCGCGACGGTGAGCTGGGCCGTGCGCCACCGCATCATCGTGCTTGTCATGACGCTGGTGACCTTCTTCGGCTCGCTGTTTGCCTTCCAGCTCATCCCGCAGAACTTCTTCCCGCAGTCGTCGCGGCCGGAAATTCTCGTCGACCTGTGGCTGCCCGAGGGCACAAGCATCAAGGAGGTCGAAAAGCAGGCCCAGGCGCTGGAAAAGCGCATGATGGACGACCCCGACAAGAAGTTCGTCGCCACCTATGTCGGCGAGGGCGCGCCGCGCTTCTTCCTGCCGCTGGACCAGCAGCTGCGCAACCCGAACTATGCCCAGCTTCTGATCATGGCCAATGACGAGCCGGCGCGCGAACGACTGATCACCAAGCTGCGCGGTATCCTGGCCGAGGATTTCCCCTCGATCCGCGGCAAGGTCGATCGCCTGTTCCTCGGACCGCCGACAGGCTGGCCGGTGCAGCTGCGCGTCATGGGGCCGGACCGGGCCGAAGTGCGCCGCATCGCCGACGAGGTGAAGGCCAAGTTCGCGGCGACGCCGGAACTCGGCGCCATCCATGACGACTGGCTGGAACAGGTGCCCGGCATGAAGCTGGTGGTCGATCAGGACAGGGCGCGGGCGCTTGGCGTATCGTCGCAACGCATCCGCCAGATGCTGCAGGCAACGATGCAGGGCGCGCCGCTCGACAATTTCCGCGACGGCGAGGAGACGGTATCGATCGTCGCCCGCGAGCCGGAGGCCAACCGTCACCTTCTGACGGCGGTCAACTCCGTCTATATTCCGACCGACTTTGGTGGGTTCGTGCCGCTGTCGCAGGTGGCCAAGGTGGTGCCTGTCATGGAGCAGGGCATCGAATGGCGCCGCGACCGCCTGCCGACGATCACGGTCAGGGCGACACTGCCCGACCACATCCAGCCCAACGACGTGGCGATGAAGCTCTATGCCGATCTCAAGCCGCTGCGCGACGGCCTGGCTCCCGGCTACAAGGTCGAGATCCAGGGCGGTGCCGAGGACGCGGCCGAAAGCCAGGCCTCGATCGCCGCCAAGGCGCCGGTGATGTTGCTCGTCATCGTGCTTTTGTTGATGGTGCAATTGCAGCACTTCGGCAAGGCAATGCTGGTGCTGGCGACAGGTCCGCTCGGCATCATCGGGGCCGCTGCGGCATTGTTGATCTCAGGCGCGCCGTTCGGCTTCGTGGCGATCCTCGGCGTCATCGCGCTGCTCGGCATCATCATCCGCAACTCGATCATCCTCGTCGACCAGATCGACCAGGACATCGCGGCGGGCATGGAGCGCTCAGAGGCGATCATTGGCGCTGCCGTGCGCCGCTTCCGGCCGATCGTTCTGACGGCGATGACGGCGGTGCTGGCGCTGATCCCGATTTCCTGGGGCGTGTTCTGGGGCCCGCTCGCCTATTCGATGATGGGCGGCATCCTGGTCGCCACCTTGCTGACCATCCTGGTGCTGCCGGCCGGCTATGCGCTGTTCTTTGGCCGTGAGCCGAAGACCAAGTCGGCCGAACCGCTCGCGGCGAAGGGCGAAAACACCGCTGCGGTCGTTCAGCACCCGGCGCTGGCGGCGGAATAGTCGCGCGCCAAGCGCTGAGCTTTCAACCGGCTCCTGCCGCATGCAGGGGCCGGTGTTCGTTTGTGCAGGCCGTCGTGGTTAGGGCGCCACCTTCGGCGCCCGCTGGTCGATACCGTTCTGGTGCAGCGTCATGCCGGTGGTACGGCCGTCGGCGCCGACGTCGAAGCTGAGCTGGGCGTTGACGACCTTGAGAAAGAACTGGCTGTCGTTCTCGGCAAAAATCTCTTGGCGGCCCTGGCCGGTCGCCTGGGCGAAAAGGCTTGAGCCTTCGCGGGTGATGGCGATCTCGAACTCCGGGGCCAGACTGTAGACGCCGACATAACGGTCGTAGATCGCCGGATCGAGCGTGATGGCGACACGTTCTCTTGGCGGTTCGGCGAGCGGGTTCTTGCTGTCGAGCAGGTGTCGGCCGATGTCGTCGACGCCGGCTTCGGTCGAGGTGTTGGAAAGGGCTACAACCCCGACACTCTTGGCCGGCATGAAGCCGAGATAGGAGCGATAGCCGCCGGTGCCGCCATTGTGCCAGATGACCTGGTCGTCGCCACTTCCCGAGATGACCCAGCCGAGCCCGGTCTCGTCGCCTTCGGCGCCGGTCGGGCGACGGATGGCCAAGGTGGTGGCAAGGGCCGCATGAAGCGGCGAAGCGGGCGCATCCACCAGCATCTCGACGAAGTTCAGCATGTCGTCGGCGGTCGACAACAGGGCGCCGGCGCCGGCGAGCGTCGGCAGGTCCCAGTTCAGCACCGGCATCAACTGGGCGTCGTGGCCATTGGCCAGGCGCGACTTCATGTAGACGGCCGGCGTATCGGCGGTGGAGTGCATGTTGAGCGGCGCAAGGATGCGCTCGCGCACCAGCGCCCCATAACTCAGACCGGCCCGGCGTGACAACGCATGGCCGAGCAGGCCCATTCCGAGATTGGAGTATTCGTACTGGCTGCCGATGGCGCGCGGCAGTTCGTAGGCCGACAGGAACGCGTACATCTGATCGACGGAATAGTCGGCATACGGATTGTCGTCGTCGGCCGGTGCCATGTTTTCGGGCAGACGTGGCAGGCCGGAGGTGTGGGTGGCGAGGTCGGTCAGGGTGATCTCGCAGCCGTCGCGCGTCGGCATATGGACGGTGGCTGGCAGATGCATGGCGACCGGGTCGTCGAGCCCGACCTCGCCGCGCCCAGCCATCTCGGCGAGCAGCAGCGTGGTGAAGACCTTGGTGATCGAGCCGATCTCGAAGCCGGTGTCGGCGTCGACCGGGCGGGCGTAGAAGGCGCCGAAATTGCCATGCGAGACGATGACGCGGCCCTCCGGGCCGAAAGTGCCGACGACGATGCCGACGCTCTGGCGCTGCTGGTCGATGCGCTCAACGAGGATGCGCTTGATCTCGGCCGGGGATGGAAAGTGCGGGTTGGAGGAAACTGCCGCGGCAGAAAAGGTCATCTCGGACGTGCCCTCATATCAGATTGGAAATCGCTGATAGGCGGCGGACATTGCACTAGCATGGCGCGATGAAGCGCTGCCGTGCGTCACTTCCCCGCGATGGCAATATCTCCCGGCGTCAGGCCGACGAGCTCGCGGTAGCGGTCGGGGTCGGTGGCACCCTCGGTGATGACGAGCAGGACGCGCGAATGTACGTCGAGGCCGATAGCGGCGCGCATGCCGGCGTCACGCGCGGCGACGAGCAGGCCGGCGAGGCCGGCGCCGCCGCTTTCGCCCGCGACCACCACGGGATCATGGTCGAAGGGGCGGGCAAGCAGGTTCATAACTTCGACGGCTGTCTCGTCCTCGACGGTCATGAAGGCATCGGCGACGCGCGACAGCACGCGCCAGGCGACCTGCGACGGCTCGTAACATTCGAGCATCGCCATGACGGTCGGTTCGCCATGGGCGATCTTGACCGGTTTGCCTTGCCGCGCGGTCTCGAAGATGCAGGCGGCGCGGGCGGGATCGACGACGACGAAGGTCGGGCGCGCCTCGCCATAGCGGTTGGCGAGATAGCCGGCAGCGGCAGCGGCGATGCCGCCGACGCCGGCCTGGATGAAGACATGGGTCGGCGCTTCAGGCAGCTTTTCGAGGGCTTCGCGGAAGATCGCCGTGTAACCCTGCATGACTAGGCCCGGGATGCGCTCGTAGCCGGGCCAGGAGGTGTCGGAGACGACGGTCCAGCCATTGGCCTCGCAGACCCGCGCCGCCTCGGCGACGGAGTCGTCATAGGTGCCGGCGACGCGCTCCATCACAGCGCCGTAGCGGGCGATGGCCGCAACGCGCGCGTCGCTGACCCCGCCATGGACGAAGATCACCGAGCGCGCTCCGACAAGCTGCGCCCCTTGCGCGACCGAGCGGCCGTGGTTGCCGTCGGTGGCGCAGCCGAAAGTCATGGCGGCGGAGATTTTTGCCACTTCGGGGCTGTGCAGTTCGGCGATGGCGACCGGACGGCCGAGCCGCGCTTCCGCCGCCTCCAGCACGAGGCGAATGACGGCATAGGCGCCGCCGAGGGCCTTGAAGCTGCCGAGGCCGAGGCGAAAACCCTCGTCCTTCAGATGGACGGCGCCGATGCCAAGTTCCCGGGCCAGCGCCGGCAGCGAGCGAAGCGGAGTCGGGCGATGGTTGGGCCGGTGCGACAGGAAGCGTTCGACCGTCTCGGCGGCTTCGATACCAAGCGTTTCCGCATCGACCGCTTCGAGCGGCTTGCGATAGTCGGCGTGCTGGTTGCGGATAAGCATGGGCGATATCTCCTCGATCGACGCATTCATATTGCACCGGTCATGAGAAATGCGCTCTTATCTGGCCAGTATTGTGCAAGTTTGTATCGCGGGGACGATGTCTTGAGGAATGTCGGCAAAGCTGTCGAGCTCGACGATTTCGACCTGAGGATCCTCGATATTCTGCAACGCGACAATGCAACGCCGCAGCGCCAGATCGGCGAGGCGGTGCATTTGTCGGCGCCGGCGGTGCAGCGGCGCATCAAGCGTATGGAGGAGGGGGGCGTCATCGCGGCCAACGTCGCTGTCGTCGACCCCGACAAGGTCGGGCGGCCGATCACCATCATCATCGAGATTTCAATCGAGAGCGAGCAGATCGACCTGCTCGATGCCACCAAGGCAAGTTTTGGCGCGGCACCCGAAGTGCAGCAGTGCTACTACGTCACCGGCGAGGCGGATTTCGTGCTGGTGGTGACGGTGGCCAGCATGGCCGAATATGAGGCGCTGACGCGGCGGCTTTTCTTCGCCAACCCCAACATCAAGAAGTTCCGGACGCTGGTGGCGATGGACCGGGTCAAGGCCGGGCTGACGGTACCGCTGGGTGCTTGATATTCCCATGAGGCCGACTTGATCTGAATCCCAACGGCCCGATGGGCGAAAAAAGAGACCCGCCGGAGCGGGTCGGTGAGGTGCTGGGGATCGGCATTGAAAACTGAATGGAGCGATATCGGATCAGTTCGAATTGGTGTTCGAGTTGCTCGAAGAGTTGGTACTCGTCGAGGTGCTTGTCGAGGAACTGGTACCCGTATTGCTCTGGGAGTCGCTGTCGGTGGTGCAACTGCCGTTGGAGCAGCTTTTCGAGCGCGAACTGGATTTGCTTGTCGATTTCGAGACGGTGACCGACTTGCTGCCGATCAGGACGAGTCCGTTGCTGCTGGAGAGGGCCGCAAGGTCTGAAGGCGCGGATACAGTGGGTACCGCATTGGCAGCCGAAAGGGCGACGCCGAGGATGCCTGCCGCGAGGGCGAATGCGCTGGGACTTGCCATGGCACGTGCTCCTTTGTCGCTTGCCGCCCGGAATGGGCGGCTGTCAGGGCATTTGAACACGGATGGTCGGTTCGCGTGAATTCAACCGTTGGAGCTACTGCTCCGGGGCTAGAGCATGATCCCGAGAACTGGGATCGGTTCCCGGAAAAGTCCATGTTCCAACAGAAGGACAGGCATCCATTCCGATTCATCGGAATGGATGTGCTCTAGTGGTGACCGGCGGCGGTTCCGCGACCGGCAAGCGGGTCGAGATTGAGCGTGACTTCGCAAGGCGCGCAGAACACGGCGCCCGGCATGTGGTCGCTCTCGGCCAGGGCAAAGCGGACGGCCGAGTCCTTGTCGGCGAAGATGCCGCCAACCATGCCGAGTTCGTCGCTGACGATCCAGCGCCCCTGCGGGTCGCGGCCGACCAAGAAGCGGTGGGCGTGAAGTGCAGGGTGGATGTCGCGAGCCAGAGTGCCCATGGTAATGTGCCTTTCCTGAAGTTCCCGTGGAGCGGCAGCACCGCGCATTTCGGGAGGTTCATTGCATTTCATGATGTGATGTCCTCGCCATATGAATTCGATTGGTGGCGAGACGCGAAGAAATTCAGATCTCATAAATGCCTGGTGTTCGAGGCCGTGCGGGCGGCCATTCGGATGGGACGGAGCGCGCGCGAGGGGCCCGCCTGCGCGTCGAGCACCGACAGGTTGTCGCTGATAGCGGATGCAGTGTTCGACTCGACCTCGACCAGGGGTAGCCGGACGTCTGATGCCATCTTGCCCATCAAGTGCAGCGCGTGCTTGACCGGCACAGGGTTGGTTTCGAGTTCGAGCGCTGCGATGAGTGGGCGCAGGCGGTTGTGGATTTCGCGCGCCGCGTGCGGATCGCCACGCGTGCAGGCGTCGTGCATGGCCACGCAAAGGCGCGGCGCAACATTGGAAACCACTGAAATGGTGCCGCTGCCGCCCATGGTGTTGAAGCCGAAAGCGGTGGCGTCGTGGCCGGACAGCCAGGTGAAGCGGTTGCCGAACCTTTGGGCGAACGCCATGGGGCGCGACAGGTCGCCGGTCGCATCCTTAAAGCCGACGATGCTCGGGATCGCCGCCAGTTGCTCGATGGTGGCCGGTGCCAGGTCGACGCCGGTGCGGCCCGGAACGTTGTAGACGATGATGGGGATGTCGACCTTGGCCGCGATCGTCTCGAAATGCCTGACGATGCCGGCCTGGCTTGGCTTGTTGTAGTAGGGCGTGACGATCAGCGCTGCGTCGGCGCCGAAATCGCGCGCCGCCGCGGTGAAAGCAACCGTCGATTCCGTGCTGTTGGTGCCGGTGCCGGCAATGACCGGCACGCGCCCGTTGGAGGAAGCCACTGTCTTGCGGATGACCATGATGCGCTCATGCCAGGACAGGGTCGGAGCTTCGCCCGTGGTGCCGCAGGTAACGATGCCGTTGATGCCTTCTGTTATCTGCCAGTCGACAAAAGCTGCGAGGCTTTGCAGGTCCACTTCATCGTCCCTGAAAGGTGTGGGCAGGGCGGAAATGGCGCCGAAAAGGCGACCGCGAAGCTGGTCATTGGTCGTGGCGTTGGTGTTCATGGCTGGAAGATCCATCATGCTGGTGGGAAGGGGGCGGTGGCGGCGCACCGCAGCCGGCTGCTGGAAGCTGGCCAGCAGTGACGCAAGAACAGCGGCGGCGAGGTCGGCGTGTTCGGCCGTGGCGGTTCGTCTGCTGCCGGCTGCGCCGCAGCGCACGAAACAGACCCAGTGTCCTCTCTTGTTGCTGATGTTCTCGACCGATCTCGGCGGTTTGGCGTTGGCGGCAAGCGAGAGCACTGCATCGAGCAGTGCGTCGGCTTCCATCAGCGCCCTGAACTTGCGGCGCGTCGTGCTGTCGCGGTCATCGAAGCCGAAAATTTCGGCGGCTGCCCAGACGTGGTGCTCGCGGAGGATCCTGACGTCGGCGACACGGTCGATCAGGGCTGCGATGGTTTCCGGCTTCATGACGGAAGAGATAGTCCTCCGCGCCATGTGAATTCGAGAGAGGGAAGCGGGCTGCTTTATATGAATCGCATAGGGACGAAGCGGCCTGTTGCCATATGCGGAAACGTATCGAAACGGCAGGCAGGCGTGCAACGAAGTTGCGCCAGCGTGCGCCAATGAGAGCGCAATTCTCGCTGCGTGCAGGCTAGAACGGCGTAGCTAACTGGCTAACTGGCGCCAGCCTGCATGGGAAAACGATGATCCTTTATTACCAGACGCATTCGCCTTTCGCCCGCAAGGCGCTGGTGTTCGCCCAAGAGGCCGGCATCGTCGACCGGCTGGAGGTGATCCACCACGAGACAAGCCCGACCCTGCGCAATGCGCGTGTCTACGCCGAAAACCCGCTCGGGAAGGTGCCGGTGCTTTTGCGCGACGGCGGCGAGCCGATCTTCGATTCCGACGTCATCTGCGCCTATTTCGACACGTTGCATGACGGTGCGAAGCTGATTCCTGAGGCGGGCGAGGCGCGCTGGCGGGCCCTGCGGCTGCAGGCAGTGGCGCAGGGGCTGGCGCAGGCGGGCATCGGCCTGCGCTGGGAGACGGAACGGCGACCCGAGCATCTGCGCTATCAGCCCCTTGCCGAGGGCTACAGCGACAAGATCGAGGCGAGCTACGACTGGCTTGAGGGTGCCATCGATGCCGATGCGCCGCTCAATGTCGGGCACATCGCGGTGGCGACGGCGCTGTCGTGGATGGCGTTTCGCGAGCTTCCGTCGTTTCGCGGGCGGGCGCGGCTGACGGCCTGGTTCGACGCGTTCGAGCAACGTCCGTCGATGCTGGCGACACCCTTGTCGGGCGAGACGCACGACCGGTAGGTCGCTGCGCGCCTTGGCGGCGCGCAGCGTGGTTTAGGACTGTCAGGCCGGCTTGACCGGCGCGTTCATCGCCCAGGCGACGCCGAACGGATCGCGCAGCTGGCCCCAGCGGTCGCCCCAGAACATGATGTCGAGCGGCACGACCACTTCGCAGCCGGCATCGACGGCGCGCTTCCACCAGGCATCGATGTCGTCGCCGAGGATGAGCTGCATGACGTAGCCCTGCGCCTTCTCGTGCGCATGGCCGTGTTCGGGATAAGCATCGTTCAGCATCAGCGACGAGCCATTGATGTAGAGGTGGCAGTGCATGGTCCGGCCCTGCTCATCGGCGGGGTAGGCGAAGACCTGCTCGGCGCCGAAGGCACGCTTGTAGAACTCGGCCGCCTTGAAGGCGCCGTCGACCTGCAAGTAGGCGATCAGGCCACCAAGGACCTTCGGGGCAGGGTATGCTTGAGCTTCCGACATCAGTTGTCTCCGTTCCTCGCTTGAGCCGATTGCCACTTGCGGTGGCGCATTTCAGGACATCCGTAGCCGCCGTCGGCCGATGCCTCACTGCAAGGACGAGCGGCGACCGCCACATCCGACATGGTCGGCGAGATTCTTTTGTATCGGAGCCGAAGTAGGCTGAAAGCGTGCGGCTCCGTTGCAAACAACGACCTGGATCACGCTACCAACTGCGAACGGGTGCCGACCACGTCGCGTATGTGCACTGCCAATTCTGCCGAGAGGCGCGTCGGCCCAGCATGCGGCTGATAGAGATTGATCCAGAAGCTTGGCAAGGACGGCAGCCCATGCCGCTCGCCCAGAACTTCAAAACCCGGCGGTATGGTCGAGGCCAGCAGCGGTGCTACCGCAATATCGGCGTCGAGTGTCGCCAGGATGGGATCGAAATTGCTGTCTTCGCAGACCCAGCGCCAGACGCGCCCATGGTCTGCCAGAGCCTTGAGCGCGAAGGGCCTGAGGAAACAGGTTTCGTCGTCCGTCGATATCGGCAGGGGATCGCGTTCGAAGGCCTGGCCACCCTTGGCACCGACCCAGACCAGTGGGTCAGATAGTAGCGTCTCGCCATTGTGGCCACATTTTTTCTCCACCGCGAAGGTCAAGTCGACTTCGCCGCCGTCGAGCTTTTCAAGCAGGCGCTGGCTTGAGCCGCAGACAAGGGACACCCGCACGCGGGGCCAAGCCTGGTCGAATTGCCTGAGGATCGGTGCGCCGAAGCAGCGGACGAAATCGGAAGGCATGCCGAGACGGATTTCTCCCTCGAATTCGGCTTCGTTCATCGCCGACCAGACCTCGTCATTGTTGCGGACAAGGCGGCGCGCCTGAACGACAAGGCGCTGGCCCGTTGGCGTCAGCTTCAGGCCCTTGCGGTCGCGTTCGAAGAGTGCGCAGCCGAAGCTGTCCTCGAGCCGCTTCACCTGCTGGCTTACGGCTGCCTGGGTGAGGTTGAGCACCTTGGCCGAACTGGTCATGCCGCCGGTATCGACGACGGCCAAGAATGCACGCAGCAAGCTGATGTCGATATTATGGGGCATAAGAACCTCTTATTGAGGCCATAATATGCATTCGTTTCCATTATGCCAATCGCGTCGCTAGCCTGTTCCCAACCCTGGAGAACGGCCATGACGACCATGATCGACAATCAAGGCAAGACCGCACATCGCGGCCGTCAGTCCTTCGCGCTGCTCGCCCGCGCCGTGCTGGCATCAGTCAGATCGGCCGCATCGGCCCCGGGCGAATGGCGCGCCGCGCGCAGCCTGTCGCGGCTGGACGATGCCACCTTGAAGGACCTCTGCATCCCGCGCGGCAACATCGACTGGCTGGTGCGGGAACGGACGGATGGCGGCAGGGCGATGAATGACCGTGCTTCAGATGAAAAGTAAGGGAACTTTTCCTGATCTAATATTTTTGTTCTTTGAAATTACCGAAAGATTGTATTCCAGCTGAGAAATCTTGTATGTAAGGTCCTTTCTAGCGAGGGCTGGAACCCACTCGTTCTTAAGTATTTCCTCAAAAAACATGAAGACAATAATTGATATTGTGTATACGCCAGCTATCTCGTCGTCTTCTGCAGTGAGCTGTAATCTTCCTTTTGTTAAGGAATTTATGAGCTTTTGACTCAGGTCCCTGTGAACATAGTAAGATAGGTTCTTGTATATAATATTGTAAAAAATATAATCTTCCGGCTCTCCAGTTTTTTGAGCTAGAGAGGAGTAAGTTAGCGAAACATCAACATGGGAGCCGTCTAGATTTATTACTCTGGAATAGTCGATTTTTCCACTTTTCTTCCTTGCGTATTCAAGGATTCCTTGACTTGCAAGGGATGCGCATAGGATGGCTTCAGGATCTAAGGTGCCAACTCGCAGAGTCTTGCATCTTAGATATTGTTCGAAGATGCCCCTTCCAATCGAAAGGCAATCATCACTGTATCTTTCTTGTATTATATTGCTTATCGTGTATATTGCATGTAATACTGAGTTGTAACTAAGAAGTATTGGTAGATTTTTGTCTTTCTGCGATGTTATATTTATTTTGTTTGTTATCTTGTCTAGAGATAGGTCGGCGACTGATATGATTTCTTTTAATACTGATTCCATTTCCAAAAAAGATTCAAACTCTTCTGAATCAAGGTAAGTGAATATATAAAGCGGGTTTACTCCGCTATCCAGTATTTCCTCATATTCAGCGATGGCGTCGCCCCACTCCTCTTTTTCTTCCTTGGTGAATAAGTGTAGAGTTTCCTCTGAGATGATTACTTCGGTCTTGCGCCATGCATAAATAAGAGCCTCGTCTACACCGGCGCTGTTTGCAGCTCTTAAGGCCTTGTCAAAAAAGTGCGTCTCTTCACCGATTCTGAATTTTTCAAATATGATTGGCTCATTGTTCCGTGGCGCGCGCCCAAAGATTTTCTTAAACCGCTTCCTGCTATCGGTCAGGCTCTCCTGCAGTTTTGGGGAATATGGAACTTGAAGGCTATATTTTCCATTCTTGTCAATAAAGTATTTCTTTGAAGTTTTCTTGTGACATTTGACGTAGGTCAAGCCTGAGCCACAGCCGCAAATCTCGTTAGGTTCTAGCTCGCGCAATTCCTGCTGCTCTCTCGCCTGTTGTTGGTACCGTCAGTATTCTCAATACATATGCAACAATTTTACGGCGGCTATTGCCCTGGCCGCCCTGATTTGCCCGGCTTCTTTTTCGCACGCGCGGCTTCGGCCGGATCCTCGTAGGAGCCGGCGCCGATCTTGGCGCGCTTGATCGGCTTGACGCCTTCGACCGGCTTTTCAGTGCGGCGGACGGTCATCTCGTCGAGGTCGTTCTTCCTGAACAGCGACTTGCCGTCGTCAGGGACGCCGTAATCGGAGCCGTGGGCTTCGGCGGCCGACTGCTTCTTGAACAGCGACCGCGAGACCGCGCCGGCGGGCGTGGTCATGTCGGTGCCTGGTCCCATGTCGTCGATGTGAGGCTTGGCAAACAGCGACTTGCCTGCGGGAACCGTACCGTCGGCGCCCATCTCGTCGAGCTTCGGCTTGCGGAACAGGTTCGGGCGGGCAGCCTTGGCCGCTTCCTCGGCGGCGCGGGCCTCGTCCAGCTTGCGGAAACGCTCCTGTTCCTCGACCGTGCGGTGCTTGGCGACGCCCTTGTTGTGCTTGCCTTTCTCGCGGCCGGAAGCGGGGCTTTGGCCCTCGACCTCGCGCGCCAGCGGATCGTCCGAAATGGCGAGCTCCATGTCGCGCAGGCGCTTGATCTCGTCGCGGATGCGGGCGGCCTTCTCGAAATCGAGGTCGGTGGCGGCGTTGCGCATCTGCTTGTCGAGCGCTTCGAGATGGGCCTTCAGATTGTTGCCCATCATGGCACCGGCACCGTCGGTGAACTGCGAGATGTCGGCGCGGACGTGATCCTTCTCGTAGACCGAGTCGAGGATGTCGGAGATGCGCGACTTGACGCTCTCCGGCGTAATGCCGTTGGCTTCGTTCCACACCATCTGCTTTTCGCGGCGGCGCGTGGTCTCGGCCATTGCGCGCTCCATCGAGCCGGTGATCTGGTCGGCGTAGAGGATGACCTTGCCGTCGACGTTACGAGCCGCGCGGCCGATGGTCTGGATCAGCGAGGTTTCCGAGCGGAGGAAACCCTCCTTGTCGGCATCGAGAATGGCGACGAAACCGCATTCGGGAATATCAAGGCCTTCGCGCAAAAGGTTGATGCCGACCAGCACGTCAAAAGCGCCAAGGCGCAGGTCGCGAAGAATCTCGATGCGCTCCAGCGTGTCGATGTCGGAGTGCATGTAACGGACGCGGACGCCGTTCTCGTGCAGGTATTCGGTCAGGTCCTCGGCCATGCGCTTGGTCAGCACAGTGACCAGCGTGCGGTAGCCGGCCTGGGTGGTGGCACGGATCTCGCCGACGACGTCGTCGACCTGATTCTTGGCCGGGCGCACCTCGACCGGCGGGTCGATCAGGCCGGTCGGGCGGATGACCTGCTCGGCAAAGACGCCGCCAGCCTCTTCCATCTCCCAGCTCCCCGGCGTCGCCGACACGGCGACCGAGAGCGGGCGCATGGCGTCCCATTCCTCGAAACGCAGCGGCCGATTGTCCATGCAGGAGGGCAGGCGGAAGCCGTATTCGGCCAGCGTCGCCTTTCGCCTGAAGTCGCCCCGGTACATGCCGCCGATCTGGGGCACGGTGACGTGGCTTTCGTCGATGAAGACGAGCGCATTGTCGGGGATGTACTCGAACAGCGTCGGCGGCGGATCGCCGGGGCGGCGGCCGGTGAGATAGCGTGAATAGTTTTCGATGCCGGCGCAGGAGCCAGTCGCTTCCAGCATCTCCAGGTCGAAGCGGGTGCGCTGTTCCAGGCGCTGGGCTTCAAGCAGGCGGCCAGCCTTTTCAAGCTCTTGCAGGCGATGCTGCAGCTCTTCCTTGATCGACTTGATGGCCTGATTCAAGGTCGGCCGCGGCGTCACATAGTGCGAATTGGCGTAGATCTTGACCGACTTGAGGTCGCCGGTCTTCTGGCCGGTGAGCGGATCGAACTCGGTGATGGCATCGATTTCGTCACCGAACAGCGAGATGCGCCATGCCGAGTCTTCCAGGTGGGCGGGGAAGATCTCGATGGTGTCGCCGCGGACACGGAACGAGCCGCGGACGAAATTGATGTCCTGGCGCTTGTATTGCTGGGCGACGAGGTCGGCGAGCAACTGGCGCTGATCGAGGCGGTCGCCGACCTGCATCTGGAAGGTCATTGCCGTGTAGGTCTCGACCGAGCCGATACCGTAGATGCAGGAGACCGAGGCGACGATGATGACGTCGTCGCGTTCGAGCAGCGAGCGCGTCGCCGAATGGCGCATGCGGTCGATCTGCTCGTTGATGGTCGATTCCTTCTCGATATAGGTGTCGGTGCGCGGGACGTAGGCCTCGGGCTGGTAGTAGTCGTAGTAGGAGACGAAATACTCGACCGCGTTGTCGGGGAAGAACTTCTTGAACTCGGCATATAGCTGGGCTGCCAGCGTCTTGTTGGGCGCGAGAATCAGCGCCGGGCGCTGCGTCTGCTCGATCACCTTGGCCATGGTGAAGGTCTTGCCGGAGCCGGTGACGCCGAGCAGCACCTGGGTGCGGTCGGCATTGCCGACGCCCTCGACGAGGTCCTTGATGGCAGTAGGCTGATCGCCGGCCGGCTCGAATTCCGACTGCATGACGATCTGGATGCCACCTTCGGATTTTTCCGGTCGAGCGGGGCGGTGGGGAACCCAGATCTCGCCGTTCTTGTGCAGCGGGTTGCCGCTCTCGATCAGGGCCGAGAGCGCCGCGACGGTGGCGGTGACGCCGGAGTTGGACAGCGACGCCGCGTCCTCCAACGAAATGTCGAGGCCGGCGACAGGGTTGAGACCGGCGGCGGCACGCTCCTTGGCGGAGGCAGCACCGCCCATCGAGGTGCCACGCGCCGAACGGGTCGGGGCCGAGCTCTTCTCCGGGATTTTCTTGGCCTTGGGCTTCTCAGCCTCGCGGGCAATCTCTTCGGCCCAATCCGAAATCGAACCGGACAGCGGTGCGCCCGAGAACGCGGCCTGCGGCGCTTCGCCGAAGCCGGGGCGATGCAACGGCTCGGAGGCGTCGAGGAAGTCGGTTACGCCATTGCCGCCGCGCTTGCGCTGTGCGGCACGGTTGTCGCTTCCCGAAGCGGGCGATTTCTTGTCAGGAGATTTGGCCATGAGCGAAATATGGGCGGTCTCGGCAAAAATGGAAAGGGCGCGGATGCCGGAAAGCCGGCACCCGCATGGAGAGGTAATTCGGCTCCTGACATCAGGCTGTCAGGAGGTTGTCACCTTGGGCAGGGAAAGCCGGGCGCGATCTTGCAGTTGGCGCCGGGCGGGCGTGGCCTCGGCGGCCGTGGCTTGGGCGGGCGATTCAAGTGAGGAGGGCGGTTCCAGTGCGCTGGCCGCACGATGATGGTGGGCGCGACGACCACGGCCGTCGGACGACCGACATATTCGTCGAGATAGTTGGCCGAGACCCAGCCGCGCAGGCGCGGGCCGTAGACGTTGCACCAGTTGCCGTCGCAGCCGCGCAAGTCGACGCGCGTGCCCTCGTAGAGCATGCCGATCCTGGCATAGCCAATGCCGGGGCCGCTGCGGACGTTGACGCTGCCGGTGGTGTAGGCTTCGGCGGCGATCGCACCGGCAGGCAACGCCATCAACCCGGCCAGCAAGGCCGCAGCGGTGGCAAGTCTTCGAAGCATCATGGGCAGTCCCTCCAGACCCGTTCATTGCGAACTGCTTGAGATTACTGGCAATTGTTGCGCGCGCCAGTGTGCGGAAGGCATCATGCTTTATGCCTGGGTAACAAGGCGGCAAGAGCTGCGGGCGCGGCGAGGTGGCGTCCATAAGCCGTGTTTGCCTGATCGTCGCGGGATGTTAGAGAGCGTGCACTCAGTTCCTGACCCGGACGCCAGATGACCTTTCCGATCCACTTTCCGCAGCAGACATCGGCGCTATGAAGATCGCGCATCTTGTCGGCCATGGCGCGCTCAATGGCGTTGCCACCAGTTCCAGGATCCTGATCCAGGCCCAGCTCGACGCCGGGCACGAGGTGATGCTGGTGCATTCGCTGGGTTCGTGGATCGAGCATCAGCATTTCGACGGCCCGGTCCGGATGATGGGATCGAGCTTCGCCACGACGCCCAGGGAAATCCGCCGCGTCGGCTATGCCATCCGCGATTGGGGAGAGGACGTGGTGCACTGCCATGGCAGCCGCGGCAACAAGTTCGGGCTGGTGTTCCGCTGCGCGGCCGGTACGCCGATCGTGATGACGGCGCATGCGCGCCAGTACCAGCTGCCATGGCTGTTTGCCCATGAGGTCATCGGGCTGAGCCAGTGGACAGTGGACTATTACGTCAAGCACTGGCTGGTTTCGCGCCGGCACATCCACCTGCTGCCCAACATGTTCGACGTCGGCCGGATCGACCCGGTGTCGGTCGCCTCGCGGGCGCGGGCTCGCGCTGCCCTCGGCATTCGCGATGAGGCGTTCCTGATCGGCTCGGTCGGCCAACTCGGCGGGCGCAAGAACCAGATCGACATGGTGCGCGTGCTGCGCAAGCTGCTGGACGAGGATGTCGACGCCGAACTGCTGGTCATCGGCTCGACAAATCAGGGCAACGACATCATGGCCGAGTGGGACGCGGCGATCGCGGCGCCTGAGCTCACGGGCCGAATCCATTTGCCGGGACTGCGCAACGACGCGCTCGAGCTGCTGCCGGCCTTCGACCTGTTTCTGATGACCTCGCGCGACGAGCAGGCGCCGATCGCGCCGCTGGAGGCGATGGCGGCCGGGCTACCGGTTCTGTCGACGCGGGTCGGCAACATGGTCGATCTCTTGCCGAGGGAGCAGAGCTTTGCCGTCGGCGACGTCGATGGCATGGCGGCGGCAGCACTCGACCTGCGCGACGCGACGCAGCGTCGAGCCGTCGGGCAGGCGGGGCGACAGGAGATCGCACGGCAGCTCGACCCCAAGCGGATCGTCGGCGAGATCGACAGAATCTATCGCCTGGCCATCGGCCGCTCGAGCAAGAAGCGGCGGCAAAAGTAACGGCCGGCCGAAAGCGCCAGCTGTACGCAATGAAAAGCTGCTAGGGTGGCCGCAGTCAATTTCAGGCGTGGCGTGTCCAACTATCCTTTCTCCTACAAGATCTCCTGGCCAGCGCGGTTCATCAGGCCGTCGCTGCGGCGTAACGGTCCGGGCTATCTGCCTGATCAGGTGCGTTTCCTGCCCAAGCCCGGGCAGAGCGTGCGCCTGGCATTCGTCGGCGACATTTCCGCCGTCGCCAACAAACAGCCGCCGATTTTCGACCGCGAGCTGACGGCCCTCCTGGCCGCGGCCGATCTGGTGGTCGGCAATTGCGAGAGCCCTGTCGTGGAGCGGCCGAGCGCGCGGCTGGGAACGCGGCTCGGAACGCATCATGCGATGACAGAAGAATTTCTCACCGGAACGCTGGCGGCGGCTGCCATCGCGCCAGAGCGGCTGGTGCTGTCGCTGGCCAACAACCATGTGCTCGACCAGGGGGCAGACGGTTATCATGCGACGCTTGCGGCATTGGGCAGGCTTGGCATTGCGACTATCGGGACGACCACCGAGGTGAGCAAGGTGGCAGCCGGCTCGTTGACGCTGGGGCTCGTCGCATTCACGCAGTGGCGCAATGCGCCCGCGGAGGCTTTCGCTGGGCGCGTGGCCATGGCCGACGATTTCTTTGCCGCGGCCGACAACGGGTTAGCGGGCGCAGAAGGCGCCGATCTCGTTTGCGCGGTGCCGCACTGGGACTGGGAGTTCCGGCATTTTCCGCGCGCCGTCACGCGTGGCTGGGCGCGGATACTGGCTGCGCTGGGTGTCGGGCTCGTTGTCGGGCATCACGCCCATGTCGTGCAGCCGATGGCGCGCGCCGACGACACGCTGGTGGCCTACGGCCTGGGCGATTTTCTCGGCACGGCGCTGGCGCGGCAGCCCTGGCCGGGACGGATCGGCGCGATCCTCGTCGTCGATGTCAGCGCCGACGCTCACACGCGTGGCGAGATTGCAAGCTACCGGCTGGTGCCGTTCATGCGCCAGCGCGACGGCGCGCACGAGAGCATGGTGCCGCTCGACAAGGTCGACGGCGAGCTTGGAACGAAAGTGCGGGCGCGCTGGCAGGCGGTTTACGGAGCCGCTGCCGCCAGCCTCACCAGCTGAGTCCGGATACCGTTGCATCTCCTTGTTTACGCCGCGACATTTGGCGAAAAGCCGCTATCATCCGGTAAGTGGGCGGCACGATCTCGGCGCGCCATGGGGGCACATATGAGCGCAGCTGGTTTCATGCCCGACGAGGCGACGACCGCGGGCATCAAGAAGGACCTCGAAGCCTATCAGGCCGAGCGCAATGCGATCAGGCTTTCGACGGCGTGGCGGGTGCCCCTCTATCTCGGCGGCGTGATCGTTGCGGTTCTGGTTCTGGCGCTGATCTTCAACTTCATAGCCGACCTCAACGAGCAGTGGCTGTCGACGCCGCATGTCTATCTTTATGTCGTGGGCTTCATCGCTGCGTTCTTCGCCTATTTCCGTGCGATGCGGCCGCTCGAAGCCGCCAACGCATCGTTTCGAAACAAGCTGCTGCCGATCGTCTTCGGCTTCATCAAAAATATGCGCCATGAACGGGGCGCGACGCCACCGTCCTTTGTTAACTTACCGGAATCTACGGTTGGCAAGTACAACAACCTCGAGATCGATGATTTCATTTCCGGCAATTACGATGGTTTCGATTTCGAGCTGTACGAAACACTGCTCACGCAACGGGCGGAAAAGCACGACTCCACGACCTTTCAGGGCGTGATCGTGGCGTTTGGACTGAAGAAGCCGTTTGAGGGTACGCTGGTCGCAACGATCCGGACCAATGCGGTCCTGAGCTTTTTCGGCGAACTCTTTGGCAGTGGCCTGAAGGAACTCCGGTCGGGGGTCCAGGACCTTGATATGGCCTACGAGTTCCGTAGCGACAATGTCGAGGCTGCGCAGCCGCTGGTGTCGGGGCAGATGGCGCAGGCGCTGACCTGGCTCAAGGAGGCATGGCCGGGCGAGCCGGCGCGGATCGCGCTGTCGGGCACGAGCGGATTTCTGCTGTTGCCACACCAGAAGGATTTTTTCGAGCTGCCGGCGTCGGATGTGGCTCTCGACTACAAGGTGCATGTCGAGCCGATGATCGCCGACATGGCGACGATCCTGGCGACGGCCTCGCTGGTGCGCAAAATCGGGTCGTAGGGCGCGGTTGGAGCGGCGCGCGTCCGTACGGACGCGCAAAAGAATGCTCCAATACCTTGAAGCGCTGTATTGTGCTTTCCGAAATCCGAATCCGGTATTCGGGCCGATCCGCTAGCCGAAGCGGAGCTTGAGCCCGACGATGGCGAGGATGAAAACCAGCGTGACGATGTTGGACACGATGACCGGCAGCGAGCCGAGTGCGATGCCGTAGACGATCCACAGCGAGATGCCGGTGGCGAGTGTGGCGTTGGTGCCGAGCGAGATGTCGCTTGTCTTGCGCTCCCGCAGGATCTTCATGATCTGCGGCAACCAGCACAAAGTGGTCAGGATGGCGGCGACGGCGCCGACGATTTCAAACAGGGGGTTCAAGACGGGAGCTTCCCAAAAGCACAAATCGTGCGGCGCGAGCTATGCCAGAATCACCGGCTGCTGTGAAGGCAACCGGGCGAGCTGGACCAACGAAACGACGGCGCAAAACGTCGCGGGAGGGTGGCGGCCCGCGCGGAAAAAATCTGTCCACGCCGATGTCGAACGGCGTTTCGTGATCGGCCATTCCGGAATCGGACCTTGGGGTGGCGGCGCGATGACGGCGGTGTGACGCCGGTCAGCGTATGGCTGGCAAGGGCTAGGGCGAGATCGGGGTGATGGCGAAGCATCCAGACATGTGCCGGTTGCGGTCAAATGCGGCGGAAATAAGCCTATGATTACGTTCGATAATTTCACGCTTCGTGATTTGCGTCGGACCATTCCGCAGGTCAGTCTCCATCTCGTTCGGCGGGCCTTGCTACGAGGGCAGGACCAGCCGGGACAGACCTGAACGGGAGCACCAGACATGAACAAGATCCTTGCAACGACCGTCGCTTCGCTCGCCTTCATCGGTGCCGCCTATGCCGCCGAGGTCCAGGGCACGGTCCAGTCGGTCGATCCGGCGACACGCTCGATCACGCTCGACGACGGCAAGACCTATGTCATCCCCGAAACCCTCAAGGTCGACGGCCTGGCCGCCGGCGCCAAGGTCAAGGTAACAGTGGACGACACGACAGGTGCTGTGACCGCGATTGAAGCAGCCTCGTAACGGCCGTCTGCACAGCCGCCCTGCCGGCACTGCCATGCGCCCGGCGGGTTGGGTGAGGTTCTTGAGACCTTCCAAGACGCAGAACCAAACTATGGCCGGCCTCTTCCCGAGGTCGGCTATTTTTCATGCCGCCGGACGGTCGGCTCAGAAGCCGATATTGGCCGCCAGCCAGCTCGACGAGCGTTTTGCTGCGGCAACCGTGCCGGCGGCGGCATCGCTGAGGCCGCTGCGCGCCAGCGCATAGCCATTGGCGGTGCGATAGAGGACCGAGCGTCCGCCTTCGACGATGCCGGCAACGGTGGTCCGCTCGGCTGGCTCGGCTTGCTTGATTTCGGCCGGGGCCGATGCCAACTGCGGCTCGGCAAATACCGTGGTGCGGCAGATGCCGGTCACCAACGGATAGGCGTGGTTGCCTTCTCGCAGGATGCGGCTCTTCATCGCCGCCTCGCAGTCGGCGACTGACGTCCACTGTGCCGGCGTCTCGCCGATATATTCGCAAAGCTTGGCGTCGCAGTCGCAACCGACGATGGTCATGGCGACAAGGGCAGACTTGATCACGGTCCGAATCCTCAAGGATTGTTGACGCCGCGATTTCTCCGCTCCGATCGCGGCGCCAGTTGGCCGCAATCATGGCATGACGGTGGCGTTATGCATGCGCGGCAGCGTTGTAGCCATCCGGCGACATGTTCTTCCGCCAAGGCGGCCGACAGGATGTGAACTTCGCAACCTTTCCCTTGCGCATTTGCCTCTGCGGCTAACAATAAGGCGGAGGCGGCGGCGCGTTGGCTGCCGGGGAGGGTACGTTCGTGAAAGTCGGCGTCGTCAGGAATCCGGTGGCCGGCGGCGGCAGACTGGACACGCATTGGACCGAGGTTGCGGCAGCGCTGACGCAGCGCTTTGGCGAAGTCGAGTTTCGCGAGACGACCGAGCCGGGCGACGGCGCGGTTCTTGCCCGCGACCTGGTGGCGCTTGGCTGCGAACTGGTCGTCGCCGCGGGCGGCGACGGCACGATCAGCGAGGTCGCCGACGGGCTTTTGCAGATGCAGGCCGAAACCGGCGATGCGGCCATTCTCGGCGTGCTGCCCTGCGGCACCGGCTCCGACTTTGCTCGCGGTATGGGCATTCCCGTCGAAATATCTTCGGCGATCGCGCGCATTGCCGAGGGCAGCGACCGTCTGATCGACGCTGGCCGTATCTCCTTCGTCGAGGACCATGGCCGGCTGGCGAGCCGACATTTTGTCAACATCGCCAGTCTCGGCATGTCGGGGGCGACGGTGCGGGCGGTCAACAACGACCGGCGCAAGCGCTGGGTGCCGGCCAAGGCGCTGTTCTTCTGGCGCACGGTGATCGAGTTCGTGCGCTACCGCTTCCAGGACGTACGCATCACCGTCGACGATGGCGAACCGGTCGAGGCCAGGGTGGCGCTCGTGGCGGTGGCCAACGAGCGGTTCTTCGGTGGCGGCATGATGATCGCCCCCGATGCCGTTCCCGATGACGGGCTGTTCGACATCGTCATCCTGCGCGCGGCGAGCAAGCTCAAGCTGATTCTCGACCTGCGCCTGCTTTATGGCGGACGCCACCGCAACCATCCCGCCATCACCATTCTGCGCGGAAGCAAGGTGACGGTCGAGCCTTTGGGCGATCCGCTCGCCAATGCCGCGCTCGTCGACATTGACGGCGAGTCGCCCGGGCATATTCCGGCGACCTACGAAATGGTGGCGAAGGCTTTGAAGGTGAGGTGTTGATTCAAGGGGCTCGGGTTCTGAGTCCGACGATTGGCGTAAGTCGCTGAAATTGAAGAGGTGGAAGCTAGAGCACGTCCCGCAATCGATGAATCGATTGTGAAGTGACGGGCGCGTTCGGTGCTGATTCAACATCTATCTCGATGGAGGTGGAGTATGGGGAAGGCACTGAGCGGAGATCTTCGGTTGCGGGTCTTGAAGGCTTCAGACGAAGGCATGTCGGCGCGCAAGGCGGCGGCGCGGTTCGGGGTGGGCGTATCGAGTGCGATCCGCTGGATTGCGCGGGCGAAGATCGGCGAACTGGCGCCGCGGCCGCAGGGCCGCCGCCGCGCTTCCAGTCTCGACGCGCATGAAGGCTTCATCGTCGGGATGATCGAGGAGCACAAGGACATCACGCTCAACGAGATGGTGGCTCGCCTGGAGGGGGAACAGTCGGTGCGGATCAGCCGCAGCGCGCTGAGCGCCTGGCTTGGCCGGCGCGGCTGGACGTATAAAAAAAGTCCGCGCACGCATTGGAGCAGGACCGCCCCGACATCCTGATGCGCCGCCGTGCCTGGTTCGACGGCCAACTCGACCTCGAGCCGGCGCAGTTGGTGTTCATTGATGAAACCGGACTATCGACCAAGATGGCCCGCCTGCGCGGAAGAGCGCCACGCGGCGAGCGTTGCCGTGCCGGTGTGCCGCATGGCCACTGGAAGACCACCACCTTCACCGGAGCGCTGCGGCTGACAGGCATGACCGCGCCCTTCGTCTACGACGGCGCCATGAACGGCAACGTGTTCCTCGCCTATGTCGAGCAAGTACTGGTCCCGACGCTCAAGCCCGGCGATGTCGTCATCATGGACAATCTGCCCGCTCACAAGGCTGCCGGCATTGGCGATGCGATCGAGGCTGCCGGCGCGAGACTGCTCTACCTGCCGCCCTACAGTCCTGACTTCAACCCCATCGAGAACGCATTCTCGAAGCTCAAGGCTCTGCTGCGCGCAAAGGCCGAGAGAACGATTGCGGCACTGTGGGACGCGGTCGGATCGGTCATCGAACTCTTCACCCCCGCAGAATGCGCCAACTACTTCAAGGCAGCCGGCTATGACCCAGATTAAACAGGATGCGCTCTAAGCTTCCATCGCTCTGACCATGGCTTCTATCTTGGTGGCCTTTTCGAAGTGGTCGAGCTTGTGGGTCCTGATCCACCATTCGGCAGCCTCCATCAGAAGCTCTGGGTCGTCGTTCCTGTTGGCGAAGAAGGCGTAGAAGGACAGTCCGACGTCGGGGCCCTTGGCGGCGATCTTGCGCGCGCAGACGTCGAGGATTTTGGCACGCAGGCTAGGCCGCATCGGAGAATCCTTCTCGGGTGGTGTGGCGAGAGGTAAGTCGAGCCGAGGGCGGTGTCAAAAGGTGCGAGAAGAGGGGCGGTGCCAGGCGCGTTTGGCCGCCCCTTGTGGGAGGCCGATCCGTGAAGCGGAGCTGGGCTCAGAGCCTGGCACCCCCATCCCGGCGCTACGCGCCGACCTTCCCACAAAAGGAAACGTAAGAGGCGTCAGCCTCACAGCTTCGACGGGAATCCCGGCGCGCGCAGGTCGGTGGCCGTCGCGTCCTCCAGGAGCTTGACGATCATCGTCGACCAGGCGTCGCCGCCATAAGCCGCCTTGCCCTGTTCGAAGATGGCGTTGACGCGGGCGGCGAGGTCGAGCGGGACGCTGCTCTCACGGGCCATGGCGAGCGCGAAGCCGAGGTCCTTGAGCGCCAGGTCCATGGTGAAGCCGATGTCATAGGAGCCGTTGAGCACCAGTTGGCTCTCGGTCTCGTGGACGAAGCTGTTGCCCGAGGAGGCAACGATGGCGTGGTAGGCCTGGGCAAGGTCGAGGCCGCCCGTCTTCGCCAGCATCAGCGCCTCGCCGGCGGCGACGAGATGGATGAAGGCGAGCATGTTGGTGATGACCTTGATCACGGCGGCCGAGCCGATCGGCCCCATCAGGAAGGCGCGGGCGCACATCGCCTCAATGGCCGATCGGTGGCGCTCGTAGAGCGCCGCGTCGCCGCCGACAAGTGCAGTGATCTTGCCCTCGGCGGCGAGATGCACGCCGCCTGTGACGGGGCATTCGAGCGTGTAGACGCCGGCCTCAGTGGCCAGGTCGGCAAGGCGCAGGATTTCGTCGCGGCCGTTTGTCGACATCTCGATCCAGGTGCCGCCCTTGGGCAGGCCTGACAGCAACCCGTCGGGGCCGACCAACACCGCCTCGCTAACCCTGGGCGAGGGCAGGCAGGTGATGGCATTGCCGGCGCGGGCGGCCGCGTCCGCAGGGCTTTTTGCAGCGGCGGCACCCCGCGCAACGAGGTGCTCGACGGCTTCGGGGGTTCGGTCGTAGACGACGACCTCGAAGCCGCCGCGCACAAGGCATGCCGCGAGATTGGCGCCGAGATGGCCAAGGCCGATGAAGGCGTAGGCGAGGGGCTGGGTCACGCGCGCCTCACGGCATCAGCGGGGTCTGCACCATCTGCAGGTGCAGGTGGGGACCGTCATATGGATTGGCCTCGCACACCGCCTCGTCGAGCTCGACGCCGAGGCCGGGCTCTTTCGACGGGATGACATGGCCGTCCTGCCATTCGATCTTCTTTTCCAGCAGCTTGGCGTGGAAGCCGTCCCATTGCTTGAGCGATTCGAGGATGAGGAAATTGGGTAGAGTGACGGCGAGCTGGATGTTGGCTGCACCGACGATCGGGCCGCAATAGCAGTGGGGTGCGATCTGGATGTGGTAGGCCTCGGCCATGGCGGCGATCTTCTTGGTCTCGAGAATGCCGCCGGAGCGGCCGAGATCGGGCTGCAGGATAGTGGCGGCGCGGTTTTCGATGACGCGGGCGAACTCGAATTTTGTGGTCAGCCGCTCGCCTGTCGCGATCGGGATCGATGTGCCGCGCGCGACCTGGGCCATCACCTCCGGCATGTCGGGCGGCACCGGTTCTTCGAACCACAAGGGATCGTAGGCCTCGATGGCGCGCGCCATGCGCAGGGCGCCGGATGCGGTGAACTGGCCATGCGTGCCGAACAGGATGTCGGCACGGGTGCCGACGGCCTCGCGGATGGCCTTCAGCATGCGCACCGACAGGTCGATGTCGATGAGGCGGGGCTGGTGGCCGTCATAGGCGGTCCAAGGACCGGCCGGATCGAGCTTCACGGCGTCGAAGCCCTGGTCGACATAGAGAGCTGCACATTCGGCTGCCATGTCGGGGTCGTTGTAGACGTTCTTGGGAGCAACGTCCTCGGTATGGACGCTGCCGGTGTGTGGATAGAGATAGGTATAGGAGCGCAGCGTCTCGTGCACCTGACCGCCGAGCAGCTTGTAGACGGGCTTGCCGGCCTCCTTGCCGACGATGTCCCAGCAGGCCATTTCCAGCGCCGAAAAGCAGCCCATGGCCGAGACGTCGGGGCGCTGGGTGAAGCCGGAGGAATAGCTGCGGCGGAACAGGTTTTCGATGTCGTGCGGGTCCTGTCCCACGAGGTAGCGCTCGGCCATGTCCTCGATCATTCGCGCGGTGACATGGGCGGAGAAGGTGGCGTTGTAGGCCTCGCCATAACCAACGACGCCGCCGTCGGTGGTGAGCTTGACGAAGATGAAATACTTGCCGCCGATGCCGGGCGGCGGGTTATTGACCACGAAGGTCTTGACGTCGGTGATCTTCATCGATGGTCCTCCCGGTCGCGTGACATCGTCGATTTTTGGCGTAGCCCTCAGGGTAAGGATGAGCGGCTGCGCCAACATCGGAAACTGCTCACCCCGCATCCTCCAGCACCAGCTGCGCGCCCTTCCAGCCAGTCATGATCGAGGCGGCGTTGGTGTTGCCGGTGATGTTGTCGGGGAAGATCGAGGCGTCGATGACGCGAAGCCCGGTGAGGCCGTGGACGCGCAACCGCGGATCGACAACCGAGCTCGTCGGATCCGGGCCCATGCGGCAGGTCGACACCGGGTGATAGACGGTGCCCGAGCGCTTGCGGAAATCCTGAATCAGGTCGGCGTCGGAAGTGATTGACGGGCCTGGCAAAACCTCTTCTGCGATGATGTCTGCGATGGGCGATTGCGCAGCGATGCGGCGCAGGAATTTGACCGCGTCGAGCATCTCGGCGACGTCGCTGTTGGTCGAATAGGCGTTGACGGTGATGCGCGGCTGCACGGTCGGATCGGCTGAGCGGATCATGATCTCGCCGCGGCTCGACGGGCGGCAATTGGACAGGCCGATGGAAAAGCCGGGGAAGGGGTCGGGCGTCAGGATCGGGCGCTCGCCGGCCTTGGGCAGCACGGTGGAAAAGACCTGGAAATAGAGTTGCATGTTGGGGCGGGCGCGGCTCAAGTCGGTGCGGAAGAAGCCGCCACCCTGGTTCATGCTCATCGACAGCGGGCCCGAGCGCAGCAGAAGATACTGCATGCCCGCCAGTGCCTTGCCCCACCACGGGCGCAACAGCTGGTTGAGGGTCGGCACCTTGGCCTTCCAGGTGTAGTTGATGCCCTGGTGGTCCTGCAGGTTTCGACCGACATGTTCGTTTGCGTGCAGCACATCGATGCCGAGATCGGCGAGCAGGGCTGCTGGGCCGATGCCGGAGAGCTGCAGCAACTGCGGCGTGTTGACCGAACCACCCGACAGGATCACTTCGCGCCCGGCGCGGGCCGTCTGCTTGGCACCGTTCTGCAGATATTCGACGCCGCAGACGCGCTTGCCCTCGAACAGCACCTTGGTGACCAGTGCATCTGTCTCGACGGTGACGTTGGCGCGCTTCATCGCCGGGCGCAGGAAGCCGCGCGCCGCCGACATGCGGCGGCCGCCTTGGGTGGTGATTTGATAAACACCGACGCCCTCTTGGGCCGCACCGTTGAAGTCCTGATTCAAGGGCAGGCCGGCCGCTTGCGCGGCAGACAGGAAGCGATGGGTCAGCGGATGGACGTTCTTCCTGTTGTCGGTGACGTGGATCGGACCGCCAATGCCCCGCAGGTCGGTGCCGCCTGCCTGGTTGTCTTCGATCGCCCTGAAGGCTGGCAGGAGATCGTCAAAACCCCAGCCCGGATTGCCGGCCTCGCGCCAGGCGTCGAAGTCTTCGGCAGCCCCCCGGATCCAGACCATGGCGTTGATCGAGCTCGACCCGCCGAGGATTTTTCCACGTGGCCAGTGGTCCTTGTTGCCGGCAAGGCCGGGGTCGGCTTCGGCCGCGTAATTCCAGTTCACCTTGGGGTCGAAGAAGGTTTTGCCGTAGCCGAGCGGCATCTGGACGAAGAAGCGGCGGTCGGTGCCGCCGGCCTCGAGAACCAGCACCGAGAAGCGTCCGCTCGCCGACAGCCGCTCGGCCACCACCGAACCGGCGGAGCCCGAGCCCACTACAATGAAATCGAACGTCTGCATGCTGTCGGCTGCCTGTCGAAATTCCACGATGCGGTCAGACTATCGCCTCAGTCGCAGGCTTCGGCGTCGGTTGCGGCATGGCCTGTGAAAAATACGACCGGGCGATGCAAGAGATGCGTCGTTGACGCGGCTGCTGCCACGACGATACGGGTGGTCAGAGGAAATTCTGAGGGAAAAGACGATGGTTCAGTATGCCGATGGCCAGCCGACGGGCGAGCTCACGCTGCGGACGCTGGCGATGCCAGCCGACGCGAATGCAGCCGGCGACATCTTCGGCGGCTGGGTCATGGCGCAGATGGACCTTGCCTGCGGAATTCGCGCCGCCGAGCGCGCGCGCGGTCGCGTGGTGACGGCAGCGGTCAAGGAAATGGCCTTCGCCAAGCCGATGAAGATCGGCGACACTTTGTGCATCTACACCCATGTCGAGCGTGTCGGCCGCACCTCGATGACGCTCAAGGTCGAGGCCTGGGCGCAGCGTTATCTCTCCGACCTGATGGAAAAGGTGACCGACGCCGATTTCATCATGGTAGCGCTGGACGGGCAGGGCAAGCCGAAGCCGGTGCCGGCGGAGTAGGCGCGCGTCCCTCAAGGCTTGAGCCGCGTGCGTCGGCGGTGTCAGCACTTCACCTGCCCATGGATGCAATGCGCTGGCTCTAATGTCCGGCGCTGCCACGGTTCTCATCCTGAGGTGTGAGCCGGCAGGGCTAATGTGATTTTGGCGCGGCGTGCGCGGCGAGCTCTCAAAGGGCGCAGCGAAGATGCCGCCGCGCGCGTCACTCCACCGTCGTATCGAACTTCATCCGTGCCTCGGCGACACGGGCCTGGTTGAGCCTCGCCCACTCGCCGAGCGCGAACACCGGCACCAGCAGTTCGCGGCCAAGGTCGGTGAGCTCGTAGTCGACGCGCGGCGGGATTGTCGGGAAGACGGTGCGGGTGACGAAGCCGTCGCGCTCCAGGCCGCGCAGGGTGGTGGTCAGCATCTTCTGTGAAATGCCACCGACGGCGTGGCGCAGTTCGTTGAAGCGCATCGGACCGTCGCCGAGCTTGCCGACGACGAGCACCGTCCATTTGTCGCCGACGCGCTGCAGGATATCGCTGACGGCGCGGCAATCCTCGGTGCGGTGCGGGTGCCTCGGTATCAAAAAAGTGCCTCCTTGTGCGGTTGATTTTCAGTCACCTATATAGCGTCGGTATCCATTTGTTACCAGTGTCGTTCAGATACTCACGCCCGAAAGGTTCCTACCATGTCCAAACCCAAGATCGCCATCGTCGTCGGCTCGACGCGCGCCGCACGCTTCGCCGACACGCCGGTGGAGTGGATTGCCAGGATCGCAAAATCCCACGCCGATATCGAGGTCGAAATCGTCGACCTCCGGGATTTCCCGCTGCCCTTCTTCGACGAGGTCGCCTCGTCCGCCTGGGTGCCGTCGCAGAACGAGGTTGCCCAGCGCTGGCAGAAGAAGGTGGCCGAGTTCGATGGCTACATCTTCACTGCCGCCGAATACAATCACGGTCCGACCGCCGTGCTGAAGAACGCGCTCGATTATGCGGCCACCGAATGGAACAAGAAGCCGGCCGGTTTCGTCGGTTATGGCGGTGTCGGCGGGGCGCGGGCCGTCGAGCAGCTGCGCATGCATGCGGTGGAACTGCAGATGGCGCCGACCAAGGCCGCCGTGCACATCGTCTGGGCAGACTTCCTGGCTGTGCGCCAGGGCGAGAAGCAACTCTCCGACTTTGAGCACCTCAACCAGTCGGCGAACGGGCTGGTCTCCGAGATTGCCTGGTGGGCCAAGGCGCTGAAGGTCGCGCGCGAGGCCGACGTTCTTGCCGAAGAAGCCAAGGCTGCCTGAGCAGCTTCGGACCTTTTCCTCCCAAGGGAGTCTGGGGCGGCCTTGTGCCGCCCTCAGACTGCTGACAAACCCCGTCGAATTTCGGCGGGGTTTTGTTTTGTGGGTTGATTGAGCTTTTGGATTGATGTCGGGGAGCAGATGCCAAGGCCGTTGCGAGCCGGCTTTGGCCTCATGCGAGGCTTGGTTTTGGCTTTGGCCAGAGGCTGATTGCGATCTTTTTCATGTTCTGGGCGGCGGCTGCGATCAGGCACTGGCAGGCGACGCGTGTTCGCCCTCGGAAGCGGGCATAGCGATGGCCGAAGAGCTGCTTGGCATCGGCGAAGGATCGCTCGACCGTCTCCTTGCGGCGTCGATAGATCGCCTTGCCCCATGCGGTTAAGCGGTTGGCATCGACCCGCTCGCGGACATCCTGCCAGACATGGCGCGTGATGGTGCGCTCGGCCTTGGCGTTTGATGTGCAAGACGCCAGCAGCGGACAGTTGCGGCAGATCGTCGGGTCGCTCCTGTAGTGGCGATAACCGCCGCGATCGGTGGTGGCGTAAGTGAGCAACTGGCCCTGCGGGCAACGATAGCCGTCAAGGTCCGGCTCATGGACGAAAGCGCCCTTCCTCATCTTGCCAGGCTTTGGCCGGGTCGGGTTGCGATAGCCGACGACACCGTGGATGTTCCTGTCCTCCAGGCCCTTGGCGATGCCTGGCGTGGCATAGCCGGCATCCAGCCCCGCCGCCGTGACGTCGAAGCCGAAACGCTCCACCTGGCGGTCGAGCCGGTCGAGATAGACGATCGAGTCATGCACGTTGGCCGGCGTGGCAAACGTGTCGGTGATGATGCCGAAGCCGCCATCCACCGTGCGGTGATCGAGATAAAAGAAGCCCTTCGGCTTGCCCTCGCGCACCATATAGCCAGCCTCAGGATCGGTGCGCGAGACCTTCGTCTCTTTCACCGCAGGCTGCCGCTCCTGCTCCTTCAGCGCCTTCTGGCCGTGCAACGCCCGTTCGGCATCGATCGCCCGGTCGAGCTCGCCCCAGTAGTCGGCACGCGACTTGGCGACCATGGCAAGGTCGTACTTGCCCTTGTTGGCATTGGCCTTCAGGTGCGTGCTGTCGGTGTAGAGCACCGTGCCGTCGACCAAGCCTGCCCCGATCGCCTGCTCGACAATGCGGTCGAAGATCGCCTGCGCGATCGTCTCGTCCTGGTAGCGCCGGCGTCGGTTCTGCGACAATGTCGAGGCGTCGAACACCTTGTCCGTCAGCTTCAGCCGCAGGAACCACCGGTAGGCGACATTGACCTCGATCTCTCGCACCAATTGCCGCTCCGAGCGCACCCCGAACAGGTAGCCGATGAACAGCGCCTTGAACATCAAGGTCGGATCAAGTGGCGGGCGACCATTGTCGGCGCAGTAAAGCGGCGCTGTCAGATCGTGGATGAACGAGAAATCGATAACACCATCGATCTTGCGCAGAAGGTGATCAACTGGAACCAGTTGATCGAGCGTGACGATCTCAAGTGCGGTTTGTTCAGGGCCGGCTCGCTTCAACATCACCCACTGAATCACAAACCCCCAACTCTCGCCAGGGGTTTGTCAGCAGTCTGGGGGCGGCCTTGTGCCGCCCTTTTTCGTTGTGCCTTTGGGGCACCTGCCATGCCGTGACAGCCAAGAGTCAGACACGGTCCAAAACCATGACGGCAAAACGTCGGCCCAAGACCATCACCAAGCCTCGCAACGCGAGCTGCAGTGGCTCAGCGGCCCGGTGTATCCGGGCCAGCACCAACCCGGTCGCTGTGTCAGCCGGGCAGCTTCGACGCCAGCACCTTGTCGATGCGGCGGCCGTCGAGGTCGACGACCTCGAAGCGCCAGCCCTGCGCGTCGACGCATTCGCCGGTCGCGGGCAGGTGATGCATATGCGACAGGACGTAGCCGGCGACGGTTTCGTAGTCGCGGTTCTCCGGCAGGTCGATGCCGAGCTGGTCGGCCATCTCGTCGGCCTGCATGTAGCCGGCGAGCAGCCAGGAGCCGTCCTCGCGCTGGACGGCATTGTCGACGTCGTCCTCGTCGAGGTCGGAGCGGAACACGCCGGTGATGGCTTCAAGGATGTCGGCGGGCGAAACGACGCCTTCGAAATGGCCATATTCGTCATGGACCAGCGCCATCGGCACGTCGGACTGCTTGAGGGTGGCGAGCACGTCGAGCGCGTCGGCCTGATCGTGCACGATGGGTGCTGTGCGGACATGCTTACGCGGGTCGAAAGCACGGCCGGCAAGCAGCGAGGCGAGCAGTTCGCGGGTCTGGATGACGCCGACCATGGCGTCGACGGAGCCTTCGCCTGCGGGCAGGCGAGAGTGCTGGGTTTCCATCAGGAGCTTGCGGGTGGCGGCCTCTTCGGCCTGCAGATTGATCCAGTCGACTTCGGTGCGCGGGGTCATGACGGCGCGCACGGCGCGGTCACCCAGGCGCATGACGCCAGCGATCATGCGGCGTTCGTCGGATTCGATGGTGCCATGATGCTCGGCCTCGGCGACCAGCATCTTGATCTCCTCGTCTGTGACCTTTTCCTCGCTCTCGCCGCGCTGACCGAGAAGCCAGAGCACCGAGCGGCCGGAAATGTCGAGCAGCCAGACCAGCGGCAGCGCGACCTTGGCAAGCAGCGACATGGCGGGGGCGACGCGAGAGGCGACGCCTTCGGGGTCGCGCAGGGCGATCTGCTTGGGCACGAGTTCGCCGATGATCAGCGAGCCATAGGTGATGATGGCAACGACGATGCCGACGCCCAGCGCATTGGACGCGCCGGCACTCATGCCGTTGGCGGCGAGAAAGCCGCTCAGTCGTTCGCCGAGCGTGGCGCCCGAGAATGCGCCGGAGAGAACGCCGACGAGGGTGATGCCAATCTGCACCGACGACAGGAATTTGCCCGGGTTTGCGCCGAGTTCTAGTGCGCGCCCGGCGCCCTTGACGTTGCGGTCGATCATCGCCTTGAGGCGGGCTGGACGGGAAGAAACGATGGCAAGTTCGGACATTGCCAGAAGGCCGTTCACACAGATGAGGACGACCACGATAGCGATTTCAGCGTATAACATGATGCTCGCTGCATAGCATTGCTTAAGGCCTTTCGAAAAGACGGCAGCAAAAATACTCTTCCCCAGCGGCACAAGAGCGGGTCGAGGCTGGGGCTATCTGTCAGGCACCAGAACTGCCATCAGCATCTTTCCGTCGGTGTAATAGGGGTCACCCTCGCCATTGCGGCCGGCCTTGGTCAGGCCGATGCCTGACATCGTCTTTACCTCGATGATGCGTCCGGCCGATGTCAGATCGCCGATCAGCGAATCGCGCTCGGCATCGATGTCGGGTCCGATGTGATGGGTGACGGCGCCGGTGTCGTGGCTGACGCCTATGCCGCGATCGAAGCTCGCCGCACCGTACCAGGTCGGGCGCCCGTCGGCACCGGGCGTGAAGGTCAGCCACAGCCGAACATGGTGGCGGACGTCGGCGCTTTTGCCGACAGGCTTTTCGAATGCGAGATCCTGGCGCCGGCCGTTGAACAAGAGCGTGCTGACGGGCGCGTCGGCATAAGGCCGGTCGAGCAGCACGCTTTCGCCGATTTCCAGCGCTGATTTCACCGACAGTTTGTCGGCGCGATCCCAGCCGGCGGCGGCAAACGCGGCGGTCACGTCCAGCTCGCTGCCGACGAGGCCGATATTGATCGGGTCACCCGGGATGCCTTGTTCCGTCGTGGTGAGCAGCGATTCAGGCCGGGGGCCGTCGCGCAGGAAACGGAGCGACCAGAATTCAGGAGCCGCGAAATAGGCGAGCGCGAGATAGCTCACGCAGAGCGCAATGAACCAAAGGGTCGCCTGTCGGTGCAGTTTTCCCCGTAGCATCAAACCCCGCTGCCGATGGGTCGAGCCAAAGCAGTGGCGCGACATTGAACTCGGGACAAATCATGGGTTGCATCGGCAGATTAAGTATTAGAGATGTCTTTTGTAAAGCGCATCTTGCCTGGCTTCATGACACGTGGCGCGCAAACGCTAGCGGCAGGCGCGGTACCCGTTGCGGCGCTGCTTGATGTCGAAGTGGAAATGGTTGCGGTGGTCATAATTGTAGCCGGGGCCAAGCACGGTGTTGAAATAGCTGCAGCCGTCGGCGCGAATGGTGTTGAGGAAGCCGCGGGTGCGGAAGGCGAACAGGCCGGGCTTTTCGACGTCGATGTCGCGGCCGCTGTTCAGCTCGATGCGCATGATGTCCAACGCATTGCCCTTGCCATGTTCTGACAGGGTGCGGGTGCCGGCGATCTTGCGGCAGGAATAGCTCGAGCCCTGGTGGATGGTCTTGACGCCGGAGAAATAGCGCAGCCGGGCGGAGGGGACGAGGTCGCGCTTGGTCCAGGCGGCGAAACTGGCGGCCATCTGGCAGGTGACGACAGCTGCCGGCTTCATCTGCACCGAGCCGATGGCCGACACCTTGACCGGATAGTCGATGCCGCAGGCGGCACCGTCGCGGATCGGCGGCAGGTCGCGGTAGGTGACGTCGAGTTTCTTCAGGTCGCTGCGGCAGTCAACCTCGTCGGCCGGCATGACGGCAGGCCGTATCGGCGCACTTTGTGGCTCGTTGGAGGGATCGTCGAGCTTGGGATAGGCGACCATATAGGGGTTGGACGGCACCAGCGTCTGCATGCCGCGCCCCTGGGCAGGCGCGAGCGCGGCGGTCTGCACAGGCTGTGGCGCTTCAGGCTGGATCTGCTCGAACTGCGCGGCCTGTGCGTCGAGCGTCGGCTCGATCATGGGCGCCGCCTGCGCGACAAGCGCCGGATCGGACTGTGGCTCGACAATGACAGGAGCGGCCTGTACGGGGCCGAGCGACGCTGTCTGGGAGCCGACATCGACGGCGGGCTGGAGCGCGAACACATCGCCCGATGTGCATGAGCTGAGGCCGAGGCCGACGGCGACAAGGGTCGTGGCGAGCAGCAGCGTGCGCTGGCGCGCGGCTCGCGGCGATCCGACCGGGATGGTGGCGCGCGAATCTGCGGCCATGCGAAGGCTCCTGTCCCCTTGAGGGAATAAGCCTAGCCGCCAAGGGTAAAGGAAAGATCAGCGGCAGCGTTTACGGCTGGGGCCGAATTGCGGCGTGGGTGGCGGGGCAGGCCTACTGGCAGAATGTGCCGCCATTCTTGCGCGGGGCGAGGTCGATATGCAGGTGCCGGGCGTGGTCGGCGTCGCTGCCTGGACCGAGCACCGTCTTGAACGGCCCGCAGGCCGCCTTTCGTATAGCATCAAGGAACTTGGCATTCTTCTCCGGCGGCGCCGGCTCGACCTCGACCGACGTGCCACCGGTCAGGGTAAAACGGGCAATGTCGAGGGCGTTGCCGAAGGCATGCTCGGACAGTTTGCGGGTGCCGTTGCGCGGCCGACAGACATAGGCCGAAGCCTGCCCGACGACGGTCAGTGCCTCGCCGAGCTCGGTTCTCGCGGCAGGGGCGATGACTTCCGTGGCGAAGCGGGCGGAGGTCTCGGCGGTGGCACAGTTGATGATCGCGTCGGGCTCGATGTCGATGGACCGCGAGAGACGCTTCAGCTTGAGCGGAAAGGGCAGGGCGCAACCGTCGGCGTCGCTTTGCGGCGCCTGTTCCTCGAACTCGGCGCCGAGCACCTTCAGGCGCGTGCGGCAGGCGGTCTCCTCGATCGGCATCGTTGCCGGCCGCGCGACGTAGGAACGCTTGTCGGGCAGCATCTTTGGCGCCGGCGGACCAAACATCTCTCGCCCACGTGGTGCTTCGGGGCCATCCGGGCGCGAGGACGGAATGGGGACGGTTGTTGGTATTGCTTCAGCCTTCGACATCGCTTCAGGAATTGGCGGGCCAAACATTTCTCGGGCTCGCCGCTGGTCGGGAACGTCGGGATGCGGCTCGGGTGTGGGAACCAAAGCCTGCCCGGCTTGTGTCGACGCAGCCGGGGGCGGTTTGGGCATGGCCTGCACGGGTGCGGCCCGTGGCACCGGAGCTCGATTGGGTAGTGACGTCTTGCTTGCTTCGACCTTGCTGGCTTCGGCAAAGCCGTGCGGGGGCGCTGCGAAGGCCGCCAGCGGCAGGACAAGGATCAGGGAAAGCAGGCGGGATTTGGCTGTGTGCATCGCCGCTCAACGTTGTCGATCGTTCGCGGTTGCCGAGGGGACGCTGCCGCGCGATCAAATTCGGTGACGGCGTTGTCATCTGGCGGAAGTGTCAAGCGATGCTTCAGGCGCCCAGGGCCTCGAGGCCTTCCTCGAGCCAGTCGCCCAGCATCGGCATGCCGAGCAGGTATTTGGCGGTACGACGATTGCCGCGCTGCCGTGCCTCGGCGACCGCGTCCGCCCATTCGGCGGCGTCGTAGTCGCCGCGCCCAACCCAGGCGAGCGCCACCAGTTCGGCAGCCTGGTCGACATTGAGGTCGGCGATCAGCCCGCGTAGCTCTTTTTCGGTGAGGTTTTCCGCCTCTTCCTCGGCGAGGCCATCATGGCGATGGTTGTCGTGGGTGTCGCCGTCATATTCGACCTCGTGCTCGGCGCCGTCTTCATAGTCTTCGTTGACGCCGGCGCTGATCGCCTTGGCCTTGAGGATGAACAGCCGGACGGTGTCCGGGCCAATGGTCAGGTCCCACTCTTTTTCGCGCCGCTGCTGCACGAGCGTGCTCCTGTTGCCTTCCCCCCGGCTGATGATAGCGCATTTGGCGGCGACGTCACTGCCTCGATATTCGCGGCGGGGTTGCCGTGGTTGACATGACTTTAGGAGAGGCGGATATAGCGCGCCTTCCTCCCCCCTCCAGACGGTATTCCCCATGGCTTTTCTGCTTTCGCCCAAGGTTCTTCCTGTGCTGATGCTGATTGCGTCCAACGTGTTCATGACCTTCGCCTGGTACGGGCACCTGAAGTTCAAGGCGGCTCCGCTCTATGCGGCGGTGATTTTCTCCTGGCTGATCGCCTTCTTCGAATACTGGCTGGCGGTGCCGGCCAACCGCATCGGCCACGAGGTCTATACGGCGGCGGAACTGAAGACGATGCAGGAGGTGATCACGCTCAGCGTCTTCGTGATCTTCTCGGTCTTCTACCTCAAGGAAGGCCTCACCTGGAACCACGCCATGGGTTTCGCGCTGATTGCTGGCGGGGCAGCACTGATTTTCCGCGGCTGAGGACGAAAAGCCTCAGCCGATGCGTTTGCCTCGACGGGGGGACGCAGCGGTGGAGGTCGCCATGCATAGCCAATATATGAAGCTTCTGGCCGGCGCGCTGGTGGCGCTGCCGCTGTTTGTCGTCCCCGTGATCTCCGCCGATGGGGGTGGAGGAGGCGGCGGTGGCGGCGGAACGGGTGGCGGCAGTGGTGGCGGCAGCGACCCGGTGAAATGCCGCACCGGCCTCGTCTACAACAAGAAAACCAAGAAATGCGAGCCGCCCAAGGCGGGCATGATAGATGACGACAGCCTCTATCTGGCCGGGCGTGCGCTGGCCATGGACGGCCGGTATGACGACGCGATCAAGGTGCTGACGTTGGCGCATGACAAGACCGACGCCCGCATCCTCAATTATCTCGGCTATTCGCACCGCAAGGCGGGGCGCATCCTCGTCGGTCTCGGCTACTACCAGGAGGCGATCCTCAACGATCCCGACTACCTGCCGGTGCGCGAATATATGGGCGAGGCGCATCTGACCCTCGGCGATGTCGCTGGTGCCAGGCTGCAGCTGTCGGAGATCGAAAAGCGCTGCGGCACAGGGTGCCGCGAGTACGGGTTGCTGCGGGAACAGATCGACGGCTATCTGAAGGGCTGACAGGCGTGGCCTGCCGGAGGTCGTCGCAGGCGCCGCTGCGGCGGTCAACTGTTGAACAGGCCCCCGACGCGTTCGCGAAAAGCGTCAGCGGTGTTGCGCGTGCCGAAGTCGCGGGTGTCGAAGCGCTTGCAGTCGCGGGCGGTCGACGCGCCAGGTGCTGGGCCTTCCATGGCAGGGCATTCCCGGGTTTCGAACCGTTCGATCTGGTCGGGCCCGAAGAGGTGATGCCTGGCCTGCCTGAACGGACGCTTCTCGACAATTTCGATGCGGCCGGAGCCGACTGTCCAATGGATCGCCGGCCCCGTCAGGCCGCCCCAGATCGCCGGCACGCCGACGGACCAGGCGCCGAGAATGAGGCACAGGAGGAACGGGCTCGTGGCATTGAGCGGCCAGACGCCACGGTAAAGCTCCCAGGTGGCGATGCTGACGACGAAGGCACCGATGGCGACCAGGCCGACGCGAAGGGCAGGTGCTGGTATGTCGAGCTGCAGCAGCCCGTCGCCGTCAATCTCGTCCATGCCGCAAGCCTCCGCGCGTCCACGCTAGCAGCTGGGCATGAACGGTTCGCTACGCGATTTCAGCGCGGGATGAAAAGCAGCTCGATCTGCGTTAGTCTGTCGATGGGCGCATGTTAGGAGGTAGCGATGCAGACCCGATTTGTGAAAGTGCTTGCAGGTGCAATGGTGTCGCTGCCCTTGCTGGCAGTGCCGGTGTTTTCGGCCGACAGCGGCGGAGGCAGCAGCGGTGACGAGCCGAAATGCGACAATGGCCTGGTCTACAACAAGAAGACCAAGAAATGCGAACCGCCCAAGGCCGGCATGATCGACGACGACAGCCTCTATTCGGCCGGACGTGCGCTTGCCATGGACGGCAAGTATGACGAGGCGATCAAGGTTCTGACGCTGGCCCAGGACAAGACCGACCCGCGCATCCTCAATTATCTTGGCTATTCCCACCGCAAGGCCGGCCGCGTGCTCGTCGGCCTCGGCTACTACCAGGAAGCGCTCCGCAACAACCCCGACTACACGCTGGTGCGCGAATATATGGGCGAGGCGCATCTGATGCTCGGCGACGTCGCGGCCGCCCGCCTGCAGCTGTCGGAAATCGAAAAGCGCTGTGGCAAGGGTTGCCGTGAATACGGCATGCTGGAAGAGCAGATCGACGCCTATCTGCGCGCCGGCTGATTTGTGCCGATGACATGATCCAAAGGACCGGGCTTGGCCCGGTCCTTTTCCTTGACACGAATGCGGTGACGGCAGTGCAGGTCGCGCGGCCTTCATTCTGCGCAACTCCTGACTGAAAGCCGCTGCACATTTTTCCCGGAATTGCTTAGGGTTGGGCCATGAACCTCGCCCAGATCCGCTACTTCCTGACCCTTGCCGAAACATTGAACTTCACCGACGCGGCGCGATTGTGCGGTGTCGCGCAGCCGACGCTGACGCGCGCGATCCAGAAGCTCGAACATGAGCTTGGCGGCACGCTGGTCTACCGGGACGGCAAGGACACACGGCTGACTTCGCTCGGCAGCGATGTCCGTGAGGAGTTCGCGGCCATCGTCGGCGCCGAAGACAGGATCCGTGCTTCGGTCAACAGTCGCATCTCGGGCCGGCGCGAGCGCCTCAATCTGGGGATTGCGCATTCGGTGGCGCCGGCGCCAATCAGCCGGTTCATCACGCACGCGCTCGGCGAGATGCCGATGCTGGAGATCCTGCTTCATCCAATCGACGGGAAGATGGGGCCGGGACTGCTGCTGGCCGGCACGCTGGACGGCGTCTTCCTCGCCGACAAACCCGCCGACGATACGAAGCTGTCGGTGATCGAGCTGTTCAGCGAGAGGCTGATGCTGGCTTGCGCGAGCAGCCATCGGCTGGCGAAGTTCGACATGGTTCCGCCGGAGGAAATCGGTGTCGAAAGCTATCTCGACCGGCTCGGCTGCGATTTTCGCAGCCAGGCAATCGACTATTTCATGAACGCCGAGCTGGTGATGCGGCCGCGGCTGCAGTCCGAACGCGAGGACTGGATGCAGCAGGCCGTCGCCGATGGCGCCGGCATTTGCCTGTTGCCCGAATTCTCCGCCATCGTGCCGGGGCTGGCCCTGCGCCCGGTATCGGGGCTGAATCTTGAGCGCCGGGTGTCCTTCGTTTCGGTCAGCGGATCGGGCAATGCGCCGGCACTGCGCCATCTGCGCATGATGGTCGGCTCGCATCGCTGGCCGCATTCAGCCGGTGCATCGAAACAATAGCCAACATGCATTGGCGCAGGCACCCCTCCGATACCCATCTCTGCCTCATCACCGAAATGGAGGACAGATGATGAGGGCCTACAACAAGAATCCCGACGCCGTCTCGGCACTGTCGCCGGAGCAGTATCGCGTCACCCAGAAGGATGGGACCGAGCGTCCCTTCACCGGCGAGTACTGGGACAAAAAGGAGCCGGGCCTTTATGTCGACGTGGTTTCCGGCGAGCCGTTGTTCGCCTCCGTCGACAAGTTCGACAGCGGCAGTGGCTGGCCGAGCTTCACCAAGCCGGTCGATGCCGAAAATGTCGTCGAGATCAGCGACCGCAGTTATGGCATGGTGCGCACCGAAGTGCGCTCGACGCATGGCGACAGCCATCTCGGCCATGTCTTTCCAGATGGCTCGCGCGACGCCGGCGGCTTGCGCTATTGCATCAACTCGGCGTCGTTGCGCTTCGTGCCGGTCGACGAGCTCGAAAGCGAAGGCCTCGGGCACTATGTGAAGCTATTCGTGAACAAGGGAGACGTTGCATGACAACCGAAACTGCAATTCTGGCCGGTGGCTGCTTCTGGGGCATGCAGGACCTGATCCGTCGGCTTCCCGGCGTCGTCTCCACCCGTGTCGGCTATTCGGGCGGCGACGTCCAGAACGCGACCTATCGCAATCATGGCAGCCACGCCGAGGCGATCGAGATCGTGTTCGATACGTCGAAGACGGATTTCCGCAGCATGCTGGAGTTCTTCTTCCAGATCCATGACCCGTCGACGAAGGACCGGCAGGGCAACGACCGCGGTACGAGCTATCGCTCGGCGATCTTCTACACCTCCGAGGCGCAGAAGGAGATTGCCGAGGAGACGATCAAGGACGTCGATGCCTCCGGACTGTGGCCGGGCAAGGTGGTGACCGAGTTGGCGCCGGCCGGCGACTTCTGGCAGGCCGAGCCCGAGCACCAGGACTATCTGGAGCGCTATCCCAACGGCTACACCTGCCACTTCGTCCGCCCGGGCTGGAAGCTGCCGCGCCGGTCGAGCGCCGCCTGATCTGACGACGTCACCGCAAAGAACTGCAACCGGACGCCTTGCTGACGCGGGCGACCGGAACGGTTTAGCGTGTCTAGGAGGATGCCATGGAACTCGGACTCCTGGGGCGTCGCGCCCCTGAGCTCAGGGGCGGAAACTGGATCGACGCCGGCAGCCGCTGCGGCTTTCCGACCTGAGCGACGGCTGCAAGATACTCTACTGCTTCCAGCACTGGTGTCCCGGATGCCATGCCCGTGGATTTCCGACGCTGAAGCGGCTGGTCGAGGCATTGCCGGCCGACAAGTTCGGTTTTGCCGCCATCCAGACGGTGTTCGAGGGTGCAAGCATCAACACCGACGACAAGCCGAAGCTCGAACAGGCGCGCTACAGGCTGATGATCCCGTTCGGGCACGACGTCCCGCCGGAGGGCTAACACTATCCGACTGTCATGCAGGACTATCGTACCGGCGGCACGCCGTGGTTCATTATCATCGATCCGGCCGGCAAGGTCGTCTTCAACGACTTTCATCTTGATGCCGACCTGCTGATCTCGGCGATGAGCAGCCCGACCACCGCCTGACGCATTGAAACCACGCGAGCGCTAGAGAGATTTCGCTTTTCTTCGAATCGCGGAATCTCTCTATCGCTTTGTTTTCCGCAATTCCGGACGGAAAACCGCTGCACACTTTTCCTTGAATTGCTTTAGTCGCCGCGCGACAGCCTGACGATCATGCCGTCGCCTTCGTCGGTCAGAAGCCAGATCGAGCCGTCGGGCGCAACGTTGACGTCGCGGATGCGACCGAAGGCGCCGTCGAGAATGCGCTCCTCGTCCAGGATGTTGCCCTTTGCGTCGCGGTCGAGGCGGCTCAAAAGCTCGAACTTCAGCGAGCCGATCAGCAGGTCGCCCTTCCATTCCGGGAACATGTCGCCCTGGTAGCTGGCGAGGCCTGAAGGCGCGATCGACGGATCCCAGTAATAGAGCGGCTGCTCGTAGCCCTTGGCCGAGGTGCCGACGCCGATCTTGGCGCCGGAATAGTCGCGGCCATAGGTGATGACTGGCCAGCCATAGTTCTTGCCGGCCTGAGGGCGGTTCAACTCGTCGCCGCCCTTGGCGCCATGCTCGACAGTGATAAGGCTGCCCAGAACGGGATCGAAGGTCGCTCCCTGCAGATTGCGGTGGCCCTTCGACCAGATTTCGGCTGCCATGGCCTTGCCGTCGGGCGAGGGATTATCCTTGGGGATGGAGCCGTCGGCGTTGATGCGGATGACCGCGCCGGCATGGTCCTGCATGTCCTGGGCGCGATCGCCCTGGCCGCGGTCGCCGGTCGTGACGAACAATGTGTCGTCGTCATTGACGACGATGCGCGAGCCGAAATGGTGACTGGTGCCGCTCTTGCGGTTCATCGAGAAGATGACCTTGACATCTTCGAGCCGCGCCTTGGCTCCGTCCCGGACCAGCTTGGCCCGGGCAAGCGCCGTGCCGGCGCCGCCGCGTCCCGGCTCGGAGAAGCTGACGAAGATCGTGCCAGACGTTGCGAAATCGCGGGCGACGGCAATGTCGAGCAGGCCGCCCTGGCCGCTTGCGGCAACCTCGGGCACACCCGACACAGGTTCGGACAAGCCGTTCTGCGACAGGATGCGGATCTGGCCCGAGCGCTCGGTGACGATTGCCTCGTTGCCGGGCAGAAAATCGAGGCCCCATGGATGATCGAGCCCTCCGGCAATGACGTCGGCGCGCACGGTGACGGCTTCGGTGTTGAAGCTCTGGGTCTGGGCGAAGGCCGGCGAGGCGGCCAATGCGAAGATGAATACGAAATGCGGTGTGTTGATGCTCATCTATCCGACATAGGTGCGTTGGCTGCTGCGGCAACCGCAACAGAGCATCAAAGCGCGACAGCTTCAATCACAAGCGGGTGAGAGGGCGCAGCGTCAGGTTGCGCTGCTGCAACGTCAGTGGTGGCCAACGCATTTTTTGACGTGAATTCTGCGACAGGATTGCTATATTCAACGGAGATAGAGGTGAGACGGTTCCGTTAGCCGAGGCTGCCGGACCGTTTTCTTTTTTTGTGCCTCGCGGCAGCATAAGGCCGCGCGGCAAAGGCCAGGAGAGGTCGATTATGAACAAGGTTCCGATGACTGCGGGTGGTTTCGCTGCGCTGAAGGAAGAACTGCGCTGGCGCCAGCAGGAAGAGCGTCCGCGCATCATCGAAGCCATTGCCGAGGCACGTTCGCACGGCGACCTTTCGGAAAACGCCGAGTATCACTCGGCCAAGGAAGCGCAGAGCCTCAACGAAGGCCGCATCAACGAACTCGAGGACCTGATCGCGCGTGCCGAGGTGATCGACGTCAGCAAGCTCAATGGCGACAAGATCAAGTTTGGCGCCACCGTCGTGCTGCTCGACGAGGATACCGAAGAGGAAAAGACCTACCAGATCGTCGGCGACCAGGAAGCCGATGTGAAGTCGGGCCGCATCTCGATCTCTTCGCCCATAGCGCGCGCGCTGATCGGCAAGGAAGTGGGCGACGCCGTCGAGGTCAACGCCCCGGGCGGCGCACGCGGCTATGAGATCGTCCAGGTCCAGTTCATCTGAGGCAACAGGCGGCATTGGCTGTGGCGATGCCGGATCAGACACGATGAACAAGGCAGGCAACCGCGCCGAAAACGCCGGCGCGGTCGACATGGCGCGCACCGAAGTGATCGCGCCCAATCTCAAGCAGCGGCTTTCCGGCGTCACCAGCACCATCGTGCAACTGGTGCCGGTGCAGGCGCGCAACCTCGGCATTGCCGTGTTCGGGCCTGGTCTGCCCGACAGCCTGCCCAAGATGCGCTGGTGGCAACTGCCTTGGCTGCTCAGGCGGCCTGAGACCGGGCGGCCGCGCATCTGGCACGCCAGGCGCAACACAGAGATGGTGGCAGGGCTTGTCCTGCGCCACGTCTTTCGGGCGCAGATCAGGCTGGTGTTCACCTCAGCGGCACAGCGCGACCACAGGCCGTTCACCAAATGGCTGATCCGCCAGATGGATGGCGTGATCGCGACCAGCCTGATGTCAGGGCGTTTCCTCGAGGTGCCGCACAAGGTGGTGATGCACGGGGTCGACCTCGAAAAGTTCCACCCGCCGCGCGGGCCCGACGACGCCTTTGCAGCCGCGGGGTTGCCCGGCAAATATGCCATCGGCTGCTTTGGCAGGGTCAGGCATTCGAAGGGCACCGACCTGTTCGTCGATGCGATGATTGCGTTGCTGCCGCACTATCCCGAGTGGACGGCTGTCATCACCGGGCGCATCACGGCGGAGCACAAGGGTTTCGGCGACGAGCTAAGGCAGCGGATCGCGGCAGCCGGCTTGTCGGAACGGATCCTGCTGCTCGGCGAGGTGCCCGACGTTGCCGTGTGGTACCGGCGCGTCACACTCTATGTCGCGCCGTCGCGCAATGAAGGCTTCGGGCTGACGCCGCTCGAGGCGATGGCATCGCGCACGGCTGTCGTTGCCAGCGACGCCGGCTCCTATTCGGAGATCGTGACGCGAGGCGTGACCGGCGATTTTGTTGCCGCCAATGACGGAAATGCGTTGCGCGAGGCGATCAGGCCATATCTCGCCGATCCGGCTCTTGCCGAGGCTCATGGCGCTGCCGGGCATGAAGACGTCTCCACACGCTTCCGGCTCGAAAACGAGGCGGCCGGGTTGCGCGAGATCTATGACCAGGTGTGGGCGAAGGGTTGACAGGGGCCTGGAACCGGCTTGCCGCATTGGCCCGAGTTTCTCCGCCGATTCTAATGTAACGCCCGCTTAAATGCTTTGATTTTCTCGTATTAAGTCAGTTTTGCTTTCCGGTTCTCCACCGGAAGCTGCAACAAGGCGATTGATGCGGAAAAACACTTGGGCGCCTGAAATAATGCTGAATTCTTGATCAAGGTTGCTCTATATTGCACCGCAATGCGCCCCCGGCTTGCTGCCCGCCCTCGCTTGCCTTATGGCAACCGCGGGTCGGGGGCACGACTATGGTAGAGATCGTGCTTTGAAAATCTATTTCATCAATCTCGACCGGTCGCCAGGCCGGCTCGATTGGTTCATGGCGCAGGTCGCCGGCATGGACGTTGCAACAGTCCGTGTGCCGGCGGTCGACGCCAGACAGCTGCCCGAACGGGAGTTCGAGCGGCTGCGGTGCCTGTCCTCCGGCGTCAACTCGATGTCGCCCGCCGAGGTGGCCTGCCTGCTCAGCCACCGCAAGGCGTGGGCGCTGGTGGCCGAAGGCGATGACGACTGGGCTTTCGTCGCCGAAGACGACATCCATTTCTCCGCCGATGCCGCCAGCTTTCTGAAGTCCGACCGCTGGATTCCGGCGGGGGTGGATCTGGTCAGGGCCGAAACGGATCTGGCCCGGGCCGAATTGTCCCACAAGACCTGGGGCGAGCCTGCCGGACACGAACTGCGCAGGCTGAAATCGGCGCAACTGGGGTCGGCAGGCTACTTCGTGTCGAGGACTGCCGCGCGCCGCCTGCTCGGCTATACCGAGCGCCACTGCGAACCAGCCGACGTCATTCTTTATTCTCCGGAGCGTGGCATCCTTGATGAACTCGTGGTGCTGCAGCTGATGCCGGCGGCCTGCATTCAAGACATGTGGGCGCCGAACGCTACCGTCGGCGGCTCGCTGACGAGCCAGATTGCCCAGGACCGGCGCCAGTTTCACCGTAGCGATCCTCGTTCCGCAAGACGGCGAGGGATCGCGAAGCTCACGCATGAATTTTGGCGGGTCGGGCGCCAGCTGGCGAGTCCCTTCCGCATGGCGCTGCTGGCGACTGCCAGGCAGTCGGTGTTCAAGAAGGTGTCCATCGAATTGACGGTGCGATCTGACACGCAGCGCGCAGGGTAAGCGTAAGCGGGAATGAAGAGTTTTGTCATCAATCTGGACCGCGCACCGCAGCGCCTCGAGCGCATGGCGTCGCTGTTTGGCGAGCTGGGGCTCGACTTCACCAGGGTGTCGGCCGTCGACGGCCGGGACCTGGCTGGCCGACAGGCTCGCAAGGGCATGTATTACGACCTGGGCAGTGGCGAGATCGGCTGCTTTCTCAGCCATATCAAGTGCTGGGACGCTGCGACGAAGGCAGACGGCGAGTACACCGCGATCTTCGAGGATGACGTCCACTTCGGGGCCGGTGCACGAGAACTGCTTGTCGACACCAGCTGGATTCCAGCCGATGCCGACGTGGTGAAGCTTGAAACCACCTTGGTGCGGACGCTGGTCGACCGCGACAGTGCTGCCCGTGCCGGCGACCGCTCGGTACGGCGCTTGCGCGATACGCATCCGGGGACGGGCGCCTACATCGTGTCGCGCAAGGGGGCGCGCAAGCTGCTCGAACTGAGCGCGGATTTCGCCGATCCGGTCGACCAGTTCATGTTCAATCCGGTCTCCGTCGCCTGGAATGCGCTGACGATCTATCAGGTCGACCCGGCGATCTGTGTCCAGGAGGTGGTCGTCGGCAAGGATAGTGCCGCCGATGCCTTGGCCAGCGGGCTGAAACACGAACGGCCGGTGCAGGAAAAAGCGCGCGGCACGGAAAAGCTGATGCGGGAGATTGCCAGACCGCTTGGGCGCCTTGCCGCGTCCGTCGGCGCAGGTCTTCGGGGGCAGCGATGGGGCAAGGTGCGGTTCCGCTGACCGGCGCCGGCCACTTGTTGAGGCAGGATTTGAACGACCATCCAATGAACATCTACCTGATCAATCTGGATCGCTCGCCCGATCGCCTGCAGCGTATGGCCACGATCTTCAGCGATCTCGGCCTCGACTTCACAAGGATGCCGGCTGTCGACGGAGCGAAGCTGATTGCCGAGGGCAAACTGCACCGACCTGAGCGGGCAGGGCTGATCTACCAGCTCGGACCTGGGGAAACAGGCTGCTTTCTCAGCCACCGGGCGTGCTGGGAGGCGATCGCCAACGCCGAGCAGAACCATGGGGCGGTCTTCGAGGACGACGTCCATTTCGGATCCGGCCTCGCCGAATTGCTGAGCAACGATGCCTGGATTCCTGGCGATGCCGACGTGGTGAAGCTGGAGACCACCAGGGTGCATGCCCTCCTCGACAGAACGGGCAACAAGCTTGCCCTGGGACGTTCTCTCAAGAGGCTTCGGTCAACACATACTGGTGCAAGCGGCTACCTCTTGTCGAAGTCGGCCGCTCGGAAGCTCATTGCTTTGAGTGAGGATTTTGTCGATCCGGTCGATCAATTCATGTTCAATCCGGCTTGTACGGCTTGGGCTGATCTTACGATCTACCAGTTGACGCCAGCAATCTGCATTCAGGATATGCTGGTTGGAGCAGGTAGCCAGGTTGTCGGTTTCCAAAGTACTCTCGAAGATGAGCGGCCCGAACTCAAGAGCCAAAAAGAGCGGCTGAGCAAGCCGCTAAGAGAAGTCATGAGACCCTTACGGCAGGCGTGGATGTTCTTGAACTCGCGCTTGCGCGGCCTTGAGCGGATCAGGGTTCCTTTTTCCTGAGTTTTGTTTATCCCTGTGGCCGGCTACAGGCCATTCTTGCAGACACTGTATTTGGACGTTGGAAAATACGGGACTGAAACAGCAGTTTTGGATTGAGGGATTGTGAAGATCGCCGCTTTAAAGGGAATAGAAAACGCCCTGAGAAATTGGAAGGTTGCGTTCATCCGGAAACTGGTTTCCGGCAAGCATGGCCGACGCGTTTCATCCGAGGTGCTTTTGACGAACGTCACCTCGGTCACTATGAAATTCGATGACCACTTCATGTCTTTTTCGCCACATGAGTACATCGGGAGAAGTATTTTTCTCTTGGGAGATTTTGATCGGCATCTCTCTGACGCATTGGTCGCCTTCCTATCTCGTCGAGGCTATTTGCCGAGCGGTGGGGCGACCGTGCTGGAGATAGGCGCGAACATCGGCACTCAGACGGTGTATTTTTGCCGGTCTGGCAAAGTAGCGAGGGTTATCGCCGTCGAGCCGGATCCGAGAAACTTGTCTTTGCTTCGGCGCAATGTTGCGGACAACGATCTTGAGCAACGTGTCACCATCATCCCTTGTGCGGTCGGAAACGATATCGCGGCAGGCAATTTGCATCGCGCTGAAGGCAATTTCGGCGGCAGCAGCCTGTTTCCGTTGCCGAATTCTGAAGGTGAGGTGGCGGTCGCGATCAAGCCCATGGCGCAGGTGCTTGCAGAGGCTGATGTTCTTGCCGCCGACATCGATTTCGTGTGGATGGACATCGAAGGGGCGGAGCCCCTTGCCAGCCAATCGATGCACGAACTTTTCGAGCGTCGTGTGCCGGTCATGTTCGAGTACTCGCCTGGCGTCTATCCACCGGGAACCGCTCGTGAGTTCATAGCGCTTCTGTCGCGCTACTACGAAAAGTGCATGATCTTCGATGGACATAACCAAGCGGAGATGAAGGTCGTCGACCTTCCGATCAGCATCGCCCAAACAAACATCCTGCTGCTGCCATAACGCTTGGCAGGCAGGGCGAGGGTTGTAGCCTAGATCGCCACCAGGCCGTCGTCCTTGACCTGCCTGATGGTCAGCGCCGTGCGCACCGTGTCGACGTTAGGGGAGGAGGTCAGTTCCTCGATGACGAAGCCCTGAAAGGTGCCGAGGTCGGGAGCGAGGCAGTGCAGCATGAAGTCGGATTCGCCCGAGACCATCCAGGCGCTGCGGACGATCGGCCAGTTGCGGGTGCGGTCGGCGAACGCCTTGAGGTCGACTTCCGACTGGCGGTTGAGGCCGACGAGGCAGAAGGCGACGACGTCCATGCCGAGCGCGGGCGCGTTAAGCAGGGCGCGGTAGCGCTGGATGATGCCTTCGTCCTCCAGCCGCTTGACGCGGCGCAGGCAGGGCGGCGCCGAGATACCGACGCGGCGCGACAATTCGACATTGGTCATGCGGCCGTCGTCCTGAAGCTCACGCAGAATCTTCCAGTCGATGGCGTCGAGGTCGGCCTTGATCGGCATATGTGCTCCGCGTTTGCGCAAGAATCTTGCGCAATGACGTAATAAAACTACTCGAAGCCCTTGGGAAGCCCATGGCTGGTGAAACGCCGCAGACGGAACAATTGCACCGTTCGGTGCACAGCTTTCGGGGGAGTAACATCTTGCCGCCTTGCGCGGGGTATGGGTGAACACCTAGATTAGGACGATCCGCAGCCCGTTTTGACGGCTGCAGCATTTTCCATCGACCACGAAGGCCCTGCGATGACCGCCAAACATGCGCCAGTTCTCATCATCGGTTCCGGACCTGCCGGATACACGGCGGCGATCTATGCGGCGCGTGCCATGCTGAAACCGGTGCTCGTCGCCGGCATCCAGCAGGGCGGCCAGCTGATGATCACCACCGAGGTCGAAAACTATCCCGGCTTCGCCGAGCCGATCCAGGGCCCGTGGCTGATGGAGCAGATGCGCCTGCAGGCCGAGCATGTCGGCACCGAGATGATCAACGACATCATCACCGAGGTCGATCTCGACGTCAGGCCGTTCCGCGCCAAGGGCGATTCCGGAACCATCTACACCGCCGACGCGCTGATCATCGCCACCGGTGCTCAGGCAAAGTGGCTGGGCCTGCCCTCCGAGCAGGTGTTCCAGGGTTTTGGCGTTTCGGCTTGCGCCACTTGCGACGGCTTCTTCTATCGCGGCAAGGACGTGGTGGTCGTCGGCGGCGGCAATTCGGCGGTCGAAGAGGCGCTCTATCTCTCCAATCTGGCCAAGACGGTGACCGTCGTTCATCGCCGCGATCATTTCCGCGCCGAGCGCATCCTGCAGGAACGGCTGTTTGCCAAGGCCAACATCAAGGTGATCTGGGACTCGGCAGTCGAGGAGATTGTCGGTGCGCCGGCGCAGAAGCCGCTGCCGCCGTCGGTCAACGGCGTGAGGCTGAAGAATGTGCATACCGGCGCCATCACCGAAATGACTACGGACGGCGTGTTCGTGGCGATCGGCCATGCACCGGCGGTCGAGCTGTTCGTCGGCAAGCTCAAGCAGAAGCCGAACGGCTATCTCTGGACCGAGCCGAATTCGACGCGGACCAACGTTGCGGGCGTGTTCGCCGCCGGCGACGTGACCGACGACATCTATCGCCAGGCGGTGACGGCGGCAGGACTTGGCTGCATGGCAGCGCTTGAAGCCGAGAAGTATCTGGCGGGAGTTGAAGTGCATCGCGAAGCGGCCGAATAGGCCGACCAAACGCCTTATAAACGAGGGGAAAAATGGCGTTGGATTGGGATAAGTTGCGCGTGTTCCACGCAGCGGCGGAGGCTGGCTCTTTCACGCACGCGGCGGAGACGCTGAGGCTGTCGCAGTCGGCGATTTCGCGTCAGGTGAGCGCGCTCGAACACGACATCGGCGTGCCCCTGTTTCATCGGCACGCGCGTGGCCTGGTGCTGACCGAGCAGGGCGAGATGCTGTTCCGCACGGCGCATGACGTCTTGATGAAGCTCGAGACGATCAAGACGCGGCTGACCGAAACCAAGGACCGGCCGTCTGGTGTGCTCAAGGTGACGACGACCGTCGGCCTCGGCGCCGGCTGGCTGACCGAGCGCATCCAGGAGTTCCTCGAGCTCTATCCCGATATCCAGATCCAGCTGATCCTCGCCAATGAGGAGCTGGACCTGACCATGCGCCAGGCCGATTGCGCGATCCGCCTGCGTCAGCCGCAGCAGCCGGACCTGATACAGCGCCGGCTATTCACGGTGCATTTCCACCTCTATGCGTCGCCGGCCTACGTCAACAAATACGGCAAGCCGACATCCATCGCCGACCTCAAGAACCACCGTATCGTCACCTTCGGCGTGCCGGTGCCGACGCATCTGAGCGAGCTCAACTGGCTGGAAACCGTCGGCGACTTCGAGGGCGGCCAGCGTGTGCCGACGCTGCAGATCAATGACATCCTGTCGATCAAGAAGGCGGTGCAGACGGGTGCCGGCATCGCCATGCTGCCCGACTATGTCATCGGCAAGGATGCCGGACTGGTGCAACTCCTGCCCGAAACCGAGGTGCCGTCCTTCGACACCTATTTCGCCTATCCCGACGCCATGCGCGAGCAGGCCAAGCTGCACGTCTTCCGCGACTTCGTCATCGCCAAGGCCAGGAGCTGGGCCTACTAGGCTCCCACTCCGATCACGCCCGCTGCGAAAAGCCCTCGTTTCGGCGAGGGCAGGCTTTCCCGCGCGTGAACGCAGGCGCGCCCCGACAATCGGTTTCCGTTCCAAGCGACAATGCGGCTGCGTTGATCGGCCTGTTCCCAGCTACCTGGCGCCTGTGCGTGGACCGGGCAGGCTGTACCGCTCGACAACCCGAGCGGACGAAGGTGTTCACATTAATATGCAGGCAAATACCTGCATGACTTGACATGCAGGTATTTGCCTGCATATTAATGGCGGTCAGTGAGTGAGGACGATGGACGCCGACGACATATTCAAGGCCTTGAGCGACCCGACCCGCAGGAAGCTGCTCGATCTTCTCTTCGAAAAGAACGGACAGTCGCTGGGTGAGTTGTGTGCAAACCTCGATATGGCTCGGCAATCGGCCACCCAGCATCTCGGAATACTGGAGGCGGCCAACCTGGTCACATCGGTCCGGCGCGGCCGCGAGAAGCTGCATTTCATCAACCCCGTTCCGATCCACGAGGTTTACGAGCGGTGGGTGCGCAAGTTCGAGGTCCAGCGGCTCAGCCTGCTGCATGACCTGAAGAAAGAACTCGAAGGAGAATAACAATGACCAGCCAGGAAAAGACGAGCTTCGTCTACGTGACCTACATCGTCTCGACACCGGACAAGGTGTTCGAGGCAATCACCAAGCCTGATGTCGCAAGGCGCTACTGGGGCCACGAAAACATTTCCGACTGGAATCCGGGTTCGACGTGGGAGCACGTCCAGGCCCATGGCGAGCGAGCCGTCAAGGTTGTCGGCAAGGTCGTCGAGACCGTTCCGCCGAGCCGCCTCGTCATGACCTGGGCAGACCCGTCCGAGGCTGCAAATCCTGCAAGCTACAGTCGGGTGACGTTCGACATCGATGAATACGACACCATGGTTCGGCTGACCGTTACCCATGACGAACTCGAAGCCGGCAGTGGCATGGCGAAAGGCATCAGCAAGGGCTGGCCGATCGTTCTGTCCAGCCTGAAATCCTTCCTCGAAACGGGACGCCCCCTCGACGTTTTCGCCAAGCCAAAAACGGCATGATTGGCTGCCCGCATCCCGGAGAACCCCAATGACGACCAAGCTTTATGCCGGCGGCTGCGCCTGTGGTGCTGTCCGCTACGAGACGACAAACGAGCCGATCTTCCAGAACCACTGCCAGTGCCTGGATTGCCAGAAGCGTAGCGGCACCGGGCATGGCTCGTACCTGACCTTTGCCCGGCGCGCCGAGATGGCGATGACGGGCGATGCAAAGCATTGGCGGGTCGTGGCCGACAGCGGCAAGGACAAGATCCATGGCTTCTGCCCTGAGTGCGGAACGCCTGTGTTCGTGACCTTCGCCGCAGCGCCCGAAGCGATCGCGATCCATGCCGGCAGCCTGGATGATCCGGGACAGTTCCAGCCTCAGGTGCTGACCTACAGTGCCCGAGGCCACGCCTGGGACAGGATCGATCTCGATCTCGTGGCCTTCGCGGGCATGCCGAGCGGCTGAACGTTCGCCTGCCGACATCGTTTCCGGCTGGCCGATCTTGTTCCGGCCTAAGCTCCACGCCAGGGCGTGAGCCGGGGCAGCCAGCCGGGAACGTTTTGGCGGTAAGCTTCATAGTCGGCACCGTATTGCCGCAGCAGAACCGGCTCCTCATAGATCCGGACGAAGGTCGCCATCACAGCGCCCATGATGACGGCATAGGCGGCAAGCTGCCAAGATGCAAAGATCAGCGCCTGACCGAGGATGATCGACAGCACGGCGACATACATCGGGTTGCGCACGTGGCGGTAGACGCCGCCGACCACCAGCCTGTCCGTCGGCGCGATCGGGGCAGGGGTGCCGAGCCCTTCCAGCGCGAAACGGGCGAAGGCGTGCAGCACCACGCCGAGGCCGACAGCGACCAGCGCGGCGCCCAGGATGGCGAGTGGCCACGACGCCACCGGCAGGCCGTAGCGCCCGCTCGCGAGCCACGGCACGAGGCCGGCGACGACACCAGGTGCCGTGATGAAGAAGATGGCGCTGCCGAGGATGGCGGACGGTTTGCGCGAGGCTTGCACTCCTCTTGATCTCTCAGGTCGAAAATTCCGCATGTTGCCTATTGGCTTGGCTTTCGCCGCAACAATGAGCGTGCCGTGCCCGATTTGCCAGCATCTCCCGGCGCGGGGCATTTCAGGTCATCCTTGGCGTCGCCACGGCTGTTTGTTGTGCATTGCAGCATGCTCAGGCTGCGATTTTCGGGGCGAAAACTGGTCCTATCGGGCTTCTAACGTCGTTAGACCACAGCCTGTATGTTTTTGCATGCGTGCATTGCAAAATAGATGCTTGTTTGTTGGGCAAGGAGAGCACATATATTGATCATCTCCAGGGCGCGTTCCTCCTCCCATTAGCGCCCTCGAGTGTTCCCCTCTGGAGGTTAGCCTTAATCGGCACTTCCAAACAAACTCAGCCGGATCTTCTTGGATCCGGCTTTTTTGTTGCCTGAAACAGGCCAAACCTCCCGCGTAACAGTGACATGTAACCCCCGGTAACATTCCCCGTACCCCGGGACGCGCCTAGTTTTTACATGGACGCGGTGATGGTGCGTCGGGAGATGGGGGCATCACCCGTGCGCGCCAGGTTCAGGCAACGCGCCGCGTCCAGCAGATTGCCGACGACCCAAGACGTTGGCCACGTAGCGGCGGACCTGCCGTCCCGCCTCCCGCGGAACGGTCCGCAAAAAAGCGGTGTCCGAGGATATCCTCGGGCGCCGCTTTTGTTTTGTCGGCGGCCGGTCAAGGCTGGGCGACATTGCTGCGAATCCATATTTTGCCAGGTGCGGCCAGATGGATCTTTTGGGGGGGGCATTCATGAGCATGACAGATGCGGCCAAGGGCGCGAGCAAGGCGGGTGTGGCCAAGGCCAAGGTCTTTGGTGGCGGCTGCCTGTGCGGCGCAGTCCGCTTCGAGGCGACCGGACCGGCCGGCAAGCCGCATACATGCTCGTGCCGCATGTGCCAGCGCCACACAGGTTCGCTGACCGCTTCCTGGGTCGAATTTCCAAGCGACCGCGTGACGTGGACCGGGCCGGGCGGCGCGCCATCGGTCTATCGCTCGTCCGACTATTCCAGTCGCGCCTTCTGCCCGGCCTGCGGCAGTTCATTCGGCGCTATCGACGACGCGCCCGTGGTCGCACTGCTGCTCGGCGTGTTCGACAAGCCCGGCGCGATTGAGCTCATGCCGAAGAGCCACTCGTTCAAGGGTGGTCGGCCAAAATGGTGGCATGTCGAGGCGAAAGCGGAGTAGGGCACCGCGCGCACAAACTGGCGCGCGGACACCTCCCAAGTTCTTTTTGACACTGCATGATCCCTCTCGACAATCGCTTCGATTTTTCGAGGGCATGCAGGTGGGATCACATGTAAAGCTTGGCGGGATCCTTGCCTGCGTAGAGCTGACCTATTTCGGCGGCATAGCCGTTGAACAGCTGTGTCGGCACCTGTTCGCCGGTGCCGAGCACGCGCTCCTTGGCCTGGCTCCAGCGCGGGTGCGGGACCTCGGGATTCACGTTCGCCCAGAAACCGTATTCGCTCGGCTGGATCGCTTCCCACAGGCCCACCGGTTGTTCGGCGACGAAGTCGATCTTGCGGATCGACTTGATCGACTTGAAGCCGTATTTCCACGGCAGGACGAGCCGTATCGGCGCGCCAAACTGCTTGGCCAGCGGCTTGTCATAGGCGCCGGTGACGAGGAAAGGCAGGTCGAGCGCCGCTTCCTCGATGGTGACGCCTTCGACATAGGGCCAGGGATAGACGAAGTCGTTCTGGCCGGGCGCCATGGACGGATCAAGGAAGGTCTCGAAGCGGATGAATTTTGCATCCGTCTTGGGGCTCGCCATGGCGACAAGCGCCTTCAGCGGGAAGCCGCTCCACGGGATGGTCATCGACCAGGCCTCGACGCAGCGGTGGCGGTAGAGCCGCGTCTCGAGCGGGAATTTGCGGATCAGGTCGTCGATGGCAAGCGTCATCGGCTTGTCGACGAGGCCGCCGATCCGGATGTCCCACGGCCGCGTCTTGAGCTGCTGGGCGTTGGCCGCGATTTCCTTGTAGGTGCCGTATTCGTAGAAGTTGTTGTAGTTGGCGTTGATCGCTTCGGGCGTCAGCGCACGGTCGAGCTTGTAGGTGGCATTCGGCTTGGCCGGATAGAGATCGGCGGTCGGATCGGCCTCCTCGGCGCGCGCCTTGCGGGGCAGGGCTGCGGCCGCGAGCCCAAGCCCCATGCCGGCCAGAATGCTGCGGCGGTTGAGGAAGATGTGCTCGGGTGTCGCCAGCGCTTCCGGAATTGCCCAGGACGGTCGGCGGTGAATGAATGCCATGCTTGCTCTCCAATAGGCTGGCCGCAAGGTCGCCCCTGCGGACGGCGAAATCAACGCTGTCACGTTCACATACGCGTGGAAACGTCGTCGCGTTACAGCGCCGTCCCGGATGGGAGATCAACAGAGCGTGAGGAGAGCTGCCGGACGACCCGCGTGGACCGCCCGGCTGCTGATCTCACGCGGCCTTGCCGCCCGACTGCATCGCTTCGTCGGCGAGGCGGCCGGTGAGTTCGGCCATGTGGTCGAACTCGGCGCGGTAGGTGGCGGCACCGGCGGTGGCTGAGCGCAGCTCGATGATCAGGTCGCCGATCTCCGATTGCGGCATCGTCGCCTCGACGACATCCCAGCCGGGCCAATCGGTACGGGCGTCGTAGCCGAGGATCTGGCCGCGGCGCTGCGGCACCAGTGCGATGATGCGCGCCGTGGCATCGGAGGGGGTGAAGATCTCGACCTTCATGACCGGTTCGAGCAGCACCGGCGAGCAACTCGGCATACCCTCCTTCATCGCGATCTTCGCCGCCATCTGGAACGCCATGTCGGAGGAATCGACCGAGTGAAACGAACCGTCAGACAGGTTGATGGCGATGTCGACGACGGGGAAGCCGAGCGGGCCGGTCTTGAGGAAGTCGCGCGCGCCTGCTTCGACCGACTGGATGTATTGCTTGGGCACGACGCCGCCTGTGATGGTGTCAGTGAACTCGAAACCCGAGCCGCGCGGCAGCGGCTTGATCTCGATGACGACATCACCGAACTGGCCGTGACCGCCCGATTGCTTCTTGTGGCGGCCGCGCTGCTGGACCGATTTGCGAATGGTCTCGCGATAGGGCACCGCCGGCGCGTGACCCTCGACGGCGATCTGATTGCGGCCTTCGAGCCGCTCTCGCACCACCCTCAGATGCATCTCGCCATGGCCGGATAGAACAGTTTCCGCCGAGTCCTGGTTGTGGTGCAAGGTGAGCGAGGGATCTTCCTCGGCCAGGCGCTGGATCGCCGCCGACATCTTGACCTCGTCCTTGCGCTCCTTGGGGCGCAGCGCAAAGGCATAGACCGGCTTGGGCGGCTCCAGTTTGACCAGCGGCTTGATGCCGCCCTTGGCCGTGGTCAGCGTCTGGCCGGTCGCGGCATGTTCGAGCTTGCCGAGCGCGACGGTGTCGCCGGCGCCGGCGCCCGACTGCTTGGACTGGTCCTTGCCGAGCAAGCGGTAAATGCCCGAGACCTTCGAGGTGTCGGTGGCGTTGAGCCAGAGCTCCGTACCATCGGCGACCTGGCCGGACAGGATGCGCGACACCGACAGCTTGCCGGCGTGGGAGGTGTGGATGGTCTTCATGACCTGGACGACCGCAGCGCTGCCGTCGGATATGCCGAGGCGCTTGCGCGTTGCCTCGATGTCGGGGGCGTCGTGGCGGATCGCCTTGAGCAGGCGCAGCGCGCCATTGCCCTTTTCGGCCGAGCCGATCAGCACCGGCGTGACCGCGCCGTCGCGCAGGTCGGCGGCAAGGTCATCGAAGATTTCATCTTTGGGCGGCTCGATCTCCTCGAGCAACTGCTCCATCAACTGGTCGTCATGGTCGGCGAGGGTTTCCAGCATGGCGAAGCGGGCTTCGAGTTCGCGCGCCTTGTCGTCGCTTGGGATGTCGGCGATCTCGCTCTCGGCATATTCGCGGTAGATGTAGGCGCGCTCCAGCGCGAGGTCGATCGAACCGACGACGACGCCGTCCTTGCGCAGCGGGATCTGACGCAGGAGCAGCGGCGTGCGGCTGACCGGCTGCAGCAGCTTCAGCGTGTCGCGGACGCCGGCGGCTGCCTTGTCGATCTTGTTGAGGAACAGGATACGCGGCACGCCGAGATCGTCGAGCTTGCGCATGATCAACTGCAAGGCTGGGATCTTCTTCTCGTCGGGCTCGGCGACGACGACGGCGAGGTCGCAGGCGGCAAGGATGGGCTCGGCCTCGAAGGCGAACTCGACCGAGCCGGGGCAGTCGACGAAGGTGATGGCCTCGCCCATGAACTGGGTGTTGGCGAAGACAGCCTCGACGCTCATGGCATGCGCCTTGGCCTCGGCCGAGTGGTCGGAGACCGTGTTGCCGGAGGCGACCGGGTGCTGCTTGGAAATGGCGCCCGTGCGGGCGAGAAGGGCTTCGAGAAGTGTGGTTTTACCGCTGGCGAAGGGACCGACGATGGCGATGCACTTCGGTCCCGTGCGTCTTCCTCCGGCGCGACTACCCATGAGAGCTGACCTCCACTCAGGCATTTTTCCCTGAATGCGGCGGCCGGCCTGTGCGGCCGTCGCGGGCAAATTCGTCTGAGAACTTCCTCCCCGTTGGCGACATCGTCACACGGCTTTGAAGGCAGGGCAAGAGCCTTGCAAGGCAAGGGTTGATGCGGCGGCAGCAGAAAGCCAGCTATTCCAAAAGCGCCATCAGATGTCGCGTCCGGCGGGCAGCGTGAGACGGCCCGCCACTCAATATTACGTTGGGGAACCATGACGACATCAAGTCGCGCCCATCTGGAGGAACGCAGTCCAATGTCCCGTGAACTCGACCATCTCAGTCGTCTCGTCGTCAGTGGACGGATGTCGCGCCGCGACTTTCTCGGCCGTGCCGCAGCCCTTGGAGTCACGGCCCTTTCGGCCAACACGCTGCTGGCCGGTGCCGCACAAGCGCAAGCGCCGGTCAAGGGCGGCGTGCTCAAGGCCGGCATGGTCGGCGGTGCCGCCACCGACAGCCTCGACCCGGCGACATGGGCGAGCCAGGTGCCCTACACGCTTGGCCGCAGCTGGGGCGAGCAGATGCTGGAAGTGTCGCCGGCGGGCGAGATCGAGCCGCGCCTGGCCGAAAGCTACGAAGCCTCCGACGACGCCAAGACCTGGCATTTCAAGATCCGCAAGGGCGTGACCTTCCACAATGGCAAGGAGCTTACGCCTGATGACGTGATGGCGACGCTGGAGCGCCATGCAGACGCCAATTCGAAATCGGCGGCACTCGCCTTCGTCAGCCAGTTCGAAAGCATGAAGGTCGACGGCGACTATGTCGTCATCCAGCTCAAGGAGGCCAATGCCGACCTGCCTTACGTGGTCAGCGACTATCACCTCATGATTCAGCCAAATGGCGGCAAGGACAATCCGACCGAAGGCATCGGCACCGGCCCCTACAAGGTGATGGTCAACGAGCCGGGCGTGCGCCATGTCGGCGAGTTGAGCAAGAACTACTGGGGTTCCGACAAGCGCGGCCATGCCGACCAGATCGAGATCGTTGTGATCAACGACGCGACAGCGCGCACTGCCGCACTTCAGGGCGGCCAGGTCGATCTGATCAACCGGGTCGAACCGAAGATCGTCGACCTGATCAAGCGCGTGCCGGGCGTAGAGATCCGCAACGTGCCGGGCAAGGGCCACTACGTCTTCATCGCTCATTGCAACACCGCACCCTTCGACAACAACGATCTGAGGCTGGCGCTGAAATATGCCGTCGACCGTGAGGAGATGGTCAAGAAGGTGTTGAGCGGCTTCGGCTCGATCGGCAACGACATGCCGGTGACCAAGGCCTATGCGATGTTCTCCGACGACATCGAGCAGCGCGCCTACGATCCTGACAAGGCGGCGTTCCACTACAAGAAGTCGGGTCATAGCGGCCCGGTGCTGCTGCGGACCTCCGACGTCGCCTTCCCAGGTGCTGTCGATGCCGCCCAGCTCTACCAGCAGAGTGCGGCCAAGGCCGGCATAACGCTCGAGGTCAAGCGCGAGCCGGGCGACGGCTACTGGTCGGAAGTGTGGAACAAGCAGCCCTTCTCGATGTCCTACTGGACCGGCAGGCCGACGCAGGACCAGGTCTATTCCATCGCCTATCTGTCCAAGGCCGAGTGGAATGACACCCGCTTCTTCCGAGACGATTTCGACAAGCTGATCCTGTCGGCGCGCGGCGAGCTCGACCAGGCCAGGCGCAAGGACCTCTACCGTCAGGCAGCCGTGATCCTGCGCGACGAGGGCGGCGTCATCGTGCCGATGTTCAACAACTACATCGACGCGACCGGCACCAAGGTCGGCGGCTGGGTCGACGATCCCAATGGCGAGCTGATGGGCGGTCATGCGCTGACCAAATGCTGGGTGAATGCATAGGCGAGGGCGCTTCGCCTGCTCCGGTAACGCTGGAGCAGGCGTTGTCTGCTGTTTGGACTGCGCAGTCTCTCTGGACGACGCGCCCAACCTGCTTGCGGTTGGGTGGGCGCACGCTTCGAACGTTGCTTCGATCACCAAGGCTTGGCTTTTTACCAGGGCGCATGAGTTGTGCCAGGGCCTCACGCCGCTTGACCTGATGCGGCGGACATCGGAAGGAGGCGGCAGCAAAGACCGAGAACGAGCCGATTTCCCGATGACCGCCGTGCGTTCGCCGATTGCCGCCGTCATCGCGCTCGGCATCACCCAGATCGTCGGATACGGCACGCTTTACTACAGCTTTTCCATTCTTGCCCACGACATGGCCAAGGACTTGTCGTGGCCGGTCGAGTGGCTGTTCGGCGCGCTGTCGGCGGCACTGCTCGTCGGCGGACTGACCGCGCCCTGGCTTGGCAACTGGATTGACCGCTATGGCGCCGGCCGCATCATGACGGCCGGTTCGGCTGTCGCGGCCACAGCACTGGTCGCCTGTGCGGCAGCTCCTGAAGCGATCAGTTTCGTCATCGCGCTGGTGGCGATCCAGGTCGCCTCGAACCTCGTCCAGTATGGCGCGGCATTTGCGCTGCTCGTCCAGATATCGCCGCGCGACGCCCAGCGCAACATCACCTATCTGACGCTCATCGCCGGCTTCGCCTCGACCGCCTTTTGGCCAATCACCACGGCACTGCACGCGCAGATGTCTTGGCAGGGGGCCTATCTCGTCTTCGCCGTCCTCAACCTGGTCGTTTGCATGCCGCTGCATGCCTGGCTGTCGTTTCGCCGGACGGGGCAAGGCCAGATTGCCACCGAGCCGCACCAACATGTCGAGGGTTCGCTCGCCGCTGCCGTGCGTCCGCTCGGTTTCGCCCTGATGGTGATTGCGCTCTCGGTACAGAACCTGGTGAGCGCGGCAATTCTGGTCCACATGGTGCCGTTGCTCTCAGGCCTTGGGCTCGGCGCCACGGCTGCCGTCGTCGGCACGCTGTTCGGACCCGCCCAGGTGCTCAGCCGCTTTATCAACATGGTGGCCGGCATCAACCTCGCGCCACTAACACTCGCGATCATCTCGGCTGTGTTGATGACCGCTGGCGTGGGTGTGTTGCTGGCAACCGCTCCGTCGATAGCGGGTGCAATGACCTTCGCCGTCATCTTCGGCATGGGCAATGGTCTGTTCAGCATCGTCACCGGCGCGCTGCCGCTGGCGCTGTTCGGCAGCGACGGCTACGGCCGGCTGCAGGGCCGCGCCATGTCGGCCCGGCTGATCGTCTCTGCCGTCGCCCCCTTCGCACTGGCCTTCGCCATGGCCACCATCGGCATTTCCTGGGCGCTGTCCTTTACCATCCTGCTCGGCGTTGTCGCGCTAGCGATCTTCGTCGCCATCGGCCGCCTGGCCGCGCGCTCGCCCTGGTAGGTCGTCGCGCACCAAGGCCGATGCCTAAGGATCAGGCAGTGTGCCACGCCTGCAACTGGGCCAACGACGCGGTGGCGCCGCCGCAGGCGATCATCAGTACGCGGTTGTAGCGCGAGAGCGCATCCATATGGCTGTAGGCGAGAGCAAGCGTTGCGCCGCAGGCCGGTTCGACCAGTACCCGGTGATCGTCGAGGAAGCGCAGGCAGGCCTCGACGGCAGCATGGTCGCTGACCACGACGCTGTCGACGGACTGGGTCTGCGTCACTTCGAAGGCGCGCTCGCTGACAATGCGGGCGCCGAGTGAGGTGGCGATGCTGGTAATGGCCGGCAACTGCACCCGCTGGCCGGCCTCCATGGCGTCAGCAAGCGAGGCAGCGCCCTCTGTTTCGACCGCGATGATCGGGATATGCGCGAGGCTGTTGCGGGCCAGGCCCTCGACAATGCCCGACATCAACCCGCCGCCGCCGACCGACAGGGCAACCGCGTCGAAGGACAAACCTTCCGCGACGACCTCGTCGATCATCGTCGCGTGGCCGGTCCAGAGCAGCGGGTCGTCGAAGGGGTGGATGAAGGCCGTGTCGGCATCGAGCGCCGACATGGCGCGTTCGTTGGCCTCTTGCCATGACGCGCCATGGACGATGACCTCCGCGCCCTCCTGGCGGATCAGCGCCTTGGCCAATTCCGTTGCCGTTTCCGGGACAAAGACCGACACCGGCATGCCAAGCCGGCGGCCGGCGTAAGCGACCGCGATGCCGGCATTGCCGCCGGAGGACGAGACGAAGCGGCGCTTGCCCGCCTTGGCATGATGTTCGCAGGCAGCACCTATGCCGCGAATCTTGAACGAGCCCGGTGGCTGCAGCGCATCCATCTTCAGCCAGATCGAGCGCCCGGCGGCGAGGCTCAGCGGCCGGGATTCGAGCAGCGGCGTGTTGATGTGCAGGGGCATGGAGTGGCGACCTCGGGGAAAGATGTCTGGTGCTTATGAGCCAAGCCCAGGACCTGCGCCAGAAAGCAGGTGCGGGAAACGACCAAGCCAGTGCCCTCAGCGCGCCGGCATGCCGCTAGGGCGCCAGGCCGGGCGCTGCCGGCGGCATCGGGAATGCCCGCAGCAGCTTGGCCATGGCCGACATGTCCCCGGTGATCCTGGCATCGCCCGCCTTCAGCGCCGCCTCGACGGAGACGCCGCCGAACAGAATGCTGTCGAGAACGCTTGAGGTGCCGGAGAACATGGCTTGCGCTGACTTCAAGGCCTCGTCGCCGAACTGGATGTCGAAGCCTTCAGCTGTGCCGGAGACGACAGCCGTGCCGTCGGGCATGTCGAGGCTAATGCAGAAGCCGCCGTCGTCTTGTGGTCTGTACATCGCCCGCATGGCCAGCAGCAACCCGGCCCGGCTGATCGGCAGGCCCTGTTCCAGGAACGGCGAACGGGCGGCCCATTTGCCCAGAGTGACGATGGTGTCCTCGAGCTCGCTGCCCCACTCGGTCAGTTCATAGATCCAGGACGCGGCAGGCGGCGGCAGCTTGCGCCGGCGCACGATGCCTGTTGCCTCCAGCGCTTCCAGGCGCTGGGTCAGCACGTTGGGGCTGATGGTGCGCAGGTCGGTGCGCAGGTCGGTGAAACGCTTGGGCCCGAAGAGCAACTCGCGGACGACAAGCAGCGCCCAGCGCTCACCGATCAGGTCAAGCGCATGCGCCGTCGCACAGCCGTCGTCGTAGCTTCTGCTCTTTTCAGTTCTCATTCAAAACCAAGTGGTTGCTTTTTAGGAGTAATTAGTTCACACATATCCACATTGTCACGTGCGTACCTGTCGATCAAGCGCTCCAGGAGAGGCGAAGATGGAAGAGCATGGCGATTTGCCCCGGGCGGGGCGCCGTGAATGGTTGGCGATGGCGATCCTCGCCTTGCCGTGCCTGCTGTACTCGATGGACCTGACGGTGCTGAACCTCGCACTGCCGGAGTTGGCGGCCGATCTCGACCCGACGCCGGCTCAGCTGTTGTGGATGGTGGACATCTATGGCTTCATCCTGGCCGCCGCGCTGATCCCGATGGGCGTCGTCGGCGACCGCATCGGCCGCCGGCGCCTGTTGCTGTGGGGCGCATTCGCCTTCGGCGTGGCGTCTCTGATCGCTGCCTTCGCGAGCTCGGCGCCGATGATGATCGCGGCGCGCGCGCTGATGGGCATTGCCGCAGCGACGCTTGCGCCGTCGACGCTGTCGATGGTGCGCAACCTGTTTCCGCACCCCGAGGATCGCAGCAAGGCGATCGGCGTCTGGATCGCCAGCTTCTCCGCCGGTGGTGCCGTCGGTCCACTGGTTGGCGGCGTGCTGCTCGAATATTTCTGGTGGGGATCCGTGTTCCTGATCAACCTGCCCGTCATGGCCCTGCTTCTGGTTCTTGGCCCGAAGATGCTGCCGGAAGCGCGCGACGGCGCGGCGCCACGCCCCGACGTCGCAAGCGCGCTCAGCTTGCTGGTGGCGGTACTTGGCCTGGTCTATGCCATCAAGAAGGTGGCGATGGACGGCTGGAGCGGCGAGGCCGGTCTCGCGCTGGCAGTGAGCATTGTTGCCACGACATTGTTCCTGCACCGGCAGCGGCGGCTCGCGGTTCCGTTCCTCGACCTCGATATGTTTGCCTCGCCGCGTTTTTCGGCAGCGCTGACGATCAACATTCTCGGTTTTTTCGTTGCCTTCGGCATGTTCCTGCTGATGGCGCTGTATTTCCAGCTCGGCCTCGGCCTGACGGAGTTGCAGGCCGGAGTGGCCTCGGCGCCGTCGGGCGTGGCGTTCATCGCCGGTGCAATTGCGGCGCCGGCGATTGCATCACGCCTCGGCACGGTTGCGTTGATGGCGCTCGGTTTCCTCGTCGCAGCCGGTGGCTTCGCGCTGGCGGGAGCCGCAGCCGCCAGCGGCGATCTCACGCTGATGATTGCGGCCTACTGCCTGTTCTCGCTTGGGCTGGCGCCAGTCTTCACCATGACGACCGACGTCATTGTCGGCTCGGTGGCGGCATCACATGCCGGTGCCGCCGCCGGCTTGTCCGAGGCCAGCACCGAACTGGGCGGTGCATTTGGCATCGCCGTACTCGGCAGCCTGCTGACGATGCTCTACCAACTGGCGCTTGTGGACCATCCGCAGCTTGCGGCGTTGCCGATGAACGCAGCACTTGGGCCGGACAATGCCGGTGTGCAGATCGAGGCGGCGCGCGATGCCTTGGGACAAGCGCTCAAGGTCGCCGCATTGCTGTGCAGCGCCATCGCCATCTGCGGCGCCGTGCTGAGCTTGCTGCTGCGTGGCCGCGGCGGGCTGCAGACCGACACGCAAGGCGGCTGAGGGGGCGGATGCACAAGGGTTGCTGCCCGACGACAGTCGGTTCGGCAGCGCTACTTTCGCCAGCCGTATACTCGATCTGACAATCCGGATTCTTGAAGTGAGATCAGTGCTCCCAAGCTTCAGCGAAGGTTGGTCTGACGTTGCTATTCTCAATGAACCAGGTGACCAGCTGAGGCTCATCTATCTTCTCGAACCATTCGGAGGTTCGCTTGAGGTAGATGCCATGCAGTGAGTTGAAGGTTTAATCGTGGAGATCGTCCAGGCTCCTCCAGAGCGAGACAGTTGCGGACATGCGATTGTCGAAGCCGCAGGCCTTCGTTTCCGCAGCTATTGCGTCATCAGCTATCCGCCACAGGAACCCAGGGTGAGCTTCTGCCAAGCGGTAGACGTCTCCAAGGCCGTCCATAGATTCTTTCAATCGCGGATCGTTGGCCGGGCACTTCAGTCGCCCCCAATTCATCTGCGCTATTGTCATTTATGGCTCCTCCCCAGACCCCGGTTTCTATCGACGTAGAACCCGTTGTTGCTGGAGAGAGAATTCCATCGTCGGTTTTGTGAAAGCTCGTTAACCGTCAGCCTGCGGATGATCGTCGCCTGCAGTGAGATCGCGAAGAAAGACCCTAAAGGTGCTCCATCGTCAGCCTGCCGTTTGCGACCTTCGCCGCGCCCTCGGCCAGCTCCGCCAGCGTGACCTTGCCGAATTTGGCCAAAAGGATCGCCTCGGCCGCGTCCATCGCTTCGGCGAGCGAGGTGTTGACCGCCTGCTCGATGGTGCAGCTCGGGTTGTCGCCGGCGAGGCCGATGGCGAAGAGCTGTGGGGTGCCTAGCGCCTTGTGGATGTCGAGCAGCGTGATCTCCTCCAGCGGCCGCGCCAGCAGCCAGCCGCCGCCATGGCCCTTCTCCGAGCGGACATAACCCTGATCGCGCAGGCCGGCCATGGTCCGGCGTACGACCACTGGGTTGGTGCCGAGCATGATGGCGATTGCGTCCGAGGTCGCGGTTCCCTCGTGGTGCTGCATGTGGATCAGCACATGCAGCATGCGGGAGAGGCGGGTGTCGGATCTCATCGTGCTGTTCTTTCGGCTTTTTGGCGCGGTTCAGCTCGCTGCCGGCGTCTGGTCAGGCCTAACAGATAGTCGGTCACGCAACAACAGGAGTTGCGTGAAGCTTGACGACCACAGTCATGTAACATATGAAGTGTCGTGAAAATGCGAAAGCTCTTCGACCCGCTGGGGAAGCACAGCGCGACCACAGGGCCGCTTCAAAGGATTTTTGGCCATGGACTACGACGTCATCATCGTCGGCGGCAGTTATGCGGGGATGTCGGCGGGCCTGCAGCTTGCCCGCGCCAGGCGCAAGGTTCTGGTCATTGACGTGGGCGAGCGGCGCAACCGCTTTGCCGCGCATTCCCATGGCTTCCTCGGCCAAGATGGCCGCGAGCCGGGCGCGATTGCCGCCGAGGCGCGTGAGCAGCTCGAGCGTTATCCCGGCGTGACGTGGCTGGAGGGCAGGGCAGAAGGTGCGCGGCGGATCGAAGGTGGTTTCGCCGTCGATCTCGGCACTGGCCGTGTGGCGAGCGCCAGGCGATTGGTGCTGGCGGCCGGGGTCTCCGACAGCCTGCCCGAAATCCCCGGCCTGCGCCAGCGCTGGGGCAGATCCGTCTTTCATTGTCCTTATTGCCATGGCTATGAGCTGAACCAGGGCCGGATCGGCGTGCTCGCCGTTTCGGAGCACTCCATGCATCACGCCCTGATGCTGCCCGACTGGGGCACGACGACGCTGTTCGCCAATGGCGTGTTCACGCCCGACGCCGAGCAGCTTCGGCAGCTTGCTGCGCGCGGCGCGACGGTCGAGGCCGCACTCGTCCGCGAGGTCAGGGGCGAGGGCGCCGACCTCGTGCTCGACGATGGTCGGATGTTTGAACTGGACGGGCTGTTTACCATGCCCAGGACATCGCTTCAGATCCCGTGGGTCGAACAGCTGGGCTGCGAACTGGAGGCTGGGCCGATGGGCAATTTCGTCAGGACCGACGCGATGAAGCAGACGACGGTGAAGGGCGTGTTCGCATGTGGCGACATTGCGCGGGCGGCAGGCTCGGTGGCGCTGTCGGTGGGCGACGGGGCCATGGCAGGGGCTGCCACGCACCGCTCGCTGATGTTCGAGGCTGACTGAAGGGTCGGACCAGGAAAAGAAAAAGCCCGGCAGGTTTGCACCTGCCGGGCTCTTCTTACTGGTGCCGCGGATCAGTCCTTGGCGTTGAGGTTGGTGCCCAGCGTGTCCTTGACGAAGATCACACCGATGATCAGCGTCATTGCGGCAATCGCGATGGGGTACCACAGGCCGTAGTAGATATCGCCGGCCGCGGCACTCATGGCGAAGGCGGTCGCAGGCAGCAGGCCGCCGAACCAGCCGTTGCCGATGTGGTAGGGCAGTGACATGCCGGTGTAGCGGATGCGGGTCGGGAACATTTCGACCAGGATTGCGGCGATCGGGCCATAGACCATCGTCACGTACACGACCAGGATGAACAGGATGCCGATCACCATGGGCTTGTTGACGGCAGCCGGATCGGCGACCATCGAGAACGAGCCGCCGCCGGGGATGTTGAAGAAGCCGACTTCAGGTGCACCGGCTGCTTCTTCCGCGGTCACAAGCTTGTCCTTGATCGCCTGTTCGGTTGGCATGGTTGCCTTTTCGCCACCGCGGATCGCGGCTGCGTCGAGCTTCAGCTCGGGGTTGGCAGCGACGAAGGCGTCCAGCTTCTGGTCGGCAACCTTGGCGGCACCACGGACCAGCGGATAGCCGCCGTCGTGGAGAGCGATGTTGACCGCCTTGACGAAGGCGGCGTCGTTCGCCTTGGCGGCATCGCCGGCGGCGACGGCGTCATAGGAGGTGACGGTTGCTTCGCCGATCTTGACCGTGGCAGGAGTGCCGGCGGCGGCCGTGGTGACGACGTCATAAGGAACCGAATTGCGGGTCAGGAACGACGTTGCGATATCGCAGGAGGTGGTGAACTTGGCTGTGCCCACCGGGTTGAACTGGAACTTGCAGTCGCCAGGAGCGGCAGTGACGGTGGCACGAACGTTCTGCTGGGCAGTGGCCAGTGCCGGGTTTGCGGCCCAGGTCAGCGCCTTGAACAGCGGGAAGTAGGTGACGATGGCGAGCGCCAGGCCGGCCATGATGATCGGCTTGCGGCCGATCTTGTCCGACAGCCAGCCGAAGAAGACGAAGAAACCGGTACCGAGCAGCAGCGAAACGGCGATCATGATGTTGACCGACTGTGCATCGACCTTGAGCACGTTTGTCAGGAAGAACAGCGCGTAGAACTGGCCCGAGTACCACACCACGGCCTGGCCGGCGGTGAGGCCGAACAGTGCGAGCAGCGCGATCTTGGCGTTCTTCCACTGGCCGAAGGCTTCCGACAGCGGCGCCTTGGAACCCTTGCCCTCTTCCTTCATGCGCTGGAAGGTCGGCGATTCCGACAGCGACAGACGGATCCACACCGAGATGCCAAGCAGGATGAACGAAAGCAGGAACGGAACGCGCCATCCCCAGGCGGCGAAGTCTTCCTTGCCGAGCCAAGTCTGGACGACCAGGATGACGACCAGCGACAGGAACAGGCCGAGCGTCGCCGTCGTCTGGATCCACGAAGTGTAGTAGCCGCGACGGTCGTCGGGCGCGTGCTCGGCGACATAGGTCGCAGCACCGCCATATTCACCGCCGAGTGCCAGGCCCTGCAGCATGCGCAGCGCAATCAGGATGATCGGCGCGGCGATGCCGATGGTGGCCGAGCCGGGCAGCAGGCCGACAAAGAAGGTCGACAGGCCCATGATCAGGATGGTGACGAGGAAAGTGTATTTACGGCCGACGAGATCGCCGATGCGGCCGAAGACCAGCGCGCCGAACGGGCGAACCAGGAAGCCTGCCGCGAAGGCGAGCAGCGCGAAGATGTTGCGGGTGGCCTCGGGATACGAGGCAAAGAAGGTCGCACCGATGAAGGCAGCGAGTGAACCGTAAAGATAGAAATCGTACCATTCGAAGACGGTACCGAGCGACGAAGCGAAGATGACTTTCTTCTCTTCTCGCGACATGCCGCGCGCACGGGCGCCGGCGGTTGCCGAAATTGCCATAAAAATCTCCTCCCAGAGTGCCGGCGGCAAGGGCCTGGAGAGCAATCTCCGCACGAATCCGCCTGACCAAACGACGTCGAATTGATAACGCCGCGATACGGCCGTTATCCATCGCTGCTTTGGGATTATGACTTTGGTCGTAGAGGCAAGCGCGAAGTCGTCGCGGGCTTTTATGCTGCATTGCAAACGATGATGCAGGGCCTGGCGAGAAAACGCGGACGGCTGAACTTATGCGTTTGCCCGTGAAGAAGACCTGGTATGCCGGGCAAGTCCGGCGGATGCTGCCCGGCGCCAAGTTGCGCGCCGGGCAGGGTTGCGGGGAAGCGGGCTCAGGCGGCCCGTTCTTCCTTCTCGACGAGGTAGCCGCGATCGCGCAGCCACCTTGCAATGATGATCTCAACCATCGATGACACCGAGCGGTGGTCATCCTTGGCTGCCTTGACGAGCGCCTCCTTGAGGTCGCGTTCGATACGGAATCCGAGTGGATGAGTCTTAGACATGATGATTCCTGAGACTGTTTCGGGAATGTCCCGGAGGGGGCAGATGTGACCAGCCCTGACGGCGAGCTTGATGCAGTAGCCGCTGCCGACCGATCATGCGGCGCAGGTGGGGCGCGTTGCGCCGTTCAGGCGCGAGCCGGAGGCGCGCGCGGCTCGCTGGTTCGGTAGCGCAGGAAGCTGAAAAGCGGGTCGATGGCCAGCGAACCGCTGGTCAGATCGACGGCCGAAAGGGTGTTGGCGATACGCAGCAGGGCGCTGTCGTCGCTGCCGTCCCCGTTCAGTTCGGCAAGGGCAAGGCATGTGTCGCTGCAGGCGGGAAGCGTACCGGGGTCATCGGTGACCCGATCGGTGCCTTCGTCGAGCGAGAGATTTGCTTCAGGATGATAGCCGGCCGCGTGCGCGTGGGTCGATGCAACCGAGACGCTGAGTGCAGCAAAGAGCGATAGCAACAACAACAACAGGCATGAGAGCAGACTTCTGCTCCTTCGCCCCTGCTGCTGCTGTCTGCGCTGATACAATTGCTGCCTCTGACTGCCTCTGCACGATTCCGCCAATGGGGGCGGATATAGTTACTTTAGAGTAACAGATTGTACCGGCACGGCAATATGCAAATGTATGATAGCGTATGAGATTCAGAAGGTTTCTGTTGGCATCTGCATACAATTAAAAGTTGCCTTATGCAACCGGCAAAGGAAGCCCGGCCGAAGCCGGGCTCCCTTTTTCGCCTTAGGGCTTTGCTCAGACGAGCGATGCCGTGAAGCGCTGGATGCGCGTGCAGGCTTCCTCGAGCAGCTTCTCCGACGTCGCGTAGGAGATGCGGAAGTTCGGGCCGAGGCCGAAGGCCGAACCGAACACCACCGCCACGCCTTCGGCTTCAAGCAACTCGGAGCAGAAGGTTTCGTCGCCGTCGATGATCTTGCCGCCTTGCGTCTTCTTGCCGATCAGGCCGGCGCAGGACGGGTAGACGTAGAAGGCGCCTTCCGGCGACGGGCAAGTGATGCCGCGCGCCTGGTTGAGCATCGACACGACGAGGTCGCGGCGGGCCTGGAAGATCGCCTTGTTCTTGGCGATGAAGTCCTGCGGGCCATTGAGTGCTTCGACCGACGCCCACTGAGCGATGGTGCAGGCGCCCGAGGTCTGCTGCCCCTGGATCATGTCCATCGCCTTGATCAGCGCGATCGGACCGGCGGCATAGCCGATGCGCCAGCCGGTCATGGCATAGGCTTTCGACACGCCGTTCATCGTCAGCGTCCGGTCATAGAGCGCGGGCTCGACTTCGGCGATGGTCTTGAAGACGAAGTCGCCATAGGTCAGGTGCTCGTACATGTCGTCGGTCAGCGTCCAGACATGCGGATGCTTGAGCAGCACGTCGGCGATGGCGCGCAGCTCGGTTTCGGTGTAGGCGGCACCTGACGGGTTCGACGGCGAGTTCATCAGTAGCCACTTGGTCTTCGGCGTGATCCTGCGCTCAAGTTCCGCTGCCGTCAGCTTGAAGCCGTTGTCGATCGACGTTTCGGCGAACACCGAGGTGCCGCCGCAGATCGCCACCATCTCGGGATAGCTGACCCAGTAGGGACGGGGGATGATGACTTCGTCGCCGGGGTTTAGCGTCGCCATGAAGGCGTTGAACAGGATCTGCTTGCCGCCTGTGCCGACGATTGTCTGCTCCGGCTTGTAGTCGAGATTGTTTTCGCGCTTGAACTTGGCGGCAATGGCCTCGCGCAGCGGTGCGATGCCGGAGACCGGCGGGTACTTGGTCTCGCCGCGGCGGATCGCTTCGATCGCTGCATTCTTGATATTGTCCGGGGTGTCGAAGTCCGGCTCGCCTGCGCCGAGGCCGATGACGTCGCGACCGGCGTTTTTCAGCTCGCGCGCTTTCTGCGTGACCGCGATGGTCGCGGAAGGCTTAACGCGGGAAAGGGCATCGGCAAGAAAGGCCATGACTTCAGGTCTCCGGTTCGGAAAGGGCGCGGTCGCTCGACCGCCTTTGCGCATCCAACGGAATGCGCGGCGCTGTAATGTCGCATGACGCAGGGAATCGCAAGCGGATTGACGTTTCGGGAGGCCTGGATGTGATGGTCCAGAAGCCGGTGGAAGCTGTGCATAAACAGTCGGCTGGGCGGCGTTCGTTCAAGTTTGAGCCATCGCGTTAACCGCCGATCAAATCTTCGATGAGATTTTGGCGGGGCAATTTCGCAGCTTTCCGGAAATAGGACGGACCGTGTCGAAGAGCATCGGGCTCGCCCAAATCATCCGGCACGACGACGGATCTGCGTCCGGCGTCTGGGGTGTGCATGCCCTGCGCAGCGCGTTTCAGCCGATTTACGCCTTTCAGTCGGGCCGCTTGCTGGTCACCGCCTTCGAAGGGCTGATCAGGCCGTTTCGCGGGACTGAGGCCGTGCCGCCAGGCATCTTCTTCGCTGCCGTGGAAGGCATCGAGCGGCTGCATGTCGAAACGCTGACCCGGACGCTGCACCTCCTGAACGCCGCCGTGTTCCTACCCAAGGAAGCGTCGATCTTCATCAATTTCGATCCATCGGTGTTTCTCGACCGCTCGATCTCGGAACACGCGCTGCGCGACATGCGCCAGGTGCTCAACGAAACCGGCATCGATCCGCGCCGCATCGTCTGCGAGGTCACCGAGAAGAAGCCAGCCTCCGAAGAGGCGCTGTTCGAATTCGTCAGGGCGCTGAAAGGGAGCGGCCTGCGCATCGCAGTCGACGATTTCGGCTCGGACGACTCCGACATCAAGCGCATCCGGGACATCAAGCCCGACATCGTCAAGTTCGATGCCCACTGGATCAGCCGGCTGATGGAATCGGGCGCGGGTTTCGCGCTGCTCAAGGAGATGGTGGCGAATTTCGAGGACAAGGGCATCCGCACAGTTTTCGAGGGGCTCGAGGAAAGCTGGCAGTTGCAACTGGCCGAGCGTTCCGGTGCCTCGATGGTGCAGGGCTTCGTTCTGGCTCTGCCGGAAATCGTGCCGGCGAATTTTTCCCACTTCGAACCGGTGGCGCCCGAAGCCGCCGGAGATCACCGGACGGAGCTTTTGCCCGCCGGAGTTGCCGATGCGGTTGCCGTTCGCGCGCCGCGATCAAGCCGAAGCTTCGGCAAGAGGACAGTGCATGAGTGACGTGGTTTTCGGGTTTGGCGCGTTGCCTCGGGACCTGGTGGCAAGGATCGCCGCCGACGAAATTGGCCTGGAGTTCGGCGTTCACGGTGAGTTTCGCCTGCGTTGCGCGATCCAGCCGATCTTCCGGCATGAAGACGGCCGCCTGACGCCGGTCGCCGCCGACGCCCAGGTGGTGCCGTATCGCGAGGGACGGCCGGTCGCGATTGGCGAATTCCTCGCCGAGATAGCCGATGAGGAACGCGCGATCGTCGGACGTGTCTGGGCGGTGTTGCCGCTTGCCAACGCCCACAATATGGGCGTCAAGGGCATCGCGCTGCTGTTCAGGCAGGACATCAATGGTGATGCACCCGATCTCGACGATCTGGGTTTCATGGTCCGGCGCCTCAAGGGCGAAGGTTTCGAGGCGTCGCAACTGATCTGCGAGATCGGCGGCGACGAAAAGCTGGCTTGCGAACTGCGGGCGCTTGGAATGCGTGTCGCTCTGGGGCAGCCAGGCTCGGCGCAGCATGACGTCGACGCCGTCAAGCGTGTGCTGCCCGATATCGTCAGGCTCGATCGCGCCTCGTTCGAACGCTTCTGCGCCGACGCCGCGACCGGGCGGCTGCTGCGTCCGGTGGTGTCGGAACTCAAGACGCTTGGTGTCGACGTGCTCGTTGAGGGCATCGACAATGAGAGCCGCCTGGAAATTGCGCTTGGCGCCGGTGTCGACCTGTTCCAGGGCGATCTGCTCGAGCCTGCAAAGCTGGTCGGCAGTGTGTTTGCCGAAGGGGCGCGCGAAACGTCGCAATATCGTCGCGGCGAATGCGTGGTGGTGCCGCTGTTCGGCTGACGCGGTACGAAAGATCACCAAAGCTGATGCCTCGCACCAGAACAATTCGCTGGATCGACTCACCTCAGGGACGATAATCGCTGACCAAATGGGGTGAATGCGATGATCACGATCTATGGAATGAGCGACAGCGGCAACAGCTACAAGCCGCGGCTTTTGATGGCCAAGCTCGGCCGGCCGTTCCGCCATGTCGAGACCAGCTCGCGCGACGGCTCCACACGTACGCCCGCTTACCTCGCCAAGAACGCCAACGGAAAGGTGCCGCTGCTTGAGCTCGACGATGGCCGCTTCCTTGCCGAGTCCAACGCGATCCTGCTCCACATGGCCGAAGGGACACGGCTTTTGCCGGCAGACGCCTACCAGCGGGCGCTGGTCTTTCAATGGCTGTTTTTCGAACAGTACAGCCACGAACCCTTCGTTGCTGTCAGGCGGACGATGTTTCTCTACCCCGAGCGCGCCGCCCAGGCGACGCCGGAGCGCATGCAGGCTTTGCTCGACGGCGGCAACAAGGCGCTTGGGGTGATGCAGGTGCAGCTCGAGAAGACGCCGTTCCTGGCCGGAGATGCGATGAGCGTCGCCGATATTGCACTCTATGCCTACACCCATGACGCGACCATCGGCGGCTATGACCTGGATGCGTTCCCTGCGGTGAAGGCCTGGCTTGCCCGCGTGGCAGCGGACGAGGGCCATGTGCCGCTGACCTGGCTGCCGTGAACGCCTGATCCTGAAATGCAAGAAGGCCCGAAGATGCGATCTTCGGGCCCCTTTCTATGACGTCGAGGCGAGTTTCGAGCCGCGACCCTGTCTGCGCAAAAAGAAAAAGGCGGGGTGTGACCCCGCCTTCCGCTGTCAGCAGCTGATCCTGGATCACCTGACCCGGGCTCACGGCAATCTGCCGCATCGTCCTTCGGGTCAGAGATTCCGGCGCGCTTGTCGCGCAGCCGCCAGTACATCCGTGACTTGCATCGCGATTGGAGCTTTCGCTCCCGCGCGCCTTAAATCAGACTGCCTTGAGCTGGCCAGCCGACGAACGGCCCGTGCGACGGTCCTGCTCGATTTCGAAGCTGACCTTCTGGCCGTCGGCCAGCGAGCCCATGCCCGAACGCTCGACAGCCGAGATGTGGACGAAAACGTCCGCGCCACCTGCGTCGGGCTGAATGAAGCCGAAGCCCTTGGTTGCGTTGAACCACTTAACGGTGCCAGTAGCCATATTGAATATCCTTGTCGTTTGCAGTTTTTCTTGACCAAGCGAGCATGCCCAGTCGTGGTATCGAGATTTTGGGGAGAGACGTCTGCAAACGCGAGAGTGTCGCGGGGCACGGATCTGTCGGCCGAAATATCAACGTGCCGGATATAAGGGCAAATGGCCGCAAGTGCAAGCCCTTGCAAATAGTGGCGCTTGAAACCTGCCTCAATTGCCATGCAACCATGGCGGGCGCAGGGTGTTATATTGCCTGGCGCCCATGGCATTGCGAGCGATGCAAGATGAGGCGCTGTAACGTTCGGCCGGCGCCAGCCGTTGCGCGAAGTCCGGGAGGTTCTCATGAAAGCCATTTTGCTTGCCGCGTGCCTGACACTGATGGCAGCCGAAGCGCAGGCCGCGTCGCGCTACGTATCGACGAAAATGAGCTGCGCCCAGACGCAGAGCGTCGTGCGCAACCAGGGCGCGGTGATCCTGCGCTGGACGTCGCCGACGTCGGGCGTGCCGCGTTATGATCGCTATGTCGCCAACGACCATTTCTGCTCGGCCGGCGAAGAGGCGCGCCGGGCATATGTACCGACGGCCGATGCGCGGTCCTGCCCGGTCTACAATTGCAAGCGAATCGAGCGCAATTTCTTCAAGCGCCGGCTGTTTCCGCTGAGCGACTGAACGCAAGCGGACAATTGATCTCGCTCTGAAACGCTTTCTGCGCGCCGTCAGGCGCAGCTCTCGCAGTTGTGTGCTCTTCTTTTCATCCCCTGTCAGAACCCGAATGATGCTTGGGTGGATGGTGGCGGGCCGATGCGCACGCCTTCGAGCACCAGCATCCTTTCCTTCATGTTCGAGCCACCGGTCGCCGAGAATCCGCCGATCTTGCCGCCGGCGGCGAGGATGCGGTGACACGGAATGACGAGGGGAATAGGGTTCGCCCCCAGTGCCGAGCCAGTTTCGCGGAACAGACCCTTCCGGCCGGCCTTCTCGGCCAGCCCGCCATAGGTGGTGGTCTCGCCATAGTGAAGGTTTCGGGCGGCGGCATAGATGTCGCGGCGGAAATCGTCGATGCCGGCGAGATCGACCGGGACATCGGAGAAATCGACGTCCTCGCCGTCGGCATAGCGCCTGATGTCGGCGATCAGCACGGTGATCCATGGTGGCGGCGTATGGTCGCCCGCGGCCGTGGCCTGACCGGCCAGTCGCAGCAGCCGGCGCTCGGCGGCGTCGCGGGTTTTTTCCGGCAGGCAAAGCCTGACAAGCCCGGTTTTGCTCCATGCGAGCGCCATGAAGCCGAGGGCCGTCTCGAAGACGGCGCGACCGGGCAGGGGATGGAAAATGCTTGGGTCCACGACCGTTCCTTTCGTCCTGGCAGCTGGCGTGAATTCGGTACAAAACAGGAACAATGTGCCATGATCTGTGTGCGCATGCCACCCGAAAACCGTATCCACCTGTGGATTGCCGGGGCTCATACGTTGTTGTAGAGAGGGTCGGGCGGGACGAAATCATTAACAGAGTGTGCATTTGGCGGCGATAAAGACTCACCTGCTGATCTCGGTGGCATTGGCGACGGCATTGCTGTCGGGCTGCCAGACCAACACAGCGGCTCTCAACACCGATCTTTCGACGGCCGCCGACGTGGCCTTGAACGCCGAGATTGCGCCCGCTTCGACGGAGGTCGCCGATCTCGCGCTGCCGGAAACCGTGGCAGTGCTGCCGACCGCATCATATGCCTCCACCGAAGCTTCGCCGGCCACTGCCGTGCTCGCTGCCGCAGCGCCCGCTGCCGATGCTTCGGATGTCGCGGGTGCCGCTGACGCCGCGACGCCGGCCACAAGCGAGGCCGCTGCCGTGACCGTTGCTGCCGCGCCGCCGGTGCCTGCTGCTGGTGCCGAAAAGGCGACTGGCGCTGCTGGTGGCGAAAAGGCAGATGCCGCTGCGCCGATCGCGCCTGCTGCTGATGCCGCAAAAGCTGTTGCCGTTGCCGCCACCGCGCCCAAGGCTCCTGCCTTGGCCAAGGGCCCGGTCGACCCGATGTCGGTGCCGATGGCCGGCGGCGAAATCGTTGCCACAGCCGACAAGCTTGTCGGAGAGTTTCCGTCCGCGCCGACGATCGCCGACTATGCCCTGCCGGCCAGCGCGCCGGTGCCGCGCAGCTACCAGGTCGCGTCGCTGGGCAATGTCGCGCCCGAAAGCTTCGCCACCTCGTCCTATGCCGCGCCCGACAGCCCGGCACTTGCCTCTCGCGGCAAGATCGACGAGCTGATCTCGAAATACGCGGCTCTCTATGAGGTGCCCGAGCGGCTGGTGCGGCGCGTGGTCAACCGCGAGAGCACCTTCAACCCGATGGCCTTCAACAACGGCCATTGGGGGCTGATGCAGATCAAGCACGCCACCGCGCGCGGCATGGGTTATGACGGCCCGGCGCGCGGCCTGTTCGATGCCGAGACCAATCTGAAATACGCGGTCAAATATCTGCGCGGCGCTTTCATGGTCGCCGATGGCGACGAGGACAAGGCCGACAAGCTTTACCAGAGCGGCTATTACTACCACGCCAAGCGCAAAGGCCTGCTCGACGAGACCGGGCTCGGCCGCGACCGCGCCCGTCACCGCGGCTAGACTTGCCGATGCCATCGCCGCAGGGGGAAAACGACGTCCGCCTGCGCAGGGTGCTGCCCGGCGAACTGCAACCTCCGCGCTGGCCCGCCGGCTTTTCGATGCGGACGTTTCAGGCCTCCGACGCGGTTGCACTTTACGATCTGCTTGAGCTCGTCTTCGACGACGGCATGAACGGCCCGTTCGACCAGTGGTGGCCACGACTCGAGGCCGACTCGGAATTTGACCCTGAACTTTGTTTCCTGGTCTTCGATAACGAGGGCCGGCTGACCGGGGCTGCCTTGAGCTGGACCAGCGGCTTCCTGAAAGACCTTGCCGTTCGTCCCGACAGTCGCGGCAAGGGTATCGCCGAGGCGCTGCTGTGGCACGTCTTTGCCACCTTCGCCGCGCGGGGCGCGAGCCATATCGACCTCAAGACCAACCTGGTCGACAACTCGGCTGCTGTTCGGCTCTATCTCAGGCTCGGCATGACCGAGGTGGACTGGGGTGGCTAAATTCTGCAGCCGAGAATAGCAGCCATCATGGATGTTTTCGATTTTGGGCTATTCAGATAATCGAGCAGCATTACGCCTGATCAGCGATAGCGCGTTTCATCTCCAGAGCCCAAGCGCGCCCTTCATCCCCTCCCCAGAGCAGCCAGGCGATGTAGCCGGCTGACGGGTTCTGCTCGTTGCCAAAATTCTTGCCGCGCTTGTCGACCTCGTGGCGGGCGAAGTAGCTGACCATGCGCTTGATGGTATGGGGCGTAAGCTCGGTACGGGCGACAAGCTCCTCGGCGCGGCCGACGCCGATCTCTGTGCCGCCGCGGCCGAACTGCCTTCTCAATACGAGTCCCCTGGCGGCGTTGTCGGCGACCACCTGTGGCGGGATCAGGCTGACACCGGATGCCTCGCGGCGGATCTCGTCGAACGGGTCGTAGGCGTATGGCATGCGGCGATTCCTGGCTGGCGGGGCAGGGTAGCCGGATGGGGGTGGGATGACGAGGGGGTGAGGTGACGGGCTTCCGAGGGTGGTTTCGCCGAACGGCTGTTCAGACAGCAGGCGAGGTCTGGCGCGGTGCCAGTCTGTGGGCGGCGTGCGCTTCTTCGACCACCCCCACCCCGATCCGCGTCGCGGATCGACCCTCCCCACAAGGGGGAGGGTAAGTCCGGCCTCTCACTTCGAAGCGTAAATGGCGCAGTTGCCGGTGGTTTTCATCTTGTACTTCTTGCCGACCGAATTGCAGCGCTCTAACGCTTGCTTTTCGGCTGCTGCCTGGGACGGCGCGTTAAGGGAAGCGCCGCAGTAAAAGGCTTCGACGGCGCCAAGATGCGTCTGGGCATAGGCCGAGTGGCCGGGGGCGGCGACATACTTCTTATAACCGTCCTTGCATGGACCAGTCGTGTTCCCGAACTGCGCCGCGTACCGCTTCTTGCCTTCGTTGCCGGCCAGCGAGCCCTTGTCCTTGGCCATTGCCGCGACCGGTACGGCCGCAACCAGAAGTCCCGCCAGCACCGGTGCCAGCGCCAGCCGCATAGTTTTCAGTTTCATTCGCAAATACTCCCCACCTGATGGTGAAGAGTTAGCTGCAATCTATGCGGGTGGGAAGGTGGGGCGAGGCAATTCAAGCAGTTTCGTTAAGACGACGCCTGCGTATTTCAGTTCTGCCGTAGTGCTTTGCCGGCAGGAAGCCGCAGGACGCCCCGGGCTGGTTATGCGCCGGTGAAGCTCTTCTTCTGCCCTGCAGCTGAATGCGCCACATGGCAAGTGTGCCAGCGTTTGCGCTGCCCCTCATCTGCCTGCCGGCATCTTCTCCCCGTAAACGGGGAGAAGAGAAGCTGTGGCGACGTCCTGGCTTTTACTTGAAGTAATCCTGCAGTGGACGCACTTCGAGCGAGCCGGCCTTCAGCGCGGCGATGGCCTCGGCGACGGCGGCAGCACCCGACAGGGTGGTGTAGTAAGGCACCTTCTGCATCAGTGTGGCGCGGCGGATCGACTTCGAGTCCGAGACTGCCTTCTGGCCATCGGTGGTGTTGAAGACGATCTGGATCTGGCGGTTGCGGATGGCGTCCTCGATGTGAGGGCGGCCTTCGAGCACCTTGTTGATCTTCTCGGCCGGCACGCCGTTTTCATTGAGGAAGCGCGCGGTGCCCGAGGTTGCCAGCACCTTGAAGCCGAGGCCGGACAGGCGCTGGACGGCGCCGAGGATGCCGGCCTTGTCCTCGTCGCGGACCGAGACGAACAGCGTGCCCGAGCGCGGCAGGTCGACTCCGGCACCGAGCTGAGCCTTGGCGAAGGCGAGCGCGTAGTCGCGGTCGAGGCCCATGACCTCGCCGGTCGACTTCATCTCAGGCCCGAGCAGGATGTCGACGCCGGGGAAGCGGGCAAACGGGAACACCGCTTCCTTGACCGCGATGTGGCCGGGATTGCGGGCATCGGGCTTTTCGCCATAGTGGGCAAAGGCCTCGTCGAGGCTCTCGCCCGACATGATGCGGGCGGCGATCTTGGCGATCGGCTTGCCGACGGTTTTGGCCACGAAGGGCACGGTGCGCGACGCTCGCGGGTTCACTTCCAGCACATAGATGGTGCCGTCCTTGATGGCATATTGCACGTTCATCAGGCCGCCGACATTGAGCGCGCGCGCCATGGCCGAAGTCTGGCGCTCGAGCTCGTCGACGAGGTCGGACGGCAGCGAGTGGACCGGCAGTGAGCAGGCCGAGTCGCCCGAGTGGATGCCGGCTTCCTCGATATGCTCCATGATTCCCGAGACATAGGTCGTCTTGCCGTCGCAGAGGCAGTCGACGTCGACCTCGATGGCCCCGGAGAGATAGGTGTCGAACAAAAGCGGGTTCTTGCCGAGCAGTGTGTTGATCTGGCCGGTCTTGTCGTTGGGGTACTTCTGCTTGATGTCCTCGGGCACCAGGCCCGGCACGGTGTCGAGCAAATAGGACTGCAGCATGCCCTCATTGTGGATGATCTGCATGGCGCGGCCGCCGAGCACGTAGGACGGGCGCACGACCAGCGGGAAGCCGAGCTCGCCGGCAACGGTGCGGGCCTGCTCGACGGAATAGGCGATGCCGTTCTTGGGCTGCTTCAGGTCGAGCTTGTGCAAGAGCTTCTGAAAGCGGTCACGGTCCTCGGCGAGGTCGATGGCGTCGGGCGAGGTGCCGAGGATCGGGATGCCGGCTTTTTCAAGCGCATCCGCGAGCTTGAGCGGCGTCTGGCCGCCAAACTGGACGATGACGCCATGCAGGGTGCCGGCGGCCTGTTCGGCGCGCAGGATCTCGAGCACGTCTTCCGCCGTCAGCGGCTCGAAATACAGGCGATCTGAGGTGTCGTAGTCGGTCGAGACGGTCTCTGGATTGCAGTTGACCATGATCGACTCGTAGCCTGCCTCGCGCAGTGCATAGGCGGCATGGACGCAGCAATAGTCGAACTCGATGCCCTGGCCGATACGGTTGGGGCCGCCGCCCAGGATGACCACCTTCTTACGGTCGGAGACCTGGGCCTCGTCGGCCACAGCGCCAGCGAAGGGCAGCTCATAGGACGAGTACATGTAGGCCGTCGGCGAGGCGAACTCGGCGGCGCAGGTGTCGATGCGCTTGTAGACCGGGTGGACGCCGAGCTTCTGGCGTTGCTTTTGAACGGCTTCGGCCTCGGTCTTGGTGAGCGAGGCGAGGCGGGCGTCCGAAAAACCCATCGACTTCAGCATGCGCAGGTTCTCGGCATCCCCAGGCAGGCCGTGCTCGCGGACGCGTGCTTCCATCGCAATGATGCCTGATATCTGCTCAAGGAACCACGGGTCGATCTTGCACATGGCGTGCACGTCTTCGAGCGAGGTGCCCATGCGGATCGCCTGGGCAACCATGCGCAGGCGGTCGGGCGTCGGCGTGCCCAAGGCAGCACGGATGGCGTTGCGGTCGTCGCCGCTGTCGCCGTCGGTGCCGATGCCGGGGATCTCGATCTCGTCGAGGCCGGTAAGGCCGGTTTCGAGGCCACGCAAAGCCTTCTGCAGCGATTCCTGGAAAGTGCGGCCGATCGCCATGACCTCGCCGACCGACTTCATGGCGGTGGTCAGCACGGGCGAGGCGCCGGGGAACTTCTCGAAGGCGAAGCGCGGGATCTTGGTGACGACGTAGTCGATCGACGGCTCGAACGACGCGGGCGTGGCGCCGCCGGTGATGTCGTTTTCAAGCTCATCGAGCGTGTAGCCGACGGCGAGCTTGGCCGCGATCTTGGCGATCGGGAAGCCGGTCGCCTTGGAGGCGAGTGCCGAAGAGCGCGAGACGCGCGGGTTCATCTCGATGACGACGAGGCGGCCGTCGGCCGGATTGACGGCGAACTGGACGTTGGAGCCGCCCGTCTCGACGCCGATCTCGCGCAGCACCGCGATCGAGGCGTTGCGCATGATCTGGTACTCTTTGTCCGTCAGCGTCAGCGCCGGGGCCACCGTGATCGAGTCGCCGGTGTGCACGCCCATCGGATCGATGTTCTCGATCGAGCAGATGATGATGCAGTTGTCGGCGCGATCGCGCACGACCTCCATCTCGTATTCCTTCCAGCCGAGCACCGATTCCTCGATCAGCACCTCGGTGGTGGGGGAGGCATCGAGTCCGCTCTGGACGATGTCGAAGAATTCCTGACGGTTGAAGGCGATGCCGCCGCCGGTGCCGCCCATGGTGAAGGACGGGCGGATGATGGCGGGCAGGCCGACGTGGTCGAGTGCCTGGGCGGCTATCGCCATGCCATGGTTGATGTAACGCTGCTTGCGGTCGCCTTCGCCGAGGTTCCACTGGGTTTCGAGCGCGTCGAGGGCTGCGTCGAGATTGGCGGGCGCCTCGGCCTTGAGGGCGGCGCGCTCGGCTTCGTGCTTCTTGCGGTCGGCGTCCTTGACGTCGGAGGCGTTGGCCAGCATCGAGCGTGGGGTTTCCAGGCCGATCTTGGCCATGGCTTCGCGGAACAGCGAGCGATCCTCGGCCTTGTCGATGGCGTGCGCGTCGGCGCCGATCATCTCGACATTGTAGCGCTCGAGCACGCCCATGCGGCGCAGCGAAAGCGCGGTGTTCAGCGCGGTCTGGCCGCCCATGGTCGGCAGCAGCGCGTCGGGGCGCTCCTTGGCGATGATCTTGGCGACGACTTCGGGCGTGATCGGCTCGATGTAGGTGGCATCCGCCAGTTCCGGATCGGTCATGATCGTCGCCGGGTTGGAGTTGACCAGGATGACCCGGTAACCCTCTTCCTTCAGCGCCTTGCAGGCCTGGGTGCCGGAATAGTCGAACTCGCAGGCCTGGCCGATGACAATGGGACCGGCGCCGATGATCAGGATGGACTTGATGTCGGTGCGTTTTGCCATTGTGTACGGTCCGTAAGATATGCCTGCGCGAAGAACCGGGACGGGAGAATCCCGGCCGGTGCGCAAGAGAGAGTCAACTAGAGGCTAGGCGCGCCTTATAGGGGAAGGTTGGGGAGGGGGGAACCCCAAAAAATGCTTTTCCTGTGCCGGGATGCGGCTTTGATGCGCGTCGGTTGCGCGCAAGGCATGTTCGGATAACGGAAGGGCAGCCGCTGACGACAGCGACTGCCCGTTTGGAGTGCTTTTTTGCCTACCTCGCCTCCGTGAAGCTGGCGTCGAATGCCCCTAAGTGCTGGATCGCCCAGTCGGCTTGGAGGCCGGGCTTGTGCTTTGCCATTCGGGCACACGCCGATCGGAAAGGGAAGACAGCGAGCGAACCCGCCGCCCGAGGTCAGGCGAGCTTGACCAGCATCTTGCCGAGGTTCTCGCCGGAGAAGAGCCCGATGAAGGCCTGGGGCGCGTTTTCGAGACCAGAGACGACCGTGTCGCGATAGGTCACGCGGCCATCGGCCAGCCAGCCGGCCATGTCGGCGATGAATTCAGGCAGGATGTCGAAGTGATCCAGCACCAGGAAACCGCGCATGCTGATGCTCTTGATGACCATTTCGGCGAGATTGTCGGGGCCGGGAACGGGCTTTTCGTCATTGTAGCCCGAGATCATGCCGCAGATCGCGAAGCGGGCTCGGGGCTTGGCCGCTTCGAGCGCCGCCCTGAGATGGTCGCCGCCGACATTGTCGAAATAGACGTCGATGCCTTCGGGCGCGGCTTTCCTCAGCGCCTTTGTCAGGTCGCCCGCTGTGCGGTAGTTGATGACGGCGTCGGCGCCGAGTTCCTTGACCCAGCTAGCCTTTTCTTCGGAGCCTACGGATGCGACGACACGGGCCCCCTTGAGCTTGGCGATCTGCACGGCCATCGAACCGACAGCACCGGCAGCGGCCGAGATGAAGACGGTTTCGCCTGCCTTGAGCCCGGCGATCCGGAGCAGGCCGACATAGGCGGTATGGCCGGGGATGCCCAACGGGCCGAGCCAGGCTTCGGCCGGCGCCTTGGAGGCGTCGATCCTGTTTGCGGTCGCGGCATCGACAAGCACGTGGTCGCGCCAGCCGGAGAAGTGGCTGACCAGGTCGCCGGCCTTGAAGTACGGATGGGCTGATAGCTCGACGACACCGACAGCGGAGCCTTCAAGTGGCTGGCCGATCTCGAAGGGGGCGATGTAGCTCGGCCTGTCGGTCATGCGGCCACGCATGTAGGGGTCGACCGACATGAACAGCGTCTTGACCAGCAATTGGCCCGTGGCGGGAGCCGGCAGGTTGCGTTCGACGAGTTGGAAATTGTCGGCACCCGGCAAACCGGACGGGCGGCTCTTCAGGTGGATTTCACGGGCTGCAATGGACATTGATTTCCCCTATATGTGTAGGCATCTACCATGTGTAGCTTACTCTTTGTAAGTTACTAGTGGTAACATATGTGGCGTGTGGCGATGTTCAAGCCACGGGCCGAAAAATTTCGGACCGGATGTGACGGCGATGACGACTGCAAGTTCGACGAAAAAACTGCCGAAGGCCGAACGGCGTGCGCAGTTGCTGGAAGCGGCCCAGGAGATGGTGCGCGCGGAGGGCACCGACGCGCTGACGCTCGCCCGGGTCGCCGAACGGGCAGGGGTGAGCAAGCCGATCGCCTATGAGCATTTCGGCACCAGGGCGGGGCTACTGATGGCGCTGTTTTCTTCCTATAACGAGCTGCAGCTGGAGACGCAGCGTGAGGCGCTTGCCAGCTGCGGCAAGACACTGCGCGACGTGGCAGGCATCCTGGGCGAGGCCTATGTGCGCTGCGCCAGCCGGGCAGGTCCCGAAGCGGGCGCGGTGTTCGCGGCACTATCGGGCACGGAGGAGATGGACGAGTTTCGCCAGACGCTGCGCAATGGTTATCTCAAGGAATATCGCGATGCGGTTTCGCGCTTCGTCGATCTGCCCGCCGATATCGGCGAACCTGTCTTGTCGGGACTTCTCGGGGCGGCCGAGGCCGTGTCGCGTGATACGGCGGCCGGGCGTATCTCATATGACGATGCCGTTGCAGCGTTGACCGAGCTGTTCACGGCGACGCTGGAGCGGTTTCGCCGCTGATTTCAGGCATATTGCCCGTAAAGGCTGTCAACAAAACGTCGCTACCTCCGCGTAGGCTCTCAAGTTATACTTGGGGTCTTCAACAAAGGGGGCGGGCATGGTTGATATCCAGACCTTCGGTGAAGTTGAACGTGTCGTTCGTGAACGGTTGAAGAAAAGCAGACCTGAAATAGACACGTCGCTGGCGCGCATCGCCGAGGGCAATCCGCTGGCGGCGGAGCCCGAGCGCCGACGCCGCGTCGAGCGGCTGCAGGTCAAGGCCGAGTTGACCCGTGAACAGGCCGAGATGATCTCGACGGCGATCGAGACTGTTGCCGAGCCGGCAAAGGCCGGACGCAAGCCTGCGATGGCTGCCGCCAAGCCGATGGGACCGGAAGCGATCCAGGGATCGACGCTGGATTTTGTCGGCGTTGCCTTTCTGGAGCGCGGCCGCCGTGCCGCCGATGCCGTTGGCCGGGTCGCCTTTCTCAACGAGATGCCACAGGGCACGGGCTTCCTTGTCGGGCCGAACCTGTTTTTGACCAACCACCACGTCATACAGACGGCCGCCGACGCTGCCCGGTTCCAGGTGCAGTTCGACTATGAGCGCGACAAGTTCAATGAACTCAGGCAGCCGACGTCGTTCTTCCTCGATCCGGAGCTGTGCTTCGTCACCGATGACATTGACGGGCTCGACTACACGCTGATCGGCATCGGCCAGCGCCGGCGCGGCCCGCGCGCGCTCGACGAGTTCGGCTTCCTGGTGCTGTCCAGCGCCGGCGACAAGCATATGCTGGGCGAGATCGCCAATGTCGTGCAGCATCCCGATGGCCGGCACAAGGAGCTGGTACTGCGCGAGAACCATCTCGTGGCGCGCGACGAGACGCTGCACGTGTTGCACTATGTCGCCGACACCGAGCAGGGCTCGTCAGGCTCGCCGGTCTTCAACAACGAATGGGAGCCGATCGCCCTGCATCACTGGGGTGGGCCTTGGCACGAGGTGATGGGCACCGACGGCAAGCCGCTGGCCAAGGAGATCAACGAGGGCATCCGCATCAGCGCCATCGTCAACGACCTGGAAACGCGGCTAGCCGGCATGGACGCCCGCAGCCGGGCGGCGGTGACGCAACTGCTCGACGTCTGGGAAGAGGCGGGCCGTCTGAAGCTGCAGCCGGTGCCGGAGGGCGTGGAAGAACCGGACAGGGCGGTGGCGAAATCAGGCAAGGCGCAGGCCGTGGCGTCGGCCGGCGATGGCGAGCCCAAGGCTCGGCTGGGCGACGATGGCTCGGTGACATGGACATTCCCGATCGAGATCAGCGTACGCGCGCCTTTGATGGCGAAGGTATCGACTGGCGCCGCGCCGAAATCCGGCGATGTCGGGACGGCCCGTCCGGGTGCCGAGGCGGCGAGCTGGAAGACCGAGAATTTCGACGATCGCGGCGGCTACGAGCCGGGCTTCGTGCCAGGTTTCGTGTTGCCGCTGCCCAAGCATGACGGCGCGCCGGGGCGAGCGGCCAAAAACCTGTTGGCCAAGCCGGGCGACGATCCGTTCGAGTTGCCCTACCACCATTTTTCGGTGGTCATGAACGCCGAACGGCGGCTGGCATACTTCACCGCCTGCAACATCGACGGATCCCGCATCAAGGCGGTCAACCGCGACGACAAGACGGTGACCGAGGATCCAAGCCTGAGCGAGCTTGGCATCGAGTCGATCGGCGGGGCGGAAGCCAGCGATGACTTCCGGCCCGACCGCCGCGTGCTTCTGGAAGAGCAGATGAACAAGCCCTTCTATGACGCGCAGAAAGTGGCTGGGTTTCCGATCGCCACCTCGAACGAACGCAAGGCGCGGATCTTCCAGAAAGGCCATATCACCTTGCGCGGCGATCCGGCCTGGGGCACCGACGCGGAGGCGGTGGCGGCCGAGCGCGACACGTTCTTTTACACAAATGCGGCGCCCCAGCTCGGCTTCTTCAACCAGGGCGGCGCGCTCAACCGGCCGGGCTCGAAAGGCAAGCTGCGTTGGCGGGCGGTCGAGACCTATGTGCTGCGCAACGCGGTGACAATGCGCCAAAGGGTGACAGTGTTTGCCGGGCCGGTGTTCGCCGACAGCGACCCGCCCTATCGTTTCGAAAGCAAGGTGCCGCTGAAATTCTGGAAAATCGCGGCGTGGAACGACGGCAACGACCTGCGCGCGATAGCACTGCTCGCCGACCAGGGGCCGCTGATCGAAGTGATGCCCGAAGGCATGGCGGAGGCGTTTGGCGATGCCGAGGAACTGGCGCGGGTGTCGGAGTTCCTGACGACCGTCGCTCATGTCGAGAGCCTTACCGGGCTTGATTTCGGCGACACGCTGCGTGCTGCCGACGTCCGCGCCGGGCAAGAGGCGATCGGCAGGCCGGCGCTGACACTGGAGCCGAAGGATTTGGCAAGGGACGGCGCGCTCAAACCGGCGACGAAGCCGGCGCGCTCGGGTGGCGTCAAGAAGACGTCGAAGCCGGGCCGGCGTAGGAAATAGGCCAGTCAGCCGGGAGCTAGAGCCGATAGTGGCGGCGAACTGCCGGATCAGTCCGGCATGAAGCCGGTGCGCAAGGCATGAGCCCATTCCGGGCGGCCGCCCTCGACGGCGCGGTGGGCTGCGGCTTCATAGTCATAGGTCACTGCAAGCGCATCGACACTGGTGACAATGCCGGCAGCGTCGAGTTCGACGAGGCCATAGCGCGCCAGCGGCGAGCCCTGCTCGGAGACATGGGCAGGCGCAGTGTCGTCGTCATAGGCTGGGGCGCCGACGCTGCCGGGATTGAACAGAAGACGCCCGCCGGAGAGCTGGACGAGATCGGCACGGTGGCTGTGGCCGGCGAGCAGCAGCCGATATTTGGGGTCGACCTGCCGGAGGCGGCTTTCGATGACTTTCAGCGGCGCGCGGATGAGCTGGCCTTCATCGATGACCTCGGAGAGATAGCGCTCGTCGTGATCGGGGCGGGCGTGGAAGGCGAGAACCGACGGAGCGCTCTCCAAGGTCAGCGGCATCGCCTTCATCCAGTCACGCTGGGCTGGCGTCAGGCGATCATAGGCGAAGCGGTCGGACGGGCCCATGTCGGAGAGCGCGTCGGTGGCGACGCGGCGGTCATGGTTGCCACGCACGGTCGGCCAGCCAAGGGCCTGCAGCGTCTCTGCCGTTTCGCTGGGCCAGAGCGGACCGGAGACGAGATCGCCGAGATTGACGACGACATCGGCGCCGCCGCGCCGGGCGAGGTCGGCGATGACAGCCTCCAGTGCAAGGATGTTGCCATGGATGTCGGCGATGACGGCAATGCGCATGCTCAGGCCTCGTCGCGGAGGCGCTCGAGTGCGGGGAGTTCCTGGGCCGCGGTGATGATCGAATCGAGCAGGCCGGGGAAGCGGCTGTCGAGATCGGCGCGGCGCAACGAGATCAGCCGGCTGGTACCTGCCACCTCAGTGTGGGTGATGCCGGCCTCGCGCAGCTTGGCCAGATGGTAGGACAGGTTCGTCTTGGAGCCGAACTCGGAAAACTGGCCGCAGCTCACCGCCAGACCCTCGTTGCAGGCGAGATAACCGACAATGGCGAGGCGGGTCTGGTCGCCAAGCACTGACAGCACGTTGGCAAGGCTGATCTGGTCGAGATTTGGATGGGGCAAGGACATGGTTCTAGAGGTAACGGTGCTGGTTGGTCGGTTCAAGGTTTTGGACTGGCTGCTGACATGAGGATGGCAGCAGAGGTCGAATACACAGATTGACATGACGGGGGGATAAGTTCAATAGTTCAACATATTTTGAACTAAGGACACTGTCATGGACAAGCGCCTTATCTGGCTGGCGGTCGGTTCGTTCGCCATGAGCACCGTCGGCTTCGTGTTTTCCAGCCTGTTGCCGGCAATCGCCGGCGACGCGCATGTGTCGATACCGTTCGCGGGTTACCTGATCATGGCGTTCTCGCTTGCCTATGCGATCGGCGCGCCAGTCTTGTCGGCGCTGGCCGGCGAGATCGACCGTCGCCGGGTGCTTGCCGCGACCATGCTGGTGTTCGTCGCCGGCAACATCATTGCAGCGATGAGCAGCTCCTTTGCCGGGCTTCTGATCGCGCAGATCGTGATGGGCATGTCGGCCGGACTTTATGCTGCGACTGCCCAGGCAACCGCCGTGTCGCTGGCCGGACCTGAGCACCGGGCGCGGGCGATCGCGGTCGTCGTCGGAGGCACGACCTTTGCAGTGGCACTCGGCGCGCCGGTCGGATCGTTGATTGCCACCATGTGGGGCTGGCGCGGCACCTTCGTTGCCATTGCACTGCTTGGCATCTCCTGCGCGGCGATCTTGTGGGTGCGGCTGCCCCGGGGCTCGCGCGGTATCAAGTTGACGCTCAGTGAGCGCTTCACCGCCATTGCCCGGCCCGGCATCCTGCCCTCGCTCCTGGTGACGCTGCTCTATCTCGCCGGCGGATTCACCGTGATTTCGTACATCGCACCGCTGGCGCTCGAAGGAGCGGGGCTGCCTGAAATAGCCCTTCCAGGCATGCTTTTGGCCTTCGGCGTCGGGGCCGTCATCGGCAACCTGTCGAGCGGCTATCTCGCGGACCGTATCGGCGCGACACGCATGGTGGTGATCTCGCTCCTGATGTCATCGGGCTTCTGCATCGCCATTGCGCTGACCTTGAAGCTGCTGCCGCACCATGTCGCCGGCCCGGTGCTGATTGCGCTGATGGTGCCGTGGGGCATCATCGGCTGGGCCTTCCCGCCGGCGCAGGCGAGCCGCATCGTCGGCTTCAGTCCGGAGATCGCGCATCTGACCCTGTCGCTCAACGCCTCGGCACTCTATTTCGGCATCGCCTTCGGCACCGTCATCGGCGGCCGCGTGCTGGAGTTCGCCCGGCCGTCCGACCTCGGCCTCGTCGCCGCCGCTTTTCCGCTGGTGGCGCTGGCGGTGCTTGGGGCGAGCAGCAGGTCGATCCGGCTCGCCGCTGCCCGATAGAGTTGACCCGCCATTCCAGTCGGTCGAGCGCATGTCTTGCGCTCGGCCGGCGAAGCCCGATGTTGCCCGCCGGGCGACATATATATTAGCCGCCTTGCGTTCTCTTGATGCAAATTATCAGGAATAGCGCTATCGGCTCGCGCGTTCATGTGGCTGCAAGCGAAGCGGCGGGGCGGGCGAAGAATGGATTTCCTGCAGGGACTTGCCGGTTTTGGCGAGCGGATAGCGCTGGTGTTTCCGGGTCGCGCCGCCATCAGCTATGCCGAACTGGCGCGCCGCGTTGCAGCGATGGCAGCGGAGTTCGGCGCGGCGCGCAAGCTCGTGGCGCTCGAAGCGTCCAATTCCGAGCATGCCATCGTCGCTTATCTCGCCGCTCTGGCCGGCGGACACGCGGTGGCGCTGATTGCGCCTGGCGATGCGGCGGCGTTCGACGCATTCGAAGAGGACTTTCACCCCGATTTGTGCGTCAGACGGTTCGACGGGCGCTGGCGCCTCGTTGAGGGCGAGGACGCAGGCGAGACGCTGCATCCCGACCTGGCCGTGCTCTTGGCGACATCGGGCAGCACCGGCAGGAGCCGCTTCGTCCGGCTGTCGCGGACCAATGTCGAGAGCAATGCTCGGGCGATCGCCAGTTATCTCGGCCTGGCGCCGGCCGATCGCGCGGCGTTGATCCTGCCGTTCCATTATTCCTACGGCCTTTCGGTGCTCAACTCGCATCTGGCAGTCGGTGCCAGCGTGTTCGTCTCAGCCAAGGGCGTGGCCGACAAAGGCTTTGTTGACGATCTGCGCGCGGCCGGTGTCAGCAACATTAGCGGCGTGCCCTATTCCTACGAACTGATGGACAAGACTGGCTTCAGCGCCGAGGAATTGCCGTCACTGCGTTTCATGACGGTGGCGGGCGGCCGCATGCCGGCCGGCCTCGCCGAGGCGTTCCGGCGCAGGCTCGAAGCCGCGGGACGGCAGCTGTTCCTGATGTATGGCCAGACCGAAGCCACGGCGCGCATCGCCTATGTGCCGCCGGCGGCACTGGCTGACAATCCTGACAGCATCGGCATCGTCATTCCGGGTGGTGAGCTGGCGCTTGCCCATGAGGACGGGAGCCGGATCGACGGCTGCAGCGAGGCGGGCGAACTTGTCTATCGCGGGCCGAATGTGATGATGGGGTATGCGCTCGGCCGCAACGACCTGGCGCGCGGCGCCGAGATCGGCGAGCTGCGCACCGGCGATCTGGCCGAGCGTTGCGAGAACGGCTTCTTCCGCGTCGTCGGCCGCCTCAAGCGCATGTCGAAGATCGCGGGCTTGCGGATCAGCCACGAGGCGGTGGAGCACGCGCTTGCCAGCCGGGGCGTCGTGGCGGCGGTCACCGGCGACGACCGGCGACTGGTCGCGGCGTTTTCGTCGGGTGAGGCGCCTGAGGATGTTTGCAAGCTGATGATCGAAGCGAGTGGACTAACGGCGCTGCATGTCGACGCGGTGGCGGTCGACACCTTGCCGCGGCTGGCTTCGGGCAAGGTCGACCACCAGGCGGTGGCGCAGCTTGCGCGGCGAAACCAGAAGGCCGATGCCGGGATCATCGAGGCGTTTGGTGGGGCCTTCTACCCCAAACGGGTGACGCCGGCTGACAGTTTCGAGGCACTCGGCGGAGATTCGCTGCTCTATGTCCAACTGTCGCTGACGCTGGAGCGCAAGCTCGGCCGTATCCCCGAAGGCTGGGAGAAGATGCCGGTCGGCGCGCTGGCCCGGCTGGGCAGGCAGAAGGGAAGCCATCGCGTCGTCGACACCGACATGCTGATGCGGGCGCTGGCGATCCTGCTCGTGGTTTTGCACCACGCCACACTGTGGCCCATTCCGGGCGGGGCGGCGGCGCTGGTGATGCTTGTCGGCTATGGCCTGGCGCGGTTCCATGGTGCGGCGCTGATGCGCGGCGAGACGTCGAGGCTGTTGCGCGCGGTGACGACAAATCTCGCCGTCTATGCGCCGCTGGTCGCCTGCTTTTCGATCGCACGCGGCGAGGTGCTGTGGCCGTCGGTGTTCCTCGTGGGCAATCTCGGCATCTTCGATCCCAAACACATGCTGCCCTACCTCTACTGGTTCGTCGAAGCCTATGCGCAGGTGATGCTGATCGTCGCGGTATTGTTCTCGTTGCCGGCAGTACGCAAGCAGGTAGCGGCCAGGCCGTTCGCAGCGGGAATGACAGCGCTTGTCGTCACCATCGCGATCAAAATCCTGGCGCCAAAGGTCTGGGCCGTCGGCGCGGTGCAGATCTTCACCGTGTCGGACGTATTCCATCTCGCTGTCTTCGGCTGGTGCGCCTTTCACGCGCAGACGGCGCGGCAGCGCATGGCGGTGCTCGGCATGGCGACCATGGCCTTCCCGTTTATGGCTTATTGGGGCGGCAACTGGACCGGTTCCTGGGTCAAGTTCATGCTGCAACTTGCCTGCGTCGCCATGCTGCTCTACGTCCCGCGTATCACAGTGCTGCGGCAGGTCGCGGCACTGGCTTTGCCGGTGGCGGCGGCCGGATATCACATCTACCTGTTCCACCGCCTGGTGCCGGAGCTCGTGCTGCCGCAACTCCAGCTGCCGTGGCCTGTGCTGACCACGCTGAGCGTCGTGACCGGCGTCCTGACCGGCGTCGCTGCGTTCCACTCCCAGAAATTGCTGACGGCATGGCTGGCCAACCGACGCAGCCAGGGTGCCGCGCTCGAGGCACAGGCAATACCGGCGGAGTAGCTCGCCCCTCAGCCGTCTACGGCGTGGTCGAGCTGGTGCAAGCAGGGAACGAGTGCCGCCGGATCGCGTTAGCCTGAGCGTCGCAATGCCGCGACGCTTTCGGGAGGAAGCGACAATGGCGATCACACAGGCACCCACCGCCAAGGGAAAAGAGGCTGCCAGGGGCCTGCGCAAGGCAGCGGCGAGGGAAGAACGCAAGGTCGAGGCCAGGACCGGCCACGACTTCGCGAAGGGCGAAAAGCGCTTCGAGGAACGCGCCAAAAGCTCCGACGGCAAGAGCGCGGGCAGCAAGCAGAAAAGCTGATTTGGTGCCGCCGGGCCGGCGGGTGGCCCAAGCAAAAACCCTGTGACTTGCCGCAGGGGTTAAGCTAATTGTCTCAAGTGAGCGGCCGAGGCTGCGACAACATCGAGGGATACGCCTATGCGCTGGAGAGGCCGCCGCCAGAGTGACAACGTCCAGGATACGCGCGGTCAAGGCGGCGGTGGTGGGCTCGGCGGAGGCCTGGGTGGCGGACGCCTGCCGATGGGCCCGCGCATGTCGACGGGCGGCGGCGGACTGTCCGGCATCATCATCCTTGTCATTCTGTTTTTTGCGTTGCGCGCCTGCGGCATCGACCCGATGCAGATCCTGGCCGGCGGCGATGGCGGCCCGGTCTCCGGCGGCGGCCAGGTGAGCGAGGGCGGCGCGCCCGCCAATGACGAGATGACCCAGTTCGTCTCGACCGTGCTGGCCGAGACCGAAGACACCTGGAACGGCATCTTCCAGGCCGAGGGGTTGAAATACCAGGAACCGAAGCTGGTGCTGTTCTCAGGGCAGGTGCGCTCGGCCTGCGGTTTCGCCTCCTCGGCATCCGGCCCGTTCTATTGCCCTGGAGACCAGAAGGTCTATCTCGACACCGCCTTCTTCGGCCAGCTGGCCAAGCAGTTTGGCGCTGCCGGCGATTTCGCCCAGGCTTATGTCATTGCCCACGAGGTCGGCCATCACGTCCAGAACCTGACCGGCATTCTGCCCAAGTTCAACCAGATGCGGCAGCAGATGAGCGAGGCCGACGCCAACCAGATGTCGATGCGCGTCGAGTTGCAGGCCGACTGCTTCGCCGGCGTCTGGGGCCACTACACCGACCAGAAGGGTCTGCTCGAACAGGGCGATATCGAAGAGGCGCTGAACGCTGCCCAGCAGATCGGCGACGACACGCTGCAGAAGCGCATGCAGGGCTATGTCGTGCCGGAAAGCTTTAACCACGGCACCTCGCAGCAGCGTCAGCGCTGGTTTGCCGCTGGCTTCAAGAGCGGTAAGCTGTCGGACTGCGATACCTTCAACAATCCGATCTGACGATGGCCGATCGGATGACTGTCTCTCCACGCATCGAACTGGTGCCGGGAGGCCTGTCGCTATCGCGGCTGGTGTTCGGCGCCTGGCGGCTGCTCGACGGCCAGAACCCTGGCGCCCAGGAGGTTGCACGGCTGATCGATACATCAGTCGATCTCGGCCTGACCAGCTTCGACCATGCCGACATCTATGGCGGCTACGCGGTCGAGGAGGCGTTTGGCGCCGGGCTGGCGCGGTGGAAAGGCCGGCGCGCCGGCATCGAGCTGATCTCCAAATGCGGCATCATGCTGGCCTCGTCCAACCGGCCGCAGAACCGACTGAAGCATTATGACACCGGTGCCGCCCATATCGAGGCCTCGGTCGAACGTTCGCTGAACAACCTTGGCACCGACTATCTCGACCTCTTGCTGATCCACCGGCCCGATCCGCTGATGGACGCCGACGACACGGCGCGCGCCTTCGAGCGGCTGGTGGCGGCAGGTAAGGTGCGGGCCGTCGGCGTGTCCAACTTCACGCCGGACCAGTTCGACCTGCTCGCCTCGCGGCTGCCGTTCCCGCTCGTCACCAACCAGATCGAGCATTCGGTGCTGGAGACCTCGGCCCTGACCGACGGGCGACTCGACCATGCGCAAAGGCTGCGCTACGCGCCGATGATCTGGTCGCCGCTGGGCGGCGGTTCGCTGTTCACCGGCGAGGGCGCACGCGAGCAAAGGGTGCGGGCAGCGCTGAGGGCGGTCGCCGAGGAGATCGGTGTCGCCGACATCTCGACAATTGCCATTGCCTGGCTGCTCAGACATCCGGCACGGCTGGTGCCGGTGCTGGGCACGATGAAGGCGGCGCGGCTGGCCGGGCTGGTCAAGGCGCTGGACATTAGGCTCGACCGCCAGCACTGGTTCGCCATTCTCGAGGCAAGCGAGGGCCGCGCGGTCCCGTAATGTTCCGCCGGATGGCGTCCTGGCATGAAGATAATTGATATGTTCACGTATTGTTCTTGATGAGTGCTTGATCTATAAGCAGGGTTTCCGCACGCCCCCGGCGGATCGATGCCGGCATTTGAGCGCCTGTCGCGGTGCAAAATGCCGGCGCAGCTCGACTGATCTTCGCGGCCTCGAAGCGGCGCCTGTGGGTTCGACATGGTTGATGAGAAGACCGCCAGACGAGGCCTTGCGCTCGTCTTCGTCACATTGCTGCTCGACATCATCGGCTTCGGCATCATCATGCCGGTACTGCCGGCCTTCCTGCAGGAGCTGACCGGCGTCGGCGTCGGCGAGGCGGCGATTGAGGGCGGCTGGCTCTTCTTCGTTTATGCGGCGATGCAGTTCCTGTTTGCGCCGCTGATGGGCAATCTCAGCGATCGTTTCGGGCGCCGGCCGATCCTGCTCGCCTCTGTACTGACATTCGCCATCGACAACGCCATCTGCGCGCTCGCCTGGTCCTATCCGATGCTGTTCGTCGGCCGCGTGCTCGCCGGCATCAGCGGTGCGAGCTACTCGACGGCCGCAGCCTTCATCGCCGACGTATCGAACGACGACAACCGGGCCAAGAATTTCGGCCTGCTCGGCATCGCCTTCGGCGTCGGCTTCATCATCGGGCCGGTGCTCGGCGGCTTCCTTGGCGAGTTCGGGCCGCGCGTACCGTTCTGGGGTGCCGCAGCACTTGCCTTCGTCAATTTCCTGGTGGCCCTGTTCTTCCTGCCCGAGACGCTGGCGCGCCACAACCGGCGCGCCTTCGAATGGCGCCGCGCCAATCCGCTCGGCGCGCTGAAGCAGATGCGCAAATACAAGGGCATCGGCTGGATCGGGCTGGTGTTCTTCCTGATGGCGCTCGGCCACATGATGTATCCGGCGGTCTGGTCCTTCGTCAGCAGCTACCGCTATGGCTGGAGCGAACGGCAGATCGGCTTCTCGCTCGGTGTGTTCGGCCTCGGCGGCGCGCTTGTCATGGCACTGGTGCTTCCCAGAGTCATCCCCAGGCTGGGCGAGTGGCGTACGGCAGCCATCGGTCTCGGTTTCACCGCCGTCGCTGCCTTCGGTTATGCCGCAGCATGGCAGGGTTGGATGATCTATGCGGTGATCGTGGCGACTTGCCTCGAAGCACTCGCCGACCCGCCGCTGAGGAGCCTGGCCGCCGCCAAGGTGCCGCCGGATGCGCAGGGCGAGTTGCAGGGCGCGATGACCAGCCTGTTTTCGATCACCAGCATCATCACGCCGCTGCTCTACACCGGCATCTTTGCCTGGTTCACCGGGCCGAGCGCGCCGGTGACATTTGCCGGCGCACCCTATGCCGTCGGCGGGGTCTTCATCGGTCTGGCGCTGATGGTGTTCTTTTTCAAGGTCGAACGGCCTGCAGCCAGGAAAGCTGCAGCCGTAGAAGCGGAGCAGGTCAACTGATGGCACCAGTCTATGTCGATCCCGCCAAGGTTCATGAATTCACTGACGCCGCCAGCTTTTATGCCTGGCTCAGCAGGAACCACGACAGCCAGGACGAGGTCTGGATCAAGGTCCACAAGGTCGGATCGGGGCTGGCCTCGATCACGCCGAAGGAGGCGATCGAAGTCGTCTTATGCTGGGGCTGGATAGACGGCGTGCGCAAGGGGTTCGACGGCAGGAGTTTCCTGCAACGCTATTCGCCGCGCGGCAAGAAGGGCACCTGGAGCCAGATCAATGTCGACAGCGTGGCGCGCCTGGTCGCCGAGGGGCGGATGACCGAGCATGGCATGAAGCAGGTCGAGGCGGCCAAGGCTGACGGCCGCTGGGACCGGGCTTACAAGAGTGGCAAGGACATGCTGATCCCTCACGACCTGCAGGCGGCGATCGATGCCGAGCCGGAGGCGAAAGCAATGCTCGGCAAGCTCAGCGAGCAGAACCGCTTTGCGCTCGCCTTCCGCACCCACAACATGAAGACCGAGGCCGGGCGCAAGAAGAAGATCGAGACCTTCGTCGCCATGCTGAAGCGTGGCGAAACGATCTATCCGCAAGGCAAGAAGTGAGAGGATCGCATGCGTAGATGCGGCGCCTGCCGCTAGTGGCCGGCTACGCTGGCGGTTTGGTTAAATCGCCGAGCTTGCAGCCCTGGATAACCTTTTCCATCGCCTTGGTCGAACCTCTGGAGCCGAATGACGCCGAATTCTGGCTGCCGCCGACCTCAAAGCCGACATTCAGCTTCGAGCGCGCCTCCTGGATCTCTTTGACAGCGGCAAGGACCTGAGGGTCTCTGCCGGAAACGACAACACCACCGTAGTTGTCATTCCAGGCGCGTAATTCCGCCGGCAGTTTGAGCGGCTCACTTGATGCTCCTTGCAGGTAGAGGGTCGCCGGTCCGGAGGTTACGTCCTCGAATTCCTTCTTCCGGAAGATAAAGGCGACGAATAGGTCTTCCTTGCTGTCGCATTGAACGACCATGCCGTCGCGAAGGCCGCCGACCGTTGCTATGACCTTGGTGACGCCAAACACGTCCGGGCCTTCAACGTTTGCATCCCAAGCGAGCGCTATCGATGAGCTTCCGGCAAGCAGCGTTGCTGCAATAAATGTCGTCTTAAGCAATTCTACCCCCATAGAAAAATGCTTCTAGAGCGTAGTCGCGGAGATGATGTCAGGCAACAATATTTCCGCAAGCTTTTATGGGTGACGCCCAGTTTCTGGGTGCCTCTAAGGTGTTGAAGCAAAAGTAGCGAACATGCCGAATGGCCTGTCGACCATGTGTAAGAGCGACGTTGGCCTCGTTCAATGCAGGCCGAACTCGCACAGCAATTCCTCTCGATAGCGGACGAAGCGAGGTTCGCTGCGGTCGCGCGGGCGGGGCAGCTCGATGTCGATCAGGCGGGCGGCGGCACCCTTCTCCTTGGGCAGCACCAGCACCCGGTCGGCGAGATAGACCGCTTCTTCGAGATCGTGGGTGATCATGACCATGGTCACGTTCTTCTCGCTCCAAAAGCGGGCGAGCTCTTCCTGCATGGTGATGGCGTCGAGCGCGCCGAGCGGCTCGTCGAGCAAAAGGATCTCGGGCTGTACGGTCAGCGCGCGGGCGATGCCGACGCGCTGGGCCATGCCGCCCGAGAGTTGCCTGGGATAGGCATCGGTGAAGTCGCCGAGGCCGACGAGCCCGATATAGTCGCGCGCCCGCTCCTCGGCGCGGGCGCGGTTTTCGCCACGCACCTCGAGGCTGAAGGCGACGTTGCCGAGCACCGTCAGCCAGGGCAGCAGCCGCGGCTCCTGGAAGATCACGGCGCGGTCGGAGCCGACGCCATGCACCGGTTCGCCGTCGATCGCCACCCGGCCGCCATCGGCCACTTCGAGACCGGCCAGCACGCGCAGCAGCGTGGTCTTGCCCGATCCCGACGCGCCGACGATGACAAGGCATTCGCCGGCGCGGATGTCGAGGTTCAGGCCCTTCAGCACCGCCAGCGGTCGGCCGTTGATGGCGAAGGATTTCGAGAGGTCGCGGATCGAAACCTCGCCGCGGTGGCCGCTGTCGATGCTGGTCATGCTTTTTCTCCGATGTCTTTGGCCAGGCCTTTTCAGGCTCAGTTCGATTTGGCTTCGGCGTTGGGCTGGACAGCAGGTCGGCGGCCTTGAGCTTGCCCTTGGGTAGCGACCCCTCGCGTTCGAGCACGGCGATCCAGAAGTCGAGGTCGCGGGGAACCGCCTGCGCGCCTTCGCGGAGGCCGAAGCCGGTCCAGTATTTGACCAACTCGGCGTTCTCGCCGCGCTTCGACAGGATGGATGCCAGCACCTTGCGTGCTTCATCGGGGTTCTGGCGCGACCATTCGGCGGCGCGGGTCGACTGCTCGACGAAGGTGCGGCGCACGCGCAGCGCTGGCTTGGGCGAACGGCGTAGGGGGGCGGAGGAACGGGCCTTTGGCGGGTCGAAAGAAGTGGCCATGAGTGCGTCAGAGCGCTCGCATCTGGCTGGTGTCGCGGGCTGGACAGCTCATTTCGCGCATGCCCGGGTCGTGCAGAATTTTTGCGACGGGCAGGGCGCGCCACCCGTCTTTTCACGTCGGTGAGATTTGCCGGATGTTCTCAACCAACTGGTTGACAACCGCTTGAGCGAACTGTATTCAACCAATAAGTTAATAACTAGTTGGTTGAATAGTGACATGACTGATCCTCTTTCCCTTACCTTTTCCGCGCTGGCAGATCCGACGCGTCGCGCCATCCTGGCCCGGCTTTCCCAGGGGCAGGCGAGCGTCGGCGAACTGGCTGCACCCTACGACATGAGCCTGGCGGCGGTGTCGAAGCACATCAAGGTGCTCGAAAACGCCGGCCTGATCTCCCGCGAGAAGGACGCGCAGTATCGCTACTGCAAGCTCCAGGCCGGCCCGCTTCAGGACATCGACGGCTGGGTTGGCGCCTATCGCGACCTGTGGCGCGACAATCTCGATCAGCTCGACGCCTATCTCGCCGACATGCAGCGCGGCGACGACACCAACAAGCAGTGATTTCACGAGATACGAAAGGGAATGACATGAACAAGATGCTTGTCGAGACGCCGGAGGGCGAACCCATCATCCGCATGAGCCGCAGCTTCGATGCGCCGCGCACGTTGGTTTGGCGGGCCTGGACCCGGCCCGAACATGTGGCGCGCTGGTGGGGTTCGCGTGCCATGGGCGCGACCAAGGTGGTCAAGCTCGACGTCCGCCCCGGCGGCGAGTGGCGCTTCGAGCAGACCACGCCTGATGGTACCGTCTTTGCCTTCATCGGCAGGTACATCGAGGTCGACGAGCCGGAGAAGCTGGTCAATACCTTCGCGCTGGAGGGCATGTTCGAAGACAAGACTGTTATCGAGACCCATCGCTTTGAGGAGAGGGACGGCAAGACCCATTACAGCGGCGTCACCCGCTTCGACAGCATCGAGGATCGCGACGGCATGGTCGCCTCGGGCATGGAAGCCGGCGCGCAGGACAGCATGAACCAGCTCGAAGAGCTGCTCGGCGAACTGATCTCCGCCTGATCTTAGACCGGATCCGGCCGGCAATTTCTCCACCGCAATCGTGACCCAAGCGGCTGCATCGGCGACCGGGTGGGATCGCTCATCCCAAGACAGGAAACGACAATGAAAACGCTGGCAATCGCGGGCGCGGCTCTGCTCGCCCTTTTTTCCACCATCGCACCGTCAGCCGTCTCGGCCGGGGATGCAGCGCCGCTGGAACTGCATCACCAGATCCACGGGGAGGGCGCGCCGCTCGTCCTGCTCCACGGCGCCTTCATGACCATCGAGACCAACTGGGCGACCAGCCTCGGCGAACTCGCCAGGTCGAACAAGGTCATCGCCGTCGAGCTGCAGGGCCACGGCCGTACCGCCGACCGCGACGAAGGGCTGAGCTACGAGACCATGGCCGACGATGTCGCCGGGCTGCTCGACAAACTCGGCGTCGCGAAGGCCAATGTCGTGGGCTACTCGATGGGCGGCAACGTCGCCCTGCAACTTGCCCTGCGCCATCCCGATCGCGTCGAGCGCATCGTCGCCGTGTCGGCATCGGCCAGCGACAAGGGTCTGGCCGCTGGGCACAAGGAGATGGTGCAGCACCTGACCGCCGACATGTTCACCGGCGCGCCGATGGTCGCGGAGTATCAGAAGCTGGCGCCCAAGCCGGACTTCCCGGCGTTGGTCGAGAAGGTCAAGCAGCTTGAGCTGACGCCGTTCGACTGGACCGCGGACCTGGCCAGGATCGCGCAGCCGGTGCTTCTTGTCGCCGGTGACGCCGACGTTGTGACGCTCGGCCATCTCGCCGAAATGTATGCCGCGCTCGGCGGCCACGCCAATGGCGACGTCAACGGTCCGTCGCGCAGCCAGCTCATGGTGCTGTCTGATACAACCCACATGGGCATCCTCGCCGACCCGGCAAAAGCACAACAGGTGGCAGTGGCGGCCAACGCTTTTCTCGGTACTCCGGCGCGAAGTGAGGCTGGGCTGTCGCCACGCAACTTGACGTCAAACGCAAACAGGCCCCGCGGTGCGGGGCCCGTTTCTCATTGTCCGATGACGTCGAACCTCAGCGCTCGGCGAGTGCCGGTTCGCCCTGCCGTGCGCGGATCAGGTTGGCGAAGCGGCGGAAGAGATAGTGCGAGTCCTGCGGGCCGGGCGAGGCCTCGGGATGGTGCTGGACCGAGAATACCGGGCGGCCGGTGAGCGCGATGCCGCAATTGGTGCCGTCGAACAGCGAGACGTGGGTCTCCTCGACGCCCTCAGGCAGCGACCCGGCGTCGACCGCGAAGCCGTGGTTCATCGACACGATCTCGACCTTGCCCGTGGTGTGGTCCTTGACCGGGTGGTTGGCGCCGTGGTGGCCCTGGTGCATCTTTGCCGTCTTGCCGCCAAGGGCAAGCGCCAGCATCTGGTGGCCGAGGCATATGCCGAACACCGGCAGTTCGGTCTTGAGCAGGTCCTTGATGACGGGCACCGAATACTCGCCCGTTGCCGCCGGGTCGCCGGGGCCGTTGGACAGGAAGATGCCATCCGGCTTCATCGCCAGGATGTCTTCAGCCGAGGTCTTGGCCGGAACGACGGTCACCTTGGCGCCGAGGCCGGCGAGCAGGCGCAGGATATTGCGCTTGACGCCATAGTCGATGGCAACGACGTGCATGGTTTCTTCAGCCCGCTCGCCATAACCCTCGTTCCAGACCCAGGGCGTCTCGGTCCAGTTGGAGGACTGGCCCGAGGTGACGTCCTTGGCGAGGTCGAGGCCGACGAGGCCGGACCAGGCGCGGGCTTGGGCCCTGAGGTTCTCGATGTCGAACTTGCCGTCGGGGGCATATGCGATGACGGCGTTGGGCATGCCCTTTTCGCGGATCAGCGCGGTCAGCGCGCGGGTGTCGACGCCGGACATGGCGACGATGCCGCGGCGCTTCAGCCACTGGTCGAGGTGACCGGCGGCGCGATAGCTCGACGGGTTGGTGACGTCGGCCTTGAACACCGCACCCACGGCACCCGAGCGCGTCGCCGGGTTCAGGTCCTCGATGTCTTCATCGTTGGTGCCGATGTTGCCGATGTGCGGGAAGGTGAAGGTGACGATCTGGCTGGCATAAGAGGGGTCGGTGAGGACCTCCTGGTAGCCGGTGAGCGCCGTATTGAAGCAGACTTCGGCGACGGCACTGCCGGTGGCGCCGAGGCCTCGGCCGGTGATGACCGTTCCGTCGGCCAGAACCAGTACGGCGGTCGGCACTTCGGTTGCCCACGGGGCGGTCTCTGAGGCCATGGCGATGCTCCTGCGTAACGGGCGCCGCGACTTGAAAAATGGCTCGCAAGGGGCCATATCGCGCAGCGAAAAGCACGGACGACCACCGTCAGGCGGGCCCCGTGCACAAAACAAACAAGTCCTTGCAAGGCGCGGACAATAGGCGAAGGCCGGCACATGGTCAATGACCGTTCCGGGATTCGTGGCTAATTATTTTTCCTAGCAAAAACAGGAAGTTGGCCATTGTCATTCGGTTTGCCACTGTGGCAGGTCGGCGCTATTGTTTGCGACACGTTCAGGAGTAACGGCCATGCGCGAGACACTCGCCGAGGCACTGAAGACTGCATTGAAGACCGGCGACAAGCGCCGCACCTCGACGCTGAGGCTGATCCAGGCGGCCATCCAGGACCGCGACATCGCCCATCGCGGTGCCGGCAAGGACCCTGTCACCGACGAGGAAATCCTGCAGATCCTGACCAAGATGGTCAAGCAACGCCAGGAATCGGCCAAGGCCTTCGAGGAAGGTTCGCGGCTGGAACTGGCCGCCCAGGAGCGCGACGAAATCGCCATCATCTCCGATTTCCTGCCCAAGCAGATGGAGGAGGGGGCGGTGCGCAGCGCGGCACAGCAGGTGATTTCGGAAGTCGGCGCCGATGGCTTGCGCGACATGGGCCGCTGCATGAACGCGCTCAAGGAGCGCTATCCCGGCCAGATGGATTTCGGCAAGGCCAGCGGCATCGTCAAGGAGCTGCTGCAGTAGGCAGCCATGGCCTTGTGCCATGTGAACAGAAACGCCCCGCCTGCGATGCAGCGCGGGGCGTTTTTCGTTTGGGGCGCGAGGGTAGCCGCGCCTTTCCTTCTGCCCTTGCGGGAGAAGGAAAGGTCATCACGCGGCGTGGCGGAGCTTGACCGGGGCCTTGTCGCGCAGGCCCCAGATGTGGCCGAACGGATCGAATACGGTTGCGCCGCGGCGGCCGTCGGTTGCCGCAGCCAGGTTTCCACGAATGGTTGCTCCGACCCCGATCGCTCGTTGCAGCGCGGCGTGCACGTTGGCGACATCGAGGATGAAGACGGCGCTGACCGCACCATGGGCCTTGGGGAAGAACGGCCCGCCGCGCTGCGGTTCCTGTTCTCGGCGGGGATTGGCGCCGCCAACCTGCAGGGCGACACCGCCGATCCGCAGGTCGATCGAGATCGGAACGCCCTCGAACAGGTAGGATCCGCCGCGAATGGCACCGAACGCCCTCTGGTAGAAACTGGCTGCCTCTTCCTCACGGCCATGCTCGACGACGACCGAAACGGCAAGCTCGGCCTTGGCGTCGGACGTCGCCTTGAGGGTGTTCCAGTTGTCGTAGCCGAACTGGCGGGCGACGATCTCGAGACAGGCGCTGTGGGCAAGGTGGATGTCTTGCGCGGCCAGGCCTGCACGCAGCTCCTTGGCCATGGATTTCACGCGATCAAGCGATGGCATGGGATGTTCCCTTGAAGAGGGTGACATACAGCGTCAGTGCTCGCATTGCCGACGGTCACCCCAAGGGTCAAACCATGTTATCCGGTGCATTCGCCAATCCCGAGGGAGCGAGCGGCAGGCTGCACGGCTTGGGTCGAGTGTCGCCAAGGACGGCGATTCGGGCAAGTTCAAATGGGCTGCGATGGCGGCGTTTCCTTTTCAAAAATCACGTCACCGGCAGGCGCTGGCGGGCGATGGCCGCGTGGAAGCGGGTGCCGTGGATCAGGGCGTCGTCGTTGAAATCAAAGGACGGGTTGTGCAGCGGCGCCGAGGCCTCGCCATTGCCGATATAGGCGAAGCAGCCGGGGACATGGTCGAGGAAACGGGCGAAATCCTCGGATGCGGTGACGATCTCGCCCTTGCCGTTGACCGCACCGGCGGCAAACACGGAGCTGGCGGCTTCGAGCGCGGCTGCGGTGGCCTCGGCATCGTTGACCAGCGGCACGAACTCCCTGCTGTAGGTCACCTCGGCCGTGCAGTTGTAGGTCAGTGCGGTGCCTTCGGCGATGATGCGCATCTGCCGTTCGATCTCGGCGCTGACCTCCGGGCGGAAGCTCCTGGCATCGCCGAGGATGCGGGCGAAGCCTGGCAGGGCGTTGCGGGTGCCGTCGGTGATGAGTTCGGTGACCGAGACAACGGAGATGTCAGCCGGGCTCAGCCGGCGTGACACGATGGTCTGCAGGTTGGTGACGACGGTGCAGGCAGCAACCAGCACCTCGCGGCCGAGATGCGGGCGGGCAGCGTGACCACCGAGGCCGCGCAGCACGATCTCGAAATTGTCCTCCGCCGACATGATCGGGCCGGGCCGGGTCTCGAAATGGCCCAACGGCAGGCCGGGCATGTTGTGCAGGCCATAGATCTCTTCGAAGGGAAAACGCGCCATAAGCCCGTCGTCGAGCATGGCGAGCGCGCCCTTGCCCCATTCCTCCGCCGGCTGGAAGATGAAGCGCACCGTGCCGTCGAAGCCGCCTTCGTTGGCAAGCAGCTTCGCCGCGCCCAGGAGCATCGCGGTGTGGCCGTCATGGCCGCAGGCATGCATGACACCGGGATTTTGCGAAACGTGACCGTGGCTGGCCTGCTCGGAGATGCGCAATGCGTCCATGTCGGCGCGGAGCGCGATGGCCCGGTTGCCCGATCCACGGCGCAGGGTGCCGACGACGCCGCTGCCGCCGACGCCTTCGACGACCTCGTCGAGGCCGAAAGCCCGGAGTTGGGCTGCAACGAAGGCTGAGGTGCGCTTTTCCTCGAAGCCGAACTCGGGATGGGCATGCAGGCCGCGCCGCCAGGTTGTCATCTCGGCGACGAGGGTGTTCTGGTCGAGCGCGGCCATTGTGCTGATCCCTAGGATTGGAGGAAACAGCGTCGCCCGGATTAGCTGTGGCAGGCAAGAGCGGTTGGTAGGGCCAGTCGCTGAAGCCGAAGACCCCTCTCCGTCACGGCTTTGCCGTGCCACCTCTCCCCCACTCCGTGGGGGCGAGGAACCCAAGTTCTGCGAGCGCCGGCTCTGACAGCAAAGTCCTGAGAGCCTGAGTTTTTTTGCGCGCCTGCGTCCGGTGGGGCGGCACCCTGCGAGATTGGCGTTTCCTCCCCACAACGTGGGGGAGAGGTGGCGCGGCGAAGCCGTGACGGAGAAGGGGCTGCGGTAGCGGCCTGCGCCTGGCGGCTCCCGTCCAAGCTTCGCTCCGGGTTCCGGGATACGGCTCTTGCGCCCGCTCAGCTCGCCTTCAGACGCGAGCCGCGGAGCAGGCCCTGCTCCTCGAGCACGGGATAGGCCATGGAGGCGAGCAGGGAGTTGATCTGCTTGAGATCGCGGATGGTGTCGAGGTGGATCGAGCTGGTCTCGACGCTCTTGATGGTGCCGTCGCGCAGGCGCAGGAAATGGCTCTGGCTGGTCTGCTTCTCGACGTCGCGCAGCCGGTCCTTTTCGAGCACGAGCTGGCGCGCGGTGTTGGCGTCGCGCGACACCAGAACGTTGAAGGCCAGGCGCGCATTGGCCATCACCGAGGCGTGGAAGGAAGTCAGCTCGCGCCAGCCTTCGGGCGTGAATTCGAGGCCGCGGTCGAGCTTCTTCTGCACATGAGCCAGCATGTTGCGGACGATGATGTCGCCGACCTGCTCAAGCTTGACGCAGGCGCCGAGCAATTCCTGGCAGCGCAGCGTCTCGTCCTCGGTCATCGGCCGGATGGTGGCCTTGGCGAGGTATAGCTTGATCGCCTGGTGCTTGCGGTCGACGCGGTCGTCGAGCGAGGCGAGTGCCTTGATCTTGTCGGCGTCGGGGCTCTCATAGAGCTCGATGATGCGCTGGAGCATGATCTCGACGGTCTCGCAGACGCGGACCGTCTCTCGGGTGGCGTTGGCAAGGGCCTGCGAGGGGGTGTCGAGGGCGGCTTCGTTGAGCGCGCTGAGCTCGGCGACCGCCATCTCCTTGGCCGGATCGGTCCTGGTGCCAAGCGCCACGATCTTTTCCGAGGCGCTGTAGACGAGTTTGGCGAGCGGAATGCCGGCGACCAGGATGATGCAGTTGAACAGGATGTGGGCGTTGATGATCTGGTCGGGGCCGGTCGAGCCGAGGAACGCGGTCGACGGCTTGATCCAAAGAAACGCCACCAGCATGACCAGCGAGCCGGCGCCGCGCATCAGCAGGTTGCCGATCGGCACGACGCGCACGCCCGGCTCGGCGTTGCGGGTGAGCAGGGGGGCGATGATCGAGCTGCCGAGATTGACGCCGAGCACCAGCACGATGCCGAGCTCGGGCGGCACGAAGCCGCGGCCGGCAAGGGTGACGATCAGCAGCACGGCGGCGATCGAGGAATGGAACAGCCAGGTGACTATGGCCGCGAGCAAATAGGCGGTGACGGGGTCGCCGGCGAAATAGTCGATGATGACGGGCAGCAGCTTGCTTTCGCGCAGCGGCTCGGAGGCCTGGCCGACCATTTCGAGCGACAGCACGAGAAGGCCGATGCCGACGAGGATGCGGCCTGTCTGCTGCCAGCTGCGCCGGTCGGTGGCGAGAAACATCGTCGTCCCGGCGACGAGACACAGCGGCACCAGCAGCGACAGGTCGAAGGTCAGGATCTTGATGACCAGCGCCGAGCCGATCTCGGCGCCGCGCACGGCGAGCTGGCCGGCGATGCCGCTGACGATGCCGGCACCGGCGAAGGAGCCGACAAGCAGGGTAACGGCGGTCGAGCTCTGGAAAGCGATGGCCAGGGCCGTTCCGGCAAGCACCGCCAGGATCGGGTTGCGCATCGTGTTGCGCAGCTTGTGGCGCAGCACGTCGCCATAGGCACGCTCGACGCCGGTGCGCACCATTCGGGTGGCAAACAGGAGCAGGGCGACGGCGCCGGCGAGGTGCAGCAGGACGACGGAGCCACTCATCGGGAGCACCCGATGGACGTGCTGCCGGGGGCTGTCTGGGAGGCTGCCACGGTGCTCCTGGTGCGGATGCGAATCACTGTCATGAACATGCCATTTAGATTAGCCGGATAATATTTTTCGTCCATAGTGCACACGTGTGCACGCAATCGCAAGATGCGATCATCCATATTGTGACAGGTAGGGCGGCAATTCCGGTTCGACAGCGACCGGCCGACGGCGCAATCGAGATGTCTGGCCGGATGTTTGCGCTGCTGAGGCCCTGTGAACAGCGGGCATGTCCGCAGGCAGGCAACGAATAGGAGTCGTGTCCGGCGAGGCGAGCGCCTATATCAGTTTGAAACAAGCAGGACCCGATGCGCTTTTCCGACGGATTTTTGAGCGAGATACGTGACCGCGTGCCGATTTCGGCCGTGATCGGCCAGCGCGTGACCTGGGATCGCAAGAAGACCAACACCCAGAAGGGCGATTTCTGGGCCTGCTGTCCGTTCCATGGCGAGAAGTCGCCGTCGTTCCACTGCGAGGACCGCAAGGGCCGCTATCACTGCTTCGGCTGCGGCGTGACGGGCGATCATTTCCGCTTCCTGACCGAAATGGATGGGCTCAGCTTCCCCGAGGCGGTCGAGCGCATCGCCGAGATGGCCGGCGTGCCGATGCCGGCGCGCGATGCGCAGGAAGAGCGGCGCGAGCGCGAGCGCGCCTCGCTGCATGACGTCATGGAACTGGCGACCAAATTCTTCGAGGACCGGCTGCAGACGTCCGATGGAGCCCGTGCCCGTGCCTATCTGCGCGACCGCGGGTTATCGCAGGTGACGCAGCAGCAGTTCCGGCTCGGCTTCGCGCCCGACAGCCGCAATGCACTCAAGGAGTTCCTCGCCTCCAAGGGCATCGAGAAGGCGCAGATGGAGGCCTGCGGGCTGACCGTCTTCGAGGACGTGCCGGTTTCCTATGACCGCTTCCGCGACCGCATCATGTTTCCGATCCCGGATTCCCGCGGGCGCATCATTGCCTTCGGCGGCCGTGCGATGTCGGCGGAGATTTCGGCCAAGTACCTGAATTCGCCCGAGACCGAGCTCTTTCACAAGGGCAACGTGCTCTACAATTTCGCCCGCGCCCGCAAGGCGCTGCAGAAGGGCGGCACGGTGATCGCCGTCGAAGGCTACATGGACGTGATCGCGCTCGCTCAGGCCGGTATTGAAAATGTCGTGGCGCCGCTCGGCACGGCGCTGACCGAAAACCAGCTCGGACTGTTGTGGCGCATGTCGGGCGAGCCGGTGTTGTGCTTCGACGGCGACAAGGCCGGCTTGAAGGCTGCCTACCGCGCCGCCGACCTGGCGCTGCCGCTGGTAGCCCCTGGGAACACGGCCCGCTTCGCATTGCTGCCAGAGGGCAAGGACCCTGACGACCTGGTCAAGGCGGAAGGGCCGGAAGCGTTCCGCACCGTGCTCAACGCGGCGCGACCGCTGTCCGACATGATCTGGATGCGTGAGACGTCGGGCGGGGTGTTCGACACGCCGGAACGGCGCGCCGAGCTTGAAAAGACGCTGCGCGAGCTGACCGGCAGGATCAAGGACGAGAGCGTCCGCTACCATTACCAGCAGGAAATGCGCGAGCGGGTGCTGAATTTCTTCGGCAGCCAGCGCGGCCGCCAGCAAGGGCAAGGCGGCAGGGGCTCGTTCAGCAAGGGTAGCGGCGAGCGCGGCCAGTGGAAAAAGGGTGGTGCCGGTGCCGCCGCGGGTCGGCTTGCCGTGTCCGAAAGCCTGGCGCGTTCGGCGCTGGTCAAACGCACGGCCGGCATCATGCCTCTGCGCGAGGCGGCACTCGTCGTCGCTCTGGTCAACCACCCCGCGCTGATCGACGAGAATTTCGAGCATGTCGAACGGCTCGACCTCAGCCATGGCGAGCTCAAGCAGTTGCATTCGGTGCTGATCGATGCGATGGCGCATGGCGAGGCCAACACCCGCGAAGCAGTTGTGGCGGCGATCGAGCGCGCCTCCTGTGCCGAGATGTGGGGGCGGGCGGTGATGCTGGCGCGGCGCGCCCGGCAGTGGACGGCGCTGGAAGACGCGGCGATCGAGGACGCCCGCGACGCCTTCGCGCAGGCGTTGCACTTGCACCGCAGCGCCCGCACCTTACATAAGGAGCTGAAACAGGCCGAAGCTGCGCTGGCTACAGATCCTACCGACGAAAACTACCGACATCTGGTGGAAGTTCAGGCGCAGTTTCACGACGTGCAGGCCACCGAAGCGCTTATCGAAGGCTTCGGGGTGTCTTCGGGCCGGGGCGGTCGTAACTGACGCTGCGGACCGATTATCCCGCAATTGATTCGCTTTTTTGGCGCGAATCATGCGAGAGGCGCTTGACCTTCCGACGGAATGACGGAATCAGGTCGATTCGAAAAAGTTAACCGGCGGCCAGGTCGCCAGTCGTGTCGATGGCCTGAAAATGCGGATTGGGGCACTTGTCACTGGACAGGAAGATATTCCGCCACAGATATCACGGTTAATCTGGACTTAACACAGGTACAGCTACTGGCAGTTCAGGCGCAGGTTCGATGAGCGCATCTGATTTGCACTGTCCAAGAGTTTAAGCGGCTGACGGGCCGCCTGGAGAAAGCGAAGAATGGCGACAAAAGAAAAGGAAGAGGTCGAGACCGAACGCGAAGGCACCCCAGACGGACCTTTGCTCGACCTTTCCGATGACGCTGTCAAAAAGATGATCAAGGTCGCGAAGAAGCGCGGCTATGTCACCATGGACGAGCTGAATTCGGTGCTGCCCTCGGAGGAGGTGACCTCCGAGCAGATCGAGGACACCATGGCGATGCTCTCCGACATGGGCATCAACGTGGTCGAGGACGACGAGCAGGGCGAAGAGGCTGAGGCTTCCGAAGGCGATGCCGAAGAAGATGCCAATGAGCTTGCCGAGCAGACCGGCACCGCCGTTGCCGCGACCACGACCAAGAAAGAGCCGACCGACCGTACCGACGACCCGGTGCGCATGTACTTGCGCGAAATGGGCTCGGTGGAGCTTCTGTCGCGCGAAGGCGAAATCGCCATCGCCAAGCGCATCGAGGCTGGCCGCGAGACGATGATCGCCGGCCTGTGCGAAAGCCCGCTGACCTTCCAGGCCATCATCATCTGGCGCGACGAACTCAACGAAGCCAAGATCCTGCTGCGCGAGATCATCGATCTCGAGGCGACCTATGCCGGTCCCGAGGCCAAGCAGGCGCCGATCGTCGAGCGCCTCGAGGAAGACGCCAAGCCCAAGGACGAGCCGAAGGCGGGCCGCCGCCGCGGTGGCGACGAGGAAGACGACATCACCAATGTGGGTGGCGACACCCGTGGCGAGGACGACGAGGAAGACGAGGACGAGGCCAGCCTGTCGCTGGCGGCCATGGAAGCGGAACTGCGTCCGCAGGTCATGGAAACCCTCGACGTCATCGCCGACACCTACAAGAAGCTGCGCAAGCTGCAGGACCAGCAGGTCGAGAACCGTCTCGCCGCCGCCGGCACCCTGTCGCCGAGCCAGGACCGCCGCCTGAAGGAGCTGAAGGATCAACTCGTCAAGGCCGTGAAATCGCTGTCGCTCAACAACGCCCGCATCGAAGCGCTGGTCGAGCAGCTCTACGACATCAACAAGCGCCTGGTGCAGAACGAAGGCAAGCTTTTGCGTCTCGCCGAAAGCTATGGCGTGCGCCGCGACGAGTTCCTGAAGGAATATCAGGGCTCCGAGCTCGACCCGAACTGGATCCGCTCGATCTCGAACCTGTCCAGCCGCGGCTGGAAGGAGTTCACCAAGAACGAGAAGGACACGATCCGCGACCTGCGCGCCGAGATCCAGAACCTCGCCACCGAGACGGCGATTTCGATCCTGGAATTCCGCAAGATCGTCAATCAGGTGCAGAAGGGCGAGCGCGAGGCAGCGATCGCCAAGAAGGAAATGGTCGAGGCCAACCTGCGTCTCGTCATCTCGATCGCCAAGAAGTACACCAACCGCGGCCTGCAGTTCCTGGATCTGATCCAGGAAGGCAACATCGGCCTGATGAAGGCCGTCGACAAGTTCGAGTACCGCCGCGGCTACAAGTTCTCGACCTATGCCACATGGTGGATCAGGCAGGCGATCACCCGTTCGATCGCCGACCAGGCCCGCACCATCCGCATCCCGGTGCACATGATCGAGACGATCAACAAGATCGTCCGTACCTCGCGCCAGATGCTGCATGAGATCGGCCGCGAGCCGACGCCGGAAGAACTGGCCGAAAAGCTCGCCATGCCGCTCGAGAAGGTGCGCAAGGTGCTGAAGATCGCCAAGGAGCCGATCTCGCTCGAAACGCCCGTCGGCGACGAGGAAGATTCGCATCTCGGCGACTTCATCGAGGACAAGATGGCGATCCTGCCGATCGACGCGGCGATCCAGGCGAACCTGCGCGAGACCACCACGCGCGTGCTCGCCTCGCTCACCCCGCGTGAAGAACGCGTGCTGCGCATGCGCTTCGGCATCGGCATGAACACCGACCACACGCTTGAAGAGGTCGGACAGCAGTTTTCGGTCACCCGCGAGCGTATCCGCCAGATCGAAGCCAAGGCACTGCGCAAGCTCAAGCATCCGAGCCGCTCCAGGAAGCTGCGCTCGTTCCTCGACAGCTGATCGCAGCGATATCGTTCAAAAGCCCGGCTCTGGCCGGGCTTTTTCGTTTGGGGGGCTCATACTCCTGCGCAATTCCAGCCGGAAAACCGCCAGGCCCTTTTCCTGCAAATCCTCTAGTCCTCCGGGTTTCCAGCAACGAGATTGTATTCGGCCCATCTGGCCTCGGGAATTGCCTCGCCGACGCTGAACTCGAAGGCCGCGACAGCGCCTGCGGTCACATCGCAAGAGAAGACTACGCCGTACCAGCGGCCCCCGGCCCGGAAGGCTCCGCCTTGCGCATGAATCGAGCCGCCAGCGATCCTGAGATCGCCGGTCGCATAGGGGACGACAAGATCGGGACGGAGCTCCGCCTTCCAGCGGTGGATCTGCTCCATGGCCTCGATGTTGCACAGCTGGATGGCACGTTCGTCGGGAGCAAAGGTCGCCAGCGCCTGCCTGGCATGGCGGCTGCGCGGGTCGGCGAGCAGCGTTGCCGCGTAGAAACTGTGCGCCTTGACCATAGAGGGGGGCTGAGCGGTGGGCGCCTCGGGCTTGGGGGTGGTGGCAGGCGCAAGGGTACGTCCAAGCGGTGCGGCGGAGGCTGCCTGTTGTCGCGGCAACTGGACTGGTGCGGGCGCCGGTGCCACCAGTTCGACCGGCACTGCATCCTCGGCCGGAACCCTGAATGGCTGTGGCCTCGGCAACAGCAAGAGGGCGGCCAGCAAAAGGGCATGCAATGCCAGCGAGACGGGCCAGCTGGGATCCAGTTTCACGACAGGCGACATGCGACCCGGGTTTTTGTGCAGCCAACTGGTTCGCCCGTCACTGTGGCGCGATTGCGGCGCCGGATATCGGTGCTGCGCAAGCCTGCCTAATTGCGCCTGCGCCGGTAGACGTAGACGACCGCCGGCGGCAGGTTGCGCCAGACGCGGGGCGAACGGGTGAATTCCAGGCCGAGGCTTTCGGCAATGTTGCTGCGCACCGGCGAGAACAGCCCATAGGTGAACTGGATATAGACGCCATCGGGCCCGAGCCGCGAGAAGGCGGCGGACAGGATCGCCTCCTGCTGGCTTGATGTCATCGACAGCAGCGGCAGGCCAGAGACGACGGCGTCGACGTGCTGCGGTCCTACGGACGCCAGTTTTTCCGCAGGTTCGTCAAAAATGGTCACTTCTGGGTGGCGGTCGCGCAGCATGCGGCAGAAGACCGGGTTGAGCTCGTAGAGGAAGAGGTCGGCGGGCGCGATGCCGAGCTTCAGGATTTCACGGGTGATGTTGCCGGTGCCGGGGCCGAACTCGGCGACCCGCCGGGCCCAGCGCGGCAGCTGGCTGGCCATGAGCTGGCACAAACTCGGCGACGAAGGGGCAAGGGCCGACACCTGACGGGGCCGGCGTAGCAGCTGGGCAGCGAACGCATTGAATTCGGTCATTCTTGCGGGTCCTGGCTTTTGGCGTAGGTGGTTAGCGGTCGCGCATGATGCAATAGGCAAGCTCGGGCGAAAGCCGATGCACGATGCGCAAGAGCTTGGTCTTTTCGATCCAGATCTCGTCGAGGCCGCGTTCGATGCCGGCTATGAGTTCGGCGGCGGCCAGCGCCGGCGGATATTTCCGGAGCGGACCGGCGCACGACAGGGTGGTGTCGACAAGCGTCATGACGGCTTCGGTGAGCTGGATCGGAAGCTTGGCCGCGCGGCATTGGTCGCGCAGCGAACGGGTGAAGCTGCGCAGGGCAGCCTTGCTGGCACAGTAGACGGCGGCCTCGCGCTTAGGCGCGATGGCAAGCCCGGAGGTGACGTTGACGATGGCCGAGGAGGGATGAGCCGACAGCACCGGCAGCATCGCCACCGACAGTTGCAGCGGCGCGGTGAGGTTGACCGCAATTTCGGCCGACATGGCGTCGAGCCGGGCCTGGCTGTCCACCGTCAGATCGGTGTGATGCATGATTGCGGCGTTGTTGATCAGCGCGCTGCATTGCGGGCGCGTTTCGGCCACCCATTGAGACAGGGCCTCGGCACTGCCTGATGTGCCGAGATCGACTTGCCGGATGGTGACCGAGCCATGGAGTTGCATCGCCAGCGCATCCAGCGAGGCAGCGTCGCGTCCGACCGCGATGACATACGCGCCCTTGGCGGCCAGCTGGCGGGAGAGCTCCAGGCCGATGCCGCGTGCGCCGCCGGTGACGAGCACGGTCCTGTCGTTGAAGTCGAAACTGTCGTGCATTCCCTGACCTGGTGGGCTTGGCCGTTGACCCGTACTTGGGTGCGGGAAATATTGCGAATAATCGTGTCCCGCACTACTCGCATCCCATGAACGCTTCAAATTCCCGGCTGAACCGCCGCAAGACACCGCGTCAAGAGCGCAGCGCTGCCACCTGCGCTGCGATCCTGGAGGCGGCTGCTCGCATTTTGGAGACGTCGGGCAGCGCCGGACTCACCACCAATCATGTCGCGGTGTTGGCAGGCGTTTCTGTTGGTACGCTCTACCAGTACTTCCCCGCGAAGGAGGCGATACTGGCCGAGCTGGTCCGCCAGATGCGACAGGAGATGCTGGCCGATTTCGTCGGTGCCGTGCGCGGGGCCGAGGGCAAGGGGCTTACCCATGCCGTCGATGCGATGGTCTCTGCGAGCCTGCGCCATCATCTCAGGCGGCCGACGCTGGCGCAGGCGCTGGAGCACGAGGAACTCGAGCTCAAGCTCGACAAGGAGACGGTGCAGCTGAAGGCCGACATGCGCGACCTGATCGTCGGCGTGCTGCGCGACCACGGCGTCGACCAGCCGGAGCGCACGGCCTTCGATCTGATGTCGCTGTCCAGGGGCATCGTCGACGCCGCCGTTCGGGCCGGCGAGAGCGATTTCGACGATCTGCAGGCGCGCTTGCGCCGGGCGGTTGCCGGCTATCTCGGAATTCTTGCCTAGCTGCTCTTCGTCGGGTCGCCGACTTCGGCGTTCAGCCGCATCGCCTCCCGGACGAGTTTTTCGGCAAGCGCCGCATCCACCGTGTCACCCTCGCGATATTCCATGGTGGCGAGCTCGTATTTGCCGCCGGCCTTCAGCCTTGGCTCGATGCCGCGCAGCCGCTTGCCGCGCCAGAAGCCGAACAGTACGCGGACTTCCTCCGCCCGGATGAGCAGGACCGGGCCATTGGAGAAGCAGACGATGTGGCCCCATTTGATGCGCGCCTCGGGATCGCCCGCGGCACGAGTGGCTGCGCGCAACGCCTCGACGATGTCGAGGCGCCAGTCGCTCAAGGCCTTGATATAGGCCTCCGGGCTCTCCGCTGGCACTTCCTTGCGCATCATCTGGCTGTTCTCCCCCTGCAGGCACGCTATCCCGATCGCGTTGGCCGCGCCATATCGTGTGCAGTTCAGCCCCTAGCTGCCGCCACGCCCCAGCGCGGGTCCGACATAGCGGGCGCGCGGGCGGATCAGTACACCTGACGTCAGCTGCTCGATGGCGTGCGCGACCCAGCCGATGGAGCGGGCGATGGCGAAGAACGCTGTCTCATGGCCGATCGGCAGCCCGAAGGTGCGCACCATCACCGCCAGCGCATAGTCGATGTTGGGGTGCAGGCCGGTGGCTTCGGTGATCAGCGTCGGTGCCTCGACGGCGAGGCGCCTGTCGGCGCCCGCCTCGGCCAGGGCTGTCAGCAGGCTGTCGGCGCGAGGGTCGCCGTCGCGATAGACGGTGTGGCCGAAGCCGGGGATGCGGTCGCCGATGGCGACACGTTCGCGGATGTTGGCGGCGACGTCGGTGGCGGCGAAATCGGCCACCATATGCGCTGCCAGCGGGCCGGCGCCGCCATGACGAGGGCCCTTGAGCGCCACCAGGCCTGATATCAGCGCATCGTAGAGGTTGATGCCGGTGGAGGCGGCGCAGCGCACCGTCCATGTCGAGGGGTTGAGCTCGTGGTCGGCAAGCAGCACCAGCGCGCGGCGGAAAATTGCCTCGGCACTGGGATGGCCAGACGCCCAGGCGTTGGCCACCTGCAGATGGATCGGCGCAGGCGAGGGCGAGGTGCCAAGGATGCCTGAGGTGAGCAAACGGACGGCACGGGCACCAACCTCGATGCGGCCCTGGCGCGAGCGATTGAAGGCGCGTGAATCGTTGCCGCCGGCCAGCGCGAGCATGGCGATGGCACGGGGGATTGGCGCTTCACCCGTGGTGACCGAGGCCACGGCGCGCATGGTGTCGCTGATGACAGGCATGTTGGCGGCGGCGAAAGGGTCGGCGTCGTTCATGTCCCACAGCAGCGTCGCTGCCTGTTCCAGCGTCGCGTGCTCGGCCAGTGCCACCGCCTGAACGCCGCGATAGACCGACCCTTCGCTGGTGATGGTCGAAATCGCTGAATCGAGAACCGGCGCCTCGGTCTCTCCGGCGCTGGCGAGGCCGGCCGGGGCACGCCGCGCCAGAAGGGCTCGGACGTCGTCGGCACGGTAGCGCCGGGCACGGGCGTCGTCGGACGGTTCCGAGCGGATCAGGCCGCGGCTGACATAGGCATAAAGCGTAGCCGGCGAAACGGCGAGCTCGCCCGCGGCCTCGCGGGCCGAGAGATAGAGCGGTTCGGAGGCTTTTTTCATATTGATCAAGCTAATCAAGATTGATCAATATGAAAAGAGCTTCATCTTTCTGCAGCGCAGCAAGGAGCAAGCCCATGACACTTCATCAGACCACCGCCGGACTGGACGGCGTGACCGCGGCCATGACCGCACTTTCCCATGTCGACGGCGAGGGTGGCGAACTGATCATCGCCGGCAGCCGCGTCGCCCAGCTGGCCGCCGAGACGGATTTCGAGGGGGCTGCCGCCCGCCTGCTTTCGGCCGCCGGCAAGGAAACCGCAGCCGGCGAATTGAGGGCGGAGCTCGGCGAAGCACGTGCCCGTGCCTTTGCGCGGCTCGAAAGGATCCTGCCCGCGACCGAAAGCCTGGCGCTCGGCGCCGGCTTCCGCGCGGCGATCGCCGCGATCGATCGGGAAGACGGTCTCGACGACGAGGTGGCGCTTCTCGGCGCCATGCCGGTTCTTGCGGCAGCACTGGCGCGCAGCGCCGAGGGACTCGCCCCCGTTGCGCCCGATGCCAGTCTCGGCCAGGCGGCCGACATGCTGCGCATGATGCGCGGCACGGCTGCGAGCGACGCAGAAGCGGCGGCGCTGGACGCCTATCTGGTGACCGTCAGCGACCACGGCATGAACGCCTCGACCTTCGCCGCGCGTGTTGTCGCCTCGACCCAGGCGGACCTGTTCATGGCGGTGACGGCAGGCTACTGCGCGCTGTCGGGCCCGCTGCATGGCGGCGCACCGGCACCTGTCCTCGACATGCTGGAAGCCATCGGCAAGGCCGACAACATCGCACCATGGATCGACGCGGCATTGGCGCGCGGCGAGCGCCTGATGGGTTTTGGTCACCGCATCTACAAGGTGCGCGACCCGCGCGCCGACGTGCTGAAGCGGTCGGTGGGCACGTTGGGCTCGGAGGGTATGGATCTTGGCCTTGCCGCCGAGGTCGAGGGATATGCCCGCGAGGCGCTCGCCCGCGCCAAGCCGGGCCGTCGTCTCGACACCAATGTCGAGTTCTACACCGCGATCCTGCTTGGTGCGCTGAAGATCCCGCGCGAAGCGTTCACCCCGGTCTTCGCTGTCGGCCGCACGGCGGGCTGGGTTGCGCATGCGCTGGAACAGCAGCGCACCGGCCGGCTGCTGCGCCCGGCCTCAGTCTATACCGGGCCGATGCCGGCCTGAGAGCATGCTGACGGATTGCGCAAAGCCCGGGGCATGACCCCGGGCTTTTTCATTTGGCAATTGCCTCTGGACGGTACGACGCTAGATGCAGCGGTGGAAGCTTGAAGGGAGAGGGCCCGATGCGGCTGGTGGCGAGTTCTGTGGGATTGGCGGCCATTTCGCTTGCCGTGATGGGCGCTGCGGCGGCACCGCCGCAAAATCCGATCGGCATGGCGAACCCTGCCTCGGTGCATTGCGGCAACATCGGCGGCAAGCTCGAGATCCGCAAGGACGCCGGCGGCAACGAGACCGGCTATTGCCGCATGCCCGACGGCAGCCTCTGCGAGGAGTGGGCGCTTTTCCGCGACCAGAAATGCGTGGCACCGAAGGATTAGGCACTCAATACAGACCCGGCACCAGCCGCCATGTGCGGCGGGCGTAGTCGTCATATTCCGCGCCGAAATGGGTGCGCAGCAGGAGCTCCTCGGACCGGATGCGGGCGACCAGCGGCACTAGGGTGAGGCCGACGAGGATGACGCCCACGCCCGAGCGGAAGACAAGAGCCCAGCCAAGGGCGTTGACCAGCAGGCCGAGATAGCTGGGATGGCGGATGAGCGCATAGATGCCCGAGGTGACCAGCCTGTGCCCGGGCTGGATGGCAACCAGCCCGCTGAAGCGGCTGCCGAGGACGAAGAACGGCCACAGCCGGAGCATGCCGCCGGCGGCAAACAGCGCGACGCCGATCCACCGGATCGTTTCGCCGCCGATGGTCCAGAAGTCGATACGGTCGTCATAGGCCGGCAGGAAGGCAGTGAGCAGGCCGATGACGCCGAGCGCCGGCAGCACCCAGCGATTGGCGCGGTCCTCCTGCTCGCCCGGGCTGAGATTGGCGCCGCTGAGCAGGGCGACGACCATCAGGACGACGGTGAGGACTGCGGCAGCGGTGCGGGACGGGTTTGAGAAGAATGCCATGAAGCCGCCCGCGCCGAGAATCGCAAGCCCGAGGCTGACAAGCGTGCCGGCCACGCCAAGGATGAGTATTTTGAGAGAGGGCATTGTTTTCCACGTCGCCGATGCAAGCGTTCCCACCTTAGCCGAAAGCAGTGCCTAGAATGCAAGGGCGGCCTGTGCGGTGTGTAACCGTGGGCCGTACCTTGAAGAATCAAGATTCCGACCCGCGCGATCTTCACCGCGCGGGTCGGGCTACTTGCTTACTCCTTGCCGACATACTCGCTGAGCAGTCTTTCGTTGCGGGCTTTTTCGATCTTGGCGGTCAGTTCGGCGGCGAGACGATCGTCCATACGATACTTGACCAGATTGACGAGGGCGCCGGTGAGCAGAAGCACGCCCATGCCCCAATAGCCCTTGGTCGAGAGGTCGACCGGCGCCAGCCACAGCGACAGGGCGAGCATGAAGTAGGCGACGGCGACGGACGCGGCATTGAACAGGATATAGGTCTGGTTCGGGCTCATGATTTTCCTCCTTGAGTGACGACATTGCGGGGTGGCGAGATCTAGGTGTCGTTTCCAAGAAGGTTGTTCAGTCTTTGGAACGGGCTGATGCCTCCAAGGGCCGAGTGTGGGCGTGCCAGGTTGTAGTTGGCTGCCCATTGGTGAATGGCCTTGGCGCGTTCGTTCGATGAGGCGTATGGCCTGGCATAGGCGCATTCGCGCAGCGAAGTCTGGATGAAGCGCTCGGCCTTGCCGTTGGTGCGCGGGGTGTAGGGCCTTGTGCGGATGTGTCGGGCACCGGCACCTTGGAGTGCCTGGGCGAACAGTTTGGAGCGATACGCCGAGCCGTTGTCGGTCATCACCCGCTCAACCCTGGCGCCCAGCCTGGCGTACCAGGCCAGTGCCCGGTTGAGGAACCCGGTGGCATCATCCCGGCCCAGGCTGGGCAGCAGTTCGACATAGGCGAGGCGCGAGGCATCGTCGATGGCGACATGCAGGTGTTCGTAGCCGATGCCTCGGGCGCGATGATGGCCTTGGTGCTGACCCGTGATCCGATGGCCAACGCCGTCGATACGGCCCAGGGTCTTGATGTCGATATGGATCAGTTCGCCCGGCCGCTGCCGCTCGTAGCGCAACACCGGGGGCCGGGGATCGAGCCAGGCCAGCCGGTTCAGTCCTAGCCGGCGCAGCACAAGGCCCACCGTCGAGCGCGCCAGGCCCAAGGACCGGGCAATTGCCGGCCCGGTCATGCGCTGGCGCCGCAACTGCTCGATCCGCGACACCTGCATGGCTGCCAGCCGATGCCGGCAGCGGTGCGGCGCCGAACTGCGATCGTGCAGAACCCGGTCGCCGGCCCGGTAGCGGTCGAGCCAGCGATAAGCCGTTCGTTCCGAAACCCCGGCCGAACCGGCAGCACGCCGCACGCTCCAGCCCTGTTCAATTCGTTGCACCAAAAGCACTCGACCTGACGGCGTCAGACGCGCATTCTTATGGACGTTCATTCGGGGAGCTCCACTGAAGGTTGGTTGGCTTCGCAACCCCAGCTTCTCAGTCCCTCCTCGAATGAACAACCTTCATAGCTTCGACATCTAGGGATCAGTTGGGTGACGAGATTTCGGTGGCGGTTGCGAGACGCTGAAGGACCTGGGTCGCGTCGACCCTGACGGGCAGGCCGTGGCCGGCATTCGCCAGTCTCGTGCGCACCGCATCGCCGCTCAATTCGTCGTCGATGGCATCGATGACGAAGGCTTCCTCCAGCGGATCGCTACGGTCGTGGATGCGGGCGATGAGAGCCTCAGCCTCCTTGAAGCCGGTGGCCCTGCCGAGCGAGCGGTTGAGGCCGCGCTGGGCCCGATGCTCGGCGTCGAGCGCCTTGGCCGAGATCAGGCCCTGGTTGAGGTCGACAATCTTGGCATGGGCCTTCTCGATCGAGAGCCGCATGCGGGTGATCCGCTGCTCCAGCGCTGCCAGCGTCGCCTGGCGAACCGCGCGTTCGTTCTCCAGTTCGGCGATGACGGTTGCGCCGTCATGCGCCAGTTCATTGGCGCCGGCATGAAGCGCGCTGGCGGTCCGCTGTTCGAGGTCACTGAGGCGCTGGGCAAGGCGCGAGAGCGCCGACTGTTCACCGCGGTGGCGGATGACGATCGTCGCCAGGGTCTGCTTGGCGGCGCTCAGGCCGGATTGTGCGTTCCTGATGTGTTGTTCGATCAGGTCGATGGCAAAGCGGTTTTCAAGGCCGGTTTCAGCTTGGGCTCCCGCAACCGCCAGCAACGACTTGAAGACATTCCTTATCATGCTTCCCTCCCTTGAACACTGTTCATATTTGAAGGCTACCACAAAATGAACATTGTTCAAGGGGTATTTTGAACGATGTTCATTTTGGCGGCGTTGTGCTATCTGGATGGCAATGGCGGGCCTTCAACATTGGCAGGAAACAAGATGGCGCTGGATCGCAACGAGACGAAGGAGCGGGTGCTCGGCATCGCCGAAAGGCTGCTCAACGAAGGGGGGGCTGCCAAGCTGCAGGCGCGCACGATCGCCAGCGAGGCCGGGATCGCGGTCGGCTCGATCTACAATCTGTTCGGGGACCTGACCGGTATCTTGCGGGCGGTCAACACGAGGTTGCTCGAACGACTTGATACCGTCGGCAATCAGGTGCTTGGCGACCTGGAGCGTCAGGGCGTGACCGATCCGGTCCGGCTGCTTCTGGCACTGGCCGGGATCTATCAGCGTTTCGTCGTTGAGAACCCGGGAAGCTGGCAGTCACTTCTGGCCACTGGCCTTGCGGGTGAGCCCTCGGACGAAACCAGGGCATACGAGGAGCGGCTTTCGAGCAGCTTCTTGCTGATTGCCGACATCCTGGAAAAGAGCGGGCTGATTACCGATCCGCGTCTGAGGGGAACGGCCGCGCATGCCTTGTGGTCAAGCGTCCACGGCATCGTGACGGTCGGCTACGCGACCGATGCCATCGAGGGTCGGCGAGGGGACGTGTCGGAGCAGATCACGCTTCTGGTGACGACCTTCGTCGCCGGCCTCAGGCAGAGGGTATGACGGGAGGGACCCACGCGACGGATGCCGCGCGGATCGCGTTTGTCACTTGCAGGTGGTCTTCAGCTTGTTCGCTTCGATCGCCGTGCCGTTGAGCTTCAGCACCGAGCCGTCGGTCTGGGTCAGCGAAGTGCCCGACCAGGCGCCCTGATCGGCGAGGCAGTTGAGCGGCGTGTCGACGACGGTGATATTGCCGCGGATGTTCTCGGCAGGGCCTGAGAAATAGAGACCTGCCTTGCTGGCGCCTTCGACGCGCATGTTGCCGAAGTCGATGTTCTTGACCGGGCCGCCGAGGAAGTCCCACTCGCTGCCGTAGATGTAGGCACCATAGGTGCCGGCATTGGTGATGGTGACGTCCTTGAAGCTGATGCCGGAGACGGGGTTGAGGAAGATGCCGGCGTTGCGGGTGCCGTCGATGGTGAGGCCGTGGACATTGACGTTGGTCGTCACCGCATTCTCAGGCAGGGTCGAGGCGGTGACGAGCATCAGCCCGTTGATGCCGCCCTTGAGCGTCATGTCGGTGATGGAGACATTGGAGGTGCCCTGGAGCACCACCAAGTCCATATCCAGGCCCTGTTCGGAATTGTCGACGGTGACTTTGTTCATCGTCACGTCGTTGGCGGCGACGAGCAGGATGCCTTCGCGGCGCGACTTGCTGATCCTGACGTTGTCGATGACGATGTCGCTGGCGGCGTGGGTGATCACCTCCGGCCAGTCGCTCTGGTCGATGCGGCTGCCGGCGAAGATGCCATAGGTGACGCTGTCGATCACCGTATCGCGGACGGTCAGCCCGCTGGTGCCGAGCGCGGCGATCGCGGCGTGCGGCGCGCGATTCGGCCGGCCGACCGCGAACTCGCAATTGGTGTTGCTGTTGCAGATGTAGAGGTCGTGGATGTTGGCGCCTGATATCGTGGCGCCGGTGACGTTGTCGAGGCGGATGCCGTCGCCCGCGGTCTTCGAGATGTCGACGTCGCGGATCGAGATGTTGGAGGTATCGCTGCTGGCGATGCCGGCGAGGCCGCCGGTGATGGTCAGTCCGGCGATCTCGCTGCCCGAGGCCATGCCGACGACGTGGGCGGCGGCGTTGGTGCCAGTCAGCTTAGCTGCGTCGCCGCCATTGCGGAACGCGGCCTCTATGCGACTGTTGGCGCCGCGTACGGCGATCGATCCGCCGCCGCCGACCATGTGCTGGCCGGCGCCGAGCTGCAGCGCCTGGCCGAGCGTGATGCCGCCATTGGCCAGCACAAGCGCGTTGGTGCCGGCGGTGCTGAGTGCTGCATTGATGGCTGCCGCATCACCCGCTGCCTGCGAGATCGGGACGACCTTGCCGACGGCCTGACCGCCGTGGACAAACTCAGCGGCCTCGTTCACGCCATCGCTGTCAGCATACGTGCGGATGAAATCGGCACGTTCGACGCGCTGGAACATCGGATCGAAGGCGGCCTTGCCGGTGCGGCTCGATCCGCCGAGTGGCACACGCAGCCGCGCGGTGAGGCCGAATTCGGTCTGGTCCTCATTGTCGTAGGAAATCGAGGCGCCGAGCGCCAGCATCGAACCGGAGACACCGGGCAGGCCGGAGAAGCTGACCTCGGTGCGCGCCTTGACGCCAAGCGTGTCGTCGAGGCCGCGCGCGCCATCATACCAGTAGGCGCCGCCGAAAACCTTCATCTCGGCGTTCATGCTTTCGGGGAAGACGGGCAAGCGCAGGCCGACTTCCGTGTCGGCGCCGGTGCGGGCGAATTCGCGGCCGGCCTGGAACTTGAGTTCGCTGCCGGAGACGAAGGCGTGGCTCAGGCTTGCTGCGACCTTGTCGTCGCCGAGGGGGAGATAGGCGTTGGCGCGCGCTTCGTAGACCGGGCCCAGCGCTTCGACGCCGAATGACAGCTGGTTGAAGCTGTTGCCGTGTTCGCTGTTGAAGACGTCGAGATAGCCATAGCCGCCGAGCAGCCAGCCACCTTCGACACGGTGGCGGTAGCCCATGCCGAACGAGGCCTGCCGTGCCGAACCTTCGACGAAGCGGCCGCTGGCGTCGAAGAAGACGCCATTGCCGTTGTCGAGCAGGAACGGCATGAAGATACCGATGCCGCCATTGCCGACGCCATAGGCAAGGTTGCCTTCGAGTTCGAGGATCGGCTGCTGGGCTTGCGCAAAGGCGCAGGTCGAAAGGGCGGTGCCGGAGGCCAGCGCCACTGCAAACAGGCTTGGGAATTTCATGGCAGGTACTTCAAATTTCCGATTGAACGTCGGTGAGCTAAAATACCTGAATTGAAGAGTCCAGATTAAATCGGAGACTGTACGGGCGTCGCCTGTTGACGACGTTTTTCCTTTTGTTTCAATGCGTTGATGCTAATTTAGGCCGTTGCTGGGTTGGTTTGTTAGAAACCGCTGCGGACGCTGGGGCAGATGGCGACCACGCGCCGGACCGCAGCGGTCGTTGCCGACTGCTGCGGCAAATTGGCTTTCCATTGGGCCAGACCGCGCGCCGGGGCAGCCGCTCATGCCGCCCGGCGCGTTTCGCTTCTAGTTTGCCTTAGGTGCCGCGACGACAAGTGCCACGATGCGCCTGACCAGCGGCAGGACCAGAAGCAGCGTCGGGAACGCCACCAGCCAGGACAGAGCCCAGGCGGCGGGCCAGGTCGACAGGAAGGCCGGCGTCGGCCCAAGGCTCTTCAGCGTCGAGATGGCCGAGACGACAGACGACATCAGCACCGAGAGCACCAGTGGCATGATGATGGCGGCATAACGCGCGGGCAGCTTCCCGCATGTGCGGGGATGGGAACGTAAGCTCATGGGATCACTCATTGGAAGCAGTCGATCACGAGAGTGCAAGTCATGGCATTCCTCCCGGTCGCGACCGGTTGAATGCGTTGCTTGACGTGAGACGCTTACGGCATGCATGGAACGCAGCGCGACCTAGATAGCTTTGACCGTTGCGGAATGCAACGGTGCCGGGCATAGCTTTTCGGGTGGCTTTTGCCGGTGAAGGTCTTGCTTTATGGTCGCCGCACCTTGAGGGAGGACACCAGTGTCGATCGAATTCCTGCTGACCACACTGATCATCGTCGCATCGCCTGGCACGGGCGTCGTCTACACACTGGCGGCGGGGCTGTCGCGCGGCGGCAAGGCGAGCATGCTTGCGGCATTCGCCTGCACGCTCGGCATCGTGCCGCATCTGATCGCCGCGCTGACCGGCCTTGCCGCGCTGCTGCACACCAGCGCGCTGTTGTTCGAGGTCGTCAAATATGCCGGCGTTGCCTATCTGCTCTACATGGCCTGGCAAAGCCTGCGTGAGCAGGGCGCGCTGAAGGTCGAGGCCGATGCCGATCCGCGCAGCGCATGGCAGGTACTGGTCGACGGCATCCTGATCAACGTGTTGAACCCGAAGCTGTCGATCTTCTTCGTTGCCTTCCTGCCGCAGTTCATTGCGCCCAACGAAGCCAACGTGCTGGGACGCATGCTCGAACTGTCCGGTGTATTCATGCTGGCGACCTTCGTCATCTTCGCCATCTACGGCCTGTGTGCAGCGGCCGTGCGCGACAAGGTGACGGGTAGCCCGCGCGTCATGACCTGGATGCGGCGGACGTTCGCCGCCGCCTTTGTCATGCTCGGCGCCAAGCTGGCCCTGACGGAACGCTGAAAGTGGTCCTGTCGGCCGGGTTGCCCGGCCGTCGTGGCTGCGCTTTAGTCGGGTTCGATGCCATTGTGAGCCGAGCCGGACGAAATGCAGTTCCAAATTGCCCTGGAAGATCCAGCCAAGCCTGACGTGATCGCGCTTTTGGAGGCGGGCGACGCCTATGGCGCTTCGCTTTATCCTGCCGAAAGCAACCACTTCCTGCCGCTCGAGGCGTTGCGGGCGCCCAATGTGCGCTTCGTCGTTGCCCGCGACAGGCAGGGCACGGCACTCGCCACCGGGGCCGTCGCGCTGTCGGACGATTTTGCCGAGCTCAAGCGCATGTGGGTGGTACCTGAAGCCAGGGGCAAGGGCATTTCCAAGGCCGTTCTCGCAGACCTCGAGGCGCGGGTGATCGAGGCTGGCCAGTCGTTGTTGCGCCTGGAAACCGGCATCGACAATCATGAAGCCCTGGCGCTCTATGAGCGCCAGGGCTTTGTCCGTCGCGGGCCCTTCGGCGACTACCGCGAGGACCCGCTCAGCGTGTTCATGGAAAAGCAGTTCGGCGCGGCCGCCGCCTGATCAGCGCCGCCCCGGAGTTTCCGCTTACTTCGCGCTCGCCGGGAATGCGGGCAGCTTGGCGATGTCGTTGGCATCATGCTGGACGACGAGCGTCGCATCAAGCGCCTTCGCCATGTCCTGAAGCCTGCCCATCGAGGCCAGCGACTGTGCTCTGTCGACGTTGAAGGGCGGCACGCCGTTGTTCGTGAACTGCTCCTCGAAATGTACGGTGTCGCCGCTCAACAGCACGGCTCCCTTGCCGGCGAGCCGGACAAGCAGCGAGTAGCTTCCATGGGTGTGGCCGGGCGTCGACAGCATGACGACGGAGCCGTCGCCGAACACATCCTTGTCGCCTTCGACTGTATTGACCGGCGCCTTGCCGTCGAGCCATGGCTTGACCAGCGACGGGTCGACGGCGAAGGCCGGCGGTTCGGCGCGAAAGCCGTCGAGGTCGGCCTTGCCGATCAGCAACCTGGCCTGCGGGAAGTCGGTGGCCTGGCCGACATGGTCGAAATGGTTGTGGCTGATGCCGACGGTTTCGATCTTGTCAGGCGCCACGCCGATCTCGGACAACTGGTCCTTGATCGTCTTTGACAGGCTCGGCTTCATGCCGTTGCCCTCCTGCGATGCGCCGAGCAGTGCGGCCGGCAGGCCGGTGTCCCACAGCATGTAGGATGCGTCGTGGCGGATCAGGTAGCAGCTGTCGGTCAGCGTGCGTTGTTCGCCCTGATAGCGCAACGTGTCGGAGAAGGCGGAGAGATCGCTGATCTTGATCGATCCACAATCGAAGCGCCAGAGTTCGATCTCGGCGGCCTGAGCGGTGTCCATGGCCGGCAGGGCCAGCATGGCGGCCAGCAGAAATTGTGCAGTTTTCACTTGGGATCTCCTTGAATGCGGCTGCGGCGATTGCCGACGCCGCGCAAAATGGCCTGCTGGCGCAGGGCGAGCGTGCCCGGAATGGCGGCGATATGTACCCGAAACGCTCAAAGTGACGTCGACAGCGCCATTGCCGGTGCTACTGTTGGGGTATGCTCAAACCAGTCGAAGACGCCCAAAGCACATTGTCGCGACGCCTGCTGCAACTCCTGCGGCCGCTGGAGATGTCGAGCCGCACGGCGCGCGGGCCGGGGCTGCACACATTCGCCCGCCAACTGTTCAGCTATTGCTGTATCGAGCGCGAGCGACTGGTGAGCGTTGTTTCGGAAATGCCGAGAATCGGCATCGTGCTTAGCGGCGAAAAGGAGTTCTGGCTTGGCGACGCCGGCCAGCGTTTCGTGGCGGGTGATGTGTTCGTGCTGCCGGCGGGTACGCCGTTCGACGCGGTCAACATTCCCTCTGAAGCCAACGGCCTCTACGAGTCGCTGCTGCTCGAGGTCACCCAGGTGCCGAAATGGGTGCAGGAAATGCCGGGCGCTGCCCGCCCAGTCGTCGGCTTCGACCTGCGCGTGCCACTGTCTCAGGAACTCGTCGATGCGCTCGGCCATGCCGCCATCTCGCTCGGCGGGTCCGATCATGCCGCGGTGCTGGCCGAACATCGCCTCGCCGAAGTGCTGATCCTGCTCAGGAAGTTGCCGGTGGCACAGCCGCTGTTTGCGCAGTCGCTGGCCGAGCGCGCAGCATGGCTGGTGGCGCGCGCGCCGGCCAGGCGCTGGACGGCCGAGGAGATCGGGCGAGAGCTCGGTGTCGGCGCCTCGACGCTGCGGCGCAAGCTGGTCGAAGCGGGCACCTCGTTGCGCGGCGTCCAGGCGTCGGCCAGGATGCAACTGGCGCATGAGATGCTGGCGCGCGGCGAGGGCAACATCACCGATGCGGCCGATGCCGCCGGATACGCTTCGAGGTCACATTTCGCCCGCCGCTTCCAGGCGGTCTATGGCGCGTCTCCGGCTGAAGTCCGGCTGCGCCAGCCAACGCAGCAGGGTTGATCCGCGCAAAACCTTGCCGGAAGGCCGGCGGGGGAGGATACTGCCTCTCCGTGGATGCATTTTAGGGCGATGACCCGGATGCCCGCCCCGGCCTTCATGCCGTGCTCCGTGGCACCGGAGGGAGGTGTGCAGTGACGACATACATCATGCTGATCAACTGGACCGACCAGGGCGTGCGCGACGTTCGCTCGTCGCCCAAGCGGCTCGACGCGGCCAAGAAGCTGCTCGGTGAAATGGGCGGCTCATTCAAGCAATTCTATCTGACCATGGGCGAGTACGACATGGTGGCGGTCGCGGAGGCGCCCGACGATGCGGTGGTGGCGCGTTTCGCGCTGATCCTGGGACAGGCCGGCAACATCAGGACACGCACGCTGAAAGCCTTCCCCGAACTTGCCTATCGCGAGATTATCGCTTCGATGGGCTAGGCGGATCGCCACGGCGCAAGCCCGCTGCCTGCGCCGTGGCTCGAAACGCCTCGACTGAATCAAGATGACCGTCTAAGCTTCGGAAAAACAACGGGAAGAACCAGATGTCGTTTCTGAAGAGACTTTTTGGCGGGGGCGGGAGCTCTGTCGAGACCCAGACGGCAGCGGTGGCCAAGGAGATCGAATACAAGGGCTTTGCCATCAAGGCGATGCCGTACAAGGAAGGCGGCCAGTTCCAGACCTGCGGCATCGTTTCCAAGGATGTCGAGGGCGTGGTCAAGGAACACAAGTTCATCCGCGCCGACCGTTTCGCAGCGCTCGACGACGCGGTCGAGGTGTCGCTGACCAAGGGCCGTCAGCTCGTCGACGAGCAGGGCGAACGCATGTTCGGCTGACGGAGCGCGCGCCTCGTGCCGCTTCATCATGTTGCCCTAATGCAACTTTTTGTCGCAATGAGAGCTTTCTGTTCGATCCTGCCTTGCATGGCGGATTCTTGAAACCCTAGGGTTGTCGCATCCGAATCTGGGAATGCTCATGAAAGCCGTTCTTCTCGCCTCGTCGATCCTCTTCGCCGCAACCGGCGCCGGCGTGGCTGCCGATGCGGTCGCAGCTGACCCGGTGGCAGCACCTTACAACTGGACCGGCTTCTATGCCGGCGTTCATGGCGGCTACTCTTGGGGCAGTGGTGACGGTGCTTATCCGCACCCTGTCATCGGACGCTTCGAGACAGCGTATCCCGAGGCCCGCGGCGGCCTGCTGGGTGCCCAGGTCGGCTACACCCATCAGTGGGGTTCATGGGTTCTCGGCCTGGAGGGCGATCTGTCCTACTCCTGGGCGGATGGGAGCTCCAGGATCAACGAATTTCCCGCCGAGACGGACAATGGTGCGCGCAACGACAACGAGTATTCGTTCCTTGCCAGCATCACCGGCCGTGCCGGCTACGCGGTCGACCGCACCTTGTTCTATGGCAAGGCGGGCATTGGCTTTACGCGGCTCGAAATGAGCGACTTCACGGACCCGAACACCTTCAACTCACGTGGATCCAAGACGCTGACCGGCTGGACGATTGGCGGCGGCGTGGAGCATGCGCTGAACGACAAGTGGTCGGTGAAGGGCGAGTACCAGTTCTATCACTTCTCGGGCGACGTGGCGCTGGACGATCCCATTCCGTTTCGCACCTATGAGGGCGATTTCAACGTCCACGCCGTCAAGATCGGCCTGAACTACAAGTTCTGAGGCGCGCCATATCAACCCTGGCCTCGCGCCGGGTTTTTTTGTTTCCGAGGGCTGTGGCCAAGCCTAGCCGAGCGACCTGACATAACCGATGTAGCCGCGCACGTCGCTGGCTGGTTCGGTGTAGGCGTCGCCCAGCGATTTCTCCATGGCCGCAACATAGGCCCTTGCCCAGGCCGGCAGCGGATAGTCGATGACGGCGAGGAACTCCAGGGTCGCGGCGAGCCTGATGTCGGCGATTGACGGGCTGTCGCCGCCGATGAAGGGCTTGTCCTTGATGTAGAAGGAGCGAAACACGTCGAGCGGCTCGGCGAGGGCTTCGACGGCGGCCTGGCGCGCCTTTTCCTTTGTCGGCGCGTCAGCGTCGCTGTGGCCGACTTCGCCGGGATATTGCGGGAAGTTGAGTGCCGGGTAGGTGGCGCGCGCGAGATAGGGATAGAATGTGCCGATGAGGTAGAACATCGCGCTGTCGATCATCGCGCGCCGCTCGGCATCCCTGGGGTAGAGGTTGTCCAGTCCGTGCTTGTTGGAGAGGTACTGCATGATGGCGCAGCTCTCCCACAACACGCCGTTTGGCAATTCGGCGCTTTCGATCATCGGTGTGAGATGGGCCGGACATGCAGCGAGATATTCCGGCGTGCGGGTCTGGCCGTAGACGTCCTTTTCGGTGAAGCCGAGTCCCGAGGCACGCAGGAACACCCGCGCGCTCAAGTTGTTGACGCTTGGCTTGATGACGTTGAGCGTGATGTCGGCCATGTCAGCTTCTCCCGGGTTCAGCTCTTGCGATAGGGATCCTTGGGTTCCCGCCCGGCCGACAGGGTCGACCGGCTGCGCTCGGTGAGCGCCTCGATGGCGTCGGCAAGGTGGATTTCCGCGATGTTGTAGTCACCGCGGGCGACCCTGACCTTGTGCGCCTCCATCAAAACGTCGGCATGGGTATGCCCCGCCGGCGGCTCGAACCGGTAGGAGGCGAGCTCGATCAGGAGGCCGAGGGGATCCTCGAAATAGATCGAATCCATGAAGCCGCGATCCTTGACGCCGCTGTGCTTGATGGCGCGCTCGTCGAGGCGCTCGACGGCCTGCAGGAACGTCACCCGCGAGACAGAGAAGGCGATGTGGTGCACGCAGCCGATGTCGGTCGGCGTCCGCTTCGGGTCAGGCTTGCGGTTCTCGTCGGTGAAGATGGTGATCAGGCGGCCGTCGCCGGGATCGAAATAGAGGTGGCTCTCGCTTGCCTTGTCGAGATTGGGTTGCTCGAAGATGAAAGGCATGCCCAAAATGCCTTCCCAGAAGTCGATCGAGGTGTTCCGGTCAGCGCCGACAAGGGTGATGTGGTGTACGCCTTGCGTCTGGAGCTTTCGCATGTGCAATCCTCCGTCGGCAGCAGTGTCGCACAAGCCCCATCACAAGCAATAGACCGAAGGAGTGGCGCTGTCAGGTCTTGCTGACACTTGGACGTGCACGCTGCAATCGAATTTCAAACAAAAAACCCCGGCATTGGGCCGGGGTCTGTGTGTGCCGCGTGCGAACGAAGCCTTGGCGCCAGAGCGTCAGCTCAGCTCCTGAGGCCGGGGGCTTCCTGGCCGGTGCGCTCGACATATTCGGTGTAGCCGCCGCCATAGGTGTGGATGCCGTCAGGGGTGAGCTCGAGCACGCGATTGGACAAGGCGGCGAGGAAATGGCGGTCGTGCGAGACGAACAGCATGGTGCCCTCATATTGCGAGAGCGCAGTAATCAGCATTTCCTTGGTGGCGATATCCAGATGGTTGGTCGGCTCGTCGAGCACCAGCAGGTTGGGCGGATCAAACAGCATGATCGCCATCACCAGGCGGGCCTTTTCGCCGCCTGACAGCACGCGGCACTTCTTCTCGATCTCGTCGCCGGAGAAGCCGAAGCAGCCGGCGAGCGCGCGCAACGGTGCCTGGCCGGCCTGCGGGAAGGTGTCCTCGAGCTGCTGGAATACGGTGCGATCGCCGTCGAGCAGATCCATGGCGTGCTGCGCGAAATAGCCCATCTTGACGCTGGGGCCGCGCGCGACCGTGCCGTTGTCGGGATTGGAGGCGCCAGCGACAAGCTTCAGCAGCGTCGACTTGCCGGCGCCGTTGATGCCCATGATACACCAGCGTTCCCTGCGGCGAACCTGGAAGTCGAGGCCTTCATAGATGGTCTTCGAGCCATAGCTCTTGTGCACGTTCTTGAGCGTGACCACGTCCTCGCCCGAGCGCGGTGCCGGCTGGAATTCGAACGACACTGTCTGGCGGCGCTTGGGCGGTTCGACCTTGTCGATCTTGTCGAGCTTCTTGACCCGGCTCTGCACCTGGGCGGCGTGCGAGGCGCGCGCCTTGAAGCGTTCGATGAAGGCGATTTCCTTGGCCAGCATCGCCTGCTGGCGTTCGAACTGGGCCTGCTGCTGCTTGTCGGCCAGCGCTCGCTGCTGCTGGTAGAACTCGTAGTTGCCGGTGTAGGCGGTCAGCGAACCGCCGTCGATTTCGACGACCTTGTTGACGATGCGGTTCATGAACTCGCGGTCGTGCGAGGTCATCAAAAGCGCGCCGTCATAGTTCTTGAGGAAGGCTTCGAGCCAGATCAGGCTTTCCAAGTCGAGATGGTTGCTCGGCTCGTCGAGCAAAAGCGCGTCGGGGCGCATCAACAGGATCTTGGCGAGTGCAACGCGCATCTTCCAGCCGCCGGAGAGCGCGCCGACGTCGCCGTCCATCATTTCCTGGGAGAAGCCGAGACCGTCGAGCACCTCGCGGGCGCGGCCGTCGAGTGAATAGCCGTCGAGCTCCTCGAAACGGCCCTGGACCTCGCCATAGCGCTCGATGATCTGGTCCATCTCATCGGCGCGGTCGGGATCGACCATCGCCGCTTCCAGCTCGCGCATCTCGGCGATCAGCTCGCTGATCGGACCGGCGCCGTCCATCACCTCGGTGACCGGGCTGCGGCCTGCCATGTCGCCGACATCCTGGCTGAAATAGCCGATGGTGACGCCGCGGTCGACCGAGACCTGGCCTTCGTCGGGCTGCTCCTGGCCAGTGATCATGCGGAACAGTGTCGTCTTGCCGGCGCCGTTCGGGCCGACGAGGCCGACCTTCTCGCCCTTCTGCAGGGCCGCCGAGGCCTCGATGAAGACGAGTTGCTTGCCGTTCTGCTTGCCGATGTTTTCGAGACGAATCATGATTTGTAGGACCCAGAGGATTGGTCGGGTCACCACGCCATCGGTTGCGCCCGCAAAAGAGATCGCCCGTAAAGCACTCTGCACCTTGGCGCGCAAGGGCCGCCGATGTCACAGGCACCGGCGGCCCGGAGACAAAAGCATCTTGCTAACCGAGCAAGTGGCGCAGGACGCCGGCCGACGCGATGCCGACGATGACGGTCGGCAGCATCGACAGCCGCCTGGCCGCAAGCACGGTGATGGCGAGCGCCAGAAGATCGGCCGGATTGTCGGAGACAAAATCAGGCGCGATGACCGAGATCAGCACGCAGCCCGGTGCTGCTTCCATGACAGCAGTGGCGCGCGGGCTCAGCGTCCGGTTGCGCAGCATGACGTAGCCGCCGATGCGGGTGAGGTATGTGACGCTGGCCATCAAGACGATGGCGAGAAGGTTGATCTGGTCGATCATGCTTCACCTGCCAGGACATAGGCCGCAACGAGGCCGGACAATGCGCCGGCGGCGACATACCAGGCGCCGGGAACCAGGAGATAGACGATGGCGGCAACGACGAGGCTGACCAGCCATGGCCGTGCGGCGGCGACGCCTTTCCACATGCCGGCGAGCAGCACAAGGAACACCGCCGGGAAAGCCATGTCGAAGCCATAGGCCTCGACGTCGCCGAGCACCGGGCCAAGTGCGCCGCCAAGCCCGGTGAAGACGACCCAGGCGAGGTAGAAGGGGATCGATGCGCCGGCATAATAGGGCAGGCTGAAGGCCGGGCCTGAGCCCGCCGCAGCACGTTTCCTGGCGTCGGCAAGCCCGAGCGCCCAGCTCTCGTCGCACATCAGGAAAAGTGCCGGAAATACCTTGCGCCTGGGCAGGTGGCGCAGGAACGGCGCAAGGGCCGCTCCCATCAAGAGGTGGCGGCTGTTGACCAGGAAGGTGATGGCGACGATGAGCAGCACATACGGCGGCGAGGTCCACACCTGGATCGCGGCGAATTCGGAGCCGCCGGCGAAGTTCAGGCCGGTCATCAACGGCACCTCGACAGGGCTCAGCCCCTTCTGCGCCGCCTGGGCGCCAAGCACCAGCGCATAAGGCACGATGCCGAGCAGCACCGGCGTGCAAGAGCGCATGCCGCGCCAGAACTCGGAACCGCTGCCGCCTTCTGCCCGGTCGGACAATGTGGCCTGTGAAACACTCATGCAATCATCCCGCGCGCCTTGCGGGGCGCGCTTTCCCAAAAGGTTCGAAGTGATGGTGTCGAACGGCAATCTAGTCCAAGGCTGGCGCAATTTGGTTGCGAAGATTGTTGAGTTTGGTGCCGATATGGCATCTGATGCCGCAGGTATCTAAAAAATTGGAATTCTGAGCCAATGAAGCTGGATGACATCGACAAGCGCATCCTGCGTGCCTTGCAGCGCGACGGCCGGATGGCCAACAATGATCTGGCGCGCGAGGTCGGACTGTCGCCGTCGCCCTGCCTGCGGCGCGTCAAGCTGCTGGAGGAGGCGGGGGTCATCGACCGCTACGTCGCCATGCTCAATCCGGCCAAGATCGGCAAGGGGCAGACTTTTTTCACCCGGATATGGCTGAAAGCGCAGGACGAGGACACGATCGAGCACTTCGCCGCCGAGGTGGCGAAGCTGCCCGAAGTGCTGGAATGCTACCTGATGCTCGGCGACTGCGATGCCATGGTGCGCGTCGTGGCCGCCAACATCGACGCCTACCGGCGCTTCCAGTCCGAGCATCTCAGCCGCATCAAGGGCGTGCAGAACGTCAAGACCGACGTGCCGAGCCAGACGATCAAACAGACGTCGGAGATGCCACTCTAGGCGGCATTGGGGGAGAAAAGGGCCCCGGCGGTTGCCGGGGCCATTCGTTTTCGTCAGGCGGGCTGGACCAGGTTGGCCAGCAGGCGGAAGGCGCCGGGCACCAGCTTGTCGAGCTGGTGGTGCAGCACGAGCGAGGTGTGGGTGTGGCGGCCCTTGCCGATCTCGGCCGACAGCAGCGAGCCTTGCAGCTTGTCCTCGCCGTTGTCGCTCATCGCCAGCAGCGGCTTGTAGGCCTTGTCCCACTCGGAGGCGAAGTAGAGGCCGCGCTCCTTGTCCCAGTTGGCCCAATCCTCCGGCCCGATCTTGTTGGGCTTGTTGAGCAGCGGGTGCTCGGGCTCCAGGATATCGACCTCGGAACTAGCGTCGGTGACGCGGTAGCGGATCGAGGGCGAGCCGATCTTGAGGAACAGCGGTGGCACTTTCTCGGCATCCCAGCCGTCGCTCGGGCGGTGGTAGAGCGTGACCAGATGGCCGCCATCCTGCACCCACTTGTGCAGTTCGGGCACGGCTTTGGCGAGGTCCTTGCGCTTGCCGAAAGCGAAGATGCCGACGACGATGGTCTTGAGGTCGCGATATGCACCCTGTCCGACTTCGGCCGGGCTGAGCTCGACGACATCGATGCCGAGGCGCTTCATCCACAGGCCGACCTTGTCGCTGCCGCCGCCGATATAGCCGACCTTCAGGCCGGTCAGCTGGGCGCCCACCGTCTGTACCGGAACCGACACCCTGGTCGGCACGACGGAGCGGCCGATATGTGGGTAGGTGAAGGTGTTGATGGCATAGGCGTCCTTGCCGAGCAGCTGGGGTTCGATGGCAAAGCGGGTTTCGCCGGGTTTCGCCGGCGGCTGCAGGTCGAAGGTGCCTGAGTTGCCAGACGCCTCACCCGACGGGTTGAGTGCCCAGCCTTCCGGCAGATCGATCTTGAGGTCGCCGACCTTGGCGTTGGTGACGGTGGCGGTCATGGCGACGGGTGCCAAGTCGGCAGCGGTATTGAACACCACCGCGTCCGGCTTCAGCTCGAGCGATGCCGCGGGCACCACCCGGAGCGCGTCCTCGAGGTCGACGTCGAGAACCGCCGAATGGCCGCCGATGTTGGCAGTCAGGCGCACGAAGGCATCGCCGTTGCCGCCGAGCGGGTCGAACTGCTCGGTAAGCGGATTGGTGAGCTCGGCGTCGGCTGCGACGGAAAGCTGGTCATTGCTCGCCGTCAGGCCCTTGCGGGCGATGATCTCGGCCGATTCAACGACAACGTTTTCAGGGGCTTCGACCAAGGTCTTGATGGTGATACTGTCGCCCGGCTTGAGGTCTTCGCCTGAGGTGAACGCTCTGACATGCATGCCTGCGGCGGTTGCCAGAACCAGGTCGATTTCGCGCGCCTTGCGCTCGAGGCGATGGGCAACCTCGGCGCGCAGCTCCTGCGGCAGCTGCTTGCGGGCCTCTGATATGGCCTTGGCAATCTCGACGGCCTTGGCGGTCACCACGACGGGGTCGCCATAGTCGGCGATGGCCTCGTCGATCAGGCCCTGGGCGTTGCGCAGGGCGTCCGCCGAGGAGGCCGGCATGCCGTCGAGCTTGGCGATGTCGCCGACGGTGGCGATCAGGCCCTCGCGGATGTCACCTTCGGTCTTTGCCGGCTCACCCTTGGCGACGCGGGCGAGATGCAGCTGCCACTCGGTCTGCGGCTCTTCCCGCCATTTGCCCATGCCCTGGGTCAGGTGGCAGGAGCGCGACCACTCGCCCATCTGCGGGAAGGTCGCCCCCGAGATCTTGTCGCGCTCGGGCGCAGTGACGGTCAGAGTGGTCGGGGGCGGGGGCGTTTCATCGTCATAGACGCCGCCACCACCGCCATAGGCCGGTGAATAGATCTTGGGCACGTTCCATGGGTCGAGGCCGGCGGCGAGCTGTTCGGGATACTCCTTGGCGTCGCCCGAAATGTCGGCGGAGATGAAGGTAGCAACGACGGCGGCGCGGTGCTGGCCGTGCTGGCCAGGCACATCGAGGAAGCAGTTCATGACGATGTCGGGCTTGTACTGGCGGAACGCCCAGGTCATTCGCTCGACGACACGGTCGCGGCCCCAGCGGTCGATGGTGGCGTTGGGACCCTTGGAGAAGCCGAAATCGTGCACCGAATCGGAGTGGCCGCGGCCGCCGAAGGCGAGCGAAGCGTCGAGTGAGCGCGAGGCTTCCTGCATTTCGCGTGTGCGAAGCACGCCAAGCACCGAACCGCGCTCGGCGCCGATGCTGTTCTGGCCGCCTTCGCCGCGGGTGATGCAGTAGAGCACCGGGCGGATGCCGTAGACGTGGCGCAGGGCGGCGAGCAGGCCGCTTGGCTCATCATCGGGATGGGCGCCTGTGGTCATGAATGTGAGCGTCGAGGTGAGGCGCTCCAGGCGGCGGTGCAGGGTCACGATTGCCGGCTCAAGCTTCTGCCTGGCGATCAGTTCGAGGTCGGTGGCGGGCGTGGCGTGCGCGGCGGTGCGCATTGCCAGAAGGGCAGGCGGCAACGAGGCGATGAACAATCGCCGGGTCATCGTGGACATGGAAATCTCCTCTCGTAATCAGGCGGCGCCGTGAGGTGGCAGCTCCCCTCCCTTGGGCGCCTGCGCTGGCCAATGGAGCCAGCAAGCAGACTATGGCCAGCAAGATAAAATAACTCAAGTAAGTTTATGTAATTGAGAAGGTGCTTACCTATGGTGAGGAGCCGACGGCGGGGGTATGGGAAAGTGATGCCCTCTGCGCCTGCAGCGGCGGTGTTTTTCGCCTGTCGTCGCTTGCTTCGTCCTGTGCCTGCGACATTGAAGGCAGATGCTGGTCCGGCATCGAAAGACAATTGGATCAACGAGGGTGGGCAAGCACGGTGCCGGCACGCACCGACAATAAGAATCGGGCGAACGCTGACTGCGTCCGCCCGATGGCAATCGTGGCGATCGTAAGGGTGCTATGCGGCAATGGCCGTATGGACTGAGGATGCAACCAGCGCATCGACCTTGGCCGTTGCCTTGGCGAGGGCTGCCGTGACTGCGTCCGGGCCCATGCCGACGCCCTCGATACGGACGACCTCGACGTCGGTCATGCCGATGAAGCCGAGCACGCTGCGCAGATAGGGGATGGCGTGGTCCATCTGGACGGCAGCACCTTCCGAATAGATGCCGCCTGAGGCCAGCACGATATAGACCTTCTTGCCGGTGACCAGGCCTTTGGGGCCGTTTTCGCCATAAGCGAAGGTCTTGCCCGAGCGGGCGACGTGGTCGACCCACGATTTCAGCGTCGACGAGATGTTGAAGTTGATGAAGCCGGTGGCGAGGATGACGGTGTCGGCGGCAAACAACTCGTCGAGCACGGCGTCGGACACGCCGACGACCTCGGCCTGGCGCTTGGTCCGGGCTTCAGCCGGCGTGTAGATACCCGTGGCGTAGTCGGTATCGATATGCGGCAGCGGGTTGGCGACGAGGTCGCGGACGACGAGAGTGGCCGCGGGATCGGCGGCCACCAGCTTGTGGGCAAATTCGGTAGCGATGCGGGTCGAATGCGAGGCGGCACCGCGGGGGCTGGACGTGACAAGCAGGACGGACATGGCGGTTTCTCCTGGGGTTGGATTGTTCGATGCGTTGAATATGGTCGAGCCAACCCATTTGAAAAACTGGCATATTTTATATATGATCCATCGATAATCTGGATGGATAGATGCAGCCCAATCCCACCCTCGACCAGCTACAGGTCTTTGTCGTCGTGGCGGAAACCGGAAGTTTTTCCGCCGCCGGCCGCAAGCTCAACCGTGCGCAGTCGGTCATCAGCTATGCCATTGCCAATCTCGAGGCGCAGTTGGGTCTCAGGCTGTTCGAGCGCGAAGGCACGCGCGAGCCGCAGCTGACCGACGTCGGCAAGACGATGCTGGAAGATGCGCGCCGCATGATCGGCGTGCTGCAGCGGATCCGCTCGCGGGCCAGCGGCCATCAGCAGGGACTCGAGGCGGAGGTCGCGATGTCGGTCGAGGTCGCCTTGCCGTCGCCGGTGCTGGTCCCGGTGCTGAAGGCGTTCGAGGAGCGATTCCCGACCGTGGCGCTGCGCCTGCATGTCGGCTCGCTCGGGCTGATCGTCGATCAGGTCATGACCGGGCAGGCCGATCTCGGAGTGGGCGGCATAACTGGCGAGGCCGAGGTGCAACTTGTTCGCCTTGGCTTCATGTCCATGGTGCCGGCAGCCGCTCCCGATCACCCGCTGGCGCAGATTTTAGGACCGGTGCCGCTGGAGGAAATGCGCGAGCACATCCAGCTTGTCGTGTCGGACCAGTCGGAGCGGACGCGCGGACGCGATTTCGGCGTGTTCGCCTATCGCACCTGGCGGCTGACCGACATGCGCACCAAACATGCGCTCATGCGCGAGGGGCTCGGCTGGGGCGGTCTGCCGCGCTGGCTGATCGCCGACGATCTGGCCAATGGCCGCCTGGTCGAGCTCAATCTCGAGCCTTACAGCGAGCAGCGCTCGCCGCTGTTTGCCATGCACCGCGCCGACAGCACGCCAAAGCCGGCGGCGGCCTGGCTGATCGAGCAGTTCAAGCGCGAGCTTGGCTGTTTCAACGAGTTCGAGCCGCAGCGCCAGACAGCGACCGGCATGGCGTGAGCGTCAGGCCGGCTGCTCGGCCGTCATCAACCCGTCGATCAGCGCCGAGATGACCGCCATCTGGTCGGCGAAGGGCGCGCCCGTATCGATCGCCAGCGCGGCGCGATCGAAGGTGGCTGCGAGCAGGCTGGTAAGGGTGGTCAGCGGTAGCTTGCGCATTGCGCCGGCACGCATGGCCGCTGCGAGGCCTTCGCGCAGCGTGCGGTTGCCATGGCGGTCGTCGATGGCGTCCATGCCGGGACGGCCGAGCACCGCCGGGCCGTCGAGCAGCAAAAGCCGCGTCCGTCCCGGCATCTGCATCGCCCGGAGATAGGCTTCGGTACCGACAAGAAGCGCTTCGCGGGCGCCAAGGGAGACGGGTGCCGCGCGTTCGATCTCTTCGGCAACCGCATGCGCCTCCTGCTCGACGACCGCCGCAAACAGCGCCTGCTTGTCGCTGAAGTGGTGATAGAGCGCGCCGCGCGTGACGCCGGCCGCAGCCACGATCTCCGGCGTGCCGGTTTCGGCATAGGATTTTTCGGTGAACAGCCTGCGCGCGGCAGCGATCAGGTCGCCGCGCGTCGCCTCGGTGCGGTCACGGTTGGAACGGCGCTCGGTTTTCACTTGCATACATTCAGCCTGTATGTTAATTCGAATTTACATGCAGACTGTATGTTGATTGAGGAGAGAAGGAAAGCCATGAAAACGACAAGCTATTATCCCGTGATCATGACCGGCGACGTCGCCGGCACCGCCGCGTTCTACGTCAAGCACTTCCGCTTCGAGTCACAGTTTGATGCCGGCTGGTATGTCCATCTGCGGTCGGCGGAAGACAGGGACGTCAATCTCGCCATCGTCCAGGGCGACCACGAGACGATCCCCGAAGAGGGGCGCGGGCGGGTCGCCGGCCTGCTGATCAATTTCGAGGTCAAGGATGTCGATGCCGTGCATGCGCGGGTCGTCGCGGAAGGGCTGCCGATCCTGCGGTCGCTGCGCGACGAAGACTTCGGGCAGCGCCACTTCATCACCAGGGACCCCAATGGCGTGTTGATCGACGTCATCACGCCGATCCCGCCGAGCCCCGAGTTTCTGGCGCTGTATGCGCCGGGTACGGTTGACGCCTGAACGCAAACGAAAACGGAGGCGCCGCGAGGCGCCTCCGTCACTTTATCACTATGGCTTCAACCTGGCCGGCAGGCTCAGTCCTGGATGTAGCAACGCTTGCGCATGCCGGGCGCCGGATCGCCGAAGGTCTCGTTGTCGCAATCGACGCCGTCGCGGAAGACGCCTTCTTCGAACTGGCTCATCGTGCCGTAGCGCACTCGCTTGCGGCCGTAGAAATCGCAATAGTCGTTCTCGCTGGCGCAGGCCACCCAGCGCTTGCGGCGCGGTTCGCCGTAGCCGCCATCGCCATAGTCGCGGCTGCGCCGGCCGCGCTCGACGATGTAGCATTCCTTGCGCAGGCCCGGTGCCGGATCGCCGAAGCTGCGGTTCGAGCAGCGGACCGCGGGCGCGTCGATGAAGCGCGAGGTGGTCCTGCCTTGCGCGCCATAGACGACTTCTGCCGGATAGGGCAGGCGGCAGGTGCCGCCTTCCGATGCGCAGCGGATCAGCCGTTGAGCCTCTGCAGGGGTGGGGGTGACGGCGGAGACGGTTGCCGCCAGTCCGGCGACGCAGATCGATGCGAAGGCCGTTCGCATCGTAAGGGTTTGGGCGATTGACACGATAGAAGTCCTCGAATCGTTGGAGGCCTCGACCTTAGCGAGCATGGCTTGAACGCAAGATGAATGCGGCGTTTTGAAGAAAGGTTCGGCGCCCGGCCAGACAAGATGCCCACGCAAAAGCTGCCAGCAGAAAACCGGCTATCACCCTTGCCTTGTCCACTTGCGGGGCTCTGGTGAGGAGCGGACGCAACCTCGCTCGACAACGGCCAATATCATGCCAATACCTCCACCAGCGCCGTGCGCCGCGTACCTTCGTACATTTCAGACTGCCGTCCGGCGCGACGGCGCTGGTGTGGCGCCAAAACTGACAGGAAATAGGCGCTCACATTTCCCCTGTCGAACGCGAGCACGACGCTCCAGGTCTCTCCGGATGGCCAGTCCACGTCTTCTTCAAACCTTGCAGTGGTTGAATAGACCCCATCTGTCGGTTCAGGGTCGCCACCAAACCAGGTGAGGCGAACGCGTGCGGCAGGGATTCCAATCTGCTCGAGGATGCTGTTTCCAGTTTCGCGAGGCCAGAACCATTGGCAGCGCCTGATCTAGGCCTTGGCCGGGCGCTCCTGCACCGGATAGACCCGGTCGTAGGCCAGGTTGAAGACGAATGCGTAGGCCATGTAGAAACCCGCAAAGGACGCATCCATCAGCAGCGCCTGAAGAAGGCTCACGCCGAGATACCAGGCAATGAACGGCATCAGGACGGCGAGAAGCCCGACCTCGAACAGGACAGCGTGAGCGACACGCACAGGCAGCGATTTCCGGACGCTGCCTTTGATCGCCAGAAGCAGGTGGTCGAAGCCGAGATTGAACAGGTAGTTCCAGATCGTTGCGATCGTCGCGCTGACGATGGCGACGGCGCCGATGTCGCCCATCGGCATGTGGAAAGCCCAGGCGCCAAGCGGCGTGACCAGCGCCAGCCCGATCAGTTCGAAGCTGATGGCGTGGCGAACACGATCAAGAGTGGTGCGCATATTAGCCCCCGTGGGATTTCGGCCCGTTCCGAAAAAAGCGTCCCAGATGGGGGAGATGGTCCTCGCTTCGGAAGCAAGATTAAGAACCGTGCCAGATGTTCAGTACTGCCATGGTCGGTTGTTCGATGGTGCCAGGGACGATCGCAGGCCTGTAACTGCCGTCCCGCGCGGCGCCGGTATTGTCCGGCTACTTCCTGCGATGGGAAAGGATCGTGCCGGCGCCGGCCAGCGTCAGCACGGCGCCGGCAATGAAGGGCGGGATGAATACGGCGAGCGCCTCGGTGTCTTCCCAGCGCAGGCGGAAATCGTTGCAGCCGGTGCCGCAGCCATGGGCGTTCAGCCAGATCCAGCCGCCGAAGGTCGCCGAACAGACCAGGACGCCCAGGACGAGCAGTGCATATCCCAACAGCCGCAGCAGAGCCTCCTGCGCAAACAAAAACGGAGGCGCCTGTGCAGCACCTCCGTCCATTGATGTCAATCGGCGCCCTAACGGCCGAAGGTGAGCCAATCCAGTGGCTTGGCCGGTGCGGTTGAGAAAATGAATCCGGCCGACGGTCCCTCCTAGAGGCTCGGGCCGTCCTCGCCGGCGGCCTTCTTGTCGCCTTTGGAGAGGCCGGTCAGGCGGTCGATATAGGCAAGCAGCAGCGCTGACAGCACGAAGGCCAGGTGAATGATGGTCAGCCACATCAGCTGGTCGGAGGTATATTGCTGGGCGTTGAGGAAGACCTGCAGCAGGTGGATCGACGAGATTGCGACGATTGTCGAGGCAACCTTGATCTTGAGCGAGCTGATGTCGATCGTGCCGAGCCAATGGACCTCGCCGTCATGGTTGTCGAAGCGGCTGACAAAGTTCTCGTAGCCCGAGATGATGACCATCACCACCAGCGAGGCGACAAGGGCCGCGTCGATCAGGCCGAGCACCTTGAGGATGGTGTCGGTGTCGTCGAGCACCATCACCTTCATGACAAACTCGTAGAGCTTCTTGACGAAGGACAGCGCGTAGATGCCGAGCGCCACGGCGAGGCCGAGGTAGAACACCACGAGCAGCCAGCGCGAGGCGAGAATGATGGATTCGACGGCGTGTTCGAGGCGTTTCATGAGACGTCCGAAAATGGCGATTGGAAAATGAGGCGGTGCCGACGCATGCAACAGCTTGGCGGATAAAACAAGGCCCGGCCGCTGGAGGGGGGATTCGGCCGGGCCTGATCTCCTGAAACGCCGGAGATGGGACGGGGCAGGGAACCACGTCATCCACAAAGTGGCATCAAAATCCAGCGATTCAATGGCCAAAGCCGGGTGATCGCGTGATTGTTACCGGCGATTTCATGTCCGAAAAGGATGCTTTGGCGGCAAAAACCCGCCCTGCAGTGCGCGGGGCGGGTTTCGTTTCAGTGTCTTCAGCCGCTAGTTGGCGCTGGCGATCGGTGCCACCAGCGGGGTGATGCGGCGGATGGCGACGCGGCGGTTTTCGCGCTCCGGCTTCTGTGACTTCACCTTGAGGTAGCGCTCGCCGTAACCCTGCGTCGACAGGTTCTCCGGCTGGATGCCGAAGACGTTTGTAAGCGCGTCCGCCACGGCCTCGGCGCGGCGATCCGACAGCGCCAGATTGGCGACATCGGAACCGACGGCGTCGGTGTGGCCCTCGATGAGGAAGGTTTCGGCCGGGTTCTTCTTGAGCAGCTTCTCCATCGCGTTGGCGACGCCCTCGAGCTTGGCGATCTCGCTCTCGGGGATCGAGGCCGAGCCGAACTCGAAGCTCAGCGTGTCGAGATCGACGCGCCGGGCGATGTCGCGGACACGGGCCGAACGCTTGACCTCGTCGACCGAATAGAGCCGCTTGACGCGTTCCACAGGAGGACGTTCGAGGAAGTCATAATAGGCGTCGTCATCCTCGACATATTGCGCGTCGAGAATGTACTCGTTGCGCGGAATGTGGAGCTGCAGCGGCGGCAGGTCGAGACCCGGATCGCGCCACTCGTCCATCTCCTCGTAATAGCGGTCGTCGACATAGCTCAGCACATATTCGCGGCCATCGGGCGTGATGCGCGAGCGCTGCACGATGTCGCCATAGCGGTTGCGAATGGTGATGATCTGGTTGCCGTTGTCGCGGATGATGACCTCGCGGGTACGACCGCGCGGCAGCTCCTCGTAATAGACGTCCTGGGCGTCACGGGTGATGCGCGGACGGTCGTTGCTCTCGACGATGATCTGGTTGTTGATCTGGATGATCACCCGGTCGCCGATCTCGCGCACCACTTCGGTGCCTTCAGGGCGCGGCCTGCGGCGCAGGTCGACCTCGGGCATCTTTTCGATGCGGGTGCCCTTTTCGGCGGTAACGGCCTGGATCTCGACGGGCTGGGCCGCTTCGGCGGCCGTCTTGTCGTCGACCGGCGGCGGGCCCGGGTCGACCGGCACCGGCTGCGCCGTCTGCTGGCCACCTTCGGTGGACGGCTGTGCGGGCTGGCCTTCGGCAGCAGGCTGCTGGCCACCGGCCTCGGCGGGCGGTGTTTCCTTCTGGCTGTCGAGGATCGGCGCCTCGTTGGGGTTCACTGGCGGCTGGTTTGCCTCGCCCTGCTGGGCAGGCTGTTGCGGCTGCTCGCCCGTCGCCGGCTGTTGGGGCTGCTCGCCCGTCGCTGGCTGCTCTCCTGATGCCGGCTGTTCGCCCGATGCGGGCTGCTCGGTCGAGGGCTGCTGTGTGGCAGGCTGTTCGCCTTGGGCGGGCGCTTCGCCTGCGGGAGCCGTGGTTTCGGGCGACGGTGCAGGGGTGGGAGCCTGTTCCGGTGTCGCCTCGGCAGGCTTCTCCGCCGGCTGCTCTGCAGGCTGTTCGGCCTGGGGTTTCTGCTCGGGTTGGGCCTCTGGTTGAGGCGCGACCTCGGGCGTCGCGGCTGGCTCCTCGGCGGCCGGAGCCTGCTCCTTCTGCTTGCGCTTCTTTGGCGCCGGCTCTTCAGCCTGCGGCTCGGGCTGGGGCGTTGCCTCCGGCTCGGCAGCGGGCTGTTCGGCCTGCGGCTGTTCCTGCTGCTGTTGTTCGGCAGCGGGCTCGCGTTTCTTGCGCTTGGGGGCGGGCTCTTCCGGTTGCGGCTCGGGCTCTGCCTGCGGTGCTACCTCCTGCTGAGGTGCCGGTTCGTCGGCCGCCGGTGCCTCGCGCTTCTTGCGGCGTGGCTCGGGCGCGGGCTCTTCGGCCTGCGGTGCCGGCTGTTCGGCCTGTGGCGCCGGCTGTTCGGCCTGCGGCTGCGGTTCTGGCTGGGGCTCCGGCTGCGGGGCAGGCTCGGGCTGTGCCTCGGGGGCAGGGGCCTGCTGACCGCCGCCCTGGCGCGCAGCACACGCTTCCGCCGATTCGCCTTCCTGGCAGTCGGACTGGACGCGGATGAGCGGCAGCGTTGCACCTGCTTCAGCCAGCGTTCCGTTCGGCAGCGGCATGGCGCCCAACGGCGCGGATGCCATGAACAGGCCGATTGCCGTGCCTGCGAGAATCCGTGGTTGGCGTTTCATCGTTGGAAATCTCCTCGAAATGAACTTTGGTCCCGTCCCGGCCCAAACAGATGGAACCTGATATGGTTCCGCTTGCCGCCGAAGTCGCACCGCATCGGGGCGATTGCCCGACAGCAACATGGCAATATCGTGGTTTCGCTGAACTGGCGATGAATGCGCGGAGCAGCTTGACGCGCCTCGGCATCGGGGCCAAATGCCTGCCATGGACGATGCCTATTGGAAAACGACGCCGCTGGAGGCGATGAGCCCGACCCAGTGGGAACAGCTCTGCGACGGCTGCGGCAAATGCTGCCTGTCCAAGCTCGAGGACGAGGATACCGGCGAGATCTACTGGACCAGTGTCGGCTGCCGCCTGTTCGACGGCGAGACCTGCCGCTGCGCCGACTATACCAACCGCCTCGCGCGCGTGCCGGACTGTGTCGGGCTGACGCCTGAGAACGTGCGCACCATCTCCTGGCTTCCGAGCACCTGCGCCTATCGTCTGGTCGCCGAGGGGCATGATCTTTACTGGTGGCACCACCTCGTCTCCGGCAGCTACGAGACGGTGCACGAGGCCGGCATTTCGATGCGCGGCAAGCTGACCGCCTCCGAGGACGACATGGCCGAGCCGGAAGACTATTTCGACCACATGCTCGACGAAGAGCCGTAAGCGGAGGCCTTCAATTGGCCGTGCCCAGGGCCACGCAGCGCCTCACGCCGTGTTGCGGAGTGTAAGAAATAATCATTAAAATCAACAATTTGCTAGATGAACCGAAAATGAATGCATGGTTCGAAAACGGTTCAGCTTGGGTGGCGCATTGTCTGCCCATCGCTCAGGCGGAGATGGCCTGACGCCTCGAGTTCAAGGAGAAGACACAATGTTCGACAAGATCAAGACTGCGGCCCTTGCAGCCGTCATCGGTTTCAGCACGCTGGCTGCCGCCCCAGTGACCGCCCAGGCCGACGGCCTCTATCTCAATCTCGGCCAAGGGTCGCCAAATGTCGGCGTCTACGTCCAGGACCGGGACAATCGTAACGGCAACTGGGACAATGGCGGCCGCTGGGACAACCGCCACGACAATCGTTGGGGTCGCCCCGGTGGCCGCTGGGACCGCGCCTGCTCGCCTGACCGCGCTGTCGACAAGGCCGAGCGCATGGGCCTGCGCCGCGCCCGCATCGTCGACGTCAACCGTCGCTCGATCACGGTGAGCGGCCGCAAATATGGCGAGCGCGTCGCGATCACCTTCGCCCGCGCCCCGAATTGCCCGGTCGTCCGCTGGTAACTTCAAAAGCGTCGGACACGTCCGATCGCAGTAGCGGGAGCCCCTTTTCCCCTCGGGGAAGGGCGGTGGCTCCAAACAAAACCCCGGAGGCCTGGCCTCCGGGGTTTTTCATTGTCTTGAGCGGCTGATCGTTGTCGAACCAACTTGCCAGCGATCTGGATGAGTTCTGCCGCGCTGTTTCATGCGCGGCAGAGCTATTCCGGATTTGGTCGCCCGTCAGTTCTTCAGTTCGAAGGTGACGTTGACCTGGACGCGGTAGGCGTTTTCGCCGGCCTCGACAGGCGCGGCGCCGGCGGCGCGGTCGAACGACTTGGCCTGCATCGGCATGGGCGGCGGGGCATAGGACTGGTCGGTGATCTCGAGCACCTTGCCGACCTTGACGCCTGCCGCCTCGGCCAGGACCTTGGCCTTGGCGATGGCGTCGGCCACCGCAAGCTTGCGCGCCTCGGTGATGACACCTTCCGGCTTCTCGTTGGTAAAGCTGATGCCGCCGCCCTGGTTGACGCCGAGAGAGACGGCCTTGTCGAGGATCTCGCCGGTCTTGGCGATGTCGCGAACGCGCACCGACAGGGTGTTGATCACCTGGTAGGCGACAAGTTCGGCATCCTGCGAGCCGTCCGGCTTGTTGGTGTAGTTATAGCGTGGTTGGATCTGAATTCCGGCCGTCTGCAGGTCGCGGTCGGCGACGCCGGCTGCCTTCATCGCGGCGATCACTGCGGCCATGGCGTCGTTGTTGGCGTCGAGTGCCTCGCGCGCGGTCTTGGCCTCGCGCATCACCGACAGCGACAAGAGCGCCAGATCCGGCGCCACCGACGCTTCGCCTTCGCCCGTCACGACGATGCGCGGCGACGGTTCGTTGTCGGCGCGGGCGGCAGCCGCAGGAAGCGTCAGTGCTGCTGCAAGTGCCAGCGCCATGTATTTGCGATTCATAATATAATCTCCGTTGTCCTGAGCCCTTCAGGAGTGTCAGATAGGGGCGGATTATGGGTGGATTGCGGCAGCGCGCAACAGATGCGCGAAGATGGCTTGTGCCAGCGCGCAAAACTGACTATCCAGCCCGCGTGTGGGGCCTGTAGCTCAATGGTTAGAGCCGGCGGCTCATAACCGCTTGGTTGGGGGTTCGAGTCCCTCCGGGCCCACCAAAATCTTTGTCCGTTTTCGAGTCTGAGTGGAAACCAAAAACTGCACTGGAGCGCGGGTATCCTAGGCAAACGGGATTCCGGCTATTCCTTCACCCCTAAGGATGCCAATCGAGCGGACCCTGCCGATCCCTTTCGGGTGCGGCTCCGGCCGAATAACGCAGGGAGCAGCCCCGGGTACTGTACCGGCGGCGGTCGAAGGAATGGATGCCGGCGAAAATTGCAATGACTTTGCCGCCGGCAAGGGCCATAGGTGATGGCGATAGTCTCCGACCCGAGCCGTGACAATGGCCCAAGACGTGGAAAATCAGCTCTTTCGATTTGCCGCCTTCGAGCTTGACCTCGAGAGAGGGATGCTGCGGCGGGGCAGCGAGGCGATTTTCCTGCGACCCAAAGCTTACGGGCTCTTGACGCATCTCGCCCGCAACATGGGCCGGATCGTGCCGAAAATCGAATTGATGGACGTGGTGTGGCCGGGTGTCTTCGTCACCGAAGATTCGCTTACCCAATCGATCCGCGAGATCCGCAAGGCGATCGGCAACGACTTGGTGCGCACGGTTTCGAAGCGTGGCTACATGCTGGCCGCCGAAGCAGAAACCGCGCCGGAAATTGGCAGCCAGCCGGTCGTGGCCGTATTGCGTTTTCGCAACGAAGGCGGCGACCAAGTCGACGATGTGCTTATCGACGGTTTTGCGGAAGACATCATCAACGGCCTCGCACGCTTTCGTGCCGTGACGGTGCTGGCACGCAATTCAAGTTTCTCCTTCGCCTCCTACGCCCACTCGGAATGGACTGAAATACGCGCTCGCATCGGTGCCGATTTCCTGATCGAAGGTTCGGTGCGGCGTCAGGATGACAGGTTCCTTGCGACGGTGAACCTGATCGACGTCGCGACGGCCAGCCAATTGTGGGGCGATCGTTATCAGGCGCGCGACGAAGGCCTGTTCGCCATTCAACAGGACATCATCGAGGAGATCGTGGGCCGCCTCGTCACGCGGGTCTACAATGCCGGCTTGCAGAAGACCTCGCGCAAGCCGGTCACCAGCCTTGCCGCATACGAACTGACGTTGCGCGGTGTCTCCTTGCTCCGGGACCCGGCGCAGAGCGACCTGAAGAATGCCGAAGCCTTGTTCGAGGCGGCAATAGCCAAAGACCCGGCCTACGGGTTAGCCTATACTTACCTTGCCTTGTCGCGTGCGCTCTACGGCGAATTCGGCTCGGTCAGCGTAGAGACGCTCACGGCGGCGCGCGACTTGGCGGACAAAGGTGCGGCTCTTTCGCCGGATCAGGCCGAATGCCGCCGGATTCAGTCGCTGTGTCGGCTTTACCTGCGGCAGCATGAGGCGGCCGAACACCATCTGCGCATCGCGCTGGAACTCAATCCTTATGATGCGGAGTGCATCGAGCAGATGGGCTTTCTGCTCACCATGCGCGGCCGTCCGATGGACGCACTGGGCTGGCTGGCGCGCGCCGTGCGCATCGATCCCTTGCAACCCTACTGGTACCAGTACGACCGCTCTCTGGCGCTCTATCTGATCGGCGAATACCGCGCCGCCGCCGACGTGCTGGAGCAATCGACCCGTCCCACGCCCTGGATCAGGACGCGCCTTGCCGCTTGCTACGCCCAGCTTGGCGACATGGCGGCGGCGCGCCGGCACGCGGCATCGATCAATGTCGATGGGCCAGAATTTTCGCCCGTCGACTACGCCAAGGGCGGGGTGCCGTTCGAGCATCTCGCCGATGCACAACACTTCGAAGAAGGCGTTATGCTGGCGCTCCAATCGGCGGGCTGAAGCGCCTGTCCTCACTCGCGCCGCCTGCAAAGGCTTCGCCAACCAGCACAGGCCAATGCCGAGCAGCGGGTGGTCGAGCCCAGCCAGGCAAAGTGCAGATAGCATCGCTACGCGGCCCGTAGCCGGAGGTGGCCGGCGCGTATGTTCCCCATTTCATTTGACGGTGACGACGACGTAACGGCCGCGATACGGCTGGTAGTACGTGCTGCCGCAGCGCCACACGGTGACGCCTTCGATCGAGGTACGTGTGCAGGCCGGCGGCAGCGTCGCGACGAAGATCGTCGAGCGACGGATGACACGGCGGGTCGTGCGCCGCGCAACGCCGGCGCCGCTGGCCGGGGTCCAGGGCTGGCCGACACGTGCTTCCGCCTTGCCAACGAAGGCCGGAACCGGCGCGATGTCGGTGAAATCCGCGGCCAGCAGGGCGAGCCCGATGCCGCCGGCGACGGACATGCGCTTCAGACCGTCACCCCAGCGACGCTGGGCCACCTCCGGCTGCGTTGCGGCGGAACGCCAACCGAGATAACACAGCGCCAGCATCACGACATTGCCAACGGCATCGAGCAAACCGATCGGCGTCAGCATCGGCTCAACGGCATAAAACCAGTAGTCGAAGGCGAAAAAAGGCAGCAACACGATCGCATAGGCAGCGAAGGTTGCGCGGGTGAATTTCGCGAACAGTGCAAACGTGCCGGCAATGATCGCCTGCGCGCCGAATGCGGCGACGAGGATCGGCACGATCGGCGAATCGGACTGGTATTCGGGCCGGATCGCCAGGTCGAGCACGGTCGATGGCGAAACGAGGCACCAGCCGCCCAGGATGAGGAAAACGGATGCCAAGAGGTACTGGATGGTTCTGGTGGACATGAGATTCTCCTGAGGTTTGATTTGAGGATGGGGATCAATTGCGCGCGTCGGTGACGAGATGCCTGGGGGCATGAACCGGGATCGCCAGCGCGATGGAGTGTGCGACAATCAAAGTGACGTGCAGGATCGTGGTGGCGTAGCCGAGCAGGCCAATGGCGACGAAATACTGCCAGAACAGCAGGTTGACGCCTGCGAACAGTGCATGAACAGCTGCCAGACCGAGATGCCATTGGCGCGCGTAGGCTGAACGCCAGGCGGCTATGCCGATGATAAGCGCCAGCCCATGCGCTTCGATGAAGCCGATGCCGGCACCGGGTGAGCCTGCGAGAAGCGTCGCCTCGGCGCCGTGCCCGAAAAAAGAGCCAGCGATGTCGGTAACCAATCCACCCGCGGAGGCGAGAATCAGGAACAGGGCATTGCCCCGGATGACGGGATTTCTGAACGTGGTCATGGGTCCGTAATCCTTCGAATGTTGCGGAATGCGGGACGTGTGGCCGCGGCGGAGCGCCGCCGCGGGGAGTGTCTTCAGGGCAGGTGCCTCTCAGGCGGCGGACGGGGCCGGTTCCGCGAATTGTGTCGCGTGATCCGCCATCGGCTCGGCAGCCCGCCTCGCCGGCGCCTTGATGCGGAACCAGGCGACGTAGAGCGTCGGCAGGAAGACCAGCGTCAGCACGGTTGCCACGACCAGTCCGCCCATCACGGCATAGGCCATCGGTCCCCAGAACACCGTTGGCGCGATCGGGATCATGCCGAAGATCGCGGCCGCCGCGGTGAGCAGGATCGGCCGCAACCGGTGTTCGGTGGCGCTGATCACCGCCGCCCACGGCTCCTCGCCGTCGGCGATGTGCCGGTCGATCTGCGTGATCAGGATCACCGAGTTGCGGATCACCATGCCGGTCAGCGACAGCACGCCAAGGATCGCGACGAAGCCCATGGGCGAACCGGAAAGCAGCAGTGCCCCAGCGACACCGATCAGGGCCAGCGGCGCGGTCATGAACACCAGCACCAGGCGCTGGAAGCTCATGAGCTGCACCATGAGCACCGTGGTCATCAGGAACAGCATCAGCGGGAACACCACGAAGATGCTGGCCTGCGACTTGGCGCTGTCCTCCATCACCCCGCCAAGCTGGACGTCGTAGCCGGCCGGCAGCTCCGCCTTGAAAGCGGCGATGGCGCCATCCAGTTGTTCGGCCACCGCGGCCGGCTCGACGCCTGGCGCGACGTCGGCCTGCACGGTCACCGTCGGCACGCGGCCACGGCGCCACACCAGCGGCGGCTCGATCTCGTAGGACAGCGTCGCCACCTGGTCGAGCGGGATGCGGCGACCGCCCGAGGCACTGAGCGTCAGCGAACGCAGCGTCTCGATGTTGGCCCGCTCCTCCGGCACGGCACGCGCCACGACGTCGACCAGCCAGGTTGCGTCGCGCATCTGGGTGATCTTCGACCCTGACAGGATCGAGTTGATCGAATCGGCGAGCTGCTGCGAGGACAGGCCGAGCGCGCGGGCGCGGTCCTGGTCGACCTCGACCTTGATCACCTTGGCCGGCTCGTTCCAGTCATAGTTGATGTTGCGTACCTGAGCGTTGCCGCCGAGCACCTGGGCAAATTCCAAGGCATAGGCGCGGGTCTTGTCCTGGTCCGGGCCGCTGACGCGGAACTTCAGCGGCCAGCCGACCGGCGGTCCCATTTCAAGCGGCGTGACGCGGGTCATGACATCGTCGATGCCGGTGGCGAAAGCCTGCTCCAGCCGTTTGATGACATGTGCCCGCTCCTCGTGCCCCTTGGTGACGACCACCGCCTGGGCGAAGAAGTCGTTGGCGAGTTGGGTGTCGAGCGGCAGATAGAAACGGATCGCGCCTTGACCGATGTAGAAGCTCCAGTGGTCGATGCCGGGATCGGTCTTGAGGATTTCCTCGACACGGCCCACCAGTTCCTCGGTTGCCTTGATCGACGCGGTACGCGGCAAGGTCAGGTCGACCATGACCTCGGGCCGATCCGATTTCGGGAAGAACTCCTGCGGCACGAAACTCATGCAGACGACGGCCAGCGCCAACAGGCCGGCTGTGGCGGAAAGCACGACCCACTTTGCACGCATGGCCATGTCGAGCACGGCCTTGAAGGCCCGGCCGAAGCGTGAAGAGCCATGCTCTGCTTGCCTGGCCATCGTCGCCGGCAGGATGGCGACGCCCATCAGTGGCGTGAACAGGACTGCCACCACCCAGGACACGACCAGCGCAATACCGACGACGGCAAACAATGAGAAGCAGTATTCACCGGCGCCACTTTTGGCGAAACCGACTGGCACGAAACCGGCGATCGTCACCAGCGTTCCTGTGAGCATCGGGAACGCGGTCGAGCTGTAGGCATAGGTGGCGGCCGTGACCCTGTCGGCACCTTGCTCCATCTTCGAGATCATCATTTCGACCGCGATCATGGCGTCATCTACCAGCAGGCCGAGCGCGATGATCAGTGCGCCCAGCGAGATGCGCTGCAGCGAGATGCCCGAACACTCCATGGCAACGAAGGTAATGGCGAGTACGAGCGGTATGGCGATCGCCACGACGACGCCGGGCCGCCAGCCAAGCCCGAAGAAGCTCACCGCCAGCACGATGGCGATGGCCTCGCCGAGGCTCTTGGTGAACTCGCCGACCGATTCTTCGACGACTTGAGACTGGTCGGCGACCAGGCTCAAATCGACGCCGACCGGCAGCTCCGACGACAGCTCGGTCACCTTCTGCTTGACGTTCTTGCCGAGCGCCAGAGCGTCGCTGCCGCTCGTCATGGAGACCGCGATGCCGATTGCCGGCATGCCGTTGAAGCGGAACATCGGCTGTGGCGGATCGGCATAGGTGCGCTTCACTTCGGCGACGTCGCCGAGGCGGAAGAACTGGCCGTTGGCATAAAGGTTGATGGCCTTGAGGCTTGCCTCCGAGGTGAATGCACCCGAGACGCGGATGGCGATGCGCTCCGGTCCGGCGTCCACTGTGCCGGATGGAGTGAGCGCATTCTGCGCCTGCAGCACCTGCGACAGTGAGCCGACGTCGAGGCCGAGGGCGGCGACTTTTGCGGTCGAGAATTCGAGATAGATTTTTTCGTCCTGCTGGCCGATCAACTCGACCTTGGCAACGTCCGGCACCTCGAGAAAATTGGCGCGCAGGCTGGCGGCCAAATCCTTCAATTCGCGATGGCTGAGGCCATCCGAGGTCAGCGCATAGATCAGCGAAAAGGTGTCGCCGAACTCGTCATTGTAGAAAGGCCCCTGCACGCCCGAAGGCATGGTCGACTTGATGTCGTCCATCTTCTTGCGCACCTGGTACCAGAGCGGCTGCACCTCGTCTGCCGCAACCGTGTCCTTGAGGTTGACGAACACGACGGATTCGCCGGGCTTGGTGTAGCTCTTGACGTGGTCGAGGTTCGGAATTTCCTCGAGCTTCTTCTCGAGGCGGTCCGTGATCTGCTCGACCGTGTCGGTGGTGGTGGCGCCTGGCCACGTGGTCTTGATCACCATTGTCTTGATGGTGAAGGCCGGGTCCTCCTCCCGCCCGAGGCTGAAGTAGGAGAACAGGCCAGCGATCGCCGCCGCGATCATCAGGTAGACGACCAGGCTCTTGTTGCGCAGCGCCCATTCGGACAGGTTGAACGAGGTCATCGGTCTGCTCCCTGGATGGTGTGGACGCGCTGCTGGTTGCGCAGCAGGTCGATCCGGTCGGCGATGAACACGATTTCTTTCGAGGGGCCGTCGGCATCCGGTTTCGTATGGTCGGCGGCGTAACGCGGATGCAGGCCAAGCTGGGCGATGTAGTTCAGCACGCGAACGCCGTCTGGCCCTGTCGCGGCGGCAATGTGCCCGTCCGGCCGTACCAGATAGACGGCGTCGCGGGCGAAGCCCGCCCGCCTGGCATGGGCGGTCCAGTCGAAGACATGCAGCGGAAAGCCAATGCGCGCCAACTCGGCCTGGAACTGCAGGCTGGGGCGCCCATGAACGTGCACCTGCCAGTCGAGCGAGGCGAGCGGCGCGAAGTTGTCGCCGTCACTGCCTTCGACATAGGGCAACCGGTCGCCGGCCTTGATCTTGCCCGCCTCTCCGATGCTGATTGCACTGTTTCGGTACTCGATGCGCGTCTGCGAGATCATGCCGAAAAAGGCGCGCTTGCCGGTGTTGGTCGCCAGCAGCAGCCGCAGCAGCTTTGGCATGAGATGCTGGCGGAACAGACCGACGGCCTTCGAACGGCTGGTTGCCATCTTGAACGCCTGGTCGGTTCCGTCGATGAGCAGCCGCGCGAAGGCGATGCGCTCCGGCTCGTAGGTATCAAGCAGCTTTTCACCGGCACGGCCCTGCAGCACGGCTGCGAGCTTCCAGGCGAGGTTCACCGCGTCGCCCATGCCGGTGTTCATGCCCTGGCCGCCGGCCGGGCTGTGGACATGGCCGGCATCGCCGAGGATAAACGCCCGCCCATCACGGAACTTGTCAGCGACGCGATGGTACACACGGTAGGTCGAGAACCAGTTCACCGAATTGACCTTTATGCCGGTGTCGCGTTCGACTTCGGAGCGGATCGTGTCGAAGGTGATACCGGTCTTGGCCTCATGCTCTTTCGGCACGACCCCGATCAGTCGCAACGAACCTGACTGGCGCACCGGCATGACAATGGCGAATCCATAGGTCGAGACGGTGGTGTCCATGCCGTTGCGGGTCACCTCGCCGGTACCCTCGACGTCGGCGACGTAGAATGACTGGTCGTAGGCACCGCCCGGAAAGCCGATGCCCAGCATATGGCGCACCGCGCTGTGGGCACCATCGGCGCCGGTCAGGTAATCGGCGCGCACGAACTCGCTGACGCCACCCTTGCGAAGCTTGGCGGTGACGCCGTTGGCGCCGTCCTGGAAGCTGACCAGCTCGGTATGACGCTCGACCTCGACGCCCTCGCGCTCGAGACTGCGGATAAGGACGCGCTCGTGAATGTCCTGCGGCAGTGCGAAGGCAAACGGGTAGGCGGTCTTACCCGTGCCAAAAGTGGCGAGCGGAAGCCGGGCGGCCACGCCCGCCGGGGTGCGTACAGTCAGCTGTTCGATCTTGACGCCGGCCTCCAGCACCTCGTCAACGATGCCGATCTGGCGATGGAACTCCAGCGTGCGCGCTTGAACTGCCAGAGCCCGCGACGTGCCGCCGGGGCCGGCGCTCTTGTCGATGATGCGCACGGCGACGCCGAGGCGGGTCAGCCACAGGCCAAGCGTGAGGCCGGTCGGACCGGCGCCGACGATCAGAACCTGAGTGTTTTGGACGATCATTTTTCTTCTCTTTCGAAACGGACTTTCTGGTTTTCGCGAAGCCGGTTCACGCCGGCGGTGACGACGACCTCGCCCGCGGCAAGGCCTCCGGCGACGATCACCCGGTCGGCCTCATAGCGGGCGACGACGATGGGCCTGAGTTCGACTTGCGATCCCGCGCCGATCACCCAGACGGAAGGCTTGCCGTCCTTGTCGAACAGCGCGCTGCCGGGCAGCACGGCGACTGGCGCGCTGCTGGCTTCGATGCTGCCGTCGACGCTGGCGCCGAAGCGCATAGCCTCGGGTGCGCCCTCGAGCGAAACCTTGACCTGGTAGGTCCTGGTGGCAGCGTCGGCGACCGGCGCGACCTCGCGCAGTCTGCCTGTGGCCGTCAGGACCGGATTGCTGAGCAGAGACACGGTGATCGCCGGGATGTCATTGCTTTGCGCGGTATTGGCGAAGTTCGCCTCGGCGATCGAGAACACCGCATCCTTCGCCTTGGGATCGGCGAGGCGGACGACCATCTGGCCGGTGCTGACGATCTGGCCGACTTCCGATGCAGTCGCCGTGACGATGCCGTCGAAATCGGCATGAAGCTCGGTGTAGGCGAGTTGATCGGCGGCCAACGCCAGTGCGATTTTCGCCGACTCCAATTTGGCCTCGGCCGAGCGCAGGTTCTTCAGCGTCGCGTCATGTTCGGCGCGGGTGGTGTAGCCCTTGTCGAGCAAAGTCTTGATGCGGCGCTCGGAGGCCTGCGCCTCGACCAATACGGCTTCGGCCGCTGCCTTGTCTGCCTTCGCGCTGAGCAGCCGGTTGCGATAATCCTGATCCTCGATGCGAGCGAGTGTTTGGCCCTTTTTCACCGTGGCGCCGACATCAACGCTACGTATCGCCAGCTTTCCAGATACGCGAAAGCCGAGATCGCTCTCGCGGCGCGGGCGGATGTCGCCGATCGCACGACGCTCGTCAGGGATGGACCGCAGCGACACCGTCGTCACGCGCACCAGCTTTATCTCAGGATGGCTGGGGGCAGCCGTCGCCCCGGCGCTGGCGGTCTGCTGCCAGGCGATGAAGCCGAGACAGGTCGCGCCGATCATGGCGGACGAAAGGGCGATGAGGCTATGCGTCCTCGCCAGGCGTAAGAATGCCCGATGCATGTTCTTCTCCATGACAATCTGAACTCTGCCATCGCAGGTCACCCAGGACCTGCATTCGCGGCGATGCGCCGAGCCTTCAGCCCGGCATGGCTTCAGATGCCATCAGAGAGCCCGGCAAATCCCGAGTGGTTTCTGAGAAATTTCCGATGTTTTGGGGGGAGACGCCCTCTTCGCTTCCTCGTTGGCCAGCTCAAGGAAAAAGGCGATAGGCATTTGGAACTATGATCCGGCAATCAGCAGGACGGCCTACAAGAGCACCCGTCGGCAACTGGAGCCAGGCCGGCCGCGAGGCTGAGTTAGATACGGGCGATCCGGTGCTTTCTGAAGCGCGAAGCTCCCAGGCGGCATTGTGCGCTTTCTGAAAGTCCTCCATGCGCAGGGCAGGGTCGGCAAGCTGTATACACGCCGGTGTTGGCGTCATGCGTAGCGCGAGAGGACCTCACGCAGATCCCGCTTGGTGCGCGTTGTCTGGCTTAGGTTGGCCCACTCGAACACCTGCCGCAGATGTTGGACGATGGCTGCCGCACTGGCCGTTGGTTGACGTGAACGCAGAGCCTGCAGGATGGCAGTGCGCTCTTCGACGCTGCAGTCGGTTTCCTTGTGGGTGCTGTGCTGGGCAAGGATCAGTGACGTCCGCGAAGTCAGCGACTTGAGCATGCCGGCCAGGTCAAAATCTGCACTGCAAAACCATTGGTGCATGTATTCGCGGACGTACGCCAAGCAGCTTGCCGAGCCTAGCAATCCTGCCCAGCCAGGTCTGCCAAGCCAATTGAGCGCCCGCTGCCTTTCCGACTGATAATTTGCGTGATGCCGACGATCATGCTTGATGCCGCCAATATTTCACTGCACATCGCTCGGCATGTCGGATGAGGCAAGAAACCTGCGTCGGGATTTGCTGTGGGCCTGGCCCGCATCGCTGATTCTGCATGGGTTTCTGATCGCGGTGATGCTGGCCTACAGCCAGCCGAGGCTTCCTGAACAGCAGCAGGAGGAGGCGGTAAACGTCACTCTCGTGCCGCCGCCAGCACAGCCGATGCCGAAACCGGCTCCTCCGCCTCCCGCGAAGGCCGAAGCCGAAAAGCCTGCGGAGCCGAAGCCGTCGCCGGCGCCGGAGACATCGCCGTCCAAGCCGGCGCAAGTCGAGGTTCTGAAGCCTGTCTTCAGGTTCGGAGACAAGGATGCCGGTTCCGGCAAGTCTCCGGAGAGCGGCAGCGTCCAAGACACCGCGCCGTCCCCGGCAAAGGACGAGACTGTGAAGGCGCCTTCCGAGGAACGGCTCGATGCAGCCGATGACGCCGCAAAGCAGGCGGCGGCTGCAAAGGATTCCGGGGTGGTTCAGGACGCGGAGAGCGAGCCAGCTCCAAACCAGAACAATGGCAAGCAGGAAGCAGACAAGCAGGAGGGACTGACGGAGGGTGCCGACACGCAGGCAGCGTCGGCGCCAGCGCCGCTGGGCGCCATCGGCAATGACGGCGAGATCGTGCTGCCCGCCATGGCCACGGCGCCTGAGCCCAGGCCCGCAAATACGCCGAAACCCAGTCTTGCGCAGATCCCTAAACCTGGAAGCGGCAAGGCCAGGGCCCCAGCCTCCGGCAATGCGAACGCTGCCGCCTCGCAGCCCTTTTCGGGATTGCCGGGGGTTCGAAGGCCGCAATCGCAAGGCGCTACCGGTGCTGCACTGAGCACGACGGCGATGGCCGGCTTGCCTCGTGACAAGCGGGCTGCCCAACTCTGCGCCAGCGCGCTGCAACGGCGACTGGTCGACGCTTCCTATTCTCCCGACCTTGTGCCTCTCGTCCCGCTCAGGCGCGGCAATGTGCTCGACGTTCCGGAGGCGGCCTTCCGCACGCGCACGGCATGGCACGCGTTGAGCTTCCGATGCGAGGTCGATGCCGAGGCGACAACGATCCGGTCCTTGTCCTTCCGCGTCGGCGCGACGATCCCGCCCGGCGAGTGGGCGCGGCTGGGGCTCCCCGCACGCAACTAGGCGGCTCCCGATCTTGGCCTTGGTGCTGCGCTGCCCTTCCGCTGCAGCGCCATTGCGTGATATCAAGCTGCTAGAGGGATAACCGAAGCTCAGCCTCGAAACCCGGCAAGCACGTGCTGTGTCGGGGCGGTTTTCTCCTTCCGGCATGGCGCAGTCATGATCGGAAGGCAGAATATGGACCCTCGAATCTTTCTATTGGCACTGGCGACGTTCGCCACCGGCACGGCCGAAAACATCGTCATCGGCATTCTGCCCGATGTCGCCTTGGGCCTTGGCGTTTCGCTTGGGCTTGCCGGTCAGCTGACGGCCGTCTTCTCGTTGACCTTTGCGCTCGCAGCGCCGGCAGCGCTTGTGCTGACCCGGCGCATGGAGCGCAGGACGATCCTCGTTTTCGCCTTGGCGGCGTTCGTTCTGAGCAATCTGGCTGCAGCCTTGAGTCCTGGCATCGCGGTGCTGTTTGCAGCACGCATCGCCATGGCAGCGGCAAGCGCCACCGCCTGTCTCGTGGCCACCATGCTGGCGACCGAGCTCGCCGGGCCCGACAGGCGCGGACGGGCAATCGGCCTGATCTTCATGGGAATCAGCGGGTCGATGGTGCTGGGTGTGCCCGCCGGAATGTTGATCAGCGGCCTGTTTGGCTGGCGCATCGTGTTCTTGGCGCTGGCGTTGCTGGCCTTGTTGATTCTTGCGCTCTGCCAGCTATTGCTGCCTGTTTCAAGCAGAGGGCCGCGCGACATGGCGGGCTATCGTCGCCATGTCGGGTCGCTGCGGCTTTTGTCCGGGCAGCTGGTGTCGATCCTGATGATAGGTGGTCACTTCGTCCTGTTTGCCTATCTCGCACCTTATGCAGTCGACGCGGTCGGCTTCGACGACGACACGCTCGTACCCATCTTCGTGGCCTTTGGCGTGGCCGGCGTCAGCGGCGGCTATCTCGGCGGCTGGCTGACGGACGTCGTCACGCCGCGTGCCGCGATCCTTGTCGTCCCGCTTGCCTATCTGGCGGTCCAGCTTGCCATTCCGGCCGTCTCTTCCATGCCGATGGCGTTCCTCGGCCTGATGATGGTCTGGGCCTGCATTAGCTGGATGATCTCGCCAGTGGTGCAGAGCTTCCTGATCAGCGCGGGGCCTGAGACCGCGGAAGCCGGCGTCAGCCTCAACCTGTCGGCGATGCATGTCGGCGTGGCTCTTGGCACCGCGATCGGCGGGCTGGCGCTCGATCGAGGTTCCGCAGCGGCCTTGCCGTGGACAGGCGCCATCCTCGCGGCCATTGCCGTAGCGGCGAGCCTGATTGCTTCCTGGCGCGCCGGAAGCAAGCAGGGGAGACCAGCCATCGGAGTTTGAAAAGTCGGAATTTTCGGTCGACTATGCCGGCATGAAGCGCTTCGCATTCGTCCTCGCCCGCGACTTTACGCTGTCGCCGCTGTCGTTGTTCGTCGACACGCTCCGGCTGGCCGGGGATGAGGGTGACCGCAGCCGACGTGCGGCCTTCGACTGGCAGATCATCGGCGAGCTGGGGCTGCCCATCCGGGCGAGTTCCGGCATCGAGCTGATGCCGACCGCACCGGCCCTCCGGCCTGAGGATTACGACAACATCCTTGTGGTCGGCGGGCTGCTCGGGCGGAAAAACTCGCTGCCGGCATCGGCCGAGCGCTTCGTCGAAAGCGCGGCAAGAAAGTGCGTTCCCGTTGGTGCCCTGTGCACCGGCAGCTTCGTACTTGCCGAGATGGGCTTGCTCGACGGCCACAGGGCTTCGGTGAGCTGGTTCCACATCGAGGATTTCCGCTCCCGTTTCCCCGACGTCGACGCTTCCTGCGACCGGCTTTTCATCGTCGATGGCAACAGGGCGACATGCTCGGGCGGGGCAGGCGCCGCAGACCTCGCGGCCCATCTGGTCTCAGGGGTCATCGGCGAGCAGTCGGCCGCCAAGGCGTCGCGCATCTTGCTGCTCGACAGGGTCAGGGATGCCGATGCCGTGCAGCCCAATCTCGAGCTTTTCCCCGAGGCGAAGACGCTTTCGGTACGCAGGGCCTTGCTGGTGATGGAAAGCAACCTCCAGGAACCGCTTGCGATCGTCGACGTAGCCCGGTCGGTCGGCGTGTCCACCCGGCAGCTCGACCGCGATTTCGCCAGTCAGCTCGGAACCAGCCCCGCGCGCGCCTATCTGAAGCTGCGCATTAGCCTGGCCACCCGCCTGTTGAGCTCCGGCAAGAATCCGGTCGGCGATGTGGCGTTCCAGTCCGGCTTCGCCAATGCCGGGCACTTCAGCCGGGTGTTCCGTAAGATGACCGGCCTGTCGCCGACGGAAGCCTCCCGTCGATCGCCGGCGCTGTGAAGCTGTAACATCGGTATATTTCGATTGGGTGCCTATTGGAGCCCACGGGCCACCGCTGGCGTGTATTGGCCGGGCGTAGTCAGGCCGAACCGTCGGCATTTCTTTCGAACTGCGGATATTCCGTGATCACTCAGGCAGTCTCCGGCACCTTCACCTCCGGCATAGCGCCGATCAGCATGCGGGCGTACTCGCTTTTCGGGGCGTCGAAAATCTCGGCGCAGTCGCCCTGTTCGACAAGTTCGCCGCGGTTGATCAGCGCCACCCGGTCGCAGAGATAACGCACGACGGCGAGGTCGTGGCTGATGAAGAAGTAGGTCAGGCCGAGGCGATCCTGAAGCTCGCACAGGAGATTGAGAACCTGCGCCTGCACCGAGACGTCGAGCGCCGAGGTCGGCTCGTCGAGCAGCAGAAGCTCCGGGCCTGAGGCAAGGGCGCGTGCGATGCAGATGCGCTGGCGCTGGCCGCCGGAGAATTCGTGCGGATAGCGGTGCAGGTGCTGCGGGCCCATGCCGACGAGCGAAAGCAGTTCCGCGGCGCGGTCGCTGCGCTGTCTGTTGGTCAGGCCAAGGGTCTCGTGGTGGATGACCAGCGGCTCGGTGACGATGTCGTAGACCGACATACGCGGGTTGAGCGAGGCATAGGGGTCCTGGAAAACGATCTGGACGCGCGAGCGCAGGCGGCGCAGTTCGGCGTCGGAAAGTTTGCCCAGGTCCTGGCCCTGTACGCGGATACTGCCAGATGTCGGCGTTTCCAGATGCAGGATGGAGCGCGTCAGCGTTGTCTTGCCCGAGCCGCTTTCGCCTACGAGACCAAAACTCTCGCCCTTGCGCACGCTGAGCGACACGTTCTTCAGCGCATGGACTTCCGGCGACGTGCCAAAGATCCCGCGACGCCCCGGGTAGATCTTCGAGACATTGTCGATCTCAAGCATGATCTCAGTCATCGACGAGCGCCTCCATTTCGTTGACGCGGATGCAGGCGGCGGCATGGCTGTCGCCGACCGACACCAGCGGTGGCATGGCCGTTGTGCAGGCGGGTTGGGCAAACTGGCAGCGCGGTGCGAAGCGGCAGCCCGGCGGCGGCGTGATCAGGTTCGGCACCGAGCCCGCCAGGCCGCGAAGCTCGCCGCGTTTGGTCTCGCGCGTCGGGATCGCCGACATCAATGCGCGTGTGTAGGGATGGACGGGATTGCCGATGACGGCCGCGACCGGCCCGCTTTCGACGATGTTTCCGGCATACATGACCGCAACGTGGCTGCATGTCTGGGCGACGACGCCGAGATTGTGGGTGATGAGCACGACGCCCATGTCGAAGTCTTTGACGCTGTTCTTGATCAGTTCGAGGATCTGCGCCTGGACCGACACGTCGAGGGCCGTCGTCGGCTCGTCGGCGATCAAAAGGTCGGGGCGGCCGATCAGCGCCATGGCGATCAGCACGCGCTGGCGCATGCCGCCGGAAAACTGGTGCGGATAGTCGTCGAGGCGCGCGAGAGCATTGGGGATGCCGACGCGGGTGAGCATCTCGCCGGCCAGCTTGCGCGCGGCCTGGCGGCGTTCGCGCCGGCCGGCTTTGGCCGCACAGCCGATGACGTCAGGATCGCGTTCGGCGGCGGCCAGCGCCACGTCGACGAGCTGCTCGCCGATGCGGAAGGCCGGGTTGAGGTTGGTCGTCGGATCCTGGAAGATCATGCCGATGCGCTTACCGCGCAGGCGCTGCATCTCAGTCTGGCTGAGCTTGAGCAGGTCCTGGCCTTCGAGCAGAATCTCGCCGGCGGTGTAGTGCGCCGGAGGCGTCGGCTGCAGGCGCGAGACCGACAGGCCGGTCAGCGACTTGCCGCAGCCGCTTTCGCCGACGAGACCCCAGATTTCGCCCCGCTTGACGGTGAGGTTGATGCCGTTCAGCACATGCGCCCGGCCGTCGAAGCTGGACATTCTAAGGTGCAGGTCGCGGATAGACAGGAGAGGCTGGGTCATCTCAACGCCTCGCCTTCGGATCGAGAATGTCGCGCAGGCCGTCGCCAAGCAGGTTGAAGCCGAACACGGCGAGGAACATCGCCATGCCGGGCGCCATCGCCGTCCACCAGTAGTCGGGCATGTAGGAACGCGAAACCGACAGCAGGGTGCCCCATTCCGGCGTCGGCGGACGGACGCCGATGCCGATGAAGCCGAGGCCGGCGACGGTCAGGATGGCGAAACCCATGTCGAGCGACATCTTGACGATGATCGGCGAAACGACGTTGGGCAGGATGTGGCGGAACAGGATGCGCTTGGGGGTGGCGCCAAGCGCCCTGGCGGCGGTGACATAGACCTCCTCGCGCGCTGCCAGCACCTCGCCACGCACCAGCCGCGCATAGCCGGGCCACCATGACAGGGCAATGGCGATGACCATATTGCCGAAACCCGAGCCGAGGGCCGCAGCAATCGCCATGGCAAGGATCAGGCCGGGAATGGTCAAGGTGAGGTCGGTCAGCCGCATCAGCACCTCGTCGATCCAGCCGCGGGCAAAGCCGGCGACCGCACCGACCAGCGTGCCGATCACCGAGCCGATGAGCACGACGCCAAAGCCGGCGAGCACCGACACGGTGGTGCCGGCCATGACCAGCGACAGCACGTCCTGGCCGAGTTCATTGGTGCCGAAGGGATGGGCTGCCGATGGCGGCATGAAGCGCGAAGCGGTGTCGACGCCGCCGGCGACATGTTCGGGATAGGGGGCGAGCACGGTGCCAAAGACGGTGAAGAAGATCACCGCCACGACCATGACGGCGCCGAGCATCGACAGCTTGCTCTGTGAAAAGCGGAAGAAGGCGCGGCGCAGCCTGTCGCGGCGCGGCGTGGCGAAATCGTCCGCAATGTTGTGTTCGGTGATGCTCATGAGTAGCGGACCTTGGGGTTGATGACGCCGTAGAGCAGGTCGATGACGAGATTGGCGAAGACGAACAGCAGGCCGATGACCAGGGCGACGCCGATCACCGGCATCATGTCCTGCGAGACGATGGCCTTGGTGGCGTAGAGGCCGAGGCCGGGCCAGTCGAACACCGTCTCGACCAGCACCGTGCCGCCGAGCAGCCAGCCGAAATAGAGACCGATGACGGTCAGCGTCGCCGAGACGGCGTTGCGGGCGACGTATTTGGTAATGATCTTGCGCTGCGGCAGGCCAAGCGCGCGTGCCGTCATCACGTAATCCTGCTGCATCACCTCGATGGTCGAGGCGCGCATCATGCGCATGATGGTGGCAAGCGGAGACAGCGACATCGCGATCGCCGGCAGCGCCAGGTGGCGCAGCGACATTAAGAAGGCGTTCCAGTTTCCGGCGATCAGGGAATCGATTGTCAGGAAGCCGGTGACGAAGCGTGGCGGGATGACGACGATCGGCAGGCGGCCGCCGAGCGGCAGCCACATCAGCCACATCGCAAAGCAGAGCTGCAAAAGCAGGCCAAGGAAGAAGCGCGGCATCGAGATCGCGCCGATGGCGCCGACCTGGGCCAGGTAGTCGGGCCAGCGATTGCGCCAGACGGCGGTGATGAGGCCGAGCGGAATGCCGACTGCGACGGCGATGAACATCGCTGCGAAAACGAGTTCGAGGGTCGCGGGCAGGTAGGCCTTGATATCGGCAGCGACGGGTCGGCGCGTCAGCAGCGAGGTGCCGAGGTCGCCATGCATCAGGCCGGAGACATAGGTGCCGTACTGCACCCAGACCGGCTTATCCAGGCCATACTCCACGGCAAGCGCTGCGATTTCGGCCTGCGTTGCGTTCGGACCTGCGGCGAGTGCCACCGGATCGCCCGGGAGGAGGCGAGCGATGGCGAACATGATGATCGTCAGTCCGACGATGACCGGTATGAGCAGCAGAAGCCGCCGCAGGATGAAATGCAGCATTGCCGATGTCCTTTGGTTGGAGCTTTGGCGGGCCCGAAGGCCCGCCAAATGTTCGACTTAGCCGAGCGACAGGCCCCAGGCCTCGATGGCATTGGAGGCGACCGGGGTGAAGTGATAGTCCTTCACGGTGTCGCGCATGGCGAGCTTGCGGCGCTCCAGCACGCCGAAGACGTCGGGGGCGTCCTCGACGACCTTCTTCTGGAATTCGCCATAGATCGCAACGCGCTTTGCCTGGTCGATTTCCTTGCGGCCGGCCTCGATGAGAGCGTCGACTTCGGCGTTCTTGTACACCGCGTTCTGCCATGCGCCGTTGCGCGACGAGTGGTAGGCCGCATAGGCGATGTTGTCGGGGTCGCCGTAGTTTGCCGTCTGGTAGACCGGGAACAGGTCGGGGAAGGTTTCCGGCGACTTGCAGGCGGTGACCATGTCGGGCCAGTTCATAGGCACGATCTCGAGGTCGATGTTCAGCTGCTTGAGGCTGTCGAGCATGATCAGCGCCCAGCGGCGCTGCTGCTCGAGACCCGAGACGTGGTACATCTTGAGCTTGAAGCCGCCTTCCGGCTTGGCCGACTTGGCCATGAACTCCTTGGCCTTGGGCATGTCGGTGCCATAGGCGGCAAGGTTGGCGTCGAAGCCGAGGATGCCCATCGGCAGCGGGCCTTTCATCAGGTCGGCATAACCCGCGGCGTCGAGGATCGCCTGGTAGTTGGTGGCGTAGGAGATCGCCTTGCGCAGGTTGATGTCGGCGCAGGGGCCGTGCTGGGTGTTCATCTTGATCGAGAAGGTGCGGTATTCCGGCTCGATGACGCTGACGACGCCCGAGGCGTCCTTCAGCGCGTCCATATCCTCGCTGGTGAGGTCGGTGGCGATGTGGGCTTCGCCGCGCTGGATCATCAGGCGCTGGGTGGCGGTTTCGCGGACGATCTGCCAGATCACGCCTTCGAGGTTGCCGCCGCTGGCCTGCCAGGCCTCAGGCGCGCGGGCAAGTTGATAGAGTGTGCCGACCTCGAAGCGGGCAACCGAGAATGGGCCGGAGCCGGCAGTATTGGTCATAAGATAGGTTTCGCCTGAATCACTGCCGAGATTGGCTTCGACCACCGCCTTCTCGACGATGAAGATCCAGGGCAGAACCTGCAGGAACGGCGCGAAGGGGGCGGTGAGCTTGAACTTGACCGTGCCGGCGTCGACGGCCGTCACGCCCTCGGCGGTGACGATATCACGAATCATCCAGGAGTTGCCCTTGGCGAGCTTCAGCGCACGGGCGAAGGAGTAGACGACGTCGTCTGCCGTAACGGCATTGCCGGAGTGGAACTTGGCGGCCTTGTTCAGGACGAAGGTGAATTCCGTGCCGTCGGGGCTGACCGTCCAGCTCTCGGCGATGCCGGGGGCGGGCACCGGCGGGTTGCCCGAGATGCGCACCAGCGGGTCATAGACGTTGCGCATGAAGAACGAGGCGGAATAGCCGGTCGCGGTGTGCGGGTCGAAATTGGGGATGTCCTGGCCGGCGGCGATGATCAGGACGCCGCTCGACTGGGCGAAGAGCTGACGCGGGAACACCGTGGTGGCGAGGCCGACGCCGGCGAGGGCCAGAAGGCCGCGCCGCGAGATGTTGAACTGGTCAGAGGTCATTGCATTGCTCCTGTCGAATGTCTGGTCGTCATTGCAAATGGGCGGCGCCAGTTGGCCGGGCGCCGCCGGATCTCGATGGGGCAGTCAGGCCCAGGCCACATTTTCCTGCGGTGCCACGGTGCCGGACGTTCCCGGTTCGTGGCGGTAGTTGAGCGCGACGTGGTCGGGCGTGACGAAGCCAAGCGCGAGGTCGCGGGAGATCGCTGCCGGGGAACGCTCGGCGGAGTTGCCGTAGCCGGAGCCGCCGGCGAGCACGAGCTCGACCACCTGGTCGGTCCGATGCAGCGACACCAACTCGCCGGTGCCGCAATCGCGCAGCACGCGGCCGTCGGTGGAGAGCACCCGGCCGCGGGCACCACCGCCGGCCTGGCCGCCGAACAGGCCGTCGATCGGGTTGTCGACACCTTCTGGGTAGACGGAGACGAGCATCTCCAGTCCGTCCTCTTCGCGCTTGCGGAAGCGAACGACCTGGCCGAGGCCGCCGCGCATCTTGCCGGCACCGCCGCTGTCGGCGCGGAATGCCTTCTCCAGCACCAGCACTGGAACGCGGCTTTCCATCAACTCGATGGAGGTGTTGGCAGCCGAGGTCGGCCACAACAGCGAGGAGTGGCCGTCGCCGCGCTCGGAGCCGCCCTGGCCGCCGCCGCAGAAGAGCATGTCCGAATAGAACTGCCCGTCCTTGGTCTGGCCGTAGACGTTCGCCGCAACCGCAAGCCCGGTGAAGGATTGGACCATTTCGGGTGAGGCCGACGACAGGGCCGCGAAGATGTTCGGCGCGAGATACCAGCCGGTGCGGGTGCGCAGGTTCACGGCCGCCGGATATGTCGGATTCAGGATCGAACCTTCTGGTGCCGTCACCGTGAACGGGCGATAGCAACCGGCATTGCCGCGCACCGCAGGCGTCAGCATGCACTTCAGCGGGTAGGTCGCATGGGCTGCGGTATAGTTCAGCGTCGAGTTGAGACCACCCTGTGGCAACTGCGGCGGGGCGCCGTCGAAATCGACAGTGATGCTGTCGCCTTCGACCTTGACCAGGACGGGGTAAGTGATGGTCTCGCCGAGCGGATTGTTGGTGATGACCGATCGGTACTCGCCATCGGGCAGTGCGCGGATTGCGTCGCGCATCGCCTTTTCCGACAGGCCCTGCACCACTTCGGCGAGGGCACCGAGGTCATGCATGCCATAGTCATGCATGAAGGCATCGAGACGTTCCGCGCCGAGCTTGTTGGCTGCGACGAAGGAGAAGATGTCGCCCAGCACCTGTTCGCCGTTGCGGACGTTCTGGCGGATGAGCTGGATCAGGGTCTCGTTGGGCCGTCCCTCCTCGAAGATCTTCATCGGGGGGATCTGCAGGCCTTCTTCATAGATCTCGCGGGCATGCAGCGAGTCCTTGGTGCCGCCGATGTCGGAGACGTGGCCGACTGTGCCCATCAGGCCGACGAGCTTGCCATTGCGGAAGGCCGGCGTGACGATGGCGATGTCGAACAGGTGACCGGCGCAGAGCCACGGATCGTTGGTGATCAGCACGTCGCCGGGCTTCAGCGTCTCGGCCGGATAGCGCTCCAGCAGGGCCTTGACCGCGCGCGGCAGCGTGAGGTTGAACACCGGCATGGCGCGCGGGCTGTGGGCCAGCGTCTCGCCGTCCTTGTCGAGCAGCTCGCAGGCAAAATCCTGCGCCTCGGCGATGACGAGCGAGAAGGCGGTGCGGCAGACGGTAAGCCACATCTCCTCAACGACGTTGACGAGACGCGACCACATGATCTCGAGGCCGATCGGATCGCCCTTGATGCGGGCGACAGCCTCGGCGCGGGTCATGTCGTCTGTGACGAACGCATCGGCGGCCTTGAGCGCGCCGACCTGGACGCAGAGGTTCTGGCCGGCGTCGATCGTGACGCTGTCGGATGGGCCGACAACGGTTGTGGATTCACGCTCTTCGATGATTGCCGGACCCGCAATGGTGTCGCCGCTGCGCAGCGCGTAGCGATCGTAGACGGCCGTCTCGAACTTGCCTTCGTCGAACCAGCAGACGCGATGGCCCTTGATCCGAGCTGCAGTATCGCCGCCGCCGGTGGCGCCGGTGAGCGACAATTGCGGCGTCGGGCCGGCGACGCGGACGCGGAAGTTGACGGATTCGAAACGCGCGCCCTCGAAAGGCTCGGCGTAGCGGGCCGAGTAGGCGCGGACGAAGGCTTCGCGAATGGCCGGCAGATCGGCTTCGCCAAGAGTCGTCGTGGGCAGCGCCACGCTGATGTCGTGCATCTGGCCGACGAGGCGCATGTCGGCGCTGCGCTCGACAACAATGTCGCCTGCCGCGATGCCGGAGCGGGTCAGCTGGTGCCGTCCCTCGTCTTCGAGGGCGGTCAGCACGCCATTGACGGCGTCCGTGTCAAAGCCAGTCTTCAGCTCGACACGCAGCGACCGCACACCCTCGAAGGACAGTGGGGCTGCAAGGAAGCCGAGGGCAGATGCCGCACCTGATGCCGGTGGGATCAGCACGGAGCTGATGCCCATGGCACGTGCCACGTCGACCGCATGGGCCGGACCGGCGCCGCCGAAGCCGACCATGGAGTATTCGCGCGGGTCCTTGCCGCGTTCGACAAGGTGTACGCGGGCAGCCGAGGCCATGCTTTCGACCACCACCTTGTGGATGCCAAGCGCGGCTTCTTCGATCGTCAGGTTCAACGGTTCAGCCACCCGCGCAATCGCTGCACGTGCGGCCTCGAGGTCGAGCTTCATGCGACCGCCGAGGAAGAAGTTGGGGTCGTAATAGCCGAGCGTGAGGTTGGCGTCGGTGACCGTCGGCTGCTTGCCGCCCATGCCGTAGCAGGCCGGGCCCGGATCGGAGCTGGCGGAATGCGGGCCGACCTTCAGCAGGCCGACGTCGTCGATGGCGGCGATCGAACCGCCGCCGGCGCCGATCTCGATCATCTCGATGACGGGGGCCTTGATCGGCAGGCCGGAACCCTTGACGAAGCGGTGGACGCGCGCGGCTTCCATCATCGGCGAAATTTCGGCGCGGCCGTCTTCGATCATGCAGGCCTTGGCGGTGGTGCCGCCCATGTCGAAGGAAATGACGTCGGACAGGCCGGCAGCCTTGCCGAACAGGGCGGTAGCGAGACCGCCACCGGCCGGGCCGCTTTCGAGCAGCCGGATCGGGAAGTCGCGTGCGGTTTCCAGAGACATCAGGCCGCCGGCCGAATGCATCAGCCTGAGCGCGCCGGCAAAGCCAGCACCGCGCAGCGATTTCTCGAGCTTGGTCAGATAGCGGTGCATCAAGGGCTGCACGAAGGCGTTGGCGCAGGTGGTGACAATGCGCTGGTACTCGCCCATTTCGGCGACGACTTCGCTCGAGATCGAGACCGACAGCTCGGGGAAGGCGGCGCGGATGATGTCGGCGGCGCGGCGCTCATGCACCGAATTGGCATAAGAGTGCATGAAGGCGATGGCGACCGCCTCGCAACCCTGCGCGACGAGCGCCTTGGCCGCCTGCAGGACCTGGGCTTCGTCGAGCGCGGTCTCCACCTCGCCCGAGGCATTCATGCGCTCGTCGACCTCGAGGCGCAGGTCGCGGCTGACCATTGGATCGGGGAAGGAGACGAACAGGTCATAGATGTCATAGCGCTGCTCGGTGCCCATTTCGAGCAGGTCGCGGAAGCCGCGCGTCGTGATGAGACCGACCGGCGCGCCCTTGCGTTCGATGACGGCGTTGGTGACCAGCGTCGTGCCATGGACGATCTCGCCGACGTCGCTATGCTTGATGCTCTTGAGATCCAGCAGTTCCTGCAGGCCGAGCAGAGCCGCCTGGGACGGATCGTGTGGCGTGGTCAGGCGCTTGTGCAGCGTGACTGAATGGTTCTGGCTGTCATAGAGCACGAAGTCGGTGAAGGTTCCACCAATGTCGAACCCCACGCGCCAGCGGTTGGGCAGATCACTCATTACTGATGTCCTTTTCTTCAGATCCGGGGGGCGACGAAGGCGCTGTCGCCCAGGTCCTCGGCTATGCGGGCGGCCCCCTTGGCGAGGGCGGCAATCATCTCGTCACGGCCTTTGGTGTCGACGAGTGCGTGGGGGTAGACGATGCAGAGGCTGACGGCTTCGTCGGTGCGCGGATCGGCGACCGATATCGCGATGGCGTCGACGCCGGGCGTGGCTTCCTGGCTCGAATAGGCGAAGCCCTGGTGCCGCACTTTCGAAAGCTGCTCGCTCAGTTCATGCAAAGCGCTGTGCCCGGCATAGAGCGCATGCACTGCCTCCTCGCCAAGCCGCGCCAGCAGCGACCGACCGGTCGCACTGAGATGGGCAGGCAGGCGGCGGCCGATGTTACTGACGACGCGGAGCGCGTTGGTGCCCTGGAAGTCGGCGACGGCAGTCACTTCCTTGCCGTCGCGCACCGAGATGTATCCGGTATGGCCAAAGGTGTTGCTGGCTTCGGCGACGACTTCGCTGGCGCGGCCGATCAAAAGCGAGGAACGGCGGTAGGCGGCGGCGAGATCGAGCATCAGCCGGCCCGGGCGATGCCGGTGACTGTCGCCGATCGTCTCCAGCATGTTCGCCTCCCGCATCGCCTTCAGCAGGCGCGACGCATTGGCTTTCGGCATGCCGAGCAGCCGCACGACGTCCGAAACCGTCAGGTCGGGACAGTCGTTTCCGAAGCACCTCAGCACGTCTGCGGCATTGTTCAGGACCGACATTGCTCCTCCGAGTCGTTCCATTAAATGGAACTCAAGTTCCACTTTATGCAACTAATGCTCTCGTCCTTGCATTCGGTCAAGCTAAAAAATGAGCCGACTTTCCGATGCCGCCGGCCCGGTGGCATCGCGGATCGCACAGGCAAAGCTCCGCCCATCCCGGCAGCGATGTCGGGATCGAGCGAAGTCCTCAGATCAAGAAATTGATTTTGTTGGCGCGGCCGCGCTCAGGCGGCGCCGCGCACCTCGACCAGCCGGGCCAACAGGCTGGCGCCGACAGGCAGGATCGTGTCGTCAAAAATAAATCCGGAATTGTGCAGCGGAACGGTTCCGCCATGCCCCAGATTGAAGAAGGCACCCGGAACGACGCGCAGGAGATCGGCCATGTCCTCCGATCCCATCGTCAGTTCGGCGCTCGGCTGCGCCTTGTCGCCGACGATCTCCTGGGCCACCTCGATGAGGTTGTCGACCCGCTCCGGATCGTTCGACAGCACGTCGAAGATATTGCGGATGTCGGCGACAATGTCGATTTCGTGGGCGAGTGCGAAGCCGGCGCACAGCTTGCGGATGCGGTTTTCGATCAGTTCGCCGTCAGCGTCGTGGAAATAGCGGAAGGTGCCGCGCAGCACTGCGGTTTCCGGAATGACGTTGTAGGCGGAGCCGGCGTGGAACTGCGTCACCGAAACGACGGCCGGATGCGTCGGGTCGGTGTTTCGCGAGACGATCTCCTGCATCTCCTTGATCAGGCCGGAGCCGATGGTGATCGGATCACGGCTGGCCTGGGGCATGGCGCCGTGGCTGCCGCGGCCGTGGATCGTAATGTCGAAGAAGCTGGCGCCGGCCTGCGCCTTACCCGGCCGGATCGTCAGCTGGGAATGGCCCTGATAGGGCGAATTGTGCATTCCGTAGAGCTCGTCGCAGGGGAAGCGGTCGAACAGGCCGTCGCGCAGCATGGCGCGCGCGCCGCCGAGGCCTTCCTCCGCCGGCTGGAAGATCAGCACGGCGCGGCCGGCGAAGTCGCGGTTTCCGGCGAGATAGCGCGCCGCACCCAGCAGCATGGTGGTGTGCCCGTCATGGCCGCAGCCGTGGAACACGCCCGGGTTCTTCGAGGCGTAGGGCAAGTTGGTCAACTCGTCCATCGGCAGGGCGTCCATGTCGGCGCGCAAGCCGATGCTGCGCCCCGGCCTGTTGCCCTCGATGATGCCGACGAGGCCGGTGCCGCCGATGCCGCGCTCGACAGTGACGCCCCAGCTGGTGAGCAGATCCGCCACACGCTTCGAGGTGCGATGCTCCTCGAAGCCGAGCTCGGGATGCTGGTGGAAATCCTGGCGTATCGCGGTGAGATCTGGGGCGAACTGGGCGATCTGTTCAATCACGGGCATGGCGAACCGTCTTTCGTGGCTTTTGCCCGTCAGTGGCACTGGCGTCTTGTGAAGGCAAGCGTTTCGTCCTAGGGCGTCAAAGACGTGAACGAAGGCGAGGTCGATGACCGCCGGTCGCCGACGCTTCAGATTCAGCCGCCTGAGAGGAAAAAGAATGTCGGTACAGACGATCGAGACGATTGCGGAAGAAGCCGGGCAGTGGCGCCGCCACCTGCACCAGAATCCCGAGCTCCTGTTCGATCTGCCCGAGACATCGGCCTTCGTCGCCGACAAGTTGAAGTCCTTCGGCTGCGACGAGGTCGTCACCGGTATCGCCAAGACCGGCGTCGTGGCGGTGGTGAAGGGAAAGCTGGGCGCCGGCCGCACCATCGGCCTGCGCGCCGACATGGATGCGCTGCCGATCGCCGAGCAGACCAATCTGGTCCATGCGTCGAAGAACCCGGGCAAGATGCATGCCTGCGGTCATGACGGCCACACGGCGATGCTGCTCGGTGCAGCAAGTCACTTGGCCTCGACCAGGGATTTTGCCGGCACTGCCGTGCTGATCTTTCAGCCAGCGGAAGAGGGCGGCGCCGGCGGTCGCGTCATGCTCGAGGAAGGCCTGCTCGAACGTTTCGGCATCGAGGAGGTCTTCGGCATGCACAACGAGCCGGGCCTGCCAGTCGGCTCGTTTGCGATCAAGCCCGGTCCGATGCTGGCCGCTGCCGACCGCTTCGTGGTCAAGCTGAACGGCAAGGGCTCGCATGCCGCGTCCCCGCATGAATCGCGCGATCCGGTCCTGATCGCGGCGCATCTGGTGACGGCGCTGCAGTCGATCGCCTCGCGCAACGTCGATCCTTTCGACCCGGTCGTCGTTTCGGTGACCTATCTCGCGGGTGGCAGCGAGGCTGCACTCAACGTCATTCCCGAGCAGGCCGTCGTCGGCGGCACGATCCGCACGATCAACCCTGAGACACGCAAGGCCGTCGAGCAGCGTTTCCGGGATATCGTCGCCAACACCGCGCGCCTCTTCGAAGCCCAGGCCGAGATCGACTGGCGCCCTGGCTATCCGGTAACCGTCAACGACCCTGAAATGACCAAGGCAGCGATTTCAGTCGCCTCCGACGTAGTCGGTGCGGACAAGGTCAATGGCAACTGCCAGTGCACCATGGGCGCGGAGGACTTCTCCTATATGCTCGAAAAGCGCCCCGGCGCCATGATCTGGCTGGGCAACGGCGACTCCGCCGGCCTTCACAACCCCGCCTACGACTTCAACGACGGCGCCATCGTCCATGGTATCAGCTACTGGACGACGCTGGTCGGCGAGCGGCTGGCGAACCGCGGCTAGACGATCGAGGGCCGCCGCAGATCGCCCTTTTGGAGCAACAGTCGCCGATGGCATCGTCAACCCGGTCTCAGGATAAAGGCTGGGGTCAACCTGTCGCTGCGAGCTGTGCATGCGGTTGGCATGCGCTTTGTCAGCGCTGCACGACTGTTGTCAGACCAGATGGGCGACCTGGGCCCCGGCTTCGTACCAGGCCTCGCGGCTCCGGCGGAACGGCGCTGATGTAACCTCGGAGACCGGCAGCGGCAGGTCGGCGTAGGTCTTCTCGCCCGTGATCAGCAAAGCGAGCTCGCGGCCGAATACAGTGCCGGGGGCGATGCCGCGGCCGTTGTAGCCGGAAAAACCGATGGCGTTGGGGCCGAATGTGTGCAGCCTCGGTATCGCATCGCCGGTCATGCCGATCTGTCCGTACCACTCATGCTCGAAACTGATGTCGCCAAGCTCGGGATAGAGCCGGGACAAGGCGCGGCGAGCCCAGGCCTTGTGGATGGTCGTGCCGGAGTAACGCAGCGCGCCGACGCTGCCGAACACCAGCCGCCCGGCGCGGTCCATCCGGAAGGAGGAGAGTATGGTCTTGGTGTCCCACACGCCTTCGCGCCCGGGCAGGATCTTGCGCAGCAGCTCCGGCGAGAGCGGCTGAGTGGCCAGGTTGAAATAGGGCAGGTGGACCTGCTCGGTGCGCACCATCTGCCACGGGCCGGTGCTGTAGGCATCGGTGGCAACGACCACCCAGTCGGCGTCGACGCTGCCACTTGGTGTGGTCAGGTGCCAGCGCTTGTCCTTCCGCTGGGCAGTCGTGACTGGGCTGGATGTATGCAGCATCACACCCGCCTTGACGACAGCGTTCGCGAGGCCGCGCGCATAGGCCAGCGGCTGCAGCGTTCCGGCGCGCGCGTCATGCAGCGCGCCGAGATAAGCCGACGTGCCGAGCCGTGCGGCAGTTTCCGCAGCATCGAGCGCCCTGACCGGCGCACCACGCTTTTGCCACTGCGCCTCGCGCTCCCTGATCTCGGCGAGGCCTGAAGCGCCGACGGCGCAATGCAGCGTGCCGTTGCGCTCCAGCTCGCAGTCTATGCCGTGCCTGTCGATCAGCGCCATGACCTGTGCCGGCGCGTCGCCGAGCAGCTTGAGCAGCCGTTCGCCATGGTCGGGGCCGAGAGCCGAAGAGACGTCGTCAGGCGCGAGCCACAGGCCGGCATTGATCAGGCCGACATTGCGCCCGGCGCCGCCGAAGCCGATTTCCCTGGCTTCCAGCAGCACCACCCGGCGGCCGGCCTCCGCAAGATGCAGCGCGCAGGACATGCCGGTATAGCCACCGCCGACGATGACGACCTCGGCCGAAACATGCCCGTCGAGCGCTGTCGTTGCCGGTGCCGCCGGCGCCGTCGCGTCCCAAAGCCCATGCGAGCGCGGTCCATGGGAATGCGGCTTGTGAGGGGTGCTGAGCATCGGCAGACGTCCGTGGCTGCAGGTTGGCGGGGAGGGATTGGCCCGGGCATGACATCAAGCCGGGGCCATTCACGCCGCCCGCTTCTGCGGACGGCGCCTGAAGTCATGCGGCGGCTACGGCGTGGCCGATGCCAGCGCCGCAACCGGTGTCGGCTTGCTCAGTCGATGTCGAAGCTGACGCCCTGGGCCAGCGGCAGCGCCCTGGAGTAGTTCACCGTGTTGGTGGCGCGGCGCATATAGGCCTTCCAGGCGTCCGAGCCGCTTTCGCGGCCGCCGCCGGTCTCCTTCTCGCCGCCGAACGCGCCGCCGATCTCCGCACCCGAGGTGCCGATGTTGACATTGGCGATGCCGCAGTCCGAACCCTCGACCGACAGGAAGCGCTCGGCTTCCTGCAGGTCGAGCGTGAAGATCGACGACGACAGGCCGGCGCCGACCGCATTGTGCAGGTCGAGCACAGCATCGAAGTCGGAATATTTCATCACATAAAGGATCGGTGCGAAGGTCTCTTCCAGCACCGGACCTGTCTGATCAGGCATCTCGACCAGTGCCGGCTTGACGTAATAGGCGCCGTCATGGCCCTGGTCGACGCGCGCACCGCCGGTGATCTCGCCGCCGGCCTCGGCCGCGTGCTTCAGCGCCTTCTGCATGCCGTCGAAGGCGGCCTTGTCGATCAGCGGGCCGACGAGGGCCGAGCTCTCCAGCGGGCTGCCGACCGAGACGCTCTGATAGGCCTTCTTCAGCCGCGGCACGAGCTGGTCGTAGACGCTGTCATGGACGAACAGGCGGCGCATGGTGGTGCAGCGCTGGCCGGCGGTGCCCATGGCGCCGAAGGCGATGGCGCGTAGCGCCATGTCGAGATTGGCCGAAGGGCAGACGATGCCGGCATTGTTGCCGCCGAGTTCGAGGATGGCGCGGGCGAAACGTTTGGCCAGACGCGGGCCGACGTCACGGCCCATGCGGGTCGAGCCGGTGGCCGAGACCAGCGGCACCTTGGGGTGGTCGACAAGCACCTCGCCGATGGCGCGGTCGCCGATCAAAAGCTGCGACAGGCCTGCGGGCGCATCAGCGCCAAAACGGTTTGCCGCACGCTCGAAGATCGCCTGGCAGGCAAGAGCGGTCAGCGGCGTCTTTTCCGACGGCTTCCAGACCACCGAATTGCCGCAGACAAAGGCCAGGGCTGCATTCCACGACCACACCGCAACGGGGAAGTTGAAGGCCGAGATGACGCCTGTGACGCCGAGCGGATGCCAGGTTTCCATCATGCGATGGCCGGGACGCTCGGTGGCAATGGTCAGGCCATAAAGCTGGCGCGACAGGCCGACGGCGAAGTCGCAGATGTCGATCATCTCCTGGACTTCGCCGAGGCCCTCGGAGGTGATCTTTCCCACCTCGATCGAGACCAGGCGGCCGAGATCGGCCTTTGAAGCGCGCAGCTCCTCGCCGAGCAGGCGGACAAGCTCGCCGCGCTTCGGCGCCGGCACGTTGCGCCAGGCTTTGAAGGCGGCATCGGCGCGGGCAATTACGGCTTCCGCCTCGGCTGATGAGATCGACTTGAGCGCGCCGATCTGGTCGCCCGTCACCGGGCTGCGCACGATCAGGTCGCCGCCGGTGAAGGCAGCTGACGCAACGCCAAGCCGCTCCAGAAGAGCGGCGGTTTCTTTTGCTAAGGTCATTTTCTTGTCCTTTTGTTTGTCGGGTTCATTGTGGCGCTGTACGCCATGATCAGCCCAGCCGTGCGGTGCCGATCGGAGCGGGGGCGACCGCCTGTTTCAGCTGCGCGGCCATCGATTTCAGTTTTTCCGTCGTGTAGCGGTCGTAGAAACGCTGGTTGCGGCGTCCAAGTCCGTGTTCGGCGCTGAAGCTTGCGCCATGCTCCTCGACGGCAACCGAGATCACCCGCTCGCGCAACGCCTCGGCGGTTGCCATGTCGTTCGTCCCGTCCGCCAGCTTCGGCACGACTAGATTGAAATGCACGCCGCCGTCGCCGACATGGCCGAAATCGCAGATGGCGACAGCGGGGAATTCCAGGGCCAGCAGGTCGCTCATGTGCTGGCGGAAGCGCATCAGCTCGCCGCGGCGGAATGACAGGTCGAGGCCGACGACATAGCCCGACGACTTCACACCTTCGGACAGAGCGTGGCGCAGCGCCCACATTTCGTGCACGGGACCGACGAAGGCGTCGCCCAGCGGCTCCTCCGGCAGGCTCCATATGTCTGCCAGCACCTCTTCGAGCACGGCGTCGAGCTGCTGCTCGGCCGCGCGTGGCAGCCATGACCTGGAAACCTCGGCGAGGATGACGAAATCGGGCACGGCCCCGCCGGGGAACGGATTGCGCAACGCTTCGACATGGGCGAGCGTGCGGGTGATCGCTGCGCCCGACATGCCTTCGAAGGCGCTGAGATAGGTGCCTAGGCGCTCTTCCATGGCGTTGAGCAAGACGGTCACATGCTCGGGTGAACGCGGCACCAGATAGGCGGTCGCCACCTGCTGCGGCAGCCTTTCCAGGTTGAAGATGCATTCGGTGATGACGCCGAACGCACCTGACGTGCCGATGAAATGCTGCTTCCAGTCGACGCCGGTGTTGTCCTTGCGCAGTCCGGCGCCGAAATCGACAACGGTGCCGGCTGCGTCGCCGAGCACCACCTTCATGCCCAGCGTGTTGCGGCGGACGTCGCCGAAACGCAGGAAACGCGCCCCGCCGGTGTTGCTCGCGACCATGCCGCCTGCCATCGGGTCGGCGCCAAGATCGATCGGGAAGAACAGGCCGTGCGGTTCGAGCCGGGCGTTGATTTCGGACAAGCGGAAGCCGGCGTCGACGCGCACCGTGCGATTGTCGAGGTCGAGCTCGAAGGTCGAGCGCAGGCGATCGAGGCTCAACACGCCCTGCGTGCCGCTGTCGTCGGGCGTCGAACCGGCAACGAGCCCGGTGTTGCCGGATTGCGGCACCAGCGGGATGGCATGGCGCGCGCAATAGGCGACGACAGTCGAGACGGCCTCGGTCGAGGCCGGGCGTGCCACGAAGGCTGCGCGGCCGCTATCATAACGCGCGCCCCTTTCGTAGCCGGCCATGTCGGCTTCTGCGGTCAGTAACCCGCCTGCGCCGAGCAGGGCGCCGAGAGTGTCGATGTGTTCGCGCGCCAGCATCAAGCCGCGTCCGAAAACGCCTTCAGCGCGGCTAGGCAGCGCTCGATCGATGCCCGTTCGATGCCGGCATAATGCTCGAACTCGTTAAGGACGGCGGCCCCCAGGGCTTTTTCGAACAGGCGCTGGTTGGGGCTGGCGGTGAACTCCTGCACAGCGTCGTCACCCAGGTTGGACTGGAAGATGCCGGCGGCCGAGACCGGCAGGAAGTCCTCGTAGACAATTGCGTCGAAACGCACCGCACCGGCGGCGATCAGGATTTCGATGTCGCTGCCGCGCGCACCGGCGACTGCGTCGTCGACGGTGTAGAGGAAATAGCCGAGGCCGGCCTTGCGGATGGCGTTCCAGTCGTCAGGGAATTCGGCAAAGCTCCGAGTGAGTGCTACGCGGTAGGCGTCCGCATTCGAACCGTCCGGGGCAGGGCGCACCGAGGCGCGAGCCTGGTTCAAAAGCTTGTCGTAAAGGCTTCGACCCTTGGGCGTGAGCGCTATGCCGCGCTGCTCGATCTCGCCGAAGCGCGCGGTGTGCGAGCCTGTCTGGAGCTTGCCGTTTTCGTCGGGAAACGACACGCGCTCCTCGACGGCCTTGAACGACGTCTGGCGCAGCAGGATGGGGCAAGCGCGGCTGGGCGGCCCCTCGACGACGGCCTTGGGAACGATGCCGCGCGATGGCATCTGGTCCTGCACGGCGTCGATATCAAGCGTGCGCGGCGTCAGATGGTTGATGTGCGGGCCCTTGAACGAGACCACGTCGGCGATCAGCCGGTGCGCATCGTGCAGCCTGGCATAGAGCGCCCGGTCGACGCTTGCCTCGCTGTGCCAGCGGAACGTGTCGAGCACTTCAGTGACGAACAGTCCGGCATCCTCCTGCGACAGGCCACCGTCACGTTCAGCCTTGTCGACGAGTGCCACGGCCGCGTCGGAAAAGATCTGCCGGCGGGCCAAGGTCTGTTCGGCGGTTGCGCGCAGGCCTTCGTCGGCGATCAGGTCGAGCCGCAGCAGCGAGGTGAACACCCGGAACGGGTTGATGTTGAGCGCGGTCTCGCCGACCGGCCGGAAGGCGGTGGAGTGCACCGGCACGCCGGCTTCGCTGAGATCGTAATAGCCGACCGGGAGCATGCCCATGACGGCGAAGACACGCCGCATCATGGCGAGCTCGGCTTCGGTTCCGAGGCGGATGGCGCCGTGGCGCTCCTCGCTGATGCGGGCGAGCGTCTCTGTCGCTTCCAGGCTGGCGTGCAGCGCCGGCTGGCTGGCGAGGGTGGCTTCGTTGACGTCGGCGACCAGGGCCATCAGCGTGCCATAGGCGGGCACTTCATCGCGGTACATCGCCGACATGGCGGCCGAGAAGGCGGCGCGGATGGCATCGGGCGACAAGAAGGGAGACGGAGACATTCGAACCCTCTGTTTCACGTTCGGCATGGGCGACTTCATGCGTGAACAATGCTATATACGGTTCTGTCGGCGCTGAGTTGCGCTGAATCCATCTAGGTTGATGCGGAAACCGAATGACTGCTGCGCGCACGCTCCTTCCCGACCTGGGCAAGCTGCAGGCCTTCGAGGCCGCTGCCCGCCATGGCAACGTCACGCTGGCAGGGCGCGAGCTCAACCTCTCGCAAAGCGCTGTCAGCCGGCAAATCCGCGATCTCGAGGCCCAACTCGGCCTGCTGCTGTTCGAGCGGGTGCGCCAGCGCGTGGTGCTGTCGGCGGCCGGTCAGAAATTCCTGCCCGACGCGCGCAAGCTGCTTGAGCAGGGCGAGGCGGCGATGCTGAGGGCGATGGCCAGTTCGGGCGTATCGCTGCTCAGCCTCGCCACCTTGCCGACCTTCGGCAGCCGCTGGCTGGTGCCACGGCTACCGGGCTTCCTGAAAACCCATCCCGGCATCGCGCTCAACGTGGTGTCGCGCGCCGAGCAGTTCGACTTGGAGGAACAGGGGTTTGACGCGGCGATCCATTACGGCCAGCCGGTCTGGGCCAATGCCGTGTGCCGCTATATCTGCCGCGAAGTGATCGTGCCGGCGGCCAGTCCGGAGTTTCTCGCAGGCCGCGACATCGGCTCGCCCGAAGCGCTGGCGCATGCGCCGCTGCTCAACATGGCGACGCGACCAAAGGCCTGGGCCAACTGGTTCCAGGCCGCCGGCGTCGAGGCGCAAGGCGCCTATCAGGGCCATCGCTTCGACCAGTTCACCATGTTGATCGAGGCGGCGGTTGCCGGCCTGGGGGTGGCTCTGCTGCCGCGCTATCTCGTCGAAAGCGAGCTGCGCGACGGCAAGCTGCAGGTCGTTCTCGATATGCCGCTGCAGACCGAAAAGAGCTACTACTTCGTGGTTCCCGAACGAAAGGCGGCGGGCCAGCTGACCAATCAGCTGTTCGACTGGATCCTGGGGCAGGTGACGCCAGAGGATTGAAGCAACAGGGCTTGGGCACTTCGGCTAGTCGCCGACATAGCCGGTGATCTTGCCGTGCAGTTCCGAGACCTTGTTCATGCGACCTTCGATCGCGACGCCGAGTTCGTTGAAGATGCCGTTGATCAAGAGGTTGCCGAGGCTGGCCATCTGCGCTGTCGATTCCCAGAACATGCCGAATTCGGTGGGCACGACGAACATTTCGTCGGCAAGGTCGCGGCCCCAGTCGCAGAAGGCGTCGGTGACCAGCGTGATCGGGATCTTCGCCTTTCTGGCTTCCTGCGCCAGCAGGAGGTTCAGGCGCGAATAGCGGCGGGCCTCGAAAATCACCAGGCATGTCGATTTGGATGGGCTCAGCAAGATCTCCGAAAAGTTGCCGCCGGCAATGTCGGCGAGCTGGACGCCTGGGCGGAGATACTGCAGCTGATTGGCGAAGTACTGGGCGATGCCGCGCTCCGTCTGGAAGCCGGCGACGAAAAGCTGCGGCGAGGTGGCCAGGCGCTTGACGGCGCGGGCCCATTCCTTGGTGTTGGCGAGCTCGTAGATCCTCAGCAACGCCGCGATCTCCAGCTCCAGACTGCGGGCGAGGGCATCGCCGTTCTGGCTGCGGTCGCGGAACTCCTTCAGGCGGTCGCCGGCCAGCCAGGGCTGGGCGCCAATGTTGTCGCGGAGATCCTCCTTGAGGTCCTTGAAGCGGGCGTAACCCAGCGTCCGGCAGAAGCGCCCGACAGTCGGCTCGCTGACGCCGACCTTGGCGGCCAAGGTTGCCGAGGTCTCGAACGGCACGCCGTTGAGGTTTGCCAACATGTAGTTGGCAAGCGCCTTCTCGGCATTGGTGGCGGTAGCCAGGCTTTCGACCAGCCTGCGGCGAACCGATTCCGTCATTTTGCTCTCCCTGTGCGGGGCGGGATTTCTTGTAAGAATTCTATCACAGAATCGATTGACGTTTGTTTTTTTTCAAAATAGCTTGAACGCACCCTCGTTGAGGAGCGGGGAAGAAAAATGTTGCTGAGCCGCTGGATATTGCCAGTAACGCTCAGCAACCGGGAGGAAACGACGCGCATCTGGCTCAGGTCATATGACCATGCCACATCGCGAATTCTTGTCTGTTGTCGAGAAAATGCTGCTTCCGCGGCATGGCTGGCTTTTGCCGATTTTCCAAGGGGAGGTTGAACATGAATCGACGTGGGTTTCTTGCTTCGGTATCGGTGGTCACGCTGGCCGCGGGCCTCGGCCTGGCTGGGGGATATTCGGCGCGAGCATCAGAACCGGAGGCCGTGTTTGCTCTCGGCAGTGCCGAAATCGGCGCCCCTCATCACGATCCAATTCGCGCCACCTTGCTCAGCACCGTCGCGACCCTGATCTACGACCGGCTGATCGAGCAGGATGTCGACCAGAGCTATCATCCCCACCTCGCCGAATCCTGGGAGAACAGTCCCGACGGTATGACCTGGACCTTCAAGTTGCGGCAAGACGTTCGCTTTCATGATGGTGAACCGTTCAATGCCGCGACCATAGCGTGGTGGATCCCCAAGTTCAAAGGTAGCCCGAACGAGTACCTTGTCGACGCCGTCGACCGTGTCGAGGTCGTCGACGACCATACTGTTCGCTTCGTCATGAAGCGGGCGGAGCCAAATCTGATCTACAATCTGGCATCGTCCTTCATGGGCATCCCGTCTCCTAAGGCCTACGACGCGGCCGGCGACAATTTTGGCGTGACCGAGGCCGTCGGAACCGGACCCTTCACGTTCGAGAGCTTTGCCGTCGGACAGGAAACCGTGCTGGTCGCCAATGAGGACTACAGCTGGGGCAGCGACCTCTCGGACAACAAGGGAGCACCGCACGTCAAGCGGCTGACCCTGCGCGAAATTCCCGACGCCTCGACGGCCTTCCTCGAACTGAAGACAGGCGGCGTCGGCTTGCTGCTCGGCGTGCCGGACCAGTTCCTGCCGCAACTTCAGGCGGAAGAGATGTTGGACTTCCGGAGCCTGCCTGGCTTCGGGATCACCTATCTCGCGTTCAACACCCGAGCCGAGCCGTTCGGCGACGCCGCCGTGCGCCAGGCAACCGCATTGGCGGTCGACCAGGGCGCCATCCTCAAGAGCGTCTTCAACGGCATAGGCCTCGAAGCGCACCAGTTCCTCATCAGCACGCTGGTGGAATCCAAGATCGATCCCAAGCTGGAAATCCACCACGACCTGGCCAAGGCCAACGAGCTTCTGGACAAGGCCGGCTGGCAGCGAGGTGATGACGGCATCCGGGTCAAGGGCGGCAAGCCGCTGAAGATCAAGCTGACGGCGCAGTCGGAGACGGCGATCAAACGTACTGCCGAGATCGTCCAGGCGCAGCTCAAGGCAATCGGCATGGTTGTCGAGATCGACATCTTCGACAGCACGACGGTCGTCGACCAGCTCAAGAAGGGCCAGCATCAGCTCGCGGTGCGTCAGTATGGCTGGAACAACGCCGACATTCTCGATTGGTTCTTCAGCACCACCAACATTCCCTATCCGAACTCCTCCGGGTGGCAGGACGAGAAATCGCAGGAGCTTCGCAACGTCGCCATGCAGCAGTCGAAGACGCAGGACGAGCGGGTGGCCAATTTCAGGAAGTATCAGGAGAACCTGATCGGCAACTTCCTGTTTGTACCGATCCACGAGCCGGTTCAGAACTACGCGTTCAACAAGACCATGCTCGATGTGCCGGCAAAGCTGCGTGGCACGCAGCTGGTGCAGGCAACGGCCGTCGACATCAAGGTCATTGGCTGAGCGGGTCGGCAGAACGTCATGATCGGCTTCACCTTGAGGCGGCTCGTCCTGCTGCTGCCTGTCTTCTTTGTCGTCTCACTGGTGGTGTTCTTCATCATCCATCTGGTGCCGGGTGACCCCATCGACAATCTCATGCGCGCCGGCTCGACGCCGGAGCAGCGCCTGCAGATTGCGGCGAAGTACGGTCTCGACCGCAGCCTGGTCGAGCAATATGTCACCTGGATGGGGCGGCTGCTGACCGGCGACCTGGGCACCTCGATCATCCAGGGGCGCCCGGTCAGCGCCCTGATCGCCCGGAACCTGCCCTACAGCCTCGAGCTGGGCATCGCAGCACTACTGTTTTCGACGCTGACCGGCATCGCCGCCGGCGTGATCGCGGCGAGCTATCAGGGCACCCGCGTCGACGACTCGATCACCGGCTTTATTCTGCTCGGCTCGACGGTGCCAAGCTTCTGGCTCGGCCTGCTGCTGATCCTTGTCTTCGCGGTCTGGCTCGGCTGGGTCCCGGTGTCGGGCGCGCGCGGCTGGAGTTCGCTCATCCTGCCGACCATCGCCGCCGGCCTCGGCGGTATCGCACTCGTGGCCCGCGTTACGCGGATCGCCATGATCGAGACCTCCAGGCAGGATTTTGTGACACTGCTGCACGCCAAGGGGCTGCCGCCCTTCATCATCCAGCTGCGGCATGTGCTGCGCCACGCCATGGTTCCGGTCGTCACCATCCTCAGCCTGCGCATCGGCTGGGTTTTGGGAGGCGCCGTGACGATCGAATATGTCTTCGCCCGTCCCGGCCTCGGCTCGCTGCTGATCCGGGCGCTCAATCAGCGAGACTACCCGCTGGTTCAGGGCTGTCTTCTCATGCTGGCCATGGCCGTCATCATCGGCGCCCTGATCGGCGACATCGTCCAGGCGGCGATGGATCCACGCCAGCGCGAGGCACGGGCATGATCAGACATCGTGCATTGGCAATGCTCAAGGCCGTCTCGACCTTCAAGGGCGGCATATCGGGAGCGTTTCTGCTGCTTCTGGTCATCGGCGCGCTGTTTGCGCCGTGGCTGTCGCCATATCCCTACGACCAGCAGGACCTGGGCATCATGAACCAGGCGCCGTCGCTGACGCATCTGTTCGGCACCGACGAGTTCGGACGCGATGTGCTGTCGCGGATGATCACCGGGGCCCGCACCTCGCTCTCGGTCAGCATCACAGCGATCGGCATCTCCGTGGCGCTCGGCCTCGTCCTCGGCGCCACCTGCGGCTATTTCGGCGGCACCTTCGACCGCATCGTCATGACGGTGATCGACCTGACATGGTCGTTCCCAGAAATCCTGATCGCGCTGATGCTGGTGGCGATCATCGGGCCCGGGCTGGAAGGCGTGGTGATCGCCATCGCCATCGCCTACCTCGCGCAGTTCAGCCGACTGACGCGAACCCAGATCATGTCGCTGAAGAGCGAAACCTACGTCGAGGCGACAATCAGTCTGGGCGCCGGCCACGCCCACGTCCTGTTCTCGCATCTCCTGCCCAACGCGCTGGCGCCGGTGCTGGTGGCGGCGATGCTGGCAACCGGCGATGCGATCATTCTCGAGGCAACTCTCGGCTTCTTCGGTCTGGGCGCCCAGCCGCCGACACCGAGCTGGGGCGCAATGATGAGTTCCGGCACGGCCCAGCTGTTCATTGCGCCCTGGGTGATTCTGCTTCCCGGTCTCGCCGTGGCGCTGACGGTCGTCTTCATCAACCTGTTCGGCGACGCGGTGATCGCTGCGCTCGATGTCCGCGCCAAGTTCAGGGAGGCGTAACGATGCTGCTGGATCTGGAAATGCTGCGCATCAGCTTTGGTGCCTTCGCGCCGGTCGACCAAGTCACGCTCAGCGTCGACCGTGGCGAAATCCTCGGCATCGTCGGTGAATCCGGTTCGGGCAAGTCGCTGACGGCAACCGCGATCATGGGATTGTTGCCGCGCATCGGCGGCCAGGTCGCTGCCGGCACCATCCGCTTTGACGGCACCAATCTCGTCGGGCTGCCGGAGCGGCAGATGCGGAGGCTGCGCGGCGGGCGCATCGCGCTGATTACGCAGAACCCGATGACTTCGCTCGATTCGATGATGCGGATCGGGCCGCAGATCGATCAGGCCGCACGCCTGCATCTCGGCCTTGGCCGGAGTGCGGCGCGGGCAAAAAGCCTGGAATTGATGGCCGACCTGCGCATTCCCGATCCCGCCTCGGTCTACGACCTGTTTCCGCACCAGCTCTCCGGCGGCATGAAACAGCGTATCGTCATCGCCATGGCGCTTGCCGGCGACCCGGAGCTTCTGATCGCCGACGAGCCGACCACGGCCCTCGACGTCACGGTGCAGGCGCAGATCGTGCAGATCCTCGTCGACCTGGTGCGGCAGCGCGGCCTCGGCCTGATCCTAATCACCCACGACATGGGCGTCGTCGCCCAGGCTTGCGACCGGGTGGCCGTGATGTATTGCGGCCGCGTGGTCGAGCTGGCCGAGGTCGACGCACTCTTCGCGCAACCGCGTCATCCCTACACACAGGCGCTGATCCGCTGCATCCCCAGGCACTATATGGCGCGCGGCACGATGAGCGCCATCCCAGGCGTGGTCCCGAGTGCCGCAGCACAGCCGCCGGGCTGTAGGTTCAATCCGCGCTGCGCCCGTGTCGCCGACCGCTGCCGCATCGAGATCCCCGAGCTGCGCATAGGCGTCAGCGGCAATGGCGTGGCCTGCCACGTGGCGGAGGCAGCATGAGCGATCTTCTCACCGTCAACGGGCTCAGCCGCCGTTTCAGTGATGGCGGGCTGTTGCGCAAGCGCAAGACGTTCCATGCCGTCAGCAACGTTTCTTTCGCGTTGAAGAAAGGTCAGATCCTCGGAGTCGTCGGCGAGTCCGGCTGCGGCAAGTCAACGCTGGCGCGGCTGGTGCTGCGCCTGATCACGCCCAGCGAGGGGCAGGTCACGTTCGACGGTGTCGACATGGCATCGCTGTCGCGGCAAGACATGCGTCGCCTGCGCCAGCGCATGCAACTGGTGTTCCAGGATCCCTATTCGGCGATCGATCCGCGCTACTCGATCCGGGACGCGCTGCTCGAACCGTTCCGCGTCCAGGGCGCAATGCCAAGATCCGCCGATGAGACCGTCGCATCGCTGCTCGACATGGTCGGTCTGAACAGCGCGCTGGCGGCAAGCTATCCACATCAGTTGTCGGGCGGCCAGAAGCAGCGTATCGGCATCGCACGTGCCCTGGCGCTCAACCCGTCGCTGGTGGTGCTCGACGAGCCGACGGCTTCACTTGACGTTTCGGTGCAGGCGCAGATCGTGTCGCTCTTGGAGCGGCTGCGCCAGGATCTCGGGCTGACCTATCTGTTCATCTCCCACGATCTCGGACTGGTGCGCTATTTCTGCGACCAGATCCTGGTCATGTATCTCGGCCGCATCGTCGAAGTGCTGCCGAGCACCGCGGCGCCCAAGCATCCCTACACAAGAGCGCTGCTCGACAGCACCTTCGAACCCGATCCGAAGCGGCGCCGTACGGTGACGCGGCTCGCCGGTGAGATCCCCAGCGGCTACGACCTGCCGACCGGCTGCGCCTTCGCCAACCGTTGCCCGCGCGTCACCGATCTCTGCCGCCGCGAGCTGCCGACGCTTTGGTCACAAGGCGGTGCGCATCAGGTCGCCTGTCACCATCCGCTCACCGCCGCGCCCGACGCGATTATCGACGAGAGGTCGGTCGCATGAACGCCAATCACCGAGACGCTTCAGGCGCTTCGCATCGTTTGCAGATGACTTTGAAGACCAGGAAATCAGCATGAGCTACACCGGAGAACTCGACCGCTACCTGCAGTCGGAAATCGACAACAGCCAGGTTCCCGGACTCGGCGTCGCCATCGTCCATGATGGCGAGATCGTGCATCTCGGAGGTTATGGCCTTGCCAATGTCGAGAACCAGGTGCCGGTGACGCCCGATACCGTTTTCCATTCCGGCTCGACCGGCAAGATGTTCACCGCGGCGGCGGTGATGTTTTTGCTTCAGGACGACCACATCAAGCTCGACGACCCGTTGATCCGCTATATTCCGGAAGGGCCCGAAAGCTGGTCCGTCATTACCATCCGCAACCTGCTGTCGATGATGGCCGGCTTCGGCAATTTCGACATCGCCTTCTCGGCGGGCGAAGGCGGGGAGGGTGGCGCCGTGCCGCTCAACCTGTGGCAGGACCATAGCGACGAGCAACTGATCGACCTCGCCCGACGTTCGCCGTTCATGTACCGACCGGGCGAGGGCTATCAGTACAGCAATACCGGCTACATCCTGGCCGGGCTGGTTGTCGCCCGTGTTTCGAACAAGCCTTATTACGAGCTCCTGCGCGAACGGCTGTTCGAGCCGATCGGCATGGCGACGGCGCGCGAGGCCTCGTGGTTCGACATCGTGCCGAACCGCGCCGCCGGCCACTGTATCCGCGACGGCAAGTTGGAAAACCGCTACTGGGCGGCGCCGACACTGCAGCGCACCGGCGATGGCGGGCTCTATTTTTCGCCGCGCGACATCGCCCATTGGCTGCTTGAGCTCGACAATCCCACGGTGCTGAGCCCTGAAAGCATCGCACTGGTGTCCGAGCCGGTGCTGATGAAGAACGGCCAGCCGTCGTTCAACAATTATGCGCTGGGCTGGCAGAATTCCACGATACGCGGTCATCGCAAGATCCGGCATGGCGGCACCTGGGACGGGTTCCGCGCCGAGATCGCTCGCTTCCCGGCGCGCAAGTTGTCGGTCTGCGTGCTCGGCAACACTGACGAGGCCCAGGTCGCCCGGATAGGCCAGAAGATCGCCGGCATCGTCGATCCGGCGCTCGCACCCTACGAACCGATCGCCGACGGCAACGAAGCTCTGACCAGGCGCGACCACGAGCTGCTGCAGGCCATCGTCGAGCGCCGTGCGCCGCGCGAGAGCTTTGGCGAAGAGGCCTGGCGCCTGTGGAGCAACGGCTGGTTCGAGCAGATCGCGGCAAGCGGCGTTGCGGTGGCTGGAGTGCCGCTCGAGCTCACCCATCAGGAAGGCGACGGCGGCCGACGCTACCGGCTGGAGATGGGCGGCTATCACCTGCACTGGACGATCAGCCGCGACAGCGAGGACCGGGTGAGCGAAATGCGCTTCCACATGGAGTAGCCGCAACGGTGGCCGCGGCCCAGCCGGCGAGGCCACCGTTGCTGACACGTCAAACCAACTGCTGAGCCTGATCAGGCGCTGCGTATCCCTCGGCGAGGGACGCAACGGACAAGTGCGCCTGTTCGATTCGAAATGCCTGAACGACCAGATGGAGACCGATAATGAGCTTTCGTGTTCTGACCGCAGAATTCGCCCATGAGACCAACACGTTCAGCGTCCGCAAGACCGGCTATGACGCGTTTACCGTCGAAGGCGTGTTGTTCGGCGACGACGCCATTCGTGCCAGGGGCGACGCGAACACCGAGATTGCCGGCTTCCTCGATATCGGCCGCAAATATGGCTGGGCCGTCGAGCATGTTCTGAGCACCGCGGCCGAACCGGCAGGACCGGTGACGCGCGATGCCTTCGACCGGATCGGCGGCGCCATCGTCAAGGCGGCTGCCGGCAACAAGGGCAAGATCGACGGCATCCTGCTTGGCCTGCACGGAGCAATGGTCACCGACTTCTCGCCTGATGGCGAAGGTGAACTGCTGGAGCGGCTGCGCGCCGTCGTCGGGCCGGACCTGCCGATCGCTGTCACGCTCGACCCGCATGCCAATGTCACGGCCAAAATGTGCGAGCTCGCCGACATACTGATCTCGTTCAAGACCTATCCGCACATCGACATGCGGGCGATCGCCCACCACGCTGGCGAGTTGCTGCAGCGCACGATGGCCGGCGAGATCCGTCCGAAGACGCTGTTGGTCCGCCGGCCAATGCTGGAGGAGGCCAATGCCGGTCGTACGGATATCGGACCGATGGTCGAGTGGATCGCCAGAGCCCGCGCCTATGAAGAGACGCCTGGTGCGCTGGCCGTCAGCATCAATGGCGCATTTCCCAACGCCGACATTCCCGAGGTTGGGCCGACAGTGCTTGTCACCTATGACGGCGACCCGGCGCGGCACCGCACCTTCGCCGAAGGCATCGCCGACGAGATCTGGGACAACCGCTTCAATGTGCTGAACACCTTCTACACGGTGATGCAGGCTGCCGAGATCGCGCATGACTATCGCGGCGACCGTCCGCTGATCATTGCCGACTATGCCGACAATCCCGGCGCCGGCGGCTATGGCGATGCCACCGCCTTGCTTGGAGCGCTGCTCCATGTCGGCGTAGATGATGCGTGCTTCGGCCCGATCGTCGATCCGGAGACGGCCAACCAACTGCACCGCGCCACGGTCGGCGACACCGTCAAGCTCAGGCTCGGCGGCAAGACCGATCCGCGCTTCGGCGGCGATCCGCTCGAAGTGACCGGCAAGCTGCTCGTCATCAGCGACGGCAAGCTGATCGGCGACGGAGAACAGCTGGGCGGGCTGGAGTTCTCGTTTGGCCCGACGGCCGTGGTGCAGATCGACGGCATCGCCGTGCTGGTCGTTACCGAGCCGTCGCAGATGCGCGACCTCCAGCAGTTCCGGGCCTTCGGAATCGATCCGGCGCGGCATCGCGTGGTCGGGCTCAAGTCGATGCAGCATTTCCGCGCTGCCTTCGAACCTATCGCCGGCAAGGTCATCGTCTGCGACAGCGGCGCACTCTGCACCATGGACTATTCCAGGATGCCCTATCGCAATGTCGCACGACCGATCTTCCCGCTCGACCGCGACATGACCCTTTGAGTGTATGGCAATGACAGCAAGGAAACCGATGGCGCAGTCACATATCCAGCAGGCCGACGTCATCGTGCTCGGTGCCGGGATCATCGGCGTTTCGGTCGCACTGCAGCTGCAGCGGCGCGGCCGTTCCGTCATCCTCGTCGACCGCCGCGACGCCGGCGAGGAAACGAGCTACGGCAATGCCGGGCTGATCGAACGCTCCAGCGTCGTACCTTATGGTGCGCCGCGCGAGCTTTCGAAGCTGATGCGCTATGCGTTCAATCTGTCGACTGAGGTGCGTTTCGACTGGCGGCAGATGCCGCGCATCGCACCGTGGCTGTGGCAGTTCTGGCGCGAGTCGGCGCCCAAGCCGTTGGCTCGCGCCGCAGCCGACATGCAGCCGCTGATCGAGCGCTCGGTGAGCGAGCACGAGGCGCTGATGTCGGAGGCCGGCGCATTGCCACAACTGCGCCGGGCCGGCTGGCTCGAGGTCTATCGAAATGAAAAGACCTTCGAGCAGGCGCGAGGAGCCGCCACCGCCCTTCACCCATTCGGGCTGAACTACGAAGTCCTCGACCGTAAGGCGCTGCAACAGCGCGAACCGCATCTCACCAATGCCGTGGTTGGCGCCGTGCACTGGCTCGATCCGGCCACCGTTGCCGATCCGGGCGCACTGGTGAAGGCCTATGCCCGTCATTTTGTCGAACGGGGTGGGGTGTTCCTGCGCGGCGATGCGCTTCATCTGCAACGGGAGGAAACAGGGTGGAGCATAGCTGCCGGCAGCGCTCGGCTCGAGGCGCCGGAAGCGGTCGTGGCACTTGGGCCCTGGACGGACAAGATCTCGCGTTCGCTTGGCTACAAGGTCCCGCTGGTGATGAAGCGCGGTTACCACGTGCATTTCGAAGCCGAGGGCGACGCCTTGCTCAATCATCCCGTCGTCGATGCCGATGGCGGATTCGTGCTGGCGCCGATGGCCCAGGGCGTCAGGCTGACCACCGGCGTCGAATTCGCCTCGCGCGGCAGCAGGCCCAGCCCGGTCCAACTCGACAGGACAGAACCTCTGGCGCGCCAGATCTTCCCGCTCAGGCAGCGTATCGAGCCAAAACCCTGGATGGGATCGCGCCCGTGCTTGCCCGACATGAGGCCGGTGATCGGCCGGGGCTTCAGGCACAAGGGGCTGTGGTTCGCCTTCGGCCACAACCACCACGGCCTGACGCTCGGCCCGATCACCGGACGCCTGCTCGCCGAAATGATGACGGGCGAAAAGGCATTCACCGATCCTGCGCCTTACGCAATGGAGCGCTTTGGCTGACACGTATCTCTGCCGTGTCGCCTACTCGAAGGCCCAGCGAAACAAACAATTAACAAAGCCAGTCAGGCTGGTCTTTACCAATTGCTGCTAATCCCAAGCCGCAACAGGGAGGGCGGCCAGGGAATGGTTGGGGCAAGTCGCATCGCTGAACGGTTCAACGGCCTGTCGGTGCTGGGGCAGTCCTGCGTGATCGTGGCCACCGCGACGCTCGGTGCCGACCTTTTGACGCTGATCTTCTACTCGATCTTCTTCTCGGACCGGCTGCTGCTCGACCTCGTGCTGACAAGCCTGATCGTTGTCGCCGTGGCGGGGCCGTTGTCCTATTTCTTCATGGGCCGCAGCGCCAGGCTGGTCGAGCTTGCGGCCGAGCTCGACCGGGCCAATCGCCTCGATGACCTGACCGGCCTGCTGAACAGGCGAACCTTCCTGCTTCAATCCAGGCAGATCGTCAGTGACCACGCAGATGGCAAGGGCGCCGGAATGCTGCTCTTTATCGATGCCGATCATTTCAAGGCGATCAACGACCGCGAGGGTCACGCCATGGGCGATGCCGTGCTGCAGGAAATCGGCGCGGCGCTGGCTTCGAGCATTGGCGCTGGGGATATTGCCGGGCGGCTGGGCGGTGAAGAATTCGTCGTGCTGCTGGTGGGTGCCGGCGAGGACACGGCAACGCTGGTGTGCGAACGCCTGCGGCGCAAGGTCAAGGCGATATCAGCCATCGTCGGCATGAGCGGCCGCGAGGTCACTGTCAGCATCGGCGTATCGAAACACCAGCGGGGCCAAAGCCTCGATGCGCTTCTCCTGGCCGCCGACAGGAACCTCTATCTCGCCAAAGCCAATGGTCGCGACCGTATCGTCAAAGCCGATGGCAAGCTGGCTGCCGCCTGAACAGCCTTGTCGCTCCGATTGCTCTGCAACTCGATCCTAGCTGCCGGCATGCGCCATATGCTGGAAGCGGCGAACCATGCGCCAGCCAGAAGCCACCAGCCGGTCGGCCGGCGGCGCCACCGGCAGCACCGGCTGGGTTAGCATACGGCGCAATTCGGCTGGCCCGATCTCGCTGGTCATGACGATGCGCGACAAGGTGTACGGGTCTTCCGTCGTCGTCGTCATCGCATGCCTGACCCGGCACGCCGAGGTGAAGCCGGCGCCGCGCACCAGCGCGCGCGTGGTGCGACTCGAATAACCATGCGGGTAGGCGAAGCTGTGCACCGGCCGCTTCAGGCCGTGTTCGAGGGCGAGCTTGCTGTCATGTATCTCGCGTGCGGCATCGCTGGCCGACAGGATGTCCAGCTGCGGATGGCTGACTGTATGGGCGCCGATTTCGATGCCTTCGCAGGCCAGCGCGCGCAGATCACCCCACCCGAGCATCGGCCGGTCGCCTTCGCCAGATGAAGCAAGCCACTGGCTGGTCTTGCCGACCAAGCCAGAGACGACATAGAGCGTCGCGGCAAAACCGTGGCGTTCCAGAATGGGCATGGCGCCGATGAGAAAATCCTGCAGCCCGTCGTCGAAGGTGATGCAGACGGTGCGCGGCGGCAAAGGCCGCTTTTCCCTGAAGATCGTCGCCAGCGCCGAGATCGTCACCGGGCGGAAGCCGCCTTCGGCCAGCGCCTGCATGTGGCGCTCGAACTCGTCGGGCAGCATCATCCAGCGCCGGTAGGGCGCAGCACAGCTGGTGTCGATGCTGTGATAAACAAGGATAGGCACGGATGGGCGCATAGCTGTCGATCCTCCCTTGAAGGCGACCTCGTGCCCGTTTGCCGAGGGAGCGATGCCGGATGACGGGCTGCGTGCTGCGGCATAGCGGCTGCGCAGATAGCCCGGCACGCCAGCAGCGATGCCGAGCCTCTCGCGCCAGACCAGATTGCTCGGATAATCGCCCGGCAGGCGCTGGTTCTTGGGCGATGTCGGGCCGGCCATGTGGGCGATGCCGGCGGGCATGGCGCGCGCCAGCCGCAAGGCTGCCGCCGGTTCGTCGATGACGACCTTAGTGAGATAGGCGCCGAGGCCCATTCCATAGCCGAAGGCTTGGCGGCGCATGCCGTCCTCGCCGCGGCGATGATGGTGCCAAAGCAGCGCACGCGGGTCGTAAACAAGCTGGAAGCCGGCCTGGACCACGGCGTAGAAGGAGGCGAGATCGTCGCCGCCGCGCGCCAGTGTGCCGGCGCCCAGCGCTGAATCGAAGCCGCCAATCTGACGCAGCGCCTCGGTCCTGAACGCCATGTTGGCGCCCGAACCGAACTGTCCGGCGGTGAAGGGAAAAAGCGACCCCGCCGGCCTGTTGCCGGCGAGATCGAAGACCTTACGCGCAAAGCCCTTGCCGAAGCCGCCATGGCGCTCGGTCCAGAGTTGCGCGCGTGTGTCGAGCTCTGCCGGCAGGATCAGGCCGGTGACGCAGCCGACCCGGCCGTCGCGGTCGAAATTTGCGGCCATCGCCGCCACCCAGTTGGGGTCGACGACGACATCGTCGTCGGTGAACAGCGCCAGCTCGGACGACAGGTTGGCAAGCCCGGCATTGTGGGCGCGGCCAAGGCCCGGCACGTCTTCCCTGACATAACGCACCGCGCGCGCACCGCCGTAACGCCGGGCGATCAGATCAGCAGTCTGCGAGGAGGACGGCGCATTGTCGACGACGACGATCTCGAAGGGCTGATAGGTCTGGAGCAGCAGTGAATCGAGGCATCGCGCCAGGCTTTCGGCGCGATCGCGCGTGGCGATGACGACGCTGGCGAACGGCCCGTCCTTCCTGGGCAGCGGCGCGTCGTGCTGGAACGTGCTGTCCTGCACCGCCTGGTTCTCGCTGATGCGGCGGCGCAGCTCGAACGTCGTCAGCACGTCCTCGTCGAAATCGAACTCCATGATCGTCACCGGACGGCCTTGACGGCGAATGAGACAGAAGACGCCGCCGTAGCGCTGGTCGGTTGCCGCGTCGAACATCGGCACATCGTTCATCGGCCGGCAGACGTCGACGTCGAGGATCTTGATCGGGTGAAACTCGGGCACGCTCATGCTTGCCTCCGTGGGCGGCTCAAGCGGGCGCCGACATAACCCATCGTCGTGTAGCCAAGGCCGAAGAAGATGCCGGCCGCGCGGGCAAGCCCCCACATGTCGAACTTCAGCATCGCATCGCCAAGCCCACGCAGAACGCCTGCCGGCAGGACGCGCATGACATAGCGCTGTTCGCTGGACAATCCGTCCAGCGCGCCCACGGCGTTGACGACCTGCGTCTTGGAACGACCTTCGGCGAGGCAGCGCTTGCGGAAGTAGCCCCAGGCGGCACGCTCGGCGGTGACCTGATGGTGCACGCTCATGTCAGGATCGTAGAGGATGAGCGAGCCGGGAATGGCCTGGAGCGCGCGGATGCAGAGCTCCGTCTCCTCGCAGCCGGCAGCATCGGCCGCGGTGCGGCCGATGCCTTCGCGGAACCCCCCGGTCAACTCGACGATGTTGCGGCGGAACGACATGTTGCAGCCGATGGGATTGCGCACCGGCTCGACCTTTTCGGGCTGGCCGCGATAGCTGCAGCCGACAACCCACTGGAACTCTTCCGGGAACCAGCGCGGACGATCGACCTGCCACATCGGCAGCACCTGGCCGCCAAGGCCGATGACCGAGGGGTTGCGATAATGCGGCAGCATCTTTTCCAGCCAATCCGGGGCGGCGACCGCGTCGTCGTCGAGGAAGGCCAGGATTTCGCTGCTCGCCCGCCTGACGCCGGTGTTGCGGGCACCCGAAAGGCCGCGCGCGCCTTCGTTCACGATGACGGTTATGGCCGGATAGGTGGCGAAGAAAAAAGCCCACAGCGGCATGTTGTGGTCGATGACCACGATGATCTCGGTCGCCTTGGTGCGTTGCGCGAGCACGGAGGCGATGGCGCGATGAAGCTGTTCGCGACGGTTGTCGGCGTAGGCGCAGATGATGACTGATACCGAAGTCGCCGACGCCGTCATGATCGCTGGCCTAGACGCTGGGTTGGTGTTGTCCGGTCGAGCTGCGGGGCGGGACGGCCGGTCGTGCCGGGCGGGAGACGCCAAGGCGAACGATCGTCTTCAGCACCCGCCAACCATCGGGAATGGTGCGCAGGTTGCTGACGCCATGGATGCGCGGGAACTCCTTGCTCGCAACCTCGAACACATTGAGGTTGGCGCGCAGTGCCTGGACGTTCATTTCGGTCTCGATTTCGAAACCCGTCGCGTCCTCGATGTTGAGATAAGGCAGCACGTCGCGCCAGAAGGCATTGTAGCCGTAGCAGAGATCGGTGAATTTGCCGCCGAAGCGCATGCGCACGAGCGTCAAAAGTCCCCAGTTGCCGAGCCGGCGATACCACTCCATGTCAGTGGTATCGCCGCCCTGCATGAAGCGCGAGCCCTTGACGAAGTCGGCGCCCGCGAGCAGCGCGCCGACGAAGGCCGGGATCTCGCCGGGATCGGCAGAGCCGTCGGCGTCGAGCGTGACGATAATGTCACCCTTGGCGGCGTTGAAGCCGGTGCGCAGGGCAGCACCCTTGCCGCGTCGATCCTGCTGCAGCACGACGATGTCGGGCAGAAGCGACCTTGCGACCTCTATCGTGTCGTCGGTCGAGTTGCCATCGACGAGGATGACCTCATCCACCCATACAGGGATGTGCGGCAGGACGTGAGGAAGGTTCTTGGCCTCGTTCTTCGCCGGCACCACCACACTGATGCGCGGTGTGCCGCTGGTCGCCAAGCCTGCCAGCTTGAAGACCTCCATTGCAGGCCGATGCGGAAATGCTGCCGCCGTCATACTGGTTACTCCAACCCAAAGTTGGTGCGGCATATCCAATGACGACGCGAACCAAATGTTACAGACGCAGCACAGCACAGCCTGACGAGCACAACTTCGCAGGGAGGTCGTTACCGATCAAAAAATCTGGACGCAAGTGTCTTGTTAGCCCCACTCGCCGATATGAAATTTACCATATATTGTGTTTTTGTAAACCATATGTAGTATTCGTGTGAAGTTTCCGCGCTATTGGTTCTGCTGGTAGATGTGGATTTGTATGAACTTTCCACATCAATGTTTATTATTAGAAAAACAGATGTTAATCTGAATTAAACTGCTGCGAACGCGTTGGCATGCGCTCTGCGACAGGCATACGTCAATTCATGCGCGGCGTATTAGGTGGTGCTTTAATATTAAATCCTTTCACTCGAAGTCTCGGCAAATTCGGGTATTCCTGGTCGAGATGCACGCTGCAGTCCCGTGATGGTTGCACGCAGCCATGCCGTGCACGAACCGTTCGCAATATTGTGATCAGCATGAAAAGCGTGATCTTGCCGCCGCCTGGCGCCGGTGCGGCGAAATCGCAACATTCATACATATGTCTGTTAGCAACTGCTGAGATAATGCCTGTGGTTGAATGACGGGCCGGGGCGTTCATGTTAGGTTGGGAGGAAATCAGGAGGCGGGGGCCACCAGCACGATCAGCGGCGTTCGGACACAGCGCCTGTGACATGTTCCGTGCGCCCGATTGTTCGAGGACCAAACTTGCCTAGCCCACAGCGACCCGAAACTCCTCCTGCCCCCGATGCTTTCGACGACTGGGTTCTCCTGACCCGCAAGTGGGACGAGGCCTACAAGGACTACCTGACCGTACGCGAAGCGCGGGCCACGGCTGAGGCCGCGTCAGGCACGCCTGATCCTGAGTTGAAGCGCTGGGAGGACGAAGCGCTGGCTACGTTGGCTGAAATCAAGGCCGAGATGGACAAGGTCGTGGCCGAGACGCGGCTACGACGCCAGCCCCTCGGCGGCTCCCTCGTCGTCGGCAGGATCGGTCGTGACGAGGGCGAAACGTCTCCCAGTTCCGAGCACGATCCCGACAAGAAGTAGGCGCGAGCTGCACCGTGCCGGGCGATCCGCTCGCGTGGTGGCCGCGCACGCAACCTCCACGGGCCTGGACATCTAAGGGCTATTTCCAGCGTGCGCGGTTGCGGTGTATTTAGGATGAGTGAGAACGCGAGACGCCCAGCGAAGCGCATTTTTCTTGCCGGCCATCGTGGCGACGCTGGCTTGGCTGGCGATGCTATCGCTGTTTGCCGGTCCGACCGTCGCCGCAGAGTTTCCCTCGATCGAACTCGAGACGACGTCCAGTGACACGCTTGACGGTGTGCTGCGCGCCGCGTTGAACGCTCCCGAGCTCGAGCGCGCAGCAGAGGGAGGGGACGCAAAAGGCTGGCAACCCTTCGTCGAAGCCGAACGCCACCGGCTGGAAGAGCTGATCCGCGGCCAGGGCTATCTCCACGCGCGGGTCGAGATGCCGGATGCTGCCGATGACGCGGGCTCTTCCGACAAGGTCACGCTCAAGCCGGTCACCGGCCCGATTTTCCGTGTCGGCATGGTCGAGGTCGACGGTCTCCAAGACGTTGCCACCGATACGATGCGCGACGACGTTTCCCGACAGATGATGGAGGCGGTCGGCAAGCCAGCACGCGGCGATCTTCTGGCGACCCTCGAAGACGAAGTTTTGTGGCGGCTTCGCACTGCATCCTATCCGTTTGTCCGCGTCACCGAACGCGAGTTGCTGCCGATCCCGGGGCGGGCGCTGGCGACAGCCCGTATCGTCGTCGAGCCGGGGGCGTCGGCGCGGTTTGGCGCCGTCGCCTACAGTGGCCTTGTCGGTCTCAGGCAAGACGAGCTGGGCCGCCTGCAGCCCTTCAAGCAGGGCGATCCGTACAATCCCGATGTGCTCGAGCGTTTCCGCGAGGCGCTGCTCGGACATCCGTCGGTCAAGGCCGTCAGGCTGCGGCTGCCGGAGGCGGTGGACGCCGACGGCCAGTTGCAGCTTCGCGCCGAAATCGAGGAAGATCAGCTCCGCGCCGAAGACGTGGCCGGCAATTATCGGACCGGGCTCGTTGCGGCCGTTTCGGCGATTGCCGCGCTGGCGATCCGGCAGGTTTCAGTCGCCAGCCTGCGTCCTGGCCGCTCGCGCTGGCCACTCTGGTTCGAGGTGGTGCCGGTGCTGCTGCTCGCCGCTGCATTCTACGTGATCGCGCAAAGGATGCTGCTGTTGGCGTTCCCTGGCTGAGGGGCGGGACACGGCAATTCCAGGAAAACTGCGTAGCGTTTTCCGTCCGGACAGAACTCTAGGTATCCTTGAAGCCGATCGTCCATTTCGCCGCGTGCCGCACGCGGGCGTCGACGGCGGTGATCGGCAGCTTTTCCAGGAAGTATTCGGCGTGCGCGTGCGGGGTCGCGCCAAATCGCTGCTTGTAGTGCGCAAGCGAGGCCGAGGCGCCGGTCTCGCCGAAATGGTAGTAGCGGCAGCCGCTGTGGCAGGCCTCTTCGATGGCGAGCTTCTGGATCAGGTCGTTGGCGCCTGAGCTGCCCAGCGCATGGCGGTCGATCGCGCCGCGGGCGTCGTTGACGTTGCCATATTGCAGCACGAAGGCGGCTGCCGCCGGCTTGCCGTCGACCCAGGCGACCCAGATGCGGCAGGCCTCGCCGAAATGTCGGGCGATCGAGCTGAATTTCGTGATCGGATCGCGCCTGCGCCCACGCAGATGCGCCAGCATGCGCGGTTCGTGCTGCTTGTCGGCCCAGCGGTCGAAGGATGTGCGCAGCAGCTGGTGGAAGACGGGCACCAGCTTGCCGGTGGTGTCGCGCTCGACGACGATGCCACCGCGTTCGGCCTTGCGCACCCGCGTCCGCGTCGTCTTCTTGAAGCGCGTCGACCAGACCGCGTCGAAGCCGCCGTCGAGGTCGAGGATGTGGGCAAGGCCAGGCACCGAGGTGACATGGGCAGGTGCCGCGGCGGCCCACAGATGGGCATGGCGCGGATTGGGTCTTACCGAGATCCTGAGGTAGGGCAGACGGCCCAGGTCTTCGAAAATCGCGCGCAGATGTTCAACCTTCGGTACTAGCGATGAGAGCACGCCGCCGCGACCCCAGGCATAAGGCATCGACTCGGCGACCGACAGCCGGGCCGGCAGGTGCCTGTTGCGCACCATCGGCAGCACGTAGTGATGTCCGCCTGCAAAACGGTAGGCGCGGCTGGCGTCCTGGTATTTGCCGAGGGCGCACAGGCTGTCGAGCCAGGCCGGCGACTGGTAGGGCAGGGCTTCGGGATCGGCGAGCATCAGGCTATGCCATAGGTCGCGCGGCGCCGGGCTCTGCACGTCGAAAACCGCCGTCGTGCTCGCCGCGGCGTGCACGTCCTGTGCGCTCCCAAAATTTGTCGGATCGGTATCCGTCCGAAGCCTCCCACTTTCCACCCAATGTCGCAGATTTTGTGAGATATCACTACCTTTGCAGCCTCGGCGTTGCTTTCCAGATTCGCCTTTGTTCAGATACGGTTACCGCACTGCCATAAAGATATTGTGTATCACAATTTTGTTATTTCTTCGTGATGGAAAACAATCTCCGAAACGCCAATCAAAGTCAAAGCCACGTAAATAAAGCATTCCGGACAGATAGCCGCTATTTCGACAAGCAAGTCGACGCGTGGAAAATCCCAGAACATGATCTTGGATATGAGTGGGAATGGGTCATGTCATTTACCTGGCGCGGTGAAACAGCTTGACGCGGCGTCTGGCAACCGTCCTAGTTAACAGATCGTAAGCGACAGATTTCCGGGTAACCGGCAATGCGCGCGAACCGCCTTTCGCGGAACCACGCAGGCAACGGCCGGCACCCCCTATCGCGACGAGCCAGTGTGTTCAGGCCTATCGGGTTGGTGCATGGGTAAGGAGTTGTGGGGCGTGGCGCTGGCGGGCGCCTGGTGGTTCGGGCATGCGAGCGCCTTGGCGCAAGGCGTCGAGCCGCCACTGATCAAGGGGCAATGGGAGCGGATCTTCACCGAAGAGTTCGACCAGCCAAAGCTCGATCGCGACAAGTGGACCCGCTGCTACTGGTGGGACAAGGACGGCTGTACCAATCTCGCCAACAACGAACTGCAGTGGTACATGCCCGACAATGTCAGCGTCGCCGATGGCGTGCTGCGCCTGACGGCGCGGCCGGAGACGGTGACCGGCCATGAAGGGCGCACCTTCGACTACACGTCGGGCATGGTGACCACGGGGCGTGATTATCTCGAGCGCGCCAAGCCAGACCGTTTCGCCACCACATACGGCTATTTCGAGATCCGCGCCAAGATTCCCAGGGGCAAAGGGCTGTGGCCGGCGATCTGGCTTCTGCCATCGACGCAGGAGCCGCGTCCGGAAATCGACATCCTCGAAGTCCTGGGTCATGCGCCCGACGTCTACGAGATGCACCTGCATTATCTCGACAAGAAGAAGGACTGGAAGAGCGAGGGCAAGAACGCCAAGGTGGTCGACCTTTCGGCCGACTGGCATGCCTATGGCCTGGAATGGCGCAAGGATGCCGTCGTCTGGTATCTCGATGGCAAGGAGATGTGGCGCTACACCAAGCCAGACGGCATCTCGCAGGAACCGATGTACCTGCTCATCAACCTGGCCGTCGGCGGCAACTGGCCGGGGTCGCCTGACGCCAGGACCAAATTCCCGGCCGATTTCCTGATCGACTATGTTCGTGTCTGGCGGCGTGCCGGGTCATGACCGCGCACCCGCCCACCCTGCGGCACCGAGAGCCCACGGCACAGGCGGGCGGCAGTGGTTGGCGATCACTCATCCCGCAGGCGCTGATGGGCTCGTCGCTGATGCGCAACGGCTACGCGCTGATCGCCAACAGCGGCCTGAGTGCGGTGCTGGGGCTGGCGTTCTGGTTCCTGGCGGCGCGTTACTGTTCGCAGGAGGCGATCGGTCTCGGCGGTGCCATCACCGCCACCATCGTCAACCTGTCCAACGCTGCCCAGCTCAATTTTGGCAACCTGCTGGTTCGTTTCGTGCCGACTGTCGGCGGCCGCGCCGGCCGGTTGATCCTGTTCGCCTACGCCACGTCCTTCATCGCCTCGGTCGTCGTCGCTATCGTCTTCCTGCTGGTCGTCGGCGCCTTCATGCCCAAGCTCGACGTGCTGACCGAGAGCGCGGGCGTCATCCTGTGGTTCGTGGCGACCGTCGCCGTCTGGTCGGTGTTCGCGCTGCAGGACAGTGCGCTGTCGGGCCTGCGCCAGTCGATCTGGGTGCCGGTCTCGAAGACAATCTACCAGGTCGTCAAGATCGCCATGCTCATCCCGCTGGCGCTCGCCGGGCTCGGATGGGAGGCCATCGCACTGTCGTGGACCGCACCGGTTCTGGTCTTCGTTCTCGCCGTCAACCTGCTGATTTTCAAGCGCCTCGTGCCCAAGGCGCAAGCCGGAACCGGCCATGCCAATCTGATTGACCGCCGCGCCATGGCGCGCTTCTTCGGCTGGGACTACATCGGCTCGGTGTCGATGATGGTGGCCTGGACGGCGACACCGCTGGTCGTGCTCAATTTTGTCGGCGCGGCCGAAAGCGCCAGCTTCTTCGTCGCCTGGACGATCTTCACCTCGCTTTATTATGTCGGCAGCTCGATGGGGCTGTCGCTGCTCGCCGAGGGCGCCAGCGACACCGGCCGGCTGCGCGCGCTGGCGGCGGATGCGGCTGTGATGTCGGTGCTGCCGCTGCTCGGCCTCGTCGCGCTGATGCTGGTGTTCGCCCATCCCATCATGTCGGTGTTCGGTGCGGCCTACGCCACCGAAGGTGCTGCGATCCTCAGGGTGTTCACACTGGCCAGTGTCGTATCGGCCGTGCTCTCGATCTATCTGTCGATCGCCCGCACCAAGGGCTGGATGCGTTCGGTGGCGGCGGCCGAAGTCGCGACGCTGGTCATAGCCCTCGGCGCCGGCGCGCTTCTGGTGCGCAGTGAAGGGCCGATCGGCATGGCGCATGCCTGGCTGCTGGCGATGCTGGTGGTGACATTTGGCGTCGGCGCGCTCGCCCTCGTCACCAGCCGCCGCCACAGCATGCACGACTGGGGTCTGGCGGTTGCCGCTTCGCTGAAGTCGCTCTCGGCCCAGTTCCTGCCTTTCGGCCGCAACAAGGGCATTGCCATTCCTGGTGACGCCGAGCTCCGGCCGCTCCTGGCAAAGACCGGAAGCTCCGCTGCCTCGGGCTGGCATGCGCTGAAATCCGAGCATGGACCCGAAGGAACTGACATCGTCTATCTCGGGGACCCGGTGCTGGACGAGGCGGTGCGGCACGCGCCCGTTCGGTCGCAAGGCACTTATGCCGTTCTCCGCAGCGCGCGCAACCCGATCGCCGCCGCCTATCTCGAGCGCTTGGTCGACAATCTCGACCTGCTGCACGCGGATACGCGTCTTCAGGCGCTGTGGCCGATCTTGCCGACGAGGCTGTCAGTCACCCGTATCGGCGGAGCCGTCGATTGCATCGAGGCGATGGCACCTGGGACGGATGGGCGGGCGCTGCTGCGCGACGCGTCCGAGCGGCAGACGGGCCTCGAAGCCGCGGCGAAGGCCGTGGCCATCTTGCACGGCCAGACAGCTGCCATGCGGACCATCGACGACGTCTGGTTCCACGAATGGGTCGAACGTCCGGCGGCGAAGCTTGCGCAGCTCGGCGGATCGACGATGTTGGCAGCGGCACGGCGTCGGGCGATAGAACGTTTCGTTGGCCAGCAGCGGCGCTACTGGCTCGGTCGCCAGGTGCGTCTCGGCTGGTGCCATGGCGATCTTTGGCCGCAAAACCTGAACTTCGCCTCGGGGCAGGGCAGTGCCACCCGACTTGCCAGCCTGCTGGAATGGGGCAATGCGCGATCCAACGCGCCACGTGGCTTCGACGGCTGCGTTCTGGCTGTCGCCATGCGCATGATGACCAGCAGCGAGCCGCTCGGCGCGGCCGTTGCCGATCTCTTGTGGACGCCGGAGTGGCGCAACGACGAGCGGCAGTGGCTGGGCATCGGCTCGGACGGGGACGATGACTGGAGCGGTGATGGCGCGGCGATCCGTGCCATGGTCGGCCTCGTCTGGCTGCATCAGGTTAGCGAGCGGGCGCGGCGCCCGGCGCATTCGGGCGTCGGCCGGCTTTGGATTGCGTCAAATGTCGACCGTGTTCTTAGGATCGTCTCCACCGATGGAGGCGCAATATGAATGTGATGACGCGGGAATCCAGTCTTGCCATGTCGCCGGCGCTGAAGGCGCCGCCCTTGGCGGATGCTGGCCGTGTCTCGACAGCGCCGTTCAACCTCGCGTCGATCTGTCTTTGCCTGGCCTTTGCTTTGTGGCTGGCCGTCCTGTTCGTCACCGATCCTGCCGGTGTCGACGACTATGGCTTGATCTCGATCCTGCCAGGCATCATCTGGGTGGCCTATGCCGCCGTCGGCCTCGGCTTTGCCTTCAGCCTGAGGCGCGGCGTCTGCGAGACGCGGATGCCGCTGTTGATGATCGTCATGCTGGTGCTGCTGCTTCATGGCACCCCGGCCATCGTCTATGACGAGTTGCGTTACGCCTGGGCCTGGAAACATGTCGGTGTCGTCGACTATGCCCAGCGGCACGGCCAGATCGATCCGAAGGCGCCATTCCTTGCCACCTACGCCAATTGGCCCGGCCTGTTTGTCTTCTGCGCCGCGATCGCCAACCTGTTCGACATCAAACCGATCCAACTGGCTGACATCGCCCGCTTTTCGCCGCCGGCGCTTAACCTGCTCTATGTGTTGGTGCTGCCACAGATCTATCGCCGCTTCACCGCCGACCCACGGTTGGTGTGGGGCGGGGTCTGGCTGTTCGTCATCGGTAACTGGATCGGCCAGGACTATTTCTCGCCGCAGGGAGTCGCCTTTCTATTCTATCTCTTGCTGGTCGCGCTTTGTGTCGGCCCGCTGCGGATCGTGCCCGGCTGGGCCGACCCGAACGGGCGTGGCTTTTCCAAGTTTTGCGGCCGTTATTTCGCCTTCGTCTCGCGTGGCCAGCCGCCGGTGACGCTGGCCGTCCCGCCAAAACTGCGTGCCGTAGCCTCACTGGCGGCCATGGCGCTGATCGTGATGATCACGGCGACCCACCCGCTCACGCCGATAGTCGTGCTCATGGCCCTTGGCGGCCTCTGGGTCATCGGACAATTGAGCCTTGGCTACCTCATCTTTGCCGGCCTCGTCGAAGTCGCGTGGCTGCTGTTCTACGCCGACGGCTACATGGCCTCGGTCCTGCCCGAGCTGGTCCAGCGTTTCGGCGACACCTCGAACGAGATCAGCGAGCGCCTAGTGGATACCTCGATCGTCAGTGAAGGACAGGTGGTGGTGTCCTTGGCGTCGCGAGCGCTGACCGGTGCGATCGCGTTGGCGGCGGTCCTCGGCGGTCTGCGCCGGCTCGTGGCGGGGTTCCGCGACGGTCCGGCCATCGTGCTGACGCTGGCTCCAGCCTTCATGATCGTTGCCACCTCCTATGGCGGCGAGATCGTGTTCCGCGTCTATCTCTTTGCACTGCCTTTCCTGACCTTCTTTGCCGCGGCACTGTTTTTCCCATGGTCCGGCTCCCAGCGCGACGCCATCGCGCGCTACGCCATCGGCACGTTCGGCGCCGTGCTCACGGTCGCTTTCGTCCTCGCCAACAACGGCAAGGACCGCCAGTACACCTTCTCACGGGCCGAAGTGGAGGCGTCGGAATGGCTCTACAGCAACGCGCCGGCCGGTTCGGTGCTTGTCGAGGGCGCGCCCAACTATCCCGAGCAGTTCATGAACTACGAGAATTTCACCTATGTGCCGATCTCCAACGAGAGCAAGCAATCCATTTCAGCGGTTCTCGCCGATCCGGCTACCGAGCTCGGGGACTGGTTGCGTGCGGTGCCGGCAGGCTCCGCCTTCATCATCATCACGCGCAGCCAGAAGGCCTACATCGACGATCTCGGCGTGATGCCGAAAGGCTCGCTCGACGCGATCGAAGAAGCCTTGCGCGGCTCGGCGCGCTTCCGCCTGGTGCGCGCTACGGCCGACGCGAGCGTCTTTGCGCCAAACGAACAGGGAATCGGGATGGGCGAGTGGATCAAGTAATGAAGGCGGCGAAGCATGAACATGAAGAAGCCGCCGGTCACATCGGAGGATACGGCTTCGTGAACGGTGCTGCTCAAGAATGCTCTTGCCGGAAAAATGCAATGACTGTTTCATATTAGCTGCGGCGCATCCTGGATGCGCCAGCGCTGTTGGGAGCGTGGGCCCATGCGTATCGGCTGGTTGTTGGTTGCCAGCGTTGTTGTGTCGGGAAGTGCTGAAGCCAGTCCCGCCGGACAGGCTCCATCATTGCCGGCGCTGGGCTTCGCGTCCCCTGATGTACCCCGGGCAATCCAGGCCGCCAAGCCCAGCGAAGAAAGCCGGGATGGCTTTGTGCTGGCGCTTGCGGCGTCCTACATCGCCTTGGGCGACCTCTACCGCGACGGCAAGACCACGGCCGCGGCGGCGGAGGCCGCGCTTGCCTATTATCGCGGCCTCGACAACCCAGGCCGTCCTGCCGCGATCTACGCAGTCATCTCACCGTCCGACCTGATCGGCGTCGTCAAGGACGCGCCAGCCGATCCGTTCGCGGCATCGAAGCTTTATCTGCAGGCGGCGAATATGGGCAGCTCGGAAGCCCTGATGCGGCTCGGCGACCTTTATCGCGAGGGCAGGGTGGTCGCGGCCGACGGCAGGCGCGCCTATCTGTTCTACGACCAGGCCGCCAAGGCCGGCAACGCTGACGGCAAGCTGCGTGTCGGCGAGATGCTGGCGCGCGGGCAAGGTGTTGCGCGCGACACTGGCAAGGGGCTGGCGATGATCGCAGCACTCGCCGATGCCGGCAATCCCGAGGCGTTGGTGCTGCTTGGCGACCTCTATCGCCCCGGCGCCCAGGGCATGGTCGCGATGGAGCCGGACAAGGCGCTGGACTATTACCGCAAGGCCGCCAGCCTTGGCTACGACGTCGGCAAGCTGCGCGTCGGCGAGATGACAGCTACCGGCCAGGGCACGACGCAGGACGTCCAGGCCGGGCTCGCGATGATCGAAGAGGTGGTGGCGCGCACGCGCAACCCGGCAGGGCTCGTCCTGCTCGGCTCACTCTACAGTCGCACCGATGGCGGTGTCATTGCCATCGATCTCGGCAAGGCCTTTGGCTATTTCCGCCGCGCCGCCGACAGCGGCGACGAGACCGGCATCCTGCGCACCGGCGAGATGCTGGCGCGGGGACGCGGCACTGCTCAGTCCTATCAGGCTGGGCGGGCGATGCTGACCGGTCTTGCCGATCATGGCGATACCTTTGCGCTGATCGCGCTCGGCGATTTGCTCAGCGATGCGGCGGTCGCCCCCGTCGACCTTGCCGCTGCCGTCACATCCTATGAAAAGGCGGCGTCGCTCGGCCACAGCGACGCACTTGTCAGGCTCGGTGATCTCTACAGCCGCAACGGCGCGATCGCCTCCGACCCACCCAAGGCATTCGCCTATTATGTCAGGGCGTCGCGGGCCGGCAATCTGGCCGGTAAGCTGCGCGTCGGCGAAATGACGGTTCTCGGACAGGGCACCGACCGCAATGTCGCTGCCGGCCTGGCGCAGATGAACTCGCTCGCCGACGAAGGCGATGCCAATGCGATGAACCTGCTCGGCGGGCTTTACCAGCGCGGCATAGGCGGACTGCTGCCGGCCAATCCGGTGACGGCGTTCGACTATTTCAGCAAGTCTGCCGAGGCCGGCAGCGTGATGGGCGCCGTCCGTGCCGGCGAAATGAAGGTGCGCGGACAAGGGACGTCAAAGGACGTCGTGGGCGGCCTGCAGATGGTCAAGGCGGTGGCGGATGCCGGCAATGGCGAGGCGCTGATGTCGCTGGCCGCCCTTCTGGCCGACGGCTCGACCGGCAAGGTCGACGCGACGGAAGCCGTGCTGGCCTATGAGAAGGCAGCGGCGCTGGGGCGTCCTGATGCGCTGGTGCGCATCGGCGACATCTATCGGTTAGGCGGGACGATACCAGCCGATCCCGCCAAGGCGTTCGACTATTACCGCCGCGCCGGCATGGCCGGCGACGAGACCGGCAGGCTGCGTCAGGGCGAGATGACCGCACGCGGCGAAGGCACGCGCCAGGACATTCCGGCCGGTCTCGATCTGGTCAGGCAGGTCGGCGTCGCAGGCGATCCCTACGCCTATGTCGTGCTTGGCGACCTGCATCTGTCTGGCGCGGTCGGGCCGGTCGATGGTGCTGCCGCTGTCGCGGCCTATGAGAATGCGGCCCGGAAGGGACGCGCCGATGCCTTGCTCAGGCTCGGTGACCTCTACCGTGACGGCAAAGGCGTTCCGGCCGACGGTGGCAAGGCGGCCGAATATTATCTGAAGGCAGTCGACGCGGAGAATCCGGCGGCTTCAGCGGGAGATGTGCAGAACTGAGTTTTGCTGGCGCCGCTTGCCAGGCGCCAGTCAGGGAGTTGGCATTGTCGCGTATCTGCCATGTGGCTCTGATGACGGTGTTCGCCGCACTTTCGGCGAGCACCGCCTTGTCGGCGGAAGCCGCGCCCGACGCGGGCGCGCCGGCCACGCCAGGCGCTGTTACCCGGGAGCGTGCGGTCAACGCCGACGCCTTGTTGCGGCTCGGCGATCTCTACAGCAATGCCGACAACGCCAACCGCGATCCGGCCAAGGCGTTCGACTATTACCGCCAGGCGGCGGATGCCGGCAGTGCTGCGGCGCGGCTCCGCGTCGGTGAAATGCGCGTGCTGGGCGAAGGCACCGAACGCGACATCAGCGCTGGGCTTTTGGCCATCGAGGAGGTGGCATCGGCCGGCGACGGCGCAGCACTCGCCTCGCTTGGCGGCCTCTACAGCCATGCCGACAACAGGGCGATCCCGCTCGACCTGCCGCGCGCCTATGACTACTACCGCCGTGCCGCCGCTGCCGGCAACGAAACCGGCATCCTGCGCAGCGGCGAGATGCTGGCGCGCGGCCAAGGTATCGCCAGGGACAGCGCAGCTGGGCTGGCGCTGGTGCGGTCGCTTGCCGATCGCGGCAACATCTATGCGCTGGTCTCCCAGGGCGACCTGATGAGCGATGTCGATGCCGGCGTGCCCGACATGCCAGGGGCGGAGGCAGCCTATGCCAAGGCAGCCGCACTCGGGCATCCCGACGCCTTGCTGCGCCTCGGCGATCTCTTCGGCAGTGGCCGCGCCGGCAAGCCCGACTATGCCAAGGCGTTCGGGTATTACGAAAAGGCTGCCGAGGCCGGTCAGCAGGTCGGCAGGCTGCGCGTCGCCGAACTGACATTCCGTGGTCAGGGCACGCGGCAGGACGTCGAGGGCGGACTGGCGTCGATCAAGGAACTGGCCGATGGCGGCGACGCCGAAGCACTGAGCTTCCTTGGCGATGTCTACAGCGGAGCCACGCCAGCGCCGGTCGCAAAGGATCCTCTTGCGGCGTTCGCCTACTACCAGCGTGCTGCCGACGCCGGCAACACGCGGGCGGCCCTGAGGGTCGGCGAGATGACGGCGCATGGCTTGGGTACGTTGCGCGACGTCTCGGGTGGGCGCGACATGGTTCGCCGGCTCGCCGATGCGGGCAATCCGCTGGCACTGATCAGCCTTGGCGACCTGCTGCGTGAGCCGGAGTCGGGCGCGGTCGACGCAGACGGCGCCGTTGCAGCCTATGAACGTGCAGCCGGCCTGAGCGAACCGGAGGCGCTGGTGCGCCTGGGCGACTTCTACAGCGACGGCATGACCGTTGCCGTGGATCTGCCCAAGGCGCTCGACTATTACAGCAAGGCCGCCGGGCTCGGCGATGTCATTGGGGCCGTCCGCGCCGGCGCCATGTTGGCGCGCGGACAAGGCATAGCCCAGGATGTCGCTGCCGGCCGGGCTATGGTGAAGGCTGCGACCGAGAGCGGCGAAGCCGAGGCGCATATCGTGATGGGCGACCTTTTGAGCCGGGGCGATGGCGGCCCGCCCGATGTTCAGGCGGCAATGCGCTGGTATGCCGAGGCGGCGGCGCTCGGGCGGACGCAAGGGCTGATCAGGCTCGGAGATCTCTATCGCGAAGGCAAGCTGCTGCAGAGCAACGGCAAGAAGGCCGCCGGCTATTATCGCCAGGCGGCCGAGGCAGGCGATGCTTACGGGCTGCTCATCCTCGGCTCGGCGCTGTCGGAAAGCCTGTTGCGCAATGCGGGCAAGCCGGCCGACGGAGTTGCCGCCTTGCGTGAGGCCGAAGCAACGGGTCTGGACGATGCTGCGACCGCGCTCGCCGACGCCATGCTTTACGGCATGGGCACCAAGCGTGACGCCAAGGCAGCCGTAGCCCTGCTTGAACAGGCAGCCGGCACCGGCAACGTCGCGGCGGCGCGTCATCTGATCAGCTACTATCGTGACGGCCGCCGTTATGGCCGCACCACCTTCATCAAGGCCGATGCCAAACGCGCCGAGCAGCTGATGACAGGCGTGTCGCCATGGCTGTCGCGCGGCGATCGCCTCGTCGAGGAGATGCTGTTTGCCGCCGCCGCAAATGACACCAAGGGCTACCAGTCGATCGTGGCGCGCATGCACGAACTTTCTGCCGAGCAGCGCCAGTCGCTGGTCCGCATGATGCGGACGACCCATCCGAACGGCTACATCTATCTGGCACAGCAGCAACTCAAGCAGGCCGGCTATTACAACGGGCCTGTCAACGGCGTGCTCAGCGGCTCCACGACGCGCGCGGTCAGCCGCTTTTGCGCGGCCAGGTCGCTGCCCAATGCCTGCCGCTTTGGCCCGATGAGCAGCCAGGCCGGGGACGTCCTGTCCTACGCGTTCTAGATTACGTCAGTCGAAATGATCGCCGAAGATGCGGCTCCAATGCTCGCCCACCAGCCCGTTGAAAAAGCCGTTACCAGTCTGGAACTGCCGGACGAGCTCGGGATCACGCGAATGCACCACCGTCGAGTTGACGTTGATGAAGATGATGCGCCGGCCGAGCATCGCTTCCAGCAGGGCTGGCTGGGTCCTGCCTCTGAGACCGGCGAGGCCGACGCCGGCGGCATGGTTGATCAGGCAGTCGATCACGGCACCAGCCTGGCCGGGCAAGGCCAGAACCTGGAGCACATGGCCGATGCCACCGGGCCGGCCGAAATAGACAAAGGCACCGATCACGGCACCTGTGCGCGCCGCAACCGTAGAGCGGCAGATGTCGCCGAAATCCGTCTTGGCCGAGGCATCCGACATGATGCGCGACAGTGCGTTTTCGTTCCAGTCCGGATGAATGGCGAAGCGCGAGGTGAATTTGCCGAGCAGTGCGGCGAAGCCGTCGGCATCGATGCTTGCCACTGTGTAGCGGCCTTGCGAGGCCGCCGCGTCGCCGGCGCCGAACCAGCGCGAAAACTCGCCGCTGCGGCGAAGGCCGAGACAGGCATCGACGGCGCGGGCCAGCGGCGCGCCGAGGCGTGCGATGGGCAGGCGCTGTCTGGCACCGGCAACGGCGAAGGCTGCCGGTCTGAATACCTTGATCCAGTCGAGGCTGTAGTCAGGCAGGATCGAGCCGCGCAGCGTCGTCCACATATTGGCGGTAACGTCGCTTGCCGTCTCGCTGAACGACAGGTCCTGCGGACCGGCGAGAAATGCCTTGAGCAGCCTTGCGCCGGACAGGTCGTTGCGCTGGTCCTCGTCGACCATCAGCGAACCGCAGATCGAAGCGTTCAGCTTCCTGTCACCAAACCGCATGGGCAGTGACGTCACGCCGATGAAGCCCGAAATGCTGCCGTCGTCGGCGACATTGACCAGGGATGGCGACCCCGCCGTAGCGTCGGTGGAATTGAGATAGAGGCGCTGGAGATAGCCGGGCAGCGAGGCGGGCGTCGGCGTGCGCCGCTTGCGCAGCACGCGCTGGAACATGTCTGCGACGACCGCCATATCAGCGGCCTGCAATGGACGAATTTCAGGCATCGGGCGAAGCCTCGGTCATGTCACGGCAGCAATGGCTTAGGCGGGAAACATCTAGGAAGGGTGAAGGTCGGGCTCCCGGTCACGCGGGATCGAGCTTGCGGACGATCGCCGCGCGCGGTGTCTTGGCGGCGTCGGAGACGAGTTCCACCGGTGCATAGACGCGCGCCCGGGCAAGCAGGGCTGCCACCTGGCGGTCCTGGCCGACGCCGAATTCGAAGGCGAGCCAGCCGCCGGGCTTGAGGAAGGTCACCGCATCGCGGATCAACCGCTGGTGGATCGACAGACCGTAGGGGCCGCCGTCGAAGGCTTCCCTCGGTTCGGAGGCCAGCAATTCGCTGCGATCGCCTTCGAGGCGTGCAGACGAGATGTAGGGCGGATTGCAGACGACAAGGTCGATGGACCCGGCTAGGTCCATCCCGTCGAAGGCGCCGAACAGGTCGCCCTGGGCAATGGTCACCCGGTTGGCCAGACCGAGACGGTCGGCATTTCGACGGGCGGTGGCGACGGTGCTGTCGGTCAGGTCGGCGCTCCAGACGCGCGCGCCCGGCATCTTGGCGGCGATCGCCAGGCCGAGATTGCCGGAGCCGCAGCACATGTCGATTACCCTGGCGTCGGCGCCGCGGCCGTAGAGCAGGCCGAGCGCTGCACGGCCGAGGATTTCGGTTTCCTCGCGCGGCACGAGCACGTCGCTCCCGAGCTCGAGCTCGATGTCCATGAATTTGTGCAGCCTAATGCCAGACTTGTCGCCGTTGTTCTCAACGATATGCATGGTTGCCCTCGCCAAGTCCTTTGCCCGCTCCATGACAACCCCAGCGCCCCGGATCGTCAACCGATCAATGCTTCTCCCGGGTGCGATTGTCATCAACATGACTTGTTCATACAATTCGTTACACAAAGAACCTTCTATCAATATCTACTATCGTATCGACGGTTGCGAAACCGAGACTATCGGCTTTGTGATGTGTTTTGATATCGGAAGTGTGCTTTCCTGCCATTGGTTAACTTGCGCTAAACACGTGCGCTTGTCGCACTAGCGAAACAGAGTCCGGCGTATGTGTGGATTTGTCGGGTATCTCGGGAATGTCGAGCCAGCAACGGCTGACGGGCTGCTGCGGCGCATGACCGGCAGCATCGCCCATCGGGGTCCCGACGAGCAGGGCGTGTTCGTCTGTCCTTCGGCCGGCCTTGGCCATGCCCGCCTGTCGGTCGTCGGCCTTGGCGACGGCCAGCAGCCGATGGCCAGCGCTTCGGGCGACCTCCACATCGCCTTCAACGGCGAGATCTTCAACTATGTCGAACTGCGCGACGAGCTGAAGGCGCGCGGCCGCCGATTTCGCACAGGCAGTGACACCGAAGTGATCCTGCATCTCTATGAGGAGATGGGCCCCGACTGCGTCGACCTGATGAATGGCGACTTCGCCTTCGTCATCTGGGACGCGCCGCGGCAGCGCATGTTCTTCGCCCGGGACCGGATGGGGGTGCGACCGCTGTTCTACACCGAAGTCGGCGGCACTTTGTATTTCGCTTCAGAGGTCAAGGCCTTTGCCAGGGTGCCCGATTTCACCGCCGAACTCGACGAAATCGCGCTCGACCAGATCTTCACCTTGTGGGCGCCGATCGCGCCGCGCACCGCCTTCAAGAATGTCTACGAGCTCGAACCCGGGCACATCATGATCGCCGACAAGGGCGGGCTGGTGACGCGTCCCTATTGGCAGCTTGATTTCCCCGATGCCGAAGCATCCCGGGCGCCGCGCGACGAGAGGCAGGCGGCGGAGGAACTCCGGGAGCTTCTGACCGACGCGACCCGCATCCGCATGCGCGCCGACGTCACCGTCGGCTCCTACCTCTCGGGCGGTCTCGATTCCTCCATCGTCTCGGCGTTGGCAGCACCGATGGCGACCGGGGGCTTGCGCACCTTCTCGGTGACCTTCGACAGTGCCGAGCATGACGAAAGCGAGTTCCAGGAAGAGATGGCGCTGGCCATCGGATCGCACCACAGCGCGGTCAATGTCGGGCCCGGCGACATCGCCTCGATCTTCCCGGAGGTGATCAATGCCACGGAGCGGCCGGTCATCCGCACGGCACCGGCGCCGCTCTATCAGCTCTCCGGGCTGGTGCGCGCCAAGGGCATCAAGGTGGTGCTGACGGGCGAGGGCGCCGACGAGGTCTTCGCCGGCTACGACATCTTCAAGGAGACGCTGGTGCGGCGCTTCTGCGACCGCCAGCCCGGTTCGGCCAGCCGGCCGCAACTGTTCCGCAAGCTCTACCCCTATCTGCCGGGGTTGCAGAAGCAGTCGGCGTCCTATCTCGCCGCCTTCTTCGGCGCCGGCAAGGACAGCCTCGACGATCCGCTCTATTCGCATCTTCCGCGCATGCGCAACACGGCTGCTGCCAAGCTGTTCTTCTCCGGCGACCTGCGCGCCAAACTCGCATCCTATGACGCGGTAGCCGAGCTCGCCTCGCAACTGCCGGAGCGTTTCGCCCGCTGGCATCCGCTGCACCAGGCGCAATATCTCGAAAGCCGCTACCTGTTGCCGGGCTACATCCTGTCGAGCCAGGGTGACCGCATGTCGATGGCGCATGGCATCGAGGGCCGCTTCCCGTTCCTAGACCATCGCCTTGTCGAGTTCGCCAGCCGGCTGCCACCCGGCATGAAGCTCAAGGGGCTGGTCGAAAAGCACATCTTGCGCGAGGCGACCAAGGACCTGTTGCCGCCGTCGATCGGCCAACGCATGAAGCAGCCCTACCGCGCTCCGGATTCGCAATCTTTCGTCGGCACCGGCGAACAACCGTGGCTGCGAGAGGCGGTGAGTTCCGAGGCGATCGCCGATTCAGGATTCTTCGACGTTTCGACGGTAAGGAAGCTGACCGAAAAGTGCCGGCAGCAGGCGGTGACGGGCTTCCGGGACAACGCTGCCTTCGTCGGCATCCTGTCGACGCAGCTGTGGCACCGGTCGTTCGCCGGATCCAGATCCGATGTCACCGAGGCCGCCTGACGATGAAACAAAAGGAGAGAGCATGACGCAGCAGATAAAGGACACGGTCAAAGCCTTCATCATCGACAACTTCCTGTTCGGGGACACGTCCTACGCGCTCGCCGATGACGTTTCGCTGATCGAAAGCGGCGTGATCGACTCCACCGGCGTGCTGGAACTGGTGACCTATATCGAGGACCAGTTCGGGCTCGAAATGGCGGATTCCGACATCGTTCCGGCCAATCTCGACTCGCTGGTGCGGATCGCGGCTTTCATCGAGGCGAAGCAGGCAGCAGCGCAACCCGTAAAACAGGCAGCTGGCGCCGCCTGAGGCGCTTGGGAGGGGCAATGCGACTGGAGCAGTTCTTACGCGACAGTGCGCGGTTGCGGGGCGACAAGACCGCGCTGATTGCCCGCGACATGCGCCTGACCTACGCCGAACTCGACAGCATGTCGGACCGGCTGGCAGCAAGGCTCGGCGATCTTGGCGTCGGCCGTGGCGATCGCGTGTTGGTCTTCATGGACAATTGCTGGGAAGCCGCGGTGTCGGTGTTCGCCATTGCCAAGGCCGGTGCCGTCTTCAGTCCGATCAACCCGTCGACCAAAGCCGACAAGCTCGATTTCATCATCGGCAACTGCCGCGCGCGCGCCGTGCTGACCCAGGCCCGGCTGCTGCCGGTCGTCACCGAGGCGAATGACGGCGGCGAACTGATCGTCGTGTCAACGGCTGCCGGCGGCAAGGCACCGGAAGGTGCGGTCTCATTCGAAGAATGCCTGCAAGGCAGTGCCGCAATGCCCCTTCATGGCGGCATCGACGTCGACCTTGCCATGCTGATCTACACCTCGGGCTCAACCGGCCGGCCCAAAGGCGTGATGATGACCCACCGCAACATCGAGGCGGCGGCCGGTTCGATCACCACCTATCTCGAGAACACACCAGACGACATCATCCTCAACGTCCTGCCGCTGGCCTTCGATTACGGGCTCTACCAGCTGATCATGTCGATCAAGATGGGCGCGACGCTGGTGCTGGAGAAGTCGTTCTCCTTCCCGCAGGCGATCTTCGACGTCATCCGCGCCGAGAACGTCACCGGCTTCCCGCTGGTGCCGACAATGGCGGCGCTGATCCTGCAGATGCGCGACATCAAACCGGGCTTCCTGCCCAGCCTGCGCTACGTCACCAACACCGCCGCCGCCCTGCCGCCGGCCCATATCGCACGGCTGCGCGAGCTGTTCCCCGGCGCCCGGCTCTATTCCATGTATGGCCTGACCGAGTGCAAGCGTTGCACCTACCTGCCGCCGGCGGAGCTCGACCGGCGCCCCGGATCGGTCGGCATCGCCATTCCCAACACCGAAGCCTTCGTCGTCGACGATCTCGGCCAGCCGGTGCCGCCTGATACACCGGGCGAGTTGGTCATCCGCGGGCCGCATGTCATGCAGGGCTACTGGGAGAATTCGGAAGCGACCAACCGCATGCTGCGCCCGGGCTTCAACCCGTGGGAAAAGCTGCTCTACACCGGCGACCTGTTCCGCCGCGACGCCGAAGGTTTCCTCTATTTCGTCGGGCGCAAGGACGACATCATCAAGACGCGTGGTGAAAAGGTGGCGCCCAAGGAGGTCGAGGCCGTTCTTCACGCCTGTCCCGGTGTCGCCGAGGCGGTGGTGATCGGCATACCCGACCCTATCCTCGGTCACGCCATCGGCGCGCTGATCGTGCTCTCCGATCCCAACCTGACCCAGCGTGAAATCCTGCGCCACTGCCAAGCCAATCTCGAGGATTTCATGGTGCCCAAGATCATCGAGTTCCGATCCGAATTGCCCCGGACCGACACCGGCAAGGTCAGCCGGCGTCTCGCCGCCGAATCCATGGAGCCGACGCAATGAACATGCCATTGGCGCAAACCGGCAGTTTCGGCGCGGCGACGCTGACCATCGATCCCGAAGCCGAAGCGACGAGAATATCAGCCGCCTTGCGCAGCCAACTGACCGGCACGCTCCACCGGCGCGGGCTTGTGCTCGGCCTGTCGGGCGGCGTCGATTCGAGCGTCAGTGCTGCCCTCGCGGTGCGCGCCGTCGGCGCCAAGAACGTCTTTGCTCTGTTCATGCCGGAGGACGATTCCGATCCCGAAAGCCTGCGTCTCGGACGCCTCGTCGCCGAAACCTTCGGGATATCCGCGGTCGTCGAGAACATTGGCCCGACGCTCAAGGCGATGGGCTGCTACGAGCGCCGCGACGCCTTCATCCGTGAACTGGTGCCCGAATACGGCGCCGGCTGGGCGTGCAAGATCGTCATCGCCAATGCGCTGACCAACGAAGGCTACAACATTTCGTCGCTGGTGGTGCAGGATCCCGAGGGCAAGCAGACCAAGCTGCGCATGCCGCCGCATGTCTATCTCGGCATCGTCGCCTCGACCAACATGAAGCAGCGGACGCGCAAGCAGGTCGAATATTTCCACGCCGACCGACTCAACTACGCCGTCATCGGCACACCGAACCGGCTGGAATACGACCAAGGCTTCTTCGTCAAGAACGGCGACGGTGCCGCTGACGTCAAGCCGATCGCCCATCTCTACAAGTCGCAGGTCTACCAGTTGGCCGCCCATCTCGGCGTGCCGGAGGAAATCCGCCGGCGGCCGCCGACCACCGACACCTATTCGCTGCAGCAGACGCAGGAGGAGTTCTATTTCTCCTTGCCATATGATCGCATGGACCTGTGCCTCTACGGGCTCAACAACGGCATTGCGGCGGAAGAAGTCGGCCTTGCTGCCGGGCTGACCGCCGAGCAGGTTGGCCGCGTCTGGACCGACATCGCCTCCAAGCGCAAGACGACGCGTTACCTGCACAGCGGCCCGCTTCTCGTCGATCCCGTGCCGGAGATCTGAGGCGCCTGATGGAGGCCACCGTTTCGCCGGTGGCCCTTTCCGCGACTGATCTTATTCCGGGCGCAGGAAGCGGCCGTTAACCCAGCCTTCCTGGCCGCGATAGCGCACCTTGCACCAGCTCTGGCGATCCTGGCAGCCGAGATTGCGCAGGCCGCTGGCATCAAACGGGATTTCGGCGATCAAGAAACCGCGCGGCGAAGGCGTCGAGCGCATGTTGAGCACGTCGTTGGGCGTCACGCCGACGACACGCCAGGAGCGCGGATCGGGCCCGGGGCCAGGACCCGGGTTCGGGCCCGGGCCGGGCTCGCCACCGCGGCCGAAGATCGAGACGCTGAGCGAGAAGGGGGCGGGCCGATTGCGCCGCGCTTCGGCACGCACCAAATAGATCTGGATGGTGTAGAGGCCGGAGGCGGGCAGGCGTCCGTCCCACCGCGTCTGCTCACGCGCGATGGCGCGGCCGCGCGGGTCGAGCACGTTGAAATAGAGGAAGGTGTTGCGCGAATTGAGGTCGAGGCTCATGCGCTGGCCGGCTCGCGCCTCGAGCCGGTAGGAGGCGCTGATCGGGCCGAAGACAATGCCGCGCACCGTCGTCTGCGTAGCACCAGGGCGCATGCGCAGCGTTTCCATGCGCTCCTGGGCTGCCACGACCTGCGGCACGGCAGGCGCAAAGGTCAGCATCACTGCAAAGAGAAGACCGAGTTTCCGCATCTGGTATCCCCGCTGGATCAATAGCTTGGGGATGTTAGCCGATGTGCCGGCACAGAGTAATCCAATTTCGACGGAAGCCCTAACCGCCGCTGATCGCCGTCAATACGAAGACTTCGACACCGGGCTTGAGCCTGGTTGTCAGCGTGGCGCGTTCGCCTTCGACAAAGACGTTCATATGCTTGCGGATCGCCGGGCGGCTGTCGCAGATGCGGTCGCGCATACCGGGCCAGCGGCTGTCGAGCTCGTCGACCATGTCGCGGACGGTTTCAGCCGGAACTTCGACGCGCCTCGAAGCACCCGGAAACAGATCGACCAGCACCCCGGGCAGGCGCACCACGACGGTGGCGAGCGCTGCTTTTCGGCTTTCCGGGGCAGGGCTGTTGTCCACGGCCGCCGCTCAGTCTACGACCAGCGTTTCGACCGACAGGATTGCCGGCAGGTGCTGGGTGACGTTGACCCAACTCTCGCCTTCGTCGGCACTGGCAAACAGCGCGCCCGAACTGGTGCCGAAATAGACGCCGGCGGGGTCGAGCCTGTCGGTTGCCATCGCCTGGCGCAACACGCCGATATAGGCGTTTTCCTGCGGCAGGCCGTTGCGCATCGCCTGCCACTCTCGGCCGCCGTTGCGCGTCCGCCAGACGGCGGCCTTGGCGTCGGGCACGTAGCGGCCTGCGCTGTCGCCGTTGAGCGGCACGAGATAGAGCGTTTCGGGATCGCGCGGGTGCGCCGCGGCCGGAAAGCCGAAGGTCGAGGGCAGGCCTTTTTCGATGCTCACCCAGCGCTTGCCGCCATCGTCTGACCGGTACATGCCGCAATGGTTCTGCTGGTAGAGCCGGTCGGGCATGCCCGGCGCCATCACCAGATTGTGCACGCACTGGCCGAATTCTGGGTAGTTTTCGCCCTCGGGCATGAAATCGGCGCGGGTGCCGAGATTGCGCGGCTCCCAGGTTGCGCCGCCATCGCCAGTGTAGAACACGCCGGCCGCCGAAATGCCGATCCAGATGCGGTCCTGGTCGTCGGGATCGAGTACCAGCGAATGCAGGATGAGGCCGGCGCCGCCGGGGTTCCAATGTGGCCGGGACGGGTGTTGCTGCAAGCCGTCTATGTGCTGCCAGCTCTGGCCGGAATCGTCGCTGCGGAACAGGCCGGCCGGCTGCACGCCGGCATAAAGGCTGCCATTACCCTTGGCGAGGCTCCACACCGCCTTGATCGGCTCTTCGCCCTCGGCATATGCGAGCCCCTCCGACGAATGCGTCCAGGTCTCGCCGAGATCGGTCGACTTCCAAACCGCCGGCCCAAACCACTCATTGCCGCCGGCGCCCCAGATGGTGCCGGTCGACTGGTCGGCGACGACATGGTTCATCGGCCAGGTCTCGCAGAACGGTCCGCGCAGTTTCCAGCTCTGCCGTGCCGCATTGCTTTCGGCGATGAAGGCACCTTTCTTGGTGCCGAGCAGGACAAGCACTTTCTCTGCCATGTTCTCCTCCCGCAATGCCGATCTTCAGGGATCGATTCCGGATCGGCTGCTATCGCATTTCAAACACTGGCTTTTCCCGGCAATGCCGGCTCGGGATCCCGGCTCCTCCCGGGGATGATCCAGATGCTGACAAAGACAGCCGACCATAGCGGCAAAGCGGCAGGCGGGCCAGATTGAGCTGCCATGCTCCTGACAAACGGCAGCCCAGACTGTGCCGGCGACATTCGAGTTGACAGGGCGCCATAATTCAATACCCGTCGCGCTTTAGGTTGGACATATCAGCGTGCTCGGGAGGAACCATCGGATGACCATCAACGTAGCCCCTGTCGGCTTGGCGCGGGATCTTGCCGAGCGTGGCAAGTCCGGCAAGCCGATCCGCATTGGCCTGATCGGCTCGGGCGAGATGGGCACCGACATCGTGGCGCGGGTGGCGCACATGCCCGGCATCGAGGTCGGCGCGATCTCAGAGCTCAACCTGCCCAACGCGCATCGCGCCGTCGACATCGCCTATCAGGAGAAGGGTCACGCCCGCGAAGTTGCCTCCGGTTCGGCGCTGAACGAAGCCATCGAGGCCGGCAAGGTCGCGGTCACCAACGATGCTGATCTGATCCTCAACAGCGGCCTGATCGACGTCGTCATCGATGCGACGGGCGTTCCTGCCGTCGGCGCCGAGATCGGCCTGCGCGCCATGGAGCATGGCAAGCATCTGGTGATGATGAATGTCGAGGCCGACGTCACCATCGGTGCCTATCTCAAGTCAGAGGCCGACCGGCTTGGCGTCACCTATTCGCTTGGCGCCGGCGACGAGCCGTCGTCCTGCATGGAACTGATCGAGTTCGTCTCGGCGATGGGCCACACCATCGTTGCCGCCGGCAAGGGCAAGAACAACCCGCTCAACATCGATGCGGTGCCGCACGACTATGCCGAGGAAGCTCAGCGCCGCAACATGAACGTGCGTATGCTTGTCGAGTTCGTCGACGGCTCCAAGACCATGGTCGAGATGGCGGCGATCGCCAATGCCACCGGTCTGGTGCCGGACAAGGCCGGCATGCACGGCCCGGCCGCGACCTTGCCGGAGCTCAACAAGGTTCTGGTCCCGGAGAAGGACGGCGGTGTTCTCTCCAAGGTCGGCGTCGTCGACTATTCGATCGGCAAGGGGGTTGCCCCCGGCGTGTTCGTCATCGCCGACATGTCGCATCCGCGCATCCGCGAGCGCATGGAAGATTTGAAGATGGGCCATGGCCCGTATTTCACCTTCCACCGGCCCTATCACCTGACCTCGCTCGAGGTGCCGCTGACCTGCGCCCGTGTGGTGCTTTACGGCAAGGCCGACATGGTGCCGCTGGCCAAGCCGGTGGCCGATGTCTGTGCGGTGGCCAAGAAGGATCTTGCGCCCGGCGACGCGCTCGATGCCATCGGCGAATACACCTACCGCGCCTGGATCATGACGGCGGGCGAGGCCCGTGCGGCAAAAGCGATCCCCTGCGGCCTGCTGCAGGGCGGCACGGTGACGGCCCCGATCAAAAAGGGCGAACTGATCACCACGGCCAACGCCGCCGTTGCGCCAGGTTCGAAGATCGCCGAGCTGCGCGCAAGGCAGGACAGGCTGGTTTACGGGGCATAAGGCAACGAGCTGGCCGGCAGGCGAGCGAAGCTTGCGATCTGGGCGTTGGCGGACGCCCAGATCGTGGACGACGATCATGGAAATGAGGAGATGACCATGGACAGCAACTCGGGCGCGACGCCCTCGCAACTGATCGATGCACGGATCAAGGACCTGGGCGACTGGCGCGGCGAGACGCTTGCCCACGTCCGCGCTTTGATCAAACAGGCCGCCCCCGAAGTGGTCGAGGAGTGGAAGTGGCGGGGCGTTCCCGTCTGGGAGCACGCCGGCATCATCTGCACCGGCGAGACCTACAAGAGCGTGGTCAAGCTGACCTTTGCCAAGGGCGCGTCGCTCGAGGACCCGTCCGGCCTGTTCAACTCCAGCCTCGATGGCAACACCCGCCGCGCCATCGACATCCATGAGGGCGACACGCTCGATGAAACGGCGCTGAAGGCGCTGGTTCAGGCGGCGGTGGCGCTGAACATGTCGGTCAAGGCTGCCCGCGCGCCGAAGAAGGCAAAGAGCGGCTGAGGCGTAAGGCCCGCTTCGGCGGGCAGGGCTCCTTGGTCCGCTGCCTGCTTGCATTTCGGCTCGCCAGCTTAGGTTACGCCTCCAGCGCGCCTGTTCGCGCATCGCTGCTGGGGGCCACGCCGACCAGTTTGACGAGGTCGTCGCCGGCGCGCGTGGCGCGGTGCGAGCGGCGGGTGAGGATGAATCCGTCCTGCGGTGCCAGCACCTCGACCCTGCCGCCGTCCTCGCCGGCCGCGCGCACGATCGTCGCGATATGGGCTCCCGCCTTGACGGTGTCGCCCGGATTGACGTGGTAGAGGATGGCGCCCGCGCAAGGGGCGGGCACCATCTCGATATGGTCGATCGGCGCTACCACGCCGGCGAACGTCTTCTGAGTTTCGATCCACGTGTCCTCGATCACGCCACGCGCCACAAGCAGGCGATAAAGGCCCTGTGCGTCGGCTTCGGCAACGGTGGCATAGACATCGGAGACGCCGCGATACTCGACTGTCGTGACGACGCGGCTTTCGAGCCGTGCTTCCTTGCGCGGCATCTTGAGATAGGGATGCAGCGAGGCTTCATCGAAGGATGAGCCCGACTGGCCGCTCCACAGGATGACGGCCTCCACGCCCATGTTGGCGGCACAGTCGGCCATCGCCGGCCACAGCTCGTCGGGCACGTAGAGATAGGCGACACCCTCGTCGTCGCAATGCAGGTCGAGCACGATGTCGTGGCCAAGCGACAGCTTGAGCAGGCGCGCCTTCAGCCGCCTGTCCGACGACATCGGTACCTCGTCACCCGGCAACAGCGCGGTGTCGGGCCTGTCGAGCAACGGGAAATCGCGATTGTAGTTGACGCGTGTGCCGAGGTCGAAGCGGCCTTGCGACGCCCCGAACAGCAACTGATTGGCGCCGATCGGGTTGGCGCGCGGCACGATTGTGACGTTGCCACGCACGCGGCCTTCGTTTTCCGCCTTGCGCAGTTTTGGCATCAGCGCGTCGATGGCGACGACGCCGGGGAGTTCGTCGCCATGCAGGGCCGCCTGGATGTAGGCCGAGGGCGCTTCGGACGAGGTGCCCGAAATGCGGTAGAGCGCAAATTCGTAGGCGATGCCCTCGCTGTCGCCCCTGATCGTCTCGGCCGATTTTTCCATGCCATGTCCCTCGATGCTTCGACTGCTGCCTAACCGCTCGGCTGGTGATTCACCAGAGCCGTGGTGGTGTGTCATGGTCCAGCGCGCCGCAGCCGCAGCTCCAGACGTGTCGCCACTCCTCAGGCCGCCGAGCCCCATTGCTTCATCAGCGCCGCCGAGCGGGCCAACTGCGGGGCAGGATGGAACTCGTGGCCGAGCCTGGCTGCGGCACGCCACGGCCAGCGCGGATCGGCGAGCAATGCGCGGCCAAGCGCCACCATGTCGGCCTGGCCCTCGCGGATTATGGCATCGGCCTGCTCAGGCTGGTCGATCATGCCGACGGCGCGGACCGGGATGCCCGTCGCCTTCTTCACCGCCTCGGCGAGGTGGACCTGGTAGCCGGGGCCGGTACGCAGGCTCTGGTGTGGGGAATTACCGCCGCTCGAACAGCATAGGTAAGCGACGCCCGCCTCACGATAGGCCTTGGCGACTTCGATCGCCTCCTCGAGGGTGAAGCCGCCATCGACCCAGTCGGTCAAAGACATGCGGGCGCCGAGCATCAGGCTTGGCACCGCTTCCTTGACGCGGCGGGCGATCGTCATGGCAAAGCGCATGCGGTTTTCGAGCGAACCGCCCCAGCGGTCGCTGCGGTGGTTGGACAGCGGCGACAGGAACTGGTGCAGCAGATAGCCATGCGCCGAATGCAGCTCGATGAAGTCGAAGCCGGCGCGTTCGGCCCGCTGCGCTGCCTGGACGAAATGGTCGATGGTCTGCTCGATCTCGTCTTCATCAAGCGCATGCGGCACCTGCCAGCCATCGGCATAGGCAAGCGCCGAGCATGACACCACAGGCCATGCATCCTCTTCCGGCTTGAGCGGGCCCGAGCCGTCCCAGGGGCGGTGGTTGGAGGCCTTGCGGCCGGCGTGCGCAAGCTGCACGCCGAACTTCGCACCTGGCGTCGCCACCCGCCGCGCTGCGTCGAGGGCGCGTTTCGCAGCCGCTTCGTTGGCATCGGAATAGAGCCCCATGCAGCCATGGCTGATGCGGCCGCGCCGTTCGACATCAGTCATCTCGACGGTGACCATGCCTGCGCCGGACATGGCGAGGTTCATCCAGTGCTGCAGGTGCCAGTCGGTCGCGGAGCCGTCGTCGGCGGAATACTGGCACATCGGCGCAACCGCGATGCGGTTGGGGAAATCGAGCGTGCCGAGCTTGATCGGCGAAAACAGATGGGCGGTCATGACGCCTCCTGGGCTTGGTAAGGCGACTGTAAGATGTTTGACGGGGCGGGCAACCGTGTTGCATGGGGCCAGACCGTGCTAACAGTCGCGACCCTGCCGCGGCCCAACGGCGGCAATGGCGAATCGGAGGGGTGGATGACCACGACCAGGGACCGGCTGGAGGCGATCCTTTCGCGGCTTGCTGCGCGCGCTGGTGAAGAACGCGTCTTCATGAAGCTCTATGCCGATGTGTCGCGCGCCGCCGCCGATGCCGCTGATGCGCGCCGCCGGGCAGGGCTGATGCTCGGGCCACTGGATGGCACAATCGTCTCGATCAAGGACCTGTTCGACGTCACTGGTGAGCCGACGCTGGCCGGCTCGGTGCTGCGGCGCGATGCCGAATCGGCACGGGACGACGCGCTGGTGGTCAAGCGCTTGCGCCGCGCCGGTGCTGTCATCATCGGCAAGACCCATATGACCGAGTTCGCCTTCACCGCGCTCGGCATCAACCCGCATTACGGCACGCCGGGCAACGCCGCCGATTCCAGGCTGATCCCGGGCGGCTCGTCCTCGGGCGCCGCAGTCTCGGTCGCCGAAGGCAGCTCCGACATTTCGATCGGCTCGGACACCGGCGGCTCGGTCAGGGTGCCCGCCGCCCTCAACGGTGTCGTCGGCTTCAAGCCGACGGCACGGCGCATTCCGCTCGACGGCGCGTTTCCACTGTCGCCGTCGCTCGATTCCATTGGTCCTTTGGCAAGGTCAGTGGCGCAATGCATCGCCACCGACGCGGTCATGTCGGGCAAGGAGCATTTTTCGCTGCCAGCTCTGTCGCTCGCCGGCCTGCGCATCGCCATGCCGCGTGGCCGGCTGCTTGACGACATGGCGCCTGGCCTGGCGGCCAGCTTCGAGCGCGCGCTGCACCTGCTTTCGGCTGCTGGTGCGGTGATCGGCGACTGCCAGATCGACGACCTGTTGGCCGATTTCCGCGCCGCGACACGGACCGGCACCATCGCTGCGATCGAGGGGGCCTCGATCCACGCCGACTGGCTGGCCAATGGTGCGTCTGTGCCCATCGACCCCAATGTCAGCGGCGCGCTTGGCCGCGCCATGCAGGTTCCGGCGGTCAGCTACATCAGGACGATGAACCGCCGCGTCGAGCTTGCCGCCGCCATGGACGCGCGGCTGTCGGCGCATGATCTCGTCGTGCTGCCGACGACGCCCGTGCCGGCACAGCCGATGTCAGACATGCTGGCCGACCTTGCACACGCCAACCGCATCGAGGGGCTGTTGTTGCGCAATACCCAGGTCGCCAACCAGTTCGACCTCTGCGCCCTGTCGCTGCCGATGGCCGGTACGGCGCTGCCGTCCGGCCTGATGCTGATGGCGCGCCATGGCCACGACCGCCGACTGCTTTCCGCTGGCCTTGCCGTCGAGGCACTGCTTAGGGATAGGCCATGACCGGTTTGATCACCGACGACGGCGTCGTCACGCGCTGGCCGGCCAAGGCCGCCGACCGGCTGGTGGTGCTCGATTTCCTCGTCGCAAAATTCGAGACCGGACGCGACTACAGCGAGCGCGAGGTCAACGACGTCCTCAAGCGCTACCACAGCTTCGGCGACTGGGCCCTTTTGAGGCGCGAATTGTTCGAGAGCGGGCGCTTTTCGCGCAACCCTGTCACCGCCATCTATCGCCGTGCCGATGCCCGTTAAGTCGGAGGTTTGCTGGCCTCTTGCGGAGCTGGCCTGAATAATGGTCATCTGGCCGCTACAACGTTGCAGGCCGGAATCGGACGAGGAGTTTGCCATGCCATCGACAATGAAGGGTCCCGCGATCTTCCTCGCCCAGTTCGCCGGCGACGCTGCGCCGTTCAATTCATTGAAATCGATTACATCGTGGGCAGGTGGTCTCGGCTACAAGGGGGTGCAGATCCCGACGCCCGACGCGCGCCTGTTCGATCTTCAGAAGGCTGCGACGTCGAAGACCTATTGCGACGAGATCAAGGGCACCTGCGCCGATGCGGGTGTCGAGATCACCGAGCTGTCGACCCATCTGCAGGGCCAGCTGGTCGCCGTCCACCCGGCATATAACGTGCAGTTCGACGCCTTTGCGCCTGCCGAAGTGCACGGCAATGCCAAGGCGCGCCAGCAATGGGCGGTCGAGCAGATGAAACTCGCCGCCAGGGCGTCGCAAAATCTCGGGCTCACGGCCTGCGTCTCCTTCACCGGCGCGCTGGCCTTTCCCTATCTCTATCCCTGGCCGCAGCGCCCTGCAGGCCTGATCGAAGAGGCCTTTGCCGAGCTCGGCAAGCGCTGGACGCCGATTCTCGACGCCTATGACGAGGCCGGCGTCGATCTCTGCTTCGAGCTGCATCCGGGCGAGGACGCCTTTGACGGCGCGACCTTCGAGATGTTCCTCGACGCCGTCGGCGGCCACAAGCGCTGCAACATCAACTATGACCCGTCGCATTTTCTTTTGCAGCAGCTCGACTACCTGGCCTTCATCGACATCTATCACGAGCGCATCAAGGCGTTTCACGTCAAGGACGCCGAGTTCAATCCCGACGGCCGCCAGGGTGTCTATTCAGGCTATCAGGGCTGGCTCGGCCGCGCCGGGCGCTTCCGTTCCCTGGGCGACGGCCAGGTCGATTTCACCGGCATCTTTTCCAGGCTGGCGCAATATGGCTACGACAGCTGGGCGGTGCTCGAATGGGAATGCTGCCTCAAGCATCCGGAAGACGGTGCCGCCGAAGGCGCGCCCTTCATCGAAAGCCACATCATCCGCGTCACCGACAAGGCGTTCGACGATTTTGCCGGCGGGTCGAGCGACCGGGCGATGCTGCGGAAGATGATGGGGATCGCGTAGCCTCCTTCTCCCCCTTCACGGGGAGAAGGTCCCGGCAGGGGGATGAGGGGCGGCGCCAACATATCAAGGGAGGACACACATGGTCGGTGCATCGAAATCCGGAGACGGCGCTGGCCCGATCCGCTACGGCATGGTCGGCGGCGGGCAGGGCGCTTTCATCGGTGCAGTCCACCGCATCGCCGCCCGCATGGATGGCGACTTCCAGTTGGTTGCGGGTGCGCTGTCGTCCAACCCGGAGCGAGCCAAGGTCTCCGCCGCCGAGGTCGGCCTCGATCCCGAGCGCAGCTACACCTCCTATGCCGAGATGGCCAAGGCCGAGGCGAAACGGCCCGACGGCATCGAGGCGGTGGCCATCGTCACGCCCAACAACGTACACTATCCCGCCGCCAAAGCCTTCCTCGAAGCCGGCATCCACGTCATCTGCGACAAGCCGCTGACGGCGACGCTGGCCGAGGCGAAGAAACTTGCGGCGCTGGTCGAAAAGACCGGCAAGGTCTTCGTGCTCACCCACAACTACACCGGCTATCCGATGATCCGGCAGGCGCGAGAGATGGTTGCCAAGGGTCAGCTCGGCGACATCAGGGTCGTCCAGGCCGAATACCCGCAGGACTGGCTGACTGAAGATCTCGCCGCGACTGGCCAGAAGCAGGCTTCCTGGCGCGCCGATCCAAAACAGTCGGGCGTCGGCGGCGCCACCGGCGACATCGGCACCCATGCCTACAATCTCGCCCGCTTCGTCACCGGCCTGGAGCTCGACAGCCTGTCGGCCGATCTCGACGCCTTCGTGCCGGGCCGGCTGCTCGACGACAACGTCAACGTCATGCTGCGCTTCAAGGGCGGAGCCAAGGGCATGATCTGGGCAAGCCAGGTGGCGCCGGGGCATGAGAACGGGCTCAAACTGCGCGTGTACGGCTCGAAGGGCGGCATCGAATGGGTGCAGGCCGATCCGAACTATCTCTGGTACACGCCCTTCGGTCAGCCTAAGCAGCTGATCACCCGCGGCGGCGTCGGCGCCGGCCCGGCCGCAGCGCGCGTCACCCGCGTGCCCTCAGGCCATCCCGAAGGTTATCTCGAAGGTTTCGCCAACATCTACCAGGAAGCCGCCCGCGCCATCCGCGCTGCACGCAGGAAGGGCGGCAAGCCGGGCAAGGACGTCATCTACCCGACGGTGCAGGACGGCGTCGAAGGCGTTGCCTTCGTCGAGGCATGCGTGCGCTCTTCGAAGAAGAACGCAGCGTGGACGAAGCTCTAGGCGTTGGTCAGTCCCTGTTCGTCGACATCGTCAGTCCAACCGGTCGGCGATGCTCACGAACCAACTTTGGTATCATCGCCCTGACCGGCTAGCCGTGACCGGTGCCCCGTGGCCACCAGCAGATCTTTGCATCTGCTGGACATCTATTCATGCATTCGAGATGGGCTCTTTCAGCGTCTCTGTTGGCGATCTGTGCCGCTTCACCAGTCTACGCGGACGATGCCTTGGCCAAGCGATGGGGGCCGTGGGTCGAAACCGGCGGGCAGTTCAGCAGTGGACGCTCGCTTGGCGAGGTGAACCTGTTCGTCCCGCTACTCCAGAACAGCGACACGCTTGTCTTCACCGATCTGCGCGGCAAGTTCGACAACAACGATTCCGTCGAGGGCAATTTCGGCCTCGGCATCAGGCACATGCTGCCGTCCGGCTGGAATCTGGGAGCCTATGGCTATTACGACATCCGCCGCTCGCCCTATGGCAACAATTTCCATCAGGTGACGCTCGGCGCCGAAGCGCTGAGCGAGGTCTTCGACCTGCGCGCCAACGCCTATCTGCCGGTTGGCGAGACCGAGCGGCGCATGGACCTCGGCGCGACGACAACAGTTGGCCCATGGAGCACCGAGGCGGTGCTGACCGGCACCTCGCTGGCAATCCGGCACCAGGCGGTGCAGACGACGACCATCAGCTATCGGGTCGAGAAGGCGCTGGCGGGCGCGGACGCTGAGATCGGCATCCGGCTGCCGGTGTTCGAGCCGGATTCGGGCTTCGACATGCGCGCCTTCGTCGGCGGCTATTATTTCGGCGGTTCCGACGTCGAGGCTATTTCAGGGCCGCGCGCGCGTCTCGAATTCACTGCTGCCGACTTCGCCGATCTGCCTGGCGTCAAGGTGACCGCAGGACTGATCTTCCAGCATGACGATGCCCGCGGCGAACAATGGATTTCTCAGGCGCGGCTGCGCATTCCCCTGCAGGCCGCCTCATCCGCCGAGCGCCAGCCATTGTCCTATATGGAACGGCGCATGACTGACACCGTGGTGCGCGATGTCGATATCGTGACGAACACCCACAATGGGGCGCGGTCGAGTAACGACACGCTCACCTCCGCCGAAGACGCGGTCAACGCTTGGAACGGCAAGACTGTCACCTCGGTCATGCGGATCGACGGGACAATGCAGGACCAGGCGGCCCTGCAGGCCGCGCTCGACAGCGTCGGCGCCGACGGCATCGTGCTGTTGAACGGCAACCTTGTGGCGACGAGCGCCATCTCCCTCAATGACAAGCAGTTGCTTGTCGGCGGCGGCACGGTCCTGAAGCTCACGGGCGCGACCAGCGGCGTTGCCGTCGACTATGCCGCGCCAGGCAGTTCGGGCCGCATTTCCGGTGCGGTTAACGACGCCTTGGTCAGGATGGCAACGGACAGCACGATGCGGGGGATCTCGGTGGAAAACACCTCGTCGAACGCCAATTCCTGGGCCATCTCTGGTGCCAGCGGCGCCAGCCTGCGCGACGTCACCGTCGTTTCGGCCGCCAACGGGCTGAAGGTGGACAATACCGCGAACTTCACCTTGCAAGGCGGCAGCATCACCGCGGCCCAGGGGGCGGCCGTCCGTCTGGCCGACAGCACCGGGGTCGGTATCAGCGGCGCCACCATCGTCCAGAATGGCGCCAGCAGCATTGGCATCGTCGCCAATAATGTCGTGGGGCATATCGAGGGCAACACCATCACCACCAATGGCAACGGCAACGGCTACCCAGACACCCATACTTTGGCGCGCCCGGCCCATGGGCTATCGATCAACAACAGCGGCGGCCTGAACATTGCCAGCAACGTCATTACCACCAATGGTGAGCAGGCCAACGGCATCCACGTGACCGGTAGTGCCGGCATCGCGATTTCCGGAAACAGGGTAACAACCAACAACTACCAGAGTCGCGGCATTCGCCTGCTCGAAAGCGATGGTGCCACCATTTCCGGCAACACCATAGCCACAAACACAACGAACGATGCCTATATTTCGATCCTGACGGCGGCATTCGGCATCATGACCGAAGAAAGCGACAAGCTGACGGTCAGCGGCAATGCTGTCACGACGCGCGGGCGCGGTGCTGCCGGCATCGTTCTGCGCTATAGCGCAAACAGCACCGTTTCCGGCAACACAGTGACGACCAATGGCCAGAACGCAACGGCCGTCGCCCTGGTGGGGTCGACCTCCAACACAGTCAGCGGCAATACCCTGACGACCACGAGCCCGGACTATTCGTATGGCGTATCCATAGGCCTCAACAGCCACAACGGGGTGGTGGAAAACAACACCGTGACGTCAGCTGGTCCGCATGGCGTTTATGTCTGGTCCTCCGGCGTGGCCGTACGCGACAATCGCCTCGTCGGGCGAGGCAACAGCGGTGTTCTGACAACGGCAGGCGACACCATCGTCACTGGAAACACGCCGTAAGGAGGCCTTCGTCGAAGGCTACACGCGCTCGCCTCCGAAAGAGCGCGGCCCGGAGCAGACTTTGGTCATGCGACCTGCACCGCTATTTGACCTATGTCAAAACCGCAACGGCGGCGAGTGCTACACCTTGCCTCGATGTCATCGAGAAAGGGGAATAGCATGTACAGTCACATTCTTGTTGCGACCGATGGATCAATCATCTCACAAAAGGGTGTCGAACACGGCCTCAAGCTGGCCAAGAGCGTCGGAAGCAAGGCCACTATTGTCATAGTGACAAAGCCATTCCCGCTGCAGGGCACGACGGTGACGGGCTGGGTTGCAGGGGACAACGACATTCGCCGCTACGATGCCAGCCAGAAGGAGTTTGCCGAGACAATCCTGGGGTTGGCCAAACAAGTCGCCGACGAAATCGGCATCGCCCCTGACCTTGTTCAGGTTACGGCCGATTCTGCTGCGGAAGCCATCGTGGAGAAGGCTCAGAAGCTTGGATGCGACCTGATCGTGATGGCCTCTCATGGCCGTCGTGGGGTCGGCCGCTTGCTGCTGGGCAGCCAGACGGCCAAAGTTGTCCAATACGCCCATACGCCGGTCCTTGTCGTTCGCTAGGCGGCTTCCAATGCGCCCTGCCAGTCAGGCCAAGTCCAATCCAGACCTCCGGATAATTGTATACATATCTCCCAACATTAATCTTCCAAATCGTACACAATACATGCATACATAGTCCCGCGACAGATCGAGGTGACGCCGTGCCGGGGGAGACATGGCATGGCGGCCTGCGGTCAAATCAAGGGAGGGAAAGCATGAAACGTAAATTCCTGGCGCTGTGCGCCGCAACGGCTGCGCTGATGGTGGGGGCGAGCGCGGCACAGTCAGCCACCACGCTCGAAACCGTCAAGGCACGCGGCAAGCTGATCTGCGGCGTCTCGCTCAGCACGCCGGGCTTCGCCGCCGCCGACGACAAGGGCCGCATGCAGGGGTTCGATGCCGACGTCTGCCGCTCGATCGCGGCAGCCGTGTTCGGCGATCCCGACAAGGTCGACTTCGTCCTGACCAACATCAACACACGCTTCCAGGCGCTGCAGTCGGGCGAGATCGACGTCCTGTCGCGCCAGACGACGGCGACCTTCTCGCGCGAAGCCTCGCTCGGCATCGATTTCGGCCCGACCGTGTTTTATGACGGCCAGGGCCTCCTGGTGCCCAAGTCGCTCGGCGTCGCCTCCGCCAGGGAGCTGACCGACGCTGCGATCTGCACGCTGCCTGGCACAACCACCTCGCAGAACCTGACAGACTTCTTCCGCACCGTCGGCGGCAAGTTCGAGCTGGTGGTTTTCGAGAGCCCCGACGAAAACCGCGCCGCCTTCTATTCCGGCCGCTGCGAGGCGATCTCCTCCGACCGTTCCGACCTCGCCTCGATCCGCGCGGTCGCCAACAATCCCGACGACTATGTGCTGTTGCCCGAAACCATCTCCAAGGAGCCTTTGGCGCCGGCCGTGCGCCAGAACGATTCCAACTGGCGCGACATCGTCTCCTGGTCGGTTTACATGCTGATGGCCGCCGAGGAGAAAGGCATCACCCAGGCCAATGTCGACGAGATGGCCAAGAGCGAGGACCCCGAGATCCAGCGCATGCTGGGCGGTGCCGACGAGCTCGGCAAGATGCTCGGCCTCGACAACAAGTGGGGCTACAACGTCATCAAGGGCGTCGGCAACTATGCCGAGGTGTTCGACCGCAATCTCGGCGAAAAGACCAAACTCGGCATGACGCGCGGCCCCAACACGCAGTGGAATGCCGGCGGCCTGCTCTACGCTCCGCCGGTCCGCTAAGAAGATGCAAGGTCCGCGCCGAAATCCGGCGCGGACCTTTTCTTGTCCCATCGGTTTTCCTGACGTCGGCGCGCCCATGCTTTTTTTGAACGACGCGCGGTTTCGCGCAGTCTTCTACCAATTCGTTGCCATTACGCTGGTGCTGCTCGCCGCCTGGGCGATGTATGCGACCGCGAGCGCGAACCTTGCCAAGCAGGACATCGCCACAGGTTTCGACTTCCTGTCGCGACAGGCCGGCATCGCCATCAGCGAAAGCTCGATTTCTTACGGTCCGACCGACACGGTTGCCCGCGCCATCCTCGTCGGGCTCATCAACACCATCAAGGTGTCGTTCCTCGCAGCCTTCTTCGGCACCATCATCGGCGTGCTTGTCGGCATCGGCCGCATGTCGACCAACCCGTTGCTCAGCCGCCTGATGCTTGCCTATGTCGAGCTGCTGCGCAACGTGCCGCTGCTGCTCTATCTGTTCCTGTGGTACTTCCTGATCATCCTGGTGTTCCCGCCGGTGCGCCAGGCGATCCAGCTGTTTCCCGGCTTTTTTCTCTCCAATAGCGGCCTCGCAATGCCATTGCTCGAATGGCAGAGCGGTTTCGGGCTGACGTTCGCAGCGCTCGCATTCGGCATAGTCGCCGCACTCGTCGTGCGCAACATCAGCCAGCGCCGGCGCATTGTCAGCGGCAAGGCCAATGCCGGCTGGATTTTTGCCCTTGTCCTCCTCGTTCTGCCGGTGCTTGCCGTAGGGGCCAGCGGCGCGGTCTCGCTGAGCTGGAGCGCGCCCGAGGCCGGGCGATTCCGCCTCACCGGAGGGTTGCAGATCCGCCCGGAATTCGTCGCGCTGCTCGTCGGCCTGATGCTCAATCTATCTGCCAGCGTCGCCGAGATCGTCCGCGCCGGCATCCAGGCGGTAAGCCGGGGCCAGTGGGAGGCCGCCCAGGCGCTCGGACTGCCGCGCTCGCGCACGCTCCGGCTCGTCGTGTTGCCGCAAGCACTCCGGGTCATCATCCCGCCTCTGACCAACACCTATCTCACCGTGTTCAAGAACAGCTCGCTTGCGATCGCCATCGGTTATCCCGACCTTGTCATGGTCTCCAACACCATCATGAACCAGACCGGCCAGGCGATAGAGACCATCGCCATCTTCATGGGCATCTATCTCGGCCTGTCGGTGGCAATCTCGCTGTTCATGAACTGGTACAATGCGCGTGTCGCGCTGAAGGCGCGCTGAGATGAGCGACACCCAGGTCCTTGCCGCAACCGTCAACCCCACCGCCCGCCCGGCGCGGCGTTCCGAGTGGCGCAAAGCCTATTTCGGCACGCCGGGCAACGCGCTCACAACGCTCGTCTGCGGTGCACTCATCCTGTTGCTTGCCAAGCTGGCGCTCGGCTGGCTGTTCGTGAATGCCGTCTTCGACGGCGGCGCCGACGCCTGCAAGCAAAGCTCCGGCGCCTGCTGGCCGTTCCTTGCCGACAAGCTGCGATACATGCTGTTCGGCTTCTATCCGTTCGAGGAGCAATGGCGCCCGCTGGTGGCCCTTTGCCTGTTCCTCGGCGCCTGCGGCGTGTCGATGGTCCCACGTGTCTGGGGCAGGGGGCTGCTGCTTGCCTGGGCGATCGTCATCCTGCCCGGACTCTACGTTCTCATGGCCGGCGGCGTCCTCGGCCTCACCGCCGTGCCGACCTCGAAATGGGGCGGCCTGCCGCTGTCCTTCATGCTGTCCTTTGTCGGCCTCGCCTTCGCCTTGCCGCTCGGCATCGGCCTGGCGCTTGCGCGCGCCTCGCATCTGCCGGCTATCCGCGTGCTTGGTGTCGGCTTCATCGAACTCGTGCGCGGCGTGCCGCTGATCAGCATCCTGTTCATGGCCGCCGTCATGCTGCCGCTGTTCATGCCGGACGGTGTCACCATCGACAAGCTGTTGCGCGCCCAGGTGGCGATCATCCTGTTTGCCGCCGCCTACATCGCCGAGATCGTGCGCGGCGGCCTGCAGGATGTGCCGTCGGGCCAGTACGAAGCTGGCCGTGCGCTCGGCCTGCATTACTGGCAGGTGATGCTCAAGATCATCCTGCCGCAGGCGCTGAAGAAGGTCATTCCGGCGCTGGTCAGCCTGTTCATCGCCTTCTTCCAGGACACCACGCTTGTCACCATCATCGGCCTGCTCGACTTTCTCGATACAGTTCGCACCGCGCTCCGCGACCCCGACTGGCAAGGCATCGCCGTGCTTGAGGGGTATGTCTTTGCCGCTGCGGTCTACTTTCTGTTCAGCGCGCTGATGGGAGCTTACAGCCGGTTCCTCGAGTGGCAATTCAACACGTCGTATCGCTAAGGGGCCGGTCCCATTTCCCATCCAGCAAGGCCTCGCCCGCAGGAGGAGGGGCGGGGCCAACCGGCGGCTCCGGTCTAAGCCGCCCTGGCCGCGGGTGACGCCTTGCTTATAGCCGTCACAGCCAAGTTCGTCAGTTTGTTGTTGGTCGCTTTTTCCTGGTCGAGAATTTCGCTCAGCAATGTATGTGCCTCGTCGTGGCCAAGATCCTTGGCCCATTCGCGAAGCGAGCCGTAGCGCGCGATCTCGTAGTGCTCCACCGCCTGGCAGGCCGCGAGCAGGCCGGCATCCAGAGCCGTGCCCGATGCCTCCTCTATCAAACCGTCGGCCTCCTTGATCAGGCCTTCGATGGCGTCGCATTTCTCGCCCGATGCCTTCTTGCCGATCGATTTGAAGACCTGTTCGAGCTTCTTGATCTGACCCTTCGTCTCCTCGAGGTGATCCTCGGCAGCCTTCTTCAGTTTGGCGTCCTTGGCTGCCTTGGCTACCTTGGGAAGTGCCTTGGTGATGGCGTTCTCGGCGAAGTACATGTCCTCGAGCGTGTGCTCGAGAATTTCGTTCAGCGTTTTCATTGATGTCGCTCCTTGCGGGAAATTGCAGGGAGGGAATGGATCAAGTCGCTGAAGGTTCCCGCAGAAAATGGTGTCCCTGAGAACGCCCTTACCACACTGCTGTGCGCTGGACGGCGCAGGCAAGGGCTGACGTTTGCCACACCCTGCACGGAACTGTTTCCCTCCCCACCAGTTGTTACCCCATCAACCGAGGAGGTTAGTGATATGACTTTCCGAAGCACACTTGCTGTAACCATGCTGCTCGCCGGCACCGCGTTCGCCGCTGCCCAGACTGTGGTCATTACTCCCGAAGAACAAGTTGTCGTCCGCGAATATGTGAAGACCAATCCGGTGATCGTCGAACGTCCGTCCAACTTTGAACTTGTCGTTGGCGCGATCATTCCGGACATTTTGAAGCCAGGCGCACTTGCCGACAACAAGTATCAGTATGTCGTGATGGACGGCCGTACTGTTCTCATCGACCCGCAGACGCGCAAGGTCGTCTACATCATGGACTGACCGATCGGGCCTGATCCACAGGCTGTATCGTGCGACTTCAGTTCTCCCCATCCCGCAATTATCGAGGTGTCGCCGCTGGCGGTGACACCTCGCACATCCAGTGGGCGAGGGGCCTTAGTCTCGTTTTCAGCCTTCGACCGGTTTCGGAAACACCTTCCAGCGCTTTGGCCTGAACGCGACCCGGCTCTTCTGCGCCGCGGGGTGACCGACCGGCAGCTCGATCTCGATGCGCTCGCGGCTGCCGCCGACTTCCAGCTCGACACGGCGGGTGCCGGCGACGCGGCGGCTGGCCGCCACCGTGCCGGCAATGCAGCCATTGCACTCCTCCAGCAGTTCGATGTCGTGCGGGCGGAAATAGAGGGTCGCCTCGCCATCGGCGAGCTCGGGTGTCGCCAGCCCGATCGGGCGGTCCGAAATCCACACCTGGCCGTCCTCGACCTTGACCGGCAGCGAACTCGACTCGCCGATGAAGCCGTAGACGAAGGGCGAGTTCGGCGCGTCGTAGACCTCGTCGGCGGTGCCGATCTGCTCGATGCGGCCCTGGCTCATCACCACAACGCGGTCGGCGAGTTCGAGCGCCTCTTCCTGGTCGTGGGTGACGAATATGGTGGTGTGGCCGGTGGCGTCGTGGATTTCGCGCAGCCAGCGTCGAAGTTCGCGCCGGACCTGGGCGTCGAGCGCGCCGAACGGCTCGTCGAGCAACAGCACCTTGGGCTCGATAGCCATGGCGCGGGCCAGCGCGACGCGCTGGCGCTGGCCGCCCGACAGCTGCGCCGGATAGCGTTTTTCCAGTCCGCCGAGTTGCACAAGGTCGAGCAGTTCGGAGGCACGGCGGCGGATCTCGGCCCTGGTCGGCCGTTTGGCCGAGGGTCTGACCTTGAGGCCGAAGCCGACATTGTCGGCCACCGTCATGTGGCGGAACAAAGCGTAGTGCTGGAACACGAAGCCGACATTGCGCTCCTGGATCGTCCTGTTCGAGGCATCCTCGTCGCCGAAGAAGATCGTGCCGCGCGTCGGCCGCTCGAGCCCGGCGATGAGGCGCAGAAGCGTGGTCTTGCCGGAGCCAGAGGGGCCGAGCAGCGCGATCAGCTCGCCCGACCTGATGTCGAGCGAGACGTCGCGCAGCGCCGGAAACCGGTCGAATTCCTTGCGCACATTTGAAACGCGAACTTCCATCAGTCGACCTCTGTCAGTGTCCGCGCGTGGCGGCGATCTCGGCACCGTAGCGGAGCTCGAGAAGGGTTTTGAGCACAAGCGTTACAAGCGCGAGGCCGGCGAGCACGGACGCCACGGCAAAGGCGCCGACGGCATTGTATTCGTTGTAAAGGATCTCGACATGCAGCGGCATGGTGTTGGTCATGCCCCTGATGTGGCCCGAGACCACCGACACCGCGCCGAACTCGCCCATGGCGCGTGCGTTACAGAGCAGCACGCCGTAGAGCAGGCCCCATTTGATGTTGGGCAAGGTGACATGCCAGAAGGTCTGCCAGCCATTGGCGCCGAGCGACAGGGCTGCCTCCTCGTCTCCGGTGCCTTGTTCCTGCATCAGCGGGATCAATTCGCGGGCAACGAAGGGGAAGGTGACGAAGACAGTCGCCAGCACGATGCCCGGTACGGCAAACAGGATGACGATGCCGTGCAGCTTGAGCCAGGGCCCGAGCAGGCTCGATGCGCCGAACAACAGCACATAGACAAGGCCCGAAATAACAGGCGAGACCGAGAAGGGCAGGTCGATCAGCGTGATCAGGAAGGCTTTGCCCTTGAACTCGAACTTGGCGATCGCCCAGGCGGCGGCGACGCCAAACACCAGGTTGAGCGGCACCGAGATGATTGCGACCAGAAGCGTCAGCCTGATCGCTGCAATCGTGTCATGCTCGTTGATGGCGTCGAGGAAGGCGCCGATGCCGCGAGAGAACGCCTGCTCGAACACCACCACCAGCGGCAGAAGCAGGAAGACGGCGAGGAAACCGAAGGCGAGCAGCATCAGGGCCGCGCGCGCCAGCGGACGTTCGGTAACCGCGAGCGAGGCGTGCTCGTGATGGACGTCGGCGGGGTAAAGCTCTGGATCAGCCATAGCGTTTGCGGGTCCATGACTGGATAAGGTTGATGACGAGCAGCATCGCAAACGACAGCGCCAGCATGATCGTGGCGATCGCGGTGGCCGCCGCGTAGTCGTACTCCTCGAGCCGGATGACGATCAGCAGCGGTGCGATTTCCGAAATGTAGGGCAGGTTGCCGGCGATGAAGATGACCGAGCCATATTCGCCGACGCCGCGCGCGAAAGCGAGCGCGAAGCCTGTCACGACAGCGGGCGCCAGCCCCGGAAACAGCACCAGGAAGATGGTCTGGAAGCGGTTGGCACCCAGGGTGGCTGCGGCTTCCTCAACCTCCTTGTCGATCTCCTCGATGATCGGCTGCACCGTGCGCACGACAAAGGGCAGGCCGATGAAGACGAGTGCTATGACGATGCCGAGCGGGGTGTAGGCGACCTTGATGCCGAGCGGCGCCAACAGCGCGCCCATCCAGCCCTTGGGCGAATAGAGCGTGGTCAGCGCGATGCCGGCGACGGCCGTCGGCAGGGCAAAAGGCAAATCGACCATCGCGTCGATGACGCGGCGGCCGGGAAAACGGTAGCGCACCAGCACCCACGCAACGATGGTGCCGAACACCACGTTGATGCTTGCTGCAATGAAGGCCGTGCCGAAGCTGATCTCCAGCGCTTTGACTGTGCGGCGGTCGGTGGCGATGGCCCAGAAATCGGTCCAGCCCAGCGATGCCGAACGCCAGACGAGCCCCGAGAGCGGGATGAGGATGATGAGCGTGAGGTAGGCAAGCGAGAAGCCGAGCGTCAATCCGAATCCCGGAATGACGCTCGGCTGTCTGAACCGCCACCCTGCCTTGGCGGGTGCTGTGGTCATATCGTCCTGGTCTTACCTTGGCTTACTGGGCCGGCTTGTAGATCTGGTCGAACATACCACCATCTCCGAAGTGATAGGGCTGCGCTTTCTTCCAACCGCCGAAAATCGGGTCGTCGATAGAAACCAGTTTCAGATCGGGCAGCTTCTGCAGGTCCCCGGCCGGAACCAGCTCCGGCTTGGACGGGCGGTAGTGATGCTTGGCGGCGATCGTCTGGCCTTCCGCCGAATAGAGGTAGTTGAGATAGGCTTCGGCGACCTTGCGGGTGCCCTTGGCGTCGACATTGGCGTCGACCACGGCGACCGGCGGCTCGGCCAGGATCGACTGCGGCGGAAAGACGATGTCGAACTTGTCGGCGCCGAATTCGTCGAGGGCGAGATAGGCCTCGTTTTCCCAGGCGAGCAGCACGTCGCCCTGCTCACGCTCGGCAAAAGTCACCGTCGAGCCACGGGCACCGGTGTCGAGGATCGGCACATGGGCGTAGAGGTTGCCGACGAATTCCTTGATCTTGGCTTCGTCGCCATCAAACTGGCCGTTGGCCCAGGCCCAGGCTGCGAGATAGTTCCAGCGTGCGCCACCCGATGTCTTCGGGTTCGGCGTGATCACCTGGACGCCGTCCTTGATCAGGTCGCCCCAGTCGTTGATGCCCTTGGGATTGCCCTTGCGCACCAGGAAGATGATGGTCGAGGTGTAAGGCGAGGCATTGTTGGGCAGCTTCGCGCGCCAGTCGGGATTGATCTTCTTTGACTTCTCGACGATCGCGTTGATGTCGCTTTCGAGCGCCAGCGTCACCACGTCGGCGTCGAGGCCGTCAATCACCGCGCGGGCCTGCTTGCCCGAGCCGCCATGCGATTGCTGGATCGTCACCGCCTCGCCGCCCTCCGCCTTCCAGTGCTTGGCGAAGGCCTCGTTGTAGTCCTTGTAGAGCTCGCGCGTCGGGTCGTAGGAGACGTTGAGGAGCGTCGTGTCGGCATGGGCAAGGCCCAGGCCCCCGAACTGGACTGCGCCGGCCAGCACGGCCGAGAGCAGGAGTGTTCTGCGTGAAGTCGTCATTTCCGCCTCCGTTCGAATATGGTTCTATTCTATCGAACTGGTAGAAATTAGATGCGGCGAATGTTCCGAATTTCGCGCCGCATGGGCAAATTTCGTGCGACCTGCCGAGGTGCCGGAAATTTTTTTGCTCGCTTAAAAAGTCCTGCGCCGCAGGCGCGATCGAAACGTTCGACACGAACGATGACAGCTAGGGGAGTTGCTGGGGGCGGCAAGGGGGCCGTCAGGCCTTGGCGATCTGCCCCGACCAGAATCGTTCGGCCTCGATCCATCGCCCCGCCTCGATCCATCGCCCCGCAGCGAGCGGGCCCAGCCATTGTTTCAACTGATCCGGCGACGTGGATTTGTGAACGTTCAGGTTCTGGAGGTCTTCCAGCAGCCCGATGGTCGCCGCTTCCTGTACCAGCTCATCGCCGTCGGCGAGCCAACGCTCGACGACCGCGAAGATTTGCTGAAGCTCATCGGTCCGGCCGCTCTCCAGCTTGCCGACCACGTGGCGAGCCAGATCCCCCAGGGCCAGGTAAAGCGGCAGTTCGATCTGGTCGCGCCATTTGTCGGCAAACGCGTCCCAGACCGGCTGGAATGTCGGATCGACTTCCAGAAGCACGTCGAACATGTCCTGCCGCGAGATCATCTCATCTACTCCACGATCACCCTGACGCTCGCCGCGCGGCCCGCTGCGTCGATGACAGTCAGCGTCGAAAAACCGGTACCGTCGGGCTGCCATGTCGCCTCGCGGCGGCGGGCGAGGGTGGCGAGTGGCTTGCCGTTGGCGAGCCAGCGGAAGGGAGCGCGGCCACCCTGCAGCTTGAGCACCAGCGGCGAGGCAGCCGAGGTCGCAGCACCCAGTTCGACGCGGGCGCCGTCGGGTGGGAAGACGATCTGCGGCGCCGGTTCGGTAATGACGGCTGCGACGACCGGCAGTTCGGTGGCGGTCGAGAAACGCTCCAGCGTCACCGGCAGGTCGGTGCGAGCGGTGCGCAGCGTGCCGGCGGGCGGGCGCGGCAGCGGCATGGACGGCAGGCCGGAGCGGACGAAACCCTCGAACAGGATCGGGGCGGCCGAGACATAACCCGACAGGCCGGGCACGGCACCAGCGTCGGGACGGCCGGCCCAGACGCCCAGCACATAGCGGCCGTCATAACCGATCGACCAGGCGTCGCGGTAGCCATAGGAGGTGCCGGTCTTGTAGGCGATGGTTCGTTTCGCGGCACCCTCGGGCGGCTTGACGCCTGAAAGGATGTCGGCGATCTGCCAGGCGGCCTGTTCCTCCAGGACCGTGCCGTTGGCGAGCGGGGCTGGCACGGCCGCCTCCGCTCCGTCGCGAAGGATCTTGGCGCGGCCGCCATTGGCCAGCCCGGTGTAGAGCTGGACGAGGTCGCGTAGGCTGACACCGACGCCGCCGAGGCCGATGGCGAGGCCCGGCACTTCGTTGGGCGGCAATTGCGGAGTGACCCCAGCCTGGCGGAAGCGCGCCGTCAGCCGTTGCGGCCCGACAGCGTCGAGCAGGCGGATCGCCGGTACATTGAGCGACAACTGCAGTGACTGGCGCACCGACACGTCGCCCTGGTAGCTCATGTCGAAATTCTTGGGCCGGTAGCCGCCGAAATCGGCCGGCCGGTCCTCGATCATCGTTTCCTGCGCCACCAGCCCCTGTTCGAAGGCAAGACCGTAGATGAAGGGCTTCAGCGTCGAGCCGGGCGAGCGCACGCTGCGCGTCATGTCGATCCAGCCGGAGCGCGAGGCGTCGAAGAAATTGGCGGAACCAACTTCGCCGAGGATTTCGCCTGTCATCGCGTCGGCTAGAACCATGGCGACCGAGATTTTCGGCCCGAGACGGATGGCTGCCTCGCGCGCCACGGCTTCCAGCCCTTGCTGCACGTCTCTGCGCAAGGTCAGGCGATGGCTGACGAGGCCCAGCTGGCTGCGAAGCGCCGTGTCCGAGGCGTGCGGCGCAAGCTGCGGCAAGGCGAGCCGGGTGGCGGCGACTGCCTCTAGGGATGCTCGCGCCGCTTCGGTCTCGCCGAGCAGGCCGGCCGTAACCATGCGGTCGAGCACGCGGTCGCGTGCGGCTCGGGCATTTGCAGGGTTGCGGTCGGGCCGGCGGCGCTCCGGCAATTGCGGCAGTGCGACGAGGAGCGCAGCTTCGGAAACCGTCAACCGTTTCGGCTCCTTGCCGAAATATGCGAGCGCTGCCGCACGCACGCCTTCGAGATTGCCGCCATAAGGCGCAAGCGTCAGGTAGCGTTCGAGGATGTCTTGCTTCGACAGCCGCCGCTCGATCTGGACAGCGCGGGCCAGTTGCTTGAGCTTGGAACCGAAACTGCGGCTTTCGCGCGGCTCGATCAGGCGCGCCAACTGCATCGACAGCGTCGAGCCGCCGGAGACGATGCGGCCGTTGCGCAGGAACTGCCAGGCGGCGCGGCCCAGCGCCAGCACGTCGATGCCCTCATGGTCCCAGAAGCGCTTGTCTTCATAGGCGACAAGCATTTTCACCAGCTGTGGGTCGACCTGGTCGAGGCCGGTACCAAGCCGCCAGTGGCCCGACGGCGTCGCATAGGCCCTCAACAGCTGGCCGTCGCGGTCGAGCACCTCGGCGGACACGGTGAGCTTTTCCCTCAAGGGCGGCGGAAAGGCGTGATCGAGCGTGACCAGCCCACCGAATGTGATGGCCGCCAGGGCGGTCGTCACGCCGGCGGCCAGCAGCAGTTTGCGCAGAGTCTTTCCGGTCGGGCGCATAGCTGCCCCTCATCCTCTGCCGGACCTTCTCCCCGTCACAACGGGGAGAAGGAGGCTGGCCGCAACGTCGACGCCTCCCTCGCCCCGTTTTTCACGGGGAGAGGGTAAGGGTGAGGGGCTATGTTTCGGGCAGCCGTTTTCGCAGGACATAGGCATCCGAAGGCGGATCACTCCGCTTTCACCTCCATCATGCCGGTCGCCGTCCGCGCCGAATATTGCGGCCGGTACATGTCTTCGACATTGGCCGCCGGATGGGCGTAGGTGCCCGGCGTCACCGCACGCACGACATAGGCCAGCGTGAATTCCTGGTCCGAACCTTCGCCGCTGTTCATGGCGGCGACGAAGCGGTCGTTGCGGAATTCGAGATGAGCGGCTTCCGTCTGTTCCAGCCAGGAGAAGTTCGACAGGTTGGCGCTGTTGACCAGCCCCGGATTGTCGATCTCGAAGCCGGCCGGCAACATGTCGGCCACCACCACGCGCGAGGGCCAGTCATTGAGCTCGTTGATCTTGAGCACGACGACGAAGCGCTCGTTCTGCTTGACCTCGGTGACGTTGGCCTCGCTGCCGTCGAGCCGGTAGTAAGTGCGCTCGATGGTGAAGCCATCGCCACCGGCGGGCAGCGGCTGGGCCGGGGCGGCGACTGTCGTCACCACGGCCTGCAGCGCGTCCTTGCCGGTGTTGGCGATGACGATCGGGTTGGTCAGAAGTTCAGACCCGTCGACGCGCTCGGAATAGGCGCCATTATGGGCCGTACCGTTGACGTCGAGCGAGATCGCCTCGTTGCCGGCCTTCAGCGCGCGCGCCGCAAGCAGCATCCAGGCGTCGTCCTGGGTGCTGGTCCAGCGGGCGGCGGCACGATCAGCCTCGACCATCTTGACCAGCGCCGGCACCACCGAAGGCAACGGCTTGCTTTCGGCGGCGAGCGCCAGCATAGCAGCGCCGTCGCGCAGGCGCGAGCCGTAGTCGGAGCGATTCCAGTCATGCTCGGTCGTCGTCCTGGCGATCTGCAGGGCAGCGCCGAACAGGCTTTCCGAGCGCTGGCCATCGCCGTACAGCGCCAGACTCGCGCCGAGTTGGGCCACCGCCATCGCGCTGGAGAAGGCCTCCAGCTTGGTGTCGGCGAAGTAGCGCAGGTCGCCGACAGAGGCCTTCTTGTTGCGCGCCAGCACATAAAGCGCATAGGCGATCTCCGAGCCGCGGTCTTCGACATCGACGTCGTAGCCGATCGAGTTCTGCAGGTTGTTGAGGGCCTGCATCATCGCCTGCTGCGGCACGTCGAAGTTCTTCTCGCGCGCCCGGGTCAGGAAGTCGGAGACATAGGCGTCGAGCCACAGGTCGCCCGAACCCGGACCCCACAGGCCGAAACTGCCTGACGAGGACTGGTAGTTCAGCACGCGGTAGATCGCGCCCTGGATACGTTCGCGCAGCTCGGGGTCTTCGGCCATGCCGTTCTCGGCTGAGAGTTCGCTGACATAAAGCAAGGGCAGCGCCCGGCTCGTCGTCTGCTCGGCACAGCCATAGGGGTAGCGGTCGAGCGTCATCAAAAGCGACGGCACGTCGAAGGCAGAGGCCAGCGACACGCCGATGCTGACATGGGCGTCGTCGAGCAGGCTTGCCGCCAGCAACTCCTTGTCGACGCGCAGCGATGTCGCCGGCTTGAGGTCGACCACCATGCGGGTGGTCACAGGCAACTGGCCGGGGCGTATCGGCAGCGACAGCTCCTGTTCGACCTCGAGGCCGTCGGCATTGGCGAGCTTGATGGTCAGCCCGGCAGTGCCGGCGGTGACGGGCATCAGCGGGATCCTGATCGTCTGCCGTTTGCCCGGTTCAAGCGTCAGCTTCTCGGGCAGAGCGGCGTCGCCGGTCGAAAGATCGCCGGTCGTTGCAACGGAGAGGCTGTAATCGCCCGCCGGTGCGTCGGTGTTGGCGATGTCGAGCGTCATCTCGGCGAAATCGCCCGGGGCCATGAAGCGCGGCATGCCCGCCGTCAGCACGATCGGATCGCGCACGATGACGTCGCCGGTGGCGTGGCCGACAGCAGTTCTGGTCCAGGCCACGCTCATCACGCGCACCGTGCCGTTGAACTGCGGAATGTCGAAATCGACCGTCGTCTTGCCGTCGGCGTCGAGCTCGACGATACCTGAGAAGAAGGCGACGAGCTTTTCCTTGGGGGGGCTGCCTTGCGAGGTCAGTGCCGCACCGTCGCCGCCGGTGCGCAGCTTGCCCATTGCACCTAGCGAGCCGTCGATCAGGCGGCCATAGAGGTCACGCAGTTCAAGCCCCAGCATGCGCTGGCCGAAGTACCAGCCTTCCGGGTCCGGCGCCTTGTAGTTGGTCAGGTTGAGGATGCCGACATCGACGGCCGCGACCGTGACATAGGCCTTTTCGCCTGCTGCGGCGCCGGTCACCGAAACCGGGATCGACAGCGCCTTGCGCGGTTCGGTCTTCTCGGGCAGTGCAAGTGTAACGTTGAGTTTCTTGTCGGCAGGATCAACCGCCAGCCACTTCAGGCCGATGGCGCGGGCCGGCATGCGCGATTCCTGCGCGTCGCCGGGCCGGTAGAGCGTGGCGGTGACGTAAGCGCCGGCGCCCCAGTCCTCGCCGACAGGGATGTCGACGGTACCGCCTTCCGCCGGGATCGAGGCGGTCACGGTCTTGAGCAGCTTTTCGGCGCCGATGGTCACTAGGAGCTCGCCGGCAAAGCGTGGCGAAACCTGCAGCTTGGCGACTTCACCAGCCACATATTTTTCCTTGTCGAGCGCGACCTCGAGGCCGTCGGGCGTCTCGGTCGAGGTCGCCGAGACATACCAGCCGGCGTCGAACTCGTAGCTTGTCGCCGGGCCGGCCGGATCGGCCGTCTCGACTTCGAGGCGGTAGCGGCCCCAGTCTACGGGCAGCGAAACGGTTGCTTCGGCGCCAGCGGTGAGATCGACCTGACCTGATGCCACCGACTTGGTGAAGGTCACCGGCTCGTAATTCCACGAATTGCCGGAGCGGTACCACTGGTAGTTCCGCTCGACCTTGACCAGCGACCACTGCGCGCCCTTGAGCTCGGTGCGCTTGCCGCCGGGTTCGGCGGCGATCAGGCTGAACTTGGCGGTGCCACCCTGCGGCACTTCCTCGCCTGAGAAGTCGGGCCGGATGCCGATCATCGTTGCCTGCGGACGGATGCCGATGTCGAGCTTTTCCTCGACGGCGCGTCCGCCCGTCTCGCGCATGCGCACGCTGAGTGCTGCATTGATCAGGCGCGTCGTCGACGGCAGTTGGTCGACGGAGATGGGGAAGGTCGCTTTGCCGTCATCGCCGACGACAGGCAGGTCGGCCAGCGGAATACGTGTAGCTTCGCCTTCCTGCTCGTCGGCGAGGCCGAAATAGTAGCCCTTGAAGCTGTCCCACTGGCGCTTGGTCGACAGCGTCAGCTCGCCTTCGAGTGCCAGGCCCGCAGCGGGTGCGCCATAGAGGAAGCGGCCGTCGACGGTGGCTTCGGCGGTTTCGCCAGCGGCGATCTCGTTACGGTCGGAAGTTAGAGTGAACTCGATGCGGTCGGGTACGAAATCCTCGACCAGGAACATCTGACTCGACACCGCCGGCTGCTTCGGGTCGGTGTAGATGGCAAGCGTCCAGGTGCCGCGCATGGCGGCTGACGACAGCGGCAGGTCGACGCTATGGCCGCCTGAATTGCCGCCCTGGCTGACGACGCGCCGGTCCTCGACGCCGTCGGGGCGGGTGAAGATGAAGGTCAGCGGCAGGTTGTCGACGCCATTGGCAGCATCATCGCGGGCAAGGGCTGCCGCATGGACGGTTTCGCCGACGCGGTAGATGCCGCGCTCGGTCCAGGCATAAATGTCGAGCGCAGCCGGTGCGGCGCGTCCGGTGACGCCACGGTCGGACAGGTCGAAGCCTGCGCGGGTCATGTCGAGGAAGACGAAATCAGCGTCGCCTTGCCTCGCCATCAGCACGGCCGGCGCCAGGCCGCCATTGCCGCGGGTCAGGCCCGGATTGAAGGTGGCGCGGCCCTCGGCGTCGGTCTTGCCGGTGCCGAGGATTTCGTTATTGCGGGCAAGCAGCGTCAGTTCCGCGTCGGCGATAGGCTTGGCCGAGGCGAGCGAGCGAGCGAAGACGTTGAGCCCGTCCTGGCCGGTATAGGTAGAAAGCCCGATGTCGGAGACAACGAACCACTGCGTCGCCTTGGTCGCCCAGGTGTCGCTCTTGTCGTCGACAGGCTGGGCGGTCAGCACATAGACGCCGGGTTTGCGGTTGGGCAGTGCCTCGTCGACCGGGAAGGAGGTCGTCACTTCCTTGTTGAGCTCGTTTGTGATCGCCAGCTGGCCTTCCCACACCGGCTCACCCATCTGGTCGGCGATCGAGGACAGGTCATAGCCGTCGAGCTGGCGCAGGAACTGATAGCCGGAAAGCAACTGCGCCAGCGAGCGGTCGCCGATGCGGTAGAGCTTCATGTCGGCAGCTTCCATGTTGACCGTCACGACGGGGATGCCCCGGCGGGCGGTCGACGGCAAAACGAAGCTGTCGCCGGTGAAGCGGGCAGACTGGCCGCGATCCTGGACATAGACAGAGAGCACGACGGGTGCTTCCAGCACCTCGCCGAGCGCTGCCGGCAGGCCGGAGCGGAAGGTCACGCGGTAGTGCTGGCCGTGCTGCAGACCCTCGACGCAGATCTGCTGGTCCTTGGCCTCGACGCTCTTCGGCGCCTGGTCGTCGATCGTGACGAAGGGGGCGTAGTCGACGCCCGTCTTGACCAGCGCCTCGGAAAACTGAGCGCAGACGCGCGGCGAGGTCGTGTCGGCGTCGATGGTGTGCTCGACGACGCGGAAGCCTTTTCGTGCCTTGAGGTCTTCATATTCGGCGCGGATGGAGGCCGAATTGTCGAGTGCGAGACTCGCTTCATAAGCCTGCAGCGAGGGTCGGAACATGTCGCGCTTGTCGAGGCCGCGCGCCAAAAGCGCCAGTGTCTCGGCGCGGTTGGTCGCCGAGCGCGACAAAAGATAGGCGTTGTAGGCGGTCGAGGTCGTGTCGCGCTGCAGCGACGCGGTCTCTTCGCCGTTGATCGGCGACACCATCGGCGTGGCGCGGGCGAGGCGCGTCCAGATCGCGGCGTCGTCGGGCAGGATGATCGCTGCAGCGCGGAACTTCTGCATCGCCGTGCGGCCGTCGCCGCCCAGGAGCGCCTGCTCGCCGGCATCGATCAGCGCGGCGAGGCCGAGCGCCGGATCGACGGTCGCATTGGTGGTCAGCGCACTGCGATACTGGCGCGCCTCGTCCACCATCGACGCCGGGAAGAACGTAAGTTCGGCCGGCGCGCCGATGTCAGGCTCGCCACTGACCGGCACGACCTTGCCGGCAACCGCGCCGGTGAACGACTTGATCGTGGCGAAGTCGGATTTCAGGAAGCACCATTTCGCCTTGGTGTTGTAGGTGAAAGCGCGGCAGGACTGGTCGCCCATGCACGAGATCTGGCACTGGTCGAGGCTGACATTTTGCTCCGAGCGCAGGTCGAAACCGAAATAGTCGGAGTTGTCGGTCGTCACGACGCGCCGGGCTTCGACCGCCGCAGCCTCGAATGTGTTGGCCAGCCCGAATGCCATGGCCAAAATGAGAAGAACGAATACCGGAAAAGCCCGCAGCGCACGCATCGCCAACTCCCTCCACCACCCTGATCGTCGCTCTAGACGACATGTTAAGCTTGCCACAGTCCAGTCAATACTGCAGCTACGCAGGCACCGCCTGCTACGTTAATACTTGTCTTGGACGCCGTGCATGGTATTGCCCGCCCATGCGGTTCGCTCCGATGACAACACCCGAATCCCTGGCCCGGCTGTCGTTCATTTGCCCAATGAATTCTGACATATCGAATGTGGCTGCTTTACGAAATGCCAGAAACTTCATTCCAATTTTAGGATTGGAGGTTACGGTGCCTTGATGTTTGTGCGGCGTTTGCGTGGATTCGACAGACCAACGATCGCCCGTGCGCTTCCGCGCGCGGCGGTTGCAATGCTGTTGTCTTCAGGCATCCTGGCCGTGGAGACCCAGGGCGCCTCAGCCTTCGAAATCTTCGGAATCAAGCTGTGGGGCTCGTCGAAGGAAGACGACGCCGACGTTGTCGACCCGCTCGACTATGCCGTTACCTTCGAAGTCGACACCACTGACGATGACCTGAAGGAAGCGATCGAGAACGCCTCGCTGCTGAAGGGCGAGGAGGATCGGCCGGTCTCCGGCTCGCTCGGCCTGCTCGCCAAGGCGCGCAACGACCGCGAGCGCCTTGTCGCCGCACTGTTCTCCAAGGCGCACTATGATGGCGTCGTCACCATTTCCATCGCCGGCAAGAATCTCGACGACCTCGCTCCTGACGCCGTCTTCGACGGGCCACAGCCCGTCCCGGTCAGCATTACGGTCCAGCCCGGCTCGATGTTCACGCTCGGCGATATTGTGCTCAAGGGCGATGCCGCCAACATCAGGGGCGCCGATTTCGGCCTGATCGCGGGCGGCAATGCCGCCTCCGACGCCATACTGAAGGCCGAGGCCGGCATCGTGCGCGCGCTGAAGGAAGAGGGCAGGCCGCTCGCCAAGGTGACCAGCCGGACCATCGTCGCGGATCACGCTACCACCACGCTCGACGTCACCCTCGACGTTGCCGCAGGCCCGATCGCCGGTTACGGCGCAACGACGGTCGAAGGCACCGAGGCGGTCGATCGCGAATTCACCGTTTACATGACGGGGCTGGAAGCCGGCCGGAAATACTCGCCCAAGGAAATCGAGGAGGCACGCAACCGCCTCCTGGCGCTCGAAGTGTTCAGCTCGGTGTCGATCAATGAGGCGCTGGCGCTCGATCCGACCGGCAACATCCCGATGGACGTCCGCGTCAGCGAGCGCAAGATGCGCTATTTCGGAGCCGGCGCCACTTACTCCAATACCGAGGGTGCCGGCATCGAGGGCTACTGGGGCCACCGCAACCTGTTCGGTCGTGCCGAAAAGCTGCGCATCAGCGGTTCGATCGGCCGCATCAGCGACACCACCGAACTCGGCAAGCTCAATTACAATGCCGGCATCATGTTCGAGAAGCCTGGCGTCATCGGGCCTGACTCGAAGTTTTTCGCCAACCTCAAGGCGTCCTATGAGCACCCCGATGCCTATGACATCTTCTCGGTCAAGGGCAATGCTGGCGTCTCCTACGAGCTGACCAGGCAGCAGACCGTCTCGGCCTCGCTCGCTGTCGACTATTCCGACATCGAGGACGCACTCAATCCGGATGGCAAGCGCTACCTGCTGGTCTCGACACCGCTGCAATACGCCTTCGACAATCGCGACGACAAGCTCAACCCGACACGCGGTTTCCGCGCGCTCGCCTATGTCGAGCCGACCTATGACGCGCTGAACGGCAACGCCTTCGTCAAGCTGAAGGGCGAGGGCTCGGCCTACTACGGCCTTGGCGACCAGAACCGGTTCGTTCTCGCCGGCCGCGTCGCCATGGGTTCGATCCTCGGCGCTGGCCTCGACGACGTGCCGGCCGACCGGCGCTTCTATTCCGGCGGCGGCGGCTCGGTGCGCGGCTACGCCTACCAGGGCATCGGCCCGGAGATCAACGGCAAGCCGACGGGCGGCCTGTCCTATGCCGAGACCTCGGTCGAGATCCGCTACAACTACAACGACAAGATCGGCATCGTGCCGTTCATCGACGCCGGCACGGTTTCCGCCAGGCAGTTCCCCGATTTCGGAACCGTCAAGGTCGGCGCCGGCATCGGCGTCCGCTATCTCACGCCATTCGGCCCGCTGCGTGTCGACGTCGCCGTGCCGCTCAATCCGGGGCCGGGCGACCCCAGCTATGGCTTCTACGCCGGCGTCGGCCAGGCGTTCTGACCGCGATGGTTATGCTGAAGAAAATCCTGCGCATCCTCCGCATCGCGGTTCTTGTCGTGCTGGCCTTCGTCATTGGCGCCACCGCCGTCTTCACGCTGACCTCGAAGGGCCGCGAAAACCTCGCTGGGTTGATCTCCAGCGTCGCCTCGACGCCCGACCAAAAGATCAGGCTGAGCGGACTAAACGGCATCTGGTCGGGCAATCTCCGGCTCGACAACGTGGTCATCGAAGACGCCCAGGGCGCATGGCTCGCTCTGCGCGGCGTCTCTGTGGACTGGTCGCCGCTGGCGCTTCTGTCGCGCACCTTCCGCGCCGGCAGGATCGCCGCCGACCGCATCGAGCTTGCCCGCCTGCCGCAGGGCGGCACGAAGAAGGATAGCAGCGGTGGCGGTCTGTCGTTGCCGGTTTCCGTCGACATCAAGGCAATCGAGTTGCCCGAGATCGCGCTCGGCGAAGCGCTGGCTGGAACCGGCATCGCCGAGCTTGCCGCCAAGGGCATGCTGCGCGCCGACCGTTCGCCGCTGGGCATCGAGACCAAGCTCAACGTTTCGCGCAGCGACGGGAAGCAGGGCGTCGTCGACGCCGACATCGCCTTTGCGCCCGCCGACAACCGCATCGCGCTCAACATTCGCGCCTCTGAGCCCGCTGGCGGCATCATCGCCAATATCCTAAAGCTGCCCAACCAGCCGGCGGTCGAACTCGTCGTTGCGGGTGAGGGGCCTGCTGCCAACTGGAGCGGCAACGGCACCTTCGCCGTCGATGGCAAGGTCGTCACCCGGATTTCCGGCACCCATCAGCTGACCGACAACGGCAACGTCATTTCGGCCAAGGGCGACGGCGCCTTCGAGGATTTCCTGCCCGCAGCGCTCAAGCCGCTGCTCGCCGGCAACACCACTTTCGACGTCGCCGGCACGCGCACGACGACGGGCGGCCTCGACATCGAACGCGCCACCGTCGCCAGCAGCGCGCTGACGGCCACAGCAGCCGGTTCGCTCGATCCGGAAGGTGCCGCTGACCTGTCGCTCGACGTCAAGGCCAATGAGGGGCCGATCGTGCTCAGCCTCGGCAGCGATGCCCAGCCGGTCACGGTTGCCATCAACGCCGCCAGCCTGCGCGTCTTCGGCGACGGCAAGGAGCCGGGGGTCGATTTCAGCGCCTCGCTGCTGTCGGTCATCGCCGGCAATACCGAGCTGCGCGACATCGCCGCCTCCGCCCATTCCGAAGGCTTCGACATTGCCAACCGCAGCGGCCCGCTGTCGATCAAGCTCGGCGTCGCCGAACTCAAGACCGATGTCGCCACGCTTGCACCGTTGGTCGCCGGCCGTGTCGCGGTCGACATGGCGGGCTCCATCAGCAAGGATCAGGTCGCCGTCGACGAAGGCACGATCCGCAGCGACACGCTCAACGGCGCGCTGAACGCCAAGCTCAACCTGGCTGACCTGTCGCTCGAACTCGGCGTCAGGGCCGACGTAGCTTCCAGCGCGCTGCCGGCAGGCGTCCGTATTGCGCTCGCCGAGCGCACGCAGTTTTCGGCCACCGCGAGCCGCGATGCCGAAGGCAGCTTCGCCGCCAACGCCATCGAATTCACCTCGGGCGCGCTCACCGCCAGCGGCACGGCCCGCATGAAAGGCACCGATGTCGATGCCGACCTCAAGGGTTCCTTCGCCGACATCTCGCTTCTGTCCAAGGATGCCAAGGGTGCGGTGGATTTCGCCCTGACCGCCAAGGGCGCGCGCACCGCCCCTGACATCTCACTGACCGTCACCAGCGACCGCATCGAAGCGGCGGCGCGCGAAATCACTGGGCTCAGCCTGAAGGCAACAGGCAAGGTCGACCCGGCCAACCCGGCCGCCAATGTGGCACTTTCGGGCAACGTCGCCGGTCAACCGCTCCAGGGCAGTGCCGTGCTCGCCACATCAGACGGCAAGCGCGAGATCAAGGGCCTGTCGCTGTCGCTGGGCGAGAACAAGCTGTCGGGCGACCTGGTCCTCGACCAGGATTTCGCGCCGCTCGGCACGGTCACCATCAACATGCCCGATATCGGCCCACTTGCAGCACTTGCGCTCGAAAAGGCCGAAGGCGATCTGCGCGGCAAGATCGACTTCACGCGTTCAGGCGATGTCCCGCAGGCGCGCCTTGAACTGGGCACCGCTTCGCTCAAGCGTGGCGATCTCGCCGCCAATGGCGTTTCCATCAACGCCGACATCCTCAACTACCTCAAGGCGCCGGCGATCTCTGGTACGATCAAGGCCAAGTCGGTGACCTCGGGCAAGACGGTCATTTCCGGCATCGATGTCGACCTCAAGCGTGATGGCGAATGGACCGGCTTCTCCGGTGGCGCCACCGTTGCCGACATTCCGGCCAAAGCCGCCGGTCGCGTCAAGCTCGCTGGCGGCACCACCACCATCGAGCTCGCCTCGGGTGACGCCGTCATGCGCGGCATCAAGGCTGCCGTTGCGCGTAAGACGACGATTTCGATTGCAGGCGGCACGACGACCCTCGACAAGCTTGCGCTCAATCTCGGCGGCGGCACGGCGACTGTCTCCGGCACGGCGGGCTCGGCGCTCAACCTCAACGCCACGCTGGCCAATGTGCCGGCTTCGCTTGCCAATTCCTTCGCGCCTGGTCTTGGTGCCGCCGGTTCGATCTCGGGTACGGTCAAGGTCTCGGGCGCTGCCGCCAATCCGACAGTCGGCTACGACCTCAAGGTCGCGGGTGCCGCGACCGCACAGACAACGGGGGCCGGCTTCGGTGCCATGAACATCGGCTCGACCGGCACTTTCGCCGGTGGCAAGCTCACCTTCCAGTCGACGATCAGCGAAGGGTCGGGCCTCGCGATCAAGGGGGGCGGCAGTGTCGTCACCACTGCCAAGCCGGTGGCGCTCGACCTCAATTTCCAGGGGCCCGTGCCATTCCAGTTCCTTGGCCGCACGCTGGCCGCCCAGGGCATGGCGCTGAACGGTTCCACCGACGTCAACGTCCAGGTGCGCGGCCCCGCCACGTCACCTGTCATCGGCGGCAGCATCCGCGCTTCCGGTGCGCGGCTTCTGATTGCCCAGTCGGGCATCGCCATCAACGACATCAATCTCGACATCGGCATTGCCGCCGGCGTTGCCCGTATCAACCGCCTGACCGGCGCGCTGTCGACGGGCGGCCAGCTCACCGCGAGCGGTACTGTCGGCACCAATGCGGCGCAGGGGTTCCCGGCCGACATCTCCATCAAGCTGACCGACGGTCGCTACACCGACGGCCGCGTCGTCACCGCCAATCTTGGCGGCGACATCGCGATCAAAGGACCGCTGGTTTCGGCGCCGGTGCTGTCGGGCACAATCAATCTGGCACGCACCGTCATCAGCATTCCGGAAAAGTTCCCCGGCGCGCTGACCGCCGTCGACGTCAAGCACAAGAACGCGCCCAAGGCGGTCGTCGCCCAGCAGGAAGCGATGCGTCCGCCGGCGAAGGCCAGCGGCGGCAGCGGCGCGCTGATGCTCGACGTCACCGTCAACGCGCCCAACCAGATCTTTGTCCAGGGTCGTGGTCTTGACGCCGAGCTTGGCGGTTCGCTGCGTCTGTCGGGCTCGTCGGCATCGCCGCAGGCGGTGGGTGAGTTCACGCTGCGCCGTGGCCGCCTGTCCATTCTGGGCAAGCGACTCAACTTCACCCAGGGTTCGGTCGGTTTTTCGGGCTCGCTCGTGCCGACGATCAACTTCGCCGCCGAGACGACCGCGGGCGACGCCACCGTCACCATCGGTATTTCTGGCGAGGCCAACAATCCGAAATTCGCCTTCTCATCGGTGCCGGCGCTGCCGGAAGACGAAGTGCTGGCGCGGCTGATCTTCGGCCGGTCGATGTCCAACCTGTCGCCGCTGCAGATCGCCCAGCTTGCCGACGCCGCTGCCCAAATGGCCGGCATCGGTGGTTCGACGTCGCTGCTGTCGAGCCTACGTGCGACGCTCGGCGTCGACGACCTCGACATCAAGACCAACGAGCAAGGTGATACTTCGGTTGCCGTCGGCAAGTATCTGAACGACCGTACCTATCTGTCGATCGAGGCCGGCGACCAGCCTGGCTCGGGCAAGGCGACGATCGACCTGAATGTCGGCCGCGGCGTCAAGCTGCGCGGCCAGGCGACGGACTCCGGCGAGGCCAAGGGCGGCATCTTCTACGAGAAGGAATACTGAGCGGGCTGCCGCTCGGGTAACCCCTGCACTGACATATCAGGCGATGTGTCGTGGCACTGCCGGCGATTGTCGGAACCCGGGCATATTAGCTTGGGGCGAAGATTCCGACGAATCCGCAACGCATTACCATTTTTGCGCCAACTCTGTCGCTATCACGCGAACTGCTCTCCGTTCAAAATTGCAGACTTACCTATGGGAACGATGACGTCCGACCGTTTTGACAACGGCAATCGGATGCGAAATGGTAACGTTACAGCTGCAATGGGAGACGGAAATGACATTCTACAAGAGCAACTCTGATCTTGTTCCCGGCCACATCCGTGAGCTGGCAAGTGCTGTCGTCGACGGCAAGATGGACCGTCGCGAGTTCCTCGCGATGGCAACGACCTTCGGCGCATCCGCAGCCATGGCCTATGGCATGATCGGTCTTGCCATGCCTGTCGAAGCCCAGGCGCAGGAAGCCAAGAAAGGCGGCGTCCTGAAGGTCGCACAGTGGATCAAGGACCCCAAGGATCCGCGCAAGGCGGACTGGTCCGAGATCGCCAATGCCGAGCGCCAGGCGATCGAGCCACTGGTCAAGTACACCGACAAATACACCTTCGAGCCTTATCTGCTGGCCAGCTGGGAAGTGAATGACGACGCCACCGAATATGTCCTGCATGTCCGTCCGGGCGTGACCTGGTCGAACGGCGATGCGTTCAACGCCGACGACGTGATTTTCAACTTCACGCGTTGGGCCGACAAGAGCGCAGAAGGCAATTCGATGCCAGGCCGCCTCGGCACGCTGGTCGACGAGAAGACCGGCAAGCTGCGCGAGGGCTCGGTTGAGAAGGTCGACGACATGACGGTCAAGCTCAAGCTGACCACCTCCGACATCTCGATCATCCCGAATCTCTGCGATTATCCCGGCCTCATCGTCCACAAGACCTTCGATGAGAAGGGCGGCGACTTCAAAGCCTGCCCGATCGGCACCGGCCCGTTCGAGCTCGTCTCCTATGACGTCGGCTCGAAGGTGGTCTACAAGCGCCGCGAGGACAACAAGTGGTGGAACGGCGAGGTCTATCTCGACGGCGTCGAACTGATCGACTACGGCACCGACCCGGCCGCCATGGTCAGCGCCTTCGAGGCCAACGAAGTCCACACCAACTTCGAAACCTCGGCCGACTACGTGTCGATCCTTGACGGCCTCGGTCTGGTCAAGTCGGAAGTCGTGACCGCGGCGACCATCGTCGCCCGCACCAACGTCGCCAACAAGCCCTATGACGACCAGAAGGTGCGCCAGGCGCTGCACAAGGCCGTCGACAACGCGGTCGTGCTGCAGCTCGGCTATGGCAATGCGGGTGCCGTCGCCGAAAACCACCACGTCGCGCCGATCCATCCGGAATATTTCGAGCTGCCCAAGCAGGCCCGCGATCCGGCGGCGGCCAAGGCGATGATGGCGGAAGCCGGCCAGGCCGACTTCGAGCATGAGCTGATCACCGTCGACGAGGACTGGCACAAGAACACCGGCGACGCTATCGCCGCCCAGCTGCGCGAGGCCGGCATCAAGGTCAAGCGCACCGTTCTGCCCGGCTCGACCTTCTGGAACGACTGGACGAAGTACCCGTTCTCGATGACCAACTGGAACATGCGCCCGCTCGGCGTGCAGGTCCTGGCGCTGGCCTACCGCACCGGTGAAGCCTGGAACGAAAGCGCCTGGTCGAACCCTGAGTGGGACAAGAAGCTGAACGCCGCACTTGCCGTCGCCGACGTCGCCAAGCGCAAGGAAATGATGAAGGACATCGAACAGACCCTGCAGGATTCCGGCATCATCATCCAGCCGTTCTGGCGCAAGCTCTACAATCACTCGGTCGCCGCGGTGAAGGGCGGCGGCATGCACCCGACCTTCGAGCACGACTACGGCAAGGTGTGGCTCGACGAGGCCTGAGCCTGGGCCGCAATTCAGGGAGGGGTGTCCTGCACCTCTCCCGCCTTTCGCAACCGGGTTGATCGCCACGGACCCCAAACCCACAAAGGCAGGGGACGCCAATGCTATCTTTCATCATGCGCCGCCTCGGCACCATGGCACTGACCATGCTGTGCCTGACCCTCGTGGTGTTCTTTCTCATCAATCTCGAGCCCAACCTGAAGAAGCTGGCGATCAGCCAGACCGAAATGCGCACGACGGCCGAACAGCTCGAAAGCTGGCTGCAGCGCAACGGCTACCGTCAGAACTTCTTCGTCCGCTACGGCCAGTGGCTCGGCGTCGTCCAGAAGCAGCCCAATATCGACCCGGCCAACGGCCAGGCGGTGCCGCGTTTCCGCTTCTGCAACGAGGCGGCGGAGCCTACCTATTCCGGCATCCTGCAAGGCGACTTCGGCTGCTCGACCAAATTCAAGACACTCGTCGCGACCAAGCTGTTCCCCGCACTCGGCGCCACCGGCATTCTGATGTTCTGGGTGCTCGTCACCATGGTGCCAATATCGCTGTTGATCGGCATCCTCGCCGGCATGCGCGAGGGCTCGCGCACCGACAGGACGCTGTCGGTCGCCTCGATCGCCACGACCGCGACGCCTGAATATGTCTCGGGCGTCATCTTCACCGTCATCTTCGCCTCGTGGCTGGGCTGGCTCAACGGCTCGGCGGCCTCCGCCAGCCAGGGTATCACCTTCTACAACTTCACCTTGCCCGTCATGACGCTCGCCATCTACGGCATCGGCTACATCGCCCGCATGACGCGCGCCTCGATGGTCGAGGTGATGACCCAGCAATATATCCGCACCGCCCGGCTCAAGGGCCTGTCCTTCGGCAATGTCGTGGTCAAGCACGCGCTGCGCAACGCGCTGATCGCGCCGTTCACCGTGATCATGCTGCAGTTCCCGTGGCTGCTCACCGGCGTCGTCATCGTCGAGGTGATGTTCCGCTACCAGGGTTTCGGCTACACGCTGGTCGAAGCCGCCGGCAACAACGACATCGACCTGTTGCTCGGCTGCTCGCTGGTCTCGGTCTTCATCGTGCTGATCACCCAACTGATCTCGGATGTCGGCTACGCCTACCTCAATCCACGCATCCGCGTTCAGTAGGGAGACAGCCGCATGCAGCTCGAATATATCGGCGCCTTCCAGGTTGTCCTCGGCGTGCTCGCCCGCTTCTGGCCGGTGTGGTTGGCGATGGCCATCGTGCTGGTCGCTAGCTTCAACTTCCGCAAGCATCTCGGCCTCTACGGTCAGCTCTTCGATTCGGGCGTCGGTATCGCCGGCGTCGGCATCTGCTTCTTCTGGCTGTTCACGGCGATCTTTGCCGCTAAGGTTGCGCCCTTCGATCCGCTCAGCCAGGTCCCTGTCATGAAGGACGCGCTGCCCGGTGCCATCGAACCCGCGTCGAAGCAGGTCTATCTGTTCGGCGGCGACAAGCTCGCCCGCGACGTGTTCTCGCGCATGGTCTTTGGCAGCCAGATCGTGCTGATCATCGCACCTGCCGCCACCGCCTTCGCGCTGATGGTCGGCATCACGCTCGGCCTGCCGGCCGGTTATTATGGTGGACGGATCGACTCGTTCCTTTCCTTCCTCGCCAACCTCGTGCTCGCCTTCCCGGTGATCCTTCTGTTCTACCTGCTGGTCACCCCCGGCATTATGGACACGCCGATCCCCTATGCCATGGCCGGTGTGTTCTTCCTGTTCCCGATCATCTTCTTTTCGGTGCTGTTCTACACCCGCTTCAAGAGCCGGCCCGAACGTATCTACCTGCTGCTCGGGCTCACCCTGCTGCTCGGCGGCTGGGTCTATGTCGGACTGGTCTTCAACGCAGACCCGCTCGGCATCATCTCGATCGATCCCAACCAGCTCAACATCTTCGTCGCCGTCGTCTTCGCTTCCAGCCCGGGCGTGTTTCGCATCGTCCGCGGCCTGACCATGGACATCAAGACGCGCGACTACGTCGCCGCCGCACAGACCCGCGGCGAGACGCCCTGGTACATCATGCTGTGGGAGATCCTGCCCAATGCGCGTGGGCCGCTGATCGTCGATGCCTGCCTGCGCATCGGCTACACCACCATCCTGCTCGGCACGCTCGGCTATTTCGGCCTCGGCTTGGCACCCGAAAGCCCGGACTGGGGTACCGCGATCAAGGACGCCAGCCGCCTGCTGCGCTCCTTCATCCACCCGGCATTGCCGCCGACAATCGCGCTGATGTCCTTCGTGCTCGGCCTCAACCTTCTTGCCGATGCGCTGCGCGAACAATCGATGAAGGACTGAAGGAGAGCGTCATGAACGAGACCGTCAGAAACGCCACCGCCCAGGAACCGATCATCGAGATCGAAAACCTGTCGATCTCGTTCTTCACCCGTCGCGGCGAGATCCCCGCCGTTATGGACTTCTCCTGTACCGTCATGCCGGGCGAGGCGATGGGCATCGTCGGTGAAAGCGGCTGCGGCAAGTCGACAGTGTCGCTCGGCATCATGCGCGACCTCTCCAACATTGGAAAGATCGTCGGCGGCCGCATCAAGTTCCAAGGCAAGGACATGGGCGACATGTCCGAGGACGAGCTGCGCTCCATCCGTGGCAACAAGATCGCCATGATCTACCAGGAGCCGATGGCCAGCCTGAACCCGGCGATGAAGGTCGGCCAGCAGCTGATGGAAGTGCCGATGATCCACGACAAGGTGTCGAAGGAGGAGGCCTACAAACGCGCACTCGAAATGGTCCGCTCCGTCAAGCTGCCCGACCCCGAGCGCATGATGCGCTCTTTCCCGCACCAGCTCTCCGGCGGCCAGCAGCAGCGCATCGTCATTGCCATGGCGCTGCTGTCCAATCCGGCGTTGCTTTTGCTCGATGAGCCGACGACAGCGCTCGACGTCACCGTTGAGGCCGGCATCGTCCAACTGGTCAAGGGGTTGGGCAAGCAGTTCGGCACCTCGATGATCTTCGTGTCGCACAATCTCGGCCTGATCCTCGAGACCTGCGACCGCATCACGGTGATGTATTCGGGCGAGGCGGTGGAAACCGGCTCGATCAAGGACGTCTTCGACCGGATGCGCCACCCCTATACGCAAGGGCTGTTCCGCTCGATTCCGCTGCCCGGCGCCGACAAGAACTCGCGCCCGCTGGTTGCCATTCCCGGCCAGCTGCCCTTGCCGCACCAGCGTCCCAAGGGCTGCAATTTCGGCCCGCGCTGCCACCATTTCGTCGAAGGCGTCTGCAACGCCGCCGAGATCCCGATGATCCCTGTGGCCGGCCATGACGGCCATTTCAGCCGCTGTGTGCGCTTCAACGAGATTGACTGGGCTGCGATGCCGCCGGGCGCCGAAAAGAAGCACGAGCCGGTCAAGCCGGGCGCGCCGGTGCTCAAGATCGATGACCTCAGAAAATATTACCGCGTCGGCGGCAACGAGGTCTTCGGCGGAGCCGAGGGCAGGGTTGTCAAGGCCAACGAGACCATCAGTTTCGAGGCGCGCGAATCCGAAACAGTCGCCATCGTCGGCGAAAGCGGCTGCGGAAAGTCGACGCTCGCCAAGGTGCTGCTCGGCCTTGAGACCGCGAGTTCCGGCAAGGTGCTGCTCGGCAACAAGGAGATCCAGTCTACCGGCATCGAGGACCGCGACGTTGCCACCGTCGCGTCGATCCAGATGGTGTTCCAGAACCCGTTCGACACGCTCAACCCCAGTCATTCGGTGGGCTCGCAGATCGTGCGCACGCTGGAGAAGTTCAAGATCGGCAAGACCGCCGGCGACCGCCAGCAGCGCATGCTGGAGCTGCTCGACCTCGTCAAGCTTCCACGCGCTTTCGCCGAACGCATGCCGCGCCAGCTCTCGGGCGGGCAGAAGCAGCGCATCGGCGTAGCCCGCGCCTTCGCCGGCCAGGCCAGGGTCGTCGTCGCCGACGAGCCGGTCTCGGCGCTCGACGTCTCCGTGCAGGCGGCGGTGACCGAACTTCTGATGGACATCCAGCGCAAGTCGAAGACGACGATGCTGTTCATCAGCCACGATCTGTCAGTGGTGCGCTACATCGCCGACCGCGTCGTGGTCATGTATCTCGGCCATATCGTCGAGCAGGGCACCACCGACCAGATTTTTTCACCGCCCTACCACCCCTATACCGAGGCACTTCTGTCAGCGATTCCGATCGCCGACACGTCCGTCGTGAAGAAGCACATCGTGCTCGAAGGCGACATCCCCTCGGCGATGAACCCGCCGTCGGGCTGCCCGTTCCAGACCCGCTGCCGCTACAAGAGCCAGGTGCCGGGCAATCTCTGCGAAACCCAGGTGCCGCCGGTGCGCGAATTCGGCGACGGCCACCAGATCAAATGCCACCTCCCGCCCAGCGCCTTCGACGCCATGGAGCCGGTCATCAGCATGGGCAAGGGTGCGACACCTGGCGCGCACGACGTGACGCCGGAGGCTTGAGGGGGCATCCTCTGCTCCTCAACTTTTGCCGATCTCTGTTGACGGATCACGCGAGCGCCTGTCTTCTCGGCTGAGCAACATGCGGCAGATGTTGGGCCTGCGCTCAGCTCTGGGGGGCGAATGGAAGAAGGGACAACGATCTGGGACCATGAGACCGCCAATTTCGGACGGCGGTCCATCGCATTCCAGTCATTCAATGGCCTCTACTCCGTCGAGATAGACGAGGCCAATCAGGACGAGATTTTTGTCCTGTTCGACGGACAGCGATTGAAGTGGCACGTCTTCGTCAAAAGCGTGCAGGATGGCGTGTTCAGCGTGCAAGGTATGACTGGGGGAACCGGCGATCCTTACAATGACGGAGGGGACTGGTTCGAACTTATCCTCAGCTCTCCTGCTGTCCTCCGATATTGGGGCAATCAGGTTCTGGTTCACGAGGACCAGGAAGTTTTGCCGGCGGCTTGAACGGGCGAGAGCGTGGAGAAGTTCTCCACGCCCTTCCATTTTTCTGAACGCCATCGCCAAGCGGAACTCCCGCAGATCGCCTCGGCCGCGATCCTTCCCACGCCCCCCTCTGCCCTGCCGGGCATCTCCCCCACAAGGGGGGAGATCAGGCCGTCATCGCCGCCGCGACCAATCGCCAAGGTCATCAGTCCTTCCGGGCTTTTCCATGGGACGTCGCAGAATGGGCGCCGCCGGCGACGCGACTGATCTCCCTCCTTGTGGGGGAGATGGCCGGCAGGCCAGAGGGGGTGCGAAGGATCGCAACGCCAAAGGTTTGCTTCGTAGGCACGCCCCTCGGCGCTCACTTGTCACCATCTGTCACCAACCCGCGTGGATAACCGCCCCGGTTTGTCCTCGCCCTCTCCACCTCCCGTAAATCCCCTTGCGATCTTCCACGGGACTCCGGTGCGCACCGGGCAGCGGGGGGAAGCGCCGGTGCCGGGCTGGCAGGAGGTCGGATCTCCTGCTGGGTGATGAGCCCCCAAGCCCGGGCTTTGCGGCGGCTGGCGGTGAAAGCCGAGGCGACTGAGCGGGGCAAGAACACCGGGCGGGGCGCGAACGTCGCGCCACATACTTACAATCGGAAGGCACGGCCTCGCGCCCCGCTTCCCGAACTTTCAAACAATAGCCAGACCGGAAACGGGGCGTGGCAAGGCGAGAACAGGCCTTCTCCCGCAAGGGGAGAAGGCCTTGCCAATGCCCTGCCTCTCGCAACGGAAGGAATCACCCCAGAATCAGAAAATCCTGACCAAAATAATCATCTTATTTTCACGCAAAATCAGAGACTTACGCCAAAAATTGACCAATTGATAAAAAATTAGAACGTGCTACGCTTCCTCAAAACGAGAACAAATTGGGGAACTGGAATGGCAGAAGGTCTTTTCAAGGAAGGCATCGTCGGCGGCCGCCTTGCGCCTGCACAATACGCCGACAATTTCTCCGACCTGCACCCGCCGCTCGACCATCACGAGGCGCTGGTGGAGTCCGACCGGTGCTATTTCTGCTACGATGCGCCCTGCATGCAGGCTTGCCCGACATCGATCGATATCCCGATGTTCATCCGCCAGATTTCGACCGGCAATCCGATCGGATCGGCCAAGACGATCTTCGACCAGAACATCCTCGGCGGCATGTGCGCGCGCGTCTGCCCGACCGAAACGTTGTGCGAAGAGGTCTGCGTCCGCGAGGTCGCTGAAGGCAAGCCGGTGCAGATCGGCCGCCTGCAGCGTTATGCCACCGATGTGGCCATGGCGCAGGGCAAGCAGTTTTACAGCCGCGCCGAGCCGAGCGGCAAGACGGTCGCCATCGTCGGCGCCGGCCCGGCGGGCCTTGCCGCCGCACACCGCTTGGCGCGCCACGGCCACGACGTGACCATCCTCGAGGCGCGGCCGAAGTCGGGTGGTCTCAACGAATACGGCATTGCCGCCTACAAGAGCACCGACGATTTCGCCCAGGCAGAAGTCGACTACGTCACCGCGATCGGCGGCATCAAGACCGAGAACGGCAAGGCGCTCGGCCGCGACTACCATCTCGCCGATCTCACCGCTTCTTATGATGCGGTATTCCTCGGCCTCGGCCTTGCCGGCGTCAACGCGCTGCGCGCCGAAGGCGAGGACGCCTCGGGTGTCTCCAACGCCGTCGACTTCATTTCGACGCTGCGCCAGTCGAGCGATCTCGCGGGCCTGCCGGTCGGGCGCCGCGTCGTCGTCATCGGCGGCGGCATGACAGCGGTTGACGCTGCCGTGCAGTCCAAGCTGCTCGGAGCCGAAGAGGTGACGATCTGCTACCGCCGCGGCCAGGAGCATATGAATGCCTCGGAATTCGAGCAGGATCTGGCGGCAGCCAATGGCGTTGTCATCCGTCACTGGCTGCAGCCGAAGAAGGTCATCTCCGAAGGCGGCAAAGTCGTCGCCATCGAACTCGAATACACTGCGATGAAGGGCGACAAGCTCTCCGGCACTGGCGAGACCGTGCGCCTTGCTGCCGACCAGGTGTTCAAGGCGATCGGCCAGAGTTTCGAGCCTTCGGCGCTCAACGGCAGTGGTCCATCGGTTGCCATGGACGGCGGCCGCATCAAGGTCGACGGCGAAGGCCGCACGTCGCTCGCCAAGGTCTGGGCCGGCGGCGACTGTATTGCGGGAGGCGACGACCTGACCGTCTCGGCTGTGGCGCAAGGGCGCGACGCGGCTGAATCCATCCACCGCGCCCTGGTCGGCTGAGGGAGGACAAGATGGCAGACATCCGCAACAATTTCGTCGGCATCAAGTCGCCCAATCCGTTCTGGCTGGCGTCCGCCCCGCCGACCGACAAGGCCTACAATGTCGTCCGCGCCTTCAAGGCGGGCTGGGGCGGCGTGGTCTGGAAGACCTTGGGCGAAGAAGGCCCGCCCGTCGTCAACGTCAACGGTCCGCGCTATGGCGCGATCTGGGGCGCCGACCGGCGCCTGCTCGGCCTCAACAACATCGAGTTGATCACCGATCGCGACCTGCAGACCAATCTGCGCGAGATCAAGCAGACCAAGATGGAGTGGCCTGACCGGGCGATCGTCGTGTCGCTGATGGTGCCCTGCGTCGAGGAAGCCTGGAAAGCGATCCTGCCTGTCGTCGAGGAGACCGGCGCCGACGGCATCGAGCTTAATTTCGGCTGTCCGCACGGCATGTCGGAGCGTGGCATGGGTGCCGCCGTCGGCCAGGTGCCCGAATACATCGAAATGGTCGTGCGCTGGTGTAAGGCGAACACCCGCATGCCGGTCATCACCAAGCTGACCCCCAACATCACCGATGTGCGCAAGCCGGCACGGGCGGCACTCGCGGGCGGCACCGACGCCGTGTCGCTGATCAACACCATCAATTCGATCACCGGCGTCGACCTGGACAACTTCGCGCCGATGCCGACCATCGACGGCAAGGGCTCGCATGGCGGCTATTGCGGTCCTGCGGTCAAGCCTATCGCCATGAACATGGTGGCCGAGATCGCGCGCGACCCGGAGACCGCGGGCCTGCCGATCTCCGGCATCGGCGGCATCACCACCTGGCGAGATGCTGCCGAATTCATGGCGCTGGGCGCCGGCAACGTGCAGGTCTGCACCGCCGCCATGACCTATGGCTTCAAGATCGTGCAGGAGATGATCGCCGGCCTCGAAAACTGGATGGACGAGAAGGGCCACAAGTCGCTCGACGACATCGTCGGCCGCGCCACGCCCAATGTCACCGACTGGCAGTATCTCAACCTCAATTACGTCGCCAAGGCGCATATCGACCAGGACGCCTGCATCAAGTGCGGCCGCTGCCACATCGCCTGCGAGGACACCTCGCACCAGGCAATTACCAGCATGCTCGACGGCGCGCGCCATTTCGAGGTGATTGAGGAAGAGTGCGTTGGCTGCAATCTCTGCGTCAATGTCTGCCCGGTCGACGGCTGCATCACCATGGAACCGCTGGCCGTGGGCGCCATGGACAAGCGCACCGGAAAGCCGGTGTCGCCGCACTATGCCAACTGGACGACGCACCCCAACAATCCGATGGCCAAGGTGGCGGCGGAGTAGGGGCGGCAAACCATGGACGACAGGAGCGAGATCGTTGAACTCGCTCTTGCCTGGGCGGAGGCGATCGTTGCCAACGATGCTGCCGCCATCGGCCCCTTCATGGCCGACGACTGGGTGATCATCGGCCCCGACGGCGCGACCGCCAGGGCGGATTTTCTTGGCCTTGTCGCCTCGGGCGATCTCACCCACGACATGATGCGTACGGTCGGCGATGCCAGGGTCGCGTTTTACGGTGCGACTGCGGTCTACACCGCCCGGGTGATCAACAACGGTCATATTCGCGGACAGCGTTTTGCTGCCGACGAATGGACAAGCGATGTCTTCGTTCGCGACGGAACCGGCTGGAAATGCGTGCTCAGCCACGTGACGCCGGCAGCGCAAGGCTAGGCCGACATCGACTGACACTCGTTCCGGCCAACTCGGCCGAGTGCCCTGCTGCGCTTGTGTCGATATCGTCGCGGCGAGCGAGGGAACAGGCGATGCGTCTGATCGGGGCTGGGGTGATGGTCGCGGCGAGCCTGCTTTCGCGTGGGGCGTGGGCCGACGATCTTCAGTCGCTCGACCTCGATGCGCTCGACAAGGCCGAGGTTGACGGCTTTCTCGGCAGATGGCGGATCCGCAACGAGGCCGGCGACAGGAGCTGCGATGTCGTGCTCGAGCGCGAGATGACCATCGGCGGCTTGCAGATCGATGTCGACCCGGCCTGCGCCAAAGCCTTTCCTGTTATGGACGAGATTGCCGCCTGGCGTCTCAAGGATGGCTGGGCCATCGACCTCGTCGACGCCGTCAGGCAGATGCGCCTGCGTTTCTACACACCCGACGTGACCTACATCGCGGCACAGGAGATCGATGGCATCTTCACCATCGAGCAGCTGCAGAAGAAGTGAGCCGTGGACGGTTTTTCCCAGATTGTTCGCATGCGCCTATTGCGGATATTATTTATCCACGATATTATATATCCACGATAAGGAGACCACGATGAAGCTCGGTGATGGCGTGGAGGCGGCGATCCATTGTGCGGCGATGCTGGCCGGCGTCGATGGCGACGGCACGCTGCCCGCCAATGCCATGGCCGAAGCCTTCGGCCTGTCACCGAGCTACCTGCTCAAGCACTTGAAGGCGCTGACGGCGGCGAAGGTGCTGGAATCGCTGCCGGGTCCGAGTGGCGGCTACAGGCTGGCGAAGCCGGCCGAGCAGATCACGCTGCTCGACATCGTGCTGGCGGTCGAGGGCAGGGAGCCGGCGTTCCGCTGCGGCGAGATCAGGCAGAAGGGCAAATATGCCCTCGACCCCTCGGCCTATGTGAAGCCCTGCGGCATAAATGTCGCCATGCTCAAGGCCGAGCGTGCCTATCGCGCCGCACTTGCAGGCACAAAGCTGTCCGACATCGTCTCCGACTTCACCGAGAACACCGACCAGCGCATCGTTGCCGCCAGTTGCGCATTCGTCGCGCTGAACCAGCGGCCGCAAAAGAGAACCATCAACGAAAGGAAGATACCGTGAAACCAAGGATGAATTTCTACACCGCTGCACCCGACCTGACGAAGCTCTTGGTCTCGCTCAACACCGCAATCAATGAATGCGGCCTCGAGCACAGCCTGCTGCACCTGATCAAATTGCGCGCATCGCAGATCAACGGCTGCTCCTATTGCGTCGACATGCACAGCCGCGAGGCCAAGCAGGATGGCGAGACCGAGCAGCGCCTCTGGCTCGTTGCGGCATGGAAGGAATCGCCGCTTTTCAGCGAGCGTGAGCGCATGGCCTTTGCCTGGACAGAAGCGGTCACCAACATTGCGGATGCCGGTGTTCCGGCCGAGCTTTATGCCGAGGGGCAAAAGCACTTCTCCGGTGAGGAACTGGTCAAGCTCACCATGGCGGTCGGTATGATCAATACCTGGAACCGGCTTTGCGTGACGTTCCATGCCGTCCATCCGGTCGCCGACGCCAAGGCCGCCTGAGTTTTCCAGCCTTCCCAAAAAATCAGACGTATTTTCAGCGGTCGCCGATGGCGGCCGCGCAAGGAGCTGTGCATGTTCGAAACTGATATTTCCGTGCTTACTGCAGTCGGCCGTCTTTTGCTCGGCGGCGCCTTCGTCTTTGCCGGACTGCGCAACATTACCAACACCAAGCTTTTGTCTGGCATGATGACTGCGCGCGGCGTACCGCAGGCCCATCTCGTCCTATGGGCCGGGATCATTCTGCAAATCGTCGCCGGCCTGATGCTGGTCGTCGGCTTTCACGCCGCCTATGCGGCCGCGGCCCTGATCGTGTTCCTGATTGCCGGGACGCTGATGTTCAACAATTTCTGGGATCATCAGGGCCCGGATCGCGCCTCGCGAATCAATGGCGTGGTCAGCAACGTGGCGCTGGCCGGCAGTTTTCTGATGGTGATCGCAACAGGCGGTTAAGCTGCTTTGCAGCGAAGGAACAGATTCAATCTGTGCTGCCAAGTCATGCCAGAAAAAGTGCTTTCCTGATTTGAGAAAGGCCTGTGGTCAGCGGCGTTGCGCTCTTCAAACAAGGTGAAATCACCTTGTCCGGACACGAAAACGCCTGCATCGGGACGCGTCTCATGTTTCAATGAACGCTGCAGCCTGTCCTCATTGGCGGGCCGCCAAGCCGACGGCGAAGACGAGACACGCCATGACCAGAACGCCCAAGAAAAGCGAAACGCTGGAAATCCGGATTCCGCACGAAACCAAGCAGGCCCTGATGGCCCGCAGTCGGGCAGAGGGGAGGCCGGCCAGCGAGGTCGTGCGCGGTTTCATCGACGCCTATCTGTCCGAAGCGGCATGTTCAACCCCCTCAGCTTGGGACAGAAACATGACCAGACTTCGCCTCTACGCCCGGCCATCCATGGCCCTTTTTGCCACCCTCGTCGCCGTAGGCGGCGTCGGGCTCGCCGTCTCGCCAGCCACCGCACTGCCGGACCTCCAGGCCGCTTTCAAGGAAGCCGACGCCGATGGCAATGGCGCGCTCAGCGCCGACGAGTTTGGCGGAACATTGTCAAGAACCTTCCGGATCGGGCCAGCGGCCAATACGGCCGAACCGCCGGCACCGCCCAAGGCTGACAAGGCCCAGCCGGGACTGATGTTCGTCATGTGTGCGGCACCCGAGACGGGGGACAAGCCGGTGGTATTGTCAGTGCGCGTGCCCGACAGCGGCGGCGCCAAGGATCGCGCCGGCCAGTTCAGGACAATGGATCTCAACGGCGACGGCAAGCTGAACTTCGAGGAGTTCGAGGCGCATCACCGGGCGCTGGTCGACCGGGCCTTCGCTGCCGTCGACGCTGACAAGGACGGCTTCCTGTCGCCGGGAGAGGTCGGTGGTGACGGCGATCGCGCTGATCTCGTTGCCGCCTTCGACCGCGACGCCGACGGCAGATTGTCGCCCCAGGAGTTCATGGCGCCGAAGGAGTAGTGGGTGACGGCGCTCCGGCCGCCGTGGCTGGAGTGCCAAACCGTCCCAAGGACGCGCAATCGCGCCTCCGAGAGAAGACCCACGGCCTTGTGTTCGAGCAGGATCGCTGGAAATGACACGGAAGTGGCGTGATAGCGCGGTCAGCCAGCCTTCGGCTTGAGCCCTTCGAGGAACAGCTGTTCGAGAAATCGGGCGGCATCCTCGAAACGGCCGTCGCCGCCACGGTCCGGGCCGAGCACGGCGCGGACCTGGACGTCGAAATCGGCATAATGCTGGGTCGTTGCCCAGATCGAGAAGATCAGGTGCCAGGGGTCTGTCCTGGCGATCTTGCCGGCCCGCATCCAGCCTTTGATGACCTCGGCCTTCTCGTCGACGAGTTCCTTCAGCTCGCCCTCCAGCATCGGCATGATGCGCGGCGCGCCTTGCAGGATTTCATTGGCGAAGAGCCGGCTCTCGCGCGGATAGTCGCGCGCCATTTCGAGCTTGCGCCTGATGTAGCTGCGCAACTCGGTCATCGGGTCGCCGATGTTGTCGAGCTCCTTCAGCGGCGCGAGCCAAGTGTCGAGCAGCCGGTGCATCAGTGTCTCGTGGATGTCTTCCTTGCGCCTGAAGTAATAGAGCAAATTGGGCTTCGACATGCCCGCCGCCTCAGCGATCTGGTCGATGGTCGAGCCACGGAAGCCGTTGGTCGAAAACACCTCCAGGGCGGCTTCGAGGATGACCTCACGCTTCTCTTTCTGGATGCGGGTGCGGCCGCGCGGTGTCGAGCCTTCCATGGTCATGACATCCCGCATTGGAGGGTGGACGGAGATCGCATCTGGACCAATCCGCTGGACCAGTTCTTGCCGACCTGTGGAGCGCGCCTCAGAAGCCGCATTTCCGGTAGTAATCCCTTGACCGCCAATGCGGCGGTGCTAACGTTTGTCCATTCGGTCAAAAAATTGCGTAGCATGAAAACGCACCGAAGACCAAGCGTTGGCCGTACCTAAACAGGGGAAGAAAGGAAAGCTTGGTCATGTCGGACAGGCTCAAAGTTACGCCCAACGATCTCAGCGCATTCTGGATGCCGTTCACCTCGAACCGGCAGTTCAAGCAGTCGCCGCGCATGATGGTTGCGGCCAAGGACATGCATTACACCTCGAGCGACGGCCGCAAGGTTCTCGACGGCACCGCCGGTCTCTGGTGCGTCAATGCCGGCCACTGCCGGCCCAAGATCACCGAGGCGATCCAGAAGCAGGCGGCAGAGCTCGACTATGCGCCGGCCTTCCAGATGGGTCACCCGATCGTCTTCGAGCTGGCCAACCGCCTCGTCGACATCGCGCCCAAGGGCATGGACCACGTCTTCTTCACCAATTCCGGTTCGGAATCGGTCGAAACCGCGCTCAAGATGGCGCTGGCCTATCACCGGGTGAAGGGCGACGGCGCGCGCACCCGCCTGATCGGCCGCGAACGCGGCTATCATGGCGTCAATTTCGGCGGCATCTCGGTCGGCGGCATCGTCACCAACCGCAAGATGTTCGGCACGCTGCTTGGCGGCGTCGACCACATGCCGCACACCCACCTGCCGGCCAAGAACGCCTTTACCAAGGGCGAGCCGGAATATGGCGCAGAATTGGCCGACGAACTCGAGCGCATCGTCACGCTGCATGACGCCTCGACAATCGCCGCCGTCATCGTCGAGCCGGTCGCCGGCTCCACCGGCGTGCTGATCCCGCCGAAGGGTTATCTGCAGAAGCTGCGCGACATCTGCACCAAACACGGCATCCTGTTGATCTTCGACGAGGTCATCACCGGGTTCGGCCGTCTCGGCACGCCGTTCGCGGCCGACTATTTCGGCGTCATCCCCGACATCATCACCACCGCCAAGGGCGTCTCCAACGGCGTCATCCCGATGGGTGCTGTGTTCGTGAAGAAGGAGATCCACGACGCCTTCATGATCGGCCCCGAGCATATGATCGAGTTCTTCCACGGCTACACCTATTCGGGCAATCCGATTGCCTCGGCCGCGGCACTGGCCACGCTCGACACTTACAAGGAAGAGGGCCTTTTGACCCGCGGCGCGGAGCTTGCATCCTACTGGGAGGAGGCGCTGCATTCGCTCAAGGGCGAGCCGCATGTCATCGACATCCGCAACATCGGCCTGATCGGCGCGATCGAGCTGCAGCCGATGGCTGGCGCGCCGACCAAACGTGCCTTCTCGGCCTTCGTCAAGGCGTTCGAGCGTGGCGCGCTGATCCGCACGACCGGCGACATCATCGCCCTGTCGCCGCCGCTGATCATCACCAAGGGCCAGATCAACGAGCTGATCGACCACGTCCGGGAAGTGCTGAGGATGGTGGATTGACCTACCAGGCGCGGCAGCAGGCGACGAGCGAAGTGCTCGTCGACGACGACAGGGTCCGCGTCACGCGCTGGGATTTCGATCCCGGCGCGGAAACGCGTTGGCACCGCCATGGCATGGACTATGTCGTAACGACGATCACGCCTTGCGCTTTCCTGCTGGAAGAGCCCGGCGGCGGCACGCGACGCGTCGACATGGCTGCCGGCGTCGCCTATAGGCGCGACGAGGGCGTCGAGCACAATGTGGTCAATGCCGGCGACAAGCCAATGTCGTTCGTTGAAGTCGAGTTGAAAGCATAAGGGTCCGAACCATGTCCGCACCAGGCGAAAATCTACGAATCAATTCAGAGCGTTTGTGGGATTCGCTGATGGAAATGGCGAAGATTGGCCCCGGCATTGCCGGCGGCAACAATCGCCAGACCCTGACCGACGAGGACGGCGAGGGCCGCCACCTGTTCAAGAAATGGTGCGACGCGGCCGGGCTTGAAATGGGCGTCGACGAGATGGGCACGATGTTTGCCCGTCGCGAAGGCACCGATCCCGATGCGCTGCCGGTGTATGTCGGCAGCCATCTCGACACCCAGCCGACGGGCGGCAAGTTCGATGGCGTGCTCGGCGTGCTTGGCGGCCTCGAAGTGATGCGCACGCTCAACGACCTCGGCATCAAGACCAGGCATCCGATCGTCGTCGCCAACTGGACCAACGAGGAAGGCACGCGTTTTGCCCCCGCCATGCTGGCATCTGGCGTATTCGCCGGCGTGCTCGACCAGGATTATGCCTACGCACGCACCGACGCCCATGGCGCGCGCTTCGGCGACGAGCTCGAGCGCATCGGCTGGAAGGGCACCGAGAAGGTCGGCGCCCGCAAGATGAAGGCCTTCTTCGAGCTGCATATCGAGCAGGGGCCGATCCTCGAGGACGAGGACATCGACATCGGCGTCGTCACCCACGGCCAGGGCCTGAAGTGGCTGCAGGTGACGCTGACGGGGCGTGAGGCCCATACCGGCTCGACGCCGATGTACAAGCGCCGCAATGCCGGGCTCGGTATGGCGCGGGTGACCGAGCTGGTGCACGAGATCGCCATGGACTACCAGCCCGACGCCGTCGGCGCCGTCGGCCACATGGAGGTCTATCCGAACTCGCGTAACATCATCGCCGGGCGAACCGTCTTCACCATCGACATCCGCTCGCCGGAGAAGGAAGTGCTCGACGCCATGGACGGGCGCATCCGCGAGGGCATCGCCACGATCTGCGAGGCGCTTGATATCTCCTACGAGATCGAGCAGGTCGGCCATTTCGACCCGGTCGCCTTCGATGAGAGCTGCGTCAAGGCCGTGCGCGACGCCGCCGAGCGGCTCGGCTACAGCCACCGCGACATCGTTTCGGGTGCCGGCCACGACGCCTGCTGGATAAACCGCGTCGCGCCGACGGCGATGGTGTTCTGCCCATGTGTCGACGGGCTGAGCCACAACGAAGACGAAGAGATCTATCCGGAATGGGCCGCCGCTGGTTGCGACGTGCTGTTCCACGCCGTGGTCGAGACCGCGGAGATCGTTGAGTGATTCTTTGGGCCGACATCTCCACGCTCGCAGCCCTTTCCCATCACGGGGAAGGGCGGCTTGCGCTTGGCCTGCGTGGAGTGTCTGCCGTTACATGATGTGAAACTTTGCTGAAGCGCTCGCAAAGAAGCGCGGCAACAATAGGGGAACTGAACAATGACCAAAGTCATCCGAAACGGCACCATCGTCACGGCCGACCGGACGTGGAAGGCCGACGTGTTGATCCAGCATGGCAAGATCGTCGCCATCGGCGAGAACCTGCATGCCGACCACGAGTTCGACGCCACTGGCTGCTACGTCATGCCCGGGGGCATCGACCCACACACCCATCTCGAAATGCCGTTCATGGGTACTTATTCGGCCGACGACTTCGAGAGCGGCACACGCGCGGCGCTGTCCGGCGGCACGACCATGGTTGTCGATTTCTGCTTGCCGTCGCCTGGCCAGTCGCTGCTCGAAGCGCTGCAGATGTGGGACAACAAGACCTCCAAGGCCTGCTCCGACTACTCGTTCCACATGGCGATCACCTGGTGGGGCGAGCAGGTGTTCAACGAGATGGCTCAGGTGGTCGACAAGGGCATTACCTCGTTCAAGCACTTCATGGCCTACAAGGGCGCGCTGATGGTCGACGACGACGAGATGTATTCGTCGTTCAAGCGTTGCGCCGAGCTCGGCGCGCTGCCGCTGGTCCATGCCGAAAACGGCGACGTCGTCGCCCAGCTGTCGGCCAAGTTGCTGGCCGAAGGCAATAACGGCCCCGAGGCGCATGCCTATTCGCGGCCGCCCGAGGTCGAGGGCGAGGCGACCAACCGCGCCATCATGATCGCCGATATGGTGGGCTCGCCGCTCTATGTCGTGCACACCTCCTGCGAGCAGGCGCATGAGGCGATCCGCCGGGCCCGCCAGAAGGGCATGCGCGTCTATGGCGAGCCGCTGATCCAGCATCTGGTGCTCGACGAGACCGAATATTTCAACAAGGACTGGGATCACGCCGCACGCCGGGTGATGAGCCCGCCCTTCCGCAACAAGCTGCACCAGGATTCGCTGTGGGCCGGCCTCCAGGCGGGTTCTCTCCAGGTGGTGGCTACCGACCATTGCTCGTTCACGACGGCGCAGAAGCGCACCGGCGTCGGCAATTTCACCAAGATTCCCAATGGCACCGGTGGTCTCGAGGACCGCATGCCGGTTCTGTGGACCAAGGGCGTCAACACCGGCCGGCTGACGATGAACGAGTTCGTGGCAGTGACCTCGACCAACATCGCCAAGATCCTCAACATGTACCCGAAGAAGGGCGCCATCGTCGAAGGCGCGGATGCCGACATCATCGTCTGGGATCCCAAGCGCAAGAAGACCATCGCCGCCAAGACCCAGCAGTCGGTGATCGACTACAACGTCTTCGAGGGCATCGAGCTGACCGGCCTGCCGCGCTTCGTCTTCACCCGCGGCGAACTGGCGATCCAGGAGCACGAGGTCAAGGCGCATCCCGGCCATGGCGAATTCGTCGCGCGCGAGCCGCATGCAGCCGTCAACCGGGCGCTGTCGCAGTGGAAGGAGATCACTGCGCCGCGCAAGGTGGAGCGGACGGGCATTCCGGCAACGGGCGTGTGATCGCTTGTTCGTCGTGGTTTCGATGGCGGCGAGGGCATTCCGATGGCACCGAAAACCGTCACGCCCAGACGCGGTTTCGACAGATACTTCTCACTCGGCGCGCTTGTCGGGAGCGTGTTCGCCGGCATTTGGGCTGGTGGGACCATGGTGATGCTCCCCAATGCTGAAACCATTTCGGAACTGCCATTGCATGTGGCTGGTTCGGTTTTGGCGAGCATGGTGATCGCAATCTTCTGGACCATTCCTATGAGCGCGGTCGTCGGTCCGATTGTCGCTGTGATGGCGATAGCATGGCACAATCGCCCACTGCCGGGTTTTGCAGGAGCTATGGGGTGGGGGGCTGCCGTTGGCTTGACGATTGGATTGCTGCTCGTCTTGCCCGATGTCGTCACCCGTGGGGCTGTTCTTATTCTTAGCAGCTGGCCGCTCGCCTTGGGCGGTATCGTGGGTGGAACGGTTGGCGGGGCCGCCTATCGGGCACTTTATGTCTATCGTTATCCGGACGAGGGGCATGGTCGGCAAGGAGGCCGCGTTTGACCAACCAAGGTTCCACGGCAAAAGGCCGGCCGTTTCCTGCGTCTAGAAAGAGTCGCGATCAAGTGGACGCCTACCTCAACTTCGGAGAGGATGGCATGATGTGGGGTAAAGTCGGGCAATGCTCATGACAGTCAATCAAGCCACGGCGACGCGTGTCGATCAGAACGCCGTCGTCGAAGCCAGACAACTGGGGCTGACCTTCCAGACCAATGACGGCCCGGTGCGGGCGCTGTCGGACGTCAATCTGACCATCAACAAAGGTGAGTTCGTCTCCTTCATCGGGCCTTCGGGCTGTGGCAAGACGACGTTCCTGCGTGTCATCGCCGATCTCGAGCAGCCGACGGAAGGGAAGATTTCGATCAACGGCATGTCGCCCGAGCAGGCGCGCGAGGCGCGCGCCTATGGCTACGTGTTCCAGGCGGCGGCACTGTTCCCGTGGCGGACGATCGAGAGCAATGTCGGCCTGCCGCTCGAGATTATCGGCCTGCCCAAGGCGGAGCAGCAGGAGCGCATCAAGCGCACGCTCGACCTGGTCAATCTCTCCGGTTTCGAGAAGAAGTATCCCTGGCAGCTTTCCGGCGGCATGCAGCAGCGCGCCTCGATCGCACGCGCGCTGGCCTTCGACGCCGATCTATTGCTGATGGACGAGCCGTTCGGCGCACTCGACGAGATCGTGCGTGACCATCTCAACGAACAGCTGCTCCGGTTGTGGCGGCAGACCAACAAGACGATCTGCTTCGTCACCCACTCGATTCCCGAGGCTGTCTACCTCTCGACCCGCATCGTCGTCATGTCGCCACGCCCGGGCCGGGTCACCGACGTGATCGAGTCGACGCTGCCCAAGGAAAGGCCGCTCGACATCCGCGAGAGCCCGGAATTCCTGGCGATCGCCGCGCGCGTCCGCGACGGGCTGCGCGCCGGCCATTCCTACGAGGATTGAGCCACAATGGATCGTGTTCGAGACCGGGTCGTGCCCGTCATCACCATCCTCGCTGTCATCGTCGTCGCCTGGTATGCCTTCGCCGTCTTCATGAACGCACCGTTCCAGCGCGATCTCGACCGACGGGCGGGCGAGACGCCGACGACAATGGAATTCATCGGCAAGACGCTGTCGCAGCCCAAGCCGACGATGCCCGCACCGCACCAGGTGGCGCAGAACTTCTTTGAAAACACCTTCCTCAGGAAGGTCACCAGTGCGCGCAGTCTCGTCTACCACTCGTGGGTGACGCTGTCATCGACGCTGCTCGGCTTCACCTTCGGGACGGCACTGGGCATCCTGATCGCCGTCGGCATCGTGCATGTGATCGCGCTCGACCGCAGCCTGATGCCGTGGATCATCGCTTCGCAGACGATCCCGATCCTTGCGGTGGCGCCGATGATCATCGTCGTTCTGGCGGCAATCGGCATTACCGGGCTGATCCCCAAGGCGCTGATTTCGACCTATCTGTCGTTCTTCCCTGTCGCCGTGGGCATGGTTAAGGGGCTGCGTTCGCCCGATCTCATGCACCTCGACCTGATGCATACCTACAATGCGAGTGCGTCGCAGACCTTCTGGAAGCTGCGCGTCCCGGCTTCGGTGCCGTTCCTGTTTGCCTCGATGAAAGTGGCGGTGGCGGCAAGCCTGGTCGGCGCCATCGTCGGTGAACTGCCAACGGGAGCGGTTGCGGGCATCGGCGCAAAACTGCTCGCGGGCTCCTACTACAGCCAGACCATCGACATGTGGGCAGCGCTCGTCGCCGGATCGGTGGTGGCGGCAATGCTGGTGGTGCTGGTGGGGATCGTCGGCAAGATTGTCGAACGCTCGATGGGTGGGAGGCCGGCATGATGAACTCCAAGCCGTCCTGGCAGGTCGGGCTGGCGGTGCTGCTTTGCGCCGTAGCCATGGCGACAATGCCGATGCTCGCCACGGAGGCTACGGCACCGATGTCGAGAGGCACGACGTCACTTGTCATCGGGCTGATCGCATTGAGCGGCGTTGCCTCCTTCGCCATGTTTGCCGGCATCGCCAGTGCTGCCCTGCTGTTCGTCGGCGCGCATGGCGCTGCCTGGTTGCTGATCGCGGGTGTTGCTGGCAATGAAGGCATGGCGCGCCTGCCATACTTCCTGCTGCTTGCCGCCGCCTGGCTGCTGGCCTGGCGTTGCGTCGCCGTGCTGTCGGCAGTCCGCCCGGTGTCGAAACAGGCAAGGACGTTGCTCAGGCTGCTGATCCCGGCGATCTTCGGGGCGTGGATCCTGATCATATGGGAGGCGGTGACCCGCGGAGCGGGCATCCCCTTCATCCTGTTGCCGCCGCCGAGCGCAATTGCCGCGCGCATCGGCGCATCGCTACCGACCCTTGCCGCCGACGTGCGCCAGACGATCTTCAAGGCGGTTCTGTTCGGCTACGTCGTCGGCTGCGCCTCGGGCTTCGTCGTCGCGATCCTGGCCGACCGCGTGCCGTTCCTGCGCCGCGGGCTCCTGCCGATTGGCAACATGGTATCGGCGCTGCCGATCATCGGCGTGGCGCCCATCATGGTGATCTGGTTCGGCTTCGAGTGGCAGTCGAAGGCCGCCGTGGTCATCATCATGACCTTCTTCCCGATGCTGGTGAACACCGTTGCCGGCCTCGCCGCATCGGGCCACATGGAGCGCGACCTGATGCGCACCTATGCGTCCAACTACTGGCAGACGCTGTTCAAGCTGCGCCTGCCGGCCGCCGCCCCCTTCATCTTCAATGCGTTGAAGATCAACTCCACGCTGGCGCTTATCGGCGCCATCGTCGCCGAATTCTTCGGCACGCCGATCGTCGGCATGGGCTTCCGCATCTCGACCGAGATCGGGCGCATGAATGTCGACATGGTCTGGGCGGAGATCGCTGTTGCGGCTCTGGCCGGTTCCGTCTTCTATGGCGTGGTCGCCCTGATCGAGAGGGCCACCACTTTCTGGCATCCGTCTGTCCGTGGTGGGCGGGCGTGACCTGAGCTCCTTGGGCGGGGCCGCGGTCCAACTTCAGAGGGAAAGAAGAAGATGAAAAGACTGATGGTATCGTTGATGGCGGGAGCGATGTCGCTGGCCGCCGCACAAGCGGCACTCGCCGCCGACAAGGTGACGCTGCAGCTCAAATGGGTGACCCAGTCGCAATTCGCCGGCTACTATGTCGCCAAGGAGAAGGGCTTCTATGGCGAGGAAAACCTCGACGTCGACATCAAGCCGGGCGGTCCCGACATTGCGCCTGAGCAGGTGATCGCCGGCGGCGGCGCCGACGTCATCGTCGACTGGATGGGCGGCGCGCTCGCTGCCCGCGAGAAGGGTGTCGGCCTGGTCAACATCGCCCAGCCCTACAAGAAGGCCGGCATGGAGCTGGTCTGCCCGAAGGACGGCCCGGTCAAGACCGAAGCCGACTTCAAGGGCAAGACGCTGGGCGTCTGGTTCTTCGGCAATGAATATCCGTTCTTCGCCTGGATGAACAAGCTTGGCCTCAAGACCGAGGGCGGCGCCGATGGCGTGACGGTGCTGAAGCAGAGCTTCGACGTGCAGCCGTTGATTCAGAAGCAGGCCGACTGCATCTCGGTCATGACCTACAACGAGTACTGGCAGCTGATCGACGCCGGCTTCAAGCCGGAAGAGCTGACTGTCTTCAACTACACCGCCATGGGCAACGATCTGCTCGAGGATGGCCTCTATGCCATGGAAGACAAGCTCAAGGATCCGGCCTTCGAAGACAAGATGGTTCGCTTCGTGCGCGCCTCGATGAAGGGCTGGAAATATGCCGTCGACAATCCAGACGAGGCTGCCGGTATCGTCGTCGACAATGGCGGCCAGGACGAAAACCACCAGAAGCGCATGATGGGCGAGGTGGCCAAGCTGATCGACAATGCCGACGGCAAGCTGATCGAGGCGGCCTACAAGCGCACCGCCGACGCGCTGCTGGCACAGAAAATCATCACCAAGGAGCCTTCGGGCGCCTGGACTTCGGCAATCACCGACAAGGCGATCAAGTAAGCTTTTGGATGATTTCGGAAATCGGAAAGGGGCGGGCGACCGCCCCTTTTTTGTTTGAGGTTGGCGCTCGAGGTGCCTCCTCTTCTAGGCTCGCCTTTCAGGCGAACACCTCAGGACGAGGGCCGTTGTGGCAGAGGCGCTTCCCGGAAGGGCGTAGCGCCGTCAGGAGAGCGGGGCCAACTCCTGCGTCCTGAGTGCCTTTGAAGCGGGCCTCGAAGGACCCGCGCACGACCAAGGTGCGCCCGTCGGGCAGCCGGACGCTACTTCGCCAGCGTGTAGAAGGTCAGCGTGCGCGGCTCGCCCTTGGAATAGTTCATGCCTTCAATGATACCGCGCTGCCGGAGCGCGTCGGCACCACCGGGAACGGCGGCGAGGAAGGCTTTGCTTTCGGCTTCTGCGACGACGGCGATGGCGCAGGCGGGATCGGCGATGAGTGCCGCAGCCGCACCCTTGCCGTCGGTCAGCTGGGTGTTCGTGCCGGCGAGGAAAACGAGGCTTGGCTCGCCATAGCCGGCCGAGGCCAGCACGGAGGTCGGGCAGGGCTTCAGCTTCTCGAAGCGCTCGGCGATCTCAGGGCTGAGCCAGAGCGGCTTGAGCGGCGGCAGGATCTTCAGCGTCAGCACGCCAAAGACCGCAGCAGCCGCCGCCGCGGCGAAGGCGATGCGCTTGACCGGGTCCATGCCATCAGGCGCGCCGATGCCGTAGCGGGCGGCGATCAGGACGAGCACGGCGGCCAGCAGCCCCCACCAGGAGACATAGCCGAGGAAGTAGGGCGTGATGCCGAAAGCGATTGCCGAAAGGCCGATGCTGATACCGAACATGCCGAAGGCGCAAGCGCGGCGCAGCCAGAGCTGCCAGCGCGACAGCTCGATGCTGGCGGCCGATTTGGAGGTCAGCAGCCAGGCCATCAGCAGGATCATCGCCGGGTAGGCCGGCAGGGCGTAATGCGGCAACTTGGTCGGAATCAGCTCGATCGCCACCCAGTAGGGCAGGTACCAGGCAAGGCAGAACAGCAGGCGCGGGTCCTGCCGGAAGTTGTTGAGCGCCTTGAGCCCGCCTTCGAGTGCCACCAGCGCGAAGGGCCACATGAACAGCGAATAGGTCAGGAAATAATAGCCGGGCGGGAAACCGTGGGATTCCTGGCCGGAGCCGACCTTGCTCAGCAGGTCTTTGCCGACTGACTCCTGCCAGAATTCGGCGCCGGTCTTGAGCGTAATCAGGATCAGCCAAGGGGCCGCAACCAGAAGGGTCAACAGCAGGCCGGTGAATGGTCGAAGCTTGCGCAACCATGCGCGGTCCTTGTCGAAGACGACGAGGGCGGAGATGGTGAGCAGGCTGAGGAAGGGGATCACCGGTCCCTTGATCAGCAGCGCCAGGCCCTGTGCGGCCCAGAACAGCCAGTTGGCGTTGCCCTGCGGCCTGCCGGCCTTGTGGCCGAGATAGATGGTGGCTAGCGCGCCCTGGGCGAGCAGGGCGGTGGCGAGAAGGGTGGCATCGGTCTTGGCGATGCGCGCCTCGACGCCCAACATCAGGATGCCCATCATGCCGAGGCCGGCAATGACCCCGGCGCTGCGTCCGAACATGCGGTCGGCGATGAAGGCCAGCGCCAGCACCGAGAAGGTACCGGCGAGCACCGAGATCAGGCGGTAGACCCAGATCGGGGCGTCGCTGCCCTGGCCGCTCAGAAGCACCGCTGTGGATTGCAGCCAATAGATGCCGGCGGGCTTCTTGTAGCGCGGCACGTCCTGGAAGCGGATGTCGACATAGTCGCCGCTCTCGACCATCTGCTTGGTCGCCTGGACGAAGCGCGACTCGTCGCGGTCGGTCGGCGGCAACGTCGAGGTGCCCGGCGCAAAGGCGAACAACGCGAGCAGGCCCAAGAGGAGATAAGTCAGCGGCGTCAACGTTTTGCGGGACGTTGCGGAGGTTTTGAGTCCGATGGTCGACATGCCCGTGGTCAGTCCGTCTTGGACATAGCCAGGCGCCGCTCATTGGCGATCAGCCAGAGATTGCGGATGTAGATGAACAGGCCAAGCCCCTGGCCGGCAATGAAGACCGGGTCCTGGCGCTTGATGGCGTAGATCAGAAGCAGCGCGCCGCCGCCGAGCGAGAAGAACCAGAAGGCGATCGGTACGACCGAGCGCTTGGCGCGTTCGGAAGCGAGCCACTGCACCACAAAGCGCATGGTGAAGAAGCCCTGGGCAACGAAGCCGAGCAGGATCCAGCCGTCGAACTGGGCGATGAAAACGTCGTGCAGCCAGGTGCCGAGTTCCGAGATCAGGTTCATTGGCCAAGCTCCGTGACTGATGGCACGACCTTGCGGCGGCGGCGCAGCCACCACACGCCGAAGAGGTCGAGAACGCCGCGCAGGCCGCGATCGAGGATGCCGTAGTTGGACTTGCCGTGGATTCGCGAGCGGTCGACGACGTCGACATGGACCACGCCACGGCCTTCGCGCAGCGCAAGTGCCGGCAAATAGCGATGCCAGCCGTCGAAGAACGGCAACTGGCGGAACAGGTCAGTGTGCAGGGCTTTGAGGCCGCAGCCCGAGTCGCGGGTGCCGTCGTGCAGAATCCGCTCGCGCAGGCCGTTGGCAAAGCGCGAAGACAGCTGCTTGAGCTTGGTGTCGGTGCGTTTGAGACGCTGCCCTGCGGCGATGCCGACGGTGGGGCCGGCGGCAACAAGCGCGTCGGCGAGCTTGGGCAGGTAGGCCGGGTCGTTCTGGCCGTCGCCATCCATGGTGACGACGACGTCGCCTTTCGCGGCAAAAACCCCGGAACGGACGGCCGCACTCTGGCCGGCGGAACGGTCGTGCCTGACATGGCGCAGGCGGCCGGCGCTGCGCGCTAGCTCGGCGAGAACGTCTGGCGTGCGGTCGGTGGAGCCGTCGTCGACGACGATGATCTCGTAGTCGCGGCCGGCCATCGCGGCGTGAACCTCGCCGATCAGGATCGGCAGGTTCTCAGCCTCGTTCTTGCACGGAATGACGATTGAAATCATCAGTTTGCCTGGGGAAGGTTACAACAGGATGGCGAAATTCGCGGCCTCAATAGCATAAAGCCGCGTCTTTGCCACGATGGTTGCGCCTTTCCCTGAGCCAAGTTCCCAGTTGACTGCTGGGGCAGGTCTCACTTTTTCGAGATGTCCATTGGGGCAAGGTCTCCCTTGCCCCAATGCAATGCTCAGCGCTTGTCCCTGATGTCACTCAGCGTGCGCGTCGGCGTGATCGCTTCGGGATCGAGCTTGATCTCGAGGATCGACGGCTTGCCGCTGGCGCGTGCGCGTTCGAAGGCTGCGGCGAACTCGTCGGTCTCACGCACCGTCTCGCCATGGCCGCCATAGGCGCGGGCAAGGGCTGCGAAGTCAGGGTTCTTGAGGTCGGTTGCCTCGACACGGCCGGGATATTCGCGCTCCTGGTGCATGCGGATGGTGCCGTAGATGCCGTTGTTGACGACGATCACGATGATCGGCAGGCCGTATTGCACGGCGGTGGCGAATTCCTGGCCGTTCATCATGAAGCAGCCGTCGCCGGCAAAGGCGATGACCTCGCGCTCCGGGAACAGACCTTTGGCGGCAACCGCTGCCGGTGTGCCATAGCCCATCGAGCCGGAGGTCGGCGCTGCCTGCGTGCCGTAGCGGCGGAAGCGGTGGAAACGGTGCACCCAGGTGGCGTAGTTGCCGGCGCCATTGGTGAGGATGGCGTCCTCGGGCAGCACCTTTTCCAGCCAGTTCATGATCGGGCCCATCTGCACGGGGCCGGGGCCGGTGAGCGGCGGGGTCGACCAAGCGAGATAGTCGGCATGCGCCTTTTTCGTCTCCTCGGCCCAGCCTGGTACTGCCGGACCCTTGCGCCTGGCGAAAGCTCGCACGAAAGCGGCCGGCGAGGCGTTGATGGCGATCGTTGGCCGGTAGACGCGGCCGAGCTCGTCCGGATCGGCATGGACGTGGACGAGCTGCTGGTCCGGATAGGGGCTCTTGAGCAACGTGTAGTCGGACGACGGCATTTCGCCGAAGCGGCCGCCGATCAGCAGCACGAGGTCGGCTTCCTTGATGCGCGTGGCGAGTTTTGGATTGATGCCGATGCCGACATCGCCGGCATAGTTGGCGTGCAGGTGGTCGAACAGCATCTGGCGCCGGAACGAGACGCCGACCGGCAGCGACCATTTCTCTGATATCGCCTGAATGTCATCGAAAGCCAGGCGCTGGTCCCAGCGCGTGCCGCCGAGGATGACAAACGGGCGCTTGGCTGCGTTGAGCAGCGCCTCGACCCGGTCCAGCTCGGCCTCGCCAGGATGGGTTTCCACTTGTACGGCGGGAAGGGCGACAGGTGCCTCGACTTCGCTGGTCAGCATGTCCTCGGGCAACGAGATGACGACCGGGCCGGGACGGCCCGACGTCGCCACCGAAAAGGCGCGGGTGAGCAGCTCGGGAATGCGCGCGGCGTCGTCGATCTCGACAACCCATTTGGCGATGTCGCCGAAGAAGCGGCGGTAATTGACCTCCTGGAAGGCCTCGCGCTCCTTGGCGTGGCTCGCCACCTGGCCGATGAACAGGATCATTGGGATCGAATCCTGCATGGCGATATGAACACCGGCCGACGCATTGGTGGCGCCGGGACCGCGGGTGACGAAGCAGATTCCTGGCTTGCCGGTGAGGCGGCCGTGGCAGTCGGCCATCATCGCGGCACCGCCTTCCTGGCGGCAGACGATGCTCTGGACCCTGGAATCATGCAGGGCATCGAGCACGGCCAGATAGGATTCGCCCGGCACGCAATAGATGCGGTCGACGCCATTGGCCTCGAGCGCCTCGACGATCAGTTTTCCGCCGGTCTTCATTTCGCAGTCTTCTCCAGTTCGGCAAGGATCTCAGCGGTGTGTTGCCCGAGGCGCGGCGACGGGCGGTCATAGGCAAGCGGCGTCTCCGACATCACCATCGGCGCGCGCACCGACGGCAGCCTGTTGCCGAGGCCGTCGTCGAGGTCCAAGCGCATGCCGCGCGCGATCGCCTGCGGATCGGCGAAAGCCTGGCCGATGGTGTTGATCGGGCTTGCCGGCACCCCCGCAGCCTCGAGCTTTGCCAGCAACTCTTCGCGGCCGAAGCCGGCCAGGGCTGCGACGATCTTTTCGCGCAACGCGACGCGGTTGGCTACGCGGGCCGAGTTGGTGGCGAAGAGCGGGTCGGTGGCGATGGCTTCGAGCCCGACGATGGCGCAGAATTTCTGGAACTGGCCGTCATTGCCGACAGCAAGGATGAAGTGCCCGTCGCGCACCGGCAACACCTCGTAGGGCGAGATGTTGGGGTGGGCATTGCCCATCTGCACCGGCGAGTTGCCCGAGACGAGGTAGTTCAGGTTCTGGTTGGCGAGCACCGACATCTGGGCGTCGAACAGCGCCATGTCGACATGCTGGCCCTGGCCGGTGGCCTCGGCGTGACGCAGTGCCGCCTGGATGGCGATGACGGAGTAGAGCCCGGTGAATATGTCGGTGACGGCGACGCCGACCTTCTGCGGCTCGCCACCGGCGGGGCCGGTGATCGACATCAGTCCGGACATGCCCTGGACGATGAAGTCGTAGCCGGCGCGGGGGGCGTAGGGTCCGTCCTGGCCGAAGCCTGTGATCGAGCAATAGACCAGCTTCGGATTGATCTTCTTCAGGCTGTCATAGTCGAGGCCGTATTTCTTCAGGCCGCCGAGCTTGAAGTTCTCAATCAGCACGTCGGCGCCTGCGACCAGCTTGCGCACGATCTCGGCCCCTTCCGGCGTCGAGAAGTCGAGCGCGATCGAGCGCTTGCCGCGGTTGCAGGAATGATAATAGGCCGCCGAAAGGTTTTCGCCGTCATGCGAGGTGACGAAAGGCGGGCCCCATTTGCGGGTGTCGTCGCCGCCGTCAGGATTTTCGACCTTGATGACATCAGCCCCGAGGTCCGCCAGCAATTGCCCGGCCCAGGGACCGGCAAGGATGCGGGCAAGTTCGATGACGCGGATTCCGTGAAGAGGCGGATTGCTCATGAGGCACCAGATGTCATTTCAACAGATTGTACACAATTGGCTCTAACAGGAGTCCCGATTGGCCGCCACAGCGTTGGACTGGGCCAGCCCTGCCATTCACCGGGGAAGCGTCCGGTCGAGCCAACCGGCGAAATCGGCCATGATGGGTTCGCGGTTGATCTCGTTCAGGCTTTCGTGGCGGGTCTCGGGATAAACCTTTGAAACGAGATTCGAAAAGCCCATCCGGCGCAGCCGCCCGGCGAGCGCCTCGACAGCCTTGCCGCCATCGGTTGCGGGATCGCGTTGACCGCCGACCAGATTGAACGGCAAATCCCTGCGCACGCCGGCGAAGTTGCCGTCGTCGGCACCGGCGAAGACGAGGTCGAAGACGTCGATCCACATCGACACCGACGCATCCCAACCGCAGAGCGGATCGGCGACATAGGCGTCGACCTCTGAGACATCGCGCGACAGCCAGTCGAATTCGGTGCGTCGGTTGGGAATCTTCCTGGCCCAGTCGCCGAAGGTCAGTTTGGGCAGCATGCGGGAGGGCACGTCCGAGCCCAGCCGGAAGCGCTCGAAGGCGAGGATCGCCTGCGCCAGGCGGCCAAGTATGCCGGCGGAGAAATTGGCGTTCCATATCGCGGCAGCAGCAACGCGTTCGGAGTGGCGCAGGACGAAATTGAGCGCGATCAGCCCGCCCATCGAATGACCGAAGACGACCACCGGCAGACCGGGATGCTTTCCGGCGATATGGTCGTGGATCGCCGCGATGTCGGCGACCACGATGTCAAAGCCGTTCTTGCCGGCGAAACGGCCCTTGGGCGCATCGGGGGCAGTTGTCGCGCCATGGCCGCGATGGTCGTGCGCATAGACATGGCAGCAGCGCGCGGCAAGGAAATCGGCGAAACGGGCGTAGCGCGCGCCATGCTCGGCGAGGCCGTGGTTGATCTGGACGACGGCACGGGCAGGTGTGTCGGCGTGCCTGACATAAAGATTGAGTTTTGCCCCGGTCGGGGAGGCAAGCGTGGTGGTGGTGTCGAACGGCATTGCTGTCTCCCCCGGTGCGGACTGTCGGGGATGTCAGGTGCGCCCGTCAAGGCCGGCGAACCGTGGTGCACAGGGACAATGTCAGGAGTTGTCACGACGTCCCTTGTTCGGCGGAAGCCAGCCCATATATTGCGCTAACCTCAGAACCGGCCGCCCCCGCCGGCATTTTTCGCGATTTTCCGTACCATTCCCAGCTGAAGTGATGATCGTCATGCAGCCGATTATTTCCGTTTCCAATCTTTCCAAGACCTATGCGTCGGGCTTTTCGGCGCTGAAGAACATCAATCTGGACATTCGCCGCGGCGAGATTTTTGCGCTGCTCGGGCCCAATGGTGCCGGCAAGACGACGCTGATCAGCGTCATCTGCGGCATCGTCAATCCGACTTCGGGCACCGTACTGGCCGATGGCCACGACATCGTTCGTGACTATCGTGCGGCGCGCACGCTGATCGGCCTGGTGCCGCAGGAGCTGACGACCGACGCCTTCGAGACGGTGTGGGCGACGGTGAGCTTCAGCCGCGGCCTGTTCGGCAAGCCGGCCAATCCGGCCCACATCGAAAAGATCCTCAAGGACCTCTCCCTGTGGGACAAGAAGGACAACAAGATCATCACCTTGTCGGGCGGCATGAAGCGCCGCGTGATGATTGCCAAGGCGCTGTCGCATGAACCGCAGATTCTGTTCCTCGACGAACCCACGGCAGGTGTCGATGTCGAGCTCCGGCGGGACATGTGGGAGGTGGTGCGCCTGCTGCGCGAAACCGGCGTTACGATCATCCTGACCACGCACTATATCGAAGAAGCCGAGCAGATGGCCGACCGCGTCGGCGTGATCAGCCATGGCGAGATCATCCTGGTCGAGGAAAAGGCCGAGCTGATGCGCAAGCTTGGCCGCAAGCAACTGACGCTGCAGCTGCAGCAGCCGCTGGAGCAGGTACCGCCGGCGCTTTCGAGCCACGGGCTCGAACTGTCCGAGGACGGCAACGAGCTCATCTACACCTACGACACCCAAGGCGAGCGGACGGGCATTACGGCCCTGCTCAAGGACCTCAACGACGCCGGAATCCGCTTCCGCGACCTGCAGACCAAGCAGAGCTCGCTGGAAGAGATCTTCGTCAATCTGGTGAGTGAACGGCGATGAATTTTTACGCGATCCGCGCAATCTATCTGTTCGAAATGGCGCGTACGTGGCGCACGCTGCTGCAGAGCATCGTCTCGCCGGTCATCTCGACCTCGCTCTATTTCGTCGTTTTTGGTGCGGCCATCGGCTCGCGCATCAGCGAGATCAACGGCATCAGCTATGGCGCCTTCATCGTGCCCGGCCTGGTCATGCTGTCGCTGTTGACCCAGAGCATTTCCAACGCATCGTTCGGCATCTACTTCCCGAAATTCGTCGGCACTATCTACGAGCTTTTGTCGGCGCCGGTGTCCTATCTGGAGATCGTCATCGCCTATGTCGGGGCGGCGGCGTCCAAGTCGATCATTTTAGGCGTGATCATCCTTGCCACCGCGGCCCTGTTCGTTCCGCTGCAGGTCCAGCATCCGGTCTGGATGCTGCTGTTTTTGGTGCTGACGGCGGTAACCTTCAGCCTGTTCGGCTTCATCATCGGCATCTGGGCGCGCAGCTTCGAGCAATTGCAGCTGGTGCCGCTGCTGATCGTTACCCCGCTGACCTTCCTGGGCGGCAGCTTCTACTCTATCGACATGCTGCCGCCGTTCTGGCGCACGGTGTCGCTGTTCAATCCGGTGGTCTATCTGGTGAGCGGCTTCCGCTGGAGCTTCTTCGGCGTCTCCGACGTCAATGTCGGCATCAGCCTCGGCATGACGCTGATGTTCCTGGCGGCCTGCCTTGCCGCCGTCTGGTGGATCTTCAGGACTGGCTGGCGCATCAAGGTGTAACAGAAGGGCGGAGGCTTACTCGGCCCATTCCCTGTCGGCGGTGAAGGCGATCGTCAGCCAGCGGTCGGGGCCTTCGTCGCCGAGTTCGTCGCCAATCTCGTTGCGCAGGGCGTCCCATTCCTCGATGGTCCTAGCGGGCAGGCCGGGCGGGACGATGAAATAGAGCTCGACCTGCATCAGGCGGCCGACCTTGGCGACATAGGCGCGGTATGAGACGAAGCCGTGCTTCTTCACCGTTGCCCGTGCGACCTCGTCGACATGTGCCTTGAGCGCCTCGGGCGTGATCAGCAGAATGTCGGAGAAGGCCTGGCGAATTGTGCCGATGGGCATCGGGATGATGACCAGGCAGACAAGCGCGAGCACAGCCGGATCGACATAAGGCGCTGTCCAGGCAAGCTTTGAGCCTTCGACTAGCCAGCCGCCGATGAAGGCGATCAACAGTGCCGCGGTGATGCCGCCCGACATCATCCAGGCGGTGACGTCGAGCGCCACGAAGTCGGACTGGATCGTCCGGTTGGCGCGGCTGCCGATGGTCGCCATCGTCAGGCATGCGGCAAGGGTGACGGCCGCATAGATGATGGCGAAATCGAATTCGAGATGATGTCCGCCGGCCAAAAGGTTGGCGACAGCATTGATCAGCGCGTAGCAGGAGACGCTGATCAGCACGATGCCGTTCAGGCCGAGCACGATGGGCTCGAGATGCCAGAAGCCAAACGAGAAGCGCTTGTGCAGGCGTCGGTTGTGGGTGGCATTGCTGGTGATGAGGCGGGCGACGATCAGCGCCAGGATGGTCATCGTCGCATCGGCGAGCGAATAGGCGCCGTCGAAGGCGATGGAGAAGGAGCCGCTGAGGACGCCGAAGACGATGCCGAACAGCGCGACGACGAACGTCACGGCGATTGACATCCGAAGCAGATTTGTTTCGGTTTTCATGGGTCAGCTATGAAATAGCCGCCTGCGGATGTCCATCGCTGACGGCTTGAGGGCGGTCTTGCCTCAGATCGCCTTGCCGTTCGAGGCCAGGCGGAAGCTCTCGCGGCCGCCGCTCGGCACCACGATCATCTGCTTGACCTTGCCCTGCTTGAAGGCGGTGAGGAAGCGCTTGTAGTCGGCGAAGGCGACGCAGCCATGCGACTCCTCGCGCCCACCGCGCAGCAAATAGCTATGCGTCAGGAAGCCGTCGCGGCCATATTTGTTCTTGCCGTCGACCGGCAGCATGCGGATCGCCTCGACGCCGTGGAAGCGGCTCTCGCGCATCTTGAGATTGTAGGTGTGGGGCGGGGTCGGGCCGTTCATCTTGACGTGGACGTAGCGCGGGTTGTCGGCCATGTTGCCGATGCCCGAATGTGCCTCGAGCACGCTGCCGTCGGGCATGTAGACCTTGGCGGCGCTGATGTCATAGACCGCTACGCCGTTGCCGGCGCGGGTCTTACCGCCGAACAGGCTGCGCAGCGACTGGCCGAGCGTGCTGCCCGGCTTGTCCTCGGGAATTTCCGGGCGCGCATAGGCGAGTTTTTGCGGCTTTCGGGTTTCTGGCTTTTCGACCACCTTCGGTGCACTGACCTCGGGATCGGGGACGTTCGCCTTGCCGACATCTGCAGGCTCGGCGGCAGCGACTTCGGGGCGGAGTTCCGGACGGGGGCCGGCCGACGGGGTTTCGGCATAGTCGGGCAGGGCGGCCGCTTCTGCTTCAGCTTGTGCCGCGGCGAGTTCCTCTTCGGAAGACCCGGTCAGAAGGGTCGACAGTGCAGTGTCGGCAGCGCCGCCAGGCGACGGATCAGCATAAGCGAGGATGGTCGGGCGCTCTGCGACCGAAGCTGGCAAGGATACCGGCTGATCGGCGCTCTCTGCGGCGTCGGCAAGCTGTCTCAGTTCGACGGAACTGGCCGCGAACAGGCTGGCGAGCTTCTTGGAGCTCAGATCAGCCATGCTGGCTATGGTGTCGAAGCGGGCGGCATTGCTGTTTGCGGGCGCGGCAGCCGCTACGGTTGCATGGCGGGCTGATTTGCCCAGACTGCCGGCTAGGCTGGCCATGGCGGCGGGCTTGGCGCCGTTGGCGGATATCAAGGGCTTGGTCGAGGCGGCGAGCCGCGATGCCTTGTCGGTACTGACATAGGCCGTGAGCCGCGCCTGCTTGACGATCACCGGCTGCGCGTGCGGCTTGGGCGCCAGGTGGGCCGGATCGAAGGCGCTGACATTGCTTAATGCGGCCATGCCGGCCATCGACCACGCTGCCATGCCGGCGAAAGCCGTGCCGACACAAGCGATGACAAACGGGCGCACCAGACGGCGCAAGGATTGTGGACGAACGATTTTACTCAAAACGCGTAGCAGACCAGTTGTCCCGCAACATCGTGCGGCCGGCGAAGCGACCGCAGTGCGTGATTTCCGGAATGTCCCCAACTCGACAGAACGATGGAGAAAGGATGGACAAATGTGGTTAATTTTTGCTTTGCGTCCGAGCGATGTGTCGCGCTCGCGCTCGGCTGCTCCAGCCGTACGCGTATAGCCAAATTGCCAATACCAAAAATCAGCTGTTGTCGGCGCTCGCTGCGGCAGGCGAATTCTGGCTGCGGCGTGCAACGTCGATGCACTCGGTCAGGTGCTCGCGCACCCTTTCAGCAGTTTCCAGGTCGAAGTTGATGTAATTGGTAGGGGAGCCCTGCGCGCCGGCATAGCCGTCAGGTATCATGGCGAGCGATATGTAGAATTTGGCGCCATCTATAGATTTCTTCACGCGCCACTCAAAGAACGAGCTCAGGTTGGTGCCACGTTCTCGCGGCGTTGCAAAAATGACGTCGCCAAGGAGAGCGTTCAGAGATTTTGACCGGGAGAACAGCTTTCTGAATACGGGCCACACCTGCCTGCTGCCTCCCAGCTAACCTTTGTTCAAGCGCAATGCTTACCATCTGTCGCACGGGCCTGATTGGGCTGCAATTGGCACGTTGGTGGGACATTCAGCCAAGTGTGTTCTTGTGGATCGTGCCGTCCTTCATGATCACGACCATGTTCTTTCCTGGCTCGCTGATCAGGTCGATATTTTCGAGCGGATTTCCGTCCAGAAGGAGCATGTCGGCGAGGGCGCCTGGTTCGATCACGCCGAGCTTGCCGGGATAGGGATTGCGCAGATTGGACAGCGCCAGCAGCTGCGCATTCCCCGAAGTTGCCATGCGGAGTGCCTCGGCATTGGAGTAGAAATTGCTGAGATGGGTGAACATGACGCTTTGGCGCGCGGTCATTGCCGGCGAAAACAGCACGTCGGAACCCCACGCGGTCCTGATGCCGTGCTTGCGAACAAACTCGTAGACCTTGGGAGTGCCGGCGAACAGCTGCTGTATGCGTTCCGCGCTTGGACCGGTCTGAGGCTCAGCATCCTCGACGGTGAGGAATGGCTGCATGCTAAGCCATACGTCTTTTTCGGCAAAGAGCTTTGCCGTCGCCTCATCCATCAGGTGCGCATGCTCGACGCAGGCCGCTCCGGCGTTGATCGCCCGCTGAACGGTGTTGGGGGCATAGGCGTGGACGGTGATGTATGTATTCCAGTCTTTTGCCACAGAGACGGCAGCGCGTATCTCGTCTTCGGCAAAGGTCGACATGTCGAGCGGGCTGCGCGGCGACGAAACCCCGCCACCGCCGACAAGCTTGATCTGCGATGCCCCCTGGATCAGCTGCTCGCGGATGCGCATCTTCAAGTCGGGAATGCCATCGACGACCGCGTTGGCTCCCATCAGTTCGCCGACGCTGAGCTGGTTGCCATCTCGCGGGATCTCTGTCGGCATGCGCAAATCGCCGTGGCCTCCTGTCGTCGTGATCATCGCTCCGCAGGGAAAGATGCGTGGGCCCGGAACGATGCCGCTGTCGACAGCCTGTTTGAACGAGAAAACCGGACCACCCAAATCCCGGATCGTGGTGAAGCCGCGCAGCAAGGTACGCTCTGCCTCGGCGGTGGTGGCAGCGAAGATGATGCCCGGATCGCCCGCCAGCAGTACGTTCAACGGCACCGCCGCAAACACCGTATGCCAGTGGGCGTCGATCAGGCCCGGCATGAGCACACGATCGCCGCAGTCGATGACAGTTGCGTCGGAGGGTGCTGCGCTGTTTTTCGTGTCTACCGCTGTGACACGGTTGCCTTCGACCAGGACCTGAACGCCAGTCTTGAGTGTGTCGGAGGTGCCGTCGAACAGCCTGACCTGCCTGAACAGGGTTTTTTGTGACGGGCCGGGTGCCTGGGCCAGGGAAGGCGAGGCAAGAGCGGCAAAGCTTGCTCCCATGCCCGCCATGAAGCCGCGTCGCGTAAGGGCCTCGAGGCGTCGCGATGCCTGCTGAATCTCGGGGCTGAAGCAGCTGCAGCCGGTTCCGTGAACGAGGTGCTGGTACTTCTGACCTAACCGGAGCATTGCATCCCCCATCAGCCTTCGAGCGAAGTTAATGTAGTCCCATGGGAGGCATTGGCAACCTTAGATATTGCCTTGGCAAGAATACCACCAAGGTGATCTGGATGGTCCTCTGCCTGTTGGCGCGGGCACGACCGAGGCGTGGTGTCCGGACAGTGCTCGGACGCGCGTGTCATCGCGATGTTCGCCCCGAAAGCATTTGCCGTTTGGGGTAGGATGGCCTACATAGCGCGCAAATCTCCGTTCACCTGAAGCAGGATACGCGCGCGTGGCACGCCAGTTCATCTATCACATGTCGGGACTGACCAAGTCCTACGGCACCAAGAAGGTGCTGGAAAACCTCAACCTGTCGTTCTACCCGGATGCCAAGATCGGCATCCTCGGCCCCAACGGCGCGGGCAAGTCGACCGTGCTCAAGATCATGGCCGGCCTCGACAAGGAATGGTCGGGCGAAGCCTGGCTGGCTGACGGCGCCACCGTCGGCTACCTGGCGCAGGAGCCGCATCTCGATCCGGCCAAGACCGTGTTCGAGAACGTCATGGACGGTGTCTCCAAGAAGACCGCCATCATCGAGCGCTACAACGAGCTGATGATGAACTACTCCGACGAGACCGCCGACGAGGGCGCCAAGCTGCAGGACGAGATGGATCGTCTCAACCTGTGGGACCTGGAACAGCAGGTCGAGATGGCGATGGACGCCCTGCAGTGCCCGCCCGGCGATTCTGAAGTGACCCAGCTGTCGGGTGGCGAACGCCGCCGCATCGCGCTGTGCCGCTTGCTGCTCGAACAGCCCGACCTTCTGCTGCTCGACGAACCGACCAACCACCTCGACGCCGAGACCACGGCCTGGCTGGAAAAGCACCTGCGCGACTATCCAGGCTCGGTGCTGATCATCACCCATGATCGCTACTTCCTCGACAACGTCACCGGCTGGATCCTCGAACTCGATCGTGGCCGCGGCATCCCTTATGAGGGCAACTACACCAAATATCTCGACGCCAAGGCCAAGCGCCTGATCCAGGAAGGTCGCGAAGACGATTCGCGCCAGAAGGCGATCTGGCGCGAGCGCGAGTGGATCGCATCCTCGCCCAAGGCACGCCAGACCAAGTCGAAGGCGCGTATCAAGGCCTATGAGGAGTTGGTCGAGCAGTCGCAGAATCGCAAGCCGACCGACACGCAGATCGTCATCCCGGCCGGCGAACGCCTCGGCAATGTGGTGATCGAGGTCGATAGCGTGAACAAGGGTTATGGCGACGAGCTTTTGATCGAAAACCTGAACTTCAAGCTGCCGCCCGGCGGCATCGTCGGCGTCATCGGCCCCAACGGCGCGGGCAAGACCACGCTGTTCAGGATGATCACCGGCCAGGAAACGCCCGATAGCGGCACGATCCGCGTCGGCGAGACCGTCAAGCTCGGTTATGTCGACCAGAGCCGCGATGCGCTCGACCCGACCAAGACGGTCTGGGAAGAGATTTCTGGCGGCGCCGAAGTCATCAAGCTCGGCAAGCATGAAGTAAACAGTCGCGCCTATTGCTCGTCGTTCAACTTCCGCGGTGGCGACCAGCAGCAGCGCGTCGGCAACCTGTCGGGTGGTCAGCGCAACCGCGTCCACCTCGCCAAGATGCTGAAGAACGGCGGCAACGTGCTGCTGCTCGACGAACCGACCAACGATCTCGACACCGAGACGCTGGGCGCGCTCGAAGACGCACTGGAAGCATATGCCGGCTGCGCCGTCATCATCTCCCACGATCGTATGTTCCTCGACCGCATGGCCACCCACATGCTGGCCTATGAAGGCGATGCGCATGTCGAGTGGTTCGAAGGCAACTTCGAAGAGTACGAGAAGGACAAGATCCGTCGTCTCGGCGCCGATGCGGCCACCCCGCACCGGATGAGCCACAAGCGCCTGACGCGCTGACAGACCAAGAAAACGCCCCGCCCAAAAAGCGGGGCGTTTTTTGTTTTCTGCCCGCTGCTTTGCGTAGCGAGACGGAAAACGCCCTCGCACTTCCCGGAATTGCTTCTGGAGTCCCCGACATGAAGGACTGGTCCGCCGCGCAATATCTCAAATTCGAGGACGAGCGGACGCGGCCGTCCCGGGACCTTCTGGCGCAAATCCCGCTGGAGCGGCCGAGAAGAGTGGTCGACATCGGCTGTGGGCCGGGCAATTCGACCGAGCTTCTGGTCGAGCGCTGGCCGGATTCGACGGTGTCCGGCTTCGACACGTCGCCCGACATGATCGAGCAGGCCAGGCGTCGGCTGCCCGATGTAGAGTTCCAGCTCGCCAATGCGCGCGACTGGACGCCCGACGAGCCCGTCGACGTGATCTTCGCCAATGCCGTGTTCCAGTGGCTGCCGGACCATCAGGCCGTTCTGGCACGCCTGATGACGCTGCTCGCCCCGGGCGGGTACCTCGCAGTGCAGATGCCCGACAATATCGGCGAGCCGTCGCATATGGCGATGCGCGAGACCGCAGCCGCAGTGCCCTTCGCCGCAAGGATCGCAGGCGCCGCCCGCGCGCAATTGCCATCGGTCGTTTCATATTATGACCTGCTCGTGCCGCTGTCGGCGCGGGTCGACATCTGGCACACCGTCTACAACCACCCGCTGGCGGACGCCGCGGCGATCGTCGAGTGGGTCAAGGGAACGGGGCTCAAGCCCTTCGTCGATCCGCTCGAACCGGCCGAGCGCGAAGCCTATCTCGCCGCCTACACGGCGCGCATCGCCGCTGCCTATCCGCCCGCCGCCGACGGCAAGGTGCTGTTGCGCTTTCCCAGGATCTTCCTGGTGGCACAGCGAGCATAGGGCGGGATATCGGGGCGAGTGTTGCGTTCAGGGCGTATTCGAACGCCTCCATGTGACGTAATCTGCACTTGGCGAGTCTGCTGGAGACGGGGGCAGGATGCGCCGGGGCCTGATGGCTCCATTTTCGTCGCTGGAGCATGGGTTTTTCCGAAGCGGTAACTGCTATCGGGCATGCTGCGGAAATTCAGGCATGGACGGTCTTATGCATCGCGTCATCATCAGTGGCATCGGCGTCGAAATTCCCCAGGCAACGATCAGCAACGACGAACTTGTCGAGAGCTTCAACGCCTGGGCCGACATCGAGAACATCAAGCGCGAAGCCGCAGGGCAGGAGCCGATCAAGAGATCGGACAGCGACTTCATCGTCTATGCCTCCGGCGTGAAGAATCGGCACGTCCACACGCTCGACGGCATTCTCGACCCTGAGCGGATGACGCCGCGCATCGCGCCGCGCGCCGACGACGTCCTTTCGGTCGAGGCCGAGTTCGGTGTTGCCTCGGCACGCGAGGCGCTCGCCCATGCCGGGCTCACCGGCGCCGACATCGACATGGTGATCTGCGCCGCCTCGCACCAGCAGCGACCTTATCCGGCGATCTCGATCGAGATCCAGAAGGAGCTCGGCATCGAGGGTGCTGCCTTCGACATGAGCCTCGGCTGCTCGTCGGCGGCGGCCGCCCTGCACGTCGCTTTCAATCTCGTCCGCTCGGGCGGACAGAAGCGCGTGCTGATTGTGACGCCCGAGATCATCACCGGGCACCTCAATTTCCGTGACCGCCAGACGCATTTCATCTTCGGCGACGCCTCGGTGGCGATGGTCGTCGAGGCAATTGGACCCAAGGAGACCCGGCCGGGGCGCTTCGAGATGCTCGACACGCGCAACTGGACGCAGTTCTCCAACAATATCCGCACCAATTTCGGCTTCCTGCTGCGTGCCGGACAGGAAAACACCTCCGTCGTCGAGATGGAGGGCAACATGATCAAGCAGGTCGGCAACAAGGTGTTCAAGGAGGTGACCCATGCGGCGCATCGCTTCATCACCGCCTTTCTCGCCGACCACGGCATGACACCGTCCGACATCAGGCGCTACTGGCTGCACCAGGCCAATGCGCGGATGAACGCGATGATCCTGAAGCTGGCGCTCGGCCATGATGCCGACCACGACAAGGCGCCGATGGTGCTGGAGCGGCTGGGCAACACGGCGGCGGCCGGTGCGGTCATCGCGCTCAAGGAAAACCACGAGGACATGAAGGCGGGCGACCACGGGTTGATCTGCGCCTTCGGCGCCGGCTACTCGATCGGCGGCGCGCTGGTCCGCATGATGTGAAGGGGCGACCAGGGGATCGATCAGTTCGGATGATCGCCGGGATCAGGCTTTTTGTCTGGATTTCCCGGGTCATGCCGCTAAACCGAGAAGGCTAAAGATGCTCGACCCGACCATGCACCGCGAGGGCGAACCTGAAATCCTGCCGGGCCGCAAATTCGCGGCGCGCGTTGCCGGTGTCTACACCGCGCCGGAAGACCATTTCGTCACCTGGGCGGTGGAAACGCTGCCGCTGACCTTCGAGGGCATCGTCGGCGATGTCCATGCTGGTCACACCAGGCGCTCCGGCGGGCGCGAGCCGTGGTATCCGCGAGGCACCGAGATGCGCAACGAGCGGCAGCTGTCGATCGTCGCACCCGACGAGATGGCAATCGTCGCCGAGCGCATGGGCCTTGCCGAGATCAAACCGGAGTGGATCGGCGCCAATCTCCTGCTCGAGGGCGTGCCGATGCTGTCGATGCTGCCCTCGGGCACCATGCTGTTCTTCAAGGGTGGCGTGACGATCAAGATCGACGGCCAGAACGCGCCGTGCCGCGTTGCCGGTCGCTCGATCGCCGAGCATGCCGGCATGGTCGACCACGACGCCGGCTCGCTGCTGTTCCCGAAAGTGTCGCGCCGGCTGCGCGGGCTTGTCGGCTGGGTCGAGAAGCCCGGTGTGATTGCGGCCGGCGAAGAGGTCTCGGTGCGGGTGCCCGAGCAGTGGATCTACAGGGCGTGAGCACAGCCCCTACCGGTCAGGGATAGGTGACCGGCATCGACCAGTCGGGGTCGTCGTGTTTCGCCCAATAGGCGTCTTTCAGCCTTGTGGTAACAGGGCCAACCTTGCCATTGGCAACGTCAGTCCCGTCGATCTTGGTCACCGGCATGATTCCGCCGGCGGTCGAGGTGATGAACACCTCGTCGGCGCCAAGCAATGCATCGACGCTGACGATAACGGCTTCGGCGACAAGGCCGGCTTCGGCACAGAGGTCGAAGACGCTGCGCCGGGTGATGCCGGGCAGGACGCCGGTTGCCGGCGTCGCCAGGCGCCCGTTCTTCACGGCAAAGACATTGAAGCCCGGGCCCTCGGCGACATTGCCGTTGAAGTCGAGCAGCAGTGCCGTCTCGGCGTTGTTGTCATAGGCATCATAGAGGCCACACACGAGGTCGAGCCAGTGGTAGTTCTTGATTGCGGGGTCGATCGAGGCCGGCGGGATCCGCACGCGCTGGCTGATCGACACATGCAGGCCGCGCTCTAGCTGCTCAGGATTGGCGACAGAGCCGAACGGCACGGCGAAGGCCATGAAACGGTTGGTGGCGTCGCGCGGGTCGCGGCTGAAGTTCGGCGAGGCGCCGCGGGTGCACAGCATCTCGACATAGGCCGAGCGATGCCCTGACAGCGCCACGCAATTGTGCAGGATCTCGGTGACGCCAGCCCGGTCGAAGGGGATCGACATACGCAGCCGCTCCAGCCCGCTGAAAAAGCGCTCGATATGCAGGTCGAGCCGGAAGAAGGCGCCGTTCCAGACATGGACAGTGTCGTAGGTCGCGTCCGAATGCAGGAAGCCCCAGTCGAGTACCGAGATCTTGGCTTCCGACATCGGCAGATATTGGTCGTCGAGGAAGGCGATGCCTTGGGGATAGGCATGCGGATCCACGTGGCGGGGTTCGATCGCCGGCAATTGCTGTGGCTTGACGTCCATTGTCGCTGGTTCTCCGCGTCCAGGATGATTGACCGGACTATGCCGCCTCGCGATACGCCATTTCGGTCAAAATGCCGGGCCAGATGACGCAGGCTGATCAAAATCCCGGCCTTGCTGAAACAAGAGCAATGCAGTCGAGCCGTTTGAAGAGCGAATGCAGTTATACGGCGACGCGCGGTTCGAACTTGACGCGGTCCAGCATGATCATCGAGCGGAACTTGCGTATGTTGGGATTGGAGTAGAGCCACTTGCGGGTGAATGCCTCATAAGCGTCGATGTCTTCGACGTTGACGATCACCACGAAATCGGCGCCGCCCGTCACCATGTAGCATTGGGTCACTTCGGGCGCTGCGCGCATCTGCCGCTTGAACGCGTCGACAAGATCGCGCTGCTCGGCCTCGAGGTCGATGTTGATCACCGCTGTCAGCGATTTGCCGACGGCTACAGGATCGAGGATCGAAACGTCGGCGATGATGACACCGGCATCGCGCAGGCGCTTGACCCGTCGCATGCAGGAGGCTGCCGACGAGGCGACCCGCTCGGCAAGTTCGGCGAAGGACAGCCGGTTGTCCTGTTGCAGAGCGGCCAGGATACGGCGGTCGAGCTCGTCGAGCGGCACAGCACTTCGGCTGTTGGGCTGCGTTCCGGTCATTCCAAATCCTCGTCTGCGTCGAGCAGGCGGGTAGCGCGCCAGCGGGTGAGGGTGGCGTTGACCTGGTCGATGACGAAGAAGCGGGCGGAATCGCGGTCGTAACCCTCCGACAGCAGCTTCTCGTAGTCGGTATGGGCATGGCGGACATGGGCGACGGTCGCCAGCCACACGGCGATCGACGGCGGCAGCGTCTTCAGATGCACAGCGAGCGCGTCGGCGCGGATGGCTTCCGTGTCGGCATAAGGCGCGAGTGGCAGGAGCGCGGTCAGCGATTTGGCCACTGCACGTTGGCGGCCAGTGGAGGCTGGCATGGTCAGGCGTCCTTGCTCGGACGCGTCGCGTCGGGAATGGCGTCGACTGAAGCGAAGTAGGGTTTCAGGTCGATGACCGGTGTGCCATCCAACGCATCGATGGCATCGAGCTCGATCACGCCGTTTTCCATGTCGAGCGAGACGATCGCCGCGACGTGAAGGCCGATAGGGTTCGGTCGGGCAGGCGAGCGCAGGGCAAAAACGCCTTTCGCGTCAGAGGCATGGCGCGGTTTCTGGACAATCAGATTCCGCGGCGCCTGTTCGAACCAGCTAAGCACGACGACATGGCTGAAGCCGGCAAGGCCGGCGAGCCCGGCACGGTAGGGGACGTCGACGGTGACGGTCGCGCCACCGCCACGCTCGCGGGCGGCGTTCATGTTCTTGGGGCAGTGCTCGCGCTGCTTCCAGGGCGAGGCGATGCGGCCGATATAGGCGAGGCGGGCGTCGTCGGCGTCAGCCGCCGGATCGCCGGCGAGCGGGATTTCGCCCTCGCGCTGTTCGAACATCTTCATGCCGCCTCCCACGGTCGCGCCATTTTCTTGCCCGCATGCGACATTGGGCGTTGCAATCATTCGCTGCGTCACATAAAGATATGTTTATGTCTTTTGGCGAGAACCAAAGCCGATGCATGTGACGCTCGACACCATGGTAGATACCTTGAAGGCGGCGGCCGAATCCAGCCGGCTTCGCATCCTGACGCTGCTTTCACGTGGCGACCTGACGGTTTCCGACCTGACCGAGATCCTGGGCCAGTCGCAGCCGCGCGTTTCGCGTCATCTCAAGCTGTTGCTCGAGGCGGGGCTGATCGATCGCTACCAGGAAGGATCCTGGGCGTTCTTCCGGCTTTCCGACGCCGACCAGGCGCGTGGCTTCGTGCAGGGGCTGGTATCAAGCATCGATACGTCAGATAGCCAGGTGGTGCGCGATTTCGAGCGTCTTGATGACGTCAAGCACAAGCGCCAGGAGCGCGCGGCCCGTTACTTCAGCGCCAATGCCGCGAGCTGGGACGAATTGCGCTCGCTGCATGCGCCCGATCGTGCCGTCGAGGCGGCCCTTGTCAAGCTAGTAGGCAAGCGGCCGTTCCAGTCGATGCTCGACCTCGGCACCGGCACGGGGCGCCTGCTGGAAATTTTCGCCCCGCTCTATCGCCGTGGCGTCGGCATCGACCAGTCGCGCGAGATGCTGGCGGTCGCCCGCGCCAATCTCGACAAGGCGGGCATTGCCAACGCGCAGGTACGCCAGGGCGACATCTTCTCGCCGCCGGTCGAGCGCGATGCCTTCGATCTCGTGACGGTCCACCAGGTGCTGCACTATCTCGACGATCCCGCCCGCGCCATCCAGGAGGCGGCGCGTCTGCTGCGCCCTTCGGGCCGGCTGGTGATCGTCGACTTCGCCCCGCACGGGCTCGACTTCCTGCGCTCCGAGCATGCGCATGCGCGGCTCGGCTTTTCCGACCGGCAGATCGAGGACTGGCTGTCCGAGGCCGGGCTTGAGCTCGAGGAGACCCAGGAATTCGAACCGCGCGGCTCGGCCAAAGCCAGCCTGACCGTCAAACTCTGGCTGGCGCGCGACAAGCGCCTGCTGGTTGCCGATCCCAATCCTGAACTGCAAGCCCAAAGGGAAACTGCCTGATGAACCAATTTCCGCTCTCCAGGCGTTCCGACATCGGCAACAAGATTCGCGTCTCCTTCGAGTTCTTCCCGCCCAAGAACGATGACATGGAGGCGCGACTGTGGGAGACCGTGACCCGGCTCGAGCCGCTGCGCCCGCAGTTCGTCTCGGTGACCTATGGCGCCGGCGGCTCGACGCGCGAGCGCACCGCCCGCACGGTCAAGCGCATTCTGACCGAATCCACGCTGACACCCGCTGCGCACATGACCTGCGTCGACGCCACCCGCGAAGAGGTAGACCAGGTGATCGCGGAGTTTGCCGCCATGGGTGTGAAGCGCTTCGTGGCGCTGCGCGGCGACCCCAAGGAGGGTGTGGGTGCTGCCTACCAGCCGCATCCCGGCGGCTATGCCAACGGCGCTGAACTCGTCGGTGCGTTGAAGGCGCAAGGCGATTTCGACATCTCGGTCTCGGCCTATCCGGAAAAGCATCCGGAAAGCCCTGATTTCGTCACCGATTTCGACATGCTGAAGCGCAAGGTCGACAATGGCGCGACGCGCGCGGTGACGCAGTTCTTCTTCGACAACGATCTTTACGAGCGTTATGTCGAGCGTGCCCGCAAGGCCGGCATCTACATTCCGATCGTGCCCGGCGTGCTGCCGATCCACAGCTTCACCCAGGTTGCCAATTTTGCCTCGCGCTGCGGAGCCCATGTGCCAGGCTGGCTGGCCGAGCGCTTCGAAGGCTTGGACAAGGACCCGCAGACCCATGCGCTGGTGGCGTCGGCCGTGGCGGTGGAGCAGGTGCTCGATCTCGTCGAGCGCGGCGTCAATGATTTCCATTTCTACACCATGAACCGGGCCGACCTGGTGGTGGCGGTGTGCCACATGATCGGCATCCGGCCGCAGCCAGTTGTGCAGGGATCGGCAGCCGCCTGACGGCAATCCGACTGGGCGGAATCAAAAAGGCCGGGAGGGTGATCCCGGCCTTTTCGAAGCTTCCACCTTGGAGGTGCTTTGGTCTTCCGCCGTTGAACGGCCTATGGAAGAACTCCGACAATAAGCGCGCCGATGAAGGCAAAGGCAGCGCAAATCATGACTGCATTGATTGACCTAGTCAGTCCCATGCATAGCCTCCTGTTTGCAAGCCACAGGCCGGAATCTAGGGGCATTTCGGTCACACACAAGCGAAAAATGTGCTGCATTGCGACAAGATTGTGGAAAATGCGACGCGTTTCTCACGCTTAGCCGTTGGATTTGCTTGGTAAACACACCGGCAAGGGTTGTGAAGAAATTGTGGCAAATCGATTAGCCACGACAGTGCCCAATCACCTTTTCGGAAGGCGAAAGACGGCGCTGCAGCAATCCCGAGCTGGGCATTGCTCTCCCCAATGGCGACCCGATTTCGCTCACGCGCCCGCCGGCTGGCGCCGCTTGAACAGACGTCCGTCGATGGTGACGAGCCCGAGCGCGATCAGCGCCATGCCGCCCAGTTCGAAGGCCTCGAGCCGCTCGCCGAGGAAGCTTACCGACAAGAGCATGGCGCTCGCCGGCACGATCAGCGTCACCAGTGAGGTGTTGGTGGCGCCGGCCGAAGCCACCAGCTTGAAGAACAGGATGTAGGCGAAGGCGGTGGCGACCAGCGCCAAGACAAACGTTGCCAGCCACGCATTGGTGCTGGCGGCAAACAGGCCAGAGGTGCCGTACAGTATCAGGACCAGCGGGATCATGATGACCGATGAGGCCGTCAGTTGGCCGGTGGCGATGATTGCCGGCGGCACGCCCCGCAGCCGGCGCGCCACCATCAGGGCGAAGGCGTAGGATAACGAAGCGCCGACAAGGGCGAACTTGGCCCAGACAGGGCCGCCGAGCCCGGCAACGATGCCCGGCCCGACCATGATGGCGGTGCCAGCGATGCCCAATCCGATGCCGGCCAACTTGTTCCAGTTCAGCTTCTCGTCGCTGGTGAAGGCGTTGGCGATGACCAGTGTCCAGAACGGCGTCGTGGCATTGAGCACCGAGGCAAGGCCGGCGCCGATCTCGGTCTGGCCGAGGCAGATCAGCGTGAACGGGATGACGTTGTTGAGCACCGCGAGCACGAACAGCGTGCCGAGATGGGGGAAAGCAAGGCGGAAGGAGGGGCCGCGCAGCAGAAGGAACAGCTGGAGTGCCGCCCCGGCGATCAGCACTCTGAACAGGACGAGCTTGAGCGGCGCGATCTCGGCGACCGCGATGTGCACGCAGAAGAACGATCCGCCCCAGATCGCCCCCAGAAGCATCAGCCTGGCCCAGTCGCGTGCACTCATGTCCGCTTCCTTCTTCGCTTCGTCACATTCGACAGCTACGCGCGATTCCTGGGTAGGGCCACCCGATTCCTTTGGCTGACGCAACACTCCTGCCAAGCCCTGTCGGGTTGCATCGCGGACCGCTTGGTTTAGATTTTGGCCGGCAAACGAGGAGCTTCCATGCAGCGATTCGAGAATGCACGCGAGGCAGCCCTCGCTCTTCGCCCCGATGCCCCCGTCTATTGCTTCCGGCCGGAAGTGTTGAAGACCGACGCGCGCGCCTTCATGGAGATGTTTCCCGGCAGGACCGCCTATGCGGTGAAGACCAATGGCGAACTGATCGTGCTCAAGGCGCTGGTCGAGGCCGGCGTGACGATGTTCGACGTGGCCTCGCCAGGCGAGTTCGCTGCGGTGAGGGAGGTCTCCGCCGAGGCCGAGATGATCTACATGCATCCGGTCAAGGCGCAGTCGGACATCCGTCTGGCGCTGGAGACCTATGGCATCAGGGTGATCGCGGTCGACCACGAGGACGAGATCAACAAGCTGAACCGGGTCGTCCGGGCGCTGGACATCGACCCCGGTGCGATCACCGTCTTCGTGCGGGTCCAGACCAAGGGCTCGGCGGCTTATGAGCTGTCGAAGAAGTTCGGGGCAGGCCCAGCCAACGCCGTCGAGCTGTGCGAACGGCTCAACCGCAACGGCTACAAGGTCGGGCTATGCTTCCATGTCGGCAGCCAAATCGAGGACCCCGACACCTATGAGCGGGCGCTCGCCTCGGTCGACTGGGTGCGCAATCGCGTGTCGTTCGACCTCGCCGGGCTCGACGTCGGCGGCGGCTTTCCGGCGGAATATGGCCATGATCCGAACTCGAAGAAGCCGGTCATGCCGTCGATCGGGCAGATCATGTCGCGCTTGCGCGGCGACCTCAAGGAATACAATTTCGATGAAATGCCGCTCGTCGCCGAGCCGGGGCGGGTGATCGTGGCGCGGTGTCTGTCGCTGATCGTGCGGGTGCTTTTGCGCAAGGGCAGGCGGCTCTACATCAATGACGGCATCTGGGCGTCGCTGTCGGACTCCTGGACCGGCAAGATCACGCTGCCGGCGCGCTTCATCCCCGATCCGGCGATCCGCGCCCGCAACGGTGATGCAGGCAATATCGTGCCGTTCAAGGTGTGCGGGGCGACCTGCGATTCCGTCGACATCCTGTCCCGGCCGTTCTGGCTGCCCGAGACCATCGACACCGGCGACTGGATCGAGATCGGCCATATCGGCGCCTACTCGCTGTCGCTCCGGACCCGCTTCAACGGCTTCTACCCCGACACCTTCGTCGAGGTGACGACGCCGTTCGACGAGGGCGACGCGCCGCAGGGCTTTGCCAGCCTGGAGACAATGGCGGCGGAGTGAGGGAAGGGAAGAGCGAACAGGCAAACAATGATCGTGGCTTGAATAGCCTTGGGCGCGTCCCGATCTACGCATCTCACCACTCGTTGCCCACCATTCGCTAAGTGACTATTCCCATGGATGTTTTCCTTCTCGGCGGCACCGGCTTCATCGGTCGCCATATCCTGCAGCGCCTGGTGGAGGGCGGCCACGATGTGATCGGCCTCGCTCGTTCCCAAGCGTCGGCTGAACGCCTCAAGTCTGCAGGTGCCACGCCGCTGCTCGGCGACCTGCGCACTCCGCGCGAATGGGCCGGCAAGCTTCCACCAGTCGATGCCGTGATCCATGCCGCTGCCGACTTCGGCGACGACATGGGCGAGGTCGAGACGGCCTTGCTTGACGCGCTGCTGCCGGTGCTCGGTGCGATGCCGAAGCGGCCGCGCTTCGTCTATACCGGCGGCTGCTGGCTGTTCGGTGCAACTGGGGAGCGGGCCGCGACTGAAGACAGCCCGTTCGATCCGCTGCCGGCCTTCGGCTGGATGATCGAGAACATGAACCGCGTGCTCTTGGCGCCGGAGGTGGAAAGCACCGTGGTTCATCCGGCGATGGTCTATTCCGGCGAGGGCGGGGTGTTCTCGTCCTACATGGATGCTCTGCGCAAGGACGGCACCGTCGACGTCATCGGATCGACAGATGTCGTCTGGCCGCTCGTCCATGCCGAGGACCTTGCCGACCTCTATGTGCGGGTCATGGAGAAAGCGCGGCCTGGCTCCGTCTACAACGGTTCGGCTATTGAAGGCATGAGCGTGGGCGACATCGCCTCAGCCGTGGCGCAGTACCTGGGAATGGGGCAACCGGCAGTCCGCGCTACTGCCGTCGATGAGGCTGCGGAGCGGCTCGGCGAGTGGGCACGCGGCTATGCCATCAGCCAGCGGCTGGGCGGTGACAAGGCGCGAGCCGAGCTTGGCTGGAAACCAAGGCACGGCAGCGTGGCGGAGTTGTTTGGAAGCGAATAGCGAATAGAGAGGTTCCAACGGCAAGGCGTTGGTATCCCTCCCTATTCCCTTACAGATCCGCCAGCAGCTCGTCTGTCGGCCAACCGTCGACGGGCAGCTTGAGGCGCATCTGCTCCTGGCGGATGGCTTCACGGGTGTTGGTGCCCAAAATTCCGTCGATGCCGCCGACGTCGTAGCCTCTGTCGTGAAGCTTCTGCTGTAACGCCTTCATGGCGTCGCCCGTCAGGCCGGCGTCGGGATTGCCGCGGTCGAAGGCCGGCTGGCCGGCGAGGCGGGCGGCGAGGTGGGCTGCCGTCAGCGTGTAGGTCGCCGACTGGTTCCATTCGAGATAGACGTCGTAATTGTCATAGGTCAGGAAGGCTGGACCCTTGCGGCCCATCGGCAGCACGATGCCTGCCTTGAGGCCGGTGTCCTTGAGCGGCGTGCCGTCGCGCATTGTGACACCCATAGCCGCCCATTTCGACAGCGGCTGTTTGTTGGTGCGGCCGGTTTCTTCCCAGGCCATTTCGGCCGGTACCCGAACCTCTTCGATCCACGGCTCGCCGCGCTTCCAGCCGCGCGACTGAATCTTCTTGCCGGTCGTCAGGATGACGTCGGCGGGAGTGTTGCGCAGGTCGACGATGCCGTCGCCGTCACCGTCGACACCGCGCGCCAGATAGTCGGACGGCAGGATCTGAGTCTGGCCGATTTCGCCGGCCCAGGCGCCCTGGACGTCGGCCGGCAGCACGTTGCGGTCGATCAGCGTGATCAGCGGGATGACCTGCGGCCGGAACAGGTCCGGGCGGCGGCAGTCATGCGCCAGCGTCACCAGCGCGTTGAGCGAGTTGAAGTTGCCCTGCACCGCGCCGAAATCGGTCTCCAGCGCCCAGAAGGCGGCGATGACCGGGCCGGGCACGCCGAATTCCTGTTCGGCCATGGTGAAATACTGGCCGTATTTCTGCAGGTTGGCGGCACCATGCTTCAGCCGGTAGTCGCTGATCATGCGCTCGGAGAATTGGGTGAAGGTCTGGGCGAACACGCCCTGGGCGCGGTCGCGCTCGAGCACCTTGGGGTCGAGGGTGGCATTCGCCAGAGCCGAAAGGCCCTTTTCACCAACGCCTGCGGCCCGGGCTTCGTTGGCAATGTTCTGTTTCCAGGTGGCGAAGTCGTCGCCGCATTCCAGCGTCGCTGCCGGCGCGGCAGGGGTGACGGCAGCGGTATTCTGCGCGTTTGCCGGCATAACGGCGGTGGCAATAAGGGCGGCGACCATCGCCTTGCTCAGCAACTTCATGGGCAGCTCTCCTGCTTGACCGGCCGGGCCTTCGCGGAACGGCGAAAGCAGGCAGACGGCCAGCTCAATGTCTTGCCGCGCCTTCTACAGAACCCGGGCGAGGGCCGCACCCCCTCTTCTTGTCGCATCTGCCATGCGAAATGCGCAGCCCGGAGGTGCAGTCCGGACTATCTGGTGTTGGCGGCGAGCCACTTCCTCCAGTGGGCTTCGCTGCCGTTGAAGACGTTGATGTCGGCGTCGCCCCTGATCCCAGGCACGACACCGGTACCGGTGTACTGCCAGAAGGTGAAGGGGTGACTGCCATAACGCGACGTCGGGTGGCCTGCGACCGAGCGCAGCCAGTATGGATAACCGCGGAACGTCGACAGGTTATTGTCGTCGAAGAAATCGATCGAGGTGTAGATGATCGGCTTTTTGCCGTAGTGGTTCTCGACCATTTCGAGGAAGATCTTCATCTCGCTGCGCACGGTGGCGGCAGGCGGACGCAGCTTGCAGCTCGGCGACTGCGGGTTCCATTCCATGTCGAGGATCGGCGGCAGCGACGAGTGCTCATTCGGTACGTTCTGGATGAACCAGCGCGCCTGCTCGGCGGCAGGCCTGCAGAAATAATAGAAATGGTAGGCGCCGCGCGGCACGCCGGCGGACTTGGTTTCGCGCCAGTGCTCGGCGAAATAGTCGTCGACGCGGTCGCCGCCCTCGGTGGCCTTGATGAAGGCAAACGAAATGCCGCTGCCCTTGGCCTGGTGCCAGTCGATCGAGGTCTGGTACTTGGAGACATCGGTGCCATGGATGGCGTAGGTCCACGGGGCGCCGCTTTCCCACTGGTGCGGATCGCTGTCGCTGAAGCGTGGGTTCTTGACCGAAACGGAGGCCATGTTGCCGGCATTGCCGACGGGGCCAAGCGACAGGGTGTCGGAGGTCGAGCAAGCGCCGAGGAAGGCGAGCAGCACAAGAGCCGAAGCGCGGCGCATTACTTCTCCTTGCGGCCGGCAGGAACCGGCCAGAGCATATCGTTCATGGGGCAGGCCCTGCGGCCCGGATACTATTCCGATGGATCAGCGGTTTCCCCGAGACACCGCACATCCCCCTCTGTGATCGCCGATCATGGTTGATAAACCGTTGATCGCGCTCGACAGCCTCAAAGATTTGGCGGAGGAATGACGGCAATTCCATGGCGGACGCATGACGTAGGGGGCGGGGAAAGCTATGCGCATCATCGGCAAGATCCTGAAATGGCTGGTCGCCCTCATTGTCCTTGTGGTCGCCGGCTTGTCGGCCTGGTTGTACTTTGCGCCCCCGGCGCTGATCCGTGTCGGCTCCGGCTATGCCGCCAAGATCGTCTGTTCCAATGTCTTCCTCGCCGGCCGCGACGCCAATCAGGTGCTGGCCGACGATGTCCAGGCACCGGGTCATCCATTGCTCCGGCTGATGTCGGTGAGCGTCGACCAGAGCGCCGGCACGGTGCGCGCGGGCCTGTTCGGCGTCTTCGGCAGAGGACTTGCCGTTGCCCATGACGGCGCTGGTTGCAGCAACGTGCCGGACGGTGACATTGCCGCCGCTGCGCTGGGTTCCGTACCGGTCGCACCCGCGGCCGATGCCGAGGCGCTGTGGCCTGAGGGCGAGAAGGTCGATGCCTCGCAGAACCCGGCGATCACGGCCGTACTTGACGATGCGGCACTGGCCGGCCCCGGCATGCGCGCCATCGTCGTCGTGCAGAACGGCCGGATCGTCGGCGAACGTTATGGCGAGGGTTTTGCTTCTTCGACCCCGCTGCTCGGCTGGTCGATGACCAAGACTGTGACGGCCGCGATCATCGGCACGCTCGTCGCCGACGGCAAGATGTCGGTCGACAAGACGGAGCTGTTCGAGCCGTGGAAGGCCGATGGCCGCGCCGAAATCAGCCTGGCCGACCTCATGGCGATGTCGAGCGGGCTGGAGTTCAACGAGGATTACGGCGACGTCACCGACGTCACGCGCATGCTCTATCTCGAGCCAGACATGGCAAGCTTCGCCGCGGCCAAGCCTCTGGCCGCCGAAGTCGGCAAGAAATTCTCCTATTCCAGCGGCACGACCTTGCTTTTGTCGCGCCTCTGGCAGGACGCCGTCGGCGATCCGGCCAAGGCCCTGTCCTGGCCACGCGAAAAACTGTTCGGTCCGCTCGGCATGACCAGTGCGGTGCTGGAGGCCGATGCGCGCGGCACCTTCGCCGGATCGTCCTATCTCTACGCCTCGGCGCATGATTGGGCGCGCTTCGGCCAGTTCCTGCTGCAGGATGGTGTCTGGAACGGCGCGCGCATCCTGCCCGAAGGCTATGTCGCCTGGATGCGCGAGAAGGCTCCTGCAGCCCCGATAGGTGAGTATGGCCGCGGCCAGTTGTGGCTGCAGGGGCCGGAAGGCGGCACGCCGGAAGGCGAGGATCCCGATGTCGGCTTCGATCTTCCCGACGACACCTTCTGGATGCAGGGCCATGACGGCCAGACTGTGGCGATGGTGCCTTCGGCCAATCTGGTGGTCGTCCGGCTCGGCCTGACGCCGTCCAAGCTGCGCTACAAGCCGCAGGCGATGCTGTCGGCTTTGGTGGCAGCACTCAGATAGGCTTGGCGCCGCCGACGACGATGAGCCAGGCATAACCGCGGTAGAGCGAGGTGAAGCGGCAGCTCTTTCCGGCGGCGCGGGCCTGCGCAGCTATGTCGGAGGCGAGCGTCTCGCGCGGGGCGACATGAAACTTGGCCAGCCAGCGACGCAGCAGCTTGCGGAACCAGCCGGGCAACCCTTCTTGCTGGCCGAAGTCGACGACATGGACGGAACCCGTGGAAGCGGCGAGGGCCGCCGACACCGAGCGCTCCCAGCCGGGGATCATCGACAGTGAATAGGAAACGAAGATGCGGTCGAAGCCGGCTCGACCGAACAGGGATGCGGCGTCGAACGAGGTCGCGTCGCCCTGCGCCAGCGAAATGCGATCCGACAGGCCGGCACGGGCGATCGATGCTCTGGCGGTGACCAGCATCTCGGCTGAAATGTCGAGGCCGTAGAAGTGGGCATCGGGAAACCGCCTCGCGGCAAGGATCAGGTTGCGTCCGGTGCCGCAACCGAGTTCGAGCACGGTGCCGCCCTTGGGCGGAGCGAGCTCCGAAATCATGCGGTCGCGGCCGAGCAGGTAGTATTTGCGCGTCAGGTCGTAGATGTGGCGTTGATGCCGGTAGACGCTGTCCATCAGCCCGGAATGGCCGGCCGAAAGCTCGGGCGTGCTCATCAGGATTTCTTCACATAAAGGTGGAAGCCGCCATAGATCGCCGAGCGGTCGCGGGCGGTGTAATCGCGCGAGGCCCGTTCCTCGTAGGTCCACTGGTCGAGCAATGCCGGCGACAGGCGGCCTGGCAGCAGGCTGGGTTCCGCCGCGGTGCGGAAGATGACGCGGGCGCCCGGCGCGGCCGTGCGCGTAATTTCGGTCCACAGCGCGTTGAGTTGCTCGTCGCTCATCCAGTCCTGGGCGTCGAGCAGGATGTAGCGGTCGACGGAACCGGCATCCTTGTCGGCCAGAAGTTCGGTGAAGTTGGCATGGTGGACGGTGACACGATCGACGCTCGCGCGGATCGTGGCGTAATTGTCCTGCTCGAGATAGGCGGGCAGGGCGGCTTCGCCGGGCTTGGGGTAGCGGCGAGCGAAGGCCTGCCAGGCGAAATAGTTGCTTTCGAGCGGGAAGTCGCAGGCGAGCTTTTCCAACCGCGCCTTGAGCACGCCGGCCATCGAGCCGTCGCCCGAAGTCAGAAGCGAGTCGTATTGCGCCGGCGGGATGCCGAGACCGAACAGCGAGGATTTGCGCGACGTGATGAAGCGCAGCATGCGGCGCTCGAACACCGGCGCGATCTTTTCGTCGAAGAAGCGGCGCTGCTCCTGCTGGCTGCCGGTGGCCATGATGGCGGCCGGGTCGACGCCGTAGAGTTTGGCGACGCGGTGACCGGCAGCGATGAACAGGCCAAGCAGGCCGGTCTTGTAGAAATTGCCGTTGAAGGTGGCGATGCGGCGCTTGCCGCGCCAGCTGCGGCGCTCCCAGTAGGCGCGGCTCGAAGCATCGAGATGCGGCGCGATGAAGCGGTCATAGGCATGCGAGTTGTGCTCGACATCGGTTTCGCCGAAGAAGCGGAACAGGTCGCCCTGCGTTGGCAGGTGGCGTACCGCGGCCAGCTTCATTCGGTTCAGCGCAATGTGGGCACCGTTGAGATCGACGGCGTCGATCCTGGCCGGCGAGCGAGTAAGATAGGCGAGAATGTTACAGCCGCCCGAGGCGATGGTGACGATCCTGTGGCCCTCGCCAAGCTGCATGGCCTCCATGTCGACGTCGGGATCTTCCCAGATCTGCGGATAGACGAGGCCCGAAAACAGCAGCGCAAACAGCCGCTCGGACAGGCCTTCCTTCGAAAGTACGCGGTTCTGGTAAACCGCCTTTCCAACTTTCTTGCCGCGACGAAAGACAAGTTCTCCGGAAACGTCGGTCATGGAAATGCGATTCCCCGCTTCGTTGTTGGGCGCAGCGGGTAGCCTACCGGCGTGACAATGCGGTGACGGTGCGATGACGGCGGCACGACAGGCGCTTATGTGTCAGGGCGCAACCGAACGTTACGAAACCGTGCGGGACCTCGCGCATTTCATCTCCGACGCCCGTTCAACGGGCCGTTCTCGAAAGGAGATTGTTATGAAGAAGTTCATTCTCGCGTCGGTTTCCGCCATTGCGCTGTTCGGCGTCGCCGCCTGTAGTGACAGCGGCACCGACAGCACGACCACTGAAAGCGTGAAACCGCCTGTGACCGAACAGCCGGCTCCTGTGAACCCGGCACCGGCCACGCCCGAGGCCTCGCCGCCGGCGACCGACAACACCACGACCAAGAGCATTACACCGGCACCGGAGAGCGGCACGAGCGGCGAGATGCAGAACACCGATCCGTTGCAGCCCAAGCCCGTCGAGCCGGCTGCACCCGCGCAGTAAAGTTGCCGGAGGAGGCAAGCCCGGAGCATCGCTCCGGGCTTTTCTTTTGTGTCGAGGTTAGCGCGTCACCCGGGCCCGGCGGCCAAGCGCCACGATCGCGATGACGGCGAGCGCGAAGATGAGAGTTCTTGCGCCGACATGTTCGCCAAGCAGGAACGCGGAGATGGCGAGGGTGACGAAGGTCTGCAGCAGCTGGACCTGGCTGACGCGGGCGATGCCGCCCATGCCGAGACCGACATTCCAGGCGAAGAAGCCGAGGAACATCGAGCCGAAGCAAAGATAGAAGAAGGCAGATGTCTGCGCCGAGGAGGCGGAGGCGAACTCCGGATGCCAGCTCAGCAGGGCTCCTGTTATGGAGATCGGCGCGGTCAGGATCAGCGACCAGCAGATGACCTCCCAGCCCGGCATGCGGCGGGACAGCTTGCCAGACACGACGTAGCCGAGGCTCGCCGAGAGGGCCGCGAGGAACAGGAACAGGTCGCCTGACGACAGCTGCGTGCCGCTGTCGCTGATGGCGAAGGTGACGACGAGAGCGGCGCCTGCGACGCCGCAGGCCCAGAAAAGCGAGGATGGCCGCTCGCCGCCGATGAGGGTGGCAAAGATGCTGGTGGTCAGCGGCAATACGCCGAGAACCACACCGCCATGGGACGCCGCTACCGCCTGCATGGCGATGGAGGAGAAGATCGGGAAGCCGAAGACCAGAAGCAGGCCGGCGAGAAACAATGCCGGCGCATCGTCCTCGGGAACCGCTTGCGCAGGACGAGCAGCAGCGCGGCCGCTGCAAGCGAGGCCATTGCCGCGCGGCTGTTGGTGACGAACCGGGGCGAAAGGGTTGCGAGAGCCACGCGCGTCGCCGGCAGGGTGCCGCCGAAGATGACGACGCCGAGCGTGCCCAAGGCAAGGCCAATCGTCTCACGGGAGACCGTGCGTGCCGGCTGGGTGGTGTTGCGTGCATCCATGACGCAGATCGATAGCGGCGGCTGGCTTTTGCGTCGTGAAAATTCCATTGGGCAAGAATTTTGGTCCAGATGCCGGACTGTTGCCGACAAAGTTATGCGCGCGGCACCAAGGCATCTCGCATTTGCGAATGTTTCATCCTAAGAAGCGGCCATGTCGATTTGGGACCGTCTCGGCGACTTCATCGCGCGTATCTCTGCGTCGGCGGCAAATGGCGTCGCGGACGTCGTCGAGGCCGTGCGCACCGTCTTTTCCGGAGACGCGGAAACCCGCCGCCGCGTGGCGTTTTCAGTGGCGATGATCGCGCTGTCGGCGAAGATGGCCAAGGCCGATGGGGTTGTTTCTCAGGCCGAGGTGCGCGCCTTCTACGAAATATTTGCGGTCCCGCCCGAGCATGCGCGCGACGTCGCGCGACTCTACGACATTGCCCAGCAGGACGTCGCCGGCTTCGAGTTTTACGCCGAACGCATGGCCAAGCTGTGCGGTTCCGGCCATTCCAATTGCGGAATGCTGGAGGACATTCTCGACGGCCTGTTCCACATCGCCAAGGCCGACGGCATGATGCACCAGTGCGAGGGCAGCTTCCTCCATCGGGTCTCCGAGATCTTCCGCATCGACGAGGTGCACTACCAGACCATCGTGGCGCGCCATCTCGATCTCGGCGACACCGATCCCTATCGTGTGCTCGGCATCGAGCGCGGCAAGCCGTTCGAAGATGTGCGCAAACACTACCGCAAGCTTGTCGCCAGCAATCATCCCGATAAGCTGATCGCGCGCGGCCTGCCGGAAGAGTTCATCAGGATCGCCACCACCCGCATCGCCGCGATCAATGCGGCCTACGAGATGATCGAAAGGGGACTCCGGCACGCATGAGCGGTTTTCAACCCGACCAACCGCATGCCGAGGTACGGCTTTCGCCCAATTTCGGGCAGCGGCGCGACGGGATGAAGCCCGACATGATCGTGCTGCACTACACCGGTATGGAAACCGGCGATGGTGCGGAGTCCTGGCTGTGCAATCCCGAAAGCGAAGTGTCGTCGCACTATCTGGTGCATGAGGACGGACGCATCGTTCAGATGGTGCGCGAAGGCGACCGCGCCTGGCATGCCGGCAAGAGCTCCTGGCGCGGCGAAACCGACATCAACTCCTGCTCGGTCGGCATCGAGATCGTCAATCCGGGCCATGCGCTCGGCTACCGCGCGTTTCCCAGGCGTCAGATGCGGGCGGTGATCGAGCTCTGCCTCGGCATCGCCGAGCGCCACAATGTGGCGCCGGAGCGCGTCCTGGCGCATTCCGACGTCGCCCTGGGACGCAAGGTCGACCCCGGCGAGAAGTTTTCGTGGCGGATGCTGGCCCAGTCCGGCATAGGTCATTGGGTCGCACCTTCGCCGCGCAAAGGGCGCGCGCTGCTGCAACCGGGCGACGGCGGGGCGGCTGTCGAGGAGCTGCAATCGATGCTCGCGCTCTATGGTTACGGCGTCGAGATCACCGGCCGCCTCGACGCGCAAACGGTTGTAACTGTTCAGGCTTTTCAACGTCACTTCCGCACCAGCTGCGTCGACGGCGTGGTCGATTCATCGACCGTGTCGACGCTGCGGCGGCTACTTGCGGCGCTTCCCGGCGGGCTTGACTAGCCCTGGGTTGGTGATTCGCCAGATTACAACCTGTCACGCATTGTGACTTGTCCGGTCATTTTTCCCGCCAGTTCCCCCGTCACATGCATTTCCGTGCAAGGCGCCGGCTAAATCTGCCATGCCCCGTAAGAGGGCCCTCCGGCGTTTAGGAAGGGATGCTGCGCGACGGCTTTCGGCTGTCGTTCGGCCTGTTCGAGAACAAGGATAATATGAAGAATTTGACCGTTTTAGCGGTGGCATGTGCCGCCGGCCTGACCTCTTTTGCCGCTCACGCCCAGGACGGCGCAGTCAGGGCCTCGAAGGCGATCATCGAAACCAGCAAGAAAGCCAGTGCAGCCAAGGCAAACAAGATCGGCGACGATTGCCCATATCTGTTCGGCTGCAGCGCCAAAAAGGAAACCGCCGTCGACAATTTCACGACCGCCTCGATCGGCGCCAAGGGCGCGAAGTCGCTGAAGGAGCAGGCTGGCAAGTCGGCCAAGGCCGCCAAGGCGAACGCACCTTACGGTGAGATCGTCGCGCGCTACGCTTCGTCCTACGGCGTTCCGGTTTCGCTCGCCCATGCCGTGATCAGCGTCGAAAGCAACTACCGCCCCAACGTCCGCGGCAGCGCCGGCGAAATCGGACTGATGCAGATCAAGCCGTCGACTGCCCGCATGATGGGTTACAGCGGTTCGGCCAAGGGCCTGTTCAACCCCGAGACCAATATCAAGTTCGGCATGAAGTACCTTGCCAAGGCTCACGAGCTTTCCGGCGGCACGACTTGCGGCACAATCCTGAAGTACAATGCCGGCCACGGTGCCAAGCGCATGAACCCGGTTTCCGCCGCCTACTGCAAGAAAGTCCAGGCCCGCATCGGCGGATAACCGCTCGGGGATCCCGCCGCATCGGCTCGAAAATCGTTTGCGATTTTCGGAAAGCACGATGCGCAGATGTAGCGAGTTGGAGCGTCCGGGGTGCGTCCATTCGGACGCAGAGTGCGCTGAAGGCGAATGTTTTCATTTGCCTTTTGCCGTGTGAACCATTCTATACGCCTTGCCAGCTGGCCGGGCGGCCGCACCCGCAATTGCCGAAAGGCAGCGGGTGAGGAAAGTCCGGGCTCCATGGATACACGGTGCCGGTTAATGGCCGGCGGGGGCGACCCCAGGGAAAGTGCCACAGAAAGCAAACCGCCGCGATTTTCGCGGTAAGGGTGAAAGGGTGGGGTAAGAGCCCACCGCGCGACTGGCAACAGGAGCGGCAAGGTAAACCCCACCGGGAGCAAAACCGAATAGGGGTGGTGCGAGGGGAAACCCTCAGGGCTGTTTCCGGCTCACCGCCCGGGTAGGTTGCGTGAGGCGCATGGCAACATGCGCCCAAGAAGAATGGTCGCCACGTTCCCGTGCTGCAAGGCGCGGGGGCCATACAGAACCCGGCTTACAGGCCAGCTGGCGCTTGCCTCTTTGCCCATGCCTTCAATCGCTTGTGGCCGATCTCGCGTGTCTTGATTCAAGGGCGCGGAGGCCGCGCCCCGGGGCATGTGATTGGCCGAGGTCGATCATGTCATTTTCTGTCGTGTTGGAGGCGGGCGCGTAGACATCCTGTGCGTCCTTCATGGCCATAGTGGTATCTCGGTCGACGACGTTTCGTCGTCCTGACTGCCGTCAACCGTCCAGCCTGTCCAGCGATGCCTTCATCGCGGTCCACAGCTCCTCCGCCGGCTCGCAGCCGACCGACAGCCTGACGAAACCCGGCGTAACTGCGTCGCCGCGGCGCAGCCTGCGCTCGGCGACGGTGTGCACGCCACCGAAAGAGGTGGCAGCATGCATCAGTTCGCAGCCATTGATGAAGGCTTCCGCCCGCTCCTCGGAGCCGAGATCGAAGCTGATCAGGAAGCCGAAGCGGTCCATCTGGACACGGGCCAGATTGTGCGACGGGTCGCCTTCCAGTCCTGGGAAGCGCAAGCCGCTGACGGCCGGGTGCGCATTGAGGCGCGGCGCGATGATTTCGGCTGTCGAACACATGCGGTCGAAGCGCAACTCGAGCGTTTCCAGGCCGCGATGCACCAGCCAGGCCTCGAACGGGCCGGGAATGCCGCCGGCATTCTGTCGCCATTCGGTGACGGCGGCGACGATGTCCGGATCGCGGCTGGCGACATGGCCGAACAGCACGTCGGAATGGCCGTTGGGCGCCTTGGTGTCGGCGGCGACGACGATGTCGGCGCCGAGGTCGAGCGGGCGCTGGCCGAAGGGCGTCATCGTGGTGTTGTCGACGATAAGCAGGCCGCCGGCCTTGTGCACGGCATCCGCCACGGCCGCGATGTCGCAGATGTCGAGCGTCGGGTTGGACGGGCTTTCGATGAAGACGAGGCGGTAGCCTTGGAAGCCGCCATCGAGAAAGCTTGCCGTCGGCCGCACGTCGGTCTTGACGCCGAAGGCGCCGAGGAAGCGATCGGCCAGGATGCGCGTCGTGTGATAGCCGTCCGAGGCGACGAGGATACGGTCGCCGGTCTTGAGCAAGGCGAAGAAGGCGGCCGAAATAGCCCCCATGCCTGAGGGAAATGCCACGCAAGGCGCCCCCTCCAGATGGCCGAGCATCTCTTCGGTGGCCGACCAGTTGGCGTTGCTGAAGCGGCCATACTGGTTGAAGCCCGTCGCGTCGCCGGGCGCGTGATAGATCGAGGCCATGGTCAGCGGCACCGGGATCGGGTCGCCGACGCCGAGTTTCGAACGGCGCAGATGGGCGAGGCTGGCAGCGCGGGCTTTCATGGTCTCGGACATGATTTGCTGTCTCTCCCTGGCAATGCAGATGACACCTCAACGCTAGGGGCTAGGTCCTTGCGCGGCAAGACGGAAACCGGGCCGCAGCGTTGGGCCACGTAAGACTTCGTTAGCCTTAAGGGATCATAAAAATCAGGAAGCCGCGAAAGGGTCCGAAAGGGCGCTGGTGACGGCCAAGTGTGCCCAGTTCCCGTTGACGCCCATATCACCCCATGTTATCCCAAATCGGTAACCATGATTTCGTTCCAGTAAAGGGTAAGGCGTTCGCCGATCCGGCAGCCGCGGCGGCTGCAGGTCGAAGTGCGCTGGCCCTGCGACGGAGGCATTTTTTGGGATTGATCCGGGCCATCGGGGCTCGGGTGGCATGACGAAGAGGGGCACGGCCACGGAAGTGGCCGGATCAGTCGATGGATCGGTTTCTGTCAAACGCGGTGAACAGGATCGATGCGAAGGGGCGGGTCTCCGTTCCGGCGCATTTCCGTGCCGTATTGCAGAAGCGCGGCTACGCCGAGCTCTATGCGCTCAGGGCACTCGACGTGCCGGCGCTGGATGTTGGCGGCCTCGACCTGCTCGACCGTTACGAGCAGCGCATCGCCCAAGAAGATCCGTTCCTGCAGACGGCGGACGACATGTCCTTTTTCATCCATGGCGACAGCACCTTCCTCAAGCTCGATCAGGATGGGCGCATTTCGGTGTCGGATTTCCTGCGCGAGCATACGGGGATCACCACCGACGTGGCCTTTGTCGGGCGGGGGCAGTTTTTTCAGATGTGGGAGCCGGAGCGGCTGCGCAGCCATGGCGCGGACGTGCGTGCCCGGCTCCTGAAGCTTCGGCAGGGGACGAAGCCTGGGGAGCGACCGGAATGACGGCTGGCCACGGCGATGACCATCTTGCTGTCGGCGGACCGGCCCGCCACATTCCGGTCCTCCTCGCCGAAGTTCTGAAGGCGCTTCATCCGCAGCCGGGCGACGTGGTCGTCGACGGCACGTTCGGTGCCGGCGGCTATACCAGGGCTATTCTCGCGGCCGGCGCGTCGGTGGTGGCAATCGACCGCGATCCTGATGCCATTGCAGCCGGGCGCGAGCTCGAAGCGCAGTCGAGCGGCAAGCTCCGTCTCGTCCAGGCGCCATTCTCCAGCCTCGACGAGCATGTCGAGCTCGTCGACGGTGTCGTGCTCGATATCGGCGTGTCGTCAATGCAGCTCGACCAGGCGCAGCGCGGCTTTTCCTTTCGCGCCGAAGGTCCGCTCGACATGCGCATGGCCCAGGCCGGTGCCAGCGCCGCCGACGTCGTCAACCGCTTCAAATCAGGCGATCTTGCCCGCATCTTCGGTTTCCTCGGTGAGGAGCGCCACGCCGGGCGTATCGCCCGTATGATCGAGAGCCGCCGCGAGCGCCGCCCGTTCGAGCGCACGCTCGACCTGGCAGACGCCATCGAGACCCATATCGGTCGCGCGCCGAAGGACAAGATTCATCCGGCGACGCGCGTGTTCCAGGCGCTGCGCATCTATGTCAACGACGAGCTTGGCGAACTGGCGCGGGCGTTGTTCGCAGCCGAGCGTGCACTGAAGCCCGGCGGGCGGCTTGTGGTCGTCACCTTCCATTCGCTCGAAGACCGCATCGTCAAGCGCTTCATCACCGACCGCTCGTCGAGCCCGTCGCGGTCGCGCTACATGCCGGAACTCGAAACCATCGCCACGACCTTCGACAAGGCCGGCGGTGCTGTCGGTCCGAGCGACGCCGAGACGGCAATCAATCCGCGTTCGCGTTCGGCCAAACTCAGGGCTGCCGTTCGCACGACGGCTGCACCGCGCGCCGAAGACTTTTCCATTTTCGGGCTTCCGAAACTTCCCGACGTCAGCCAGTCGGGAGAAAGGTGAACCATGTTCCGCACCAGTGACATCGTGCTGATCGCCGTCATGGTTGGCGCCGCGGCGTTCACCTACAAGACCAAGGATGAGGCCGAGAACCAGCTCAAGGCCGTCAACAAGATCGAGGCGCAGATCCGCTTCGAGGAAGACACGATCGACCTGTTGAAAGCGGACTGGAGCCTGCTCACCCAGCCCGCGCGCCTGCAGAAGCTGTCACAGGTCTATGAGGCCGAACTCAAGCTGCAGCCGGTGGATGCGCGCCAGATCGTTGGCCTGAACGATCTGCCGGAACGCCAGTTGACCATCGAAGACATCACATCGGAGCGTTTCGGCGGCGTTGCCGAAGCCGTACCCGACCAGACCGTGACCGGAGGGATTGCCCGATGATCGGCTTGCTTGGCAGGAAGCGCGGCAAGGGTGAAGGCAAGCCCTCGATCGTCGTCGACAGCGCGCGCAAGGCGACCGGCGGCCGCACGCGCAACCGCGTCGTCATGACCATGGCGGTGTTCTTCGGCATCTATGCGACGATTGCCGGACGTCTCGTCTATCTCGGCATGCAGGACCCCGAGACGTCTTCGGGACCTGAATCGCGCGTTACGGCGTCGCGTCCCGATATCGTCGATCGCAACGGCGAGGTGCTTGCCACCGACATCAAGACGTCGTCGCTGTTCGCCGAGCCGCGCCGCATCGTCGATGCCGACGAGGCGATCGAGAAGCTCACCACCGTGCTGCCCGACCTTGAGGTCGAGCAGACCTATCTCAAGCTCAAGAGCGGCACCGGCTTTGTCTGGCTCAAGCGCCAGCTCACACCCAAGCAGCAGGCCGAGATCATGGCGCTGGGCATTCCCGGCATCGGCTTCCGAACCGAAAAGCGCCGCTTCTATCCCGGCGGTGAAACGGCTTCGCACATCGTCGGCCTGACCAACATCGACAACAAGGGCATTTCCGGCCTCGAGAAATACATCGACGATCAGGGTCTCGCCGACCTCCAGGCTTCGGGCCTGGCAATCGCCAAGGACCTCAAGCCGGTCAAGCTGTCCATCGACCTGCGCGTCCAGCACATCGTGCGCGACGAACTCGTCAGCGCCCTGGAGAAGTACAAGGCCATCGCCGCCGGCGCCGTCGTGCTCGACGTCAAGACAGGCGAGGTGCTGGCCATGGGCTCGGTGCCCGATTTCGATCCCAACAATCCCTACAACGCCCAGGACAAGGATCGACTGAACCGCATGTCGGCGGGCCTGTTCGAGATGGGGTCGACGATCAAGAGCTTCACCACCGCGATGGCACTCGATTCCGGCAAGGTGACGATGGACAGCACCTTCGACGCGCGCCGGCCGATCACCATCGGACGCCAGACCATCCGCGACTTCCACGGCAAGGGCAGGGTGCTGACCGTGCCTGAGGTGTTCATCTATTCGTCCAACATCGGCTCGGCGCGTGAAGCCGATGTTGTCGGCATCGAAGGCCACCGCGAGTTCCTGAAGCGCATGGGTCTGCTCGACCGCATGCAGACGGAGCTGCCCGAAGTTGCCCGTCCGACCGAGCCGAAGGTGTGGAAGAAGGTGCATTCGATCACGATCTCCTTCGGCCACGGCATGTCGACGACGCCGCTACAGACAGCGGTTGGCGCCGCCGCCTTGATGAATGGCGGCAAGCTGATACCGCCGACTTTCCTGACGCGGACCGAGGCCGAAGCCGACGCGGTTGCGACGCAGGTCATCAAGCCGCAGACCAGCGAGGATATGAGGTATCTCTACAAGCTCAACGCGACCAAGGGGTCGGGCGGTTCAGGCGCGCGAGCGCAGGTCGAGGGCTACCGTGTCGGCGGCAAGACCGGTACCGCCGAGAAGGTCGTCAACGGCCGCTACTCCTCCGACGTCCGTTTCAACGCCTTTCTTGCGGCATTTCCGATGGACAATCCGAAATACGTCGTGTTGACCATCGTCGACGAACCCAAGCGTGAACATCCGGGCGTGGGCGCAACGGCGGGCTTCAACGCGGCACCCATGGTCGCCAACATTATCCGCCGTTCGGCGTCTCTGCTTGGCGTGAAGCCAGAATTCGGCCAAGAAGCTGGGGCAACGCTGGCTTCCTACCCTTGATTCTGGGCGCGCAGAAGCGTCCTGCTTGTTTGTGACGAACGGAACTCGATGAAAATAGAAGACCTTGCTGGTGTCCTGCCCGTCGACGGGGTTCTGCCCCGGGATGTCGAGGTGAGCGGGGTTTCGTCGGATTCGCGGCAGGTAACGCCGGGGATCCTTTTCTTTGCCGTCTCCGGCAGCAAGGCGGACGGCGCGACCTATGCAGGCGATGCGGCCAGGCGCGGTGCAATTGCTGTCGTCGCGGCCAAGGGCGTCGATCTTTCTTCCGCCGGCCTGCCGGTGATCACGGTGGACGATCCGCGGCGGGCATTGGCGCTCGCGGCAGCGAAATTCTACGGCAGCCAGCCCGAAACCATGGTTGCCGTTACCGGCACCAGCGGCAAGACCTCGGTCGCCGCCTTCACTCGCCAGGTCTGGAAACATGCCGGCCTGGCCGCGGCCAGCATAGGTACGACAGGCGTCGTCGCGCCCGGTCGGGTCGAATACGGCCAGCTGACCACGCCCGATCCGGTCGCCTTGCACAAGCTGCTCGCTGAACTCGCCGCTTCAGGCGTGACCCACGCCTCGATGGAGGCTTCCAGCCATGGTCTCGACCAGCGCCGCCTCGATGGCGTGCGCCTCGCCGCCGCCGGCTTCACCAATCTTGGTCGCGACCACATGGATTACCATCCGACGGTCGAGGACTATCACCGCGCCAAGCTGCGCCTGTTCGACACGCTGTTGCCCAAAGGCGCGCCGGCGATCGTCTTCGCCGACGATGCCTGGTCCGCGCCGACGATCGGAGCGGCCCGCGCCGCGGGCCTCGATGTCTTGACCGTCGGCCGTAACGGCCAGTTCCTGGCGCTCAAGCGCGTCGAGCACGAACGCCACCGCCAGCGCGCCGAAATCGAATGCGGCGGCACCATCTATGAGATCGACCTGCCGCTGGCCGGCGATTTCCAAGTCTCTAACTCGCTCGTTGCCGCGGGGCTCGCGATCGCTACCGGCACCGACGTTGCCAAGGCGCTGGCAGCCCTCGAACATCTCGAAGGCGCGCCGGGCCGTCTCGACCTCGTCGGCACAACGGCGCAAGGTGCGCCCGTTTATGTCGATTACGCCCACAAGCCCGACGCGCTCGAAAACGTGCTGGCGGCTGTCAGGCCGTTCACCACCGGCCGCGTCATCGTCGTGTTCGGTTGCGGCGGCGACCGCGATCGCGGCAAGCGCCCGATCATGGGCGAGATCGCGACGCGACTGGCCGACGTCACCATCGTCACCGACGACAATCCACGTTCGGAGGTTCCTGAAACCATCCGCGCGGCCATCATGGCTGCGGCTCCCGGCGCCATTGAGATCGGTGACCGCCGCCGGGCGATCCGCGAGGCCGTCGGCATGCTGCATGCGGGCGATACGCTGATCGTCGCCGGCAAGGGCCACGAGGAAGGCCAGACCATCGGCGCCGATACACTGCACTTCTCGGATCACGAGGAAGTCCGCAACGCGCTTGCCGGAGTTGCGGCATGAGTCTGTTGTGGACCTCCGAGGCGCTCGTTGAGGCGACAGGCGGCCGCCCGCTCGGCCAGATGCCGGAAGGCATTTCGGGCATTTCCATCGACAGCCGCAGCCTAAAACCCGGCGAGGCCTTTTTCGCCATCAAGGGCGACGCGATGGACGGCCACGACTTCGCTACCGCGGCGATCAAGGCCGGTGCCGGCCTGCTGGTCGTCGCCGAAGGCAAGCTGCCCGCCCTGGGGCGCCTGACGGCGCCCATGATCGTCGTGCCCGACGTGCTCGTTGCACTGGAGAAGGCCGGTATTGCGGCGCGTGCCCGATCGCGGGCACGGATCATCGCGGTGACCGGTTCCGTCGGCAAGACCTCGACCAAGGAAGCCCTGCGCCACGCTTTGTCGTCGGTCGGCAAGGTGCATGCCTCGGCCGCATCCTTCAACAATCACTGGGGTGTGCCGCTGACCCTGGCACGCATGCCCGAGGATTGCGACTACGCGGTCTTCGAAATCGGCATGAACCATCCCGGCGAGATCAGCCCACTGGTGCGCATGGTCCGCCCGCACATCGCCATCGTCACCCTGATCGCGGCGGCCCATCTCGGCTTCTTCCGCAATCTCGACGAGATCGCCAAGGCCAAGGCCGAGATCTTCGAAGGCGTCGAGCCGGGCGGGGCGGTGCTGCTCAACCGCGATGACGGCCGCTTCAAGCTGTTGGAAAAGTTCGCTCGCGCTGCCGGCATCGACAATGTCATGAGCTATGGCGAGAACGCCCGTGCCAATTTCCGCCTGCTGAAATGCACGCTGGAAGCCGATCATTCGATGGTCATGGCGCGCATCGGCGGCCGTGACGTGCCGGCCCGCATCGGTGCGCCAGGACGCCACATCGTCCAGAATGCGCTCGCCGTGCTGGGGGCAGCCCATCTCTGCGGCGCCGACGTTCCGACGGTCGCTACGGCGCTCGCCTCGATGACGGCCGAGAGCGGACGCGGCCAGCGCCACATTTTGCAGCTGCCGAACGGGCCGATCACGCTGATCGACGAGAGCTACAACGCCAATCCGGCCTCGATGAAGGCAGCGATCGAGCTGCTTGACGCGACGCCGATCCATGGCGCCGGCCGCCGCATCGCCGTGCTCGGTGATATGCTGGAGCTCGGCAGTCATTCGGCCAAGCTGCATCAGGCACTTGCCGAACTGATCGGCTCGACCAGGACCGACATGGTGCTGATGGCGGGACCGGAAATGAAGGCGCTTGCCGATACGCTGCCCGAGGGGTTCAGGGCCGAATATCGCAGCGGCGTCGAGGAGCTGAGACCCGTGCTCCTCACCACGCTGCGGCCCGGCGACGCGGTCATGATCAAGTCGTCGAAAGGCATTGGCTTCAATCGCCTGGTTGAAGCGCTCATCAAGACATTCCCGGCTGAGGCCGGCAACACCACACCGACCTGACGAGGTCTCGGGGGACCGATACGCATGCTAACTTTGCTTGTCGACTTTGCGGACAAGGTGTCGTTCTTCAACGTCTTCCGCTACATCACCTTTCGCACCGGCGGCGCGTTGATCACGTCGGCGCTGATCGTCTTCATCTTCGGGCCGGCGATCATCAACGCCCTGCGCCTGAGGCAAGGAAAGGGCCAGCCGATCCGCGCCGACGGTCCGCAAACCCATTTCAAGAAGGCCGGCACGCCGACCATGGGCGGCCTGATGATCCTCAGCGGCATCGTCGGGTCGACGCTTTTGTGGGCCAACATCACCTCCGTCTATGTCTGGGTGGTGCTGTTCGTCACCCTGGGCTTCGGCGCCATCGGCTTCTATGACGACTATCTCAAGGTGACCAAGCAGTCGCATCTCGGCCTGTCAGGCAAGGCGCGCCTCGGCATCGAATTCGTCATCGCCGGCATCGCTGCATGGGTCATCATGCACAATGGCCAGGCGCCGTTCTCGTCGTCGCTGACGTTCCCCTTCATCAAGGACTTCCTGCTCAATCTCGGCTGGTTCTTCATTCCTTTCGCCTGCTTCGTCGTCGTCGGCGCCGGCAATGCGGTGAACCTGACCGACGGCCTGGACGGCCTTGCCATCGTTCCGATCATGATCGCGGCGGCCTCCTTTGGCGTCATCGCCTATCTCTCGGGCAACGCGGTCTTCGCCGAGTATCTGCAGATTCACTTCGTGCCCGGCACCGGCGAACTCGCCGTCATCCTGGGCGCCGTCATCGGCGCCGGCCTCGGCTTTCTCTGGTTCAACGCGCCGCCCGCCGCCATTTTCATGGGTGACACCGGTTCGCTGGCGCTCGGCGGACTGATCGGGACGGTCGCGGTCGCCACCAAGCACGAGATCGTCATGGCGATCGTCGGCGGCCTGTTCGTGATGGAGGCGCTGTCCGTCATCATCCAGGTCGGCTTCTTCAAGATGACCGGCAAAAGGGTGTTCCTGATGGCACCGATCCACCATCATTTCGAAAAACTCGGCTGGACCGAGAGCCAGGTCGTCATCCGCTTCTGGATCATCGCTGTTATCCTGGCGCTGATCGGCCTTTCCACCCTCAAGCTGCGCTGAGGCACCCATGATCCCCGCGACGTCATTTCAGGGAAAGCGAGTGGCGCTCTTCGGCCTCGGCGGCTCGGGGATCGCGACGGCGCGTGCGCTCGCGGAAGGCGGCGCGGACGTACTTGCCTGGGACGACAATCCCGAAAGCGTGGCGCGGGCGGCCGGCGAAGGCATTGCGACCGGCGACCTGCGCGGCGCCGACTGGGCCGGCGTGGCCTCCTTCGTGCTGTCGCCGGGCGTGCCGCTGACGCACCCCAAACCGCACTGGACCGTGGAGCTGGCGCGCGGCGCCGGCGTCGAGGTCATCGGCGACATCGAGCTGTTTGCGCGCGAGCGCCTGGCGACGGCGCCGACCGCGCCCTTCATCGCCATCACCGGCACCAACGGCAAGTCGACGACGACGGCGCTGACCGCGCACATCCTGCAGTCGGCCGGGCGTGATACGCAGATGGGCGGCAATATCGGCCGCGCCGTGATGACGCTGGATGCGCCGCAGCCCGACCGCCACTACGTCGTCGAGTGCTCGTCCTACCAGATCGACCTCGCGCCCTCGATCAACCCGACTGCGGGTGTCCTGCTCAACCTGACGCCCGACCATCTCGACCGCCACGGCACGATGCAGCACTACGCGTCGATCAAGGAGCGCCTGGTCGCCGGCAGCGACACCGCAATCATCGGCGTCGACGACATCTACTGCGCCCAGATCGCCGACCGGCTCGGGCGCGCCGGCAAGGAGGTCGTGCGCATTTCCAAGCGTCTGCCCTTGACCGATGGCTATTTCGCCGATGGCACGGACCTGATGGAAGCCATCGACGGACGCTACAGCCGCATTGCCTTCCTGGAAGGCATCGGCTCGCTGCGCGGCCAGCACAACGCCCAGAACGCGCTCGCGGCCGTGGCTGCCTGTCTCAAGGTCGGGCTAGACCTCGGCGAGATTCAGGCCGGCCTCGAAAGCTTCCCCGGCCTGGCCCACCGCATGGAGCAGGTTGGGCGCAAGGGACACGTGCTGTTCGTCAACGATTCCAAGGCGACCAATGCCGACGCCGCGGCACCAGCGCTGTCGAGCTTCCCGCGCATCTACTGGATCGCCGGCGGCCTGCCCAAGGAGGGCGGCATCGAGCCGCTGCGCAGCCTGTTTCCGCGCATCGCCAAGGCCTATCTGATCGGCGAGGCGGCTCCGGCGTTTTCGGCGACGCTTGGCGAAGCGGTGCCCTACGAGATTTCGGGCACGCTGGCCGCTGCCGTCGAGCACGCGGCCGAGGATGCCGCCAGGGACGACACCAGCGAGGCCGTGGTGCTGCTGTCGCCGGCCTGCGCCAGCTTCGACCAGTTCAAGAATTTCGAAATTCGCGGCGAAGCCTTCAGGCAAGCTGTGGATGCTATTGATGGCGTCAGCGCTATCGGAGGGGCAAGATAATGGCCAGCCGTCTCGACAGAAGTCCCGTCGCCTTGTGGTGGTGGACGGTCGATCGATGGTTCCTCGCGGCATTCCTGTCGCTGATGGGACTGGGCATCGTGCTTTCATTCGCCGCAAGCCCGGCGGTTGCCGAGCGCATCGGCCTGGATGGGTTTCACTTCGCCACCCGCCAGATCATCTTCACCATCCCCGCCTTGGCGGTGATGATTGCGGTGTCATTCCTCGACACAAGGCAGATCAGGCGCATGGCGCTGGTGATGCTGTGCATTATGCTCGTCATGATGGTGGCCGTGCTGTTCATCGGCGTCGAGGTCAAGGGCGCCAGGCGCTGGCTGTCGCTGGCCGGTGTCTCGATCCAGCCCTCCGAGTTTCTCAAGCCGGCCTTCGTGGTCATCTGCGCCTGGCTGTTCGCCGAGCACGAGCGCCAGCCCGACATCCCCGGCAACCTGTTTGCCATGATCCTGCTCGGCCTCGTCGTGGCATTGCTTGTGGCGCAGCCAGACCTTGGCCAGACCATGCTGGTGCTGGGCACCTGGGGCGTGATGTTCTTCATGGCCGGCATGTCATGGTTCTGGATCATCGCGCTTGGATGCGTGGGCGCCGGCGGCCTGTTTGCCGCCTATACGATTTTCCCGCACGTCGCCGGACGTATCGACCGCTTCATGACCGGCGAGGGCGACACCTTCCAGGTCGACATGGGCCGCGACGCCATTATCAATGGCGGCTGGTTCGGCGTCGGACCGGGCGAGGGCACCGTCAAGCGGGTCATCCCCGACAGCCACGCCGACTTCGTATTCTCCGTCGCCGGCGAGGAGTTCGGCATCATCCTGTGCCTGATCATCATGGCGATCTTTGCCTTCATCGTGCTGCGCGGCCTGCGCACCGCGCTCAGGGAGCATGATGACTTCACCCGCTATGCTGTTGCCGGCCTCGTCGTCGTTTTCGGCTTCCAGTCGGTCATCAACATGGGTGTGAACCTACAACTGATGCCGGCCAAGGGCATGACGCTGCCCTTCATCTCTTATGGCGGCTCGTCGCTGATCGCGATCGCCATGTCGATGGGCATGGTGCTGTCCTTGACCCGCAAGAAGCCGGAAAAACTCAGGCCGGGTGGTTTCTCCGCCATGCCGCGCCATGTGGTTGCGGCCCAATAACATGGCCAAGGGAACTGTCATGCTTGCCGCCGGCGGGACCGGCGGCCATCTCTTTCCGGCCGAGGCGCTGGCACATGAACTGACCGCGCGCGGCTGGCAGGTGCATCTCGCCACCGACGACCGCGCCGAACGTTTCGCCGGCAAGTTTCCGGCTGCGGCCATTCATCCGATTTCATCGTCGACCATCGGCTCGAAGAACCCGATTGCGCTCTTGCGGGCCTTCTGGAGCATCTGGCGCGGCGTGCGCCAGGCCTCGAAGGTCATTGCCCAGATCAAGCCCTCCGTCGTCATCGGCTTCGGCGGTTATCCGACTCTGCCGCCGCTCTATGCCGCGACGCGGCGTTCCGTGCCGTCGATGGTGCATGAGCAGAACGCCGTGATGGGGCGCGCCAATAAGGCGCTTGCAGCCAGGGTCGATGCGGTCGCCGGCGGCTTCCTGCCCGAGAATGCCGGCGCCAATAGCGCCAAGGTCGTCGTGACAGGCAATCCGGTGCGCCCGGCTGTCATCGAGGCGGCGAAGACGCCTTACATTGCGTCGACCGGCGCGGATGCCTTCAATCTGCTGGTCTTCGGCGGCAGCCAGGGCGCGCAGTTCTTTTCCGACGCGGTTCCTGGTGCAATCGCGCTATTGAGCGAAGCGCAGCGCAAGCGCCTGTGTGTTACCCAGCAGGCACGCGTCGAGGATGCCGACAAGGTCAAGGCGGCCTATGCCAAGCTCGGCATCGCCGCCGACGTGTCGCCGTTCTTCGGCGACATGGCGCAGCGCATGGCGGCAGCGCATCTGGTGATCTCGCGCTCGGGTGCCTCGACGGTTTCCGAGATTGCGGTCATCGGCCGCCCGGCATTTCTGGTGCCTTATCCCTACGCGCTCGACCACGACCAAGCGGCGAACGCCGCGCGACTGGCTGCAGCCGGCGGCGGCGAAGTGCACCCGCAGGCAACGCTTTCGCCTGAGCGCATTGCCGAGCTGATCGGGGGTGCGATGGAGGATCCGGCGCGCATGGTGACGATGGCGGCTGCCGCCAAGTCAGTCGGCAAAGCGGACGCCACACGGTTGCTCGCCGACCTCGCAGAGGCTATTGCGTCCAAAACGCCCGTTTCGGAATTCAAGAAGGGAGTGCGGTCATGAAGATGCCGCAGACCATCGGCCTCGTGCATTTCATCGGCATCGGCGGCATCGGCATGAGCGGCATCGCCGAGGTGCTGCACAATCTCGGCTACAAGGTGCAAGGCTCCGACCAGTCCGAGAGCGCCAACGTCCAGCGCCTGCGCGACAAGGGCATCGAGTGCTTCGTCGGTCACAAGGCCGAGAACCTTGGCGACGCCGAGGTGATCGTCGTTTCGACCGCGATCAAGAAGACCAATCCCGAACTGCAGGCGGCACGCGAGAAGCTTCTGCCCGTCGTACGCCGCGCCGAAATGCTGGCCGAGCTGATGCGCTTCCGCAACGCGGTCGCCATCGGCGGCACCCACGGCAAGACCACGACGACCTCGATGGTGGCGACGCTGCTCGATGCAGGCGGGCTCGACCCGACCGTCATCAATGGCGGCATCATCAATGCCTATGGCACCAACGCCCGCATGGGCGAAGGCGAGTGGATGGTGGTCGAGGCCGACGAGAGCGACGGCACCTTCCTCAAGCTTCCGGCCGACGTCGCCGTCGTCACCAACATCGACCCCGAGCATCTCGACCACTACGGCACCTTCGACAAGGTGCGTGAAGCGTTCCGCCAGTTCGTCGAGAATGTGCCGTTCTACGGTTTTGGGGTGATGTGCACCGACCATCCCGAGGTGCAGGCGCTGGTCAGCCACATCGAGGATCGCCGCGTCATCACCTATGGCGAGAATGCCCAGGCCGACGTGCGTTTCACCAATCACCACATGGAAGGTGCCGTTTCGGTCTTCGACGTTGTCATCCGCAACCGCAAGTCGGCGACTTCGACCACCATCGAGGGCCTGCGCCTGCCGATGCCGGGCCGCCACAACGTCTCGAACGCCACAGCTGCCATCGCGGTTGCCACCGAACTCGGCCTTTCTGCCGAAGCCGTGAAGCGCGGGCTGTCGTCGTTCGGCGGCGTCAAGCGCCGCTTTACCCATACCGGCACCTGGAATGGCGTCGAGGTGTTCGACGACTACGGCCACCACCCGGTCGAGATCAAGGCCGTGCTGCGCGCGGCGCGCGAAGCCACCGCCGGCCGCGTCATCGCCATTGCCCAGCCGCACCGCTTCACCCGCCTGCGCGACCTGTTCGACGATTTCTCGGCCTGCTTCAACGACGCCGATACCGTCATGATCGCGCCCGTCTATACGGCCGGCGAGGATCCGATCGACGGCGTCAACTCGGAAGCCCTGACGTCCCGCATCCGTGCCGGCGGCCATCGCGACGCGCGTTACATCGATGGCCCGGCTGCCGTGGCGCCGGTCGTGCGCGAACTGGCCATGCCGGGCGACTTTGTCGTCTATCTCGGCGCCGGCAACATCACACAATGGGCCTACGCCCTGCCGGGCGAGCTCGCCGGGGGCGGATCGTGATCGGAGGCGAGGCGCTCATAGCCAAACTCGGCGACCGGCTAACCGGCCTGCGCGGACGCCTCACGCCCAGCGCCGAGATGGAGAAGATCACCTGGTTCCGTGCCGGCGGCCTTGCCCAGGCGCTGTTCCAGCCGGCTGACGAAGAGGATCTGGCTGCCTTCCTGAAGGCTGTGCCGGAAGAAATCCCTGTCATGGTCGTCGGCATCGGCTCCAACCTCCTGGTGCGCGAGGGTGGCATTCCTGGCTTCGTGGTTCGGCTGTCGGCCAAGGGGTTCGGCGAGGCCGAGGCAATTTCGGCGACCGGCATAAAGGCTGGTGCTGCGACGCCCGACAAGCGCGTGGCAGCCCTTGCGCATGACAACGGCATCGGCGGTTTTCATTTCTACCACGGCATTCCCGGCGCCATCGGCGGCGCCTTGCGGATGAATGCGGGCGCCAATGGCGTCGAGACGCGCGAACGCGTCGTCGAGGTCCGCGCGCTCGACCGCAAGGGCGACCTGCATCTGCTGTCGAATGCCGACATGGGCTACAGCTACCGTCAATCGGCTGCCGCAGCCGACCTAATCTTCACCTCGGCGACCTTCGAGGGTTATACGGAGGACAAGGACGCCATCAAAGCGGCGATGGATGCGGTCCAGCACCATCGCGAGACGGTGCAGCCGATCCGCGAGAAGACGGGCGGCTCGACCTTCAAGAATCCCGAGGGAACCTCGGCCTGGAAGGAAATCGACAACGCCGGCTGCCGCGGACTGATGATCGGCGGCGCACAAATGTCGCCGCTGCATTGCAATTTCATGATCAACACCGGCAACGCCAGCGGCTATGATCTCGAGTATCTTGGCGAGACGGTGCGCAGCCGCGTGCTCGAGAATTCGGGCATCCGCCTGCAGTGGGAAATCAAGCGTCTCGGCAACTTCAAGCCCGGCCACGAAGTGCAGGAATTCTTGGGGCAATTGCTCTAGGCGGCGCGCTCCGCCGGAGCAGCAGGAGCCTGTGAAGGCCATCCGAAATGACGATCTTCGAAAGGCCTCGGCGCATCCTCGCCGGGGCCTTTTTGCGACCCGAATTCCGCCTTTTCCTCTGGTCATCCTGCAGGTCAACGGAAGTCGCATTGGTCATGAAATTGCAACGAATTCCAATCGGCTCTTGCCACGGAATCAAGTCTCTGATTCTCTGACCTAAAGCGTTTCCTGATTTGAGTCGCGTGACGCGTAGCCCGCGTTTCCAGCCGGAGGTCCAACTTCCGGGTGCTCTTTTTTGATCTTTGGAAACAAGGCGTTGTGTCCGAGTCGAGAGGGGATCTCAGGGATGAAGTCAAAGCACGTCGCTGTCCTGATGGGCGGGTTTTCGTCCGAGCGGCCTGTGTCCCTGTCGTCTGGCAATGCCTGTGCCGAAGCGCTCGAGCAGGTCGGTTATCAGGTCACGCGAGTGGACGTCGATCGCGATGTCGGCGCAGTGCTTTCGGCGCTCAAGCCGGATGTCGCATTCAACGCCCTGCATGGCCCCTTCGGTGAAGACGGCACCATCCAGGGCATCCTCGAATATCTCGGCATTCCCTACACCCATTCCGGCGTGCTGGCCTCGGCACTGGCGATGAACAAGGAGCAGTCGAAGAAGGTGGCCAAAGCTGCCGGCATTCCGATTGCCGAATCCAGGGTTCTCGACCGTTTTGCCATCGGCAACCAACACCCGATGAAGCCGCCTTACGTGGTCAAGCCGGTGTCCGAAGGGTCGAGCTTCGGTGTCGTCATCGTCAAGGAAGACCAGTCGCATCCGCCGCAGGTCATCTCCTCATCCGAGTGGCGCTACGGCGACACGGTGATGGTCGAGCGTTACGTCCATGGTCGTGAGTTGACCTGTGCCGTTATGGGTGATGTTGCGCTTGGCGTCTGCGAGATCGTTCCGACCGGTCACGCCTTCTACGATTATGATTCAAAATATGTCGCCGGCGGATCAAAGCACGAATGCCCCGCGAAAGTTTCACCGAATATTTACCAAAAAATACAAACACTGGCGCTCAAGGCTCACCAAGCGATCGGGTGCCGGGGTGTCTCCCGGTCTGACTTCCGGTACGACGACCGCCATTCCGAAAATGGAGAGGTCGTCTGGCTGGAGGTCAACACTCAACCCGGCATGACGCCGACATCGCTGGTGCCTGAGATAGCCGCCCAAGCCGGGCATTCGTTTGGTGAGTTGTTGAGTTGGATGGTGGAGGACGCTTCGTGTTTGCGTTGAGGTCGGGACAGAACAGAAGGATGGGTGGCTCGGCGCCGCGCGTCTTCGGGCTGCCCTTGTCCGCGGAGCATTTCGTGCTGCCGCGGCTGCTGCGCAAGCCGGTTCGCATGCTGTCGCGCTTCGGGCGTGGGGAGTTCACTCCTCCGCCCTATGCTGCGTCGATGCTGACGGCTGCGTTCCTTGCCGCAAGCTCGCTTTATGGCGCCTATCTCGGTGGTCACATCCCGGCGATGGTCCAGGGTGTGACCGCTCGCAGCGGCTTTGCCGTCGACCAGATCAAGGTCTCGGGCAATCGCGAAACCTCCGAAATCGACATTCTCGACAAGCTCGAGCTCGATGGCTGGACTTCGCTCGTCGGCTTCAATCCGGAAGAGGCGCGCGAGCGTATCGTCAGCTTGCCCTGGGTGCGCGATGCCGCTGTTCGCAAGGTCTATCCCGATACGATCGAGGTTCGAATCGACGAGCGCGACGCTTTTGCGATCTGGCAGCACGGAAACCAGCTCAGCGTCGTCGAGAAGGACGGCAAGATCATCGCTCCTTATGCTGGCGGGCGCCAGGCCACGCTGCCGCTGGTCGTCGGCTTTGGTGCCGCCGACCGTGCCGCCGACTTCGTCGCCAGGGTTCAGGCGTTCCCCGCGCTTGGTTCGCGGGTAAAAGGCTACATTCGCGTCGGCGAACGGCGCTGGGATCTGCGTCTCGACAACGGCATCACCGTCAAGCTGCCCGAGAATCAGGTCGATGCAGCGCTTGCCGATCTTGCCGATCTCGACCGCGAGAACGCGCTGCTGACCCGTGACATCGCGGCCGTCGACATGCGTTTCAGTGACCGGCTGGTCGTGCAGTTGACGCCGGAAGCTGTCAAGCGGCGCGCCGATCTGCTGAAAAACAAGCCGAAAGCCCTCAAGGCGAAGGCGGAGAAGAGAATATGAGCTGGCTGGGCGGTCAAAAGGATCCGGTTTCGCGTCGCTCGGGCATCCTTACGGTGCTCGATGTCGGTTCGAACAAGGTCTGTTGCGTGGTCGCCAAGCTGAAGCCGGCCGAAGGCAGTCAGCTGCTCAAGGGACGTACCCACCAGGCCCAGGTCATCGGCATCGGCCACCAGAAGTCGCAGGGCGTGAAGTCGGGCGTGGTCGTCGATCTCGACCGCGCCGAACATGCCATCCGTCTCGCCGTCGACGCCGCCGAGCGCATGGCAGGCCTTACCGCCGACTCACTGATCGTCAATCTGTCCGCCGGCCGCATCAAGAGCGAGGCGTTTTCGGCAACCATCAATCTCGGCGGCCATGAGGTCGATGAAACCGACGTCCAGCGCGTGCTCGCCGCCGGTGCCAAGCAGGCGCTGAAGGCAGAGCGCGACGTCATCCACTCGCTGCCTGTCGCCTTCTCGCTCGACGCCGAGCGCGGCGTGCGCGATCCGCGCCGCATGGTCGGCGACACGCTTGGCGTCGACATGCATGTGCTGACCGGCGATTCGGCGCCGATGCGCAATCTCGAGCTCTGCATCAACCGCTCGCACCTGTCGGTTGAGCATATGGTGGCTACGCCTTACGCCAGTGGCCTTGCGGCACTCGTCGACGACGAACTCGAAATGGGTGCTGCCTGCATCGACATGGGCGGTGGCACGACCACGCTTTCGGTCTTTGCGGAAGGGCGCTTCGTCCATGCCGACGCCATTCCTGTCGGCGGTAATCACGTCACCATGGATATGGCCAAGGGCCTGTCGACGCGTCTCGACGATGCCGAGCGGCTCAAGGTCATGCATGGATCGGCGCTGCCCGGCACCACCGACGACCGCGACATGATCAGCATCCAGCCGATCGGCGTCGACGACAGCGAAGTTCCGCTGCAGATCCCGCGTTCTGTCATGACGCGCATCATCCGCGCCCGCATTGATGAGACGCTGGAACTGCTGCGCGACCGGCTCAACAAGTCGGGTTACGGCAATGCCGTCGGCAAGCGCGTCGTCCTCACCGGCGGTGCCAGTCAGCTCGTCGGCCTGCCCGAGGCAGCGCGACGCATTCTCGGCCGCAATGTGCGCATCGGCCGCCCACTCGGCGTGGCAGGTCTGCCGGAGGCGGCCAAGGGGCCGGCTTTCGCGACCGCCGTCGGGCTTCTCATCTACCCGCAGATGGCCGGCATCGAGAGCCAGTCTGCGAAAGGGATTTCCCGTTACAGGGCAACGGGAACTGGCGGAAAACTGCATCGCATGAGTCAGTGGTTGAGAGACAGTTTTTAGGAATTGACGGGGGCAGCCCCATTACCGGCCGCACGGCGAAGCGGTTCGAAAGGCAAAAAGGACGAGGACTATGACGATCAATCTGCAGAAGCCGGACATCACCGAGCTCAAGCCCCGCATCACCGTGTTCGGTGTCGGCGGTGGCGGCGGCAACGCTGTCAACAACATGATCACCGCTGGCCTGCGCGGCGTCGAGTTCGTCGTGGCCAACACCGATGCGCAGGCACTCACCATGTCGAAGGCCGAGCGTCTCATCCAGCTCGGCGCGCATGTCACCGAGGGCCTGGGCGCGGGTTCGCAGCCGGAAGTCGGTCGCGCCGCCGCTGAAGAGTGCATCGACGAGATCATCGACCACCTGTCGAACACGCATATGTGCTTCGTCACCGCCGGCATGGGCGGCGGCACCGGCACCGGTGCTGCTCCGGTCGTCGCCCGCGCCGCTCGCGAAAAGGGTATCCTGACCGTCGGCGTCGTCACCAAGCCGTTCCACTTCGAAGGCCAGCGCCGCATGAAGACGGCCGATTACGGCATCGAAGAGCTGCAGAAGTGCGTCGACACGCTGATCGTCATCCCGAACCAGAACCTGTTCCGTCTGGCCAATGACAAGACGACCTTCGCGGACGCCTTCGCCATGGCCGATCAGGTGCTGTATTCGGGCGTTGCCTGCATCACCGACCTGATGGTCAAGGAAGGCCTGATCAACCTCGACTTCGCCGACGTCCGTTCGGTGATGCGCGAAATGGGCAAGGCGATGATGGGCACCGGCGAAGCTTCGGGCGAGGGCCGTGCGATGGCCGCCGCCGAAGCAGCAATCGCCAACCCGCTGCTCGACGAAACCTCGATGAAGGGCGCCAAGGGCCTGCTCATCTCGATCACCGGCGGCCGCGACCTGACCCTGTTCGAAGTCGACGAAGCTGCCACCCGAATCCGTGAGGAAGTGGATCAGGACGCCAACATCATCCTGGGCGCCACTTTCGACGAAGACCTCGAAGGCGTCATCCGCGTGTCGGTCGTCGCCACCGGCATCGACAAGTCGGCTGCCGACATGGCTGCTGCACCGCTGACCATCCGTCAGGCGCCGAAGCCGGCACAGCGTCAGGTCGAGGCACCGCGTCCTGTCGTGCAGGCTGCTCCTGTCGAACAGCCGCGCATGGAAGTGCGCACCAACGATCCGGTTGCCGAGGCCATCCGCCTTGCCGAAGCCAATGCCGCCGCGATGGCGCAGCCGCGGCCAGCCGCTCCGGCTGACGACTTCCGTCCGCAGAGCAAGCTGTTTGCCGCTCCGCCGGCCCAGCCGCAGGTCCAGCAGTATCAGCCGCAGCAGTTCCAGCAGCCCGCACCGCAGCCGGTTGCCCAGCCGCAGATGGCACCGCAGCGCGAGATGATGCAGCCGGCCCAGGTTCAGCCGCGCATGCCGCGCGTCGAGGACTTTCCGCCGATGGTCAAGGCCGAGGTCGAAGCCAAGGCTCAGCCGGCCGAGCAGCATGAGGATCGTGGTCCGATGGGCCTGCTCAAGCGCCTGACCAGCGGCCTGACCCGCCGTGAGGAAGAACCGGCACGCCTGCAGCCCGCGCAGCCGCGCGAGCCCAAGCTGCGCCAGCCGGCGCCCGAGCAGCGCCGCATGACCAGCCAGGAATCGCAGATGTACGCGCCGCGCCGCGGACAGCTCGACGAACATGGCCGCCTGGCACCGCAGGCACGGACTCAGGAGGACGATCAGCTGGAGATTCCAGCGTTCCTTCGCCGGCAAGCCAACTGATCTGTGAACGGCCGGTAACACTGTTTGAAAGGCGGGCGTCTCGACGCCCGCCTTTTGCTCTGAAAAGATAAGTTAAAACATGAGCTTGGCGGGGCGAGTCGAAGCGTCCCCGCAGTTACACAGAGTAAGAAACCGTGATTTGGAGTCTCTCACCCGGAAGACTATCTTCGCGCCGATTAAGGTCGCTGACGGGTATTGTGGGGATGAGGTCCCGTCTGGCGAGCATAAGAGCCGTGCGCCGTGGTGTGGCGAAGCGGACGTGGTGAGTACGGGCATATGGGGATCGACTTGCAGGACTATCAGACAACACTCAAATCGCGTGTCACCCTGTCGGGCGTTGGCGTTCACAGCGGCAAGCCGGTAGCCATCCATTTCGCGCCGGCAGACGCGGATACGGGCGTGGTGTTTCAGGTTGCTGACCGAGAATTTCGCGCAATTGTGTCAGAAGTGGGTGCGACCGATCTTTGCACCTTGCTCGGCGATCCCGCCGGCCAGCACGTTGCCACGATCGAACACCTGATGGCCGCTCTGTTCGGCCTCGGTATCGATAATCTGCTGATCGAAGTCGAAGGCGCTGAAATCCCGATCATGGACGGCAGTGCCGCGCAGTTCGTCGAGGCCATCGACCTGGCCGGCATCGAAGTGCAGTGCGTCAAGCGCCGCTACATCCGCGTTCTCAAGCCGGTACGAATCGAAAGCGGCGCCTCCTGGGCCGAGTTCCGTCCCTATGGCGGCACGCGATTCGAGGTCGAGATCGATTTCGAGAGCCCAGCGATCGGGCGCCAGTCCTTTGCTTCCGATATCAACGACGACATATTCCGCCGCGAGATCTCGCGCGCCCGCACCTTTGGTTTCATGAAGGACGTCGAGCGCCTGTGGGCAGCCGGCTATGCGCTTGGTTCGTCGCTCGAGAATTCAGTGGTCATCGGCGACGACAACCACATCATCAACATGGAAGGCCTGCGCTTCTCCAACGAGTTCGTGCGCCACAAGACGCTTGACGCGATGGGCGACCTGGCACTCGCCGGCGCGCGCTTCATCGGCTGCTTCCGTTCCTATCGCGGTGGCCACCGGCTGAACGCCGCTGCGCTGCGCCGCCTGCTTTCTGACAGGTCGGCTTTCGAAGTCGTCGAGACGTCGCGCCGCGAGCGCGGCCGCTCGGCCGAACTTATCGCTGTCAGTGCCGCAGTCCACGCGCCCTGGACCCTCTGACGGCCGGCAATCGCCTAGAGGTGGTGTGACCTTGTTGCACCACTTGGCCGGCGAAATGGCATGCGTCATTGCGTGCCACAAAATTGCGCGATTGGCGGCTGATAGCGTTGCCCGGCAAAGCCAGTTGTGATCTATGGCCATTGCCTAAAAGCGAAACAGCGCCAAAGGGGCGGAACTCTGTGATGTCATTGATACGAGCCGATCGATCGAAATTGCGCGTGAAGCCTCTGGTTGTGGCGCTTTCGCTCATCGCTCCGACGCTTGCACTGTCCGGCTGCATGTCCGGCGAAGCCGATGTCGATCTCGCGACCTATGTCGAGCAGACCGAGCCGGCCGATGTGCTCTACAATCAGGGCCTTGCCAACCTCAACGCCGGCCGCCTCAAGGAGGCCAGCCGCAAGTTCGAAGCCGTCGACCGTCAGCACCCCTATTCGGAGTTCGCCCGCAAGTCGATGGTGATGGGCGCATTCGCCAGCTATCGCCAGGGCTCCTATGAAGAGGCCATCAACTCGGCCAAGCGCTATCTCGCGCTTTATCCCTCGACCGACGACGCGGCTTACGCACAGTACATCATCGGCCTCAGCTACTTCCGCCAGATTCGCGACGTGACGCAGGATCAAAAGGAAGCTCGCCGCACCATCGAGGCGATGACCGAGGTGGTTCAGCGCTGGCCCGCATCGGAATATGTCGACGATGCAAACGCCAAGATCCGCTTCGCCCGCGACCAACTCGCCGGCAAGGAAATGCAGATCGGCCGTTATTATCTTGAGCGCCGCGAATTTATCGCCTCGGCAAAGCGATTCCGCAACGTGGTCGAGAACTATTCGAACACCCGCCACATCGAAGAAGCGCTCGCCCGCCTGGTCGAGACCTACTACGCGATGGGCCTGACCTCGGAAGCCCAGACAGCTGCCGCCGTGCTTGGCCAGAATTATCCTGACAGCCAGTGGTACAAGGATTCGTACAAGCTGCTGCAGACCAATGGCCTAGAGCCCCGCGAGAATGCCGGTTCCTGGATTTCCAAGGCCGGGAAGATGTTCTCCGGCGCCTGACAAGAAATAGATGCTCTCGCGCCTGTCGATCCGCGATATTGTCCTGATCGAACGGCTGGACATCGATTTCACGCCTGGCCTGTCGGTGCTGACCGGTGAGACCGGCGCGGGCAAATCCATCCTTCTCGACGCATTGTCGCTCGCGCTCGGCGCGCGCGGCGATGCATCGCTTGTCCGCCACGGTGCCACGCAAGGGCAGGTGAGTGCGGTCTTCGACGTGCCGCGCAACCATCCGGCGCGTACGCTGCTTGCCGACAATGCCATCGACGACGATGGCGACATCATCCTGAAACGCGTCCAGACCGCCGATGGGCGCACGCGCGTCTTCGTCAACGACCAGCCGTCCAGCGTCACGCTGATGCGCGACATCGGCCGCGCGCTTGTCGAAATCCACGGCCAGCACGACGATCGCGCGCTTGTCGACGCCGGGGCGCATCGCGATGTGCTCGATTCGTTTGGCGGTCATGTCGGCGAAGCCAAGGCCACCGCCGACGCGTGGAAGTTGTGGCGCGGTGCCGAGCAGGAGCTGTCACGCCATCGCGCCCGCGTCGATGCCGCCGCGCGCGAGGCTGAATATCTGCGTGCCTCGGTGACCGAACTCACCAAGCTCGATCCCCAGCCGGGGGAGGAGAGCGAACTCGCCGAGCTGCGTGCCGCGATGATGCGCGTCGAAAAGATCGCCTCCGAAATCCAGGATGCACAGGACGTGCTGTCGGGCTCGTCGTCGCCGCTGCCGCAGCTTGCCAGCCTGTTGCGCCGCCTGCAGCGCAAGGCGGCCGAGGTGCCGGGCCTGCTCGATGAGGTGGTGAAATCGCTCGACGAGGCGATGATCTCGCTTGATGCGGCGCAATCCGGCGTCGATGCCGCCCTTCGCGCCACCGAATATGACCCGCAGCGGCTGGAAAAGGCTGAGGAGCGGCTGTTTGCCCTGCGCGCGGCTGCACGCAAGCACAATGTTGCCGTCGACGACCTAGCCAGGCTGCGCGACACGATGGTTGCCGACCTCGCCGACCTCGATGCCGGCGAGGAGCGGCTGCAGGTGCTGGAAACGCAGGCGAGGACCAGCCGCGATGCCTATGATCGCATCGCTGCCAGTCTGTCGGAGCTCCGCAAGACTGTGGCCGAGAGCCTGCGCAAGACCGTCATGGCAGAGCTGCCCGAGCTCAAGCTCGAACGCGCCGAATTCATCGTCGAGATGTCGAGCGAAGCCGACAATCGCATGCAGGAAGGTATCGATCAGGTCGAGTTCTGGGTGCGCACCAATCCCGGCACCCGACCGGGCCCGATGATGAAGGTCGCCTCGGGTGGCGAGCTGTCGCGTTTTCTCCTCGCGTTGAAGGTGGCGCTTGCCGACCGTGGTTCGGCACCCACACTGGTGTTCGACGAGATCGATACCGGCGTGGGTGGCGCGGTTGCCGACGCCATCGGCCAGCGGCTGGCACGGCTGTCCCGCCGGGTGCAGGTGCTGTCGGTGACGCATGCGCCGCAGGTCGCGGCCCGCGCGGCGACGCATTTCCTGATCTCCAAGAAGGGCAACACCGACAAGGTGGCGACCGGTATCCACGAGATGGACCGTACCGCGCGCCAGGAGGAAATCGCGCGCATGCTGTCTGGCGCCTCGATCACCGAGGAAGCGCGCGCCGCCGCCGAGCGCCTGCTGCGCGAGAACACGGCTGTCCTTTCCTGACCACGCGATTGCGGCTCCCATGTCAGGAGCCTTCGCGATGCTGCTGATTTGACGTGGAATTCGGTCCGGGCGGCTCCCGCTCGACAGCGTCCTGATCTATGGTGGCCGCGTTTTCAGCCGGAGCCGTACCATGTCCGACAAGCCAGTCGATTCGCTGAGCGAGACTGAAGCCGCGGCGGAGCTTGCGCGGCTGGCCGAAGAAATTGCCGGCCACGACCTGCGCTATCATGCCGAGGACGCGCCGACGATTTCGGACGCGGATTACGATGCGCTGCGCCGCCGCAACCTCGCCATCGAGCAGCGTTTTCCGCAACTGGTGCGTGAGGACTCGCCGTCCAAGTGGGTGGGCGCCGCCGTCTCCGAGAAATTCGGCAAGGTCACCCATGTCGTGCCGATGCTGTCGCTGGACAACGCCTTTGCCGACGAGGACGTCAGCGAGTTCGTTGGCCGCATCAGGCGCTTCCTCAGGCTGTCCGCCGACGAGCCGGTGGTAATCACCGCCGAGCCCAAGATCGACGGCCTGTCGCTGTCGATCCGCTACGAGAACGGCCGGCTGGTGACGGCGGCGACGCGCGGCGACGGCCAGGTCGGCGAAAACGTCACGGCGAACGCCCGTACCATTGCCGACATTCCGAACGTGCTGAAGGGCGACTTTGCCGAGGTGCTGGAAGTGCGCGGCGAGGTCTATATGAGCCACGCCGACTTTGCCGAACTCAACCGGCGCAATGCTGAAGCTGGCAAGCAGATTTTCGCCAATCCGCGCAATGCGGCCGCCGGTTCGCTGCGCCAGCTCGACACGTCGATCACTGCCAGCCGTCCGCTGCGCTTTTTCGCCTATGCCTGGGGCGAGGTCAGCGACATGCCGGCCGACACCCAGATGGGCATGGTCGAGGCTTTTAAGACCTACGGCTTCAAGACCAATCCGCTGATGAAGGTGTTCGACAGCGTCGACGGCCTGCTGTCGCAGTACCGGATGATCGAGGCCAATCGCGCCGGGCTCGGCTACGACATCGACGGCGTCGTCTACAAGGTCGATCGGCTCGACCTGCAGCAGCGGCTCGGCTTCGTCTCGCGTTCGCCGCGCTGGGCCATCGCGCACAAGTTCCCGGCTGAAAAGGCGACGACGACACTGCTCGGCATCGACATCCAGGTCGGCCGCACCGGCTCGCTGACGCCGGTGGCGCGGCTGCAGCCGGTGACGGTGGGCGGCGTGGTGGTCACCAACGCCACGCTGCACAATGAGGACTACATCAAGGGCCTCGGCAACAGCGGCGCGGCCATTCGCGACGAGGATCATGACATCCGCGTCGGCGACACCGTCATCGTACAGCGGGCAGGTGACGTCATTCCGCAGATCCTCGACGTCGTCCTGGAGAAGCGCCCGGCAGGAGCGCAGCCCTATCTGTTCCCGACGCGCTGCCCGGCCTGTGGCAGCCATGCTGTCCGCGAGGAGGGTGAGGTGGTGCGCCGCTGCACCGGTGGCCTGATCTGTCCGGCACAGGCTGTGGAGCGCCTTCGCCATTTCGTCTCGCGCAATGCCTTTGACATCGAGGGCCTGGGCGAGAAGCAGATCGAGTTCTTCTTCCAGTCGCAGGACCCGGCATTGCATGTCGGCTCGCCGGCGGACATCTTCACGCTGAAGCGGCGACAAGAAGGATCGCTCACCAAGCTCGAGAACATCGATGGCTTCGGCGCGACATCGACTCGCAAGCTGTTTGCGGCCATCGACGACCGCCGCCAGGTCGAGTTCTCGCGCTTCCTGTTTGCGCTCGGCATCCGCCACATCGGCGAAACCAATGCCAAGCGCCTGGCGCGCCACTACATCAATTTCGAGACCTTCCGCGCCGCTGGTGTTGCTGCCGTGATGCCTGAGGGCAAGGGTGACAAGGGCAATGCCGCCTGGCAGGAGCTGACCGGCGTCAACGGCATCGGCGCCATCGTCGCCGAGGCGGTGGTCGAGTTCTTCGCAGAGGAGCACAACAGGCAGGTGCTCGATGCGCTGCTTGCCGAAGTGACGCCGCTTGACGAGGAGCGTATCGGCGACGTGTCGTCACCCGTTTCGGGCAAGACGGTGGTGTTCACCGGCTCGCTCGAAAAGATGTCGCGCGACGAGGCCAAGGCGATGGCCGAGAAGCTTGGCGCCAAGGTGGCGGGCTCGGTGTCCAAGAAGACCGACCTCGTTGTGGCGGGCCCAGGCGCTGGCTCGAAGCTCAAGGCGGCGACCGATCTGGGTGTCGAGGTGATCACAGAGGACCAGTGGTTCGAACGCGTCGGGCAGGCGGGCTGACAGACGTCATGCGAGCACTTGCCATCGACTTCGAAACTGCCAATGAGCAGCGGAGCAGCCCGTGCTCCATTGGCCTTGCCTGGATCGAGGACGGCGCGGTCATCCGTATCGAGGAGCGACTGATCCGCCCCCGGGACATGCGGTTCTCGCGCTTCAACATTGCCGTTCACGGCATACGGCCCGAACATGTCGAGGACGCAGCCGAGTTTCCCGAGGTGATGGAGGAGTTCGAGGACGATCTCTCAGACACGCTTGTGATCGCCCACAACGCGTCCTTCGACATGAGTGTGCTCAGGGCGAGCTATCAGCTGTATGGCACTGTCAGTCCTGACATCGACTACATCTGCACGCTCAAGATGGCGAAGAAGGTGTGGCAGGAGCTGACCTCGCACCGGCTCAACGAGGTGTCGCGCCATATCGATTTCTCCTTCAGGCACCATAATGCTGCAGAGGATGCGCATGCCTGCGGCGAGGTGGCGCTGGCAGCCGCGCGCAAGCTGAACGTCTCGGCGCTGCGCGACCTGCCGATCAAGCTCGATATGACGATGGGCCGGCTTCATGCCGGCGGTAATGTGCCGTGCTCGGTGAAGCGGCCGCCGAAGGCCAAGAAGCGCTGATCGTTGGCTCAACCGAATTGATGTGACACGCCAAGCCGGCTGACTTATTCAGACCCCGCGCAAGCTATGGAGCCTTGGCCGAACTCGTTCGGCCTGTATCGTGCATTCCAACGCTCAAAATTCGATCTGGGGCCGATGCGCCACGGAGGCCTAATGTCTGATCGTCGCGGTGAATTCTTGCAGGGCATGCGATTGAGCGTGCCGGTGGTGGTCGCGTCGGCGCCCTTTGCCATCCTGTTCGGGGCGTTGGCCGTCGACAACGGCTTCTCCGTCGTCGAGGCGACACTGATGAGCGCCTCGATCTATGGCGGCGCCAGCCAGCTGGTCGGCATCGAGTTGTTCGGCCAGCATGTCGCGCCGTGGCTGGTGGTGCTATCGATCTTCGCCGTCAACTTCCGCCACGTTCTCTATTCGGCTGCCGTTGGCAAGCACATCGATCATTGGCCGTTCCTGAAGCAGGCCATCGGCTATTTCTTCCTGGTCGATCCGCAATATGCCGAGGCCGAGCGCAAGGGCGAGAATGGCGAGCAGGTGACCTTTGCCTGGTACATGGGCATGGCGCTGCCGATCTATGTCTTCTGGGTCGCCGAAAGCGCGCTCGGCGCGCTGTTCGGGCGGCTGATTCCCAACCCCCATGCCATCGGGCTCGACTTCCTGCTGCCGATCTATTTTCTCGGTTTGGTGATGAGCTTCCGCAAGCGCCCGCGCTGGCTGCCGATCGTCGTTGCCAGCGCCGTTGCCTCGATGATCGCCTACAAGACCGTAGGCTCACCCTGGCATGTTTCCATTGGGGCGCTGGCCGGCGTGCTGTTTGCGGCGGCGATGCCGGTCAGGTCCGACGAGAGCCTGACGAGCGAAGAAACGGCGGAGGTGGTGTCATGAGCACGACGCTTTGGATCATCATTGCCGGCGCTGTCGCCACCTATCTGACCCGTATCGGCGGCCATCTCGTCATTTCGCGTTTCGAGCGCATCCATCCGCGCGTCGAGGCGGGCCTGAACGCGGTGCCGGCTGCGGTTCTGACGACGCTCGTGGCACCCGCGGCACTCTCGGCCGGTCCGGCTGAGCTGGCAGCGCTTGCCGTGGCAGCCGTTATTGGACTGCGTGGTGGCCTGATGACGATGTTTCTGACAGGCGCTGCCGTGTTGATTGCCATGCGGCATTTCATCGGCTGAACGAAAACCGGCCGCATGAAGCGGCCGGTCGTTTTCATTACACGCTGATCAGGCGATCTGCGCCGTCGCCTTTTCCAGCCACGCCAGCGTTTCGCCGTCGAGCATCGGTCCGATCTCGGCCAGCACGCGGGCATGGTAGGCATTGAGCCAATCCAGCTCTTCGCGGGTCAGCAGGTCGGCGCGCAGCAGGCGCTGGTCGAAAGGCGCCAGCGTCAACGTCTCGAAGCCGTGCATGGCGATGTCGCCGCCGGGCAGCTCGGCGGTTGGCGTCACCAGGATCAGATTTTCCAGCCTGATGCCGTAATGGCCTTCCTTGTAGTAGCCGGGCTCGTTGGACAGGATCATGCCGGCGAGCAGCTTTTCCATGCCGGTCTTGGCGATGCGCTGCGGGCCTTCATGAACAGCGAGATAGGACCCGACGCCGTGGCCGGTGCCGTGGGCGTAGTCGAGGCCGTTCTTCCACAGTGCGATGCGGGCGAGCGCGTCGATGTCGGCGCCACGCGTGCCTGCGGGAAACCGCGCCAGCGAGATCGCGATCATGCCCTTGAGCACCAGGGTAAAACGCTCGCGCATCTCCTCACTCGGCTTGCCGACCGGCATAGTGCGAGTGATGTCGGTGGTGCCGTCCTGATATTGCGCGCCCGAATCGAGCAGGAACAGTTCACCCTCGGCCAGCACCCGGCTCGTCGCTTTCGAGACGCGGTAATGCATGATCGCGCCATTGGCGCCGGCACCCGAGATGGTGTCGAACGAGACGTCGCGGAGCGGCATCTGCGTTTCCTCACCGGTCTGGCGGCGGCATTCCTCCAGCTTGGTCACGACGGCGATCTCGTCGAGGCTGCCGGGATTCTGCCGGTCGAGCCAGCACAAAAGCTTGGCGACAGCAGCGCCGTCACGGCGGTGGGCAGCGCGCGAACCGGCGATCTCCTGGGCATTCTTGGTGGCGCGGGGCAGGCGGGCCGGGTCGGGCGCTTGCACCACCGTGCCGCCATTGTCCTCGATCAGGGCGCGCAGCCTGTCGGCGGCAAGCACCGGGTCGAGCGCGATCTTCGCACCAGATTTGGCAAGGGCCGCGACCGCGTCATCGAGCTTGCTCGGTGCCTTGATGTCGGCAAGCTGGGTGAGATAGGCCTCCTCGGTGCGGCCAAGTTTGCGCTTGTCCATGAACACGGCATGGCTGCCGTCGGCGGAGAGGATGGCGAAGCCAAGGGCAAGCGGCGTGTGGGGTACGTCGCCACCACGGATGTTGAACGCCCAGGCGAGCGACGACGGGTCGGTCAGGATCACATGGGTGGCGCCGTCGTTCTCGATCGCTGCGGCGAGCCGTTTCAACTTGTCCTTGGCCAGTTCGCCGGCAAAGGCCTCCGGATGGATCTCGACTGGGGCCAACGGTGCGTCGGGCTGATCTTCCCAGATCGCGTCGATGGGGTTGCGGGCGAGGGGGACAAGCACGGCGCCGACCTTTTCGGTTGCCGTTGTCAGCGCCTTGACCTCGCCCATGGTGTGCAGCCACGGGTCGATGCCAAGCCTTGCGCCCTTGGGCAGGCTTTCCTTGATCCACACCGATGGCGGGTTGTCGATCAGGCTTTCGACGGTGAAGATATCGAGATCGACCTCGTCGCGCACCTGCAGCGTGTAGCGCCCGTCGACGAAGATGTAGGCGCTGCGGGCGAGCACGATCGCAACGCCGGCCGAGCCGCTGAAGCCGGTCAGCCACCGCAGGCGATTCGAACGTGGCGGGACATACTCGCCCTGGTGCTCATCGGCGCGGGGCACGACGAAGCCGTCGAGCCCATTTTCCTTGAGCCATTGCCGGAGCAACGCCACGCGCGGCTTGCCGACGGTGGGATCGCCGGCTGAATCAAAGGACTGGAACATGGTGGTTTCCCGAAAGCTGGATGTCGGGCGAACCTATCCGCGCCGGCCGTTGCTGGCAACGCCGCCGGCTTGTCCAGCGGGCTCAGTTCTTGAGGTGGATTGTCACCCAGCCTTCCCTGTGGAAGGTCTCGATGTGGCGGAAGCCTGCCGCGACATAGGCTTCGACCACGGCGTCGTGCTGACGGTCGAGGATACCCGACAGCACGAGGGAGCCGTCGACCGCAAGGTTCGTGGCCATTTCGGGCGCCAGCAGCATCAGCGGCTGCGCCAGGATGTTGGCGACGATCAGGTCGAAAGGGCCGCGCGCGGCGAAGATCGGGTCGTCGAAGCCTGCGGCGGTGACCGTCTCGACGTGGTCGGCAGCACCATTGAGGCGGACATTCGCGGCGGCAACGTCGGTTGCGACCGGGTCGATGTCGGTTGCCAGTACCGGGATCGGCGCCAGCTTGGCGACTGCGATCGCCAGCACGGCGCTGCCGGTACCAAGGTCGAGCGCCTTGGCCGGTTTTTCCGCGGCCATCACCTTTTCGATCATCGCGAGGCAGCCTGCCGTGGTGCCGTGATGGCCGGTGCCGAAAGCGAGGCCGGCCTCGATCTCGATGGCGATCTGTCCGGGGCGCACGTCCTCGCGGTCATGGCTGCCATGAACGATGAAGCGTCCTGCCTGCACCGGCTTCAGGCCTTCGAGCGACTTCGCCACCCAGTCGACGTCGGGTAGCACCTCACGGCCCAGCGGGCCCTTGTGGCCTGCTTCTGCAACCACCTCGGCCATGCGGCGGGCAACGTCCTCGACATCGCCATCCGTGTAGAGCGAGACCTCGTGGATATCGCGGTCCTCGTCGACCTCGATCACGGCGATCGGCCAGCCATCTTCCTCGAAGGCGGTTTCGAGGGCAGCGAAGATGCGGTTGGCGGCTTCGCGGCCGGTGGTAAAGTGCAGCCGTGTCTGGGTCATGTCGGGTCCGGGAGAGGAGGGTCAGCCTTCCTTGGCAAGCCGCTTGAGCTTGGCAAGTGCGGTCTCTGGGTTCTCCTCATAGGCGATCGTGCCGAAGAAATCACCCTTGCTGTCGAGCAACAGCACCGACGCCGTGTGATCCATGGTGTAGTCGCCGCCTTCGGTCGGCACCTTCTTGGAATAGATACCGAAGGCCTTGGCCATGGCGGCGATCTTGTCGGGCGAGCCGGTGATGCCGGTGATGCGGTCGGAGACGTTGCTGACGTAGCTGTTCATCACCTCGGGCGTGTCGCGCTCGGGATCGACCGAGACGAAATAGGCGCGGAGGTTCTTGCCTTCGTCGCCCATCTGCTTGAGCAGGCCGTCGAGCTCGAACAGCGTGGTCGGGCAGACCTCGGGGCAATGGGTGAAGCCGAAGAAGACAGCACTTGGCTGGCCGCGGAACGCCGCTTCGGTGATCTCGGCGCCCTTCTGATCGACAAGCACGAAGGGCGCACCGAAAGCCTGGGCGCTGGTCTTGCTGCTGTACCAGTCGAAGGTCAGCCAGCCGACGCCGGCGGCCATCAGGATCAGAATGCCGGCAAGGATCGTGCGCATCATCGATTGTGATTCCATGGTGTTATTGATGACCGGTTCAGAAGCACCAGGACATGCCGGCCTCGACCAGCGACATGAAGATGCCGGCGTCCTTGTCCAGCCAGGAGGCGAAGGCGAGGCCCGAAGCTGCCGCAAACGCCATCATGCCGAGCGCGATCCACGCGGTCGCCGAAAGCGATATGGGCAAGGCCTGTTTCATCAACCCTACATAGCGCGGCGCGTGATTTGCCAAAAGGGACATGTTGACGCTCTCATTCGTCCACAAAACACCTTTTCGCGAGCAGGATGCAGCGTCTCTGGCTTGCAAGGCGGGCGCGGGCGACCCAAGTGTGGACGACTTCAGCCAATTCAGGAGGCTTTCATGCGGCTTGCCCTTTCCGTCCTTGCGACCACCCTTGCGCTCGGCGCAGCATTGCCCGCCATGGCCCAGCAGGTGGGCGAGGTCGGCGTCGACTGGCTCGGCAACGACATCATCGTCGAGGCGATCAAGGACCCCAAGGTCGAGGGCGTCACCTGCCACGTCTCCTATTTCGACCGCGGCGTGATCGACCGGCTGCAGAAAGGCAACTGGTTCGAGAACCCGTCGGACACCGCAATCTCGTGCCAGCAGACCGGACCGATCACCATTGGCGAGATCGACCTCGGCCAGGAGGGCGAGGAGGTCTTCAAACAGGGCATCAGCCTGATCTGGAAGGAGCAGGTGGTGAACCGCATCTACGACCAGAAAAACGAGACACTAATCTATCTCGCCCATTCGCGCCAAGTGCAGGACGGCTCGGCCAAGATGTCGATGACCACGGTGCCGCTCTATGGCCAGAACGTCGTCTGGGCCAAGGGCAAGCCGCAATAGCTTGCGGGCAGTGTGGCGCGGGCGTACATCCGCGTCATGGACGATCAAGCAGACCTTCGCTTCAAGGATGACGAACCGCGAATCCACCCGACGTCGGAGCTGAAAGGCTGCCGGCTTGGCCGCCATGTGATCGTCGGCGAGCGCGTCGTGTTGCGCGAGGTGGTGGTCGGCGACTACTCCTATTTCGAGCGCCACGCCGAGGCGATCTACACCACGATCGGCAAGTTCTGCTCGATCGCCGCAAATACGCGCATCAACGCGCTAGAGCATCCGATGGAGCGGCTGACCACGCACAAGCTGAGCTACCGGCCGAACGAGTATTTCCGCTATCTCGGCGTCGACAACGATTTCCGCGAGCGTCGCAGGGCTAAGCCCGTGATTATCGGACACGATGTGTGGGTCGGACATGGTGCGGTGATCATGCCCGGTGTGAGCATTGGCAATGGAGCGGTGGTCGGGGCGAATTCCGTGGTGACGCGCGACGTCGCGCCGTTTGAGGTTTTTGCCGGCGTGCCCGCAAAGAGGCTGAAGATGCGGTTCCCCGTCGAGGTTATCGCCCGCATCGAGGCGCTGGCCTGGTGGGATTGGCCGCGCGAAAGACTGTTCGAGGCGATCCCCGACATGCAGAGCCTGCCGATCGAGGCCTTTCTCGACCGCTGGGAAGCGAGGCAGGCCTAAGCGCCGGCTGCGGAACCCGAAGCGGGGCCCGGTTGTTTCCTTCGCACCGAAGGGATGTGGCCATGTTCGAGAAGGTTTTCACCAAGATCGCCAACAAGGTAGCCTATGCCGCCGGCCTGCCGCTGACCTTTCTCGGCTGCTGCATTGTCGTGTTGGCCTGGGCGGTATCAGGTCCGGTGTTCGGCTTTTCCGACACCTGGCAGCTGGTGATCAACACCGGCACGACCATCATCACCTTCCTGATGGTGTTCCTGATCCAGAACACCCAGAACCGCGACGGTGCTGCGATCCAGGCCAAGCTCGACGAGCTGATCCGGGTCGGCACCGGCCACAACCATTTCATCGGCATCGAGCATCTGACCGAAACCGAGGTCGAGGAAATCCGCAAGAAATGCGAGCAAGCGGCCAAACGGCATGATGTCCGAGCGAAAGCGAAGGGGTGAGTGCTGCGTCTCCTCGCAGACGAAGAAGTCCCTGCGCCTCGCATGCCTGGCGCTGCCTATGCTGCAGCGTCTTCATGCAGGCGCTTGGGATTTGGGAACAAAAACCACCGCGCGCAATTCCTGCTGCAGGCGTGAAAGTACTGTCCTCCGCTGCTCCCGGGCGGTTGACGATTGCCGCGGTCCGGAACAAGATTGTGGCGGGTAGGGTATGGCGTGGCGTGACTGACTGGCTGGATATCCTCAGAGAGCAGGCCGAGACCGGCGCCGAGATGGCGCGCGAGGTTCCGGCGACGCTCGCCAATCCCGACATCAGCCGCGACCAGGTCAAGAAGCTGTTTGCCGCGCTCGAACAGCAGGCCGAATTTGTCGAAAAGCTGAGGCAAGTGCTCGAGGCCAATGACTTCGAGCCGGAGGTGCTGGTTGCCGCCGAGGCTCTGGAGGAACGCTACGCCGAGCTGGCGGCGTCGGCCGCCGAACGGCTGAAGGCAATGCGCAGCGGCGAGCCTGTGCGCCGGCAGTAGGACAGGGCATCACCACTCGCGATGCGTTGCTGAGCCCTGCATCAGCACCGGCAATATGTCACGAGCATCAAATCAGGCCGGCGGCGAGCCTATATGGATGGCTTTCCTGACCTCCGCGCGGAAATCCGGTGTGTCATGCTCGCCATGGACGGCGACAGCATGCTGGACGGCAGCGTTGACCAGTTCGTCCTCGTTGTCGGCTGCGATCGCCACGGTGCACTTCATTTCGCTCGGGAATTCACGGCAATCGATATATCTGCGCATCGTCTTCGCCTCCCTGCGATCCACAATTAGCGCAAACCTGATGTTATTCCTGCGCATGCGGGGCGGCAACCGGTAAGTGGCGGCCGCGGCGGTGGCTCTCGCCGACGTGATTGCCGGCAAGAGGCTGATCGTGGCAGTCCTATGCCACCGGCAGCCTGATCTCGAAGCGGGTGCCCTTGTCGGTGCCGGCAAGCCGGATCGTTCCGTCATGGGCGTTGAGCAAGGCCGAGACGATGCCGAGGCCAAGGCCGGTACCGCCGGTTTCACGCCGTGTGGTGAAGAACGGCTCGAAGATGCGGGCGCGGTTGTTGGGCGAGATGCCGCAGCCATCGTCGGTGGCAGCTATGGTCACAGTGTCGTCAAAGCTGCTGGCCTCCAGCACGAAACGGCCGGCGCCATGGCGCAGCGCGTTGTCGACGAGATTGGACAGGATGGCCGCGCCATTTTCAGCCGACATGGCAAAGCGGATGTCAGCGCCAGACAAGATCGACAGGTCGACACCTTCGACAGGAGCGAGATAGCCGAGAATCTCAGTGAGCGACGTGCTCTGGCCTGGCAGCGCTGCCTTGTCGGCGCGCGCCAGTTCGATCAGGCGGCGAACCAGGCGGTTCAGCCTGTCGGTGTCGGCGACGATGTTGTCGAGGAAGCGCGTTCTTGTGGCCGGATCCATGTCGTCGCTGGCGTCGCGCAGCAATTCGGCGGCGCCCTGGATCGCGGTCAGCGGCGATTTCAGCTCATGCGAGACGTGGGTGGCAAAGGTGCGAATCGTTTCGTTGCGGATCTGCAGCTTGCGCGCCATGTCGAGGAAGGCTTTGGACAACTCCGCCATCTCGCGCGTGCCGTGATGGGCAAGTGGCTGGAGGGCGTCCGTTTGCCCCTCGGCGATGCGCGCGGTTCTTTCCATCAGATCGTGCATGGGACGGGAGATGGTGCGGATGAAGACGAAGCCGATCAGCAGCGTGACGCCTGTTACAAGGGCCGCTGCGGCGACCGCGCCATGCGATAGAACGGCGGGCTCGGTGGCCGGTTCGAAGCGCTGCTGATAGAGTTGGAAGCTGAACAGCCCCAATAGCGGCAGCGTCATGACGGTGGCAAGGATGGCCAGCACGACGAGGCCGAGGGGCGGGCGCCATTTTTCAGTCACGCGCCGCACCGCCCGAGGCGGAAGCCCATGCCATGGACGGTCTCGATCGCGTTGGAGCAACCCACTGTTGCGAACTTCGCGCGGATGTTGCGGATGTGGCTGTCGACCGTTCGCTCCGAGACGTGGATGTTGGCGGCATGGCTGGCATCGATCAGCTGACTGCGGTTGAGGACATGCATCGGTTTCGTCATCAGCGCCTTGACGATGGTAAATTCGGTCGCGGTGAGGTCGATGTCTCGGTCATCGTAATTCACCGCGCGCCGCAAAGGATCGAGCACAATCAGGCCGTGACTGAGGCTTGCCGAGACGAGTTCCGCCGGAGCCGGCCGTGCACGGCGAAGGATGACGTTGACGCGCGCCACCAGCTCTCGCGGGCTGAACGGCTTGGTGACATAGTCGTCGCCGCCCATCTCAAGCCCGAGGATGCGGTCGATTTCCTCGTCGCGGGCAGACAGGAACAACACGGGCACGTCGGAGGTTCGCCGAAGCCTGCGGCACAGTTCCAGCCCGTCCATCTCGGGCATGCCGACATCGAGCACGACCAGGTCGGGCATGCGGCGCTCTATGCGCGCCAGCGCTGCCATACCGTCGCCGACCGGCTCGGTCTCCATGCCGGCCTTGTCGAGGGCAAAGCAGATCACGTCGCGTATATGAGGGTCGTCGTCGACGACGAGGATATGGCGCGGCATCGTCGTCACTGCGGCTCTGTGCCGGAAGGCAAAGGCGAAGGCTGGTCGAGATACGCTGCCAGCCGGAAGTTCCGAAAACTCCAGGCACGCCAGTTCTGCAACTGCTCGCGAAACCGATCCGCCTCATAGTGGCGCGAGACGAGGCTTGTGCGCGCGACCGCGCCGGTATCACCCATGTGGTTCAGCACCACGTCGATTGCCGGGATGGCCTGGGGTCCAAGCGAGCGCAGATAATACCAGTCCAATTCCGATCCTCCATCCATCGCGCGGCTGTGGCTGACATTGTAGTGGGCGATGATTGCGGCGAAGTTGATGAAGCAACTGACGTAGAGAACTGCAGAAAGCGTCAGCATGTTGGCACCGAAAAGCCATTCGTTCGACTTGTCGAGAGCGATGCGGGACATGATCAGGACGATGCCGATAGCGACCAGTCCCATCCAGACAAAGGCGGCAACGCGCCAGTAGGTCAGTGAATATGCGTCGATGTAGAGGTCGAGCCGCAGGATGGACGAGATGACCAGGACAAAGTTCTGCGCCGACCAGAGATAGACCAGGGCGCGGACGCGGCGATCGGCCGAGGTCGTGCTGCCCGGCCTCAGTGCGAGCAGCACGAAAATCGCCGCCAAGAGTGCCGTGACGATGAGGGCGTAGGCACCGCGATGGGCATAGGCCGCATAGGTGAGCCCAGCGGGCAATGCCACGCCGCCCCAGAGATAAGCGCCGTCGAGGACGGTCTGCAGCGCGAAGATAAGGTTGAACACGACAAGCGCGCGCAGGATCGCCGCCTTGCCGAAGAGCGACTGGTGCAGTCTGGCGGGCGGTTCCAAGTTTACCTGTGCTTCGGCGATCGGCCGCGGTGTGAAGAGGCGCCATTTGGGTAGCCAACGCGGTAATCTTGGCCTGAGGAAGCTCCAGACGCTGCCAGCCACGACGAGCCAGAAGGCAATCCGCCAGACGTCAAGAAGGTTGAATATGGCCCGGATGTCGATCAGCGACATCCAGTAGCCGATGACGGGATTGGCGATGCCGAACAACGCGACGAACACCATGCCCAGAGCGACAGCCAGCGTCCAAGCGGTAAGGCTGTCAAGGCGCCAGATCTTGCGGCGTCCGGCCAGTTTCCGTAGCCGCGCGATGTCGAATGGCAGCCGGCCGGGGATTGTGAGGATAAAGCCGGCGATGCGCTTGAGGCAGTTTACCGGGCCGGATCGCAGGCGGGCCGAGACCGACAGAGCGAAGGCCGCCAGGCAAAGGGTCGCGACCGTCACCGAAAGCGGGCTGACATTTTCGGCGAGCGGGGCGAGAGCGAGCGCGGCGAGCACAATTTTGAGCGCGAGCGGGCGGGGACGGGGTCCCCGAGAATGAAATGCGATCATTGCACCAGCAGCCAGTGCGGCGAAGATGAAAAGCGAAATGTCCAGCGGCTGCCGGAACAGCAGAAAATCGGCTGCAAGGGTCAGCAGCAATGCGGCGCCAACCTTGGCGGAGATGGTGGATGGGGCATGGCGGAAGTTCATGCCCTACGCTCCAGCTTGCGGGGGAGTCCTGCCGGGCTGCAATATGTGCCAGGGAAGGGCGTGATCGCCTGAGGTGGCGCTGGATCAACCAGCCACCATGCTTCAGTGAGCAGCCGTTTGGGCAGCTGGCGGGGCGTGCGGTGCGTGGGGCTCGATGTCGTTTGCATATGACATCAATGCCGTTGCAGCGGGTGGGTATGGTGGCTGGAACGAGGAGATATTCAGGAGTTTCGTGCAGATTTCGTGCAGAGGGTTGAAGGTCGACCTGGCAAGTGAATCAGCTGCGGCCGCCTGTTGCGGGAGCGATACCAATGGGTCAAACCCGGCGACTGCCTGCCAAGCCCTGGATCACGGCGTCCGGTGGGAAAGGGCGTGGGCCGGCGGTGCGCGGTGCATTAACGCGTCTTTCGGTGAAATGGCCAGAGCAGTTGGCGCCCGAACTCTTCCGGTATGGGGTCGTTATGGATGCCGACATTTTCGGGCCAGGCATCGGCCGGCAGATAGAATGTACCAAAAAGCCTGTCGATCCAGGGGAAATGCACGGCGAAATTCTTGTCGATCGGCCTGACCGCATGGTGCCAATGGTGAAAACGGGGTGTGACCAGCAACTGTTCCAGCCAGCCGAGCCGTATGCGCATGTTGACGTGGTTGAAGGTGGCTTGTGCTGCCACGATGGCCAGCCAGATGTAGAGGGCGGCTTCGGAAAAGCCGAACAGGAACACGGGCACCAGAATGAGTGCCCGTGTGACGACGATATCGACCACATGCAGCCTGGAACCCGCCAGCCAGTCCATCGCGCGCGAGGAATGATGGATGGCATGAAACGGCCAGGCGAAACCTATACGGTGAAAGCTGCGATGTACCCAGTACTGCGTCAGGTCGGCAACGAGCATGATCAGCAGGACTTGCGCAATGAGTGGCATGCTCTTGACCTGGGCACTCATGGTATCGGCCTGCCAGGCTTGGGAGACAATCGTCGCAGGTAACAGTGTGAAGAAGGTCAAAAGCTCGACCAGCACGTGACTGACGATGAAATAGAGCCCGTCGGTCGTCCAGCCGGCACGGAACGTTCCATGCTTGGGACGCAGCGGAAACAGGCGCTCCAACGGCACGAAGACGAGTGACAACAACACGACATTGAGGACCAGCCAGTCCAAGCCGACATGAATCGGCGCGTCGCCGTCGTAATCGACATTGACGCCGGTGCCACCCAGAATGATGGCCAGCGTGGCAAAACCGATACCGGCAAGGCCCAGCTTCTTCGACGGCCTGAGCAGGATGTTCAGAGCGGAGAAGAAGAAACCGGCAATGATGGCGAGTACGAGCAGCCCGCGCATGAACTCGACCGGATAGGAGCTGCGCAGTTCGGACGTGGTCAACCATTCCGGAAACCGGAACACCAGGACCGCACAGAAACTTCCGAGGGACAACAAAAGCCCCAGCAGACCGGAAAACCAGCCGGATCCGAAACCTTGTGGTCCATGATCACCGAGCATGCGTTCGAACCAGCGGTCAAGCGCCGTGTGGCGGGACGTTGGCTCTGGCGCCGGGTCTGTCAAATGCCCTCACACTGGGTTCACGAACCCGTCCAGTACCTTCTTCTGGCCGGCCTTGTCGAAGTCGATGGTGAGCTTGTTGCCATCGATGTTGGCGATGTTGCCGTTGCCAAATTTCTGGTGGAAGACGCGGTCGCCGACCTCGAAGCGCGAGGGCTCCGTCGCGACCGACTTGGCGACCAGTTCGCCGTCGATTGTGCGGCCCTTGACCGAGCCGCGGCCGGCGCCGAAGCCGGAATCGGTTTCGCCATAACCTATGCGTTCGACCGAATGACCGGAGCGGGAACCCCAGTTGCGGTCGGTGGCTTCGGTGCGGTTTTGCTGGGCACGCTGCCAGCCGGGCGTGGCGTAGGTGTTGGAGAAGGACTTTTCACCGACGCTGTCGAAACGCGAGGCACCGTAGGGGTTCTGGCGGCCGCCGCCATAGCCGCCATAGGAATTGCCGGCATCGGCCACTTCGACATGCGCCTCGGGCAGTTCGTCGAGGAAGCGCGAGGGGATGGTCGACTGCCACAAGCCATGGATGCGGCGGTTGGAGACGAACCACAGATGCAGGTTCTTCTTGGCGCGGGTCAGGCCGACATAGGCGAGGCGGCGTTCCTCCTCGAGACCCGAGCGGCCGCCTTCGTCGAGGGCACGCTGGTGCGGGAACAGGCCTTCCTCCCAGCCGGGCAGGAAGACGGTCTCGAATTCGAGGCCCTTGGCCGAATGCAGCGTCATGATCGAGACGGCGTCGAGCTGCTCGTCCTGCTCGGCGTCCATGACAAGGGCGACATGTTCAAGGAAGGAACGCAGCGACTCATATTCCTCCATGGAGCGGATCAGCTCCTTGAGGTTTTCAAGTCGGCCCGGCGCTTCGGCTGAGCGGTCGTTCTTCCACATATCGGTATAGCCGCTCTCTTCGAGAATGATCTCGGCGAGCTCAGTATGCGGGGTGTTGTCGAGCGCCTTCTGCCAGCGCTCGAAATTGGCCGCGACTTCGCGCAGGGCGGCGCGAGGCTTGGGCTTGAGTTCGTCGCTCTCGGCGAGCTGGGCGGCTGCCTGCAGCATCGGCACGCCAAGGGCGCGCGCGGTATCGTGGACCTGGCGGATGGCGGCTTCGCCGAGGCCGCGCTTGGGCACGTTGACGATGCGCTCGAAGGCGAGATCGTCGGCACCTTGGGCGACGACGCGGAAATAGGCCATGGCGTCGCGGATTTCCTGGCGCTCGTAGAAGCGCGGGCCGCCGATGACGCGGTAGTTGAGGCCAAGCGTGACGAAGCGGTCTTCGAACTCGCGCATCTGGAACGAGGCGCGCACCAGGATCGCCATGTCGTTGAGATTGTGTTTCTGGCGCTGCAGCTGTTCGATGGTCTCACCGACGGCGCGGGCTTCCTCCTCGGAATCCCAGGCGGCATGGACATTGACCTTGCCGTCTTCGGGATCGTTGCGATCGGTGAACAGCGTCTTGCCGAAACGGCCCTCATTGTGGGCGATGAGGTGGGCGGCGGCACCCAGTATGTGCGCGGTCGAGCGGTAGTTGCGCTCGAGCCGGATGACGACGGCACCGGGGAAATCCTTGTCGAAGCGCAGGATGTTGTCGACCTCGGCGCCGCGCCAGCCATAGATCGACTGGTCGTCGTCGCCGACGCAGCAGACATTCTTCTGCCCCGGACCACCCGTTTCCTGGGCCAGGAGCCGCAGCCACATATATTGCGCGGTGTTGGTGTCCTGGTACTCGTCGACCAGAATGTATTTGAAGCGCTTGTGGTATTCCTTGAGCACGTCAGGGTAGGCGCGGAAGATGCGGATCGGATGACACAACAGGTCGCCGAAGTCGCAGGCGTTCAGCGTCTGCAGCCGGTCCTGATAGGCCTTGTAGAGCTCGCGGCCCTTGCCGTTGGCAAAGGAGCGGGCGTCGCCCTCGGGGATCTCGGCTGGACCGAGGCCCTTGTTCTTCCAGCCGTCGATCATCATGGCGAACTGGCGCGCCGGCCAGCGCTTGTCGTCGAGGCCCTCGGCCTGGATCAACTGCTTAATCAGGCGGATGACGTCGTCGGTGTCGAGGATGGTGAAGTCGGAGCGCAGCCCTGCCAGTTCGGCATGGCGACGCAGCATCTTGACGCCGATCGAATGGAAGGTGCCGAGCCACGGCATGCCCTCGACCGCTTCGCCGACAAGGTGGCCGATGCGCTGCTTCATCTCGCGCGCGGCCTTGTTGGTAAAGGTGACGGCGAGGATCTGGCTGGGGTAGGCGCGGCCCTGGCTGAGGATATGGGCGATGCGGGTGGTGAGCACACGCGTCTTGCCGGTGCCGGCGCCGGCGAGCACCAGAACCGGGCCTTCGGTGGTCTCGACAGCCTGGCGCTGCTCGGGGTTCAGGCCGTTGAGGTAAACCGGCGCTGACGGCGCCTGGCGCGCGGCCATGGCGCGCGCAGCGATACCGCTGGGCGCAGGCGTGCTGGCGGCCCGGGGTGGCATCCCGCCGGGCTCGTCGAAAAAGGGCATGTCGTCCGGAAAGTCTGACATTTGCCCCGAATGTAGTGATTCGGGGCGGAAAGGCCAGAAGTGTCTCTGTTTTGTTCTGGTTTTGCCGGGAAAAGCGAGCGGTGTTGACCCTGCCGCAGGCGCTTTGCTAGCGTGGCTGACGGCTTGATGTGGCCGGCAGTCCGCGCCCTCCGGGGGTATGGCGAACACATCGGACGCTTCCGTCACCTGATCCCATGGGATGGTGAGAGCATCGGCAATGCGGGCACTGATGGGATTTCTCGCCACAACCAGAGGATCGGAAGATCATGCGAACCTATCGTGACGCAAAGGCGATGGCGAAGGCCATGCGCGAGGCGCTTGCCCAGAAGAACCTCGAAGTCAGCCACAGCGAGGCGCTCGAGATCGTCGCCAGACAATTCGGCGTGGAGACCTGGAACATCCTGTCGAGCAAGCTCGAGAAGGCGGAAGAGCCGACAGCCGGTGCGGTGAGTTTCACCCAGCCGGTGCCGATCTTCCGCATATTCGACGAAGACAAGACGAGGGGCTTTTACGAGGGTTTCCTCGACTGCACTTTCGACTGGGAGCACCGCTTCCACCCCGGCGCACCGCTCTATTGCCAGGTGTCGCGCGGCGGCCTGAAGCTGCATCTGTCGGAGCATTCGGGCGACGCCAGCCCGGGTGCGACGGCTGTCTGCTACATGAAGGGCGTCGAGGCCTTCCAGAAGGGGCTGATTGCCAAGAACTACAAGTACAACCGCCCAGGCCTGGAGCGGCAGGACTGGGGGCTGGAGTGCCAGGTGATCGACCCGTTCGGCAACCGCATCCGTTTCATGGAAAGCGAAGACTGAGCGCTTGTCGAAGCGCCCGCGCCGACCTCGCGCGGGCGCTTTTTTCGTGGCCGCGGCGATCACGCAACAGTGAAACCAACTACATTTGCATACGTTAAACTCCCGGCCTCGGAACCAGACAGGGAGCGAGAAATGACACGACCTGCCATTACCCAGGCGATGATCGACGCCTATGACGAATACACCCACCTGACACTCGACCGGCGCGGCTTCATGGAGAAGCTGACCAGGCTTGCCGGCTCAGGCGCTGCCGCGGCGGCGATCGTGCCGTTGCTTACGACCAACCAGGCGCGGGCGGCGATCGTCGCCGACGACGACAAGCGGCTGAAGGCCGAGGACATTACCTATCCCGGTGGTGCCGGCGAAATGAAGGGCTATCTCGTCCGGCCGGCCGACGCCACAGGCAAGCTGCCGACTGTCATCATCATTCATGAGAACCGCGGCCTCAACCCGCATATCCGCGACGTGGCGCGGCGGGTCGCGCTCGAAGGCTTCGTGGCGCTGGCGCCCGATTATCTGTCGCCGCTCGGCGGCACGCCGGCGGATGAAGAAAAGGCACGCGAAATGTTCGGCCAGCTCGATGCGGCGCAGACAGTGGCCAATGGCGTCGCCACGGTGGCGTTCCTGAAGGGCCATGAAAGCGGCAATGGCAAGGTTGGCGCCATGGGCTTCTGCTGGGGCGGTGGAACCGTCAACGCACTGGCCGTCAACGCGCCCGATCTGGCCGCCGGCGTTGCTTATTATGGCTCCCAGCCGAAGGACGAGGCCGATATCGCCAAGATCAAGGCAGCCCTGATGCTGCATTATGCCGGCAAGGACGACCGCATCAACGCCGGCATAGACGCCTACAAGGCGGCACTGGAGAAGGCCGGCAAGGAGTTCCAACTGTTCGTCTATGACGGCGCCCAGCACGCCTTCAACAACGACACCTCGGAAGCCCGCTACGACAAGGCGGCGGCGGAACTGGCCTGGGGGCGTACGGTCAACTTCTTCAAGGAGAAGCTTGCCTGATCAGGCAAGCGGTGAAGGCGCGCGGCTGGCGCGCCTTTCGGCCGGCTCAGGCCACGCCGCGCTTGGAGCGGGCCTGGCGCAGGATGACGCGCCAGCGCAGCATTTCGATCGGGATCGGCCGGTTGTTGTTGGCGATCTCAAAAAGTTCGTTGTTGATGTTGCGAAGCGAACGCCAGAAATCATAGTCGCTGATGCGAGGGTCGCAGGCGAGTTTGTTGGCCGTTGCTTCGATGTCAGTGTGCATGCCTTGCCTCAAAGCCGTCCGGTGCCCGCCGCCGCGACTCAACTTCGCTTGCATGGGATTGTCGGAGGGCAGCGAGGGGCGATCAACGAACCTCAGGCTGTGGCGCAGGTTATAAACAGGTAAGGTTAATCGCCTGTGGCCTTGAAGCCACTATGCGGGCTTGCGTTTGATGCCGATCGAGCGACCGGCACGCTCGGGCGTCGGCAAGGCGGCATGGGCGGCGCGCATAGCGTCGAGGGTGGCCGTGATGTCCTGAGGGAAGGGCGCGACCTTCGGGCCGTTCATGTCGACATGCAGCGACAGCGTCTCTGACGTCGCCGACAGCCAGCCGTCGACATGGTGCAGTTCCTGGTAGACGCGGAAGCGCTTTTCGTCGTGGTCGAGCAGGTGGAAGGTGGCGGTGACCTTGTCGCCAAGATGCAGCTCCCTGACGTAACAAACATGGATCTCGGCGGTGTAGGTGGTGAGCTTGCGATCGCGGGCATAGGCCGCGCCCAGCCCAAGCAGGTCGAGCGCTTCTTCACCGCCGCGGTCGAACAGCACGTTGTAATAGGCCATGTTCATGTGGCCGTTGTAGTCGAGCCAGGCTTTCTCGACCTCCATGACGCTCGAGACGAACGGTGCAGGCATGGACGATCCTCTTGACCTTAAAGCGCCGCGCGTCCGTCAGGACGCGCAAAGGACGCTGTTAAACTTAGGTTTGTGCATGATCCTTTCCGATAATCCCGATTTTCGGGGTCATGCACGGTGGTGCTGGACAAACTGTCGGGGCTGGCAGATTACCGCAGCATAAGGCGCCGGCAAGGCGCCAGGCTGTTCCAAACGCGGAGGAAAACATGGCTCTGAGCGACCTGAAGGCGATGGCGCGGAACGAGGAGGGGATCGCGGCTGCGCTGGGCATCCTCAAGCAGCAGTTCGGCGAGCGCTTCCAGACCGGCCAGGCGATCCGCGAGCAGCATGGCCACACCACCACCTATCTGCCCAACCAGGCGCCCGATGGCGTGGTGTTCGCCGAAAGCACAGCCGACGTGCAGGACGTTGTGCGGGTCTGTGCCGCGCATCACGTGCCGGTCATCGCCTTTGGCACCGGCACCTCGCTGGAAGGCCATGTCAACGCTCCGGCGGGCGGCATATCGCTCGACATCTCGCGTATGGACAAGGTAGTGTCGGTCAATGCCGACGATCTCGACTGCACCGTCGAAGCGGGTGTGACGCGTGAGGCGCTGAACAATTATCTGCGCGATACTGGCCTGTTTTTCCCGATCGATCCCGGGGCGAACGCCAGCCTCGGCGGCATGGCGGCGACCCGCGCCTCCGGCACCAACGCGGTGCGCTATGGCACGATGCGCGAGAACGTGCTGTCGCTCAGGGCTGTCATGGCCGATGGCAGCGAGGTCGTGACCTCGCATCGGGCGCGCAAGAGTTCGGCGGGCTACGACCTGACGCGGCTTCTCGTCGGTTCGGAAGGCACGCTCGGCATCATCACCGAGGTGACGCTCAGGCTGCAGGGCATTCCGCAGGCGATCTCGGGCGGGGTCTGCCCGTTCCCGACTGTCGAAGCGGCATGCCAGGCCGTCATCACGACGATCCAGATGGGCATTCCGGTGGCGCGGATCGAGCTGGTCAACGCGCTGCAGATGCGGGCGATGAAGAATTACTCCAAGCTCGACTATCCCGAAAGCCCGTGCCTGTTTCTCGAATTTCACGGATCCGACGCCAGCGTGGCCGAGCAGGCGGAGAGCTTTGGCGAGATTGCGACGGAGTATGGCGGCGGGCCGTTCCTGTGGACCACTGTCGCCGAGGAGCGGGCGAAATTGTGGAAGGCGCGCCATGATGCCTATTGGGCGTCGCAGACGCTCAGGCCGGGCGCACGTGCCCTGTCGACGGACGCCTGCGTTCCGATCTCCCGCCTTGCCGAATGTATCGCCGAGACAGAGGCCGACATAGCGCGGCTGGGCCTGATCGCACCGATCGTCGGCCATGTCGGTGACGGCAATTTCCACACGCTGGTGCTGATGGATCAGAACGACCCCGCCGACATCGGCAGGGCGGAGGAATTCGTCAAGAGGCTGGCCGAGCGGGCGATCTCGATGGACGGCACCTCGACCGGCGAGCATGGCATAGGCCAGGGCAAGATGGGTCTGATGGAGCGCGAGCACGGCCATGGCGTGCAGGTGATGCGGACGATCAAGGCCGCACTCGACCCGCAGAATATTCTCAATCCCGGCAAGGTGTTACCCGCGGCGGAACAATCGACAGGGCATTGACGTGGCGTGGGCGGTGCTGCTACTGCGGCGCCGTCCAATCAGGAATCTTATGCGTAGAGACTTCCATCGCTGAAGCGTCGGCCCAAGTGCCGATGAGGCCGAAAGGCCAATACAGACGCTTATGCGTCTTTCTCTGATACGCAAAATTCCGAGGATATTCCCATGATACACGCCCATGGCGCGACGATCCGCGCCTATTGCGCCGCCGATCGCGATCGGCTGGCTCACGTCTGGCTCGAGGCTTCGCGCATCGGCCATCCCTTCATGTCCGAGGCTGACCTGCTGGAGCAGCAGGGGCGGGTCCGCGACATCTATCTGCCCCAGGCCGAGAACTGGGTGATCGAACTCGACGGTGAGCCGGCCGGCTTCATCGGCCTGATCGAGGGCTTCATCGGCGGCCTGTTCGTCGATCCCGCAGCCCATGGCCATGGGCTCGGCAAGGCGCTGGTGCTGCATGCCGTGGCGCTGAAGGGCGCGCTCGAGCTGGAAGTCTATGCCGAGAACGAGACGGCGGTCGGCTTCTACCGCAAGCTCGGCTTCGTCGAAACGCTGAGGCGCAACGCCGACGATGACGGGCGGTTGCAGGAGGTGATCCGGATGCGCCGCCCGGCATAGCCGGCTTGACCCCGCTTTGGTTCGGGCGGACAGTCCGGGTTGCTCAGGTCTTGTTGCCTAGGTCTTGGGCAACCGGACTGTGACAGGCGAGGACCAGAAGATGGCTGTTTCCAGGAAGCAGGAAGAACGAGCCCTCAGCGAAGACGAGTGGAAGCTGGTGCAGAACTCGCACCACCCGGTGGTGCAGGATCTCTCGGATGCCGAACTGCGCGACCTGCTGAAGGCGGTGCGCGAACGACGCGACAGGGCGCAGGGCGAAGCCAACCGCAAGCGCCGCGAGATGCGCGGCAAGGCAGCCGCCAAAGGCGCGCAGCCGGCGACCAAGGATCACGGCACCAAGGCAAAGCTCGGCGTGCTGGCGATGAGCATGCGCCGGCTCAACGGCGAACATGAGCGGCGGCGGCAATTGGCGGCGCGCATCGATCTCGTCGAGAACGCGCGCCACGCACTGGCGCTGAGCAAGGAAAAGAAGCCGGCCCGCGCCGCCGATTTCAACACCCGACAGGCGCATCTCGGCATGCGGGCGGTGGACAACGCCAAGGCCAAGAGCCTGGTCAGGCCGATGGAACGTGGGCGCCTGCGCAAGGCAGCGGCAGTAGCCCAGGCCAAGCGCGACTCAAAATAGCGGAGATTCAGGTGGGGCCGGCCTGCAAATGCCGGACACCTGCGCTTCCGGTACTCGCGTACCCGAATGTACGCTCCGTTCCGGTTCTCGGTCTCCACCATTTTCGGCTCGGCCTGACCTGAATCTCCGCGTCTTCGTTGGTCCGCTTGCAGGGACGGCGACGAATGCCGTGATGACGCGGCGCGACCGTTTTTCACGGGACAGGTTGCCGGGCGGCGTTGACGTGCTGCAGCGCACAGCCCAACATGCCACCAAATGACCACGCTCCTGCGCTTAGTCGCCTGGGACGCATGAAAGATTTGCCCAGAGGCAATGCTCGCACGCCTGTTTGTCATATTCGGTGGACTTTTCGTGCTGGCGCTGTGTGCGGCGCTGGTGGGGCCGTATTTCATCGACTGGTCGGGCTACAAGGCCGATTTCGAGCGCGAGGCCAGCGCAATACTCGGCCGCAAGGTTGCGGTGCAGGGAGAGGTGACGGCGCGCATCCTGCCGTTTCCATCGGTGACCTTCTCGGACGTCACCGTCGGCGGCGGGGCCGGCGGCAACGATGCGATGACCGTCGAGACGTTTTCGATGGATGCGGAGCTCGCGCCGCTGCTGAGCGGCGAGTTCCTGATCTACGACATGCGGCTGGTGCGGCCGAAGGCGATCATCGATGTCGCCGCCGACGGCGTCGTCGACTGGGCGATCCGCCCGTCTGCGCCGTTCGACGCCAGGCAGATCTCGATCGAAAAGCTGACCATCACCGAGGGACAGGTGCGGCTGCGCCGCGCCGCCAGCGGGCGCGACCACCTGTTGTCGGAGATCAACACCGAGGTCTCGGCAAAGTCGCTCGCCGGGCCGTGGCGCGTCGACGGTTCGCTGCGCGTCGACGGGCTGAAAACCCAGCTTTCGGTGTCGACCGGCTCCGTCGATCCGGCTGGACAGATGCGGCTCAGGATACGCGCGACGCCCGATCGCTACGGCGTGGTCATCGAAGGCGACGGCAATGCCTCGATGGACAAGGGCAAGGCCCTCTATGCCGGCGGCTTCACCGTGATCGAGGCGCAGCCTGAGCCCGTGGCCACGGCCGAAGGCGAAAAGCCGAAGGCGCCAGTCAAACCAGTTGAACCCGGCTTTCGGGTAAAGGGCAAGTTCGCGCTCGACCATGCCCGACTGGGCGTGGAGGAGTTCCGCTTCGAAAGCGGGCCACTTGAGGATCCCTATACCGCCGAAGGCACGGGCGAGGTCGATCTCGGCGCCAACCCGCATTTCACCATTACGGCCAATGGCGCCCAGGTGCGTTTCGACGAAGCGGTTGGGGGTGATCAGACCGGCACCGGCTTTTCGGTTTCCGAACGGCTGACGGCGCTTGAAAAGGTACTGGTCGACTTGCCGCGGCCGACGATCCCCGGCACCGTCGACGTCGACCTGCCCGCGGTCGTCGCCGGCGACACCACGGTGCGCGACGTCAAGATGTCGGCGCAGCCGGGCGAAGGCGGCTGGGTGCTGAAGTCGCTGGCTGCGACCTTGCCCGGCCGCACGCGACTCGAGGCCGACGGTTTCCTGCGCACCGAAAACACGCTCGGCTTCGACGGCCAGATGCTCTTGGCCGTGGGCCAGCCCTCGGGCTTCGCCGCCTGGGTCGCCAAGGATGTCGATGAGGCGGTGCGCAAGCTGCCGGCGGCGGGCTTCAAGGCCAAGGTGAGGCTGACCCGCGAGCAGCAGACATTCGATGCCGTCGAGCTGATCCTCGGCAAAGCCAAGTTCACCGGCGAGCTGGACAGCATGCTTCCCGACGATGCCAGGGCGTCGATGACGATGAAGCTCGACGGCGGCGAGCTCGATCTCGACGGGTTGCGCGCCTTTGCCTCGCTGTTCGTGACCGACCAGGGCGCCAACCGCTTCAGCGACGCCGACCTCGATCTCGCGGTGAAGGCCGGGCCGGTGAATTTCGCCGGCCTCAGCGCCGAAACCGTCGATACCGCGCTCAGGCTGCGCGAGGGCGTGCTGGAAATCGACAAGCTGTCGGTCGGCGGACTGGCAGGCGCCTCGCTCAGTGCCACCGGGCGGATCAAGGATTTTCCCAAGGCGCCGACCGGCAATCTCGACGCCTCGGTGATATCAGTCGACCTCGCGCCGCTGGTCGCGCTGGCAGCTAAACAGACGCCCGAGAACCGGCTGCTGAACGAGCTGGCAACCCGTGCTGCGGCCTATCCCGGCCTGCTGGCTGACGCGCGCATCGACTTCGTCGCCAGTGCCGTCGACAATGGCGACAAGACGACGAGCATTGCGCTCAGCGGGCAAGGCGAGGCCGGCGGCTCCGATCTTCTGGCGACGCTGTCGGCGCAGGCGATATCGAGCGCGCTTGCCAGCTCGCAGCTGAAGCTCGAATTCTCCGCCCGCAACGAGGATGCGACCAGCCTGCTGGCGCTGGCCGGCCTGCCGGTGCTGCCGCTCGGCGTGACCGGCCCGGGTGAGCTAGCCATTGCCGCGAAAGGTGCCGTGCAGAATGGCCTCGACGTGACCGCAAGCCTCAAAGGTGACGATTCTTCGGCCGGCTTCACCGGCACGGTGGCGGTGCGCGACGGCCTGCCCAGCCTGACGGGCCGGGCGACGCTGCAGGCTGCCGACCTGGAGCCGTGGCTGATGACCTCGGGCGTGAGCCTGCCGGGCATGGGCACCGGCACCGAGGTGGAGCTCGCCGCAGATGCCAGCCTTGCCCAAGGCGTTCTTGCGCTCGACAGGCTCGACGGCACCGTCAACCAGGGTGCGGTGGTCGGCAATCTCAAGGCCGAGCTGAACGAGGGGCTGCCGCATCTCAGCGGTTCGCTGACGCTTGACGAACTGAATCTCCGGCCGTTCGCCGAAATGACCCTGGGCGTCGCGGCGCTGGAAAGCGGCAACGGCGGGTGGCCTACGGCGGCATTCGCGCCGAAACCGATTGCGCCCTTCAGCGCTGACCTCGAAATCATCGCCGGCACACTTTTGGCCGAACCGCTGGCGACCGCCAATGATGCGGTGCTGGCGTTGCAGATCGACAGCCAGGCGCTCAGGCTGTCCAACATCAAGGCCAAGCTGTATGGCGGCGACCTTGGCGGACTTGTCGAACTCAAGAACAACGATGGCACGGCCTTCGTGTCGGGCCAGTTGAAGCTCGACGGCGCCGATGTCGCTGCGGTCCCGGTGGCCAGCGATATCGGCGGCAAGGGCAATTTTTCGGCGACGCTTTCAGGCAGCGGCAAATCGGTCGAGGGCCTTGTCGCCTCGCTGGCCGGGTCGGGCACGGCCGATATTGACGGGCTCGTCCTGCCCGGCTTCAACCCCGACGCGTTTGCCGCGCTGATCGCCAAGGCCGACGCGCTTGGCCGAGATATCAATGCGGCGCGCGTCGCAGAATTCGCGCCTGACCTGGCCGGCGAGGGCAGTTTTGCCGCCGGGAAGGCCGACATCGCGTTTACCGTTGCCGGCGGCATCCTGCGGGCGCCGCCACTGACGTTGAAAAACCCGGCTGCGATGCTGAACGCCGATTTGCGCACCGACCTCAACGCCGGTGTGATCTCGGCCAATGGCTCGATCACATACGCGCCCGGCAAGGAGCAGCTGGTCGGCTCGGAGCCGGCGATGAACTTCCAGATCGACGGCGAGCCGGGTGCGACGGTCAAGCTGTTCGACAGCGCGCCGATGGCGCAGTTCCTGACCCAGCGCGCCCTGGAAAAGGAACAGGCCCGCGTCGAGGCGATGCAGGCGGTGTTGCTGGAAAAGCAGCGGCTACGACGCGAGACGCGGTATTTCGCAGCACTCCAGGCCGAGCGCGAGCGTATCGCCGAAGAGGCGCGGCTTGCCGAGGAGGCCCGGATCCGGGCCGAGGAAGAGGCCAAGGCGAAAGCCGAGGCCGAAAGGCTGAAAGCCGAAGAGGAAGCCAAGGCAAAGGCGGAAGCGGAACGCTTGCGCGCCGAAGAAGAAAAACGCGCCGCGGAAGCCGCCGCGAAGGCCAAAGCCGAGGCGGACAGGGAAACGGCGCGCCAGGAAGCTGAGAAGGCACGCCAGGCAGCGGAAGAAAAGTTGCGGCACGAGGCCGAGCAGAAGGCGAGGCGCGAGGCTGAGGCTGCCAAGCCCAAACCAGCGGCTGAGATCGAGCGGGCGCCGTTGCCGGAAGTCCGGCCAATGGATGCGCCAGTCGACGCCGTGCCGGCGCCACCCGCCGATGCGCCGGTGAAGAAAAAGCTCGAACCGCTCAGCCTCGACGATTTCTTCAAGTCGCTGCAGAGCCAATAGGCAGGCGATGCTGGCCCGATGTGGTGGCGCTGTCGCGCCAGCCCGCCCTCTGCCTTTTCAGAACCTCGTTGATGCCTGTGCTCCAGCCTTTGGCAGTGGCCTTTGACTGGGCAATGACATCGGGATCGAGGCGGATGGAGACGACGCGCCTCAGGTCTGTCTCACGCCGCGCTTGGCTTGCTCCAGCACGAACAGCCTGAGCGCGGAGGAAAGGTTTGCCTCGCGCGGGCGCTGGGTGTCGACTTCGGCGACGAGGGCGGCCAGCGTCATGTCGCGCGCCGCCGATATGGCCAAGAGGTCGTCGTAGAACGGCTTTTCGAGCGAATAGCTGGTGCGGTGGCCGCGGATCGTCACCGAGCGCTTTTCGACCAGGCTCACCGGTCGGATTTCTCTGGATCGCGCTCGCGGCGATGGTCGTCGACGAATTTGTCGGCGCGCTCCGAGGTCAGTTGGTCGCGCTGTTTTTCGGCCTTGGTGCGACCGTGCAGGGCGCGGTTGCGGTCGGCAAGCGTCTCGCGCTCGGCCCGCGCCTTCTGTTTCTTGAACTGGCGAAGATTGACGATGTCGGCCATGCGACCTCGTCCTGGCTACTTCTTGCGGAACGCGTCGAGCGATACGACATCCGCGCCCTTGCCGTGAGCGGGCTCTTCGACGGCTTCCTTCTCAGTCGCGTCGGCTTTCTTTTTGGTCGCAGGCTTGCGCTCGGCAGGCTTGACCACCGCGATCGGCTCCGGCTTGGCGGCAACCTCTTCGGGGGCTGCAGCTGCTTCGGCCTTGACCTCGAATTCGAGTTCGAAGTTGACCGAGGGATCGTAGAAGCCGCGCACGGCAGAGAAGGGGATTTCGAGCTTCTCCGGAACATCCGAGAAGGACAGGCCGACCTCGAAGCCGGTGTCGGTGACCTTGAGGTCCCAATACTGGAACTGGATGACGATCGTCATCTGTTCGGGATAACGTTCATGCAGGCGCGAGGAGATGCGCACGCCCGGCGCGCCGGTCATGAAGGTGATGAAGAAATGGTGGTTGCCCGGCAGGCCGGTGCGCGCGACTTCCGCCAGGACCTTGCGCATGACCCCACGCAGTGCCTCCTGGGCGAGAATGTCGTAGCGGATCTGGTCTTCGGCCATATGTAGATGCGGGTCCGATTGAATCGTCTCCCTACCTGTAATCAAGCTTTTGGCCGGCGTAAACCGGATATAACGCGGTATGGAATGTTTGGGATTCGAGCAGGCGCCACGATGCCTGCCGCAGGTCCGGACGGCCGTCCATTCCCTAGGAATCAGACCGGGCGCGGCTTGCCGTAGGCGCGCAGGAAACAGCGCACGGCATTGCTTGCTGCTGTGCGCAGTTGTTCTTCCGAGACGGTGTCGCCGAAGATCAACGCCATCTGCAGATCGGCATTGACCAGCGCCAGGAACTGGCGCGCTGCGACATCGGGATCGTCGAGATCGAGCCAGCCTGACAAAGCGAGGCGGGCGAATCGCGCGGCAAGGGCCGCCCAGGTCTTGGCCGGGCCATGTTCACGCCAGCCGGCAAACAATTCGGGATAACGCTCGCCTTCGGTCTGCAGCAGCTTGCGCAGGAATTTGCCGTCGCGGTTGCACATGCAGTTCTGGTTGAGCCGCACGGCGAACTCGACGAGCTCGGCCGCGAGGTCGATCGGCTTGTCGGGGAAGGTGGCCAGCGTTTCGAACACACCAGCGTTGATGCGTTCGGTGATTTCCCGGACTACCGCGACGAGCAGGTTCTCCTTGTCGCCATGGTGGTTGTAGACGGTCTGGCGCGACACGCCGGCCTCGGCGGCGATGAGGTCGATGTTGGCGCCGGCGAAGCCCTCGCGGCAGAAGACGCGTGCAGCGGCGTCGAGGATCGAGAGCCGCTTGGCGGTGTGGCTGCGGCTGACCGCAATGTCAGGAGCGATGGCAGGTGTCATGGAATTTTTATATACAGGTGATTGACGATTTGGACAAGTCTGTCTAAAAAACTGGACGCAATGGCGAGATGCCGGTTCGGGAGGAGTCGGAATCTCATGTTGCCAAACGTCCTTGGATTACACGTCGCCGTGGCTTCACGGCGGAAACCCGATCCGAAAGAACCACATCATGACACCCCAATTTCTCCGCGTAGCGGTCGTGCTCGGCCTTTTGTCGGCCATCGGCCCGTTCGCCATCGACATGTATCTTCCCGCTCTGCCGACGATCGGCGCCGATCTCAACGCCGGCACCGCCGCCGTGCAGATGAGCCTGCTTGTCTTCTTCCTGGCCATGGGTCTGGCGCAGATCGTCGTCGGCCCGATCTCCGACATGATAGGCCGCAAGGCGCCGCTCTATATCGGCCTGGTGCTGTTTGCCATTGGCGGCCTTGGGGCGGCGCTTGCGCCCAATATCGAATGGTTGATCTTCTTCCGCGTCATCCAGGGCCTGGGTGCCTCTGCCGGCATGGTGGTGCCGCGCGCCATCGTGCGTGACCTGCATACCGGCACCGAAGCGGCGCGGCTCATGTCATTGCTGATGCTGGTGTTTTCGGTGTCGCCTATCCTTGCGCCGCTGACCGGTTCGCTTGTCATCGAAGGTTTTGGCTGGCGCGCCGTATTCTGGGTGGTGACTGCTGCTGCAGTACTTGCCATCGTGCTGTTGTCGACGTCGCTCAAGGAAACGCGCCCCGTCGAGCATCGCGCCGAAAGCTCGGTCGGCAGCGCGCTCAGCGGCTACCGCTTCCTGCTCGGCGACCGCAACTTCCTCGGCCTGACCTTCATCGGCGGCTTCGGCATTGCCAGCTTCTTCGTCTATCTCGCCAATTCGTCCTTCATTCTGATCGACCATTACGGCCTGTCGCCGTCGGTCTACAGCGTGTTCTTCTCGATCAACGCGGTAGCCTTCATCGGCATGTCGCAGCTGACCGGCTTGCTGACCGAGCGCTTCGGCCTGCACCGGGTGGTGCGGGTGGCAGTGGTCGGCTACGCCACGATGATGGTCATTCTGCTGGCGGTGTTTTCCGCAGGCGTCGACCGCCTCGACGTACTGGCCGTGCTTCTGTTCATCGGCTACGGCTTCCTCGGTCTCGTCATCCCGACGACCTCGGTGCTGGCGATGGAAGAGCATGGCGAAATCGCCGGAACGGCATCCGCACTGATGGGCACGCTGCACTTTGCCACCGGCGCCGTCGCCATGGCGGTGGCTGGCCTCTTCTTCGACGGAACGCCGCTGCCGATGGTGTTCGGCATCACCATCTCCGCCGTCGTCGCCTTCGCGCTGGCGCAGGTGACGCTCGGCCGCAGGCGCGAAACGGCCGTCGGCGCGCCGGCGGAGTGAGTTTTGTCGAGGCCGGGCATCCGCCCGGCCTCGTTTCACATCATCGTGACGCAGGTCAGGCGCTGTCGCCGTCGCTTCACAAAGCCTCGATATCGTTTGTTTACACTCGGCCGGTAAGTCGTTGCGAAGACACCGGAAGCAGAACCGAGACGTCGAGGCGACAAAAGATCTTGAAATTCATCCCTTCCGTCCTGTTGCTGTTGTTTGCGGCAACGTTCCTGTGCATCTGGCTGCTCGATCGCCGAAACAGGCACTTGCTGCTGTTTGCGCTGGCGTTCCTGACGATCAGTGCCGCAACCGTCGTCCAGTTCGCGCTGTGGCCGGCCGACGTCGGCTACAACACCATTGCGTGCGCGGTGCTCTATTCGGCGGCGCCGCTCTTTCTTGTGCAGGGCGTGCTGATGCGCTCGGGCAAATCGATGGCACGGGCCGAGCAAGCGCTGTGGTTCGGCGGCATCGTCGCCATCCTGACCTTCTTCTATTACGTCCACAACGATCTCGCCGTCCGCGTCTATGCCCTCAATTTCGGCATGGGCGGCATTTTGCTGAGCGGGGCGTGGAAGCTCAGGCATCTCGTGCTCGGCAATGTCGTCGACCGGGGCATGCTGTGGCTGCTGCTGGGCCTGGGGGCGACCTTTGTCGGCCGTACCTTGCTGACGGGCGGTACGGTGCCGAGCCGCGATGTCGATGCCTTCTTCCAGTCCGCCTTCTGGCTCTGGGCGCAGTTTGCCATGTCGGTGCTGGGCGTGGCGATGGGGCTTGCGTTGGTGGTCGTCGCCAGTGCCGACGTCATTCTGGCGCTGAAGGCGGAGCGCGACAGCGATCCTATGACCGGGCTGCTCAACCGCCGCGGCTTGCAGGGCAAGACCCAGCGCCTGTTCGCCAAGGGCGTAGGCCAGCCGTTGAGCATCGTCGCCTGCGACATCGACCGATTCAAGTCGATCAACGACAGCTTCGGCCATGCCGGCGGCGATGTCGTGCTGTCGAGCCTTGCCAGGGTCATCAAGTCGAAACTCAGGGCGGGCGACATCGCGGCACGCACCGGCGGCGAGGAATTCGTCATCGTGTTGAAGGATGCACCGGTGGACGATGCCTTCGGCCTGGTCGAGACGCTGCGCCGGGAGATCGCGAATGTGCGATTTGCCGGCATGCCCGGCGATTTCGCGGTGACATGCAGCTTCGGCATCGCCAAGCTGCATGCCGGAGAGGGCCTCTGGGACGCCATCGGCCGCGCCGACAAAGTGCTCTATGCCGCCAAGCGGGCAGGCCGCAACCGCACCTTCGCCGAAGGGCTGCAACTGCCGCACGCGGCGTGATTCGTCACGCCTGACGGACGTTTTCGAGAATGAAAGCGAGACGGTCTTCGACCGGTGCCGTGGGGACCTCGACAAGATCATAGCCGCAGGCAGCGTAGGTCGCGACCATGCTGGCATGGGTGCGCCGCGCCTCGTCCTCGTCCTGCCTGCGCTCGTTGTCCTGGGTGAAGATCTCGGGCCAGTGCGGAAGGACGAACACCTTGCGGTTGTAGCGAAATTCCCGGGCCGCCTGTTCGATATGGATCGGTACCGGCAGGCCGACGAGCCTGAGATAACCAATGACATCGGGGACGCCCCGATCGAAGAACGCCGGGCCGGGCGTAGCCTCGGCGATGGTATGCGAGCGCATTTCCCATGACAGCATGAGCTCGGCGAACAGCGCGCGGTCATGCCAGGGCAGGGCGGTGCCGGATATTGCGGCCTGGTCGCGGATGATGCTGCGACCGGCTTCGACCGAAGTGGCGTGGCCGGCTGCGGCAAGGCATTCGATCAAGGTCGTTTTGCCCGATCCGGGGCCGCCGGTGAGCACGAAGAAGCGGTTGGAATTGCGAGGCATGTAGGTCTCCGGATGGAACGGGACCGGCCATGGCAGGCCGACGCTGCGCTGCGGGGGCGGCCGGAGCGCGTCTCGGGCACCCGTCAGGACGCGCGGCGCACCGGCAAAAAAACAGGCAACGGCAAACCGGCATTGGCCGGCGATGACAATGTCTTGGGAGATTTTGATCTTGGAAGATTTTGGGGGAGAAGAGAAGTGGAGGTTTCTGTTGCCAGGTACCTCCGAACCCCGCCTAGAAGTGCGAACCTCTAGGGCTTAATTTGAAGCTATCGCACTGCATTAAGCAGCGAGACGTGCTTCCGCATAGTTGTCGTTTGCAACTACAAGTTTAGCCCGATAACGGTGGTACAATGCCGGGCAAAAGTCCGATCTTTACACCCTCGTCGATCCTATTTCGCCCCCAGCAAAAATCGTCGTTCGACCGTGCGACGACTTTTGGTGGAGGCGCCGGGTACCGCCCCCGGGTCCGAATGGCTTATTTCATCGGCAGTTTATCGCCATAGTCAGTCAAGCTGACGACCCCAATATAGGGAGGCCGGCTGCAAAATGGAAGGTGGGAACGGCAAGTCCTAACAGCCATTCGCAACAGATTCATGAAGCCACGCGAATAGGCAGGGTTGACTCGCGTGATGCGCGAACCGAAGCTTCGGCCCGCTGGGGATGCACCTGAACCGGTCTGAGCCGGGCCCCTGCGGGAGATGAGATCAATTCGTCGACGAGGGGAATTCACATGACCGACTATCTTGCAGACGTGAAGAAGTACGACGCCGGCGCCAAGGAAGAGGTGGTGACCAAGATCGTCAAGCACCTGGGCATCGCGCTCCGGAACCGCGACTCTTCGCTTGTCTCGTGCACCGACCCCAAGGAACTCGATCGCGTCAAAGCCGGCTGGATTGCCAAGAAGCTCGGCGTCGAGGATGCGAAGAAGGCGGACGGCGCGCTGGAAAAGGTCTGCAAGGCGATGTCGGCCGACAACACCAAGAACCGCGTGACGTTCTATTACCTTGTGGCCAAGGAACTGGGCAAACTCGGTTCGCTCTGAGCTGTCTTTCCGGCAAGTCCATCTGCTGGCCAATCATTAGCCTGACCCTGACCGGATCACCTGATTGTGTAGCGAGGCGCGCGGCAGATGGGGCCGCGGGCTGCTATGATTACGGTGGCTTGTCGAGGGAAACCGGCGATGGACAGACGCCGTCTCATTCTGACCGCAATGTTTCTGCCGCTCGCCGTGAGCGGGGCGCTCGGACCGGGCGTTGCGCGAGCGAAACAGGCTATGGTTTACACCGGTAAACCGCCCGGTGTCGGCGCGGGCGGCTATGACGTGGTCGCTTATTTCACCGCCGGCAAGGCGACCAAGGGGTTGCCTGCGCACGTCGCGGTGCATGACGGCATCACCTATCGCTTCGCCAGTGCCGCCAACCGGGGGACGTTCCTGCGGTCTCCGGCTCGATACCTGCCGCAATATGGCGGCTATTGCGCCTATGCCGTCAGCCAGGGTGCAACCGCTTCCTCAGACCCGAATGCCTGGACAGTGGTGGGCGACAAGCTTTACCTCAACTACTCCAAGAGCGTTCGCTCGTTGTGGCGGCAGGATGTCGAGGGCAACATTGCAAAGGCTGAGAGGAACTGGCCTGGCGTGCTGAAATAGGATCGGACGAGCGACCAGCCGCGTGTCCCGGCGTTTGCCGGGGCAGCGGAATGGGCTACGCTTGCGGCCAGCGAATCTCGCCAATCCGACCGGACGTCCTTCATGCGCCAGTATCTCGACCTTCTCAGCCATGTCCTTGAAAACGGCAGCGACCGTGGCGACCGCACCGGCACCGGCACACGCTCGGTCTTCGGCCATCAGATGCGGTTCGACTTGGGGCATGGCTTTCCTGTTGTCACCACCAAGAAGCTGCATCTGAAGTCGATCATCCACGAGCTTTTGTGGTTCCTCGCCGGCGACACCAACATCAAGTATCTCAAGGACAACGGGGTATCGATCTGGGATGAATGGGCCGACGAGAATGGCGATCTCGGCCCGGTCTATGGCAAGCAGTGGCGGTCGTGGCCGACGCGCGACGGCGACGAGATCGACCAGATTGCACTTTTGCTCAAACAGATCCGCAAGAACCCCAATTCGCGCCGGCTGATCGTCTCGGCCTGGAACCCGGAAGAGGTCGATGCCATGGCGCTGCCGCCGTGCCACTGCCTGTTCCAGTTCTATGTTTCCGACGGCAAACTGTCATGCCAACTCTACCAGCGCTCGGCCGACATCTTCCTCGGCGTGCCGTTCAATATCGCGTCCTATGCGCTGCTGACGATGATGGTGGCGCAGGTGACCGGGCTGAAACCGGGCGACTTCGTCCACACGCTGGGTGACGCACACATCTACCACAACCATTTCGACCAGGCGCGCGAGCAACTGACGCGCAGCCCGAAGACGCTGCCGACGATGTGGATCAATCCCGAGGTGAAGGACCTGTTTGCCTTCCGCTTCGAGGATTTCAGGCTCGAGAACTACGTCGCCGACGCCACCATCCGCGCGCCGATCGCGGTGTGAGGGCTACCGGATGGCACGCCGTGACGGACTGATCGCCCTGAGCGTTGCCGGCATGTCGGCGATGTCTGCTCCCGCATCCGCCAACGACACGACGGCGCAGCTTGGCGCCGGCGGGTTGATCATCGGTCGCAGCGACCAGATCGCCATGGAAAGCGAGGATCTGTTCATCTCCCCGGAGAAGGTGACGGTCGACTACGTGTTCCGCAACAATTCGGACAAGGATGTCGAGACGCTGGTGGCGTTTCCGATGCCCGACATCGAGGGCAGTCCCTACGCCAATGTCGACATTCCGGTGGATGCGTCCGACAATTTCCTCGGCTTCTCGGTATCGATCGACGGTCAGGAGGTGAAGCCTGAGTTGCAGCATTCGGCTTTTGCCGTGGGGCTGGATATCGGCAAGGAGCTGGACGCCAACGGCGTACCTTATTTTCCGTTCGGCGACGCGACGTTGAAGGCGTTGGAGAAGCTGTCGTCGGAAGTGGCGGCCGACTGGCAAAACCGCGGGCTGATCACACTCAATGAGTATGACGACGGTTCGGGCATGAAGAGCGTGCGCGAGCCTTTGTGGCAGCTGCGCTCGACTTATTGGTGGAGGGCCAGCTTTCCGGCGGGCAAGCCGGTGAAGGTCGCGCACAGCTACAAGCCGAGTGTTGGCGGCACGGCTGGTGTCAGCTTCTACACGGACGGAAAGTTTCAGGGGCAATACGACGACTACAAGCGCAAATACTGCCTCGACGAAAGTTTTGAACGCGCTGTCGAGAAGGCGACCAAGAATTCCGGTGACGGCTTCCCACCCTATACAGAAACCTGGCTGTCCTATGTGCTCACCACGGGCGGCAACTGGGCATTGGGCACGATAGGCAAGTTCAGGCTGACCATCGACAAGGGCGATCCAGCCAACATTGTCAGCTTCTGTGGCGCTGGCGTGAAGAAAGTGGGGTTGACCACCTTCGAGATGACTGCCACCGATTTTTATCCCGAGCGCGATATCGAAATTCTGATCCTGCAGCCCTACGATAGCCCACGATAAGCGACCGGGCGCAGATTCGCCTGGGTAGGAAGGGCGTCCGATGGAAGTTGCGATCTACGTGGCGATAGCCGAAAACGGTGTCATCGGCCGCGACAGCGGCTTGCCGTGGCGGCTGTCGAGCGATCTCAAGCGCTTCAAAGCAGACACGATGGGCAAGCCGATCATCATGGGGCGCAAGACCTGGGAGAGTTTCCCCAAGCGCCCTCTGCCGGGACGGCTGAACATCATCGTTACCCGTGACAAGGCGTTTCGCGCCGAGGGTGCGGAGGTGGTGCATTCGCTGGAAGACGCCATCACGCTTGGCACTGCCAAGGGTCGCTGCATGCCTGGCGTCACCGAAATCTGCGTCATCGGTGGGGGCGAGATCTACCGCCAGGCGCTGCCGCTCGCCGACCGGCTGCATGTTACCCATGTCAAGGCGGCCCCCGACGGCGACACGCGCTTTCCCGATATCGATCCGGAGATCTGGGCGGTTGCACACGCCGAAGATTTTGCCGCCGGCGAAAAAGACAGCCATGCGACACGCTATACCGTTTACGAAAAGCGCCACGACGTGCATTGATGGTGTGAATTCATACATTTGTAGTGGAATCCGAGGCACTTCAAGGGCATCGCGTTGAAAGCGCTTGCCCGCATCCCTATAGATGGTGTCAGTAATTGTGCGGCCGTCTCAGGCGTGGCTGCCATGGTTTCGTAGTCGAAAGGACATTCATGCCCTGGAACAATCAAAGTGGAGGCGGCGGCGGTGGCCCTTGGGGTGGCGGCGGCGGCAATAATGGCGGCGGCGGCCCCTGGGGGCAGGGACCACGTCCAAGCGGGCCGCAAGGTTCGCCTCCCGATCTCGAGGACATCATTCGCCGGGGCCAGGACAAGCTGAAGCGCGCGCTGCCCGGTGGCGGTGGCTCGACCGGCGTGCTGTTCGGCCTTATCGGCGCTGGCCTTGTCGCTTTCCTGGCGTTTCAGTCGGTCTACACCGTGCAGCCGGATGAACTGGCGGTTGAACTGCGTTTCGGCAAGCCCAAGCAGGAATTGTCGCAGCCCGGCCTGCATTTCCACTGGTGGCCGATCGAGACTGTCGAGAAGGTCAACACGGCTGAAAAGCTGGTCAATATCGGCGAAGTCCGCGGCAGCACGTCTTCCGGCCTGATGCTTTCGGGCGACCAGAACATCGTCGACGTCAAGTTCTCCGTCGCCTACCAGGTTTCGGATCCCCAGGCCTATCTGTTCAAGGTTTCCGAGCCCGACATCATGGTTCGCCAGATTGCCGAGAGCGCGATGCGCGAAGTCGTCGGCCGCCGTCCGGCGCAGGACATCTTCCGCGACGACCGCCAGGGCATTGCCGCTGGCGTGCGCGACATCATCCAGTCGACCCTCGACCAGTATGGCGCCGGCCTTGCCGTGAACGCGATCTCGATCGAGGACGCGGCACCGCCGCGCGAAGTGGCCGACGCGTTCGACGAGGTGCAGCGCGCCGAGCAGGACGAAGACCGCTTCGTCGAGGAATCCAACCAGTACTCGAACCAGAAGCTCGGCCAGGCGCGAGGCGAGGCGGCGCAGATCCGCGAGGACGCCGCCGCCTACAAGAACCGCGTCGTTCAGGAAGCCCAGGGTGAGGCGCAGCGCTTCATCTCGGTCTATGACGAATATGCCAAGGCGCCCGACGTGACCCGCCAGCGCCTCTATCTCGAAACGATGGAAAAGGTGCTTCAGGGCTCGAGCAAGGTGATCGTCGAGCAAGGCAACGGCCAGGGCGTTGTGCCCTATCTGCCGCTGCCTGAATTGCAGAAGCGCGCTCCGGCGGCGGGAGGCAACTAATGTCCAATCGTCTTCCCATCCTCGGCGTTCTCGCCGCTATCATCCTGTTCCTGATCTGGTCGTCGATCTTCGTCGTCAACGAACGCCAGCAGGCCATCGTGCTGCGCTTCGGCGAGATCGTCGACGTCAAGACCGAGCCGGGCATCTACTTCAAGGCGCCGTTCTCGATGTTCGAGGCCGACAACGTCCAGGTCATCGAGGACCGCGTGTTGCGCCTCGACCTCGACGACATCCGCGTCCAGGTTTCTGGCGGCAAGTTCTACGACGTCGATGCTTTCATCGCCTATCGCATCAACGACGCCCGCAAGTTCCGCTCGACGGTGTCGGGCAGCGTGGAACTGGCCGAGCAGCGCCTGCGCACCCGCTTCGACGCGGCCCTGCGCCGGGTCTACGGTGTGCGTGGTTTCGAATCCGCGCTCTCGGAAGAGCGCGCGGCGATGATGCGCGAGGTTCGCGACCAGCTGCAGCCTGACGCCACGTCGCTCGGCCTGGAAATCCAGGACGTCCGCATTCGCCGTACGGATCTCACCCAGGAAGTGTCGCAGCAGACCTTCGACCGCATGAAGGCCGAACGTCTGGCCGAGGCCGAAAGGCTGAGGGCCCGCGGCCGGGAAGCTGCGCAGCGCATCCGCGCCCGCGCCGACCGCGAAGTGGTCGAGATCGTCGCCGAGGCGCAGAAGGAATCGGAAATCCTGCGCGGTGAAGGCGAAGCTGAACGCTCGGCGGTGTTTGCCGACGCCTACAACCGCGATCCCGAGTTCTTCGACTTCTACCGGTCGATGAGCGCCTACGGCACGGCCCTGAATGCCGATGGCACGACCATGGTGCTGTCGCCGGAATCGGAGTTCTTCCGCTACTTCCGCGGCCCCGAAGGCGGTGCTGCAAAGGCTGCGCCGGCGCCTGCCGCCGGGGCTGCCGCTCCCGCCGCCAACAACTAAGCAGTGCGGGACTTCGTCGTCGCCATGGGCCTGGTCCTCGTCATCGAGGGCCTGGTCTATGGCGGTTTTCCCGCCGTGGCCAAGAGGATGGCCGCGCAGGCGGCCGAAATGCCCGAGGCAGTGCTCCGGACAGTCGGCCTTGCCGCCCTTGCCATGGGCGTCGGCATCGTCTGGCTCGTCAGGGGATAACGGACGATTTATCCCGTGCCCGTAGCAATGGTCGCAAACAGGCCTTATTTGTTTCCATCATGACGCTTCGCGTCCGGACGGCCCGGGCGCGATCTATGCCATGACAGCCCCGGGAGGCTTCCCTATGATTTCCACGCCCCTTTTGCGCGCCATGCGAAAGGCCTCTCTGGCCGCCACCACGGCGCTGATGATCGGCGCCTCCGTCGCCCCGTCCTTCGTGACGCCGGCGCTGGCGCAAGGACCGGAGTCGGTCGCCAACCTCGCCGAGGGCCTGCTGGGCGCGGTTGTCAACATCTCGACGTCGCAGACCGTCAAGGGCAGCGAGGGCGGTGAGGACGAGAACGCGGTTCCGATGCCGCAGCTTCCCGAGGGCTCGCCGTTCCAGGATTTCTTCGACGAGTTCTTCAAGAACCGCGAAGGCCAGAACAATGGCGGCTCCCAGAAGGTGCAGTCGCTCGGCTCCGGCTTCGTCATCGATGCCGAAAAAGGCATCGTCGTCACCAACAACCACGTCATCGCCGACGCCGACGAGATCGAGGTCAATTTCTCCGACGGCTCGAAGCTGAAGGCCGAGCTGGTCGGCACCGACACCAAGACCGACATTGCGGTGCTGAAGATCGACCCGAAGGCCAAGAAGCTGACCGCGGTGAAGTTCGGCGATTCCGACAAGATGCGCATCGGCGACTGGGTGATGGCGATCGGCAACCCGTTCGGGCTTGGCGGCACGGTCACCGTCGGCATCATTTCGGCGCGTAACCGCGACATCAATTCCGGCCCCTATGACGACTTCATCCAGACCGACGCTGCGATCAACCGCGGCAATTCGGGCGGGCCGCTGTTCAACATGGATGGCGAGGTCATCGGCATCAACACGGCGATCATCTCGCCCTCGGGCGGTTCGATCGGCATTGGTTTCTCGATCCCGGCCGAGATCGCGGTCGGCGTTGTCAACCAACTCGCCGAGTTCGGCGAAACCCGTCGCGGCTGGCTCGGCGTGCGCATCCAGCCTGTCACCGACGACATTGCCGAGAGCCTCGGCATGGCCACCGCCAAGGGCGCGCTGATTGCCGGCATCATCAAGGGCGGACCGGTCGACAAGGGCCAGATCCTGCCCGGCGACGTGGTGATCAAGTTCGACGGCAGGGACGTCGTCGAAATGCGCGACCTGCCGCGCGTCGTCGCTGAAAGCCCCGTCGGCAAGGCCGTTGACGTGGTGATCGTGCGCAAGGGCGTCGAGCAGACCGTCAAGGTGACGCTCGGTCGGCTCGAGGACGGCGAGAAGCTGGCTGAAGGCGAGGCCGCCAAGCCGGAAGAGGGCGCCGACAAGGGTGCCGAGGTCGCCACGGCAAGCGTGCTCGGCATGACCATCGGCGAACTCGACAGCGACGCGCGTGCCAAGTTCGGCATCGCTGCCGAGGTGTCAGGCGCGGTGGTCACTGCCGTTGCCAAGGATTCAGCTGCCGCAGAGCGCGGAATCGTCGCCGGCGAGGTGATCACCGAGATCGCTCAGGAATCGGTGTCGACGCCGAAGGAAGTGACCGACCGGATCGCCGCGCTCAAGGAGCAGGGTCGCAAGAACGCGCTGCTGATGCTGGCGTCCAAGACGGGTGAACTGCGCTTCGTGACGATCCGGATGGATTGAGTCAGGAGATTCAGGCAAACCCCTGAAAGACAAGGAAAAGGCGGCTAGTTGGCCGCCTTTTTCCGTTCTTGCCACTGGTTCCGCTTGAGGCTGTAGAAGACGTGGCGCTTGAGCTCTGGATGGGCGTCGGGAACGCGCGGGTGGTCGAAATTGCGCGACGGCTCCGCCCGCATTCCGAGGCGCTGCATGACCGCCGTCGAGCGATTATTGTTCCAGACGGCGAACGAGACGACTTCATCGTCGCCGATCGCCTCGAAAGCAAAATCGAGCCAGGCATCCGCCGCCTCGGTGACATAGCCCTTGCCCCAGAACTCTGGTGCAAGACGCCAGCCGATTTCGAGCGTGCCCTTGGGGATGAACGGTTCGAGGTCGGTGCGCAGCAGGCCGACGAAGCCGATGCATTCGCCTGTTCCGGCAATTTCGGCAGCGGCGAAGCCAAAGCCGTCGCTGTCGATGCCGGCGCGCAGCTTGTCCAGCAACCCGTCGCTCTCTGCGCGGCTGCGGCGCATGCCGAAGAACTCCATCACCAAGTCGTCGGAGTTGATGCGGTGGAAGAGGGCACGGTCGCGCTCTTCCCAGTTGCGCAGGATCAAACGCTCAGTACGAATCTCCTTCATCGCGCGAATTCGCGCGCGCTGTAGCCCTGGAGGTAGAGCAGGGCGGTAAGATCGGAATTGTCGATGCGTATCTTGGCTTGGGCGGCCACCGACGGCTTGGCATGAAGAGCAACGCCCGAGCCGGCGAGGCGGATCATGTCGAGATCGTTGGCGCCATCACCGACGGCCATCGCGTCGGTCGGGGTGAGGCTGAGGCGGGTAGAAATCTCGTTGAGCGCAGCGGCCTTGGCGGCGCGGCCGAGGATCGGCTCGGAAACCTTTCCGGTGAGCTTGCCGTCGGCCTCAATCAGGTGGTTGGCGCGGTTTTCGTCGAAGCCGAGCTTGGCGGCGATGCGCGAGGTGAAGACGTCGAAGCCGCCGGAGACGAGGGCGGTATAGGCACCATGCGCCTTCATGGTGGCGACCAGCGTTTTGCCGCCGGAGGTGAGTGTCAGCCTGGTGTCGATGATGCGGTCGATGACTGCGGCGTCGAGACCGGCAAGCAGCGCGACACGCTCGCGCAGCGCCGGCTCGAAGGCGATCTCGCCATTCATCGAGCGCGCGGTGATGTCGGCGACACGATCCTTGACGCCGATCTCGTCGGCGAGCTCGTCGATGCATTCCTGGTCGATCATCGTCGAATCCATGTCGGCGATGAGGATCTTTTTCCTACGTGTCGCGTTGTCCTGAATGGCAAAATCGATGGCTTCGCCGGAGAGGGCGGCGGCAAGCGACGCATGGGCATCGTCGGCCGAAAGTCCCGCTGGCAGGGCGATGTCGCAGGCAACGGCCTCGGCCAGCCACACAATGGCGCTTGCGCCCAGGGCGCGAGAGGCCTTATCGGCAAGGGACGGAGCCAGCAGAGCGCGGTCCGGATGGGAAATCAGCGTGGCGATCAGCGGCATCAAAAATTCCGGGACTAGCGAGGGGCGCATCAAGAACGCGACCCTGATAGCCGGGCCGACCGCCAGCGGCAAGTCGGCGTTGGCGCTCGAACTCGCCGAGCGTGACGGCGGCGTCATCGTCAATGCCGATTCGATGCAGGTCTATGGCGTGCTCGACGTGCTGACGGCGCGCCCGAGCGCCGACGATCTGACACGCGTGCGCCACTTCCTCTACGGCCATGTCTCGCCGGCGACGGCCTATTCGACCGGCAACTGGCTGCGCGACGTCGCCGTGCTGGCCGACAGCGGACTGTTTGCCGAAAAGCCGCCTGTGTTCGTCGGCGGAACCGGGCTTTATTTTCGGGGGCTCGCCGAGGGTATTTCGGAGATGCCCGAAATCCCAGCCGAGATCAGGGATCGCTGGCGCTGGCGCCTCAACGAGGAAGGTGCGCCGCGGCTGCATCGCGTGCTGATGCACGTCGACAGCGAGGTGGCGATGCGGCTGAAAGCCAGCGACGGCCAGCGGATCGTGCGCGCGCTGGAGGTGTTGGAGGCGTCGGGCCGCTCGATCCTGAAATGGCAGGCCGACAAGGGCCATCCGCTGATCGACTTCGCCACGGCGCGCTTCATCGTCATCGCGCCGGAACGGGACCTTCTGATCAAGCGCATCGACCAGCGTTTCGACAGGATGATCGAGGGCGGCGCGCTGGACGAGGTCAAGGAAATCATGGCGATGCGGCTTGCGCCCGAACTGCCGGCGATGAAGGCGATCGGTGTGCGCGAACTGGCGGCGGCCATAGCCGGCGAGATGAGCTTCGACGAGGCGATCGAACGTGCCAAGATCGCCACGCGCCAATATTCGAAGCGGCAATCGACGTGGTTCCGCAACCAGTTCGGGCCGGAGTGGCAACGCATCGGCGGCGAGGCCGGACGGACGTCCGGAGGCGCCGATGCATCGGAAGTGGCGGCAGGGATTAACCGTCCGTAAGGCGCAGCCATGACATAACCCGCGCAGGGGTTCCACTAGGATCATCATGCGCTTTCACCGGGCTGAAACCGCGTTTTTCATCTTCAGTGCGCTGATTTTGTCGGCAGCGCTGGGGATTTTCTACGCCTGGGGCCAGATGCAGGGGGCCGCGGAGGCGCTTTACACGCCCGGCTGGGTGCAGAGCGTCGAGGCCGTCGAGCGGCTGCTGTTCATGATCGCACTGCTTTTGAGCGGTACGCTTGTCTACGGCGTGTTCTTCATTTTTCCGCAGATCCGCACGCAGGTGAAGGAAGGCGGCGAGCTGCGCCAGATGACGGCGTCGCTGAGCGAGCGGTCGCGCACGCTTGAACAGGCGGCACTCACCGACGGTCTGACAGGCATGCAGAACCGGCGCTATTTCGACGATGCATTGCGGGAATATCTCGGCGAGTTTCGCCGCATCGACAGGCCTGTCGGGCTGATGATCCTTGATCTCGACCACTTCAAGCAGGTCAACGACACCTATGGGCACGACGCCGGCGACGAGGTTCTGCGCTCTGTCGCCAAGTGCCTCAAGAGCATGACGAGATATCACGACGTGGTGGCGCGGCTGGGCGGCGAGGAATTCGCCATCGTCGCGCCCAACATGGACATCGAGCTTCTGCAGCGCTTCGCCGAGCGCATGCGCAAGGCGATCGCCGGCATGGCCATCGAGGCAGGCGGCGCGCACCTCAACGTCACCTCGAGCTTCGGCCTTGCCTTGTGGGACCGCGAGGAAACGGCCGAAGAGTTCTATCGCCGCGCCGACAAACAACTCTACGAAGCCAAGCGGCAGGGCCGCAACCGCGTCTGCGCGTGAATTCCTATCGCTGAATTCGTGATGCCGGCCGCCTGACGCGGTTTTCTCCGCTTCCCGTGCTCACGGACTTGGTGTCCGCTCCGTTCCGGTTCTCGAAACCCACGCCATTCGGCACGACCTGACGAATTCCCCGATAGCAATAGGCACTGCGGAGCCGTTAGAGAAAGTCCTCCAGGCTGGCCAAGAAACGTTTGGGCGCTTCCAGCTGTGGCATGTGGCCAATATAGGGAATCGTTTCGAAACCTGCCTGCGGCATAAGCGCGTGAAGGGCCTTCGCCCGCTCAAGCGGGATCCAGGGATCGTCTTCTCCCCAGATGATCTGCACCGGGCAGCGCACATTTCCAAACAGGGGCTCGACCTCTGCCGTGTAACGCTCGTCGGCCTGGGCAAACTGCCTGTAAAAGCTGGCAGATCCGTCGTCCGTTAGCCATGGCTCGACCAGGCCGCGGATGTCGTCATCTGCGACCGTGCCGACCAGGGCGCCCCTGATGTAGGCCTCCACAAGCGCCCGGTGGATGTGGGTCGGCAGACCCTGGAAGGCCTCGACGTGCTTGCCCATGTGATCGAAGAATGCCGAGCCCCAGGGGCGCATCGCCACAACGTTCATCAGGACGTAGCGGTCGTAGTCGCAGCCAAGCAGAAGGTGCGCTCGCAAGGTGGTGGCACCACCGAAGTCGTGGGCAATGACCGAGGGGCGCACGAGTTGCCAGTGGGCAAGCATCTCGGCGAAAATCTCACCCTGGACATCGAGCGAAGTCCGCTGCGTGGCGACCTTGTCCGATTGCCCGTAGCCTGGCATGTCGTACCAGTGCACCCGGTATCGCCGCGCCAGATCAGGGATGACCCGGTGCCAGGAGAAGGACGACCAAGGCCAGCCATGCGCGAGCACGAGGTCGGGGCCATCGCCGGCGCGGCCGGCGCTGATACGGCCGGCGCTGGTCGAGACCGATTCGGAAAGCGTCCATTCGGCCATGCGCTTTTCTCCACGGTATGCCGGCTCTCATGGTCGCGGCTGCGGCGGCAGATGTCATGGCTCAGCGCCGGATGGCGACTGCGCCAAGGCGACGGAATTCATCTGCCATAGACCTTGGCTCTAACTTGCCGCTGGACGTCCTCGTCGAACGACGCAACACTGATCCTGCCGCCGTCTGAATGGCTGCGGCCGCATCAGGGCAGAGGAGGACGACGAATGGACGATTCAGACCGGTGGCGGAACATGGCGAGCGCGCCAAAGGACGGCAGCCGGATTCTGGTCACCGTGCGGCCTTCCGAACAGGGACCGGCGGAGGTCGACGTGGCCTACTGGGCCCGGCCCGACGCATTCGGCATCGAAGGCTGGCGCGCCGGCGATTCCTACCCGGGCTGCATCATCGGCTATGCCGATCCGGAACTGAAATGCTGGATGCCGCTTCCTACAGCCAATCTGAGCAAGAATTCCCCTGAAATGCCGACGCCCTGGGAAGGCGATGACGAGGAACAGCTGGACGGTTCGGGAATCTGAACTTGAACAGCCATTCTTGAGCCCGTTCAGTCCTGTGGCGGACGGCCGCCGAAGGTCGAGGGGCGCAGGCCGAAGCGGGTATCGAAATCGTCGTCCGGCTGCGGCCTCGGCGCTGCCGGTTTGCGGTAGTCGCTGTCGCCTGCCTGGCGCTGGACGTCGACGACTTCGGCGAAGCCGAGTGCCGTTGCTTGCGGTTTTGGCACGTTGCGCAGGCGCTCGACGACGGCGGCCAGATCGACGTCGTCGCCGCTGCTCGTCGGCGCCTCGGCGGCACGCTTGCCGGTGCCGGGGATAAGTTCGTCCGAAAGCTTTTCGAACTTCAGGCGCATTGTGGTGGCGACGCCTTCGCCAAAGGCGATGGCCTCACGCTGGCCCATCGACGACAGGAAGGAGAGTGTCGAGGCGGAGGAATCGGCGATGGCCGAGCGGATGATCGCCTGGTCCTGTTCGTTGGCGAGGCGCATGGCGAAAACGGTCGAGCATTGCGACAGGATTGTGGGGTCAAGTTCGCCCGGGCGCTGGGTGACGACGCCGAGGTAGCAGCCATATTTGCGGCCCTCCTTGGCGATGCGCGACAGCGCGTGGCGCGTCGGCGCAAAGCCGAGCCTGTGATCGGCGGGCATGTAGCGATGGGCTTCTTCGCACAGCAGCAGCAGCTTGAGGCGCCCTTCGCTCCACAGCGCAAGGTCGAAAGCGAGGCGGGCGAGCACCGAACAGACCGAATTGACGACTTCCGACGGCATGCCTGCCATTTCGAAGCAGGTGACCGGACGGCCATGCGTCGGCACGCGGAAGATGTTGCCGATGGTCTCGTGGATGGTGTCCTCGATCAGCCTGGAATGGAACATGAAGCGGTAGCGCGGATCGGCCAGCGCCGACTCGATGCGGGTGCGCAGCGACTTCAGGATCGGGCGCTCGTTCTTCGATTCGAGCAGGCCCATGCGTTCGTCGATCTGCTTGATCAGGTCTGCGATGCGGTAGGGCACGGGCGTGTCCGCGGTCAGCGCGTCGACGCCACGGCGCAGGAAGGCGCCGCCTTGGGGACTGCGGTAGAGGTTCTTGGCGACCGGAATGAGGTCGCGCAGCACGTCGATCTCGTCGGCGTCGGTCTCGCGGCCGCGAAACAGCACTTCCGAGAACTCCTCGAGGCGGAACAGCCAGAAGGGCAGGTCGAGCGAATTGGTGTCGACCTTGACGCAGTGCTCCGGCAGCGATGCAGCGAACTCGTTGTGCGGGTCCATGATTAGGACGCGCAAATCGGGCCGTGCCGAAATCGCCTTGCGCAGCAGGAGCGAGACGGCAGTCGATTTGCCGACGCCTGTCGTGCCGACGACGGCAAAATGGCGGGCAAGGGTCTCGTCGATCGCGATACAGGCGTCGATAGTATCGTCCTGGGAAAGCTGGCCGATGGTGACGGTGCGGCGTCCGGCAAGGTCGTAGACCGCCTGCAGGTCGCGGCTGCGTATGCGATGGGCGATGGCGCCGATATAGGGATAGGCGGTGATGCCGCGGTCGAACACCGGGTGCTTGTCGGTGCCCACGTCACGAACCTCTCCGATCAGCTCGACATTAACCTCGATGGGGTTGTCGCCTTCGCTGCTCCACGAGCGGTCGGACTTGGCGATGGAATAGACCAGGCCGATGGTGCGGGTTTCGCCGAGATTGATGCAGATCATGCGACCGACGGTCCACAGGCCGACTGCGGCCGAGGCGCCTTCGGCATAGGCGCTGATGACCGCGCGGGCGCCGTCGCACTGCACGACATGGCCAAGGATGCGGGCGTCGTCCTGTTTCGGGTCGCGTCGCTCCTGAGAGGTGGTTTCTCCGCCCTCGGCCTGACGTTCGAAGTACATCCCAGTAAATCCCCCAAATCTGACCAAGAGAATAGCGCTGTGCGGTTAAGGTGGGGTGATGGTTGATGGTGTAGCGATCGTTAAACGAAACGCTCGCATTGCAGCTTCCGAAGCACCGGGTGACGTTGCGGAAAAATTGCTGCGCCCGGTTGACAGCGCGGCGTCTCGCGCACTAACGTCCGCGCCCATGAACAAGACACTCATTCTCGTAGTAGGACTGCGCGTGGGCAAGGCGGTGTAACCGCCGGGCGAAATCCCCCCATGCGCAAATGTGAAGGCTCCCTCGGGGGCCTTTTTTATTGCCCGAAACAGGACTAAACGAGCAGCAACCGCCGAGAACGGCGAAGGAAAGACGGGACGGACCGATGAGCGGACATAGTGACAGCGGACGACGCGAAATGACCGGCGCCGAAATGGTGGTGCAGGCGCTGAAGGACAATGGCGTCAAGCACCTCTTCGGCTATCCCGGCGGCGCCGTCCTTCCGATCTATGACGAACTGTTCCAGCAGGACGACGTCCAGCACATATTGGTGCGCCACGAGCAGGGTGCGGGCCATGCCGCCGAAGGTTATGCGCGCTCGACCGGCAAGGCCGGCGTGATGCTGGTGACGTCGGGGCCGGGCGCCACCAATGCGGTGACGCCGCTGCAGGATGCGCTGATGGATTCGATCCCGCTGGTCTGCATCACCGGCCAGGTGCCGACCTCGCTGATCGGCTCCGACGCCTTCCAGGAATGCGACACCGTCGGCATCACCCGGCCGTGCACCAAGCACAACTGGCTGGTGAAGGACGTCAACGAACTGGCCGGCATCCTGCACGAGGCCTTCCATGTCGCCACCACCGGCCGTCCTGGCCCGGTCGTGGTCGACATCCCCAAGGATGTGCAGTTTGCCCGGGGCACCTACACACCGCCGCAGACTGCGCCGCGCACCTCTTACCAGCCCAAGGTCCAGGGTGACCTGGAGAAGGTCAAGGAAGCCGTTGCCCTGATGGCCACCGCCAAGCGGCCGATCATCTATTCCGGCGGCGGCGTGGTGAACTCCGGCGCGGAAGCAAGTCACCTGCTGCGCGAGCTGGTCGACCTGACCGGCTTCCCGATCACCTCGACGCTGATGGGCCTCGGCGCCTATCCGGCATCGGGCAAGAACTGGCTCGGCATGCTGGGTATGCATGGCAGCTACGAAGCCAACATGGCGATGCATGACTGCGACGTCATGGTCTGCATTGGCGCGCGCTTCGATGACCGCATCACCGGCCGCCTCAATGCGTTCTCGCCGAACTCGAAAAAGATCCACATCGACATCGATCCGTCGTCGATCAACAAGAACGTGCGTGCCGACGTGCCGATCCTGGGCGATGTTGGCCGCGTGCTGGAAGATATGGTGCGGTTGTGGCGGGCGACCGCCAAGGCGGACAAGAAGACGCTGTATCCGTGGTGGGAGCAGATCGCCAAGTGGCGCGCCCGCGACAGCTACGCCTACAAGCAGAACAGCGACGTGATCATGCCGCAATACGCGATCCAGCGGCTGTATGAGAACACCAAGCACCTCGACACCTACATCACGACAGAGGTCGGCCAGCACCAGATGTGGGCGGCCCAGCACTACGGCTTCGAGAAGCCGAACCGCTGGATGACCTCGGGTGGCCTGGGCACGATGGGCTACGGACTGCCGGCAGCACTCGGCGTGCAGATCGCGCATCCTGAATCGCTCGTCATCGACATCGCCGGCGACGCTTCGGTGCAGATGTGCATCCAGGAGATGAGCGCGGCGCTGCAGTATGATGCGCCGATCAAGGTGTTCATTCTCAACAACTCCTATATGGGCATGGTGCGCCAGTGGCAGCAACTGCTGCACGGCAATCGCCTGTCGCATTCCTACACCGAGGCGATGCCCGACTTCGTCAAGCTGGCGGAAGCCTATGGCGGCCACGGCATTCGCTGTGACAAGCCGGACGAGCTCGACGACGCGATCAAGGAGATGATCTCGGTGAAGAAACCGGTGATTTTCGATTGCCGCGTGGCGACCCTCGCCAACTGCTTCCCGATGATCCCGTCGGGCAAGGCGCATAACGAGATGCTGCTACCGGACGAGGCGACCGACGAGGCGGTGGCCAACGCCATCGACGCCAAGGGCCGCGAACTGGTGTGACGGACCGCGTGCGGCCTTCGGGGAAGGCCGCACAATCAACGAGTTGGCGCAAACGCCTGAGATCGAGATTCATCTTATGAACGCACAGCTACAGCCCACCGGTTCGGCCTATTTCATTGCCAAGGAAACCGAGAAGCCGGAAACCCACACGCTATCGGTGCTGGTCGACAACGAACCGGGCGTGCTTGCCCGCGTCATCGGCCTGTTTTCCGGCCGCGGCTACAACATCGAAAGCCTGACCGTCTCTGAGACGGAGCATGAGAAGCACCTGTCACGCATCACCATCGTGACGCGCGGCACGCCGCATGTGCTCGAGCAGATCAAGCACCAGCTCGAGAGGATCGTGCCGGTGCACCGCGTCGTCGACCTGACGGTCACTGCGCAGGAACTGGGGACCGGCGGCGCGCTGGAGCGCGAGCTGGCGCTGGTCAAGGTGTCGGGCACCGGCGACGCCCGCGTCGAGGCGCTGCGCCTGGCCGACGCCTTCCGCGCCAAGGTGATCGACGCCAACACCGAACACTTCATCTTCGAGCTGACCGGCAAGGTGTCGAAGATCGAGCAGTTCATCGCCATCATGAAGCCGCTCGGCCTGGTCGAGGTCTGCCGCACCGGAGTGGCGGCGATGAACCGCGGCCCACAGGGGATGTGAGGGCAGGGCGCGGTTTCGGCCGACGCCCTACATGCCTGGCCACGCGATCGTTCGGGGCCAGTCGTTGGCGGCCTCTGGCTGCTGAGGGTGATTGCAACAACGTCCGGGCAGTGTAGGTTCCGGGCGTTCAAGCTCAACTTCACAGCCTCAAGATGAACGACCTGACCGACCAGGATCTCTGGAACAAGATCACCGGCTACGACTTCGACGATCCGCAAGCCGAAGCTCCGTTTTCGGTGCGGCTGGCGCGGGACAACGGCTGGACGCCCGAGCGCACCAAGACGGCCATCGATCAGTACCGCCGCTTTATCTATCTGGTCTGCATTTCCGATGACATGCTCAGCCCGTCGCCCGACGTCGATAAGGTCTGGCACCTCCATCTGATCTACACCAAGGACTACTGGAAACGCTTCTGCGACGAGACGTTGGGGCAGGAGGTCCACCACTATCCGAGCCGAGGCGCGGACGAGAGCCAGGGACACCTGCGTGATGCCTACGCCAGGACTCTTGAATTTCTGACCGAGGAGTTCGGCGAGGCTCCCGATGCCACCGTGTGGCCTGCCGCTGATGCCAGGGATCGGCCTCTGGCGACCGGGGCGCTCGGACTGGGATCCGCGGTCCTGCCCGCGGCCGAGATCACCTTCGGGATCGCCCTGGTTTTGATCGTGATTACGGTTTCGCTGCTCTGGAGCAGTGGCATGATCGGAAAGGAGATCGGCGTGGGCCTGTGCGTGGCGGGTTTCATCGCCGCGATTGCGTTCCTGCCAATCAGGCGTCGGCGCCGGCGCCGTTCGGCAGCCGGGGATAGCGGTTGCGGCGCCGGTGGCAGCAGCGGAGATGGCGATGGTGGCGGCTGCGGCGGCGGTGATTGAGGCTGCCGCCATTGAGGCGTTCCGGCATATCTGGCTTAGCGCTTGAACGTCACTGGATCGTTGCCGAATCTTTCAAATAAGGTCAGTAATGCTGACATAAAATTACCCAAAGGGAGGGATCGATGACCTACGACGCATTCCTTGCACTGCTGGTCTATGCGTTCGTGACCTCGGTCACCCCGGGACCGAACAATTTCATGCTTTTGGCCTCGGGCGTGAATTTTGGCTTCGTGCGCACGATCCCGCACATGCTCGGCATCGGCTTCGGATTCTTGTCCCTACTGCTTGGCGTCGGCTTCGGGCTGGGCGCGGTGCTGACGGCGTTTCCGGCGCTGCATCTGGTGCTGAAGATCGCCGGCGGGGCCTATCTGCTGTATCTTGCCTGGCGCATCGCCATGTCGCGTTCGCTCGGCAAGGACGGCGAAAGCAAGGGCCAGCCGATGACATTTCTCGAAGCGTCCGCCTTCCAGTGGATCAATCCGAAGGCCTGGGTGATGGCCGTTACCGCGATGGCGCTTTACACCAGCACCGAAGCGCCGTTCCTGTCGGTGCTGATCATTTCCGCTGCCTTTGCCGTGGTGAACGTGCCGAGCGTGTCGTGCTGGGCCGGTTTCGGCATGGCGCTGCGCGGTTTCCTCGCCGACCCGGTGCGGTTGAAATGGTTCAACATTGCCATGGGCGTGCTTTTGGCGGCGACGCTGTGGCCGATGCTGAAATAGTCAGAATAGCTCGATCGCCGGCCGGTTCAGCATCAGCCAGAAGATGGCAATGACGCTGAAGAAGGCTGGGAAGCCGCAGGCGAACCAGACGCGGTAGAGCCTGAAGTAGCTGTCGGGCAGGCGCCGCCCCCTGGCAGCGGCGTCGCGCGCCAGGTTCCGCATCTTGATCTGGATGAATACCACAGGCAGCCAGAACAGACCGGTCAGCACGTAGAGTGCGAGCGACAGGACGATCCAGCTCTCTGTCAGAGGCCAGCCGACCTCATGCGCCAGCCAGGCCCCGGTAACCGGCTGCAGAATGGCCGCCGTGGCGGTGAAGATCGTGTCGGCGACGACCACGGTGCCGGCGACATGGGCGATGGTTGCGGGATCGCGCGTGCGATGGGCCATGACCATGAAAAAGGCGATGCCGGCCCCGGTGCCGAACAGCACGGCGGCACCGAGGACGTGGGCGAGGCGGAGGATTTCTTCCATCGTTCAGCGCTCATCCAGAATGGCAAGCGCCACCAGCGCCAGCACGATCGACGGCAGCACCTTGACCAGCGGACCGAGCGGATCGGCCCAGAGGCCTGAAACAAGCACTGTGGCCGACGCGAGATAGCCAAGGGAAAGCACGACCATGCCGATCAGCGCCGGTTTGGCATAGCGGCGGATGACAACGCCCAGGCCAAGCGCGATGTCGGCAAGGCTGGTGACCAGGGTGATGGCAGAAGCGAGCCTCTCGGATGCGCCGGCAGCGGCAAGATGCGCTGACGAGGCATCGAAGCGTAGCAGCGCGACGACACCGGAGAGCAGCCAGAACAGGCAAAGCGTGCCGATCACCAACGGTTTCAGCAGATAGAGCCGGGCGAACCACAAGTCCTGCACGCCGGCGGGATTTGCTGCCAGCGTCTGGTCGAGGGAGTGCGGCTTGCGGCCGGCCACGGTCGCATGGGCCGTGATGCCGCCGGCCGCGACCGCGAGTGCTGTCGAACGCAGGGGCGAACGCCAGCCGAGCCCGCCAAGCAGGTCGGCAGCACTGGAGGCGATACCGGCAAAAATACCGGGAAGGGCAAGCACGCGTGCCGGCGGCAGGCCGAGCCATTGGCGATGGCGTGCGACGGCTTCAGCGAGCGTCATTGTCTCAGGCGCCGCCAGGTCGAGGTCACTGCCGGCTGGGATTGAGCCTGACAAGGCGTCGGCGACGGCGTCAGCGACGTCGTCAAGCGCAACGAATTGCATGCGGCTGTCGCCCAGGACCAGCGGGGTTACAAGCGGAAACGCCGCCAGCGCCCGCAGCAATGCCGAGCCGCCATGGGCCGCGCGGCCGATGACAATGGCGGGGCGCAGCATGACGAAGGCCAGGCCAGAGGCCCGAAGAGCAGCGTCGGCCTGCCGCTTGGTGGCGAAGAACGGGGTGTCGGCGGCGACGTCGTCGGTGCGCGCCGATATCTGGACGAGGAGGCGCGGCGCCGCGACCTGGTAAAGCGCATTCATGGCGCCGAACTGGACAGCAGCGACATCGTCGCGTGGACCATCCTGCAGTGCGCCGGCGCAATTGACCACGGCATCGATGCCTTGAAGCAGCGGAAGCCAGTCCGCGGGCTGCGACAGCTGTGCGATGTCGGCCTTGACCCAGTCGAAGTCGGGATGGCGGCGGGCGGCAGTTTCGGTGTCTCGTGCCAATGCAACGACCGAATGCCCGCGCGTGGCAAGCGACCTTGCCACCGCCGCACCGATGAAGCCGTTGCCGCCGAGAATCAGAACCCGCATGGCGGAACGATAGCCAGCTTCGGGGCGACACGGCAAACCTCGGCTGGCCCAAGGCGAGGATGCTTGCGTGGCGCCGTGCCGGCGCTTAGCCTCCTGCCATGTCACACGACCATGACCACCATCACGACAATGAGCTCGATCCGATGGCCGCCCGCGTGCGGGCGCTGGAGACCATCCTGACCAGGAAGGGCCTGATCGACCCCGAGGCGATCGACGTCATCGTCGACACCTACGAGACCAAGGTCGGCCCACGCAACGGCGCGCGCGTGGTGGCCAGGGCGTGGTCCGATCCCGAATTTGCCGACTGGCTGAAACGCGACGCGACTGCCGCCATCGCCTCGCTTGGTTATAGCGGGCGGCAGGGCGAGCACATGCAAGCGGTGTTCAACACCTACGAGACGCACAACCTCGTCGTCTGCACTTTGTGCTCTTGCTACCCGTGGTCGGTGCTGGGCCTGCCGCCGGTCTGGTACAAGGCGCCGCCCTATCGCAGTCGGGCGGTGATCGACCCGCGTGGTGTACTGGAAGAATTCGGGCTCACCTTGGCGGCGGACAAGAAGGTTCGCGTCTGGGATTCGACCGCCGAGCTGCGCTATCTCGTCGTACCACAGCGGCCCGCAGATACCGATGGCTGGAGCGAGGAAGAACTTGCCGAACTGGTGACTCGGGATTCGATGATCGGCACGGCGCTCGCGCGGGAGGCGGCATGAACGGACCGCACGACCTCGGCGGGCAGATGGGCTTCGGGCCTGTCGCGCCGGAACAGGACGAGCCTTATTTCCACGCCGAATGGGAAAAGCGCGCGCTGGGTGTGACGCTGACGGCAGGCGCCATGGGTGCCTGGAACATTGACGAAAGCCGACATGCGCGCGAGAGCCTGCACCCGGCCGACTATTATGCGTCGAGCTACTACGAGATCTGGATCAAGGCGCTGGAAACGCTGCTCAAGCGACACAACTTTGTCACGGAGAATGATCTCGAGGCTGGCGATGCTGTCGACCCGGCGGCGACGCCCAAGCGGGTGCTGAAAGCAGAAAATGTGCCAGCTGTGCTTGCCAGAGGCGGGCCTTGCGACCGGCCGGTGGGAGGGCTGGCGCGGTTTTCGGTTGGTCAGCGTGTGCGGACCAAGAATTTTCACCCGACCGGCCACACCCGCCTGCCGCGTTATGCCCGCGGCAAGGAGGGGGTGATCGACGCTGTGCGCGACGGTTTTGTCTTCCCTGACAGCAATGCGCCTGGCCGAGGCGAAAACCCGCAACGGGTCTACACCGTGGTGTTTTCCGGCGGCGAACTGTGGGGCGAGGGGGCGGATCCGACGCTTGAAGTCAGCATCGATGCCTGGGAGAGCTATCTTGAGCCGGCGTGAGGCGAGAAAGCTTCTGGGGACGGCGGCACCTGACGCGCCTGTCTTTGCCGAGCCGTGGCAGGCCGAGGCCTTTGCCATGGTGGTGGCGTTGCACGAACGCGGCCTCTTCGACTGGGCAGAATGGGCGGAGCGCCTGTCGTCGGAGGTCAAGCGTCCGGAGGCCGCAAGCGACGGCAGCGACTATTACGAACGCTGGCTCGCCGCGCTCGAACGGCTGTTGGCGGAAAAGGGGCTTGCCGGCCAGGACGAGGTCGATGCGGTGGCTGCCGCCTGGGAGCGGGCCGCCCACGCCACGCCGCACGGCCAGCCGATCCTGCTGGAGAACGATCCGGAAAGCGCGTATTCGCCTGGCATCCGCTAAGGCTCGGCGCCCTAGAGCTGCCGCCACATACGGTGCACGATGTGGGTTTTCAGGCCGGCCTTGAAATCCGGGATACTCTGGAGCAGTCGAAAGTCTTCGCGCTCCCAGAAGGCGCGACCGCGGGTGTTGTCGTCGAGCACGGCAATCAGCAGCCGTGTCGCTTTGCGGGCCCGTGCTGTTGTGATCAGGTGGTCGAGGAAAATGCGGCCGAGGCCGACACCACGGCGGTTCTGGTCGATGAGCAGCAGCCCGATATATGCATCGTCGGTTTCAGGGTAGCCGAAGGCCATGTCGGCGATGGCGACGAGCGCGCCGCCGGGCAGGAACATGCCAAGCTTGCACGATGCCGCGAGATCGCCGCCCGGCGGGCAATCGGTGAAGAAGTCCGCTACCATCGTATCGGACGGCGCTGTGCCGGATTCCAGCATGACGAAGTCGGCGGCGCGATCGTAGAGGTCGCGCACGGCGGAAGCATCCGCCGGAATCAGGGGCCGGATTTGAGGGATTGCAGGATCTGTCGTCAAGACAAGGGCTTTCTTCGATCCTGAGCGGCGTAGCGGCAGTCTTTGGAAAACTCAATGGCGGAGCCGGGCAAACTGACAGGCCAGCCGATCGGCTCGGGACAAGCCGTATCGGTGGGGCGCGAAGACCTTATTTTGGGTGCTGTCGTTGATGTGTTTGCCTGAACGACACGAACGCGACGACGGCTCAATCGCCGTCGAAGAACTTGCGGATCGACGCTTCCAGCCTTTCGATGAAGGGGTGATCGTGGCCACTTCCAGCCCAGATCAGGGCGTTCAGCCTGGTGTCCTTGTTGAGGAAGTTCAGCTTCCCTGAATCCAGCAGATATTCCGCGATTGCGTAGTGGCGTCCCTTGATGGCCTCGATGAGGGCGTTGTTTCGTCCGCTTTTGTCGGTGGAATTGACGTCCGCGCCGTGCTCCACCAGCAGCCTGACGACATCAACATGGCCGTTCTTTGCGGCTTCGATCAGGGCCGTCCTGCCGTAATATTCCGCCTTTGCGTTGATGTCCGATTGCGGGTGTCCGACGATGGCGACAACGCAGGCGTGGTGGCCTTTGGCGGAGGCCAGGCTCAGCGGCGTGCTCTTCCATCTGTTCCTGCAATTCACATCGACGTCCGGGTGGCCGAGCAGCGTTTCCACCATTGGGACATGGGCGTTCAGGGCCGACAGGTGAAGTGCCGACCAGCCGTCGTCGTCCGCCTGATTGACGTCGGCGCCGGCGGCAAGCTCCGCACTGGCGGCGTCTACATCACCGCGCTCCGCTGCCACAAGCAGGGCAGGCCAGGTCTCGGCCTCATCGCTTTGCAGGCTTCTGGTCATGTCAGTCGCATTCATGGAGATGCACGCGCCACGATATCACAATTTGCCAGGTTTCTCGCGGTCGGCTGATGAACGAGGGCGTCCTGTCTGAGGAAGACTGCACCTTATTGGGCCAACTTGTCGGCTTATGTGGTGCTTCGGGACGCAATCTCTTGCCCTTGGCCGCCGAATCCTGTCAGTCGAAACGATGGATTTTTCACCTCAGCAAGACGAAGCGCTGCAGGCAGTGGCGCGCTGGCTCAAGTCCGGAAGGCCGCAGATATTCCGGCTGTTCGGTTATGCCGGCACCGGCAAGACGACGCTGGCACGCTATTTCGCCGAGCATGTCGACGGCCAGGTGCAGTTCGCTGCCTTCACCGGCAAGGCAGCGCAGGTACTGCGCTCCAAGGGCGCCACCAATGCGCGCACCATCCATTCGCTGATCTATCGGCCGAAGGGCGAGGAAGCGATCGCCGACGAGACGACTGGCAAGACCTCGATGTCGCCGACATTCTCGCTCAACCGGCAGAGCCCGATCGCCAAGGCCAAGCTCGTCGTCATCGACGAATGCTCGATGGTCGACGAGCAGCTTGGGCGTGACCTTCTGACCTTCGGCACGCCGGTTCTCGTGCTGGGCGACCCGGCGCAGCTGCCGCCGATCTCGGGCGGCGGCTTCTTCACCGAGCATGAGCCGGACTTCCTGCTGACCGAGATTCACCGCCAGGCGCGCGACAACCCGATCCTGAGGCTGGCGCTGGACGTGCGCGAGGGCCGTGAATTCATGCGCGGCGACTATGGCACAGCGCAGGTGATCGGCAAGGAGAACGTCACCCAGGATCTGGTGCTCGATGCCGACCAAGTGCTTGTCGGTACCAACCGGACACGGCGGCGCTACAACCAGCGGCTGCGCGAGCTCAAGGGTTTTACGGCAGGGTACCCGCAAGCCGGCGACAAGCTTGTCTGCCTGCGCAACGATCCGGCCAAGGGTCTGCTCAACGGCTCGTTGTGGAAGGTGATGACCTCGTCGCGCGAGACGGTGAAGCCTGGCATCAACCTGCTGGTCGCGCCTGAGGAGGACGATCCCGACCGTGGCGTCGCCAAGATCAAGCTGTTGAAGCAGACCTTCGAGAGCCCCGACGAGGAGATCCCGTGGGGCACCAAGAAGCGCTACGATGATTTCGACTACGGTTACGCGCTGACGGTGCACAAGGCGCAGGGCTCGCAGTGGAACAATGTCGTGCTGTTCGACGAGAGCTGGGCGTTCAAGGACACGCGCCAGCGCTGGCTCTACACGGCGATCACGCGTGCGGCCGAGCGGCTGACAATCGTCCGCTAGGAAGATCTGGCGACGCCGGAAAACGGGTGATGGCTGTTCTCGCGCTGTTGGTGTGCACGGAGATGCAGGCCGAGTGAGTTTCGGGCCGGCTCGGAAAAACTTTTCGTCTGGGCGTGCTCGACCGGAGCCTCGGCCGCTCCGCTTACCTTCATGGAACGATCTCGAACAGCACTGCCGTGGCGTCGTCCGAGATCTTGAAGCGCGGGAATTGCTGGCCGTCGGGGTCGTCGACCCGTTCGATATGCCGAAGCTCCTGCAGGAGCGGGGCAAGGCCTGTGCTGGCAGCGGCGCGGACCAGGTCGGAGACGCCATAGCGGCCATACTGGTCGGCAAGGGCGGCGAAGCCGTCGGAGCACAGCAAGCCCCTGGCCGGCAGGGCAATGTCGAGCTGCTCGGAGGCGATATGATCGGCGGCGGCGGGCTCGATACCGAGCGTCCAGACCGAGCCGCCGGGCTGGTTGTAAGCGGCGCGGCGGCGGCGCAACTCGTCGCGCACGACGGGTTCGTCGGCAAGCGCCTGATGCGTGGCGAATCCGCCTGACTGTGCAATCGCCCGCCGGGCGCGGTCGCGCTCCTTGGCGTAGGCGGCCTTGATGGCAGAAGTTTCGATGACCTTGCCATCGGCGTCGGCCAGGAACAGCCGGCAATCGCCCAGACCGTGCGTGACCAGCCGGTCGCCCTCGACATGAATCATCTGGAAGCTCGCGATCGGCAGATTCCAGGCCTCGATCGGCAAGGCGTGGGCCGCCTCGTGCACGACATTGGCGGCGCGCTGGTTCAGCTCGCGCACGACTTCGGTGACCTGGCGGCCGTTACGGACGAGTTCCTCGAAGGTGCTCTGGGCAAAACGGGCGAGCCAGGCGGCGTCCGAACCGTGCAGGCCGACGATGCTGGTGCCGCCGAGGCCGGTGGCACCGTCGATGACGAATGCGCAGCTGGCATTGCCGCCGGCGCTGTCTTCGTTCGAACGCGAGGCAGAGCCCGGGTCGGTGATCGAATCGATAATGCGGATGTTTGGCATGATGATCGCTGTGTGGCGCGCGCCGATGACCGGAGTGTGACCGCGGCAAGTGGTGTGAAGGTTGCAGTTTGCACAGTCCGTGGCAGATTGTCAGGTCAGGCAACCGAACCTTTGTTGGTCCATGGCAGTCTTTCAACAGATCGTCAGTCTCGGCCCGAATTGCCGCGCAAAGTTCCATATCCGGAAGATTTTCGGCGAGCGTATCTCGAGGCGGGGCGTGTTCGACTGGCAGGTGACGCCGATTTCAGCCGTTGCCGAATACATCAGGCGCGACTTCAATGGCATGTTCGAGCGGGACGATCTCCATGTCGTCGACGGCGTCGTCTTCAACAAGCGCTTCGGCACCAGCCACATCCACGAGTTTCCCAAGGACATTACCGAGAATGCGCTCGACGCGCTTTATGCCAAGGCGCGGGAAGGCCATGACATCTGGTGCGCGGTCAGCAGGATGGCGCTTAACAATGATCTTTCGACATTGTTCGTATTGGGCCGGCCGGTATCGGCGGGCGACATGGCCGAGATTGCGGGCCTCATCGAAAAAGCGCGTCGCGGGCGGCGTTTCCTGCTTCTTGCAGCACCTGAGCGTGACCACGACGACCACTGGAGCGGCGATCACGAGGTCTGGAAAGCGCATCTGTCGCCGTTTCAGATCAGGTGGCCGATGTCGGCCATCATGGCCGAGCAGATTCGGCGCCTGCGCAAGAATGTTCGTTATCTGAAGCCGCGCTTTGGGAAGGCCTAGTCCGCGTCGGCCGGCTTGGCGCCGAGCCATTCCCACGCCTTGGCTTCGTCGGCATCGATGAAATGTTTTGTCTCGATCGAGGTGAGTGGCGCAAACAGGCCGACGATCGGGCCCATCCAGACAGGGCCGCCGACGAGCGCGTAGCGCCTGATGTGATGCAATGCCTTCCATTTGCCCTTGAAGGTCAAGGGATCGAACAAGGCCGACCAGTCGAACCCGTCATAGCCGGTCGCGCGCAGCAGGACGTCGATCTTGTCATGGCCTTCATAGGCGGCATCGAGCAGGCCATAGGCGTTTTCGATGTCGGCCTGGGTGAAATGGCCGACGATCTCGAAGGCAAACACCTCCGCATTGTCGGTGTCGATGCGCCGGAAGGGCGGTGGAGCATCCATGGAGCTCATTGGGCTGTCCTCGTTGATGCGGCTACGAGCTGTGCATGATGCTTTCCGGCCATCGAATCCGATTGTCGGGGTCATGCATCCGTATCGACACTGGAACACATAAAAGCGCTCTCTGTTCCCGCCCAAGCCGTGATAGGTGGCGTGGGTGTCGCTTTTGCTGAGAGTTGCCGATGCCTGCCAAGCTGTCCGTGAACGTCAATGCCATCGCCATGCTGCGCAACCGCCGCGATCTGCCGTGGCCGAGCGTCACCGGACTGGGGCGCATCGCACTTGCCGCCGGCGCACACGGGCTGACGGTGCATCCGCGCCCCGACCAGCGCCATATCCGCTTTTCCGACGTGCCTGAAATCCGGGCACTGATCGACGACGAGTTCCCCAAGGCCGAATTCAACATCGAGGGCTATCCCAGCGAGGATTTCCTCGAACTGGTCGAAAAGCATCAGCCGGAACAGGTGACGCTGGTGCCGGACGATCCGTCGCAGGCCACCTCCGACCATGGCTGGGACTTCGCCGCGCAAGCGAGCCTGCTCAAGCCGGTGGTGGCGCGACTCAAGAAGGGCGGCTTCAGGGTTTCGCTGTTCTCGGATGCCGATCCGGCTGCAATGTCTGCCGCCCGCGACACTGGTGCCGACCGGATCGAGCTGTTCACCGGGCCCTATGGCGCCTGCTTCGATGACAAGGCAAAAGCTGCCAAGGAATTGGAAAAGCTGGCAAAAACCGCCGAGGCAGCATTGGCTGTGGGCCTCGCCGTCAATGCCGGGCACGACCTCGTCGTCGACAATCTGCCGCTGTTGATGAAACACATTCCCGGACTGGCCGAGGTGTCGATCGGCCATGGGCTGACCGCCGACGCCCTGGAGCATGGCATGGCCGGCACGATCAGGCGCTATCTCAAGGCCTGCGGGTGGTAATATCCGTGCCAGCCATGCGTTGCCTGCATGGGCTGAACATTAGCTGTCGCAAAACAGCTGTTGCTTTTGCGATAGGGCAAGCGTAGAGCCCCGCGGCTTCACGGAGAGTCGTTCATGACCGATGCCGGCGCTGACAAGGCGGCAAACAGCGGGCAGGCGGTCCAGACGGACGGCCATTCCCACGACATCAGACTGCTCGTCATCGGCGCGCTGGGTGTCGTCTTCGGCGACATCGGCACCAGTCCGATCTACGCCTTCCGCGAGGCCCTGGTGGCGTCGGCGGGCGGCCAGGTCGCTTCGCGCGAGGACATCCTCGGCGTGCTCTCGCTGATCATCTGGGCGCTGACGATCATCGTCACCGTCAAATATGTCATGTTCGTGCTTCGGGCGCACAACCGGGGCGAGGGCGGTACGCTGTCGCTGATGGCGCTGGCACGGCGCAGCTTGCCCAAGCGCTCCGGCATCATCCTGGCGCTCGGCATGGTCGGTGCTTCGCTGTTTTATGGCGACGCGGTGATCACCCCGGCGATCTCGGTGCTGTCGGCAGTCGAGGGCATGAATGTCGTGACACCGGCGTTCCAGCCTTACGTGGTGCCGCTGACCCTAGTAATCCTGGCAGCGCTGTTTTCGGTGCAGCGCTTCGGCACCAGCGGCGTGGCGATCGTCTTCGGTCCGATCACGCTCGTCTGGTTCATCGCCATCGGCTATTCGGGGGTCGTCCATATCCTCGACGACCCGGAAATCCTCTGGGCGGTCAATCCGATCTACATCGTCAACTTCCTCACCAACCAGCCGGAAGTGTCGTTCGTCACCATCGGCGCCATCTTCCTGGCGGTGACGGGTGCCGAGGCGCTTTATGCCGACCTCGGACATTTCGGCCGCAGGCCGATCGTTCTGGCCTGGCTGTGCATCGTCTTTCCGTGCCTGCTGCTGAACTATGTCGGTCAGGGTGCTTTCGTGCTCAGCCACAACGGTACCGTCGGCCATCCGTTCTTCGAGATGAACGAAGGCTGGATGCTGATCCCGATGGTGGTGCTGGCGACGGCCGCGACCGTCATTGCCAGCCAGGCGGTCATAACAGGCGCCTATTCGCTGACGCGCCAGGCGGTCCAGCTCAACATGCTGCCGCGCCTTGAGATCCAGCACACCTCCGAGACGACACTGGGGCAGATCTACATGCCGCGGGTCAACCTGATCCTCGCGCTGGTGGTGATGCTGCTGGTTGTCGGCTTCGGCGAGTCGAGCGCTTTGGCTTCAGCCTATGGCATCTCTGTCACCGGCAATATGCTGGTGACGACGCTGCTGCTTTCGGTCGTGATGCTGCGCATCTGGCGCTGGAAGGCGGCTGTGGCGATCGTGGCGACCGCGATATTCGGCCTGATCGATATCGGCTTTTTCGCCTCCAACATCGTCAAGGTGTTCGAGGGTGGCTGGGCCTCGCTGGCGGTGGCCTTTACCATCGTCACCATCATGTGGACCTGGGTGCGCGGCAGCCGCTACCTGTTCGACAAGACACGCAAGAACGAGATTCCGCTCAATTTCCTGGCGGAGAATTTGGGCAAGAAGAAACCGCATCTGGTGCAGGGCACTGCCGTGTTCCTGACCAGCGATCCCGACAGCGCGCCGACTGCGCTGATGCACAGCCTCAAGCACTACAAGGTGCTGCACGAGCAGAACGTCATCTTGTCGGTGGTGACGGCCCAACAGCCGGTGGTGCCCGACAGCGAGCGGGTCAAAATGGAGCAGGTAAATGACCTGTTCATGCGGGTGAAGCTGAAATTCGGCTACATGGAGCAGCCGAACATCCCCAAAGCGCTGGCCATCTGCCGCAAGCAGGGCTGGAAGTTCGATATCATGACGACGTCGTTCTTCCTGTCGCGGCGCTCGCTGAAGGCGTCGCCCAACTCGGGCATGCCATTGTGGCAGGACAGGCTGTTCATCGGCCTGGCGCGCACGGCGGCTGATGCGACCGAATATTTCCAGATCCCGACCGGCCGTGTGGTCGAGGTTGGCACGCAGGTGTCGATCTGAGACCGCCACGGGGCAAAAGGTAGCATTGCCAACGCAAGTTCCGTCCATGAACCTGCGTCGTGGACGGAAGGGCAGATGAGCGTTCGAAAACTTCGCATCGCAATCGCCGGCGCTGGACCGGCAGGGTTGGCCGCAGCACTCTATCTCAAGCGCGACGGGCACCGGGTCACAATCTATGACCGTTTCGCCGAGCCGAAGCCGCTCGGCTCCGGGCTGATCCTGCAACCGACCGGACTTTCGGTGCTCGCCGATCTTGGCCTCTTGGGCGAAATCTCACGACTTGGAAGCCGGATCGACCGGTTGCACGGCACCGATGCCGTGAGCGGGCGCACGGTGCTCGACGTGCGTTACGATGCGCGGCCGGGTGGGCGGTTTGGCCTGGCCGTCCACCGTGCGGCGTTGTTCGGCGTGCTGTACCGGGCGGTGTTGGGCGAAGGCATCGACATCGTCACCGCTGCCGAGCTGGAGGCCGTGGTTCCGGGCGAGCAGACACGGCTTGTCGACGCCGCAGGGCGGGAGCTTGGATCGTTCGACCTCGTTGTCGATGCCACCGGCGCAAGGTCGAAGATCCGGCGTAGCGCCGGCCTCGCGGGCGAGCCGAAACCGCTGGCCTATGGCGCGTTCTGGGCTTCGTTGGACTGGCAGGGCGAAGGCTTCGACAAACACTCGCTGACCCAGCGCTATCGCCGTGCCAGCATCATGATCGGGGTGCTGCCGATCGGCCGCGCCGAGCCAGGCGGGCGCAAGATGGCGGCGTTCTTCTGGAGCCTGAAGCCGGCGCATGCCGAGCGCGTGCAGGCCCTTGGGCTGGACGCCTGGAAGGCCGAGGTGGCAGGGCATTGGCCTGAAAGCCAGTCCTATCTCGACCAGATCGGGGATTTCGACCAGTTGACACTGGCCCGCTATGGCCATCACACGCTACTGCCGCCGGCGGCGCGGGGCCTTGCCGTCATCGGCGATGCCGCGCATTCGACCAGCCCACAACTGGGTCAAGGTGCCAACATGGCCTTGCTGGACGCTGCTGCACTTGCGCACGCCTTGCGGCAGGCAAGCAACACGGAGGCAGCGCTTACGGCCTATGTTCGCGCGCGGCGCCGGCACCTCAGGCTGTTCCAGGCGCTGTCGCTGGCCTTTACGCCATTCTACCAGTCCGACTCGGTGCTGCTGCCATTTCTGCGCGACCGGCTGGTGGCGACGGTCGCCAAGCTGCCGCCGGCGCCGCAACTGCTGGCCTCGATTGTCGCCGGCACGCTGATCGATCCGTTCGCGTCGGCCGGACTCAAGGAAGCGGACTGGACGGAGCGCAGCGAAGAAAGGCAAGTTCGCATCCTTGCTTGAGCCATGCTGCGGTTGTGGCTACCTTGCGTCACATTCAACCGGGGAGCGTGCGATGCGGGGACTTATGGTGCGTGGATTTCGAAAGGCAGCGGCAGGCTTGGCATTGCTCGCCGTCAGCTGCATGCCAGCGCTTGCCGATGCGACGGTGCCCTCCGCCGACATCGAAGGGGCCGCCGACAACGCGCTTGCCAAGCGCTATGAAGGCTCGTTCATCGTCTACCACCAGAAGCTCGACTACACTGATTTCCGCGTGCCGCTTTCGCCGCTTAAGGCCGATCCCGATCCGGACAAGCGCGACAAGAACAACAACAGGGTGTTCAAGCCGGAGAATGCTGAAGAGATTGAAGGCACGCTCACCCGGCTGTTCTATGTGCTGCCGGACGGCCGTTCGCCGCTCGAAGTGCTGCGCAACTACCAGGACGTGGTGCAGGCGGCCGGCGGCGAGGTCGTGTTCGAATGCAAGAAGGAGGAATGCGGTGGCGACGCTTCGCGCTCGGCCTCGAGCGGCGGCGGCGACATGAGCCTGATGATGAACTTCTTCTACGACAGCGACCTCGGCGTCGAGGCGTTCTCCAATGCCGCCTGCGTGGCCTCGTCTGGGGTTGCCGACCAGCGCTATCTCAGCGCCAAGGTGCCGCGTGACGGCGGCGACGCCTATGTCACGGTGCAGACCTTCCAACTGCTCGACGACCTCTACTGCAAGGCGCTGAATGCGCGCACCATCGCCATCGTGCACGTGGTGGAGCCCAAGGCGCGCGACAAGAAGATGGTTGTGGTGGAGGCAGCCAAGATGGCTGATACACTGTCGACCAGCGGCGGCATCTCGCTCTACGGCATCTTTTTCGACACCGACAAGGCCGACATCAAGCCGGAGTCAGAGCCGACGCTGAAGGAGATCGCCAAGCTTCTGGGTGACAATCCTGATCTGGCGGTGGCCGTTGTCGGGCATACCGACAGCCAGGGCAAGTTCGACTACAATATCGACCTGTCCAATCGCCGGGCGGCTGCGGTGAAAGCAGCGCTTGTCTCGCAATTCGGCATCGACGGCGGACGGCTGACTGCAGCGGGTGCCGGCATGATGGCGCCGGTCGCCAGCAACGACAATGACGAAGGCCGGGCCAAGAACCGGCGCGTGGCACTGGTCAAGCTGAATTGATCAGGCATTCTGCAGCATTGCGGCCGACGATGTGGCGGCCGACTGAGGGGGATGAATGGAAGATCTACCGGCGCGCCCGAGGCTGCGCAGCCTGCATCGCGCGTCGGCGCTGTTCATCGGCCTGTTCGTGCTGCTGCACATGGCCAATCATCTTGCCGGCCTGAGCGGGCAGGAGACCCACATCGCCTTCACGGCCGAAGCACGGCAGCTCTATCGACAGCCCTTCGTCGAGGTGGCGCTGGTCTGCCTCATCCTGTGGCAGGTCGGCAGCGGGCTCACCATGCTGGTGCGCGGTTGGGCGAGGCGAACGGGAACCGTCGCCTGGCTACAGGCGGCGTCGGGTGGCTATCTCGCCTTCTTCCTGGTCAAACCATATCGGGGCCGTCATCGCCGGACGCACAGTCTTTGGTCTCGACACTGACTTTCGCTTTGCCGCCGCTGGCTTCTTTGCGCCGCCCTGGCACTGGTTCTTCGCGCCCTACTATTTTCTCGGGGTTCTCTCGCTATTCGTCCATGTCGGTTGCGCGGCATACTGGAGCTCCCTGGCCAGCCGTCCCGCGCTGGGGACGGCCTTGCTTGGAGGTGCTGCCGGAGTGGGCGCGCTGTTGGCGGCGCTGATTGTCATGGCGTTGTCCGGCGCCTTGTATCCGGTAGCCATTCCTCCGCACTATCTCGCAACCTACGGACAGTAGGCGGCGGCCCGTCGGATCAGGGGATGATCCGGCGCTGGCGCAACTCACTGAAGGTGCGCATGAACATCTCCTCGGTGTCGACGAAGTCGTGGAAGCCTAGGCGTCGCACTTTGGTGCCGTCGGCGAAGAAATCGTAGTCCCAACCAAAAACGAAGTCAGCGAAGCGCCATGACGACACATCGGCATAGGGTGTGTCGGCGAGGCCGTGGCGGGCCTTCATCTTGTCCCACAGCGGCTGCTTGTCGGCCATGATGGTGTCGAGCGACATCGGCAAGGGCGGGGCTGTCTCGATGCCGAAGCTCGAGGCGATCTTCGGCCACATCTCGTTCCAGCGGAACAGGTCGCCATTGGTGATGTTGAACGCTTGGTTGGCGCAGCGTTCGTCTGTCGCGGTCCAGACGGTGGCCCGCGCCAGCAGGCCGGCGTCGGTCATCTCGATGATCTTGTCATAGGCGCCTACCTTGCCGGGAAAGCGCAGCGGCAGGCCAAGCTCCTTCGACATCGAAGCATAGACGGCAATGGCGATGGCGAGATTCATCGGGTTGCCAAGCGCCTGGCCGATGACCACCGAAGGACGCAGCGCCGACCAGCCCCAGCTCTTGCCCATCTGCCGGTCTTCGAGAAGATCCTGCTGGTCAGCGTTGAACTCCGGCGGCATGTGGTTGGCGTCGGTCTCGCGTGCCGGCGTCTTGAATGGCCCAAGATGCGCACCATAGACCTTGTAACCCTGCATCAGGCTGATGTGGCGCAAGTTCCTGGCGATCGGTTCGACCGTGTCGACGACATTGCGCAGCATGGCGACGTTGGGCTCGACGAGCTCGGCCCAGCTCGGCCGATCCTGATAGGCGGCGTAGAAGATGTGAGTGACGTCGTGGAGGCCGCCGAGCGTTTCCCTGGCGTCCCTGATATCGAGCAGATCGACAGCGATGTGACGGACTGAGCCTTGGCTCGAACCGCCGCGCCGAGACAGTCCGACAATGTCCCAGTTGCCGAGTGCTGCCAGGTGGCTGGCGAGATTGCTGCCGATGACGCCATGGGCGCCGACGATCAGTGCAGTGTTCTGTTTCATCATCCAAGTCTCCGGTGAGAGCCTTGATATGGACGCGGCCAACTAGATGAAGTAGACGTCGGTCTGGCGAAGGATATGTGACGTGAATTCACAATGATGCGCGTGGACGTCAACCGCTTCGGCGAAATGGAAGTGTTTGTCCGGGCTGTGGAGAGCGGTGGCTTTTCGGCTGGGGCACGCGCGCTTGATATGTCGCCTTCGGCGGTGAGCAAGCTGGTGTCGCGGCTGGAGAACCGGCTCGGCACGCGGCTGGTCAACCGCTCGACGCGGCGGCTGCAACTGACGCCCGAGGGCTGTGCCTTCTATGAGCGCAGCGTCGTCATCCTTGCCGACCTCAAGGAGGCGGAACAATGCGCGGCTGCCGGCGAGGCGCCGCGCGGGCGCCTGCGCGTCAACGCCAACGTGCCGTTCGGCAAGCATTTCCTGCTGCCGCTGTTGCCGCAGTTCCTGGCAAGATATCCCGAGATCTCCGTCGATATCGCCCTGTCCGACATTGTCGTCGATCTTCTGGAAGCACGCGCCGATGTGGCGATCAGAGCCGGACCGATGAAAAGCTCGAGCCTTGTCGCACGCAAGCTTGGCGCGACGCGGATGATGATCGTCGGAGCGCCCGCCTATTTCGCAATGCGAGGCATGCCGCGCAGCGCCGACGAACTGAAGCGGCACAATCTGCTCGGGCCGTCCTATGCCCGAACCATGCCGGCATGGCCGGTGCTGCAGGGCGGCGCTGTCGTGGACGTCACGCCCACAGGCAACGTCCAGGCCAGCGATGGCGAGGCGTTGCGCGAACTGGCGCTGGCCGGAATCGGACTGGCGCGCATTGCCGCGTTCCAGGTGCGCGACGATCTGGCGGCAGGCAGATTGGCCAACGTTCTCGAAGAGGCCAATCCCGGCGATATCGAGGATGTGCACGCGGTGTTTCTTGGCAATGGCGGCCCGGTGCCGGCGCGGGTGAGGGCACTGCTCGATTTCCTGGCCGAGACCGTCGATCTCGGTGGTTCCTGAGGCGGCCAGACGGCAAGTTTCCGGAGGGGCGGCTTCCGTCAAGGCGGTCACCAGATAATTGCAAGCGATGCGAAGAATCCGATTGCAGGGCTGCCTTCAATTGCGCTATCAACCGAACCGTAACGTACGGTACGGCTTGTTCGAAGCGAGCCGGCGTGACGTGGCAGGCTTGGAACGATGTTGCAGACGACAACTGAGATGATGGAAGGCGAGGGACCGACGGCACGTCAGCAGGACGTGCTCGACGCGGTGCTGCGCCTGCTCGTCGAGGAGGGCGACAGGCTGACGATGACGGCCGTTGCGCGCCGCGCCAGCTGCTCCAAGGAAACGCTGTACAAGTGGTTCGGCGACCGTGACGGGCTTTTGACCGCGACGGTGCAATGGCAGGCTTCGAAGGTGCGTGTGCCGCCGGTCGACCGCAAGGGACTGGACCTGGCGTCGCTGACGTCGAGCCTCGAACGTTTCGCTTCCGACTGGCTGCGGGTGATTTCGAGCGACACTTCGATCGCGCTCAATAGGGTTGGCGTTGTGCATGCCGGATCGGACAAGCGCGACCTTGGCGCCATCGTGCTGGAGCGCGGCCGCTTTGCGCTGGGGCGCAGGCTGAAGCCGGTGCTGGAAGCGGGGCGCGAGGCGGGCCTGCTCGAATTCGACGATGCCGAGACGGCATTCCGGACATTCTTTGGGCTGGTCGCCCGCGATGTGCAGATCCGTCTGCTGCTCGGCGACCGGCTGGAATTGACTGAGGCGGGGATCGACGGCGACGCCGTGCGCGCAACGCAGCAGTTTCTTGCTCTTCATGGAGCGAAAACCGGGCCCAAGGCCCTCTGACTTAAAAACCGGGAAGGAACCCACCAATGCGTGTCTATTACGATCGCGATGCCGATCTCAACCTGATCAAGGGCAAGAAGGTCGCCATCATCGGCTACGGCAGCCAGGGCCGCGCGCATGCGCTGAACCTCAAGGATTCGGGTGCCAAGGAACTGGTTGTTGGTCTGAAGGCTGGCTCTGCGACCGCCAAGAAGGTCGAGGCCGACGGCCTCAAGGTCATGACGGTTGCCGAAGCCGCCAAGTGGGCCGACCTGATGATGATGGCGACGCCTGACGAACTGCAGGCCGACATCTACCGCGACGAGATCGCTCCGAACATTCGTGATGGTGCAGCGATCGCCTTCGCCCACGGCCTCAACGTGCATTTCGGCCTGATCGAGCCGAAGTCGACCGTCGACGTCATTATGGTCGCGCCGAAGGGCCCGGGCCACACCGTGCGCGGCGAATACCAGAAGGGCGGCGGCGTGCCGTGCCTGGTTGCCGTGCATCAGGACGCTTCGGGCAACGCGCTCGATCTCGGCCTGTCCTATGCATGCGGCGTCGGCGGCGGCCGGTCGGGCATCATCGAGACCAACTTCAAGGAAGAGTGTGAAACCGATCTGTTCGGCGAGCAGGTCGTCCTCTGCGGCGGCCTTGTCGAGCTGATCCGCGCCGGCTTCGAGACGCTGGTCGAGGGCGGCTACGCTCCCGAGATGGCCTATTTCGAGTGCCTGCACGAAGTGAAGCTGATCGTCGACCTGATCTATGAAGGCGGCATCGCCAACATGAACTACTCGATCTCGAACACCGCAGAGTGGGGCGAGTACGTGACCGGCCCGCGCATCATCACCGAAGAGACCAAGGCCGAGATGAAGCGCGTCCTCAAGGACATCCAGACCGGCAAGTTCACCTCCGACTGGATGCAGGAATACCGTTCGGGCGCCGCTCGCTTCAAGGGCATCCGCCGCATGAACGACAGCCACCAGATCGAGGAAGTCGGCTCGAAGCTGCGCGCGATGATGCCGTGGATCGCCAAGAACAAGCTGGTCGACAAGGCGAAGAACTGAGACGATCCAGGTCTCCTTCATTGCGCGTCCTCGGGCTACGCCCTGCGGGCGCGCGGGGATCGCCAAGAACAAGCTGGTCGACAAGGCGAAGAACTGAGACGATCCAGGTCTCCTTCGTTGCGCGTCCTCGGGCTACGCCCTGCGGGCGCGCGGAGATCGCCAAGAACAAGCTGGTCGACGAGGCCAAGAACTAGGAAGTCCGCGTCACCCTGCCGGCCCCAGGCTCGGCAGGGCGATTGGCTCGAAAATCAAAAAGAGGCTGGTGGAGCAATCTGCCGGCCTTTTTTATCGACTGGGAATCGGGGGGTCAGCCGTAATGCCAGTGCGGCTTGGGTTCGGTGCCTTCGAACTGGACGCCGAGGCGGTCGGCCTTGCGCCAGCGCACGATGCAGCGATAAGCGATGCCGTCGACGGGGACATAGAGCAGGAACTGGTCGGGGACGCGGCTTTCCGCGGGGATTTTGATCTCGGCGCCGTTCGTATGCATGTTGCGGATGGTGCAGCGGGTTTCCGAATTGGTGATGCCGGTCAGAATCGCAGCACCCTTGAGGACGCGGTTGCGGCGCTCCCGGCGCAGTTCGTTTTCGGCTATCTCGGCGTTGTCTGCCGTCATGAATTCTCAACCCAGAATAGAAAATCCTCCCGGTATTCTTGGTTCTACACATGATACGTAAACAACAGCTTGTTGCTGTTTCGTATTAGCCTGAAGTCATATTTATAGAAAAAACGGCGCCGCAGGCGCGACGCCGTCTCCGTTGTTTCGGTTTCGCCTAGCTATAGGGCGACCAGCACTGCCGGCGCGGACCGTTATAGGGCTGGAAGGTGTTGTCCCAGGCCCGATACGAGCGATAGCGGTCGTAGCACCACTGGACGTGCGCAGAACCTCCGCCACGATAGATGCGGCGCGGCTGGACATAGCGTGGCTGGTGATAGCGCGGCTCGTAGTAGCGATAGGCCGGTATGCCGAAGTTCAGGTAGATGCCGGTGCCGAAATGGCGCCGGTGCGGGCGGTGCCGCCAGCGCCAGTCGTCGCGCCAGCGATCGCCGCGCCAGCTGTTGTGGCGCCAATTGTCGCCGCGCCAGTTGTCACGACGCCAGCTGTCGCGCGAGCCATCGCGGCGGCCGTAGCATCCGCTTCCGGGCGGGCAGAAATGGCTCTGGGCGAGGATGATATTCTGCGTCGCCTGCGGAACAATTGAGGGCATCTGGCCCAGGCTGGCTGGCGAAGCCGACGCAGCCAGCGGCAGGCCGGTGACGAGACCGAGCGCGACGAGCCCGGAACGTGCAAGGGATGAGAGGTTCATGATCGTCTCCTGAGTCCGAATCCCAAAGGCTCCATGCCCCCAAATTTCGATGGAGATCAGGCATATTCCGCCTTTCAGCCTGAACGGGAAATGAACGCCGAGTTCCCGTGGGCTTGTGGGCTGGGCTCTTGTGTTTGGGCCAACATGAAGGCAATGCTCGGCGCATGTCGCTGCGCCTTGCCACCTTCAATGTCGAGAACCTGATGAACAGGTTCGACTATTCCGGCTACCGCAACCAGCTCAACGAGGACCGGACACTTGCCCTGTTCGAGATTCGCAGCGAGGCCGAATACCGGCTGCTCGAGCAGGCACGCGCGATCGCGCACGCCGACGACATGCGCCAGCTGACGGCCTTGGCCATCGCCGAGACCCGCGCCGACATCATCTGCCTGCAGGAAGTCGACAACATCGAAGCGCTGAAGGCCTTCGAATACGGCTATCTGTTCAAGATGGTGGGGCAAGGCTACCAGCACAAATACACCACTTCTGGAAATGATTCGCGCGGCATCGACGTTGCGGTGATGATGCGGGCTGAGACCGCGCATGGCGAACCGATCGAGTTCGTGCGCATGACCAGCCATGCCCATGTCACCTTCGAGGAGCTCGGGCTGCATACGCCGGAACTCGCCGGTCTCGGCCAGGAGCCGTTCGAGCGCATCTTCCGGCGCGACTGCCTGGAGATCGACGTCAAGATCGGCGGCAAGCCGCTGACCATCTATTCGGTGCACTTCAAGTCGATGGGCTCGCCGCGCAACGGGCTGAACGGCCGTGACGCGACGATGCCGATCCGTGTCGCCGAGGCCAAGGCCGTCCGGCGGATCATCGAGGACCGTTTCGGCAAGGACCATGCAGCCGACAAGCGCTGGGTGATCTGCGGCGACATGAACGACTATCGCGAGCGGCTGGTGATCTCGGGCGATGCCTATCGGGGCTACGGCTTCACGCCGGTTCAGGAGACGGCGTCCTGCCTCGACGTGTTCCTCGCCGATGGTTTTGCCGAAAACGTTGTCGCGCGGCGACAGGAGATGGACCGCTGGACACTCTATCACACGCGTGGACCGCTGGAACGGCATCTGTGCCAGCTCGACTATATACTGCTGTCGCCGTCGCTGGCACGGACGAACGAGCAGGCGGTGCCCGACATCGTGCGGCGCGGCCAGCCCTGGCGCACCATCTTCCCGCCGGGGCAAGAGGTGGACCGTTATCCGCGCGCCGGCTGGGACCGGCCGAAGGCCTCCGACCACTGCCCGGTTGCGGTGACGTTGAGCATTACCTGAGAGATTTCCTTGGCATTCGACATTCCACGCAACCAGATCCTGCCGGTCGACGTCGTCGACGTGCGCCTCGATGCCGAGCCGCACCCGTTCGAGCGCGACAATGCCGATGCGATCTTGGCCAACTGGGCGGCTGAAAAGGCACTGACGCCGGCGATGTTCGACGGCACGGTGGTCCTCCTGTCGGAGCTTGCCTATGGCGACAACCGGCTCGTGGGTCGCTGCCACGCCGTCCGCTTCTCGACCTTCATGCTGTGGCGAAAGCTGAAACCGCTCACCAGTGCCGAACATTCCTTCGCGCACGCCATGCTGATCTCCAGCGACAATGCGCTGGTGGCGATCCGCATGGGCGCGCATACGGTCAATGCGGGAAAGATCTATTTCGCCGCCGGCTCGTTCGAGCCGGAAGACTTTTTTGATGGGCTCGTCGACCTCGACTACAACATGGCGCGCGAGGTTCGCGAGGAGACCGGGCTCGAGCTTGGCGAGGCCCGCGGCGAAGAACGCTGTTATGCGCTGTCTGGGGACACCGGCACGGCGATCGTGCGCTGCTACCATCTCACTGAGACCGCCGACGAGGTGGCCGCCCGCATCGAGCGCTTTGTGGCGGCCGATGCGGAGCCCGAGATCGAAGGGCCTGTCATCATCCGCGGCATGGACGATCTGCCCGACAATTTGATGCCGCATATGCCCGCGCTGGTGGAATGGCATTTTTCACGCGGCTGACGCCACCAGCCGTCGCCGACCTGCCGAAGCCCTTGCGGGCCGCATGCCGCTGGGTCACAAGTTGCCGCAGACCTTGTGCGGCATTTCGGGGGGATTCGATGGCCAGCTTTCCAGCACGTGCAAGTATTTTCGCCGGCGCCATTGCGCTGGCTCTGTTCCAGAGCGCCAGTGCCCATGCTCTCGACAACACGTCGTGACGCCGCTGGCGTCGACGACGGTGACCGCGAACGGACAGCCGATCGTGCTGCCGCAGAAGAACGTGCAGGTGCTGGTCTCCTCCTTCGAGATCCCGCCCGGGGCGTCGCTGCCGGTGCACATGCACCCGTCGGCGCGCTACGCCTATGTGCTCGAGGGCCAACTGCAGGTGACCAATGCCGAAACCGGCAAGAGCACCAGCTACAAGACGGGCAACTTCATCGTCGAGATGCTCGGCACGTGGCATCAGGGCGCCAATGTCGGTGCCGAGCCGGTCAAGCTGCTTGTCATCGACCAGGTCGAGGAAGGCACGGCAAACACGCTGCTGAAGAAGTAGCTTCGGCTATTCGTGCCTGAGCGCCTCGATCGGATCGAGGCGCGCGCCGCGCAGCGCGGGGAAGAAACCGAACACCATGCCGATCAGCGCCGAGAAGCCAACGGCAAGCAGCACGACCGCCAGACTCGGCGCAAACGGGATGGATAGCGCCAGCGAGGCGACGCCCGCCAGCGTCAGGCCGATGGCGATGCCTATCAGCCCGCCGAGCAGCGACAGCACGGTTGCCTCGACCAGGAACTGGATCAGGATGTGCTTTTCATGCGCGCCGATGGCGAGGCGAATGCCGATCTCGCGGGTGCGTTCGGTGACCGACACCAGCATGATGTTCATTATGCCGATGCCGCCGACGAGCAGGCTGACGCCGGCGACAGCGCCGAGCATGCCGGTCATCGTGGCGGTGGCGCTGGCCATCGCATCGGCGATCTGGGTCATGTCGCGGACGGAAAAATCGTCCTCGCGGTCGGCGGTGACGCGCCTGACGTCGCGCATGATGTCCTCGATCCGCGTCTGGACGACCGAGGTCGGTGTCACGTCATCGGCGGCGACATAGATGTTGTCGATGTCGCGGTTGCCGGCGATGCGGCGTTGGAACGCCTGAAGCGGCATCAGCACGACATTGTCCTGGTCCTGGCCGAAGCCGGAATAACCCTTCGGCTCGAGCCGGCCGATGACTTTGCAACTGACGCGGCCGACGCGGATGGCGGCGCCGTCGGGATCGCCGGCGCCAAAGAACTGCTGGCGCAAGGTTTCGCCGATCAGGCAGACATTGACGCCGCCGCGCACCTCGGACTCGCTGAAAGGCCTGCCCGAAGCGACCTTCCAGTCGCGGGCGTCGAGATAGGCGTTGTCGGTGCCGGTGATGGACGAGGTCAGGCTTTCGGTGCCGAAGACGACGCGCACCTGCTTCTGCGACGCCGGCGAGACGGCACGTACGCCTTCGAGATGGGCGGTGAGGGCTGCGACCTCCTTGTCGCCGAGCTGGCGGATGGTCTGCTGCGGGCCTGAGCCGGGGGCGGCGGGACGGCCGGCGCGGACGATCAGAAGGTTGCTGCCGAGCTGCGAGATGTCGGCCTTGACCTTCTCGGTGGTGCCGCTGCCGATTGTCAGCATGGCGATGACGGCGGCGACGCCGATGACGATGCCAAGCAGCGTCAGGAACGAGCGCAGCGCGTTGCGGCGGACAGAGCGGAGGGCGAGGCGGACGGTCTCCCAGATCATGACTTATGCTGCCTCCAGCTTTCTGGTGTCGGAGGCGACGTGGCCATCGCGGAAGGCGATGGTGCGTCCGGCATAGGCGGCGATATCGGCCTCGTGGGTGACCATGACGATGGTGAGCCCGGCCTCCTCGTTGAGGCGGGTCAGCAGCTCCATGATCTCGTGGCTGCGGGCAGTGTCGAGATTGCCCGTCGGCTCGTCGGCGACAAGAAGGGTGGGCCGAGTGACAATGGCGCGCGCGATCGCCACGCGCTGCTGCTGACCGCCGGAGAGTTCGGCCGGCGTGTGGTGCTCACGGCCCTCGAGGCCAACCTCGGCAAGGGCCTGCATGGCCAGCGCGCGGCGCTCATGCGCGGCTGCGCCGCGATAGATCAACGGTAGTTCGACGTTCTCCACAGCCGTGGTGCGCGGCAGCAGGTTGTAGCCCTGGAAGACGAAGCCGATGTAGAGATTGCGCAAGACGGCGCGGCGGTTGCGGTCGAGCCGGCCGGCGTCTGTGCCCATGAAGGCGTAGCGCCCTGAGGTGGGCGTATCGAGGCAGCCGATAATGTTCATCGCTGTCGACTTGCCGGAACCGGACGGGCCCATGATGGCGACGAACTCGCCTTGCGCGATGGCGATATCGATGCCGGCGAGGGCACGCACCTCGGCTTCGCCCTGGCCGTAGGTCTTCCAGACCTTGTCGAAGAGGATGAGCGGCGCGGTGGTCATCACAGGGGTTTCCACGACCAGCTCAATTGGCCCTTGCGGACGACGAGGCGGTGATGACCGCATCACCTACCGCAAGCCCGGAGACGATCTCGGTGCGATCGCCGTCGGTGGAGTTGGTCTTGACCCTGACCGCGACCGGCGCGCCGTTCTTGAGCACATAGAGCGTGCGCAGGCCATCTGTAGGCGTCGAGGCCGGACGGCTGCGGTCGGTCGGGCCGCGATTGGAACGGCCGAGGAACAGGTTCTGCAGGCTGAATCCACTGCTGCGGGCAACAGGTGCCGGGCGGTAACGGAAGGCGGTGGCTGGCACTGTCAGCACATCCTTGGCCTCCCGGGTGACGATCGACACCGTCGCCGTCATGCCCGGGCGCAGCAGCAGCTCGTCATTGGCGACTTCGAGCCAGGCGTTGTAGGTGACCACGCCGTCTGTGGTAACAGCGGCATAGGCTATGTCGCGGATCGTCGCCTTGAAGCTGCGGTCGGGAAAGGCATCGACGGTAAAGCGGGCGTTCTGACCCTTCGCCACCGAACCGATGTCGGCCTCGTCGACCGCCGCCTTGAGCTCCATCTGGGACAGGTCAGCGGCGATCACGAACAGCACCGGCGCCTGCATGGAGGACGCCACCGTCTGGCCCGGATTGACCGAGCGCGTCAGCACGACGCCGTCGATGGGGGCATAAATCGTGCTCCTGGCGAGGTCGGCCTGCTGCAGCTTGAGGTCAGCCTCCGAGATAGCCAGGTTGGCTTCGGCCATGTCGAGCGCGCTCTGCGCCCGATCGCGCTCGGCGGTGGCTGCTTCCAGCGCCTGGGTGGTGGCCATGCCGCGTTTTGCCAGTTCCTGCGCGCGGGTGAGCGCCTGGGCATTCTGCGACAAGGTGGTGCGCGTGTCTTCGACCTTGGCGGCGGCAGCCTTGGCGGACGCCTGGGCACGCTCGATCTGGGCGGAAAGCCGCGTCGTGTCGAGGGAGGCGAGCACGTCGCCTTTCTTGACCTGCTGGTTTTCGACCACCGCGACCGAGCGGACGACACCCGACAATTCGCTCGAAATGTCGACCTGGGTGAGCGGCTGCAGATTGCCCGTCGCCGACACCTCGATGGTCAGGTCGCCTGTCTCGGCGGCCTGGGTGGTGTAGACAAGCTTCTGGGAAGGCGTTGCGAACCAGGAATAGCCGGCATAGGCGCAAGCCGCAGCGACCAGCGCCACCAGCAGCCACAGCCAGCCACGGCGGCGGCGCGTGGCGCGGCCGTTGCCGTCGAGGCCGAGGGCTGCCTCTATCGATGGCGTGCTCGCCGATTGCGGGCGATTTGTCAGCTGGTCCAAGCCAGACCCTTTCGATGGTCCCAGAAAATCCGCCTAGAGCCTGCTCTAAGCTGGTTCGATCGAGCATGATCTTGTCTGAAACCGGGATGCCAGTTTGACGATCATGCTTTAAAATCACAGATCGGCTGAGTGGTCCCGAAATTCAAATTAAATTTCGCTCATGTTGCCGGCGCAGAAGGAGCAAACATGACGGGCGGACGCAAGTATTTTGTCTATGACGTCTTCACCGAAAACAGGCTTGCCGGCAACCCACTCGCTGTGGTCGTCGATGCCAAGGGGTTGAGCACGGCGCAGATGCAGGCCATCGCCAGGGAGTTCAACCTGTCGGAGACCTCATTCGTGTTGCCGCCCGAAAGCCCGAAGCACAAGGCACGGGTCCGCATATTCACGCCTGACTACGAGATGCCGTTTGCCGGTCACCCGACCGTCGGCACGGCGATCGCGCTGACCGAGATGGCGCAAGGTAATGATCTTGCCGGCATTTTTGTCCTCGAAGAGAATATCGGCCTGGTGCGCTGTGCCGTGAACAAGGTTGGCGACAGCCTGTTTGCCGAATTCGACCTGCCGAAACTGCCCGAGCCGATGCCGCTGGCCGCCAGCACCGATGCGGTTGCCGCAGCCCTTGGACTGGCGCCACACGAGATCGGCTTTGAAAACCATCGTGTATCGCTGTGGTCTGCGGGCGTTCCCTACATCACCGTGCCGGTGGCAGACACCAAGGTTGCGGCGAGAATTCGATTCGACAACGAGGCCTGGTTCACCTTTTCGCCGCGCAAGAACGACTCGGCGGTGGCCAGCGCCTATGTCTATTGTCGCGAGACTGTGGGGCACGAAAACGCATTCCACGCGAGGATGATCGTTCCCGGCAGCCCATCCTACGAAGATCCGGCGACAGGTTCGGCGGCTGCCGCCTTTGCTGGGGCGATCATGGAGTTCGACAGGCCGACCGATGGGGCGCAGCGATTCTGGATCGAACAGGGCATCGAGATGGGGCGACCGTCCAGGATCAGGCTGGAGCTCGAGATCTCGGGCGGCAAGCTGGCTTCCGCGCGCATCGGCGGACACGCGGTGAGGGTGGCCGAGGGCGTTCTGCTGGTTTGACCCAGCTATTTTTGCCGACTGAAAGAAAAAGCGGCCGGTGGGGTGGACAGGCGAAAATGCCTTGGCTATATGCCGGCCACGGTCGGTTCACCGGTCGCGAGTGGGTGCGTAGCTCAGTTGGTAGAGCAGCTGACTCTTAATCAGCGGGTCACAGGTTCGATCCCTGTCGCACCCACCACTTCTTTCCCTTAGCCGCCGAATACTAGAACGCCGCGCATATAATTGCGCGGGCGGATGGTCGATCTCCTTGTCCGGATGCAATGCCGCCAGGCTTTGCACAGGCAATCGCGTACCACTGCCGATTGCTGCATCTTTCTTGGCGAACATGGGTGGACAGCAACGGATGGTGTGGCTATATGCGGCCACGGTCGGTTCACCGGTCGCGAATGGGTGCGTAGCTCAGTTGGTAGAGCAGCTGACTCTTAATCAGCGGGTCACAGGTTCGATCCCTGTCGCACCCACCACTTCTTCTCCAAAGATTTCAAACCGCTGTGACTGTTGCTTCAATTGGGTTGAAGTCGCTTGGAGTTCTATTTCTGGTCGGCCCTGCGCTGCCTCAAATTCGGAACGACCAGAACAGGCAGGCAAGCGTTGCCACGCCGAAGAGGGCGAAGAAGAGGCTGCGCAGCAGGACGTTGCGGCGCAGTGCGTTCATTGCGAGATGGCAGCCGACAATGATGGCGACGAACAGGTAGCGCCAGTCGAGCAGGGCCCAAGGCGCACTGGCCTGGCCGAATACCCAGCGCGCCGCGAGGCAGCCGACGATGGTGGCGAACAGGGCGATGACGATCCAGTGGATGGTGTCGGCGGCATTGACCAGGACGATACTCGCCGCCTTGAGCGGCAGGATCATCATCAGCATCGCGGCAAGGAAGTAGATCGCCGCCAGCGGAATGAAGCTATCGGCGCTGGCGATGCCGTCGAGGCGCTGCACGCCGATGACGCCGAAGGGATAGCCGTGCCGCGCAACGGCGAGGCTGAGTGCCGTCAGTGCGGCCGCCAGCACGGCAACGAGGGCAAATGAAGCTGCGGCCTTGTTCATGGCGGACCTGTCGGTAGCGAATCGGACTGCATCTTGCCTAGCGTGCCGGATTCAGCATTGCCAATGCGCAAATGTCCGTCGGGCGCGGGGCAGCCAGTTGGCAAGCACGTTTCGCTCCGACCTGAGCATTTGCCCCGGCGATCCGAGCTCCGCCCCTCGCAGGCACTTGCGCCCTTGGCATGAACGTTCCGCTGATGGCCGGCGCTTCTTCTGGCGGCAGACTTGCGGGCCATTGCAAATGCGGCCCATCTGCCGCGACTATGCGGCACGACATGACAGCGTGCTCGTGACGTCTCCTGTCACGAATGGTTGCTTGTCATCAGCGCGAAGCGGTTTCAGGGCCAGGAGGTTGCAGGTGGTGGAGGCAATTCCGAAAACTCGAGGCCTCGGTTCTGGACAGCCACCGTTGCTTCAGCCGCAGTCCAGGACGGCGCTGCCGCCGTTCGCGGCCACAGCAGCTGTCGTTGCGATCCTGTATTTTGCCCGCGATGTGTTCCTGCCGCTTGCGATCGCGGTGCTGTTGACCTTCGCGCTTGCGCCGATCGCCAGCTGGCTCAGGCGGTTCGGTGTTCCCAGGCTGGTTTCGGTGATTGCCTGCGTGCTGGCCGCCTTCGGCGTGGTCGCGGTGTTCAGCTTCGTGGTGGTTTCGCAGATCGGCGAGGTCGCGCAGAACGTACCGACCTATCAGTCGAACATCCTCAACAAGGTGCGCGCGCTCAAGGAAAGCGGCAGCGGAGAGGGGATCATCGACAGGCTGAGCGGGGTCATCGAGCGCGTTGGCCAGGAGATCGATAAGCCGGAAGACAATCTCGCGCCCGCGGCCCATCCATCCCGGCCGGACCCGCTGCTGGTCGAGATCTTCACACCGCAAAAGCCGATCGAAACGCTGATGAACCTGATCACGCCGCTGATCGGACCGCTGGCGACGGCTGGCCTCGTCATCGTCGTCGTCATCTTCATGCTGCTGGAGCGCGAGGATTTGCGCGACCGGTTCATTCGCCTCGTCGGTTATGGCGACCTGCACCGGACGACCGAAGCGCTGCAGGATGCCGGGCGAAGGGTCGGTCAGTACCTTTTGATGCAGCTGGTGGTGAATGTCGCCTATGGCGTTCCGATTGGCATGGGCCTCTGGCTGCTCGGCATTCCGAATGCGATCCTGTGGGGCCTGCTCGCCATCGTGCTGCGCTTCGTGCCCTATATCGGGCCGGCGATCGCAATGATCCTGCCGCTGTTCCTGGCGATTGCGGTTGCCCCCGGTTGGTCGCTCGTGCTGTGGGCCGCGGCACTGTTCATCGCCATGGAACTGGTCATCAACAATGTGCTCGAGCCCTGGCTGTATGGCTCGAGAACCGGCCTTTCGCCGCTCGCCATCATCGTCGCCGCGATCTTCTGGACCTGGTTGTGGGGACCGGTCGGACTGGTCCTGTCGACGCCGCTGACCGTCTGCCTGGTGGTGCTCGGAAAACACGTGCCACAGTTCGAGTTCCTTGAAGTTCTGTTCGGCAACGAACCGGTGCTCGACCCCAAGGAGCGGCTATACCAGCGCCTTCTGGCAGGAGATCCTGATGAGGCGACCGATCACGCGGAAGAGATGCTCGAGACCGAATATCTCGTCGACTTCTACGGCAATGTCGCCATTCCGGCCCTGCTGCTTGGCGAATTCGACCGGGCGCGCGGTGCCCTGACCGACGAGCAGCGGACGCGCGTCGCCGCCAGTGCCGTGGTGCTGGTGGCCAACTTGAACGAAATCGCCGGCGAAGAAGCGGATGAAGAGGACGACGCGCCCGAGGATGTGACGCAGGACGATGGCGAGCCGGCCGACGAACTGCCCGACGGTGCGGGGAAGGCGGTGCTGTGCATTGGCGGGCGCGGCGAGCTCGACAACGCGGCCGCGGCCATGCTGGCGCAGGTGCTGACGGTGCAGGGCGCGACTGTTGCCACGGTGAATCATGCCGATGTCGAACCGTCCAGCATCAAAAGCCTGCCGCTCGAAGGCGTGCATACAGCCGTGATCGGCTTCCTGAATGCCGATTCGCTTCACCATGGCCGCTTTCTGGTGCGGCGTCTGAAACGTGCCAAGCCATCGCTCAGGGTAGGGGTGGTGCTGTGGACCGACGGTGCTGCCGGGGATGCCGACAAGCTTGCCGGCGACCTCAACGCCGACTTTGCGGCGTTCAACATGGCCGGCGCCACCATCGGCGCCCTGACTGACGCGCCCGCGGTACCGCTCAAGGCCGCCAAACGGAAGGTCCGGCGTCCGTCACAGGCGGGGCGGAAGAGCAAGGCGGCATAGGTCAGCGTAATTCGACGGGCTGGAAGCGGCTCGTTTCGAAGCCGGTTCATCGCGGCAGTTGCGGATCGGAGCTGCCCGAATGCTGCCCGATTGCCTTGGCATGCCTTGGGTTGAAGGGACTTAGTGGTCCACGCGCTGGAGAGGCGCGATGGATCGTTTTTCGCCGCCGCGCATTGTAGGCGAGGTGGGGACACATTTTCGGGAGTTATTGGTGATGATGAAACTCGTATTGAGTCTTGCACTTCTGGTGCCGCTGGCAGCCTGCTCGCAGACCGAACAGGGTGCAGCCATTGGCGGTCTTGGCGGCGCGGCGATCGGCAGTGCCGTTGCCGCACCCGGAAACCGGGCTGAAGGCGCGCTCGTCGGTGGCGCCGTCGGTGCCGTTGCCGGCGCCCTGATCGGCCGGGCCAACGAGCCGAACCGCTGCCGCTATCGCGACCGCTATGGTCGCACCTATCTGGCAGAATGCCCGCGCGGCTATTACTGAGCCGGCTAGCCGTATTTCGTCCGGTCCCGAAGGCGCCAACAGTGCCTTCGGGACATTTTTTCTTGCCTCCCTCCTGTCGTCGAATTCGGCCCAAAACTGTAATCTTTTGGCGACTGGATTTCGGCTATCCATCTGTTATGTAATGATGTTTTTGAGTTCATGCGTCCTGCCGCAGCGGCGCTTCAGCGCTCAACCGGTAGTCGGCAGATCATTCTCGCAAGAGAAAAATTGCTCCCGCCCAGCTGTGGCAGGGCAAAGCCGTTCCACAATCTCGCCAAAATTAGCAATCGACAAAGTCTATTAATTTTATAGACTAACGGCATGATGGAGATTGCGATGGCACAGACCCAGTATCTCTCGAACAGCCGCGTCGGCGAGACGGCAGCTGCGGCCGGCAGGCCTGCCAGCATTGCGCAGATCGCGTCGTATCTGTTCTTCACGGTGTCGTTCGGCTTTACCGCGGCCGTCGTCGTCGGTCTGGTCCACTAGGGCCACCCCGTGCCCGGAGGCGGGCGCGCCATATCATCTCAACCCAACTGAAGAAGGTTTTCCAGAGTAGCGCGTGAACCGGCGCGGGCGGCGCCAATAACTGTTCCTGACAAGATGAAGGAGTTTGCGATGCAGATCGACTTCACCCATTGCCCGGGCGGCGTTGCCGACAAGGACGAACTTCACTCTTCCTTCTTTTCAGACACGGCGGTTGCCGTGCAGAGGCTGCGCCAGCTCGAAAGGGCGGGCTTCGACTGCGTTCTCATCGACGACATGGGCGGCCTGCTTGCCAATATGGACCTGGCGTCGCTTGCGCTACGCAGCACGCAGTCGATCGGTGTGCTCGTCTCGCATTGGCCTGGAATCGTGGCGCCGGTGGTGGCTGCCCGGCAGTTTGCGGCCTTCGACCAGATCGGCTCTGGCCGGCTGGCATTGCGGGTGCCGCCAAGCCGCGACCTGCGCGAGATCAATGACGACAGCGGTCTCGTCGCCACGCTGGGGCGCACCGACGAATATCTGATGCTGCTCAAGCGGCTGTGGAGCAATGCGCAGCCCTTCGACCATGAGGGCCTGTTCTACCGCATCCATGGCGGTTTCGTGCCGATGAAGGCAGCCGAAGGCGCAATGATCCGGCTGCAACTCGGCGGATTGTCTGGCACGGCGCTCAAGATCGCGGGCCGGCACGCCGACAGGTTCGAGCTGCCGGTGGGTGGCTTCGACGACACGTTGCGGCTGATCGAACGCGTGAGGGTTGCTGCCGAACCGTTCGGTCGGGCCCAGCGCATCCGCTTCTCCTTGCCGGTGCATGTCGGGCATGTGCAAGCTGGCGAGGGCGGGCAGCAGGATTGGCAGCTGACGGGTGAGCCGGAGCACGTCGTTTCTGTGCTGGCTGGCTTTGTCGAACTCGGAGTGAGCGATTTCATCGTCCACGGGCTCGACGATGCCGATGCGGTTGAGGCCTTCGGGCGTCAGGTCATACCGGCATTGCGCAAGGCATTTCGCCGCCATGATCCCGCGCCGACCCATTTGCGCAAGCGGCCGGTGATGCTGCGCCGCATTGTCTGACCGGCACGGTCAGGCGTGGTTCAGGGCGTCGCTCAGAATGTCGTCATTGGCAGCGTCGCGCACCTGCGCGAGGCTGCGATTGTCGAGCACGCCGGCAATCGCCTGGCGAACTTCGAGCATCATGTGCCTGATCTGGCAGGTCGCCTCGTCGCAGTCGTCGCAGGGCTGGTACTGGGTCCGGCTGGCGCAAGGGATCGGTGCCAGCGGGCCGTCGAGCACGCGCACGACATGGCCGATCTTGATCTCGGCGGCAGGCTTGGCGAGGCGGTAGCCGCCGTCCTTGCCCTTGCGGCTCTGGACGAAACCGGCATTGCGGAGTTCGCCTAGGATCGCGTCGAGGAATTTTTTCGGAATCTTGTTGGTGGTCGCGATGTCGCCGACGAAAGCGAGCTGGCCGGCAGGCAGTTGGGATAGGTGAACGAGGGCCTTGAGGCCGTATTTGCCTTTTTTAGTCAGCATGGTGAACGCGTGTCATCGGCTTCCTGCTGCCAGTCGCAGCGTGAGGTTGCTTGCCGAGGATAACGATTCGTCCCCATCGCATTCCGGCCTTCACCAGAGATAAATTCCACAGACTTGATATACAAGCCGAAACGCGTTGATTTTCCGTAAGTTTTGCGGGTTTTGACCCTATTCGCGGCAGAATCAGCCTGCCGCATAGACCCTGGCGCGTTCGATGGTGATGATGCCCTGCTCGCGGGCACTGACCTGGGTTTCAGGCGCGACGTCGAGTTCGACGGCTTCGCCCGTTGCCGTCAGCGCCAGAATGCGCCGTCCGGCAGGCCGGTCGATGACGCGGGCGACGGTTGCGGGGATGCCGGCGCCGCTGCTGCTCCAGCCGAGATCGCTCGGGCGCAGGAAGATTTCGACCGGGCCGTCAGCAAAGCCGGGGGCGGGGATCTGTGCCTCGCCAAGGCGGGCTATGCCGCCGGCCACGGCTGCAGAAATGCGGTTGGTGTCGCCGAGGAAATTCATGACGAAGGCGGATGCGGGGTTGCGGCAGACCTCTTCGGGCGTGCCCTGCTGGACGATCTGGCCCTTGTCGAGGATGACGACGCGGTCGGCGAGGTCGAGCGCTTCCTCCTGGTCGTGGGTGACGAACAAAGTGGTGATGCCGAGCTCCTGATGGATCTCGCGCAGCCAGCGGCGCAGGTCGCGGCGGACATTGGCGTCAAGCGCACCGAAAGGCTCGTCGAGCAAGAGTACCTTGGGATCGACGGCGAGCGCTCGCGCAAGGGCGACGCGCTGGCGCTGTCCGCCTGAAATCTGGCCGGGGAAACGTTCGGCCAGGCCTTCGAGCTGGACGAGGCGCAGCAGGTCGGCGACGCGAGCATCGATGGCAGTCTTGTCGCGGCGCTGCTTCGAGACCTTCATGCCGAAGGCGATATTCTCGGCGACCGTCATATGCGGGAACAGCGCATAGTGCTGGAAGACGAAACCGACGCCACGGTCGCGCACCGGAATGTCGGTGGCATCCTCGGCGCCGAAATAGATGTGGCCGGCGTCGGCATATTCGAGGCCGGCGACCATGCGCAGGATGGTGGTCTTGCCCGAGCCGGAAGGTCCGAGCAGGGCCACCAGTTCGCCGCTCTCGATTTCAAGCGAGACGCCATGGACGGCGCGGAAGGTCTCGAAGGTCTTCACGACGTTGTCGAGGCGGATTTTCATGACGGAACCTCAGCGGAAGCGGTCTTGGGTGCGGCTACGGGGGCTGCAAGCGCGGGGCGACGACGGGCGCGGCCGGCGCCTTGGCGCTCGAGCAGCACCTTGGCAACGAGGGTAACGACGGCGAGCAGGGCCAGGATCGAGGCCGCGGCGAAGGCGCCCGCGGTCTGGTAGTCGTGGTAGAGCAGTTCGATATGCAGCGGCAGCGTGTTGGTCTGGCCGCGGATATTGCCTGACACCACCGACACGGCGCCGAACTCACCCATGACGCGCGCATTGCACAGCACCACGCCATAGAGCAGCGCCCAGCGGATGTTGGGCAGGGTGACCGAGAAGAAGGTACGCCAGCCCGACGCGCCGAGCGATGTCGCGGCTTCTTCCAGATCGCGCCCTTGCGCCTGCATCAGCGGGATCAGCTCACGGGCGACGAAGGGAGCGGTGACGAACATCGAGGCGAGCACGATACCGGGCAGGGCGAACAGGATCTTGATGTCAGCCTGCTCCAGCGCCGGGCCGAACAGGCCCTGCAGGCCGTAGACGAAGAGATAGGCGACGCCCGCGACGATGGGCGAGATGGAGAACGGGATTTCGATCACCACCAGCAGGAAGCGGCGTCCCCGGAAATCGAACTTAGTAATTGCCCAGGCGGCGGCAACGCCGAAGGCGGTGTTGATGGGCACGGCGATGAGCGCGGTGACCACAGTCAGGCCGATGGCGTGCAGCGTGTCGGGATGGGCGATCGCGGCGGCATAGACCGCGATACCTTGCGAGAAGGCCTGGTAGCCGATGACGACCAGCGGCGCGACGATGACGATGGCGACCAGCGTCAGCACGATGCCGATGAGCGCGCGGCGGAAGGCCGGCGCGTCGCCGACGCGGGACGGGCGGCCCTTGACGGAATTGCTCATCTCAGCCCCTCGCCGTGTAGCGCAGGGCACGTGCCTGCAGGATGTTGGTGATGGCGAGCATCAGGAAGGCTGTGATGAGCAGCACCGAGGCGATCGCCGCAGCGGCCTGGTAGTCGTATTCCTCGAGCCGGATGAACGCGAGCAACGCCGTGATCTCGGTCGACATCGGCTGGTTGCCGGCGATAAAGATGATGGCGCCGAACTCGCCCAAGCTGCGGGCAAAGGACAAGGACAGGCCGGCCAGCAGCGCGGGCGCCAGCAGCGGCAGGATCACGCGCAGGAAGATCGACCGGTCGCTGCCGCCGAGCGTCTGGGCCGCTTCCTCAAGTGCGGGGTCGAGGTCTTCCAGTACCGGCTGCACGGTGCGCACGATGAAGGGCAGGCTGGTGAAGGCCATGGCGACCATGATGCCGAGCGGGGTGTAGGCAACCTTGATGCCGGCCTGGGCAAGCGCCTGTCCAAACCAGCCGTTTTCGGCGAACAATGTCGTCAAGGCGATGCCGGCGACCGCCGTCGGCAGTGCAAAGGGCAGGTCGACGAGCGCGTCGATGAAGCGGCGGCCGGGAAAACGGTAGCGCACCAGCACCCACGCCAGCGCCATGCCGAAGACGAGGTTGAAGACGGTGGCTGCGAGCGCCGAAAGGGCCGTGACCCGGTAGCTGGCGACCGCGCGCGGCGACGAGACGATGCGCCAGTAGTCCTCGAAGCCGAGGCTGGCCGCCTTGAACACCAGCGCGCCGAGCGGCAGCACGACGATGATCGAGACGTAGACGAGGGTTATCCCCAGTGCCAGGGGAAACCCCGGCAGAATGCGGCGCGCCACTGAAATGCCTTCCCGGATACAACAATGCGGAAAGCCGGCATGGCCGGCTGTCCAATTCTCCACGATAACGACGACGGTGCCGCGCGTCCTTGTTGGACGCGCAAAGGACCCCGTAGCAGTCTGAGTTGTGCATGATCCTCTTCCGAAAATCGATATTGATTTCCGGGGTCATGCACTGAGGTCAACGCTCGCCGTAAATCTCTTCAAGCAGGCCGCCGGAACCGAAATGTTCCTTCTGGACCTTGTCCCAGCCGCCAAAGACATCTTCCACAGTGACCAGGCGAACATCGGGGAACTGCTCCTTGAATTCGGTGGCGACCGAAGGCTCGTGGACACGGTTGCCGTGTTGGGCGGCAATGCGCTGGCCTTCCGGCGTGTAGAGGAAATCGAGATAGGACTTTGCCAGATCGCGCGAGCCGCGCTTGTCGACGACCTTGTCGACGATGGCGACGGGGAATTCGGCGAGCAGGCTGACCGAGGGGATGACGCTCTCGACCTTGTCGGAACCATATTCCTTGGCGATCGAGCGGGTCTCGGCCTCGAAGGTGATCAGCACGTCGCCGATGTTGCGCTCGACGAAGGTGGTGGTGGCGGCGCGGCCGCCGGTGTCGAACACCGGCACGTTGTCGAACAGCTTGGTCACGAACTCCTTGACCTTGGCCTCGTCACCCTTGAATGCTTCCTTGGCGTAGGCGGTTGCCGCCAGATAGGTATAGCGCGCATTGCCCGAGGTCTTCGGATTGGGGAAGACGACCTTCACGTCGTCGCGGACCAGGTCGGACCAGTCCTTGATGCCCTTGGGGTTGCCGGCGCGGACGAGGAAGGACGGCAGCGAATAGAAGGGCGAGGCCTGGTTGGCGAAATCCTTTTTCCAGTCGTCTGATACAAAGCCGTTCTTGACCAGGAACTCGATATCGGTGACCTGGTTGAAGGTGACGACGTCGGCTTCAAGTCCTTCGACGATGGCGCGTGCCTGCTTGGAGGTGCCGGCATGCGACTGGTCGAGCGTGACACCCGGATTCTTGGCGATGAAGGCGGCATTCTCGGCAGCGAACAGTTCGCGGGCGACGTCGTAAGACGCGTTGAGCAGCTTGTCGGCGGCAGACGCCTGCAGTGGGCCGGCGAGCATGGCGGCAAGTGCTACGCCGACAAGAAGGAAACGTTTCATGGGGGCATTCTCCTGAGACAAGCGGCAAATGGCTAAACTTTGCCGCAACATAGCTGCGGGCCTGTTTCAGGTAGAGGCAGAGGTGGATTGCCTCTGCGCTTGTATGAAGAATTTTCTTCTATCCTTTTGTCAAACGAAGAAATCGATTTCTAGGCTTGAGATGTGCGACCGGCTTCCTGCGGAATGCCTAACTATTTTTCGGTGACACCGGCCTCGGCGAAGCTTGCCATTCTGGCGTGGCATTCCAGCGCCGAACGGACGAGATTGACGGCCACGCAGGCGCCCGAACCTTCGCCGAGCCGCATCCCCATGTCGAGCAGCGGCGCGAGCTTCAGGGTTTCGAGCAGCTGGCGATGGCCTGCCTCGGCGGAGACATGGGCCGACAGCGTGTGGGCAAGGCCTTCTGGGTGGAGTTTTGCCAAGGGGGCAGCTGCTGCCGTGACGACGAAGCCGTCGAGCAGGACGGGCACGTTGTGGTGGCGCGCGGCCAGCGTGGCGCCGAGGATGGCGGCGAGTTCGCGGCCGCCGAGATTGGCGGCGACAGCCAGCGGATCGGCGAGCGTGGCGGCATGACGGGCGAGGCCGGCATCGATGGCGGCGAACTTGCGGGCCAGGCCACTATCGTCGACGCCCGTGCCGCGGCCGGCCCACTGGCGGCCGGTGCCGCCGAACAGGCCTGCGGCGATGGCCGCGGCGGGTGTGGTGTTGCCGATGCCCATTTCGCCGAAGCAGACGAGATCGAGATCAGGCGTCACCGCGTCATAGCCGGTCGAGACGGCGGCGAGGAAATCGGCTTCGTCCATGGCCGCCGTCTGGGTGAAGTCACCCGTGGGGCGATCGAGCTCGAGCGGGATGACCGCGAGTTCGGCGCCGGCAAGGCGGGCGAGTTGGTTGATGGCAGCGCCGCCGCCGGCGAAGTTGGCGACCATCTGTACCGTCACCTCCGACGGATAGGCCGACACGCCCTGGGCGGTGACGCCATGGTTGCCGGCGAAGACGATGACCTTGACCTCGTCGAGCCTCGGCATCTCGCGGCCCTGCCAGCGGCCGAGCCAGGCGGCGATCTGTTCGAGCTTGCCGAGGCTGCCGCGCGGCTTGGTCAGCGTGTCCTGGCGGCGGGCGACGGCATCCGCTGCGGCGTCGCTGCCGGCCGGCAGGTCGAGGCAAGCTTGGCGCAATTCATTGAGCGATTTGAAGGCCATGGCAGTGAATACTCCAAAACAGAATCAAGCAAGGATGGCGGATGCGACAAACAGCAGGGCGATTTCGGCCATTTGCTGCAGAGCGCCGATGGTGTCGCCGCTCTGGCCGCCGATCTGGGCGAGGCAGAGCTTTCTGAAGGCGAAGAAGAGGAGGGCGAGGCACAACGCCGCGACGACCGCGCCGCTGAGCCCGAGGAACAGCAGGCCTGCGGCGCCGATGGCGAGGGCGGCGATCACTGCCCCGTCGGCGACTGTGCCGACGCCGGCGGCAAGGCCGTCGGCGCGGGCCTGGGGCAGGTTCTGCATGAAGGCGGGGATCAGTGCGCGCGAGCCGACATGAGCGGCGGCGAGGGCGGCGAAAACAGGGGCGGGGTCTTCGATTTCGACGATCGCGCTCCAGCGCGCCAGGATCGACAGCGCCAGCGCTGCCGCGCCATAGCTGCCGATGCAGCTGTCGCGCATGATCTCGAGCTTGCGCTCGCGTGTACGTCCGCCGCCGAAACCGTCTGATGTGTCGGACAGGCCGTCCTCATGCAGGCAACCGGTGACCAGCATGGCGGCAGCGATGGCCAGTGCGGCAGTCGGGCCTTCGGCGAGGCCGAGGGCTTGTCCGGCAGCGAAGGCGAGCCAGGCCAGGACCGCCACGACGAAGCCGACGAGCGGCGCAGTCCAGATGGCGTCGGCGAGCGAACGATCCCTGACCTCGAAATGCGGCAGCGGCAGGCGCGTGAAGAAGACGAGGCCGAGGCGGATGTCGTCGAAGATCGTCGCCGGCGTCATCGTCTCAGCCTCGCGCGATCGCGTGGAAGAAGGTGCCGGTAACATGGCCGCGCCGGCCGCCGAAGCTGCCGAGCGGCTTGCCCTGGCCATCGGCCAGTTGCCCGAGTGGCGTATCGTCGCCTGCAACAACCGTCTGGGCGTAATGGAACTCGTGCCCCCTGACGACGCTGCCCTCGGAGCCAAGCGGGCAAGGTGCCGAAAGTCTGGCCTGGCGGTAGCCGAGGTTCATCTTGCGCTTGGCGAAGCTGGTGGCATGGCCGAGCAGGCCGAGCATTGCGTGGGTGGCGCCATCGGCGTCCTCGATGGAACCGCCGAGCACCATGAAGCCACCGCACTCGCCATGGACCGGCTTGGTGTCGGCAAAACGGCGGGTGCCCGACAGGAAGGTGCCAGCTGCGGCGAGGCGGCCGGCATGGAGTTCGGGATAGCCGCCCGGCAGCCAGCAGATGTCGCAGGTGGCGTCGGGCGCCTGGTCGGCGAGCGGCGAGAACGGAACCAGCTCCGCGCCCATGGCGCGCCAGTGGGCGGCGAGGTGCGGGTAAAGGAAGGTGAAGGCGGCATCCTGGGCGAGCGCGATGCGCTGTCCGGGCGGCGGCAGGGCGAAGGATTGGTCGCCAGACATTGGCGCCAGCGGCGTCGCCAGTTCGACGATGGCATCGAGGTCGAGCGAGCGCTCGACCATGTCGGCGAGCTTTTCGATGTGGGCGAAGAGGTCAGCATGCTCTTCGGCCTGGACGAGGCCGAGATGGCGTTCTGGAATGGACAAGGTCGGGTCGCGCAGGATGGCGCCGACGACGGGCAGACCGAGCGCCTCGATGGCGTCGCCGGCAAGCTTGCGGTGACGGTCGCTGCCGAGCCTGTTGAGCACCACGCCCGCGATCCGGACGCCGGGGTCGTAGGTGGCAAAACCCTTGGCGATGGCCGCCGCTGTCTGCGACTGGCCGGAGACGTCGAGCACCAGAAGCACCGGCAGGCCGTAGAGACGGGCGAGATCGGCAGCCGCACCCGAGCGGCCTGTCTCCGCGGGGATGCCGTCGAACAGGCCCATGGCGCTTTCGAGGATCACCATCTCGGCTTCGGCCGATGCATCGGCGGCCAATGCGTTGAGCAGCGACGGCGCCATGGCCCAGCTGTCGAGATTGACGCCGGGCCGGCCGGTTGCGGCAGCGTGGAAGCCGGGATCGATGTAGTCCGGTCCCGATTTCGCGCCACGCACCTTGATGCCGCGGCGCGCGAGCGCGCGCAGCAGGCCAATCGTTACGCTGGTCTTGCCCGAGCCCGAGCGTGGGGCGCCGATGATGAGCCCACGCGCCGTCATTTCCGTCCAATCAGCTCGGCGCGCAGCGAGACAATGCCGCCGACGACGATGAGGGCCGGCGAGACGACCTTTTCGCGCTCGGCGGTGGCAACCAGTGTGCCGAGCGTGGCGGTGACCGTGCGTTCCTCCGGCGTCGAGGCGTTCTCGACAAAGGCTGCAGGCGTGTCGGTCGACAGTCCGCCGCGCAGAAGCTCCGTCACCGTCTCGGCCATGTGTGTCAGGCCCATATAGATGACGATGGGCTGGCCGGTGCGGGCAAGCGCTGCCCAGTCGGGCCGGTCGTCGCTGACGGCGGCAAAGCCGGTGGCGAGGATGATCGCGCCGTTGACGCCGCGCATGGTGGCTGGAATGCCGGCGGAGGAGAGGCCGCCGAAGGCCGAGGTGATGCCCGAGAGCACGCGCCAGGGAATGTTCTCTCGGGTCAGCACCAGCGCTTCTTCGGCACCACGCCCGAAGACGAAGGGATGGCCGCCCTTGAGCCGCACGACCTTGCGGCCTTCGCGCGCCAGCCTGACCAGCAGCGCATTGATGTCGCCCTGCGGGATCGACAGCCGGCCGCCGCGCTTGCCGACGAAGAATTTTTCCGCCTGTTCGGCAACCGCAACGATCTCGGGCGAGACCAGCGCGTCATGCACCAGCGCATCGGCCTGGGCCAGCGCCGACAGGACGTCGAGTGTCAGCAGACCGGGATCGCCGGGGCCGGCGCCGGCCAGCCATACATGGCCCGGTTCGAGCACGTGCTGCTTGTAATTCAAACGCGTGATAGCGTTTTCGAGTGTCATGCGTGTCGCTTTCGCCGATGACGCACAGGCTGTGCCAACCTATAGATCGCGTCATGAATGAAGAAGATCGTCCGCTCAAGCGCGGCTGGACCACCGGCGCCTGCGCCACTGCCGCCACCAAGGCGGCGTGCGTGGCATTGAAGGCGGGTGCGTTTCCCGATCCGGTGGAGATCGTGCTGCCGGGCGGGCAGAACGTGGCCTTTGCGCTGGCGAGAAACGAACGCGGCGACGGCCTGGCCATGGCCGGTATCGTCAAGGATGCCGGCGACGACCCTGACGTCACGCATGGTGCGCTGGTCATGAGCACGGTGCGGCCGGGCGCTGCCGGCAGCGGTCTTGTCTACAAGGCGGGCAAGGGCGTCGGCACGGTGACGCGGCCGGGCCTGCCGATTCCGCCCGGCGAAGCCTCGATCAACCCGGTGCCGCGCAAGATGATTGCCGGCGTCGTGGCCGAGGTGCTGGGCGAAGGGGCTGATGTAGAGGTCGAGATTTCCGTCGCCGGCGGCGAGGAAATGGCGCTGAAGACGCTCAACCCGCGCCTTGGCATCTTGGGCGGCATCTCGATCCTGGGGACGACGGGCATCGTCATTCCCTATTCCTGCTCGGCCTGGATCCACTCCATCCATCGCGGCGTCGACGTGGCCCGCGCCATGGGTTTCGACCATGTGGCGGGTTCCACCGGCAACACTTCCGAGCTGGCGGTGCAGAAATTCCATGGTCTTCACGAGGTGCAGTTGATCGACATGGGCGACTTCGTCGGCGGCATGCTGAAATATATTCGCGCCCACCCGGTGGCAAAGGTCACCATTGCCGGCGGCGTCGCCAAGATGACCAAGCTGGCGCAAGGCCTGCTCGACCTGCATTCGAGCCGCGGTTCGGCCGATCTCGACGGCCTGGCAGCCATCGCCGTCGGGGCCGGAGCAGACACCGGACTCGAAGCCCGCATCAAGGACGCGAACACCGTCGCCGAGGCCTTCATCGAGGCCAACAAGGCGGGCATCGGCATAGGTGACGCGGTCGCTGCTGCGGCCTGGCGCACGGCGGCAAGCGTGTTCGACAAGCTCGATATCGCGGTCGAAATCCTGGTCTTCAACCGCGAGGGAGAGCTGATGGGGCATGCGCCCTTCGCGGCCTCTCATAGCCCGTCGCGGCCCCTGAAGCGGCGCTGATAATAAGCGTCGTAGAGCGAGCTTTCGCGGAAATCTTGCGCTGCCAGCGACTGGCCGACGAAGATGATGGCGGTGCGCTCGATAGGGTCCTTTGCCAACTCGGCTGCTATGGTCGAAAGCGTGGCCCTGACGATGCGCTCGTCCGGCCAGGAGGCGCGGAAGACGACCGCCACGGGGCAATCCGGACCGTAATGCGGTGTCAGCTCAGTCACGACGCGGTCGATGGCGTGGATCGACAGGTGGACGGCAAGCGTGGCGCCGGTGCGGCCGAAGCCGGCAAGCGTTTCGCCCGGAGGCATCTTCGAGGCGCGGCCGGAGGTGCGGGTCAGCACCAGGCTCTGGGCGACTTCGGGGATCGTCAGCTCGCGCTTCAGCGCCGCCGCTGCCGCCGCGAAGGATGGTACGCCGGGGGTCAGCGTGTAGGGAATGCCGTGCTTTTCCAGTCGCCGGATCTGTTCGGCGACCGCACTCCACACCGACAGGTCACCCGAATGCAGCCGCGCGACGTCATGCCCGGCCTTGTGGGCGGCGACATATTGCGCCTCGATCTCGTCGAGCGACATCGGTGCCGTGTCGACCAGCCGGGCGTCGGCGCGGCAATAGGTCAGAAGCTCCGGCGCAACGATGGAACCGGCATAGAGGCAGACCGGGCAGGAGCCGAGCAGGCGGCTGCCGCGCACGGTGATGAGGTCTGCCGCGCCCGGGCCGGCGCCGATGAAGTGAACGGTCAAGCTGTGGCTCCAGAGGTGGCTATGGCGCAGGTTGCGGGGCCGACTGATATGCGCGGGCCAAGCAGTGCGGCATCCGCGCCGGCAGCGGCGAGCGCGGCGGCCTCCGATACGGATGGCGTGCCGGCTGCCTCCAATGAGGCTTGCGACTGGCTGGACGTACGGGATGCGGCGGCGGCGAGTGCCGCGTCGTCCATGACGAGCAGCGGCAGGTCGAGCCGGCGTGCGGCTGCAAGAATACCGGGCTCGTCACGTTTCAGGCTGGCGGTGGCCAGCGCCGAAAGTGCTGTGACGACAAGGCCGTGCGCCTCGAGCGCGGTTTCGATTGCCGAGAGGATGTCTTCGCCTGCTGCGCCTTTGCGGCAGCCAATGCCTGCAACCATCATGGCTTCACCCAGCTCCACTGTGTGACCGGCATTGCCGGCCGCCAGCCGGTCATCGAGCCAACAGGGGCGGCGCGGGAGACTTGAAGGCGCAGAAGATCGCCGCCATGCGCGGCATGGTGCGACAGCAGCAATGTTTCCATTTCGAGCGTGACGGCGTTGGCGACGAGGCGACCGCCTGATCGAAGTGCTGCGATTGCCGCATCGAAGACGCCGGCGTCCGAACCGCCGCCGCCGATGAAGATGACGTCTGGCGTCGGCAGGCCGATCAGCGCGTCAGGCGCTGCGCCCCTGACAACCGTGAGGCCGGGCACGCCGCAGGCGCCGGCATTGCGCTCGATGCCCTCGGCGCGCTCGGCATTGTGCTCGATGGCGATGGCGCGCAGCGAGGTGTGACACAGCATCCATTCGACGGATATCGAGCCGGAGCCGGCGCCGATATCCCACAGCAACTCCCCGCGGCGGGGCGCGAGGGTGGAAAGCGTGACCGCGCGGATCTCGCGCTTGGTGATCTGGCCGTCATGCTCGAACAAGTCGTCGGCGAGACCTGAGGCAAGCGGCAGGATCCGTGCCTGCGATCCGGATTCAAGCTCGAGCGCCAGGACGTTGAGCGGATTGATGTTTTCGAGGTCGAAGCCACTGGCTGTCGTGGCGCGGATGCGCTCGCTTTCTCCACCGAGCGCTTCGAGCACCGTCAAACGCGAAGAGCCGAAACCGTTGCCGGTGACAAGGGCTGCGATCTGGGCCGGCGCTTCGCCATCCGAGGTGAGTGCAATGATGCGCGCGCCCGGCTGCAGCAACGGGCGGATCAGATCGATGGCGTGGCCGTGGAGCGAAACCGTTTCGATGTCCTGCAGCGCCCAGCCCAGCCGCGAGGCGGCCAACGAGAAGGCAGATGGGGCCGGAAGGACCCGCATGTCCGCTGACGGCACGACGCGGGAAAGGGTGGCGCCGACGCCGTGCAGGAACGGGTCGCCCGAAGCCAGCACGCAGACATTTTCGCCGCGCAGGGCGACCACGTCACGCATTTCGCTGTCGAAGGGCGTCGGCCATGGGCGAGCCGCGCCCGTGATGAGCGTTGCTGCCAGCGCCAGATGACGCTTGCCGCCGAAGACGTAGGCAGCGCCTGATATTGCGCGCTTGGCCTCGTCGCCGAGACCCGCTACACCGTCCTCGCCGATGCCGACGACGGTCAGCCATTCTTGCATCGGGGCGTCGAGTTCAGCAGGCATGATGACCCACCGTATTCTGATCCTGGGCGGAACCACCGAAGCGCGGCAGCTGGCGGCTAGGCTCGCCCCCCGTGACGATCTCGACATCTTGCTTTCGCTGGCGGGCCGGACCGAAAACCCTGTCGAGCAGCCGGTGCCGGTACGAACCGGTGGCTTCGGCGGCGCGCAGGGGCTGGCCGATTGGCTGGCCGGGCACAAGACCGATCTTCTGATCGACGCCACGCATCCTTATGCGGCGCGCATCTCGGCCAATGCGGCGGAGGCGGCTCGGATATCGGGTGTGCCGATCTTCGCCCTGCGCCGTCCCGGCTGGGAGCCGGTCGAAGGTGACAGCTGGACGCTGGTGGAAGACGCCGAACAGGCTGTCGCCGCGCTGGGCCAGAGCTCGCGCCGCGTGTTCCTGGCGCTCGGTCGGCAGGAGGTCGCGGCCTTCGAGACAGCCCCCCAGCACGGCTATGTCATTCGCAGCGTCGATCCGATAGAGCCGCCGCTCGGCGTGGCCGACGCGACCTACATTCTGGCGCGCGGGCCGTTTCGCGAAGCGGATGAGCGGGCGTTGCTCGAGGCACACAGGATCGACGTCATCGTCGCCAAGAACAGCGGCGGGCAGGCGACCTACGGCAAGATCGCGGCAGCGCGGCAACTCGGCATCGAGGTGATCCTCTTCCGCCGGCCGCAGCTTCCCGAGGTGCCGTCCGCACCTGATGTCGCTGCCATGGCCGATCTTGTCGATCATTTCGCCGCTCCGGCGGAAAAACGCGGCGTGTAGACCAGCGGGGGCTTGCCGTCGCGTTCGATCAGGCGCGTCTCGGGCGAGCCGATGACGACGCAGGTCGCCATATCGGCCTTCGCCGCATCTGCTTCGCCAAGCGTGAAGATCTCGATGCGCTCGTCGGGCCGGCCGGCGGCGCGGCCGAAGATGACGGGCGTCGTGGCAGGCAGATGCTTGCGCAGGGTTTCCAACGCGCTGCCGAGCTGCCAGGGACGGGCCTTGCTGATGGGGTTGTAGAGTGAGATGACGAAGCCTGCCTGCGCGACGGCGACAAGCCGGCGCTCGATCAAATCCCATGGCTTGAGATTGTCCGACAGATTGATGGCGCAGAAATCGTGGCCGAGCGGTGCGCCGACGCGGGCTGCCACGGCCAGCATGGCGGTGACGCCTGGAACGACCGACAACTCGATGTCGCGCCATGCCCTCGGGCCGGCCTCGATGGCCTCGCAGACGGCGGCTCCCATGGCAAAGACGCCGGGGTCGCCCCCCGAGACAACAGCAACGTGGTGGCCGCTTGCCGCCATATCGAGGGCGGCGTTGGAGCGCGAGATCTCCTCGCGGTTGTCGGAGGCGACGCGGGTCTGGTCAGGGCGCAGCTCAAGCCGGTCGAGATAGGGCTTGTAGCCGAAGAAATGGCTGGCTTCCGCGACCGCGCGGCTGGCTTCCGGCGTGATCTGGTCCGGATTGCCGGGGCCGAGGCCGATGACGACGAGGGAGCCGCTCAATTGTCCGCTCCCGGCTTGCCGGCCCAACCGGGCACCAGCACGATGGCGAAATAGGGCGCCTTGTCGTCTGTCTTGTCCATCAGCTTCATGTGTTGGGTGTTGGGCATGGTGCCGCGCTCGACATACAGCGCGCGGCCGAGCTTGCCGGTCGCGTCCAGCGCCTTGCGGATCTTCGGCAGGTTGCGGCCGACCTTCATGATGACCGCAGCGTCGGTATCGGCGAGGCGGCGGGTCAGCTCGAACTCGCTCATCGTGCCGGGCAGTACCGACAACACGTCGTCGCCCTGGACGATCGGCACGCCCGTCTGCGACCAGCAGCCGGACATGGCAGTGACGCCGGGGATGACCTCGGTCGGGTAGAGATGCGACAGGCGCACATGCAGATGCATGTAGGAGCCGTAGAACAGCGGGTCGCCCTCCGACAGGATCGCAACCATACGGCCCTGATCGAGATGGGCGGCTATCGCTTGCGCCGACGCCTCGTAGAAGCCCGTAATGGCAGCGCGGTAGTCGTCGTGATCCTTGTCGATCTCGATGGTGACCGGATAGATCAGCGGCAGCTCGATCACGTCGTCGCGGAAATGTGCATCGGTGATGGTGCGGGCGTTGCCATTGGCACCGCGCTTGGCGAAATGCGCGATCACGTCAGCCTCGGCCAGCGCGCGCACGGCCTTGAGCGTCAAAAGTTCGGGATCGCCGGGCCCGGTGCCGACGCCGATGAGGCGACCCTTTGCAGCGGGAGCGCTCATACGCCGGGCCTCGCCAGCGAGTTGAGGGCAGCGGCCGTCATGGCGCTGCCGCCGAGGCGGCCGCGGACGATGGCGTAGGGCACGCCATAGGAATTCTCTGCCAGGGCGTCCTTGGATTCGGCCGCGCCGACGAAGCCGACCGGCATGCCGATGATGGCGGCAGGCTTGGGCGCGCCGTCGCGCAGTCTCTCGAGGAGGTAGAACAGGGCTGTCGGCGCGTTGCCGATGGCGACGACCGAGCCTGCGAGCCTGTCGACCCAGAGGTCGATCGCGGCGGCCGATCGGGTGTTGCCGATCTCCCTGGCGATATCTGATGTGCGCGGGTCGCGCAGTGTGCAGATCACTTCGTTGTCGGCGGGCAAACGGGCGCGGGTGACCCCGCGCGCCACCATTTCGGCGTCGCAGAAGATCGGCGCGCCGGCCTTCAGCGCACCGCGCGCAGCGGCGACGACGTTTTCGGAGAAGACGAAATGTTCGGCCGCCTCGACCAGGCCGCAGGCATGGATCATGCGCACAGCAACGTCGGCCTCGTCTTCGGAGAAGCGCTTGAGGTCCGCCTCCGAGCGGATGATGGCGAAGGAGCGTTCGTAGATGGCCATGCCATCATGGATATAGTCGTAGGCGGCCATGTTCATTCCTGTGCCAGAGCTTGCGCGAGGCGCTTTGCGCCCAACCGAGCGAGGCAGGCGGCGGCATTTTCGTCCGGCTTGCGCTCTTGGGCGAGCAATTTCGTGAGGCGGCCCATGCCGCGCGCGGCTTCATATCCTGCGGTGTAGGCGGCCGGAAGGCCCTTCGCCGTTCCGCCGACGACAAATACAGCACCCTTTTCGTCACCAACGATGGTGAGCGTGGCCGGTCCCGGATGGGCGCAGCCCTTGGCGCAGCCGGAGACATGCAGCGACAGCGTCGGGTCGAGGCTTTCGCCGATCTCGTGGGCAATTTCGGCGGCGACGTCACGCGCGGCGATCATGCCCGAAGCGCAGGCCGGCGCGCCGGGGCAGGCGGCGATGCGGATGCGGGGATCGGCGGGCGAGGTGACAAGGCTGAGGGATTGGGCGGTGGTGGTGAGCGTGGCGGCGGCGGAGCGGTCGAGGCCCATGACGAGCAGGGTCCGGCCGGGCGCCGGGCGAATGCCGGTGGCGCCCGCGGCTGTCGCCGCCTGGCAGAATCTGGCCAGAGTCGAGGCCTCGATGCTGCCGAAGGGCAGGGCGATGCCGAGGGCGATCCGGGCGCCTGTGAGCAGGAGGATTCCGATGGGCGATGAATCGGTTGCGGCGGAGTGCTCAGTTTTTGAGTCAGTTGGGTAGCGATCCTTCCCACCCTCCTCTGTCCTGCCGGACATCTCCCCCGCAAAGGGGGAGATCAGGCTGCCATCGCCGCCTCCGCCCATCGACGACGCTGCATGATCAGCGCTACCGGCGGAGCTGCCAATCTTCCTACCCGTGGCGGAGATGTCAGGCAGAACAGAGGGGGACGTGAAGGAGCGAGACGTTTCATATGCTTCAACGACAGCTCTTATGACCTCCGGGCCAAGGTCACGCGCGCGGCCTTGCCGGCCGAGTGCCGCAATTGCCTGGAGAATGTCGAGCGTGACCGCGCATGCGGCGTCGACATCGACTTCACCGACCAAACGCGCCGAACTCTCGTCGCCAGCAACTGACAAGCGCCAGCGCTCGGCATCCTTTGCCACCAGTCGGACGTCGCCGATGATTGCGCCGAGCCCGATCTGGCCACGCCCATCGACGACGACGGACACCTTCGGGCCGAGCCGCGTAGCAAGGTCGACCTCGGCTATGGCTGTCCGGATCGCCGCCGCCAGCGATGTCGGATCGGCAGTCTCCTTCGGGTCCATGCCGGCGAGCGGGCTGGTGTCGACCGGCACGCCGGTGCGCACCGCGATGCCGAGCGCATCGACTTCTTCGGCCAGCAGACGCGCGCTCTCCGCCGTCAGCCCCCTGATCTGGATGCTGCCACGCGCAGTCACCTCGACGATGCCGTTGCCATGCCGCGCGGCGGATTCACAGAGTCCGATCAAGACGTTGGGCGCGATTTCTCCAGCAAGCGGGTTGAGCCGCACCAACAGGCCGTCGCCGGTCGACATCGGGGCCGAAAGGGCCGGACAAGCGCCGCGGCGGGAAAAGCCGGTCATGCCGCAACCTCGCGCGCTTCAGCCTCGGCGATGAGGGCAGCGAGATCGTCGTCGACGGAGTTGCGCAGCGGGTGCCACAAGCCGCGCCGACGGGCGGTGGCAAAACGCTCGGCGATGAATTTTGCTGCCGCTGGGTTTTCGCGCAGCATGAAGTCGCGCACGTCCTCGTTGCCGACATAGGCGTCGTGGACGGCCTCGATCAGCGCGGCCGGGATGGCGTTGGTGGTCTCGGCAAAACCGATCAGCCTGTCGACCGTCTCTGCGAATTCGGAAGCGCCGCGCGGGCCATGGCGCATCTGGCCGGCAATGAAGCGGGCATTGGTGGCGCGTGCCCTGACGACGCGGCCGACAGCCTCAGTGACCGAGCGCGGTCGCGGCTTCTGCGGATCCGAGGTGTCGAGCACGATGACGTCCGCGTGCCTGCCGAGGGCTGCGACCGCTGCTGCGAAGCCGCCGATGAAGGCGACGTCGGCGGAGCCTTCGAGAATGTCGCGGCCGGGGTCGTCGCCGGTGTGCACAAGCAGATCGGCCCCGGCGATGCGGTCGGCAAAGGCGCCCGGCGCGGAAACGCCTTCGCCGTCGCTGCCCCCGTAGGCGTGGGAGGCAGCATGGAGATATGCGCGGCCGAGGTCCTCGCGCGCCTGCCAGTCACCGCTGGAAAGCAGGTCCTCGAGGCCCGCCCCATAGGTGCCGGGGGAGGAACCGAAGATGCGTGGCTCGACCTTGCCCGCGGCGCGCGTGCTGGCGGCGAGCGGGTTGTCGTGGTCGTCTTCGTCGCGGGTGGCAACGGCGCGCGCGGCGGCGTCGATGAGCGCGATCTGGGTTGGGAACATGTCGCGAAACAGGCCTGATATACGCCAGGTGACATCGACGCGCGGGCGGCCGATCGCTGCCGGCGGCAGCACCTCGATGCCGGTGACGCGACCGGTGGCGGCGTCCCATTGCGGCCGACAGCCCATCAGCGCCAGGCCCTGGGCGATCTCCTCACCGCCGGTGCGCAAGGAAGCGCTGCCCCACAGGTCGATGACGAGCGCACGCGGCCATTCGCCATGGCTCTGCAGGTAGCTGCGCATGACCTCGTCGCTGGCTGCCTTGCCGAGGTCGAAGGCCGTCGGCGTCGGCATTGTGCGCGGGTCTGACGTGAACAGGTTGCGCCCCGTCGGCAGGACGTCGGTGCGGCCACGTGCCGGAGCGCCTGCTGGGCCGGCTTTGATATGGCGGCCGTCGAGCGCGGCGATCAGGTTTTTCCGCTCGGCTTCTGCGCTGGCAAGGCGCGCTGAGTCCGGCCCGTTCCCTTCGGCGCGGCCATAGATATGTAGGCCGTCCTTGATGGCGAAATCCTTGAGGTCGCAGAGCCAGGCGTCGATGCGGCGCAGCGCTTCGTCGGGCGCGTCGGTCCCGGCGACGCCGGCCTCGGCAGCAAGGCCGGTCTGCGACGCCGTTTCGACGATGAGCTTGGCCAGGCGGTCGCGGCGACGACGGTCGAGGCCGTCTGCCTGGGCGTATTCGTCGACCAGGCGCTCGAGCTTCTGCTGGTGTTCGTCCAGGCCGGCAGCGGCGAGCGGCGGCGGCAGGTGGCCAAGCGTGATCGCTGCGATGCGACGCTTGGCCTGGGCCGCCTCGCCGGGATTGGAGACGATGAAGGGATAGACCACCGGCAGCGAGCCGGTGACGATTTCGGGAAAGCAGTTCCGGCTCAGTGCCACCGCCTTGCCGGGCAGCCATTCGAGCGTGCCATGGGCGCCGACATGGACGATGGCGTGGATGCCGAGCGACTTCTGCAGCCAGAGGCCGAAGGCAAGCAGCGCGTGGCGCGGCGGCAGCGTCGGGTCGTGATAGTCGGCGCGGCGATCGGCCGAACGGCCGCGGTCAGGGGCGAGGGCGACGGTGACGTTGCCGAAGGTGGCGGCGCGGAAGGCGAAGTGGGGCAATGTAGAGCGCGCACTTCCGCCTGTAGCCTCCGCTTCGGGATAGCCCCACGCCGCTTCGACAGCTTTCCTCGCCTCCCCAGGCAGATCTTCGGCAAGCGTGAGATAGTCTTCGAGCGCCAGCCCTTGCCCACCAGCCTCAATCAGGTCGAGCAATGCGCGCGGCGATTGCGGAATCGATTCAACTGTGTAGCCGGCCTCCTTGAGGTCGTGCAGCATGGCGAGCACGCTTGATGGAACGTCGAGGCCGACGGCATAGCCGGTGCGACCGGGGGCGCTGGGATAGTCGGGGACGAGAATCGCCAGCTTGCGCTTTTCGGGCGGTGTCTGGCGCAGCCTGAGGTGGGCGGCGATGCGGCGGGCGACCTGCTCGACGCGATCGGACTCGGGCCGGTTGGCGAAGGCGCGGAAACCGAGGGCTGGGTCGACTTCGCTCTCCGCCTTGAACGAGATGGCGCCGGCGAGGATGCGACCGTCGAGTTCGGGCATCACCACATGCATGGCAAGATCGGCGGGCGCAAGGCCGCGCGGGCTGCCTTCCCAGGCCTCGCGGCGGGTGGTGGCGACGATGACCTGGAACACCGGCACGCGGGCGCGGTCGAACAGCGTTTCCGTGCCCGGTTCGGCGCCGGCGCCGGCGGCGAAGGCGGTTGCGGTGATGATGGCCGTAGGCGCGAGCTGGTCCAGGGCTGCTTCGACGAATGCTAGGGAGGCCTTATCCTTGAGGCTTGAGACGAAAATCGGGACGGGGCGGAGGCCCTGTGCTCTCAGTGCCTCGACCAACGCGTCGATAGGGGCGACGTCGGCGGCGAGCAGCATCGAACGGTAGAAGAGGATGGGGATGGCAGGAGAGCTGGAGATGGCGTGATCCTGCGCACCCCCCTCTGTCCTGCCGGACACCTGCGCAGAGGCGCTGGTCCATCCGGCAAAAGAGGCTTCTAAATCACAGACGATGCCCCGCGCCGGATCATAAAAACCCGCCTTCGGCACTGCGACGGGTGCTGCCATGGCATTCTTGCCACCCGCCAGAGCTGCCAGCCGCGCCACCAGCGCCTTCATGTTCTCCGGGCCGCCCTCGCGGAAATAGCCGAGCAGAGCGTCGAGTTCGGTGCGCGGCAGGGTCGAGGCCTCGATCAGCCTGAGATCCTCGTCGTGGCTTTCGCCCGGCAAGAGCGCCAGCGCGATGCCTTTTTCGCGCGCCATCGCGGCAAGCTGGTCGCAGCCGTAGCGCCACCAGTCGTGGCCGCCGAGAATGCGGACAAGGATGACCTTGGCGTGGCTGGCGACGCTGTCGATCCAGAGATCGACCGACATCGGATGGCGGAGGTCGCGCAGGCTTGCGAGCCGCATCGATGGCAAGTTGTCCGCATCCGCCTTCCAGGCGCCGGCGAGGCCGGCTAGATCGCTGTCGGTGAAGGACAGCGCCACCACATCCGCAGGCTTCTGCCTGAGGTCGACAGGCTCGATCAGGTCATCGAGCGAGGCGGAGGTGGTGGTGAGGATGTGCATCCCGGCTGTCCGGTTCAGCCGACTAGGATACGCTCGATGGCCGGGCGGTCGAGACCCTTGAGGCCGATCACGACCAGGCGCGAGCGGCGGTCGTCCTCTGCGGTCCAGGCACGGTCATAATAGTGGTTGACGCGCGGTCCGACGGCCTGCACGAGCAGCCGCATCGGCTTGCCGCCGACGTCGACGAAGCCCTTTACACGCAACACGTTCTCTTCTTCGGCGGCGGTGGCGACGCGTTTCGCCAGTTCGTCCGGGTTGGCGATCGACGGGATCTCGATGACGAAGGTATCGAAGTCGTCATGCTCGTGGTCGAACGCCCCGTCGTGATGGGTCTTGCGGTTTTCGATGTCGTCCTCGACGGCGAGGCCGAGGCCGAGCAGCACCGACGGATCGACCTTGCCATGCGCCGACGGCACGATCTTGACGGCGCGTGCCAGGTGCTCGCGCACGATGGCGGTGGCGCGGGCGTGGCCGGCTTCGTCGAGCAGGTCGCTCTTGGACAGGATGATGAGATCGGCGCAGGCGACCTGATCCTCGAACACTTCCTCGACCGGGTCGTCGTGGTCGAGCGAATCGTCCGCACTGCGCTGGGCGGCGAGCGCTTCCATGTCGGAGGCAACTTTACCTGCGGCCAGCGCAGGACCGTCGACCACGGCGATGACGCCGTCGACCGTCACGCGGCTCTTGACCGTTGGCCACTGGAAGGCCTGGACCAGCGGCTTGGGCAGCGCCAGGCCCGAGGTCTCGATCAGGATGTGGTCAACCCTCGGTGTAAGCGACAGGATTTGGTCGAGGGCAGGGACAAAGTCGTCGGCGACGGTGCAGCAGATGCAGCCATTGGCCAGTTCGACGATGTTTTCCTCCGGGCAGGTATCGACGCCGCAGCCCTTGAGAATCTCGCCGTCGATGCCGACATCGCCGAACTCGTTGACGATGATGGCGAGGCGCTTGCCCTTGGAGTTCTCGAGGATGTTGCGCAGCAGCGTGGTCTTGCCGGCGCCGAGAAAGCCGGTGACGACGGTGCAGGGAACGCGTTCGAGGGAGGCGGTCATGTATCTTCCTTGATGAGAGCAAGTGGTGGGATGCGCGCGACGAGGCCGCGCTTGAGGCTATCGGGACGGCCGCGCCAGGGGATCAGGCCGTCGGTCGAGGTGGCGAAGAGTCTTGCGCCGGCGACGAGATCGTCGCCCGACATGGTGTTGAGATCGCCGAAGACGTAGCTCCACGCGCCGTCGCGGATCAGGGCGGCGCTAAGGCGGCGCTTGCAGTTGCCCAGGCACTCGACGCTGCGCACGGCGATCTCGCCATTGGCGGCGAGGCGGGCGTGCTCGGCAAGCTGGGCGCCGGCGCGTGGATGGGCGTCGGACCCGGTTTCGTCGCGGCAGGATGAGCAGACGAGGATGGTCACGTCGCATGGGCGCGCGTCGGCTGCATCGCAGGATGCGTCGGCTGATGCGACCGGAAGGTTGTCGTCGAAATCCAAATCCAGGCTCCTTGCCCGGGGCACCCGCCAGGCGATCGGATCAATGTCTGCGACGGCAGGTCTCCTGGCTTGCGGATCGTCGCCTTCGCTCGCCTTCCCGGGAAAATCCCAGTGGTCTTCGAGCTTGGCTCTTCGCTCACAGTTGCGGGGACAGCCGCGGATTTGACGCCACCGGCGCGCACCGCATTCCCTCTTAGCCTTCGCCGTTGCGGGCGAAGGACCGTCTGTGGGCGATTTAGGCTTTCGCGAGGGGTGGAGTCAACGAGGCGGAGCGACCCGCAATGTCGCTCAGGCCGGGTCCGAGATCGCCCGCGGGCGTCACCTCGATGCTTTCGAGGCCGAGCCAGTCGCGCATCTGCTGGAGTTCTTCGTAAAGTTCGGCTGCGGTTTCCGGTGGCGCACAGGGCTCTGCATAGGCGGCGTGGACGCGCAGGATACCCGCCGGTCGGTCGGCCTTCAGGTCGATGCGGGCGACGATGCGCTCGCCCAGAAGGAAGGGCAGGACGTAGTAGCCGTACTGGCGCTTCTCAGCCGGGGTGTAGATTTCGATGCGGTAGCGGAAGTCGAACAATTGCTCGGCACGGGTGCGCTCGAAGACGAGCGGATCGAAGGGCGCAAGCAGGGCGCGTGCCTGGATCTTGCGCGGAATGCGCGCATCGGCGTGGAGATAGGCCTGCCGGTCCCAGCCTTCGACGCGGACGGGAATCAGTTCGCCGGTCTCGACCAGCTCTTCGAGCCGGCCTTTCATGTCGGCTGGCGACAGGCGGAAATAGTCGCGCAGGCAGATGCCGGTGGCGATGCCATGGGCGCGGGCGGAGATTCGCAAGAGATCGCGATGCGCATCCTCGGTCTGGGGAGCTGGACGGTCGTATATGCCGGCCGGGAGCACGCGCTCAGGCAGATCGTAGAGGCGTTCGAAGCCACGCCGCGAATGGGTGGTGATGCGGCCGGCCCAGAACAGCCATTCGAAGGCATGCTTTTCCTGGCTCCAGCCCCACCAGCCGCCGGAACCCTTGGCGCCCTCGATGTCGGAAGCGGCGATCGGACCGCGGTCGACCACCTGGCGAAAGATCTCTTCTATATAGGGCCTGTTGGCACGGCCGAACTTGGCAAGCCCGCCATACATCCCGTCCTCGGCCCGCGCCATGCGCCAGCGCAACAACGGAAAGGTCTCCAGCGGCAGCAGCGACGCTTCATGCGCCCAGTATTCGAACAGCATGCGCTTCTTTGGAGCCATGGCGTCGTCGAGCAGGGCCATGGGGTAGGAGCCTAGTCGCGAATAGAGCGGCATGTAGTGGGCGCGCACGACGGCGCTGACCGAGTCGATCTGCAGCAGGCCGGTGCGGTCGAGCACGCGCTGCAGGTGACGCCGCGTGATCGCGCCGGTGGGGCGCGGGTCGGCAAATCCCTGGGCCGCCAATGCGATGCGGCGGGCCGTGGCGAGTGAGAGTTTTTCCTTCATTGCGGCAAGCTATCGCAGTCTCTTGAGGAGTGACGCAAGGGCACGAGAATCGACCTTTGCTGCAAATGCTAGCAGAACTTGGGTTCCGGTCTTGTCAGGAGCGTAAACTTGAGTAAAAAACGAAGGAAATCAAAGGGGAGCCACACGCGCAGGATTTTGGGCCAGCAGTGTGCTTTGCCACGTTTTGGCCAAGGTTGGACTTGCTTCGACCGACCGGCTGCGCTAACCGTCGCCGCATTGCAGCACGACCGTTTCGTCCGGCTCGGCGAGAATCTGTCGCGCTTCCGGAAACGGACCCCGTGCTGTAAATCTGGGTGGATAGGCCACCAACGGAATTCGCAGCATGAACGCTCTCCTGAGTTCGTACCTGCCCATCGTCATTTTTATCGGTGTGGCGCTTATTGTCGGCATTGCGCTTATCGTGGCGCCTTTCCTTGTGGCCTACCGCAGTCCGGATCCGGAAAAGCTTTCAGCCTATGAGTGCGGCTTCAACTCGTTTGACGACGCCCGCATGAAGTTCGACATCCGCTTCTATCTGGTCTCCATCCTGTTCATCATCTTCGATCTCGAAGTGGCGTTCCTGTTCCCGTGGGCGGTGTCCTTCGGCGAGATCGGCATGCTCGGCTTCTGGTCGATGATGATCTTCCTGGCCGTGCTGACCATCGGCTTTGTCTATGAGTGGAAAAAGGGAGCGCTGGAATGGGATTGAACGACGCCTCCGGCACCCTGATCGCGCCGAAGCCGAAAGGCATCATCGATCCGAACACCGGCAAGCCCATCGGTTCAGACGACGCCTTCTTCGGCGAGCTGAACAACGAATTGTCCGACAAGGGTTTCCTCGTCACCTCGTCCGAGGCGCTGATTACCTGGGCGCGTACCGGTTCGCTGATGTGGATGACCTTTGGTCTGGCCTGCTGCGCCGTCGAGATGATGCACATCTCGATGCCGCGTTATGACGCCGAGCGCTTCGGCATCGCGCCGCGCGCCTCACCGCGCCAGTCGGACGTGATGATCGTCGCCGGCACGCTGACCAACAAGATGGCGCCGGCGCTGCGGAAGGTCTACGACCAGATGCCGGAACCGCGCTACGTCATCTCGATGGGCTCGTGCGCCAATGGCGGCGGCTACTATCACTATTCCTATTCGGTGGTGCGCGGCTGCGATCGCGTCGTGCCCGTCGACATCTATGTGCCCGGCTGTCCTCCGACCGCCGAGGCACTTCTCTACGGCATCCTTCTTCTCCAGAAGAAGATCCGCCGCACCGGCACGATCGAGCGGTGATCCCAGATGAGTGAAGCCCTGAACGACCTTGCCGCGTACATTGCGGAAAAGCTCGATGCGGACATCGAAGAAAGCGTCGTCGCCTATGGCGAGCTGACGCTGACGGTGAAGGCCGCCGACATCGTCGACGTGATGACCTTCCTGCGCAGCGATGTGCAGTGCCAGTTCGTCTCCTTCATCGATGCTGCCGGTGTCGACTACCCGCAGCGTCGCAAGCGTTTCGATGTCGTCTATCATCTGATGTCGCCGCGCCAGAACCTGCGCATCCGCGTCAAGGTCGCCACCGACGAGGACACGCCGGTTCCGTCGATCACCTCGGTCTATCCGGGTGCCGACTGGTTCGAGCGCGAAGCCTATGACATGTACGGCATCCTGTTTTCGGGCCATCCCGACCTGCGTCGACTTTTGACCGACTACGGTTTCGAAGGTCACCCGCTGCGCAAGGACTTTCCGCTCACCGGCTTCGTCGAGGTTCGCTACGACGACGAGCAGAAGCGTGTCGTCTACGAGCCGGTCGAGCTCAAGCAGGAATTCCGCAATTTCGACTTTTTGTCTCCCTGGGAAGGCACCGAATACGTGCTGCCGGGTGACGAAAAAGCCAAGACGAATTGAGGCGCCGAAATGGCTGAAACCTCCGTCCGCAACTTCAACATCAATTTCGGCCCGCAGCATCCGGCGGCACACGGCGTGCTGCGGCTGGTGCTCGAGCTCGACGGCGAAGTCGTCGACCGCGTCGATCCGCATATCGGCCTTTTGCATCGCGGCACCGAAAAGCTGATTGAGCAGAAGACCTATCTGCAGGCCGTGCCCTATTTCGATCGCCTCGACTATGTCGCGCCGATGAACCAGGAGCATGCCTTTGCGCTCGCGGTCGAGCGCCTGCTCGGCCTCGAAGTGCCGAAGCGTGGCCAGATCATCCGCGTGCTCTATTCCGAGATCGGCCGCATCCTGTCGCACCTGCTCAACGTCACCACGCAGGCGATGGACGTCGGCGCGCTGACCCCACCGCTGTGGGGCTTCGAAGAGCGCGAAAAGCTGATGGTGTTTTATGAGCGCGCCTGCGGCGCGCGCATGCACGCGGCTTATTTCCGTCCGGGTGGTGTCCACCAGGACCTGCCGCAGAAGCTGGTCGAAGACATCGGCAAGTGGATCGATCCGTTCCTGCAGACCGTGCAGAATCTCGACGACCTTCTGACGCCGAACCGCATCTTCAAGCAGCGCAACGTCGACATCGGCGTGGTGTCGCTCGACGACGCATGGGCCTGGGGTTTCTCGGGCGTCATGGTGCGCGGTTCGGGCGCTGCCTGGGACCTGCGCAAGAGCCAGCCCTACGAATGCTATTCGGAGATGGAATTCGACATTCCGATCGGCAAGAACGGCGACTGCTACGACCGCTACCTGATCCGCATGGAAGAGATGCGCCAGTCGGCGAAGATCATGCGCCAGTGCGTCGATCTGCTGCTCGGCAAGGAAGCGACCGGTCCCGTGTCAAACGTGGACGGCAAGGTGGTTCCGCCGAAGCGCCAGGCGATGAAGCGTTCGATGGAATCGCTGATCCATCACTTCAAGCTCTACACCGAAGGCTATCGTGTGCCGGCTGGCGAGGTTTATGCAGCCGTCGAGGCGCCTAAGGGCGAATTCGGCGTCTTCCTGGTCTCCGACGGCACCAACAAGCCTTACCGCTGCAAGCTGCGCGCACCGGGCTTCGCCCATCTCCAGGCAATGGATTTCCTGTGCCGCGGCCACATGCTGGCGGATATCTCGGCCGTTCTCGGCTCCCTCGACATCGTGTTTGGTGAGGTCGACCGCTAAATGTCAGTCCGCCGTCTCGCAGAAGCCAGCGTCCAGCCAACGTCATTCGCCTTCAACAAGGCGTTCACGGCGCAAGCCAAGACCTGGATCAAGAAGTATCCCAAGGGCCGCGAACAGTCGGCCGTCATCCCGCTGCTGATGCTGGCGCAGGAGCAGGACGGCTGGGTGACCAAGGCTGCCATCGAGCATGTCGCCGACATGCTTGCCATGCCTTATATCCGTGCGCTCGAAGTCGCGACCTTCTACACGCAGTTCCAGCTCAAGCCGGTCGGCACGCGCGCCCACATCCAGGTCTGCGGCACCACGCCCTGCATGCTGCGCGGCTCGGAAGAGCTGATGGATGTCTGCCGCTCGAAAATCCATCACGACCAGTTCCACACCAACGAGGCGGGCACGCTGTCGTGGGAAGAGGTCGAGTGCCTTGGCGCTTGCGTCAACGCACCGATGGTCATGATCTTCAAGGACACCTACGAGGACCTGACGCCGGAACGCCTAGGCGAGATCATCGACCAGTTCGAGGCTGGCAAGGGCGCGCAGGTCAAGACCGGACCGCAGACCGGCCGCGTGTTTTCCGCCCCGCTGACAGGCTTGACCTCGCTGGCCGACGAGAAGGGCGTGCTCAAGACGACCCGCGACAAGGCTGCCAAGGCCGCGGCAAAGGCCGCCAAGGCCGCCGCCGTCGGAACGGCCGTTCCGCCGTCGAACGCCGCCAAGCCGAAGACCGACGCGATCGAGACCAGCCCGGCCGTCAAGTCTCCGTCGAAGGTCAAGGCAGCACCCGCAGCCGAGAAGGCAGCAAGTGTTGCAGCGCCCAAGGCAGCAGCTGCGGCCAAGCCGTCGCTCGAAGACAAGAACCGTCCGGCCGGCATCGCCAAGCCGGCTGCCGTCGACGACCTCAAGCTGATCTCGGGTGTCGGCCCGAAGATCGAGGGCACGTTGCACGAGCTCGGTATCTTCACCTTCGGCCAGGTCGCTTCCTGGAAGAAGGCCGAGCGCGATTGGGTCGACGGTTACCTGAATTTCAAGGGCCGCATCGAGCGTGACGACTGGGTCAAGCAGGCCAAGGCGCTCGCCAAGGGCGGTGTGGCCGAATACGTCCGCGTCTTCGGCAAGAAGCCGGTCTGAGGAGCAAGAGCATGCTTGAAGACAAGGATCGCATCTTCACCAACATCTACGGCCGCTTCGACCAGTCGCTGGCCGGCGCGATGTCGCGTGGCGCCTGGGATGGCACCGCCGGCATCATCGAGAAGGGCCGTGAGTGGATCATCAACGAGATGAAGGCGTCGGGCCTGCGTGGCCGCGGCGGCGCAGGCTTCCCGACGGGTCTTAAGTGGTCGTTCATGCCCAAGAGCAACCCGGATGGCCGTCCGTCCTACCTCGTCGTCAACGCCGACGAATCCGAGCCGGGCACCTGCAAGGACCGCGACATCCTGCGCCATGACCCGCACACGCTGGTCGAGGGCTGCCTGCTTGCCGGTTTCGCGATGGGGGCGGTTGCCGCCTACATCTACGTGCGCGGCGAGTTCATCCGCGAGCGCGAAGCGCTGCAGCGCGCCATCGACGAGGCCTATGACGCCAAGCTGATCGGCAAGAACAACAAGAACGGCTACGACTTCGAGATCTACGTCCATCACGGCGCCGGCGCCTATATCTGCGGCGAAGAAACCGCGCTGCTGGAGAGCCTCGAGGGCAAGAAGGGCCAGCCGCGCCTGAAGCCGCCGTTCCCGGCCAATGTCGGCCTCTATGGCTGCCCGACGACGGTCAACAACGTCGAGTCGATCGCTGTCGCGCCGACCATCCTGCGCCGTGGTGCAGCCTGGTTCTCCAGCATCGGCCGCCCGAACAATGTCGGCACCAAGCTGTTCATGCTGGTCGGTCACGTCAACACACCCTGCACGGTCGAAGAGGCCATGGGCATCAGCTTCCGCGAGCTGGTCGAAAAGCACGGTGGCGGCATCCGCGGCGGCTGGGACAATTTGCTTGCCGTCATTCCTGGCGGCGCGTCCTGCCCATTGGTCAAGGCCGAGGACATCATCGACTGCCCGATGGATTTCGACGGATTGCGCGAACGCAAGTCGTCCTTCGGCACGGCAGCCGTGATCGTCATGGACAAGTCGACCGATGTCGTGAAGGCAATCGCGCGTCTCAGCTACTTCTTCAAGCATGAGAGCTGCGGCCAGTGCACGCCGTGCCGCGAAGGCACGGGCTGGATGTGGCGCGTCATGGAGCGCCTGGTGCGCGGCGAAGCGCACAAGCGCGAGATCGACATGCTGCTCGACGTCACCAAGCAGATTGAAGGTCACACGATCTGCGCGCTGGGTGATGCGGCGGCATGGCCGATCCAGGGCCTGATCCGCAACTTCCGCCCGGAAATCGAGCGGCGCATCGACGAGTTCTCGCGCAATGCGCACCGCAGCGAGCCGGTGTTGGTGGCGGCTGAGTAAGGGTTAAGTCAGAAAGTGCGGGCCAAAGGTCCGAAACAGGAAACGACGAGGCAGAGGCGAACGGCGAAGGCGACAAGGAGCTATCAATGTCGACATTTCCCTTTCCCAAGAATGCAGTGCCTGAAATGGAACGTTTGGAGCAGATGAACAGGGACTTCGTGGCGATGCTGCCCAAGGAGTTTGCCGGATCGGCGAACCTCATGGTGCATCCTGCCGCAGGTTTCGCCGCTGCTTCGGCTCTCGGCGTCGGTCTCGCCAGTCACGCCGTCGGCGTCTGGATGGGAGCCGTGTCGGGCGCATCGGAAGCAGCACAGCGCCTGCTGTCGCCCTTTGCAGACTATGCGGGCGACGTGGCGAGCTTCGCGCCGGCGGGTATGAAGACTGCCAGACGCGGCGACGACGAAACAGCGTCTCTGATCGCCGAGGTCAAGACCCTGGCGCGCAAGCTGGAGCAGTCCGAGGCGAAGCCGGCGGTTGCTGTCGCGGCCGAACCGGTGGTCGTCGAGGCCGCTGTCGTTGAAGAAGCTCCTGTGGGGCTTCAGCCTGAGGATTTCAGGCAGCCTGCATCGATCGAAAGGCCTGAGACGCCTGACGATCTCAAGGCCATTTCGGGCATCGGTCCGAAGCTTGAGCAGGTGCTGAACGGTCTCGGCATCTGGACCTATGGCCAGATCGCCGGCTGGACGGCGGAAGAGGTGGCATGGGCCGACGACTATCTCGGCTTCAAGGGCCGGATCGGTCGTGATGACTGGATAGGGCAGGCGGCAACGCTTGCCGGCGGTAAATAAGCCGCTTGAATTGTGGATTTCGGGGCGCAGCGCAAGCCGCGCCCCTTGCAGGACGGAATGCGGATCATCCGCGGGATTTGAGGCGCTATGGCAAAGCTTAAGGTCGACGGGAAAGAGATTTCGGTACCCGACCACTATACGCTGCTGCAGGCGGCGGAGGAGGCGGGCGCGGAAGTGCCGCGCTTCTGCTTCCATGAGCGGCTGTCGATCGCCGGCAACTGCCGCATGTGCCTCGTCGAGGTGAAGGGCGGACCGCCCAAGCCGGCGGCATCCTGCGCCATGGGCGTGCGCGATCTGCGTCCCGGCCCGAACGGCGAGACGCCGGAAATCTTCACCAACACGCCGATGGTCAAGAAGGCTCGCGAAGGCGTGATGGAATTCCTGCTCATCAACCATCCGCTCGATTGCCCGATCTGCGACCAGGGCGGCGAATGCGACCTGCAGGATCAGGCGATGGCCTTCGGCCTCGACGGCTCGCGCTACAACGAAAGCAAGCGCGCGGTCGAAGACAAGTATATCGGCCCGCTGGTCAAGACGATCATGACGCGCTGCATCCACTGTACGCGCTGCGTCCGATTCACCACCGAAGTTGCCGGCATCTCCGAGCTCGGCCTGATCGGCCGCGGCGAGGACGCCGAGATCACCACCTATCTCGAGCAGGCGATGACCTCGGAGCTGCAGGGCAACGTCATCGACCTTTGCCCGGTCGGCGCGCTGACCTCGAAGCCCTATGCCTTCCAGGCGCGTCCGTGGGAGCTGACCAAGACCGAATCCATCGATGTGATGGATGCCGTCGGTTCGGCCATCCGCGTCGATACGCGTGGCCGCGAAGTGATGCGCATCATGCCGCGCATCAACGAGCAGGTGAACGAGGAGTGGATCTCCGACAAGACCCGCTTCATCTGGGACGGCCTGCGCACGCAGCGCCTCGACCGTCCTTATGTCCGCAAGGGCGGCAAGCTCGTTCCGGCGACCTGGCCTGAAGCGTTCTCGGCGATCAAGGACGCCGTCTCCAAGACTTCGGCAGAACGCATCGGGGCAATCGCCGGCGATCTCGCAACCGTCGAGGAAATGTACGCGCTGAAGCAGCTGATCTCCTCGCTCGGCTCGAAGAACATCGACTGCCGCCAGGACGGTGCTGCGCTCGATCCGTCGCTCGGCCGCGCCAGCTACATCTTCAACCCGACCATCGAAGGCATCGAGCAGGCTGACGCCATCCTGATCATCGGCGCCAACCCGCGCTTCGAGGCTTCGGTACTCAACGCCCGGATCCGCAAGCATTGGCGCGCCGCCAATGTGCCGGTCGCCGTCATCGGCGAGATCGGCGACACGCGCTACGACTATGAGCAGCTCGGCTCGGGCCCGGATACGCTGAAGGATCTGGCCGAAGGCAACGGCAAGTTCTTCTCGGTTCTGAAGAAGGCTTCGCACCCGCTGATCATCGTCGGTCAGGGGGCGATCGCGCGCTCCGACGGTGCTGCCGTGCTCGGTCAGGCTGCCAAGCTCGCGACCGCTGTCAAGGCGAGCCGCCCCGACTGGAACGGCTTTGCCGTGCTGCACACCGCAGCTGCCCGCGTCGGCGGTCTCGACGTCGGCTTCGTGCCGGGTGAGGGCGGCAAGAACGTTGCCGGCATGATCAGTGACAGTGACGTGCTGTTCCTGCTCGGCGCCGACGAACTCGATCTGACCAAGGCCGCGAACGCATTCGTCGTCTACATCGGCACCCATGGCGATACCGGCGCGCATCGCGCCGACGTCATCCTGCCGGCTGCCGCCTACACCGAAAAGTCGGGCACCTATGTCAACACCGAAGGTCGCGTACAGCAGACCAGCCGCGCCGGCTTCGCGCCGGGCGAGGCCAAGGAAGACTGGGCGATCCTGCGCGCGCTCTCCGACGTGCTTGGCCACAAGCTGCCCTTCGATTCGCTGCAGCAGCTGCGCGCCAAGCTGTATCAGGAATTCCCGCATCTGCGCCGCATCGACGCGATCGACGCGGGCGACAACGATGACATTGCCAAGGTCGCCAAGCTTGGCGGCCGGCTGAACAAGGGCGCCTTCACCTCTGTTGTGAAGGACTTCTACCTCACCAACCCGATCGCTCGCGCGTCGGCGGTGATGGCCGAATGTTCGGCATTGGCCAAGAACGGCTTCAAGCAGGCGGCGGAGTAAAGGCTGTCATGGATACCTTTTTCTCCTTCTACGTCCTGCCGGCGTTGATCATCCTCTTGAAGTCGGTCGTCCTGATCGTCGTCCTGCTGATCTTCGTCGCCTACATCCTCTACGCCGACCGCAAGATCTGGGCGGCTGTGCAGCTGCGCCGCGGCCCGAACGTCGTCGGCCCGTGGGGCTTGCTGCAGGCCTTCGCCGACCTTCTGAAGTTCGTCTTCAAAGAGCCGATCATCCCGTCGGGCTCCAACAAGGGCGTGTTCCTGCTCGCTCCCGTCGTCTCGGCGGTGCTGGCGATCTCGGCCTGGGCGGTGATCCCGGTCAGCGAAGGCTGGGCGATCGCCAACGTCAATGTCGGCATCCTCTATGTCTTCGCCATCTCCTCGCTCGAGGTCTATGGCGTGATCATGGGGGGCTGGGCCTCGAACTCGAAATATCCGTTCCTCGGCGCGCTGCGTTCGGCGGCCCAGATGGTGTCTTATGAAGTCTCGATCGGCTTCGTCATCGTCTGCGTGCTGCTCACGGTGGGCTCGCTGAACCTGACCGACATCGTGCTGTCGCAGGGCGATGGCATCGGCACGCGCCTCGGCCTGCCGAACACCTTCCTCGACTGGAACTGGCTCGTCCTGTTCCCGATGTTCGTGATCTTCTTCATCTCGGCGCTGGCCGAGACCAACCGTCCGCCCTTCGATCTGGTCGAAGCCGAGTCGGAGCTCGTCGCCGGTCACATGATCGAATATTCGTCGACGCCGTTCCTGCTGTTCTTCCTCGGCGAATACGTTGCCATCGTTCTGATGTGCGCGCTGACGACGATCCTGTTCCTTGGCGGATGGCTGCCGCCGTTCGACTTCGCACCCTTCACCTGGGTTCCCGGCGTGATCTGGTTCGTGCTCAAGGTCTGCATGGTGTTCTTCATGTTCGCCATGGTGAAGTCCTTCGTGCCGCGCTACCGCTACGACCAGCTGATGCGCCTGGGCTGGAAGGTGTTCCTGCCGATCTCTCTGGCGATGGTCGTCATCACCGCCGCCGTCCTCAAGCTTACCGGAGCTGCATGATGTCCGCTCTCGCACAAGCCGCCAAATCGCTGCTGCTGCAGGACTTCGTCGGCGCCTTCTTCCTGTCGATGCGGCAGTTCTTTGCGCCCAAGGCGACGCTGAACTATCCGCATGAAAAGGGGCCGGTCAGCCCGCGCTTCCGTGGCGAACATGCGCTGCGCCGTTATCCCAACGGCGAAGAGCGCTGCATCGCCTGCAAGCTGTGCGAGGCGATCTGCCCGGCGCAGGCCATCACCATCGAGGCCGGTCCGCGCCGCAACGACGGCACCCGCCGCACGGTGCGCTACGACATCGACATGGTGAAGTGCATCTATTGCGGCTTCTGCCAGGAAGCCTGCCCGGTCGACGCCATCGTCGAGGGGCCGAATTTCGAATTCGCGACGGAAACGCGCGAGGAGCTCTACTACGACAAGGACAAGCTGCTTGCGAACGGCGACCGGTGGGAGCGCGAGATCGCGCGCAACATCGCTATGGATTCGCCGTATCGCTGATGCCTGAACAATGGACGGGCCAAGTCGGCTCGTCTAAGGAACGCGCGGCCTGCTTCGGAGGCGGAGCGAGGACGTGAACAGGGCAGGGCGCACAGGCGCGCTGTCCGAAAGGAAACCCGGGGGAACCCATGCTCAACGGACTTGAAGCGGTATTTTTCTACCTCTTCGCCTTCATCGCGGTGGCGTCGGCCTTCATGGTCATTTCGGCGCGCAACCCGGTTCACTCGGTGCTCTACCTGATCCTGACGTTCTTCAACGCGGCGGGCCTGTTCCTTTTGACCGGCGCCGAGTTCCTGGCGATGATCCTGCTCGTCGTTTATGTCGGCGCGGTGGCGGTGCTGTTCCTGTTCGTCGTGATGATGCTCGACGTCGACTTCGCCGAACTGAAGTCGGGCGCGCTGCAATATGCGCCGATCGGTGCGCTCGTCGGCCTGATTCTAGCCGCGGAACTGATCGTCGTCACCGGCGGCTACGCCTTCGCGCCGAAGCTCGCGACAGCCGTTGCGCAGCCGACGCCCGATATCGCGACGCGCCACAACACGGCTGCACTCGGCGACATCCTATACACAGACTACATCTATTTCTTCCAGATCGCCGGCCTCGTGCTTTTGGTCGCCATGATCGGCGCCATCGTCTTGACGCTGCGCCACAAGCCGAACGTCAAGCGCCAGGACATCTCGGCTCAGGTCGCCCGTACCCCGGCGACCGCGATCGAGGTCAAGAAGGTCGAGACAGGCAAGGGAATCTGACCATGGTTGTCGGCATCGCTCATTATCTGACGCTTTCGGCGGTCCTGTTCACGCTCGGCGTGTTCGGTATCTTCCTGAACCGCAAGAACGTCATCGTCATCCTGATGTCGGTCGAGCTGATCCTGCTCGCGGTCAATATCAACTTCTTGGCGTTCTCGGCCCAGCTCGGCGATCTCGTCGGCCAGGTGTTCGCGCTGTTCGTGCTCACGGTTGCCGCCGCCGAAGCGGCGATCGGACTTGCAATCCTCGTCGTCTTCTTCCGCAACCGCGGCTCCATCGCGGTCGAAGACGTGAACATGATGAAGGGCTGATCGGCCAATGATGTACCACTTCATCGTTTTCCTTCCGCTTCTCGGCTTCCTGATCGCCGGCCTGCTCGGCCGTTCGATCGGCGCGAAAGCGTCCGAATATGTCACGTCGGGCTTCCTGGTGATATCGGCGGTCCTGTCCTGGATCGCCTTCGTGACAGTGGCCCTGGGCGACGTCGAAGCCTTCACCGTGCCGGTACTGCGTTTCCTGGACGTCGGCGGACTGCAGGCCGACTGGGCTCTGCGCATCGATACGCTGACCGCCGTCATGCTGGTGGTGGTCAACACGGTGTCGGCGCTGGTCCACATCTACTCGATCGGCTACATGCACCACGATCCGCATCGGCCGCGCTTCTTTGCCTATCTGTCGCTGTTCACCTTCGCCATGCTGATGCTGGTGACGTCTGACAACCTCGTCCAGATGTTTTTTGGCTGGGAAGGGGTGGGCCTTGCGTCCTACCTGCTGATCGGTTTCTGGTACAAGAAGCCGTCGGCGAACGCTGCCGCGATCAAGGCCTTCGTTGTCAACCGCGTCGGCGACTTCGGCTTCCTGCTCGGCATTTTCGGCCTCTACGTCCTGTTCGGCTCGGTCGAATTCAGCACCATCTTTGCCAGCGCTGCCTCCTACCTGCCGGCTGAAGGCGCCGCCGAACACGGTGGCACCGTGCTGAACTTCCTCGGCTACGCGCTGGACAAGTATAGTGCATTGACCATCGTCTGCCTGCTGCTGTTCATGGGCGCCATGGGCAAGTCGGCGCAGGTGCCGCTGCACACCTGGCTGCCCGACGCCATGGAAGGCCCGACGCCTGTGTCGGCACTGATCCACGCGGCGACCATGGTCACCGCCGGTGTGTTCATGCTGGCGCGTCTGTCGCCGGTCTTCGAACTGTCGCACACCGCGCTCACCGTCGTCACCTTCATCGGCGCGATCACGGCGATCTTCGCGGCAACCGTTGGCCTGGTGCAAAACGACATCAAGCGCGTCATCGCCTATTCGACCTGCTCGCAGCTCGGCTACATGTTCGTTGCGCTCGGCATGGGCTTCTACTCGGCGGCGATCTTCCACCTGTTCACGCATGCCTTCTTCAAGGCGCTGCTGTTCCTGGGATCGGGCTCGGTGATCCATGCCGTCTCCGACGAGCAGGACATGCGCAAGATGGGCGGCCTCCGCAAGCTGATCCCGACCACCTACTGGATGATGGTCATCGGCACGCTGGCGCTGACCGGCGTCGGCATCCCGGCGACGATCATCGGCACGGCAGGCTTCTTCTCCAAGGAAGCCATCATCGAAGGCGCATTCGTCGGCCACAATGCGGTCGCGGGCTTCGCTTTCGCCATGCTGGTTATCGCTGCCTGCTTCACCAGCTTCTACTCGTGGCGCCTGATTTTCATGACCTTCCACGGCAAGCCGCGCGCCACCGCCGACGTCATGCACCATGTGCATGAATCGCCGCCGGTCATGTTGGTGCCGCTGTTTGTCCTGGCTGTCGGTGCGCTGTTGGCGGGCGTCGTCTTCCACGACCAGTTTATTGGCGAAGCCTACAACGAGTTCTGGAAGGGCGCGCTGTTCACGCTCGACACCAACCACATCCTGCACGATTTCCACGGCGTGCCGATGTGGGTGAAGCTGGCACCGTTCGCGGCGATGATCGGCGGGTTCGCCATGGCCTACCTATTCTACATCCGGTCGCCGGAGATGCCGAAGGTCCTGGCCGAACGCCATCGCGGGCTCTACGCCTTCCTGCTCAACAAGTGGTACTTCGACGAGTTGTACGACTTCCTGTTCGTGCGCCCGGCCAAGTGGCTCGGCAGCTTCCTCTGGAAGAAGGGCGACGGCTGGTTGATCGACGGCTTCGGTGCCGACGGCATCTCGGCGCGCGTCGTTGACGTTACCAACCGCGTCGTCAAGCTGCAGACCGGTTACCTCTATCACTACGCATTCGCCATGCTGATCGGCGTGGCGGCCCTCGTTACCTGGATGATGCTCGGGAGCTCCTTCTGATGTCTGGCGTTCCCATTCTATCGCTGGTCACCTTTCTGCCGCTGGTCGGCGCGCTCCTGATCCTACTGATCAGGGACGATGGTGACGCTGCGCGCCGCAATATCCGCAACGTCGCGCTTCTGACGACAGTGTTCACCTTCGCGGTGTCGTTGCTGATCTGGATCTATTTCGACAATGCGGAAGCTGGTTTCCAGTTCGTCGAGAAGGCCGCCTGGCTCGACTCCGGCATCTCTTACCACATGGGCGTGGACGGCATTTCGATGCTGTTCGTCATCCTGACGACCTTCCTGATGCCACTGTGCATCCTGGCGAGCTGGGAGTCGGTGGAGAAGCGCGTCAAGGAATACATGATCGCGTTCCTGATCCTGGAAACGCTGATGATTGGCGTGTTCTGCGCACTGGATATCGTGCTGTTCTACGTCTTCTTCGAAGCTGGCCTGATCCCGATGTTCATCATCATCGGTGTCTGGGGCGGCAAGCGTCGCGTCTATGCCAGCTTCAAATTCTTCCTGTTCACACTGCTCGGCTCGGTGCTGATGCTGCTCGCCGTCATGGCGATGTTCTGGCAGGCCGGCACGACCGACATCCCGACGCTGCTGGCCTATGACTTCCCGGCCAACATGCAGACATGGCTGTGGCTGGCGTTCTTTGCCTCGTTTGCGGTGAAGATGCCGATGTGGCCCGTTCATACCTGGCTGCCGGACGCCCACGTCGAGGCGCCGACGGCGGGCTCGGTCATCCTGGCGGGCATCCTGCTGAAGATGGGCGGTTACGGCTTCCTGCGCTTCTCGCTGCCGATGTTCCCGTTGGCGTCCGAATTCTTCGCCCCGCTGGTGTTTGCGATGTCGGCAATCGCCATCGTCTACACCTCGCTGGTGGCGCTGATGCAGGAAGACATCAAGAAGCTGATCGCCTACTCGTCGGTTGCCCACATGGGCTACGTGACCATGGGCATCTTCGCGATGAACGAAGCCGGCGTGCAGGGTGCGATCTTCCAGATGCTCAGCCACGGCCTGGTCTCAGGAGCGCTGTTCCTCTGCGTCGGCGTCGTCTATGACCGCATGCATACCCGCGAGATCGTGGCTTATGGCGGCCTGGTCAACAACATGCCGAAATATGCGGTGGCCTTCCTGATCTTCACCATGGCCAATGTCGGTCTGCCCGGCACTTCCGGCTTCGTCGGCGAGTTTCTGACGCTGTTCGGTGTCTTCCAGGTCAACACCTGGGTGGCGCTGATTGCGGCAACCGGCGTGATCCTGTCGGCGGCCTATGCACTGTGGCTCTACCGCCGCGTCGTGTTCGGCGCGCTGACCAAGGAAAGCCTGAAGGGTCTGTTCGACCTGTCGGGTCGCGAGAAGGTGGTGCTCTATCCGCTGATCATCCTGGTCATCTTCTACGGCGTCTATCCGGCGCCGGTGTTCGACGCCACGACCGCCTCGGTCAAGGCGCTGATCAACAACGTAACCGTATCGATCGACGCCGCGCAGACCGCGGCGGCGAACTGACAGGGGTTTTGCGAACCATGACGCCCGAACTCCTTTCGAGCCTCTCGCTCTCCGCTCCGGAGCTGATCATCGCCCTGGGCGCTCTGGCGCTTCTGATGATCGGCGTGTTCTCCGGCGAGCGCGCCAACTCGACCGTGACCGGTCTGGCCGTAGCCCTGCTGGTGGCGGCTGGCGCCTGGATGCTGGTGTTCGGCCATGACGGCGCGGGCTACGGCACGGCCTTCGTTTCTGATGCCTTCGCGCGCTTCATGAAATTCCTGACGCTGCTCGGTGCCGCGGTAACGCTGATCATGTCGGTTGGTTTCGCCAAGGCCGAGAAGTTCGACAAGTTCGAGTTCCCGGTGCTGGTGCTGCTGGCGACGCTCGGCATGCTCTTAATGATCTCGGCCAACGACATGCTGGCGCTCTATCTCGGCCTCGAGCTGCAGTCGCTGGCGCTCTACGTCATTGCCGCGATCAACCGCGACAACGTGCGATCGACCGAAGCTGGCCTCAAGTACTTCGTCCTCGGCGCGCTGTCGTCGGGCATGCTGCTCTACGGCATCAGCCTCGTCTACGGCTACACCGGTCACACCTCGTTCGAGGCGATTGCCGCGGCCCTGACCGGTGGCGAGCGCCAGCTCGGCCTGGTCTTCGGCCTGGTCTTCGTGCTTGCCGGCCTGTGCTTCAAGATCTCGGCGGTGCCGTTCCACATGTGGACACCCGACGTCTATGAAGGCGCGCCGACGCCGGTCACGGCATTCTTCGCCGCTGCGCCGAAGATGGCGGCGATGGCGCTGATCGTGCGTGTCACCATGGGCGCGTTCGAGCCGATCGGCAACGACTGGCAGCAGATTATCGTCTTTGTCTCGATCGCCTCGATGGCGCTCGGCGCCTTCGCCGCGATCGGCCAGAAGAACATCAAGCGCCTGATGGCCTATTCGTCGATCGGCCACATGGGCTACGCGCTTGTCGGCCTTGCCGCCAACAGTGAAGCCGGCGTGCGCGGCGTGGTCATCTACATGCTGATCTACCTGGTGATGACGCTCGGCACCTTCGCCTTCATCCTCGCCATGCGGCGCAAGGACGGCAATGTCGAGCAGATCTCAGATCTCGCAGGCCTTTCGTCGACCAATCCTGTCATGGCGACGATCCTGACCATCCTGATGTTCTCGCTGGCCGGCATCCCGCCGCTCGCGGGCTTCTGGGGGAAGTGGTACGTCTTCCTCGCCGCGATCAACGCCAATCTCTACGCGCTGGCGGTCATCGGCGTGCTGGCTTCGGTGGTCGGTGCGTTCTACTATCTGCGCATCATCAAGATCATGTGGTTCGATGAGCCGGTTGGCGGTTTCCAGCCGATGGCGGGCGAGCTTCGGCTCGTGCTCGGCTTGTCGGGTGCGTTCGTGCTGTTCTACGTGGTGATCGGCGGCCCGATCGGGCAGATGGCGGAAGCTGCTGCCAAGACCTTCTTCTGACGGTATGGGGTTCCAGCTCGCACCGACAGCAACTGCCGACGGTTTCCGCCTCGAAGCCCATGACGCCGTGGGCTCGACCAACGCACTGGCGCTGGAACGGGCGATGGCCGGCGACCCTGGAAAACTCTGGGTCGTTTCGAAGAAACAGGAAAGCGGGCGTGGCCGACGTGGCCGCGCTTGGGCGACGCCGGAAGGCAATCTCGCAGCGACCCTGCTCAAGGTTCTCGACCACGACCTGCAATATGCGGCGACGCTTGGCTTCGTCGCCGGATTGGCGCTTGCCGATGCACTCGACGCAGTTGCGCCGAATGCGCGCTTTTCGGTCGGCGTCGACGGCGGCAGCGGGCAGGGCGTCAAGCGTTTCGAGCTGAAATGGCCGAACGACGTCTTGGCTTCCGGCGCCAAGCTTGCCGGCATCCTGCTTGAATCGACATTGCTCGGGCAAGGCAGGCTGGCGATCGCCATAGGCATCGGCGTCAATGTCGTGGCGCATCCGACCGATGTGCCTTATCCCGCGACCTCGCTCGCCAGCCTGGGGGCTGGCGTCGATGCCGAGACCCTGTTCCTGGCGCTTTCCGATGCCTGGAGCGAGAACGAACGCATCTGGGCCGGCGGCAGGGGACTGGCGGCGATCCGCAAGCGCTGGCTTGCACGCGCGGCCGGCCTCGGCAGCGAAGTCGCCGTGCGGATCGAGGGAAATGTGGTGCGCGGCGTCTTCGAGACCATCGACGAGGATTGCCGCTTCGTGATCCGTGACACTAAAGGTGAGACGGTAAAGATCGCCGCCGGCGACGTGCATTTCGGCGCGGTTGCTTCGGCCGGCGCGGCCTGACAGGCCTGAAAGGATTTCTGGTATGGCTAAAGCGGAAAAAGCCGAGCTCGTATTCGTGCCGCTGGGCGGTGTCGGCGAGATCGGCATGAACTTCGCTCTCTATGGCTTCGGCCCGGCGAACAAGCGTGAATGGATCATCATCGACGTCGGCGTGACGTTCCCCGATGCGACGCTGCCCGGCGTCGACCTTGTGCTGCCCGACACGCGCTTCATCGAGGAGCAGCTGGAAAACCTCCGCGGCATCATCATCACGCATGCGCATGAAGACCATTATGGTGCGCTGCACGACACCTGGCCGAAGCTGAAGGCACCTGTGTGGATGACGCCGTTCGCCGCCGGCCTGCTGGAAGCCAAGCGCCAGTCGGAGCAGGGTGCGCCGAAGATCCCGGTGACTGTCTACCGTGCCGGCGAAACATTCACCGTCGGTCCGTTCGAGATCGAGGCGATCGCTGTCAGCCATTCGATCCCGGAGCCCGTGTCGCTGGCGATCACCTCGCCGGCCGGCACCGTGATCCATACCGGCGACTGGAAGATCGATCCCGCGCCGGAAATCGGCCCGATGACCGACGAGGCCCGCTTCCGCGCTTATGGCGACAAGGGCGTGCTGGCACTCGTCTGCGATTCGACCAATGCGCTGCGCGAGGGCGACTCGCCGTCCGAGCAGCAGGTCGGGCAGGGGCTGCGCAAGGTCATTGAGGAAGCCAAGGGCCGTGTCGCGGTCACGACCTTCTCGTCCAATGTCGGTCGCATCCGCTCGATCGCGGAAGCCGCGCGCGATGCCGGTCGACAGGTTCTCGTCATGGGCCGTTCGCTCAAGCGCGTCATCGACGTGTCGAGCGAACTCGGCTACATGGACGGACTGCCCGAGTTCGTATCCGAAGAGGATTACGGCTATATTCCGCGCGAAAATCTCGTCGTCATCTGTACCGGCAGCCAGGGCGAGCCGCGCGCAGCACTCGCCAAGCTCGCGCGTGACGAGATGAAGTCGGTGGCGCTTTCGCCCGGCGACACCGTGGTGTTCTCCTCGCGCACCATTCCCGGCAACGAGAAGGCGATCCTCGAGATCAAGAACCTGCTCATCGACCAAGGCATCAAGATCATCGAGGACGGTGACGCGCTGGTCCACGTCTCCGGCCATCCACGCCGCTCGGAACTCAAGCGCATGTATGAGTGGGTTCGCCCGCGCATCGGCGTGCCGGTGCATGGCGAGGCCGCCCACCTTGTCGGCCAGGGCTCGTTGATGTCGCTGTCGGGCATTCCCGAGGTGGCGCAGATCCGCGACGGCGACATGCTGAGGCTGTGGCCGGGAGCTGCCGAGATCATCGACCAGGTGCCGTTCGGCCGCGTCTACAAGGATGGCAAGCTGATCGGTTCCGACGAGGCAATGGGCATTCGCGACCGGCGCAAGCTGTCGTTTGCCGGCCATGTTGCAGTCAACGTCGTGCTCGACGACAAGTACGAGCTCGCCGGCGACCCGGATCTGGTGGCGATCGGCGTCGCCGAAACCGATGCTGTCGGTGAAGATCTCGAGGAGTTGATGCTCGATGCGGCAATCGGCGCCGTGGACTCGATACCCCGCGCGCGGCGAAAAGACCTCGACCTGGTGCAGGAAGCCGTGCGTCGCGCTGTGCGCGGTGCCGCCAACGAAGCCTGGGGCAAGAAACCGCTGGTGACGGTGTTCGTCACGAGGTGAGCGGACAGGGAGTGGGGAATAGGCAACAGACGGCTGTTGTGGCCGTTTCGTCCTGTTCTGCGCTCACTGGTAGCCATTCGCTGGGATTTGGAACCATGCTTGGACGTCTCAACCACGTCGCGATCGCCGTGCCCGACCTCACAGCGGCAAGTGCTGTCTATCGCGATACGCTCGGCGCCAATGTCGGCGCGCCGCAGGCGCTGCCGGAGCATGGCGTGACCGTGGTCTTCATCGACGTCGGCAACACCAAGATCGAGCTGCTCGAGCCGCTGGGTGAGGGGTCGCCGATTGCGGCGTTCCTGGCCAAAAGCCCGTCGGGCGGCATGCACCATGTCTGCTACGAGGTTGACGACATCCTGGCCGCGCGCGACCATCTCAAGGCGACGGGCGCTCGGGTGCTCGGCGACGGCAATCCGAAGATTGGGGCGCACGGCAAGCCGGTGCTGTTTCTCCACCCCAAGGATTTCCAGGGCACGCTGGTAGAACTGGAGCAGGTATGACCTGGGTATCACTCGCAGCGATGTATTTTGTCTTCTGGTGGCTGACCTTGTTCGCCATCCTGCCTTTTGGCCTGAAGACCCAGGACGACGACCGTGACGTGACGCTCGGCACGGAGGCAAGTGCGCCGCGCGGACCGCATATGCTGCGCGCTATGCTGTGGACGACGGTGGTGACCGCTGTGGTGATCGGGGCGTTCTATTTCGTCACCAAGGGGCTGGGCTACAGCTTCGACGATTTCCCGCAGTTCATTCCCGAGATCAATTGACGCATTCCTAGGGGAGGGGAACGCAGTTAGTGTTGCTTCTCAGCGAAGCAGCATAAGCTGATGATTGCCCAAAAAAAATGCAAGGCACGAAGCCTTGCAATTTAAACGCGTCCGATCTGCTTTCCGTTGCCGGCGGCAGCGAGTTATCGCGCCTAGATCGCATCCTCCCAAGACTTTGACCGCGTAGGAGAGCGGATTTTTTCTCCGCCCTCTCGGTTATCGGGGCACATTAGACCAAGCCGAAATGAATTGTCACGCGGAATTTTGCTTCCTGGCGGGCAATCCTGTGCTGCGTTGCACAATTGATTGGCAAGTGCCCTCGATCAACCACAAAGCGCATTGTGACGCTGCGTCGAAACGGCATGCGCGGGTTTTCATTCCGCCTTGAAATGGCTATGAAGCCCGTTCAAGCAAGCCTCCTTGTCATGCCGATTCCGGCATCACCGATTTCATGGAACATTCGATGCGTCTGTCGCGCTATTTCCTGCCCATCCTGAAAGAGAATCCCCGCGAGGCGGAGATCGTTTCGCACCGGTTGATGTTGCGCGCGGGCATGATCAGGCAGCAGGGCCAGGGCAGCTTCTCCTGGTTGCCGCTGGGCAAGCGTGTGCTCGACAAGATCTGCCGCATCGTGCGCGAGGAGCAGGACCGGGCAGGGGCGCTGGAAATCCTGATGCCAACCATCCAGTCGGCCGAGCTGTGGCGCGAAAGCGGCCGCTATGACGACTACGGCAAGGAGATGCTGCGCATCAAGGATCGCAACGAACGCGACATGCTGTTCGGCCCGACCAATGAAGAGATGGTCACGGAAATCTTCCGGTCCTACGTCAAGTCCTACAAGGATCTGCCGCTCAACCTGTACCACATACAGTGGAAGTTCCGCGACGAGATGCGTCCGCGCTTCGGCGTCATGCGTTCGCGCGAGTTCCTGATGAAGGACGCTTACTCGTTCGACCTCGACTACGAAGGCGCGAAAGCTGCCTACAACCGCATGTTCGTTTCCTACCTGCGCACCTTCACCCGGATGGGCCTGCAGGCGATCCCGATGCGCGCCGACACCGGCCCGATCGGCGGCGATCTCAGCCACGAATTCATCATCCTGGCCGAGACGGGCGAAAGCCAGGTGTTCTGCCACCGCGACTACCTTGCTTTACCTGTGCCGGGCGCTGCGACCGATTTCGCCAATGACGGCGAGATCGACGGCATCGTCAAGCAGTGGACGACGCCTTATGCGGCAACCGAAGAGATGCATGACGAGGCCGCCTGGGCGGCGGTGCCCGCGGCCGACAAGGTATCGGCGCGCGGCATCGAGGTCGGCCACATCTTTCACTTCGGCGAGAAATATTCCAAGCCCATGGGCGCCAAGGTCATGGGCCCCGACGGCAAGGAGCATTTCGTGTCGATGGGCTCCTACGGCATCGGCCCGAGCCGCCTGATCGCAGCGATCATCGAGGCAAGCCACGACGAGAACGGCATCATCTGGCCGGAGGCCGTGGCGCCGTTCGACATCGGCCTGATCAACATGAAGGTCGGCGACGCCGACTGCGACCGCATCTGCGACGAGCTCTACAAGGCGTTCGAAGCGGCCGGCAAGGACGTGCTCTATGACGATACCGACCAGCGCGCGGGCGGCAAGTTCGCGACCGCCGATCTGATCGGCCTGCCCTGGCAGGTCATCGTCGGCCCGCGTGGTGCGGCTGCCGGCGAGGTCGAGATCAAGAACCGCAAGTCCGGCGAGCGCCTGACGCTGCCGGTGGCCGAGGCGCTGGCCAAGCTGGGCGCCAACGCATGAACCAGGCGGTGGCGGCGAAACCGGCAGGGGCTGGGCCTTTCTCGGTGTTCGAACGCATGGTGGCATGGCGCTACCTGCGTTCGAAGCGCAAGGAGACGGTGATTTCCGTCATCGCTTCGATCTCTTTCCTCGGCATCATGCTGGGTGTCGCCACGCTGATCGTGGTGATGGCGGTGATGAACGGCTTTCGCGCCGAGCTGCTGACCCGCATCCTTGGCGTCAACGGCCATCTTGTCGTAACCGCGACCGACACGCCGCTCGAGGATTATGCAGCGGTCGCTGACCGCATCAATGGCGTGGCGGGCGTGAAATACGCGATCCCGCTGGTCGAGGGCCAGGTGCTCGCCCAGGGCAATGTCGGCGCCGGTTCCGGCGCACTGGTGCGTGGCATCAGGGGCGACGACTTGGGCAAGGTGACCTTGGTCGCCAACAACATCAGGCAGGGTTCGATCGTTGGCTTCGACCAGGGCGAGGGCGTGGTGATCGGCAAGCGCATGGCCGAGAACATGGGGCTGGTGCTGGGCGATTCCATCCGGCTGATTTCGCCCGACGGCGACGTGACACCGATGGGAACGACGCCGAGAGCCAAGGCTTATCCGATCACCGGCATCTTCGAAGTCGGAATGTCGGAATATGACAGCTCGATCGTGTTCATGCCGCTCAACGAGGCGCAGCTCTACTTCAACTCCGAAGGCAAGGTCGGCTCGATCGAGATTTATGTCGACAATCCCGACAATGTCGACGCGCTGAAACCCAAGGTCGAGGAAGCGGCGCAACGGCCGATCTTCCTCACCGACTGGCGCGAGCGCAACCAGACCTTCTTTTCGGCGCTGCAGGTCGAGCGCAACGTCATGTTCATGATCCTGACGCTGATCGTGCTGGTGGCGGCGCTCAACATCATTTCCGGCCTGATCATGCTGGTGAAGGACAAGGGCCACGACATCGCCATCCTGCGCACGATGGGGGCGACACGCGGCGCGGTGATGCGAATCTTCCTGATGACGGGAGCTGCCATCGGCATGACCGGCACGCTCGCCGGCGTGCTGCTCGGCGTCGTCATCTGCCTCAATGTCGAGCGCATCAGGCAGTTCTTCTCCTGGCTGTCGGGCACCGTGCTGTTCAACCCCGAGCTCTATTTCCTCAGCCAGCTGCCGGCCAAGATGGACATGAGCGAGACCATCTCTGTTGTGCTGATGGCACTGGTGCTGTCGTTCCTGGCGACGCTGTTTCCGGCATGGCGGGCGGCAACGCTCGATCCGGTCGAAGCCCTGAGGTATGAATGATGGGCATCGAGCATGTCATCGAGCTCAAGGGCGTCGAGCGCCACTATGAGCAGGGTTCGCGCAAGCTGACGATCCTCAACAATGCCAGCTTCGCGCTGAAGCCCGGCGAGATGGTGGCGCTGGTGGCGCCTTCGGGTGCCGGCAAGTCGACGCTGCTGCACACGGCGGGGCTGCTCGAGCGGCCCGACGCCGGCGACGTCATCCTGAATGGGCGTGCCTGCGGGCGACTGTCGGACGATGAGCGTACCGCCATCCGTCGCAACGACGTCGGCTTCGTCTATCAGTTCCATCACCTGCTGCCCGAATTCTCCGCGCAGGAGAATGTGATGATGCCGCAACTGGTGAAGGGCCTGTCGCGCAAAGAAGCGGCCGAGCGTGCCGGTATGCTGCTCGACTACATGAAGATCGGCAAGCGGGCGCAGCATAGGCCGTCGGAGCTGTCAGGCGGCGAACAGCAGCGCGTGGCGATTGCACGCGCGGTGGCCAATGCGCCGCTGGTGCTTTTGGCCGACGAGCCGACCGGCAATCTCGACCCGGTGACGGCGGGTTATGTCTTCGACGCGCTTTCAGCACTTGTGCGGCAGTCGGGCTTGGCGGCTCTGATCGCCACCCACAACCACGAGCTTGCAGGACGCATGGATCGTCGCGTTACGCTTTCCGAAGGCAAGATCGTGCCCTTGTAGGGCTGCCTTTCTTCCGTCCACGGTGTCTCCAGAAGCGAGCTGCTGCCCGCTTCGCATCTCGTGCGGTCCGTTACCGCTGGTGGTCCGCGGCCTTCTCACAAGGCAGGCTAACGCGGCCGCATGCTCTGCGGTTGCCTCGCGCCCGCGAGTTTCCATTCCGCCACGAAATGGCTATGAAGCCTGTGCACTGAAGCTGTGCGCCGATTCCGGCGCAACGTTCCTCATTTTGCGGACCAGCCCATGCGTTTGTCGTGCAGTTTCCTGCCCCGGCAGGTCATCGTCGGACCGCGTCGTGTTGCCGCCGGCGAGGTCGAAATCAACCGCAAGTGCGACACGCGCGAAACGGTGCGACTGGCCAGCACCCTCCAGCGCCTGGGCGTTGCCGCATGAGCCAGACAAGCGCAGCCAAGCCGGCAGGCGCCGGACCTTTTTCGACTTTCGAGCGCATGGTGGCGTGGCGCTATCTGCGCTCGCGTCGCAACGAAACGATGGTATCGGTGATCGCCTCGATCTCTTTCCTTGGCATCATGCTGGGTGTCGCCACGCTGATTGTCGTGATGGCGGTGTTGAACGGTTTTCGAGCGGAGCTGCTTTCGCGGATTCTTGGCATCAACGGCCATCTCATCGTCACGCCGGTCGATTTGCCGCTGGAGGACTATGCCGAGCTTGCCAGGCGGATCAATGGTGTCCCAGGCGTCAAATACGCCATTCCACTGGTCGAAGGTCAGGTGCTGGCACGGGGCAATGTCGGCGCCGGTTCCGGCGCGCTGGTGCGCGGCATCCGCGGAGAGGATCTCGGCAAGATCACGCTGGTTGCCAATAACATCAAACAGGGGGCCATCGCCGGTTTCGATACGGCCGGCGGCGTCGCAATCGGCAGCCGAATGGCTAGGAATCACGGCCTGGCGCTGGGCGACATCATTACGGTGATCGCGCCTGACGGCGATGGCAGTCAGCTTGGCACGACGCCACGCCTGCAAGGCTATGCGGTCACGGCGATCTTCGAAGTCGGCATGTCGGAATACGACGCCTCGATCATCTACATGCCGTTGTCTGAAGCGCAGACGTACTTCAACTCTGAAGGCAAGGCGCAGAGCCTCGAGGTCTATCTCGACGATCCCGACAATGTTGACGGGATCAGGTCCAAGGTGGAGGAGGCAGTACAGCGGCCGATCTTCCTGACCGACTGGCGCGAGCGCAACCAGACCTTCTTTTCGGCTCTGCAGGTCCAGCGCAACGTCATGTTCATGATCCTGACGCTGATCGTGCTGGTGGCGGCGCTGAACATCATTTCCGGCCTGATCATGCTGGTGAAGGACAAGGGCCACGACATCGCCATCCTGCGCACGATGGGGGCGACACGCGGTGCGGTGATGCGCATCTTCCTGATGACGGGAGCTGCCATCGGCATGACCGGCACGCTCGCCGGCGTGCTGCTCGGCGTGTTCATCTGCCTCAATGTCGAGCGCATCAGGCAGTTCTTTTCCTGGCTGTCGGGTACCGTGCTGTTCAACCCCGAGCTCTATTTCCTCAGCCAGCTGCCGGCCAAGATGGATGTCGGCGAGACCATCTCTGTTGTGCTGATGGCACTGGTGCTGTCGTTCCTGGCGACGTTGGTTCCGGCATGGCGGGCGGCCGCGCTCGATCCGGTCGAAGCCCTGAGGTATGAATGATGGGCATCGAGCATGTCATCGAGCTCAAGGGAGTCGAGCGCCACTGACGCTTGCCGAAGACGCCCGGCGCTTGAGCCGGACGAATCTGTTCTCAACCGCTGTCCCTATCGCCTGATGATGCCGTCGCCTGTTCGTTAACGGGCGAAGGTCTCGGTTCGCCTGGATAAACCCTTCATTTACTGTCGAATCGGTTGCGGCGAGTGGCTGCTGCCGGATGCAATGGCTCGCGTTGACATTTGAACAAAAATAGAACAAATTACGAACATATTAAAAACAGGAGCAACAGATGACCGAGCTGGTACAGGATGTCATTTCGATGGTCTGCATGAGCACCTTCCTTGTCACCATGGCTGTGTGGATCGGCGCACTCTGATTGGAGTGCCTGTTGGGCAGCACTCGCTGGATCCCAACCTGAAACAGGGCACCGGGTTAACTCGATGCCGACACCGTGCGGGCTGAAATCGCCAAGACGGAAAAGACTGAGCCAGCGCCGCCTGGCGCAAAATGAGTTGAATCAAGCGCGGATCTCAGCTGCCGCGCGGGAAGGCGGCCTCAGGCCGTCTTCCGGACAGCGGTCGCGGTGGTTTCGGCCGGCCCGAATATCTCTTCGAAGGCAGTTTTAAGCGCGACATCCAGGTCATCAATGGTCACCGGTAGGCCAAGGTCGACGAGGCTGGTAACGCCGTGGTCGGTGACGCCGCACGGCACGATGCCGGAAAAATGGGCGAGCTCCGGTTCGACGTTGATGGCGATGCCGTGGAAACTGACCCAGCGGCGAAGACGGATGCCGATGGCTGCGATCTTGTCTTCCGCCGGCGAGCCGTCAGGCAGGGCCGGGCGGTCGGGCCGCACCACCCAGACGCCGACGCGGTCCTCGCGCCGTTCGCCCTTCACGTTGAAGGCGGCAAGCGCCGAAATGATCCAGGCTTCGAGTGCCGCAACGAAGGCGCGGACGTCCTCGCGCCTCCGCTTGAGGTCGAGCATGACATAGGCCACGCGTTGGCCGGGCCCATGATAGGTGTATTCGCCACCTCGCCCGGTCTTGAAGACGGGAAACCGGTCGGGCTCGACAAGGTCCTGTTCCTGGGCGCTGGTGCCGGCGGTGTAAACAGGCGGGTGCTCGACAAGCCAGACCATCTCGCCTGATGTGCCCTGGCGAATCGCATCTGCGCGCTGTTCCATGAAGGCGAGCGCCTGATCGTAGGGCGTCAGGCCTGGTTCGATTCGCCATTCGACCGGTGCTGAACCGGGAAGGGCAAGAAACGACGTGGCGATCAGGCTGCGTTCGGTCATTCTGGGGGTCCGTTCGTCGACCTGATATGGCGGCTTGGGGATAAAACGTCCAGTGGTCAGGCTTAGAAAGCCGGCTATCGCAGCCTCCGTCATGCGGCTTCCCTTGGGGTATGCAAGAATGATGGACGAATATCGCACAGGGCGCTTGTTTCCCTGGAAACGATTTGCTACATGCCGCGAGCCGGTTCGGACCGGCCCTTCGTGACAGTGCGGTCGTGGCGGAATTGGTAGACGCGCAGCGTTGAGGTCGCTGTGGGGCAACCCGTGGAAGTTCGAGTCTTCTCGACCGCACCAGTCACTCCTAAGCGGAAATATCCGCTTCACCGGCCAGACGTGCCGGCAGGCTGAAAAGCCGGAGACTCCTCAATCATCAAACACGTGCAGGATGTTGACGGCCGTTTTTAAGGTTCCGTCTGAACTGCTGCAGCCAGCTCGGCCATCCACAAGCCTCCGTCATCATGATGTGGCGGCGCGTAGGCGCGCCCCTGCGGAATCGTTTCGAAGCGGGCGCCTGTTTCGTCGGCAAGATAGTCGTAGCCGATCGGCTGGTCGCGAAGCTGCGGATCGAGGTGATTGTAAAGATCGCGGCGCGCCGTACGCCTGACCGGCGCAATCATCTTGAGATGATAGAGGTTCAGGTCGCAGTGCCGCTCGAGATAGCGGCCGTCGCGCGGATACCAGCATGCATGCATGCCACGGTCGGGCAGTTCGGCTGCATCAAAGGCGGGGAAGAGGCGGTAGCGGACCTTCTGGCCCCAGATGCCGTCGATGCGATAGGCGTCTGGCTCGTAGAGTTCGCGCAGGTTGAAGCCCCAGGCCGTCGGCTTGCGCGGATACAGCAGCCTGCGAATGGCGGTCGCAGCGCCGATCTCGAATCGCTCGTCCGGATCCATGGCAAGAATCCAGTCGGCGCCGGCGGCCCGCGCAGCGCCGATGAGGGTGCGCTGGCGCTCGAACTCGCTGCTGACAATCCCGGTGGAGGCGCGGTCGTCCAGCGCGACCCAGCCGTCGACGATCGGATCGATGTTGGTCAGCAGGTCGGGCACCAGATGGGCGTCGTAGCGGTAGCTGAAAACGGCAAGTACCGTCTGCCGGCGGCGGAAAAAATCGCGCCAACGGCGTCGGCGCTGTGGCTTGGCCGTAACGGTGATCATGGCCGCAGCCCGTGCCGGCTCAGGGGAGCGATGACAGATTTGTCCCTGCTGTCGGCCGCCATCAAAGCGCCGGCGGCCTTGGCGAGCAGGCTGAGCCGCAGGATGGGCATGGCCCGCAGCGTCTGGATCAGTTCGTCGCCGGAGAGCCCCGCCATGGCCAGTTGGCGGGCGGGGCGGTGCTGGCGCAGCACATCGCGGGCGATCTTGCGCAAGGATTTACCGGACAGCCGGTGCATTTCACGGCCGTAGTTGGTACCGCGCTGATACTGGTCGATCAGCAAGCGCAAGATCCTCGTTTCGTTGAGGTGGACCGTTCTTATGTCGCCATCCCAGGCCGGCTTGAGTTCGGCGGGCAGGCGCAACAGGAATTCGCTGTCCTCGCCGGTCGCCATCGTCTCGTCATAGAGGCCATGACGCGCAAACAGGCCGCGCTCGAAGGAGGCGCCATAGCGAATCGCCTGTTCCTCCGGCAATCCGGGCAGGCGGCGCATGAACAGGCTGAGATGGGCGGCGCAGGCGACCAGATTTTGCGGCTTGCTGTTGATCACAGCACTGGCGACGACAGGCGCGCCGGCCTTATGTCGTGCAAGGCGGCGCTCGACCCAGCCGGGTGCGGCGCGGCAATCATCGGCGAGGAAGGCGACGTAGGGCGCCCTGGTTCGTTCGATGCCGCGGTTTCTGGCGGCACCAACATAAAGGCGCTCCTTGAATTCGACGAAAGCGACGTCGAGGCCGTGGCGGCGGAGCAGGGCGCCGATGTCACCGCCGCCGGAATTGACGACGAGAATGTCGGTCGCCACCGACTGTTCGCGCAACGAGCGGACGGCGCCGACGATTTCCGCCGGGGCCCGGTAGCCAATGACGATGGTGGCAAGTTCAGGGGCAGGTGCTGGTTGTGACGACATTCAGTGCGCGCATGTTATCCACGGTACACTGCGATCGTCCCTTCGCAATACAGGGACGATAACACACATTCCGTCGCGCTCAAGTAGTGGTCTCTGTCTTAAGGGCCGACGCCATGCGAACAGGGCGTGGCGTCGGCGGTTACGTGCGCCGCATCGCCGCCGGCCAGGCAGCGATGCCCAGGGATGGTGGAGCCGGGCAAGCTCGCGAGCTGAAGCAGCGTGCCGGGGCGGCTCTGCGCGCTTGAGACCTGGCAGAGCCGGCTTTCGTCAGCGCCCGCGCCAGGCGAGCAGGCGCATTGCGTTTGCGGTGACCAGCACGGTCGCGCCTGTGTCGGCCAGGATCGCCGGCCACAGGCCGGTGATGCCCATGATCGTCGTCACCAGGAAGACCGCCTTGAGGCCGAGCGCGATGGTGATGTTCTGGGCGATGTTGCCCATCACCGTCCTGGACAGTGCGATCATGTCGGGGATGTCGCTGACGCGGCCATGCAGGATCGCGGCGTCGGCCGTTTCGAGCGCGACATCTGTGCCGCCGCCCATGGCGACGCCGAAGTCGGCCGCGGCCAAAGCAGGGGCGTCGTTGATGCCGTCACCGACCTTGGCGACAACCTGGCCCTGCTTCTGCAGTTCGCGCACGATGCGCTGCTTGTCGTCTGGCATCAACTCGGCGCGGACGTTGATGCCGATTCCCTTGCCGATGGCTTTGGCAGTGGCCTCGTTGTCGCCGGTCAGCATAACTGTGGCGATGCCATCGTCCTTGAGCCGGGCGAGAGCGGCGATGGCATCGGCGCGCGGCTCGTCGCGCATGGCGAGAATGCCCGCGACCCTGCCGTCGACGAGCAGCACCGAGACTGTCTTGCCGTCGGCATTGAAGGCGGCGATCCGCGCCTTTTGTTCGGCTGACAGCCCGGCCATTTCTTCGGCAGCACCAGGTGAGGCGAGGAAAACCTCCTCGCCGCCGACCTTGGCTGTCACGCCCTTGCCGGCGATGGCCTTGGCGGCATTGGCCGGTGGTATTGGCACGCCATCGGCGTTGGCGCGCCCGAGGATGGCCAGCGCCAGCGGATGGCTGGAGCCTGTTTCCAATGCGGCGGCGCGCGACAGGACATTGGCCTCGGAGAGGCCGATGCCGATGATGTCGGTGACTTTCGGCTTGCCTTCGGTCAGCGTGCCGGTCTTGTCGAGCGCGACCGTGGTGACGCGGCGCATGCCCTCGAGCACGGCGCCGCCCTTGAGCAGCAGGCCGCGGCGGGCGCCGGCGGACAGGCCGGCGGCGATCGCGGCAGGCGTCGAGATGACCAGCGCGCAGGGACAGCCGATCAGCAGGATGGCGAGGCCCTTGTAGACCCACTCCGACCAGTCGCCGCCGGCAACCAAAGGCGGCAGGATGGCGACCAGCGCGCCGACGACGAGGACCGCAGGGGTGTAATAGCGCGAGAAGCTGTCGATGAAGCGCTCGGTCGGCGCCTTGCTCTCCTGCGCTTCCTCGACCAGCTTGATGACGCGGGCAATGGTGTTGTCGGCGGCAGCTGCGGTAACGCGGACCCGGAGCACTGCATCGGTGTTGATCGTGCCGGCAAAGACGTCGTCGCCTGCACTCTTCGACTTGGGCACGCTCTCGCCGGTGACAGGGGCTTCGTCGAGTGTGCTCGATCCTTCGACGATTGTGCCGTCGGCGGCAACGCGGTCGCCCGGCCGGACCAGCATGATCGCGCCGACCTGAAGCGTGTCGGCGGCAACTTCGTGCGTTGTGCCACCTTCCTCGACCAGGGCGGTCTTGGGGACGAGGTCGGCAAGGCCGCGAATGCTGGCGCGTGCGCGGCGGGCGGCGACGCCTTCGAGCAATTCGCCGATGAGGAACAGCAGGACGACCATCGTTGCTTCTTCGGTCGCGCCGATGAACACCGCGCCGACGGCGGCGATGGTCATCAAGGTCTCGATGGAGAACGGCGTGCCCGATATGGCACCGGCATAAGCGCGGCGGGCGACCGGCACCAGGCCGACCGCAAGTGCTGACAGAAAAGCCCAATGCCCGATCTGCGGCAAGAGCTGGCCGATGGCGTAGGCGGCGACAAGTGCTGCACCGCAGGTGATGGTGAGCTTGGCCTTGCGCGATGTCCACCACGGGCCGTCGTCGAGGTCGAAATGATCGTGGCCGGCCCCGGCAACATTTGCCGCCGCCGCGCCATGGTCGTGTCCGGAATGGTCGCCATGATCGTGGCCGGAATGGTCGTGACCTGCATGGTCATGGCCGGCGTGGTCGTCATGGCTGCGGTTGCGGCCGACGTGGTCGTGGCTGCAGTTCGGGCCGTGCTCATGGACATGAGCCGTCGGTGCCGCGGTCCTGGCTGCGCCCACTTCGGCAACCGAGTAGCCAAGCGCCTTCGCCTGTTTCGAGATGGCGGCGGAGGGGACGGGGCCCTGATGGGTGACGATCATGGTGCCGGCCGACACCGAAATGCCGACCTCGGTGATGCCGGGCAGGCGGCTGACCGCGTTTTCGATCTTGGTTGCGCAAGAGGCGCAATCCATGCCGCCGACGCGGAAGCGTGTCTTGCCCTGGCTGGCGTCGTTCATTTCAGGTCCTTTCAATCCTATATGAAGCGATGCTAGAATCTCTAGCCACTAGAGGATCAAGAGGATTTTTCGATGAATCTGCCGATTGGCGAATTGGCGCGGCGAACTGGCGTGAAAGTGCCGACGATCCGCTTCTACGAACAGATCGGCCTGATCGCCGCACCGCCGCGCACCGAGGGCAATCAGCGCCGCTATGGCAAGACCGAGATCGACCGGCTGAACTTCATCCGCCATGCGCGCGAATTGGGCTTCGAGGTCGACCACATCCGCGAATTGCTTGTAATGTCGCAGGAACCGCAGGCTTCCTGCCACCAGGCCGACAGCATCGCCCAATCGCATCTGCTGGAGGTCGACCGGCGCATCGAGAAGCTCAAGCGGCTGCGCGAGGAGCTTGCCCGCATGATCGACGAGTGCGGCCATGGCCGCATCTGCGACTGCCGCATCATCGAGGTTCTGGCCGATCACGGCCACTGCGCGGCCGATCATGTGGCCTGATTGAGACAGGCGCGAGACGGCTGTTGGAAGTGCTGCGTTCGGGCCGTATTTCATTTGATATTCCGGCCCTCTGCGGGCTAGGGATAGCCCACCTCGAATCCCGAAATCCGCAAGCGGGAAGCGCCGATGGAAGCCCGACACGACCATAGCCACGGCGCCGACGCCGCTGACGCTGTCCGCGCCGAAATCTATGGCGATGACGGGGTGATACTCGCGCCGTTCCTGGCTCATATCGGGGCGGCGATCGCCGACCGCGATACGCTGACGCTGAAGCGCGACGTCGCAGGGCTGCACCAATCCGAACTCGGTGACCTGCTGGAAGCACTGCTGCCGGAACAACGGCTGGCGCTGGTCGAGCTGATGGGCTCGGACTTCGACTTTTCGGCGCTGACCGAGGTCGACGAGGCGATTCGCCTCGACATCGTCGACAATTTGCCCAACGAACAGATCGCCCAGGCCGTCCAGGAGCTCGATTCCGACGATGCGGTCTATATTCTCGAGGATCTCGACACCGAGGATCAGGACGAGATCCTGGCGCAGCTGCCGTTCACCGAACGCATCCGGCTGCGCCGTTCGCTCGACTATCCCGAGGAATCGGCCGGCCGGCGCATGCAGACCGAGTTCGTCGCCGTGCCGCCTTTCTGGAGCATAGGCCAGACGATCGACTATCTGCGCGACGACAAGGACCTGCCTGACCGCTTCAGCCAGGTCTTCGTCATCGACCCGACCTTCAAGCTGCTCGGCGCTGTCGACCTCGACCAGATCCTGCGCACCAAGCGCGCAGTCAAGATCGAAGAGGTGATGCACGAGACGCGCCATGCAATTCCTGCAACGATGGACCAGGAAGAGGCGGCGCGCGAATTCGAGCAATACGATCTGCTTTCCGCTGCCGTCGTCGATGAGAACGAGCGTCTTGTCGGCGTGCTGACCATCGACGATGTCGTCGACGTCATCCAGCAGGAGGCCGAGGAAGATCTGCTGCGCATGGGCGGTGTCGGCGACGAAGAGCTGTCCGACACGGTGGCGGCGACGTCGCGTTCGCGCGTGCCCTGGCTGCTGGTCAATCTCGGCACCGCTTTCATCTCGGCATCCGTCATCAGCCAGTTCGGCGCGACGATCGAGGAAATGGTTGCACTGGCGGCGCTAATGCCAATCGTCGCCTCGCTCGGCGGCAATGCCGGAACGCAGACGATGACGGTGACGGTGCGCGCACTCGCGACCCGCGACCTCGACATCTACAATGCCGGCCGCGTCATTCGCCGCGAGGTGATGGTCGGTCTGCTCAACGGCGCGGTCATCGCGACCATCCTCGGCCTCGTTGCCGGCCTGTGGTTCCACAATCCGGACCTCGGCTTTGTCATTGCTGCGGCGATGATCCTCAACATGCTGGCGGCGGCACTCGGCGGAATCCTCATTCCGCTGCTGCTCGACAAATTCGGCGCCGATCCGGCGATCTCGTCATCGATCTTCACGACGATGATCACTGACGTCATCGGCTTCCTGGCCTTCCTCAGTCTCGCCACCTGGTGGCTGCATCTCGGAGCCGCTCCGGGATAGTTGTGCTCGATTGACTTTTACGTAAATCGCGTGCCAGACTCTGCGAGGGATCGGTGACGGTTCCTCGGCTTGCGCAGATCAGTCGCGCGGCATGATCGCCTCGGCTAGTGCCCGGCATGAATTTGAGGCGGGGCGATAGCGTCCGCCGGGTGGAGAGACGATGCGGGAATATTACTCGATTACCGAACTGACCCGGGAATTCGACATTTCGACGCGCACGCTGCGCTTCTACGAGGACGAGGGCCTGGTCCAGCCCGTCCGCCGTGGCCGCACCCGCCTGTTCAGACCATCCGACCGGCATCTCATTCGCCAGATCATGCGCGGCAAAAGGCTCGGCTTCTCGATCAACGAGATCCGCGAGATCATCCAGATGTACCGCGAGCCGCCCGGCGAAGTCGGTCAACTCAAGCTGATGATCAAGCGCATCGAGGAGAAGCGCGAGGACCTGCGCCAGAAGCGCCGCGACCTCGAGGAGACGCTGGCCGAGCTCGACCAGGCCGAGGAATCCTGCGTCGAGCGGCTGGTCGAACTCGGCGTCAACACCTGACGCCCGATCCGGTCACGCTCTGCGGGCGGCAGCCCGGACTCGCCTACGGCATTGTGGTATGGTCAACTACCCCTCGGGAGTAGCTCCAATGTCCATGCTCGTCAGGACGGTTCGCGACTGGCCGGTCGTGAGCTTCGTAATGCTGGCATTCGCGATCACCTGGATAGGTTTTATTCCGTTCTATCGGGCAGGCGGCGAAGACATCGCCTGGTTCACTTTCGGCCCGTTTGTCGCTGCCATCGTCATTTCGGCTGTCCTGGGCGGCTGGCCAAGGGTACGTGCCCTGCTTGCCTCGGTTGTTAAGTGGCGTGTGCCTCCGGTGTGGTACCTGGTGGCGATCGGCATGCCGCTGGCGGTGCAACTGCTTGCGATCTGGCTCAATCCGATGTTCGGCTCGGCCCCGCCAGACTGGGCGAATGTGCCGGCCGTCACGGAAATCGCCGTCATGGTCGCGTTGCTCATGGTTTTCAGCGGTCCGCTTGGCGAGGAGCCGGGATGGCGGGGCTTTGCACTGCCCTTGCTTCTCGGCGAGCGCGGAGCGCTGAATGCCAGTCTGGTGCTCGGGCTGATCTGGGCGGCCTGGCACCTGCCGCTGGTGCTGCTGAACGACTACAGCATTTCCAGCGCGCTCAATGTCATGGCGGCAGCGGTGGTGTTCACATGGCTGTACCAGAACTCGGCCGGAAGCGTGCTGCCGGCGATCCTGATGCATGCATCTCACCAGAACAGCGTCCGCTATCTCGGCCGCGTGTTTGAAGGCGGCGATGCGGCCCAGCATCAATGGATCGGCTTGATCTTATGGCTGGTGTTCGCGCTGGCGATCGTCGCCGTCTATGGGACGAGCAGTTTTCTCCGAAGGCAAGCGACCGCCGTCGCCGGTTAGATCCAGCGCCGGACCTTCTTCGCGTAATCGATGTATTTCTTGCCGAAACGTGCCTGCAGGTGCTTTTCCTCCGGTACGATGGCGAGCTTTTGCGTGGCAAAGGCGGCAATGAGGGCCAGCGCCAGGAACCAGACATTTGCGGTGATCAGCCCGATGGCGATCATCAGCAGCGTATTGGCGAAATAGATCGGGTTGCGGGTGAAAGAGAAGGCGCCCGACGTGACCAGATGCTCGGACGGCCTGTCGGGGCGGATGGTGGTCTTGGCCCGCTTCAGCGTCTGCATGGCCGAATAATAGATCGCAACAACGCCGGCAACCGCCAGCCAGCCGGCGGCAAAAAGCAAGTCCGACAGCGGTTCGGTGATCCACGGCAAGGGATAGAGCAGTCCGAGCACCGCCGCCACCACGATTGCTGCGAGGTAGAGGATCGGCGGCCATGGCACCTTGCTGGGGGCGGCGTTGGGATTGGTCACTGCGCTCCTCCTGGTATCGTCTGATTTTCGGTGCTGGTCGTGCACATGGCGGCGGTCTGCCCGACATGGGCATTCAACTTCGGGCTCTGGTCGGAGGCATAGAGCCGATCGAACGAATCATCCTTCTGCAACTCGTCGAGCATGCAGACACAGTAGCGAGAGCAGAAATCGGTGTCGCGGCTCTGCTCGCAGGAAAGCTGGCAGGATTTCAGGAAAGTGACCTCGCGGGTTTCGACCGAGGCCGGGAAGAGCTGGGCGAAGAGCCAGACCAGCGAGATCATCACCGGCTGGTGAATGAGGTAGAAGGCAAGGCTGTGGCGACCAAAGAAGGAGAGGGGGCGCGACCAGGCGCCGGGCTGAAGCCGCGCCATCCTTTCGATCAGGCCTGCCCTGAGCGCCAGTCCGGCGACGCCGATGCCAGCCAGCACTGCGCCGAAGAAGGGGAACAGCGGGACGAAATCGTTGGAGCGCGGGTTGGCGGTGGAAAGGCCGATCCAGACCAGGGCCGGGTGATTGAACGCCTCCGAGCGCAGATAGTGGGGTGCTACGATCACCAGAGCAGCGGCGATCAGCGTCAGCACCGGCGGGACGCGCAGGAAGGCGAGGCCAAGCACGCTGGCGAGCGCGATATGATGCAGGATGCCGAAGAAGATGAAGGTGTCGGGCGTGGCGAACCAGGTGGCGACGGTGATCGCTAGTGCCGCCGCTGTCACCATGGCGAGCCGCCTGAAATAGCCGGGCCAGCGGATGCCCTTGGCATGTGCCAGCACCAGGCTGACGCCGACGAGGAACAGGAAGCTCGAGGCGATGCAGCGCGCGAACAGCTTCCAGTTGCCATAGGCGGTCATGCCCGGATCGGCATAACCGAAGAATTCGAGGTCCCAGGCGAAGTGGTAGATCGCCATGGCGATCAGGGCTACGCCGCGGGCGATGTCGATGACCGATACGCGCCGAGAAGGTGCTTTGATCTGGTCGGGGTCCGGTTGCATCGTCATATTGTTCGCTTCTGCGTTTTCGGGTGTTGCAGCGCCCATGCAGCACTATCATGGTTGAAGCGGGGCGGAAGAGAGCAGAACTGTCTGTCGTGCACAGGGTTAAGCAATTGATGGGGCGGGCATGAGCGGACGAAAGATGGCGCTGACCGAGGAGCTGGTGGCGCGTTGCCATCGCGAGGTCGCTGACACGGGCCCCGACCCCGATGCGATGCATCTCGACGATGCCGACTATGAGGTGATGATCGACGAGACGCTTGCCGCGCGTCCCGGCAATGGACCGTTGTGGCTGTTTGCCTATGGATCGCTGATCTGGAAACCCGAGGTGGAGCACACCGACGAAAGGGTGGCGCTGGCGCGCGGCTGGCACCGTTCGTTCTGCATCAACATGACCCGCTGGCGCGCCACAAAGGCTGAGCCTGGACTGATGATGGGCATGGATCGCGGCGGCCAGTGCAAGGGCGTGGCGCTCAGGCTGACGGACGGCGACCGCCGCGAGCAGCTGGACAGGCTGTTTCGCCGCGAGATGACGCTGAAACCCTCCACCTACAAGCCGCGCTGGCTGAAGCTCGCCACCGATGAAGGTCCGTTGACCGCGCTCGCCTTCGTCATCAACCGCAAAGGCCACGCCTATGCCGGCGCGCTGGGCGAGGACGCGGTGGCGGAGCGACTGGCGACGACCTGCGGCCATTGGGGTTCGGCTGCGGACTATCTCTATAATGTGGTCAGCAACCTCGAGCAGCGGGCGATCCACGACCGGCATCTGTGGCGGCTCCAGCATCTGGTGGCCGAGCGAATCGTGGCCCGCGGATGATCGCCGGAACGCCGCTTTCGAGCGCGGCGGCGTCGGAATTTGGTTTGCCGCCCAAGCCATTTGTTTCTATAGTTGCGGCGTCGTCGGTTCCGTTACGGAATCAAGAGGGAATGCGGTAAGGGCCATTTGAAGGTCCAAAGCCGTGGCTGCCCCCGCAACTGTATGCGGTTAGCTCTCCCCAAATGCCACTGAAGCTTGCTTCGGGAAGGCGGGGAAGGGTGCCGATCCGCAAGCCAGGAGACCTGCCGGCGACAGGCACTTATCTCTGTGCCCTCGGGTGGAGGGCGAAAGGACTTGTGATGAACACTGTTTCTGCTCTCGGCACCGACGTCTCTTCGCAGTCGCGTAGCATGCAGCTGGCGCTTGCCGCGCTGCTCGGCCTTTTCGTTGTTGGCTTCCTCGGGTTCTCGCATATGGACGTGGTGCACAACGCTGCCCACGACTATCGCCACTCGATGGCTTTCCCCTGCCACTAACCAAGGCGATCCAACAATGTCCATCTTCAGAAACGTCGTGTTCATCGCGGCGATCAGCGGGCTATTGGCCGGCGTGGTCCTTGCCGCACTCCAGACCTATGCAACCGTCCCGCTGATCCTCAAGGCGGAGACCTATGAGAACGCCGGCGGTGGCCATGAGCACGCCGCGGCACCAGTTGCCGGCACTGAGGCGACCGCCCCTGCGGCCGGCGCCGAAACCACGGCGGCACAGACTGCGGCGCCAGCCGAAGAAGAAGCCTGGGCTCCGGCCGACGGCGCTGAACGTTTTGCCTATTCGGCGCTCGCCAATATCGTCAGCGGCATCGCTTTCGGCCTGATCCTGGTCGCCGTTTCCGAGTTTGCGGGTGGCATCGCCAACTGGCGCCAAGGGGTGTTCTGGGGCTTTGCCGGCTTTGCCGTGTTTACCCTGGCTCCCGGTCTTGGCCTGCCGCCGGAGCTGCCGGCGATGCCGGCCGCCGATCTTGGCGCACGCCAGATCTGGTGGACGCTGACCGTCGTCGCCACCGCGGGGGGTCTCGCGCTGATCGCCTTCAAGCAGTCGCTGCCGCTGGCGATACTCGGCGTCGCGCTGATCGTTGCGCCGCACATCGTCGGTGCACCGCAACCGGAAAGCCACGAGTCGCCGATTCCGGCAGACCTGCACCACAGCTTCGTCGTCGCCGTCACCATCACCAATCTGGTGTTCTGGGTCGTGCTGGGTGCGGTGGCGGGCTACGTGCGCAACCGCTTCATGAGCGAGCCGGCGCCGTCGCTGAACAGCCGCCTTGCCTGAGAAGCTGACCCTCCTGCTCGGCGGCGCGCGCTCCGGCAAGAGCGCGCATGCCGAGCAGCTCATCACCCATTTTTCTGCGCCGTGGACCTATGTTGCCACGGCGCAGGCTTATGACGACGAGATGCGTGAGCGCATTTCGATCCATCTGGGACGCCGTGGCGAGGGCTGGCGGACGCTCGACGCGCCGCTGGATCTGGTCGGCGCGCTCGCCAGCCTGCCCGATGGCGCGCCTGTTCTGGTCGACTGCCTGACGCTTTGGCTTACCAATCATCTGCTGGCCGATCATGACGTCGAGGCCGAATGTGCGGCGCTCGTCGAGGCACTGTCGCGTCCGCGCGGGCCGTGGTTCGTGGTCTCCAACGAGGTCGGGCTCGGCATCGTGCCCGACAATGCACTGGCCCGCCGTTTTCGTGACGATGCCGGCAGGCTCAATCAGAAGGTGGCGACCGTGGCCGAAGAGGTGCTGTTTCTTGTCGCCGGCCTGCCGATGAAGGTGAAATGATGAAGACGATCGACGAGCAGGAAGCCGAACGCCACCGCGCCAAGATGGCCAAGCGCAAGGCGGTTCAGGATGCCGAGGTCGCCGGCAAGACCATCGTCGAGAAGGGGCTGCTGATCGTCAACACGGGTCCCGGCAAGGGCAAGTCGACCGCGGCATTCGGTCTGGCGCTGCGCATGCTGGGTTATGGCCAGCGGGTTGGCGTCGTGCAGTTCATCAAGGGCGCCTGGCATTCGGGCGAGCAGGACGCATTCGCCGCCTTCGGTGACCGCGCCGTCTGGCACACGATGGGCGAGGGCTTTACCTGGGAGACGCAGGACATCAAGCGCGACATCGCCGCCGCCGAAGCAGCCTGGGCAAAGGCGCAGGAACTGCTGGCCGACCCGACAATTTCGCTTGTCGTGCTCGACGAGCTCAATATCGCACTGCGCTATGACTATCTCGATCTGGAGGCGGTGGTCGCGACGCTGCAGAACCGTCGCGAGGGCCTGCATGTCGTGGTCACCGGCCGCAACGCCAAGCCGGCGCTGGTCGAGGCTGCCGACCTTGTCACCGAGATGGGCGCGACCAAGCATCACTTCTCGGCCGGCGTGAAGGCTCAGAAGGGAATCGAGTTCTAGCGCTGCTGTGTCAGAGCCAGATGGCGAAGCCGATCAGGCCGATGGCGCCGACCAGGATGGCGTCGGCGGTCCAGTAGAGGCGGAGCGCTGCGCGGATATCCCGGGCATTGGCGTCCCGGCGGCCGCCCGCGCCCATGAAGGCGTCCTCGACCAAAACGCCGCCATAGGCGCGAGGGCCGGCAAGGGCGAGGCCGAGCGCGCCGGCCATGGCGGCCTCGGGCCAGCCGGCATTGGGTGAACGATGTTTTTGGGCGTCGCGCCAGACGGCCTCCCAGGCCGCCTTCGGGTCGGCGCCGGGCACGAGGGAGGCGGCGAGCACGATGGCAAGCGCGGTCAGGCGCGAGGCCGGCAGGTTGATGAGGTCGTCGAAACGGGCGGCGGCCCAGCCGAAGGCTTCGTGGCGGTTGGTGCGGTGGCCGATCATCGAATCGGCGGTGTTGGCCGCCTTGTAGGCGGCACCTCCAGCGAAACCTGAGATGGCGAGCCAGAAGGCAGGTGCGGTGATGCCGTCGGAGAAGTTTTCGGCCAGGCTCTCGATTGCGGCACGGCTGACGCCTGCTTCGTCGAGACGCTCGGGGTCGCGGCCGACGATTTGCGACACGGCCTTGCGACCGGCAATGATACCGCCGCTGTCGAGCGCGTCGGCGACCGCCTTCACATGGCTGCCGAGGCTGCGCTGGGCGACGAGGCTGGAAGCGGCGATGGCGGTCAAGAGCATGCCGAGGGGCAGCAAACCGAACAGCCGCTCCAGGGCGAAGGCGATTGTGGCGGGCAGTGTGACGATGACGACGAGGGCGGCGACACCCCAGATGCGGCGCTGAGCGTCGGTATCGGTGGCTCGGTTGAGGCTGATGTCGAGAAAGGATATCAGCTTGCCGATCCAGATGACCGGATGACCGATCTTGCGCACAAGCCGGTCCGGATAGCCGAGACCGAGTTCAACCAGAAGCGACAGGAAGGCGAGCGGAAAAGACATGACGCTTCTTGCAGGACGTAGGACAGGGACCGTGGACCACGGCGGCAGCCTGGAACGGGCGAGGGCGCTGTTTCCGGGAGCGCCCGAGCCATTCGTCGACCTGTCGACCGGGATCAATCCAAACTCCTATCCGCTTTTCGAGCTGCCTGCCACAGCCTTGTCGCGCCTGCCCGAGCCGGGCCGGGCGCGCGACCTCGCAGCGGTTGCCGCCACTGCTTACGGTGCGCCCTCGGCCGCCCATGTGGTGCCGGCGCCGGGCACGCAGATTCTATTGCCGCGCATCGCCTCGCTGGTGCGGCCCGGCCGCGCCTTCGTGCTCGGGCCGACCTATCAGGAACACGCCCGCGCCGCTGCGATCGCCGGTCATCAGGTGGCCGAGACCCGCGATTTCGGGCAGCTTTTCGACGCCGACCTCGCCGTCGTGGTCAATCCGAACAACCCTGACGGCCGTGTCGTGCAGCGCAAGGACCTGCTTGAACTGGCCGCCAGCCTGCGCGCCCGCGGTGGGCTTCTGGTCGTCGACGAGGCGTTCATGGACGTCGGCCCGCAGGCGCAGAGCCTTGCCGGCGACGTCGAACAGAGTGGCCTCGTGGTGCTGCGCTCCTTCGGCAAGTTCTACGGGCTGGCCGGCATCCGTCTCGGCTTTGCACTGGCCCACCCCGATATCGCCGGTCGACTGGAGGAAGAGCTCGGGCCCTGGTCGGTGGCCGTACCGTCGCTCGAGTATGGCATCAAGGCACTGTCGGATGCTGACTGGCAGCGTGAGATGCGGACGACGCTGGCGCATGCCGCGCATCGTCTCGACCAGGCCTTTGCCCGCGCTGGCGTGATCGTCACCGGTGGCACGTCGCTGTTCCGCCATGTCGACATTTCCGACGCTGCCGGGCTGTTCAAGGCACTGGGGCGCGAGGGTATCCTGGTGCGCGGTTTCGCCGATCGACCGACCCAGTTGCGCTGCGGCCTGCCGGGCCACGAAGTCGAGTGGCGGCGGCTTGACGTGGCCCTGGGTGACTGGGCGCAGGACCGGGAAGCGGCGAATAAGGAGGCTGCGCGGTGATCTTTGTCTGCCCGCTTTCGAAGGTCGACGAGACAGTTGCGCGCATCGGGGCCGAGCGGCTTGTCTCATTGCTTTCGGCCGGAATGGAAATGACGCGGCCAGTGTCGATCCGCGCCGAGAACCACCTTTTGATGAACATGCACGACATCGCGATCGAGCAGGACGGCATGACGCTGCCCGGCGAGGCGCATGTGCGACAATTGCTCGATTTCGCCCGCGCCTGGGACCGCTTGCGGCCGCTGGCGATCAATTGCTGGGCCGGTGTAAGCCGCTCGACGGCCTCGGCCTACATTATCGCTGCGGCGCTCGACCCGTCGCGCGACGAAGCAGAACTTGCTGCGCTGATACGCAAGCTTTCGCCGACGGCGACGCCCAATCCGCGGCTGATCGCGGTGGCAGACCACGTTCTGGGACGCAACGGGCGCATGGTGACGGCGATTGCCGCCATCGGTCGTGGCGCCGATTGTTTCGAGGGCGTGCCGTTCGGGCTGGAGGTCTAGGGCGGCCAGGGTTCAGCTTGGCTGGTCGTGCGTCCTTCAAGGCCCGCCCGCCGATGGGCTGTGCACAACAGCGCGACCGTACGGGCTCACACCTCAGGATGAGGCCGGTCGTGCGACCGTTCACTCCGTTCAGCCGCTATCCTCGATCGGCGAGCCTTGAAGGACGCATCATCTCTACGCCAGCCATTCCGCCAACTTCGCCTTGCGGATGTCCTGCAGCAGGCGAACGAATCCCTTGGCTTGATGCGTGGCCGTCAGCCGCCCCTTCTCGGCGGTGGCGGCGAGCGCATTGCCGACCACGCCATGTGGGTTGAGATCGCTTGATATCCACGAGAAGCCGTGTGGGCCATGTGAGCGCAGCAGGTCGAACTCGGCCTCAGTGCGCTCGAAGCTGGAGGCAAAGTCCTGGGCCCTTGCCATCTCGACCAGCTCGGGACGGAAATGCAGCATCAGCGAAGTCTCGACATCGCCGCCATGAATGCCGAGCTGGATCTCGCGAGGAAGGTAGAGGCCGTCGGGCGTGCCGAAGCGGCCCCAGCTCGAGCGCACCGACAGGGCGTCGAAGCGCACCCGCAGTTCGCGCGAGGCGATGCCCATCACCTCCTCATTGCCGCCATGCGAAGTGACGAACACGAACTTGCGGATGCCCGCGCGGGCGATCGAGGCGCCGAGTTCGGTCCAGGCGTCGACCAGCATATTGGCGGGCAGGCTGAGCGTGCCGGGTGCCTGCATATGCTCGTCGGACTTGCCGACTGCCTGGATCGGCAGGAAGCGGGCGTCGAGGTCGTCGGGCAGATGGGCGAAGGTCTCGGCCAGCATGCCTTCCATGATCGAAAGGTCGGTCGAGACGGGCAGATGCGGGCCGTGTTGCTCGATGGCCGCGACAGGGATGACGGCGATGGTCATTTCCGGATCGAGACCGGCGAAATCGGCCGCCTTGAAGTCGCCCCACCAGACGCGTCGCTGCTTTTTCGTCACTGCCCGGCCTCGCCGCATGAATTCCCTCCGTCTGAATATGTCAGCGCGGGCGATTTTGTAAGGGGCGGCTACATGCGCACGCGCTCGGCCTTGGGATCGTACATCGGCTTCAGCGAGGCTTCGGCGGTAAAACGTTTGCCGGCGATCTCGATCTCGTAGCGCGAACCGAGCACGTCTGCCTCGGGCTCGTTAGCGCAGGGGACATAACCGAGCCCGATGGCGCCGCCGAGATAATGGCCGTAATTGCCCGAGGTGATCGTGCCGACGATCTTGCCGTTGCGGACGATGGCCTCGTTGTGGAACAGCAGCGGCTCGGGGTCGGTCAGCCGGAACTGGACCAACCGGCGGGCAAGACCCGCCTCGCGCTTGCGCAGCACCGCGTCGCGGCCGATGAAGTCGCCCTTGCCGGTCTTGACCGCAAAGCCGAGTCCGGCCTCCAGAACATGATCCTCGTCGGTGATGTCATGGCCGAAATGCCGAAAAGCCTTCTCGATGCGGCAGGAATCGAGCGCGTGGAGGCCGCACAGCTTCAGCCCAAGATCGGCACCGGCTTCCTCGATGACCTCGAATACATGCGCCGCCTGGTCGGTCGGAATATAGAGCTCCCAACCGAGTTCGCCGACATAGGTGACGCGATGGGCGCGGCCAAGGCCCATGCCGATCTCGATCTCCTGCCAGGTTCCGAACGGATTATTGTCGTTGGAGAAATCATTGGGGCTGACTTTTTCGATCAGCTCCCGCGAATTCGGTCCCATCAGGCAGAGCACCGATCCTGCCGGAGTTACGTCGGTGATGACGACGAATTCGTCGCGAAGATGCCTCCGCAGCCAGGCGAGGTCGCGGCGAAGCGTGGCGCCGGGCACGACGGCCAGGAAGACCGTCGGTGAAAGCCGTGTGACCGTCAAGTCGCTTTCGATGCCGCCGCGCTGGTTGAGCATCTGGGTGTAGACGATCCGCCCGGGCTCGACATCCATGTCGTTGGCGCAGAGGCGCTGCAGATAGGCCAGCGCATCACGGCCCTCGATCTTGATTTTGCCGAAGGAAGTCATGTCGAACAGGCCGACGCCGTTGCGGACTGCCAGGTGTTCGTCGCGCTGGTTGTCGAACCAGTTCTGCCGCTTCCAGGAATATCTGTATTCGCGCACCTGGCCTTCGCGCGCAAACCAGTTGGCGCGCTCCCAGCCGGCGACTTCGCCGAACACCGCTCCGCGCGCCTTCAGGTGCTCATGCAGGGGCGAGCGCCTGATGTCCCGCGATGTCGCCATCTGGCGATAGGGGAAATGGTCGGCATAAAGCAGGCCCAGCGTCTCCGAGACGCGCTCCTTGAGATAACGCCGGTTCTTCTGGAATGGCTGGGCGCGGCGGATGTCGACCTCCCAGAGGTCGAACGGCGCTTCGCCGTCATGGATCCACTGCGCCAGCGCCATGCCGGCACCGCCAGATGAGACGATGCCGATGGAATTGTAGCCGGCGGCGACCCAGTAGCCGCCCAGCTCCGGCGCCTCGCCGAGATAATAGCGGTCGTCGGGGGTGAAGCTCTCGGGCCCATTGAAGAAGGTGTGGATGCCGGCGGTTTCCAGCATCGGCATGCGGTTGACGCCCATTTCGAGGATCGGGGCGAAATGATCCATGTCCTCGGGCAACTGGTCGAAGCAGAAATCCTCGCGGATGCCGTCCATGCCCCAGGGCTTGGCCACCGGCTCGAACGCGCCGAGCATCATCTTGCCGGCGTCTTCCTTGTAGTAGGCGCATTCGTCGGGCACGCGCAGCACCGGCAGGCGGCCGAGGCCGGGAATGGCTTCGGTGACGAGGTAGAAATGCTCGCAGGCATGCAGCGGGATGCTGACACCGTTCTTGGCGCCCAGCTCGCGCGCCCACATGCCGGCGCAGTTGACGACGATGTCGGTCTCGATGGTTCCCTGTTCGTCGCCTTGCGCCCATGACACGCCGGAAACACGGCCATTCTTCGTAAGGACCTTCGTGACCTTGACGTTCTCGATGATCCTTGCACCACGCTGCCGTGCGCCCTTGGCCAAGGCCATCGCGATGTTGGCCGGGTCGCACTGGCCGTCGAGCGGCAGATGCACGGCACCGACAACGTCGGAGACATTGAGATGCGGATACATCTCCTTGACTTCTCCAGGCGAAATCTCGCGCACGTCGACATTGAAGGCGCGGGCGAGCGAAGCCTGGCGGTAGATCTCGTGCTTGCGCTCCTCGGTCAGCGCGACGGTGATCGAGCCGACCTGGCGCATGCCGGTGGCGACGCCGGTCTCTTCCTCGAGCCTGACGTAGAGGTCGGCCGAATACTTCGCCAGCCGGGTCATGTTCTGCGACGCGCGCAACTGTCCGATCAACCCCGCCGCGTGCCATGTCGTCCCTGAGGTGAGCTGCTTGCGCTCCAGAAGCACGATATCGGTCCAGCCGAGCTTCGCCAGATGATAGGCGACGGAGCAGCCGGACACACCGCCGCCAATGATGACGGCGCGGGCACGGGTGGGGATTTCGGTCATGCGGCAGACCTCTCGTAGCTGTTGGCGAAGCGCCTCAGGCGGCCGGCGGCCTCCCTCAGCACGTCGTCGGGCTGGCACAGACTGATGCGGATGTGACCTGCGGCGGCGTCGCCGAAGCTCTTGCCAGGCATGACGGCGACCTTCTCGGCTTCGAGCAGATCCCAGGCGAATTTCTCGCAGTCGGGTTCGATGGCGCTGACGTCGAGCATGACATACATGCCGCCTTCGGAGCCGCGTACGGTGACGTTGTTCAGTCCACGCATCTGGTCGACGAACAGGCTGCGGCGGCCGGCATAGGTGGTCGCGATCCATTCAACGCCGAAATCGTTTTCCAGCGCTTCGATCGCTGCGCGGCTGACGAAGTCGGTCAGGCCGTAGGTGGTGACGAGGTTGAGGTTGATGACCAGCGAGACGAGGTCGGCTGGGGCGGTGAGCCAGCCGATGCGCCAGCCGGTCATGCCGTGGCTTTTGGACATCGAGTTGATGATGAGCGTGCGCTCGGCCATGCCGGGAAGGGCCCGGGGCGACACATGCTCGCCGCCGCCGAGCGTCCAATAGACCTCGTCGGAGAGCAGCCAGAGGTCGCGTCGGATGCAAAGCTCGGCGATGTCCTCCAGGCATTTCCTGCTATAGACGGCACCGGTCGGGTTGTTCGGCGTGTTGATGAGGATCGAGCGCGTGTTGGGCTTCAGCGCCGTCTCGATCTCTTGGGCACGCGGCTGGAAGCCATCCGATGCGTGCGCCTCGACGACGGTGTAGCCGGCGCCGGCGGCGCGGAAGGTGCCGGGGTAGGTGGCGTAATAGGGCGCCACGACCACGGCGTGGTCGCCCGGATCATGCGTTGCCTGGACCGCGGCGTAGAGAGCGGCCTGGCCGCCCGGCGTGGCGATGATTTCGGAGAGTGCGGTGTCGACGCCGCTGCAGCGCGTGGAGATCCTGGCCATGGCAGCACGCAGGCGCGGCAGGCCGGGCAGTTGTGTGTAGTGGTGGTAGCCGGCGCGTACTGCGTCGACACAGGCCTCGACCGTCTCCGACGGCGTATCGAAATCGTGGTCGCCGACCGACAGCATGATGATGTCTTCGCCGGCCTGCTTGCGTGTCATGGCGGCGAAATGCACTTCCCAGCCGTCCTTGCCTGATGGGACGATTCCGGAGATGCGGGCGGATGGTTTCGGCATCTCAGGCTCCTGCATCCTGCAAGGCCGCCAGACGGGCGAGTGTCAGCCTGCTCGTGCCGTCGAGCCGGGGCGTCAGCGCGCCATAGCCAGTAACCGAAGGATGCGGGGTGCCGCCGGCATGGTTGTGGGTGGCGGTGATGACCAGCACCTGCGCGCCAGCGGCTTCCGCCGCGCGAATGCCTGCCGGCGCATCCTCGAACACCAGGCAATCTTCCGGCCTGTGGCCGAGCCGCTCAGCACCGAGCAGGAAGCAGTCGGGCGCAGGCTTGCCGTTGGCGACATCCTCGCCGGTGACCATGATCGGCGGGACAGGCAGGCCCGCGGCCTCCAGCCGGCGCAGTGCCAGCCGGCGCGGTGCCGACGTCACGATCGCCCAGCGCTCGACAGGCAGTGCATTGAGGAAGTTCGCTGCACCATGGATCGATGCGATGCCGTCGACGTCGTCGAACTCGGCCTGGGTCAGAGCCTCGACTTCCGCCATGACGTCGACGCCGGGCAGGTTCAGCCTGCGGATGGTCTCATAGGCCCGAACGCCATGGATGGTCGGCAGGAAGCTCTCGACGTCGAGGCCGTGCTTGATTGCCCATGCGCTCCAGACGCGTTCAGTCGAGGCGATCGAGCTCAGGATGGTGCCGTCCATGTCGAACATGAAGGCGCCGAAGGCGCGACCGGAATGGGGAAGGGACATTATGAGCGTAGCCTTTCGTTTTCGGGATCCCACAAGGGCTTGTCCTCTTGGACCGTGGCGCTGAAGCGCTCCCCGAAAATCTCGACTTCGATGGTAACGCCCGGCACGGCCAGATCGGTTCGCAGCATGCCCAGCGCGATCGATTTGTCTACCCTGTGGCCCCATCCTCCTGACGTGGTCTCACCGACAATTGTTCCATTGTGCCAGAGCGTCGACATGTAGGGCGCGTCGCATTCGCCCGGCGTGTCGATGACAAGCGTGACGAAACGTTTCTTTGTGCCCTGCTGCTTCTCGTTGAGCAGCGCCGTCTTGCCGCGAAAGTCGGCCTTGTCCCATTTGACGAAACGCCCGAGCCCGCCCTGCAGGATGGTGTAGTCGGTCGAAAGATCGCCTTTCCAGGCGCGGTAACCCTTTTCCAACCGCAGCGCGTCGAGCGCGAACATTCCGAAGGGTTTTAGCCCGTGCTTCTGGCCGGCGGCCCAGAGAGCGTCGAACACGGTCGCCGTGTCGGCGACCTTTGTGTGGATCTCCCAGCCGAGCTCACCGGCAAATGAAACGCGCACCAGCTTGGCCCAGCGCCCGGCGATGGTCGTCTCCTGATGCGTCAGCCAAGGGGCCGCGAGGTCCGCCTCGCAGACCTCGACCAGGATTTTCCTGGAGTTGGGGCCAGCGAGGATCTGGGTCGAATACTCCTCGGTGCGGTCTATCAGCTCGAAGGTGGCGCCGGCAGGCATGTGCGCTTTCAGCCACTCGAAATCGTGCCACTGGGCAACCGCTGCGGTTATCAGCGTCATCAGGTCGTCGGAATGGCGGACAACCGACATCTCGGTGACGATGCGGCCGTGATCGTCGGCGAAATAGCACAACCCGATGCGGCCGACCTTGGGCACGGTACCGGTGACCTGCGTCTCGAGCCACGCGGCGGCACCCGGCCCGTCGAGATTGAAGCGGCTGAATCCGGGCAGGTCGAGGATGCCGGCGGCATCGCGGACGGCGAGGCATTCCTCGCGGATGCGTTGTTCCCAGGGGCCGGAGCGGGCGAAGGTCTGGGTCGAGCCTTCCGAGGTGTCGTCGCCGGGCTTGGCATACCAGGTGGCGCGTTCCCAGCCATTGTAGGCGTTGAACTGCGCGCCCAGCGCCGCGACCCGGTCGTGGATCGGCGAGAGCTTGCGGTTCCGCGCCGCGGGCCAGGCGTGCCTGGGGAAATGGATGGCGTATTCATGGCCGTAGACTTCAACACCCTTGGCGACCGCATAGTCGGGTGCGGCGGCGAACGAGGTGAAGCGGCGCGGATCGCAGGACCACATGTCCCACTCTGTTTCGCCCTGGGTGACCCATTCGGCCAGCACCTTGCCGGCGCCGCCCGCCTGGGCGATGCCGAAGGTGAAGACGCAGGCCTCGAAGGCGTTGGGCACGCCGGGCATCGGGCCGATCAGCGGGTTGCCGTCGGGGGCGTAGGGGATCGGGCCGTTGATGATCTTGGACAAGCCGGCCGTGCCCAGGATGGGCACGCGGCGGACGGCGTCGTCGAGATACCATTCCAGTCGCTCGAGATCGTCAGGGTAGAGCTGGAAGGAGAAATCCGCCGGCATCTGGTCGTCCGGCGTTGCCCAATGGGCGCGGCAGTTGCGCTCATAGGGGCCGAGGTTCATGCCGTTCTTCTCCTGGCGGAGATAGTAGGAGCTATCGACGTCGCGCAGCAGCGGAAGCTTGTGGCCGGTTTCGCGCGACCATGCCGCGAGCTCGGGGATTTCGTCGAACAGGATGTATTGGTGGCTCATCACCATCATCGGCACCTCGCGGCCGAACATTCTTCCGACCTCGGCGGCGCGATAGCCCGCAGCGTTGACCACCTTCTCGCAGCGGATGTCGCCCTTTTCGGTCGAAACGACCCATTCGTCTCCTTCGCGGCGGACCGAAATGACAGGGCAGAAGCGGACGATCTTTGCGCCCATGTCGCGCGCACCCTTGGCCAGCGCCTGGGTCAACTGCGCCGGGTCGATGTCGCCGTCACTGGGATCATAGAGCGCGCCCTTGAGCTCATGCGTCTCGATGAAGGGATAGCGGCGTCTGATCTCGTCTGTGCCAATGACGTCGATATCCATGCCCTGGTAGCGGCCCATGCCCTTGGCGCGCTGGAACTCCTGCATGCGCTGCCTGGTGTGGGCGAGACGGATCGAGCCGGTGACGTGATAGTTCATCGGGTAGTCGACTTCTGCCGCCAGCCCGCGATAGAGCTCGGTCGAATAGCGCTGCATGTTCATCAGCGACCAGGACGACGAGAAGGTCGGCACATTGCCGGCGGCATGCCAGGTCGAGCCGGAGGTCAGCTCGTTCTTTTCGAGCAGCACACAATCGGTCCAGCCTGATTTGACGAGGTGATAGAGCGACGAGACGCCGACCGCGCCTCCGCCGATGATCACCACGCGGGCCGTGCTCGGCAACTCAGCCATCTTTTCCTCCCAGAAACGCAATCAGTAAACCGGCGGCGATACGACCCAGATGACGACCGCCGGAACCGAACCGGGGTTGCGCCAACGGAACGGCTTGTGGTCGAAACGGAAGCTGTCGCCTTCGCTGAGGCTGTGCCAGGTGCCGTCGATCTCTATGTCGAAGCCGCCGGAGACGACATAGCCGGCCTCTTCGGTCGGGCGGGTCACGGGCTTGGCCATGCCGGCGCCTGGCGCGAAGATCGAACGCAGCATCTCGAAGCTGCCGCCAAGGTCAGGCGACAGCAGCTCTTCGACCAGGCCGGATTCGTTGCTGCCCAGCGAACGCCGCCTGCCGGAGCGGACAACGACGCCGCGCTCGATCTCGCTGGTGGCCTCATGGCCGAAGAACAGGCTGATCGGCACGCCGAACAGTTCGGCGAAAGCGCGGAGGTCGCCGATCGACGGTGTCGACAGCCCGCGCTCCACCTGACTCACCCAGCCGACCGAGCGGCCCAGCTTGAGCGCGATCTCGGCCAGCGTCAGCCCGCGCGACTTGCGCAGCGCGCGCAGGTCGTTGGCCAGCACATCGCCGGCGACGTTGCCTTCCTTGAGCAGCGACGCGGTGGAACTCAAAATGCGGCCCTCGTGAAATTTCAAAGCAGAATTTCATGAGATGGCATTGCGGTGAAAAATTCAAGCGTATTTTCATAGTCCAGCAAGTTTCTCTTGCGAGACTCCGGGAGAGAGTGCAAAGGCTCGGTTTCGGACGGGCGGTGAGGGGCGATCCGACAATAGCCATGCCATAGGGACAGCTGATGCTGGCACCGGACCAACAGCCGCAGCAATACGACGAGACTGATATCGTTGACGAGGCCATCGTGTCGCGCCGCTCGGTGCGCGCTTTCCTGCCGACGCCGGTCGAAGACAGCGTCATCAGAGACATCCTCGACGTTGCCGCACGTGCGCCCTCGGGCACCAACATGCAGCCATGGAAGGTCTATGTGACCTCGGGCAAGACGTTGCGCGGCATCAGCGAAGCCATCCTGAATTCCGGCGTGCGTGCCGAAAAGGCCGTCTGGGACGAATACAAATATTACCCGGACCAGTTTTTCGAGCCCTATCTCGGCCGCCGCCGTGCCAACGGCTTCGGGCTCTACAGCACGCTCGGCATCGGCCGCCGCGATGTCGACCGCATGCGCGCCCAGCATGACCGCAACTTCGTCTTCTTCGACGCGCCTGTCGGCATGATCTTCACCATCGACCGCAGGCTCAACCAGGGTTCGTGGATCGATTACGGCATGTTCCTGCAGAACATCATGATCGCGGCGCGGGCGAGGGGACTGCACACCTGTCCGCAGGCGGCGTTCGCGCCCTATCACCGCCAGATCCGGCCGGTCCTCGGCATCCCCGAGGAAGAGGTCGTGGTCTGCGGTATGGCGCTGGGTCACGAAGACACGTCGAAGCCGGAAAGCACCTTCCGCACCGACCGCGCGCCCCTCGACGAGTGGGTGCAGTTCCTGAAATAGCTCAGGCCGGGGAATGCCGGCGCCGCGCGCAGCGCCGGCCAAGACCCGTCAGATGGACGGTCCCGTCGTCCTCAGGTCGAGATTGGTCGGGCGCGGGAGATGTTTTCGGCCCCTTGTCGTCGGGCTCACCTTTGTGTCGACGGCCTCGACGCGGAACGACTGCGCCGAAATGCGACCATATCCCTGCAGCAGCAAGCCATAGTGGATGCTCGAGGCTTCAGCCGGCACGTCGAGCACGACACTGCGCTCGAGCCAGCCGGTGGAGCCCCTCAGTGCGCCGTCGACTTCCCGCGTCATCATGTTGTCGAACTGGAGGACCTTGCCCTCCGATTTGTCGACGCGCATCCAAATGGATCCGGCGTCGGCGTCGTCAGCCTTCAACGTCGCCGACAGCCTGATGCGACCACCGCGATAGTCGTCGGCCTGGATGCTCTGCATCAGCACGCCATAGTGGTCTTCGCGCAGCACGATGCCACCCTGGCGATGAAAGCGGCATTCGATGATGGCCGTTGCGGGCTGGGTGGGGTCGAGGCCGATGCGGTAGTTGGTCCGCTCTGTGTTGCCGGTGACAAACCAGCCCTCGGGAAGTGGGAGCGCGTCGTCACCCGTGGCAGCGGCGATGCGGGCAGCAAGCGTGTTCCAGTCGGCAAGGCCGAACTGCCGCGCAACGACTTCGAGACAATCGGCGTGGGACAATTCGACATGACGTTCGGCCATGGTCTTGCGCAGTGCCTTGGCCATCAGTTTGGCGTCGAGAAAAGAATGCATGGTTCGATCCTTGGCTCGGGCGAACTTTTGGAAAGTGCCAGTGCTCGCATTCTGGCGGATCGCCCGTGCAAAAGGTCAAACCGCGTTTATCGTCGTGCATTCACCTTCCCGGAAGGGGCGAGCGGCAGGCTGCACGGGCCATCGACGACATGACGCGATTCCGGCTCGAACTGTCAATCTTGCGGACAGGCCGATCAGGCTCGGCCGGCCTTTTGCCCGGCGAGATAGCGGCGCAGGCCGGCTTCGCCGCGCGGCGTGGTCCAGCGATGGTTCCAGGCGAAGGCGGGGCGCAGCAGCGGCGACAGCAGCCGCAGGATCGGGCGCTCGACGATGACCTGCCATGTGAGCGCGACATGGGTGCCCTTGCCGGATGGCGTCAGAACCGCCCGCCAATGGCCATCGAAGTCGCCCGATGTTTTCACCGCGACGATCTTGCCAGGCTCCAGTTCGACGGCTTCGAGGATGAAGTTCAGTTCGTAGGGCAGGAAACCTCGGGCGCGTGCGCGAAGTCTGGCACCCACAGAGGGTTTGTCGTGCGCGGTCAGTTTTTCAACGTCCTTGTAGACGTCGCCCCACCACAGTGGCAGCAGCGTCGCGTCGGCGAGCACGGCCCACACCTCTTCAGGCGGAGCTTCAGGGATTTCCCAGGCCTCATCGAAGCGGAACGCGTTGCTGGCCATGCCACTTCCCGACAGCGAGAGCGCCCGACTTTCGGGCGGTGTGATCCTAGTTGATCAGCCCCGGCTCCGCCATGGCGGGCCGTCAGCTTTCGAACAGGCCCGAGATCGTCTCGCGCAGCCACTGATGCGCGGCGTCGCCGTCGCGGCGTTTGTGCCAGACCTGCTCGAATGCGAAGGACGGTATGGCAAATGGCGGTTCGAACGCGGTGAGGCCGCTTGCTGCCGGCACTGCCGGGTGCAGGCGCCGTGCGATGGTGAGCACCAGATCGGTTCCCGCGATCAGCCCGGGGGCGACGCCCCAATGCGGCAGCACCAGTGCGATGCGCCGTTTGTGCCCGGCGGCGGCCAATGCCAGGTCGATCTCGCTTTCGACGTCGGCGCGAAGTGCTACGAGCGCGTGTGGCCGCTGGAGATAGGCGGGAAGATCCATTCCAGCTGCGCTCCCCAACGAAGTGGCGTCGGCCAGGCAGGCATAGTCCTCCTCGAACAGCCGCTGCCGCCGGACGGCCTTGTCTAGCGCATGGAAAACGCCGATCGCGATGTCGACCTCGCCGTCCATGACCTGTGCCGCCATGGCTTCGCGGCCGGCCTGACTGACCTGGAGATCGATGCCTGGCGCGCGCTGGCGCAAAAGCGGCAGCAGGCGCGGCAAAACGACGGTAGCGCCATAGTCGGACATTGCCAGGCGGAAGCTGCGGCGTGCCGTTGCCGGGTCGAAGCCGCTCGGCTCGAGCAGGTCCTGCATGCGCTCCAGCGCTTCGGCCAGCCGGGGGGCGATCTCCAGGGCGCGCATGGTCGGCTGAAGCGCGCCGCCATGCCGGACCAGCAGCGGATCGTCGAGCAGATGGCGGAGGCGGCCGAGCGCGTGGCTGACGGCAGGCTGGCTCCTGTTCAGTCGGATGGCGGCGCGCGAGACATGGCGCTCGGCGAGGAGTGCGTCGAGCACGACGAGGAGGTTGAGGTCGATGCCAGTAAGATTATTCATGCTGTGCATATTGCGGCTATGAAATGCGAATTTCCATCAGAATTTCGGATGCCTTAAGCCTTGGAAAACAAGGAGACATGTCATGCCGAACCTAGGTTCATCCCTGCTCGCGGCAGCACTGGCCGCCGGCGCCGCCATCCCGTTCCAGGCCGGCGCCAACGCAATGCTCGGGCGCCTTCTAGGCCATCCGCTCTGGGCGACCATGGTCTCGCTGGCCGTCAGTGTTGCCCTGGCCGTGCCTGTGATGGTGGCGTTCAAGGTCCCGGTGCCCAGCTTTGCGACCGCCGCAACCACTGGGCCCTGGTGGATCTGGATTGGCGGCGCCGCGGGCGTGGTTTATGTCACGGCGGCGCTGCTGCTGGCACCGAAGATGGGAGCAGCGAGCTTCATCGTAGCCGTCATCGGCGGGCAGATGATGGCCTCGCTCGTCATCGACCATTTCGGGTTGATGGGCTTTGTTCAGCGTCCGGCCAGCTTCGCCCGGATTGCCGGTCTCGTGTTGATCGTCGTCGGGCTGACCGTCACCCAGTGGGCAAGTGCGGCGAAGGCAGGCTAGGTTCGGCTCAGGGAGAAAATCCATGAAACAGAACGTCATACTGCGTGTGGCGCGGCCAACCAACGATCTCGAGGCAACGCTTCGCTTTTATCGCGATGGGCTCGGACTGGACGAACTCGCCCGCTTCGAAGACCATGATGGGTTCGACGGTGTGATGCTCGGCAAGGCTGGCGAAGCGCATCATTTCGAGTTCACCCATGCCCATGGCCATGACGCCGGCAGGGCGCCGACGCAGGACAATCTCGTCGTGTTCTATCTGCCCGACACAGACGACTGGCATGCGGCGATCGCACGCATGAAGGCGCATGGCCATCAGCCGGTGCCGTCGTTTAATCCTTACTGGGATCGGCGGGGCGTGACCTTCGAGGACGGTGACGGTTACCGTGTCGTGCTGCAGAATGCGGGCTGGGGGCTATGACTGCCGCCCGATTTATCTGACCTCGTAGCCGACTTCATCCGACGCATGGCACAGCATCTTCCAGAACGAGCGGGCGAAAGAGCGGAAGACGTAAAGGTCGAAGCTGTCGGGGCCGCTGCGCTGGATCTGGGTGAAGACGTCATGGTGGGTGGTCGAGATGCCGGACCCCTGGGGAAAGGCCGTCAGCGAGAAGTCGACGGCGAAGAGCTTCGCCAGCACCCATTCGGATTTCGCGCCGCCGATGCGGATTGCGGTGCGCCCATGCGACAGGTCGGTGACCGAGCCGATGGCTGTCGTGACCTTGGCAGCCAAAGTGACGGCAAGTCCTTCCGACGTGTCTGATACCAGGAATTTTCCCGGAGCGAAGCCGAAGGCCGAGTAGCGGTTGGATGAGCCACCTGCGCCGGCACCGTCGGCCAGCTTGAGGCTGGTGACGGAAGCGATTGCTGCCATCAGCTTCTTTTCCTCGCCTGGCCAGGCGGCAAGCTGGACGATCGAGCCGGGCGCGATCTCGGACAAGCTGACGCCGACGCCATCGACGAAATTGCCGTGCGAGCCGGGCAGAAAGACTGCTGCAAGCGGTGAAAGCTGCTCAACCATGCATGCGCTTCCCTTCGGGATCGAAGAAGTGGTGGCTGACGATCTCGACCGGGCCGAAGCGGTTGCGCAACGGGTCGGAGATGTGGGCGCGCTTGCCGTGGCGCGCCTTGCCGCCGGAGACCAGCGCAAGTGCTATGTACTTGCCCAGCGCCGGTGAGAAACAGGCAGCTGTAACATGGCCGAGCGATCCGTGCGGATTGGCGGCATCGACTTCGTCGACGATATGCGCGCCGCCGCTGAGCGGGCGGTTGTCGAGCGAAATCAGGCCGACGAGTTCGAGCCTGCCCGAGGCGGAAAGTCCTTCGCGGTCCATCATGGCCGAGCCGATGAAGGGTTTTTTCTTGGACAGCATCCAGCCGAGATGCAGGTCGCGCGCCGAAGTGCGGCCGTCGATCTCTGCGCCGGTGACATGGCCCTTTTCGATGCGCATGGTGCCGAGCGCTTCGAGGCCGTAAGGAACCATGTCGAACGGCTTGCCGGCCTCGATCAGCGTTTCCCAGACATGGGTGCCGTGGCCGGCGCCGGAATAGACCTCGAAGGCCATCTCGCCGGAGAAGGAGAGCCGGCATATCATGACCGGTGCGCCCGCAATCTCGCCATGGACGATGCCCATGAAAGGCAGGGCCTCGTTGTCGACCCTGGTGCCGGTGACGCATGAGGCCAGGATTTCCCGCGCCTTCGGGCCGCCGATCGCAGCACCCGCCCATTGGTCGGTGACCGAGGTCAGGTGAACCCTGAGATCCGGCCAGACGACATCGAGGAAATATTCGAGATGCTGCATGACCTTGCCGGCATTGGCCGTTGTCGTGGTCATCAGGAAATCGTGTTCGCCAAGCCGCCAGGTGGTGCCGTCGTCGAAGACGAGGCCGTCCTCGCGCAGCATCAGGCCGTAACGCGCCTTGCCGACGGGCAAGGTCGAAAAGACGTTGGAATAGACGCGGTCGAGGAACTCGGCGGCATCCGGTCCCTGGACGGCGATCTTGCCGAGCGTCGAGACGTCGACGATGCCCGCCGTTTCGCGGGTCACTCCCGCTTCCCTGACATAGGCCTGCTCGATCGTCTCGCCGGGACCGCCATAGATCATCGGGCGGAACCACAGGCCGGCCGAATACATCGTCGCGCCGTTTTCCAGATGCCAGTCATGCATCGGGGTCAGCCGGTCAGGCTTGAGGTCGCCAAAACGCTCCGCGGCCAGCGCGCCGACTGAGACCGGGGCATAAGGCGGGCGGAAGCGCGTCGTGCCGACCTCGGGGATCGGCTTGCCCAGGGCTTCGGCCATGATGGCGAGCCCGGGCACGTTGGAGCCCTTGCCCTGGTCGGTGGCCATGCCGAGCGTGGTGTAGCGCTTGAGATGCTCGACCGAGACGAAGCCTTCGAGGTGGGCGAGGCGGACATCGTCAGCCGTCACGTCGTGCTGGAGGTCGACGAAGGCTTTGCCTTTGGCCTTGATCTCGAAGACCGGCGCCGGGTTGGGGTCGAGCGGCGCGGGTTCGACGTCGGGCAGGGGCGTGGTTTCGAGTGTTGGCTGGCCTGCAGCCTTGCGGCCGGCGGAAAAGCCTTCGGAGATCGCTTCGGCTGTCGCGAAGGTGCCATTGAAGGCGCCGGCGCCGATCCAGCCCTTGCCGGCCTCAGGCGGCAGGAAGGCCTGCAGGTCGTCGCTCCAGATCGGCCGTGCGCCGGCCTGGCTGGCAAGATGGATGGTCGGCGACCAGCCGCCGGAGACAACAAGGCAATCGGCGCCGATGTCGCGCGCGCCATTTGGCGACACGCCTGATGCCGAGGAGAACGGGGCGATCTTGACGCCTGAAAGCTTCTTGCCGCCTTCGGTGCCGATCACCGCATGGCCGGTCAGAAGTTCCGCGCCAGCGTCTGCGGCGAGCTTGCGGCAGGCAGCGGAGACATCAGGGCGCAGGTCGGCGATGGCGACGACACTGGCTCCCGCCTTGGCGAGTGCCGCCGCCGCGCGATAGGCGCTGTCATTGTTGGTGACAACAGCAATCTTCTCACCTGGCAGCACGCCATACTGGTTGGCATAACGCATCGCCGCACTGGCCATCATCACGCCCGGCCGATCGTTGCCAGGGAACACCAGCGGCCGTTCGAAGGCGCCGGTGGCGAGCACGACGCTCTTTGCCCGGATGGTCCAGTGGCGGTGGCGCGGCGCGCCTTTGGCAGGGGCATCCCTGTGGTCGCTGACGCGCTCGACGGCGGCCAGCGTGTTGCCGTCGTAATGGCCCCAGACGGTGGTGCGTTTGAGCAGGCGCACATTGTGATGGGCCCTGAGTTCGCCGACGACATCGGAGGCCCAGGTTGCGGCGGGCTCGCCGTCGATCGTCTCGCCCGACCAGTTGGCCGAGCCGCCGAAGCATGGATCGAGCTCAGTCAGGATGACCTGAGCGCCCGACTGGGCAGCCTCGTGCGCGGCGGCAAGGCCGGCGGGCCCGGAGCCGACGACAAGCACGTCGCAGAAGGCGTTCATGCGCTCATAACGTGACGGATCGGCCGCGTGGCCGGCGCGGCCGAGGCCGGCGGCGCGGCGGATGATCTTTTCGCATAGCATCCAGAAGCGGGTGCCCTTGAGCGGCCCAATCACCGGACCCATGAAGGTCTTGTAGTAGAAGCCGGCGGAGATGAACTTGCCGCCGAGCTGGTTGATGGCACTGACGTCGTAGGCGAGCGAGGGAAAGCGGTTCTGGCTGACGGCGGTGAGGCCGTCATGGATCTCGACCATCGTGGCGGGAATGTTCGGTTCGCGGACCTCGCCGCGCAGCACCGTCACGAGAGCGTTCGGCTCATCGACGCCTGATGTCAGCACGCCGCGCGGACGGTGGTACTTGAACGAGCGGCCGAACAGCGAAACCCCATTGGCAAGCAGCGCCGAGGCCAGCGTATCGCCCTGGTGGCCGGTATAGGCGGTGCCGTCGAAGGTGAAGCGGATGGTCCGCAACCGGTCGATGCGGCCACCCGACGGTGTGCGGCGCGGGCTCATGCCTTGGCTCCGGATGTGCGGCGGCCGTGGGGCGGCGCGCCATGTTCGCGGGCAAAACGCACGCTCTTGATTTCATGGGTGAGCGTGTCGCGGACGACGGCGAGATGCGCGCGGCAGCCGCCGGCATGCTGCCAGATCTCGTTGTGGATGCCGGCCGGGTTCAGGCGGTCATAGACATAGGCGCTCCACGCCTCGGCGTCGGTCGAAGCGGGATCGGGACGGGTGCGGTTGCCGTCGCCCTGATAGGCGAATTCGGAGACGTCGCGCGGGCCGCAATAGGGACAGGTGATCAACATGTTCGAACCCCTAGTGCATTCGCGGCGTCGGACCCTGGCCCTTGTCGTCGATGACGGTGCCACGGCTGAAACGGTCGAGCGTGAAGGGCGCGTTGAACTCGTGCGGCGCGTCCTTGGCGATGGTGTGGGCAAAGCAGAAGCCGGAAGCCGGCGTTGCCTTGAAGCCGCCGTAACACCAGCCGCAATTGAGATACATGCCGGGCAACGGGCCGGTGGTGATGATCGGCGAGCCATCCATCGACATGTCGCAGACCCCACCCCATGAGCGCAGCACGCGCACGGGTGCCAGCGAAGGGAACAGCGCCAGCATCTCACTCATTACTTCCTCGACGATGGGTAGGCTGCCGCGCTGGGCATAGGAGTTGTAGCCGTCGAGGTCACCGCCATAGACGAGGCCGCCTTTGTCGGACTGGCCGACATAGAAGTGGCCCATGCCGAAGGTCAGCACGGTGTCGAGGAACGGCTTCAGCGATTCCGACACGAAGGCCTGGAGGACGTGGCTCTCGATCGGCATGCGGTCGATGCCGGCAAGCTGCATCACCCGTCCGGTGCTGCCGGCCACGGCAACGGCGACCTTTTTGGCGCGGATTTCGCCGCGGCTGGTCGAAACGCCGGTGACCCGGTCGCCGTCGCGCAGGAAGCCTGTGACTTCGCAATTCTCGATGATCTCGACACCGCGGCGATCGGCGCCACGGGCATAACCCCAGGCCACGGCGTCGTGGCGGGCGGTGCCGGCGCGTTCCTGCATCAGGCCGCCATAGATCGGGAAACGTGCGGATTGCGACATGTCGAGCCCGGGAACACGCCGGCCGATCTCGGCCGGCGTCATCAGCTCGGCGTCGACGCCGAGATGGCGCATGGCGTTGCCCTTGCGGGCGAGGTCGTCGAGCTGGCCGGGCGTGTGCGCCAGGTTGAGCACGCCGCGCTGCGAGAACATCACGTTGTAATTGAGGTCGTGGGAAAGATTCTCCCACATCTTCATCGAATGTTCGTAGAAGCGCGTGTTCTGCGGCAACAGATAGTTGGAACGGACGGCGGTGGTGTTGCGGCCGACATTGCCGGAGCCGAGATAGCCCTTTTCCAGCACGGCGACATTGGTGATGCCGAATTCCTTGGCGAGGTAATAGGCCGTCGACAATCCGTGGCCACCGCCGCCGATGACGATGACGTCATACGAGGCCTTGGGACTCGGCTTGCGCCACGCCGGTTTCCAGTCGCGGTTGCCGCTGAGCGCGTTCTTGAGAAGCGAAAAGGCCGAATATTCCGCCATACTTCATGTCATCCTTCAGGCTGCGCCGGGACACTACAGGCCGCACTGCGGCGATCAAGCCAATATTCCGCCATTGTTTTTCGTCAGGCCGACTTTCCCATGGGCCAGCGCGCATCGGCTTGCCCGCCGAGATGCGCGTCATTATCAATGGCCACGCCTTTTCCTTGGCAAACTGACCACGAGTCGCTGACAAATCATGTTGTTTTCCGCAGTCCGGCGCATAGCTGCCACTCTGTTCATCTTCACAGCCGTGCTTGTGGCAAACGCTGCAGCGCAGGATGCCGATCTCGGCAAGGCGCCGGCCGGCGTGGTGTCCGACCAGCAGGAGGTCATCGCCAGCATCACGGCCAGGACCGATGCGCTGCAGAAGAAGATGGAGCAGAGCGCCGAAGACGATGCCGGTCTCGTCGACATCCGCCTGCAGCTCGAACAGCTGTCGCGCGACCTGTTGCAAAGCGGCGTCGCGTTCCGTCCGCGCCTGGCCGAGATCAACGCCCGGCTGGAGCAGCTCGGCAAGCCGCCGGCAGAGGGCCAGCCGCCCGAACCTGCCGTGGTGACCAGTGAGCGCGAGAAACTGAACGCCGAGAAAACCGAAATCAATGCCGTGCTCGGCGTTGCCGAGAACCTGTCGATCCGCATCGACAGGCTGATCAGCCAGATCACCGAGATCCGTCGCAGCCTGTTCCAGAACCTTTTGACCAAACGCTACCAGATCAATTTCGCTCTGGGGTCGGAGGTGGCCGACGCCTTCAAGACAGAGATGAACGACCTCTACCGAACGGTATCGTCCTGGGTTCGTTTCGTTGTCAGCTTCAAGCTCAAGTCGATGCTGGCGGCAACGTTCTTCGCCCTGGGTGCGGCGGCGGTCATCATCATCGGTGGCCGGCGCATGTTCGGACGGATGTTCGAGCCCGACGGCCGGGTCGAGGAGCCTTCCTATCTCAGCAGGCTTTCGGTCGCCTTCTGGTCGACCTTCATGCAGTCGACCGCACTCGTCGTCTTTCTTGGCGTCACCTACTATCTGTTTGCCTATTTCGAGGTGCTGCGCGGCGACATCGGCGCCATGCTGTGGTCGCTGTTCTACGTCATCGCCATCGTCTTCTTTGTTTCACGCCTCGGCATGGCCGTGCTGTCGCCCAAGCTGCCCAAGTGGCGGCTGATCCCGGTCGAGAGCGGTGCGGCGCGCTGGCTGATGCTGCTGATCACCGCGACTGCGTTCTTCACCGGCCTCGATTACTTCCTGAGCTCGGTCTACCAGGTGCTCGGATCGCCGGTGGCATTGACCGTCGGCGAGGCGCTGACCTCGACCGTGGTGATCGGCGTGCTGGTCATCCTGATCGGACTGGTCAAGCCGTTCGTCGACGAAGAGGGCCATCCGAAGCCGTGGCCGCGCCTCTTCCGCTACATCGTTCTCACACTTGGCGGCGTCACCATTGTCGCAGCACTGGGGGGCTATATCGGGCTGGCGCGCTTCGTGTCGCAGCAGATCGTCATCACCGGCACGATCCTGGCGACCATGTATATCGGCTTCCTGTCGTCACAGGCGGTCAACGAGGAAGACGCCTTCGTCAAGACGACGGTCGGCCGGCGTATAAAGCGCATGTTCACGCTCGACGACACCACGCTCGACCAGCTCGGTCTGGTCAGCAGCATGGTCATCAACCTGCTGGTGCTGATCGTCGGTGTGCCGCTGATCCTGTTTACCTGGGGGTTCCAGCCCGGCGACATGATCACCTGGCTCTACCGCATCGGCTCGGGCTTCCAGATCGGCAGCTTCAACTTCTCGCCCGCCGGCCTGCTTTCGGGCGTCATGGTATTTGCCATCGGCTATTTCGTGACGCGCTGGTTCCAGGGCTGGCTCGACGGCTCGGTCATGGCGCGCAGCAAGGTCGACGCCGGCGTGCGCAATTCGATACGCCTCGCCGTCGGTTATGCCGGCGTGGCGCTTGCAGGACTGATCGCTGTTTCGGCGGCCGGCATCGACCTTTCCAACCTCGCGCTGGTTGCCGGTGCTCTCTCCCTCGGTATCGGTTTCGGCCTGCAGAACGTGGTGTCGAATTTCGTCTCGGGCCTGATCCTGTTGGCCGAACGCCCGTTCAAGGTTGGCGACTGGATCGTGGCCGGTGCGGTGTCGGGCACCGTCAAGAAGATCAGCGTCCGCGCTACCGAGATCGAGACCTTCCAGCGTCAGTCGGTGATCCTGCCCAATTCGGACCTGATCAACAGCGCGGTCGGCAACTGGACTCACCGCAACAAGCTCGGCCGCGTCGAAGTGCCGATCGGAGTTGCCTACGGTTCGGACGCCAAGCGAGTGCACCAGATTTTGTTGGATATTGCGCGTGGCCACCCGCTGGTGCTCAAGAATCCGGAGCCGTTCGTGCTGTTTTCGGCGTTCGCGGATTCGTCGATGAACTTCGAAATCAGGGTATTTCTCGCCGATATCGGCAATAGCGCATTCGTGCAAAACGACCTGCGCTTCGCCATCCTTGAGGCATTCGAGCGCGAGCACATCGACATTCCATTCCCACAGCGCAGCATCCGTGTGGTTGGCGACAAGCAGGCAACCCCGTGGCCTGCCGATGACGAGCAGGCGGAAGCGGAGTATGCCGCCATGGAGCAGGAGCGGCTCAAGAAGAGCGGGGAGGAAACCGCCAAGCCAAAGTCCCGTCGCCGCAAGCCGGATCCGAGCTGATGGTGGGCCGATGCCAATTATGGCATGAACAAGGCATTCAGTTGCCGTTCAGCTTCGAACTCATATAAGCTCTCATGCAAACGGCGAAAATGCCTTGCTGAGATGAACAGGGGCGGTGGAAACACCGAGTGCTAAATGAAAAGGTTTCTTGTCGCTGGAGGCGCGCTGGTCCTGGCAATGTCGGGCGCTGCGCATGCTGCAAGCGCGGTAAACCTCGATGCCGAACCGCGGACCCTGATCGTCACGGAAGGTGGTTCCAAGACGGAGCTTTCCCTTGCCGCCGGCGAAACGGTCGAGTTCTGCTCGAGCGGCTGCTTCGTGACCTTGCCGAATGGCGACCGCGAAGCGCTGACCGGTGATGAAACAGTAGAGATTTCGGGCGGCGCTGCCCGCATCAAGTAAAGCCTGTCAACACGCATGCTAATGATCGAAAAGGTCGGGCGTCAGCCCGGCCTTTTCTGCATTCTGCTAACGTCTGCTTAAGCATGACTGGCGAAATGACTGGTGCTCGTTTAGCATTCGGCCTCGACCTTAACCATCCGGAACCTGGTCACCCGCTATAGCGGCAAGGGGTCCGGAAGGTTCACGCCGTCCGGCAAGGGGCAGGGCAGGCAGTTTGATGGATGCGCGATCAGACAACAAGATAGTACCACTGGCGGTCGATCTCGACGGCACGCTGATTGCCAGCGATCTGTTGTGGGAAGGACTGTTCGCCCTTCTCAAGAAGAATCCGCTCGCCATCTTCATGGTGCCGTACTGGCTGCTCAAGGGCGGCCCAGCGCGTCTCAAGCAGGCGATTGCCGAGGTGGTCGACATCGACCCGGCGACCTTGCCCTATCGGCCTGAAGTGCTGAAACGCCTGCGCGAAGAGCAGGCCAACGGGCGCCAGATCGTTCTCGCCACCGGCACGCCACGCAAGTTCGCCGAAGTCATCGCACGCCATCTTGGCCTGTTCGACGCGGTGCTTGCCAGCGATGGCGGTGAAAACCTGACCGCTGAACGCAAGCGCAGGGCTCTGGTGGCAGCCTATGGCGATGGCGGCTTCGACTATGCCGGTAACAGCCGTCACGACGTCAAAGTGTTCGATGCCGCGCGCGAGGCAATCGTGGTTGCACCCGACCGGGCCGCCGCACGCTGGCAGGCCAGCCATCAGTCTGAACTGATCGAGACGCCGAAGCCCGACCTGCGCACCATCCGCAAGATGCTGCGTGTCCATCAATGGCTCAAGAACGTGCTGATCGCCGTACCGCTGGTGCTGGCGCACAAATATTTCAATCCCGAGATGCTGGTGCCGGCGATCCTGGCGTTCATCTCGTTCAGCGCTGCCGCCTCGGCTATCTACATCGTCAACGACTTCTTCGACCTGGCGCTCGATCGGGCGCACCCGACCAAGCGTGAGCGGCCTTTCGCCAGCGGCAAGCTGTCGATCCCGTTCGGGCTGGCGTCCGTGGGCGTCCTTCTGGTCATCAGCCTGGCGACGGCTGCCTTCACGACGATCGAGTTTGCCGGCGTTCTGCTGGTCTATCTCGTGGCCACCACCGCCTATTCGCTGTCGGTCAAGCGGATGCTGCTGCTCGACGTGCTGACCCTTGCCGGGCTCTACACCTTGCGCATCCTGGCGGGTGCCGCTGCGACCGGGGTGGACGTGTCGTTCTGGCTGCTCGCCTTCTCGATCTTCTTCTTCCTCTCGCTGGCGCTGGTGAAGCGATATGTCGAGCTGCGTTCATCCAGCCTCAGCGTCGGCGAGCGTATCGCCGGGCGCGGCTACCGCATCGAGGACCAGGAGATCGTCGCCCAGGCCGGCATGGCGTCGGCGTTTTCCTCGGCGCTGGTTCTGGCGCTCTACATCGACAGCAGTGCGGTGCGCGAGCTCTATGAGCATCCCTGGCTGGTCTGGCCGCTGGCGCCGATCGTGCTCTATCTCACGATGCGCATCTGGATCCTGGCGCGGCGCGATGAACTGCATGACGATCCGGTCGTCTTCATCATCCGCGACTGGCGCAGCCAGATCGTCGTTTTCGCCGGCGCGGTGCTGCTTGTGGTGGCGGGCCTGTGAGCGTGGGACTGGCCCGTTACCAGAGCTTTGGCCGCGCCAATCCGGGCGCAAGTCAGGCGATCGACATCGCCGAGGCAACGCGGCTTCTGGCCGGTGGGACGGCACGCGCCGGATCGCTGCTCGCCTATGGCAATGGCCGCAGCTATGGCGACAGCTGCCAGAACAGCGCCGGCGCCGTCGTCGACATGCGGCCGCGTCAGCGCGTCGTTTCCTTCAACGCCGAGACCGGCCTGATCGAAGCCGAGGCCGGCGCGCTGCTGGCCGACATCATCGCCTATGCTGCTCCGCACGGGTTTTTCCCGGCGGTCGTGCCGGGGACACAGTTCGTCACGCTCGGCGGCGCCATTGCCAATGACGTGCATGGCAAGAACCACCACCGTCGCGGCAGTTTTGGCTGCCATGTCGAACGCCTGACATTGCTGCGCTCGGACGGACGCAGCTATGCCTGCTCGGCCGGCGAGAACGCCCGGCTGTTCTGGGCGACAATCGGCGGCATGGGGTTGACCGGCATCATCGTGTCCGCCGCGATCCGCCTGATGCGGGTACCCTCGCTCGATATCGCCGAGACGGTGAAGCCGTTCGGCAGCCTGGGCGAATATTTTGATCTCGCCGAAGCCGCCGACCGCGACAACGAATATGCCGTTGCCTGGATTGACCAGCTGGCCGGCGGCAAGCATGCCGGCCGAGGATTGCTGCTTGCCGGCAACCACGCCGCCTATGGCGCGCGGACGGCCGAATGCGGCACGGCAAGACTGTCGGTGCCGTTCCAGCCGCCCTTGACCTTGCTCAACCGGCCCTTCCTGAAGCTGTTCAATGCCGCCTATGGCTGGCGGCGCGGCCGCCTCAGGGAAAGCCAGGCAAGTTACCAGAAGTTCTTCTTTCCGCTCGACGGCGTTGCCGACTGGAACCGGCTCTACGGTCCGAGCGGGCTTTACCAGCACCAGAGCGTCGTGCCTGAAGCTATGGCGCGCGAAACAATTCCGGCATTGCTGGCGGCGGCGCGACGCGCCGGGCAGGGCTCGTTCCTGACCGTGCTCAAACGTTTTGGCAGCCAGCGTTCGCCGGCTTTGCTGTCCTTCGCGCGTCCGGGCTACACGCTGACGCTCGATTTTCCGAACCATGGCCGGCGCACGCTGGAGCTGCTCGCCGAACTCGACCGGATCACCGTCGGCGCGGGTGGCGCGGTCAATCCCTACAAGGACGCGCGCATGTCGGCTGAGACATTCGCGGCTTCGTTCCCGGACTGGCAGCGGCTCGAGGCAATGCGCGATCCGGCATTCATGTCCGACTTCTGGGCCCGGACCGCCGGCCGGCTGGGCGGGCGCAATGGCGAGACCGCGCAGGCGGCCGAGTAGGCGCTTGTTAGAGAAGTGCGGAAAAAGTTCAAATTGCCAGGAAAGCTTCACAGAATATCAGGGGCTTTCCGATAGGTTGTGCGAAGGACGGACAAAGCAATGAAGTATATCCTCTTCATCCTTTTCACAGTGATGACCAATGCTGCGGCCCAGCTGATGCTGAAACAGGGCATGATGTCTCTTGGTCCGCTTTCTTTCGAAGGCAGCAATCCGCTGATCAAGATACTGCAGATCGTCTTCAGCCCATGGGTTTTCGCCGGACTGCTGACTTTCGTCATCTCGATGGCATCGCACCTCTATGTGCTGTCCAAGGTCGAGCTCAGCTTCGCCTATCCCTTCCTCAGCCTGGCCTATGTGGCGGTGGCGGTGTTTGCCTACTTCGTCTTCCATGAAGACCTGAATGCCTGGCGCATCGCCGGCATCGCCTTCATCTGCGTCGGCACCGTGCTGATCGCCCAAAGCGGCCGCGACCATGGCGAAGTTGTCGCCGCGGCCTCTACCGAACCCACCAAGACAAGCGAGCTTTTGCGATGAGACACATCATTTTCGGAGGCGACGGCTTCGTCGGTCGTCATCTTGCGCCCAAACTGATCGCCGACGGCGAAGAGGTTGTCGTTGCCGACATCGTCAAGAGCGACCTTGCGCATTACCGCAACGCGCGTTTTGTCCATTGCGACGTGACCGATCCCGCCGCGATCGCAGCCGTCGGCATCAAGGCCGACGACATGGTCTACAACCTGTCGGCCAAGATGCTGTCGCCGCTGCAGGTGCGGGCCAAGCGCCACGACTTCTTCTTCCCGGTCAACTATTTCGGTACCGAGAACATCATCAAGGCGATGGACCATGCGGCAGCGCCGAGGCTGGTCCACTACACCACCGACATGATCTACGGTCATACCGTGACCCATCCGATGACCGAAGAGCATCCGGTGGCGCCGCTCGGCGAATATGGCTGGTCGAAGCAGAAGACCGAGGAACTGGCCGCCGAGTGGCGGACGCGCGGCATGAACATCTCGCTGTTCCGCCCGCGCCTGATCATCGGGCCCGGCCGTCTCGGCATTCTGGAGAAGCTGTTCAAGCTGATCGACTGGAACCTGCCGGTGCCGATGATCGGTTCGGGCAGGAACCCATACCAGTTCATCTCGGTGTTCGACTGCGCCGAGGCAGCGCGGCTTGCCTGGAAGGCCGGCGTGCCGAACGAGGCCTACAATCTCGGATCGCTCAATCCGCCGCCGGTGCGCAAGCTGCTCGGCGACCTGGTCAAGCATGCCGGTTCGAAGTCGATCCTGCTGCCGACGCCGGGCTGGGCGGTCAAGCGGACGCTCGACCTGCTCGACCTGATGAACATGCCGATCATGGATCCCGAGCAGTATCTGATCGCCGACGAGGAGTGCGTTCTCGACGTCTCCAAGGGCGAGCGCCAGCTCGGCTGGGTGCCGCAGTACCGCGACGAGGACATGCTCATCGCAGCCTACAAGGAATATCGCGCCAAAAAGGACGGCCTCGCTGCGTCCACGCAGCACGCCCCGGCTGAATAGAGGATATGAACATGACGCTTGTCACCAAGCCGGATACGGCCCATTCGCATGCCGTCGCGGTTGCTCCGGCAATGACTTCGGCAAAGCTCGCCAAGCCGAACCTGATGTCGGTCGAGCAGGCCAAGGCGCTCGACGTCGCCAGGATGACCGACCTGTTCAAGGCGCATCTCAACCCCGGCCAGCTGCATTTCATGAAGCTGCTCGGCTTCCACAAGATCAAGATCGAGCGTGCCGAGGGCATGCACTACATCGATCAGAATGGCCGCAAGATCCTCGATTTCTTCGGCGGCTTCGGTTCGCTGGCGCTCGGCCACAACCATCCGCGCGTGCTCGAGGCGCGCAAGAAGTTCCAGGACGAGAAGCGCCACGAAATCGGCATCGCCTTCATGTCGCAATACGCCTCGGCGCTGGCCTACAATCTGGCGCAGATCTCGCCCGGCGATCTCGACATGGTGTTTTTCGGCTCGTCCGGTTCGGAAGCCATGGAAGCAGCTGTCAAGCTCGCCGAGCGTGCTGCGGGGCCGGCACGTCCCAGGATCGTCTATGCCGAGAACTCGTTCCACGGAAAGACCAAGGGCGTGCTCTCGGTCACCGACGGCGCGCTCTATCGCGGCGAGTTCAAGCTCACCGAAAACACCGTGCGGGTGCCGTTCGGCGACATCGATGCCATCGAGAAGGCGTTCCGTTCCGATCCGGCCATCGGCGCCATCGTGCTCGAGACGATCCAGGGTGGTGGCGGCATCAACAAGGCACCGGCCGCGTTCTGGCACAAGCTGCGCGCGCTGTGCGACCAGTATGGGGTGATCTGGGTCGCCGACGAGGTGCAGTGCGGCGTCGGCCGTTCCGGCCGCTTCTATGCCTTCGAGCACTATGACGTGGTGCCCGACATCACCGCGGTTGCCAAGTCGCTGGGTGGCGGCAAGGCAGCGATGGCTGCGATGATCGCCCGCCGCGACGTCTACATGAAGGCCTATGGCACGCCGAAGACGGCGATGATCCATGCCATGGCGACCTTCGGCGGTATCGGCGAGGGCTGCATCACGGCCATCGAGACGCTCAACGTGCTCTATGACGAAGGCCTGATCGAGAATTCGGCCGACACCGGCGCCTATCTCCTGGCGCGGCTGGAGGAGCTCCAGGCGAAGTACCCCAAGATCATCAAGGAGGTTCGCGGCCAGGGCCTGATGGTCGGGCTCGAGTTCCACGACTTCTCGCAGACGCTGCCGATGGTGCTGCGCCCGGTGGTCAGCGTGCTCGACGACAAGCTCAAGGGGTCGCTGTCAGGCTTCGTCGGGGCGCTGCTGCTGCGGGACTATGACGTGCTGGTGGCCTTCACCGAGTACAACCGTAATGTCGTGCGCCTGCTGCCGCCGCTGACCTGCAGCCGCGCCGATGTCGACGTGCTGATCGCAGCCCTCGACAGCCTGCTCGGCCGCGGCATCGTTTCGATCGTCAAGGACTTCGTCAAAAGCCAGGTCAAGTAGGGGACATCATCCCCGTCGCCTCCAAAGCCGGGTCTCGACCCGGCTTTTTTTGTTAGCTGGTTGCCGGAGGGCGTTGGCGCTGTCGGCGGGAGGCGGTTGTCCGGCTTCCGCAAGCGCGGCATGTTCGGATGGCGCGGCGGAGCAACAATCGGGAGGAGCGAATGGTCAAGCCGATCATGAATCTGGACGAGGTCGAGTTCGACGACATCGAGGAGAATGGCATCTACACGTCGAAGAGGGCGTCGATAAGCCGTCACATCGGCGCGCAAAACCTCGGCTACAACCTCACCGTCCTGCCGCCGGGCAAGGTTCAATGCCCGTTCCACAACCATCGCGGCGAAGAGGAGATGTTCTTCATCATGGAAGGTGAGGGCGAGCTACGCTTCGGCGACAAGCGCTATCCGATCCGTCAGCACGACGTCATCGCCTGTCCGACCGGGGGAGCTGAAGTGGCCCACCAGATCATCAACACCGGCACGACGACGATGCGGTATCTGGCATTGTCGACGCTGGTCGAGGTCGATGCCTGCGAGTACCCGGACTCGGGCAAGGTGATGGTCGTCTCCGGCAAGCGGGGAGTTCCCGGGCTCCGCAAGATGTTCCGGGCCGAGAATACGACCGACTACTACGACCGCGAGAGCAGGTAAGCCGTTCCGTTTGCGGCTCGACGCTACTTGTCCAGCGCTGCGAAAAACCTGGGATGGACGAAGGCGTCGTAGCAGGAATCGAGCTGGATACGGCGGTGCTGGGTTAGTGCGCTCTTGTACATGTCGTAGAGCGCGGCATTGGCCGTGGTCGGCGGGCAGGTGGGCAGGAGGACGAGGTCGGTGTCCGCCACCGTCGCCTCCTCGGTCGAGCCGGGGTCGGGCACGGCGCGCATCGGGTCGGCGCCGATGGCGATGTGCAGCGGTGCCGAGCGGTCGAGCAGCCAAGGGAAGGGGTTGACGAAGTTCAGCGACATCAGCGTGTTGAAGTGGACGCCCTTGTCGGCTTCCAGCTTGCGGATGGAATCGACCGCCGTATCGACATTGCTGAGATAGGTGACCTGGAAGTCGAAATCGGAATAGAGCAGCGGCGTCGGCAACTCGCCGGCGTTGGTGAGGTCGGCATAGAGCTGCCGATGCTCCGGGTAGAATTTCAGCATATGGTCGACACGGACGGCGACCTCGCTGCGCATGTTGACCGCCCCGAGCGTACCAAGATTGCGCTGCGCGATGGGCCGGTTCTTGAGCGAGCCGATATAGGCGCGGGCCGCGCGCTCGACGACGAACAACGCTGGCGGCAATATGACGGCCGCAGCCAGTCCCAGGACCGAGAGCAGCACCATAGGCTTGGCAAGCAGCCTGGACGCCTTGAGCAGGATGGCGACGATGAGCGGCGCCAGGAAGATGAACGCTTGGCTGCCGGTGTTCTGCGTCTCGAACAGCACGCCGGCGAACAGGACAGCGAGCAGCCAAAGCCCGTTATGGTCGAGAAGCCCCGAAACCGCTGTCGCAAGCGACGTCTTGCGGTCGGCGGAAAAGCGCTCGGACAGCTTGTGCCGGTCGGACCAGAGCAGGACCAGGGCGAGCGCAGACGTCGCCAGCACGACTCCGAAATTGATCGAGGTGGACTGCAGGAAGCGCGGCAAGAGCGTGCCGCCGTTCATCATCACCAGCTTGAGGATGTCGGTGATGTAGTGGCTGACCAGGCCGCTGGATAGTTCGATGGCGGCAAGGACGGCGGCGAAGATGACCAGCGCCTCCAGCGCGTAGCGAAACTTCACGCGGCCGGCGAAGAACGCATAGGCGGCGATGACGCCGCCGGCGACGAAACCGGTGATCTTGAGGAAGAACAGCGCCGTCATTGTGAGCGAAATCAGCGCAACCAGCAGGTAGCGATTGCGCACGAACATCAGCGCGGCCACCAGCACATACAGCATCTGGCAGACCTGGCGGTTATAGATGCCGAAGGCGTCGGAGCCGGGGAACGGATAGAATTCGCGCGTGTTGAAGGGCAGCAGGGCGAACAGCAGGAACGGCACCAGCAGCGCAAATGCGATGCCGCGCGAACGCTGGCCGACATCCCACAGCACCAGCGCAATCAGCGGTGCGGTGACGGCAAGCAGCGACCAGTGCGCCACGAGCGCCGGCTGGGCGTTGGGAAACAGCGTCACCCAGCCTGTAAACAGGTAGTAGCCGAGCGGGCCGACGGGGGTGAAGAAGTCGTTGATCGGCACCTGGCCGTCGAAAATGCGGTTCGCCGCATCGTAATAGATCAGCACGTCCCAATACATCGGGCCGATCGGCACGGCGACCGGCAATGCCAGCAAGGTGCAAACCAGCAGAAACGCGACAGCCAAAAGAAAAAGCGGGCTTGTCGTCTTGGCCTTGAGGCGTGAACCCAGGGATGCAGCAGGCGGCGTGAAAGTGGTGTTCATCTTCGGCACCTGCGGCAATCTCGATCGACATGGAGTTGTTGTATTCAACTACAGGTAAATGGCGACAAAAGCGTTAAGCGGGCCGATTTCGTCATGCTTGCGTCCGTGGCCGCGGACTGTGGGCCGGGGTGACGAAGGCGCGTCTGCGGCAGGAGCAGAACCGGGCGGCGCGGCGGATCATGCCGGCAATTTTGCCGAGGTCGCGCGGCCTTGTGGCAATGTCGCAAACAGGCTGCAATCGCGCTGCGGCGCTCTATAGTCTGCGCGCAATATCATCTCGGAGTCGTGGGTAATGGCTGAGTTTCCGAAAACGGCAAAGGTCGTCATCGTCGGGTTGGGCGGTATCGTGGGCGCATCGATTGCCCATCACCTGATCGAGCGCGGCTGGACCGACATCGTCGGCATCGACAAGTCGGGCGTGCCGACCGACATCGGCTCGACGGCGCATGCCTCCGACTTCTGCTACACCACCAGCCACGACTATCTCTCGGTCTGGACCACGCAATATTCGATCGATTTCTACGAGAAGATGGGCCACTACGCCCGCATTGGCGGCCTCGAGGTGGCGCGCGCCGGCGACGACAGCTGGATGGAGGAGATCAAGCGCAAGCTTTCCTCGGCCAAGGCGTTCGGCACCCGCGCACACTACGTTTCGCCCTCCGAAATCAAGGCGATGTTCCCGCTGATCGAGGAAGATCAGGTGATGGGCGGCATGTTCGATCCCGATGCCGGCCTCGTCATCCCGCGCTCGCAGACGGTCGCAGGCAAGCTTGTCGATGCCGCCGAGAAGTCCGGCAAGCTCCAGGTCTTCGGCAACACGCCGGCGACGTCGCTGATCGTCGAGGGTGGCCGTATCAAGGGCGTCGTCACCCATCGCGGCACAATCATGGCCGACCATGTCGTCGTCTGCGCCGGCATCTGGGGCCGCCTGATCGCCGAAATGGTCGGCGAGGACCTGCCTGTCATGCCGGTCGACCACCCGCTGACCTTCTTCGGCCCCTACAACGAGTTCGAGGGCACCGGCAAGGAAATCGGCTTCCCGCTGCTGCGCGACCAGGGCAACTCGGCCTATATGCGCGACACCGGCGACCCCAAGACCACCGAAGGCGGCCAGATCGAGTGGGGCTACTACGAGCAGACCAATCCGCGCCTCTGTCATCCGCGCGAGCTCCTGGAAAAACATGAGGCTCGCCTGTCGCCGTCGCAGCGCGACCTCGACATGGAGCAGATCATGGAGCCGCTCGAGCGCGCCATGGAGCTGACGCCGATCCTTGGCGAGATCGGCTACAACGAGAGCCACTCCTTCAACGGCCTGCTGCAGGTTTCCGCTGCCGGCGGCGCCTCCTGCGGTGAAAGCCAGAAGGTGCGCGGCCTCTGGTACTGCGTCGCCATCTGGGTCAAGGACGGACCCGGCTACGGCAAGCTGATCGCCGACTGGATGACCGACGGCCGCACCGAGATCGACCACAACTCGATCGACTATGCCCGCTTCTACCCGCACCAGCTGGAAGAGAAGTTCATCGAAGGCCGTACCTTCGAGGCGGCGCAGAAGATCTATTTCCCGGCCGTTCATACTCGCGAGCCCTATGCCACCGGCCGCAACGTCAAGCGCTCGCCCTTCTACGAACGCGAAGTCGAGCTCGGCGGCTACTTCATGGAACTTGGCGGCTGGGAGCGTGCGCATGGCTACAAGGCCAATGAGCACCTGCTGGAGAAGTATGGCGACCGCGTGCCGGTGCGCGAGAACGAGTGGGACTCCAGGCACTTCTGGCGCGTTTCGAATGCCGAGCATCTGGCGATGAGCGAGGATTGCGGCATCGTCAACCTCAGCCATTTCCACATGGTCGATATCGAAGGCCCCGACCATGTCGAGCTCTTGGAATGGCTCTGCGCTGCCAAGATCGGCGGCGACGGCAACATCGGCAAGGGCGTCTACACTCACTTCCTCGACGACGAGGGCATGGTGCGCGCCGACTTCACCGTGTTCCGCATGGCCGACCGCTGCCGGTTGGTGAACGGTGCCGATGCCGGTCCGCGCGACTTCCACTACATGAAGCGCGTCGCCGAGGATCGTGGCCTCGACGTCACCATCACCGACACGTCGGAAAAGTTCATCACCATCGGCATCTGGGGGCCGAATGCCCGCGAGAACCTGAAGAAGGTGGTGGCGAACCCTGCTGGCCTCGACCAGGAAAATTTTGCCTTCGCCGCGATCAAGCAGATCGAGATCGCCAGCAAGAGTGTCACAGCGTTCCGCATCTCCTATGTCGGCGAGCAGGGCTGGGAACTGCACATGAAATACGAGGATGGCCTGGCCGTCTGGGATGCGCTGCGCTCGACCGGCGTCATGGCCTTCGGCGTCGAGACCTATGCCAATTCGCGCCGCATGGAAAAGAGCCTGCGGTTGCAGAACGCCGACCTGCTCACCCAATACAATTTGATCGAGGCCGATCTTGCCCGCCCGAAGGTCAAGGACGTCGATTTCCGCGGCAAGGCCAAGCATCTTGAATACAAGGCGCGCGATCACCAGCCAGCGATGCTGTGCACGCTGGTCATGACCGAAAACACCGACAGGAACGGCGTCAAGCGTTACCCGGTCGGCACGCTGCCGGTCATCGACCCGCAGACGGGCGAAGTGCTGGTCGACGAGCTCGGGCGCCGTTCCTACACGACCTCGATCGCCTTCGGCCCGACCATCGGCAAGAATATCGCGCTGGCCTATCTGCCTCACGCCTATTGCCAGGAAGGCCGCAAGCTCGTTGTCGAGTATTTCGCCGAAACCTATCCGGTCGAGGTTGTCGGCATCGGCTACAAGCCGCTCTATGATCCGGAGAACCTGAAGCCGCGCAGCTGACATGGCAGTTTTGAGCGGTCGGAAACTCCTGTCGACCGCTCGACACGGCTACCCCTGCCTGGCCCAGGTCTGATACGCTCGGCCAAACCAGCCGACCGGGGAGGGGTTTCTGGCGACCGTTCGATCAAAAAGGCGCGTTGATGCGCTGACATTCCGCGTGGCCGGCGTTCCCGTTCATGTCCACGCGACCTTTGCCATTCCTGTGATGCTGCCGTTCCTGCATGAATGGTTCGTGCGGCCGCGGCATGCCCTAGTGCTCACCGTCATTGTCGCGGTGCTGCTGTTCTCGGCGGTGCTGCTTCACGAACTCGGCCATCTCTGGGCCGCGCGCGGTAGCAAGATCGCCGCCGAGCGCATCGAGCTCTATGTGTTCGGTGGGCGTATCTTGTTCAGACCATTCGGCCAGATTCGCGCGCCATGGGCATGGATCTATGCTGCCGGGCCGATGGTGAACCTGACCGTAGGGCTGTTGTTTCTGGCCGGCTATTATCTATTCGCTGCCTCCGCAGGGCCAGGTCTCAGCCTTGTCCCGCCAGCGCTCGAACCTTTGCGCCTGCTGGCGTGGACCTTTGCGCTGGGCGCGGTCCTCAATCTTGCGCTCGCATGTCTCAACCTGCTGCCGGCCCTGCCTCTCGACGGGGGGTCATAGCCAGGGAGCTGTTGCAGGCAAGGCTGAGCCCGCAAGCCGCGACACGGATCGTCGGGATTTGCGGCCTTACCCTGTCGACGCTGCGCATGGTTGCCATGCTGTGGGTGGCATCGAAAGGCTTCCTGATCTGGCTGCCCCCGCCCTTCGGCCCAAACTGGCGGGCGGCGCGAGGCATCCGGAAGACCAAGGCGGTGCGCCGCAAGCCAGCGCCGGAAGAAGCCGAGACGTTGGAGTGGCGCGGCAAAGGCGGGCAGCCAATCCGACGGTAACGCCGCCCATGCAATCTCACGCGCGCCGCTTGGTCTACTGCAAGGCCAGTTCGACCAGCGCGAGATAGGTGCTGTCGTCGGCGAGCTCCGGATTGTAGCCGCGCGCCGCGTAAAGCCCGAGCAGGGCGAGATAAAGCATCTTCGCCCTGGCCCGAGCTTTGTCTGGTTCGAGGCCGGCGGTTGCGAGTTCCCTTTCGAGATAAGCGAGGCGGGCGGTGTCGACGGCGCGCAGACGCTCGGCGACCTGGGTATCGGTTGCAGCCCATGACTGGATCGCGGCTTCGGCGCGCGCAGAATCGATGCCGTAAACGGTTCTTTCCAAGGCATCCTGCGCGAGATGGCGCAGGCGCTCCTTTGGAGTTGCCAGAGCGGCCGCGTCGTTGATCAACTGCTGCGTGAAATCTGCGTCCCAAAAGTCGAGAATCGCCGCAAGTAGTTGTGGCCGGTCCTTGAAGTGCCAGTAAAACGAGCCCTTGCTTACACCCAGCGATTTGGCAAGGCGCTCCACCTTGACGGCCTCGACCCCACCTTCAGCCAGAGCGGCAACTGCGGCTCTCAACCAGTCGTCACGCGTCAGGTCCTTTATCCCGCCTTTTGGCGACAGGTCATTTCCAGCCATCACGTCTTCTCCTTGCGGCATCGCGCCACACCATACGGATGCGTATGGTCAGGTGAGTGCGCCCGCGGTACATACGGTACCGTATGGTCATGCCGTGTGGCGTGGCCGAGGTCAACAGCAGGAGGTGGACGTCATGGTCAAATGGAGCGCCATTGCGCTGATTTCGCTCGGCATCATTCATATGCTCGTGCTCGGGGCCGAAATCCCCGCGGAACTGCCGAACTGGTTGTCGCTCAATCTCTGGACCTGGGATCACTGGGCGCCGCTCAGGGCCCAGCCGCTCGACCTGGCACTTTCCGGCGGTGTGTTCTGGCAATCCATCGGGTCGCTGGCCATCCCGCTGGTCATTCTCGGCGCGCTCATCCTCTGGCTCGATCGCAGGAGCCTGCCCATCCCTGTCTTTGTCGGCTGGGGGCTGCTCGTCTGGACGGCCATCATGACGGCGATCATGCCGCCGAGTGGCCTGACCGTCGTCTTCGTCGTTTCGGTGTTCCTCACAGTCGGCCTGCAAGTCCGGTCGAGAAAGCGTGGCAATTCCCCGGCAGCGTAACCATTTGCGGTGCGCTTCCCGACAATGTGATTGAAAAGCCCGGCTTTCTGGCCGGGCGTTTCTTTTGAAGAAGCCGAATCTCGCTTACCCTTTGCTTATGTCTGCCGTGGCCAAAGCTCTTCTCGCAGGCGGTGCTGCTTTGGCGCTGATGCTGGGTCTCGGCCTTCACGCCAATGCAGCCGAACAGGTCGACGTCGAGCTGGTTCTGGCCGTCGACGTTTCGCTCTCCATGTCTCCTGACGAACTCGAGATCCAGCGCCACGGCTATGCCGCGGCGCTGACCCATGAACGTGTCCTGCAGGCAATCGCCGAGGGCGCCTATGGCAAGATCGCGGTGACCTATGTCGAATGGGCCGGCTCGACGTCGCAGATCATCGTCGTGCCCTGGACGATCATTGCCAATCGCGCCGATGCCGAGCGGGTGGTGCGGCGACTCTCGGCCAAACCACCCAACAGCGCGCGCAGGACCTCGATTTCCAGCGCGCTGGAGTTTGGCGCCGATCTCTTTGCCGAAAGCGGCTATCGCGGCATGAAGCGGGTGATCGACATTTCGGGCGACGGACCGAACAACCAGGGGCCGCCGGTGGACTTGGTGCGCGACGCGGCTGTGGCACAAGGCATCACCATCAACGGCCTGCCGCTGATGACCAATGGCGGCTTCGGCAATGCCTATGACGTCGAGGATCTCGACCGCTATTACGCTGACTGCGTCATCGGCGGGCCGGGCGCGTTCATGATCCCGGTCAACGAGTGGTCGCAATTTCCGGAGGCGATCCGGCGCAAACTGGTGCTGGAACTGGCTGGACCCGCGTCACGTCAGTGGGCCGTCGAGGAAGCCGCCCATCCGCCCGTCATGCTTGCCCAGGCGCAGCCGAAATATGACTGCCTGATCGGCGAGAAGCTGTGGCGCGACCGCTCCTGGCTCTGGGACAGCCGTTAGGCATGACTCGTAAACTGCGGTCCCGTTGCGGGAAATGCCAAAGTTTGGCCACGCGGCTGTTTTCTCTGCGTCTTCTGGCCCACGAGGACAATGAGAATCATGAAACGCCTAGCACTCCTTGCCACCGTCGGATCGGTCCTGATGGCCGGCAGCGCCAACGCACAGTATGATGACGACGTCGCCTGCGAGATGTACGAGCACAATGGCTATGGCGGCCGTGTCCTGCCGATGCGGGCTGACCAGTCGATCAGCTTTCGCGCCGGCCGGTTCTGGAACGACCGCGTATCGTCGGTGCGCGTCGCACCCGGCTGCACGCTGGTCGTCTACCAGCACACCGGCATGCAGGGCGCGTCGGAAGAGTTCGACCGCAATGCCCGCTCCATTGGCGGCTGGAACGACCAGATTTCGTCGGCAGAGTGCATCTGCGACGGCTATCAGGACGATGGCGACGACGGTTACGACCCTTATCGGCGACAGTAGGCCGTCAGGCCGCAATCAACTGTTTGCGGTCGATACGCTCCTGCTGCGGCGATCGGGCATAAAGCTCACGGTAGCATTTCGAGAAATGCGAGGCTGAGACAAAACCGCAGGCGACAGCGACCTCGACGACAGGCATCGAAGACTGGATCAAAAGATGCCGGGCGCGGTCGAGCCTGATTTCGAGATAATAGCGGGCAGGGGACCGGCCCATCTCGGTGCGGAACAGGCGCTCGATCTGGCGCCTGGACAGCCCGACATGGTCGGCGATCTCGATCAGCGACAGCGGCTCCGACAGGTTGGCTTCCATCAGCTCGATGATTGTCAGGACCTTCGAGTTCTGCACGCCGAGCCGTGCCCGCAGCGGCAGGCGCTGGCGGTCGGTCGGGCTGCGGACGCGATCGGTGAGCACCTGCTCGCAGATGCGGTTGACGAGGTTGTCATCGAAATCGTCGCCAATCAGCTTCAGCATCATGTCGAGGGCCGCGGTGCCGCCGGCGCAGGTGTAGATGTTCTGGTCGACCTCGAACAGGTCGGCATAGACATTGGCCTTGGGGAAGGCCTCGGCGAAGCCCGGAAGGTTTTCCCAATGGATGGCGCAGCGCTTGTTGGACAGCAGGCCGGCATTGGCCAGCACATAGGCGCCGGTGCAGAGGCCGCCGACGGCGACACCGCGATTGTACTCCTCGCGCAGCCAGGCAAAGACCGACTTGTTGGTGTAGGTCTCGACATTGATGCCAGTGCAGACGATGACCATCGATGGCCGTTCAGGCCCGGCCATCTTCTTGCGCTCCTCATCGAGCGACGTGTTGACGGCGCATTCGACGCCGTTCGAGGCGGGCACTGCCTTGCCGTCGATGCTGGCCAGGCGCCATTTGTAGGCCTCGTAGCCGAGCATGCGATTGGCGATGCGCAAGGGGTCGAGGGCGGTCGCAAAGGCGACCATGGTGAAGTCGGGGACAAGGAAGAACACAAGCGATCGTTTGATCGGATGTCTGATGGCGTTCAAGGAACCCTCGCGCTGGCCGGGAACAACGCGACTTCGATGTCGCGAATAGCATAGCGTCAACAGCAAATTCCCTTGCTGTCAATGGGGTTGAAGCTGTCGCTAAAATTAAAGTTTGCGACATGGGCAAAACGCCGCTGGCTCGTTTTGACGAACAAATGACGCGTTTGAAACGGCGGGGCAGCCCGGGCCGGCCGAATGCTGGTGATGTCGCAACTGGCGTCGCCGAATGACGGCGTCAAAAAGAAAAGAGCGGCTTGCGCCGCTCCAATGGTTCGATCCGGGAGGAAAGGGATCGAAAGAAAACTCAGCCGACGAGCATGCCGAGGCGGTTTGCGGCTATCGCTCCGGTCTGGCCGGGCATCGTCCTGGAAAGGCGCTGGCGCTCGATCGCGGTCGACAGCGAGGTGTCGCGGCGGATACCGAACAAGCGGGCAAAAATCTTCATGACACGTCTCCATGCACAGTGGTTACACGGGGTGCCTTCGCGTTGTGGAGTGGGGCAGCTCGTTTGACGATGCGCATATAGGCCTTGGCCGATGCGGATCATGCTGCAAATGCGAAGTGACACACCTCAAAAGCGACACACACGACATTTCTGCGGATGCGACGTCGGTTGCGACGAAAAATCAAGCTATTTCAGTCTCTTGAGAGGATGCTGCGGCGCCATGCAAGCCGTTCATCCCAGGCGTGCGGCGCTCGCATGGCTGAGGCGAGGTCGCATGACCTGTCGACGCCATGCGACAGGTCGCGACTTCGCCTCGACACCTGCTCAGACCACTTCACCGCTGTGGCCGCGACGGTAGCCGGTGTTCGAATCGAAGGCTTCCGGCCAGCCGATGTCCTTCTGCAATTCGATCGGCAGCGAGCGGATCGAGCGGGCGGTGTTAAAGCGGGTACGGGCGGCGTTGAGTTCGCTGGCGATACGCCCGATCGATGAGAAAATGGACATTGCGGTCTCTCCTTCCTGCTGGGCCGGTTCAAGGCCGGCTTGAGGTGCTCGCCCGGTGGGCACCGCTTGCTTCAACCGTCTCGCGCACCATGGCGCTTCCGTTCCGGGCTCTGTCGACGCGTGGCCATGGCCGCTGCTTCGATGGTGTTGACTATCGCTCAGGGATGAGGTTCAATCAAACGAAATGAAATGATGTTTTCGATCAGAAATATTGAAGGTCATTGGCCATGAACGCACCTCTCAATCATCCGCTGCCGCTGCTCGACCTCGATGTGCTGCGCACTTTCGTTGCGATTGCCGAAACCGGCAGCTTCACCACGGCCGCCAATGCGGTGTTCCGCACGCCCTCGGCCGTGTCGATGCAGATCAAGAAGCTCGAGGACATTCTCGGGCGCTCGGTGTTCTTCCGCGACGCGCGTTCGGTGACGCTGACCACCGACGGCGAAATGCTGCTCGGCTATGCGCGCCGCATGCTGGCGATCAATCGCGAGGCGGTGTCGAAGTTCATCATTCCCGACATCGTTGGCGTGGTTCGCCTGGGTTCGCCCGACGATTTCGGCGAACGCGTGCTGCCGCATGTGCTCAAGCGTTTTGCCCAGACGCATCCTTCGATTGCCGTCGACGTCATCATCGACCAGAGCAGCAATCTCAGACGCCGTATGGACGATCGGGCGCTTGACATCACGCTGCTGACCAATGCCTGCAGGGCCAATGCAGCAGGCGCCGAGACGCTGCTGACCGAGCCGATCGTCTGGGCTGGCGCCAGGGGCGGCTGCGCCCATCTGCGCGAGCCGCTGCCGGTGTCGATCTGGGAAGAGGGGTGCGCATGGCGGGCAGGGGCGCTCGAAGCGCTCGGCCGCGATGGCCGCAACTATCGTGTCGCCTATATGAGCGCGCACACGGCCGGCCAGCGGGCCGCAATCCTGTCCGACCTGGCGGTCGCGCCGCTGCCGCGGTCGTTCATCGGCGACGAACTCGTCGAACTCGGCGTCAAGGACGGCATGCCGGAGATCGGCAACTACAGCCTGGCGATGATCGTGGCACCCGAGGCAAGCGCGCCCGTCAAGGCCGCTGCCGACCACATCCGCGCGGCCTTCGAGACCTTCAACCTTACCGGCAAGTTCTAGAGCGCACCTGTGGTGAAGGCTTCAGCGCCTGACTGCTGTGGCCATCGACCGGTAGATGCTCGCCATCAGCGACGATGGCGGGTGCCAGTCAAGGTCGCGCTGAATCTCCGGTGGCAGCGCATTCATGATGCGGACGGTCCGGCGGGCGCTTCGCGCCAGCTTGTAACGAGCGCCAATGCGGCCGAGATCGTCGAAAAGGGGCATCTGGCCCTCCTTTCAATGTGAATTCCGATTGTGAGTTCCAGCAATCAGCTTGCGCGGCGGCGCGGTTTCAATGCCATGCGCAGGCGCCGGTCGGCCGCGGCAGGCCGGCCGGCGGTGCGCTGGCGAAAGACGAGCAGGCCGACCTTTTCGGCGAAGGTCATGCGCAGCGCTCTTTCGGCCGGGCGAACGCGATAACATTTGTCGCCGGCGCCAAGGGGCCGACGGGCCAGCCGAGTTCGATCTGAATGTCGATGGGCAACGCGTCGATCAGCATCGCCACGCGACCATATTTGTGGAGTTGACCCGCGGCGCCCGACCCATGGTGGGTCACCCCGTCGATCCAGCCGAGCTCGACCTGCAATTCGCGCGGCAAGCCGTTCATCATGTTCTCGATGCGGCTATCGCGGCACGCATGGCGCAACACTGAGCCGTACTGATGAAACTCTCCAATGATGGACATGGTCGTCTCCTGGGAGTAACGGGCCGGCAGCACCACGCGAGACTGGATGCGCCGCCGGCCGGGTAAGAGTTTATGCTCGTTTGTGTTTCAGGTTGATATCGCTTGAGCGCCTTTCTGTTTCAGATTGCGCGCGATTCTGAAACATCCGCCTCAACGGTCGGGCGACATGCAGATCGTCAGTGTCGCGTGGCGCCGGCCATGTTCCGGGGCGGGCCAGCCAATGTCCTTCTGGATCTCCGGCGGCAACCTGTTCAGCATGCGTTCGGATCGGGCGGCGCGGCGGACGCTCTGGATGGCCGCACCGAAGCGGCCGATGGTGCTCATCATCGACATTGTCGTCTCCTGCAAATCCCGCTGCGCCGCGCGCCTCAAGGGGCGTGCAATGAACGCTGTGGTTCGTGTGAATCGGGGCCTGATCCATTCCAAAAGCCGAATTCGATCTTCGAGGCCATGCACGTTTACCGCCTGAGAGGCGAAGCTCGCTGGCGGCTGACGAGCAGAAACTAGTTCGGGATTGTTTCGTATCGATTTCGTATGAGCGGCAACTTTAGGTCTAATGGTTGCCTTGCTGAAACACACCCGATACGTGCATCATAGCACAACAGCGCTCCGGCGAGGCGCGGAAAACCTCGTCGAAGCGCCGGTTGGGCAGATGTCCTTGTGGTTCAGTCGCGGGAGCGACGCGCGGCGCGTTCCTCGCGAGACCGGCGGCGTGGTGCACCGTCGGAAAGCTCGCCTTCGACGCTTGCCGCCTTGCGCGGCGGTAGCTTGACCGCGGCCTGCAACTTGGGGAATGGATCGACCTTGTTGGGCAGCGCCATGGCGTCGATGAATAGCTGCTGGAAGTGCGGCTCGAGCGCGGTCTCGATCTTTTCGATCTGGCCGACCTCCGTCTCGATCTCGCGGCGGTGATTGCGGTTGAGCAGCGCCATCAGCGCGCCGGTGCCGGCGGCGTTGCCGACCGCCTTGACCTCGTCGAGGTCGCAATCGGGGATCAGGCCGAGCACCATTGCGTATTTCGGATCGATGAAGGAGCCGAAGGCGCCGGCGAAGCGGATGGTGTCGACGGTCTCGACGCCCTGCTTTTCCATCAGCAGCTTCACGCCGGCATAGAGAGCTGCCTTGGCAAGCTGGATGGCGCGGACGTCGTTCTGGGTAACGGTAATGCGTGGTTCGCCCTGGCGGCCTTCGCGCAGCAGATAGGAGAAGGTGCGGCCGTTCGGGATGATGCGCGGGCTTTTCTCAGCCATCGATCCATCGATGACGCCATCTTCGGAGATGATGCCAGACAGGTACATCTCCGCCACCACCTCGATGATCGCCGAGCCGCAGATGCCGGTGACGCCGGTGGTCCACGATGCCTCGTCGAAGCCTTCCTCGTCCGACCATTTGTCGGTGCCGATGACGCGGTATTTCGGCTCCAGCGTCTCAGGGTCGATGCGCACGCGCTCGATGGCGCCAGGGGCTGCACGTTGGCCAGAAGAGATTTCGGCGCCTTCGAAGGCCGGGCCGGTGGGCGAGGACGCGGCGACGACCCGGTTCCGGTTGCCGAGAATGATCTCGGCATTGGTGCCGACATCGACCAGCAGCATCATCTTGTCCTGGCGGTACGGTCCCTCGGACAAGGTCGCACCGGCAGCATCCGCGCCGACGTGCCCGGCGATACAGGGCAAGGTGTAGAGACGCGCGCCGCGATTGACCTCGATGTCGATCTCATGCGCCCAGAATTGCAGCGCGCCTGAAACGGCGAGCGCGAACGGCGCCTGGCCGAGTTCCGTCGGGTCGATGCCGAGGAACAGGTGATGCATGATCGGATTGGCGACGAAGACGCAGTCGAAGATGTCGTCGCGGTTGGCCTGGCCTTCCTCGCAGACCTTGCCGATGAGCCCGTTGACGGCCTCGCGCACGGCCTTGGTCATGGCTTCGCGACCGTCGGGGTTCATCATCACATAGGAGACGCGGCTCATCAGATCTTCGCCGAAGCGGATCTGCGGATTGGACGTGCCTGACGAAGAAGCGATGCGGCCGGACAAAAGCGACACCAGATGCATGGCGATGGTCGTCGAGCCGATGTCGCAGGCGATGCCATAGGCCTCGTTCTTCAAGCCGGGGAACAGGCCGATGATGAAGGGGCGCGAGGAATCCATGTCGCGGTGGACTACCGCAGTCACGCCCCATTTGCCGGGCGTAACCTCCGGCTGGTCGGGCAGCTTGGTGCGCAGGATCTTCTGGACCTGGGCGATGAGGTGGGGGGCTACCAGCAGGTCCTTCCAGCCCCAGTCCTTTTCGAGTGCCACCTTGAGGCGGTCGAGGTCGCCGAGCGGCTTGTGCATGTCGGGCTCCTCCAGCTCGACATAGCAGAGCTGGACGGCGGCATTGCGCTCGATGACGCGATCGGTGGCTGCCTTGCGCACGACCTGCGCGTTGATGACGGTGTCCTGTGGTACATCGATGACGAGGTCGCCCTGGATCGTCGCCGAACATGACAGGCGCCGGCCCTCAGGCAGGCCGCGAACGCGCTCGTAGCGCTCTTCCTTCGGGCCCTTGGGCGAGATGTGGTCGTTCGACGAGATGATCTTGTGCTTGGCGAAATTGCCTTCCTGCACCTCGACCTGGCAGCGGCCGCAGGTGGCGCGTCCGCCGCACACGCTTTCGACATAGACGCCAAGCGTACGCGCCGCGTCGAGCACGGGCGTTCCCACCGGAAACCGGCCGCGCTTGCCCGAAGGCATGAACAGGACAAGCGGATCGGTGATGTTGGCGGGAGAGTTCATTGCAATGCTCCGGAATGCACCGACCTTATGGCGATCGGGTTGCCCCTCATCTGCCTGCCGGCAACTTCCCCCCGCGTGCGGGGGGAAGGAAAATCATGCGACGGCTCAGCTTCCCCGTCCGACAGGACGACTGGGGGAAAATGGAGCGCGTCGTGTCCCACGACTGATCTCAGCCGCGCGCCATGCGGGCTTCACGGCCGCCGCGGCGGCGGCCGCCGGCGGCGTCACCCGGTGCGCTGACGGCGACGGGAGCTGCAACGGCGTGGCCGCCCTCCGATGGCTTGTAGTCCTTGTAGGTCTTGATCCAGTGGGTGCAGTGCTCGTCGGTGCCGTTGAGCACGTTGGCACCGCGCACCGCTTCCATTTCCTGCGGACGAACCGGGTTCATGATCGCCGAGGTCATGCCGGCGCCGATGACCATCGGGATGAAGGCGGCGTTGATTCCGTGGCGGTGCGGCAGGCCGAACGAGATGTTGGACAGTCCGCAGGTGGTGTTGACCTTGAGCTCTTCACGCAGGCGGCGCAGCAGCGCGAAGACCTGGCGGCCGGCATCGCCAAGCGCGCCGATCGGCATGACGAGCGGATCGACGACCACGTCATGGGCGGGAATACCGAAATCGGCGCAACGTTCGACGATCTTCTTGGCAACCGCAAAGCGGACGTCGGGATCCATCGAGATGCCGGTCTCGTCATTGGAGATGGCGACGACCGGGACGTTGTACTTCTTGACCAGCGGCAGGATCGCCTCGAGCTTCTCTTCCTCGCCGGTGACGGAGTTGACGAGCGGGCGGCCCTTGGCAACCTTGAGGGCGGCCTCGATCGCCGCCGACACCGAGCTGTCGATCGCCAGCGGCAGGTCGACCAGGTTCTGGACGATCTCGAGCGTCTGCACCAGAAGCGCCGGTTCGGTCGCATTCGGATCGACCGCCGTCACGCCGGCATTGATGTCCAGCATCGTCGCGCCGCAGGCGGCCTGTTCCAGGGCGTCCTTGATGACGGTCTCGAAATTGCCGGCAACCATCTCGGCGGCCAGCTTCTTGCGGCCGGTCGGATTGATTCGTTCGCCAATGACGCAGAAAGGCTGATCGAAACCGATGATGATTTCGCGGGTCGCCGAGGCGACGATCGTGCGGGTCATGAAGTTCTCCCTAAGATATAAAGATTTCTTTATATCGTTGTCTGGTTTCGTTCAAGCGCGGCAGTCGCGCCTGCCTGTCAGTGCGCGGTCTTCACCATGTCGACCTGCGATTCGGTAACGTCGTCGTGCAGGATGTGCTCGAGCCGCTCGGCGACACGCTGGTCGTCGGCACGGGCCTCGCGTTTCCATGGCCGGCGACCCTTCAGTACGCCCGATTCATCGACGATCTCGGCGACATATTCCTCCTGCCGGTAGGCCATCACGTGGACTCCCGATACGCCAGGTATCTCCTTGACCTCGTTGATGATGTCGATGCAGAGCTGCTTGCCTTCCTTCTTCTGGTCCTGGGCGCCTTCCAGACGCTTGATGACTGTATCCGGGATGTGGATGCCCGGCACGTTGGCGCGGATCCACTTGGCTGTCTTGGCCGAGGCAAGCGGGCCGACACCGACCAGGATGTAGCATTTCTCGTCATAACCGAGATCGCGCACGCGGTTCATGAAGGTGCGGAACATCGGCACGTCGAAGCAGTACTGGCTCTGCACGAACTGTGCGCCGGCGGCGATTTTCTTGCCGAGATGAACAGGCCTGAAATCATAGGGCGGGGCGAAAGGGTTGACTGCGGCGCCAAGGAAGAGCTGCGGTGGCGTGGTCAGCTTGCGGCCCGACAGGAACTTTCCATTGTCGCGCATGATGCGCACGGTTTCGAGCAGCGATGTCGAGTCGAGGTCGAACACCGGCTTGGCGCCGGGTTGGTCGCCGGCCTGCACGCCGTCGCCGGTCAGGCACAGGATGTTGGCCACGCCCATGGCGGCCGCGCCGAGCACGTCGCCCTGGATGGCGATGCGGTTCTTGTCACGGCAGGCAATCTGCATGATCGGTGCGTAGCCCATGCGGGTGAGCAGAGCACAGATGCCGACCGACGACATGTGGCAATTGGCACCAGAAGCATCGACCGCGTTGATGCCGTCGACCCAGCCGTCGAAGATCTTGGCGCGGTTGTAGACGTCTTCGGGGTCGGCGCTGTCGGGCGGATTCAGTTCGGTGGTGACGGCGAATTCGCCCCGGCGCAGCACGCGCTCCAGGCGGCCGCGCGAGGAGTGGCCGGGCAGGGGGTCGAGCGGCAGGTCGATGCCATCGGGATGCTCGTCGGTCTGGCGCGGGCGCGGCGGGGTCATGCGACTTCCTTGCTGGCAGTTTCGCGCGTTGCGGCAGCCTGAGCGGTCACCCTCAGCCAGGCCGAAGTTTCGCGCAGCGACTGGTCGACCGGCTTCTGGACGTTGAGGATGGCGTCGCCATTGACCATGTTGCGCGAGCCTTCCCAGGCCTTGACCCAGACGCAGGGCATGTCGGGCTCGACCTCGCAATTGCCGTTGGCGCGGACGCCGCCGCAGGGGCCGTTGCGCAGCTGCTTGGGGCAGTTCATCGGGCACGACATTCCGGTCGACGACAAGACGCACTGGCCGCACATCCGGCAGTCGAACATCAGTCCCTTGACCCGCTTCTCGACGAACTTGATCGGGGCCTCGACACGGCCATAGCCGATGCCCTTCCACAGGGGATGGAGCAGCAGGAAGGCGTCGGCGAAGCGGCTGTAGAACCATTCAAGCAGGCGCGAGTGGCGGATCGACCACAGCCTGATCGTGTAGCTGCGCTGGACGCGCCGCTGCGGCGATACGTCGGCCGGCTTGTAGTCGCTTTTGGGCGCGGCCTTCTTGACCAAGGTCGCCTGGGTTACTGTCGGCTGGGTATCAACCATCTTCCTTGCCGCCTGCCTTGACGAGAGCGACCAGCCGCTCGCGTGTGAAATTTGCATCGATCTCGGCCATCGCCTTGTCGGCTTCCGCCTCGAGGTCGTCGCTGACCGGAACCGGGTCGGCCTTGCGCCACTCCGCCAGATAGGCGTCGGTGTCGCCGGCACCGGTGCGCATCGCGCACATGTCGATCGCTTCGGTAAAGCGCAGCGGCAATTCGCGCTTGGCATTCTGCCGGCCCTTCTTGACGATCACCTGTGCAGGGATGTCGCGCCAGTAGACGATGATCAGGTCGGCCATTTCGGTCTCGCTTTCGATGACGTTGAGCATTGCCGCAACCATGCGGGTGCCGCTTGTTATGGGACGACGCGCGCGCATTCAAAAGCGACGCGATCTCCTGTCGCAAAAAGATAAAGTGAGGATTGCCGCAGACGCGTCTACCAGACGCCGCGGCGGATGCCCGTCCAGAGATACTGCCAGATGGTCGGATGGTACCATTGGCGTGATGGGAGGCCGGTGTCGATCGGCGTCATTCGGCCGGCAAGCACGTCCTCGACGGCCCGGATGCAGATGTCGCGGGAAAAGGCAGCCTGGCGCATCGCGTAGCTCGCGATAGTGTCGCCTTTTCCAGGAATTCCGCGTGCCTGGTAGAGGACGGAGCCGGTGTCTACACCGGCATCGACGATATGTACTGTCGAGCCGAAATTGCCGTGGTCGCCGGTGGCAAGCGCCCAATAGCCGCCGTTCATGCCGCGGTATTTCGGATTGATGCCGGAGTGATAGTTGATGACAGGGCAGGGGATGGCGGCAAGCGTCCTGGCCGACAACAGCCGGCAGCTGGCGAGGAACATCACCGCTGGTTCCAGCTTGCGGACGACGTCGATCAGTTCGGGGGCATTGGCGGAGGAGACCGGAACGATCTCCTGGCTGGCGCGCGGCACGATTTCCAGCTTTTCATCAGCAATAATGCGCTCGATGCCACCGCTCACGAGACTCTTGGCTGCACGGATGAGCACCATGGTGCCCAACTGACCGGCGACCGAGATCCAGCCGAGTTTTTTGGCGCGGCGCCTCATCAGTTCACGCTTGGGGTAGGGCGTTTCCAGAACGACAGTGACGGGGCCGAAGCGATCGGTCAGGCTGTTGATGATTGCCCAGATATGTTCGCCGCCTTCAGTCACGAAGACGATCGGCCTGCGATCCATTCAGTCTACCCCAGCCAGGCCAGGAAGGCGTGCGTGGCAATGCCGGCGCCGCCGACGACCGCACAAACGACGGCAAGCGATGCCACGCCGACGACGCTGCCGACGGCAAACAGAATACCGTCGCGTTCCGACAACGCCAGGCCGAGCAGCGCCGTGGCAAAGGCCGGCAGCCAATTGCCGAACGGGATCGGGAGCGTGATCGAAACGGATAGAACAAGCGCGATGATGCCGATGACGCGGTCCCCGCGCTTGCGCCAGAACGGCCAGTAGCGCGGACGCACCACTTGCTCAAGGCGGATCAGCCTGGGAACGACCCAGTCAGTGACCGTGCGGAACTGTTCGGCCGACAGCGAGCGCTGGGTGATGAAGTCGGGCAGCCAGGCGCGATTGCTGCCGAAGGCCATCTGTGCTGCGACGATCAGCAGCGGCAGGCCAAGCACCGCCGAGGCGCCCGGTGGCAGCGGCAGCATGTTGAAGGCGGCAAACAGCACCAGAAGCGGCGCGAAACTGCGCTTGCCCAGCGTGTCCCTGATGTCGCCGATCGAGATGCTGCCTTTGGCGTCGCGGGCGAGCTGGGCGAAGATCGCTGACAAGCGCCGGCCACGACGGCGCTTCGGCGCCGCATCGAATTCGCCTGCGTCGGTTTGCTTGTCTTGCCCTAACATTCAGCCTTCAGCCCACTTGCGGCCCGCTTTCCAACGCGCCAATCCCCATCGCAGTGTGCGACGGCCAGGTTAATCCTTGATGACCCCGGAGGGTGCGAATGTGATGTCGCTTCGCGCAGAATGCAACATCAACGGCGGAATTCGATGATGTCCAGCTTTGATTCGTATCGCGGCGCCGGAAACTCGATGCGCCATTCTGCCTGCCCGCTGCGGAAGGCATAGCCGACCTGGTCGGTATCTGGGCCACGGCCATAGGCCTTGGGCTTTTCGCCCGAGACAAAGCCGGAGCCGAGATAGATCAGTCTGCTGTCGCCGTCGGTATAGAAGCGGCCCTTGGTGCGCTGCGAGCCGGAAATCTTTTCCAGCATCCAGCCCGAGCCGTCGTCGCTGACCTTGCATTTGAACCAGCCGTAGACGACGAGCGGGCCGAGGCCGCCGGCCTTGATGGTGCGGCACTGCCAGTTGCCGGTCATGTCGAAATCGGAAAACGACATGGGCTTTTTGGCGACGATCGCGTCGAGCACGGCGACCTCGCGTGCCTGGCCTGCCTTGGCCTCCTGAAGCGCTCCCTTACGCGTGGCTTCGTACTTTTCGAGTCTGGCCTTGTCTGCCGGTGTGATCAGCTTCTGCACCACGCCGTCGGCATGCGTGAAGGTCGCCGTGGTTGCTAGAGCAGCAGCAAGAATCAGTCGTCGAAAAGCCATGGCAAACCTCTGTAAAGGTCGAACCTCAGGGGAGGAATCAGGCTCTTTGATGATGTGCCGCAGCGTCCGCTGCGTTGGCAAGGGCCTCGGGCAGGTCGCCATAGCCGGTGGCGCGACGCTCGTAGACGAGGCCGAGCATTCTGGCGGCATCCTCGGCGACCTTGTCGAGCGCGGGGTCGTCGGTCTGGGCGAGGTAGATCAGCTTCTCGTAGTTGCCGAAATAGTCCTTCATCAGCTCGGGATGTCGGTCGAGGCCGAGCGGCTTGATGAAGAAGGCATCGAACTGCCGACAGAGGAAATCGGTCATGTAGAACGACATCATGTCGGCCTCGCCGACTTGCGCATAGGCAGCAGCACCCTGGTAGAAGGCAAAGCAATGCGGGCCGGCGATGCGCTCGACGCCATGCTTTTCGCAGACACGGTCGAGCAGGCCGCCGGTGCCGCAGTCGGCATAGCCGACATAGATGTGCCGATACCCCTCCGCCTTCGCTTCGGTGATCGCCTGGTCCATGGCAGGCGCGATCCGGCTGGGGTGGAAATGGAAATCGGCCGGCAGGCAGGTCAGCTCGAGATGATCGAGCGCGAGCTGCTGCTTGACCGCCAAAACCTCGCGCGCAATCATGCCGCAGCCTATGACCAGCAGCCTGTCTTCGACGTCGGGTTTCGTTGTCTGCTTTGCGGCCATGGAACCAGTCGATCCGGCCTTCGTTGCTCTAGGACGAAGTTTATCGAGAGAGGGAGACACCGTCCATGAAACTGTCACGTCTGGCACCGATCGCCGTCATTGCCTGCGCGCTTGCACTGGCCTCCTGCGCCAACACCATTCGCGGCGTCGGCAAGGATGTCAAAGGTACGGCGAACGCCATCGAGGACACAGTCCAATAAGGCACCATACCGCCGCATTTCTCAGATTGGCCGAACTCAGATCGGCCAGATCGCAATGAAAGGGCCGCGCCGCAAGGGGCGGCCCTTTGTCGTCAGCCGGCCGCGCGCAGGTTGTGCTTGCGCTTCATGTAGTCCTTGGCGGTTTCGACAGCCACAGCCGCATCGCGGCAATAGGCGTCGGCACCGACGGCCTTGCCGAATTCCTCGTTGAGCGGCGCGCCGCCGACCAGCACGACATAGTCGTCGCGGATGCCCTTTTCCTTCATCGTGTCGATGACGACTTTCATGTAGGGCATGGTCGTGGTCAGCAGCGCCGACATGCCGATGATGTCGGGCTGATGCTCTTCGATCGCATTGAGATAATTCTCGACCGGATTGTTGATGCCGAGGTCGATGACGTCGAAGCCGGCGCCTTCCATCATCATGCCGACGAGGTTCTTGCCGATGTCGTGAATGTCGCCCTTGACGGTGCCGATCACCATCTTGCCCTGCTTGGGAGCGCCGGTGGCGGCGAGCAGCGGGCGCAGGATGTGCATGCCCGCCTTCATGGCGTTGGCCGAGAGCAATACTTCCGGCACGAACAGAATGCCGTCGCGGAAATCCTCGCCGACGATGCGCATGCCTTCGACCAGTGCTTCGGTGAGCACCTTGTAGGGCGCCCAGCCACGCTCGAGCAGGATGTTGGTCCCTTCCTCGATTTCTTCCTTGAGCCCGTCATACAGGTCGTCGTGCATCTGCTGCACGAGTTCGTCGTCGGAAAGCTCGGACAGGATGATTTCGTCGTCGGACATCTTCTAAGGCTCCCTCGAGGCAGCGCTAAAGTGCGGCTTGCTGATGTTGCGCTATACCTAGCTTGCAAGTGCCGCAAATCCATAGCTGATTTGCGACCTCCTGCAAAACGAAAGCGACTGGCAGTCCGGCTGTCGTCTTGGCTGTCGGCTTGTCGATTTTGCGACAGGCGTTGGCGCTGGCGAGCCGTTTCGATATGGGTGCATGATTACGATCCGTCGTAGAGCCGCATGGGCGGCGAAAAACGGATTCTTACGGAAGGCAGAGCCATGGGCGAAGACGCGGCAGTCGAGCAGGAACAAGCGGGCGGCAGGCGCGGGCGTGGCGCAAGCGGTGGCGCGGCTGCGCGACGCGCAGCACGCAGCGGTGGCGGGCCGGGCACGCAGCTCACCTACATCAAGCGCAAGGTGAACGTGTATGAGGTGCTCAACGAGGAGGGCCTCGCCCTCATCGAGAAGAACGCCGACACGGTGCTGGAAGAAATCGGCATCGAGTTCCGCGACGACGCCGAAGCGCTGGCTTTGTGGAAGGAAGCCGGCGCCGACGTCAAGGGCGAACGGGTCCACTTCCCCAAGGGGCTGTGCCGCGAACTGCTGAAGACGGCGCCTTCTGTTTACACCCAGCATGCGCGCAACCCTGAGCGTTCGGTGCAGATCGGCGGCGATGCTACCGTCTTTGCGCCGGTCTACGGCCCGCCCTTCGTGCGCGACCTCGACGGCAACAGGCGCTACGCGACGATCGAGGATTTTCGCAACTTCGTGAAGCTGGCCTATATGGCGCCGTCGATCCACCATTCGGGCGGCACGGTGTGCGAGCCTGTCGATGTGCCTGTCAACAAGCGCCACCTCGACATGGTCTACAGCCACATCAAATATTCCGACAAACCGTTCATGGGCTCGGTGACCGCACCCGAACGCGCCGAGGACACGGTGGCGATGGCCAAGATCGTGTTCGGCGACGACTTCGTCGAGAACAACACGGTTCTGACCAGCCTGATCAATGCCAACTCGCCGATGGTCTTCGACGAGACTATGCTGGGCGCGGCCAAGGTCTATGCGCGCCACAACCAGGCCTGCATCGTGACGCCGTTCATTCTGGCCGGCGCAATGAGCCCGGTGACGGTTGCCGGTACGCTGACCCAGGTTCTGGCTGAGGTGCTGGCCGGCGCTTCGTTCACCCAGCTGATCCGCAAGGGCGCCCCGGTGCTGTTCGGCACCTTCGCCTCGTCGATCTCGATGCAGTCGGGTGCGCCGACCTTCGGTACGCCGGAGCCGACGCTGGTGTCCTACGGCGCCGCCCAGCTGGCGCGCCGCCTCGGCCTGCCGTTCCGCACCGGCGGCTCGCTCTGCGCTTCGAAGGTCCCGGACGCGCAGGCGGCCTATGAAAGCGCCAACACGCTGAACTCGACGCTTTTGGCTGGCACCAATTTTGTGCTGCATTCGGCCGGCTGGCTCGAGGGTGGTCTCGCCTCGTGCTACGAGAAGTTCATGATGGACATCGACCAGCTCGGCATGCAGCAGAAATTTGCCGAGGGCGTCGATCTCTCCGAAAACGGCCAGGCCATGGACGCCATCCGCCAGGTCGGGCCCGGCAGCCACTATCTCGGCTGCGACCATACCCAGGCGAACTTCCAGACCGCGTTCTACCGCTCGAGCATCGCCGACAACAATTCCTACGAGCAGTGGCTGGCCGAAGGACAGAAGACGGCACCGCAGCGTGCCAACGAGCTCGCCCGCCGCTGGCTCGAAAGCTACGAGGCGCCGTATCTCGATCCCAGCATCGACGACGGCCTCAAGGACTTCATTGCTGCGAAGAAGGCGTCGATGCCCGACGCCTTCACGTGAAAGGAGCCCGTTTCAGGCGGGGCTAAAGTCGCCAGCATCATTCACAAGGAAGTCTGGCGGAGCGCATTCTCCGATCCGGACAAGAAGGGGTGACGCTTGACGTCCCCCGACCTTGATGAGATTTCCGCCGCGCTGGCCGGTCACGGCCTCATCCAGCGCGGCGGTTTTGCTTTTGACCACAGCAACCCAGCACCGGGCGGTCCGGTGGGCAAGCCGGCGCGGTCGGTGTTGCTGGTGGGGCAGGCAGGGGCGGCCGTCTGGCCGTACTTCCTGCGCTGGCGCGAGGCGCAGCCGGCTGACCTCGAAAATCCGCTCGACAGCTGGGCGCGCGAGGTGATCGGCGATGTCGCGCGTGAGTTTGGCGCGCACGCGGTGTCGCCGTCCGACAAGCCCTATCTGCCGTTTCAGCAATGGGCGATGCGCGCGGAAGGCCTCAGGCCGTCGCCGTTGGGCATTCTGATGCACCCCGAATATGGGCTCTGGCATGCCTATCGCGGGGCGCTGCTGTTCGAGGCCGAACTTGAGTTCGCCGAAGTTCGCGAACAGAATCACCTTTGCGACCTATGCCCAGGAAAACCCTGTCTTAAAGCCTGTCCCGTCGATGCCTATTCGGAGGCGGGTTTCGCCTATGAGCGATGCCTGGAGCATGTACGCGGCGCCTCGGGTGGGGGGTGCCGAACGCAAGGCTGCCTCGATCGCAACGCCTGTCCCTACGGGGTTGCGTATCGTTATCCGGCCGATGTGCAGGCCTTTCACATGAAGAGCTACGCCGGCCTCTGATCCCGACCCGCTGGCCCAATCGCTTTTCTGGCACGCATATTGCTTTTGCAAGCTGACCAGCATATTCAAAGTCATCAGATGACTTGATGAATATACCCATGCAGCCAGCCACACGAACCAATCTCACCGACAGCGCCGCCGACAGCCTGCGGGCCGAAATCGTCAGCGGCCGCTGGGCCGTCGGCGAACGCATCCCCAATGAGGCTGCACTGACCGACCTATTGTCGGTAAGCCGTGGCACGGTGCGGGAGGCCGTGCGTGCCCTGGTCTCGCAAGGCCTGCTCGATACGCGCCAGGGGTCTGGTACTTATGTCCGCTCGGCGGTCGACCCTTCCGCGGCGCTGGATCGTGTCAAGCGCGCCGGCCTGCGCGACCAGTGGGAGACACGCGCCGCATTGGATGCGGAGGCGGCGCGGCTGGCAGCGCAGCGCCACACACCAGCTGATCTGGTGAAAATGCGCCGCTTGCTGGAGGCGCGTGGCACGGTTGCCGACGGCGGGCACGAAGCCTTCATTCGCCGCGACATCGCCTTCCACAAGTCGGTGGTCGAGGCTTCCGGCAACCTGGCGATGATCGAGCTCTACGATTTTTTCACCGGCGCCATTGCCGAGACGATCAAGGCGACGCTGGCGGGCGAGCTGCCCGAGCCCGACGCACCGGCCCATGCGGCCATCGTCGATGCCGTCGCCTCCGGCGATCCGGAGAGGGCTGCCGCGGCAGTCCGCGCCTTCATGGCGCCGGTGCTTCTCGAACTCGACAGGTTGCTTGACCAATGAACCAGAGCTTTGTTCCGGCCGGCCGGCCTGCCGAGGCCGTCGCCATCGATGGTCTCGACGACCAGCTTGTCGATGCCGAGATCGACAGCCTGCCGGCACCGCAGGCGCCCGTCCTGCGCAGCGGCATGGCGCGTTTTGTGCTCGGCGCCAGCCTGGTGCTGATCGCCTTCAATCTCAGGCCGATCTTTTCCAGCCTCTCCGTGCTGTTGCCGGAGGTGATGCAGGCAACCGGCCTGTCGCCCGCCGGCGCCAGCCTTTTGACGACGCTGCCGGTGCTCTGCCTCGGCCTGTTCGCGCCGCTGGCGCCAAAGCTGGCGCAGCGCTTCGGCGCCGAGCGCACGCTGCTGTTTGCGCTGGCGCTGCTGGCCCTTGGCACTGTCCTTCGTGGTCTCGGCACCGTGCCGCTGCTGTTCATCGCGAGCTTTATGGCCGGCGCCGCAATCGCCATCGGCAACGTGCTCTTGCCCGGGCTGGTCAAGCGCGACTTCCCCGACAAGGCGGCGATGATGACCGGGCTCTATACGATGGCGCTTTGCGCTGGTGCTGCTTCGGCCTCGGGGCTGACACTGCCCATAGAACATCTGTTGACGGGCTCCTGGTCTGGCGCGCTCGCTGCCTGGGCGGTTCCCGCCTTCATCGTGCTGCTCATCTGGACACCGCAGGCGCTCGGCAGCCGCAGGCAGGCGAGCCAAAGCGGCTTCCGCGTCGTCGGCCTGTGGCGCGACCGGTTGGCCTGGCAGGTCACCTTGTTCATGGGGCTGCAGTCGGCGCTCGCCTATTGCGTCTTCGGCTGGCTGGCGCCGATCCTGCGCGAGCGCGGCTTCGATGCCACGACGGCCGGCGCGATCGTCTCGCTGTCGGTCATGGCGCAGGTTGTGACCTGCCTTGCCGTGCCTTCGATCGCCATCCGCCGCAAGGACCAGCGCGGCGTCAATGTGGCGCTCGTCGTGGCTGCCGTAACGGCATTGCTCGGCATCCTGTTTGCGCCGACCTCGACGATCCTGTTCTGGGCCGTGCTGCAGGGCATCGGCCAGGGTGGGCTGATTGCCGCCGCCATGACGCTGATCGTGCTGCGCTCGCCGGATTCCCATGTCGCGGCCCATCTCTCCGGCATGGCGCAGGGCGTGGGCTACACGCTGGCGGCCATAGGCCCGCTGCTGGTCGGGCTGATCCGCAACTGGACCGGCAGCTTCGCCGCCTCTTCGGTGCTGTTCGTGGCCCTTGGCCTTGGCGTTGCGATCACGGGACTGGGCGCGGGCAGGGCGCTGCATGTCGGCGCGCGCACCGAGCGGACCATTGCCGCCTGAGCTTGTCTGGCGGGCCGAAGTCCCTATGTTCGCGACGGGGCAGACAGAAGGAACCTTGCCATGCCGACCAAGCGCGAGATTGAGATCAGGACGGCGGATGGCGTTTGCAAGGCCGGGCTGTTCGGACCTGCCAAGGCGAAAGCCGGGGTGATCCTCTATATGGATGCCTTCGGTCCGCGCCCGGCGCTGGACGAGATGGCCGAACGGCTGGGCAGCCACGGCTATGCGGTGCTGGTGCCCGACCTGTTCTATCGTGCAGGCGCCTATGGTCCGTTCGACGCCAAGACGGCCTTCGTCGAGGAGAAGACGCGGACCGAGTTGCGTGCCCTGATCGGCGGCACGACGCAGGAGATGACCGCACGCGACACGGCCTCCTTCATCGACGCGTTGGCAAAGGCCGGCGCAACAGGCCCGATTGGCACTGTCGGCTATTGCATGGGCGGCTCGCGTGCGCTCAACGCTGCCGCCGCCCATCCGGGCCGCATCGTGGCCGCGGCAAGCTTCCATGGCGGCAATCTGGCCAGCGATGCGACCGGTAGCCCACACCGCAGCGCCGCAAAGATCAAGGCGCGTGTCTATGTCGGCTCTGCCGGTGTCGACGGCAGCTTCCCGCCGGAACAGTCGGCAATCCTGGCCGAGAGCCTGCGCACTGCCGGCGTTGACCACATTCTCGAAAACTATGTCGGCATGGGCCATGGCTGGTGCGTATCCGACCACGGCGTCTACGATGCCGCCGGTGCCGAACGCCACTGGAAGCGGCTGACGGCGTTGTTTGAGGAAACGCTGGCATAACTTCCAACTTTGCCATCCCGACAGCTTCGGCTATCAGGCACCGAACAGCTTGATCCGACAACCAGGGTTCGCGCGCCGGCAAGGCGGCGACGGACCAGCGGGAACACTCCGGAATGCAGTCCTTTGATGTCGTGGTGATCGGCGCCGGCGCGGCCGGCATGATGTGCGCCGTGGAAGCCGGCAAGCGCGGCCGCTCGGTGCTGGTCGTCGATCACGCTTCGGCGCCCGGCGAAAAGATACGGATTTCCGGCGGCGGGCGCTGCAACTTCACCAACATCCACGCCAGCCCGAAGAATTTTCTGTCGCAGAACCCGCATTTCTGCATCTCGGCGCTGAGCCGCTACACCCAGCGCAATTTCATCGGCCTCGTCGAGCGCTACGGCATCGCCTATCACGAGAAGACGCTCGGCCAACTGTTCTGCGACGGCTCGGCACGCCAGATCATTGAGATGATGGTCGAGGAAATGCGCGAAAACGGCGCCGAGCTGAGGCTGTCGACCGCGGTGGAGGACATCAGCAGGACGGCCGACGGGTTCGAGCTGTTTGTCTCCGGCAGTCGGGTCGCGTGCAAGTCGCTGGTGGTCGCCTGCGGCGGCAAGTCCATCCCCAAGATGGGGGCGACCGGTTTCGGCTACGAGATTGCTGCGCAGTTCGGGCTGCCCGTGGTCGAGACGCGGCCAGCGCTGGTGCCGCTGACCTTCGACGCCAACACCTTGCAGAAATTGACCCCGCTCGCCGGCATCGCTGTCGATGCCGATGTTGCCTGCGGCAAGACCAGCTTCTCCGAAGCCATGTTGTTCACCCACCGCGGCATCAGCGGGCCGTCGATCCTGCAGATCTCGTCCTACTGGCGCGAGGGCGACGAAATCGCGATCTCGATGCTGCCGGGCAGCGACGTCGCGGCGATCCTACGCGAGGCCAAGCGCGCCAACGGGCGCCAGGCGGTGCAGACCGTTCTCGCCGCCCACCTGCCCAAGAAGCTGGCCCAGGCGATTGCCGAACGGCTCGGCTTCAACGGCAATCTCGCCGATCTGAACGATACGCATCTGAAAGCCGTCGATGCTGCTGTCAATCAGTGGCGTATCAAGCCTGCCGGGTCCGAGGGTTATCGTACGGCGGAAGTGACGCTTGGCGGCGTCGACACCAGGTCGCTCGACCAGAAGACGATGCAGGTGAAATCGGTGCCGGGCCTTTTCTTCATCGGCGAGGTCGTCGACGTCACCGGCTGGCTCGGCGGCTACAATTTCCAGTGGGCATGGTCGTCGGGCTGGGCGGCCGGGCAGGCAGCCTGATCTTGCTCATCCCTGTTTTCGTTGTGCATCCAACGCACCCGCATCGCAACATCCTGCGGATACACAGGTTTCCGATACCGACTGCCACCTGAATCAATCACAAGGTGTGGTGCGGATGTTCTCGACAATCAAGGCGTTTGCCGTTTCGCTGGCGCTCGGCGGCGCGCTGGCGATGCCTGTTTTGGCCGACCAGCAACAATGCTCGTGCAAGAACCTGCAAAGCGTCCAGGAAGAACTCAGAAACGCCGACTACGCAGCAAAGTTCTTCGCCGACATGGCAGCACAGCTCAAGGCAGTCGAGGACCCGCTGATCGAGGCGCACAAAATCCCGACGCATCCGGATTCCGACGTCAGCATCTATCACCGCTCGTCGCTGAAACGGACCGAAATCATGGGGAGGTTCAGCTTACCCCACCGTCCCGCCCATGGTTACACCGGGCCAGCGACGGTCGACATGAAATATGGCAGCTGCGAGCAGCAACCCGCTGCGCTCGAAGCCTTGAAAGCAGGCTCGCAATGCAAGGAACTCGCGGATTTCGCGCTCGAGCACGAAGCTGTTCACCGGGCGAAATGCGCAAGAGACACCGCCACCATCTACTGGGACAGACTGCCGAGCCACTTCGCAGCTGAGGAAGCGGAGCGCTATCGCGAACAGGCCAAGGCGACACGCGCATTGCTCAAGCGCATCGTCGACCAAGGGACGGTTACCATCGAGGCAAAGCTCGAGCCGCGCATCAAGGGGCCGCAGTTCGACGTGACCTACTCCTATGTCACCCAGTCCGTGGAGATGGAGGGCAACAGTTCGCCGGGATCCGACACATGGATGCTGAAGGGGAAAACGCGTCGGGCAGGCAAGATCAAGAGCGTCAGGATTGCCGGTATGTCATGCACTTCGAGCGGACAGATCAACGACGACATCGACATGGCGCTGGAGCTCGACGGGTTGACCATGGCTCTCGACAACAAGTCGAAAGGCCGGCCGGGCGACGTGAAGATCCGCTGCAAGGGCGGCCATGGCATGTCGATGCGGCCGCAAGGAGAAGTCGACGGCGGCAATGTCTTCGCCAATGAGAGCTTCACCGTCGACACCGAGGTGTCCCAGGATGTCAGCACCTTGCCGTTTGCCAAATATGTCACGGGCGGCATGTCCGTCAGCGGCAAGAACACGGTAAGCGTCAAGCTGGTCTGCCCCGGCTCGTGACGGAGGTGTCGCGCCGCCCGGCATGTCTTGGGTTGGCGCCGAAACTTTTTTTTCGCAGCACCCCAAGGATTGCCTCAAAGCTTTCGTCCAACGGACAAATGATGGCGATGATGCTGGACGAAAGCGAAGCCTCCGACGGCGATCTGGTCGGACGAGCGTGCGATGGCGACAGGACAGCTTTCGGCGAACTCGTCGAAAGGCATTACGGATTCGTCCACCGTGTCGCTTGGCGCTGGTGCGGCAACAGATCGGATGCCGAAGACATTGCCCAGGAGGTCTGTGCGCGGCTGGGCCAGGCCATTCGCGACTATCGCGGCGGTGCCGCCTTCACGACATGGCTCTATGCGATGACGCTGAATGCCGCGCGCGACATGCAGCGCAAATCGGCGCGCGAGACGGCGAAGACCACCGCCTATGGCGTCCATGCGCTTGTCGCGGGAGATGGCGGGCCGGAAACGGAAGATCCGACCGAGCGGATGTGGGCGGCGGTCAGGCAACTGCCGGACAAGCAGCGCGACGCGATCCTTCTCGTCTATGGCGAGGGCTTGAGCCATGCGGCGGCGGCGGACGCCATGGCGATCGCCGAGGCCACCGTGTCCTGGCACATCCATGAAGCGAAGAAACGGCTGAAGCTGCTCATGCGCTCGGCCGGGGAAGAGTGACCATGGTCGACGATAACGAACTCGACATGCTGCGCAACACTCCGACGCCCGCTCCAGGCACCGAGGCCAAGGCGCGCGCGCTTGCCGCGGCGATGGCAGCCTACGACCTCGAAAAAAATTCCGCGGCCACCCAAGGAACCGCCAATGCCGGTCGTCTCACCGAACGAGCACGAAAGCTCTGGAGAGACATCATGCAAAAGAAGCTGATTGCAGCGCCGGCCTTTGCCGGTCTCGTTGCCCTGCCGCTCGCCGGCTATGCCACATTCTATCTGATGGAGGGCTCGCCGTTCAATTTCGGCGCCGAGCAGGAGATCGCCGATGTGCCTTCCGGGCGCTTGAAGGAGCCGCTTGCCGCCGCGTTGAAGAAGACCGATTCAGGCGCGGCGCAGACCGCGCCGGCCAAACCGGTGGCTGCTGCCTCGCAGGCGGCCAAGGCGGAGGCAAAAGCGACAGCCGAAGAAGCTGCTGTCATGAACGAGGCGGCGCCGGCCGTGCCGGCGCCGGCACCGCTGGCCGACGCGGCAGCGCAGGTGAGCCGCATGTCCGCGCCGACGCTGACAACCGAGCTGCAGGGCGTGATCGCGCCCTCCGACATGCCGATGGCCCCGCCGGAAAACCGCGATCGCGTCGAGGATTTCAAGACCAATCCGGTGCGTTTGGCGCTCGAGGATCCGGTCTCGACATTTTCCATCGATGTCGACACGGCCTCTTATTCCTTCGCTCGCCGTTTGCTGAAGGAAGGGGTTCTGCCTCAGCCCGACACGGTACGGGTCGAGGAAATGATCAACTACTTCCCCTATGACTGGAAGGGGCCGGAGGCGATCGCCACGCCGTTCAACACCACCGTCAGCGTCATGCCGACGCCGTGGAACGAGCACAGCAAGCTGATGCACGTCGCGATCAAGGGCTATGACGTCAAGCCGACCGAGCAGCCGAAGGCCAATCTGGTGTTCCTGATCGACGTGTCGGGCTCGATGGACGAGCCGGACAAGCTGCCGTTGCTGCGCTCGGCCTTCCGCCTCCTGGTCAACAAGCTCAATGCCGACGACACGGTTTCGATCGTCACCTATGCCGGCAACGCGGGTACCGTGCTCGAACCGACCAAGGCGTCGGACCGGGAAAAGATACTGTCGGCCATCGACACGCTGGCCCCTGGCGGCTCGACTGCCGGCGAAGCGGGCATTCGCGAAGCCTATCGGCTGGCGCAAAAATCCTTCGTCAAGGACGGCATCAATCGTGTGATGCTGGCGACCGACGGCGACTTCAATGTCGGCCAGACCGATGACGACGAGCTCAAGCGGCTGATCGAGGACAAGCGCAAGTCGGGCGTGTTCCTGTCGGTGTTCGGCTTCGGCCGCGGCAATCTCAACGACCAGATGATGCAGACCATCGCCCAGAACGGCAATGGCACGGCGGCCTATATCGACACGCTGGCCGAAGCCGAGAAGGTGCTGGTGCAGGATGCCTCCTCGACGCTGTTCCCGATTGCCAAAGACGTCAAGATACAGGTCGAGTTCAATCCGGCTGCCGTCGCCGAATATCGGCTCATCGGCTACGAGACTCGTGCGCTCAATCGCGAGGACTTCAACAACGATCGCGTCGATGCCGGCGAGATCGGCTCCGGCCATTCGGTGACGGCGATCTACGAGATCACGCCCAAGGGCAGCCCGTCGCTGGCGATGGACCCGTTGCGCTACGGCCAGGCTTCGACAGGCAATGGCGGCGTCGCCGATGCCGACGAGTATGCTTTCGTGAAGATCCGCTACAAGGCGCCTGATGGCGACGTGAGCAAGCTGATCACCACGCCGGTGACGAAGACGAACGAAGTCGCGAGCTTCGACGGCGCCGGCGCCGATCAGCGGTTCTCGGTGGCGGTTGCGGCCTTCGGCCAGAAACTGCGCGACGAGGACGCGACAGCCAGGTTCGGCTTTGACCGGATCGCCGAGATCGCCTCGGCGGCGCGCGGTGCCGATCCCTATGGCTATCGCGCCGAATTCCTGTCGCTGGTGCGGCTGGCATCGTCGCTCCAGGGCAACAAGCAGTAAGGCAACAGGCAAGGGCAGGTGGGCCGGCCGGCGGAAAGGGGGCTTTCCGCCGGCCGTTCTTTTGTGATCTCTAGGCGTCCACCCGAAAATCGCTGGGGTGGTGTTTCGGAGACTGGTGATGGCCGACCGGCAACTGGACGAATGGGATATTGCGCATGGCGGGCTGCGCTCACTGTCGTCGCGCGAGATCAAGGTTTTCTGGGACGGTTATCTCGCCCGCCGCAACGATCCCAGGATACGCCATGGCAGCCTCTATTCGCGCTGGCGGCATATCGCCGACGATCTGGTGGTTTCGCTCTATTTGACCAATCGCAGCGTCGGGCTGTTCGTCAGGGGCCAACGCGGCGAGGGTTATGCCACAACCGCGAACCGGCTGATTGCCTTCGAGCCCGCATTGGGCAAGGCGCTTGGCGTCAGCCTGCGCGGCGAGTACGCGCTGTGCTACCTGTCCAACCATCCGGTCGCGATGACAGATCCGGCCAACTGGCCGCGGGCTTACGCGTGGCTGGAACGGCAGGAAAAGCACTTCAGTCATGTTCTGAGCGACATGGTTGTCGGCGCCTAGGTGCCGGACGGAGCGAAATTCCGTTGCAACGGCGTGGCCCTGCGAGGACATCTCGATCCGGGCGTAAGCGGTTGAAAACAAGCTGAAATCGACTTTCATCGGACTGGGGAGGGCGCTCCCTTCCGGGATGTTTCCGCACGCGTTCGCAGAGCGGCGCGAAAATTCCCTACGTTCTATCTTGCAAAAGATATATCTTTGAATAGATATAGCGACATGAAACAAACATCCTGGAGAGGTACTCACATGTTCAACCACCCGAATTTCAACGATCGTTGCCGTGGAGAATGGTCCATGTCGGGCCAGAATGAAGGCGGCAGGGGCGGCGGCCGGCATGGCCGCGGCGGTCCCTTCGGCCGTCATCGTGGCGGTCCCTTCGGCGGCCGCGGCCCGCGCATGTTCGATCCCGGCGCTCTGCGCCTGGTCGTGCTCGGCCTGATTGCCGAAGAGCCGCGCCACGGCTACGACATCATCAAGGCGCTGGAGGCCAAGTTCCAGGGCGCCTACAGCCCGAGCCCGGGCGCGATCTATCCGATGCTGCAGATGCTGGAGGAGGCGGACCTCGTCGTCTCCGTCGCCAATGGCAACAAGAAGCTCTACTCGATCACCGAGGCGGGCCAGGCATATCTCGATGAAAACGCCGCCGAGCTCGCCAAGATCAATGGCCAGATCGAGGAAAACTCGACGCAGGTCAGCGGTGTCGCCCTCGGCGACGAAGTCAAGGCGCTGAACTTCGCTGTGTTCAGCCGACTGCGCAGCGGTTCGCTGACCGCCGTACAGGCTGAGAAGGCGCGCGAGATCCTGAAGAAGGCCCGTCGCGACCTCGAAGACCTTTGATTCCCCGAGGTCTTGTAACGTCTGAAGCTCCCGCCGCAAGGCGGGAGCTTTTTCTGTGTGAAACCTAGGAAAAGGCCAGATTTGCGGGCCGTTTCCGACAATTTGAATCAAAAGCCAATTCGCCCCGGAACCCGATCGCAACGATCCCCGGCTAATACAGCTGCGGGTGTACAAGGGGTGGTTTGAGAATGCTGGTTGGACGTGTGATGGCGGGTGCGGTATCAATTGCTCGCACCGCCGATGCCTTGGCGATGCCGACCCGGCCGGAGGCTGCCAACCGCAATAGCGACGCCGTGGCAGATGCTGCCGCACAGGCGCCGGCGCCTGCCACCAGCAGCCACATCTATGTGCCCGCCAAGCCTGTCCAGCAGGCGGTGCCGGTCTCAACCCCGAGTTCCTCGCGTTCCCGCGTGAGCGATGTCGATGACGCCCATCGCACGGCATGGTCGGCGCTCAACAATGAGCGCTTCCGGCTGGCGATGGAGAAACTGGGCGATGTGCGCACATCGGACGCCGTGATGATGATGCGCCCGGTCGAAGGCGCGGGCACCGACATCAAGTCGGCACTCGCGCGATACGAAGAAAACAGCTGATCAGAAGAAGCCTCAGCTGCGGCGACGGCGTTCGCGGCGGCCTTCGCTGGTTTCCGTGGTGTTCGGCGCCGCCAGCTTGTTGCGCATCGGGCCGATGCGCTCGACGATTGCCTCGACGGTCGGACGAACGTCCTTCTTGTGGGCGTCGAGCGCCTTGCGCATGGCGGCCAGATGCTCGAACGAGGTGCCGCAGCAGCCGCCGATGATCCTGGCGCCGCCGTCGACAGCGAGGCGGACATAGTCCGACATCAGTTCCGGCGTGCCCGAATAGTGAATCTCGGTGCCGCGGAATTCCGGGATGCCGCAATTGCCCTTGATGATGATCGTTGCATCCGGTTTGGCGTCGCTCATGTCGAGCAGCGAAGCCAGGATATCGGACGCACCGACACCGCAATTGGCGCCAACGCCAAGCGGCGTCTGGGCAAGGCCGTCAACGACACCGTGGATGTCCTTGGGCAGCAGGCCCATCATGGTGCGGCCGGCAGTGTCGAACGAGCCGGTGTAGGTGTAGGGCAGGCCGACGCGAATGGCAGCTTCCGCCGCCGCACGGATTTCGTCCGGCGCGGACATCGTTTCAATCCATGCGACTTCGGCGCCGCCGGCCTTGAGGCCTTCGATCTGTTCGGCGAATGCATCGACCGCCTCGTCATAGGTCATGGCACCAAGCGGAACCAGAAGCTCGCCCGTCGGGCCGACGGAGCCGGCGACGATAACTTTGCGGCCGGCCTTGTCGGCAACGCCACGGGCGATTTCGGCAGCGCGCTTGTTGAGCTCGTGCACGCGATCCTGGGCGTGATGCAGCTTGAGCCGGTGACGGGTGCCGCCAAACGAATTGGTAAGGATGATGTCGGCGCCGGCCTCGACGAATTTCCGGTGCAGCGTCGAAATCTTCTCGGGCGCGCTTTCATTCCACAGCTCGGGTGCTTCGCCGGCCTCGAGGCCCATGGCAAACAGGTTTGTGCCGGTTGCGCCATCGGCGAGCAGCACGCCCTTTTCGGCCAGCAGGGCATCGATCGGATTGGTCGTCATCGCAGCGACTTTCATATCAGGAGATTAGATAAGGATATAAAGAAGTCTTTATGTCCAGTCAACGCGTTTGCTTGGCCGACCATGCTGCCGGCGTCACCTCGACCGCGATCTCGGTGCAGACGCCGCCATTGGTCGGATAATGATCGACCGAGCAGGCGGTGACGACGAGCAGCAGGTCGCATTCGGCGCGCAAAGCGACGTAGCCGCCGGGCGGATTGATCGAGGCGAAGACGTCGATGCTGCCATCGGGCTGCGGCAGCGAGTTCTGGAACAGGTCGACCGGGTCTGGCGTGAAGGGCAAGGCGAGCCCTTCCGAGGCAAGGGCCTTGTGCAGATTGTCCTGGCAACTGGGATGCTCGTCGAAGCCGGCGCGGACATAAAGCGCGTGGTTGCAGGCGGGGTAGAGCATGTCGTGCGGGCCGGGCGAGGCGTCTTCGACCAAGGTCAGCAATTTGTTTCCCGTCGTGCCGTAGAAATGTTCGCCTGTCTTGGGAAACAGCCGCTCGCCGATATCGCGGGTGTTGGAAGTGCTCAGCCAGTCCTTCATATCAGGCGTGAACGCCCAGAGGTCGGCGACCTGCTGGCCCTTGATGTCGATGATGCGGACCAGGTCACCGCTGGAGACGCGGATGGAACGGCCCGACTGGGCAGGTATGACGACACGCTTCTGATCTGGCATGGGTTTCCTCGGGGATCGCGGCGCACGCTGCCGTATCGCGGCGGCAAATTCAACCAGAGCGCCAGTCAGCCCCAACTGGCCGGGAACGAAGCCACAGCCAGCCGTCGCGCGAAGGCCGCGGTCTCGTGGGCGTTGATGTCGGCGGCGCGGATCAGATTGTCGAAATGGCGGGTCAGCGTCCTGATCGGGTCGGTGGCATAGAGCACAAGGTACATGTCGCCGACATAGATCGCCGCGCGGGAATGGCCGAAGATCGTGTAGGGCACGGAATAGCGCATGCGGCCGTCATACAGGAACAGCCGGAATGTCGGGTAGAGATCGTCGAGCAAGTCAGCCATGTGGCGCAGCTGCTGCTTGCGGTCCTTGTCTGGAAAACCCGACCAGACGCCCAGGCCGCGCGCGAAAATCTCGAGCGTGTGACGCGGCATGCATACTTCCATGTCGGTCTCGGGCCGGCGGTTGTAGTCGATGCGATACTGCGTCTCGCCGGCCTGGCTCTCGCGGCTCTTGTTGGAGATGCCGGCCTCGTAGTCGATGAGTGCTTCGGTGCGCAGCAGGTCAGGAATGCCCGCGGGCACATAGCGGATCTTGGTGCCGGCGGCCTCGGCATGCCATTTCGCGATCAGCGTGCGTTCGAAACCGCCCGATGCCTCCTCGATCTCGAGGCTTTCGCGGATTTCGCCTGTAACCCCTTCGTCCTGGCTGAGGCCAAGCAGCCAGTCGAGCGAAACCTTGTGAGCGGATGCGATTGTCAGCAGGGTTTCGGCGCGAGGGAGCCTTATCGTTGCCCCCGAAAGCAACTGCGACAGCGCCGAGCGGTCGATGCCGACCGATGTGGCAAAGGCCGACTGATTGAGGCCGGAGCGTTGGACCAACGCCTTGAGACGCTCGCGGAAAACTTCGGATAGATCGCGTTTGTCCATGGCCTGCCCAAAGGTGGAATGGTTTTGCGGAACGCAGGCAAGGCGCCCGCGGGAAATAGATTCATCTTCCAGCTTGTTTACTAAGTGTAACACTTGCGGCTTAAGCAGCGCAATGTAAACAATCTGTGCGCATTGTCTCGTTGCAGAAACGCAAGGCTACTGACAGCATTATGTCAGGAATCATCGAGTTCCAGGCATCCAAGGACAGCAGGCAGCAGCATGGCTAACAGGGGAAACAAACGCGGCACGACCACCAGGGTCGAATGGCCGACGGTGTTTCTGATCGCCGCCTGCTACGGTGCCTGGCTTGTGGCGGGACTGCTGGTGTGGCCCAGCTATCCGGTTGCTGCGCTGGTGCTGATGGTGCTGGCGGTGGCGTTGCAGTCGTCGCTGGTGCATGAGGTGCTGCACGGCCACCCTACCCGCAACGCGCGCATCAACGAAGCGCTGGTTTCTCTGCCCATCGGTCTGCTTTGGCCCTACCGTCGTTTCAAGACCATTCACCTGCGCCATCACGCCGACGAGAGGCTGACCGACCCGTTCGACGATCCCGAGAGCTACTACCGCGCGCTTTGGCAGCATGACGACCTGCCAGAGGCGATGAAGCTGGTGCTCAGGATCAACAACACCATGGCCGGTCGTTTCGTGCTCGGGCCGTTGCTGTCCTGCATCGGCTTTGTCATCGACGACGCCAAGGCGATCGCCGGCGGCGACAAGACAGTCCGCACTGCCTGGCTGCTGCACGCGGCGGGGCTGGCCATCGTCCTGGCGGTCATCCAGTTCGGCTTCGGCCTGCCGCTCTGGCTCTATGTTCTGGTGCCGGTCTGGCTCGGCCATTCGTTGATCTCGATCCGCACCTTTGCCGAGCATCAATGGTCGGAGCATCCGGAAGGGCGCACCGTCATCGTCGAACGCTCGCCGCTTTCGATCCTGTTCCTCAACAACAACCTGCATTTCGTTCACCACAAGAGCCCGACCGTCGCCTGGTACAAGCTGCCGGAACTGTTCCGCGCGCGCCGCGAAGAGTGGCTCCGGATGAACAAGGGCTATGCCTATCCGAACTATTTCGCGCTGGTCAAAGCCTATGCCTTCCGTGCCAAGGAGCCTGTATGCCACCCGGCGCTGCGCCGCGCGCCCGAGCCGGGCAGGGCGTTCGTGCCGCGCGTCAGGGCGCGCAACGTCAATGGGCTGGGCACAGCACCTGTGCCTGCTGAGCCGCCGAAGGAATGATCCTTTCAGACCTTGCCAATTCCCGCGTTCGAGCCTGAAATGATGCAATGAGCGACTTCATCGCCGCACTGCCCATGTATGACTGGCCCGAGATGCACGACGAGGTCGATGCACAATGGGCAAGGCTGAGAACCCTGATCCTCCAGCACGGCATCCCCGCACCGGAAACCCTTGTCCGGCGCAATGCCGACATGCCGCCGGTTTCCGGCGGCATTCGTGACGCCTCGGACGCGGTCGTCGCAGCTGATCCTGCAACGCTGCCGCCGGATGAACTCGACCTGCCGACGCTGTGGCGGCATCCCAGGTTGCTGTTTGGCCAGACCTGTTGGGGGCCGATGGAAACCACCGGTCTCAATGGCCAGGTGCGCGTGCTGGGCCAGCCGAGCTATGACGGAATCGAAGGCGGCAGCGGCGATCATTACTCCAGTGCCATCGTCATGCGTCGCGGCTCGGTGACCGCCGCCCATGCGCATGCGCCCGATGGCGACATGCCGTTGATCCCGCTCGACCTGATCCGCGACAAGCGGCTCGCCTTCAACAGCCACGATTCGATGTCCGGCTTCATCGGCATTTCGCGTGACCTTGCGGCATTGGGCGAGGGCCTCAGGATATTCTCCGGCCGGATCGAAAGCGGCGGGCACCGCAACTCGATCGTAGCTGTCGCCGATGGCCGGGCCGATGTCGCAGCCATCGACTGCCAGAGCTGGGTGCTGGCACAGCGTTTCGAGCCGGCGGCGCGCGAGGTGATGGTTGTCGGCTGGACAGGCAAGCGCAAAGGCCTGCCCTACATTACCGCGCTGTCGTCGCCACTGACCTGGATGCCGGCCTGAGGCGAGGTCGTTCGCACTCTCGTTGATGGCGGCCCGGTGGCAACGCCAAGGCCAGCCGATCGCATGATACGAAAACGCCGGGGCATGCCTCGGCGTTTTTCATTGGCCAAGCAGACGCTTGTCCAGCGGGTAGCTCGATAGCTGTTCGTAGCCTGTCTCGGTGATCAGGATCTGCTCCTCGATCTTGACGCCGTCATGCCCGCCGAGGCGGCCGATATAGCTCTCGACGCAGACCACCATGCCGGGCTTGAGCACGCCGTCCGGCGTATCGGCCGTCCAGTCCGAGGCGTGGGGCAGGGTGGGATATTCGTCGGCCAGGCCGACGCCGTGAAACAGCACGCCATAACGTGCCGCGAAGCAGTCGGGCGGCGGCACGGCCGCGCGTTCCACCAGTTCACGGAAACCGAGGCCGGGCCTGAGCAGCGCCGTATTGTAGGCGATCTGTTCGGCGGCAATCCTGTAGAGGTCGCGCTGCTCGTCGGTCGGCGCGCCGTCACCGCACAGCCAGGTGCGCGACAGGTCGGCGCAGAAGCCGTAGGGCCCGATCAGGTCGGTGTCGAAGGCGACGAGCTCGCCTGCCTCGACCACGCGCGAGGAGCACTCCTGGAACCAGGGATTGGTGCGCGGTCCGGATGCCAGGAGCCGTGTTTCGATCCATTCGCCGCCGCGGGCGATGTTGCCGCGATGCAGTTCGGCCCAGAGTTCGTTCTCGGAGATGCCCGGCCGGAGCGCCGCTTCCATCTCGCCCATCGCCGCTTCGCAGGCGACGATCGAACGACGCATGCAGAGGATTTCGTCAGGCGACTTGATCAGCCGGGCGTTCTCCATCACCGCCTCGCCATTGCCGACCGAGATGCCAAGCCGTGCCAGCGCGTCGACGCCCTCATGGTCGAGATGGTCGACGGCAATACGCGTGATGCCGCCGCCGTGCTGGCGAACGACATCGGCGATGCCTTGCGCCCAACGCTCGACCTTCATCTCCGTCAGTTCGCCACTGTAGAGATACATCCACGACACTGCCGGGCGAACCTCGTCGACGACGCCGGAATGATCGGACAGGTGCTCGCAGGAGAAATAGTCGAACAGCACTACCGGGCCGTCTGTGGCGACGAAGCAGTGACGGGTCGGGTTGTGCGCCACCCACAGCTGCATGTTGGTGGAATCGGTGGCGTAGCGGATGTTGACGGGATCGTAGAGCAGGGCGCCGGCGTAGCCGCGCCGCGCGAGCTCGGCGCGGATGCGCTCCAGCCGGTATTTTCGCAGGGCCGGCATGTCAGGTGCCGCAATGCCTGCCGCCGCCCATTCGGCCTCAGCCTGCGCTCCATAACCCAGAACGTGGCTGTTGAGCCCGGCCGCCTTGGTGCGTGCCTGCTCGCGCAAATCGTCCGCGGAACCCGGCTCGAACGGCATGATCTTTCGGTGGCGGCCGAAATTGCCTTTTGCAGGGGTATCCATCAGCAATGCCCCGCAAGTGGCCGAATGTGTGGGGCGCCCCCCTCTGTCCTGCCGGAAATCTCCCCCACGAGGGGGGAGATCAGCAGTTGAGGTTTTGGCGCTGTTCTTGGATCGCTCGAATTCCGGCGAGAGGCATCTGACAGCCAATCTCCCCCCTTGTGGGGGAGATTTCCGGTAGGACAGAGGGGGGCAACGTAGAGCATGTGCGTTCCCACTCTCTTGCTTGGAGCCGAACTACCCCCGCATCTTGTCACCGCTCGGATCAAACGGCGGCTCGACATTGATGCGGGCGGGACGGCGGTGGCCGAGGATCTCGATCTCGAACAGACCTTCCGCCTCGTTTTCGGCAAGCGCAGCGGGCACATAGCCTTGGGCCATCGACTTCTCGACATAATGGGCATAGCCGCCCGACGTCACCCAGCCGACCACACGCCAGTCGCCGTCGACGATGCCGCGCACCGCGGATGCGCCGGTGGCGGCGTCCGAACCGCGCACTTCCTTGCCAGTCTCATCGAAGCGCGGCGCACCATAGCCGTGCGGCTTTTCGATCGTGCCGAAATCCTTGGCGCCGATCTTGGCCCAGATCGGCTCGTCGCCCATCACGTCGGCGTCCTGCGCATCGACATAGAAGGAGACACGGCGCAGCTTTGGCCCCTCGGCGTGCTCCCTGGCGGCTGCCTCGCGGCCGATGAAGTCGTTCTTTTCGAGCTTGATGAAGCGCTCCATCGAACCCTCGAACGGCCCATAGATCGGGCGAAGCTCGCGGAACCAGGTCGGGAAGTTCTTTTCTAGGCGCATCGACAAAAGTGCCCGCATGCCGAAATCGACGATGCCGAACTCTTCGCCGGCGTCCTTGATCGCCTTGTAGACGAGGCGCTGGTAGGCCGGCGCCATCCAGATCTCGTAGCCGAGGTCGCCGGTATAGGTGATGCGGTTGACCAAGCATGGCGCACCGCCGACGGCCATCTCGCGAAAATCCATGAAGCGGAAGGCCTTGCTGGAGACGTCCTCGTCGACCAGTCTGGCCAGCAGCTCTTGCGACTTCGGGCCTGCAATCGACAGGCCGACGAGCGTCTGGTCGAAGCGGTGGATGCGCACCGACCCGTCCTTGGGCAAGTGCTTTTCGAACCAGCGCATGTGGTATTTCTGCGCCGCCGACGAGCCCCAGATCATGAACGTGTCGTCGCCAGTCTTGGCAATCGTGAAGTCGCCGATCAGGCGGCCGAACTCGTTCAGCATCGGGGTCAGCACGATGCGGCCGTTCTTCGGCATGCGGTTGGTCATCAGCCGGTTGAGAAAATCCTCAGATGCCGGGCCGGACACCTCGTATTTGGCGAAGTTGGCGATCTCGGTCACGCCGACGCGGTCGCGTGTGGCGCGAACCTCGTTGCCGATATGTTCGAAGTCGTTTGAACGGTGGAAGGAGACGATGTCCTTGGGCTCTGTACCCTTCGGAGCAAACCACAGCGGCGTTTCCAGGCCCCAGCTGTCGCCCATGACCGCGTTGTTGGCGACCATAGTGTCGTAGAGCGGGGTGGTCTGGGCCGGCCTGGCGGCGGGCAGTTCTTCATTCGGAAAACGGATCGAGAAGCGGCGCGAGTAGTTTTCGCGCACCTTGGCGTTGGTGTAGCGCAGGCTGGCCCACTCGCCCCAGCGCGCGACATCCATGCCCCAGACGTCGAAGCCCGGGTCGCCGTTGACCATCCAGTTCGACAGAGCGAGGCCGACGCCGCCGCCCTGGCTGAAGCCGGCCATGACGCCGCAGGCGACCCAGAAATTGGTCAGGCCCTGGACCGGGCCAACCAGCGGGTTGCCGTCGGGCGCGAAGGTGAAGGGACCGTTGATGACCTGCTTGATGCCGGCATTGGCGATGCCGGGGAAATGCTGGAAGCCGATTTCCAGCGACGGCGCGATGCGGTCCAGGTCCGGGGCAAGCAGCTCATGGCCGAAATCCCACGGCGTGTTGACAGGCGACCACGGCTTGCAGGCCTTCTCATAGGTGCCGAGCAGGATGCCGTTGCGTTCCTGGCGCGTGTAGATCTCGCCCTTGAAATCGAGCACGCCGATCATTTCGCGGCCGGTTTCCTTGTTGAAGGCCTCGACCTCCGGCATCGGCTCGGTCAGCAGGTACATGTGCTCCATGGCGAGCACCGGCAGCTCGACGCCGACCATGCGGCCGACCTCGCGCGCCCACAGGCCGCCGCAGTTGACCACGTGCTCTGCCCTGACGGTGCCCTGCTCGGTGACGACGTTCCAGGTGCCGTCGGGATCCTGCGTCAGTTCCTTGACCGGGTTGCGCAGCACGATCTCGGCGCCGAGCTTCTTCGCCGCCTTGGCGTAGGCATGGGTTGTGCCTGACGGGTCGAGATGGCCTTCGACGGGATCCCACATCGCGCCGACGAAATGCTTCTCGTCCATCAGCGGGAACATCTTCTTGGCTTCGGACGGCGTGATGAGTTCGGTGTCCATGCCGAGATAACGGCCCTTGGCATGGGCCAGGCGCAGGAAGTCCATGCGCTCGGGGCTGTCGGCAAGCATGACGCCGCCGGTCAGGTGCAGCGAGCAGGACTGGCCGGAAATCTCCTCCAGCTCCTTGTAGAGCTGGACGGTGTAGGCCTGTAGCTTGGCGACGTTGGGGTCGCCGTTGAGCGTGTGGAAGCCGCCGGCGGCGTGCCAGGACGAGCCGGAGGTGAGCTCCGAGCGCTCGATCAGCATGATGTCGGTCCAGCCGGCGCGGGCGAGGTGATAGAGCACCGAGCAGCCCACAACGCCGCCGCCGATGACAACTGCTTTCACATGGGATTTCATAAGGTTATGTCCGAGTTGTAAGAAATTGAATCGGCTTGATGGCGATCAGAAGTCGGTCGGGGCGCCGCCTTCGGCCTTGCGCTTGTCGACGAAGGCGTTGAGCTCTTCGCGGATGGCGGGGTCCATCCAGGGCTCCTCGTAGGAGGCAAGGCGCTCCTTCCAGACGCGATTGGCCTTTTCCACCGCGGTTGGGCTGCCGGCCTCGGCCCAGGTCTCGAAATTGCGCCAGTCGGAGATGATGGGCGAATAGAAGGCATTCTTGTAGCGCGACTGGGTGTGCGCGGTGCCGAAGAAGTGGCCGCCGGGGCCGACGTCGCGGATCGCGTCGACGGCGAGCGCGTCTTCCGACAGGTCCAGCGGGGTCAGGAACTCGGCCACCATCTGCAGCAGGTCGATGTCGAGGATCATCTTCTCGTAGGAGCAGCGAAGGCCGCCCTCGAGCCAGCCGGCGCCGTGGAGCATGAAGTTGGCGCCGCCCTGGATCGCGCCCCACAAGGAGAAGACGCTCTCATAGGCTGCCTGGGCGTCGACGGCGTTGGCGGCGCAGACATTGGAGGTGCGGTAGGGGATGTTGTAGCGGCGGGCGAGCTGGCCGCCGACAAGCTGGGCCTTCATGTATTCGGGCGTGCCGAAGGCCGGGGCGCCCGATTTCATGTCGACGTTGGAGGTGAAGCCGCCATAGCCGACCGGCGCACCCTTCCTGACCATCTGGGTGAAGGCGAGGCCGGAGAGCGCCTCGGCATTCTGCTGCACCAGGGCGCCGGCGATGGTGACGGGCGCCATCGCACCTGACAGGGTAAAGGGGGTGACGATCACCACCTGGCCCATCGACGACATCTGGATGATGCCTTCCATCATCGGCACGTCGAGCTTCAGTGGCGAGTTGGTGTTGATGATGGTGTAGACCGAGGGCTCCACCATCATCTGCTCGCGGGAAATGCCGCGGGCGATGCGGGTGATCTCGATGCCGTCGACGTTGCGCTCCTTGCCGAGCGAATAGATGTGAAACACCTTGTCGGTCAAAGTCGCCAGATCGCGGATGCATTCGAGATGGCGGATCGAGGGATGGATGTCCACCGGTTCGACAGGATAGCCGCCCGTCGTCTGCAAAATGTTGTGCATCTGGGCGAGCTTGAGGAAGTTGCGGTAGTCGGCCTGGTTGCCCGGGCGACGGCCACGATCGAGATCGGAACAGTTGGGCGCCGACGCCATCTGCGAAATGACGAGATTGTTGCCGCCGAAGCGCACATTGTGGGCCGGATTGCGGGCATGCAGGGTGAACTCGGCCGGTGCATGCGAGATCAACTCGAGGATCATGTCGGAATCGAAGCGGACGCGCTCGGTGCCGTCGCGCACGTCGGCGCCCTGTGCCTTCATGATGCGGCGTGCCTCGTCGTGCAGCACGTCGACGCCGATCTCCTTAAGCACCCGCAATGAGGCAAGGTGGATGGACTCCAGCTCGTCGTCGGAGATCAGCCTGGTCGGTGCAAACGGGATCTTGAGCTGGCGGAAAGGCGGCTGCTCGAATGCCTGGGCGCCGCCGGCGCGCTTGCCGGCACGACCGCCGCGTCGAGCGCGATCGGAGGCAGGAGCCTGTTCGGCTGTTTGCAGGGCCACGGTCATGGAATCCTCACGGCAAGCTTCAGTGTCGGGAGGCATAATGGACCGGGGCAGTGCTGCTCATTGCGGAGGCGGCGACAAGTAGCGCGAGGGAAACGACATCGTCGACGGGTGCCGTGGGGACTACGACCGATTGGGACTGGACCGACGTTCTCCGTCGTGGTGAGGCATCCGGCACAGGGCGCATCATCTATAGGATCGCCGTCATTCGATTCTCTGGTGACTGCTTTGACCTCTCCCGCTTCCACCGCCGCCGAACCGCCTCTCAGGTGGGCACCGCTTGTCGGCGTCACCGCAGCACTTGCGATGTTTGGCGCAGCCCAAGGGCTGAGCTATCCGCTGTTTTCGCTGCTGATGCAGAAACAGGGCATGCCGCCGGCGATGATCGGCCTGTCGGCGGCGATGATGCCGCTGGGCCTGATCGCCTCCGCCGCCTTCGTGCCTTGGGCCGTGCGCCTCGTCGGGGCGAGAAACCTGGCTGTCGGCTGCTCGATCGCGGCTGCCATCTGCTTCCTGCTGATCGGCTATCTCCAGGACTGGTTCGCCTGGTTCGTCCTGCGCTTCATGATCGGGGTGGTCATCAACCCGCTCTACATCCTCGGCGAGGTGTGGGCGCTGTCGATGGCGCCGCCGTCGCGGCGCGGGCGCGTCATGGGCGTGTTCAACACGCTGATGGGGGTCGGTTATGCCAGCGGGCCGCTGGTACTGACCTTCGTCGGCACGGCAGGCTGGACGCCTTTCGTCATTGCAATCGTCGGCTTCCTCTCCTGTGCCACCGTCCTGCGCATCTTGTCGGATCTGTCGGGCTTCGAGGATGACGGCCGGTCCAAGGGCGGTGTGCTTGGCTTTGCGGCGCTCGCGCCGGCGCTGCTGTTTGCCGTGCTCGTGTCGGCGGCCAACCAGCAAAGCACCTATTCGCTGCTGCCGGTTTTCGGCGCCGGCCACGGGCTGCCCGAAGCAATGCTCGCCGCGATGCTGACGGCACTGTCGATGGGCAACATCCTGCTGCAAATTCCGCTTGGCCTGATGGCGGAACGGGTCGGCGGCCGTGCCATGATCCTGTTTTGCGCCGCGGTGACGGCCATCTGCGCCGTGCTTTTGCCGCTGCTGATCGAGACGAGGCTGATCTGGCCCGTGCTCGTGGTGATGGGGGCCGTGGGCTATGGCGTCTACACCATGGCACTGGTCGAACTCGGCAACCGCTTCAACGGCAGTGTGCTCGTCGCCGGCAACGCGGCGTTTGCGCTGATGTGGGGCATGGGCGGCATTGTCGGGCCGCCAAGTTCGGGGCTGGTGATGCAGACTTTCGGCCCGATCGGGCTGCCGGCGGTGCTGGCGAGCCTGAATGTCACCCTGCTGGCCTTCGCCTTCTATCGCGCTGCAGTCCGGCGCCATAAGACGGATTAGGGCGGGGCGGACTGGGGCGGGCTGCGCGACGAGATGGCCCCGTCGCGCAGCAAAGGTCAGTCGGCCTTGGCGATGTGCCAGACGCCGCCCTTGCCCTCGCCGGTGACGTCGCCGGCCTTTTTGTCCTGGACGAAGGTGTAGAGCGGCTTGCCTTCATAGGCCCACATCTTGGAGCCGTCGTCGCGGGTGACGACCGTCCAGTCGCCTTCGTCCTTGGCGTCGGCCGCAGCCATCAGCGGCGGCCAGTTGACGGCACAGTCGCCATTGCAGGCCGACTTGCCGGCGCTGTCCTTGTCATAGGTGTAGAGCGTCATGCCGTTGGCGTCGGTGTACATCTTGCCGCCGGCGCCTTCGGCGATCTTGGCCGGTTCGGCGGCGAAGGAGAGGGCTGAACTCGCAAGCAGGAGGGCGAATGCGGACAGTACGGTCTTCATGATGGTTCTCCCTGGGTTGGCCGCAAAATGCCGGCCACACGGGCAGTCAACGCTTGCCATCGCCGATCTATTCCCGCCATGAGGCGCAGGAGAGGATTTTTCCAGCACTTGTGGCCGGCGCTTGTAGATTGGCGAAACGCCGGGTTAGAGTGCCGGCATGTGCGCATTTCATGCTCATACCCCGGCAGCGGACGCCGCATCGAAGCCGTCGCCGCGGACGCGGCACACCGAGCTTCTGCGGCTTTGCGCACGCATTGGCTACTCGCCGCCCGCCTGAACTCGAATCCGCCCCGGCGCCTGCCGGATCGATTCAAGAGAAAGGCACAAGCCAATGACTTATCAGAACTATTCGCTGAAGCAGCTTCAGCAGATCGACGCCGCGCATCATCTCCACCCGTTCACCGACCACAAGGAACTGCGCGAGGCGGGCTCGCGCATGATCACCCGCGCCGAAGGGCCGTTCATCTACGATTCGGAAGGCACCGAACTGCTCGACGGCATGGCCGGCCTGTGGTGCGTTAATGTCGGCTACGGCCGCGACGAACTGGCCCAAGCGGCCTACGCTCAGATGAAGGAAATGCCCTACTACAATTCCTTCTTCAAATGCTCGACGCCGACGCCGGTGCTGCTGTCGAAGAAGCTCGCGGAACTGGCGCCCAGGAACATCAACCAGGTGTTCTACGGATCGTCGGGTTCGGAATCGAACGACACGGCGCTCCGCCTGGTGCGCCACTACTGGGCGCTCGAGGGCAAGCCCGAGAAGAACCGCATCATCTCGCGCAAGATGGCCTATCACGGCTCGACCGTCGCCGGCACATCGCTCGGCGGCATGGAGGGCATGCACCAGCAGCTTGGCGGTGCCGTGCCCAACATCGTCCATGTGATGATGCCCTACGCCTATGAACTGGCGCTTCCAGGCGAGAGCGATGATGATTTCGGCCTGCGCGCCGCCAGGTCGGTCGAGGATGCGATCCTGGAGGCCGGCGCCGACAATGTCGCCGCCTTCATCGGCGAGCCGATCATGGGGGCGGGCGGCGTCAAGATTCCGCCGGCAAGCTACTGGCCGGAGATCCAGCGCATCTGCCGCAAATATGACGTGCTCCTGATGCTCGACGAGGTCATCACCGGCTACGGACGCACTGGCGAGTGGTTTGCGGCCCAGACCTTCGGCATCGAGGCCGACACGATCACCACCGCCAAGGCGCTGACGTCGGGCTACCAGCCGCTGTCGGCGCTGCTGGTCGGCGATCGTATCGCCTCGACGCTGGTCGAGAAGGGCGGTGAGTTCTATCACGGCTACACCTATTCCGGGCACCCGGTGGCCTGTGCGGTGGCGCTCAAGAATATCGAGATCATCGAGCGTGAAGGGCTGGTCGAGCGGGTGAAGACCGACACCGGCCCGTATTTCGCCCAGATGCTCAAGGAGCGCATCGCTCGCCACGGCCTCGTCGGCGAAGTCCGTTCGGTGGGCCTGATGGGCGCCATCGAGATCGTCAGGGAGAAGGCGACCAAGGAGCGGTTCTCACCGGGCGGCAGTGCCGCGGTCGTGGTGCGCGACCATGCGATTGCCAACGGCATGATGATGCGCGCGACCGGCGACTCGATGATCCTGTCGCCGCCGCTGATCTGGACCCGCGCCACCATCGACATGGCCGGCGACCGTATCCTGAAGGCGCTCGACCTCGCCGAAGCCGATCTCAGGAAAGCCTGATGCCAGATTGCCGGGCAGGGGATTTCTGCCCGGCCTACCCCGGGAGCGAACGATGAGCGGCAAGCCGATCGTGCCTTTGATCCAGTATGAGGATGCAAGCGAGGCGGTCCGCGCCGTCTATGACGACATCATGGCTTTCAGGAAGGTCGACTGGATCAACAATTTCTGGAAGGTGCTGGCGCATGACCCGGCGCTGCTCAAGCGGACATGGGAGTCGGTGCGCGAGGTGATGGCGCCCGGCGCGCTCGATCCGCTGACCAAGGAACTGATCTATATCGCCGTATCGGCGACCAATGGCTGCGAATATTGCACCTACTCCCATACGGCGGCGGCGCGCAGCAAAGGCATGAGTGAAGCCCAGCTGATGGAATTGCTCGCTGTTGTCGGCATGGCCAACGAGACAAACCGCCTCGCCAACGGATTGCGGCCGCCGGTGGACGTGCAGTTCGAACCAAGGGACTGAGGCGATCGGCTTGTTCATGACAGTGCTGCGGCTTATATTGTGCACTGCACAATAAGCTCGCGCGCATAATCGGCCGGGCAAACCGGAGTGCGCGAGATGAAGAATAGACGATTGGCAAGGGCCTCGCGCCAATCCGGCGCCATTGCCGGCAATCTGATGCTGGCGCCGATGGTCATGGCGATGCGGTTGCCGATGATGGCGACCGAAGCGCGCAAGGGTGGGCCACTGCATGGCGAAAGCCTGGCGGCTGTAACCGAAAAGACGACCGCCATGGCCGAAGGCATGGTGGCAGCGCAGATATCCTACTTCCAGTCGGCGCTGCAGTTCTGGCCGGAAGTGCTGTCGGGCCGCACGCCATCGGTGCTGAACGGCGTTGCCGCGCAAAAGTCGGTTGCAGCCGCGTTGAAGCCGGCCAGCAAGCGCGTGCGCGCCAATTTTCGCCGGCTGGCGACGAAATCCGGGACATGAGGGGTGGGCACAACGCAAAAACCGCGTCCCGGACGGGAACGCGGCTTTGCCACTATTACGCATGGCCCTTCGCGACGCTTGACCAGCGAAGGTTTACAGCTCCGGTACGCGAGACCTGATCCGGAGCCAGAGGCGGCTGCGAAGCCCGCCCTTGCAAACCGTTTTAGCTGGACATCGTTACCGCGTGGTTATCGAGAGCTTAAGCAAACCTAAATTTTGAACTTTTTTGGATTAATCAGGCCGCATCGCCACGCAGGAACCTTATGATGCCGGAGAAGTCCGTGCCGCCATTGCCGAGAGCCGTGAACAGGGCATAGAGCTGGGTTGCCTCGGCGCCGAGCGGAGTGACGGCACCGGCCTGCTGCGCCGCTTCCTGCGACAGCTTCAGGTCCTTCAGCATCAGGGCTGCGGCAAAGCCGGGCTGGTAGTCGCGGTTGGCCGGCGAATTGGGCACCGGGCCGGGGACCGGGCAATAGGACGTCAGCGACCAGCACTGGCCCGAGGAGGTCGAGGCGACGTCAAACAGCGCCTGATGCGACAGGCCGAGCTTTTCAGCCAGCACGAAGGCCTCGGCAACGCCGATCATCGAAATGCCGAGGATCATGTTGTTGCAGATCTTGGCTGCCTGGCCGGCGCCGGCGTCGCCGCAATGGACGATGCGTCCGGCCATCGGCTTGAGCACCGGCTCGGCCACGTCGAACGCCGCCTGCGCGCCGCCGGCCATGAAGGTCAACGTGCCGGCCGCAGCACCGCCGGTGCCGCCCGAGACCGGCGCGTCGACCGACAGCAGGCCATTGCTGGCAGCAATCGCATGTGCCTTGCGGGCTGAATCGACGTCGATGGTCGAGGAATCGATGAGCAGCGCGCCCTTCTTCAGCTTCGGCACGATGTCCTCATAGACCGTAAGCACATGCTTGCCGGCGGGCAGCATGGTGATGACCACATCGGCATCCTTGGCGGCGGCGGCGGCATTGGCCATGACGGTGACGCCGTTGTTGCGCGCGGTCTCGAGATGCTCGGGCATCAGGTCGAAGCCGAGCACCGCGTGGCCGGCCTTGACGAGATTGGCGGCCATGGGGTTGCCCATGTTGCCCAGTCCGATGAAGGCGATGGTGGTCATTGGTTGGTTCCTCCAGTGGGAAGGGAGTAGGGCGGTAGGGAGTAAGGGAACAGGGGGACAAGCAGTGGGGCAATGGGAGTGTCCCCCTACTGTCCTCGACCGCTACTTTCCGATCAGATGCCTGGCGATGATGACACGCATGATCTCGTTGGTGCCTTCGAGGATCTGGTGGACCCTGAGGTCACGCACCAGCTTCTCGATGCCGTAGTCGTGCAGATAGCCGTAGCCGCCGAGCAGCTGCAGGGCGTCGTTGGCAATGTCGAAGCCGGTGTCGGTGACGAAACGCTTGGCCATGGCCGACCATTTCGAGGCGTCGTGCGCCTTGCGGTCGAGCCTTGATGCGGCGGCATAGAGGAACAGGCGGGCGGCCTGGAGTTCGGTTTCCATGTCGGCGAGGCGGAACTGCAGCGCCTGGAAGCGGTCGATGGTCTGGCCGAAGGCCTTGCGCTCGGCGGTGTAGGCCAGCGCCTTGTCCAGCGCCGACTGGGCGCCGCCGACCGAGCAGGCGGCAATGTTGAGCCTGCCACCGTCGAGGCCAGCCATGGCGATGCCGAAGCCGGCACCCTCATCGGAAAGCAGGTTTTCGGCCGGCACCTTGCAATCGTCGAAGATGACCTGGCGGGTCGACTGCATATGCCAACCCATCTTGTGCTCGTTGGCGCCGAAGGACAGGCCGGGCGCATCCTTGGGGATGACCAGCGTCGAGATGCCCTTGGGGCCGTCGGCACCGGTGCGGACCATGGCGACATAGACGTCGCTGTCGCCGGCGCCCGAGATGAACTGCTTGGTGCCGTTGACGACGAAGTCGCTGCCGTTGCCGCCGCTGCGTACCGCTTTGGTCTTGAGTGCTGCGGCGTCCGAACCGGAACCCGGCTCGGTCAGGCAATAGCTGGCGAGCCATTCCATCGATGTCAGCCTGGGCAGGAGGCGCTGGCGCTGCTCCTCGTTGCCGAAGCGGTCGATCATCGACGCGGCCATGTTGTGGATCGAGATGAAGGACGAGAAGCCCGGGCAGGCATGCGCCAGCTGTTCGAAAACCAGCACGGCGTCGAGGCGGGTGAGGGCGGAGCCGCCGACATCTTCCTTGACGTAGAGGCCGCCGAAGCCGAGCTGGCCGGTTTCGCGGATGACGTCTTCGGGGAAGTGCTTGGCCTTGTCCCATTCAAGGGCAAAGGGCGCCACCTTTTCGGCGGCGAAACTGCCCGCCATTTCGCGGATGGCCAGCTGATCTTCGTTGAGCTCAAACTGACCGGCGGTCGCGTCGATTGCGGCGTCCATGTCGGCCTCCCTGTCGTTTTTTGGCTATGCGCGGGGCTCAATCTAGACCAATGATGCGGCCGCGCAACCCGACCTTCAACAGAGCGGCTGTGCGCAAATGCATGGGCGAGAACGAACGTGGCGACAAATTTTGATGGGCTGCTGCAGGCCTTCAGAGGCTTTCTCGAGGCAACCGATTCGGTGGCGCCAGTGGGCGAATTCCTCGGCGACATCGACTGGGACATGCCCGCGCGTCCGTTGAGGCCGCATGCTGTCGCGTGCGCACGCCTTCTCGACCGCGCCGTCGAATTGGCGCCGGCCGGTTGCCGTCCCTTGGCTGAGCTTCTAGCGCGGCATCGCGGCGAACTGCACTGGGGCCAGACCTACACGGCAGCGGATTTCGGGCAGCGCTTCCTCGACAATTACGGCTGGGCGGAGATGTTCGGCACGCGCGGCCACTATGCCAACGACACGGTGGCGGGCGGCTTCCTCGTGCTTGGCCCTGATGTCGAATATCCCGACCACCACCACCTTGCCGAAGAGATCTACATCCCGCTGACCGGCGGCACGGCGTGGCGAATGGGCGATGCGCCGTTCGGCCCGCGCGATGCAGGCGAAGTGATCCACCACGCCGCCAATGTGAACCACGCCATGCGCACCGGCGGCGAGCCGCTGCTCGCGCTCTATCTCTGGCGCGGCGGGCCGCTGGCGGCCAGGTCGACGGTTTCAGGAACAGCCGCTGGCGGAAGGGCCTGAACCATGGCCAAGGCGATCATGCTCCAGGGCACCGGCTCGGATGTCGGCAAAACAGTGCTGGTGGCCGGCCTGTGCCGGGCGGCGCGCAATCGCGGCATGCAGGTGCGGCCATTCAAGCCGCAGAACATGTCGAACAATGCCGCGGTCGCCGACATTCCCGGCGCGGCAGGCGGCGGCGAGATAGGCCGCGCGCAGTGGCTTCAGGCGATAGCCTGCGGGGTCAAGCCGTCGATCCACATGAACCCGGTGCTGCTCAAGCCGCAGAGCGACATCGGCAGCCAGGTCGTGGTGCAGGGCAAGGTCTTCGGTTACGCCAAGGCGCGCGATTATCAGGAACTGAAGCCCAAGCTGATGGGCGCGGTGCTCGATTCCTGGCAGACACTGGGCGAGGGCGCCGAGCTGATCGTCGTCGAGGGCGCCGGCTCGCCCGCCGAGATCAATCTTCGTCCGCGCGACATCGCCAATATGGGCTTCGCCACCCGCGCCGGCGTGCCCGTCATCCTCGTCGGCGATATCGATCGCGGCGGGGTCATCGCCTCGGTTGCCGGCACGCATCTGATCCTGCCGGAAGACGATCGGCGCATGATCGTCGGCTATCTGATCAACAAGTTCCGCGGCGATGCCAGCCTGTTCGACGACGGCATCAAGGCAATCGGGCATTTCACCGGCTGGCCCTGCTTCGGCGTCGTGCCGTGGCTCAAGGCGGCGGCGCTGCTGCCTTCGGAGGATTCGGTGATCCTCGAAAGGCTGGCCGGCGGGGAAGAGCGGGCGCTCAAGGTTGCCGTGCCGATGCTCGGCCGCATAGCCAATTTCGATGATCTCGACCCGCTGCGTGCCGAACCGCAGGTCGAAGTGGTGTTCGTGCCGCCGGGGCAGCGGCTGCCCGAGGATGCCGGGCTGGTGGTCATTCCGGGGTCGAAATCGACGATCGGCGACCTGCTGCTGTTCCGCTACAATGGTTGGGACCGCGACCTCGAGGCACATCGCCGGCGCGGCGGTCATGTCGTCGGCATCTGCGGCGGTTACCAGATGCTCGGCCGTATCGTGCACGACCCGCTGGGCATCGAAGGCAGCGTGACGCGCGCCGAAGGTCTCGGCCTGCTCGACGTCGAGACGGTGATGGCGCCGGAAAAGACCGTGCGCAATGTCGAGGCGCGCTCGGTGCGCTATGGCGAGCCACTGTCCGGCTACGAAATACACCTGGGCAAGACCACGGGCGCCGATTGCGTCAGGCCGACAGCCGTCATCAACGGCGTCGATGATGGTGCGACCTCGGCCGACGGCAAGGTGTTCGGCACCTATATGCACGGCCTGTTCGGCGCCGACGGTTTCCGCGGGCGGTTCCTCGAAAGTCTTGGCATCAGGGGCGGCGGCATCGACTACCGCGCCGAAGTCGAGCGCGCCCTCGACGAGATTGCCGAACAGCTCGAACGCCACCTCGACTGCGACGCGATTTTTGCTGCCGCGCGTTGAAGTCCATCAGGCGGCCGGTTCGCCTGCTCTCGGCCAGTAGGTGCCGACACTCCAGACATTGCCCTCGGGGTCGCGGCAGATGAACTCGCGGCTGCCGTAAGCGCGATCGGTGAGTTGCTGGACGATGTCGGCGCCTGCCGCCTTGGCCCTGGCATGGACGACGTCGACATCTTCGACCGCCAGATAGATGGCCTTGCCGCCATTGTGGCCGGGTTCGCCAACGATGGCGCCGAAGGCGTCGGCGCGAGACGACCCGATCATGATCATCGACGATCCGAGAGCGAGTTCGGCGTGACCGACGTCGGCGCCGTCCATGTATTTGGCATGGACGAGAAAGCCGAAGGCTGTTGCGAGCCAGTCAATCATGGCGGCAGCATTGGCGTAGCGCAGCGTCGGGAATATGCGGGGAGCTTCCGGGGTAGGCATCTGGCGCCTCCTGTGGCGTTGAACGATCACCCAGTGTGGCCGCGTGCCTGATGGCGGTATTGAACAAATGTAACCGGCTCAGCCGAGCCCGGTCGGTGTGGTGCCGGCAAGCGCGCGGAACTCGCGCACCATGTGGGCCTGATCGGCATATCCGCACTCAACGGCAAGATCGGCCCAGCTTGTGCGATCCGCCCGTTTTGACAGGTTTGCGGCGCGATTGAACCTTGCGATGCGCGCGATGGATTTCGGCCCGACGCCGACCTGGTCGGCGAAGCGGGCGGCCAGGTGCTTGCGGCTCCAGCCGATCTCGTCGGCGATGGATGCGACACGGGCCCGGCCGCCGCTGGCGACGATCGTTGCGAGGGCCCAGCCGATTTCATCAGAGATAGCCGGCATCCTCGTCAGCCGTTCGATGATGAAAGCCTCGGTCATGTCGAGCCGCCGATGCCAGTCGGTTTCATCGCCAAGCCGTTCTCGAAGCCGGTGGCCGGCGCTGCCGAGCACCTCGTCGAAAGGCACCATGCGGTCGGCAAGCTTGCTCATCGGCAGGCTGAAGAAGCGCCTTGCGCCAAGCGGCGTGAAATTGACCTGGATGCAGCAGGCCCGGCCAAAGGAATCGATGATCACCGGTCCGGCGTGGATGCCAGCGGCAAAGCTTGCGAAGCGGTCATTGTCTCGGGGTGCCCGGCTCAGGCCGATGGCAAAGGCTTCACCGAAACTGATGATCAGCGGAACATGCAGCGAAGCGACCTCGGTCTGCCTGACATAGACAGGGACAAGTTCGCGAAAACCGATGAGTTCGGTGACGATTCCGGCGAGCTGTGGCGAAGGCGTGCGCCGCACGAACTCGAACTGCGCCGGGGCAGGCTCATCAGGTGTCTCGTCGCGTTGGCCGCTTGCCATGTCATGGCTCCGCCGGGGCAAACGGACGATATCAGCCAGGGGTCAGACGGTCAAAACGCCGTCACAGGCCGATCATCACGCGCAGCGGGTTGGTGGGGTCGATGAGCAGGCGGATGGCCAGTGCGACGCAGGTGCAGACCAGCAGCGGCTTGATCAGCTTTGCGCCGTTGCGCATTGCCATGTGGGCGCCAAGCCGGGCGCCGAGGAACTGGGCAATGCCCATCAGCAGCCCGATCTTCCAGGCAACCACGCCGACAAGCGCGAAGGCAATGAAGCTGCCGACATTGGAGGCGAAGTTGAGCAGCTTGGTATGGGCGGTGGCCTTGAGCACGCCGTAGCCGGCCAGGGTGACGAAGGCGAGCATGAAGAACGAGCCGGCGCCGGGGCCGAACACGCCGTCATAAAAGCCGATCAGCGGCACCACTGTCAGTCCGAACAGCAGGGGCGGCAGGCGTTCGACGCGATCGACGTCATCCATGTTGGGCTTGAACGCGAAGTACAGCGCAATCGTGATCAGCAGGAACGGCAGAAAGATGCGCAGGATGTCGCCGGGCAGGACCGTCGCCAGCATGGCTCCGAGCATCGCGCCGACGAATGAAATGGCTGCGAACGGCAATTGCTTGCGCAGGTCGACATGGCCTTTGGCGGCGTAGCTGATGGTGGCGGAGCCCGAGCCGAACAGCGATTGCAGCTTGTTGGTGCCGAGCGCCTCGAGCGGCGGTAGGCCGGCGAGCAGCAGTGCCGGAATGGCGATCAGGCCGCCGCCGCCTGCTATGGAATCGATGAAGCCGGCGATGAAGGCAGCCACGATCAGGATCAGCAAGGCTTCTGTGGCTATGTCGAACATCGGTGCGGAGATCTGTCCAGGAGTATGAGGCCTTCGACCACAGCGCACCCGCTTGCGCAATAGCGAGTCGGCGGCAATGCTGGCCCAGCCATTGGGCCAAGTGTTTTTCGCCGTGCATTGCTCTATATCGGATTTGCAGTTGCCTCGACGGAAGGGATTCGCATGGTAACAGGATTGCTGACCCAAATTCTGAACATGTTCGAGGGCGACCCCGGCGTCCGCAAGGTCGCCGACGACCCCGTGCTTTCGGCCGAGCTGCTGCTGCTGTTCCGGATGATCCTCGCCGACGGTGTCGCCAGTGAAGCCGAGATGATCGCCTTTCGCCGGATCTGCACCGAAGCCTTCGGCATCGCCGAGAGCAGCATCGATGGCGTCATCGAATATCTCAACGAGTTCGGCTACGAGACCAACGGTTCGCAGGCCATCGCCATGTTCCGTGATCTCGACGTCGAACGACGCCGGCAACTGGCCCGCCACATGGCCGAGATCGCCAAGGCCGACGCCCATCTGGCGGAAAACGAGGTCAAGCTCCTGCGCCGCACGCTCGATTTGCTGGGCATCAGCCCCGTCGATGTGGTGAAGCCGGCGACTTAGGCTTTTTTCCAGGCTTGATCGCCGGGTCCCCGCTGCTTCGCATCGTCCCGGCGTTCGCTAGCCTTTCATCGTGCACTGGCACGATGAATTCGCTAAGCGAACCGGCTGCTCACCCCTGTTCCTGCAGCCTCCGGGCGATTGCCCGGTGCAGGTCGGGTGCTGCCGAGACAAGTGCCTGCGCGGCCTCCGTCTGCGGATGGTCCAGCACTTCAGATGTCTTGCCGCGCTCGACGATCCGCCCTTCATGCATGATCAGAACGTCGTCTGTTATGGCGCGGGCGACGGTCAGGTCGTGTGTGATGAAGAGATAGGCCACGCCCAGCTTCTGGTTGAGCTCGGCGAACAGGTCGAGGATTTGCGCGCGGATCGAGACATCCAGCGCCGACACAGGCTCGTCCGCCACCACCAGCTTGGGCCGGGTGATGATGGCGCGGGCGATCGACAGGCGCTGGCGCTGGCCGCCTGAAAACTCGTGCGGGTATTTCTCCATGTCGGAACGGCTGAGGCCGACTTCATGCAGGGCGCGACCGACCATGTCGCGACGTTCCTTGCGGTCTGGCTTGCGCTCGAGAAGATGCAGCGGTTCGCCAACAAGCCGCTCGACGGTGTGACGCGGGTCGAACGAGCCGTAAGGGTCCTGGAACACCACCTGCATGTTGCGGCGGGCGCGGCGCATGGCGGTCTCGTCGGCGCGGGTAATGTCCATGCCGCGAAACTTGATGGTTCCATCGGTGGGGGTGTCGAGCGCAAGGATCATCCGCGCAAGGGTCGACTTGCCGCAACCGGAGCGGCCGACAAGCGCTACCGAAGCGCCCGGCTTCATCTTGAGCGAGACGTTGTCGACGGCGCGGACGGGTTCCGGCTTCGAAAACAGCGACCGTCGCCGGCCGGGATAGTCCCTGGTCAGATTGGCGACGTCGAGCAGGGTGTCGGGTGCGGTTTCGTCGATATGAGGCCTGACGCGGGCCGGCACGTGCATCGAGGCCAGAGCCAGCTGGCGGGTGTAGGGATGGGTTGCCTCCGACAGCGTTCGTGCGGTGTCGCCACACTCCGTCACCATGCCCAAGCGCAGGATGGTGATCCGGTCGGCCATTTCGGTGACGACGGCGAGGTCGTGCGAGATGAACAGCAGGCTCATCCGGTTTTCGCGGACCAGTTCCTTGAGCAGGTCGAGGATCTGCGCCTGCAGCACGACGTCGAGTGCGGTCGTCGGCTCGTCGGCGATCAGCAGTTTGGGCTTCAACGCGCAGGCGATGGCGATGGCGACGCGCTGCCGCTGGCCGCCGGACAATTCGTGCGGATAGCGCGACAGCGGGAATTTCTGCTCCGGCAGGCCGACCCGGTCGAGGATTTTCCGCGCTTGCGCCTCGGCCTCGGCCCGGCTCGCCCTTGTGTGCCACCTGATGCCTTCGGCGACCTGCTCGCCGATCGTCTTGACCGGATTGAGCGCTGTCATCGGCTCCTGGAACACCATGCCGATGTCGTCGCCGCGCAGCGCGCACATCTGGGCCTCGGTGGCAGAGAGAATGTCGATGCCGTCAAAGGTGACACGCCCCGTCATCTGCGATGCCGCAGGCGTGAGGCGCATGACGGCAAGTGCCGTCATGGATTTTCCCGACCCGGATTCTCCGACGAGCCCCATCACCTCGCCGGGTTCGATGGCGAGGTCGATCTCCTTCAGCACCTGCGTCCGGCCGATCCTGAGCGACAGCTTTTCGATCTCGAGCAGGCTCATGGGCGACGCCTCGAGCGCGGATCGAAGATATCTGAGATGCCGTCGCCGAGCAGGTTGAGCCCAAGCACGGTGATCAGGATCGCGCAGCCGGGGAACAACGCCAGCCATGGCGACACCATCATCAGCGTCTGCGCGTCGAACAGCATGCGTCCCCAGCTCGGCATCGGCGGCTGCGTGCCGAGCCCGACATAAGACAGGGCGGCCTCGGCCAGGATGCCAAGCGCGAACTGGATGGTGCCTTGCACCAGGAGCAGGTTGGCGATGTTGGGCAGGATATGCTCGACGGTGATGCGGCTCTTGTTCTTGCCGGCGGCACGGGCGGCAAGGATGTATTCGCGCGGCCAGATCGACAACGCGCCGGCACGCGCGACGCGGGCGAAGACCGGGATGTTGAAGATGCCGATGGCGATGATGGCGTTGATCGCGCTCGGTCCGAAGACAGCGGTGATCATGATCGCCGACAGCAATGCGGGAAAGGCGAAGACGAGATCGTTGAAGCGCATCAGCGCCTCGTCGACCCAGCCACCACGCGCTGCCGCCCAGCAGCCGAGCGGCACGCCGATGCCCATGCCGATGACGACCGCGACAAGCGCCACGGCGATCGAGTTGCGCGCCCCGATCATGATCATCGACAGCACGTCGCGGCCGAAATGGTCGGTGCCGAACCAGTGCGCGGCGGAGGGCGGCTGCATGCGGTCGGCGACGACGAGCCTGGTGACGTCGAAGGGGGTCCAGAAGAACGAGACGGCCGCCATGGCAGCGACGACCAGGGCGATGACGAGGCCGATGACGAAAGAGCGGTTGCCGAACGCGCGGCCGACGAATTCGCCGAAACCTTCTCTGTGAGGTGTCGCTTCGTTCATTGCCGTGCCCTGAGGCGCGGGTCGACCAGCGCATAGGACAGATCGACGATCAGGTTGACCAGCACCACGGCGGCGACCAGCAGCATCACCACGCTTTCGACGACGATCAGGTCGCGCTGGGTGATCGCCTGGAAGACAAGGCGTCCCAGGCCCGGCAGATAGAAGACGTTTTCGATGATGATGGTGCCGGCGAGCAGGAAGGCGAATTGCAGGCCCATGATGGTCAGCACCGGGATCATGGCGTTGCGCAGCGCGTGCCGCCACAGCACTGCGCGCATCGGCATGCCCTTGGCGCGTGCCGTGCGGATGTAGTCCTCGTTGAGCACCTCGATCAAGGCGGCGCGGGTGACGCGGGCCAGGATCGCCGCCTGCGGCAAGGCGAGGGCGAGCGCCGGCAGGATCAGCGCCTTGAGCGCCGGCCAGATGCCGTTGCCCCAGCCGGGAAAGCCGCCGGCGGGCACCAGCCGCAACCAGACGGCGAAAACATAGACAAGCAGCAGCGCGAACCAGAAATTGGGCATGGCGACGCCGACCTGTGCCACGGCCATGGCAGCGGTGTCGCCAGCCTTGCCACGGCGCGCGGCGGCGAACAGGCCGACGGGGATGGCAATGAGTGTCGAAAGCGTCAGGGAGATCACCGCAAGCGGGAAGGAGACGACAAGCCGCTCCCTGATCAGGTCGATCACCGGCACCGAATAGGTGTAGGATTTGCCGAAATCCAGCCGGAGCAGGCCGCGGATCCAGTCGAGATAGCGCAGGATCATCGGCTGGTTCAGCCCCATCTGCTCACGCAGCAGGTCGACCTGCGCGTCACTGGTGTTCATGCCCAGCATCAGCCGAGCCGGATCTCCGGGGACGACCTCGAGCATCAGGAACACGACGAGCGAGGCGACGATGAGGGTCGCAATTCCGATCAACAGGCGTTTGAGCAGATAGATCGTCATCAAGCGCAAACTGCCCGAGAAAATGCCGCTTCGAAAGCTCGCAAAGGTTGCAGAGAAGCGCAGTTCACAGAACTCTTGCGATGCTCCCAGAAATAACGGCGACGAAGTTCGTCGCGAGTGCCTTCATATCGGCAGGCAACATGCCGTGCTTCCGCCAAGCGGGTGGTGGCGCACCCGAAGGCGCGCCACCTTGTCATCAGTTGACCCACTTCACCTTGGTGAGGTCGTTGGCCTGGATGGGCGAGTTTTCCCACAGGCCTTCGACCTTGGCGTCCCAGATGCCGACCTTGGGCAGTTCGAACAGGAAGCCGTTGACGGCATCGTCGGCGAGAATCTTCTGCGCCTGCTTGTAGAGCTCGGTGCGCTTGGCCTCGTCGGAGGTCAGGTTGAGCTCGTCGATGACCTTGTTGAAGGCCGGGTTGTCGTAATTGAAGTAGTAGTCCTTGCGGGCATAGATATCGATGTCGTTGGGCTCGGTGTGCGAGACGATCGACAGGTCGTAATCCTTGTCGGTGAACACCTGCTTGAGCCAGTCGGCCCATTCGACCGGGATGATCTGCAGGTCGATGCCGATCTCGCGCAATTGCGAGGCGATGATTTCGCCGCCCTGGCGGGCGTATCCGACCGGCGGCAGCTTGAGCGTCGCCTTGAAGCCATCGTCGAGGCCCGCTTCCTTGAGCAGTTCCTTGGCCTTGGCGATGTCGTGCGGATAGGTGCCCGTCAGGTCGACATAGGCCGGGTTGTGCGGGGCGAAATGCGAGCCGATCGGCGTGCCCAGGCCACCGGTCGCGCCGTCGATCAGCGCCTTGCGGTCGATGGCATGCGCGATCGCCTGGCGCACCTTGAGATTGTCGAAGGGCGGCTTCTTGTTGTTGGTCGACAGCACCGTTTCACCCTCGGTGGTGCCGATGACCACCTTGAAGCGCGGGTCGGCCTTGACCTGGGCGAGCGCATCGCCGAGCGCAAAGTTGGGCAGCGCCTGCACGTCGCCCGAAAGCAGGGCAGGGATGGCGGCGGCGGCGTCGGGGATGATGCGGAACTCCGCCTTGTCGAGCGCCACCGGATCGCCCCAGTAGCCATCGGCCTTGACCAGCGTGATCGACGAGCCCTTGGCCCAGTTCTGGAACTTGAAAGGGCCGGTGCCGACAGGCTTTTCCTTGTTGGTCTCGGCGCTCTCCGGCGCAACGATCACCGCGTCGCCCCAGCCGAGATTGTAGAGGAACGAGCCGAGCGGGTTCTTGAGCGTCACCTTGACGGTGGCCGGATCGACGACCTCGATGGTGTCGATCGGCGCAAACAGGCCCTTCTGCGCGTTGACCGAGTTTTCGCCGCGAGCGCGGTCGAGCGAGAACTTGACGTCGGAGGCGTCGAAGTCGCTGCCGTCATGGAATTTCACGCCGGAGCGCAGCTTGAAACTGTAGGTTTTGCCGTCGTCGGAAATCGTCCAGCTCTCGGCGAGGTCGGGGAGCACCTCGCCGCGTGAGCCGATGCGGGTCAGGCCTTCGAAGACATTGGCATAGAAGACTTCGTCGATTGCCGCGGCAGCACCCGCTGTCGGATCGAGATGTGGCGGCTCCAAAGGCATGCCAAGCACGAGGTCGGTTCGGGCAGCCATGGCGGCGGTGCTGGAGGCCAGCGCCAGCGCCGTGGCCGCGAGAATGGTCTTCCACTTCATCAGATGGTCTCCCCGCTTGGATTTGTCAGGCCGGATAAAAGCGCGAATTTCCGGCCGAGTAAATCAAGTTTGTTGCAATCAAAGCATCGGATAAGGAATGAATTTCCGGCGCCATGTTGCTGTTTTGCTTGCCCGATCAGCCGTTGAACTGGCCGCGCAGCAAGATGTCCAGGCCGATTGCCATCACTTTGGCCGACTGGACCATGTCGTCGATGCCGACCCATTCGTCTGGACGGTGGGCGAGGTCGAGAATACCCGGGCCATAAGCGATGCAATCGTATAAATGGCCGATACGGGCGACGTGCTTCTGGTCATAGGTGCCGGGCGAGATGACATATTCCGGCTCCTTGTCGAAGATCTCGCGGATGCCCCGGGCGATCGCCGACGCCACCGGTGCGTCGCGCTCGGTCATCAGCGGCTGCACCTCCATGATGTCGCGGATCTCGTAGTCGAACTTCTTCCGCTCGCGCTTCAGTCGGTCGAGGATGCTTGTGACCTCGCCTTTGACGTCGGCGATGTCCTCCTCCAGCAGGAAGCGGCGGTCGATGGTCAGGCGGCAGCTGTCGGGCACGTTGGGTGAGGGCAGGCCGGGGCGGAAATCGTCGGTCTGGCCGCCATGGATCGAGTTGATGTTCATTGTCGAGCGCCTGGCGCCTTCCGGCACCACCGGCATTCGCGTCGTCTTGCGGTCGAGCGCGGGAAACAACTCCCGCTCGAAAGCTTCGAGCACGGCGCCCATGTGGCGCACCGCACAGTCGCCAAGGAAGGGCATCGAGCCATGTGCGATCTCGCCCTTGGTCTCGATTTCCGCCCACCAGACTCCGCGATGTCCGAGGCAGATGCGGTCCTTGTTCAGCGGCTCCGGAATGATGACGTGGTCGACCTTGGGTTTTGAGAAATATCCCTTGCCGGCGAGATAGGCGACGCCGCCGAAGCCGCCCGACTCCTCGTCGACGGTGCCCGAGATCTCGATGGCGCCTGGGAAATCCGGGTTGACGTCCATGAAGGCTTCGGCGGCGATAATCGAGGCTGCCAGCCCGCCCTTCATGTCGCAGGCGCCGCGGCCATAGACGCGGCCATCGCGGATCGTGCCCCCGAAGGGATCGACCGACCAGCCTTCGCCAGCCTCGACGACGTCGATATGGGAATTGAAATGAACGGTGGGGCCGGGCACCCGGCTGTCAAAACGGGCGACGACATTGACGCGCGGATAGCGGTCGGTGTCGCCTGGCGTGCCCTCTGCCCTGACGTATTCGACGCCGAAACCGCGTTTGGCCAGGCGATTGCCGAGGTATTCGGCGCAAGGGCGATAGGCGTCGCCGGGCGGATTGATGGTCGGGAAGCGGATCAGCTCCGCCGTCAGTTCCGCCAGTTCTTCGCGACGGTCGTCTATGATCTTGAAAAGCTTGTCATACATGCGGTCGACAGTCTTCACTCTATCTGGCTTCACCTTGTCCGGATCGTTGCCAGTCTTGCCCATCCATCAGCCGCTGTCGAGCGCGCAGGCCGCCTGCTTGGAGCAGCCCGCGCAAATCGGTCCGCTCACGGGCGGACGGCGGTGACCTCGATCTCGACCAGCCAGCCGGGGGCGACGAGGCCGGCGACCTGCATGACCGAGCGGGCGGGCAGGTTCGGCTGCTCCTTGGTGCCGAAGAACTTGGTGTAGCCGTCCATGAAGCCGCCAAAGTCCATCTTGCCGCCCTGTGCCGGATCACCGACGAGGAAGACCTGCATCTTGACCACGTCGCCCATCTTGAGGCCGAGCCCTTCGAGGGTCTTTTCGATCGATTTCAGCACCGATTCCGTCTGCGTTCTGGTGTCGCCATAGGCGGCAAGGCTGCCCTTCTCGGCCTTCTCGTCGATGACCGAGGGCACGGCGCCGCTGACATAGACCGTCGTCTTGCCGGCGGGGACTTCGACGGCCTGGGCGATCGGAAAGTCCGAATTGGGGTTCTTGTGGCGCACCACATCCTCAGCCAGCGCGCTGCCCGAGAGCAACAGGCCGGCCACGAGCGTGGCGGCGCAGATCCGCAGTGTTGTCATGTCTTTCTCCTTTTGCCGCATGAAATGAAGCAGCCAGCAGGATCACCGGCTGCTTCGGTCGCTGGAGCTGGCGCTCCAAACCTGGTGGATCCAGGCCGTCTGGTGGCCAATCCGGCGTCGATCCGTCAGCGTGCCCCGGCGACGTCTTCCACCGTCACCGGATCCTTGTAGTCGTTGCCGAAATTGGTCCTGACATAGTTGACCACGGCGGCCACCTGGTCGTCGCTCATCATGCTGCCGACGGGCGGCATGCCCTTCTGGCCGTGCAGGATGACGTAGACGGGGTAGCCGCCTGATTCCAGGTTCTCGTTCTTGGCCAGTGCCGGATATTTGCCGGCCCCGACCGCGCCTTGGCCCTGGTCCATGTGGCAGGCCTGGCAGACATTGGCGTAGAGTTCCTGGCCGGTCTTTTCGGAGAAATTGTCACCGTCGCTGAAGGTTGCGCCGGCGGAGTCGGCGAGGGCGGCGCCGGCGGACAATGCGGTGAAGACAAAGGCGGCGGCGAGTTGGCCGATTGGGTGTTTCGATTGCTGGGTCATGTCGACATGCCTTGCGAAAAATGAGGATGAGGGATGAGCGGCCAAAGCCGTCATCCCGCCACGACGCGCTGGTGCAGCCTGGTGATCGCATCGAGCGACGACAGGATCGCGCCTTCCATCCACGCCGGGATGTAGGAGACGTGCTCGCCGGCGAGCACGATGCGGCCATCGATCTGGCAGAGGTTGTCGTAATGCTCCTTGCGCGCTTCCTCGGTCCAGTCGCCGGCGCAGCCGAGCGTAAAGGGCGAGCGGTGCCAGGCCATCGAGATGCCGTTCTCGAACTCGTCCTTGTATTGCGGGTGGATCATCGTGCCGTATTCGACGGCGCGCTTGACGCGCTCCTCCGGCGCCATCGAGGTGAACTCGTAGGAGTGCGGACCGTTCCAGGTGTAGGCGCCGAGCAACACGCCCTTGCCGTTGGTGTTGAAGCTCGTGCTCGGATAGGAGATCTGGGTGATCGGCAGATCGGTGTAGCTGACACCGCCGAAGATCAACTCGTCCTGTTCCCAGAAACGCCGCTTGAACTGCAGGCCGACCTTGACCGACGAGGCATAAGGCACGGCTTCGATCGCCGCCTGCATCGGGGCGCCGACATTGATCTCGATCTGGCTGAGAATGGTCAGCGGAATGGTACAGATGCACCAATCGGCCTTCTCCTCGGCCATCGTGCCCGGTTTCTGGACGTCCTCATAGGTGACGGTGACGCCCTTGTCGTCCTGATGGATCTTCGACACCTTGGCATTGTAGGTGATCAGGTCGCCGACCTCCTTGGTGAAGGCCTTGCCGATCATGTCGATGCCGCCAACCGGCTGGAACATCGTCGTCTGGAACTCGTAAAGGGCGAAATTGGCGAGGCTGCCCCACAGGCCCGAGCTCAATATGTCGGTCAGCGCAATCGGATCGCTCGGCACGGGGGCAGCCCCGAGGCCGCCGCCGGGATCCTTGGCGAAACCGCGGAATTCGGAGTTTGCTATGCTCTTGGTGTAGGCATAGTCCTTGTCGAGCGCACCCCAGGAGCGCAGGGCCTCGACCAGCATCTCCTGGTCTTCCTTGGTGACGCCGCCTTCGAGCTTGCCGGTGTGGGCAACCTTGGCGAGCAGTTCGGAGACATGGCCCTGGAAGTCGATCTTGATGTCGCGCACGCGCTGCGGCTTGCCGCCGAACGCCTTGGACGAATGCAGGAAGGCGTTGTGGTTGAGCTGCTGGAACGGCTCCAGCGTGACGCCGAGGCGCCGGCAATAGGCGAGCAGACCGTTGTGGTGATAAGGGATTCGCCACGGGCCGGGATTGATGTAGAGGCCTTCGTCGAAATCGCATTTCTGCGTCGCGCCGCCGAGCTCGGTGTAGGTGTCGCCGCCGCGCAACGTCCAGTTACGCCCGCCCGATCTGTTGTTGTATTCGAGAATCTTGACCTTGTAGCCGGCCTGCCGGAGCTCGAGTGCGGCCGTCATGCCGGCGAGGCCGGCACCCAGGATAAGCACGCTGGCGCCCTTCGGATCGCCCTCCAGTTTCACCGGTCCCTTGTAGCCTGACTCAACCGCGAGACCGAGGCTGGTCATCGCCTGGTACATCGCGGCAGTGCCTGCCGTGAGGCCGATCAACGACAGCAGGTTTCGCCTGCTCATGCCGCTAAAATATTGGGATGGTTGCATTTTTGAGATCCTCCGGGCGACGGTCCGCCGTGGGCCGCACGTTATCCGGCTGGAGCATCTTGGAACGTGGCTCCAGCTGCGACGGGCAGCCTATGCCCATACCGGGTCGAGTCAACTGGGCCAGACGGGGCGGCGAGGGGCACTGACTTGGGCCACCTGAAAGTCGGCGAAAATTCACGCCATCAACCTCAGGTTGCTGATCTGGTTGCATTCATCTTCCGAGTTCAGTTTTACCAACCGTACAGCTTTTCGTGCTCCCATCGTCGGTGGGCAGGGAAAATACTGCCGGTTTGGGGAGTGTGCGAAGAATGTACAGGGCTCTCTTCTTCATGGTCGCCGCATTGGGCTTTGCTGGCGTTCCAACTCAGGCACTTGCCGATGTTCTTGTCGCGCGGGTCAGTATCGCGACGCAGACCATGACCGTCAGCTTCGACGGGCGGGTGATCCACCAATGGCCAGTTTCGACGGCACGCAGGGGATATGTCACGCCACGCGGCAGCTGGCGGCCGAAGCGCCTGCATCGGATGTGGTATTCGCAGAAATACGACAATTCGCCGATGCCCTATTCGGTGTTCTACAATGGCGGCTATGCCATCCATGGCACGGGTGCGGTCAGGCAACTGGGCCGTCCGGCATCACATGGCTGCGTCCGGCTGCAGACGGCGAATGCCGCGAGGTTCTATTCGCTGGTCAGGGAAGTCGGTGCGAGCAACACGCGGATCGTCGTCACCAACTAGCGTTTGCTGGCGGAAACATACATGCCATTTGCGCCGATATCAGCATTTCTGTTGCAGAATTGCTTCATGCCGCGATGAAAGAGCTTGAACTGAACGGCTCAAGAATTGCTGTCGATCAAGACGGTGCTAATGTGACCGCCAACTGAGTTTCGGGGCGACGTGCCTACGAAAAGGCCGGGGAGTGGGGGCTCCTCGGCCTTTTCATTTCTGGCGTGACTTTAGCCGTCTGGTCTAAGTTGTTGTCTCGGTATAGACAAATTTTGCCGTAGAGAGCCGTTTTCGGGCATTTCCTTTCAGCCGCCGCCTCGCTAGGACTCTTGTTCAGGGAGGCCGCCGGATGAAGTCAGAACCGCATGTAGCGCTTTCGGAACCCGTCTCCGACGAGGTCCGCAAGACCACCTGCTACATGTGCGCTTGCCGCTGTGGCATCGACGTCCATCTCAAGGACGGCAAGGTCCGCTACATAGAGGGCAACCGGGACCATCCGGTCAATCGCGGCGTTCTGTGCGCCAAGGGTTCGGCCGGCATCATGCAGCACTACGCGCCGGCGCGGCTGCGCGCGCCGCTGCTCAGGACCGGGCCGCGCGGTTCGGGTGAGTTCAAGGAGATTTCCTGGGACGATGCGCTGGAGCTGGCGACCGGCTGGCTGGACGGCGTGCGCCATGCCGATCCGAAGAAGCTGGCCTTCTTCACCGGCCGCGACCAGTCGCAGTCGCTGACCGGCTTCTGGGCCCAGCAGTTCGGCACGCCCAACTACGCCGCCCATGGTGGCTTCTGCTCGGTCAACATGGCGGCCGCCGGCATCATGACCATCGGCGGCGCCTTCTGGGAATTCGGCGCGCCCGACTGGGACCGCACCAAGCTGTTCGTGATGTTCGGCGTGGCGGAGGACCACGATTCCAACCCGCTCAAGATCGGCATTTCGAAGCTCAAGAAGCGCGGCGCGCGCTTCGTCTCGGTCAATCCGGTGCGGACCGGCTATTCGGCAGTCGCCGACAACTGGATCGGCATCCGGCCCGGCACCGACGGCCTGCTGATCCTCGCCGTCATACATGAACTGCTGAAAGCGCGGAAAATCGATGTCGACTACATCGTGCGCTATTCCAACGCGACCTGGCTGGTCGTCGATGCGCCCGGAACCGCCGAGTACGGACTTTTCGTCCGCGATGCCGAGGGCAAGCCGCAGATCTTCGAATCCGTCACCGAACAGGTCGTGGCATTGGGCAGCAAAGGCGCGCGGGCCGCACTTTCCGGGCGTGTCGAGCTGCCCGACGGCCGCTTTGCGGTGCCGTCGTTCCAACTCCTCGCCGAAAAATACCTCGACCCGCAATATGCGCCGGAGGCGGTCGCCGCGGAAACCGGCGTCGCCGCCGACGTCATCCGGGGCCTCGCTGCCGAGATCGCGCGCGTCGCCTTCGACGAGGCGATTACGATCGACCAACCCTGGACCGACATGAATGGCGAGCGCCATGAGGCGTTTGTCGGGCGTCCGGTGTCGTTCCATGCCATGCGCGGGCTTTCGGCGCATTCGAACGGCTTCCAGACGGCGCGCGCCCTGCACATGCTGCAGGTGCTGATCGGCGCTGTCGACTGCCCCGGGGCCTTCCGCTTCGAGCCGCCTTATCCCAAGCCGATCGAGGCGCATCCGACGCCGCACGGCAAGGCCGAGCATTTCGGCTCCAACAAGCCTTTGTCCGGCCCGCATCTCGGTTTTCCCCGTGGGCCGGAAGATCTGCTGATCGATGCCGACGGCAAGCCGATGCGCATCGACAAGGCGTTTTCCTGGGATGCACCGATCTCGGCCCATGGCCTGATGCACATGGTGATCGCCAATGCGCATGCCGGCGATCCGTACCCTGTCGATCTGATGTTCCTCTACATGGCCAACATGGCGTGGAACTCGTCGATGAACACCGCGGGCGTCATCAAGATGCTCGAGGACAAGGATCCCGCGACGGGCGCCTACCGCATCCCGAAGATCATCTATTCGGACGCCTATTCCTCCGAAATGGTCGCTTATGCCGACCTGGTGCTGCCCGACACGACCTATCTCGAGCGGCACGACTGCATTTCGCTGCTCGATCGGCCAATCTCCGAGCCGGATGCGGTCCAGGACGCCATCCGTTGGCCGGTGGTAGAGCCGGATCGGGATGTGCGCGGCTTCCAGAGCGTGCTGATCGACCTTGGCGCGCGGCTCAAGCTGCCCGGTTTCGTCGACAGCCGCGGCAAGGCGCTCTACGAGGACTATGCCGACTATATCGTGCGCCATGAAAGGCGGCCGGGCATCGGGCCGCTTGCCGGCTTCCGCGGCAGCAATGGCGACCGTGCCGGGCGCGGGGCGATCAACCGTAACCAGCTCGATCGCTACATCGAGAACGGCTCGTTCTTCTCAGCACATATTCCGCTCGAAGCGCAGTTCTTCAAGCACGCCAACAAGGCCTATCAGGATTTTGCCGTGCGCATGGGCTTCTTCGACGAGCCGAAGCCGGTGACCTTCCAGCTCTACCAGGAATCACTGCAGAAATTCCGGCTCTCGGCCGAAGGCCTGCGTGAACCGGTGGCGCCCGAGACGCATCGTGAGCGCATCCTCGCAACCTTCGATCCGCTGCCGATGTGGTATCGGCCGTTCGAGGAGGCGGCGGTCAGCCGAGAGGACTATCCCTATCATGCCATCACCCAGCGACCGGCGGCGATGTACCATTCCTGGGGCTCGATGAATGCCTGGCTCAGGCAGATCCATACACGGAACCCGCTCTATGTGCCTGGTCCGATCTGCGACGAGATCGGGCTCGTCGATGGCGACTGGGTCTGGGTGATTTCGCATCACGGCCGCATCAAGGTCGAGGTCGCGCGGATGGAAGCGGTCAATTCGAGCACGATCTGGACATGGAATGCGATCGGCAAGCGCGCGGGCGCCTGGGCGCTCGACAAGGATGCACCAGAAGCCAAAAAAGGCTTCCTGATGAATCACTTGATCCATGAACTTCTACCGCCGAAGGGCGACGGGATGCGCTGGTCGAACTCGGATCCGGTGACCGGCCAGGCGGCGTGGTACGATCTGCGCGTGCGCATCGAGAAAGCCGAACCGGCAGAGGTCAGCGAGCCGCATCTTGCCGCCGTCGCGCAACCCGGCGGAGCACGTCCGCATGCTGACGAGCTGCGCTACGGCCAGGAGTGGGCGGAATGACCAGCCTGCCGTCACTGCCGACACCGAAGAAGCTTGGCCTGGTCATCGACCTCGACGTCTGCGTCGGCTGCCATGCCTGCGTCATCAGCTGCAAGGAGTGGAATACCGGCGGCTATGGCGCGGCGCTGTCCGACCAGGACCCGTATGGGGCCGATGTCTCTGGCACCTTCCTCAATCGCATCCACACCTTCGAGGTCGTGCCGGAGGGTGGGCAGTTGATCGGCGAGGCGGGAGAGGCACGCATCGTGCATTTCCCCAAGTCATGTCTGCATTGCGAGGACGCGCCCTGCGTCACCGTCTGTCCGACAGGCGCCTCCTACAAGCGCGCCGAAGACGGCATCGTGCTAGTCGACGAGAGCAAGTGCATCGGCTGTGGCCTGTGCGCCTGGTCCTGCGCCTATGGCGCGCGCGAGATGGATCTGGCCGCCGGGGTGATGAAGAAATGCACGCTCTGCGTCGACCGCATCTACAACGAGACGCTCAAGGAGGTCGACCGGGTGCCGTCCTGTGTCCGGACGTGCCCGGCCAATGCCCGGCATTTCGGCGATCTCGGCGATGCCTCATCAGAGGTCTCGCGCATGGTGGCCGAGCGCGGCGGCTACGACCTGATGCCGGAGCAGGGCACGCGCCCGACCAACAAGTACCTGCCGCCACGGCCGCGCAAGCCGCTGGCCGCAAGTGCCGGTTCTGCCGTGCTGGCTGAGAACACCGACGGCGCCAAAGGGTTCTTTGCCTGGCTCGACGGCATGCTGGACCGGATCTGAACCATGCATCCCGCCTTCTCCATCATCGTGTTCACCACGCTTTCCGGGCTCGGCTACGGCCTGGCGGCTGTGCTCGGCCTTGGCCTGCTCGACGCCTCGACCCTGTCCGTCAAGCTTGCGCACATCGGCGCGCTGGCAATGATCGCAGCCGGCCTGTTGGCGTCGACGCTGCATCTCGGCAACCCGCAACGGGCATGGCGGGCGCTGTCGCAATGGCGCTCGAGCTGGCTGTCGCGCGAAGGCGTGATGGCAATCGCCAGCTTCATGCCGCTGGCTGTTACGGCATGGTTTGCGATCGTCGAGGGGCGTTACCTCGCGGTTGCGGGCCTGGCAGGCACGCTCATGTGTGGCGTCACCGTCTACTGCACGGCGATGATCTACGGTTCGCTGCGCTCGATCCAGGCCTGGAATACAGGGCTAACGCCGCTTTGCTACCTGTTGTTCGCCGCAGCCGGGGGCTTCCTGCTCGCGTCCGTCGCCGGTTATTCATCCGGCAGCCGCGGCCCGGTTTGCGCCGCAATCGCCATCCTGTTTGTCGTGGCGGCGTGGATCTGCAAGCAAAAGTGGTGGACAAGGCTGCGGACACTCGCACCGTTGTCGACGCCCGAGAGCGCCACCGGGCTTGGCCCTATCGGCCATGTCAGGCTGTTCGAGCGGCCGCATGTCAATGAGAACTACCTGACCCGTGAAATGGGCTTCAAGGTCGCGCGCAAGCACGCGCTCAAGCTGTCCAGGCTGGCGATCCTGTCTGGCGGGCTGGCGCCTGTTCTGCTGCTGCTGGTGGCGATCCTTGCCGGCGGGTCGGCCGCCGTGCTGGCTGCCGTGCTGGCCGTGTTCTGCTATGCGCTTGGCCTTGTCGTCGAGCGCTGGCTGTTTTTCGCCGAAGCCCGCCATGCGGTCATGAACTATTACGAGGGATAGGGCTTCAGCTATCGGCCGCGAGCTTGCCCGACTTGTTGACCTTGCGGCGTCGGCCTTCGGTCAAGCCCCAGCGCTTGTGGAACCACATCCACTGGCCCGGATCCTCACGAATCCAGCGCTCGACGGTGTCGTTGAGCATCTGAGTGGTGGCCTGGACATCGACGGCGCCGTCGTCGCGGCGCGGCAGTTCCAGCTTGTCTTCGATCGTCAGCCTGTAGCGCCCGCCGGGCAGGCGGATGCAATGCGCCGGATAGACGTCGCAATCATAATGGCGGGCGAGCATGGCGAGCACCGGATTGGTCTCGCATTCGCGGCCGAAGAAGGTTGTCCTGAGACCGCGCTTGAACTTCTGGTCGACGAGCACGCCGACATTGCCGCCGCGGTCGAGAATGCCGGCGAGTGCGAAGGACGCGCCGCGCTGCGAGGCGAGCAGGTCACCCATGTTCGACGCACGTGTCGAGAAGATGTATTCGGCCAGATAGGGGTTGTTTGGCGGGCGGAACAGCGACGTGATCTTCATGCCGAAGGTGGCAGCGGCGATCGGCAGCAGCTCGAAATTGCCGAGATGGCCGGTGAAGACGATGTGGGGCTTGTCCTCGCTGGCGATCTTGAGGAAATGGTCGTTGCCGGTCACTTCGATACGACCGGGCGTCTCGGCCTCCGGATCGTAGTCGAAAATCTGCCCGAGAAAGATGTACTCAGCGCCAAGCCGGCCCATATTGCCCCACATATCCAAGGCAATGGCTTCGATTTCGGCTTCGCTTTTCTCAGGATAGGCGGCGCGCAGGTTGGAGAGTGCCACGCGGTGACGGCCAAACCACGGACCGACGGTGCGGGCGGCGCGGTCGGCGAAGTTGAGCCCCTTGTCGACCGGCAGCAGGCGCAGCAGCTTGAGCGCTACCAGGGCGACCTGCGCCACCAGCCAGTAGTTGAGCATGCGCAGCCGCCCCATGATGCGCATCATTGTGGGGCTTGGGATCTTGCTGGCCTTCCTGCGGGGCAATTCGCTGGCGTCCTCAGTCGATGCGCAGGATGATCTTGCCGAACACGTCGCGACCTTCCATCCGCTTCAGCGCGGTGTCGATGGAAGCAAAGTCGACTTCGGTGTCGATAATCGGCTTGACCAGGCCGGCGGCCATCTTCTGCATGGCGTCGGCCATGTTTTCCATACGACAACCAAAGGAGCCGAGCAGCTTGAGCTGCTGCTGGAACAGCATCATCAGGTTGATTTCGGTCGACACACCCGAGGTCGAACCACAGGTGACGAGGCGGCCGCCGCGCTTGAGGCTGAACATCGAGCCGGCCCAGGTGTCCTTGCCGACATGCTCGAAAACGACGTCGACACCCTTCTTCTTGGTCAGCTTACGGACGACGCCTTCGAAGCGGTCTTCGCGATAGTTGATGACGTGATCGGCGCCGAGCGCCTTGGCCTTCTCGATCTTGTCGTTGGAGCCGACCGTGGTGATGACGGTGCAGCCCATCTTCTTGGCGAGCTGGATCGCGGCCGAACCGATGCCCGAGCCGCCGGCGTGGACCAGGATCGTCTCGCCCGGCTCAAGTCTGGCGTTGTCGAACAGCATGTGCTCGACAGTGCCGAAGGTGACGGGCGCGACCGCGGCACCAACGGCGTCGACACCGGGAGGTGCAGGCACCAGCAGGCGCGCCGGAAGGTTGATCTTTTCCTGGGCGAAACCGTCGAGGTGGAAGCCGTGCACGCCCGAGACGTGCTCGCAGAGATTGTCGCGGCCTTCGCGGCAGGGGCGGCACAGGCCGCAGGTGCGGGCGCCGTAGATCGACACGAGTTGGCCGGGTGCAAGGCCGGTGACGCCGGGGCCAACTTCATCGACCTCGCCGGAGGCCTCGGCGCCGATGACCAGCGGCATCTTGCGCTTGGCGAATGCCATGCCGCGCCAGCCCCAGACGTCGATGTGATTCAGGGCGACTGCCTTGATGCGCAAGGTGACTTCGCCGAGGCCGGGAGGGGAAGGCGGGGCGATGTCGACCTGCTCGAGCCGGCGGTCCTCAACGAGCTGCAATGCGCGCATGGTGTCGCTAATCCTTGTCGCTGCGGCGCAGCGCATCGAATTCGATGCGCGCGCGGCGTCGCAGTACCTGATTTCGTGTAGGCGGTCGCTTAGACCGGTTCCCGCGCCATGACAAGGCAGGTGTTCTGACCGCCGAAGCCGAAGGAGTTGGAAAGCACGGTGCGAACCTCGGCCTTCCGCTTCACATTCGGCACCACGTCGAGCTCGATCGACGGGTCGGGATTGTCGTAGTTGATGGTCGGCGGAATGACGCCTTCACGCATGGTCATCAGCGAGAAGGCGGCCTCGATGGCGCCCGCTGCCGACAGCGTGTGGCCGATCATCGACTTGTTCGACGACACCGGAATCCTGCGGATGCGCTCGCCGAACACCGTCGACAGCGACAGATGCTCCATCTTGTCGTTCTCGGGCGTCGAGGTGCCATGCGCATTGACGTAGTCGATCTCGTCTTCGGCGAGGCCGGCATCGGCAAGGGCCGCCTTGACCGCGGCGATCGCCGGCGAGCCGTCGGGCTTGGAGCGGGTGCGGTGGAAGTCGTCGGCCTTTTCGCCGCAGCCCCTGAGGATGCCGAGCACCTCGGCACCACGAGCAAGCGCGCTTTCCAGCGATTCGAGCACCAGGGCTGCCGAACCTTCGGCCAGCACGAAGCCGTCGCGGTCCTTGGAGAAAGGCTTGGAGGCCTTTTCCGGCACGTCGTTGTTGGTCGACAGCGCCGACAGAAGCGAGAAGCGGATCAGCGCTTCGGCCGTCGCCGAACCGTCCGCGCCGACCGACAATGCGCGGTCGCATTCGCCGCGACGAATGGCCTCGACGCCGAGCTGGATGGCGGTGGCACCCGATGCACAGGCGGTCGAGGTGGTGATTGGCAAGCCGCGCGTGCCGAACCGGTCGGCGAGGCGATCGGCGATCGAGCCGAATTGAGAGGTGTCGAACATGTCGAGCGAGTTCTGGCTGCGCGCCACCTTGAGCAGGCGCTCGGAGGCCGAGCCTTCATCGTCGCCGGCATAGAGCGTGAAGCGGTCTCGCCAGTCGAGCTCGACCGGCGGCGAGGCGAGGAACAGCGGCCCATCGAAGTCGGCGCCGGCAAAACCGGCCTCCTCGACGGCTTCGAGTGCGGCCGTCTCGGCCAGCTCATAAGTCAGCGCGCTGGCACCCTTGGTGCTCGACGGCAGGAAGTCGACCATGCCGGAAATCTGGGTGTTGAGCAGATCGGTGGGGAAGCGGGTGATCGGATGAATACCCGACTTGCCAGCGGTCAGCGCGGCCCAGTTGTCGGCCTTGCCGACGCCAAGCGAGGTGACGACGCCGATGCCGGTGACGGCGACGACGGGTCTGCCGAGGTGATCCTTCAGATTGGCCATGTTTTGTCCTGACACCCTTCAGCGCGGCGCGGAGACGAGCGCCATGCCTTCAAACTGGTGATAGCCGATCGCCGTTGCGAGAACATTGCGTGGCTGGCCGGAGAAATCTCTTTCGCCCACCTCGAACGCCGGATAGCCGGCGCCACGGTCGACGGCCAGGGCGGCAAGCGCCACCGCGAATGGAAACTGTGCTTCCTTCATGTGGCCGGTCAGCGACGAAAGGGCGCGTGCCGCAATCGCCGGATTGCCGTCGAGTGCCGATTTTTCGGCAGCCGTTGCGGCATGTGCGCCCGATGCACCCGAAATCGCGAGCAGGTCGCCCTCCGGCAACTCGGCTTTGGCCAACAGTTCGGCAATGTTCTCAGCGAGGCCACCATTCCGACGCCTGCTGCGACCGGAAAGGACCGGGCCGAGCTCGGCATAGATCTTCTGGCCGCGTGCTTCGGCATGATCGCGCGATTCAAGCACCAGGAACGCGCCGCCGGAGCCGGTGATGACGCCGCCGCCTTCCGAGCCCTGGCGCTGCCATACCGGCTTCCACGGGCCGCGATGGAGATAACCGGCCAGTTCGTAGCCAAGCAGCATGTCGGAATGTTCGGTCTGGAAGGCGCCGCCGACCAGCACATGCGTCGACTGGCCCGAGCGGATGCGGGCCGCTGCCGTCTCGATCGCCGAAACGCCGGCACCTTCCTCGCCCATGAAGGTGCGCGAAGAGCCGGTGACCTTGTGGACGATCGAGATGTTGCCGGCGAGCAGGTTGGAAAGCTGGGCCAGAAACAGCGTCGGGCGGAGTTCCGTCGTCAGCTTCTCATTGATCAGCACATCGCGGTCGGCGCGATTTTCGGATGCTGCAAGCACGCCGGCGTCGACCGCTTCGTCGCGTTCGCCGCCACCTGCAGCCACCACCATGTCCATGGTCGCGCTGAGTTCGTCATTGCCCTTGATGCCGGCATCATCCAGCGCCATGCCGGCCGTATAGGTGCCAAGCCGCTGCCAGGTTTCCATCTGGCGCTGGTCGCCGCGCTTGGCGATCTGCAGGCCCCAGTCGATCTCGGGAAGCGGATGGATGGCATAGGGCTGGAAGCGCTCGGCGTCGATCACCGGGGCGGTGCCCGCTGTTGTCAGCTTGTCCCAGTGGGCTGCACCGCCTTCTCCGAGCGAGGAGACGAGGCCGATGCCTGTGATGACGACGTTGCGATTGGCCATGGGCGGCTTCAGCGTGCTCAGGCGTTCTTCGCAGCGACGAGCGCGTCGATCTTGGCGCAGAGGTTCTTCATGACGAAGTACTCGTCAGTCGAAGCCTTGCCATCGTTGACTTCCTGCGTCCACTTCTCGAGCGGCACCTTGATGCCGAATTCCTTGTCGATCGCAAAGACAATGTCGAGGAAGTCGAGGCTGTCGATGCCCAGGTCGTCGATGGTGTGGCTCTCGGGCGTGATGGTGTCGATGTCGATCTCGCTGGTCTCGGCAATGATCTTGGCGACTTTGTCGAAGGTCGTGGACACGGTTTTTCCTTTGGTGAGGGCGATCATGAACCCGGGACAGATTCTACGCGCATAGTTTTGAGGGGCTGTCTAATCGGTTTTTCCGGACAGGAAAAGGCCAAATCCTGCGCTTTCGTTAAGGCGTCCGGCCCCGAACGCAAGGGAAGGCAGGCCGCCTGAAGCTCTAGAAGACGATGCGGCCAAGCACATGCAGCTTTTCTCCTTGCAGGCCGACGATCAGCGCTTCGCCTTCGCGTGCGGCCGCACCGGTCAATGCCTGGATGTTCTCGAGATGGGTAACGAGCACGATGTTGTCGGAGCCGGAATAGTTGCGGATGATGTCCAGAACGGCGGCGACGTCGGCCTCGCGGGTGGCATCCGTCGGCTTGTCGAGGGCCGCAGTCGGCTCGACCTTGCGGTCGTCGAAGGCGAGGCGGGCGGTTTCCAGCGTCCGGCAATAGCGGCTGGCCAGGATGCGCTCGACTGGCGCGGCGCGGGCGTCGAACAGCGCGCCGATCTTGCGCGCCTGCTGGCGGCCGCGGTCTGACAGGTTGAGCTGGGAGGCGCATTTCTCGATGTCGAAATTGGGCGGCTCGACCGTGCCGGTTGTCATGGCGTTGCGCAGCAGCACGACATGGCCGCCATTTCGCAGCAGCGCCCAGCCGGCTTCCGTGGCCTGGGCGGGCAGGGCGCCGAGCAACAGCATGATCGCAATGATGAATCTGAGCATGAATGATCCCGAACAGGCGATGCGGATATAGGGAGGCCAAAGTGGATTGAAAGGCAAGGTGACGCCAAATACCGTGCGCCGACTGCTGAACTTGTGTCGTGACTTGATCGAACGTGACCGCGGGGCAATGCTCGGATAAGCCGATTCCCATTTGCCGAGTGCCGATGTCACCTCTCGTAGAAACCGTGCTCTTCGTCTTCGGCCTGGTGGCGCTGGGCTATCTCGCGGGTGCCAGCGGCTATCTGCGCAGCGAAACCGGGGACGCGCTTTCCGAGTTCGCCATCGGCGTGGCGCTGCCGCTCTTGCTGTTTAGGACCATGATTGGCGCCGATTTCCACGGTTCGGCGCCCTGGTTGCTATGGGCGACCTATTTCATTGCGGTTACGGTCGCCTGGACAGCGGGACATCTGGTGACGACGCGCATGTTCGGCCGCGACGGGCAGGCCGGCGTGGTCGGCGGCGTGTCCTCGGCCTTTTCCAATCTCGTGCTGCTCGGCATTCCCTTCATGCTCGGCGTCTTCGGCCAGGAGGGGTTCGAGATCCTGTCGCTGATCGTCTCGGTGCACCTGCCGACCATGATGATGGCGTCGATCATCCTGTTCGAGATATTCGGGCCACGACGCAGCGAGCCGATGCATCCTGTTGTGATCATTCGTGATTTCCTGCGCAAGATCCTGACCAATCCGCTGATCGTCGGCATCGTGGCCGGGCTTGCCTGGCGGGCGACCGGGGTGCCATTGCCGGGCCTTGCCACCCGCTTTGTCGACGCGCTTGCCAACATCGCCGGGCCCGTCGCATTGTTTGCGATGGGGCTCGGGCTCAAGAAGTTCGGCATTTCGGGCAACATCAAGCCGGCATTGGCGCTGTCGGTGCTCAAGCTGATGCTGATGCCGGCCGTAGCGTTGCTGTTTGCCTGGCTGTTCGGTCTGCCGCCCTTGTCGGCGAAGGTGGCCGTGGCGGCAGCCAGCCTGCCTTCGGGCGTCAATTCCTATCTCATCGCCACGCAGTTCGGCACCGGCCAGGCCCTGGCCTCCAACCAGATGACGATCGCCACCGCCTGTGCCGTGGTCACGACCGCATTCTGGCTGACGATTGCGACGATGGTCTTCGGGTAGATGGGCGGTGTTCGGGTAGAAGGGCAGCCGGGTATGCGGTTAGGCTGGACCAACGCATCTGTGCCATAATGCGGTTGATCGCCGACCCGGCGGCACGCTACTAAACTGCCTGGCGCATCGGGCCGTAAGCTGTCCCGGACGCGCGCTTTTCGACGATTTTCAGAGTAGCCTGCGTCGCAACGGACGCCATTTCAGGAGGTGAAGCCATGCTTCAGAAAACCAGTCATTTTATGCGGCAGGCCAATCTCATCAACGGCGAATGGGTCTAGGCCGATTCCGGCAAGACCATCGACGTCACCAATCCGGCGACGGGTCTCAAGATCGGCACCGTGCCGCGTTCGGGTGCGGCCGAGACGCGTCGCGCCATCGAAGCGGCCAACGAGGCGTTCAAGACCTTCCGCAAGACCTCGGCGCTCGAGCGCTCGAAGCTGCTGCGCAAGCTGCACGACGCCATCATGGACAATCAGGACGCGCTGGCCGAACTGCTCACCATCGAGCAGGGCAAGTCGCTGACCGAAGCCAAGGGCGAGATCGGCTCGTCGGCCGCCTATGTGCTGTGGTTTGCCGAAGAGGCGCGCCGCACCTATGGCGACGTCGTGCCATCGCCTTGGGCGGATCGCCGTGTCCTCGTCACGAAGGAACCGGTGGGCGTCATTGCTGCCATCACGCCGTGGAATTTCCCGTCCTCTATGCTGTCGCGCAAGCTTGGACCGGCCCTTGCCGCGGGCTGCACCGCCGTGGTCAAGCCGGCGTCGCAGACGCCCTATTCGGGCCTGGCCTGGGGTGCGCTGTGCGAGGAAGTCGGCTTCCCCAAGGGCGTGGTCAACGTCCTGACGGGGTCGGCCGGCGAGATCGGCGACGAAATCTGCGCCAACCCGCTGGTCAAGAAGATCACATTCACCGGCTCGACCGAAGTCGGCAAGATGCTGATCGCCAAGTCGGCCTCGACGGTGAAGAAGGTTTCGATGGAACTGGGCGGCAACGCGCCGTTCCTGGTCTTCGATGACGCCGACATCGATCGTGCCGTCGAAGGCGCGATCACCGCAAAATTCCGCAATTCCGGCCAGACCTGTGTCTGCACCAACCGCTTCTTCGTGCAGGCCGGCATCTACGACAGGTTCGTGGCCAAGCTGGCCGAGGCGTCCAGCAAGCTCAAGGTCGGCTCGGGTCTCGACGCCGGCGTGCAGCAGGGCCCGCTGATCGACGAAAAGGCCGTCGAAAAGGTCGAGGAATTCATCGCCGACGCCACCGCCAAGGGCGGCAAGGTGGTTGCCGGCGGCAAGCGCCACGCGCTCGGCGGCTCGTTCTTCGAGCCGACGGTCATTTCGGGCGCGACGCCTGCCATGCTGTTCATGAAGGACGAGATCTTCGGCCCGGTCGCTCCGGTCTTCAAATTCGAGACCGAAGAGGAGGCGATTGCGCTCGCCAATGACACCGAGTTCGGCCTCGCCAGCTACTTCTACACCGGCGATCTCGGTCGTGCCTTCCGGGTCATGGAAGGGCTGAAATACGGCATGGTCGGGGTCAATGAAGGCCTTATCACCACGCCGGAAGCGCCGTTCGGCGGCGTCAAGGAGTCCGGCCTCGGCCGCGAAGGCGGGCATCAGGGCATCGAGGACTATCTCGACACCAAATATGTCTGCATCGGCGGGCTGGGCCTCTAAGGGGCTCCGGATCCATCTGGCCGCTGGAATGATCGAACGCGCGCTCCGAAGGGCGCGCGCGTTTTCTCTTGGATCTTTGACAGGAAGAATCCGGAAATCGGCATAACGTGCTGCAATCGTTATGTTCGGCTGGTTCTGTTTCGGTGTCGCGTTTGGAATGGCCAAGTGCTCGAGAACGGGCCATCTTGCGGTGCCGCTAATCTGATGTCGCCGGGAAAGCGCGCTGTCGGAAAAACGTTGTCGGCAGGCGGGAGGAACAGGAATGACTTCAGCGTGGCGCATGGTCGTCGGGGCGTTCGGGCTGGTGGCGCTGGCCATCGGCTTTCTTTCGGTCGTTTTCCTGACAGCGCCTGCGGCGCCGGGGCCCGACCTCGCGCGTTCCAAGAATTCGGCCAAGGGCCTCTATGCATTGTCCATCGCGCCAGAGGCCGGTGAGCCCAGGCAAGGCGAGCTGCATGCGTGGGTGGTGACGGTGAAGACGCGGCAAGGGGCGCCGGTGGAGGGGGCTGCGATCAGCGTCGGCGGCGGCATGCCCGAGCATGCGCATGGCCTGCCGACGAGCCCTGAAGCGACGGCCTATCTCGGCGATGGCCGCTACCGCATCGAAGGGATGAAGTTTTCCATGCCCGGCTGGTGGCAGCTGAAACTTGGCGTCAGCGCGCCTGCCGGCACCGACGAAGCCACATTCAACCTGGTGCTGTGAGGCGATGGCGGGCGGCCTGCTCACCAATCTGATCGCCGCTGCGACGATAACGGCAGCGCTGGCAGGCTGCAGCGAAGCCGATTTCACCGACGCCGAAAAGCGCACCATCGTATCGATGTCGCTGTCGGCACTTGCCCCCCTGGCGTCGGATCCGACCAACAGCTTCGCCGACGATCCCGGGGCTGCAGCACTTGGTGCAACGCTGTTCTTCGACACCGGCATGAGCCGCGACGGCAATGTCGCCTGCGGCACCTGCCACAAGATCGACAGACAGTTCCAGGACGACCTGCCGCGCGGTGTCGGAGTCGGCGAGACAAATCGAAGGACCATGCCGCTGGCCGGCGTGGCGCGCGATCCGTTCTTTTTCTGGGACGGCCGGCGCGACAGCCTGTGGTCACAGGCGCTGGTGCCGCTGGAAAATGTGCTCGAGCATGCCGGCACGCGCACCGCCTATGCGCATTATCTCAAGCGCCGCTTCGGCGAGCGCTACGAACGCATTTTCCGGCCTCTGCCCGACCTGTCGACATTGCCGGCCAGTGCCGGGCCGTTCGGCACGCCGGCGGAGAAGGCCGCCTGGGCCGGGATGAGCGATGCGCAGCGCGAGGGTGTCGACCGCATCTTTTCCGACATCGGCAAGGCCATCGCTGCCTTCGAGCGCTCGCTGGTCCACGGCAAGACCCGCTTCGACCGCTTCGCCGATGCCGTGGCGCAGGGACGGGCGCCGTCCGCGGAAGACGCTCTGTCGGCCGAGGAACGGCAAGGCCTCAGGCTTTTCATCGGCAAGGCCAATTGCTCGACCTGCCATACCGGGCCACGTTTCACCGACAATCACTTCCACAACACCGCTGTGCCGCCGGTCGCCGGATTGCCCGCCGATCGTGGACGCATCGCAGTTGTCGACGAGGTTCTGGCCGATCCGTTCAATTGCGTGGGAAAATTTCGCGACGGCGGCGAGGAGGCCTGCGGTGAGCTGCGCTTCATGCAGAAGAGTTCGCCCGAGCTCGTCCGCGCCTACAAGACCCCATCGCTGCGCAATGTCGCCGGGCGTCCGCCCTATATGCATGCGGGGCAGTTCGCCACTTTGGAGCAGGTCGTGAACCACTACGCGACAGCGCCGAAATCGGTAGAAGGCGAGAGCGAGATACATGCCGTGGCGCTGTCCGAGGGGGAGCGGGCGGCACTCGTGGCGTTCCTGAAGACGCTCAGTGACTAGTCAGCGGTCCTTGACCGTTTCCATGGCAACGAAGGTCGATGTCTGGGCGACATGGGGCAGGGCCGATATGCGCTCGCCGAGCACGCGCCTGTAGGCAGCGATGTCGCGAGTTCGCACCTTGAGCAGATAGTCGAAGCTTGCCGCCATCATGTGGCACTGCTCGATCTCGCGCACCGCATGCACGGCGCGGTTAAAATCGTCGAGGGCAGCCGAGCGGGTGTCGGACAGCTTGACCTGGACAAATGCGACGTGGCCTTCGCCCATGCGTTCGCTGTCGATGACCGCCTGGTAGCCCCGGATGAAGCCCTCTTTCTCCAGCCGCTTGACGCGCGCCTGTACGGGGGTCTTGGAAAGTCCCACTTTTGTGGCAAGCTCTGCCATCGACAAGCGGCCGTCGCGCGAAAGGGCGAACATGATGTTGCGGTCGATGCGGTCCAATTGGTCTTCAGGCATGAAAGTAGCGGCTCGTTTGGCGAATGAATTGCGCCAACACTAGGCGTTTTGGTCTGCAGAGTCGAATTGTTTGGACCGGCTGGTTTCACGACGATGTGGTAGTTTTCGACCAAATGCCGGGAGCGATGGTTCGCCCGGCGCAGCCGCAACAGCTCTACAGGATCGCCATGCCCGCGCTCGACGCCATCCGCCAGGAAATCCGCGCCAACTATCTCCCCGACGAAGCCGCCGCTGTGAAGCGGCTGGCAGCTCTCGCCAACCTTTCCCAGGACGACCGCAAGGCGATCTCGGCCCGTGCCGCCGATCTCGTGCGTGCCGTGCGCGGCTCGACCGATCCCAGGCTGATGGAGGTTTTCCTCTCTGCCTACGGCTTGTCGACCAAGGAAGGCGTGGCGTTGATGTGTCTGGCCGAGGCGCTGCTGCGCGTGCCCGACACCGAGACGATGGACGACCTGATCAAGGACAAGATCGCGCCGCATGACTGGTCGTCGCATTCGGGCGGTTCTAGCTCGATCTTCGTCAATGCGTCGACATGGGCGCTGATGCTGACCGGTCGCGTGCTCGACGAAGGCGAGGGTTCGATCGAGCGCACCTTGCGCTCCATGGTCCGCCGCCTCGGCGAGCCGGTGATCCGCACCGCGGTCGCGGCTGCCATGCGCGAGATGGGCGAACAATTCGTCCTCGGCCGCACCATCACCGAGGCCGTCAAGCGCGGCCGCTCGATGATCCAGAAGGGCTATCTCTATTCTTTCGACATGCTGGGCGAGGCCGCCCGCACCGAGACCGACGCGCTGCGGTACCACCGCGCTTATGCCGAGGCGATCTCGTCGCTCGACAATGGCACCAACGGCCCCGACATCCGCTACAATCACGGCATTTCGGTCAAGCTGTCGGCGCTGCATCCGCGCTACGAGGTCTCGCACAAGGACGAGATGCTGCCTGTCATGACCGAGCGCCTGCTGTCGCTGTGCCTCGCCGCCAAGCATGCGCGCATGGGCCTCAACATCGATGCCGAGGAAGCTGACCGGCTCGACCTGTCGCTCGACGTCATTGCGGGCGTGCTGGCCAGTCCGCAGCTCGAAGGCTGGAATGGTTTCGGCGTCGTCGTCCAGGCCTACGGCCCGCGCACGGCCTTTGTCATCGACTGGCTTTATGCGCTCGCCAACAAGCTCGACCGCAACATCATGGTGCGCCTGGTCAAGGGCGCCTATTGGGACACCGAGATCAAGCGCGCCCAGACGATGGGTTTGCCGGGCTATCCGGTGTTCACCCGCAAGGCCAACACCGACGTCTCCTACATGGCCTGCGCCCGCAAGCTGTTGTCGATGACGGACCGCATCTACCCGCAATTCGCCACCCACAACGCCCACACCGTCGCCGCCATCCTGTCGATGGCCACGGACCGCACCTCATTCGAGTTCCAGCGCCTGCACGGCATGGGCGAGGCGCTGCACGAGACGGTGCGCAAGGCAGAGGGCACGCGCTGCCGCATCTATGCGCCGGTCGGTGCGCATTCCGACCTGCTTGCCTATCTGGTCCGCCGCCTGCTGGAGAACGGTGCCAACTCGTCCTTCGTCCACCAACTGACCGACGAGGACGTCGCCCCCGAAGACATCGCCCGCGACCCGCTCGACACGGTGGAGACGCAAGGGACGGCATCCAATCCGTCGATCCCGACGCCTTCGGCGATCTTCGGCGCTGGCCGCGTCAACGCCAAGGGCTGGGACATCACCGACCCGGTGACGCTGGCAGCGCTCGACAAGGCCAAGGCGGAATTCAGGGGGCCGGACCGCTGGAGCGCCAAGCCGGTTACCCGCGCCGCCGGCTACGGCGCGTCGCGCAAGGTGACCAATCCGGCCAAGCCCGCCGACATCGTCGGCACGGTGACCGAGGCTGCGGCCAAGCAGGTGCCGACGGCAGTGCGTTTTGCCATCGAAGCACAGCCGGCCTGGGCGAAGAAGCCCGTTGCCGAACGCGCCGCCATCCTGCGCCGCACAGCCGATCTCTACGAGGCCAATGCCGCCGAGTTCTTTGCGCTCGCCACACGCGAGGCCGGCAAGTCGCTGTCGGACGGCGTCGCCGAGGTGCGCGAGGCGGTCGACTTCCTGCGCTACTACGCTGCCGAGGCTGAGAAGACCGAGGCCGGCACCGAGGCGCGCGGTGCCATCGTCTGCATTTCGCCGTGGAATTTCCCGCTCGCCATCTTCACCGGCCAGATCGCGGCGGCCCTGGTCACCGGCAATTCGGTCATTGCCAAGCCGGCCGAGCAGACGCCGCTGATTGCCGCGCGTGCGGTGGCCCTGATGCGCGAGGCCGGCGTGCCGGAAGACGTGATCCAGCTCCTGCCGGGCGACGGCCCGACCGTCGGCGCACCGCTGACGGCCGATCCGCGCATCGCCGGTGTCTGCTTCACCGGCTCGACGGACGTTGCCAAGCTGATCGAAAAGCAGCTGGCCGAGACGGCGGCGCCCGACGCGATGCTGATCGCCGAGACCGGCGGCCTCAACGCGATGGTCGTCGATTCCACCGCATTGCCCGAGCAGGCGATCCGCGACGTGCTGGCCTCGTCGTTCCAGAGTGCTGGCCAGCGCTGCTCGGCCTTGCGCGTGCTCTACGTCCAGACCGACGTCGAAAAGAAGATGGTCGAGATGCTGAAGGGCGCGATGGATGCCTTGACCATCGGCGATCCGTGGCAGTTGTCGACCGACGTCGGCCCGGTTATCGACGAAGAAGCGCAGAGCTCGATCCGCGACTATTGCGCTGCGATGGAAGCCAAGGGCAAGCTGATCGCCAAGCTCGACGCGCCGGCCGATGGCCGCTTCGTCGCGCCGCATGTCTTCAAGGTCAAAGGCATCGAGGAGATGGAGCGCGAGGTCTTCGGACCGGTGCTGCATGTCGCGACCTTCGAGGCCGATGAGATCGACGACATCATTTCGGCGATCAACCGCAAGGGCTACGGCCTGACCTTCGGCCTGCACACCCGCATCGAGGGCCGCGTCCAGCACATGGTCGACGGCATCCACGCCGGCAACATCTATGTCAACCGCAACCAGATCGGCGCCGTCGTCGGCTCGCAGCCTTTTGGCGGCGAGGGGCTGTCGGGCACCGGGCCCAAGGCCGGCGGACCGCACTATCTCCGTCGTTTCCGCAAGTCGCCCGAGGCGGGCGCAGTGCTGCCGGAAGGCCGCAAGGTCACGGCGACCGAGCTGGTCGACAATCTCGTCGATGCCGGGGAGTGGGCGACGCGGACCGATCGCATCGCCATGCTGCGCAAGCATCTGCGCGGCAAGGGTGCCGCGGCCATCGCGGCAGCGGCGAGCATCGACTTCGGCCAGGTCGACCTGCCCGGACCGACAGGCGAGGCGAACACGCTGTCGCTCAACCCGCGCGGGCGCGTTCTGTGCCTTGGCCCTGACGCCGAGACCCTGCTTGCCCAGGCGATCCAGGCGCTGGCCGCCGGCAATGCGGTCCTGGCCGTTGCGCCCGGTGCGCCGGCCGCCGTCCATGCCCTGATGGGCAAGGATCTGCCGATCGCCGCGATCGACGGTCGCCCCGACCCGGTGGAAGCGCGCGCATTGGCCGTCGATGTCGTGGCTTATTCGGGCACGGAAGAGAGCATGCGCATCGTCCGCAAGGTCATCGCCGAGCGCAAGGGGCCGATCGTTCCGCTGATCAGCGAGGTGATCTATCCGGCGGCTTACGCACATGAACGCGCTGTCTGCGTCGACACCACGGCCGCCGGCGGCAACGCCAGCCTCCTGGCCTCGGCCTAAAGCCGAGCAGGATCACGCTCGCACAATACGAAAGGGGCAGGCGTGGGCCTGCCCCTTTCAACTTTCTTCCTGCGCGCAGCCGAAGCGCAGCAGATTGCCATGCGGGTCATGGACGTAGAATTCCTTCATGTTCCATGGCCGCACGGTGAACGGGCTGGGCCGTTCCACGCCGCGCGCCGAAAACTCGGCGTGAAGGGCGGGAACCTCGCCACCCCTGATGTAGCAGGATGTCAGCTCCGGCAGTTTGCGGTCGTCCGACTTCCAGAAATGGATCTCGATCTCGCCGCGCCGCACGATCAGATAGTCGTCCATTTCGGGACCGATAACGTCGAAGCCGAGCCTGTCGCGATAGAAATCGCGGCTCTCGCCGATGTCGGGCGAGGGGCAAGACCGGAACGCTGCGGGCGAGGTCGGTCAATCGTCAGGCGCCTTCGACGACCGAGAAGCCCTCGAACTGCGGATGGCCGACATAGGATGCCTTGGACGAACCGGCGTTCTTGTGGGCGTTGCGGAAGTTTTCCGACTTGGTCCAGGCGACGAAGTCGTCCTGGCTCGCCCAGATCGTGTGCGACGCGTAGAGCGTATAGCCTTCGGCTTCGTTCACCGGGCCGCGCAGCAGGTGGAATTCACGAAAGCCCTTCATTTCGTTCAGCGATGAGTCGCGGTTCTTCCAGACGTCTTCAAAGGCGGTCTCGGAGCCGTTCTGCACCTTGAAGCGGTTCATTGCGATGTACATTGTCTTCCTTTCAACGGGCCTTGCGTTGCGCTGTTGTAGTCCTTTGAGCGCTGCGTAGCGACACAACATTGGCGCCGGTACCGTCACCGGCGGCTCTTGGATTCGGGCCAGCCTGGGTCATCGACTGCGCACGGTAGCTGGCAAGGTCGGTCACGTTTTCGCTCGCCCTTATCGCTGCCAGGCGGTCGAACAGCTCGCGCATCTCGGGCAGCAGGCCGTCGCCCTGGCGTTTCACCATCTGATCGAATTTGTTCAGTCCGAACATGCGTTTATGCCTTTCGATACGCCGCGCGCCGAGGGACAGGAGTCTGGGCAAGGCTGGTCTCAGATGCCGAAGGCGATGCCGGATCTGGTTTCGGTCCGCAGCGCCTTGAGGCAGGCCGCCGCGTCGATCCCGCCGCCGGTGCAATCGGTGGCCTGGTTGATCAGGACACGGCTGACCTTGGTGCAGTCGGTGCCTGACAGGTCGAAGCGCGTGACCTTGGTCTTGCCGGCCGGCAGGTCCTTGAAATCGAGCACCGTCAGCCTGTCGACGACGCCCGCCTCGTTGAACAGCGCAATCTCGAACGCCGCCTTGGACAGCGCGGCGCCGAGATCGTTGGTGACGACGAAGGTGAAGCGGCAGCCCTTGTCGGAGGGTTGGGCTGCGTTGAGCTCGAGCACAAGTGCCGGGGCCGACGGGGCGCTCTGGGCGCCCGCCATGGCCGTGGCGGCAAGCAGTGCTGCCGCGACCAGGGGTGACAACGCGTTCACGCCAAAGCGCACGATTACCACCCGAACTGCTTGGACAGGGAGACCTTGAACGTCCGGCCCTTGGCATCGTCGTTCATCAGGAACTCCTTGTACTGCTTGTTGAAGATGTTATCGACGCCGAAATTGGCTTCCCAGCCGGCGAGTTGGCCGTCCTGCGGCTTCCAGGTGACGAAGATGTCGTGGGTGTTGAAGGCCTTGGCGAAGCGTGTCGAGGTGGGATCGCTGACCGGGGCAGAGGTTCCGTCGCGGGCGGCATCCTGCGGGCCGGCCACGATGCGTGCCTTCCAGCCGAACGAAAGGTCGTAATCAGGCAGCTTGCCTCCGAGCGTCAACGCCAGCTCGTGTGGCGCCACGGTCGTCAGATAGGCATCGGTAAGCTTGTTCTTGCCGACCACGTAGGAATAGGCCGCATTGGCGAAAACATAATCGGAATCGTATGCCGCCTCGATCTCGAAGCCATAAATCTCGGCTTGGTCGATGTTGGTGAAACCCTGCTTGTTGTTGAATCCTGGCAGGAAGGGACGGTTCAGGGCGATAAGGTCCTTCACGTCGTTGTAGAAGCCGGTGACTTTCACCTGGCCGCTGTCACCAGCCTGCGCGAGGTCGAACCCGGACAGGGCGAAACCGGCCTCGAAATTGTTCGACTGTTCTTTCCTGAGCCCAAGGCTTGGCAGGAACGTCGATGACGAGCTTGCGGTGGAGAACACTTCGTCGATGGTCGGGAACCGCTCCGTATGGGCGATGGAACCGAACACAGCGAAGGTGTCATTGATCTTGTAGTGGGCGGCTATCTTTGGCGAGAAGGCGGTGTCGTCACTGGACGGCGCGTTCAATGCATCGTCCGGCGTCAGCTTGTGCCAGTCGAGACGCATGCCGGGGATGACGGTCAGCCGATCGTCCCAGACGAACTCGTTCTGAACGAACACACCTGTCTTGAGGTCCGTGCCCTGGGGATGGAAGGTGACCGGGAACTGCGTTCCATCATTGCGGAAAGCCTCGGCCTTACGGGTCTGGTAGCTCGACTGCGAACCGACCGTCAGGTGGTTTTCCCAATTGTCGCCAGCCCACTCCATGGTGTTCTGGGCATTGAATTGCCAGGTTTCATAGCCGTAGTTCGAGTCGCAGACGACTGCGAACGAGCCGGTGCCGCAGCCCGGGTTTCCCGGGCCCGGGTTACGCAGGTCCGCGTTGCGCTGCTCGTTGTAGGCATTGGAGTATGATGCCGACACCTTCACGTCGAGCATGTCGTTATCTGAGAACGGATTCTCGTAAGACGCCACGGCCGTGCGGTCTATGATGTGACGGTCGATGAGGCCAAAGAACGCGGCGGCGCTCGTCTGCGACAGCTGCTGATCTTCGAGCGCGGAATCCCACTGCTGGTAGGAAAGCCGAAGCTTGCCCTCGTCGCCGACATTGAACGTGCCCTTGGCGAGCCCGGACCAGGCCTTGAAATTGGTACCGATGACTTCCTTGCCGTTGCCGGATTCGTAAGGGTCGGAAGCGCGGTAGTTGCCGGTCAAAAGGAACTCGGCGTTGTCGCCAAGCCGCTGGGCAAGCACGGAATTCACCAGGTAGCCATTGCCGTTGCTGTTCCACGAGCTCTTCAGGCGCAGGGCACCGGTCTGTCCCTCGGCGATGAAATCGGAGGCATCCTTGGTCTCGAAATTGATGACGCCGCCGAGGGCGCCCGAACCGTAGAGCGTCGAGGAGGCCGGCCCGCGGAGCACTTCGACGCGCTTGTAGAGTTCCGGGTCCGAGAAGAACGATCCCAGGCGATATTGCTCGTAGAACTTCTGCGCGCCATCGACGTTGACGATGATGCGGCCGCCGTCGCCGGTGTTTTCCGGCGCGCCGATGCCGCGGATGTTGAAGCTCTGGCCAAGCAGTCTGTCGGAGCCCGTCACGTTGACGCCGGGCGTCGCCCGGATGATTTCGCCGATCGTCTCGGGCTGAAGGCGGTCAATATCTTCCTGCTCCACGACGGTCACCGCCTGCGGCGTATCGATGGCGACCTTGGCGACGCCGGCGCTGACGACGAGACGTTGCAGGACGGTGACTCGCGGCTTCTTGTCCTGCTCAGTGGTTTTGGCTTCCTGCGCGTGAGCCGCATGCGCGCCCACGAACACCGCCATTGCCGCTCCGCCCAGCAGAGCTGCCTTATTCCGACCAACTAGCCCCATGTCCCACTCCAAAAATGTCTCGTGCTGGCTTGCTTTTCGCTCGCCAGCAATTTTTCGCTCGCCGGCTGCGTCTTAAATCTTGACTTGATCACTCCGGTATTGCACTGACTAATAAACATGAATGTTCGAGTCAACTAATAGATTCAAGCATGAGGGCCTCGTCCGGGCTTTTCCGGCGCGGCGGACGGATGAAGGAGTGGAATGAGATGAATTCGCACAATCCGAACCATTTCCGTTCTGGCCAATTCCGGCGCGGATACCGCCGGCCTGAAGGCCAGGTTGCGGCGCGTCCGATCGCCGGTTCCCTCGCTGTCAGAACATTGACCAGCGAGTCGCTGTTTCTCGGTGATTTCGAGATCGGCATCGACCATGGCGGCGCTCTCTACCGCCTGAAGATTACCCGTCAGGGCAAGCTCATTCTCAACAAGTAGGTGTTTTCAAATGGACCAGCGCGTAAGGCCCAACCCACACGAAATCAGGCGGGCGCGAACTGACAACCCCAAGATGCGCGAGCGCGATCTCGCCAGCCAGCTCGGCATTTCCGAGGCCGAGCTGGTGGCTGCACATTGCGGCGAGGGTGTCGTTCGCATCGAACCGCGCGTCAATGATCTGCTCGCCGGCATCGAGGCCGTCGGCGAAGTCATGGCCCTGACCCGCAACGAAAGCGCGGTCCATGAAAAGATCGGCATCTACGACAAGGTCGTGCCCGGCACCCAGGCCGCAATGGTGCTCGGCGAACAGATCGATCTCAGGATCTTTCCGAGGGCCTGGGTTCACGGCTTCGCCGTCGAAAAGCGTGACGGCGACGACATCCGCCGCAGCCTGCAGTTCTTCGACGCCGCCGGCACGGCGGTGCACAAGATCCACCTGCGTCCGGCTTCCAACCTCTACGCATATCAGAAGCTGGTCGAAACCTTGATCAGCGACAATCAGGACCCGTCGATCGTGACGGTTCCTTCAGTGGTGAAGTCGCCGGACGAGGAGACGTCGACCGGTGTTGAGGAGTTGCGCGACCGCTGGAGCAAGCTGACCGACACGCATGAGTTCTTCGGCATGCTGAAGTCGCTCAAGCTCGGCCGCCAGCAGGCCATGCGCATGGTCGGCCAGGACTATGCCTGGAAGCTGGAACATGGCGCGCTGCCGGCCGTCTTCGACAAGGCTGCGGCAAGCGGCCAGCTGATCATGTGCTTCGTCGGCAACCATGGCTGCATCCAGATCCATTCCGGCTCGGTCCAGAACATCAAGCCGATGGGCCCGTGGCTCAACGTGATGGACGAGACGTTCCACCTGCATCTCCGAACCGATCACGTCCAGGAACTCTGGGCGGTTCGCAAGCCGACCAAGGATGGCCATGTCACCTCGGTCGAGGCCTATGACGCCAATGGCGAGATGATCATCCAGTTCTTCGGCAAGCGTAAGGAAGGCCACGACGAGCGCGGGGATTGGCGCGAGCTGGTCGAAGCGCTGCCTGTTGCGCAGCAGAACGCGGCCTGAGGAGCATGATGATGTCGACACCCCAACGGCTGCTTCGCTCAGCCGCACTAGGCCTGTCGTTGCTTCTGGCAACCGGGACCGCCGCCTTGGCGGTCGAGGGCGCCACTGTTTTCCCTGACCGCGCCCGCGTCGCTTCCGTCGGCGGTTCGATCACCGAGATCGTCTATGCGCTCGGCGAAGAGAAGGCACTGGTTGCCCGCGACTCGACCAGCGTCTATCCGGAAGCAGTCTTCAAGCTGCCCGACGTCGGCTACATGAGGGCGCTGTCGCCAGAAGGCGTCTTGTCGGTCAATCCGACCGGCATCCTGGCGCTCGAAGGCAGTGGGCCGAAGGAAGCGATCGACGTCCTCAAGAAGGCGAGCGTTCCCTACATCCAGGTGCCTGAAGGCTTCAGCCACGACGGCATCCTCCAGAAGATCCGTGTCGTCGGCAAAGCGCTCGGCGCCGACGCCAAGGCCGATGCGCTTGCCGCCGACGTCGGCAAGCAGCTGTCGGAAGCCGAGGCGCTGACCAAGGACATTGCGCAAGGCGAGCGCAAACGCGTGCTGTTCATCCTCAGCATGCAGGGCGGCAAAATCCTGGCGTCCGGCAACCATACCGCTGCCGACGGCATCATCGCGCTGGCCGGTGCCGTCAATGCGGTCGAAGGCTACCCTGGCTACAAGCAGCTCACCGACGAGGCGGCGATCACCGCCAGGCCCGATGTGATCCTGATGATGGATCGTGGCGGCGGCACCGCAGTCCCCGACGACGAGCTGTTCGCCCATCCAGCTATCGCCTCGACGCCGGCCGGTCAGGCCAGGCGAGTTATCCGCATGGACGGCGCCTATCTGCTCGGCTTCGGCCCGCGCACGGCAGCTGCGATCAAGGACCTCGCCGTTGCGCTCTATGGCGACGCCGTCAAGAAGTAAGGCCAGGACAGTGGTGGATGAAACGATCGCCGGCGGCGCCGGCGTGCAGGAGAGAGGTCGCCGTGTCGACGGCGACCGCTCCGCTCGTGCTTTGCTGGTCATCGGCCTGCTTGCCCTGGCGCTGGCCGCAACGGCGCTGTTCAGCCTGACATGGGGCGCATCCGACGCCTCGGCGCTTGGGCTCGTTCGCAGCTGGCTGTTCGGCGCGACGCCGGGCAATGAGGCGTTGTCGATGCGCGACAGCGTCATCGTCTACGACATTCGCCTGCCGCGCATCGTGCTGGGCATGCTGGTGGGCGCAGCGCTTGCCGTATCGGGCGCGGTCATGCAGGGCCTGTTCCGCAATCCGCTGGCCGATCCCGGCCTGGTCGGTGTATCGGCAGGCGCGGGCCTTGGCGCTGTCTCGGTGATCGTGCTGGGCGCGACCGTGCTTGGACCGTTCACGGCGCTGCTCGGCAGCTACGCGCTGCCATTCGCGGCATTTGGCGGTGGCCTGCTCACCACCATCATCCTCTACAATGTCGCCACGCGGCAGGGGCGCACCTCGATCGCCACCATGCTTTTGGCCGGCATCGCGCTGGGCGCGATGGCCATGGCCCTGACCGGGGTGCTGGTCTACATCGCCGACGACAGGCAATTGCGCGACCTGACATTCTGGCAGCTCGGCTCGCTGGCCGGCGCGACCTGGCTGAAGATCGCGGGTGCCGGCCCGATCATCGTCCTGGCCCTGGCGACGACGCCTTTCATGGCCAAGGGGCTGAATGCACTTGCCTTGGGCGAGGCGACGGCAAGCCATCTCGGCGTTCCGGTCCAGCGGCTGAAATATGTCGCGATCGTTGCGGTTTCGGCGGCGATCGGCGCATCGGTGGCGGTCAGCGGCGGCATCGGCTTTGTCGGCATCGTCGTGCCGCATCTGCTGCGTCTGGCGATCGGACCCGACAACCGCTACCTCTTGCCGGCGTCGGCGCTTCTGGGCGCATGCCTGCTGCTGCTGGCGGACGCGGTGAGCCGCACCATCGTGGCACCCGCCGAGTTGCCGATCGGCATCGTCACCGCCGCCGTCGGTGGCCCGTTCTTCCTGTGGATATTGCTGCGCAAGCGCGGCGTCGTCGATCTTTGATGCGGCGAACTGTGAGGTACTCATGATCGAAGCACGCCAGGTTTCGGTGTCGATCGGCAGCACGCGCATCGTCAGCGATGTGGATTTCACCGTACGTCCGGGTGAACTGGCAGCGATCGTCGGACCCAATGGTTCCGGCAAGACGACCTTCCTGAGAGCGCTGACGGGCGAACTGGCCTATTCGGGCCAGGTATCGCTCAATGGGCGCGACGCAGTGAAGCTGAAGCCATGGGAAGCGGCAAGCATCCGTGCGGTGCTGCCGCAGTCGACGGCGCTGTCATTTCCCTTCACGGTGCGCGAGATCGTCAAGCTTGGCGTGACGGGCGGCCGCTCAGGCGCATTGGCGGGCGAGGACGACCGGCTGCCGGAGCGGGCGCTGGCCCGGGTCGATCTCGAAGGCTTTGCCGGACGCTTCTATCAGGAGCTTTCAGGCGGCGAACAGCAGCGCGTGCAGCTTGCCCGCGTCTTGTGCCAGGTGTGGGCGCCGGTGCTGGACGGGCAGCCGCGCTATCTGTTCCTCGACGAGCCGGTGTCGAGCCTCGACATCAAGCACCAGCTGATCATCATGAACATCGCCCGCGATTTCGCGCGGCGCGGCGGCGGCGTTGTCGCGATCCTGCACGACCTCAATCTGACGGCGATGTATGCCGACCAGATCTGCGTCATGCATCGCGGCAAGCTTGCGGCCGCGGGTGCCCCGCAGGTCGTGCTCACCGATGGTCTGATCGAAAAGGTGTTCGGCTGCCGGCTGCGCGTCGGTGCGCTGCCTCAGGGGGATATTCCGTTCGTGCTGCCGCAATCGGCCGTGGCCTGAAGCCTTTGCACTTGGCCAGGGCGTGTCAGCTGGCCAGGGCGCTGGGCTCGGGGAAGTGCAGCCCGAGCAGGTCGCGCATGTTGGGACGTGCAGCGACCAGATCGGCGATGGTGTAGCGCGCCAGCACTTCGAAGAAGGCGTTGAGCGCTTCGCGCAGGGCGGAATTCAGGCCGCAGCTGTCGACAAGCGGGCACTCGGCGGCATCGTTCTCGAAGCACTCGGCCATGGCGAAGCTCTCTTCGGTGACGCGGACGACGTCGAAGAGCGAGATCTGGTCGGCCGGCTTGGCAAGGCGCACGCCGCCGTTGCGGCCACGCACCGTCTCCACCAGCTTGGCTTCGACCAGCGGCTGCAGGATTTTGAACAGGAACAGTTCCGACACCGTATAGGCAGCGGCGATTTCAGGAACGCGGCTCAGCCGTCCTTCATTGGCCGCGCAATACATCAGGATGCGCATGGCGTAGTTGGTCTGGCGTGTGAGGCGCATTGCGTGTTCCTTGCTCTGCGTTGAGTCCGCGAGTCCGGCTAATATGGCCCATACCTTAGAACAATTCCAGACAGGGTTTCAAATTATATATGACGGAGATAGTCATATTTGTGGCGCATAGCAGCCTTGCATTTACGTAAAGGTCAAAACGGTTGATTTTGATGCTGCGCTGCACAATATTAGCGATGTCGGGAGTTGGAGACTCAGGGAGGAACCCATGAGGACTGCGACATGGAACAGATCATACGCACACAAAGGCCATTGACGGGCGTCATCCGTCAGTTGCGGCCGTCCGATCTGCCCCGCTTTGCCGAACATCTGCTGAGACTTGACGACCAGAGCCGGCGCGACCGCTTCAACGGCCTGACCCATGACGGCTTTCTCCAAGCCTATGCCGAGCGCAGCTTCCGCGAGGGGGCGACGGTCATCGGCTATGTCGAGGGCGACAAGGTACTTGCCGCCGCCGAGCTGCACGAACGCGCCGAAGAGAGCGAGCCGACGGCCGAAATTGCCTTCAGCGTCGAGCACAAGATCCAGAACCGGGGCATCGGCGGACGGTTGTTCCAGCGCCTCGTTGCCCAGGCGAGGGGGCTCGGCTACCTCAGGCTGCAGGTGACGACGCACGCCAACAACAGCGCCATGAAGGCCCTGGCCCGGCGTTTCGATGCCAAGCTCAGCTTCCAGCAGGGCGAAACCAACGGCATCATCGAACTCGACGGCGCGGCAGGCCTTGATGCCGATTGGCGCGCGTCCGCCGTTCTCGGCAGGCGCGGTGCCGGCAAGGCGATTGCTGCCTGACACATGTCTCGGTGAGCAGCGTCACTTACCTGACTGCATCCGAGCGGGTCGGAAGATCTGCTCACGACTGCCCATAAATCCTTGCGATGTCGTGGAAGGCCAGCTTTGGCTCCCAGCGGATCTTGCCTCTGGCGAGATCGATGCCGTGACATTTGACGATGGCGTGGCTGGCCATGTCGAGGTCGTAGCGCGCATCGGGCGAATGCACTTCACCCTCCGACAGGAATTGGTAGACGAAGGCCCCGTCGATCTCTTCTTCCTTATAGAGGCGCAGCAGGTTGCCTATCTCGGTTGCCTGCGTTTGCTCGCTCCTGACATGACCGTCCTTGATCCGCGGCGGGTCCTGCTCAAAGTCGATGATGTCGAAACCCATTCCGCCACGCTGTTCGGCCCCTTCGAAGGTGCTGCAGCCGAATTCGGTGATGACCACCGGCTTGCCGTGGCGCCGCAGCTCGCGCAGGCCCTCCACATAGGTCGAGCGGTTGTCGGCGTCGCGGTAGTAGTTGGCCGATACGATGTCGAACAGCTTCCAGTCGACGTCCTCCCAGGGGATCGGGCTGTAGGTGATCTCACCCTTGAAGTGCTTGCGGGCAATCTCACTTGCCTGAGCCAGGTGCTCGCCGAGCGCCTTGTTGATGTCAGGAAACAGCGGAACCGGAGAGGATTGCAGCGTCGCCATGCGCTCCTGGAAGTTGCCGCCCTCGACGAAGCCTTGGGTGAACATTGAAAGCTCGCAGCCGACATTGAGGACGAGTTTTCCGTGGCGCTGCCCAAGTGTCTCGGCCATCGTTGCGATCTCGCCGAGATAGGTCAGCATGTCCTGCCTGCTGGCGTCGAACAGCCGCGGCTGCATCCATACCTGAAGCCCCTGGCCGAAAGCTGCCGTCGCAGCCTGTTCGAGCCGCTGGATGTTGGTGCCAGAAATACTGATCGCGTTGCAGAGAAGCTGGGCGCGAATGACGCGCATTTCCTCCTGCACCACTGCCCGGTTCCAGATCTGCCGCGACAGCTGGCCCGGCCAGTAGTTGGTGCCCGTGTCGTAGACTATGCCGCATAGGCTCAAAGGCTTGCGGCTGTCCGGTGCCGTAGCTCTTGAAGTCCCGGTCGCCTTGGCCCGGCTCAGGCCGACAGAAACCAGCGCCAGGCCGGCGGTGATCGCTGCGCCGCCCTTGATGATCTGCCGGCGTCCAGATGCAGTTGTCCTGTTGGCCGGAACGGTTTCGTTCGCCATATTCAATCTCCATCATTGTTCAGCCTGTGTCGCCGATCCCTGGTCGGCTCCCAGTCAGCTCGCGGTGTCGGCTCCAGGTGCCAGGAAGCGGATGATGATGCGCCGCAAGCTGGCTTTTTCTCTGTAGGGCTGGAAGCCGGCGTCGGCCCAGGAGCGCACGAATGCCCCCTCGATCAGCACCATGATCCAGTTGGCGGTCGCCACTGGATCGAGCGTCGGGTCGATCTGGCCGGCCTCAGCTGCCCGTCTCAGCAGCATCGTCACGCCGTCGCGGTTTGCGCGGTCGTTGCGGTCGAGCAGGGCGGCGAACTCCGCGTCGCGTTTTGCGTTGGCGATCACCTCGAGCATCAGTCCTGCCAGATGCGGGTAATCTGTCTGCGCGACCATGAATTCGGCGAAACCCAAAAGCGCCTCGAGCGCATCGTGGGCGGTCGCTGCCTGCTCGAACAGGGCGGCATTGTCGCGCCCGTCCTGTTCGAAGATCGCCAAGAAGATCGCCTGCTTGGAGGGGAAGTAGTGAAACAGGTTGCCCGAACTCATGCCTGCCGAAGCGCAGATGTCGGCAGTGCGCGTGCTTTCAAACCCCTTGGTGGCGAAGCACTCGGCGGCTGCGGCAAGGATATGGCGGCGCTTCGCCTCGTGCTTTGCGGGGTCAACCGTGCGCATGGGCAGCTCCCGTGAGCGAGATGCGGATGCTTTTGTTCATCGGCTCATTCATCCTGCGACTGCCACTGGCGTGAGGTCTTGCGGCGGCGCCGGCGCTTGATTTCAGTGAAGCTTACGACAATCGCTGCCATAATCGGGACGACCCACTTCATGCAGGCAAGCACGTGCTTAAGCCAGTCCGGCAGATCGACATGCAGCCATGAGGGCCAAAGCCTGCGCAAAGTCAGCCACTCCGGCCAGAAGCCGCGCATCCACGACAGGTCGAGGCTTGGCCAGGGGATCCACGACCAGTCGATGTTCGGGATCAGCAAGGCGAAAATCGCACCGACGCCCAATATGCCGGCCAGCACTTCTGTCGTGGCCAGTATCACGTGGCGTGACGCGTGGAGCCACGGATGACGCCGGGCGAAAGCTACCAGCCTGGCCTTGAGGCGTATGGCGTTGGTGCGTCGGACAATCGGGATCGGGCGCATTGGTTAATAATAAACCGCTTGCTCTGTTTATTCAAGAGGAGGACATCTGATTTGCCGGAAGGGTTGTAATCGGGCGCGCCGTCTCGATATCTGACCGGCATGGGACATGTTTGTCGCGTCGGCCTGGCTGCCACGGGCGAGGGCGGGAAATGAGCAAGGACGGACCTGGAATGGTTGCAGCAAACGGCGACGCCATGCCCACGGCCTTGCGCGCCTTGAGTGCCGACGAGGCGGCAAAACTGTCCGCCCTGCGGCGGACAAAGTTCATCGCAACCGGCGCACTGGTTGTCTGCGTTGCTATCTTTGCCCTCGCCAAGTCGCTGCAGGGGCGCTGGCCGTGGCTCGGTTTTGTCGCCGCCTTTGCCGAGGCGGCGACGATCGGCGGCCTCGCCGACTGGTATGCCGTGGTGGCGCTGTTCAAGCGGCCGCTCGGCCTGCCGATCCCGCATACGGCAATCATTCCATCCAATCAAAACCGGATCGCCGACAATCTCGGCCGTTTCATCGAATCCAACTTCCTGGCGCCGGAGCCGGTGCGGCAGAAGCTCAAGGAAGTGGATTTCGCAGCGCTCGTCGCCGATTGGCTGTCGGACCGCCAAAGAGCGGAGGGGCTGTCGGTTTTTGTCGGCCGGCTGGTGCCGCAGATGCTGCAGGCGATCGAAGGCTCGGGCCTGCGGGATTTCGCGACGCGGCGTATGTTGGAGCGCATCGGCAAGGTCGAGGTCGCACCGCTGGTGGCGGAGCTGTTGACAGCCTTCACCGAAGATCGCCGCCACCAGCGCCTGCTCGACGAGTTCACCAAGATCATCGGCAATTTCCTCAGCGACGAGCAGGCTCTGACCGTGCTGCGCGAGAAGATCAGGGAAGAGCTGCCGTCGGTGTTCAATCTGTTCCGGGCCGATGCCTATCTGCTCAAGCGGATCGTGGCGTCGGCAGCGACGCTGCTTGAAGATGTCAGGGGCGATCCCGACCATCCGCTGCGCGGCGAGTTTGACCAGTTCGTCCACGGTTTCATCGACCAGCTTCGCCATTCGCCTGACTATGCCAAGCGCGCCGAGCAGCTGAAGCGCAACTTCCTCGCCCGACCGGAATTGCGCGGGCTGGCGCAGGATGTCTGGAAAAGCATGCGCGGTTTCATCGAGCAGGATGTCGCGTCGCCCAATTCGATGACGCGAAGGCACCTGACCAGCCTGTTCGTCGAAGTCGGCCAGAACCTGGCGCGCGACCCCCATATCCGCGCCGACATGAATGCCGGTTTCGTCGTGGCACTCGCCTCGTTCGTCGAAAGCCAGAAAAGCGGTGTTTCCGGTTTCATCTCCGAACAGGTCAAGCGCTGGGATCTCGGCCAGCTGACCCGGCTGATCGAGATCAACATCGGCCGCGACCTGCAATATATCCGCTTCAACGGCATGCTGATCGGTGGTCTTGCCGGCCTCGCGCTGTATTCACTCGAGTTGCTGGTGCTTGCGAATTGACCGGCCGCCTTGCTCGTCTATGCTGACCTTGCGACCTCCGGGGGACGCCCGGAGCCAAACGGGAGCGAGCCATGGCGAAGAAGCCGGAACCGGAATCCTTCATGGACATGTTTTCGAAATTCGGGCGCGACCTGAAGATGCCCGCGGTCGATGTCGACACGATCATCGGCCATCACCGCAAGAATCTCGAAGCGCTGGAACAATCGGTCAAGGCGACGGCCTCCGGAGCCTCGTCGCTGGTGGCGAAGCAGCGCGAGATGCTGCAGGAAGCCTTGCATGAGATCACCGAGGCCGCCCAGGGGCTTCGGGCGCCAGGCAACCCGCAGGAGCTGATTTCCAGGCAGGCCGACTTCGCCAAGCGCTCATTCGAGGCTGCCGTCAAGAATGCCGGCGAGGTAGCCTCCATCGTACGCAAGTCGGGCACGGAATCCGTCGATATCCTGCGCAGCCGCATCCATGAATCGATCGAGGAAATCCGCGACAGCTTCGACAAGAAGAAGTAGCCGTGCCGATCCAGTCCTGACCTCAGCTCTCTTGTGGGTTTCGCGAGAGGGCTCGCGCATTGCCCGCGATCGGATGCTATTGAAGGGCGATCACCATCGGAGCGTGGTGCGTCCGTCCGGGCGCACAAAGACGCTTTAACACTTTGAATCCGGCTATTGTGGCTTCCGCGAATCGATACGGACTCGCGGACCGGCGCAGCAGGGTTCAACTGGGGTAGAGGATGAAGGTAGGCATCGAGATGGGGGCGGCGTCCGGGGGGACGAAGGCTCAGGTTGATCTCGAAGAACTGTTGGCGACCCGTTTGCTGGTTCAAGGCAATTCGGGCTCGGGAAAGTCGCATCTGTTGCGTCGCCTGCTCGAACAGAGCGCGCCGTGGGTGCAGCAGTGCGTCATCGACCCCGAGGGTGATTTCGTCACGCTCGCCGACAAGTTCGGACATGTCGTCGTCGATGCCCAGCGCACCGAAGCCGAACTGACCCGCATTGCCGGCCGAATCCGCCAGCATCGCGTATCGGTCGTGCTCAATCTCGAGGGACTCGACGTCGAGCAGCAGATGCGTGGTGCCGCAGCGTTCCTGAACGGCATGTTCGATGCCGAGCGTGATTTCTGGTACCCGGTTCTGGTCGTGGTCGACGAGGCGCAGCTGTTTGCGCCGGCCATCGCCGGCGAGGTCTCCGACGAAGCCCGCAAGATCTCGCTTGGCGCGATGACCAACCTGATGTGCCGCGGCCGCAAGCGCGGCCTGGCCGGCGTCATCGCCACCCAGCGCCTGGCCAAGCTCGCCAAGAACGTCGCCGCCGAGGCGTCCAACTTCCTGATGGGCCGCACCTTCCTCGACATCGACATGGCGCGCGCCGCCGACCTGCTCGGCATGGAGCGGCGCCAGGCCGAAATGTTCCGCGATCTGGCGCGCGGCAATTTCATCGCGCTTGGACCGGCGATGTCGCGCCGGCCGCTGCCGGTCGCCATCGGCCCGGTCGAGACCTCGGCACGTTCGGTCAGCCCCAAGCTGATGCCACTGCCCGACGCCAGCGAAGACACGCGCGACCTTATCTTTGCGCCGGCGCCGCTGGAAACGCGCCAGACGGTCCGGCGCACGGCGCCGCCTGCGCCGACGCCCACGGCCGACATCATCGCCCAGCTTTCCCAGGTGCGCGCCGAGGCCTCGGCGCCCGTTGCCGAGCCGATCTTCCCGCTGTTCGATGAAGCCGAGCGCGAGGCCCTGATCGATACCATCGTGCGCGAGATGGTCGAGGATCCCGACGCGGCGTTCCGTACGGACGCCGTGCTGTACCAGGATTTTCTCGTCCGCTGCCGCATCAAGCGGATGCAGGGCGAGCCGCCGCCGCTGTCGATGTTCCGCCGCCGCTACGCGGTGGCGCGTTCGGGCATCGATGAAGAAACCGCGTCGAGCGATACCTGGCAACAGGCCCTCGGCATGTCCGTGACACTTCCCGAGGATCTGCAGGCGGTGTTCCTGATCGTTGCCCAGGCAGCGGTCAAAGGCGCGCCTTGCCCATCCGACGCTGCGATCGCGCATGCCTATGGCAGCCATTCGGCGCGCCGGGCGCGGCGGCTGCTGACCTATTTCGAGGAGCAGGGGCTGGTTGTCGTGCGCACCGATTTCCACGGCAAGCGCTCGGTGGCGTTCCCCGAACTCGGCTGCGAAACAGCCCCCGGCGACCCCGAGAGAACCGACGATCTGCCCGAGCGCGAGGCTGCGGAATAGCCTTTCCGCTGCGCTTGGAGGTTGACAAACGCGCCTCGTTTATGGTCCCCAACGCCCACTTGGCCAGCTTATGTCAGGAGAGGGAAGCGTGCGGAAGCCCATCGAGACCTATGAGGAATTGCGCGAAAATATCGGGCAGGAACTCGGCGTTTCCGATTGGGTGCTTGTCGACCAGAGCCGCATCGATGCCTTTGCCGACTGCACCGGCGACCGCCAGTGGATCCACGTCGATCCCGAAAGGGCGAAGCGGCGCAGTCCGTTCCGCACCACGGTGGCGCATGGCTTCCTGACATTGTCGCTGATTGGCGCGCTGGTCCAGGAAATCGGCGTGGTGCCCGAGAATACGCTTGCTGCCTTCAACTATGGCCTCGACAAAGTGCGTTTCATCTCGCCGGTGAAGGTCGGCTCGCGGGTGCGCCTGCGCACCGTACTGATGTCGATGGACGACAAGGGCCCGGGCCAATATCTGCTCAAGGCCGAAAACACCATCGAGATCGAAGGCGAGGACAAGCCGGCGCTCGTCGCCGAAACGCTCGTCATGCTCTACGAAAAGCGCAAGAAGGCGACGGCCTGAGCCGCCGCCCGCCAGTTACCGTGCAGCGATCGAGATCTCGATCTCGCCGACGCCGTCGACACCGCCTGTCATGCGGTCTCCTGGCTTGACCGCGCCGACGCCCGCCGGCGTGCCGGTGTAGATCAGGTCGCCGGCCTTCAGTTCCATCGATTCACTGCAGATGGCGATCACTTCGGGGACCGACCAGATCAGTTCGGAGAGGTCGCCTTGCTGCCTGGTTTCGCCATTGACGGCGAGCCACACCCGGCCTTTGTCGGGGTGGCCGATGTCGGACACCGACACCAGCGGTCCGCATGGTGCCGAGCGGTCGAAACCCTTGCCCCAGTCCCAGGGGCGACCGAGTTTCTTGGCGGCGTCCTGCAGGTCGCGGCGGGTCAAGTCGATGCCGACGCCGTAGCCCCAGACGTGGTCGAGCGCGTCGGCCGCGGCGATGTTCGATCCGCCCTTGGCGATGGCGACGACAAGCTCGATCTCGTGGTGCAGGTCGCCGGTCAGCGGCGGGTAGGGGATCGTCGTGCCGCTGTCGACGACAGAATCTGCCGGCTTGCCGAAGAAGAACGGCGGCTCGCGATCGGGATCCTTGCCCATTTCGCGGGCATGCGCTGCGTAGTTGCGGCCGACGCAGAAGATGCGCCGTACCGGAAACCGGTGCGAAGATCCTGAAATGGCGACCGAAGCTGGCTCGGGCGGAGAGATGACGAAGTTGACCAAGCAGGGCCTCCCGCAAACGTGATGACGGCTTTTGGCACGATCCGCGCGCGCATTCCACTTGCAATCTGCAGTCTGGCCACTTGCAATCTGCAGCCTGGGAAGTGGCTGTTGCTGGCTGAGCTGCAAGTTGGCTGAAGTCGAAGCGGCCGCGATCAGGCGTCTTTTCTGCGCTGGCATGCACGCATTGCGTGTCTGGATCCAAAAAGGCGCTTGCAGCCTGCATTTGCACAGATAGGATTTGCTCACCTGACTGGTGCGGGGTCTGCCTGGCCGGTCGCGGCAACATGGGAGGTTTCATGTCGGAGGTATCTTTGGTCGTGAATGGCCGAAAGGTCAGCGGCGCGGTGGAGGACCGCACGCTTCTCGTTCATTTCCTGCGTGAGCATTTGGGGCTGACCGGAACGCATGTCGGTTGCGATACGTCGCAATGCGGTGCCTGCGTCGTCCACGTTGACGGCAAGGCGATGAAGTCCTGCTCGATGCTTGCGGTACAGGCCTCGGGTTCGACCGTTACCACCATCGAAGGCCTCGCCAATGGCGCCGACCTTCATCCCGTCCAGGCGGCGTTCAAGGAACATCATGGCCTGCAGTGCGGCTTTTGCACGCCGGGCATGATCATGACGGCGACCGACATGATCCGCAGGCATCCCGAAGGCCTCGACGAGGCGACCGTGCGCGCGGAGCTCGAAGGCAACATCTGCCGCTGCACAGGTTACCACAACATCGTCAAGGCGATCCTCGCCGCTTCGAAAACGATGTCGAAGGCGTCCAAGAGCAAGGCGAAAAAGGCGGCATAGGGGCGGGGAGCGAAGGGCGCAGGGACATGGTCCCTTACGCCGTCGCGGTCTCCTTCCATAGCCACCATTCGCCATCTGCTTTTTGAGTTCGGGAGGAACTGAAATGGGAATCGAAGGCATCGGCGCGCGGGTTGCGCGCAAGGAAGACAAGAGATTCATCACAGGCGCCGGACGTTATGTCGACGACATGGTCGTGCCGGGCATGAAACACGCAGCATTCGTGCGCAGCCCGCACGCCCATGCCGACATCAAGAAGATCGACACCAAAAAGGCCGAGGCGATGCCGGGTGTCATCGGCGTGCTGACCGGCAAGCAGCTCAAGGCCGACGGCATCGGCAACCTGATCTGTGGTTGGATGATCCATTCCAAAGATGGTTCGCCGATGAAGATGGGTGCGTGGTCGCCGCTGGCGGTCGACCGGGTGCGCTATGTCGGTGATGCCGTCGTGGTGGTGGTGGCCGACACCAAGGGCCAGGCGCGCGACGCCGCCGAAGCTGTCGAAATCACCTACAAGGAACGCAAATCGGTTGCCGATGCGGTCGATGCGCTCGCCAAGGGCGCGCCGCAGCTTCATCCCGAAGCCGACGGCAACCTGATCTTCGACTGGGGCATCGGCGACGAAGCTGCGACCGACGCCGCCCTCAAGTCGGCTGCCCACATCACCCGGCTCAACATCGTCAACAACCGGCTGGTTCCGAATGCGATGGAGCCGCGCGCGGCCCTTGGCCACTACGACAAGGCCGAGGATCACTACACCTGCTGGACGACCTCGCAGAACCCGCATGTCGCCCGACTGGTAATGAGCGCGTTCTACAACGTCGCGCCGGAAAACAAGCTGCGTGTCATCGCACCCGACGTCGGCGGCGGCTTCGGCTCGAAGATCTACATCTATCCCGAGGAAATCGTCTGCCTGTGGGCCTCGAAGCGGACCGGCGTGCCGGTCAAGTGGGTGGCCGATCGCACCGAGAGTTTCCTCACCGACGCCCATGGCCGCGACCATCACACCACTGTCGAGATGGGTTTCGACAAGAACAACAGGATCGTTGGGCTGAAAGTCGACACGGTCGCCAATCTCGGCGCCTACATGTCGCTATTTTCCTCGGCGACGCCGACCTATCTCTACGCCACCCTGCTGTCGGGCCAGTACAACATCCCGGCGATCTACGGCAATGTGCGCACCGTCTATACCAACACCGCACCGGTCGATGCCTATCGCGGGGCAGGCCGGCCTGAAGCCACCTTCGTGCTCGAGCGCACCATGGAGATTGCCGCGCGCGAGCTCGGCGTGTCGCCGGCCGAACTCAGGCGAACCAACTTCATCACCCAGTTCCCGCACCAGACGCCCGTCATCATGTGCTACGACGCCGGCAATTATGGCGCCTCGCTCGACGCTGCGATGAAGCAGGCCGACTATGCCGGCTTTGCCAAGCGCAAGGCTGCGGCGGCCAAGAAAGGCAAGCTGCGCGGCATCGGCATGAGCTGCTACATCGAGGCCTGCGGCATTGCGCCGTCGGCGGCGGTGGGGTCGCTCGGCGCAGGTGTCGGCCTGTGGGAATCCGCCGAGGTGCGGGTCAATGCCGTCGGGACCATCGAGGTTCTGACCGGCTCGCACAGCCACGGCCAGGGCCATGAGACGACCTTCGCCCAGCTCGTCAACTCACGCTTCGGCGTGCCGCTCGACAGTGTCTCCATCGTCCATGGCGACACTGACAAGGTGCAGATGGGCATGGGCACCTATGGCTCGCGCTCGGGCGCAGTCGGCATGTCGGCGATCGTCAAGGCGCTCGACAAGGTCGAGGCCAAGGCCAAGAAGATCGCAGCACATCTGCTCGAGGCCGACGAGGGTGACATCGTCATCGAGAACGGCCAGCTCAAGGTCGCCGGCACCGACAAGAATGTGCCGTGGTTCCAGATGGCGCTTGCCGCCTATACCGCACACAACCTGCCGCAAGGCATGGAGCCCGGCCTGAAGGAGACGGCATTCTACGATCCGTCGAACTTCACCTTCCCGGCCGGCTGCTACATCTGCGAGGTCGAGATCGATCCCGAGACCGGCAAGACCGATATCGTCCAGTTCGTCGCTGCCGACGATTTCGGCAACATCATCAATCCGATGATCGTCGAAGGGCAGGTGCATGGCGGCATCGCCCAGGGCGTCGGCCAGGCGCTGCTGGAAGGCGCTGTCTATGACGCCAGCGGCCAGCTTCTGACGGCAAGCTACATGGACTACACCATGCCGCGTGCCGACGATCTGCCGTCGTTCCAGATATCGACGTCGAACACGCCCTGTCCGAGCAATCCGCTCGGCATCAAGGGCTGCGGCGAGGCCGGCGCCATCGGTTCGCCGCCGGCGGTCATCAACGCCATCACCGATGCGCTCGGCCACGACAACCTGACCATGCCGGCGACGCCGGGCAAGGTCTGGGCCGCATTGCGCGCCGGCACGAAGCACTGAGGAGGACGCACCATGTATTCCGTCAACTATCATCGCGCCACCTCGGTCGCGGACGCCGCCAAGAAGATCAAGAGCGGTGACGCCAAATATCTCGCCGGCGGCATGACGCTGATCCCGGCGATGAAGACACGGCTCGCAGCCCCCTCGGACTTGGTCGACCTGAACCACATCGCCGACCTCAAGGGCATCAAGGTCTCGGGCAAGAACGTCACCATCGGTGCGGCGACGACGCATTTCGACGTCGCCAATGACGAGAAGCTGAAAAAGGTCTGCCCGGCCTTGTCGCATCTCGCCAGCCACATCGGCGATCCCGCCGTCCGGCATCGCGGCACCATCGGCGGGTCGGTCGCCAACAACGATCCGGCGGCCGACTACCCCTCGGCGCTGCTGGCGCTGGGCGCGACCATCGTCACCAACAAGCGCCAGATCGCCGCCGACAAATTCTTCAAGGGCCTGTTCGAAACAGCGCTCAAGGACGACGAGATCGTCACCGCCGTCACCTTCACCGCGCCGGCCAGGTCGGGCTACGCCAAGTTCCCGAACCCGGCGTCGCGTTATGCCATGACCGGCGTGTTCGTGACCAAGGGCAAGGATGGCGTGCGTGCGGCAGTCACCGGGGCAGGCGACGATGGCGTGTTCCGCTCCAAGGAGATCGAGGCGGCGCTGACCAGGAAGTTCGAGGCATCGGCGCTGGAGGGGGTGACGGTTCCGTCAGGCAGCCTGATGGGTGACATCCATGCCACACCGGAGTATCGCGCCAACCTGGTGGTGGTGATGGCCAAACGTGCGGTCATGGCCGCCAACGCCTGAGGGCCAGCAAACGCAAAAAATGCCGAGAGGGGCCTCCGGGCCCCTTTTGACGTCAGAAAGGAAACACGACATGGCCGTTCGTCGCATCGTCGCCAATCTCCACGCAGCGGAGCCCAGGGCGGCACAAGCATTCTACGGCGACCTGCTCGGGCTCGACATTCTCATGGATCACGGCTGGATCCTGACCTTCGGCACCGGCGGCACGATGACACCGCAACTCGGCGTTGCCAGCGAGGGTGGGGCGGGTACGCCTGTACCGCTGCTTTCGATCGAGGTCGACAATGTCGATGAGCTCCATGACAGGGTGAAGGCCGCGCGCCTTGAGATCGTCTACGATCTTGCCGATGAGCCCTGGGGCGTCAGGCGGTTTTTTGTCCGCGACCCGTTCGGCAACATCGTCAACATCCTCGAACACCGGGCATAGAACGAAAGTCTGCGATTTCCGGACAGACATCTTGCCGGTCAGGCCTTGGCATCGGTCGCGAAGGCGGCTTACATGCCGCCGGTCATCAGCATCCTGGAGCATAGTGGAATGGCGCGTCCGATTACCTCGATCGCCGATCTTCGAGCCATCGCCAAGCGCCGGGTGCCGCGCATGTTCTACGACTATTGCGATTCCGGCTCTTGGACCGAGAGCACCTATCGCGAGAATGAGAGCGACTTCGTGCCGATCAAGCTGCGCCAGCGCGTTGCCGTCGACATGCGCGACCGTACGCTTGAAACGACGATGGCCGGCGAGACGGTGTCGATGCCGGTGGCGATCGCGCCGACCGGCCTAACCGGCATGCAGCATGCCGACGGTGAGATTCATGGCGCACGCGCTGCAGAGAAGGCCGGCATTCCGTTCACGCTGTCGACGATGAGCATCTGCTCCATCGAAGACATCGCCGAAAATACGTCGAAGCCATTCTGGTTCCAGCTCTATGTGATGCGCGACCGCGAATTCGTCTCGAACCTGATCCGTCGCGCCAAGGCTGCCAGATGCTCGGCCCTGGTGCTGACGCTCGACCTGCAGATTCTCGGCCAGCGCCACAAGGACATCGTCAACGGCCTGTCGACGCCGCCGCGCATGACGGTTGCCAACATCATCAATCTGGCGACCAAGCCGCGCTGGTGCCTCAACATGCTGCGCACCAACCGGCGCACCTTCCGCAATATCGCCGGTCACGCCAAGGGCGTCACCGATCTGCGGTCGCTGTCGTCATGGACCGCCGAACAGTTCGACCCGGCGCTCAGTTGGGACGACGTGAAGTGGATCAAGGAGCAGTGGGGCGGCAAGCTGATCCTCAAGGGAATCCTCGATGCCGAAGACGCCGAGAAGGCCGTGGCAAGCGGCGCCGACGCGCTGATCGTCTCCAACCATGGCGGCCGCCAGCTCGACGGCGCGGTTTCCTCGATCTCGGCGCTGCCCGGCATCGTCGACGCTGTCGGCGACCGCATCGAGGTGCTGATGGATGGCGGCATCCGCTCCGGCCAGGACGTGCTCAAGGCCGTGGCCCTTGGCGCCAAGGGCGTGTTCATCGGCCGCTCGTTCCTCTATGGCCTCGGTGCCGGCGGCGAGGCGGGCGTGACCGCGTGCCTCGACATTATCCGCAAGGAGCTCGATATCACCATGGCCTTCTGCGGCCTGCGCGACATCAAGGACGTCGACAGCCGTATCATCGTCCGGCGCTGAGGGTTCGGCTGGGCTGGCGGCGACGCGATGAAGCAGCTTTTGCGACGCGCTGGTGCGATGAGTTCGAGCGCCAAGCGCGGCGTCTATTTCGCGCTCGGTCTGCTGATGCTGGCGCTCGGCATTGTCGGCGCCTTCTTGCCCGTCATGCCGACCACGATCTTCATTATCCTGGCTGCCTGGTGCTTTGGTCGCTCGTCGCCGCGCTTCGAGGGATGGCTGCTCGGCCATGCGACTTTCGGCCCGCCCTTACGCGCCTGGCGCGAACAGGGTGCCATCCCGCGCCGGGCCAAGATCATGGCCTGGACAGGCATGGCCCTCGGCTACGGCCTGTTCTGGTTGAGCAAGCCTGGTCCGTGGGTGGCGGTCGGCGTGTCACTGATCTTTGTCGCAGGCGCCGTTTATGTCGGCACGCGGCCCGAGCCCAAACCAAGCCAAGCGGACGGCTGACGTCCGAGGCTGTCGCGCCGCCTTTTGGGCGGGACCGGTCGGATTTGGCCTTCCGTGCCTTGTTGTGGTAGGGAGCGGCCTTATCTAAAGGGCGATTGCCGCCCCACATACATTCGAGACCTTATGACCAAGCTCTACGCCGACGGCACGAAAATCGTCGCCGTCGCACCGATGATGGACTGGACCGATCGATGCTGCCGAAATTTCCATCGGCAGATCACCGGCGATGCGCTGCTTTACACCGAGATGGTGGTGGCCGATGCCGTCATCCACGGTCCGCGCGAGCGCCTGCTTGGTTTCGATGCCGTCGAACACCCTATCGCGCTTCAGCTCGGCGGCTCCGATCCGGCCAAGCTGGCGGAAGCCGCGCGCATCGGCGAAGGCTTCGGTTATGACGAGATCAACCTCAATGTCGGCTGCCCGTCCGACCGTGTGCAGTCGGGCACATTCGGTGCCTGCCTGATGAAGACGCCGGAGCTCGTCGCCGAATGCGTTTCGGCGATGAAAGCTGTGGTCAGCATTCCAGTCACGGTAAAGTGCCGTATCGGCGTCGACAACCAGGACCCCGAGCCGGCGCTTGATACTCTTGCCGACATGGTTTTTGCTGCCGGCACCGACGCGCTGTGGGTGCATGCCCGCAAGGCGTGGCTGGAAGGGCTCAGTCCAAAGGAAAACCGCGAAATCCCGCCGCTCGACTATGACCGGGTCTATCGCCTGAAAGCACGTTACCAGCACAAATTCATCGGCATCAATGGCGGCATCCAGAGCTTGGACGAAAGCCGCGACCATCTCGACAAGGTCGATGGCGTGATGCTCGGCCGTGCTGCATATCACACGCCGAGCGTGCTCGGCGGTGTCGACGCATTGCTGAATGGCAAAGTGGCCCACGAGATGGACTATGCGGTGCTGATCGACGCCATGGCCGACTATGCCGGGCGGCATATCGCATCAGGCGGTCGTCTCGGTCATGTCACGCGCCATATGGTCGGGCTGTTCCACGGTCTTTCGGGCGCGCGGCGCTACCGTCAGGTTCTGTCGACCGACGCCAACAAGCCAGGTGCCGGGCCGCAGGTGTTGCGCGACGCTTTCGCCGCCGTCGACCTGACGAGCCGCAGCGAGGCTGCATAGCTTCCATAACTTAGGCCTTGCCCGGTGGCCGCGGCACGTCCCGGATCGCGTTGGCAAGCCGAACTTCGCGCAGGATTCGGCCGCACACCGTCGCTGCCCCCATGCAAAGCGTTTGCGCCGATGGCCGCTCATGCTCCGACGTTGCCGGACGGGCTGGCCTCGCCATTTGGTTTGTGTGATCATTTGGCGGGGGCATGTTCGAGGAGGGGCGGTTTCATGTGCCGATTGCCGGGCGGAGCTATGGCGCGTGAAGGCTGCGCGTGATGGAAACGCCGCAACTGCCGGCCTTGCGATCCTACCACTCCTGGATCGCCAACGAGACGCTGGAGGATTATTCACTCCGATACGCGGCCCGGTCGTTTCGCCGTTGGTCGCCATTCGTCATTGCCAACACAGCACTCGGCGGCATTTCATTTCTCGCCCTTGAGGCCATCGGCGGCGCGATCACGCTGAGCTACGGCTTCGCCAACGCCTTTCCGGCGATCCTGGTAACCTGCCTGTTCGTCTTCGTGACGAGCCTGCCGATCGCCTATTATTCCAGCCGCCACAACATCGACATGGACCTGCTGACGCGCGGCGCGGGCTTTGGCTACATCGGCTCGACGATCACCTCGCTGATCTACGCGACATTCACCTTCATCTTTTTTGCTCTCGAAGGCGTGATCATGGCGCAGGCGCTCCACCTGTTCGCCGATGTGCCGCTGGTGCTGGGTTATGTCATCTCCTCGGTGGTCATCATCCCCATCACCTTCATGGGCGTGACGCTGATCAGCAAGCTGCAGCTGCTGTCGCAGCCGATCTGGATCGCCATGCATCTGGCGCCCTTCGCCTACATCCTGTTTGCCCATCCCGACACGCTGAACGAGTGGGCGGCTTTCGTCGGCAGCGATGTGGCAGGCGAGGGGTTCAACTTCCTGGCCTTCGGCTCGGCCATCGGCGTTCTGTGCGCGCTGTCGATCCAGATCGGCGAACAGGTCGACTATCTGCGCTTCCTGCCTGACAAGACGCGTGAGAACCGTTTCCGCTGGTGGGCGGCGGTGATTGCCGCAGGGCCGGGCTGGATCGTCGTCGGCGGTTTCAAGATACTGTGCGGCAGCCTGCTCGCGGTGCTCGCCATCCAGGCCGGGCTGTCGCGCTCGACGGCGCTCGAACCCATCCACATGTACATCATCGCCTATGAATATGTCAGCGCCGACCCGCGCGTCGTGCTCACCCTGGCCGCCGTTTTCGTGCTGATCTCGCAGGTCAAGATCAACGTCACCAATGCCTATGCCGGTTCGCTGGCCTGGTCCAATTTCTTCTCGCGCGTCACCCATTACCACCCCGGCCGGGTCGTCTGGCTGGTGTTCAACATCCTGATCTCGCTGCTTCTGATGCTGCTGGGCATTTTCCAGACGCTGGAGCTGGTGCTGGCGGTCTATTCGATCATCGCCGCTGCCTGGGTAGGCTCGATCTTTGCCGACCTCGCCATCCTCAAGCCGATCGGAGTCAGCCCGGCATTCCCGGAGTTCAAGCGCGCTTATCTCTACAACTTCAACCCCGTCGGCTGCGGTTCGATGGCGCTGGCGTCGTTCGTTGCCCTGCTGTGTTTTTCCGGCATTTTCGGCGTCATGGCGCAGGCCTATGCCGCGCCGATCGCCTTTGTCACGGCACTCGGCTCCGCTGTGGCCATCGGTGTTGCCACCAAGGGGCGGTATTATCTGGCGCGCCAGCCCGTCGACCTGCCGGCGGCCACGTCGGATGCCAATCTGTGCGCCATCTGCGGCGTCACCTATGAAGGCTCCGACATGGTGCATTGCACCTTCTACGAGCAGCCGATCTGCTCGCTGTGCTGCAGCCTGGATTCGCATTGCCACGATGTCTGCAAGGCGCCGGGAGGCGAGCTGCAGACGTCGCGCTCGCGCTATTTCGGGAAGGCGCTGCCGCATATTCGCGACAAGATCGCCCCGCGCATGGGCCAGCGCCTGCTCAAGGTGGCAGGTGTGCTGTTTGCGCTCGCGGTGCTCTCGGGCGGCGTGTTTCTGCTGACTTATCGCCTGATCGAGCCCGGGTCGGAGCAGCCGCATCTGGCAAGCGGCCAACTGCTTCTCAGGGTCTTTCTCGCGCTGCTGCCGCTGCTCGGCATCGGCGCCTGGTGGATCGTGCTGTCGCAGGAGAGCCGGGAACTTGCCGAGCGCGATCTTGTCGCCTCGCTGGAAAAGTTGCGGCAGACGCAGCGAGACCTGGCGAGCAACGAGCGCCTCGCCGCCATCGGTCAGATCACGGCAACCGTCAGCCACGAGCTGCGCAATCCGCTTGGCACGTTGGTGACGTCAGCCGACGTGTTGCGCCGCTCGCTGAAGAGCGCCGACGCACCGGTACTCTCTGAATTGGAACGGCTGCAGCGAAACGCCTGGCGCTGCGTGCGGATCATCGAGGACCTGCTCGATTTCTCGCGCAAGCACGCCCTGGTCGTCTCGCCGATACTGATCGACCGATGGGTGGCCCAGCATGTCGCCGAACAGGAGGCTGCGCGGCCGATACAGCTGGAACTTGCCGCCGGATGCAGGATATCGGCCGACGGCGAGCGGTTGCGGCAGGCCTTTTCCAACGTCCTGGCCAATGCGCTGCAGGCCTGCGAGACGGCGGATGTCGCGGCAATCGTCGTCTCGACCCGCTGCGAGGGCAACAACGCCATCATCTGCGTTGCCGACAATGGGACCGGTATGTCGCGCGAGACAGTGGCGCGGGTGTTCGAGCCGCTGTTCAGCACCAAGGCGTTCGGCGTCGGATTGGGCATGCCGCTGGTCAAGCGCATCGTCGAGCAGCATGGCGGCTCGGTGCTGATCGACAGCGAGCAGGGAGCCGGCACGCGCGTGTCGATCGTGTTGCCGCGCGCGGGCGCTGGTTCGTCATGACCGACCAGACCGATCTGCAGACCGATTTCATCGGCGACGACGTCATTCCGCATGCAGCCGAGCCGACCGAGAAGAAGCGTGTTCTCATCGTCGACGACGACGAGGATTTTGCCGCAAGCCTCGCCGGATTGCTCGAGCTCGAAGGCTATCAGGCGATCATCGCGCATGATCCGCCGTCAGCCCAGCGCGCTTTGGCCTTGCACCTACCGGCGGTGGCCCTTGTCGACGTGCGGTTGGGCGTCGGCAACGGTGTCGAACTGGTCAGGGCGTTTCGCCAGCAAAGCCCCGATCTCATCTGCCTGATGGTCACAGCCTATGCCTCGGTCGAGACGGCGGTGGAGGCGTTGCAGGCCGGCGCCTACGACTATCTGTGCAAGCCGTTCCACAGTGCCGATCTGTTGGCGACGCTGGAGCGCTGCTTCGAACGCACGCGGCTCATGGAGGAAAAGCGCCTGGTCGCCGAGCGGCTCGGGCAGATGCAGCGCATCGAGGCGATGGGACAGCTGACCGGCGGCATCGCGCACGACTTCAACAACATCCTGGCTGTCCTGCTCGGCAATCTGCGCTGGCTGCAGGAGCACGTGCAGACCGAGCCTCAACTGGCGCAGATGGTCGACGATGCGCTGGAGGCGGTGAAGGCAGGGACGGAGCTGACCTCGCGCCTGCTCAATTTCGGCCGCCGCGAGGGCGGTGACACGGCCCGTGTCGATCTGGGTGAGGCGCTGCCCGACCTGATGCGCGTCTTGCGTCGCACGCTGGACGACAAGATCGGCCTGTCGCTCGAACTGGCGGACGATCTGCATGAGGTCGAAGTTCAGCCGGCACAACTGGAAACCAGCCTGCTCAATCTGGCGCTCAACGCGCGCGACGCAATGCCGGATGGCGGCCTGCTTCGGTTCGAGGCCTGCAATTTTGTCGTCCGGCCCGATGACGCCCGCGTCGCCTCGGGTCTGTTACCCGGTCAGTATGTCGTCATTTCGGTCATCGACACCGGCCACGGCATGCCGCTGGCGGTGCGGCGCCGGGCGCTGGAACCGCTGTTCACCACCAAAGCAGCGGGAAAGGGCAGTGGCCTCGGTCTGCCGATGGTCGATGGCTTCGTGCGACAGTCGGGCGGGCGCCTGGGCATCTCCAGCAATCCGGACGAGGGCACCCGGATCAATCTCTATCTGCCGCGGGCAGTTCAGTCCCGGCCCTGAGGGGCGAACATGTAGCCGACGCCGCGAATGGTCTTGATGAATTGGGTGTCGCGCGCATTGTCCCGCAACTTGCGGCGTATCTTGCCGATCAGCACGTCGATGCTGCGGTCGTAAGGCGTCCAGTTGCGGTTGGCGACGATGTCGAGGATCTGTTCGCGCGACAGGATGCGGCCGCGCCGTTCGACCAGCGCGGACAGGATCTGGAACTCCTGGCTGGTGAGCCGCACGTTCTCGCCGTTCGGCGACGACAGCTTGTAGCGTGCGGGATCGAGCTGCCAGCCATCGAAACAGACGGCGGCCGAACGATCCACTTCTGCCTGCTCGGGCAGGTTGATGCGCTTGGCAAAACGCCGCATCACCGTGCGCACCCGCGCCAGGAGTTCGCGCGGTTCGAAAGGCTTGGTGATGTAGTCGTCGGCTCCGAGTTCGAGGCAGACGACCTTGTCGATCGTGCTGTTCTTGCCCGACAGCATGATCAGCGGCAGGTCGTATTGCGAGCGCATGCTGCGCGCCAGCGTCACGCCGTCCTCGCCGACGGGAAAGCCGAGATCGAGGATGACGAGATCGAAGGCCTCGTCGGCCAGCGCACGCCGCATCGAACGCCCGTCATGGGCGCTGACGATGGCGTAACTTTCGCTGGTCAGGAATTTTTCCAGGAAGCTGCACAGCCGACGATCGTCATCGACAATGAGAATGCGTGATCTTGGCTCGGCAACTGACATGGCAGCTACGATAATCGCAATTCATGGGCCCGGTCGAGAAGGGAAGATGGCCATTGGTCGCGGTCGGCGCCGCCGACCCGCGGGTGCGGGCAGATCGACATCCTTCCTGCGCGGGAATGTCTGTCTAATACACTGAAAATTCTAGCTGAAATTGATGGGTCGCCTTGCGCGGCCCATGCCTGCAGCCATCCGTTTGGTTACAAAAAATTACAATACGGCCCGCTTTCCGATGCATGGCGATTACATGCCGCTCCTAGCTTGGCGACGCACGGTGATGCCGGGCGGCGTCGCGCTGCCCGGCGCAGCAACGGGGACGGCGCGCAAGCCACCCCCCCTGCACGCCGGCAAATGAGGAGGAACAGCCGCATGCCACAGACAGTATTCTCAGTCGATCTGAACAAGGCGCCCGAAGACCATGCCATCAAGACGCACAACCGGTGGCATCCCGATATCCCGATGGTCGAGTATCTCAAGCCTGGGCGCACCTACCGGGTGGAGTGCCATGACTGGACGGGAGGCCAGATCGGCAACAACAACAGCGCCAACGACGTCCGCGACGTCGACCTGACGCGCGTCCATTATCTCAGCGGCCCGTTCGGCGTCGACGGCGCGGAACCCGGCGATTTGCTGGTCGTCGACATTCTTGATCTCGGCGCCAAGCCCGATTCGGAATGGGGCTTCAACGGCCTGTTCGCCAAGGAAAATGGCGGCGGCTTCCTGACCGAGCACTATCCGGAGGCCAGCAAATCCTGCTGGGATTTCCACGGCATCTACACGACGTCGCGCCACATTCCTGGCGTGCGCTACCCCGGCATCATCCATCCCGGCCTGATCGGCTGCCTGCCGGACCACAAGCTGCTTGCCGAAGCCAACCGGCGCGAAGCCGCGTTGGTGGCGACCGATCCGGCTCGAGTGCCGCCTCTGGCAGCCCTGCCATATGCCGACACGGCACTGATGGGACAGATGAAGGGCGATGCTGCTCGGACGGCCGCAGCCGAAGCCTGGCGCACGGTGCCGCCGCGCGAACACGGTGGCAACTGCGACATTAAGAACCTGTCGCGCGGTTCGAAGGTCTACTTCCCGGTCTATGTAAAGGGTGGCGGGCTCTCGATGGGAGACATCCACTTCTCGCAGGGCGACGGCGAAATCACCTTCTGCGGCGCCATTGAAATGGCTGGCTGGGTCGATATCAGCGTCGACGTCATCAAGGGCGGCATGGCGAAATACGGCGTCATCAACCCGATCTTCAAGCCGAGCCCGATCGACCCGCATTTCGACGACTATCTCATCTTCGAGGGCATCTCGGTCGATGAGCACACCGGCGAGCAATATTACCTCGACGCTCACGTCGCCTATCGCCGGGCCTGCCTGAATGCCATCGAGTACCTCAAGAAATTCGGCTACTCGGGCGAACAGGCCTACATGATCCTCGGCACGGCACCGGTCGAGGGGCGCATCGCCGGCATCGTCGACATCCCCAACGTCTGCGCCACCCTGGCCATTCCTACGGCGATCTTCGACTTCGACATCAATCCCAATGCGCTCGGGCCCAAGAAGCAGGACTTCAAGGCCGACGTTGCCAAGACGAGCTGATCAGGCTGCACAACAACAATGAAGCGACGGTCAGGCCCGGTCCTGGCCGGCGCTCTCCTGGGAGGGATTCATGCTGCTTGGATTTGCTTTGCTTTATGTCGGCGCCGTCCTGTTTCTGAACGGACTCTGGCTTCTCGGAAAGATCGAAGACCGGGAAATCGTCGTCATCAACGTGGTCTCGGGTGTCGTCACGCTGTGCGCGTCGCTCGCCTGGGCGTTCGGACCAGCTGCCGATGCTGCCTCGATCAAGGGGGCGGCGCTGACGATACTGTTTTCGGCGACCTATTTTTGGGTGGCCTATAACAGGGTGGTGAAGGTCGACGGACGCGGCCTCGGCTGGTTCAGCCTGTTCGTCGCCATCACCACCATCCCGGTCGCGGTGCAAGGACTTTCCACCGCCCAGACGTCGACCGATCTCTGGCTCGCGTCCAACTGGGTGATATGGGGCGTGCTGTGGTTCCTGTATTTCCTGCTGCTGGCGCTGCAGCAGCCGATCCTGCGGCTGACGGCGGTGGTCACGCTGCTTGCCGGCATCGTCACCGGCTGGCTGCCGGGCTTCCTGCTGCTCGACGGCAAGCTCTGACGCCGGCTTTTCCGGCCAGGCGTTGGCGCGCTTGGCCGCTTGCGGGCGGGCGAGGGCTGTTTTGCCCGCCATATCGTTTCAATGGATGCTTTCTGGAGGCTGGTCATGCCGCTCTACAGTTATGTTTGCGACGATTGCGGACCGTTTGAAGAATGGGTGCCGATGCAGGACGCGCTTCGGGCGTGCGCCTGTCCGCAATGCGAGGAGCAAAGCAAGCGCGACGTGGCCGCACCACGCCTGAGCCTGATGAACGGCAAGTTGCGCCGCGCATTGGCCCGGTCGGAGGCCAGCGGCACCGAACCAAAAGTGGTGAAGAAGGCGCATCTTGCCGGTTGTGGCTGCGCCTTGTGCAAGATCGGCAACAAGCCTGTGCCGACACGCAAGAAATGGTCGATCGGCCACTAGAGCCCTAGTCGCGCAGGATCATCCTGTCGCCGCGCACGTCGAAGCCCGACAGCGAGCCGATGAAGTTCATGCCGAGCAGGCTCTGCTCGAGCCCCTGGTCGGCGACGAGCATCGGCAGGTTTCTGCGTTCGATGGAGCCGAGTTGGACGCTCGCCGCAGTGACCCGTGCCGCATGCGCAATGCCGTTGGCAGTCGAGACCGGTACGGTAAAGCTCAGGCTTTCGAGATCGAAGCCGGCGCGGCGGGCATCGGCCACGGTCAGGACGGTGGTTGTGGCGCCCGTGTCGACCATGACATCAATGGTCTGGCCGTTGACCTGCATGCGCGCGCCGAAATGTCCGTTGGTCAGTTTGTCCAGGGTGACGGTCGCGCGGCCATCGCCATCCAGCGCCGACATCGGGCTTCCCGGCACGAGGCCGGCGGTGACACGGCTGGCGACGTCCTGCAGTTCGTAGCGGTACTGATAGCCGGCGACAAACACCAGAACGATCACCACCCACATTGCCAGGCCGCGCACCGTGTCGCCGAAGCGCGTGCCATGGCGCAGGACGCCAGCGCCGATGACCAGCAGCAGCGCGCCAGCGTAGATCAACTGGCCGAAGCTGTCATTGTTGAGGCCGAGCGTTTCGCCCGACGAATGGTTGAGCAGCAAGAGCAGCAGCCCGCCGCCGAGCACGGCAATGACGACCCAGTAAAGCCGGCTCATCTCTGTCTGGTATCCTTAGCTGGACGCATTTTCTCGCGCCATCCGCGCGCGGCGCGTTTCGCGGCGCGGCTTGCGCTCGATGGTCTCGAGACGGGCGGGCAAGGTGGCCATGACGGCGCGGCGCGTCTCCGGCGTCATCTTGTACCAGGCGCCAACCTCGTCGCGGGTACGGCCGCAACCGAAGCAATAGCCCGTCGCATCGTCAATCGAGCACAGCATGATGCAAGGGGTTTCTATTGCCGTCATCGTGTCGTCCATGGGGCCTCGCACCGATGTTTAGCACCGGCCCGCCACAGATGATGTAGCCTGCGCGTCATTGCAAGCGCTATCCCGCGACGTCACGTCTCGCCGCCTGGATGCGATCTCGCGATTGTTTTCGCTCGTCGAGGCGGCTATGCCGCGCATGACCATGACGAACGGCAGGCAGCACCCATGACCAGCGCTTCCCCCTTTGACGATTTCCGCAACCTGTTTGCGCATCTGCCCGAGGGCGATGTCGCCCAGGCAGGCAAGGTCTGGGCGCTGTTTGCCAAGACAGACAAGCCGAAAGGCTCGCTCGGCCGCATCGAGGACATCGCGGCCTGGCTGGCGCGCTGGACGGGCCGCGCGCCACCCTCGGTGCTCAAGCCTATGGTCGCGATCTTTGCCGGCAATCACGGTGTCGCCGCACAGGGCGTGTCGCCGCGAGCCATGGAAGCGACGGCCCAGCGCGTCGAGCTGTGCGCTGCCGGCGGTGCTGCGATCAACCAGATCTGCCTTGCTAACGATCTCGGGCTGAAGGTGCTCGACCTGGCGCTGCACCTGCCGACATCGGACATCACCGTCGAGCCGGCGCTGGACGAACGTGGCTGCGCCGCCACCATGGCTTTCGGCATGGAGGCGATTGCCGGCGGCAGCGATCTGTTCTGCATCGGTGACCTCGGCGTTGCCAACACGACGGTTGCCGCGGCCCTTTGCGCGGCATTGTTCGGCGGCAAGGGCGCCGACTGGGTCGGGCCGGGTTCCGGTGCCGATGCCGCCATGCAGGCGCGCAAGGCCGAAATGGTCGACCGCGCGCTGGCGCTGCATGGCCCTCACATCAAGGACCCGTTCGATGCTTTGCGTCGGGTCGGCGGGCGTGAATTCGCGGCCATTGCCGGTGCCATCCTTGCGGCACGCATGGAAAAGATGCCGGTGTTGCTCGACGGCTTCGCCACGACCGCTGCCGCCGCCGTGCTTTACGCCGTCGACCGGACGGCGCTCGACCATTGCATGTTTTCGCATGTCTCGACCGAGCCGGGCCATGCCCGCCTGCTGGCCAAGCTCGGCGCGCGGCCCTTGCTCGGGCTTGGCATCGACCATGGCGAGGCGGTTGGTGCGGGGCTTGCCGCAGGCCTGGTCAGGACGGCGGCGCAGATCAGCTCGGGAATGGCAGCGGCTATCCGCTGATATCGCTCATTTCCACTTTTCTTCGAACAGCGCTCCAGCTTCTTGATTCCGCGCGATTCCCCAGGGAAACCCGCTTCCCGCTTTCCCTGAATTGCCCTAGCGGCGGCCGCCGGTGCTGCGCGCCAGCGAAGGCAGGTCGTCGATGACCCGGGCCGGCGGGAAGACCGCGATGGCCTCGGTGCCTTCGCGCAGCTTCGAGCGCAATTCGAACTCGCCGCCATGCAAGGCAAGCAGGCCCTGGACGATGGGCAGGCCAAGGCCGGTTCCCTGTTCCGCGCTCTTGATGGCGATCGAGCCCTGGCCGAAAGCCGAAAGCACGACGGGGATTTCGTCGGCGGGAATGCCCGGGCCCCTGTCCTTGACCGAGATGTACTGACCGCCACCGGCGGTCCAGCCGACGCGGACGCGGATTTCGCTGCCCGTCGGCGAGAATTTGATTGCGTTGGACAGAAGGTTGAGCGTGATCTGTCGGATGGCGCGTTCGTCGCCGAGCAGGCGCGGCAGCGTCGGCTCGAACTGCTCGACGATCTTGAGATCCTTGTTGCGTGCCTTGAGCTCCATCATGTGGCAGCAATCCTCGACCACCTGGAGCAGCATCAGCGGCTCTTCGTTGAGCTGATAGCGGCCGGCCTCGATGCGCGACAGGTCGAGGATCTCGTTGATGAGGTCGAGCAGGTGTTGGCCCGACTGGTGGATGTCGCGGGAATATTCGCGATAGGTCGGGCTGTTGATCGGCCCGAGCACTTCGCCGGCCATCACTTCCGAAAAGCCGAGGATGGCATTGAGTGGCGTGCGCAGCTCATGGCTCATCGTGGCCAGAAATCGCGACTTGGCGAGATTGGCGTCTTCGGCGCGGCGGCGGGCCTCGTCCGACATCGATTTTGCCGTCTCCAGTTCGGCAATCAGCGCGTCCATTTCGGACCGGGCGGCCATCAGCAGCAGCGCTGACCGCTTCTTGATGCCGGCAACGAGCGAAAAGAAGGGCAAGGCAGCGACCAGCAGCGCGACCATGATGATGCCAAGCGGCTCGGACAGGTTGACGCCGAAGGCGGCATAGGCGGCGACGGGAACGACGAAAGTTGCGGCCAGTGCGCCGCGCAGCGACGACGCGACGATTGCGGTCGCGGCCATGGCGACGAGCAGGAATACGCCTTTGACGACCGACAGCAGGCCGGGTTCGCAAGCCGCACAGGTCATGGCGGCGAGATAGGCCCAGGCGAGGCCGGTGACGAAATGGCCAATGAAGAAATTGCGCCGGATGGCCGACGGCGTCATCGCTGCAGGCGCTGCCTCGTCGGCGCGGCGGGCAAGCAAGGCCAACCCGACATAACCCATCATCGCGACCAGCGACCATTTGAGGATGGCATCGTCAGCGCCGAGCAAGAACCCGATGCCGGCGAAGATGACGACGAGAAGCGGCAGGGTTGCAGAATTGGCCCTGATCGAACGAGCGTGCAGCTTCAGCAGTTCGCGGTCGAAAGCCAGGCCGCCCGGCTGCTGGGCCAATTGATCGCGTGTCTTGCGCACAGCACGAGCGACATCGCTGTTGCGATGGCGTTTCCTGCGGTCCACAATGATCTTGTCCGCCGTGTTAGAGCGTTGCAACGGCATGTGATAATTCAGTTTTCGCGCGCGCTTATCTTCAAGTCCGCACGCTACGTCCGAATGATTAAGGGATTGTTTGCCATATGAGCCGTTCGTGGTCGGGCAGGCCGCGGCAGCGGTATTTCAGGCGCCCGCGCAGTCGTTGGCGCAAGATTCTCGACTATGCGCTGGCGTTTGCCGTCCTCGGGCTGCTGATCCTGGTTTCGGCGCGCCTCGACCGGGTGGAAACGCGCAGGACGGAAGGGGTCGCCGTCGTCAATGACGGTGATTCGATCACGCTCGGCGGCGAGCGCATCCGCCTGCGCGGCATCGATGCGCCGGAATATTCCCAGATTTGCCGGAAGGACGGCGCTGACTATCCCTGCGGCCGGCGTTCGCGCGAGGCGCTGTCGAAACTTGTCGCTGGGCGCCAGGTGCGTTGCGCCGGCTGGGAGCGCGACCGTTACGGTCGTTTGCTTGGCGAGTGCACGGCTGCCGGCGCCGATCTCAACCGTTCGCAGGTGGAGGCCGGCTGGGCCGTTGCCTATGGTGGCTATGAAGCGGAGGAAGCGGCCGCGCGGCTTGGCCGAAAGGGCCTGTGGGCCGGCGACTTCGACCGTCCGCGCGATTGGCGCAACATGCACGGCGATATGGCTGAAATCGAGCATGGCAGCTATGGGCGCATGCTCAACTGGCTGCGGGAAATCTTTCGATTCTCGTAGCTTGCGGCTTATGCTTGCAAGATCGGTACAAGTCTGAGGAGGCAGAAATGAAGCTGTTTGACGGGGGAAGGGCGCCGAATCCGAGGCGCGTGCGCGTGTTCCTGGCCGAAAAAGGCATTGATGTGCCCAAGGTATCAGTCGACATGGGGGCGATGGAGCACAAGAGAGCTGATGTTTCCTCGCGTAATCCGCTGCAGCGACTGCCGGTACTCGAGCTCGACGACGGCACGATCCTCACCGAAACGGTCGCCATCTGCCGCTATTTCGAGGAGCTTCATCCCGAGCCCGCCTTGTTCGGCAACAGTGCGCTCGGCAAGGCCAGGGTCGAGATGTGGCAAAGGCGGATCGAGCAGAATCTGTTCCAGCCGGTGGCCTTCGCCTTCCGCCATACCCATCCGGCGATGAAGGAGTGGGAAATCCCCCAGGTGGCGGAATGGGGCGAGGTCAACCGGCCGAAGGCCATCGAGTTCCTGGCCTTTCTCGACAAGGAACTCGCCGCGCGCGAATTCGCCGCCGGGGACGACTATTCCATCGCCGACATCACCGGATTGTGCGCCATCGACTTCATGAAGCCGGCGAAGATCGTGATGCCGGAGGCGTTTACCAACGTGCAGCGCTGGTATCGCGCGCTGGCGGCACGCCCGAGCGCTGCCGCCTGATCATGTCGGCCGAACTCGACAGCCTCGTCGCCGAGATCAAGGCTTGCCGCATCTGCGTCGAGCAACCACTGGGCAAGTCCTTGCCGCATGAGCCGCGGCCGGTGGTGGTGCCGTCTTCCACTGCGCGCATCCTGATTGCCGGGCAGGCGCCGGGCACCAGGGTGCATCTGAGCGGAGCGCCTTTCACCGACGCATCAGGCGACCGGCTGCGCGATTGGCTGGGTGTGCCGTCGGAGACCTTTTATGACCCGGACGCCTTTGCCATCGTGCCGATGGGCTTTTGCTTCCCGGGCCAGGACGCCAAGGGCGGTGATCTGCCGCCGCGACGGGAATGCGCAATGGCCTGGCGTGCCCGGCTGATGAAGCTGATGCCGCAGATCGATCTCGTGCTGACGATCGGTCAGTACGCGCAGCGCTGGCACATGGGCGCGGCGCGCGCGGCGTCCTTGACCGACACCGTCGCCGACTGGCGGGCTGTCTGGGCGCGTTCGTCTTCGCCGCATGTGCTGCCTTTGCCGCATCCGTCCTGGCGCAACACCGGCTGGATCAAGCGGAATCCCTGGTTCGAAATGGAATTGCTGCCTTTTCTCAAGGCGGAAATCCAACGTCGCCTTTCCCAAGTGTAGTGGAATTCGATACCGAAGATACAGGGTGTGCGGAGAATTCCTTTCTTGTATGATGGCCTAAATGACAGGATTATGGCGAACCTTTTCTAACGGAGCCCAGATATGGACCGCCTTGACCGGAAAATCCTCCGCCTCCTCCAGGAGGACGCGACCTTGGCCGTGGCCGACGTCGCCAAGAAAGTCGGCTTGTCCACCACACCGTGCTGGCGCCGCATCCAGAAGCTCGAGGAAGAGGGCGTCATCAAGCGCCGCGTGGCGCTGCTCGATCCTGAAAAGATCAATGCGCGCGTGACCGTGTTCGTGGCGATCCGCACCAATTCGCACAGCCATGAATGGCTGCGCCGCTTCTCCGAGGTGATCCAGGAGTTTCCTGAAGTGATCGAGTTCTACCGCATGAGCGGCGACGTCGATTATCTCCTGCGTGTCGTGGTGCCCGATATCGGCGCCTATGACGCCTTCTACAAGCGGCTGATCGCAAAGATCGAGATCCGCGACGTGTCGTCGTCCTTCGCCATGGAGCAGATCAAGTACACGACCGAAATGCCGCTCGATTACATGATCCTCGACAAGGAGAGCGGCGCGTCGGCGGCTTGATCAAGCTTTCGCGCTCAGGCGTTCGACAATCTTGGGATCTGTGAGTTCGCGCACGGCGTCCTTGCCGATCCATTTCGCCGTCTTGTCAGTCGACGCCGCCAGCTTCTCCGCCAGTTGCAAGGCGGGTGCGTGGAGGGCAGGCGAGCGCTTGCCGGTCTGGCGCAGCGCCCAGTTTACGGCTTTCTTGACGAAGTTCCTGCTGTCACCCGCCTGCGCCTCGACAAGCCCGAGCCAGCCGAGGAAGGTCTCGTCCGGCTCCTTCTTGAGATGTACCGCGGCGGTCGCGATCGTCGAGAAGGCTGCACGGCGGACGAATTCGCGCTCATCGGCGGCATAGGCCGGGATGATCTCGTGAGCCAGATTTGCAGCGCAGATGAGATGAGCTGCGTGATCGACGATCTCCCAGCTGTCGAACTCGGCGGCCATCGTGTCGACCTGGCCGCGGGTCACCTTTGCCGGCTCGTCGGTCGCGGCCGCCAGGATGCGAGCTTCGCGAATGCCCGTCGCCCACAGGCCCAGAGCGCGGGTGTGATCGCGCTTGAGCAGGCGGGCTATGGGATTGGTCACGGCATTGGGGATGCCGAGTGCGCGGTCGGTGGCAATGCCGAAGCGGGCCATACCGGCGAGATTCTCTTGCGAGGCCAGCGTGCGCAGATGCGCGATGATCTCATCGACGGTCGAAGCCGACGAAAGCGCCATGGTGCCGCTCTATTTCTCGAGGCGGGCGAGCAGGGACGAGGTATCCCAGCGCTTGCCGCCCATGCCCTGCACGTCCTTGTAGAACTGGTCGACAAGGGCGGTGACCGGCAGCTTGGCGCCGTTGCGGTCGGCCTCTTCAAGGCAGATGCCGAGATCCTTGCGCATCCAGTCGACGGCGAAGCCGAAATCATAGTTGCCGGCATTCATCGTCTTGTGGCGGTTTTCCATCTGCCAGGAGCCGGCGGCACCCTTGGAAATGACGTCAACGACCTTTTCGATGTCGAGGCCGGCCTTCTTGCCGAAATGGATGCCCTCGGCGAGGCCCTGGACGAGGCCGGCGATGCAGATCTGGTTGATCATCTTGGTCAACTGGCCAGCGCCTGCAGGCCCCATCAGCCCAACCATGCGGGCAAAGGAATCGATGACAGGGCGGGCGCGCTCGAAGGGTTCCTGCTCGCCGCCGACCATGACGGTCAGGACGCCGTTTTCGGCACCGGCCTGGCCGCCTGAAACCGGGGCGTCGAGGAAGTGGAAGCCGCCCGCCTTGGCGGCGGTGTCGAGTTCGCGCGCCACCTCGGCCGAGGCGGTTGTGTTGTCGATGAAGATGGCGCCCTTCTTCAACGAGCCGAATGCACCCCTGGCGCCGGTCGTGACCTCGCGCAGGTCGTCGTCATTGCCGACGCAGGCAAAGACGAAGTCCTTGCCTTGCGCGGCTTCGGCGGGCGTCGCGGCAAAGGCGCCGCCATGCTGGGCAGCCCATTTCTCGGCCTTGGCGGCAGTGCGGTTGTAGACGGTGACGTCGTGCCCGCCCTTGTTCTTGAGATGGCCGGCCATGGGGTACCCCATAACGCCGAGACCAAGGAACGCAACCGATGCCATGGCTCACCCTTTCGAAGTGCAAAATGCTCTGGTGTCCGTGGTCTATGCCATGGAACGGATTCGTCAAGACGACGATGGTTGGACCAGCGTTTCGGTGACCTGATCAGCGATGCAGATGGCGAGTGATGCGCCTTTCGATCCAGTCCACCAGATGTCGCAGGGTTTCGACCAGCGACAGGTAGAGCAGGGCAGCCCAGAGATAGGTCTGGAAGTCGAAGGTGCGCGAGAAGGCGCGGCGCGTCTCGCCCATCAGGTCATAGACCGTGATGATGGCGACGATGGCCGAACCCTTGATCATCAGGATGATCTCGTTGCCATATGGCCTCAACGCGACGATCAAGGCCTGCGGCAAGATGATCTTGTAGAGCGTCTGCAGCTTGGACAGGCCAAGCGCGGACGCTGCCTCCCACTGGCCCTTGCCGACGCTCTCGATCGCCCCGCGCAGGATCTCGGCCTGATAGGCGGCGGTGTTGAGGGCAAAGGCGAATACCGCACAATACCAGGCTTCGCGGAAGAAGCCCCACACGCCGATGGCCTCGAGTTGGGGCCGGAACGAGCCGAAGCCGTAATAGATCAGGAAGGTCTGAGCGAGCAGCGGCGTGCCGCGGAAGAAATAGACATAGCCGTAGGAAATCGCGTTCAGAACGCGGTTCTTCGACATGCGGGCATAACAGATCGGAACCGACAGGATGGCACCGAGGACGATGGATATCGCCACCAGCACAAGGGTCACACGCAGGCCCGAGAGATAGGACGGCGCATATTTGGCGAAAAGTTCGGGATTCCAGGCGCTGAACAGATAGGTGGCCAGGCCGGCGCCGAGCGCGATCCAGAGACAGACCAGGACCCAGCCAACTATGCGTTCACGCGACCAACCGCGCGGCGGTGCTGCCGGGCGCTGCACTTTCACAGTGGTTCCGTCAGTCGCGCTCATCGCTGGGCCGCCCGCTTGCCGACCCAGCGCTCGATGGCGCCGATGCCGAATGAGGAGATGATGGCGAGCGCGAGATAGATGAGGCAGGCGACGCCGAAGAACATGAATGCCTGCTTGGTGACGCGGGCTGCGATGCTGCTCTGGCGCACGATGTCGGTCAGGCCGACGGCCGAGACCAGGGCCGTGTCCTTGAGCAGGATGAGCCAGAGATTGGACAGGCCGGGCAGTGCGATACGCACGAGCTGCGGCAGGATCACCAGCCGCATCGTCTGGCGCGGCGACAGGCCGACGGAATAACCGCCCTCATACTGGCCACGCGGGATGGCGCGGAAGGCCGAGAGGAAAACCTCGCTGGCGTAGGACGAGAAGACGACGCCGAGAGCGACCATGCCGGCGACGAAGCTGTTGATCTCGACAACCGCGTCGGGCCGCACCAGCCGCACGACCTGCTGGATGCCGATCTGGGCGCCGTAGAACACGAGGAACAGCGTCAGCAGTTCGGGCAAGCCGCGGAAGATGGTGGTGTAGATGTTACCGGCGAGCCGCATCGAAGGTTCGCCCGACTGCTTGGCAAGTGCAACCAGGAAGCCGATCAGCAGGCCCAGCGGCAATGTCACAAGGGCGAGCGAAACCGTGACGAGCACGCCATGAGCGAGATCGTCCCCCCATCCGTCAGGCCCGAAACTCAGAAGCGTCCACGCGCTTTGCATCGGTATGCTGCCCCCATCGGCCTCCCTTGGCGGGAGTGCCGCCGTCTTTGTAGACGGCTTGTCGTTGAGCTTATGTTAGCCAAACGGCGGGAACTTGTCCCGCCGCTTGTGCAGTTTTCACAGCATTGACGGCTCAGCTGCCGTAAGCGTCGAACTTGAAGTATTTGTCGTTGATTTCCTTGTATTTTCCGTTGGCGCGGATGGCGTCGATGGCTGCCGAGAACTGATCCGCGAGCGGGTCACCCTTGCGCACGCCGACGCCGGCGCCGTCGCCGTGGATCTCGGGCATGTTCGGGATGGTGCCGACGATCTTGCAGCAAGCGCCGTCTGCGGTTTCCAGCCAGGCACCCAAGGTCACGGCGTCGTCGCTGACCGCGTCGAGGCGGCCGTTGGCCATGTCGAGCTTGTATTCGTCAGCCGTCGGATAAGACTTGACGGTGCTGTCGGTGAAGACCTTCTCGGCGTAGTTATAGTGAATGGTCGAGCCCTGGACGCCGATGGTCTTGCCGGCGAGGTCTTCCTTGGTCACACCCTTGATGTCGGTGTCCTTGGCGGCGGCGATCACGGCTGGCGTGTTGATGTACTTCTTGGAAAAGTCGATCTTTTCCTTGCGCTCTGGTGTGATCGACATCTGGGCGATGATGGCGTCGAACTTGCTGGCCTGGAGCGCGGGAATCATGCCGTCCCATTCCTGGGCGACGATCTCACACTTGACCTTCATCTCCTCGCAGAGCGCGTTGGCGATGTCGACGTCGAAGCCAACGAGCTTACCGTCTGATGTCAGGTTGTTGTAGGGAGGGTATGCGCCTTCAGTGGCGATCTTGATCGTCTTTTCCTGCGCCTGCGCCATACCGATGGTGAGCGCCAGGGCCGCGGTCGCAGCCAGGGCAATACGCTTGGAAATACCCATGATGTTCCTCTCTGTTCGCTTCGGCCGGTTCCCGTCCATGGCGGCCGTTGAGCGGATGAACTCCGCCGCTGGCCGCGATACTCCCACTGTTTTCAGTTAAAAATCAATCGCGAAAAGGGGATTTGCGAGCGGGCGATCGGGCAAGCGCGGTGACGCAGCGTCACTGCGCGGCGAGGCCTGTCCGCGCTTCGACGAAGTCGGCGATCGCCGTGATGTCGTCGATGCCGAACACCGGAACCTGTTCGCCTTCGACCGGATGGTCGGCGGCGACGGCAACGATCGAAGGGTCGTTCGATGTCAATGGCGAGCGGTCCTTGGCCGCGAGCCGGCGTGCCTCGATCTTGAGATGGTGCTCGCGCTTGTAGCCTTCGACCAGCACCAGATCGCAAGGAGCGATTCTCTCGAGAACCTCGTCGAGCGTGGGCTCGGTTTCGTTGCGCAGCTCGTGCATCAACGCCCAGCGCCGCCCCGACACGATGGCGACTTCCGTGGCCCCAGCCTCGCGATGGCGAAAGCTGTCAGCGCCCGGCTTGTCTATGTCGAAATCGTGGTGGGCATGCTTGATGGTCGAGACCCTCCAGCCGCGTCTGACCAGTTCCGTCACCAGGCGTTCGGTCAAAGTCGTCTTGCCGGAGTTCTTCCAGCCGGTGATGCCGAAAACGCGATGCGTCATCAGTCGGCCTCGTCGATGATACGCGCAGCCTGGGCAAGGTCGTCGGGCGTGTTGATGTTGAAGAACGGGTCGACTTCAACGGAACCACGTTGCGTCACCGGAAAATCCACCACGTCGAGGCCTGCCTGCTCAAGAAAAGTCATCACCCTGCGGGTATCGCCGCTTTCCAGAAACCCTGCAAGCGTCTCGCGCAGCGAAACCGGCCACAGCGCAAATGTCGGATGCACGCGCCTGTTCGAAGCGGCTGCAACGACGCGTCCGGCGATCGCGTGCGCGGCCAGTCGCTTGCCGAGATCTTCGGGGAAGAAGGGCGTGTCGCCGGCAACGCTGAGGATATGCGTGATATCAGGCTCGACTGCTGCCCACGCCATGCCGGCCAGGACTCCCGCCAGCGGTCCCTGATAACCTGCAATCGTGTCGCTGATGATGTCGACGCCGAAGCCGACGAAACCGGCTGGGTCGGCATTGGTGTTGATGGCGATCCGACCGACCTGCGGGCGCAGGCGATCGAGCACCAGGCCGGTCAGGGGACGGCCGGCAAGCGCCAGAAGCGTCTTGTCTGCGCCGCCCATCCGGCTGGATCGGCCGCCGGCGAGGATCAACCCTGCAATCTGCTCTGCCATGCCTAGATCCCGTCGGGTGCCATCGAAGCACTGGTGCTTTCGGCTGCCGGCCGGCCCTTGCCGACAACGCGTTCGCGATAGAGCGAATAGAGGCCGGAAGCAACGATGACGGCAGCACCCGCGATCATGGCCAGGTCGGGGATATCGCCGAAGACGAAGACGCTGAGCGAGAGCGCCCAGATCAGGGCGGTGTAGCGGAACGGCGCGATGAAGGAAATTTCGCCTTCGCGCATCGCCATGATGACGAACTGGTAGCCGAAAAGCACCAGCACCGCGGCGCCGGCAAGGAATGCGACAAGATTGACCGACACGGGCACCCAGCCGCCGAACGGCACGATGGTCAGCGCCCCGGTGACGGTGATGATGACAGTGGTGGTGGTCGAGACGAAAAGCGACGGGATGTGCCCGGGGATTTTGCGCGTTGCCAGATCGCGCACGGCGCAGAAAGCGACCGAAAGCAGGGCCAGCAGCGAAAACGCGTTGAAGCCTTCGAACCCCGGCCGGACGATGATCAGGACGCCGCCGAAACCGGAGGCGATGGCCAGCCAGCGGCGCCAGCCGACGGCCTCGCCGAGGAAAAGGGCTGCCCCCATGGTTACCGCCAAGGGCAGCGCCTGCAGCACGGCCGAGATATTGCCCAACGGTAGATGGGGCAGGGCGGCGAGGAAGCAAACCGTGCCGCCAACCTCGCCGACAAGGCGCAGGAACACCATCGGATGCCAGTAGCTCCGGTAGCCCTTCAAGGCACCCTGCTGCCAGGCGAGAAGGCTGATCAGCGTGGTGGCGAACAGCCCGCGAACCAGCATCAGCTGGCCCGGATTGATCGTCTGGGCGGCGAGCTTACTCAACGTGTCGTTGAAGGTAAAGGCTGCCATCGCGACGACCATGAAGGTGGCGCCGCGAACATTCGAGGAAAGTGGCACGTCGGCTTTCCGTTGCTGCTGTTGCTTACGGCTTTAGCACCGGTGCGTGAAACAGCAATGCCAATCGGATGGACCAGACATGTCGATTGGCCTCACGGGCCGTTGAGGCTCTCGGCGATGGCGCTCACCAGCGGGTCGTATTTGGCCTTGGACGACACTGGGTATTTGAGCAGGAAGGCATGAATGACGCCGCCCCTGCCAAATTCGAGCCGGTGGTAGAATATGTCGTTGCCGTCGTGGCCCGACAGTACGATCCAGTCCTTGCCCAGCTTGCGGTAGGTGACCTCCACGCCCTCGGAACTCATGTCGGCAAGCTGCCTGGGCATCTGCTCGAGCGCGTTGTTGGAACCGTAGATCGCGAGGCTCGCCCCATCCGCCGCCAGGAATGTCATGCCGTCGCCGTTCTCGGGCGGTTCGGCCTTGCTGACGAAGATTTCATGCGGAAACGTCACCGACGTGCCGAAGCGGGCATTGGTGTAGATGAATGGCTTGGCAAGTGCAGGCGCGGCCAGCACCATCGCCAGCACCATTGCGGAGAACGTCCTGGCGAACCGGTAAGCCATGCCCATTACCTCACGAGGACGTTGTCGGGTGGCGACGATAGCTGCAACTTAGCCGCCTGTCACACTGATATGGCGCGAGACGGACGGGCGATTGGTGCGGCGTCGATGATGCGCCCGATCGCCTCGTCAATGGCGTTGGACAAAAGCCCGTTGCCTTCGGAGGCGCGCAGCGGCGCCCTGAGGTCAGCCGCGTCCCGACGCTACCACAACCGCTGCAGCGCGGTCTTCACCGCATCGCGATTGTCCCGCCTCATTCGCTCGACGACCGCCTCGAATCGCCCGTCGCCGAAGATCCGTTCGCGATAGGCCGCGTAGTCGGCGAGCACCGCGCGCACCGTGTCGGCGAGTTCGCCGTAGCGCGCCCACACCACGAACGGGTGATACGCGATCGACTCGCGTAGCGGCACGTCTTCGCTGACGACGACCACACCGCACAGCAGCGCCGGCAATACGCGCAATTCCTCAAACGTGTGGTGCTGGCCGGTCTGATGCACGTTCACGAGCACGCGCGTGTCGCGGTAGAGCCTGCACAGCGCGGCGCCCGCGTAGACACCGCTGACATTGACCAGCGACAGGCGCGCCGTGTGGGCCGCTTCAAGAAACGCCGCGCGGCGCGGTTGCGCGACGTCGCCAAACAGCGTGATCGCGTCGCGCCGCCGCGTGCCTGTGGTGACGTCGGTGTCATACAGCAGCGGCGCGAGCACGATCGTCTTGGCCAGATACGCATCGAAGCCGCCGGCGCGACGCAGGTTTTCGACATTCGGCTGGCTGTAGTCGATGATCACGTCGGCCGATTCGACCACCGCGCGGTTCACCACGCGCGCGAGATAGTGCCCTTGGCCGTCCGGCAATGGCACGGCACCGGTCGGCGCGCCGTCGCTGTCGCGCCCGCCCGGCATGACCAGCGTGTGTTCCCACTGGACATCGATGCGCCGCGTGCGGTTCGCATTGCCGCAGTCGACCTCGGAGTCGCCGAACAGGAGATTGACCGGCGCGTCGCGCACGGCCAGCGTTTCGCGGAACAATGCGACACAGTACAAATAGTATTCCCGCACGAACGCCGGATACTGCGGATCGTATGCAAGCCGCGCACGTCCGACGGTTTCGACGCAGAACGCCTGCGCGCGCGGAAACACATGGCGCCACAGCGTTTGCAGCTTGCGGGCGACACGCTTCGTCAGCGTCATTGCGGACAAGGTCGGGGCGGAGAACGTCGCGGCGAGCCGGTAAGCATGCTCATGGCCTCACGAGGACGTTGTCGGGTGGCGAAGGTCGATATCGCTCAGCCGCCTGTCACGCTCATGTGGCGGGAGACGGACGGCCGATTGGTGCGGCGGTCGATGATGAAATCGTGGCCCTTCGGCTTGCGTCCGATCGCCTCGTCGATGGCATTGGACAAGAGTTCGTTGCCTTCGGAGGCGCGCAGCGGCGCCCTGAGGTCGGCCGCGTCCTCCTGGCCGAGGCACATATAGAGCGTGCCGGTGCAGGTCAGGCGCACGCGATTGCAGCTCTCGCAGAAATTATGCGTCATCGGCGTGATGAAGCCCAGCTTTCCGCCGGTTTCAGCGACATCGACGTAACGCGCCGGTCCGCCTGTCTTGAACGGGATGTCGGTCAAGGTGAATTGCCGCTCGAGATTGGCCCTCAGCAGCGACAGCGGCAGATACTGGTCGGTGCGGTCGGCATCGATCTCGCCCATCGGCATCGTCTCTATGACCGTCAGGTCCATGCCACGGCCATTGGCCCAGCGCAGGATTTCAGGGATTTCGGTATCGTTGAAACCCTTGAGGGCAACCGCGTTGATCTTGATGTGCAGGCCGGCCGCCTGGGCGGCATCAATGCCTTCCATCACCTTGGCGAGATGGCCCCAGCGCGTGATGGCGTGGAACTTGTCGGGATCGAGCGTGTCGAGCGAGACGTTGATGCGCTTGACGCCGCAATCGGCCAGTTCGGCAGCGAAGCGCGACAGCTGTGAGCCATTGGTGGTCAGCGTCAGCTCTTCCAGTGCGCCGCTATCGAGATGGCGCGAGAGCTGGCGAATGAGGTGCATGACGTTCTTGCGCACCAAAGGTTCGCCGCCGGTCAGGCGCAGCTTCTTGACGCCCTTTTCGACGAAGACGGTGCAAAGCCGGTCGAGCTCCTCGAGCGACAACAGGTCCTTCTTGGGCAGGAAGGCCATGTCTTCGGCCATGCAATAAGTGCAACGGAAGTCGCAGCGGTCGGTAACCGACACGCGCAGATAACTGATCGAGCGACCGAAAGGATCGATCATATCCATGGTCTGCGCTTCCGTTTCCCGTTTCGTGGTGCCTTGGCCAGCACTGTCATATTACGGCTATGTTGTACGCTTGTGCATGTCAATCAAGATGAAAGTTTGTTGCCCCGGAGTGACTCTCCTTGGTTTGCCGTCCCGGCGCTGTCTTAGCGCTTTCCGCGACGTCCGAAGCGCAGTAGTGAATGGCATCTCATAACGGCAGGACGGATCATGACGGCACCGAAGGAATTGAGGGTCTCCAAGGACCGCAAGCTGTTGACGGTGACGTTCCCGGACCATCGCCCGTTCGAGCTTTCGGCCGAACTGCTGCGCGTGCTTTCGCCCTCCGCCGAGGTGCAGGGCCATTCGCCTGAGCAGCGGGTGACGGTGCCTGGCAAGAAGGAGGTCGCCATCCTCAAGGTCGAGCCGGTCGGCAATTATGCCGTACGCATCACCTTCGACGATTTCCACGACACCGGCATCTTCACCTGGAACTATCTGCATACGCTCGGACACGACAAGGACAAGCGCTGGCAGGAATATCTCGACGAGCTGGCGCAAAAAGGATTGAGCCGCGACCGCTGATTGTCTTTGGCCGTTCACGTTGTCTTGGGCAGTTCACATTGGCCGGCTAAGCGCATCAGCATCCAAGCAGGAAGGGGACATGATGTCGGTCATATCAACGGTCGAACAGCTTGAGGCGCTCTACGGCGTTCCAGGCGAAACCTCGCTGGTCAAGGAACTCGACCATGTCATCCCTGAATACGCCGCGTTCATCGAGGCCTCGCCCTTCGTCTCGCTGGCGACCAGCGGGCCGGAAGGGCTCGACTGTTCGCCGCGCGGCGATCTCGCCGGCTTCGTCCGCATCCACGATCCACGCACTCTGATGATGCCGGACCGCCGCGGCAACAACCGCGCCGACTCGCTGAGGAACATCATCCGCGATCCGCGCGTCGCGCTGCTGTTTCTGGTGCCGGGTTCCGGCACGACGCTGCGCGTCAATGGTCGTGCCCATATCAGCGTCGATGCGGAGCTGTGTGCGTCCTTCGCAGTCGAAGGCAAGCCGGCGCGTTCGGTGACGGTGGTCGACGTCGATGCCGTCTATTTCCAGTGTGCGCGCGCGATCGTGCGGTCGGAACTGTGGAACCCCGAGCGTCATGTCGATCCGAAGACGCTGCCAACGCCGGGACAGATCCTTGCGATCACCAGTCGCGCCGGCATCGATGGCGAAACCTATGATCGTGAATGGCCGGAGCGCGCCAGGAAGTCGATGTGGTAGATCGTTGAACGGGCGGCCCGAGGCCGCGTTTTGGGCCGTCAGCGCGGCAACCGGGCTCAAAACAAAGTGATTGCGTTGGTGTAACTCAGCGGGCGTTATCGACGTATACCAGCAAAACTGCTGGAGCTGGATGGAATGACGCCCTGGACTGACCGCACTGGTAAACTCTCGCCGCTCAAGGCTTTGGCCTTTGCCGGAACGTTGGTGCCGGCATTGCTGCTTGGCTACTACGCGGTGAAAGGCTTTCCGCAAGGCGCCGGCGCCGGCACGCTGCTCGGGCCACGGCCCTTCACCGCCGCCATCCATGAAACCGGCGATTGGGCGATCCGCTTCCTGTTGATGTCGCTGGCAGTGACGCCGCTGCGCCGCATCGGCCAATGGCCGAAGCTGATCCTCATCCGTCGCATGCTCGGCATTGCCGCGCTTGCCTACGCCATCGGTCATCTCGTGCTCTATTTCTTCGACCAGAATTGGGATGTTTTCCGTGTCGTCAGCGAGATCGCGCTTCGAATCTATCTCACCATCGGCTTCGTTGCACTGCTGGGGCTTGTTGCCCTCGGGGCGACGTCGACGGACGCGGCTATCAGGAAGCTTGGGCGCAACTGGAACCGGCTGCACAAGATCGTCTACGCCATCGGCATACTTGCGGCATTGCATTTTTTCATGCAGTCCAAGGCCGACGTCTACGAGCCGACGCTGTTGGCCGGCTTGTTCGTGCTTCTGATGTTCTACCGTCTGGCGCATTGGCGCGGGCTCAGCCTGACGTCGCCGCTGGTGCTTGTCGCGATTGCGGTCGTCGCTGCGATGTCGACGGTGATTGTCGAGGCGGCCTGGTACGGGCTGGCGACCGGCGTGCCGCCCGCCCGCGTGCTGTGGGCCAACCTGCAGTTTTCCTACACGATCCGGCCGGGCTGGTGGGTGCTGGCGACGGGCCTTGCCGCAGCGGTGCTCGGTTTCGTCAGATCGATGGGAAGGGCGGAGGCGCCGCGGGGCAGGCGGGCTGCAAGGGCTGCCGCCTGAGCGGCTATTCCTTCAGTGCGTCTGCAACGCGCAGCATGTGCGCGCCGATCAGGTCGCATTGTTCGGGCGTCGATGCGCTCATCGCCTTTTCGATCAAGGCGCCATAGGCTTTCAGCGCCCGCATCAGCAGTGCGGCGCCGTCTTCGGTCAGCGTCAGTCGCATCACCCGGCGGTCCTTGGCATCGCCCTCTCGCTTGACCAGCGCGCGCTTTTCCAGCTGCGGCAGCAGCATGGTGATGTTCGAGCGACCGACAAGCAGCTTGCGGGCCAGATCGTGCTGCGAAATGCCGGGATGGCGATAGAGATTCATAAGGACATCGAGCTGCGCCGGCTTCAGATCGTGCGGCTGCAGCGCGCTCGCCAGGGCACGCTCCATCGAGTGGCACGCCTTGGCCACGGCGACCCAGTTGCGGAACCGCGGGTTGTCCCACGGCAAATCTTGTCTATTGTTCATGATTGAACTATTATTGTTCATGATTGAACTTATGGATGGACGAACACTATGGCATCAATCGGGCTCAAGGTCATCCGGCGGCTGTTCGGTGCGGCCGAACTGGTTTCGCCACGTCTCGCCGGTCGCGCCGCATTCGAGCTTTTTCGACGAACGCCGAGCCAGCGCTCGCTGACATCGGGCGAAAGGCGCGCCATCGGCAATGCTTCGGGCTTCATGGCGGAGGCCCGTCACCATCGAATCAAGACGCAGAAAAGCTGTGTGGCGATGCACGAGTTTCGCCCTGAGGGAGCAAGCAGGGGAACAGTGCTCGTCATCCATGGCTGGCGTTCGCGCACCGAATACATGCAAGCGCTGATCGAAGGCTACAGGGATGCCGGCATGCGCGTGATCTCGCTCGACCTGCCGGGGCATGGTGGCTCGCTTGGACGCGCGCTCGACATGGCCAAGGCCGTCGAAGCGGCAACCCTTGCCGGCCAATGGTTCGGGCCGTTCGAGGCGATCGTCGGCCATTCCTTCGGCGGCGCGGTTGCCGTCAACGCTGCTGCCGGAACCGTCAAGGGGTTCGAGCCGCTTGGAGCCAAGCGGCTCGTGCTGGTGGCCGCGCCCGATTCGATGCCCAGGCTGTTCGACGATTTCGGCCGCTATCTGAATCTCGGCCCCAGGACGCAGCGCGCGATCTCGGGGCAGGTGCAGCGTGTGACCGGCACCCCAATCGGCCAGTTCGTCGGTTCCAGGCTGCTGATGCGCCTGGCCACCCCGACGCTTGTGATCCACGCCCCTGACGACAGGGAAGTGTCGGCCAACGAAGCGCGCGCCATGGCCGGCGCCGGCGGCCATGTCAGGCTGTTCTGGGCCGACGGTCTCGGTCACCGCCGCATCCTGTCGAGCGCCAAGGTCGTGGCCGAGGCGGTTGGCTTTCTCCAGGCAGCGCGCGAACTCGACACGGTCCACTAGGCAGTCGTTGGCGCCATGCGGATCGCCAGGGCTCAGCCCTGGCCCTCCAGCGCGGCCCTCAGCATGTCGTAGGTCGGCGCCAGTTCGCGAAGCGATGCCGCCGCTTCGCCATCCTTGCCGGCGACCAGGGGGTATTGCAGCGCGCCGATGAGCCGGGCCTGTCGTCCCGCAATCCGAGCCGCCTCGACATATCCCGCGCGTTCCAGGCAGGTCGCGGCGTCTGTCGCGCGGCGAGCGCCTGCCTGGACGGCGAAATGGATCATGTGGCCACGAAGGTCGTCGCCGCAACCACGCTCGATCAGCCGCGCCAGCGCTTCGGCGGCGGCGGCATTGCCCGAGCTTCCCGCCGGCATGTCGTGCTCACCCGCCATCGACAGCCAGCGGATCGCCGAAGGGATCGACGCCCTGATTATGTCCACTTCGGCGACGTCGGCGGTCCGCCTGAAGGCGGTGCGCATCGTATAGGGCGTGCCGTAGATCAGCGTTTTTGCGCTCCAGGCGGCCATGAAGTCGGCGAGGGGCAGGCGGGCATAGGGATAGCCCTGCGGATCGTGCATCAGAATGCTCTCGTCGTCGACTTCGAGCGCCACGACGTAATGATCGGCCTCAATCGGGCCGCGCATGCGTGGCTGATGCCTGAGATGCCCCATCTCGACGGGACCGATCCAGACCGGGCCGGCGGCCAATGCCGCCTTGAGGCGCGCCAGGGCCTCTTCGGCTTCGCCCCCTTGCGTGACATCAGATGTCCAGCCGAGCGCTGAAAGCGCGACTTCGAAACCTTTCTCCGGGTCCCAGCCATAGGGGTCGAAGAAGGGCAACGTGCCGCCGATCAACTGCATGCCGAACGGGCCGCCAATGGCCACCTCGATGACGGCGGTCGACGGTCCATCGGCGCCGAACATCATGGCGAAGGAATTGGCATAGCAATACGGGCCCGAGCCCGTGTAGGCAAAGTGCGTCATGTCTGGACCTCTTGTCAGATGAGGGGATAGGCGACGTCGAAACGGGCGCCTTGGGTTCCGGGATAGGTTTCGCAAGGGCTGCCAGCGCAACTCAGATCGCTCCGCGCGTCGAGCCACGCTTCAAGGGCGTCGTACACGTGCATGACGCGGGGAAAATTCTCATAGGCCTTGGGAACCGGCAGATAGACCTCGCGCCGCGCTGGCTGCAGCCTGATGAGCAGGTCGCCTGCCGGCTCGAGCTTTCCCGCGCAGGCGATGGCGACCTCGACGAGACCTTCACTGTCGCGGCTGACAAGGTCGTGAAAATGCACGCTCATCAATCCGTCGCAAGCCGATCCCGAGGCGCGCAAATGCGTCCGGATGTCGGCTTCGGCTGCGGCGATGAAATCGTCCAGCCCTTCGACGCCGATCTGGCGCTGTCGCGACACGACCTTTGCGGCCGGTACCTCACGCAGGCCGATCGTCGCCATCAATGCCGGTTCGCCGCCTTCGGCTTGCCGGGAAAGCGCGCGCACGAGTTCGGCCTGGTCGGCAAGCCTGTCGTTCTGCGCGCTTAGCCAGCTTTGCAGTTCTACGACGCGTGCTTCCGGTGTGAGCTCCAGCAGCTGCGTGACGCGGGCGATCGGCAGCCCCAGCTGGCGCAGCCGCGAGATCAGGCGCGCCCGTGGCGCCTGCGCGGAGGCATAATAGCGATAGCCGGTCTGCGGATCGACGTGGACCGGCACCAGCAGGCCTTGCTCGGCATAGAGCCGCAATGCCTTTGGCGACAGCCGCGTGGCGGCCCCGAAACGGCCGGCGAGGAGATAGGAATCGGTCATAACGCCGTGTCTAGGGCTGGCCCCAGGGGCGAGGTCAAGCGCGCGATTTGCTGTCGTCGCCGCCCGCCGATCAGCCCTTCTTGTTGCCTGGCTCTACAGGCAGGCCCGCCGCGCGCCACGCAGTGAACCCGCCAAGGATGTGCCGGACCGGCTCCAGCCCCATCTCCTGCGCGGTCTTGGCGGCGAGCGCCGAGCGCCAGCCGCCGGCGCAGAAGAAGACGAAGTTCTTGCCGCTGGAAAAGAACGGCTTGTGATAGGGGCTGTCGGGGTCAATCCAGAATTCGAGCATGCCGCGCGGGCAATGCTGGGCGCCCGAAATCCTGCCTTCGCGCTCGACCTCACGCGGATCGCGCAGGTCGACGAAGATGGTCTCGGTGTCGTCGAGCAGGGTTGCCGCTTCCTCGGGCGACACCACCTCGACCACTGCATTGGCCTCGTCGAGCAGTTCCGTGTAGCCCTTCTTCACCTTGCCCTCGCGTCAATTCGGCCCAAATGCAGCTTGCAAGGCCAAGTGATCGCATGAAGCGGCGAGGCTGTCATCGTCGATGAATTGTGCCACCTGCCGGCTTGTCTCACGATGATGTGAAACTGTTCGGCAACAGCTGCCGGGAAATTTATGAAAGCTTAACGTTATCGGTATGAATCGAGAGAGCAGCGCCTTACATCAGCCATTTGTGGACAGGAATTCTTCCACCGGCGCATGGCGATTCCAGAGCAGCTTCCGGGCAGGGATGGTGTCTTTATGAAATTTTCTCTCCTGAGCAGGCCGATCTCGCTTCCGCTGGCTGCATTGGCTGCGACAGTGGCGCTTGGCGCGCCGCAGGCTGGTGCTCAGAACTTCTTCGACATCCTGTTCGGTGGTGGCAACCGCGCCCCGCGCCAGCAGCAGGGCGAATTTCCGCCGGCTCCGGTGCAGAAGAAGCGGGCACCCGTAGCGGCGGCCAAGATCAGCGCGCCGTCCTATTATACCTACAAGACCGACGCGATGGTGACGGTCGACTTTGCCAAGCTGATCGCCGGCACGCAGTCGGTGTCGCTGGAGCCGTCGCTTGCCGGTACGGCGTTCCGCGAGGCGCTGGCCGGGCTCGATGCCTTCGACCTTGTTGCCGAAAAGGAGATCGCCAAAGGGCTGCTCGACTACTATACGGCCAATCCCGATTTCATCTGGGTCACCGGCCAGACCGCCAACAGCCGCGCCGAAGAGGCGATCAGGACGTTGAGCGACGCCGCCAGCCACGGGCTGATGCCGGCCGACTATGCGGTCTCCGTGCCCCCGGCAGCCTATGCGCTTGACGACACCGTCGGCCGGATGAAGACGCTCATCCGTTTCGAGATGGCGATGTCGGCACGCGTGTTGCGCTACGTGCATGATGCACAAGGCGGCCGCATCGATCCGAACCGCATCTCCGGCTACTATGATTTCGCCGCCAAGCCGCTCGACATGGCCGGCGTGCTGAAGAGACTCAGCCAGTCGAATGACGCGCGGGCCTTGCTTGAGGCATTCCATCCGCAGAATCCCGAATACAAGGCGTTGCGCGTCGAACTCGAGGCGCTCAAGGCGAGCGAGGAAAACGACATCGTCGTTGATGCCAAGCTTTTGCTGAAGCCCGGCGAGACCAGCCCGGAGCTGCCCAAGCTGCTGCATCTCATCGCCCGCGACCTCGACGATGAGATGGGTGGCGAATTCGGCGAAACGCTGGCCAGGCTCGGCAGCAGCGAAATCTATACACCCGAACTGGTGCCGGTCATCGAGGCGGTGCAGAAGCGTGCCGGGCTCAAGGCCGACGGCGTCGTCGGCCCGCGCACGGTGGCAACCCTTGCCGGCACGTCGAAGGCAGATCGCCTCGACAAGGTCGTCGTCGCGCTCGAACAGCTGCGCTGGCTGCCGTCCGAGCTCGGCAGCCCACGCGTCTTCATCAACCAGCCGGCCTATACCGCGAGCTACATCGACGGCGGCACGGAAAAGCTCAAGATGCGGACGGTGATCGGCAAGACCAGCAACCAGACCAGCTTCTTCCAGGACGAAATCGAGCAGGTCGACTACAACCCGTATTGGGGCGTGCCGCAGTCGATCATCGTCAACGAGATGCTGCCGCGCCTGCGCAACGATCCCAGCTATCTCGACCGCGCCGGTTACGAAGTCACCGATTCGCGCGGCCAGCGCATTCCGTCGTCGGCGATCAATTGGGGCCAGTATGGCTCGAAGGTGCCCTACAGCGTGCGCCAGGCGCCGAGCGAGGCCAATGCGCTGGGCGAGCTCAAGATTCTGTTCCCCAACAAGCACGCCATCTACATGCACGACACCCCGCAAAAGGCGCTGTTCGACCGCGACAACCGGGCCTTCAGCCATGGCTGCATCCGCCTGGCCGATCCGCGCGGCATGGCCGCCGCAGTGCTTGGCACCGACGTAGATCACATCGCGGCCAAGCTGAAGCAGGGCCATTCCTTCGAGAAAGTGACCCGCAAGATCCCGGTGTACGTCGCCTATTTCACCGCCTGGCCTGATCTCGACGGCAAGGTCGAGTATTTCGGCGACGTCTATGATCGCGACGCCAGGCTCAAGGACGCCATGGCTCGTACAGATGCGGCGAGGGCACCGAGCATCTGATCTGCTGCATGCAGGCTCAGGACAAGGTCCGGGTCAGCCGAGCATCTGTTCAGCCAGGCGTCCGGATTGCCGGTCCTGCGCGCCCATCGGAATGATGGCGCGGCGGGGAAAGTGCAGGATCCTCCACAACAGCCGCCGGATTTCGCGGATTGCCTTTTCGGATCGCGTCAGCCGCACTTTCGGTCGGGGCATACGCGGTGACGCCAACCGTTCCGGCTCGAGGTCGCTCGGCAGCGTGATCGCCTGGTCGGGCAGGAACATTTCCTGGATGCTGATGGCGGGCGACAATTGCCAGCAGGGCGTCTCGTGCCTGGTCATGTCGAAGAGAAAATCGTCCACCGGGCGGTCGATCCTGCTGGCCTGCGTCACCAATTGCGCGGCCAGGCGCCTGGAGATGGCATAGGCGGCAGCGCCGTTGTGGAAGCTGTACAGCGGCAGCAGGCGGTGTGTCTTGATCTTGCCGCCGCGCCGGCCGACCAACACGGGATTCAGCGTCGTTTCGAGCTTGATCAGGTCGACGCCTGCAGGAATCCACGCGTCGTCGCTCAGAAAATCGGCGGCATCCCGGCTGAAATAGACATCGTCTTCGAGCACGACCGCATGTCTGTCGCTGCCTTCGGCAATCCGTCGCCACACAGCGATATGGCTCATGAAGCAGGCAACCTCGCCCGGCGACCAATTGTGATGATTGCGCAGGACCAGCCGGTTGATGATGTCGTCATCAAGTGCGGTTTTGTCGATGGCGCTGAAGCGCTCGAAGCCCAGGCCCATCCGGCGGAAGGCCGTGGTCATCCAGGCCAGCCGTCCAGTCTCCCGATCAAGGTTGATGACGAAGCACCGCATCGGATATTTTCCCGCTCGCCTGCTGATCGCAGAACGGTCGGTGCCGGTCAATTCGATGCAGTTTCTTCAGGCGGGAACACCCGGTTCTGGCTTTCGAGCCAGTAATACATCCGGACGTAGTTTTGATAGGCCAAGTGCTTCGCATCCTCATCTGCCGTCCCTGTCGCCTTCGAAATCCCATGCGGGCCGATGTAAAAATATTCCTCTCCCATCGCGGCCAACGGCACATGGTGCGCGGGCGCTTGCTCAAAAATCGAAAATCCCATGAAGGCGTTCCTGGCGTCCTGCAACGAAAGCAAGTGCAGCAGCGTGGGGGCGAAGTCGACCGACGTGCGATAGTCGGCGTCGAAGGTCGACGGCAGAGCCAATCCGCTGTGATGAATGATCAAAGGGATGCGGTCGACGAAATAGGCTTGGTAGTCGTCCCCCTGCAGGGCCTTTACCACCGCGGGTTCAGGATAGGTCGCATGATCGGCAGTGATGATCAGGATCGTATTGTCGGAAAAGCTCGAGCTCTGAAAGTAATCAGGAATTTTCCAAGCTGCGCATCGAAGTTGTGCATCCTGTTCAGCGCGGGGTTATCACCGCTGCCATAGGTCACGCCGGCGCTGTCGGAATCCAGGAACGCATGGGTGCCGACATTGTAGGTCGCAACGAAGAACGGCTGCTTGTTGCCGCTTAAGGCTTGTTTCTCCAGGAAGCCTTTCAGGCCCGAAAATACCTCCGCGTCGGCTGCGTCAGACGTGCCGGAACTGAGTACTACGGGTCTGCCACCCAAAAGTTCAGGGAGCGTCTCCACGGCGTAGACGGTGTCAAAGCCGAGCGATCGCAGCATGGCGTTGAAACTGGCGCCCTGCGGGCTGGAGGACAGAAATGCCGTCTTGTAGCCTCGGTCCAGCAGGATGTCTGGTATCGTCCGGTAGTTGATGCTGGTGAGCAGCGCTGTGTTGTTTTCCCCTTCGGCTTCCCAGCCGCCGCTTTCGGCGCCGCCATTCCTCGGATATCCGGAAACCAGCTGTCCCTGGATTCCTCGATAGGTTGCCGCAGTGTGGCTGAAGTAGTTGTAGACAGTCATTGAACGCGCGGCAAAGCGGTCGATGTTGGGCATCAATCCCTGATGCTTGCCGCCATAGGTTCCCAGAAAGCGGGCAGACAACCCTTCGGCAAAGACCACGATAATGTTGGGCCTGTCTGACGCCGATTGTGCGGCGCCAAACGACAAAGGGCTGGAATAGGCCTGATCCCGCAACAGAGGGTAGTGCTCGTTGATCGGCAGGCTGATGCCTTGCCGATCCAGCGTGTCGGCCATGTCAGAGAGGTTGTTGCGGGCCCTGCGCAGATCGCGAAATTTGCGGGCAAGAGATGTGGCCGGAGCCATATCCGGACGGAGATCGAGGGTTCTTTCGGCGAAGGAAGAGCTGTCGAACATGCCGGCAAAGAGCAGGCAGGCAAGTGTCGCGGCGAAAACGAAGCTCTTTCCGGGCCGGTGGAGCGCCGCTTGCTTGCGCGCCTTGAGGGCGAACAACGAAAGGCAGATCCAGCTTCCGAAGCCAAGGGCTGCGATGACGAAGAACAGGGGCTTTGCCGCATACTGGCTGCCGTCAGTGTGGTTTTCCAACGCCAGAACGGAGATGTAGTGCCCCGACAGATAGGCGGAAAATCCCTGCACCAGATAGATCAGCATCACCAGCAGGGGCACGGCGAGAGAGACGAACAACGCCGGCAAGGCCACCCAGCCGCTGCGCTGGGCATGCCAGGCAACAAGTCCCAGCACGCAAAAGAACGCGAGCTCGATCGCCGGCAGCAAGATTGTGGTGACGTCGACGGTGAATGCCGGATTCCGCTCTCGCAGGGCAATCAGCAGGAGGGCGAGATACAAAACGTAGATAACCACGAAATAGAACTCGTAGCTTCGCTTCAAAAGAATATCTGTAAATTTCATCTGCAGGTCGTCTGGAAAATCACATCAAAAAACAGAGTCTCTCAGGTTATTCGAGTCGCGCGTGGCAATGTATTGGCCGGTCTCGATGTTTAGTCCAGGTAGTTGAATTGGTTACCGTCGCACGGCAAATGACACGAGTATCGTAACGGCGAAACGACGAATTCTGGTCCCATCTTGCCGGAGACTGCGTTTGTCTCCTGATCGGGGCAGGTAGCGTAGTGTTCGTCGCCAGTGATCCGGGACGTGTAAGGGAGAGCGGCATTGCCGTTGTTCGGTTATGTATTCGGATATCGAACTGTGATTTGGCGTTCTGACTTGGAGTAAAGATGTAGTGGAAAATATTCTTATGCGTATTACGTGATGTTATTTGAAAATTATGTGACAATATAATCTTGTGGTAATCTGCTGTACCTAAGGTGCCGGCAAGGGTTCGCTGTGTGTCTGGAGGAATGCATGTCTTCTGTACTGAAGATTATTCTCGTCCTTGCGTCACTTATGCTGTTGACGGCCTGCCAGACCGATAGGCGGCGGTGCGAAACCGAAACGGGTGGCGCTGCCACCTATCGAAAGAGCGATAACTGCGGGCGTGCGGCAAAGCCAGCTGAAGGCAGCGATCGGCCGGAGAGGCAGGTCAGGGAAAAGCCTGTGACGCCGACTGAGCCCGAACCAGAGGGGCCGGTTTTTCCATAGCGCCAGCTTGGTTCAGGCTCCCAGTCCGCCAGGCGCGGCGGCGGCTAGGCTCGACGGCACGCTCAACTGGATCGTCCGCCTGATCATCGACCGCCTTCACGTGGTAAGTGTAACCGCGTGCGGTCCCTCTCGCACTTGCAGCCGGCCAGAACACATCATGTTCGATCAACACGCGGGACGGCCGTGCTGGCAATCGCCAGGGAAGCTTGACCTTCGGTCGCCAGATGATCGTATGGCCCTCGGCCAACAGCACGTTTGCAGCCAGCGGCTCGGGTCACACTTCCCAATCTTCGCTCATGACATCTCCTTGCGCGTCGACAGATCTGCGGAAGGAGAACGGGCCATATCAATTCGATGCCAGAACCGTACACGTTCCGGCATCGTTTGGCATGACTGTGCGTATTGCTTGTAGACGGCTGCGGAGGGGCCAAGGTAATGGTGGGCGATATAGGGATTGAACCTATGACCCCACCCGTGTGAAGGGTGTGCTCTCCCGCTGAGCTAATCGCCCGTCCGAGGCCCGAGAGCCGAACGTGACGGCGATATAGGGGAGGGGTGGGAGTGGTGTCAAGGCGGCTTTAGCGACTTGCCGCCTCTATCAGCTTCTGGGCCATGCCAAGCGTCAGTTCGTCGTAGTGCGAGATGACCACCGACGGCTCATATTCGCTGACATGACGGTCGGTGTAGCCGAAATCGACGGCAACCACAGGAATGCCGGCGGCCTTTGCCGTGTCGATGTCGGTGACCGAATCGCCGACCATGACGGCGCGGGACGCGTCGCCGCCGGCCTTGGCGATGGTTTCGGTAAGGTGCCGCGGATCGGGCTTGCGGATGCCGAAGGTTTCCGGGCCGGTGATGGCGGCGAAACGATCGGACAGGCCGAGCGCCTGGATGAGCCCCTTGGCGAGGTTTTCGTACTTGTTCGTGCAGACGGCGAGCAGGTAGCCGGCATCAGTGAAGCGGTCCATCGCGGCGACCGCGCCGGGATAAGGCAGCGAGCGACCCGGAATATTGACCGTGTAGTGATCGAGGAAGATGTCGTGCAGGCGGTCGTGCTCCACGCTGGCCAGCTGCTTTTGCTGGGCGTTGTAGGCGCGCTCGATCATGATGCGGCCGCCCTGGCCGACGAAGCGGCGGAACGCCCGGTCGTCGACTTCGGCGAGGCCGCCGGCGACGAGCGTGTGATTCAGGCTGTCCAAAAGGTCGGGGGCGGTGTCGACGAGCGTCCCGTCGAGGTCGAAAACGATGATCGGCTTGGACATGGCTCCGCCTTTTGTGGAGTTGTGCGTTGCAAGAGGCGATAGCCTTGGACCCGGCAGGACGCAAGCCCGGGCCATAAAGCCTTTGACCCAACGGGCAAAAATGCTAGGAGCCAAGCCTGATATTCGAGGATTTTGCGAACAAGTCATGGATGCCAAGGCTTTGAAGATCGAGGCGGCGCGCGCCGCCTTGGGGTATGTCGAGAGCGGAATGCGCCTTGGCATAGGTACCGGTTCGACGGCCGAGGAGTTCGTCAGGCTGCTGGCCGAGAAGGTAGCTGACGGCATGCAGATCATCGGCGTGCCGACGTCTGAACGCACCGCAACCCTTTGCCGCGAGCTGTCGGTTCCGCTGTCGACGCTCGACGAGACGCCTGAGCTCGACCTCACCATCGACGGTGCCGACGAGATCGATCCGCAGCTGACGCTGGTCAAGGGCGGCGGCGGCGCGCTGCTGCGCGAGAAGATCGTGGCCGCGGCGTCGACGCGCATGGTCGTCATCGCCGACCAGACCAAGCTCGTCGACACGCTGGGGCGCTTCCCGCTGCCGATCGAGGTCAATCCGTTCGGCCTCAAGGCGACGGAGATCGCCATCGCGAAAGCTGCGGAAAAGCTCGGGCTTTCGGGGCCTTTGGTGCTGCGCAAAGTCGGCGGCGAGACCTTCGTAACCGACGGTGGACATTTCATTATCGATGCATCTTTTGGCCGCATTCCAGATACAAGAGCGCTTTCGGATGCCCTGCACGCCATTCCTGGCGTCGTGGAGCACGGTCTCTTTCTGGGGCTGGCCACCGTTGCCGTCATCGCCGGCTCGGACGGGGTCAGAACCGTTCATCCGGTACGCTAAACAGGAGTTCTATTCATCATGATTTCGATAAACCGGCTTCGCCGCTTCTCCGTCATGGTGGCGGCTTCGGCATTCGCGGCCGTCGCATTCTCGGCCCAGGCGCAGGAAATCAGCGAATCCCACCTCAAGGCGGCACATGCTGCGATCGCTTCGATCCACGCGACCGACTCTTTCGATTCGATCCTGCCGCAGGCAGCCGCGGCACTTAAGCAGCAGCTGATCCAGCAGAATCCCGATATGCAGGAAGTGATCACCCAGACCGTCGACGAAAAGACGCTGGCGCTGGCCGCCCGCCGTGCCGATCTCGAAAAGGAATCGGCGCTCGCCTACGCAAAGTCGTTCTCCGAACAGAACCTCAACGACATTGCTGCTTTCTACAATTCGGAAGCCGGCAAGAAGCTGATCGAGAACGGCCCGATCGCCTCGCGCGAATTGGTCAAGGCTGCCGAGATCTGGCAGAACGGCATCGCGCGCGATCTCGCCGAGCAGGTGGGTGAGCAGCTCAAGGCAGTCATCGGCACCAAGGCTCCGGCCGAGGGTGCTGCGCCCGCAGCCCCGGCAGCACCGGCGAACTGATCAGCCGCGACCATCGGTCACGATGCAAAAGCCCGGCATTCGCCGGGCTTTTCTTTTGATGTCTCTGCCACTACCTGTGACCGCATCACAGGCGCATCCCGTGCGGTGCGCAGTTTCAAGGACTTAGAAGAGCGGCGCGCGTCGTTGGCGTACTGCTCTCCCGCAGGAAGGACACCCATGGCCCAGTACGACTACGATCTTTTCGTCATCGGTGGCGGCTCGGGCGGTGTGCGTGCGGCACGTGTTGCGGCCGCTCTCGGCAAGCGCGTCGCACTTGCCGAAGAGTTCCGTTTCGGCGGCACTTGTGTCATCAGGGGCTGCGTGCCCAAGAAGCTCTATGTCTACGCCTCGCAGTTTCCCGAGCATTTCGAAGATGCTGCCGGTTACGGCTGGACGGTCGGCGAGGCCAAGTTCGACTGGAAGGCGCTTGTAGCCAACAAGGAGCGCGAGATTTCGCGGCTCGAGGCGATCTACAAGCGCAATGTCGAAGGTTCCGGCGGCGAGACGATCCATTCGCGTGCCGAACTCGTCGACAGCCACACGATCCGGATCGTCGATGAAAACCGCACCGTCACCGCCGATCAGATCCTGATCGCAACCGGCGGACGGGCTGCGGTGCATCCCGCACTGCCGGGGCATGAGCACTGCATCTATTCGAACGAAGTGTTCGACCTCCCCGAACTGCCCAAGGCGATCATGATCGAGGGCGGCGGCTATATCGCTGTCGAATTTGCCAACATCTTCCATGGCCTCGGTGTCGACACCACGCTGGTTTATCGCGGCAAGGAAATCCTCAGCCGCTTCGACATGGACCTGCGCCGCACCTTGCACGAGACGATGGAGCAGAAGGGCATCAAGATCTTGCTGCATTCGGTTTCGCAGGACGTCAGCAAGCGCGGCGATGGCCGTCTCGACGTCACACTGAACACCGGCCAGATGCTCACCGTCGACCAGGTTCTGCTCGCGATCGGCCGCACACCCAACACCGAGAACCTCGGCCTCGAGGCCGCCGGCGTTGAGATGGACAAGCAGGGCGCGATCGTCGTCGACCGGTATTCGCGCACCAGCGCCGACAACATCTGGGCCGTCGGCGACGTCACCAATCGCGTCCAGCTGACCCCTGTCGCCATCCATGAGGCAATGTGCTTCGTCGAAACGGCGTTCAAGGACAATCCGACTGAGCCGGACCACGATTGCATCCCGACAGCTGTGTTCTCGCAGCCCGAGATTGGCACCGTCGGTCTCTCCGAGGAAGACGCCGCCAAGCGGTTCAGGCATCTGGAGATCTATCGCACCAGCTTCCGGCCGATGCGCCACACGCTGTCGGGCAGGCAGGAAAAGATGCTGATGAAGCTGGTCGTCGACGGCGACACGCGGCTTGTCCTGGGCGCTCACGTGCTCGGCCCCGACGCCGGAGAGATGGCGCAGCTACTCGGCATTACGCTCAAGGCAGGGCTCACCAAGGACGACTTCGATCGCACCATGGCCGTGCATCCGACGGCTGCTGAAGAGCTGGTGACGATGTACAAGCCGACCTATCTGGTGAAGGACGGCGTCCGCGTCGACAACTGACGTGGTCGCCTCTCGGACCTGCCGCAGGGAAACGTTCGATCTCGGACGTGTTCCGGGGTAGATTAGGGGCTCCTCATCGTGTAAAGAGCCGCGTTCCCGCAATGGCGGGTTGTGGCGCGGGTGAGGTGCCCGTTAGCGAACTTTATTAGGTGCGAACATGACGAAATGGTCCCCGAATTCCTGGAGAAGCATGCCGATCCAGCAGGTCCCGGCTTATCCGGACGCTGCGGCGCTCGTGGAAACGGAAGCTCGTCTCGCATCTTTTCCCCCCTTGGTTTTTGCAGGTGAGGCGCGCAAGCTGAAGAAACAGCTTGCTGCCGTTGCCAATGGCGAAGCCTTCCTGCTCCAGGGCGGCGACTGTGCCGAGAGCTTCGCCGAACACGGTGCCGACAACATCCGCGACTTCTTCCGCGTCTTCCTGCAAATGTCGGTCGTGCTGACCTTCGCCGGCGCGCAGCCGGTGGTGAAGGTCGGCCGCATCGCCGGCCAGTTCGCCAAGCCGCGTTCGTCCGACAACGAGACCAAGGGCGACGTGACGCTGCCGAGCTACCGCGGCGACATCATCAATGGCCCGGCTTTCGACGAGAAGTCGCGCATTCCCGATCCGGCGCGCCAGGAGATGGCCTACCGCCAGTCGGCGGCGACGCTGAACCTTCTGCGCGCCTTCGCCCAGGGCGGCTATGCCAGCCTGGAGAACGTGCACAAGTGGATGCTCGGCTTCGTCTCCAACAGTCCGCAGGGCGAGCGCTACGAAGCGCTGGCCAACCGCATCACCGAGACGATGGACTTCATGAAGGCCGTCGGCATCACCTCGGAGACCAACTACGCGCTGCGTGAGACCGACTTCTACACCAGCCATGAAGCCCTGCTGCTCGGCTACGAGCAGGCGCTGACCCGCGTCGACTCGACCTCGGGCGACTGGTATGCCACCTCGGGCCACATGATCTGGATCGGCGACCGTACGCGCCAGGTCGACCACGCGCATGTCGAGTATTGCCGCGGCGTGAAGAACCCGCTCGGCCTCAAATGCGGCCCGTCGATTACGCCTGACAACCTGCTCAAGCTGATCGACCTGCTCAACCCGGAGAACGAGGCAGGCCGCCTGACGCTGATCGCACGCTTCGGCCACGACAAGGTCGATGAGCACCTGCCGAAGCTGATCCGCGCCGTCGAAAAGGAAGGCCGCAAGGTCGTCTGGTCGTGCGATCCGATGCACGGCAACACGATCACCGCTGCCGGCTACAAGACGCGTCCATTCGACCGCATCCTGAGCGAAGTGCAGAGCTTCTTCGACATCCACCGCTCAGAGGGCACGCACCCGGGCGGCATCCATGTCGAGATGACCGGAAACAACGTCACCGAATGCACCGGTGGCGCCCGTGCCATCACGGCCGAGGAACTGCAGGACCGCTACCATACCCATTGCGACCCGCGCCTCAATGCCGACCAGGCGATCGAGCTCGCTTTCCTCGTGTCGGAACTGCTCCGCAAGAGCGCACCGACTCCAGTGAAGAAAGCCGTCAACGCCTGATCGCCAAAACGCGGTTGCAGAATCGAAAAGGCGCCGGTCTGACCGTCGCCTTTTTCATTTGAACGGATGGCGATGCGCCTCAGTCCTTCTTGTACAGCATCCAGTTCTTGCCCTGGCGCTCGGCGATCGTCGAATAGCGTGTAACGCGGTTGCGGCCGATCAGTTTGGAGCGGTAGAGTGCCCGGTCGGCCTTGGCGTAGAGGTCCTCGGCGCTATCGGCATCCGAGGCCATGCACACACCCATCGAAACGGTGACCTGGCCGCAGTTCACGCCCGGCTGAATATCCTTGAATTGCGTCTGCGCAACCAAAAGGCGAACGCGGTCAGCGATCTCGAACGTCGCTTCCTCAGTGGTGCCTTCGACGATCAGTGCGAACTCCTCACCGCCGGTCCGGGCCACGAACATGTCGCGGTGGACGCTGGACTGAAAGATGCTGGCGATGATCCGCAGGATCTTGTCACCCACAGGGTGGCCGTGCCGGTCGTTGATGTCCTTGAAACGGTCGATGTCGGCCAGGATCAGCGCACTGAACAGCACGCCCCTGTTGTCGTTATAGATCTTGGCGATCCGCCGGTCGAAGGCGCGCCGGTTCCAGATGTGGGTGAGGGGATCGGTATCGGCAAGCTTCTTGTACTCTTCGAGCTTCGACTTGACGCTTTCGAGTTCGCTCGACTTGTCGCTCAGCGCGGTTGCCACGTGCTTGCCGTGATCGATCTTCGAGGCGGTGGCAACCGCCATCACGCCGACGATTTTCTGCAGCAGTTCCTGCGACATGGCGGTACGGCTGTTCAAGCCGCTCGACGTCTCATCGAGAACCTTGCCATAACGCTCCAGATGCGTCTGCTCGTTGCGCAGCAGGTTGGCGACGCCTTCCAGCTCTCGCGCCAGGATTTCGCGGGCATGTTCGACGATGCCTTGCCCATGGTTTTGGACAAAGAACTTCTGGCCGATCAGGTCGAGTTGCTCCTGTGTCGGACGATTGCCGAGTGCGATGACCTCCAGGCTGAGGGCCGCGTTGGTGCCGGTCAGTGCTTCGTAGAAGATCTCGTAATTGCGCGGCAGTCCAATGACGCCCATCTGGCTCATCGTCGCCACGACAGTACTCGCAATATCGTTGCCTCGTTCTGTCGGGGCGGCTGCAGACTGCATGTATGTCCCGTTTCAGTTGGCCAGACGGCCGTTTGCATGGCCAGCCGGAAGGCTGACGTGCAATCGGACGGGGGCGCGAGCGGCGTGAGATAAAATGCTTGCTGCGCAGGTCCCCTCTGCGCCCATCACTTGTAATCAGCTCTAATTTAGGCTGGCTAAGGTTTCCTTAATTTCCAGCCTTGTTGCCGGTATTTTTCTACCAGAGGGTGTAATTCCCACTGTGCCAGACGAGGCCGCAACATTGGCCAGCATCGATCATGTCGAAACATTCATGTCCTGTGCCCCAGTCAAGATCAATATGGCTGTCGGTCAATTGGAGGAGTATGCAATGGATAATCTGCACAAGGGCTCATGTTTGTGTGGGGCGGTGCACTTCACGGCCAAAGGCGCGCTGCGCGAGGTCATCTACTGTCTTAGATTGATATCGAATCGTCGAACGACGTGTTCGGTCTTTGCTCACTTGTGTGAACGATGCGCGCGGACGATCTATGGCTGGAGAAAAACAGCCGTGTTGGCCGGAGAGTGGATTTTGGAACTGACACGACGCAAACTGGTTGGCAGCGCGGCACTTCTCGCATTGGGTGCGGGAGTGCGGGCCGGCCACACGGAGCCAAGGATGAGCAACATTCCCTTTGCCGCGACGACCCCGATCAGCGTTTCCCGCGTCGGCCTCAAGGCCCGCGATGCCAATGCGCTGACCAGTTTCTATCGCGACGTCGTCGGCCTGCAGGAAGTCAAGCGCGACGGCGAGACGATCACGCTCGGCGCCGGCAGCCGGGCGCTGCTCGACATCGAGGCCGACAAGGCAGCGAAGCCAGACGATCCGCGTAGCGCCGGCCTGTTCCACACCGCATTCCTTTTGCCAAGCCGGGCCGATCTCGGCCGTTGGATCAAGCATGCCATCGACAGGCGCATTCCGGTCGACGGCGCTTCCGACCATCTGGTCAGCGAGGCGCTCTATCTCACCGACCCGGAAGGCAACGGCATCGAGATTTATTCCGACCGCGCGCATGATGGCTGGAAGTGGAATGGCGCGCAGGTCGAGATGGCGACCAGGCAGCTCGACATCGGCTCGATCGTATCAGAAGTGCCCGACGGCGACGCCGGCTGGCAGGGCGCGCCTGAAAACAGCATTGTCGGCCATGTCCACCTGCGCGTCGGTGATCCCGCTGCGGCGGCCCGCTGGTGGCACAGCCAGTTCGGCTTCGACACGGTCGCGGAATACGGCAACAGCGCTGTCTTCCTGTCCTCGGGCGGCTATCACCACCATATCGGCGCCAATTCCTGGCAGAGCCCGGGTGCCGGCAGGCGCGACGCCTCGCTGACCGGCCTTGCCTGGGTCGAGATGCGCTCGGCCGACGCCAAGGCCGCTTCGACCTACGAAGACCCCTGGGGCACGGTCATCCGCGCTGTGCCTGGCCAGCCGGGCTGACTTTCCTCCTGACAGCAACTGGCCGGAGCCTGTGCTAAGCCAATGGCCGAACCGCCAGACCGGCGGTTCGGCCAATGAACATGCAGGACCGGGACAAATATGCTGAAAGTCATCGCTCAGGATTTCATCAGGCCTGAGTTCGTCGAGATCGTGCGGCCGCTCTATGCCGAACTGGTGGAGACGACGCGGCAGGAGCCACTCTGCCTGTCCTATGACCTGTTCGTCGACCAGAACGATCCGGGGCATTTCGTCTTCATCGAGTTGTGGCCCGATCGCGCGGCGCTCGATATCCACTGCGCGTCCGAGCATTTCACGCGGCTGGTGCCGCTGATCAACAAGCATCAGCGACAGGACGCGACCTTCATCCTGATGGATGCGTTCGCGGGTTGATAACCGGCGAACGCGTTGGCACAACCATCAGGCAGACGCAATCCAGGCGGCACGCCTGCTAGTGACCCAGCATACGCTCCATCGCATAAGGCTGGTCGTGAACAGCAAGTTTGTCCATGATCGTGGCACTTGCCTCGTTAAGGCCCACGACCTCGACTTCAGTGCCCTCGCGCCTAAACTTGAGCACTGCCCTGTCCACGGCGCCGACGCCTGTCAGATCCCAAATATGGGCCATGCTGACGTCGATGCGAACGCGTTCCAATTGTTCCCTGAAATCGAAAGAGTCGAGGAAATCGTCGGAGGAAGCAAAAAACAGCTGGCCTTCGACCCTGTAGGTTCGTTCCTTGCCGTCGGCGGTCAGGGATGAGGTGACGCGGAAAATCTGGGATACCTTCCACGCAAAGAAGATGCCCGACAATAGCACGCCTACTCCAACTCCCAATGCGAGGTTGTGCGTGCCCACGACCACGACCACGGTAGCCAGCATGACGATGCTGGAACGGCGCGGATGCTTGCGCAGGTCGTGGAGCGATGACCAGCTGAATGTCCCGATCGATACCATGATCATGACCGCCACGAGTGCAGGCATGGGGATGATGCGCACGAAATCGTCCAACACAAGGATCAGGAAAAGTAGCAGCGATCCGGCCACGAAGCAGGAGAGACGGCCCCGGCCGCCGGACTTCACATTGATCACCGACTGGCCGATCATCGCGCAACCCGCCATGCCTCCAAGGAAGCCGGTGACGAAATTTGCGACTCCTTGCCCGACGGCCTCCCTGTTCTTGTCACTGCGCGTGTCGGTCATTTGGTCGACTATAGATGCTGTCAGTAAGCTTTCGAGCAGGCCAACGGCAGCGACGCTTATCGAATAAGGCAAGATGATCCAGAACGTTTCCATGGTGAAGGGCACGTTGGGGATGAGGAACTCTGGCAGGCTGTTGGGCAAAGCACCAAGATCGCCTACCGTCCGAACATCGATGTCGAGCGCAATCGCTGCCGCGGTGAGAACGATGATGCAAACCAGCGGCGAGGGGATCGACTTGGTAAGGCGGGGGAACAGGTAGATGATGGCGAGGCCGCCGGCAATCATAGCGTAGGTCTGCCACGACATGCCTATCAGTTCGGGCAGTTGCGCCATGAAGATCAGGATGGCAAGGGCATTGACGAAGCCCGTCATCACCGAACGCGAAACGAACCGCATCACATAGCCGATCCGGGCGAATCCGCCGACGACCTGGATGATTCCGGCCAGGATGGTCGCGGCCAACAGGTATTGCAGACCGTGCTCTCGCACCAACGTGACCATCAAGACGGCCGTCGCGGCCGTGGCAGCCGAAATCATGCCTGGACGGCCGCCGGCAATAGAAATGACCAGTGCGATTGAGAATGAGGCGTACAGGCCGATCTTGGGGTCGACGCCGGCAATGATTGAAAAGCCGATTGCCTCGGGTATCAGCGCAAGGGCGACGACTATGCCAGCCAGAATGTCATTGCGGACGTTGGAAAGCCAATCGCGGCGAAAATTGTCAAGGATGGTCATTGTGTTGCAGAGGACATGGCAATGGTAAGCTCGCCTGCTGGCGAGCAATCAGATTGCATTGACTGGATTGTCCGGCGGATCGGCGGCCGGAAGAGCCACCCGGAATTGCACCGGGTCCGATGACTGGGTGCCTTCTGCACATTTACGGTGCAGATATCAACGTCTCAAATCGTTCGCGACGGGACGGATGCAAGTCCTTGCGGTGATGCACGCAAGGACTTTATTTGCGTCGATGGTCGAATAGCTCAGACGAAGACGCGGCTGAAGATCGTGTCGACGTGCTTGGTGTGATAGCCGAGGTCGAACTTTTCACGGATCTCCGCTTCCGGCAAGGCAGCGGTCACTTCCTTGTCGGCGAGCAGTTCCTCGAGGAAGTCCTTGCCTTCTTCCCACACCTTCATGGCGTTGCGCTGGACCAGACGGTAGGCGTCCTCACGGGAAACGCCGGCCTGGGTAAGGGCCAAGAGCACGCGCTGCGAGTGCACCAGGCCGCGGAACTTGTTCATGTTCTTCAGCATGTTGTCGGGATAGACGACGAGCTTGTCGATGACGTTGGTCAGGCGCGCCAGCGCGAAGTCGAGGGTGACGGTGGCATCCGGGCCGATCATGCGTTCGACCGACGAGTGCGAGATGTCGCGCTCGTGCCAGAGCGCCACGTTCTCCATCGCCGGCGCGGCATAAGAGCGGACCATGCGGGCGAGGCCGGTCAGGTTCTCGGTCAAGACAGGGTTGCGCTTGTGCGGCATTGCCGACGAGCCCTTCTGGCCCGGCGAGAAATACTCTTCCGCTTCCAGCACCTCGGTGCGCTGCAGATGGCGGATTTCGGTGGCCAGGCGCTCGATCGACGAGGCGATGACGCCCAGCGTGGCAAAGAACATGGCGTGGCGATCACGCGGGATGACTTGCGTCGACACCGGCTCCGGCTTCAGGCCGAGCTTGGCGGCGACATGCTCCTCGACGCGCGGATCGATGTTGGCGAAGGTGCCGACCGCGCCCGAGATGGCGCAGGTGGCGATGTCCTCGCGGGCATGCACCAGGCGCTCGCGGCAGCGGGTGAACTCGGCGAAGGCCAGCGCCAGCTTGACGCCGAAGGTTGTCGGCTCGGCATGGATGCCATGGCTGCGGCCGATGGTGACGGTGTCCTTGTGCTCGAAGGCGCGGCGCTTGAGAGCGGCCAAAAGCGCGTCGAGGTCGGCGAGCAGCATGTCGGTGGCGCGCACCAGTTGCACGCTGAGGCAGGTGTCGAGCACGTCGGACGAGGTCATGCCCTGGTGGATGAAACGCGAATCCGGGCCGACGAATTCGGCGAGATGCGTCAGGAAGGCGATGACGTCATGCTTGGTGACGCGTTCGATCTCGTCGATGCGCTCGACGTCGAAGGTGGCGGCGCCGCCCTTTTCCCAGATCGTCTTCGCGGCTTCCTTGGGGATGACGCCGATTTCGGCCAACGCGTCACAGGCATGGGCCTCGATCTCGAACCAGATCCGGAACCGGGTTTCGGGAGACCAGATGGCGACCATCTCGGGCCGGGAATAGCGAGGGATCATGGCGGGGCTCGTCCAGCTGTGGTTTCGTTGCGGCTCCCCTAACAGAGGTGGGCGCAATGCTCAACGCGAACGGCTGGCAAACCACGAAGCTGCGGCGAAAAGGGCGACGAATCCGCCGGGAAAATAGAGCCGCAGGCCCAGAACAGCGAATTGATAGAGCGCGACGAGCCCGGTGAAGACGAACTGGAATGCCCAGGTGATGGTGAAGGGTGCGGCATGCCACTCTGCATAATAGCTCCGGTACTGCAGCGCATAGAGCAGGGCGGTCAGGCCGATCGTCACCACCCCGAACGACACGAATGCCGCCGCGAAAGCGGTCTCGCGGCCGCGGTGGCATGACACGAGGCGCGCCAACGTCCAGCCGATGGGGAAGGCGATCGCGCCGCCGAGCGCGAACAGCAGCACGACCGCACGGACGCGCACCGGCGTTTCCCGATGGTCGAGCAGAAGCGTCAGGAAGGCGCTGGCGCCCATCGCAAAGCCCCACAGGGCTGCGCCGAGAATGGCAACCCGCAGCGACGGCAGCGCCTGGCCCAGTCTGTGGCGTATGCGCATCGGCCCTCGGCTCTTGCTACGGGACGGGCCCGCGACAACAGTTTCGCTCACATCTGCCCCGTCACGGCGATCCAGCGGTGGTCCGGGCCCTCGAAGCCATGGCGGATGACGGTCACCAGCACGGCATAGGCGGGCATTCCGCCATCGCCGAAGAAGGTCTGCACACCGCCGATGCGGTATCCGGTCGGGCAACCACGGCTCTGCGGCACGTCCTTGTCTTCCTGCAGCACCTCTGCCTTGCCGTCTTCACCGATGCGGACCAGCTTGAAGCCCTTGACCGGGCCGATGCCGGCGCAGCGCTCGATCTCGCCGAAGGAAATCTCCGCGAGCTTGAATTCGAGCTGCTTGTCAATGGGCGGAAACACCGGGCGCGGATTGACCGTCATGTTGAACGGGTCGGCACTCGTTTCGGTCACGGCGTTGAAACCGGCGAGGCGGCCGCGATTGGCGGCCAGCTCCTCCTCCTTGACGATTGTGTCGCCGCGCTTGCGCGCTTCGGCGCGCGCTGCGTCGAGGCCCACACTCTCGTCTTCCATCTGAACGCGCACCGGCGTGCCGGGCAGGAACTTGTCCGACGCAGTGTCGATATAGAAGCGATTGGCATAGGCAAAGCCGGAGCCGTCCTGGATGCCATATTCCTCGAAGGCAAAGACCTTGCCGTCGGCGCTGAAGCCGAGCACGTTGAGTTCGGCGGCGTCGCCGGCCCGTGCCACCTGCGAGGCGGCGCACAGCGACATGGCGGCGAGGCAAAGAAGCTTCATCACTTTCATGGCAGTGGCCCCTCCCTGCAGTTGAATCGGCTTTTTAAATGACGGCGCTAACATACAGACAACGAAGAGTTTTGGTTCATCCTTTGCGCGTCGTCCACACCTGCATGATGTCGCCACGCGTGGCGGTCGCAGCGTGCACGCCCCGGGCGATGGCGCGCGCCATGGTCGAGGCGGCGGCAGCGTAGAAGTCGACGACCTCGGCCTGGCCGACCTCGATGCCGCTTGCGCCGGTTGCGAGCGCGAACACCAGGTCGCCGTCGAAAGGCGTGTGCACCGGCCAGATGGCGCGGGTGAAGCCGTCATGCGCCGAGATCGCCAGCCGCTTGGCAGCAGCCTTGGTCAGCACCGCGTCGGTGGCGATGACGGCAATCGTGGTGTTGGCGGCCGCACTGTTGTCTTCCTCGTACTTCTTGAATACGCGCGAAGCGTCTGCAGGCAGTGATGATGGGAATCCCAGTCCGCCGAACTCGCCGTCCAGCTCGAACGGTGCCGCCCAGAAATGCCTGGAGCGGCCGACTGTCACCGACCCCGTCGCGTTGACGGCGACAAGGGCGCCGACCGTCACACCGTTGGGCAGAACCGTCGATGCCGAGCCCAGCCCGCCCTTGAGGCCGGCGGTCAGCGCGCCGGTACCGGCACCTGCCGTGCCCAGCGCGAATTCGCGCGCCGCTGCCTGCACCGCCTCGTAGCCAAGCTCGCGATAGGGCGGATAGCGGCCCCAGTCCTTGTCGCCGCCATTCAGCATGTCGAACAGGATCGCCGCCGGTACGATCGGGATCACCTGGTCGCGCATGGCAAAGCCGATGCCCTTTTCGCGCAGCGCTGCCTGCACACCCGAGGCGGCATCCAGACCGAAGGCCGAGCCACCCGAGAGTGCGACCGCGTTGATCGTCTCGACGGTGTTGTGCGCTTCGAGCAGGTCGGTCTCTCGCGTTCCCGGCGCACCACCCAGCACCTGGCAGGCAGCGGTGGCCGGCGTGTCGCAGATCACCACCGTCACGCCCGATTTCAGCTTTTCTTCGCTGGCGTTGCCGACACGCAGTCCGGCGACGTCGGTGATCAGGTTCAGCGGTCCGGCTGTTAACGTGGCTGGCAGCATTACTGGGTCTCTGCAGGCAGGTAGCTGGTTCCGTCGAAACGAAACAGCCGGAACGGGCTTTCCACAAGGTCGCCCTTGGCGTCGAAGCGGATGGTGCCGATGGCGCTGTCGAAGTCCTGGCCCGCCAGCATGTCCGCGACAGGCTTTCCGCTCGACGCGGCGAGCCGCGCTGCAGCGCCGGCGATTTCCACGGCGGCGTAGCCGGGCAAAGTGTAGCCGTCGGTCATCGTCTTGGCCGCTTCGAACGCCGAACGCACCTCCGGCTTGGCGACATCCGACCATTCAGGCGGTGCGATCATCAACGTGCCCATGGCGGGCGGCACGGTGCGGTCGGCGACGCGCAAGGTCTCGCCGCCGGCGAAAATGATGTCGGCGCCGAGCGAAGCTGCGTCGCGGCCCATCACGGCGATGTCCTCGCCGTCGCCGCCGACGAAGACATGCGTGGCGCCCGCCTTGCGCAGTCGGCCGATCAGCGCGACCTGGTTGTCGAGCTGAGGTCTGTAGGTGTCGAAGAACACCGGCTTCAGCCCGGCCTGTTCGGCGCTGGCGCGGAAACTTTCGGCCAGCTCGCGGCCATAGATCGTGCCGTCGTCGATGATCGCAAACAGCTCGTCGTTCCACAGGCGCGTCAGGATCGAGGCTGCCGCATTGCGCTCACCATCGCCGCGCGGCCCCAGCCGGAACAGCGGCCAGGCGGTCTTGTCACGCAGGTCGGTCAGGCTGTCGGTGCGCACGCCGACCGAAATGACAGGAATGTTGGCGGCCTTGAGCACGGGCAGAGCGGCCTCGACCGCCTCGGTGCAGAGAAAGCCTGCGGCAATCGCAACCTTGGCGTCGATGAACACCTGCGCTGCCTTGGCGCCGCCTTCGGCCGTGCAGCCGTCGTCGGCGATCACCAGAACAGCGTCGCTGCGCGTCGCGGCAAGCTCGGCACCTGATTTGACCTGCTCGCCGAGGATCGCTGACGGACCCGACAGCGGTGTCGCAAGCCCGAGCTTCACCGGCTCGGCATGGGCGGCAAGCGTCGCCAGCGACGCGCAAAGCAGGGTGGTGATGGCCGTTGCGGCTCGCATTCGCTCCGAAAAATCCTCTGCAAGACCAAGTTTAGGCTGATAACCTGACCTACTGCCTGGCCCGGCCAAGCGCAACGTGCTTGTGCCATCTCAGCTTGTGACCCGGTCGATGCGGCCATATATAGCGGTTATGTCTCGTTGCAGGAAAATCCGGTGTTGAAGAAGTTTGAAGTCGGGCCGCAGGCCTACCGGGACGCGATGAGCCATTTTGCCGGCGCGGTGCATCTGTTGACCACCGACGGTCTGGCGGGAAAACGTGGCACCACCGTCATCGCTGCCTGCTCGGTGTCAGACAACCCGCCGATGGTGCTTGTCTGCGTCAACCGCGAGAACCCCAACAACGACCTGTTCGTCAAGAACGGCAACTTTGCCCTCAACACGCTCGCCGCCAGGCACGAGCCACTGGCCGTGGCCTTCTCAGGTGTCACAGGCCTCGCGCCTGAACAGCGCTTCGCCCTTGGCGAGTGGGAGGTGCTGGCATCTGGCGCGCCGGCCCTGATCGGCGCCGTTGCCGTGTTCGACTGCGAGCTCGTCGACGCCAAGGAACTGGCCACCCATCGTGTCATGTTTGGCAAGGTGACAGGCCTGCGCATCGGCGATAACCTTCGCCCGCTGATCTATCACGGCCGCAGCTATCACGTGCTGTAGACCGCCTCTCCGGAAACGCCATGACCGACACGCCTCGTCCAGTTCCCCAGACAATCGACGAGACGCTTAAGATGCTCGCCGGCGCGGACTACGTCGCCGACAGGGCGCTTGCGACGGTACTTTTCTTATCCCTGCGGATGAACCGGCCGCTATTCCTCGAAGGCGAGGCCGGCGTCGGCAAGACCGAGATCGCAAAGGTCCTGGCCAGCGCGCTCGGACGCCGCCTGATCCGGCTGCAATGCTACGAAGGCCTCGACGTTTCCTCCGCCGTCTATGAGTGGAACTATGCGGCGCAGATGATTGAGATTCGCATGGAGGAGGCTGTCGGCAAGGTCGACCGCTCCGACATGGAAAGGAACGTCTTCTCGGAAAAATACCTGATCCGGCGTCCGGTGCTGGACGCGTTGACCGGCAAGGCGGGTGCTGCCCCTGTCTTCCTCATCGACGAACTCGACCGAACCGACGAGGCCTTTGAGGCCTTCCTGCTCGAAATCCTCTCCGACTACCAGGTCACCGTTCCAGAACTCGGCACGATCAGGGCGGAGGAACCGCCGATCGTCATCATCACCACCAACCGCACCCGTGAGATCCACGACGCGCTGAAGCGCCGCTGCCTCTATCACTGGGTCGACTATCCCAATGCAGAGCGCGAGCTCGAAATCGTCAGCCGCAAGGTGCCGCAGGCCAACCGGCGCCTGTCCGCCGAGGTCGTCCGCTTCATCCAGAAATTGCGCGAGATCGAGCTATTCAAGGTGCCCGGCGTCGCCGAAACCATCGACTGGGCGTCGGCGCTGACGGAGCTCGACAAGATAGCACTCGATCCCGAGACGATTTCGGACACCATCGGCGTGCTGCTCAAATATCAGGACGACATCGCGCGCATCGAGCAAGGCGAGGGCCGCCGCATCCTCAACGAGGTGAGGGCGGAGCTGGCTGCGGCGGAGTAGGTGCGGTGACATGACGCCCAGCAGTGCAACATCAGACGGTCGCATCGCCGACAACATCGTCTATTTCGCCCGCGCGCTGCGCAAGGCCGGCATGCGTGTCGGCCCGGCTTCGGTGATGGATGCGATCGAGGCGGTGCTGGCCGCGGGCATCGGCTCGCGCGACGATTTCTACTGGACGCTGCATGCCGTGCTGGTCAGCCGCCACGAGGATCACGCAACCTTCGATGAAGCCTTCCGGCTGTTCTGGAAGTCGCGCGAGCTGATCGAAAAGATGCTGGCGATGTTTTCGCCCGTGGCGCCCGACCGCCGCGAGAAGCAGAAGCCGCGCGCCGCCGAAAACCGCGTCAGCCAGGCGATGTTCGAAGGCCACCACAACAGCCAGCCGCCGCGCGAAATCCCCGAGATCGAGGTCGACGCCCGTTTTACCGTGTCGGGCAACGAGATGCTGCGCGGCAAGGACTTTGCCCAGATGACAGCAAGCGAGATGTCAGACGCCCGGCGCGAGATCGCAGCGCTCAGGCTGCCCTTCGACACCGTGCGCACGCGTCGTTTCAAGCCGGACCCGCATGGCGGCACGGTCGATCCGCGCGCCATGATGCGGGCGGCAGCCCGCACCGGCGGCCAGCTGATCCTGCCGAAATTCCGCTCCGTGCGCGAGGTGCATCCGCCCCTGGTCGTGCTTGCCGACATCTCAGGCTCGATGAGCCAGTACACCCGCATCTTCCTGCATTTCCTGCACGCGCTGGCCGAAAAGCGCCGGCGCGTGCACACCTTCGTCTTCGGCACCAGGTTGACCAACCTGACCCGGCAGATGCGTCACCGCGATCCCGACACGGCCCTTGCCGACTGCTCCGCCGCGGTCAAGGACTGGTCCGGCGGCACCCGCATCGGCGACACGTTGGGCGAGTTCAACCGTTTGTGGTCGCGCCGGGTGCTCGGGCAGGGCGCCGTGGTACTTTTGATCACTGACGGGCTCGAGCGTGACGATGTGTCAGGGCTCGCCGAAGAAATGGAGCGGCTCAAGAAGTCCTGCCGCCGACTGATCTGGCTCAACCCGTTGCTGCGCTTCGAGGGGTTCGAAGCGCGCGCGCGCGGGGTTCGTGCCATGCTGCCTTATGTCGACGAGTTCCGCCCGGTGCACAATCTCAACGCGCTTGGCGATCTCTGCGCTTCGCTCGGCGCGCCGGCGTCGCGCGACACGGACCCCAGATTGTGGATGATCGACGGCCTGCGCCGGGCGGCGTAAGGTCGCAAAGGGAGGTTTCCATGCCAAGCAAGTTTCTCGATGAGGCCCGCGACCCGCTGATCATCGCCGAAGGCTGGATGAAGGACGGCAAGGATGTCGCCATCGCCACCGTGGTCGAAACCTGGGGCTCGGCGCCGCGCCCCGTCGGCAGCCATCTCGTTATCGACGCCGAAGGCACCTTCCATGGCTCGGTCTCCGGCGGCTGCGTCGAGGGGGCGGTGATATCAGAGGCCCTCGATGTCATCGGCAGCGGCCAGCCGAAGATGCTGGAGTTCGGTGTCGCCGACGAGACGGCGTGGCAGGTCGGCCTGTCCTGTGGCGGCAAGATCAGGGTTTATGTCGAGCGGTTGGGCTGATCGATGGATCCTTATGTTCTGAAAACGCTGAATGCCGAGCGTCGCGCCCGCCGCGCCGCGATACTCGTCACCGACATCGGGGATGGCCGCGACCGCGTCGTCAGGGAAGGCGATGCCGTCGCAGGCGACCTTGGCCAGGCGATCGCCAGGGCATTTCGCAGCGGCATGTCCGGCCTGGTCGAGGCCGAAGGCCGCAATTTCTTCCTCAACGTGCACCTGCCACAGCCCAGGCTGGTGGTGATCGGCGCCGTCCATATCAGCCAGGCACTTGCGCCGATGGCCAAGATCGCCGGCTTTCCGCTGGAGATTATCGACCCGCGCACGGCCTTCACCAGCGATGAACGTTTCCCCGACGTCGTCCACAAGGCCGAGTGGCCCGAGGATGCGCTGAAGCATTGTCCGCTCGATCGTTATGCCGCACTTGCCGCCATCACCCACGATCCCAAAATCGACGACTGGCCGCTCAAGGCAGCACTCGATGCCGAGTGTTTTTATGTCGGTGCGCTGGGCAGCCGCAAGACGCATGGCCGGCGCGTAGAGCGCCTGCTGGCAATGGGCGTGACGCCGGAGCAGATCGACCGCATCAACGCGCCGATCGGGCTCGACATCGGTGCCGCCAACCCCGCCGAGATCGCGGTTGCCATTCTCGCGCAGGTCATTTCGGCGTTCCGTGCGCGCGGCCTCGGCGCCAAGGCAAAAAGCGAGGCGGCGTGAGATTTGGCGCAATCCCCGTCGACCAGGCCAAGGGCGCTGTGCTTGCGCATTCCACCAGCGCCGGTGACCTCCGCTACCGCAAGGGCCATGTGCTTGCCGCCGAAGACGTGGCCATCCTCGCAGCCTCGGGGCTGAGCGAGATCGTCGTCGCCGTGCTGGAGCCGGGCGATCTCGGCGAAGACCAGGCGGCTGGGGCGATCGCGGCCAGCATGCGGCACCGTCATATCGAGGTGAAGCCGGCGGCGACCGGCCGGGTCAATCTGCATGCGCGTGAAGCCGGCGTCTTCACCGTCGATGCCGGCCTGATCGACGCCATCAACGCCATAGACCCCTCGATAACGGTTGCCACTCTGGCCCAGCATTTCACGGTCGAAAAAGACCAGATGGTCGCGACGGTGAAGATCATCCCCTTTGCCGTGTCAGGCGATCTGGTGCGGCAGGCGACCGAACTGTGCGCCAAAGGCGAGATCTTCGCCGTCAATGCCTTCGCGGCGAAGCGCGTCGGCGTCATCCAGACCATGCTGCCCAGCGTCAAGCCAAGCGTGCTTGACAAGACCGCGCGCCTGACCCAGCAGCGGCTGGCACGCTCGGGCAGCCGGCTCGTCGCCGAACGGCGAACGGCGCATGAGGCCGGTGCGGTGGCCGAGGCCACCAGGCAGCTTGCCCGCGACAACGACCTCGTCGTCATTTTCGGCGCTTCGGCGCTGGCCGATTTCGATGACGTCATCCCGGCCGCCATCCGCGCCGCCGGCGGCACCGTCGTCCGTTCCGGCATGCCGGTCGATCCCGGTAACCTTCTTGTGCTTGGCCATATCGGCAAGACCGCCGTTCTCGGTGCGCCGGGTTGCGCGCGCAGCCCCAAGGAAAACGGCTTCGACTGGGTGCTCGACCGGCTGATGGCAGGGCTCGACGTCTCCGCGGCCGACATTGCCGGAATGGGCGTCGGCGGCCTGCTGATGGAAATTGCGACGCGGCCGCAGCCACGCGATCTCACCGCCATTCCGTCGGTTCCGAAAGTGCATGCCGTGCTGCTCGCCGCCGGTCGTTCCAGCCGCATGGGCGGGCCCAACAAGCTTTTGGCGCTGTTCCAGGGCAAGCCGCTTGTGCGCCGAACCGCCGAACGGGTGCTTGCGTCGAAGGCCGAAAGCACTGTCGTTGTGTCAGGCCATCAGGCGAGCCGCATCGGTGATGCGCTCGCCGGGCTCGACATTCCCGCGACCCACAATGCCGACTTTGCCTCAGGCCTCGCCAGTTCGCTCAAGGCGGGAATTTCGGCGCTTCCCGAGGATGCAGCCGGTGCGCTGATCGTTCTCGGCGACATGCCCGAGGTGCTGCCGGCCGACCTCGACCGGCTGATCGAGGCCTTCGAGCGGGCAGGCGGCCGTGCGGTTGTCCGCGCCACCCATGACGGTAAACGTGGCAATCCGGTGATCCTGCCGCGCGCCCTGTTTGCAGCCGTTGCCCATCTCGAAGGCGACACCGGCGCCCGGCATCTGATCGAGAGCGAAAGCGTCGATGTCGTCGACATCGAGATCGGCGCCGGCGCTGCCGTCGACGTCGACACGCCCGAGGCGCTGGCAGGAGCGGGCGGGGTGCCGCAGGATTGAGGCTGTTGACAAAGCGCCTGCCGGTTGGCCAACCCTACGTCATGTCATTCGATTTGAAGTCTCATTCCTTCACGCCCCCCTCATATCCGGCAGGACAGAGGGGGGCAACGTCGAGCGCATTCCTTCGACGGCTCGCCTGGGGCGTGATAGCGCTTGCTTTCTCGTCGCTAGCAACCACCGCCCATGCTCAATCCCTCGCCCCCTACAAGGACGAGCTCTTCGCCTATCCTGCCATCCTCTCGTCCGAGGGCGAGACCTACCGCGTCGTCGACTACCAGGAGATGCGCGACATCAACGAGCGCGACCAGGTGCCGGAGCGGCGGGTTCAGGGCAAATACGTCTCGACGGGCGTCCGCAAGGCACAACAGGACCTGGTGCTGAAGCTTGATGCCGGCGACGTCAGGCACTTCGCCGTCGGCAAGAGCGAGGGCGCTTCAGTCATCGTGCTTTATCTTCATGGCCAGGGCGGTAGCCGCAAGCAGGGTGTCGACGATTTCACCTTCGGCGGCAATTTCAACCGTATCAAGAACCTCATGGCCGCCAATGGCGGGCTCTATCTGTCGCCCGACTTTTCCGACTTCGGCGACAAGGGCGTTGCAGAGGTGGCGGCGCTTATCGACCACTACGCGGCGCAGTCACCTGGCGCCAGGATCGTCGTCGCCTGCGGCTCGATGGGCGGCCAGCTGTGCTGGGGACTGGCGCGCGACGCCAAGGCAGCCAGGAAGCTGGGCGGGCTGATGTTGCTCGGCTCGCTCTGGGACGACTTCTTCCTCAAATCACCGGCCTTCGCGGCCAATGTGCCGGTGTTCTTCGGCCAGGGCAGCAAGGATCCTGTTTTCCCCGCCGACAAGCAGGAGGCGTTCTTCCGCTCGATCCTGGCCAAGAACAAAAGCTATCCGACGCGCTTCGTCCGCTTCGAGACCGGAACCCACGGCACGCCGATCCGCATGACCGACTGGCGCGAGACGCTCAACTGGATGCTGTCTGCGAAATAGCCTCAAGGTCCCGAATTGTAGTCGAGCACCGTCTCGGGGTTGATTTCGCCGTCATAGGACGCATCGACGTCGTACCGGACCAGCGCAAACGCGCCGTCGCGGAACAGCCAGGTGCCGTCGGATGAGGCATCGCCGACGCCGCGCCATTTGGCGTGCGAAGTGATCGTCATCGTCTTGTCGTCGAAGGACGAATTGACCAGCGCGTTTTCCGTGCGGTAGCCGATGACGTTGACGCTCTCGAGTTTGCCGTCGGGATTGTCGCCCTCGTAGTGGATGTCGAGCTCGGGGGCGGCGAAATGCTGCTCGTTCAGCCCGTCGGCCTCGTTCCAGAGATAATAGACATGGGTCTCGTTATAGGCGCCCATCTGGCAGAAGAAGCGGAACAGCCGGGCTTCGCTGGCCGGCGCGTCGGCGGCGTCCGATTTGTTGTGGTAGGGAATCTTGTAGCTCTGGATCGCCTCGTTACCTTCACGGGCAACGTCGCACTGGGCCTTGTGGCTTGCAGCGAATGTCTTGGTGGCAAGGTCGAGCACGGCGTCGATCTCTGTGGGCGGGGCATCGCCACACTGCTTGGGCAGCGCATCCGTCAGATTGCCGTCGGCCGGTTTCAGCACGCCTTTTTCGAGCTGGATCGGGGTGAAGGGCGGTTCCTGGACGGAGCCGTTGACCTGCCGGGCGGTGTAGCAGCCGGCGAAAACCTTTTCGGTGCCGTCCTTGTCTATGGCGCGGATGGCGACCGGGATGTTGTAGAAGACCGAGCCGGCGGCGCCGTCTGAACTGACCGCGCCTGTCTCGATCTCGACGCGCTCGGTTTTCTCATATCCCTTGGCGAATTCGGCAAAGTCCTTGGCGGGCTTGGCCTCGCCGAAATAGTCCCAGGCGCGGGCATATTCCTTGCGGCTGACCGCATTGTAGAGCGAGCGCACGACGGCGGCCGCATCGGATCGGTCATCGAGATAAGGCAGATCGGCGGCCAGCGCCTGGAGCGACCAGAGGCTGGTCAAGGCGGCCGTCAATGCTGCCCGTTTCGAAAAAGTCCTCATCGCGAATCTCCTGCCTGCCGCAATGATGCATCATCGATTGCGGCAGCGCAGTGACGCGCAGGGCCATCATGCCTGGCGCGTCGACATTTCGCGGGCGATGCGGGGAAAATCTGCCGGCTTGATGCCGATGTCGGCGCGGTCGGCCGAGTTCATCGCGTTTAACAAGGCAAGCGCCGCACGATAGCGGACCTGTTCCTTCGGGCGAGGGCGGGCGAACAATTCGGTATAGAAACCCATCTCTCAGGCTCCGGTTTGTCCTCCCATGGCGACATATAGGTGATTCCGGAGCGATTGTGCAGTGCAGCATCGACATGGCTGCCATGCAGTGCATGGAAAAATCTTTCACGACCGGTGTAACAAGTCAGGTGTCGGCTGCGTAACTGAATAGCCGGCACTGCTGGCTTTCCTCGCCGCAAGGCGACTTCGGGCCGCATATTACCCCCATGCGGCCCGGTTTTTTTGTGCCGACATTTCTAAGAAGCCACTTGCGTCACGAAACGATTCTTAACCGAGCCTGATTATGGTTCCGGCAAATATTGCGTATCATGCCGTTTCGTGCGGAGGGCCTTGCATGGGCACCGAGACCAATCGCGACTTCGCTTCGTTGCTCGACGACCTGTTCGTCGCGCCCGAGCCTGGCGAGATTGCGCCCGCGCCGACCATCCCGTTCGACTATCTCGCCGTTGCCGAGGAACTGCATTCCGGCCGCATCCGCGTTTCGGGCGAGACCGCGGCCGCCGGCTATCGTGAGGCGGGCGAGGCGCTCGAGGACGAATTCGTTTCCCTGCTCGACATGGTCAGGGCCAGGGCTGTGGCCGACGCCGTCGAAGCCGCGGCGGGTCCTCTGGAGCCCCCAGCGCCCGAACCGCCGTCGATCGACCCGGACGCGATCGCCGCCGAGCTCGGCCTGGCCGAAGCCAAGCCGGCCGATCTCGCCAGGCTGCGCCGTATCTTTGCGCTCGCCAACCACCCCGACCGCGTGGCGCCGCATCTGCGCCAGCGCGCCATGGTGCGCATGCAACTCGCCAACATGATGATCGACGACGCCAAGCGCCGCGCCGCCAAGAAAAAAAGCTGACGCCGCCTTCAGCCTGATGCCGGACCGGCCAGTGCCCCGCTTGGCCGATGCAGCGAGACGTCCTATCTGTGAGACGCTGCATCGCACTGCCGGGAGGCCCCATGCTCAGAGTCCAGAAGATACCGCTCGACGACATCTACGTGCCCGCGGCGCGCAAGAAGACGTTGCATCCCGAAACGGTGCGGCATCTCGCCGAAGACATCGTCGAGAACGGCATGAAGACGCCGATCCAGGTGCGGCACGACGGCAAGCGCTACGTGCTGGTCGAGGGGTTGCATCGGCTCGAGGCGGCGCGCTGGCTCGGCGAGACCAGCATCGATTCCTATCTCGTCCAGGCGCGGAAACACTAGCCAGATTTTTTCCGGCGGCCTGTCGGATCGAGCGCGGCTGGCTCGTCCTAGGTCCGAAAGCTGATTTCAACGAGGAGACTGAAATGACTTCTGCCAACGATCGCGAACTGGTCCTGACCCGCATCATCGCTGCACCGCGCGAAAAACTCTATCGCTGCTGGACCGATGCTGAACTTTTGCCGAAGTGGTTCGCGCCGCTGCCCTGGACGACGGCCAGCGCCAAGCTCGACGTGCGTGCCGGCGGCACCAGCGCGATCACCATGCGCAGCCCCGAGGGCGTCGACTACCCGAGCTCGGGTGTCTATCTCGAAGTCGTGCCGAACGAGAAGCTGGTCTTCACCGACGCCTTTACCGAGGCCTGGCAGCCATCGGAAAAGCCGTTCATGGCTGCGACCGTGACCTTCGAGGACATTGGCGGCGGCAAGACCCGCTACACCGCCGTTGCCCGTCACTGGAGCGTCGAGGACCGCGAAGCCCACGAAAAGATGGGTTTCCACGAAGGCTGGGGTCAGTGCGCGGATCAGCTCGAGGCACTCGCCAAGACGCTCTGAGGATTCTTGACTGCGACGAGGCCAGGTTGGCGGACCTGGCCTTTTTTGATTCCGGGGGCTGCGGCGGCCTCGTGAGCATGGTCTGACGTTGCCCTACGAAGCCAACCTTCGGCGTACTGATCTTTCGCACCCCCTCTGGCCGGCAGGGCAGAGGGGGGTGGGAAGGATCGCGGCGCGGCAAGTCACTGCAAAAATTGTTCCACCCGTGGAAAATTTCGCCCACGATGTAGGCATGCGTTCGCCTCGTTCGTCCTAGAGGCAAGAGCGACGAGGCTCGGACAAGAGAGGACGAGGACATGAACAAGCGCAGTTTCATCACCATGCTGGCAGCGGCGGCATTTGCAGTTGTGACGGGAGGAGCAGCGATGGCCGAGACGGCGAAAGCCACGGATGCCGGCGTCAAGGCAGGTCATGCCGAGATCAACGGTGTAAACTATTATTACGAGATCCACGGCGAGGGCGAGCCGCTGCTCCTGTTGCATGGCGGGCTGGGGTCGATCGACATGTTCGGGCCGGTGCTGCCGGCGTTGTCGAAGAATCGCCAGGTGATCGCCGTCGATCTTTATGGTCATGGCCGCACCGCGCTGACCGATCGCAAGATGAGCATGATCGACATGGGCGACGACATGGCCGGGCTGGTCAAGAAACTCGGCTACGACCAGGTCGACGCGCTTGGCTATTCCTTCGGCTCGGGCGTCGCTTTCCGCCTGGCCGTGCAGCATCCCGAGACGGTGCGCCGGCTGGCGCTGGTGTCGGCAGCCTATGCCCAGGACGGCTTCTATCCCGAAATGCTGCCGATGCAGGCCCAGGTCGGCGCCGGTATGGCCGAAATGATGAAGCAGACGCCGATGTACCAGACCTATGCGGCGGTCGCGCCCAAGGTCGAGGATTTCCCGAAGCTGCTCGACCAGATGGGCGAGTTCATGCGCCAGCCCTATGACTGGGCCGAGGACGTCAAGACGCTGAAGATGCCGGTCATGCTGGTTTATGGCGACAGCGACATGTACCGGCCCGAGCACATCGTGAAGTTCTACCAGCTGCTCGGCGGCGGGCTGAAGGATGCCGGCTGGATGCGCGAGAACATGTCGCAGAACCGGTTGGCGATCATCCCCAACCGCACCCACTACGACGTGTTTTTCGCACCGGAACTGGCGACGACCGTGCTGCCCTTCCTCAATGGCGAGACCAAGGTCAAGACCTGGGACGAGCAGGTCAAGGAATCGCAGTAGCGCAATGGCCGGGCGCCTGCCAGAAATCGGCGGCGCCCGGCCAATTTCCTTGCCGGACCACGGCTTCGAATGGTATCGTTCGGGCACGCTGAAAATGCCCCTTGCAGGGTGTCGGAGATGCGGCCAGCAAACTGATCGAAAATGAGCTGGCGATGATGCGGCCCAACTTGCCGCACGGCAGTCGATGCCGCTTTCTACATGCAGGCCGCAGTGACGCGATGATGCCACGAAAGGAAGTGGTCATGGCTATCTCATTGACGATGCAGGAATATCTCGAAGACAATCACATCCGCTACGATGCCGCCAGGCATGCGCGCACCGGCTGCTCGATGATGACGGCGCAAGCGAGCCATGTGCCCGGCAGTGCGCTGGCCAAAGGCGTGGTGCTGAAATGGGAGGACGGCTATGTGCTGGCCGTGCTGCCGGCGACCCGCCATGTCGATCTTGCCCGGATGCGCGAGATCATCGGCGACAAGGTGAGGCTGGCGACCGAAGAAGAGGCGAGTTCGCTGTTTCCCGACTGCGACGAAGGTGCGGTGCCGATCCTCGGCGTGCCCTACAGGGTGGCCTGTGTGGTCGACGAGCAACTGCGCCGCGGCAGCGATGTCTATTTCGAGGGCGGCGACCACCGCACCCTCGTGCATGTCACCGGGGACGAGTTTTCGCGGCTGATGTATGGCATGCCGCAGGCCCGCATCAGCTGGTGAAATGTTGAGCCCGACGTGAAGGGGCGGGGTGCGCCTTTACGCAAGTCATTGAATGACGATGCCTATTGCCGCTTGAGGTGTTGACCGGGGCGGCAGGCCGGACGCCCTCAGGGGCGGTTCGGTCGACAGCGAGAGGTTTTTTCGCCGTTCGGGAAAATACCTGCTTCGTGTCACCGATCCGCCATTCGGCGGTCATGGTTCGGGGCTATGGTGAGCAATGTCGAAATGGTCACGAATGGAGGCGACTATGGACGACCAGCATGAACTGACACTCGAGGACCTGCTGCAGGATCCGATCATCCTGAAAGTCATGGAACGCGACGGCTATTGCCCCGACGACATCCGCCTTCTGGCGCGGCATGCCACTTCGGGCGCCCAGGTCTGGGAAAGCGTATCCTCGCGGGCCAGCGCCCGCCGGCAGAGCCGCCTGGCTTTCCGCACGGCCAATGCGTCGTGCACGTCGCTTTGCGCCTAAAGCCGCAACCTGCGATGTGACTGCCGCCTGAGGCAGTCACCCCACCTTTTTCATCGACAATCGACAGCACTGCACCTTATGCCTGATGCCGCTACAGCGGTAACTCAGGTGAGGGGATTTGACATGGCGCAACGATATGAAGGCGGCTGCATGTGCGGGGCCGTGCGCTACGCCGTGGACGCAGAGCCGCTGAACGAACGCGTCTGTCATTGCCGCAGCTGTCAGAAGGCGGTTGGGGCGGCGTTCAATGCGCGATTGATGTTCCGCACCGAGCAGGTGACGATGAGCGGGCCGGTGAAGACTGCATTTTCGTCGCCAGGGGTGAAGCGCGGCTTCTGCGCCGAATGCGGCACGACCGTGCTGTCGGGGCGCGAATCCGCCGGCGTGCTGGCCGTAACGTCGGGTTCGCTCGACGATCCCGGCCTGTTTCGCCCGACCATGCATATCTGGGTGTCGTCGAAGCAGCCCTGGCTCAAGCTCGATGACGGCCTGCCGCAGTTTGCCGAGGCAGCGCCGGCATAGTCTTGTTGCGCGTGATCTAGACGCAGATCTCGACGCCGCTGTCGCGCAGTCGGGCGAGCAGGCGCTCTTCCGGCAGCGTATCGGTGACGAGCGTGTGGATGTCATGGAGCGAGCCGAGGCGGAGCAGGGCGCGGCGGCCGAATTTCGAGCTGTCGACGGCCATGATGGTGCGCGCGGACTGGCCTATGGCCGCGGCAACGGCCGCGACTTCGGCATGATCGTCGTCGCCGATGTCGCCGTCATGGTCGACGCCGCTGACCGAAATGATGGCGACGTCGAACTTGAAGCGCCTGATATATTCCGACGTTTCCTCGCGGAAGACGCCACCGTCGACCTGGCGGACGAAACCGCCTGGCACGGCGATGGCGAAATTGGTGCTTTCGCTCAGCGTCGTTGCGACGCGCAGCGAGTAGGTGACGACGCGCAGGTCGCGGCGCTTGACCAGCGCGCGCGCCATCGCCTCGCAGGTGGTGCCGGTGTCGATGAAGACAGCAGCACCATCGGGCACAAGCTCGGCGGTCAGGCTGCCGATGCGCTCCTTGGCGGCGGCGTTTTCGACGCGGCGCTGGCGCAGCACCGTCGGATCGACGGGTGCTGAAATCGTCGCCCCGCCATGCAGGCGCCGCACCTTGCCGCCCTGCTCCAGCGCCATGATGTCGCGACGTGCGGTCTGCGTGGTCGTCACCCCGTATAGTGGTGACCTCCTCGGCCAAGTGAGCAACGGTGCCTCTGACCATGGCGTCGACGTCAAGCTGGCGGTCAGCTTTTAAGCGCTGTTGCGGCTCTGTCTTGCCGAACTGGAATCGGCTTTCCCTGCTTCCAGTGCGCGCGGACCAGGATGGACCTCAATCCGGCAGTCAGCTTCCAGGAACTGCAACTCTGTCCTGCCGGCACCTGTTGCCGGCAGGACGAGGACAAGAGAGCCCTCGGCGCCGAAAAAGGCATCCGCGGCCATGGGGCCGTGGCCGCGGATGCCTGACTTACCTGATCTTGTGGCCTTGCAGGATGCGCTCGACGGGTGCCCAGCCGATGTAGCGTGGCTGAGTCCAGCCTTCGGCGGGCTCCAGTGCCTCGACGGCGTTGATGTCGTCGATGCGCACTTCATCCCAGGCATGGACGATGCGGCCCTCGCCAAGGCAAAGCCCGACATGGCCCCAGTTGGTCGTGACGTCGAATAGCTCGCCGGTCATGTCGAAGAAGACGAAGGCGCCGCGCGGCGGTTCGCCGGTCGGTGGGTTGACGCCATATTCGTCCGCCGATTCCTTGGCGCAGTCGCCGCCGAAGATTTCGATCTCGTTGCTCTCTTCATAGGCGTCCTCGACGAAGGCGAGGCAGCGGAAGCAGTAATCCTCATTGCCAAGCTGGGACATGGCCCAGGTGATGGCGTTATCGATGTAGTTTTCTGTACGTGTTTTCACGGAGCAGATATCCTGTTGAAATGATTGTTTTGTTGACCTCGATCGTGATTGCTGCAATGCGCGCCATTCGGTCCTCCATTCCAGGATGTTAAATTAGTAATGTCCGAATCTTTTCCCGAACATGTTTTGATTTTACCAATCAAGTGGTTCTTGCGTCGGGGGGCGGCTCATACTTTTGTTTGTATCGCTCGAGCAATACATAATTTGAAATGAGAGTTGCTTGACGCCACGGAATTCCGAAACTATGTGCGCTTCGGGCAGCAGCCCGACCCGTTGGCGGGCGATGCGAACCGCGCCGGCTTTGCCGGGTCAGACATCCCAGATGGAAATTGCCATGACCGAACAGATCAATTCGGCCGCCGAAGTCTCGTTGCGGCGTATCACCTCACAGACCGTCTCCGACATTTGCGATCTCAGCGAGACGTTGAGCGAGGCCCAGCGCAACAAGGTCGCCGACAACGCCATGTCGATCGCCGAGGCGCATTTTTCCGAAAACGCCTGGTTCCGCGCCGTCTATGCCGATGAGGTGCCGGTGGGTTTCGTCATGCTCCATATCGGCTCCGACTACGAAGTCATCGACTGTCCCGGCGCCTTCCTGTGGCGCTTCATGATCGCGGGACCGTTCCAGCGCATGGGCTTTGGCGAAAAGGCGATCGCGCTCGTCGCCCGCGAGATGAAGGCGAGGGGATTTGCCGAACTCTTCACCAGCTACGGCCTGGGTGAGGCGAGCCCGGAAGGCTTCTACAAGCGCCTGGGGTTCGTCACGACCGGCGAGACCTATGACGACGAAGTCGAGGCCGTGCTGACCTTTTCGAACTGAACAGGCAAGCGGGCAAGTGAAGCCGATCAGCTGGCCTCACCCCGGACCAGCGTCAGGAATTCGCGCGCGGCGCGGGTGGCGTAGCGCTCCTTGTGTCGCAGCGCAAAGAAGCTGCGCTTGGGCAGGGTGAAGTCGATGGCGACAAGCGTGCCGGCCTTGAGCGAGGCATGCGCCACGAGGCGCGACATGATGGCGACGCCGGCGCCGGCTTCGACCGCCGCGCGTAAAGCCTCGTTCGAGGGCAGTTCGAGCGCGATATCGAGGCTGCCGATCTCGATGCCGCGCAGCGCTCGTATCGCCTCGAAATGCGCGCGCGTGCCCGAACCTTGTTCGCGCAGGATCCAGCTTTGCGATTTGAGCTCTTCGGACGAGGACGGCGGCGTGACGGTCCAGGGATGGCCGGCGACGGCGACCAGCACCAGCTCGTCCTCGGCGACCGCTTCAATGGCGAGCGCGGGATCGTCGACCTCGCCCTCGACAAAGCCCAGATCGGCCGAACCGTCGTGGATCTGTGTCGCGACCGTCTCGGTGTTGCCGATGGTGATGCCGAGCGCGATGCCGGGAAAGCGCTGCTGGAACCTGTGGGCGAGGGCTGGCAGCCAGTAATTGGCGACGGTCTGGCTGCCGGCAAGCTTGAGCGAGCCGCGCTTCAGCCCGGCGAGATCGGCGAGCACAACCTCGGCAGAGCCGGCACGGGCAAGCACGGCGCGCGCTTCGGACAGGAAGATGCGTCCGGCATCGGTGAGCACGATGCGGCGGCCGACGCGGTCGAACAGTTTCGTCTGGTAACGCGCCTCCAGTGCCGACACTGCGGCACTTGTCGCCGATTGCGTCAGGTTCAGCGCCTGGGCGGCCTGGGTGACATGTTCGCGTTCGGCGACCGCAACGAAGATCCGGAGCTGTTCGAGGGTCACGGTTTTCCTTTCGGTTCAGCCCAGAAGCTTGACCAGCATTAGAGAGAAAGTCGCGATGAAAAGGAACGCGGCGAGGCCAAGAAAGAGTGGACGAAGACCCTTGGCGCGGAGCTTGCGGATGTCGGTCTCGAGGCCCATGGCGGCGAGCGCCATGGTGAGCAGGAAGGTGGTGAGCGCGACGATCCAGCTCTTTGCCTCGGCCGGAATGTCGATGAGGCTGTTGACGCCGACCATGGCGATGAAGCCGAGTACGAACCACGGCATCGGGGCAGTTGTGCCGCTTTGAGTTGCGATGGACGATCTTGCGCGCTGGCGGGCGGCAAGGCTGAGCGCGATCACGACAGGAGCCAGCATCATGACACGGGTGAGTTTTGCCACGGTGCCGAACTCGCCGGCTTGCTGGCCGTCCTGGAAGGCGGCAGCCACGACCTGAGCGATCTCGTGGATCGAAGCACCAGCCCACAGCCCATAGGCATGGGGGGCGAGCTGGAGCAGCCCGGGCAGCAGCGGATAGGCAAACATCGCGATCGAGCCGAAGACGGTGACGCAGGCGACAGCATAGGCGACATCCTCGTCCGATGCCTTGGTCACGGTGTTGGTGGCGATGACGGCGGACGCGCCGCAGATCGAGGTGCCGGCGGCGATCAGCTCGGCAAGCTTTTGCTCGACGCCAAGCAGCCGGCCGAGCCACACCGTCAAGGTGAAGGTAGCGAAAAGCGTCGAAGCGATGATGGCCACGCCAGTGACGCCGACTTCGGCGACCTGGCTGGCCGTCAGCTGCAGGCCGAGCAGGATGATGGCGAAACGCAGCACCTTGCGCATCGAAAACGCCACACCTGGTTTGGCGCGGACCGGGGTGCCCGATAGATTGTGAAAGGCGATGCCGAGAACGATCGCAATAATCATCGGGCTGAAACTGCCGAGGCCGGGCAAGTGGCGCAGGGCAAAGGCGAGGGCGGCGATGCCCGCCGCAAGCAGCAGCCCGGGCAGCAGCTTGGCCCCATCGTGCCTGCCATGCGCCGAGTGGCGATCTGCCTGGCTGCGGGTGGACGAAAGCACGGTTTCGGTGCGGGCAAGAGCGTTCATGGGCTTGGACCTGTCAATTTCAGGTGCAAGCTATGCGCCGGCTTTCCATCAATCCAACGCGTAATATCGCTTTAATCGTTCGGATGAAACGAATGGTTTGGCCGCGTTTCACGTCGCTACGGTCTCTGGTATCTCTTGGGCCCTCCGTTCCTCATTCATGCCGAGTCGCCGATGCCTGTTTATGAGCTTGCAGCACTGGGGGCCGCGACATGCTGGGCCGTCACCGGGTTGATCTCGGCCGGGCCTGCCGGGCATCTCGGCGCACCGGCGTTCAACCGGCTGCGCCAGCTCTTCGTCACCGGGCTTTTGGCGATCTATGTGCTGGCGACAGGTACGTGGCGCGAGCTCGACGCCAGTGTTGCCGGACCGTTGATCCTGTCCGGCCTGATCGGCATCTTCGCCGGCGACACGCTTTTGTTTGCCGCCTTGAACCGGCTCGGCCCGCGCCGCTCCGGCATCCTGTTTGCGCTCAATGCGCCGATTGCCGCCGTGCTCGGCTGGATGGTGCTGGGCGAGGATTTGTCCGCTAAGGCCGCCGCCGGCATCGGATTGACGGTCGCCGGCGTGCTTTTGGCGATCCTGTTCGGGAAGCGTCGCGACCAGCTGCATGCCTGGGAGACGGTGAAGGGGCCGCTGTGGATCGGTGTGGCGCTCGGGCTCGGAGCCGCAACCGGTCAGGCGATCGGCTCGATCATTGCGCGGCCTGTCATGGCGACGGGAATCGACCCGTTCCTGGCCTCGATGCTGCGCGTCGGCATCGCCGCCTTCTGCCTGACAATACTGTTGCAACTCCCGATCCCGGCGGTGAAGCCGAAAGGGCCGCTGACCTGGAAAGTGGCGGCACTGACCGCGCTGACCGGCGTCATCGCGCTCGCCATCGGCATGACGCTGCTGTTGTTTGCGCTGTCCGGCGGCAAGGTCGGCATCGTCTCGACCCTGTCGGCAACGTCGCCCGTGATCATCCTGCCGATGCTGTGGGCCAAGACGGGCGAACGCCCGGCCGGCGGCGCCTGGGCCGGGGCGGCGCTGGTGGTGGCGGGCATGGCGCTGCTGTTCATGAAGTGAGGGCGGCTGGCGGCAAGGCTCGCAGCTGCGCCTGAAATTCAGCAGGATTTGTCAATCCGGATCATGCGATCCTGCGGGGCGGAGCAGGAAACGGTCGAAAATGCAGCAAGCCGACAAGGGGGAGCGCCGACTGGCCGACATGCGTAGCGTGGCTGCACTCGAAACGGCGATGCCAGCAGCGGTGGCGGTGGCGTTTGCAGCATTCCCCGCGCCGGTGCGGGCGCGATTGCTCGACATACGCAGGCTGATCCTGTCGACGGCGGCCGAGACTTCGGGCGTCGGGCCATTGACCGAAACGCTGAAATGGGGTGAGCCAGCTTATCTGACCGAGACCAGCGGCAGCGGCTCCACCATAAGGCTCGGTTGGCCGAAACCGGGCGGCCGGACTTGTGCCGTGTATTTCAACTGTCAAACGACGCTGGTGGAGAGTTTTCGTGCCCATTTCGGCGAAACCTTCGCCTATCAGGGCAACAGGGCGCTCCTGCTCGACGTCGACAAACCATTGCCGGCCCCATTGGCGATCTGCCTGGCGATGGCGTTGACCTATCACCGGCGGCAGCGCTGACGCACATCTCGATCAGTGCAGTTTCGTCACCAATCGCACCAACCAGTCGGTCAGGCCCTTGTAGGGCGGGCGGATCAGGTCACTGGCCGAGGGCTCGTATTTGCGCAAGATCGGCATCGCCTTGGAAAAGGTGAGAAAACCCTCGCGGCCGTGATAGTGGCCCATGCCGGAGGCGCCGACGCCGCCGAAGGGCAGGTTGGCGCAGGCGAACTGGTATAGCGTGTCGTTGACGCAGACACCGCCGGCGACGATGCGCGACAGCATGGTTTCGATCTCGGCCTTGTCGTCGCCGAAGCAATAGAGCGCCAGCGGGCGGTCTCGCTCCACCACATAGGCGATGGCCTGGTCCAGCGAAGCATAGCCGACGATGGGCAGGATCGGCCCAAAGATCTCGTCGCGCATGACGGCGCTGTCAGGGGCGGGATCGAGCACGGCGGTCGGCGCCAGCAGGCGCTCGCGGCCGGCGGGCAAAGTGGCGATGTCGAGCAGTGGGACCCGCTCGTGGCCGCGTACGGCTGCGTCGTCGAGCAGGCCGCTCAGGCGGGCGAACTGGCCGTCATTGACGATCGAGGTGTAGTCGTCGAAACCTTGCCTGGCGTTGTAGCGGGCACTGACTTCCTGCTTGACCAGGCGGACGAGCTCGTCGCGCTTTTGCTGCGGCACCAGAACATAGTCGGGCGCGATGCAGGTCTGGCCGGCGTTGAAGAATTTGCCGGTGGCGATGCGCCGGGCCGTGCGTTCGAGATTGGCCGACGGCGCGATGATGGCTGGCGACTTGCCGCCGAGTTCGAGTGTCACCGGCGTCAGGTTGCGGGCGGCCGCGGCCATCACCTTGCGGCCGACAGCCGTCGAGCCGGTGAAGAACAAGTGATCGAAAGGCAGTTCGGAAAAGGCCGCCGACAGCTCAGTGCCGCCTTGCGCCACCGCCACCCGCGCAGGCGGAAAGACTTCTGCCAGCAGCGACTGCAGGAAGGCTGCGGTGCGCGGCGTGTGTTCGGAGGGCTTGAGGAGGACGTGGTTGCCGGCGGCGATGGCCGCGACAAGCGGTGCCAACGCCAGGTTCACCGGATAGTTCCACGGCGCGATGATGCCGACGAGGCCAAGCGGCACGTGGCGGATCTCGGCGCTGGCGGGCAGCAGCTTCCAACCGGCCGAACGACGCTCGGGCTTCATCCACGATTTCAGCATGCGTTGCGTGTGCTTGATTTCAGACAAGACGACGCTGCCTTCGCCGAGCAGGCTTTCATGGCGGGAGCGGTGGCCGAAATCGGCGCTGATTGCCTCGACCATCTCGTCGAGGCGCTGGCCGAAAGCGCGCTGCAGGCGCTTGAGGTCGTCGACGCGCTGGGCATAGGACGGCCGTGTCTCGAGCCAGGCGGCGCGCAGCGTGTCGAAGGTTGCCCTGAGGTCGGGCTGGCTGTCGTTAGGCTTCAGCATCGTTTTCCGTCGAACGGGCGAAGAGATACTGCGCTGCATAATAGGTGCCGAGCACCCAGATGGCATTGTAGGGAATGTTCCAGCGGAAGCGGCCATAAGCAAGCACTGTGTCGCTGACCATGAAGAACAGGCCGCCGAGGGCTGCAAAGCGTGCCGCTTTCTGCGCCGACGTGCCGGCAAGCTGGCGGTCGCGCGACAGCGCCTGGGCGGCCATGGCGGCAAGCACCAGCGCGTAGATCGCAACGGGCACGCGCATCGGCGAGGGCAGGTGCGACCACAGCCCGGCGAAGACGGCAGCGGCCAGCACTGCAAACAGCGCGAAGATGCCGATATTGCCTGCGAATTTCGAATCGCGGGTCAGCGCCCAGATATAGGCGCAGTGGGTGAGCAGGAAGCAGATGAGGCCGGCAAGGAAATAGTCGCCCGGCAGCATCAGGAAGTAATCGCCTGCCGCGGCAAAGCCGAGGCCCACGGCGATCGGCAGGCCATATCCGCGCGAATCCATGCCACGCAGCACGGCAACGAGCAGCAGCAGCGTTGCCGTCGGCTTGGTGAGATAATGCAGCCAGCGCCAGGGCGAGCTGGCATCGGGCGCGATCAGGCTGCCCAGGATCGCAAGCACCGCGCAGATGGCGAAGAGCCCGTAGATCGTTGCGTTGCCGCGTGTCGCCCTGTCCATGCCGCGCGCTCCCCTCGTGCTGCCGATGTCAGGATAAGCCAATGTTTTCGGTTGTTTGTCCAGTTACCCTTACGTAAGGTGCGGGAACGGATACCGCCGGAACACAGCGGCCGGGTCACGGGGCCGTTGCGCAAATGCGATACGCTCGGAGCATAACGCACTGTAAGGCGAATTGCAGTTTACGTTTCGTTCACCATCGCCTACACCCCGACCTCCCAGAAGCCTGCCAGTGATTTGCGCCCCCGATGCAGAACAAATCCATCCGCTTTCGCGCCCGTTCGTTTGTCGCCTTCGCGCTTGTGCCCGAAGCGCCGCTGGACCAGTGGCTGCAGGATCTCGACCGCTGGATCGAGAATTCTCCCGGCTTTTTCAAGGGCCGGCCCGTCGTGCTCGACCTCAATGTGCTGAAGCCGCTGGCCGACGAAATCGGCGCCCTGGTGGCGCTGATAGCCGCGCGCGGAATCAGGACCTATGCGATCGAGGCCGACCATATCGATTCGCTCGGCGACGAGCTGCCGCCGAAGCTGGCCGGCGCCAGGAAGACGATGATCGAGGAAGAACAGGTCGACGCCGAAGCGCTGGCGAAGGCGGAGGAGGCGGCCAGGGCGCCGTCGTCGCCGTCCAACACGCTGATCGTCGAGCAGCCGGTGCGCTCCGGCCAGTCGATCGTGCACCCGCATGGCGACGTGATCGTCATGGGCTCGGCCAGCTTCGGCTCCGAAATCCTCGCCGGCGGCTCGATCCACGTCTATGGCACGCTGCGCGGCCGCGCCTTCGCCGGCGCCTGGGGCGACCGCAGCGCCCGCATCTTCTGCCGCCGCAATGAGGCCGAGCTTCTGGCCGTCGACGGCTGGTACCGTACCGCCGAGGACATGGAGCCGTCGATGCATGGCAAGGCGATCCAAGTCCATCTGGAAGACAATGCCATCCAGGTCGCGCCCCTCAACTGACAAACGGAGACAATAAAATGGGCAAGGTAGTGGTCGTCACATCTGGCAAGGGCGGCGTCGGCAAGACGACGTCGACGGCTGCCCTCGGCGCCGTGCTTGCCCAGTCCGGCAAGAAGGTGGTGCTGATCGACTTCGACGTCGGCCTGCGCAACCTCGACCTTGTGATGGGCGCCGAGCGCCGCGTCGTCTTCGACCTCGTCAACGTCACCCAGGGCCAGGCCAAACTGGCGCAGGCGCTGATCCGCGACAAGCGCGTCGAGTCGCTGTTCCTGCTGCCGGCTTCGCAGACGCGCGACAAGGACGCGCTGACCGAGGAGGGTGTCGCCGGTGTCATCAACGCGCTCAAGGACAAGTTCGACTACGTGCTGTGCGACAGCCCGGCCGGCATCGAGCGCGGCGCTCAGCTTGCCATGCGCTTCGCCGATGAGGCCGTCATCGTCACCAACCCGGAAGTCAGCTCGGTCCGCGATTCCGACCGCATCATCGGCCTGCTCGATTCCAAGACGCTGAAGGCCGAGAAGGGCGAGCGTGTTACCAAGCACGTGCTGGTGACCCGCTACGATGCCGGCCGTGCGGCGCGCGGCGAGATGCTGTCGATCGACGACGTGCTGGAAATCCTGTCGGTGCCGCTGCTCGGCATCATTCCGGAAAGCCAGGGCGTGTTGCGCGCCTCCAATGTCGGCTCGCCGGTGACGCTGAACGAGCCGACCAACGCGGCTGCCCGGGCCTATGCCGACGCTGCCAAGCGCCTCGAGGGCGAGGATGTGCCGATGGTCACGCCGGTCGAGAAGAAAGGTCTCCTTAACCGTCTTCTGGGAAGGAGAGTGGCATGAAACTACTCGACTTCTTCAAGCGTGGCGGCAGTGCACCGGTGGCGCGCGAGCGCCTGCAGGTGCTGCTCGCCTATGAACGCAACAACCGCAACCAGCCCGATCTCGTCGCGGTGCTGCGCGAGGAGATCATCGCGGTCATCGCCAAGCACGTCCAGGTCAACCAGGACGACGTCAAGATCACCATGGATCGCGGCGCCACCACCTCGACGCTGGAAATCGACATCCATATCCCCAACGCCGGCATCAAGGCCGCGGCGGCGATCTGAGCGAAGACGCAGGCTGGCTGGGCGATCCGCCGAGAGGCCGCCGGTGTGCAGGATGTCGTGCCTGCCACGCCGGCGATGGCCTGAGGTGTCGTGGCGGCAGCACCCGCATCGACGATCCCGATGGTGAGGGCAGCTTTTCAGGCTGCGGCTTCGTGAACTCGCAATCTCGTATCTCCTTGTTGTCATGCGGCGGTCGCTGAGGGGCGTTAGGGTAGGCGGACCTCGAACGATGGACCGCAACGATGCCCGCAGATGCTCTCTCGCCCGAACTGCTCGCTTATTCCAGTGGACGCAACACGACCCAGCCGCCGCATCTCGGCACGCGCTATCTGCGCGCTGGTGGCTTCCTGCCTGAGCCCGGCAACACCATCGTCTGCCATGTCTCGAAGGGCTCGCCGACGCTGGAAGGTCTGGTCGAGGCCCGCGAGAAATTCCTCGCCATGCCCGAGGCGAGGCACTTCGTCTTCACTCCCATCACCAGCCTGCACATGACACTGTTCCAGGGTATCATCGAGTACCGTCGCAAGCCGGGATTCTGGCCGGATGGCCTGGCGCTCGACGCGTCGATCGAGGAGTTGACCGAGATCATGGCCGCGCGGCTGGAGACGCTGCCGGTCTTGGAGCCGTTCCAGGTCGAGGTGACACATGCGCGGCCCTCCGGCCTTCTGGTTGACGGTGCCAGGGAGCGCGACCGCAGGGCAATGCGCCAATGGCGCGACGTGCTCGCCGACCTGCTCGGCTACCGCCATCCCGATCATGACGACTACCCGTTCCACATCACCTTCGCCTACGCCATCGACTGGCTCGACGACGACGCCTTGCCGCGCTGGCAGGAGATGCTGGGCGAAGTGGCCGGCGACATCAGGCGCAAGATGCCGATCCTCGAACTCGACCCGCCGGCGTTCTGCTCGTTCGAGGACATGAACCACTTCTGCGAGTTGCTGGTGCTTGGCGGCCTTGGGCGGAAATTGCGGAGGTGGGAGGCACTCGGCAGCTGAATGAATGGATCGCGGCGAGCGTCGCGATGCCGGTGACGACCTGTACGCTGCTGGTCTCGAAGAAGAATGGCAGCGACTGCGCCAGCCTAGCGCCCTGCCGGCTGGAACAGCTCGACGAGATTGCTCGAGGGGTCGACGAGCAGGATCTGCGCGCCGCCGGGTCCCTTGACCATGTTGTTGCGGAACTGCGCGCCCTCGGCCTTCAGTCGCGCCACCTCGGCCGTGAGATCGTCGACGATCAGGTGGATGCGGTTCCAGCCGCCGGCGCGCGGTTGGGCGCCGTCGGACATTGGCCGGGCGGCCGAGCTGGTCGGTCCGCTGAGCAGCAGGCGCAAAGACCCCCGCGCGACGTCGGCGAAGGCCGGCGCATAGTTGGTAAGCACCGTGAAGCCGAGATGGCGGCTGTACCAGTCAATCGAGACCTCGACGTCGTCGACGAGGTAGCGGATATTTACCGTTTCAGATGGCATCTGTTCCTCCCGGATAGGGACGCTGTCGCCGCAGCAGTCTGCTACGGCGACGCGTCCGCGCCAAGGCGGCTGGTCTAGGCCGGCGGCAGTTCGAACAGCAGGGCGCCGTGCTGCCGGCCGCGCTCGACATAGCCGATGATGCGGAACCAGCGGGCGACCTCGGGGCGATCAAGCCAGCCGCGCGAGTGGATCGGCACGTTGCCGGCGAGTTGCTGGATACGGCGGATGTGGCGTTTGCAGAAACGCACAGTGGGGGCGGCGAAGAATTCGTCCTGGGCGGCGAACAGCGTTTCGGCCGCGTCCGAATGCTCGTGCCAGGCGATGATCGCAACCGGGCGCTCACCCTCGACAAGCGCGTGGGCGCGTCCTTCCTTCAGGTTCATCATCAGATTGTCGTAGGCGCTCTTGGCATCCTTGCCGGCGGCGGCATACTCGTCTGACATCCGTTTGGACAGGTCGTGGAAGACCACCTCGAGGTCGCCGACGGTCGCTGTTCTTGCGCGCATATCTCCTCCTTCGCACCCCTGTAGGCAGTTTGCCCTAGGTAGGAATGATGTCCAGTGAAGAATTTTTGACCATTCTTGTCCCGGCAGACTGATTTTCCGGGAGAACAAAGGGCAATTCGCGCTGGATATTTTCGCGCAGAGGGCGAGTTGTTGTGCCGCGTGCAAGCGGAATCGGGGCGCTGCAGCCGAGAGTACGTCCGGCTCTGCTGAATATCTGTCACCAGCCCGGCGTTGCTTGACGGCATCAGTCCGGCACCTGGCCCAAAAGCGACCGCTTGTTCCGTCTGAGCATGGTCTGTTCAGTCCAGTCCAAGACACGGCCTTTCCCCGGGGCGTAGATGCGAGGGGCTGGCGGCAGGGGCCGCCGCTGCGCCGGCCGTTGCCGGTCGAGGGGCGAGGCATGGGCAGAACCGCATTGTCAGGTCATCGGGCATGGATCGGCAGTGGCGCGCTGGCGCTCTGCTACGCGATCTCGGCCTGCTCGACGACCACTGAATCGAACTTCGAAGGCCCTGGCTATTCCGACGACACGCGCAAGCTGGAAAAGCAGATGATGGCGGAGGCGACTGCGCTGGGAACGGCGCAGGGCGTCGCGGGGATAGCCGCCTCGATGCTGCCAATGGGTGCCGGCAGCCTTGTCACCACGACGGCGGGCAGGGCTGCCCGCGACGCGATGATCATCCGCCACGACAAGCTGATGCGCGAGCAGATCGAGCGCGACAACGCCGAATTCTACAAGCGCTACGGAATTACGGAGGCGGATGCCGGCCCTGTCGTCGCAAACCGGAGCCCGGGCGAGCGCAAGCGTTGCGCCAGGAGAGGCGGGGTGCGGCGGTGCTGAGATTGCGGTCTTTTCGCAGCCTCCATCACACCCTGCATCGGCAATTCTGAAAAGCCATCCCCGAGCGGCCGTGTTCCGAAACCAGGGATGGTTCTACGATACGGCCTTCAAACCAGGCGGCCAAGCAATTGAGCCACGCCCGTTGCCAAGCCCACAAGCAGCAGGACCAGCAGCACATTTACCGACCGCTTGATGGTGTAATACATCAGGCGATTGGTCGCCTTCAGCGCTTTGATCCGTGCCAGCAGCGGTGATAGCCGGGCAAAGGCCCTGTTGGCCAGGCCGCGATGGTCCTCCGGCGTGTTGGGCACGACCGAAGCACGGGTTATGCCCTGGTAGAAGAAGTTGAACAGCTTTCCGATCGGGTTGAGCGGGCGTTTGACGTCGCACATGAGGATGAGACGGTCGGAGTCGGTGTCGTTGCGGACATAGTGCAGGTAGGTCTCGTCGAACATCAGCACCTCGCCATCGCGCCAGCTCTGATTGCGGCCATCGACATTGATGAAGCAGTCGTCCGAATTGGGTGTCGCCAGGCCAAGATGATAGCGCAGGGATACGGCGAGGGGATCGGCATGCCTGGTCAGTTTTGAGCGGCCCGGCAGGAAGGCGAACATGGCGCCATGCACCGCCGGCACCTGCAGCAATATCTCTGTCGTCCGGGGACAGAGCCGCCGCGCGGAATGGTGCGTGTAACCATACCAGTTGAGGTAGAAGCGGCTCCAGCCATATTTGAAGAACGTCCGAAAGCCGACATCGTAGGAGCCTGCCGTGCCCGGACGCTTGGTCGCGTCAAAATAGCCCTGGCGCACCAGCTCCAGCCCTTCGTCGCGGATCGTCTGCCAGTTCTGGCGCAGCAGGCCGACTTCAGGGAACTCGGCCGGGTCGAGGACGGCCTTCGATCCACGCTGCAGCGTGGTCATGTAGAGTACGCAATTGAGGGGCGTGAAGATCGGCCAACCCTTGCGGATATACTCGGTCAGGCTGTTGTAGCGAGCCTCACCCCTGAAACGGTAGACATAAACGATGCTTATGGCGGCGAGCGCCAGAATGAACGCGGAAACCAGCATGAGTTCTCCTTGGAAAACCTTCCGCGCGACTGATTACGGATGACGCATTGCAGCAGCATTACGTGACTGTGCCCGGCTACAGCTCGCCACCGATCGGCTTTGCTGCCGGCAGATCGGATCGTTGGGTCGGGCAAACTGGCTGGCATTCCTTGGCTGATTGGGACGATGTGCCCCCACCAACGACAAAAGCCGCCGATGATTTCGGCGGCTTTTGCAGGCGGATGTCGGTCGGGCCATAGGTGTTGACCCATACCGTGCCGGCCTTGAGGCGCCTGGTGAAGTCGTGGGCGCGGCCGATATCTGCCGTCCAGACCCCGGCGGCGAGGCTGTAGACAGTTCCGTTGGCAATGCGCAGTGCGTCCTCGTCGTCGTTGAATTTGATGACGGTGGCGACGGGGCCGAAGATCTCTTCCTGCGAGATGCGCATCTCGTGCGCGACGTCGGCGAAGACTGTCGGCTCGACATAGAAACCGCGCTCGCCGTGGCGGCTGCCGCCGGTGACCAGGCGCGCGCCCTCCTGCTTGCCGATCTCGATGTAGTCGAGCACCCGCTTCATCTGCACTTCCGAGACCAGCGGTCCCATGCCGGTCGAGGTCTCCCTGGGGCCGCCGATGCGGGTGGATGCGGCGCGCGCGGCCAGCCGTTCGACGACCTCGTCATGACGCCGGCTCGATCAGGACGCTACGCTAGGTGTTCAGGACGATGGAGTAAGCTGCGCCAGCAGTGCGGATCTATGCTTTCCGCAATGTCACTGCAGGAATCCTATAGTCTCCGAGGCTCTTCGCTGTCACTTCGGGCGTTCGTCGCTCGAAAGGCCAAGCAATTGGCTTTTGGTCCACTTCCCTGACCGCTCCTCGCCGCTGCGCTCCTGCGTCGCGTTGGCATGACGACGAGATAGGTGCGTCCCAACCTTCAAAGCAGAACGTGGCGGTGGCGGCCAGCAATTGCAAGAGCGGCCCGCTTGGCGTTGCCAAGTCGGGCCGTCTGCATTGCGCGGTGGGCGTTGGGGTGGGGCAGCCGACGCAATACTCACACCTAGGATTTAAGGCACCGCGTCGGCGCACTACCCCACCTTCCCACCCTCGAATCTACGCCCGTCGCAGGTACAGAGACAATTAGCTCATTGGATGGGTTGATGTAGCTTGTTCGTCTGATGGAGCAGCCAGTTGAGCTCGATCGGAATGGGCGCGTCTCCGACCTGTTTTGGGCACAGCTCCTTCGCGACCATTCGGGCTCGCAGTTTGGGACGGTGATGAAGTGCGCAGTGTTCGACGCGCATCAAATGTGGTCGAATGCGGCTGCAATCATCGGGGAGGTTCGTTAGGTGGACAGGGATACGCGCCGGCTCGAGATGGTCGTGCTGATGACGCCCGAGATGGCGAATTTCAGCGGCAAGGTGCATGGCGGTGCCTTGCTCAATCTCCTCGACCGCGTCGCTTTCTCATGCGCGTCCCGTTATTCCAACAAATACGCCGTCACGCTCTCGGTAGACCAGGTGGTGTTCCGCGAGCCGATCAATGTCGGCGAACTTGTCACCTTCCGGGCCTCGGTCAATTTCGCCGGCCGCACCTCGATGGAAATCGGCATCCACGTCGAGGCCGAAAACATTCGCTCCGGCCAGCGGCGCCACACCAATTCCTGCTACTTCACCATGGTGGCAGTGGACGAAGACGGCCGCCCGACCGGGATCCCGCCTTTTGTGCCGTCGACCGACATCGACCGCAGACGCCACCGCGCCGCTGAACTGCGCCGCGAACTGAGGCGGGAGTTCGAGGGGCGCTTTCGGGCCGCAGCGAATGCGGGCGATTAGTAGCGGCGTGTATGTTGGATGGTGCAGCCACTCGCCACCCGCCGAAAACTCTCGGCCGTGACGAATGGCGTCTCAGCTGCCGGCAGATCGCTGCCGATGAACGTCCCTTGCTCTCTGGCGGCCAATCAAACATAGGCTGTCGTCAGTTGGATTCCCACGTGCCGTGGAGCCCGCGAAAAAGGATGATCCGATGCTTGAAAGAATAAACCCCGATATCAGGTGGAGTGACGCTGTCGTCGTAGGCAACCTGATTTTCGTCGCCGGCCACACCGCCGAGAAGACGCGAGGCCAATCGGTGCGCGAACAGACGGAAGAGGTGCTCCAGTTGCTCGACGAGACGCTGGCGCAGGCCGGGGTGACCAAGAGGAACCTCGCCATGGTGCAGATCTATCTGGCCGACATGTCGAACTTCGCCCAGATGAACGAAGCCTGGGACCGATGGGTCATCTCCGGCGAGGCGCCGGCGAGGGCGACGGTCGAATCCAGGCTCGCCTATCCCGATCTCGGCGTTGAAATCACGGCGGTAGCTGCGCGGTAGGGCAGGTGAGGAATGCTGCCGGGCGCCGCCTCTCGTCAAGATACCACCATCGCGTCGCGATGGATTTCAACGAAGACTCCGAAATCTTCCAGGGTTCGACGCGGCTGCCATCGCTCCTCAATGTTGGAAGCTTCACGGAGAAACCTGACGCACTATTCCTTTTTCCAGGCGACGGTGCGCAGTTCTTCCTCGGAGAGATCACTCAGATCTGAACTGTCATGTCGAACCCGTAGGATCCACAGTGTTTTCGAGTAACGTCCTTCATCAATGCGCAGGCGCTTTGACCGCAAGAGCGCGTTGATGTCCTTATCGGTCTTGGACATGTAGTAATCTTCCGCGACCAGATCGCCTGAGATGGGCTGCCCCGGGAGCACCCTGACGCACAATGCCAAACCCGAAGCTCCCTATGAGGTCCCAGACTTGAAAGAGACCATCGACCGACGGTAGCCGGGCGGGATAACCCAGATCTTGCAGCTGGTGCGGCTGGCGAAGGATCAAATGCCCAATCATTTGGGATTTGGTAAGCGGCCGACCGCAACACCCGCCTGTCAGTGAGATGGGCGGGTGCAACTGATGAGCGAAGGAAATCTATCGAAGGCCGATTTGGTTGTCGGGTAAGGCTCCTCCTTGACGCACGTCAAAGCGGACCAACGCCAACATGTCATGGTTTGCTCGGAGTGGAGCAAGTCAATGAGCTACAACACGATCCTCCTGCAACTCGATATCGACCGTCCTGTCCGGTCTAGGGTAGCCTATGCAAAAGCCGCGGCTCTGATGTTTGACGCAGATTTGATAGGCTTCTGCGCGGCCGAGCCGAGATATGTCATGCCGACAGGTGACAGCGACCTTGCAATTGCAGAAGCGATGCAGCGCCAAGTCGACGAAATTGAGGACCGCCTCGCAAAGGTAAGGCAGGAATTCTTCCAGCTGGCAGGTGACGACAAACGTGTCTCCTGGCGTGGTGAAATCGGCAATCCCAACCAACTGCTAGCACTGCACTCGCGAGCGGCAGACTTGATCGTCGCGGGGTCTGGGCCTCTATCGGCAGTCGACTCCAACCGAACTGTGGACCATGGAACTTTGCTGCTTTCCGCAGGGCGCCCAGTGCTGCTGGCGCCTGCCGATTTCAAGCCCGTCAGCGCTGAGGCTGTCTTGATCGCCTGGAAGGATACGCGCGAGGCTCGGCGTGCAGTCGCAGATGCGATGCCATTCCTTACAGCTGCGTCGCGGGTGCGCGTCGTGGCTCTCGGAAGCGTCGACGGCACAGCGAGACAAGGCATCGATGATGTCGTCAGCTTTCTCGCTCGACATGGCGTTAGGGCAACCGCAGAGGCCATTGATGTCGGCGGAGCAGATGAGGCCGAAGCCTTAATCCAGATTGCCGATGAATATGGCGCTGATCTGCTTGTCTCCGGTGCCTACGGTCATAGCCGAATCCGAGAATGGGCGTTTGGCGGTGTCACTCGTGCCCTGCTTAGAAGTCCAGCGATAAATCGGCTGATGTCAAACTGACGGTGATCCAGGGTGCAGCAATGCCAGACCTTGAACTGGTTTCCATGTTGCCGAGCCCTTATGCGTATGTCTCGCGAAGTGGCACCTCTGCACAACTCGGCGACATGCTGGCTGTAAGCTTTGAGAAGCTCTACGGGGCGCTATCGTCGAGCATGGTCGTTCCGGCAGGTCCACGTCTGGTTCGCTATCGCAAGATCGACGAGAATGAGGTTCTTTTCGACGCAGGCTTCCCGATACGCGAGGATCAATTCAGAATCTTGCGTGGGTCCGGCTTAGGGCTTGGCGCAACGGCGGCCGGAGAAGCAGTCAAGGCTCAACAAGTTGGTTCCAGAGAGCCATTGACCGACACCTACAGGGCTGTGCTCGCGGAAATTCACGCGCGCGGGCTCACTGCGACTGGCGACATGTGGGAATCCTATCCAGGCAGGTCGACAAGCGAGACTGTGACCGAACTGCTCTGGCCCCTTCGCGACGTGCCTGACTTCGTCTTCACGCCCAATGTGCCGTCATGGTCACCGCCAGTTTGACATACGTCAATGTGGTCGAGGGTGCTCGGCGTAACATTCAGGAACATCGTCTCAAGGAAGAGCTGGGAGAGCGCCTCTCCAACCTGCGCGGCCATCTGTGCACGCGGCGGAATAGCTGCCCAAACGAGGCGATAGGTCAACGTTCAAGAAGGATCAATTCCATGGCTGATACATCGACCAAACTTCCCGTAACGGCCGAGAAGGAAAATGTACCGCAGGCTCGCGGCGGAGGATGGACTTCGTTTGAGTCCTTGCGCCGAGAGGTCGATCGTCTCTTCGATGATTTCCATCCATTTGGTTGGCGTGGGGTTATTCCAAGGTTGCCAGAGCTACGCACTCCCTTTGCAGGCAATTGGCCATTGGCTCCTGCGATGGATCTGGTCGAAAAGGACGGGGAGTACGAAATCACGGCCGAACTCCCTGGGACCGACGAGAAGGACATCGATATCAAGGTCACCAACCACGTGCTGACGATCAAGGGTGAAAAATCCGAGAAAAAGGAAGAGAAGAAGAAAGACTATTTCCTGTCAGAACGCCGTTACGGTTCATTCCAGCGGTCCGTTCAGATTCCCGAGGGGGTCGATGCCGACAAGATCGAAGCCACCTTCTCGAAGGGCATCTTGACTGTCAGGCTGCCGAAAACTGCGGAAGCCCAGAAGCCCGAAAAGACGATCACGGTGAAGGCCGCATAGGGCCAACCATAATGCTGAGTGTTGGCGCGTTCATTGCGCCGACACTCCTACCAGGAGGTCTCCGATGGTAGCCGGCGATGTGAAACTTCGGTTGGGTCCGAATCCTGAAGCTAGCGTCCGGGCCCTGAGGCAACTGGGTCTTTCTGAGAACGAGATCGCCAGATACTTCGCAACGACGTGCGGAGAGTTGGTGAGGCTGGTCTCCCGCACCACTGAAAGTCGAGACACTCCAGCAAAGGACATGGAGTCGAGCTTATGGGACACGCATCAAAGCCCAACTTCTCACACTCCGCCCAGCAAGCTCAGCAATGGGTGAATGAACTGGCTGCCGATCTCGGCTGGCCGGAAAACCTCTCTCATCGTTTGATGAGGGCAGTGCTTCAGGCGTTGCGCGACTGGCTGTCGCCAGAGGAGGCCGCGGATCTTTCTTCGCAGCTACCTGAGATGATCCGAGGAATCTATTTCGAAGGCTGGGATCCAGCGAAGTCGCCCGCCGTGGAGCGTGACAAACGTGACTTTGTGCTCCGAATCTCGAAGTCCTTGAACGAACAGCCCGAGGTCGACATCGAGGAAGGTATTGCGGCCGTATTCAGGCTCCTCGATCGGCATCTTTCACATGGTGAAATCATCCAGGTGAAGAATTCGATGCGCAAGTCGCTTCGACACCTTTGGCCGGAATGACGGCAATGTTTCGAGACAGACAAGAGGCGGGCGAAAGGCTGGGACTTGAACTGCTTGGCGCCAAGATTTCCAAGCCCGTTGTTCTGGCGCTTCCCCGTGGGGGCATCCCAGTGGCCGCGGCCGTCGCAAATGCGCTCGATGCTCCTCTCGACGTGCTCATTGTCCGCAAAGTCGGCGCGCCGGGGAACGCGGAATTGGCTGTCGCCGCAATCGTCGATGGCACGCCTGCGGATGTGGTCGTGAACCGCGAAATCGTCGAAGCGTATTCCCTTGGAGACGAGGAACTTGCTGCACTGGTCAGCGCAGAGCGCCCGGAACTGGAGCGGCGCAGCAGGCTTTTTGGAGCGATCGCTCGTCCTCATTCACTGGCTGGCAGAACCGCGGTCTTGGTCGACGACGGTGCCGCCACGGGGGCGACCTTGAAAGTCGCCTTGCGAGCGGTCAAACGGCGGGGGCCCACACATACGGTCGTGGCACTCCCTGTCGCATCGTCCGACGCGCTTGACGTTCTCCGACAGGAGGCCGACCAAGTCTTCTGCTTGAGCACACCTGGCCGCTTTCGCGCCCTGAGCTACCACTATCGCAGCTTCCCTCAGCTGACGGATGAGGACGCGATGAATGCGCTTCGGGCAGCCAACGAAGAGCGAAGGCTAAGGCATCCTCGATAAGTTCCGGTGTCTTCTCCCGGGCAGTGCCGTGCATCTGCAAATGTTTGCTCCACGTCAAAGCGAAGATCTCCCGGAACGGTCATTCTGACCATGTTCAGGTCGATGTTGCGTCCTGAAAGGTTGTTCAAGGAGACGCAGGATGAAAACCCAGATTTTTCTGCCACTCGCGACATACCCTGATCCAAACTCGGATGCCGTCGCCGTCAATGCCGTCGCTGTCGCGCAGCAGCTCCATGCTGACCTCAATGTTCTCGCGATCGATGCGGACATCCCTCACGTTTCGAGTCCGTTGTCACGAATTCTGATCGATGTCCCGGCGCGCATCCGGGAGGCCGAGGCAGTCAGCCGCCGAGCCGGCGAACACCTCCTCGCGAAGGTTGTTGAAGAAGGATCGCGACAGGGCGTTGCCGTCACCACTGCTTCCGAGGCCGTCCTTCTCGCGCTTCAGGGTGACAATGCGGCAACCCATGCCAGGTACTATGACCTTGCGGTCGTCGGATGGGAGCCGAACAACCCGACTTCGAGGATGATTGCGGAAGGGGTCATTTTCGACTCCGGCCGGCCAACAATCCTGCTGCCCGACTCGGCAAGCGCAGCCAAGATCGACCACATCGCAATCGCATGGGACGGCAGCCGCGTGGCAGCTCGTGCCGTGGCCGATGCACTGCCACTCCTGACGCATGCTTCCCGGATACATGTCCTCACGATAGTGGACGAAAAGCCGCTGAAGGCAGCCGACATCGGCGAAAAGCTGGTCGCTTCATTGCGAAAGCGTGGACTCAACGCGGATGCCGCAGACATCAAATCCGAAGACTGCCCGATCGCAATCACCTTGCAGGAACGGGCGATCGAGCTTGGCACGGACCTCCTGGTGATGGGGGGATATGGTCATTCGCGGGTTCGTGACTTCGTGCTTGGAGGTGCGACGGAAGGCGTGCTGACGGACCTGCGTCTGCCGATACTGATGTCGCATTGAGGAACGCGGCCATGGAGTTCTCGAGTAAAGTCGCGCTCGTCACCGGAGCTGGATCGGGCATTGGCGAGGCTGTGGCTCGCGAGCTTGCCACGGGCGGGGCCAAGGTTGTTGTGGCAGACATCGACATCCACTCAGCGGCACGCGTGGCAGAAGCCATCGTGGCTGAAAAAGGCGAAGCCCACGCCTGTCAGGTCGACGTTGCCGATCCACGATCAGTTGAACAGATGGTCGGATTCGCCGTGGAGACGTTCGGAGGCCTTCACCTTGCGGTCAACAATGCAGGCATAAGCGGCGTGGAATCCGAAACGGCCGACTATCCGATCGATAATTGGCTAAGCGTGATGGAAGTCAATCTCGATGGTGTCTTCTACTGCATCAAGTTCCAGCTTCCAGCCATGCTGAAGTCCGGCGGAGGAGCGATCGTCAATATGTCTTCCATCCTGGGGTCGGTGGGTTGGAGCAAGGCTTGCGCATATGTTGCTGCAAAGCACGCTCTGGTTGGATTGACGAAAGCGGTCGCGCTTGAATACGCAGCGAAGAATGTTCGTGTAAACGCCGTCGGCCCAGCGTTTATCGACACACCACTCCTCAATAAGAGCCTGGACGATGAGACGATCGCACAGCTGGCGGCCTTTCACCCGTTGAACCGCCTCGGATCTGCGCGTGAGGTCGCGGCGCTGACCTGTTTCCTCTTGTCCGAAAGGGCCAGCTTCATAACGGGCAGCTATCATCTGGTCGACGGAGGTTACACGTCGCGCTAGTCGCTTTCACGGCATCGCGAACGTCCCGATTGCCAGCAGCGAACACAACTGCGGAGGCACGAGATGAGACTTATAGTTTCCTTGGGTGGGAATGCCCTCTTGCGCAAAGGGCAGGCGATCACGGCCGAGAACCAGCGCGAGAACGCCGCCATGGCCGCCAAGTGGCTCGCGCCCGTGTTTAAGGAACACGACGTGGTGATCGCTCATGGCAGCGGCCCACAGTTGGCGATGCTCGCACTGCAGTCGTTTTCCTACAGGGTCGCCGAACCTACGCGTCTTGATCTGCTGTGCGCTCAAGCTGGGGGTGAGACAGGGTATCTGCTGGCTCGAGAGTTGTGGAACAAACTCGGGAGCGACCGACACGTTGTCGCGCACATGGCGCAGGTGCTGGTCAATGCCGATGACGAGGCTTTTGGAAAGCCGGCGAAGCCCATCGGACCCTTCTACGAACGGACCTACGCCCATCAATTGCGCCAGCTGCGTGGCTGGCAATTTGCGGATTTTGACGGCGAGTATCGACGTGTTGTCCCAGTTCCCCGCCTTCTCGAGACCATCGAGATTGGCGCAGCGAAATCTATGCTCGGGTCTGGTACGGCAGTTGTCATGTGCGGCCCCGTACCCGTCGCTGCGGGCTCTGGTGGTGAGTTGCACGGGATGGAGGCCCTGCCGGACAAAGACGAATTCGCTTCGCTCCTGGCACGAGAATTGGATGCCGACGGATTGCTGTTTCTGACGGACGTGCTGTCGGTTGCCACGGACTATGGCAAACCGGAACAGCGACAAATCAGACATGCCACTCCCGCGTCGTTGGGAACGCTGGCCTTCGATCCGTCTTCGATGGGGCCTAAGGTGAAGGCCGCATGCGACTTCGTCGAGGCATCGCACAAATGGGCTGCCATCGGATCGATTTCGAATGTGGAACATGTCCTGTCAGGGGAGGCCGGGACACGTGTTGTGCCAACCATGGCAGGCGCGATCGACTTCTGGCCGCGCTGATTCAACCTTACGGAGGTGAGGTCATGTGGGTTCGTTCTTTGTCTACGCTTGACTGCAGCAAGATTTTGGCTCGCAGTCATTTCGGCCACCTTGGTTGTTCCAAGGACGGACGGCCATATGTTGTGCCGTTCTACTTCTGTTACTCAGACAGCAGGCTTTACGCGTTCTCTATGCCTGGAAAGAAGATCGACTTCATGCGAGCCAATCCCTGCGTTTGCGTGCTGGTCGACGAAAGGGGAAGTGGCCGAGAGTGGCGCAGCGTGCTGGTCGATGGCCGATTCGAGGAGTTGAAAGGCGACACGCCGCAGAACAAGATCGATCAGGAGCACGCCTGGAACCTGCTCAGCAAACATGTGAACTGGTGGGAGCCAGGCGGTCTGAAACCCGATCAGCGTCCCATTGCCCAGCATTCATCCCACCTTTTCTTCCGGATTTGCGTCGAACAAGTATCGGGCCGGGAGGCTGTCGAGGGGGAGCAATCTTGAAGGATGTTGGCAATATGACGCGCGGGGCCGGTTCGATCTCTCCCACCGACCCCGCAGCTTAAGTTCAGCGTGCCATCAATACCGGGATTGAAACGTCTTCCAGGATCGATTTGGTTACGCCGCCGAAGATCTTCTCCCGCAGGCGGGAGTGGCCATATGCGCCCATCACGATCAGTTCAGCGGACATGTCCGAGGCATGCCGCTTCAGCACATCGGCGACTTTTTGCCCTGAACTCGGCAACCTGTCGACCGTGACCTTTGCGCCGTGGCGGGCCAGATAGGTCGCAACATCGGCTCCGGGCTCGTCGCCCTGACGGCCTTCACCCTCAAGCGGATCGACGAGGACCAGATGCACGTCGTCTGCGGCCCTCAGGATGTCGATAGCCTCCCGAACTGCGCGCGAGGCTTCGATGCGCGAATCCCATGCAACCATCACCTTCCTGGGCCGCAGCGTCGGCTTGCTGCCCTCGGACGACAACAGCATTGGCTTGCCCGACGAGAACAGCGCACCCTCAATCGTCTTGTCCCTGAGCGTTCCTCCTGACAGCAGATCCGGACCGACGAAGGTCAGATCAGCATATCGCGCGCGCCGTCCGATGATCTCGTCGGCCCAGGCCATTTCAGGATAGGCGTTGGAAACATCCGCCGAAATCGCGGCGCTGGCTAGCAATCGCGTGACCTCGGCCGTCCTCGTATCAAGCCTCTCGAGATCGGCGCGCCGCTCTTCCATCCAGGCATCGGACATCGGCGCTGCGTAGTCGCCAATGGGCGGAGGTGCCGCGAGCGTCACGGCAAGCACGGAAAGATGAGCGTCCACCTCCGCGCACAAGGAGGCGGCCAACTTGATGTCATTGTCGCCGCGGTGGGTGCCGGTAACCGTTAGAATTGTCTTGAAGGCCATGGCTTGAATCCTCAGTCAATTGAAACCAGGTCTTCTGATACCGCCCAGGATCGGAACATTCCTTGCTCTACGTCAATTCGTGAAAGCGCATGTGATTTGATCCGTATCAAGGTTACGCATGACCGGGACATTAGGCTCCAACCCGATGGGCTGAGGTCGCCATATGAAACGCTTGATCACAGTCGCTGTATTGATTTCAGGCAGCTCAATTTCTCTTCATGCTCAAGAGATGAGCTACGGGGAAACTGAGTTTCTAAATTCATGCGCGGCCTGCCATGGAAGTGGCGGGCGGGGCGATGGTCCTTTGGCTGCGGAATTACGAAGCGCACCGACTGATCTGACGCAGCTTGCCGAAAAGAACGGTGAAGAGTTTCCGTATCGGCGTGTGATGGCAACAATTGACGGCCGCTATGTTGTTCCAGGCCATGGCGAGCGCGACATGCCAGTCTGGGGGCAGCAATTCCTTCTAAGCGACAAACGCCTTTATGGTCCGGATGACGGACCCGTCGTGACGCAGGAGAGAATTCACGAGCTGGCAACGTTCATCGAGAGCCTGCAGAGGTGAAAACGAAAGCGTTGCTTCCTGAGGCCACGGGACGGATCGAGGGCATGGATAATGATCACCGATAACCAGGTCGCAGCAGTCGATTTCTTGATGGATGCCACCAGCCATGGTGATCCGCGGCCCGTGGAAATGATTGAGACGCACATTTCCCGCGTTTTCCTTGCAGGAGATCGCGCGTTCAAGATGAAGCGGGCGGTGCAGCTTCCGTACGTGGACTTCTCATCGGCGGATCGTAGGCTTGCTGTTTGTCAGCTGGAGGTGGAACGCAACTCAAAGACGGCACCGGAGCTTTATCTCGGGGTGAGACGGTTGACGCGAAGGCCTGACGGCCGTCTGGAGTTTGATGGAAGGGGAGATCTCATTGACGCTGTGGTCGAGATGCGACGTTTCGATCAATCTGCCTTGCTCGACAAGATGGCAGTGGCAGATGAATTGACACCGCAACTGATGACCGACGTTGCCCATACGATCATTAGATTCCATCGTGATGCGCCTGTGGCCCATGGCTGCGGAGGTGCTGCCAATCTTCAGCGCGTGCTCGACATCAATCTTGCAGGGTTTGGCACGAGCCATGTGTTCTCCAGATCCGAGGTCGATGAGTTCGATGGCCTCTTCCGGACAGCCCTGCAACGGCAGGGGGGCCTGCTAGACAGTCGGGAACGACATGGAAAGGTGCGTCGATGCCATGGCGACCTTCACTTGCGCAACATCTGCCTCTTCCAGGGCAAGCCACGTCTGTTCGACTGCATCGAGTTCAACGACGACATCTCTACCGTCGATGTCCTCTACGACCTTGCGTTTTTGTTGATGGACCTTTGGCATCGGGGGCTGCCCGAGTTTTCTAACCTGGTTGCGAACCGCTATCTCGATGAAGCAGACGATGAGGACGGTTTCGTACTCCTGCCGCTGCTAATGGCAATCCGTGCAGCTGTACGCGCACACGTCACTGCCACGCAGGCTGAAGAAGGCGGGCCCCAAAAGACGCGACTTGCAGCGGATGCACGATCGTACTTCAAGCTCGCGCGTCAGCTTCTGGCCGCTTGCCCGCCCCGTCTCGTGGCGATTGGTGGCCTCAGCGGCTCCGGCAAGACAACGGTCGCAGAAGCGCTTGCAGCGCATATTGGAGCTCCGCCAGGCGCACGCGTCGTCGAAAGTGATCGCATTCGGAAAATCCTTCATGGTGTGGCACCCGAAACCCGGCTGCCTGAAAGGGCCTATGCTCCCGAAGTTTCCGAGCGCGTTTATGCGGAGATGGCCTGGCGTGCAGGACTTATCCTGTCTCAGGGGGCGTCGGTGGTGGCAGATGCCGTTTTCGAGCGTCCGAAAGACAGGAACAGAATGGAACTCTGCGCCACAGAACGGGGGGTGCCGTTTGCGGGATTTTGGTTGGAGGCCGATGCCAACCTGCTTTGGTCGCGGGTGAGCGAGCGAAGTGGGGGCGTGTCAGATGCGACGGTGGACGTGCTGTCGCGTCAGCTTCGCAGGTCGGTTGCCGATGTCGGCTGGCAAAGACTGAATGCCGCCCAGACACCTGCCGGCGTTGTCTCAGACATTCTGGTCGCCACGGATCGCGTGGTTTCCTGCTGAACTGTCAGTCGTTGGCTTCGGCATTCGCGCGAGGTTTCAGCCGCAGCGATGCCCGGCAGAGGCCGGGGTCATCGACTTCATGCTGGATCATAAATCCCAGGGCGCGGCACATCGACAGCATCTTGCGGTTCTCGGCAAGCATCATGCCTTCGATCTTGGAGATTCCGTCCTCACGGGCATAGTCGATAAGCTGGTTGAGCAGTTCCCAGCCGATGCCCTGGGCCTGCAGATCCGTTCGGACGAGCAGCGCATATTCTGCGACGACATGATCCGGGTCGCATGAGAGGCGACCGATGCCGGCAAGCTCGTCACCACCACGCGCAATGACTACGAAGGCTATCTCGCGGTCGTAGTCGAGCTGGGTCATCCGCTTTAGCATCTGGTCTGGAAAATGCTTGCGAGGACTGAGAAATCGTAGCCGCATGTCTTCCTGCGTGACCTTAGCCAGGAATGCCGGATAGAGAGCGACATCTGTCGGCTTGATCGGCCGGATGATGTATCGCTGCCCTTTGACCTCGATGTCTCGCTCCCACTTTGATGGATATGGACGAATGACGAGATCGGCATTGGGTGCGGGATCCTCGACCAACGATGGATCGAACTGGATGCGGGCATCCAGGGCGACCGCTCCCTCGCGATCCGACAACAGAGGATTAATGTCCATTGACTTGATGCAGCGAAAGTCGACGACCAGTCGCGAGACACTGTCCAAGGTACCCAATATGGCGGCTCGATTGGCTGGTTCGCGATCACGATATCCTGCCAACAATCGGCCTGCCCGCGTATTGTCGATGAGATCTCCCGCCAATACGTCGTCGAGCGGAGGCAAAGACACTGCCGTGTCGTCAAGCAATTCAACGGCAACGCCGCCGCTTCCGAACATAATCACAGGCCCGAAGATCGGGTCTTGATGGATGCCTACGAGCAGTTCGTATGCGCTCCGTTTGCTAATCATGGGCTGGACAGTGAAACCGTCCACCGACGTATCAGGCGAAGAGTGCTGTATGCGAAGGCAGATGGCCTCGGCGGCGTCCCGCGCAGCTTCAGCAGAACCCAGGTCGAGAGCCACCCCGCCAACGTCTGATTTGTGAGAGATGTCCCTGGACACAAGCTTGACGACGACCTTGTCGGCACTCAGGAGCATAGCTGCCGCAGCCTTCTCGACATCTGCGGGTGACTTTGCGACTACGGTCTTTGGCGTTGCAATGCCATATGCCGCGATCACCTCCTTCGCTTCGGCCTCCGTCAACATTTGCCGTCCATCAGCCGCAGCCGCCCGGAAGATTGCTATCGCGTGGGAGCGGTCAGCCATGTAAGCGCTCCCGGACTCCGGCGGCACTCGCATCAATGCGGCCTGGGCTCGCGACCACTCGCTGAGATATGATGCTGCCTGAGCTGCCTCAGCCGGAGTCTCGAAACTCGGGACCCCGGCGTTTTGCAAAAGGTGTCGCCCCTGTCGTGCCGTGCTTTCTCCAAGCCAGCAGGTGATCAACGGCTTTCCGTCTATCTTTCCGCTTCGGGCGATTGAAGAAACGGCCAATGCCGCATCGGTCGAAGAGGCGAGGCCAGTCGGGCAATTTAGAACCATCAGGGCATCTGTTCCGGGGTCGGCTGCGACGGCTTCAATGGCTTCGGCGTATCTACGTGGCGATGCGTCACCGATGATGTCTACCGGGTTTCCTTTCGACCAGGTCGACGGCAGACAGGCGTTAAGGCGTTCAACCGTCGCAGGAGCGAACGCAGCGAGTTCACAGCGACGATCAAGCAAGTCGTCGACCGCGAGGACTCCGGCACCACCGCCATTGGTTACGATGCCCAGGCGGGTTTGTTGAAGCGGCCCCAGAAGAGCTAGTATCTCTGCCGCATCGAACAGCTCAATGAGACCGCCGACGCGAAGAATTCCCGCCCGGGTGAAAGCAGCGGTGACCGCGCGGTCACCGCCGGCAAGTGCGCCAGTGTGTGTCATGGCCGCCTTTGCAGCCTGATCATGTCGGCCTGATTTTATCGCGACCACCGGTTTGAGCCGAGCTGCCGCCCGTGCAGCCGACATGAATTTCCGCGGATGGGGGATAGTTTCCAGGTACATCAGGATCGCATGCGTGGACGGGTCACTGGCGAGCAGGTCGAGGTAGTCGCCAACATCAACATCGGCCATGTCGCCCAGGGACACGATGTGGGAAAAGCCGACATTGTTGTCGAGTGACCAGTCTACCAGCGCTGTCACGATCGCCCCGGACTGGGAAAGCAGCGCGATGCCGCCCGCGGACGCATTGCAATGCGAAAAGCTGGCGTTGAGTTTCAGCTTGGGCGTGAGCAAGCCAAGCGTGTTAGGCCCAACTATTCGAAACAGATTGGGCTTTGCGGCCTCGAGCATTGCCTGCTTGAGGCCGTTTTCCACCGTCAGGCCGGCAGTGATTACGACAGCCGCCTTGCTGCCTATGTTGCCGAGATCCCGGACAATGCCTGGAACCGTTTCGGCAGGGGTAACGATCACGCTGAGATCGGGTGCCTCGGGAAGTTCTTTGGCGGTTCGATAGCAAGGTCTGCCCGCGATCTCACGATGCTTTGGATTGACTGGCCAGATCGGTCCTTCGAACCCTCCCTCGACAATGTTCTCTATGACCACCGCGCCTACCGAGCCGGGCCGGGTCGATGCGCCGAATATGGCGATCGATCTGGGATGCAGAACGAATTCCAGGTTGCGGATGGTCAAAGCGACTTCCTCCTCCATGGACCAGTACGGCTCCGCGTTGCAGGACGCATTGCCCTAGATCAATTCCCGATGTCGCCGTTCAGATTGACATGCATCAAGGCTCGTCGGGTCAACCCGTGCTTCATTTGTGAAAAAGGAGGAACCAAATGAACATGCAGTTCACCAAGCGCATGCTGGGGGCGGCAGTCGCGATTGTTACCCTGGCCAGCGAAGTCCCAGGGACTCTGGCCCAGATGCGTGGCCCGTTGATGTTCCAAGGTCATCAAATGATGTCCGCGGATGAGATGGCCACGATGATGGACCGGATGCGTAGCGCAAAGTCCGACGAGGAATGCGACGCTATCCGGGCCGAGCACCACGAGGCCATGCAGAAACGCGCAGCGGAACTGGGGATCACCCTGCCACAAGACACCGAATGGGAACACATGCCATCCGGATGCGGCACTGGGATGATGGGTGGCAATGCTCAGAAATCGCCGACGACCAAGTGAAGCATCCTGACGGATCCGGCAATCTCCAGACCTTCAAAAGGATCACGCAATGGCTCACAAACAAGTGTTGTTCCGTTCGGAGGCTCGCGAGAAAATATTGCGAGGCGCTGCCCAGCTCGCCGACGCGGTTCGAGTTACACTCGGACCGCGTTCGAAGTCGGTTCTGATCGAGGCAAGATGGGGTCCGCCAATAGTCTGCAATGATGGCGTTACGATCGCCAAAGAGTTCGACCTCAGGGATCCGGAGGAAAATCTCGGAGCCCGGATGCTCAGGCAGGCAGCCGAAAAAACGGGCGAGATGGTGGGTGACGGAACCAGCACTTCGACCATTCTTGCTCAAGCGATGCTCGCTGATGGCGTTCGAAACGTCGTGGCAGGTGCCAGCGCCATCGATATCAAGCGAGGTCTCGATCGCGCTGCGAAAAGAGCGATCGAAGCATTGAAGGCAGCTTCCAAACCGGTTCAGACCCGATGGGAAAGGGAACAGGTCGCTGCGATCTCGGCGCACAATGATGCCGGGATTGGCGAACTGATTGGAGCGGCCATGGAGAAGGTCGGCGATGACGGTGTCATCACCGTTGAAGAGGCAAAGACGACGGAGACAGTCCTCGACGTGGTCGAGGGCATGCAGTTCGACCGTGGTTACCTTTCACCATATTTCGCGACTGATACGGAGAAGATGGAGGCGGTCCTTGAGGACGCGCTTGTAATGGTCGTGGACCGCAAGATTGGTACGCTGAACGATCTGGTTAAGCTTCTCGAGGCCGTGGCCAAGTCCGGCGCGCCCCTTCTGATCGTGGCCGAGGAGGTTGAGGGAGATGCTCTTGCGACGCTCATCGTCAACCACATCCGCGGGACACTGAAGAGCTGTGCCGTCAAGGCGCCAGGTTTCGGCGACAGGCGTAAGGCAATGCTTGAGGACATCGCAGTTCTGACGGGAGGACAGCTCATCTCGGAGCAGTTGGGTATCAAGCTTGAAAATGTCTCGGTCGAGCAACTCGGCCGTGCCCGCCGCGTCGTGTGCGACAAGGAAAACACGACAATCGTAGGCGGCGGCGGAAAGCGCAAGGCAATTGATGCCAGGATCGAGCAGATTCGCTGGGAGATAGAGAACACCACCAGCGATTATGATCGCGAAAAGCTGCAGGAGCGGCTCGCAAAGCTCACTGGGGGCGTTGCGGTAATCAAGGTGGGGGCTCCCACCGAGTCCGAGATGAAATCACGAAAAGAGGCCTTGGACGACGCAATCAGCGCCACCAAGGCAGCTATCGCAGAGGGCATCGTTCCCGGTGGCGGGCTTGCACTTCTGCGCTGTACGACGGCTGTCGAGGAGGAAGAGAAGCTCGTTGACGGCGACGAGCGTACGGGAGTGCAGATCTTGAAACGGGCGCTCGAAATTCCGGTGCGCCAGATAGCGGAGAATTCCGCAGTCGATGGTGGTGTCGTCGTTGCGAGAATGCTGGAAGGGAAAGACAATTTCGGCTTTGACGCTGGTCGCAAGCAGTATGTCGATCTCGTCGAGGCGGGTATCATCGATCCGACCAAGGTCGTGCGCATTGCGTTGGAAAATGCAGTTTCGGTAGCCAGCACGTTGCTGCTGACCGAAGCCACGATGACGGAGATTCCCGAAGAAAAGGGAGTTCGATCAACCGACACGAACATGTCGATGTAGTCGGATGCGCTGACTAATGTTCAGCTGTCAGCGGACGCTCAATAACTGCCGACGAAACTCTTCAACGAAGAAGGACCGAAAGCCGCTCTTCTTGGGCTTTCGATCCGCGCAGCCAGTTGGGCGAAATGCCCTCAACTTGACAAGAACCGATTGAGCCGGGCTTCATCGAGCAATGCGCGCGTGACCCCACCAAACGCCCACTCTCTCAATCGGCTGTGCCCGTACGCGCCCGACACCACGAGGTCAGCACCGCTACGGTCGATGAAATTGAACAACATGAGATATTCATCGGGGCTTTCGATCAATCTTGGCGTGGCTTTGATGCCATGTTCCGCCAGGAAAGAGACTACATTGTTTAGGCCATCTCGAATGACCTGATCTGCCTCAGCCGTCACGGTCACCACCGTCACTTCTTTGGCCGCGACAAGCAGAGGCAGTGCGTCGGCTACGGCGCGTCGGGCTTCGCGTGTGTCCTTCCATGCCACAACGATGCGCTCGGCACCAAACTGCTCCACCTTGTCGCGCACGACCAAAACCGGACGGCCCGCACGAAGAACGACACTCGCGGGACTGGCGTGCCTATAGGAATCCCCGGTAGCCGCGCCCTCTGAAGCCGCCATGACGATGAGGTCCGCTGACTGGGCTGCCTGGACGACTGCATGGGTGGGGTTGGTCAGGCTCTGCCGCCATTCGGTCCGCACCGATCCCGTGGTCAACCGCTCAAACTCTGCCCGCACTTTCGTGAAGCGCTTCTCGATGTTGTCCCGCATCTGTTGCCATGCTTCCGCTGTCATGACCCCAGCCATAGGCAGCGGTGCGTCGGCCCCACAGAGACCGATCAATCTTGCGTCGTGGGATCTCGCGATATCGATTGCCACCGCCACAATCGGAATGACCGGTCCGTCGATATCGATGTTCACAAGGACGGATTTGTAGCTCATTTCTGCGCCTCGAAATCAGGATTCAACTCGATCTACAATGGCGCAAGCAGGGGTGAACGCCTTGACGCGGATCAATTGCCAATCCCTGTCGAAGATGGATTGTGCGCCACGTCATGCGCGTGAAACCAGGGTGCCCCTAGTTCCGGCCACGATGGCCGAAGCGTCTTCGAGACGTCCGATTGCGCCAGGCCGACCTGTTGCATGCGCGAACTCGATTGCCGCGGCCATTTTCGGACGCATCGAGCCAGGAGCGAAGTCATCCAGCGAGAGCTCCGAAACACTGACCTGATCGAGGGGGCGAGCGCGTGGCGTACCCCAATTTTCGTAGGCAGCATCTACGTCCGTCAGCATGAGCAAGAAGTCCGCATCAAGCTGTCGCGCCAGTAGGGAAGATGCCAAATCCTTGTCGATGACTGCTTCGATCCCGGCTAGGCTTCCGTCGCTCAGCTCGACTACCGGAATGCCTCCCCCGCCGGCGCAGATAACGGTCACGCCGCCCTCGGTCAGGAAGCTGATCACCTGGACTTCCAGGATTTCAAGCGGTTTCGGCGAGGCAACGACACGCCGCCACTTCTCGCCGTCAGGCGCGATGTGCCAGCCCCGTTCGGCAGCCAGCTTTGTCGCCATCGCCTTATCATACATTGGTCCGATCGGTTTCGTCGGCTTGCTGAAGGCAGGGTCGTGCGGATTGACTTTGACCTGGGTGAGAAGGGTGGCGAAATGCCGATCTCTCATGACGTTGCCAAGTTCCTGTTGAAGAACATAGCCGATCATTCCTGCACTTTCTGCGTCGAGCACGTCCAGTGGAAATGGCTCGCCCGAAGACGCGGCCGCCTGCAGGGCAAGCAGCCCGACCTGCGGACCGTTTCCATGAGTGATCACCAGGGCATGGCCCTGGCTCACGAGGTCGGCGAGTGACCGGGCAGCTCTTCTGATGTTGGCGCGCTGGTTTTCTGCCGTCATCGGTTCGCCTCGCTTCAATAGGGCGTTGCCTCCAAGCGCCACAACGATACGCATTTCAGCTGCCGATCGTTGCCAAGAGGATGGCTTTGATCGAATGCATGCGGTTCTCCGCCTGATCGAACACGATCGAAGCCTCGGACTCGAAAACGGCATTCTCGACCTCCATGCAGTCAATGCCGTATTCGCGTTCGATATGCGCCCCGACCGCCGTCTCGGTATCGTGGAACGCTGGCAGACAATGCATGAACTTCGTGTGAGGGTTTCCTGTCGCAGCCATCAGATCGCGGGTGACCCGAAAAGGTGTCAGCAACTTGATCCGCTCGCCCCAGCCGCCTTCGTCCTCACCCAAAGAAAGCCAAACGTCGGTGTAGATGAAGTCAGCTCCCTTGACGCAGGCCTGCACGTCGTCGTCGATCCTGAACTGGCCGCCTCTTCGTTCGGCCAACTCTTTCACGTGGGCGCAGAAATTATTGTCGGGCCACAGCTCTCGGGGAGACGCGATCCGGATATCCATACCAAGCTTGCTTGCACCTATCGCCAGCGACTGGGCAACATTGTCTCTGCCTTCTCCGACGAATGCGATCGTCATGTCCGAGAGATGTTTGTGGGTGAATTCCCGCATCGTCATGAAATCGGCGAGGATTTGGGTTGGATGCGCTTCGTCAGTGAGTCCGTTGTATACTGGGACCCCCGCATAGGCCGCCAACAACTCGACCTGGTGCTGACTGTAGCCCCTGTACTCGATGGCATCGTACATGCGGCCCAGCACCCGTGCGGTGTCCTTCATCGATTCCTTGTGACCGATATGGCTTCCTGACGGCCCGATGTAGGTAACGTGCGCGCCCTGGTCATAGGCCGCGACCTCGAAGCCCGATCGGGTGCGGGTCGAATCTTTCTCAAAAATCAGGGCGATGTTCTTGCGTGTCAGCCGCGGCTTTTCGGTTCCCGCTTGCTTGGCGGCCTTCAGATCTGCGGCAAGCCGAAGCAGATATCGGATCTCCTGGCCGGAGAAATCATCAAGCGTCAGGACGTTACGCCCATGCAAGTTTACGGGCATGGTGATCTCCTCTTAATTCGGATCTCGAGATATCGGGCACGTCATGCAATGGCCTCCACCGCGGCCGCGGCTCAGCTCGCTGCCTTCGATCGTTATGACCTCGATGCCTGCGCGCCGCAGCTGCGTGTTGGTGTAGACGTTGCGGTCGTAACCGATGACGACACCCGGCTCGATCGCAACGACGTTGTTGCCGTCATCCCATTGCTCTCGCTCGGCTTCGGGTGCATCACCACCAGTTTCGACGATGCGCAGGGTTTTCAGATTGAGCGCCTCTGTGACCACTTCCGTGAAGGGCCTGCGCTCCTCGACAACATCGACGGAATTGATGCCTTCACCTGGGCGCAGCGAAAAAGTCTGAAGCCGCCCGACCACCGCCGGGAACATTGTCGCGAGGTCGCGGTCGCACAAGGTAAAGACAGTATCGAGATGCATGAAGGACCGATCGCGGGGCATAAGCGCCGCGATCACCTGGGTAGCTTCTCCGGCCGAGAAGAGGTTTCGCGCGAGGCCGCCCACGGCTTGTGGAGTGGTTCGTTCGCCCATTCCGACAAGGACCACGCCGTTGCCGATAGGCATGACATCGCCGCCCTCCAGACTCACATTTGGACCGGGCTTGTCTGGCGAAACAAAGGGCACGCCGGCGGCTCGAAAACGCTGATGGAAACGATAGACCGCTTCGACATTGACTGCCTCCGGCTTGCGCGCTGGCCAATACATCGGATTCACCGACACGGACCGATAGATCCAGCAGGAGCTGTCGCGAGTGAAAAGTTGGTTGGGCAGCGGAGGCAGTACAAAGTCTTCTGCAAGCAGTGTCTTGCCCGTCAGGCCAGCGGGGTCGAACGGCAGTTCGGCGCGAGTTATTCCGCCCACAAGAAGCGATGAAATCTGCTCTGCGGGCATGGGGTCGAGCCAGCCACGAAGCTCGCTGACCATGTCATGGCCAACCACCGACGCGTCCACCCTGCGGTCGAGCAGCCAGTCGCGGGCTTCAGGGATTGCCATGGTCTCGGCCAGCAGCTCACCGAAGAGGTGCACGGTCACGCCGCGCTCGCGGAGCGAATCCACGAAAATGTCGTGCTCCTGACGTGCGCGCCTGACCCATAGCACGTCATCGAACAAAAGCGCCTTGCAGTTCCCTGGTGTGAGACGGCGGAGGCTGAGGTCAGGCCGATGCACGATGACTTCGCGCAACCGACCGGTTTCGGAATGAACGCCGAGTTCGGCCATAGCTAAACCTTTCGGAATGGGTCAGAGCGCGCTCACCGCACCCGTCCACATCTGGTACGCCGCATAGATGGCGACCCCGACCAACACAGCGGCGATCGCAGCTTCCGCAGGTCGAAAGATCCGTTGGCTGTTTTCCCGACGTGCCCAGACGTAAAAGACGATCCCTGGGGCGTAGAGCACGGCGCACATGAACAGGTACGAAAGCCCGGCGGCATAGACGAGCCACAGCCCGTATGCCGTGGCCAACAGCCCCATAAGCATAGGCGCATTACGGTTTTCGCTGGCACCATAGCTGTCGCCTTGTATCGCCAGCTTTGCGGCGTAAGCACCAGAGAAGATATAGGGGACAAGGATAGCCGTCGAAGCGATGAAGAACAAAGCTTGGTAGGTGCTCTGCGCAAACAGCGTAATGATGAGGAAGGCTTGCACCAGAATGTTGGTCACGAAGAGCGATACGGACGGAACGCCACGGTCGTTTTCATGACCGAAGAAGGCCGGCATGGTGCCGTCTTTACCCGCGATATGCGGCACCTCAGCTGCGAGCAACGTCCAGCTCAGGAATGCGCCGACCACTGAAACAACCAATGCCAGATTGATAAGTATGGCACCCCACGGACCGACCACGGCCTCTAGAACGCCTGCCATCGAGGGGTTCTTCAGTGCAGCCAGTTGCGGCTGACTGATGATGCCGAGCGACAACAGGGACACCAGTGCGTAGAGGGCAAGGCAGGCTAGGAAGCCAAAGACGGTGGCCTTGGCAATGTCCCTGCGCTTCTCGGCGCGAGCCGAGAATACACTGGCGCCTTCGATGCCGATGAATACCCACAACGTCACCAGCATCGTGCTCTTCACCTGGTTCATGATTGAACCGAGGCTGGTATTCCCAAGCCCAGTGAAGTCGGCATTGAATACGTCCACCTTGAATGCCACGACGACGATGCCGATGAACAGGACGATGGGAGCGATCTTGGCTGCCGTCACGATCAGGTTGACGAGTGCAGCTTGCCGAACGCCAGCCATGATGAGGAAATGGATTGCCCACAGCAGGGCTGATGCGCCTACTACGGCCTGCCATGTGTTTCCATCGCCGAAGGCAGGAAAGAAGTAGGAAAGTGCGCTGAATACGATCACAGCGTATGAAACATTGCCGACCCAGGCGCTGATCCAATAACCCCAGGCGCTGTTAAAGCCGACGAACGGTCCGAACCCTGCTTTTGCATAGGCATATGGCCCGGCATCAAGTTCTGGCTTGCGGGTCGCAAGAGACTGATAGACGAACACCAATGCCAGCATGCCGATGGCGGTAATGGCCCAGCCAATCACAATGGCAAGAGGACCTGCGCCAGCGGCCATGTTTTGCGGCAGGCTGAACACCCCGGATCCGACCATCGAACCGATGACAAGGGCCGTCAATGGGCCCAGGCGCAGCTTGGTCCCGTTTGCTGTCGCGGCGGCGGAGTTAGAAGAGATGTCTGTGGCAGCCATGGTGCGTCTCCCAAAGTGCAGACCAATTGCTGGCAGAGTGCGCTGCAATTGGCCGTTCGGCTTTGACGCGCGTCAATCGCTGGAGAGCAGTGTTTTGGTTTGAGGTCGGAGCGAGCGCGGATCCAAATTGACGTGGATCAAGGCGCTTGCGCTACGCTCCGATAGTCAAACCGAAGGTAGCGTCCTCTCGGACGATCTTGTCGCAATGTGACTCGAACGTATGCGGGACGCGGCTGCCGTCTGAAGTCGGAATGGCGACGGCAGACTCGCACCTGTTGTCGTGCAAAGCGATCGAGGGAACATGCCCGTCAACGAACCCTTGCTCAGAAAGATCTTACTGGCGATCGCCGTTTTAGGGCTCGCCGCTGGGTTTGCGACACAGTTTCAGCTCGGCATGGAAAATCTGGCTGACAGCATTTGGGCCTTCGCAAGCGCCCCGGTGATCGCCGCCCTCGCACTCTCCATTGGCCGAGATCTGTGGGCTGGTCGTTTTGGTGTCGATGCCATTGCTCTTGTGTCAATGAGTGCGGCGCTTTGGCTCGGTGAGGATTTGGCCGCAATAGTTGTCGCGATCATGTACATGGGGGGCAATGTCCTTGAGGACTATGCTCGTGGTCGTGCCCAAAGTGACCTGAAGGCCTTGACTGACCGGTCACCGAGGATTGCGCACCGCCGCCGCGGCGAGGTCCTCGAGAGCATTTCAATCGAGAGCGTCTCGGTTGGAGACGATTTGATGGTTCGGGCCGGCGAGGTGCTGCCCGTCGATGGCGTGCTGCTCGATGATGACACAAGGATCGATGAGTCCGCCATCACCGGGGAGCCGTTCTTAAAGGCATGCAAGCAAGGAGATGCAGTCCGCAGCGGCACAGTGAACGCAGGAGAAATGTTTCACATGCGCGCCACTGCCGTCGCAGCGGAAAGCACCTATGCCGGCATCGTCAGAATGGTCGAGGCGGCTCAGACTGCCAAAGCACCATTCATCCGCATGGCCGACCGATTTGCGTTGGTGTTGTTGCCCCTCACGCTGATCGTGGCAGCTGCCGCGTGGCATGTTTCAGGTGACCCAGTGCGAGCACTCGCCGTCCTGGTCGTGGCAACGCCGTGTCCGCTCATTCTCGCGGCGCCGATCGCTTTCATAGCCGGAGTCTCCCGCGCGGCACGTCAGGGTGTTCTGATGAAGGGCAGCACGGCGCTGGAAGCCCTCGCAAAAGTAAGGACTGCCATCTTCGACAAGACAGGCACACTCACCCATGGCGGCGCTCAACTGATCGAGATGCAAATTGCCCCGGGAAGAGACGAAGATGAACTTCTAAGTTTGTTGGGTTCCCTGGAACAGGCATCTCACCACGTTCTCGCCTCAGCGATCGTTGCCCTCGCTAGAAACAGGGGGCTCACCTTGACGCGCCCTGATAGCGTTTGTGAGCATAGAGGATCGGGGTTGATCGGAACCATTTCAGGAACCAGGGTCTCCGCTGGTTCCCGGTCCCTAATCTTGGCGGCTTCAGCGCCTCCGGCTTGGGCGGAACGGGTGGTGTCCCGATATCAGGGGCATCCGGTTCTTGTTGTGTACATGGCCGTCGAGGGCCGCCTCGCGGCGGTCTTGGTTCTTGGCGACGGCCTTCGGGCGGATGCTGTTTCGGCCGTGACCCGGCTTCGGAATGCCGGCGTGAGGCGCAGCATAATACTGACAGGCGATGATGCAGATGCCGCCAATCGAATAGCGGCCACTCTCCCGCTGGACCTCGTCGTTGCGGACGCGTCACCCGCTGACAAGGTGGCTGTTGTAAATGCCGAGAGCAGCAAGGCAGCTACCATGATGGTCGGCGACGGCATCAACGATGCTCCAGCACTAGCGATGGCCACAGTGGGTGTTGCGATGGGTGCTCGCGGAGCAACAGCCTCATCCGAGGCTGCAGATGTGGTCGTCCTGACAGACAGCTTAGGGGCTGTGGCGACGGCGGTTGAAATCGCGAGCCGGACTACCATGATCGCAAGACAAAGCATCGTGGCTGGCATCGGGCTATCTGCATTGGCGATGATAGCCGCGGCCTTTGGCTTTCTTTCGCCTGTCTCTGGGGCGCTTCTTCAGGAGGCGATAGACGTTGCGGTCATCCTCAATGCTTTGCGGGCACTCGGCGACCATGGGAAACGCAAAATGGGATACCAATGACAAGCCGCTTCGACAGCAGGTGACCAATGGATGGTGCCATAGCACGTCTCGGACTCGCGCTGGCGATCGGGCTCCTGGTTGGCCTCGAGCGTGGGTGGCAAGAACGGAACGAGCCTGATCGAAGCCGCACTGCAGGCATTCGGACATTCGGGATTTCTGGGCTTCTTGGTGGTGTTATCGCTGCCCTCAGCCAAGCCGTACAAGCGCCGGCAGTGCTGGTTGCGGGCTTCCTTGGATTTGCCGCTGTTCTGTCTTGGTACAAAGCGCGGGAGGCCGCACATGATGAGGACTTCAGCGTCACCGGGGTCGTGGCGGGCCTGGGGGTTTTCTCACTGGGGGCATTGGCTGTTGTGGGCGACTACCGTGCCGCGGCAGCTGGGGGCGGCGTTTTGGCTGCGACCCTAGCAAGCCGGGAGGTTCTGCACGGGCTGCTTCGGCGACTGACTTGGATCGAGTTGCGCTCGGCACTTGTGCTAGCCGTCATGACTACAGTCGTGCTGCCACTGTTGCCCGACAAGGCGGTTGACCCATGGGGAGGTTTCAATCCTCGCGAGGTTTGGGTCTTTACCATTCTAATCGCCGGGATCTCGTACGCGGGCTATGTCGCCGTACGCATTCTCGGAGCCAGGCGTGGTCTGGTCGTCAGTTCCGTGACAGGCGCTGTCGTTTCTTCGACAGCAGTCACCATAGCCTTGGCTCGCTCCGCCAGAACTTCGGGAGGCGTGCTAACATTGGTTGGAGCAGCGTGTCTTGCAGCAGCCGTCTCCATCATTCGAGTGGTCGTCGTGGTCCTTGTCCTGGAGCCGAGTGTGGCCGGGCTCATTGCAACATCAGCCCTCGCTGCCGCTGTCGGGTTCGGCTGCGTGGGTGGCTTCTTCTTGTCAGCCTACGGTGATCAGAAGGTCGATAGCAATTTGGTGCGCAATCCGTTCGAACTCTACCCATTGCTTGCGTTTGCAGTCCTCTTTTCAATTGCGTCGCTAGCAAGTGCATGGATGGCAGGCTTGATTGGAAGCAGAGGGGTGCTTGCGGTCTCGACGCTTTCCGGCCTCTTCGACGTCGACGTTGCCGTACTGAGCGCTCTTCGCCTGGTGGCGGGGCCGACTTCCACTCAGACTGCTGCTTGGGCTGTGCTGGTGGCACTTGCGGCGAATGCGTTGGGGCGCATAGGAATGGCTGCGATTGCCGGACCTGGTCGTTTTGCCGGAGGCCTGCTTCTGGCGACGCTCATAGCCATGGCGTTAGGCGCGGCTGTCTTTTTCCTTACGGGTGCCATGTCCTGGTCGTCGTCAATTTGACGCGGATCAATGCCGTCCCGCGGGATCGAGCGCTATGTCAGAGCAAATAGAGGATTGCGCTATGACCTCGTTGGCAGATTTGACACCTGGCTTTCGGAACGTGCGGCTGCTTCTGGCCCGCGAAAAGGGACATCCCATCGGGGATCGAGAGGTCGGATACGATTTGCTTGTCCCACTCGATGCTGAAGGTCGGCTTGATGCTGCCGACTGGAAGACGCACCAGGCGTTCTGCCGCGTCCGAAAGTTCGGCGACGGGAGCGAAGATCGCATAGGATTGCTGAGGCGCAAGCCGGGCGGGCAGTGGTATTTCGACTATTCTGAAGGCGACCGCGACGATGAGATCGGCTTTCGCCTGAACGACGAACGTTTCACTGTCGGCGAATACGTCTCGATCGGACGAAAACAAGCCATGCATACCTACCAGGTCGCCAGGGTCGAGCGGCCGTGACACCTCAGTTGGCCGTCCGGCTGTTCTGTTAGTGGTCCCCTCTGACATCTGGAACCCTCGAAGGGGCGAGGCGAGCCGATGAAGCCGCAGCGTGATCCCTATTGGTCGATGCCGCTGGTGGAGGTCATGACCGCGCTGGGCACGAACCCAAGCGGTTTGACCACCGCGCAAGCGAACCAAAGTCGTGCGCTTCACGGAATCAACGCCATTCAAGGTCGCTCGGGGGGAGAGGCTCTCCGCCTGGTGCTTCGGCAAGTCCGCAGCCCTTTGGTGCTCATACTCATGTTTGCCGCGGCAGTGTCGTCTCTGATGGGAGAGGCGCAAGAAGCGATTATTATCTGCCTTATACTGTTGGCGAGTTGTGGCCTGGGCTTCACGCAAGAATACGGCGCGTCCAAGGCCGCATTGGCCCTGAAGCGTCAATTGCTTCGAAGAGTCAGGACTTTGCGCGATGGTATCGAGACCGACGTTGCCGTAGATGAGGTCGTCCCCGGCGATCTTCTCAAGTTATCCGCTGGGGACATGATTGCTGCCGACGGCCTCATCGTCGATGCCCGAGACTTCAACGTCAGTGAGGCGGTCCTGACTGGCGAATCCTTTCCCGTCCTGAAAACCATGGGAGTAGTCGGGGCAGAAACGCCGCTGGGGCAACGGACGAATTCTGTCTTCACAGGGACATCCGTCCGCAGTGGCACGGCTACCGTACTCGCCGTCGCAACAGGAAGCGCCACAGAGTTCGCAGCCATCGCCGATGCAGTCGAGAGGCGGGTGGAGGAAAGCGGCTTTGCCAAGGGGATCCGGCGATTCGGATACCTCATGACCGAGGTGATGCTGGCGATTGTGATCGTCGTATTTGTGGTCAACCTGTTGCTCCACAGGCCGTTGGCAGAATCGCTGCTCTTTTCTCTTGCACTGGCGGTCGGCCTTACCCCGGAACTGTTGCCTGCGATCATCAGCGTGACGCTCGCTCGTGGGGCCGCGGTCATGGCCAAGAATGGCGTGATCGTCCGACGGCTCGAGGCAATTGAGAACCTGGGCAGCATGGATGTCCTGTGTACCGACAAGACGGGGACATTAACCGAAGGAGCCATTCGGCTTGACCGATGGGTAGATTCGCGTGGGCGGCCATCCGATCAACTGCTTGCTTGGGCGAAACTGAACGCGTCGCTCCAGACTGGGATCAAGAATCCACTCGACGAAGCGATCGTCGATGCCGGCACTCAGGAGCAGCAGCCCCTGGGCGGGCAAGAGTTCAAGCTCGACGAGATTCCCTACGACTTCGCCCGCAAGCGCCTGTCCGTTATCGTCCGCAGAGCCGAAGGCGGCTCGCTGATGATCTGCAAGGGTGCGGTCCGGACGATGCTGGATGTGTGCGGGACTGAGACAGACGGACACACGGCTGAAAAACTCTCCGATCAGCGTCGGGCCGATATCGATGACCAGGTTCGGTCGTGGAGCGAACAGGGCTTTCGCGTTATTGCCCTGGCTGTCCGTCAGTTTCTGAAGACTGAAGGTTTCACCCGCGGTGATGAAATGGATCTCACGCTCGCGGGCTTTCTACTATTCTTCGACCCTCCAAAGGAGAGCTCGGCTGACGCACTGAAGGAACTCGCCAATCGCGGCGTGTCCGTTCGAATGATCAGTGGCGATGACCGACACGTTGCCAGGCATCTTGCCAAGGCTATAGGCCTAGCCCCCGACGCGATGTTGACCGGCGGCGAACTGGTTCACATGACGAAGGAAGCCTTGTTCGCGCGTGTCGAAGACATCGACATTTTTGCCGAGATCGACCCCAACCAGAAGGAACGGATCGTCGAAGCATTCAAGAGACGAGGCCGGATTGTCGGCTATCTCGGGGATGGCATCAACGACGCGCCGGCACTCCACCAGGCCGATGTCGGCATCTCGGTGGATCAAGCCGTCGACGTGGCGCGCGAGGCGGCCGATATCATTCTGCTCGAACGGGACCTTGGGGTTCTCATGGTGGGGATAGACGACGGCCGAAAGACCTTTGCCAACACAATGAAGTACATCGCCATCACGACAAGCGCGAACTTCGGCAACATGATCAGCATGGCCATCGCGTCGCTTTTCCTGCCTTTTCTCCCCCTCTTGGCGAAGCAGATTCTGCTAAACAACTTTCTTTCCGATCTCCCGTCTTTGGCGATCGCAACCGACAATGTCGACATAGATGAAACCAGGCGGCCGAGGAGATGGGACATCTCCTTCATTCGCCGCTTCATGATCCGTTTCGGTTTGGTCAGTTCCCTGTTCGACGCGGCAACGTTCGCCTTCCTATTGTTTGTGGTTCACGCCGACGCTTCGGTGTTTCAGACCGGTTGGTTCACTGAATCGTTACTTACCGAACTTGCCATCGTTCTGGTCATTCGGACCCACAAGCCTGCTTGGGCAAGCCGTCCCAGTCGGATGCTTGTCTCGCTTACGATTCTCGTCGGTGCCGTTGCGGTTAGTCTGTCCTATTCGCCCGTGGCCGCCTGGTTTGGGTTCGTGCCTCTGCCTTTAACAACCATGGGCGGACTGCTCTACATCACCCTTGCATATGTGATGGCGACGGAGTGGTTGAAGGTCCGGTTCTTCGCGACTTCTGGCATTTCTAACACTGGCCTGCACAGTCCAACGAAGCGTGCCCTTGTTGGCGGATTGGCGAGCAGGTCGCAGTGAACGGAGTTGTCTCGATGGCTCGACGTATCTTCATTGTAATTGGTCACCCGGATCCTTCCCCCGATCGGTTTTGTCGCGTGCTTGCGAAAGCGTATGCTGCCGCGGCGGAGAGCGCGGGCCATCAGATCCGTGAGATCGATCTGGCGATCACAGACTTCCCGCTATTGAGGACCGCCGAAGAGTTCGAGCACGGTATCGTCCCTGAACCATTGCGAGCGGCTACCGACGCGATCGTCTGGGCTGAACACTTAGTGTTCGTATTCCCTTTGTGGCTTGGCACCATGCCTGCACTGCTCAAAGGATTCCTCGAGCAGACGATGCGGCCAGGAGTGGCCTTCCAGTACCCGGAAAACAAGGGAATGCTGACAGAATCTCTCCTGCGAGGCCGATCCGCTCGGATCGTGGTGACCATGGGAATGCCGTCGATCTTCTATCGGCTATGGTTCCTCAACCACGGGATCGCTGGCATGCGCCGAGGGATCCTGAATTTCGTGGGGATCAAGCCCGTATATGAAACCTTGCTCGGGCCTGTGGGGGGAAGTCTGGAGCGGCGGAAGAAATGGATCCGGAAGATCGAAAGCCTTGGGATAGGTGCTCGATGAACTCCGCTAGGGGGCCAGCCCAGTCCTCGGATGTTTCTTAGCCTGTGAGTAGACCGTCGGGATGGCCAATCTACGTCGTGCCAGTTCGGAATAGCTGATCGTCACTCGTGGTTGCCTTATATTTCCACGTCGTGACGTTTGTGGCGACGTATCAGATTTACGACCTTCCCCCTCACGTCCTTCCTCGCGTCCTCTTTGACAAACTCCATGAGGTCGTCGACCATTTCAACGATCTTGTCATGGTCTTTTGCGTGGGGGTCCGTCAAATAATGCCCATGCCGATACAGATTGTCCGAAAGCCTCTTGTTGATCTTGTCGAAGATGCTCATCAGTGGGTTTCCTATCCGGGAAGACATGTCGCGCATCAAGTTGCCGTCCCAAATGCTAAGGCGGTGCAAATATCTAGCGCATGCTCGGGTGGTGGCTGATCACGGCACGTCCTGCACTTTGGTTCACGGAACCTCTGCGATGTAGATGAGGCCGCCGGGATCGATCCATTCACCCGTATGCAGGCGTAAGACATCCAGGCATCCGCCGACGTCGCGCGGGGCGAGGCCATCGTAACGATATCGCATTCCCCATGCGTCGATAGCTGTCTCATAGATTGGCCCGTCGGCGAGGTATCCAATGCCGGGCAGAAATTGGCCAAGGCGTTAGGACTGCAGCCCCACTGAGCTTTCCCGACCTAAGGTCGTCTAAGGCTTGTTGAGATTCATCGAGAGTTGATGACGGCGGCAACGAGATAGATCATAGCGGCGAAGCTCTGGTCGGTTTTGTCTGCGCGCATGGCGATGCGCTTGAATTCCTTGAGCTTGCAGAAGAAGTTTTCGATGAGGTGGCGCCACTTGTAGAGTTCCTTGTCGAGCGGCAGCGGCTTTGTGCGCCTTGGGTGCTGGGAGACGACGATCTTGGCGCCGCGCTCATTGAGATCGGTGATTATGTGATTGCTGTCGAAGGCCTTGTCGGCGATCAGCCCGCCAAAGTTGATGCCCTCGATCAGCGGCGCCACGCCGACCGTATCGAAGCGATGGCCGGGCATGAGTTCGAAGCGGACCAGATTGCCAAGCGCGTCTGTAAGGGCGAGGATCTTGGTCGTCATGCCCCCCTTGGATCGACCTATGGCCTGCCGCGTAGTCCCCCTTTTGCACCCTGGCCGTGACGATGGACCTTCACAATGGTGGCATCGACCATCGCATATTCCATATCCGGTTCGTCCGAGCAGACCTCGAAGAGCCTGATGAAAACATCAGCTTTCAACCAATCCCGATAGCGTTTGAAGGCCGTGTTCCAGTTTCCGAAAAAGGCCGGAAGATCGCGCCAGGGGCTACCCGTTCGCGCGATCCACAGCACCGCTTCGATGAAGCGGCGGTTGTCGCTCCCACTGCGCCCAGGGTCCGTCGGCTTGCCCAAACAATGAGGTTCCATCTTTGCCCATTGGGCGTCCGTCAAAACAAAGCGATCCATCCAAAGTGTGAATCACAATCCGCTCAATATGGGAATCCTGAATCTCAACAAGCCTTAGTGCGGTGTTGGCTTCTTGGAGCGGATAGGCGGTGGTGCGGGCATGAATTTTCGCCTGCTCAGCGATTGAAAAGAACTCCTGGCCATCCCCACGCGTCAGGTTCGCCACCGAAACGAGTTCGCGCTCCCCCCATAAGACTTTGTACTCCATGGCGGGGATGTCACTCATGTGTATGCCGCCACAGATAACGCGCCCGCCTTTGCGAACCAGAGCGAGCGCCCTGGGCACAAGTGTACCAACCGGTGCAAAGATGATCGCCGCGTCAAGTTCTGCCGGAGGCTGATCTCCCGAACTGCCCGCCCACGCGCAGCCAAGCTGGCGGGCCAAGCCCTGGGCGGTCACGTCTCCCGGTTTGGTGAAAGCAAAGACTTCCCGTTTTTGCCAGACCGCAACCTGGGCGATGATATGAGCGGCCGCGCCGAAACCAAAGATTCCGAGACGCTTAGCGTCTCCCGCCTTTTTCAGGCATCGCCACCCGATAAGCCCAGCACATAACAGAGGGGCCAGCGCCACCGGATCGGCAAGGGGGTCGAGCTCGAAGGCATAGTCGATGCCAACCAAGACATGGGTCGCGAAACCACCGTCCAGTGTGTAGCCTGTGAACTCAGCTGCATCGCACAGGTTCTCGCGACCCGTGCTGCAATAGAGACAGGTGCCGCACGTTCGAGCCAGCCAAGGCACGCCGAATCGACGGCCGAGCATAGAACTGTCGACATCCGATCCGACTAGGTCGGCAATGCCGACGATCTCGTGCCCCGGGATCAACGGCAGCTTCGGATTTGGCAGGTCTCCGTCGATAACATGGAGATCGGTTCGGCATACGGCGCAGGCTTCGACACGCAGTCGAATCTGCCTGGGCCCGGGGGCAGGGGGCGTCCTTTCGACAAGCCGAAGCGGCTGGCCCGCATGTTCAAGCAACATTGCCTTCATTACTGCAGCCTCCCGATACGACCTCAGCTCACTGAAATTCGGTCGTCGACCTGGGTAACTCCGGGGATAGACCATGCTGCGCGTTCGGCCGCCATGCGCTCCGACCATGTGCGGACGTGACCCTCAAGCCGGACGGTTCCATCGGACACCGAGACCTGGATCGCTTGAGCTTCGATTTCAGCGCTGCGTACCAAGGCCGACTTGATCTTCTTGCTGACATCGGCCGATGTCAGGTGCGGCTTGATTTCAATATTGTTGGAGATGCCGACCACGCCAGCCAGCCGATGTATGGCATCGGTTGCGGCGGACTTCTGGTACTGCCAAGTGACGCTACCAGTAAGCGTCACCCAGCCACGTTGCACCGTAATCTGAACAGCGTTGTCTGGGATCGTCGTATTCCATGCCAGGGTGTCTAGAGCCCGCCTAGCGATCTCGTCATCGGCGGTGGCATTGGCTCCGAAGGGCCGGACCTCGATTTCTTGAGCGATCCCTTTAACCCCCTTCACCCGTCGCGTCGCTGCTTCTGTCGCGGCCTTTTGAGCATAGGTCGAGACGTGTCCAGTCAAGGTGACAACACCGTGATCAACTGCTACGCCGATGTGGGCCGCATCGATGCTGGGCTCGAAATCGAGTTCGTCCAGGACATCCTGCTTGAGAGCGGCGTCAGACATGCTTCGAACTCCTTCGGCAGCAGAAAGCGTCCAGTCTCTCGCAGAAAGCCAGGGCTGCATTGACCTGTGTCAAACGGATTGCGCCCGCGGCCCCACTCTCTCAGCCTGCACGCGATCCCGATAGCTCTGCAAGATCTATGGATGTACAAGGGTGGAATGCTGACCGGCATTTCGGCGGCGTTAGGTCAGGGGACATCAGGAAGCGGGTATGGCAGCAGACGCCATCTCTAAGTTCCGCAAGGTAACGTTTCCCTCTGTTTACAAAGGGGGAAAAGCATACCTTTTTGCCTGTTCAATCGTGGCATTCGCATTCTTGGCACGTATTCTCCTCCATGGCTTTCTGGCTGACAGCGCCACTTTCATACTCTTCGTCCCGGCAATTCTCATGGCTGCGATGATAGGTGGCGCAGGCCCCGGGCTAGTTTCCGTCGTCCTGTCCGTTGTTGGCGCTTTCTACATTGGTGGGCTCAAGCTGGAGGGCAACACTGGTGTCGGTGCGCTGCTGGTTTTCACCCTCGTTGGGTTCGCGCTGGCGGCAATGGGTGAACTCCTGCATCGAGCCTGGACCGCTAATGAGGAAACGAAGCACAGGCTCGTTGAGCGCGAGGCCCATCTCAAGTCGATACTGGACACCGTCCCCGACGCTTCGGTTGTCATCGAAAGAGATGGAACCATCGTTTCCTTCAACACGGCAGCAGTCAGGCAGTTCGGCTACCTGGAAGAGGAAGTCAGGGGCAAAAATGTTCGAATCCTCATGCCGGAGCCGTATCGAAGCGGTCACGATGGCTTCATCCGCAGGTACCTGACCACTGGCGAGAAGCGCATCATCGGGGTCGACCGGGTGGTGGTCGGCCGCAGGAAGGATGGCTCCACGTTTCCGATGACGCTTGCGGTGGGCGAGATGAAATCCGGCGACAAGATCTATTTCACCGGCTTCATCAGGGATCTGACCGAACGAGAGGAATCTGCAGCTCGCCTCCAGGAGATTCAAGGCGAACTTGCTAGGCTTGCCCGCCTCAACGAGCTGGGCGAAATGGCTTCCACGCTTGCACACGAACTCAATCAGCCGCTGTCGACAATTGCAAACTACACGCAAGGGTCAATCCGCATGCTGCGCGAACGCCCAGAGCAAGCGGCTTCCCAGCTTCCAGAGGCGTTGCAAGAGATTGCGACGCAATCGCTACGAGCGGGAGAGATCATTCGCCATCTGCGCGAATTCGTGATGCGCGGGGAGACCGAGAAAGCGCCCGAGGACATTCATAAGCTTGTCGAAGAGGCAGGCGCTCTGGCTCTGATGGGGTCAAGAGAGCGAGGCGTTCGCTCAGTCTTTGATTTCGGGCCCGGAACAGGGATGGTGATGGTTGACAGAGTGCAGATCCAGCAGGTGCTCACAAATCTCATGCGCAACGGCATTGAAGCCATGCGCGATAGCGACACACGGCTGCTCACCGTGCGGACAGCTTCTGGGAACCCGGGCGAAGTGGCCGTCGAAGTTTCCGACACTGGGCCTGGCATCCCCGATGAAATCGCTGCACGCCTTTTCCAGCCCTTCGTCACCACCAAGGCCAGCGGCATGGGCATTGGCCTCTCCATTGCCAAACGCATCGTTGAGGCCCACGGTGGCGAGCTGAGCATGCGGATGAACGCCCATGGCGGGGTCACTTTCCGCTTCACCTTGCCTGCTTTTGAACAGGAGACGATCGATGGACAAGGGTGAGAGCGTCGTCCACATCGTCGACGACGAGGAACCGGTCAGAAGGTCTCTGGCATTCCTGCTTACCATGTCCGGATACACTGTGCGCCAGCACGAGTCTGCCTTGGCGTTCCTGTCTGCGGCACCAACCATCCGCAATGGCTGCCTGGTGACGGACCTTCGCATGCCTGACGTAGATGGGATCGAATTGCTTCAGCGGCTCCGCCAGCTATCCTGCGCCATTCCCGCGATCGTCATCACGGGACATGGCGACGTTCCACTTGCCGTCGAAGCCATGAAAGCAGGAGCTTTCGATTTCATCGAAAAGCCGTTCAAGGACGATGTCCTGATCTCGGCCGTAGACCGGGCCATCGCCAGCCTCGGAAGGCAGGCCGTTCACGAGGACATATCTGCCATTCGTTCACGCGTGGCGCTGTTGAGCGAACGCGAGCGCGAGGTCTTCGCCGCCGTTGTTGCGGGCCTCCCCAACAAAACGATCGCCTACGATCTCGATATCAGTCCTCGAACCGTCGAGGTTCACCGGGCAAGCGTGATGTCCAAAATGGAAGCGCGAAGCCTTCCAGAACTGGTGAGAATGGCCATCGAAGCGGGACTTGGTGCCAGGCAGCATTAACAGCCCCCCAAACCATCACGTGACTACGTATTATCCCCTAGTGACATAACCGAATTTCTCCGCAGCGGCTCATGCGCGATGAATCTCCCGGTTACCGCGGGAGAGAGCAATGCATTCTCAGGGCAAGGTCGACAATACCACGGGGTCCAATTGGGACGCGCTTTTAGGCCAGATGCCTCTTCCGGCATTCGGAGTTCCAATGCCTGCGTCATTCCATCCGGCTGGCTCCGAGATTTTCTCCCCAGGCAGCGACGCGAACTGCTTCTATGTGGTGAAGTTCGGTTGCGTTCGGGTTTACAGGCTGCTGGCTGATGGCCGCAGGCAAATCTCTGCATTTCACCTGCCCGGCGAAGTGTTCGGATTTGAGGCAGATAGTCGCCATCATTTCTTCGCCGAGGCGGTCGGTGCCACCTCGACGCTTTCCATGAGAGTGTCGGCAACCGCTGATTTGTCGGCAACGCTGCTGCCTCTGGCGCTGCGCGGCCTGGTGCGCGCCCAGGAGCATCTCCTCGTTCTCGGCCGTCAGAATGCTCCTGAGCGAGTTGCCGCCTTTTTGCTGGACATGTTCGAGCGTCAGGGTGGGCTCGAGCGCTTTGAACTGCCGATGTCACGGACAGACATTGCCGATTATCTAGGCCTGTCGCTTGAAACCGTGTCACGCGTTTTCACCCGACTGCGCGGACAAGGCATCATGCGGCTGGTGTCCTTGAGAACGGTTGAAATCGTCAAGATGCAGGCGCTATCGGTTATGTGCGAATAGATGGCTGGGCATTGTCCCAGTCACTGGCCCGAGCATCTTTCCGCAGAGGCTGCGCTCGCAGTTGCTTGGCTCAGTAAATCCAACAATGGTCGCTGTCCGGCGACGAGCTTGTTGCTCGCGTCGGCCAACGAGAACCACTCAATTCGGTCCACCTCCGGAAAGAGCTTGTCTTGGCCGCTGTGGGGCGGCCACTCCATGGCAAACAGGTTGCTTTTGAAATCGGTCATGTCGATGTCGGCTTCCACGGCAAAGGCGGTGACCAGCTTCCCACTATGCTGGCGGACGGTTCCGAGCGGAATGAGCTTGCCCGTCACTTCGATGCCTGTCTCTTCCTGGAACTCTCGCCTGGCCGCTGCCTCCGATTCCTCGTCGTCGGCATACTCGCCTTTGGGCATGGACCAGGCGCCAAGATCGCGTTTGCTCCAGAACGGCCCGCCCGGATGTGCAAGCAGGACTTCCACGAACCCTTGCGTTCGCCTGAACGCTAGTATGCCTGCGCTCTTCCTTGCCATGACAAGCCTGCACCCCGCTTCCGGATGGGTTCAAAATAGCAGGCCGAAAATTGACCCCAGTCAAGGCTTGCAAAGTGAAACCTGGCAGACTTGCGTCTAGGTTGGCGGACCACGCCAAAACGGGAACCTTCGCGGAGCGTCAAGAAATGGTGCCACGTCTACGTTTTCATGGCGCGGCTCATGCGGTGACAGGCTCTTGTTACGAGCTTGAAGTCGGGAACGAGCGCATCCTGATCGACTGTGGTCTCTTCCAAGGGTCGAAATCTGAACGGGAGCTCAATTACGGAGACTTTCCATTCGATCCGAGCAGGATTGACGCGGTCGTGCTGACCCATGCCCACATCGATCACAGTGGGTTGCTTCCCAAGCTGATGAAGCATGGGTTCTCCGGCCCCATACATGCTACCCGAGCCACGATCGATCTCTGCTCGGTCATGCTGCCCGATTGCGCTCACATCCAGGAAATGGAAGTTGAGCACCTCAATCGCCGCAACGCCCAACGGGGTCGTATGGCAGTAGCCGCCATATACACGGCGGAAGACGCGGCAAAGTGCATGACGCTCTTCCATGCCAGGCAATATAAAGAATGGTTCGAAGTCGTAGCTGGTGTTCGGGTTAGGTTCTGGAACGCCGGGCATCTGTTGGGGTCCGCTTCAGTCGAAATTGAGATCAATTTTTCGGACAAGCCGCTCAGACTATTGTTTTCCGGAGATGTCGGTCCGGCCCACAAACTTCTGCAGCCGGATCCGGAAGCGCCGACGGATGTCGACTATCTGATTTGCGAATCGACCTACGGAGATCGGGAGCGAGGAGAAATCACCCCTCAGCGACGTAGGTCCCTGCTCTTGCAAGAAGTGCAAGGCGCGCTCGCCGCAAGTGGTCCGCTTATCATCCCATCGTTTGCCGTCGAACGAACGCAGGAGTTGCTTGTCGACCTGTTCTGGTTGATGCGCGAAGGGCAGATTCCCAAGGCCGATGTCTTCGTGGATTCGCCGCTAGCCACTCGCGCCAGCACAATCTTCGAGCGACATGCCGACGAAATCCAGGAAGGCGATGTGCTCAGGCAGGCCCTCAGTTCTCGTGAGATTCGCTTCACGGAAACGGTTGAGCAAAGCAAGGCGATCAATCGCCTTAGCGGGTTCTACGTCGTGATCGCAGCAAGCGGCATGTGCGATGCAGGTCGCATCCGACACCATCTGAAGGCGAATCTGTGGCGAAGGAACGCAACAGTGATGCTTGCCGGATTTCAGGCCCAGGGAACGCTGGGACGCATTCTCCTCGACGGGGCCGAACGGGTACGAATTCAGGGAGAGGAGTTTCAAGTCAAGGCTCGGATCAGACTGCTCGACCTGTATTCGGGCCACGCCGATGCCAGCGAGCTCGAGGATTGGGTAAGGGCGCGCCTGCCTATCCATGAAGGGGTATTCCTGACCCATGGCGAAGAATCTGGCTTGTCCGGATTGAAGGCACGCTTGGCGGCATTCATCTCTCCGGAACGTATCATTGCACCGCAACTCGACGAAGCCTTCGATCTCGGTAGGGCCGGCGCGCAAAGGGTTGATTTCAACGAACCGAAGCGTCTGTTGCCGGGCAAGGTCGCCCGCCTTGATTGGCACAACGAGTTATCGGAATTGCTGCTCGATGTAAGCCAGGCCGTCAGTCAGCAGGCGGACGAACGCGGACGGTCTGCTGTCATTCGTCGGTTGCGCCGAGCCCTCATCACTGAGGGCCGACCTTGAGCTTGCCGACCAGTTCTCTCTGCATGCCGCCCAGGAGCGGATGTCCGAGCCATCATCTCGACGCGGATCCCCCAGCCGCTTGCGGGCCGTGTCGAACGCCTGTTTCGAGCCATCCAAAAGCGGACGCTGCCCAGGAGCCAATTCGACGATGGGGGACGCACCCGCATCGGTTAAGGCGAGAGGTGATGTCACGGCTTACCCCGGATCTGACCTTGAACAGGTGCTCGCGGCATGACTTGGGTTGTCCGGGTGGTTCAGGCCCTGTTTGGGGGCAAGGGTCTGCATCGCGTCGTATTGCGACAGAAACACCTGCCCCGTCAGCGCATCGAGGAAATGGGATCTTTTCAACCGGTCCATCACCGGGCCTTTCACTTCCGACAGGTGCATCTTCACTTCCATCATCCTCAGGCGATGGTTGATCGCCTCCAGGCTTTCCAGTGCGCTGAGATCGATCTCGTTGATGGCAGAGCACATCACCACCACGTTTCTGATCGGGCAATCGGAGGCGACGCGATCGGCGACGTAATCCTCGAGAAAACGAGCGTTGGCGAAGTAGAGGCTCTCGTCGATGCGGATGGTGAGAAGGGTAGGGTCGGTGAGGACGGTGTGGCGTCGGATATTGCGGAAATGCTGGGTGCCTGGAACAAGGCCAACCTCTGCAATATGTGGACGCGAGGATCTGTAGAGATGTAGTGCGATGGATAGCACCACTCCCGTTGATACGCCGGTCTCTACGCCCATCGCGAGGGTCAGAGCGATCGTCGAGGCCACGGCGACGAAATCTGCCTTCGAGTAGGTCCAACTGCGCTTCAAGATCGAGAAATCGACCAACGAAAGCACCGCCACGATGATCGTCGCGGCCAAGGCGGCCGTGGGGAGGAAGTATATCAGCGGGGTTAGCGCTATGGCTGCGACGGCCAACCCTATTGCGGTAAAGGCGCCGGCGGCAGGCGTCTCGGCCCCTGCATCGAAGTTTACCACCGATCGAGCGAAGCCACCCGTCACCGGGTATCCTCCCGTGAAAGCCGCCCCGATGTTGGCGGCGCCCAGTCCGATCAGTTCCTGGTCGGGGTCTATCCGCTGTCGTTTCTTGGCGGCGAGCGTCTGCGCGACCGAGACGGATTCCACGAATCCGATGACCGAAATCAACAATGCGGGAAGCAGCAGAAGCCCGATCAGATTGGTGGAAAATGAGGGCAGCGTTAGCGGCGGCAGGCCCTGTGGCACGTCACCAACGATTTGCACTCCCTTTGCATCCAGTCCGAGGCCCCAGACTGCGACCGTCGTCACGGCCACGGCAAGCACAGGACCGGCCTTGGTCACCACATCCGCCAGGCGCGGGCCAAGGCCGAGTTGGCGCAGCATCGGTTTCAAACCCTTGCGGACCCAGAACAGAAACCCGGTGACACCGATCCCGATCACCAGGGTGATCCAGTTGGTCGCAATGAGGTTGTCGGCCAGTGATACGACCATTGCAGGCAGAGTGTCGCCACCTGCTCTTACGCCCAGAATATGTTTGATCTGGCTGGTCGCAATGAGGATGCCGGATGCTGTGATAAAGCCTGCGATGACGGGATGTGACAGGAAGTTGGCGAGAAATCCCAGCTTAAGGAGCCCCATCGCCAGCAGGATTGCCCCAGACAATCCTGCAAGGGTGAGGGCGGCCACGGCATAGCCCATGGTCCCCTGTTCGACGATGTTGCCGATGGCCGCGGCCGTCATCAGTGACACCACCGCCACTGGTCCCACGGCCAACGCCCTGCTGGTACCGAAGATCGCGTAAAGGATGACTGGCGCGATCGAGGCATAGAGCCCGGCTTCCGGCGGCAATCCCGCCAGAAGCGCATAGGCCAGTGACTGAGGGATCAGCATGATCGTCACGATCACTGCCGCCAGCAGGTCGCCCGTCAGGGCGTGACGGTCATAGGTCCGGCCCCATTGCAGGATCGGAAGATAGCGGGCGAGCGATATGGCGGACATGGGACGAGACTTTTCTGGGTTCTTCATGGTCCAAGAGAGGCGGCTTCAATGCGTCTGCAGAAAGGGGCAGACTGCCGGGTTCATCCCTGGATCGCGGCAAAGAGGCTCTGCGCCCGGGCGCCCGTACGGCAATAGGCCAGAACCTTGCCTTGAGCCGTGGCCACGGCGGTGTCGAAAGCGACAACGTCAACCCTGGTTGCTTGACCTGGCGTGACCGGAATGTGGAACGCTTCAAGCCCTGCGACCTGGGCGGCGGCTTTGATCTCGGCAAAGCTTGGCTGGCCTGCATCCTCGTGATCGGGGCGGTTGCAGATCACTGTTGTAAAGCCCGCGGCCTTCAGGTCGGCGAGTTGTACAGGCGCAATCTGCGGGCTGACCGCGAAATCCGGCGTGATGTGTTTGATGTCCTGCATTTTCTTGTCCTTGAATGGAGGTCAGAGGTCAAAGCGCGTTGATGGGTACTTTGAGCATTGGCCGGCCGTCTTTGTCGGTCGGCACCTCGCCTGCGCGCATGTTCACCTGGAGCGACGGGATGATGAGTTTTGGCATCGCCAGCGTTGCATCACGTTCGGTGCGCAAATTCACGAACTGCTCCTTGGTGGCTCCTTTGCCGACATGGATGTTGTGTTCTTTTTCCGCGGCCACCGTGGTTTGCCACTGGATGTCGCGGCCATTGGGACCGTAGTCGTGGCACATGAACAGGCGCATCTCGTTTGGCAAAGCCAGCACCTTCTGGATGCTGTCGTAAAGTGTGGCGGCATCGCCGCCGGGGAAATCGGCGCGCGCCGATCCGCCATCGGGCATGAACAGTGTATCTCCCACGAAAGCCGCGTCACCCATGACATGAACCATGCAGGCCGGCGTATGGCCGGGGGTGTAGATTGCCACCGCCTGCATGTTGCCGATCTTGTAGGTGTCGCCATCCTCGAATAGGGCGTCGAACTGGCTGCCGTCGCGCTGGAACTCGGTGCCTTCGTTGAAAATCTTGCCGAACGTGTCCTGAACGACCATGATCTTGTCGCCGATGCCAATCTTGCCGCCGAGAGCGCTCTGAATGTAGGGCGCGGCGGAAAGGTGGTCGGCATGCACATGGGTCTCGATGATCCACTCCAGCTTCAGGCCGTGCTTGCGGATATGGTCGATGATGGCGTCGGCATGGTCATAGGTGATCCGTCCCGCCGCATAGTCGATGTCCATGACGGAATCGATCACGGCACAGGCGTTCGAGGACGGGTCTTTCACCACATAGCTGATGGTATTGGTTGCCGGGTCGAAGAATGCCTCGACCTGTGGTTTGACGGACATGTTGATCGGATAATCTGTCACGGCAGTCTCCTTTCTGGTTCAGGTTTCGCGGCGCAGCACGCGGGCTGCGCGCGCACCGCTCAGGGCCATTAGGCCCTTGGCGCCAAAGATGCCGGCGATCAGCGCCGCCACGAAGGCGACGACCTCGATCCGGCCAGTTCCCAAGGCGGGGAGCGCGGCCCCCGGGCAGAACCCGGCGATGCCCCAGCCCACGCCAAACACGGCCGAGCCGGCGAGCAGACGGGCGTCGATGCGCAGATTGTCGGGCAAGTGGAATTTCGCGTCGATGATCGGCGAGGTCCTGCGCAAGACAATACGATAACCAAGGAAGGCGATGACAACCGCCCCTCCCATGACGAAGATGAGGCTTGGGTCCCAGTTGCCTGTCACATCGAAGAAGTTGAGCACCTTGGCTGGGTTGGCCATGCCCGAAATCGAAATGCCCACGCCAAAGACAAGGCCGATGAGATAGGACGTCAGAAGTCGCATGTGTCAGGCCCCCAGAACATGACGGATGACATAGACGGTCACCCCGGTGGTCAGCATGAAGGTCAATGTTGCCGCAATGGACCGGCGCGACAGGCGCGCCACCCCGCAAACCCCGTGTCCCGAGGTGCAGCCGGATCCGTAGGTCACGCCGATCCCGACCAGCACGCCGCCCACCAGAAGCATCGGCATGGACACGGTTACCTCGACTGCGGGCATCTGCCCGGTCACAGCCAGCGTAACAAGCGGCCCGCTGATCATCCCGGCCAGCAATGCAAGCCGCCAACCGGTATCTGGATGCGCGGACGGCGTCAGAACACCTGCCAGGACGCCGGTGGCTCCCATGATCCGGCCAAGGGTCAGCATCAGCAGCACCGAGGCCAGCCCGATCAGAATGCCGCCTGAGAGGGATTGCCACGGGGTGAAAAGGGTTTCGATGGTGGTCAGTTCCGGCACGTCGTGGCCCCCAGCACCGCGTAGAGTGGGCAGAAGCGGAACATGGCAGTCGCCAGCATCACAATGCCCACGACCACAGCGCCATATTCTAGTGCAACGCTGTCAAAGACGTCCCAACTGCTGAACAACGCCGCAGCGATCAGCCCCACGCCGAGGACAAGACGAAGAGCCCGGTCTATGGTTCCTACATTGGCAATCATTGTCCTGATCTCCTGTTGAATACGGGACCTGCCTATGCCCTTTCGATCCGCCGTTCAGTGACGATGTCACCAAGCGGAAGTGAATGGCGGGACTTGCAGGCTGACGGGGCGGCGAAAGGGGCGATACCGAGGCTGCGCTTGCCTGTCTCCGCTGTGCCGGTATCAAGTTCCTTGGTAATCTTGGCGGAGCATTGGTCGCGGCTTGGCGTGGTGGTCGGCTCGCGGGCCTTGCCGGGCGATCAGATTGGGTGCGAACTCGGGCGTGGGAGAGCCCGGCTGGCGCCCGCGCGGGTACTGCTTCCAAGTCGTCCGGAGGCCATTTTGACCCTCAGGCAGCCCGTGTTCTTCACCGGTGTGCGCCTAGCCCTCTCTGGCCTTTTTGAGTTCTAGCGTTGGAGCCCTGAGCATCAGCGATAGCTACTGTTCACGAGAAACCATGAGATCTATCCCGCATCCAGGGCGGCTAGTCTTTCTAACCCGGCAATATCCACCAGATCGATCGTCCCGCGCGACTGCCGAATCCATCCCCGTCGCTGAAACTCGCCTAACTGGCGCGAGACAACCTCGCGCGCGGTGCCCAGTTCGGCTGCCATCTGCTGATGCGTGGCTTTGATCTGTCTTGCGCCACGTTCCAGATCGATCAGCTTCTGCGCCAGCCGGATATCGACGCGCTGGAACGCGATGTCTTCGATGACCTGAAACAGATCGGTGATCCTTTTGGAATAGGCGGTGAATATGAAACTGCGGAAAGCGACCGACTGGGAGACCAGGTCATCGAAGACCGCGCGCGGGATGGCCACGGCGCGCACGTTGGTTTCGGCGATGCCCTGGGCGGAATAGTCTTCGTGGGCCAACAGGCAGGCGGTCGTCAGTACGCAGCTTTGTCCAGCCTCGACCCGATAAAGGACTATCTCGCGGCCACCTTCCGAGACCTGCTGCACCCGCACCCTGCCTTCCAGCAGCAGAAGCAGGTTCTCGGGTGACTTGCCAGGACCGAAGATCACAGTGCCTTGCGGGACCGCAATTATGGCGCTCTTTCGGGTCAGCGCGTCGCGTACGGCCGGCTCGATACGGGACAAGCCCGGAAACTGCTTGATCCAGTCAGTCAAAACGATCGCACTCCATTATTGCGGTATTCCGCAGGGCAGACTGAAACCCGCTCACCGGATGCAGCGACATATATCTGCCAACCGCCATCGCTCACCGCCTTGAGCCAAGTCAAAGAGCGTCCTCGGAAACCTGGTCGACAGGGAGGCACCTTCACATTTCTTCACACTTCCCCGTCACTCGAGAAACGTTGACCCTCCAGTCTGGCGTTATCGCGGCAGCAAGTGCCGCCTAACCAAGGAAACGATCATGGACAACGACAAGCAGGATATGCAGGCCCCATTGGCTCCGAACACCGCAACTGGGTCGCGTAGCTGGGGACGGCGCATCGTTATCGGCGGCCTTGCTGCCGCAGCAGTCGCTGGCATTGGACTTGCTGTGGCCAACAGTGGCGAGTTCGGAGATGGGCACGGAATGCTGCATTTTGGCAAGGGACACCAGATGATGGATGCTTCTATGGGCCGCGGTGGCTTCTCGGAGCGCCGGATGGAGCATATGATGGAAGATATCGATGCCACACCGGAACAGTCGAAGAAGCTGAAGGAGCTCTTCGGTTCTGCCCGAGATGAGATCGCTCCGATGCTCGACGACTTCAGGGACACGCGCAACGCCGCTGCCGACATTCTGGGCGCGCCGACTATCGACCGGTCTGCGATCGAAACGTTGCGTAGTGAGCGCGTTGCCGCGATCGATGCCGCCTCGCGCAAAATGACGGCCACTCTTGTCGATGCAGCAGAAATCCTGACGCCAGAACAAAGGGCAAAGATTCTGGAGCGTTTCAAGGCGCGCGGAGGCCACGGCCGGTGGTAGGATTTCAACTGCAAGGTTGAAATCCGGAGAGTCCCGGCCATGGCGGAACAGGTGCTGATCATCGATGACGACACACGCCTGTCCGCCATGATCGCGGACTATCTCTCGGGAAATGGCTACGTCGTCCACACTGCGGCAACCGGGCATGCCGGCCTCGCTGATGTGCAACGGCGTTCGCCAGACGCGGTAATTCTCGACGTCATGCTGCCCGACCTGGACGGCTTCGAGGCCTGCCGCCGCATGCGCGCCGTATCGGACGTGGCCATTCTTATGCTCACGGCGAAAGGGGATGAGACGGACCGGATTATCGGGCTGGAGTTGGGCGCAGACGACTACTTGCCAAAGCCGTTTAATCCGCGCGAACTGCTGGCGCGTCTCAAGGCTATACTGCGGCGGCGCCGTGGCGGCGATCTGACCGCATCACGCATCCTTCGGTCCGGGCGGCTCGAGATAGATCCCGGTTCTCGTTCAGTCCGTATCGATGGCCGCGATTGTCCGATGACCAGCTATCAATTCGACCTTCTCGTTGCATTGGCGGAGAATGCCGGACGTGTGCTGTCGCGCGAGCAACTGATGGACCTTGTCAAAGGCGAGGAACTCGAAGCGTTCGATCGGTCGATCGATGTGCATATTTCTCGGATCAGGGCGGCAATCGAGGATAGTCCCAAACACCCGCGTCGCATCGTAACCGTGCGCGGCGCCGGCTATGTTTTCGCACGCTTTCAGGACGATCAGAAATAAGTCGGGGCGAAACTGTGGTGCGCAACAGCCTCTTCCTCAAGGTCTACCTCACGCTGCTGGCCAGTTTGGCCGTAGTCGCATTCACGAGTGCGTTCTTTGTCCGGCTGGGGCAGGACGAGCTGGACCGGGGATGGGGCGGCCGGCGTGACAAATTCATCGCCACAATGTTACCAGTGACCGACGATCCGGCTATGCTCAAGATCACGCTTGACCGGCTTGCGGACGCCTTCGCAGCCGACTTGGCGCTATACAACCCGCATGAACAATTGATTGCCAGTGCTGGAGAACCGTTCAAATTCGATGCGCCCGGCTCGCGTCAGTCGCACGATGGCAAACGGCCGTTTGCAATTCGACTGGCGGATGGACGGGTCATACAGGCCCGCATGCCCCTGGGGCCGGGTGGACGAAATCCCCTTGGCTATCTGGCAGTCATCGCCGGTGTCATCGGCCTTGCAGCCTATCCTGTGGTTCGTCATCTGACGCGGCGGTTGGAGCGTCTGCGCCGCGGCGTGGAAATTTGGGGGGCAGGCGAGCTTGGAACCCGGGTTGCGGCGAGTGGCAGCGATGAAGTCGCAGCAGTCGCGCGGAGTTTCAACATTGCGGCCGATCGCATCGAACGTCTGGTCGACGCGCACCGATCCCTGCTCGCCAATGCCAGCCATGAACTGCGTTCGCCGTTGGCAAGGCTTCGCATGGCCATAGATCTCTACGAGCGTTCGGCCGATCAGGCAACGAAGCGAGAGATCGTGCAAAGCCTCTCGGAACTCGACAGCCTGGTCGAGGAAATCCTGTTGGCCAGCCGGCTCGACCATGTCCAAAAACTGGACCATGTGGAAGCCGTCGACATGCTTGCACTTGCAGCCGAAGAAGGTGCGCGCAACGACGTTGCGGTCACCGGCTCGACCGCCATGATCTCGGGCGATGTGCGGTTGTTGAGACGCCTGGTTCGAAATTTGATGCAGAATGCGTTGTGCCATGGGGCTCCGCCGGTGATCGCCGAGGTCGAGACCGATGGGGCAATCGTGCGCCTGTGCGTCAAAGACCATGGCGAGGGCATTGCAGACGGCGAGGGCACACGGGTCTTCGAACCGTTCTACCGTCCGACGGGACGAAGCGAGAGCAAGGGCGGCTGGGGGCTTGGACTATCCTTGGTCCGCCAGATCGCTACTCACCACCGAGGGTCCGTACGCTATGAAAGGGTGCCGGAGGGTGGGGCGTGTTTCATCGTGGAATTCCCGGCGTCGAGCGTGGCGCAGCCAATCGCAAGACCAGCGCCGACGAGCGGTTGATCCGTCCTGTCAGCCCCGATCTTCCAGTGCTCAGCCCATCAACCGGGATGTCTTTGCTGTGTGCGTCGAAATAGCTGCGGCCCCGTGTCCGTAAGACACGCTCACTCATTGCGTTTCCCAGGATGCGTCGACTGGCAAGACGGCGTTCACTGCTGGCAGGGGCACTTGTGGCGGTATCAGTCGGTCGCTTGACAAAGATCAAGGCCGAACTGGTGAGGAGGCCGTATATCACAAGCGTTCGGCGGCGCTGAAACAACGGTTTGTAGCGTGCGCGAGGGCATCACAGCGGGAGGAAGGCATGGCGCATGTTGTCGTTCTCGGTGCCGGGCTTGGCGGCACGATCATGGCCTATGAGCTTCGCAAAGGTCTTGGGAAAGAACACAAGGTTTCGGTTGTTTCCAATGGAGACCGCTATTCGTTCGTGCCTTCCAACCCTTGGGTTGCGGTCGGTTGGCGCGATAGGGAATCGATCGAAGTCGACCTTGCGCCGGTGTTTGCACGCTACGACATCGCGCTGCATCCACAAGGCGCCAAGCGGCTGAAACCGGCAGAGCGTAGCATCGAACTCAACGACGGATCTTCTGTTGCCTACGACTATCTGGTGATTGCTACGGGTCCCGAACTGGCTTTCGATGAGATCGACGGGCTCGGACCTGACCACAACTCGCAGTCCATCTGTCACATCGACCATGCCCTCAAGACAAAGAAGGCGTTCGATGCGTTGGTCGACAATCCAGGCCCAGTGGTCATCGGCGCTGTGCAGGGCGCTTCGTGCTTCGGTCCTGCCTACGAATTTGCATTCATCCTCGAAAAGGCGCTGCGCAAGGCCAAGGTTCGCGATCGGGTGCCGATGACTTTCGTCACCTCGGAGCCGTATATTGGTCACCTTGGCCTGGACGGTGTCGGCGACACCAAGGGACTTCTCGAAAGCGAGTTGCGTCAGCATCACATCAAGTGGATCTGCAATGCCAAGGTTGACCGCGTCGAGCCGGGTAAGATGTTCGTCTCGGAAATCGCCGACGACGGGTCCTTGAAGAAGGCGCACGAACTTCCGCAAGTCTTTTCAATGATGCTTCCGGCGTTTCGCGGTGTTGCGGCCGTATTTGGCATCGAAGGCCTAACCAATGCTCGCGGCTTCATTGTCGTCGACGAACATCAGCGCAGCACCTCCTACCCGGATATTTTCGCAATCGGCGTGTGCGTCGCCATCGCGCCTCTCGGAAAGACGCCGGTCCCGACCGGCGTTCCAAAAACGGGCTTCATGATCGAATCCATGGTGACTGCTGCAGCCCGGAACATTGGCCGCTTGGTTACGGGCGCCGAGCCGGATGCTCAAGCAACATGGAACGCGGTTTGCTTGGCCGACCTGGGCGATTCCGGCGTTGCTTTCGTCGCCCAGCCGCAAATCCCGCCGCGCAATGTCAATTGGTCGTCCTCCGGCAAATGGGTTCACACAGCGAAGGTCGGCTTCGAGAGGTATTTCCTGCACAAGGTCCGGACAGGCAAGGCCGAGCCGTTTTACGAGCGTCTCGCCTTGCAGATGATGGGCGTCGACAAGCTGAAGGAAATCAAGATCGATGACGGCGCGGCTACGCCGCATGTCTAAGTGCTCGATGCTTTGCCGAGCAGGACATGCGGCGGCACGTTCCGGCTCCGTATCCAAGAGTTATGCAGGCCTTTTCCAGACAGATGGAGGTTACCAATGACGCTTGACCGTTCCGTTCTCGCATTTGCCGGCATCATGGTGCTGCTTTCGGTGGTGCTGACGATTTGGGTTTCGCCCTTGTTCGTTTGGCTCACGGTCTTTGTTGGCCTGAATCTGGTGCAATCCGCGTTCACTGGATTCTGCCCGGCAGCGGCCGTCTTCAAGATGCTCGGCGTCAAGCCGGGCCGCGCCTTTTAAGGTTTGCCGAAATGCGATCCTTGCCTCTGTTCGCCGGGCTGCTCGCGTGTGGCCCGGCATTGGCTGGAACCGTGACGCTCGCTCCCACCCCGGTGATCGAGTGGAAGGCGGTCTATGGCCGGGTCGAGGCACGCGACACGATTCCTGCGCGTGCCCGCATTGGTGGGGTAATCGTCGAGCTCAATGTGAGCGAGGGCGATAATATCAAGGCCGGGCAGAAGATCGCTACCGTTCGCGATGACAAGATCGCTTTTCAGATCGCCGCGATCGACGCGCAAATTCGCGCGCTTGAGGCGCAACTTGTCACGGCAAGATCCGAGTTTGCCCGCGGCCAGACCCTGGTCGAAAGGGGCGTGATGACCGCGCAGCGTCTCGACCAGCTTCGGACCGATGCGGATGTTACACAAAACCAACTGGCTGCGAGCGAGGCGCAACGATCGGTCATCGTTCAGCAAGGCGCTGAGGGAGAAGTATTCGCGCCCGGCGCTGGCCGCGTGCTCACCGTGCCGGTGACGCGGGGCGCCGTCATCATGGCCGGCGAAGTGGTGGCCACGATAGGCGGTGGCGGCGTTTTCCTGCGCCTGGCGATGCCTGAACGCCATGCTCCGCTGCTGAAAGAGGGGGCCTCGATCCGTATTAATGCGAACGGCGCGGACTCGACCGGCCGTCTCGCAAAAATTTACCCGCAGATCGAGAATGGCCGCGTTCTCGCCGACGTCGAGGTCGAAAAGCTGGAAACGGCTTTTATCGGCGCCCGTGTGCTCGTCGAGGTTCCGGTTGGCGAGCGCTCAGCGCTGCTCGTACCGGTCGCATCCGTTGAAGCCCGGTCGGGCATCGATTTTGTCCGTGTGATGGTTGGTGGCGTCGAGATTGATCGGGCGCTTGTGCTGGGCGAGCGGATCGCACGTTCTGACGGGGACTATGTCGAGGTCCTGACTGGACTCGCCGTCGGCGATGTCGTGGTCACGCCATGAAGCTCCCGATGAGTTTTGGTATTGCGGGGGGCTTGACGCGAGCTTTCATCGCCTCGCCACTGACGCCGCTGTTCCTGGTCGCTGCCTTCGCGTTCGGACTCGTCGCTCTGTTGACATTGCCACGTGAGGAAGAGCCGCAGATTTCGGTTCCGATGGTTGATATCCTTGTTCGCGCTGACGGCCTGAAGGCCGATGATGCCGTCAAGCTGGTCACCGAACCGTTGGAAATGATCGTCAAAGGAATAGATGGCGTGGAGCACGTCTATTCGCAAACTGGCGACGATCAAGTGATGGTAACCGCACGCTTCATCGTCGGAACTTCATCCGACGCCGCGGTGTTGCGTGTCCATGACAAGGTCCGCGCGAACTTGGACCGCATCCCGTTCGGCGTCCCCGAACCGCGCATCGTCGGCCGCGGCATTGACGATGTTGCGATCGTCACGCTGACGCTTTCGCCCAACCCAAATATGGCCGATCGCATAACGGCGAATGATTTGACGCGCATCGCACGCGAATTGCGCACCGAGATTGCTAAGATCGACGATGTCGGCCTGACTTATCTCGTCGGCGAAACGGCAGAGATCATACGGGTGGCGCCGCGTCCCGAAAAGCTCGCTCTCTACGGCGTCACGCTGCAGCAGCTTGCCGCGAAGGTTTCCGGAGCCAACAAGGCTTTTCCTGCTGGCGGGGCCAGGGACAATGGTGAGCAGATCGCCGTCATTGCGGGCGAGACGCTGAGTTCACCAAACCAGATCGGCAATCTGTTGGTGACGACGCGTGATAACCGTCCAGTCTATGTCCGTGACGTGGCCGACGTTGCCTTCGCAACCGACACGGGGGAAATTCTGGTATCGACGGTCCTACGATCGAAAAATGGAGTTTCGCGCGTTCCTTCGGTCACGTTGGCCATTGCCAAACGTGCGGGTTCGAATGCGGTGACAGTTGCGGAATCGATCCTGCACCGGGTCGAAATGCTCAAAGGAAGTCTCATTTCGGGCGAGGTGTCGGTCGAAGTCACACGCAATTATGGCGAGACCGCCAACGAAAAGGCGAACGAGCTGCTTTATCATCTCGGGCTCGCCACGGTCTCGATCATCCTTCTTGTCTGGCTGGCCATCGGGTGGCGTGAAGCCGTAGTCGTCGCTGTCGTTATTCCCGTAACGATCCTGCTTACCCTCTTCGCTTCGTGGTGGATGGGCTATACGCTCAACCGCATATCGCTTTTTGCCCTCATCTTCTCGATCGGCATTCTCGTCGACGACGCAATCGTCGTCATCGAAAACATCGCGCGCCACTGGGGCATGGGCGACGGCCGCGAACGCAAGGATGCTGCAATTGAGGCGGTTGCGGAGGTCGGCAATCCGACCATCGTTGCGACACTTACCGTCGTCGCTGCGCTTCTGCCGATGCTTTTCGTGTCGGGGATGATGGGACCCTATATGAGCCCGATTCCTGCAAATGCGTCGGCAGCGATGATCTTTTCGTTCTTCGTCGCTGTCACGGTAACACCTTGGTTGATGCTCAGGATCGCCGGTAGGGCAACCCCGATCAGTCACCACCAGGGGCATGGCGGGCTGCTCGGCCGCACCTATGCCGCCGTGGCGCGTCCGATCCTGTCGTCGAAAATCGCAAGCTGGTCGTTTCTGCTTGCAGTCGGCATTCTTACCCTCGGTTCCCTTGCGTTGTTCTACACCAGGGATGTGACCGTCAAGCTGCTTCCCTTCGACAATAAGTCAGAGCTATCGGTCACGATCGACCTGCCCGAGGGCTCCTCCGTCGAAGCAACCGACGGGGTTGCGCAGGAGGTCGCGCGCATAGTTCTGGCTCTGGAGGAGGTGATGTCGGTCCAGACGCATGCCGGGGCTGCGGCACCATTCAATTTCAACGGCCTGGTGCGCCATTCCTTCTATCGGACGGAGCCGCAACAGGGCGATGTCGCCATAAACCTTCTGCCCAAAGCGGAGCGCATCCGCTCCAGCCATCAGATCGCGCTCGAGATTCGAGAGCGCATCAAGGCCGTGTCCATGCCGTCGGGCACCAGCCTAAAGGTCGTCGAACCGCCGCCTGGGCCACCCGTCATGGCAACGCTTCTGGCAGAAGTCTACGGACCCGATGGCGAGACCCGGCGAAAAGTCGCGGAGAAGGTCGAGATGGCCTTTCGGTCGGTTCCATTCATCGTCGACATCGACAATTCCTATGGGCAGCCCGCGCGTCGCCTGCGTATGCGGATTTCAACCGACGACGCAGAGTTCTTCCATGTCGAAGAGAGCGACGTCTTCGACACGATCGCGATCCTCAACGGCGGCACGACGGTCGGCTATTCCCATCGCGGAGGCGGCCGGCAACCAATTCCCATCCGCGTAGAGCGGCCGAAGGGCGATAGGGTTGTCGACGAGCAGTTCTTGGCGACGCCCCTTCCAGCCAACGTACTGCCGGGCGATCGCGGCGTTGTCGAACTCGGCGACGTTGTGCGGGTTGCCGAAGAACGTGCGTCGTTTCCGGTATTCAGGCACAATGGCCGCGCTGCCGAAATGGTAACGGCTGAACTCGCTGGAACTTTCGAAGCCCCCCTTTACGGCATGCTTGCGGTGCGGGACGCCATCGATGTGCAGGACTGGACGGGGCTTCCGAAGCCCGTCATCTCGCTGCATGGCCAACCGCAGGATGAGGGTTCCTCGACGCTCCTTTGGGATGGCGAATGGGAGGTTACCTGGGTGACCTTCCGCGACATGGGCGCAGCATTTGTGGTCGCGCTGCTTGCCATATACATTCTGGTCGTTGCGCAGTTCGGCTCCTTCAAGCTGCCGCTTGTGATCCTGACACCGATACCGCTGACCTTCATCGGCATACTGGGTGGCCATTGGCTGCTTTCCGCGCCGTTCTCGGCGCCCTCTATGATCGGGTTCATCGCGCTCGCCGGCATCATCGTGCGTAACTCAATCTTGCTTGTCGATTTTATCCGTCATGCCAACACCGGCGAACTGCCTCTGACCGAGATACTGATTGAAGCTGGTTCAATTCGTTTCAAACCGATCCTACTCACCGCGCTCGCAGCCATGATTGGCGCGGCGGTAATTCTGTCGGATCCGATCTTCCAAGGGCTCGCCATCTCTCTGCTGTTCGGTCTTGCTTCGTCGACATTGCTCACGGTGCTCGTCATCCCGGCGATCTACAGGGTGCTGAGGACGTAGATGAGAAATGAACAAATGACCCTGGCAAGTCCCGCTGAAAGAACTCCAACAGACATGCAAGGTCGGGGAGGGTAATGCGCATCCGCTCGAACAAGATACCGGGCCGCCTGGCAAATCTGATCCTGCTGGCTGCGTTCGTCACCGCACTTGTTGCCAGTGGGTTCTTCGCGATTCGCCTGACCGTCCATGCGGTCTATTGGTCATCGCACCGCGACGAGCCGATCGAACCATGGATGACAGTGGGCTATGTGGCCCACTCCTACAATCTGGAGCCGAAAGCGCTGTTCAGTGCGCTTGATCTTCCGACAGGTGTTTCGGACAGGCGGACCCTTGGCGACATAGCATCGGCCAAGGGCGTTTCGTTTGAGGCGCTCAAATCCACCATCGAAGCGAGCATAAGCAGGAGCCGGCAGCAATCGAACGGCGGTCTGTCCGATAGAATGAGCGGCAGCTAGGCCCATGGGCGATGCGGCGATGGCTTTTCTCGCGGACTATGGTGCCTTTGCGTTGTTCGCCATCCTTGCTCTCGGTAGCCTCGGCGTACCGCTTCCTTCGTCGCTCGCCCTGCTCGTGGCCGGTTCGCTGGTGGCGCGCGACCAGTTGGATTTGGTCTCCATCTTCGCGTGGGGGATTGCCGGCGCTGTGTTGGGTGATCAGGTGGGCTACCTGATTGGCCGCCTGGGAAGCGAGGGGCTGGCCGAAAGGCTAGCCGAGAGGCTGCACATGGCCGACACTCTTAGCCATGCGCGGACAGCAACTGTCCGATGGGGTGCAATCAGTGTCTTCCTTACCAGGTGGCTGCTTAGCCCGCTCGGTCCGGGAGTCAACATTGTTGCCGGTATGATGGCCTATCCTTGGTCACGCTTTACCGTCTGGGGTGTCTTCGGCGAAGCTGTCTGGGTGTTCCAGTATGTTGGGTTGGGAATACTTTTCAGTCGCAGCATTCTGGCTGTTGCCGACATCCTCGGCGATTTGGCGTGGTTCCTTGTGTTTGCCGTAGTTGCCGGTTTGCTTGGCCTGAAGATTCTATATGAAAGGCGGATTGGCTCGGCTTCGTTGTAGTCGCATTAGGCTCTTGGCGAGGTTATCCTCGCCGGCCGGAGCCTGTCGGATTACCGGTGGCCCCCAACGGTCTGCTGTCATTCGTCGGTTGCGCCGAGCCCTGACAACCGAACGATCGTGAGGCATCGAGCGAGACGGTCTGGAACGCTCGGCTGCGGGACTAGTTGGTTGGTCGAACTGACAGCCAAATCTTGGGCAGATGCTCCGGCCTGGCCATCGCAAGTCCGAGGGCCAGCGCCTCTTGCAGGTCAGTTGTGTATTTCGCGCTTCCTTCGAAGCCACCGAAATAATTGACCCGGATGACGCCGCCTCGCTTGCTGATTGCTACGCCCACCGCACGCAGGCGTTCCTGAACTTCGCGATACTTCATTGGCTGTCCCCGCCCGAATGTCCCGGAGCCGCAGCAGCGGTTCGCTTCAATCCTAGAAACGCATCAACGGCAACGCTTTGACTTGGGTCAACAGGGTGGGAAGCCAAATGATCTGCAGGGTTGCGCGGGGCACCGACCTTTCAGGACTGAAACTTGGACATCTGTCTGGCAATGGACAGTTCCTCGTTCGTGGCAATCACACGAACCTCCACCTTGCTGTCGGGATGGCTGATCACGTCGCCGTCGCGCGATGGATCGAGTTTGACCCCCAACCACTGGAGTCGCCGGCAAATCGCCGGCCGTATTTCTGTTGCGTGTTCGCCGACCCCTCCAGTGAAAACCAGAAGCTCGATGCCTTCGATCGAACTGGCAAGAGCCGCAATGGCCCGTGAAATGCTGAACACGAACAAGTCGATGGCCTCGGTCGCCCGTGGATCGCTGCTGGAAAGCAGGGCGCGCATGTCGCCCGATATGCCCGACACGCCGAGTAGGCCCGATCGACGATACAGCAGGTCCTCGACCTCGGTGACCCCCAGCCCTTGCGCTTTTTGCAGATAGAGCAGGATGCCGGGATCAATCGAACCACAGCGTGTGGCCATCATCACCCCATCCAGTGCGGTGAAACCCATGGTCGTGTCCTGGCTCTTCCCGTCGACCATGGCGCAAAGACTGCAGCCGCTGCCCAGATGGGCAACAATAGTCCTCTGCTGCAAAAGCCGAGGTGAGATCTCGCCCAGATGGTGGGAAACATATTCATAGGACAAGCCGTGAAAGCCGTAGCGACGCACGCCATCGCTTTCTAACTGACGGGGAAGCGCATATCGGCTGGCGGGCGGCCGCATCGAGGAATGAAAAGCCGTGTCGAAACAGCCAATCTGCACGAGGCCCGGCTGTAGCTCAGCCAACGCCCTGACGGGCGCGAGGCTCGCGGGCTGGTGCAACGGGGCGATGGGGGTGAGTTCGTCAAGTGCGGCGATAACGTCCGTCGACAGGCGAGTTGGTGTCACAAAGCGGCTTCCGCCATGAACTATGCGGTGGCCGACCAGCTCCAGCGGCCGGCCGTCCAAGAACGGCTGGAGAAACTCGATAAGTCCCTCCAGCAACAACACCGTTGATCTCGCGGCAACAGGTCGGCCGTCGGCGAGAATTTGGCCCGACGAGTGCTTTGCCGAAAAACGGGGAGATCCGCCAAGGCCATCGAACACGCCGCGTAACAACTGCTCCGGGCCAGCAGGCGACTGCGTGAACAGCCCGAATTTCAAGCTGGAAGATCCTGCGTTCAGCGCCAGAAGAGCCATGTGGTTCTTCCTTTCTCAGCCCCGCCATGACCAGTTGCGCACCTCGGGCATGTCTTCTCCATGATCTCGGACGTAATGCCAGTGTTGTGAGAGACAGTTCTCGAAATAGGCCCGCGCTTCTGCAGCCTTGGGCCCAAGGTTGCGGACGCGGTCGATAGCTTCGATGGCGAGATGATAGCGGTCCATCTTGTTGAGCACGGTCATGTCGAAAGGCGTAGTGGTGGTACCTTCTTCTTGGAAGCCGCGAACGTGGATGTTCTCGTGGTTGTTGCGGCGATAGGTCAACCGATGGATCAGATAAGGGTAGCCGTGATAGGCGAAGACGACCGGTCGGTCCGCAGTGAACAATGCGTCAAAAGCTGCATCTGTGAGGCCGTGGGGATGCTGGCTAGCCGACTGCAACGTCATGAGATCCACGACGTTGACGACACGAATCTTCAGGTCTGGCAGGGCTTCCCGCAGCAGGCCCACCGCGGCAAGTGTCTCTAGCGTGGGTACATCGCCGGCGCAGGCCATCACAACATCGGGGCCGCTGTCGTCTTCGGAGCCGGCCCAATGCCAGATGCCTGCTCCAGCTTGGCAGTGGGCGATCGCGTCGGCCATGTTCAGCCATTGTTGCTGGGGCTGCTTTCCAGCCACGATCACATTGATCCGGTTAAAAGTGCGCAGGCAATGGTCAGTTGCCCAAAGCAGGGTGTTGGCATCGGGAGGCAAATAGATGCGGACTATGTCCGCCTTCTTGTTGGCCACGAGGTCGACGAAGCCCGGATCCTGATGGCTGAAGCCGTTGTGATCCTGCCGCCAGACGTGCGAGGTCAGAAGATAGTTGAGCGAAGCGATCGGTTGCCGCCAAGGCAATTCTCGTGAAACTTTTAGCCATTTGGCATGCTGGTTGAACATCGAGTCAACAATGTGAATGAAGGCTTCGTAGCAAGAGAAGAGCCCATGCCGCCCTGTCAGTAGATAGCCTTCCAGCCAGCCCTGGCAGAGATTCTCGCTCAAAACCTCCACGACACGCCCATCGCGGGCAAGGTGCTCGTCATAAGGCTCGATGTCGGCCATCCACACCCGGTCGGTGGATGCGAACACTGGATCAAGCCGATTGGAAGCAGTCTCGTCGGGCCCCATGATGCGGAAGTTCCGAGCCTCGGCGTTCAGCTCGACGATTTCCTTGAGCATCCGTCCCATTGTCCGCGTCGCCTCCCCGTTGACTGAACCGGGTGATGGCACATCGATCGCAAACGACCTGAAGTCGGGCATGACAAGGTCGCGCTTGAGGCCACCGCCGTTGGCGTGAGGGTTGGCTCCCATCCTTCTGATCCCCTTAGGAGCCAATGCCGCCAGCTCCGCGCGCAGCCTTCCCTGATCGTCGAACAGATTGTCGGGGTCATAGCTCCGCATCCATTGTTCCAGGATGTGAAGATGCTCCTCGTTTTGGCGTGGATCAGTGATCGGGACCTGATGAGACCGCCAGAACCCTTCGGTCTTCTTGCCGTCTATCTCTTTGGGACCAGTCCAGCCCTTGGGACTGCGCAATACGATCATCGGCCAGCGGGGGCGTTCGGCGCGACCCTCCCGCCTTGCTGCCGTCTGGATCGCCTCGATGCGATCACATGCAGTGTCGAGCGCCATGGCCATCTTGCCATGCATTTCGACAGGGTCCTCACCCTCGACGAAGATGGGTTCGTGCCCGTAACCTGTCAGAAGGTCATGCAGTTCGGACTTGTCGATGCGGGCAAGCACCGTCGGATTGGCGATCTTGTAGCCATTGAGGTGCAGGATCGGCAGGACGGCGCCGTCATGGACAGGGCTCAAGAACTTGTTCGAGTGCCATGAGGCTGCAAGCGTGCCAGTCTCAGCTTCGCCGTCGCCTATCACGCAGGCTACGACTAGATCGGGATTGTCGAAGGCGGCCCCATACGCATGAACCAGTGCATAGCCCAGCTCTCCGCCTTCGTGGATGGAGCCGGGGGTTTCAGGCGCGGCGTGGCTGGGGATGCCGCCGGGGAAGGAAAACTGCCGGAAGAGCGCGCGCATGCCGTCGGTGTCGCGGCCGATCTCGGGGTAGATCTCAGAATAGCTGCCCTCGAGATATGTATTGGCCACCATTCCCGGTCCGCCATGGCCTGGCCCGCAGACATAGATCATGTCGAGGTCGCGGTTCCTGATGAGGCGGTTCAGATGTGCGTAGATGAAGTTGAGTCCGGGTGTGGTGCCCCAGTGGCCAAGCAGGCGTGGCTTGATGTGCTCGGGCTTCAGCGGTTCCCGCAGCAGAGGGTTGTCCAGCAGATAAATCTGCCCAACCGACAGGTAGTTCGCCGCCTGCCAATACCGATGGAGCAGATGGAGTTCTTCGGAATCGACGAATGCGTCGTCGATTTCGGCGAGTGACTTCTTGGCGCTCTGCATTCCGCGTTCCTTCCCAAGATGGAAATGTCTTCGGGAGCGTAGTCAATGTGACTCAGCATGCGTTGAGCCATGTCAATTGTATGTCGAGTTGGAGTGCACTCTTCCGATTGGTCGAGGGGAGACTGTGTGACCGCCTGCTATTGGCCACGCCTGGATGGCTTAGCTGTGTGCCGCCAAGAACAGCAAACCGACCGTCAGCGCGCCAAGGCAGACGAGCAACACGCCGGCAGCCGCCATGTCCTTAACAACGCGAATCTCCGGATGTACTTCCGGATGCAGATGATCGACGAGGGCCTCAAGAGCCGAGTTGAACAGTTCCGCGGCCAGCACAACGGCAATCGCCAGCCCAATGACGGCCAGCCAGATACCAGAAATGCCGAGCAGGGCAGCGCCTAGGACAACGATCAGGCCAATCAGCGCTTGAGTGCGGAAACTGCGCTCACGTCGCCAGCCGTCTTGCAGTCCCTGAATGGCAAAACCAAAACGATGGAGAAATGCCTTGTTCTTCATTGTCGTGTCCTTGGAGGCAATCGTCCCGGGGCGGGCGCATCGCCACTATAAGCCAAGCTAGCCTGGGACCACTTCAGCGATCTTGCCGTCGACAAGGTGGATGCGGCGATCCATGCGGGCTGCCATTTCGAGGTCGTGCGTAACCGCCACGATGGACTTGCCGCGTTCACGTACGAGGTGCTGGAGTATCTCGAAAACTTGCTCGGAGCTTTTGCTATCCAGGCTTCCCGTCGGTTCATCGGCAAGGATGATCGGCGGGTCGTTTGCGAGCGATCGCGCCACGGCGACCCGTTGTCGCTGGCCGCCCGACAGTTGGTCAGGCCGTTTGTCGAGATGCTCGGCAAGCCCCAGGGATATGAGCAACTCGCTGGCCCGCTCGCGTATCTGGCTTCGTTCGAGGCGGCGCAGCTTACGCATTGGAATCTCCACGTTCTCTCGCGCGGTGAACTCTGGCAGGAGAAAATGGAACTGGAAGACGAAACCCATCATCGAAAGCCGTGTACGGGAGCGCTCCTTCTCGTCCATGGGTCCGGTGTCGCGTCCACCGATCTTCAGTGTGCCACTGGTGGGGCTGTCAAGGAGCCCAAGCAAGTAGAGCAGAGAAGACTTGCCGGACCCAGACGGTCCAGTAACGGCCACGAATTCCTTTTCGCCGATGCTCAGCGTGACATCTTTGACGAGCGTTACCGGAACTGTTTCCGGCAGAATACGCGTCAGTCGTTCGGTCTCGATCAGCGGGCTCATGATGCGCCCCGGATAATGTCGACAGGATTGAGACGGGCCGCACGGCGGGCGGGCAAGTATCCAGCGACCGCTGCAGAGGCCAGTGCAAAAGCTGAAGCGCTCAAATAGTGCAGAATGCTCCACGTGATTGGCAGCCGGGTCATTTCCTGACCGGTCGCGGCGATTTCGAAGCGAACCTGCGATAGAGCGTAGGTCATTGCAAGGCCGAGGAGCCAACCGAGCGCGCAGCCGGCAGAGCCGATTGCCAAGCCCTCCATCAGGAACATGCGACGCATGTCGGCTTCGGGGAAGCCGAGCGACTTCATGATGGCGATGTCGCGCGCCTTTTCGTGCGTGATGGTGGAGATGATGTTGTAGATGCCGAATCCGGCGACCAGCATGATCGCACCTACCACCGTGTACATGATGACGTTGCGGACAACGAGGGCCTCGAGGATGGATTCGTTCGCTTCCTGCCAAGCAACAGCCTTGTAGCCAAGCTCAGTCTCAGCCCGGTGCGCCACCGCAGGTGCGCTGTCCGGATTGTCGAGCTTAATTCGTATCTCGTTGATGGCGTTCGGGCGCGCTGACAGGATTTGAGCATTCTTCAGCAGAACGTAGGCCTCGCCTTCGTCACGAATCGTTGTCCCGGTATGGAACAGGCCCACAATTCTGAACGCGCGGGTAAGCCCGTCTGAGGAAACGGCCGTTATCGTGTCTCCAAAGCTGGCACCTAGCCGAGAAGCCATGGTGTCTCCGATCACCACGTTGTTGCCGCCCGCCGCGAGCGCTGCGAAGCTGCCTTCAACGAACTCCTCGATGATCGGCGAAACAGCGGATTCTCGCATCGGATCGATCCCGATGACCGCGGCGCCAGCTTCTCGATTGGCATAGCGGATAACACCTTGCGTCTTCAGGCTCGTCGAGAAGCGACCGGGAACCCAGGTGTCGAGCCAGGCTGCTGCAGCCGTCGGATTGATGATCCCACGCCGATCATCACGTGGCCTCAGCCCGGAAATGGCGGCAGTGGCAAAAACGTCCTCGGCAGGCTGCCGGGGGGCTGTGCGCATTTCGTCGGTGATGGCAACGTGAGGCATGGTATTGATGAGCTGCCTGACGAAATCGTCCTGCCCACCCTGCATCAATGCGGCCATGGCAATTGAGAAGCCCACGCCAACAGCAACACCCAGGATGGCCACAACTGTCTGTCGCCCGCGTCCGGCGATATGCGTGACCGCAATGTCGAGAATGAGGGGCATGATCTACTCCTCTGGGCCAGAGATGATCACACGGCTACCGTCGGCGAGGTCGGCAGGATAGGGAATGACGACGAGGGCCTTTTCGTCGAGGCCAGCCAGAACCTCGGTGCTGCCCGTGCCGCGGATGCCGATACGAATATCGCGCCGTCGCGACCTGCCGTCCTCGACTACGAAGACATGGTTCTGGTCAACCGCAGCAGAGGGAATGAGCAGGGCATTCTTCGAGACTTGGACGACGATGTTGATGTCTGTCGACATCCCGATGCGCAGCGGTGTTTCATCGGGCAGCCGAAAGCGGACGCGATAGGTCTTCGTCGCCGGATCGCCTTTTGGCGTAATGCTGTCGACTTGAGCCTCGAGATTTTGCTTCGGAAAGGCATCGGCTCTAAGAAGGGCGCGTTGACCAACTTCGACGCGGGGAATGTCCTCTTCGTTGACATCTGCGACCACGAGCAGTGGTTTTGGCTCCCCGACCCAAAACAAAACCGTACCTAGCTCGGCGACCTCGCCCACTTCACCATCTTGCCTGAGAACGATCCCCGGACTGGGCGCTCGCAGAACATAAGTCTCGAGCCGGGCTTTCCGCCCAGCGACCAGGGCTTCAATTTGCAGAAGCTCGCTTTGGGAGCGATCGAGCGCTTGTCGGCTGGCCGCGTTCCGTTCGGCAAGTACGGACAAGCGCCGAAAATCCTCTTGGGCCAGCGAGCGTCGTGCCTCAAGTTCGGCCAGTGCCGCGCGCTCTTCGCTATCATCCAGACGAGCCAGAACGTCGCCTTGTGAGACCCGGGACCCTTCGCAGTTGCATTGTTCGACGATACGTTCGCGAACCACCGGGGCCACTTTCGCCCAGGTCCGTGGTTCGACTGTACCGCTTGCATAGACGATTTCGGCCGCGTCTCCGCGCGACATCGTCGCAACCGACACGCTTGGGGGGCTCCAGAAATACCAGGCGGCAGCTCCTGCCACCGCACCGATAGCAACAAGGCTGTATATGTATCGTGCCAGCCGCACAGCATTTGCTCCTGCTAGGTCTTATGCCGCTGCCAGAAGGGAGTTTCGCTCGCCCGGTTGCTTCGCCCGCCTTCAGAAAACGGACTTTGTTCCATGCGCGCCTTGACCCCGGTCAAAGCGAGGTGGCGAGCACCGACTTATTCTCTTGCGACCATCAAGAACCACTCCGAAAGGAATGCGCCATGAAACGCAAGAAAACGTGGATTTTGGTAGCGGATGGTGCTCGTGCTCGCATCATTCGTCAAATGGAGGGCGACAACGAGGACGCAGCCTTGTTGGACGATCTGGTTTTCGAGGTGAATCACAAAACACTGCGCGAGATCATGTCGGACAGACCCGGACGCAGCTTTGCGTCCAAGGGAAGACGGCGCTCCGCGATGGAGTACGCGTCTGACCCAGTCCAAGAGCAAGAGGTGCAGTTCGCGATTACGCTCATTGAAGAATTGGGACGGCGCTACGCCGACCATGAATTCGATCATCTTGCGATCGTCGCCGAGCCACGCATGCTCGGGACACTGCGTCAGAACCTACCCGGAGTTCTGGTTTCCACACTGGTGAAAGAGGTCGCAAAAGATCTCACCAAACTGCCGAAGCTCCAGCTTATGCAAGCCCTGAACAAGCTCGATATCCAGGTTTGTTGAAATGCGGATCCATGCGAACAAACAAGCGAGGAGATGCGTCAGACAGCATGTGACATGCTGGACCAAGCGAGCGAATGCCGATCACAGAGGCAATCACATGTACCGTTCCGTGGGGGCGCGAGTGCCCGCGAGATTTTGCCTTCACGCCCTTAACCAGGGACAGAGAGCCAGAAAGCGAAAGCCCGGACATCTATATGTCCGGGCTTTTTTCCCTATCGATCTAGGCGAGCCAACTTTGAGTGTCGGATGAGCCATCCATCTTGTTGCTGAGCAAGATACGGTGACGCGTCAGGGCATTTTCAACTTTGGGTGGCCGCCCAAGAGGCAGCTCTCCGTGCATCCTCAAGCTGCGCACTCTTCGCAGCTTCCCTTACTTCTCATCGAGGAGCTGCCGTTTCGCCGCTCCAGGAACACAACATTGGCTTTCAGGCACACAACTTTGGGTGTCCGCCCACTGCTGGCCAGCCTCAGCTGCACCCTGATGTCGCGCCGCAGGTGTCGCACTTTTCGCAGGTGCCGTTGCGGACCATGGTGAAGTTCTGGCACTCGGAGCAGGAGTTGCCGGTGTAGCCCTGCAGCATCGACTTGGCGCGGCGGTCGGCGGCGACTTTCTTGGCGTCGGAGGCTTCCTGGGCGGCGGCGTCGGTGAACAGCGACGTCGTCACCGTTTCCTCCGTCTCCTCAACGGTGATTTCCTCGGCCAATTCCTTGGCGCGCTCCTCATAGTCGCGCTTGTAGGCGGTCGATTCCTCAGCTGAGATCGCAGCCTTTGGCGACAGCGACAGCACGTTGGAACCGGAGAAGGCGGTCACCGGTGTGGCGCGTGCCGGGGCGGTGGTGGCCGAACCCTTGGGATCGTTGCCGGCGCCGGCCGAGACGACCTTGAGCGGCGAGGCACCGCGGGTCAGGCCCTTGGAGAAGGGCAGGGCCTTGCCTTCGGTGATGCCCTTGCCAAGTGCGGTCTTGTCGAAGTCCGACTGGTCGACATGGGCGAGGTCGTGGCGGCCGAGGTAGCTGACGGCGAGCTCGCGGAAGACGTAGTCGAGGATAGAGGTGGCGTTCTTGATGGCATCGTTGCCGATGACCATGCCGGCCGGCTCGAACTTGGTAAAGGTGAAGGCTTCGACATATTCGTCGAGCGGCACGCCGTACTGCAGGCCGAGCGAGATCGCGATGGCGAAGTTGTTCATCATCGCACGGAAGGCAGCGCCTTCCTTGTGCATGTCGATGAAGATTTCGCCCAAGCGGCCGTCGTCGAACTCACCGGTGCGCAGATAGACCTTGTGGCCGCCGACGACAGCCTTCTGGGTGTAGCCCTTGCGGCGGTTCGGCAGCTTCTCGCGGTCGCGGTAGAGACGCTCGATGACGCGCTCGACGATCTTTTCGGTGACCTGTACCGCCTTGGCGGCGGCAGGTGCTGCGATCAGCGCCTCGACGACCTCGTCTTCATCCTCGTCCTCGTCAGCGATCAGCGAGGCATTGAGCGGCTGCGACAGCTTCGAGCCGTCGCGGTAGAGCGCGTTGGCCTTCAGCGCCAGCTTCCATGACAGCATGTAGGCGCTCTTGCAGTCCTCGACCGTCGCCTCGTTGGGCATGTTGATGGTCTTGGAGATGGCGCCCGAGATGAAGGGCTGGGCTGCCGCCATCATGCGGATGTGGCTGTCGACCGAGAGATAACGCTTGCCGATCTTGCCGCAGGGATTGGCGCAGTCGAACACGGCAAGGTGCTCGTCCTTGAGGAAGGGCGCGCCTTCGAGCGTCATCGCACCGCAGACATGGATGTTGGCGGCTTCGATGTCCTTCCTGGAGAAGCCGATGGCCGGCAGGATTTCGAACGAGAAATCGTTGAGCTGCGCGTCGGTGAAGCCAAAAGTCTCCTTCACCCAGTCGGCACCCAGCGTCCACTGGTTGAACACGAACTTGATGTCGAAGGCGCTCTTCAGCGCCGCATTCAGCGCTTCGATCTTCTCGTCGGTGAAGCCCTTGGCCTTCAACGAGCCGGGGTTGATGCCGGGTGCCTGGTTGAGATTGCCGTGGCCGACGGCATAAGCCTCGATCTCGGCGATCTGGGCCTCGGTGTAGCCGAGCGTGCGCAGCGCTTCCGGTACTGCACGGTTGATGATCTTGAAGTAGCCGCCGCCGGCGAGCTTCTTGAACTTGACCAGTGCGAAGTCGGGTTCGATGCCTGTGGTGTCGCAATCCATGACCAGGCCGATCGTGCCGGTCGGCGCGATCACGGTTGCCTGGGCGTTGCGGTAGCCGTGCTTTTCGCCCAGCTCGATGGCGAGGTCCCAGGCAGCGCGGGCGTGGCTGACCAGCTCCTGCTGCTTGACGTCGCTTGCCACCAGCGGCACCGGGTTGACCGACAGCTTCTCGTAGCCGTCCTTGTCGCCGTAGGCGGCGCGGCGGTGGTTGCGCATGACACGCAGCATGTTGGCGGCGTTGCGGTCGTAATCGGCAAAGGCGCCGAGCTCGGAGGCCATCTCGGCCGAGGTGGCATAGGCAATGCCGGTCATGATCGCGGTCAGCGCTGCGCCGATGGCGCGGCCTTCGTCGCTGTCATACGGAATGCCCGAGGTCATCAGCAGGCCGCCGATATTGGCATAGCCCAGACCAAGCGTGCGGTACTCGTAGGACAGCTTCGCGATTTCCTTGGACGGGAACTGCGCCATCATGACCGAGATTTCGAGCACCATGGTCCACAGCCGCACGGTGTGCTCGTAGGCGGCGATGTCGATGCTGCCGTCGGCGTTGCGGTAGGGCAAAAGGTTGATCGACGCCAGGTTGCAGGCGGTATCGTCGAGGAACATGTATTCCGAGCACGGATTGGAGCCGCGGATCGGGCCGGCAGCCGGGCTGGTGTGCCAGTCGTTCATCGTGGTGTTGAAGTGCAGGCCCGGATCGGCCGAAGCCCAGGCGGCGTAGCCGATCTTTTCCCATAGGTCGCGCGCCTTGAGCGTCTTCATCACCTTGCCGTCCTTGCGGGCGGTCAGGTGCCAGTCGCCATCGGTTTCCACGGCGCGCAGGAAGTCGTCCTTGAGCGAGACCGAGTTGTTGGAGTTCTGGCCCGAAACGGTGAGGTAGGCTTCCGAATCCCAGTCGGTGTCGTAGGTCTTGAACTCGATCGAGGTGTAGCCCTGCTTGGCGAACTGGATGACGCGGTAGATGTAGTTTTCCGGCACCGCGTTCTTCTTGGCGGCCTTGATCTCGCGCTTGAGCGCGGTGTTGATCGCCGGATCGAAGCAATCGTCATCCTGGCCTTCGCAGTTGACGCAGGCAGCCATGATCTTGGCGAGGTGCTGCTTGACGATCTTGGAGCCGGTGACGAGTGCTGCGACCTTCTGCTCTTCCTTCACCTTCCAGTCGATATAGGCCTCGATGTCGGGGTGGTCGGCGTCGACGACGACCATCTTGGCGGCGCGGCGGGTGGTGCCGCCCGACTTGATGGCGCCGGCGGCACGATCGCCGATCTTGAGGAAGCTCATCAGGCCCGACGAACGGCCGCCACCGGACAGCTTTTCGCCTTCGCCGCGCAGCATCGAGAAGTTGGAGCCGGTGCCCGAGCCATATTTGAACAGCCGTGCCTCACGCACCCACAGGTCCATGATGCCGCCCTCGTTGACGAGGTCGTCCTGCACGCCCTGGATGAAGCAGGCATGCGGCTGCGGATGTTCGTAGGACGACTTCGACTTGGTCAGCTTGCCGGTGAAGGGGTCGACATAGAAGTGGCCCTGGCCGGGACCGTCAATACCATAGGCCCAGTGCAGGCCGGTGTTGAACCACTGCGGCGAGTTCGGCGCGACGCGCTGGGTGGCGAGCATGTAGGCCAGTTCGTCCTTGAATGCGCGGGCGTCGCCTTCGGACTTGAAATAGCCACCCTTCCAGCCCCAGTAGGTCCAGGTGCCGGCGAGGCGGTCAAAGACCTGACGGGCGTCGGTCTCGGAGCCATAGCGTTCGTTCTCGGGCAGCTTTTCCAGTTCGGCTTCGTCGGGGATCGAGCGCCACAGGAAGGAGGGGACGTCGTTCTCCTCGACCTTCTTCAGGCGGGCGGGCACCCCGGCCTTGCGGAAATATTTCTGCGCCAGGATGTCGGCAGCGACCTGGCTGAACTGCGCCGGCACGTCGATGTTGTCGAGGCGGAACACCACCGAACCGTCGGGGTTCTTGATCTCGGATAGGGCCTTGCGGAATTCGATCTCCGCATAGGCCGATTGTCCATCCTTGGTGAAACGCCGCTCGATGCGCATCGGTCGATTTCCTTTTGTCTATATATAGCGTCTTTCGCGGGAGATTTCCCGTTGCTGATGCGAAAGACGCAAGCCCGTTGATCCGGCTGCCTGGACAGCCGGTTGCCTTTTCCCGGACTAGCCGCCGCCTGGCTGAAGAATCTCCTTGGGGAGACTGCTTTCCTCAAGCTTGCGGCCCGCACCGGGCCCGTCGAACTGAAACTTTGATTGCGACTCCCTCATGGAGGGACAACTCACACTATCTAGCGTTCAGGCTGCCTGCAAACACTAAATATAGTGTTAACAGAAGATTTCCGCCAGTCCCCAATTTTTACCCGCAAACCTCTTGGACACCCCGGAACCGCGCGCGAAGCCACCCCGTCTGTGGGGGTGCAAATGCGAGCGGGAACTCACTAAATCTGGAGAAAAGGACCGGCCTCAGAACTTTCCGGTCACGTGCTCAACAAGCGCGCTTGAGTCATAAAAAGCGACTCGGCCGTTAACGTCAAGAAGTCGTTTATGCAGTTTTTGTGACCCCAACATCTTGTGTGTCACTTGTGTGGATAACGGGGAGAACCGGCCGCGTGAACGAAGCCGGCGAAAGGGCGGTCAGGGCGTGCCGCCAACCCTGGAATGCGCGGGCGCAAGCCCGTTTCAGGCGGCGTATTTTCCGTGCGCGGCACCGAAGGACGAGATCAGCCGGCAAAGATCGGGTTCGTTGACCATGCGCGCGGCTTCACTGGGCGAGACCCACTTGCGCGTGCGCTGGCGCCGCTCCTTCCACTTCTCGGCGACCTTGCGCACCTCGAGCGGATAGACGAGCACCTCGCAGGCGACCTGCTCGCCGTTGGAAAGCTCCTTGAGATAGAAGTAGCGGCCGGCTTCGTGGGTGTCGACCGATCCGCTGAGGCCGGCTTCTTCGCTCGCCTCGCGCGCAGCGGTCTCGCACAGCCGTTCGGACGGTTCCGGCCAGCCCTTGGGCAGCACCCAGCGTCCGGTGTCGCGGCTGGTGATGAGCATGACCTCGATGCCGGTTGCGGTGCGGTGCCAGGGCAGGGCGGCGACCTGCATTCGGCACGGCGTCGCGCCGAACAGGCGGCGAATCCGCTCAAGAAGGTGATTGTGGTAGCTTGGCTTCATAAGCATCGGCAGTCCCACCCAGCCAGAAGACTCATATGCCGCGTAACGAATTGTACGGTTAATCCTCCGTAACAAAAGTAAATAGATTGATAATGAAGGCGCCCAACACGCATCGGCCCGAAAATCGAAATCGATTTTCGGAAAACGCGATGCGAACCCTGGATAGGCAGAGCGTCCTTTGCGCGTCCGAACAGGACGCGCGGCGCTCTAAGGGCTGGGCGCTCAAGACTTCGGAGACGGGCGTCGTGGCTCAGCCCATGTGGTCTTCGGCGATCGGCTTCTGGTAGGTGAAGCCGAGATCCCAGGGGAAATAGATCCAGGTGTCCTGCGACACCTCGGTCACGAAGGTGTCGACCAGCGGCCGGCCCTTGGGCTTGGCGTAGACGGTGGCGAAATGCGCCTTGGGCATCATCGCGCGCACGATCGCGGCGGTCTTGCCGGTGTCGGTCAGGTCGTCGACGATCAGCACGTTCTCGCCTTCGCCTTCGAGCAGCGAGGGCGTGATCTCCTTCAGCACCTGCAGCTGACCCTGCGAGGTGTAGTCGTGATAGGAGGCGATGCAGATCGTCTCGATCAGGCGGATGCCGAGTTCGCGCGAGATGATGGCCGCGGGCACCAGGCCGCCGCGGGTGATGCAGACGATCGCCTTCCACTGCGGGTTGACGCCGGCGAGACGCCAGGCGAGCGCACGCGCGTCGCGATGGAACTGGTCCCAGGATACGGGAAAGGCTTTTTCGGGAAGGGACATTTGACGCGCACTCCGGCTCGGCGCGCCACGCGGCGCGGAAATAAGGGAATGCAGGCGGAATTAGCCGGAAAGCCCCGTCCTTGGCAAGGGCGGGGCACAAGGAGTTGTGCGGCAATCTTACCGCGACAGCAGGATAGCCGTGTCGCCGGCCTGCAGGACGTTGCGGGTGACGCCGCCGAACAGGAATTCGCGGATCCAGGAATGGCTGTAGGCGCCCATCACTAGGAGGTCCGCGCCGGTTTCGACAACCTTGTTGTGGATGACGGCATCGACCGTGTGGCCGCGCGATTCCTGAACACTGACCGACACTTTGGCGCCATGGCGGGCAAAGGCGGAGGCGATCTCCGCACCTGCCGCGTCCATGCTCTGGGCTGCTGTTTCGACCGGATCGATGACCAGGATTTCGGTGGCGTCGGCCTCGATGATGAAGGGCAGGGCGTCAAAGGCAGCGCGGGTGGCTTCGCGGCTGCCGTTCCAGGCGATCAGAATGCGGCGGAATGTCGAGATCAGCGGCGCGGCATGCGGCACGACAAGCACCGGCCGGCCGGCCTCGTAGATCAAAGAGTCTATATCGGCGGCAACAGAGTCCTTCGCATCCGGAGATGCCTGGGCGACGATGACGATGTCGGCGCAACGTGCGCTTTCGACCCCCGACAGCGCGCTGTCGCCGGAAAAGCTCTCGAAGCTGCGCCATTCGAACGACACGCCCGACGTCTCGATGCGCGACAGGAATGCCTTCTGCACCTTTTCGGCGCGCTCCTTGCACAGGTCGGCATTGGCCTGGATGAATTCGGTGTCGGGAAAGCCGACAGCCGTCGTGTAGGGCATGGCCAGCGCCTCGGCGTGGACGCCGATCAGGTGGCTTTCGTGCCGGTCGGCAAACGGGATCGCCACGTCGAGAACGCGGCTGACGTCGCGTTCGCTCTGGATGATGGCAACGATTGTCTTGAACGGCATGGAACCCTCCTTTGTGCGCAGAAATCTGCTCAGCAAAGAAACACTATCATGCGGCTACTTGTTCCCATGTGACCTGGATCAAGTGTTTGGGATCAAGTCTTTGTGGCGTGTTTGGCAGCAGCTGCGATGTTGGTGAGCATGGCCTCGATGGCGATACGGGCGGCGTCCATGGCTTGCTCGGAGCGGGAGCGCACGACGAGTTCGGTCCAGAAGCTGCCGTCGAGATATTTCGGGTAGGAGCCGATAATGGTGTCGGGATGCGCCTTCTGGATCTCGCCGAGCGGGCCGCCTATGGTGCCTTCGCCATAGGGACACTGCACCGTCGTCGACAGCAGCTTGGCGCCGGTCCTGAGGGTGGGCATGACATTGTCGAGCATCGCCTGGAAAATCGACGGCACGCCGGCCATGACGTGGACGTTGCCGATGCGGAAGCCGGGCGCCACCGAGACCGGGTTCTCGATCAGCTCGGCGCCGCGCGGGGTGCGCGCCATGCGCTTGCGCGCTTCGGAGAATTCGAGGCCGCGCGAGGCGTAGTTGGCCTCCAGCATGGCATAGGCGCGCGGCTCGTATTCGCAGGGCACGCCGAATGCCTTGGAGATCGAGTCGGCGGTGATGTCGTCATGCGTCGGTCCGATGCCGCCCGTGGTGAAGACGTAGTCGTAGCGGGCGCGCACCGCATTGACCGCGGCGACGATCTCGTCCTCGTCGTCGGCTACAACGCGCACTTCCCGGAGGTCGATGCCGGCGGCGGTCATCATGTCGGCGAGGTGGCCGATATTCTTGTCCTTGGTGCGGCCGGACAGGATCTCGTCGCCGATGACGATCATTGCTGCGGTGACGATGTCGGCCATTTGGGAACTCCGCTGTCAGTGAGGTGCGCTGGGGTGCCAGAGCCAGTGAGGTATATGCCGCAGGCATTGGGCCCTGCAACGGTCGTTCGCAAACCGCTTGGGCGGGCTTGCCGACGAGCCTAGTCCCAGACCGGGTTGGTTCCCGATTTATGTGGAATTTCTTCTGCGTATGCACAGGCGAGAAATGTCTGGATCAGACTTTTGATTTCCTTCCATCGGCCGAACAATTGCAATGAGTATGACGCGGTGATGTCGACCGCCTTGTAGTCAAATTGATGCTCGCACTGGGGGGACATTCCGTGGGCTGGGATGTTGCATTCTAGCAAGTCTTTGAATGGCGCTTCCATTGTCGTGACAAAAATTCTCTTGTTATGGTATGTCGGCGTTTTGACATCGGTGACCTCGAACAGCCCTTCGGTTTCTGCCGGGATGAGCGTGAAAGGGATCATGTCGAAGGACCACGGCAGCCCAGTTACCGTGCGAATCCTGATCGGAACCAGTTTTTCCACACTGTAGCGGTCGTGGATGAGGAACCTGAATGACGGCGGTTGGTCGTCCGGCTTGATTGGCTTTCCAGCAAGGGTGTGCCTCATCAACCAAGGCAGCGGACCGCCGTCCATACGCATCACGAAGTTCTCGCCGTCTTGGTGGCGCAACATGGTTTGCCCAGCAGTTGTCAGTGGGAGGCTTCGGTAGTCGTTGGGGTATGCCAGCCGGACACTGACCGCCGGGTCGAATGAGGCAGGAGGGGAGGTTCGCGGTCCCTCATCCTCGACAACGATTTGCACGAGCTGGCCGGCGTCTTGAAACATGGCGCATTGGGAAGCTGCCGCCCAGGCAGGACCGGCCACGACCAAAGCGGCTGCAGTCAACACATCGGCTGCACGTTGTCGCGTCAATATGCTCCCCGCAAGCTTGTTGGTGCAGTTACCAGCCGGCCCAATTGGCGACCGTGAAGCTTTAGGAATGCTGAAGGCTGCTGACTGTTCTTCATTCATGTCCCCACGCAACCCGGCAATGGTCGTTGTTTGGTGAACGATGCGTCACGTATTGGCACGCTTTCATTGAACGCGCATTGGATTACATCTCTCCCCAGACGTCGACCCAAGACGGCGCAACGAGATTTTCCCGCTGGAGTTTGAAATGGCTAAGATTCTTGTTCTCTACTATTCGAGCTGGGGCCACATGGAGCAGATGGCCAAGGCCGCTGCCGAAGGCGCCCGCGCCGCCGGCGCCGACGTGACCATCAAGCGTGTTCCCGAGCTTGTGCCCGAGGCAGTCGCCAAGGCCGCCTACTACAAGCTCGATCAGGAAGCGCCGATCGCCGACCCGCTCGAACTGGCCGACTATGACGGCATCATCATCGGCACCGCCACCCGCTACGGCACAATGGCCTCGCAGATGAAGAACTTCCTCGACCAAACCGGCCCGCTCTGGGCCAAGGGCGCGCTGCTCGACAAGGTCGGCTCGGTGATGGTGTCGACCGCGACCCAGCATGGCGGCGCCGAACTGGCGCTCATCAACGCCCAGATCCACCTGCAGCACCACGGCATGGTCATCGTTCCGCTGTCCTATGCCTACCAGGGCCAGATGGGCAATGACGTCGTTCGCGGCGGCGCACCTTACGGCATGACCACCACCTCGGACGGCGACGGTTCGCGCCAGCCTTCGGCACAGGAACTCGAAGGCGCCCACTTCCAGGGCAAGCGCGTGGCCGAGATCGCCATCCGCCTGCATGGCAAGGGTTCGAACGCCGTCAAGGAAGTTGCATAACAGAGACGTTGCTTAGCAACGAACTTGCTTAACAGCTTCGGATCGTTATGATTTTTGTGAACGGGCGGCCGCTGGGCCGCCCGTTTTGCATTGGTGTGTTTGAGCCCGCGCTCCTGGGCGGCTAGACTGCCGGCATTGCTTCCAGGAGGTTCGATGGCGACGACGATTCTCGGCTGGGTGGCCAGCATCGCCTTCCTAGCCATTGCCCTTGTCGGCGGCTATTTCGTGCTGGCGACACGCAGGATATCGGCACAGGCAGAACGCGCCGTGCCGGCCAGCGGCAAGTTCCTGCAACTGGGCCGCCACAACATTCATTATGCCGACGAAGGGCAGGGCCGGCCGATCCTGTTCATCCACGGCCTCGGCGCGCAACTGCACCATTTCCGCCATCCGCTGTTTCCCGAACTCGCCGAATTCAGATGCATCGCACTCGATCGGCCGGGCTCGGGCTATTCCATCCGGCCGGCCGGCTTTTCCGGCAGCCTGGTCGAGCAGGCCGAACTGGTCGCGCGCTTCATCGAAAGACTTGGGCTGGAGCGGCCGCTTGTCGTCGGCCATTCGCTTGGCGGTGCCGTGGCGCTGACCCTGGCGGAAAACCATCCGGAGGCGGTTTCAGGGCTGGTGCTGCTGTCGCCGTTGACGCATCTGGAGGACGAGCTGCGGCCCGAGTTCCGCGCGCTCTACATCAAGTCGCCGCTGAAGCGCCGGCTGGTGGCGGAGACGGTTGCCATACCGACGAGCCTGAAATACGCGCCGCAGACCTTGGCCTTCCTGTTTTCGCCGCAGGCGGCACCGAAGGATTATGGCACGTCAGGCGGCGGTTTTGCCGGGCTGCGGCCGAGCCATTTCTACGCGTCCTCAGCCGACATGGTGGCGATCGAGCTTAATCTCGGCGCCATCGAGGCGCGTTATGGCGAGCTCGACCTGCCGGTCGCGGTGATGTTCGGCACCGCCGACCGTGTGCTCGACTACCGGCTGCACGGTGAACCCCTGATCGGCAGGATCAAGGGCCTGGAGCTCGACCTGGTCGAAGGCCTCGGCCACATGCCGCAATTCGTCGAGCCGCAACGGGTGGCGGCGATGATCCGGCGCATTGCTGCCAAGGCATTCGCCTCGGAACGGGCCGAAGGTCAGTAGCCACAGGAATTGCTCATCCATTTGCGGTGGGCCCAGCCTTCAAAACCGTCGCCGCCGGCGAAGTACCAGCTGCCGCGCCTGTCAGTGATCTCGACGGTGTCGCCGTTGAACAGCTGATGGATCATGGGCGCCGTGGCGCTCGGGCCCGGCGCGCACGGCAAGGAAGCCGGTGCCGCGGGCCAGGCTGTAGGTACGCGACAGGCCGTGAACGGTGCCTTCGCATATTGCGCCTGCGCCGGTGTCGCGACGCCCATGGATAGCGTTGCCGCAACGGTGGCAAGCACTGCGGCCGAGAGCGCCGCCTTGGTTGAAAATGCTGGTTTGCCTGCAAATACTGACATGAGCGACACTGTTCGGCCTCCGCCGAGCAACCGGCGTCTCGCCGGATGCCGGTGAGTATCGCTGACATGGCAAAAGGTTCAGGCAGTTCGTTGCAAACGGCTAGTCGGAGACTTCGGTGTCCGGCCTGTCGTCGCCTTTGGCGAGTTCGTCGTGCCAGCGGCCCTCCGCATCCTCGTACTGGATGCCGTCGGTCGAGCCGGCGACGCGCTGTTCGGCTGCCGCAGTCTCGGCGGCCTGCAGGGCGTGATTGTGGGTGGGGAAGGTCTCGGAAAAGGTGTCGCCGACCTTGTAGGCCCAGCCACCATCGTGCTGGACGATCTCATAGACGAGCTTGGCCATGGGTTTCCTCGTTGGGTGGGTTGTCGTTGTGCATCAGCGCCTCAAGGGGCCGTGCTGCCGCGAGTGTCCGCGCGCGACAGTGAGAAGAGCCTCACGACCGTCCCGGCCTATCCGGTGGGCATGGCAAATACGGTGAGCGGTAGGCGACCCAGTGCCGGGCGCAATGGTGCTTGCTGTCAGGCGACAACGGCCGGTCGTCTGGCGCGGAGGCGCAACAGACACACAGCGCGCAATGGATTCATATGCGACCATGCCCGCTCAAACGTTGCCGGGCGCAAATGGTTGCATGCCGTCAAACGGCGTTTTGGACGGTGCTATCTGGTCCGGTTCAGAGAGGGACGATGGAAAACACGACCCAGGCGCCGCAAACGGCGGCGGCAAGTCCAAGGCAGGCGCTACGGTGTTTTTCCCAGAAGTATGGCGCACGTTCCCAATTGTAGTGCATGTACTCGGCTCCCCACTCACAACGCCCCCACGCGGTGAAGTTGTATTTCACTCTGAAACAATCCGCAATTTTCCGGTGTGGTTGTGCAGTGACGAAAGAGTGTGAGCGTGGCAATTATGTCACGCTAATATGTGGGCGGATATGCCTCGCGATCGAGGCTCGATTCGCGTGCGCTGGGCAATGGAGCGATGTTTGGTGCGGACGGCGGGGATCGAACCCGCATAGCCGAGGCTGAGAGATTTTAAGTCTCTTGCGTCTACCAGTTTCGCCACGTCCGCTTGGCTCGCATTTCAACTGCGCAGGCGATTCCGTCAACTGGCCTTGTGCCGCCACCGGACCGTGACGGGCAATTGGTGCCCTGAATGGGGGCTGCCGCGCCATCCAGCTTGGGTCTGGATCGCGTCCCGCCGCGTGGGAACGATCAACTCCAGCAGGTGCTTACCATATGCGTCCGGTGTCCCGGGAAGCGCTTGTGGTTACTTCGTTCCGTTGAAATCGAGTAGTGGGGACACCGCTGCAGCATTCTTTTTCACCGACTTGCGGGGCGTCTTTCTGGCCGGCTTCTTGCCCGCCTCCTTCGTCGCGACATTTGCCGCTTCCTGCGGTACTGCGGCCGGCAAGGCCGCCTTTGCAGGCCTGGGTTTTGCTGCGGCCGGGGCCGCCTTTTCTGTGAACTTGATTGCCATGCTGTCCGCCATTTCATCGCGCCGCGAGTCAGCGGCCTTGGCCCTCCATACACGATTTGTTCCGCTTGGGGGCAATGAAGGGCATGGTCGATGCGACGAACGGCGGCGAGCCGGCGCAGCGGTCGATGGCGATCGCTTGTTGCGGTCGCCTGCAAAGGCAGAACGGGCGCTGCGGTTGAAAGTCTACTTCCGGTCGATGAACTCCAGCACCGATCTGTTGTACTCGTCCGGTGCCTGCAGCATGGCGAAGTGGCTGGCGTTGGGCAGGATGATCAGCTCGGCGCCGGGAATGATCGAGGCCATGTATTCGGTGTGCTTGCGCGTCACCGCCTCGTCATGGTCGCCGAGAACGATGGCCGTCGGCGCCGTTATCGTCGCCAGCTGTTCCTTGGTCCAATTCGGCTGCGTCTTCCACATCTCGCTGATCTGGCCGACGAAGGCGTCGTATTCGGTCGGCGTCTTGGACATCCTGGCATAGTCCCTGCCGGAGCGCTCGATATAGGCGCCGAAGGTCTTGTTGGTCTCGACACCGGGATCGACACCATCGGTGGTGACGTTGGCAGCATGTGCGTAGAGCCGCGTCAGGCGCTCCGGGTGCTTCATGGCGATGTCGATACCAATGATGCCGCCGTCGCTCCACCCGACGATCGCGGTCTTGTCGATCTTGAGATGGTCGAGCAGCGCAAGATAATCTGAGGCCATCAACTCATAGCCGAAGGGCTCGGTGGTGCGTGTCGAGCGGCCATGGCCGCGGCTGTCGGCGACGATCACCTTGTGGGTCTTGGAGAACTCGGCAACCTGGCTTGCCCAGATGTCGGCATGGCCGAGACCGCCATGGATCAGCAGCACCGGGTCGCCCGAGCCGTACACGACATAATACATGTCGATGCCGTTGACCTTGGCATAGCCGGTTTCGGTGGAGGCCGGCATGGCGGCCGGTTCCGGCAAGGTCAGCCAGCGCTCTTCAGCGCCCACTGCAGCAATGGAAAACAGTGAAACAAAAGTAACAACAACGGCAGTCCAGAAAGAACGCATGCCCGCCTCCGCCCATCTTGTGCGGCAAGTGACTGCCAATGCGCTGGAAAAGTCAACGGGCGGAAGATCCGCCCGTTGGTTTTGCTGCAAGTTGCTGGTTTTTGATCAGCCTTCTTCCTCGACGAAGACCTCGTCGCGCTTCTTGCGAACTGCCGGCAGCAGCACGACGATCAACACGCCCGCGGCTATCGCCAGCAGCAGGGCGCTGATCGGGCGGGTGAAGAAGGTCGTCGGGTCGCCGCGCGACAGGATCATGGCGCGGCGCAGGTTTTCCTCGAGCAGAGGTCCGAGCACGAAGCCGAGCAGCAGCGGCGCCGGCTCGCAGCGCAGCTTGACCAGCACGTAGCCGATGAAGCCGAAGAAGGCGACAGCATAGAGGTCGAAGACGTTGGAGTTGACGCTGTAGACGCCGATTGCACAGAACGCCATGATGATCGGGAACAGCACGTAGTAAGGCACTGTCAGTAGCTTCACCCACAGGCCGATCAGCGGCAGGTTGAGGATGATCAGCATCAAATTGCCGATCCACATCGAGGCGATGATGCCCCAGAACAGCGCCGGCTGCTCGGTAGCCACATTGGGACCGGGCACGATGCCCTGGATGATCATCGCACCGATCATCAGCGCCATGACGGGGTTGGCCGGGATACCGAGCGTCAGCATCGGGATGAACGAGGTCTGGGCACCGGCATTGTTGGCCGATTCCGGACCGGCGACGCCGGCGACCGCACCCTTTCCGAACTCTTCCGGGTTCTTGGAGACGCGCTTCTCCACTGTGTAGGAGGCAAACGCCGCAAGGATCGCGCCGCCGCCGGGCAGGATGCCGAGTGCGGAGCCGATTGCCGTGCCGCGCAGGATGGGTGCTGCCATCGCCTTGAAGTCCTCGCGTGTCGGCATCAGGCCTGACACCTTGGCCATCAGCACTTCGCGGGTCTTTTCGCTTTCGAGGTTGCGCAGGATCTCGGCGATGCCGAAAACGCCGACGGCGACCGCGACGAAGTTGAGCCCGTCGGCATATTCGCGGATGCCCAGCGTGAAGCGTGGCGTTCCGGTGTAGATGTCGGTGCCGACGAGGCCGAGCAGCAGGCCGAGAACGACCATCGCCAGTGCCTTGACGATCGAGCCATGGGCAAGGGCGATGGATGAGACCAGGCCGACGACCATCAGCGAGAAGTATTCGGAGGCACCGAACTGCAGCGCGATCGCCGTCAGTGGCGGCGCGAAGATGGCAACCAGGAAGGTCGACACCGTGCCGGCGAAGAACGAGCCGATGGCGGCGATCGCCAGCGCCGCACCCGCACGTCCACGCCGGGCCATCTGGTAGCCGTCGATCGCGGTGACGGCGGACGAGGATTCGCCCGGCATGTTGATCAGGATAGCCGTGGTCGAGCCGCCATATTGCGCGCCGTAATAGATGCCGGCGAGCATGATCAGCGAGGAGACGGGGTCGCCGATCTGGAAGGTGATCGGCAACAGCATGGCGATCGTTGCGGTGGCGCCGATGCCGGGCAGCACGCCGATGAGCGTGCCGAGCAGCACGCCGATCAGGCAGAAGCCGAGATTGTAGAGCGTCGAGGCGGTGGAGAAGCCAAGCGCGAGATTGTCGAAGAGTTCCATCTCATACCCCTCAGAACGGCAGCCAGGGGCCGAAGCGCTGGAATGGCAGGCCGAGTGCGTAGCTGAACACGACGACCGAAAACAGAGTCACGCCGGCGGCGAGCAAGACAGCAGCCAGCGGCTTCATCCGGGTCGAGGCGAAGGCAGCGATCAGGCAGGTGATGAAGATCGACGGCACGAAGCCGAGGCCGCGCACGGTGAGGCCGAAGAATATCGGCGCAGGCAGGATGAAGGCCAAGCCGCGCCAGGCGATCGGGCCGATCGGCTCGCCGGCTATGCGGGTGGCCTGGACGATGACGATGCCCCCGAGCAGGATCAGTACCAGAGCAAGCACGAGCGGGAAGTAACCCGGTCCCATGCGGAAAGTGGTGCCGAGGTCGAGGCCGAGCGACTGGATGGCGAAGAAGGCGCCGGTGGCGACGAAGATCGCGCCGCAGGCTCCATTGGTTGGGTCGATGGCGAGGTTTTTCATGCGAGGCCCTCTGCTGGCGCCTGACGTTCTGTGGCTGCCTTGTTCTGTTCCCCGTCCGCCTGCCTTGGCCTGGTCACGCCTGAGGGCGACAAGGGAGCATCGAACGCGCGCATGATCGCGCGGCGTCGGCAATTGGCAAGGGGGTGCAGCGAATGGGCTTCTCCGTCGGGAGAAGGGGCAGCCGGAGAAGGGCCGCGCCGGAGCGCGGCCCGGGTCGTGGCTTAGTCGGCGAACTGGCCGGCAGCCTCGATGATCGGCTTCCAGCGCGCGATTTCGCCTTCGAGCTTGGCCTTCAGTGCTGCCGGGGTCGCGTCCGCCTCGGACGACGGGATGGTGCCGAGCTCGGCGAAGCGGGCAACGACGTTGGGGTCCTTGAGGGCCACCTGCAGCGACTTCGACAGGCGTTCGGTCACATCGGCAGGTGTGCCCTTGGGCGCGTAGACGCCGTGCCAGATGCCGACTTCCATGCCCTCAAGACCGCCTTCCTTGGTGGTCGGCACGTCCTTCAGCACGTCGAGGCGGGCAGGCGAGGTGACGGCATAGGCCTTGATCGTGCCGGCCTGGATCTGCTTGGTGGTGTTGGTGGTCTGGTCGCACATGATGTCGACCTGGCCGCCGAGCAGATCGGTCATGGCAGGGCCGGTACCCTTGTAGGGCACGGTGACCAGTGGCGTGCCGATGGCGCTCATGAACAGCATGCCGCACAGATGGGATGCTGCACCGATGCCGGCGTTGGCGACGGTGACGGTGTCCTTGTTGGCCTTGGCGTATTCGACGAGACCCTTGAGATCGGTCGGCGCGAGGTCCTTTTTGGCGACGATGGTCATCGGCACTTCGGTGACCAGGCCGACATATTCGAAGGCGTTCAGCGTATCATAGGCGAGCTTGCGGTACAGCGTTGCACTGGTGGCCATGCCGATGTGGTGCAGCAGCAGCGTGTAACCGTCAGGATCGGCGGAGGCGACGCGGCCGGCGCCGAGCGTGCCGCCGGCACCGCCGACGTTTTCGACGATGACCTGCTGGCCGAGATCCTTGGACATCGATTCAGCGACGAGACGGGTTACGGTGTCGGTCGGGCCGCCGGCGGCGAAGGGCACGACAACGGTGATGGTGCGTTCGGGATAGCCCGCGGCATTGGCAGCAAGCGGGAAAATGGCAACGGCGGCTGCCGTCGCCAGCGAGGCGATAAGTTTCTTCACGGAATCCTCCCAGATATCGGAACTCGACCTCCGCCTTGACCACAGCTCCTCCGGGGCCGGCGTCGGATGGCTGATTGGGCGGCAGCCGGAGCCGTTCCGCAATGTCACGCAGCCACGGTTGACGCTTAAAATGCCGTGTCTACCTCGATGATGGGTGGAAAAGGTAACATCGGCCTTTCCCGGTGTGTGGAATTCCACACACCAAGCGGCCGCTACTGCTCGGAGGCATCCGCCATGCCGACCTGATTCTTGTCGAGACCGTAGCGCTGCATCTTCTCGTAGAGCGTCTTGCGCGAGATGCCGAGCTGCTCGTAGACCGGCTTGAGGCTGCCGCCATGAGCGACGAGGGCGGCCTGGATGACGTTCTTCTCGAAGCCGGCGACGCGCTCGGCCAGGCGCTCGTCACCGTCGCTGGAGCCCTCTTCGGTGGACTGCAGCCCGAGGCCGAGCACGAAACGGTCAGCGGCGTTGCGCAATTCGCGCACATTGCCGGGCCAGTCGCGCCGGGCGATGTCGGCGACGATGCGGGGCGGCACCTCCATCGCCTCGCGGCGGTAGCGCCCGGTTGCTTCGCGCACCAGCTGCAGGAAAAGCAGCGGCACGTCCTCGCGGCGCGCCGTGAGCGCGGGCATGCGCAAGGTCACGACGTTGAGCCGGTAGAGCAGGTCGGCGCGGAAGCGTCCGGCAGCAACCTCGGCGTCGAGGTCGGCCTTGCTGGTGGCGATGAAGCGCACGTCGAGCGGTATCGGCTCATTGGAGCCGAGGCGAAAGATGATGCGGTCCTGGATGACGCGCAACAGCTTGGCCTGCAGGTCTGCCGGCATCGAGCCGATCTCGTCGAGAAGCACCGTGCCGCCACGGGCATGCTCGAACTTGCCGTAGCGTGGGCGCAGCGCGCCGGGGAAGGCGCCGGCCTCGTGACCGAACAGCTCGCTCTCGATCAGGGTTTCGGGCAGGGCGGCACAATTGATGGCGACGAAGGGTTTGGTGGCGCGGCTGCTGATGTCGTGCAGCGCATGAGCCGCCACTTCCTTGCCGGTGCCGGTGTCGCCGATGATCAGCGCGTCGGCATCGGTTCCGGCAATGGCGCGCAGCTTGTAGCGCAACTCGACCATGATGTTGCTGCGTCCGGGCAGGCGGGCCTCGAGGTCGTCGTTCTTGCCAGCTGCGGCGCGCAGCTCCCGGTTCTCGAGTACGAGCTTGCGCCGGTCGATGGCGCGCGCAGCCATTTCGGCAATGTGCTGGGAGGTGAAGGGTTTCTCGATGAAGTCGTAGGCGCCCTCGCGCATGGCGCGCACGGCAAGCTGGACGTCGCCATGGCCGGTGACCAGGATGACGGGAATGTCGGGGTCGACCTCGTGGATGCGTCCCATCAGCGTCATGCCGTCCATTCCGGGCATGCGGATGTCCGAGACGACGACGCCGTTGAAGCCCTGGGTGATGAAGTCGAGGGCGCGCTCGCCGCTGGGGCTGTCCTGGACGGCGAGGCCGGCGAGGTCGAGCGACTGCGCGGTCGATCGGCGCAGCTCGTCCTCGTCGTCGACCAGAAGCACGACCGGCGGCTTCATTCCGCGGCCTCGCGCATGGCGGAGCGCATCGCATCGAGCTCGATCGTGAACAAGGCCCCGCCCTCAGCATGATTCATGACACCAAGACTCCCACCGAAGTCTTTGATGATATTGTATGAAATCGAGAGCCCGAGACCAAGGCCCTTGCCCACGCCCTTGGTCGAGAAGAACGGGTCGAAGATGCGTTCGGCGATGGCCTTGGGCACGCCGGGTCCATGGTCGCGTACAGTGATGGTGACCTTGCCGGCCTTGCGCCTGGCCATCAGTTCGATGCGGCGGTCGGGCAGGCCTTCGACGGCGTCGGCGGCATTGGTGACGATGTTGACCAGTACCTGCTGCAGGCGCACCGAGCCTGCCTTGACCGTCAACGGGCTCGGCCCGAGGTCGACGGACAGTGTCGCATCCGCTGCCTTGAGACGCCAGCCGACGATTTCCTGGGTGTCGTGGACGACCTCCTGCAGCGACACCGGGCCGAGCTTCTGGTTCGGCTTGCGGGCGAAATTGCGCAGATGCCTGCTGATCGAGGCCATGCGGTCGGTGAGGCTCGAAATACGCGAGACGTTGTCGCGGGCCTCGGCGACGCGCTCGCGGTCGATCAGGATCGCGGCATTGTCGGCATAGGTCTTCACCGCAGCCAACGGCTGGTTGAACTCGTGCGACAGTGCCGCCGACATCTGGCCGAGGGCCGCGAGCTTGCCTGCCTGGATGAGGTCGGCCTGGGTCTGGCGCAACTGTTGCTCGGTGGCGCGGCGCTCGGCGACCTCGGTTTCCAGCCGTGTGTTGACCAGTGCCAGGTCGGCTGTGCGCTCCTCGACGCGGCGTTCGAGCTCCTGTTGCGCCGACTGCTGCATCTGCATGCGTTCTGCGAGCCGAGCACGGCGCTGCAGGACGATGGCACCGGCGAGTGCCGCTAGGCCGAGCGCCAGCAGGGCAAGCACGACAGCCGTCAGCGACTGGGCGCGGGCGGAACCCGTGTCGGCCAGCACATGCACCGTCCAGCCAGCCTCGGGCATCTCCTCTGCAACTTCGAGGAACTCGCGGGTGTTGCCGCGTTCGCTGATCGCCAGCAATTCGCGGCCGTCGGCCATGAAGCGCGACACGGGCAGGTTGCGCAGGATCGCATCGGAATAGCGACGCGAGGCGGTGGTGCGCGCCAGCATCTCTGAAGTCAGCGGCTTCATGCTCGAATAGAGCCAGAGCGGGCGGCTGCTCATGAAGATGATGCCTTCGGGGTCTGTAACCGTCAGCTCGAAGTCGCCGCCGCGCCAGGAGGCCTCGATCTCCTCGATATGGACCTTGAGCACGACGACGCCGGCGACGCGCTCGCCGAGTATTACCGGCGCCGAGAAGTAGTAGCCGCGCATATTGGACATGACACCGAGCGCAAAGAAGCGGCCGATGCCGCCGCGGATGGCATCCTGGTAGTAGGGGCGGTAGGAATAGTTCTCGCCGACGAAGGTGGTGGGCAGGTCGTAATTGCTGGCCGAGATCGTGTCGCCGCCCGGCTTGATCAGATAGATATCGGACGATTCGAGCAGACCGTTGATCGACTTGAGGTAGCGGTTGGCCACGTCGCGCAGCGCCTGGTCGTCGGGCGAGGCGAGCAGCAGCTGGATGTCGTCATTGTCGGCGATCAGCTGCGGCAGCGACTTGTAGCGGCTGATCTGGCCGGTGAGAGCCGAGACGGCAAGCCGGAGCGTCGTCTGTCCACGCGCCTCGGCTTCATCCATGTAGGCGCGCGTGGCGAGCCGGCCGCCCAGCACCACGATCGCAAGCGCCAGCGCTGCCAGGGCAAGCCCCGGCCACAACAAGCGGCGACCGTTAAGAAAATGCTGCATGACGCGGCCCGAACCGTTTCTGCCGCCAAGTATAGCGGGGCGGTGATGCCGCACAACCAAGGCTCTGTTTTCCGTCGCGGCTTTCGCTACAGTCGTTGCGAAAGAACACAGGATTCCTTGCAATGCCCAACACGACCGCCTTCGCCAAGCCGCGCCCCTGGACCGAGACCGCACCTGCACTGGTCGACGTCGCGATGGGCCGCAAGCCGGCCGACCTCGTCATCCGCAACGGTCGCTGGGTGAACGTGCATTCGGGCGAGATCATCCCCGGCACCGACCTGGCCATATCAGCCGGCCGCTTCGCATATTGCGGGCCCGACGCCAGCCACGCCATCGGCCAAGGCACCAAGGTCGTCGACGCCGGCGGGCGCTATCTCGTGCCGGGCCTGTGCGACGCGCATATGCATGTCGAGAGCGGCATGGTCACCGTCACCGAGTTTTCCCGCGCCGTCATTCCGCACGGCACCACCTCGATGTTCATCGATCCGCACGAGATCGCCAATGTGCTCGGCCTCAAGGGCGTCAGGCTGATGCATGACGAGGCGCTCGCCATGCCGATCAACGTCCATGTGCAGATGCCGTCCTGCGTGCCGTCGGCGCCGGGGCTGGAAAATGCCGGTGCGGTGCTGACCGTCGAGGACGTTGCCGAGGCGATGAGCTGGGAGAACATCGTCGGCCTGGGCGAAGTGATGAACTTCCCCGGTGTCGCCGCCAACAACCCGGTTATGACAGGCGAGATCGCCGAGACGGTGAAGGCCGGCAAAACCGTCGGCGGCCACTATGCTTCGCCCGACCTCGGCCTGCCGTTTCACGGCTATGTCGCCGGCGGGCCAGAGGATGACCATGAGGGCACCCGCGCCGAGGACGCTATCGCCCGCGTCCGTCAGGGCATGAAGGCGATGCTCCGTCTCGGCTCTGCCTGGTACGACGTTGCCAGCCAGATCAAGGCTGTGACCGAGATGGGCATCGACCCGCGCAACTTCATCCTCTGCACTGACGACAGCCATTCCGGCACGCTCGTTCATGACGGGCACATGGACCGCGTCGTTCGCCACGCCATCCAGCAGGGGTTGAAGCCGGTGACCGCGATCCAGATGGCGACGATCAACACCGCCCAGCATTTCCGCCTCGAGCGCGAGATCGGTTCGATCGCGCCGGGCCGGCTGGCCGACGTATTGATCGTCTCGGACCTGGCCGAGATGAGGATCGACGAGGTCTATGCCCGCGGCGTACGTGTCGCCAAGGCCGGCAAGCTCGACATCGACATTCCTGCCTATGCCTATCCCGCCGAGGCCAAGAACACGGTCAAGCTCGGCAAGCAGTTGGGTGCCGCCGACTTCGACATCAAGGCGCCGGAAGGCGCCAATGAAGTCCGCGTGCGCGTCATCGGCGTGATCGAGAACCAGGCGCCGACGCGTGCGTTGGAGGCCGACCTGCCGGTCGAGGACGGGCTGGTCGGCATGGACCGTCGCAACGACGTCTGCCAGATCGCGCTCGTCGAGCGCCACCGGTCCACGGGGCAGGTGACCAACGCCTTTGTATCGGGCTTCGGCTACATGAAGGACTGTGCGCTGGCCTCGACTGTCGCACATGACAGCCACCACATGATCGTCGTCGGCACCAACAAGGCCGACATGGCGCTTGCCGCCAACCGGCTCGGGCAGGTCGGCGGCGGCGTGGTGCTGTTCTCCCAGGGCAAGGAGCTGGCGCTGGTCGAGATGCCGATCGCCGGCCTGATGTCGGACGAGCGCGCCGAGATCGTCGCCGCCAAAGCCGACAAGCTTGTGCAGGCGATGCGCGACATGGGCTGCAGCCTCAACAACGCCTACATGCAGCACTCGCTGCTGGCGCTGGTGGTGATCCCCGAACTGCGTATCTCTGATGTCGGCCTGGTCGACGTCAGGACCTTCGAGAAGGTCGATCTGTTCGTCTGAGCTGGAGCGCCACGAGCAACGACAAAAGAAAGGGCGCCCGAGGCGCCCTCAGACTGCTGACAAACCCCTGGCGAGAGTTGGGGGTGGGGGGGGGGGGTGATTCAGTGGGTGATGTTGAAGCGAGCCGGCCCTGAACAAACCGCACTTGAGATCGTCACGCTCGATCAACTGGTTCCAGTTGATCACCTTCTGCGCAAGATCGATGGTGTTATCGATTTCTCGTTCATCCACGATCTGACAGCGCCGCTTTACTGCGCCGACAATGGTCGCCCGCCACTTGATCCGACCTTGATGTTCAAGGCGCTGTTCATCGGCTACCTGTTCGGGGTGCGCTCGGAGCGGCAATTGGTGCGAGAGATCGAGGTCAATGTCGCCTACCGGTGGTTCCTGCGGCTGAAGCTGACGGACAAGGTGTTCGACGCCTCGACATTGTCGCAGAACCGACGCCGGCGCTACCAGGACGAGACGATCGCGCAGGCGATCTTCGACCGCATTGTCGAGCAGGCGATCGGGGCAGGCTTGGTCGACGGCACGGTGCTCTACACCGACAGCACGCACCTGAAGGCCAATGCCAACAAGGGCAAGTACGACCTTGCCATGGTCGCCAAGTCGCGTGCCGACTACTGGGGCGAGCTCGACCGGGCGATCGATGCCGAACGGGCGTTGCACGGCCAGAAGGCGCTGAAGGAGCAGGAGCGGCAGCCTGCGGTGAAAGAGACGAAGGTCTCGCGCACCGATCCTGAGGCTGGCTATATGGTGCGCGAGGGCAAGCCGAAGGGCTTCTTTTATCTCGATCACCGCACGGTGGATGGCGGCTTCGGCATCATCACCGACACGTTTGCCACGCCGGCCAACGTGCATGACTCGATCGTCTATCTCGACCGGCTCGACCGCCAGGTGGAGCGTTTCGGCTTCGACGTCACGGCGGCGGGGCTGGATGCCGGCTATGCCACGCCAGGCATCGCCAAGGGCCTGGAGGACAGGAACATCCACGGTGTCGTCGGCTATCGCAACCCGACCCGGCCAAAGCCTGGCAAGATGAGGAAGGGCGCTTTCGTCCATGAGCCGGACCTTGACGGCTATCGTTGCCCGCAGGGCCAGTTGCTCACTTACGCCACCACCGATCGCGGCGGTTATCGCCACTACAGGAGCGACCCGACGATCTGCCGCAACTGTCCGCTGCTGGCGTCTTGCACATCAAACGCCAAGGCCGAGCGCACCATCACGCGCCATGTCTGGCAGGATGTCCGCGAGCGGGTCGATGCCAACCGCTTAACCGCATGGGGCAAGGCGATCTATCGACGCCGCAAGGAGACGGTCGAGCGATCCTTCGCCGATGCCAAGCAGCTCTTCGGCCATCGCTATGCCCGCTTCCGAAGGCGAACACGCGTCGCCTGCCAGTGCCTGATCGCAGCCGCCGCCCAGAACATGAAAAAGATCGCAATCAGCCTCTGGCCAAAGCCAAAACCAAGCCTCGCATGAGGCCAAAGCCGGCTCGCAACGGCCTTGGCATCTGCCCCCCGACATCAATCCAAAAAAGCTCAATCAACCCACAAAACAAAACCCCGCCGAAATTCGACGGGGTTTGTCAGCAGTCTGAGGGCGCCCGAGGCGCCCTTTTTCATTCCGGAGGTAAGCGGCCTTACTGCAGCCCGCCGAGCATGTTGATGCGGTCGGTGACCTCGCGGTCGCTGGCAAAGCCGTCGTCGGCGCGCAGGCGCTGGCCGAGCAGCTTCACCATCTGCGGGTTGTCGGCGAACTTGGTGTGGTTGAAGCTGTCCGCACCCCTTGCATCCGACAGGTCGACGACGATGACGCCGTATTCGGCGAGGTCGGCGGCGTTCTTGTAATCGCCGAGGCGCGGCTTGGAGCCGGCCAGGATGCCCGACAGCTTGAGTGCGCGGTCGTCGCCCGAGGTCATCAGGAAGAACGGCTTGGTCGGCTTGCCGTACCGGCGCATCTGGCTCTTGAATACGTCGACGTCGATGTCGGGTGAGGCGAGAACCACGTCGCCGAGCTTGCCGCCAAGGTCACGGTCGCCGGTCAGCGCCAGCTGGCGCAGCGCTTCCATGGTTACCCAAGTGCCCATCGAATGCGCGACGATGTCGATGCGGCGCGCACCCGACTGGGCGAGCATGCGCAGCGTCACCTCGAGCTGGTCACGTGCGGCCGCAGCACTTTCCCTGTCATAGACATAGTCGGTCGTGCTGCCGCCGGACGCCCATGAAAACAATACCGGCGTGCCGGTATAGCCTGAGTCATGCGCGATCTGGGTAGCGCGGTAGACGCCGGCGTCGAAGGAGGTGTTGTAGCCGTGCACGAACAGCATTGCGCGGCCGCCACGTGCGGCGATGTCGGCGCTGAGCGCCTTGGAGAATTCGGGCTGCGTCTGGTAGCCGACCGCGTTGGTGGCGGTGAAGAATTTGGTCGGATCCGGGTCCTTGCGGCCGCGCAGTTCGATCTGGCCGGTTTTGTGGACCTTGGGAACGGTCACGTCGACGCGGGCGAAGTTCAGCGTCGCCGAACGGTCGCGGTCGAAGACCTCCTTGTTGTCGGCGGCGTACTGGCGCGTCGAGGCGACGAAGATCGCATGGTTGCCGGCGATCTCCTGGACCGGGACATTGACCACGGCACCCGTCAAAAGCGCGCCGGACGGCTGCCCGATGCAACCGGACAACAGGAGGGCGACGATGACAAGGCAGTATTTCGACGGCGACACTTTGGCGATCTCTCTGACGGGCAGTGCATTCAGCATGCCTTCCTCCCGACCGGCTCATAGTGGCGGAAGTAAGTCGGGTCCAGCCGAAAGTAACAGCTTCGGCGGAAGTCGGTGGAGGAGTGTTGCCGGATTGCCGAAATTGTGGCGGAAACAAGGGCTTCCGCACCGGAGTTCACAGAGTTAGCGACCCCAGAAAGTTGGCGTGAAGATCACGAGCACGGCGAGGATTTCAAGGCGGCCGAGCAGCATTGCGGCCGAGCAGATCCACTTGGCGGCATCGGGCAGCGAGGCGAAGTTGCCGACGGGGCCGATGATCGGGCCGAGACCGGGGCCGACATTGGTGAGGGCGGTAAGCACGCCCGTCATCGACGTCACGAGATCGAGGCCGGTGGCTGCCATCAGGATCGTCCCGATGCCCCAGATGACGAAGAAGGACGCGATGAACAGGACCACCGCGCTTTGCATTTCAGGTGGCACGGAGCGGTCGCCATAGCGCACCGGCGTCACCGTGTTGGGATAGATCAGGCGGCGCAAGCCGTTGGCCAGAAGTTCGAAGAGGATCAGGAAACGGTAGGCCTTGATACCGCCGGTGGTGGAGCCGGAGCAGCCGCCGAGAAAGGTGGCGACGAAAATGCAGGCGACGGCAAACGGCCCCCAGAGCGTGTAGTCGTCGGAAGCGAAACCGGTCGTCGAGATGATCGACATGAAGTTGAAGGCGGTGTGGCTGAGGGTCATGAAGAACGGCATGCCGGTGCGGACGCTGAGATAGACTGCGACCGCCACCGCAAAGACGACGTAGTAGCCGGCAAAGATCCGGATCTGCGGGTCGCGCAGCGCGTCGAGCCGGCCGCGAACGGCAAACAGGATCATGATCGAAAACGGCAGCGAGCCGATGAACATGAAGGTGGTTCCGATCCACAGGATCGCAGGCTCGCCTGCATAACGCATGAAGGACGTGTCGCTGGTCGACATGCCGCCCGTGGCGAGCGTTGCCATGGCGTGATTGACTGCATCGAAGCCAGTCATGCCTGCGGCAGCGTAGGCGAAAGCGCAGGTGACGACGAGCGTGGTGTAGATGCCGATCAGGCTGACCGTGAAGGTCTGGAAACGCTCGAAGGGGCGGTCTTCAATGTCGGAGGATTCGATCTTGAAGTAGGAAACGCCGCCGATATTGAGGAACGGCAGCAGGAACAGGCCGAGCGCAATGACGCCGAGGCCGCCCATGTAGTTGAGCAGCGAGCGCCAGATCAGAACGCCTGGAGGCGCGGTGTCGAGCCCGCTGATGACGGTCGAGCCTGTCGTGGTGATGCCCGAGACCGATTCAAAAAAGGCATCTGTGACGCTGAGCTGCAGTGACGACGTCATGAACGGCACGGCCCCCGCGATCGCCAGCGTGAGCCAGAGGAAATTGACCAGCAGGAAGCCGAAGCGGGTGTTGGCGGGAGGCGTGCGCCCCTGTGTCGCCAGCGCTATGGCCAGCGACAGGCCGCCCATGAACAAGGCGGTGAAGGCGAAGGAGCGCCAGTCGTCATTGCCGTAATAGAGGTCGACGGCCGCCGGAAGGAGCATTGCAACGGACAGGTAGATGGCAAAGACGGCTGCGATGTGGATCGCGGCGCGGACGGCAATTCTGTTCACCGAGACGTATCCCCAAATGTATCGCGGCGAGCCAATCTGTCGGCCTGGACCTGGTGGCGGGAGCCGGACAGTGGCTTCACGGCGCCGAATATGCAATAGCGCAGGGACGCGGGCCACAGCATTTGCCCGGTCGATTTCAGGAGTGCCTTCGCCATGACCAGTTTTGCCGAAAGGGTTTCGCTGGCAGCCGGGGCAGTCAGGCAGCTGTTTCCCGAGACGCCGCTGCAGGAGAACGACTATCTCTCGCGCAAGACTGGCGCACGCGTGCTGTTGAAGCGCGAAGACCTTACGCCGGTGCGCTCTTACAAGATCCGCGGCGCGTTGAACTTCTTCCGCAAGACGCTTGCCGCCGGCAATGAGGCCGAGCTGTTCGTCTGTGCGTCGGCCGGCAATCACGCCCAGGGTTTTGCCTTCGTCTGCCGGCATTTCGCCAAGCGGGGCGTGGTGTTCATGCCGGTGACGACGCCACAGCAGAAGATCGACAAGACGCGGCTGTTCGGTGGCGAGTTCGTCGAGATCAAGCTCGTCGGCGACTTCTTCGACGACTGCTATCGCGCCGCCCTGGAGTTTTGCGAAAGCTCGGGCGGCCACATGGTGCCGCCTTTCGACCACAAGGACATCATCGAAGGCCAGGCGACAGTGGCGCTCGAGATTGCCGCCCAGATGCCGAATGGGCGTGCACCCGACATGGTGCTGCTGCCGGTCGGCGGCGGCGGATTGTCGGCCGGCGTGACGCGCTATTTCGCCGAGACGGGTGCTGCACCACGCTTCGTCTTCTGCGAGCCGGCGGGTGCGCCCAGCCTGCGCGACAGCCTCGCCACCGGCAAACGGGTCAAGCTCGCCAAGGTCGACAATTTCGTCGACGGTGCGGCCGTGGGCGAGCTCGGTCGCGAGCCGCTGCGCCTGCTCAAGGACTTTCCGGCCGACAGCGTCCATCTGGTTCCGGAGAACCGCCTCTGCGCCACGATGATCGAGATGCTCAATATCGAGGGCGTGGTGCTGGAACCTGCCGGTGCCTTGGCGATCGACACACTCAAGGACTTCTCGAAGAAAGAGCTCAAGGGCAAGACCGTGGTGGCGGTGGTGTCGGGCGGTAATTTCGACTTCGAGCGCCTGCCCGACGTCAAGGAGCGGGCGCTGCGCTTCGAGGGGTTGAAGAAATACTTCATCATCCGCTTCCCCCAGCGGCCCGGCGCGCTGCGTGATTTCCTCGAACTCATGGGCCCGGACGACGACATCACGCGTTTCGAATATCTCAAGAAGTCGGCACGCAATTTCGGCTCGGTGCTGATCGGCATCGAAACCAAGGACCGGCGCAACTTCGACCTGCTCAAGGCGCGTTTCGATGTCGAGGGCGTGCAGTACCAGGACATCACCGACAACGAGACGCTGGGCGGCTTCATCATATGAGCGTGTTCGTCGCGCTGTTTTCCGGCATCAATGTCGGCGGCAACCGCCTCGTCAGGATGGCTGAACTCAGGACATTCTTCGAAGAGCTCGGCTTTGCCGACGTTGCGACCTACATCCAGAGCGGCAACGTGGTGTTCGGAGCCGAGGCTTCCGAAGCCGGTCCACTGACCGAGCGTATCGAGGCGGCGTTCGAAAAGCGCTGGGGCTTTCGCTCGCGTATCATGGTGCGCGACCTCGGCTGGCTCGAGGCGCTGGTGGCAAGCAATCCTTATCCCGAAGTGGCAGATGATCCGACCAGGCTGCATGCGAGCGCGCTGGAGCGTGAGCCGACCGCCGAAGAGATCGCGCGGCTGGCGGAGCGCTGCACCGGTCCTGAAAGCTTCGCGGTCAAGGGCGACGTTCTCTACCTTCACGCCCCCGATGGTCTCGGCAAGTCAAAGTTCGCCGAGATGCTGCCGCGCACCCTGAAGGTGCCGGGCACGATGCGCAACTGGCGCACCGTGCTGACCTTGCTCGACATGGCCCGGAAGGCCTGAGCCTCCCCGGCGTGTCCTGCTGTCGAAACCGGTCCCGGTTTCGGGCTGGCGCTGTTACCAGCTGCCGATATTGGGCATCGACAGCCAGGGTTCCGCCGGGGTCTGGCGCTCACCCTTCTGCAGCAGTTCGATCGAGATGCCGTCGGGCGACTTGATGAAGGCCATGTTGCCGTCGCGCGGCGGGCGATTGATGGTGACACCCTTGTTCATCAGGTCTTGGCAGGTGGCGTAGATGTCGTCGACCTCATAAGCGAGGTGGCCGAAATTGCGGCCGCCCTGATAGTCTTCCGTGTCCCAGTTGAAAGTCAGCTCGAGCAACGGCGTCTGGCGCTCGCTGCCGGCGCCGACGTCTTCGTCGGCGGCGAGGAAGATCAGCGTGTAGCGACCCTTCTCGTTGGTGGAGCGACGGATCTCCTTCATGCCGAACTTGTTGCAGTAGAAGTCCAGTGAGGCGTCGACGTCTTTGACGCGGACCATGGTGTGCAGATAGCGCATCGCTGTTCCTTGGGTTGGGGTTCGGCGCGATACATAGGGCGGGGCCCGCACGCTCGGCAACCATGGCTATGCGTTTTCTGCGGAACTGGCGCGAAGCTTGTGGCTATCCGGGGGGCAAGTCGAAAAATGGCCGGTCGGCCCTTGCGTAAGACCAAAACGGAAGTGTTAATCTTATCTCAAGAATCAGTAATGGCGTTTGCAAGGAAAGGGGGCGTTCTGATGGGGGAAAAGGCCTCTCTCGTGGTGCAGAACGGCACTGGCCGTGACGCTTTCGAGCTCGACGACAGCCACGACGGTGTCGGTCTGGTCGAGCTTTCGGGCGCCATCAAATGGTTTGACGTGGCCAAGGGCTACGGCTTTATTCTTCCCGACAACGGAATTGGCAGCGACGTGCTGCTGCATGTCACCTGCCTGCGCCGCGACGGCTTCCAGACGGCGCTCGAAGGCGCCCGCGTCGTTTGCCTGGTCAAGCAGGGCGACCGCGGCCTGCAGGCCTTCCGCGTCCTCTCCATCGACAATTCGACCGCGGTGCACCCTGCCGAAATGCAGGAGCAGCGCACCCATGTCTCGGTCACGCCCGAAAGCGGGCTCGAGCGCGCGCTGGTCAAGTGGTTCAACCGAACCAAGGGTTTTGGCTTCCTGACGCGCGGTGAAGGCACCGAGGACATCTTCGTCCACATGGAAACGCTGCGTCGCTTCGGCGTCACCGAGCTTCGGCCGGGGCAGGTGGTGCTGGTTCGTTTCGGCAAGGGCGACAAAGGCCTTATGGCTGCCGAAATTCACCCCGATCTAGGGACCTTGCCGGTTTCGCACTAGGTTTCAGGTGAAGCCGGCCTGCAAATGGCGGCTTTCTGCGCTTCCGGCGCTCACGGACCTGAATGTCAGCTCTGCTCCGGTTCTCGAAATCCACCATTTTCGGATCGGCCTGACCAGAAACGCGAACGCGCCCCGAAGATGGATTTGATGATCACACGTAAATCGCTGCTGGCTGGAGCCCTCGGCGCTGCATTGTTTGCGGCGCCGGCCATTGTCGTTTCGTTGGTTGCCACCGGGGCCAGCATTGCCCAGGAGGCGATGAAGCTGCCGGTCGATGCCGAGCCACTGATCGCTGCCACCGCCAGGGGCGACGTGCCGTTCCGTATCGAGATTGCCGACGAGCCGGGCGAACGCTCGATGGGACTGATGTTCCGCAAGGACCTTGCCGACGACCAGGGCATGCTGTTCGTGTTCGAGCAGACCCAGCCGGTCGGCTTCTGGATGAAGAACACGCCATTGCCGCTCGACCTGGTCTTTGTCGGTCCCGACGGCAAGGTGCTCGACGTCCTGCCGGGCACGCCATTTTCGGAAGCGGTCATCGCACCCGACGAGCCGGCGCGCTTCGTGCTCGAACTCAAGGCCGGCACGGCAGCCAGGTCGGGCATTGCCGACGGCGTCAGGCTCAGGCATCGCGCAATCACGGCTGCCGCCGGCAATCCGGGCTGACGCCAGACCTGGGCCAAAGACCATTCGGAGCAACGATGGCTATCGATCATTTTTCCCATGAAGGTTTCGACCTGGCGTTTCTCGACCTGCCGCCGGCGGGCGCCGGCAGCGGCGAGCCGGTGCTGATGATTCATGGCTTTGCCTCCAGCCACTTCGTGAACTGGGTGTCGCCGGGCTGGTTCAAGACGCTGACCGAAGCCGGATACCGCGCCATCGCCTTCGATCATCGCGGCCATGGCGGCTCGACCAAGAGTTACAACGAGGCCGACTACACGCCGAGCAAGATGGCCAGCGATGCGGTGGCCCTGCTCGACCATCTCGGCATCGAGCGTGCCCATGTCATGGGCTATTCGATGGGCGCGCGCGTCTCGGCGTTCATGGCGCTGGAGGCGCCCGACCGGGTGGCGACGCTGGTGTTCGGCGGGCTCGGCATCGGCATGGTCGACGGTGTCGGCGACTGGGACCCGATCGCCGCCGCACTGCTGGCTGAGGACCCTGCTGCGATTACACAGCCGCGGGCCAGGATGTTCCGCGCCTTCGCCGACCAGACGCGCAGCGACAAAAAGGCACTCGCCGCCTGCATTTCGACCTCACGCGAACTGGTGACCGACAACGACATCAGGCGGATCATGCAGCCGACCTTGGTCGCCGTCGGCACCAAGGACGATATCGCCGGCTCTCCCGAGCAACTGGCACGCCTGATGCCGCATGGCGAAAGCTTCGATATCGAAGGCCGCGACCACATGTTGGCCGTCGGCGACAGGACGTTCAAGAAGCGCGTTCTGGAGTTTTATGCCGAGCACCCGCTCTGAGCGTCAGCCGCCAAGTTTTGTCAGCGAGCGCTCCATGTTGGCTCGTGCTTCGGCTTCGAACCGCGTCACGAAGATGTCGGTATGGAAAATACGAGGCCGCGCCAGGAAATTGCGCAGCACCGCACCGCGACCGGCGCACCAGTCGGTGTCGCTGACCCAGCCATATTCGCGCCTGACGGCGTCTTCATAGGCGTCGAAGATGTCAGCCGGGGCACCGAGGATCGACAGATCCATGTCGAGCAAAAGGGCTGCGTCGACCTTGGCTGCCGCATCTTCGAAGGCAGGCACCTCATGGCTGGCGGTGGCCTCGATCATCCTGACGATGCCGGCGAGGCGAGCGGCGTCGACCCGCCCATTGAGCCTGTCGGCGGCCAGCGCTGCACTTTGCGCCTCATTGTCCTTGGCGCGGCTGTCATAGATCGCGTCATGGAACCAGATCGCCGCCTCGACCGCCTCGGCATCGGCGAACTGGGCGCGGTACTCCGTCAGCAGCCCCAGCAAAGCCTCGATGTGGCGGATGCCGTGGTAATGGCGGTCGTCGGCCTGATAGAGGGCGGTCAGTTCCGCCTTGGTGGCGTCGTCGATCAAAGACATGTCACCGCCCCTTGAACACGGGTGTGCGCCGGCCGGCAAAGGCGGCGCGGCCCTCGACATAGTCGTCGCTGAGAAAGGTGGCGTCGCCGGCGGCCCGGGCAAGGGCCGTGTCGCCGGCGTCGCGGCTCAACACCGCGCGGATGGCCGCCTTGGAGGCGCGCACCGACAGGGGCGCATTCTCGGCAATTGTCCTGCTGATCTCGCCGACGCGGGCATCGAAACGCTCGGGTTCGACGGTTTCGAGCAGGAACCCTGCAGAGAGGGCTGCCTGCGCATCGATGCGGCCGGCGGTGTAGGTGAGATATCTCGCCATCTGCGGCCCGGCGGCCCAGACGATGTCGCCCATCGCGTCCTGCGGGTAGGCGAGGCCAAGGCGTGCCGCGGGCACGGCAAACAGGGCGTCCGGCGTGGCGATGCGCAGGTCGCAGGCCGCCGCCAGGCCGAAGCCGCCGCCGAAGCAGATGCCGCGGATCGCCGCGATGACGGGAATGGCGCTGTTGCGCAGGGCGGCGAAGGCCGCCGAATTGGTCGCCTCATAGGCGCGTGCACTGTCGGCATCGCCGCGCAATGTATCGAATTCGGAGATGTCGGCGCCGGCGGAAAAGTCCTGGCCCGCGCCGCTGAGGACGATGACACGGATGTCGGGATTGGACGACGACAGGAGGACATGACGGGCCAGGTCGACCCACATCGCCTGGGTGACGGCGTTCTTGCGCGACGGGCGGTTGATGACGATCGTGGCAACGCCACCGGCCGTCGTGACCAGCAAGGGTTCAGTTTCCATGGCGCCTTGAATATCCGCGAACCAAATCCACTTGATCGAGCACTAAGGAAAATTGAGTTCAATAGTGCTAACATCTGGCTTATATGTCCCGCGCGGGAATGCACAAGCCGGCAGTGAACGGAGACCGTCGATGAACACCATATCCGCAGCGCGCCCAAGCTCGGTGAAGCCGGTCGATCCGATCTGGCGATCGGTGCGTGACGAAGCGACCGATGCGGTTGCGGGCGACCCGCTGCTGGCGGCATTTCTTTATGCCACGATCCTGAACCAGGACACGCTCGAGGAAGCGGTGATCCACCGTCTGGCCGAGCGCCTGGCGCATCAGGATCTCGGCGCCGACCTGATCCGCCAGACCTTCTATGCCATGCTGGAAGATCGGCCGGAGTGGAGCGACACGGTGCGCACCGACATCCAGGCCTATTACGATCGCGATCCTGCCTGCGACCGCTATCTGATGCCCGTGCTCTACTTCAAGGGCTTCCACGCCATCCAGACGCATCGCCTGGCGCACTGGCTGTGGAACCGCGGCCGCAAGGATTTCGCGCTCTATCTGCAGAGCCGCTCGTCCTCGGTGTTCCAGACCGACATCAACCCGGCCGCGCGCATGGGCAAGGGCATCTTCATCGATCATGCCACCGGTCTCGTCGTCGGTGAAACCGCCGTCGTCGAGGACGACGTCTCGATCCTGCATGGCGTGACGCTGGGCGGCACCGGCAAGGCCGGGGGCGACCGCCACCCCAAGATTCGCTACGGCGTGCTGATCGGCGCCGGCGCCAAGATCCTCGGCAACATCGAGGTCGGCCACTGCTCCAAGATCGCCGCGGGTTCGGTGGTGCTGTCGCCGGTGCCGCACAACAAGACGGTGGCAGGTGTTCCGGCGCGCGTCGTCGGCGAAACCGGCTGCGACCGACCGTCGAGCCAGATGGACCAGCTGCTGCCGTCGCAGACCATGGATCACGTCGTCAGCTTCGATATCTGAGATTGCGTGCCGGCGCCCGTGACGGGCGCTGGCGCGATTTGCGCGGGGGTAAGCCAAGCCTTGCCTTTACAGCGCCATGGTTGGCGTGTCAGAAGCGCGTCTCTTAACGACAAGCCGGAGAAGCCAGTTGAAGCCGGAAGAAATCCGAAAACTCGACGCCTATTTCAAGCGTCAGTTCCAGAACCCCAACCTTCAGGTCAAGGCACGTCCGCGCAAGGACGACTCGGCTGAGGTCTATATCGGCGACGAATTCCTCGGCATCGTTTTCAAGGACGAGGACGACGGCGACTACAATTTCTCGATGGCGATCCTCGACGTCGATCTGGGCTGACCAATCGCTCGGCCCCTGCGCCGCGCGGCGACGTTCGCGCGGCAGCTACTTCACGTGCAGCATGGCATTCGCCTTGGCGATCACCGCCCGGTCCAGCGCACGCCACTCTCCCAGAAGCTCCCTCGGAAATCTGTAGGTCAGGCTCAGATCCTTGCCGACGAAGACGTCGCGCTCGCAAGGCGCGAGCGATTCCTCAGCCTCCGTGCCGCTGAGGCAGCGAGCGACGAAGGGTGGTTCGCCGTTGCGCGCGGCAACCGCAAGCACCTCGTTGAGATAGCCTGAGTTCTCGGTGAAGCCGAACAGCGTCATGCCTTCGGGGCCCGGTACGCCCGGCTTGACGGTCAGTTCGCTGTAGATTGGCGCAAGACGGCCGCTCATGTCGCGGGTCATCATGCGCGGTTCTAGGCTGAGAAAGACGATGCGCTTGTGGCCGTCGAGATTGTTGAATGCCGGCCGTGCCGCCTCGCTGTAGCCGTCCATTTCGGGCCAGCGCAGATAGAGATCGAGGCGCCCGGCAATGCCGTCGCGGCGGGCCTTCTCGAAGCGGATCATGTTGGCGGGGGCTGAAATGACGTCGTTGCCGATGACGATTTCGCGCGGTGCGACCTCATCTGTGTAGCCGGCCATGGCGATGGTCTGGCCGAACCAGCGGCCGCCCAGACTGATCGCCACCGAAAGTATGGCGAGCACGGCAAAGCCGTAGAAGACCTTCATCATCAGCGCCGAATCGACGACGTCGAAACCGGAATTGTCGGCCGTCTCTTGCTTCATCTGATGTCTCCAGAGCGGCCACGGCTGGCATTTGCCTTCGCGTCATGCGCCTTGCCGGGCCGGTAACCCCAGCTCCCGTTCGTTCGGGAGCCCGATATCTGTTCGACATTGCGTGCGCATGGTTAATGGCGCGTTAAGGCTGTGTTGCACGCTTGCCTTGTGGCGATGCGCTCCATAGGTTGCGCGCGCCAAAGAAAAGGAATTGACGATGCCGCTTTACGCAATCGACGGGGTCGAGCCGCAGTTCGAGGACCGCGCCACCAGCTGGATCGCGCCCGATGCGGCGGTGGTTGGCGATGTCAGGATCGGGCGCGACGTCGGCATCTGGTTCGGGACAGCCATCCGCGGCGACCGCGAGCCGATCACCATCGGCGCCCGCAGCAATGTCCAGGAACATACGGTAATGCACACCGATCCGGGCTTTCCGCTCACAATCGGCGAGGGCTGCACCATCGGCCACAGGGCTATCCTGCATGGCTGCACGGTCGGCGACAATTCGCTGATCGGCATGGGCGCGATCGTGCTCAATGGCGCCAGGATCGGCAGGAACTGCCTTGTCGGTGCCGGTGCACTGGTGACAGAAGGCAAGGAATTTCCCGACAATTCGCTGATTGTCGGCTCCCCCGCCAAGGTGATCCGCACACTCGATGACGCAGCCGCCGACCGGCTGCGCAAGTCCGCGGACGATTACGTCGCCAACCAGCGCCGGTTTTCCGGCGGGCTGAAGAAGCGCGAGGACTAGGCGAGACGGCCGACTCGCGAAGGCTGCGCCGCGCGGCGCAGCGACGCCAGGCTTCTGAACACAGCCGCTGCGTTTCGGCATTTTCGCAGCCAGGGAAACTCATCCCCGCGACCGCGGGCTTATCTTGAGCCTGACCACCTTGCCCGGCGGCATTTCGTTTGCACCCTGGCTTGCCTGAAAAGGCGGAGCCGGCCCGGGGATGGGCCGGCTCCTAGACCCGGTCGTTGGGGACGGGGAGGGTGGGGACGCGACCGGGTTTTCTCACCAGCGCATGCCCCCGAAAACCGGGGCCGATTTTCGGAATGCCATGCACCGATTCATAGGGCTGCAGCTGCCTTGGCGCGCCTCTCATAGGGCGCGCCCGGGGCTGCTGCGCTTAGCGAACCGACGCCACCGCGTCGGCGCGGCCGTCGTTGATCGCAATCCAGACGCCCGAATTCCGCTCCGACTGGCGCTTGAGATAGGTGTATTCGGTCTCGTCCCAGGCCAGGACCCGCGTGTCGAGGTTGTCGAGGATGTATTCGCCGAGGCTGGTTCGCACCGTCAGGACTGCATGGCCGTCGCCATTGGGCTGGCGCACGACGGTGATCAGCAGATTGCCGGCGGGGACGCCCAGCTCCATCAGGTTGCGGCGCTTTTCCAGAACATAGTCCTCGCAGTCGCCGGCGCCGTTGTCGGGATAGGACCAGACTTCTTCCTGGCCCCACATTTCCATGTCGGTGCGCGGCGCGACGTCGGTGTTGACCTTGTCGTTGATGGCAATCATCGCCTTCCACAGGCTGCGGGTCAGCTCGACCGGCTTGCTGCTTGCGGTCTTTTCATTGCACTCGATCGGCGAGCGCTTGCACAGCTCATAGTGGCCGACCGGCTGGGTGGTGCGGCCGTTGGTCTGCATGACTGCCGGTGTCGCCATGGCGGCGCTGACGGCACCTGCCTGAATTGTCGTGGCCAGAAGCAGAAGCCATCCCCGACGCATGTTCATTTTGTTGTCTCCCCGTTTGAGGTGACAATGACAGGTCCGGATTTATTTGACGCAAAACTGCGAAGTAGATGTTGAGTAAAAACAAAAGAGAAATTGCGGAAACAAAGAATAGAACAATAATAAAACTTGCGGAAAATTTGATTACATTTTTATCGAATTTGGCATGACGACGCTGCGTGCCGCAGGGATCGGGCAAATCAGGTCCGAGTGGCATGACCTGTTTCGCGGGCTTGGGTGGTAAGCCCGGTTTGTCCGGACCTGCCTCTCCGCTTCGTCATCCCAGAGGCCTGCCCCGAGGATCCATGCTGTGATGGTGGGGAGCGTGATGCCGGGGAGGTGACGCCGGAGAGGCAGTCGCGGGCTTGTCTGTGCTGGAATGAAACAGCAGTCGAGCCGCTGCCGTTGTTCTGGAACGCTACGCTTGTGCGCTTTCGGATGTGCCTGCGTCAAAATACGAACAGCCTGACCTTCGGCGGAAGGTCAGGCTGTGCCTTTTTATGAAAACTGGGCGCAGTCAGGTGCGCGGGCGGTTGAACTCGGTGTCGAGCGATTCGGGGCGCTGGATGACGGCGAATTCGATGGCGACGCCGTCTTCGAAGTGGCGGACGATCTGGCCCCGCATGGTGCCGAGCGTGACCTGGACGCCGATCGCCGGCTTAACCTCGATCTCGATGGCAGCACCTGAGAGCGACAGGTCGATGATGCGGCAGGGATATTGCCGGCCATCCATGAGCTGCAGCGCGCTGATCGGATTGCGCGGGGCGACGCGCTCGTGGCGGCGGTCTTCCGGCAGGTCGAGTTCGTGCTTGTTGGCAAGCCAGGTCAACTGGGCCGCCAGCTTGTCCTTCTTGCGCTCGGAGGCGATGACGGTCATGGCGAAGCCGTCCGATAGCGTGCGGGTGATGACGCCCTCGACGCGGCCGATATGGTCGATATAGGCAATGACTTTTTCGCCTGCGGCGCCTGAGCGGTCGGTGCGGAAGGCGACGTTGCCGGGCGACATGTCGACGACCTGGCCGGCATGCTCGGTTCGATCCTCGAGCATGAAGCGACCATAGATCTTCACGCGGACGCGCTGGAAGTTGCGTCGTTCCGCCCGTGACGGCGCGTAGTCAATCGCCGCTGGCCTCATGTTACCCTCATATCTGCAAACTCCCGCCGAACCGCATCGGGGAGCTATTGGGCGAAACTAGCGCCAAAGAGGTTAACAAAACGCCTAGCAGCGGGCCTCTGGGGTCGCCCGCTTGCGCTATTCTTCGCGTCCGCCTTCGAGAACGAACAGGTGGCGTATCCGGCGCGCGCCATCGAGCGGGCTCGGCTCGCCGGAAAGGGCGCTATCGCTCGGTGCGAGCGATGGCACGGTGACCGCCGGACGGTTCTTGAGGAACATCGGTTCCAGGTCCGGATCGACGACGCGCACGCTTTCGATGGAGGCATCGGTGAGCGGATCGGAGCCGAGCCAGAACGGCCGGTCGACGCTCGACAGGACGCCCAGGCTGCGCGGGTTTTCGATGCCGCCATCGAGCGGCAGCAGAAGCATTTCGAAGCTCGTTGCGCGCAGGCTGGAGGTGAAGCCTTCGAAGTTGATTACCACCACGGACTTCTGCTGGAACACACCATAGGCAAGGCGTGCCATCAGCCTTTGGTCCTTCTGACGCCACAGCGAGGGGAACGAAAAGCCCTTGAGCTCGCGGCCGAAGGTGGCGCATAGCCGGGTGCCGGCGAGGCGGAAGACCGCTTCGCCGCGGGTGTCGCGCTCGAGGATGAAAGTGTCTGCAAGCAGGGCCTTGATCTCGGCCGGCTCGACTTCCGTCCGTTTGGGTGCGGGTCGGCCGTCGCGAAGGCGGTTCCAATATTGGAACAGTGCCAGCGATCCTTTCTGTTTCATATTGCTCCGCTCCGAGCGTTTCTGTGCCTGATGTGCCATCTCTGGACAGAATCGCTTCATTCTTGAGGACTACATGAGGCGCGGAGCAGGACGCGTGCCAGTCTTGGTAACAGTTGTTAACGGATCGGGATCGTTAAGGTTAACAAAGGGTTTACGTTGCTGTGCCCAGGCTTACGTGGCACGTTCCATTCACTCCATGAAGTGGCCGCGCAGGCGCGGTCGGCAGCACTTCAGTCAAGAGTTACTTTTGGGGACGGGCAGGGGGGCTCGACCAGCCGTCCAGGGGCAACCCTGGGCGGCTTCTTTTTTGCGCTTTCGGCCGGCCTGCACTAGATGGAACGAGGCTGGCGCACGCCGGACCACAAACGAATCGGAAGTGCATGAGCGAACCAGCAAGACAGAACGACGCGCCTGAGGTCATCGAGGCCGAGCCGCAGCGCCGCGAACCGGTGTTCAACCTGCCAGCCATCGTCATTGCGATCATCGGCGCCTGCGTGGCGATCCATCTGATCCGTGTCTATGTCCTCAGCTCCGACCAGGATTTTGCCATGGTGGTACGGGCGGCTTTCATTCCGATCCGCTATTCGGGCCAATACGATCTCGAAATCTGGGCTTTCACCAGCCCGCTGACCTATGCCTTCCTGCATGGCGGCTTCGCCCACCTGATCATCAACATGGTGTGGTTGGCAGCGTTCGGCTCGCCGCTTGCCAACCGACTCGGGGTCGCTCGGTTCTCGGCGTTCTTCGCCGTCACGACGCTTGCGGCGGTGGCGCTGCACTATGTGCTGCATTCGACCGATGCCTCGCCGCTCGTCGGCGCCTCGGGCGCGATTTCAGGCATGATGGGGGCTGCCGCGCGTTTCAGCTTCCAGGTCGACCGTTCGCAAGGCAAGCCGGCTTTTGCAGGCGCGCCGCTGCCGATCCGCGATGTCTTCCGCTCACGGACGGCAATGACCTTCTTGGGCGTGTGGATGGTCATCAACCTGGTCACCGGGATCGTCGGTTTCACCCCTGGCGTCGACAATCAGATCGCTTGGGAAGCCCATATAGGCGGCTTCCTGGCGGGCTTTCTGGGCATCAGGTTTTTCGACCGCAGGCGCGAGTTTGCCTGAGCGCGTTTTACTTGAAATGCGACCCAATGCAGCGCACGATGCAGTTGGCCCGGTGGGCCGGCATGGAGTGTTTTGACTGATCGACAGCAGCAGGAGGCCACGATGACTGTGAAGGCAATTCTCGAGAAGAAGGGCCACGACGTTTTTACCATTGGGCCCAATGTACAGCTGTCGGAAGCGGTTCGCATTCTTGCCGAACACCGTATCGGTGCCCTGGTCGTGACCAATGGCGACCGCAAGATCGTCGGCATCCTGTCCGAGCGCGACGTCGTCCGTATCATCGGCAAGGAAGGTGGTGCCGCCCTTGAAAAGGCGGTGCGCGACGTGATGACCCCCAAGGTCAAGATCTGCAACGAGAACCACACGGTTAACCAGGTCATGGAGATCATGACGGTCGGCCGATTCCGCCACCTACCTGTCGAGCGCGACGGTTATCTCTACGGCATCGTGTCGATCGGCGACGTGGTCAAGCGCCGCATCGAGGATGTCGAGCGGGAGGCAGAGGAAATCAAGGCCTACATCGCCACCGCCTGAGCTCAGGAGCACGCAGGGCTTGCGCCGGCCAGGACTGATCCCGGCCGGCGATGCCGCCTTTTACCTGTTGTCGAGTTCGGAGCGGACGAGTTCGAGTCCGCGCCGTGTGATGCGATAGGGGCCGCCATCGGAAGAAGAAACAGCCTTCTTTCGCTTCAGCTTCCTGAAAAGGTCGAGATCGAAGCCCGGATAGCGCCAGCCATCGCGGGTGAGGCAGATGGCTGCCTCGATCTTGCTCTTGTCGTTCTTCTCGATTTCGATACGTCCGCCCTGGGCGAGCAGGTGGAGGATGCGCTGTTCCGTGCGCGAGATGTCCATTCTTGATGAGTCCTGGAAAACCTGGCCGATGGGCCAAAGAAAAATGCCGCCGCCGCGAGAACTCACGGCACGGGGTTTCAGGTTTTCATGCCCCGCCTTCAGGAGAAGGCTGGGGCCTCAGCAGGGCTCAGACGAATAGAACATCCACACTCCATAGGGATGGCCAGGATATAGCAACGAAGCAGGCGAAATGCCAGCCCACCGACCCGCGCGGTCGGGTTGCTGGCTGGCGGATCTGTTGCCGATGCCGGCATCGCTGCAACAAGACTTAACATTACTTCATACCGGCACGGGTTCCGAACTGGGATGACTGGTCGCGTCGGGTGCAACGCCCGGTGGGGCGGGGCGCCCATCTCAGGCTTCGGAGTACGCATGTCCGCAAAGATAGATACTGCACCGGTTGCTTTCCGCATGTCGCTGGCGGTCATGGTCATCGGGATTCTCGCCCCGGATACGGCTTGGGCAGCAGATCGCGCCACAGCCAATGACGAACAAATCTCTGCGACAACAGCGTCAAGTTCGCGCCCAATGTCGAGGTGGTGCTGACCGCCACCGACGACGCGGTGCTGATCGAGGTCAGCGACAACGGCCCCGGAATCCTCGAAACTGTGCGGGCGCGTGTATTCGAACCCTTCTACAAGGTCGACGCCTCACGCGGCGCGAACGCCAGGCGCGGCTTCGGCCTGGGCTTGTCGATCGTCGCCGACGTCGTGCACGGCCATGGCGGCAGGATAGCGCTCGACGACAACAGGCCGACCGGGCTTGTGGTCAAGGTCGACCTGCCAAGAGGCCTTGTCGCCGCCGAAGCGATGTCCTGAAGCGAGACGAGAACGCAAGCCGCAGCCTTGCCGCGCAGGCAGCGCTTGCCTCCATTGGCTGTTTGCACTAGCGAAGGCGCACACTAAACTATGCGTTTCGTACTTCTCGATCCGCATCTTCTCGATCCAATGACGCAGGCCGCCATGTCCCTCATCGATACCCGCACGCCCGACGCCAAGCGCTTTATCTCAGGTGCCACCGGTGACTGGGAGGTCATCATCGGCCTGGAGGTCCATGCTCAGGTCACTTCGGAAGCCAAGCTGTTCTCCGGTGCGTCGACCGCGTTCGGCGCCGAGCCCAACGCCAATGTCAGCCTGGTCGACGCGGCAATGCCCGGCATGCTGCCCGTCATCAACGAGGAATGCGTCAAGCAGGCGATCCGCACCGGCCTCGGCCTCAAGGCGCAGATCAACCTGAAGTCGGTGTTCGACCGCAAGAACTACTTCTATCCCGATCTGCCGCAGGGCTATCAGATCTCACAGTTCAAGCAGCCGATCGTCGGCGAGGGCAAGATCACCATCTCCGTCGGCCCTGACCGCAAGGGCGAGTTCGAGGACATCGAGATTGGCATCGAGCGCCTGCATCTCGAACAGGACGCCGGCAAGTCGATCCACGACCAGCATCCGACAATGTCTTACGTCGACCTCAACCGTTCGGGCGTGGCGCTGATGGAGATCGTCTCCAAGCCGGACATGCGCTCGTCGGACGAGGCAAAGGCCTATGTCACCAAGCTGCGCACCATCGTGCGTTATCTCGGCACCTGCGACGGCAACATGGACGAGGGCTCGATGCGCGCCGACGTCAACGTTTCGGTGCGTCGTCCGGGTGGCGAGTTCGGTACGCGCTGCGAGATCAAGAACGTCAACTCGATCCGTTTCGTCGGCCAGGCTATCGAATATGAGGCACGTCGCCAGATCGCCATTCTCGAGGATGGCGGCAAGATCGACCAGGAAACCCGCCTGTTCGATCCGAACAAGGGCGAGACGCGTTCGATGCGCTCGAAGGAAGAGGCGCACGACTACCGCTATTTCCCCGATCCGGACCTTCTGCCGCTGGAATTCGACCAGGCCTATGTCGACGCGCTCGCCAAGGACCTCGTCGAGCTGCCCGACGACAAGAAGGATCGCCTGGTCACCTCGCTCGGCCTGTCGGTCTATGACGCCTCGATTCTGGTTTCCGAAAAGTCGATCGCCGACTATTTTGAGAAGGTGGCAAGCGGCCGCGACGGCAAGGCGGCCGCCAACTGGGTCATCAACGATCTGCTCGGAGCGCTCAACAAGGCCGGCAAGGATATCGAAAACGCACCTGTTTCTCCGGATCAGCTCGGTGCCATCATTGACCTGATCAAGGAAGGCACGATCTCCGGCAAGATCGCAAAGGACCTGTTCGAGATCGTCTGGAACGAGGGCGGCGACCCCAAGGAGCTGGTCGAGAGCCGCGGCATGAAGCAGGTGACCGACACCGGCGCCATCGAAAAGGCCGTCGACGACGTCATCGCCGCCAACCCCGACAAGGCCGACCAGGCCTGCGCCAAGCCGACAATGGCCGGCTGGTTCGTCGGCCAGGTGATGAAGGCGACCGGCGGCAAGGCCAATCCGCAGGCGGTCAACGACCTGGTCAAGGCCAAGCTCGGCATCGAGGAATAGCGATGTTCGTACGCACGGCGAGCGAGCGCGACCTTGAGACGATTAAGGCGCTGCTCGCCGACACGTGGCACGCGACCTACGACGCCATCTATGGCGTCGAGCGGGTCGATGAAATCACGGCAGAGTGGCATTCGCTGGCGTCGCTCAAGGCGCGGCTGACGCGGCCGAATTCCGAGTTTCTTGTTGCCGACGACGGCAAGACCATCGCCGGCATGGCCTTCGCGGCGGCATCCGGTGACGCCAAGACAGTCATGCTGCACCAACTTTATGTGCTGCCGCGCCACCAGCGGGCCGGCGTCGGTCGGCTGCTGCTCGACGAGATCGAACAGTGCTTTCCCGAGGCGCGCATGTTGCGGCTCGAAGTGGAAGAGGCAAATGCAGGCGCCATTGCCTTCTACGAAGCAAATGGTTTCGCCCATGCCGGTGCGACTGCCAATTGCGGCGCCGACCAGTCCGGCATTCCGGCGCTGATCTTCGAGAAGAAGCTGGGCTGATACAGGCCGGACTTAGCTGGCCGAAATCTCGACATTGTCGATGAGACGCGTCTTGCCGAGGCGGGCCGCAACCAGCACTCGACCGTCCGTGTCGCGTTGCCATGGCGCGAGCGTGTCGCTTTGGCGCGCGGCGACATAGTCGACGGCATCGAATCCGGCTTCCAGCACGTCCTGCCGCGCGGCGGCCATCGTCACCGCCTCGTCGGCACCGCCTTCAAGGGCGGACGCTGCCTTGCGCAGGATCTTGTTCAATCGGCGCGCGATCTCGAGTTCCTGGGCGCTGAGATAGGCGTTGCGCGACGACATGGCGAGGCCCTCGCTGTCGCGGATCGTCGGCGAGCCCACGATCTCCAGCGGCAGGTTCAGGTCCTGCACAAGCTTCTTCACCACGCAGAGCTGCTGGTAGTCCTTCTCGCCGAACACGGCGAGGTCGGGCTCCGACTGGATGAACAGCTTGCCGACGACGGTGGCGACGCCGTCGAAGAAAGCCGGCCGGAAATCGGTCTCGAGCTCGGCCGACGGGCCGCCGACCGAGATCGAGGTGGCAAAGCCTTGCGGGTAGACCTCCTCGACACCGGGCGTGAAGGCGAGGTGGACGCCCGCCTTTTCCAGCCTGTCGAGGTCGAGCGCCAACTGGCGCGGATATTTGTCGAGGTCTTCGGTCGGCGCAAACTGGCGCGGATTGACGAAGATCGAGACGACGCAACGGTCGGCGCGCTCAAGGGCGGCACGCATCAGCGAGACATGGCCGTCATGCAGCGCGCCCATTGTCGGCACCAGCGCGACCTTCAGTCCTTCGGCACGCCATGCCCGCACCTGGGCGCGGAGGGCGGCGATGGTTTCGACGACAATGGTCATGCCTTGTCCTTGTTCAGCGAAAACAGGTGCTCGGGGCCGGGAAAGGCGCGGCTGCGGACGTCGCGAGCGTAGGACGCGGCGGCGTCAGCGACGACATCGCGCAAATGCGCGTATTCCTTGACGAATTTGGGCACCCGGTCGACGGTCAGGCCGATGGCGTCATCGATGACCAGCACTTGGCCGTCGCAAGCGGGGCTGGCGCCGATGCCGACGGTGGGAATAGTGATGCGCCGGGTGATCTCGGCCGCAACCGGCTCGACGGTGCCTTCGATGACGACCGAAAAGGCGCCCGCCGCCTCGACCGCCCTGGCATCGGCATAAAGCGCCTCGGCATTGGCCTCGGAGCGGCCCTTGATCTTGTAGCCGCCTTCCTTTTCGACCGACTGCGGCAACAGCCCGATATGGCCCATGACGGGAATGCCTGATGCGACGATGGCTGCGATCTGCGCGGCAATTGCCACGCCGCCTTCGAGCTTGACGGCATCGCAGCCGGTTTCGCGCATGATGCGGCCGGCGGAAGTGACGGCGTTTTCGACGCTGTCCTCGTAGCTGCCGGCGGGCATGTCGACGACGACGCAGGCGCGGGACGCGCCGCGCATCACCGCCTGGCCGTGGGCGACCATCATGTCCATCGTCGCGCCCAGCGTGTTGGGATGGCCATGCAGCACCATCGCAACACTGTCACCAACGAGCAGCAGATCGACATGCGGATCGAGCAGCCGGGCGATCGGATAGGTGTAAGCGGTGAGACAGACGATGGGCTCCTTGCCCTTGCGGGCCAGCAGAGCGGCGGGCGTGATGCGGCCGGCAGCCGCAGGCGCGTCGGAAGCCATGTCTTTTCCTCCCTCGACGTTTCCGGCCAAGGCCGGTCCGTGAGCCCTGTCAGGGCGAGAGTCCTTTAAGGACCGGCTAATTACTTTGCAAGTGCGAGATGAAAACGTGAGCAAGTGCGAAATGGCATCGTCCATCAGGACGAGCGCGGCTCTGCCTCTTCCTGCGCAAGGCGCCTGATGTAGACGGCGAACGCGGGGTCTTCGCCTGGCAGGAGCTGGGGCAGGGCGTTGCGAAAATCCTCGCGCCGGCACCATTCGCGCATGAAATCCTCCCAGGATGCCCAGCGGCGGCGCTTGCGATCGGACATGCCGGGTTCGTAGGCGACGAGATAGGCACGTTCGAACAGGGAGATCAGGATGGCGAACATGGCGAGCAGCCGGTCCTTTTGTTCGGCCGTCAGGTCCTTCGTTGCGGTCTGCGATTGCAGGTAGAGGTCGGAATGGTCGAGCGACAGCGTCAGGAAGTTGGTGTAGCCGTCGGAGAGCATCTGGTAGATTTCTTCCTCTTCGTTGACCCGCGCCTTGCGCTGTTCGAAGACGAAGATGAAGATCGCCAGCGGCAGGCCGAAGATCGTCACCAGCATGCTCAGCATTTCGAGGATCTGCATGAAGGGCATGGATTACGTCCATTCTGCTGCTCAGCGCGAACAGTAGGTGTTGATGGATCGTCTGCCAATCGTCGCAGGCGGCAAGTTGCAGCTTCTAAACTCTTGCCTTCGTGCCGGCGTGACGCCATAAGCAGGAGACTTTCGACGCGCCTGCCGCGAGGATCCGATGAAGAAATTCCTTGTCCAGTTTTTCACCTGGTGGAACGGCCAGACCCTTGGCACGCGTTTCCACACCTGGCGCAAAGGCACCAAGGTGGGCCAGGACGAGTTCGGCAATGTCTACTATGAAGGCGGCAAGGATTCCGAAGGCCGCACGCGCCGCTGGGTGATCTACAACGGTTATGCCGAAGCCTCGATGATTCCGCCCGGCTGGCACGGCTGGATGCACCATCGCGTCGACGTGGCGCCGCCGAGCGACAACTACATTCCGCGCGACTGGCAGAAGCCGCATCAGCCGAATCTGACCGGCACCGGCGGCGCCTACCGCCCGAAGGGTTCGGTGCTGGGCAATACGCATCGCCCGCAGGTCACCGGCGACTACGACGCCTGGACGCCCGGCGCTTAAGACAGACAGCTTAACGGCGCGGACATTTGTCGCCACAATTGGCGGCTAACTCCTTGCCCATTGGCGTCAGGCGATTAGCCTTGGCGCGTGGGAATCAGCGAGTGGGACACACTCCGGGCGCAACGGCGGTAACGACTGAATGATTTTTCCTGGCCGGATTCCGTCGAGCGGACGATCGAAGGCGAAAACCCTGCTTGTGGCGGCAACGCTGTGCGCAGCGCTTGGCCAGGCAACGGCCCAGGACAGCATCGAGCGGCTGCCGCTCGATCAGCAGGTCGAGCAAGGTGACGATCTGCCTGCCATCGACGTCCCACCCTTGCCGGGTGAGGGGCAGCCTGCTCCCGATCAGGCCCAGCCTGCTCCTGCAGAGACACAGGCAGCACCCAAGGTCGCGGCCCCGCCGCAGCGGATCAAGAACGCGGTTGCCGAGTTTGCCGGCATCGACAAGATCACCGGCCGCATCATCACCTTCGACGTCTATGTCGACGAGACCGTGCAGTTCGGCGCGCTGCAGGTGACGCCGCGCGTCTGCTATTCCAGGCCCGAGAACGAAGAGCCGAAGACCGATTCCTTCGTCGAAGTCGACGAGATCACCCTCGACCGCAAGATCAGGCGCATCTTCACCGGCTGGATGTTTGCCGAAAGCCCGGGCCTCAACGCCGTCGAGCACGCCGTCTATGACGTCTGGCTGAAGGCCTGCAAGCAGAAGTCGGACGTTCCCGCTCCGGAAGCCGCCAAGACCAACTGAGCCTTTTTCGGAACCGCTTGGGGCCCCTGACGTTTGGCGTCGTGAGCAACGCCAGCGGAGGATCGTGCCGTGACCGTCAACCGTGACGAACTGCTTGAGCTCGAACGGGAATTCTGGACCGGGAACCAGGAGTTTTTTGCCGAAAACGCCGACAGGGAGTGCCTTGTCGCTTTTCCCGAGATGGCGGGCGTCATGAGCAATGCCGAGCTTGCCGCCACCGCGACCAAGCCGCGCCGCTGGCGCAATCTCGAGATGAAGGTGCAAGGAATCGTCGAACCGGGCAGCGACATCGTCATGCTGACATACGAGGCCAAGGCAATCCGTGAAGATGGCGAGCCGTACCAGGCGCTGGTGAGCACGGGCTACGTCCATCGCCTGCAGGGCTGGAAGATGATGTTTCACGCCCAGACGCCGATAACGCAAGCGGCTCAGACGAAGAGCTAGCTTGCCCTCAGGGCGTGAAGGTGGCTTCGCCGAGGAGCGCCTTGGCGAGCAGCTTCTCGTATTTGTCGCGTGGCACGTCGACCGCACCGAAGCGCTTCAGGTGATCGGTTGTGAACTGCGTATCGAGCAGCAGGAAGCCGCGTTCTCTGAGCCGCTGCACCAGGTGGACGAGGCACACCTTGGACGCATCTGTCTCGCGTGAGAACATGCTTTCGCCGAAGAAGGCGCGGCCCAGGGAGACACCGTAGAGCCCGCCGACCAACTCGCCGTCGCGCCAGGCCTCGACGGAGTGGGCGTTGCCGATCCGGTGAAGGTGGGTGTAGGCCTCGCGGATCGGCGCGTTGATCCATGTCGACAGGCGGCCTGCGCGCCGTTCGGCGCAGGCGTCGATGACGCCTTCGAAGTCGCTGTCGAAGCGGATCTCGAAATGGCCCTGCCGGATCGTCTTGGCGAGGCTGTGCGGCACATGGAAGCCGTCGAAGGGGATGATGCCGCGTGTCTCGGGCCGGACCCAGAACACTTCCGGATCCGACGCGCTTTCTGCCATGGGAAAGACGCCCGACGCATAGGCCTTCAGAAGAAGGTCCGTGGGTATGCCGTAGCCGGGCGCATAAGGTCGGGTCATGCGACCCTCATTCTACTCGCCTTTCGCGAGATGTTTTTCCAGCCAGTGGATGTCGTAGTCGCCATTTGCGATGTCGGGGTTACCGACAAGCTCGCGGAACAGCGGCAACGTCGTCTTGATACCATCTACCACGAATTCATCGAGCGCGCGCCGGAGACGCATCATGCATTCGACGCGATTGCGGCCGTGCACGATCAGCTTGCCGATCAGGCTGTCGTAGTATGGCGGGATCCGGTAGCCGGAATAGACGCCTGAATCGACACGGATGCCGAGGCCGCCCGGCGTGTGGAAATGCGTAATCGTGCCGGGCGAGGGCACGAAGGTGCGTGGATCCTCGGCGTTGATGCGGCACTCGATGGCATGGCCGTGGAAGCGGATGTCGTTCTGGGTGACCGACAGGCCGCCGCCCGAGGCGACGCGAATCTGCTCGTGCACGAGGTCGATGCCGGTGATCGCTTCGGTGATCGTGTGCTCGACCTGAAGGCGGGTGTTCATCTCGATGAAGTAGAACTCGCCGTTCTCGTAGAGGAACTCGATCGTACCGGCGCCGGAATAGCCGAGATTGGCCACCGCGTTGGCGCAGATGTCGCCGATGCGCGAGCGCTCTTCGCTGTTGAGGGCGGGCGAATTGGCCTCTTCCCAGACCTTTTGATGGCGGCGCTGCAAGGAACAATCGCGTTCGCCGAGATGGACGCCCTTGCCGGCGCCGTCGCCGAAAATCTGCACTTCGATGTGGCGCGGCTTCTGCAGGTACTTTTCGATGTAGACGGCGTCGTCGCCGAAGGCGGCACCGGCTTCCGAGCGCGCCGTGGCGAGCGCCATCTCGAGGTCGGCTTCGGTCAGCGCCACTTTCATGCCGCGGCCACCGCCGCCGGCGGATGCCTTGATGATGACGGGATAGCCGATCTCGGCAGCGACGCGCTTGGCTTCTTTCTCGTCGCTGACGGCACCTTCCGAGCCGGGCACGACCGGGATGCCGAGGCGCTTTGCGGTGCGCTTGGCTTCGATCTTGTCGCCCATGATGCGGATGTGGTCGCCCGAGGGACCGATGAAGGTGATGTTGTGCGCAGCCAGGATGTCGGCGAACTTGGCGTTCTCCGACAGGAAGCCATAGCCCGGATGCACGGCGTCGGCGCCTGTTATCTCGCAGGCCGCGACGATCTGATGGATGTTGAGATAGCTGTCGCGCGACGGCGGCGGTCCGATGCAGACGCTTTCGTCGGCGAGGCGCACATGCATGGCGTCGGCGTCGGCGGTGGAGTGCACGGCAACCGTCTGGATGCCGAGCTCCTTGGCCGCGCGCAGCACTCTGAGGGCGATTTCGCCGCGATTGGCGATCAGGATTTTCTGAAACATTGCGCGCAGCCTTCCGGCTTACTCGACGACGACGAGCGGCATGCCGTATTCGACAGGCTGCGCGTCTTCGATGAGGATCGCCTTGACCGTGCCGGAGCGCGGTGACGGAATCTGGTTCATCGTCTTCATCGCTTCGATGATCAGCAGCGTCTGGCCTTCCTTGACCACCGAACCGATCTCGATAAACGGCTTGGCATCCGGCGACGGCGCGAGATAGGCGGTGCCGACCATCGGCGAGGGCACTGCGTTCTTCGAGCTGTCGACGGCAGCAGCCGGGGCAGCGGCAGCCGCTGCGGCCACCGGTGCGGCGGCTGCAAGCGGGAGAGGCGCCGGCGCGGCGTAAGCCTGGACGGCAGCCGCTGCCTGGCGCGACACGCGCACCTTGAGATCGCCGAGTTCGACTTCGATCTCGGTCAGGTTGGTATCGTTCAGGATCCCTGCGAGGTCGCGGACCAGCTGCTGATCAACACCATCGGTCTTCTTCGTCGCCATGTTCTAGCCTTTTCTCTTCCTGTTTCCGGTCAGAGCCGGGCGGCCAGCGCCTGCAGCGCCAGCGTGTATCCGAGCGGTCCGAAGCCGCAGATCATGCCCACGGCCACCGGTGCCACCATCGATTTGTGGCGGAACGGCTCGCGTGCGTGGATGTTGGAAAGGTGCACCTCGGCGACCGGCAAGGGCGAGACGGCACGAATGGCGTCCTGCAGCGCGATCGAGGTGTGGGTGTAGGCGCCTGCATTGAGCACGATGCCGAAAGCTTTTTCGCCGGCCTCGTGGATCCAGTCGACCAGGACGCCCTCGTGGTTCGATTGGCGGAATTCGATCGCAAGGCCGAGCGAGGCGGCTGCCGCCTGGCAGTCGGCTTCGATGTCGGCCAGGGTCTTGCCGCCATAAATCCCGGGCTCGCGTTTGCCCAGCATGTTAAGGTTCGGACCGTTGAGGACGTAAACCGTTTTCAAATTAAAGACCTTTCCACCCGCCAGATCCTCTCTGGCGCGGCGGACCCTCTATAATCGGCATAAGCCGTCGCGGAAAGAGCGCAAGCGACTTCTTGCGCTGTCCACAACGGCTCGCGCTGAACAAAGCTTGCTCAGCAGGTGGAATTTGCCTGGCAGGCGGCTGCCGCGGCGATCTTTTCCGCCAGCACATCCTGGCCGAGTGCGCCGAAGACGACCTCGTTGCCGACGACATAGGACGGCGTGCCGCTGATCTGCAGCTTGTTGGCGAGATCGTAGGTGCGGTTGAAGGCTTCGCCGATCGTGGGGTCCTTCATCGCCTCGCGCAGCTTGGCCTCGTCGGCGCCGAGCTCGAGCGCCAGCTTGATGGCGCTGTCCTCGCCGGCGCGGCCTTCGCCGCCGAGCAGCTTGTCGTGGAACTCGCCGTACTTCCCGGGCATCAACTTGCGGAAGGCCATCGACACGACATGGGCCTTCTGAGAGTCCGGGCCGAGGATCGGGAACTCCTTGAGCACGAAGCGCAGGTCGGGGTTGGTCTTGACCAGCGCGTTCATGTCGGCCTGGGCGCGTTTGCAGTATCCGCAATTGTAGTCGTAGAACTCGACGATAGTGATCTTGCCGTCGGGATTGCCGACGATGCCGTCGAACTTCGAGTTGAAGATTTCGTCCTTGCTCTCCTTGATCACGCTCAGGCTGGCGATGCGCTGCTCTTCCTTCTGCTTGGCTTCGAGAGCGCCCTGCATTTCGAGCAGCAGTTCAGGGTTGTTGAGCAGGTAGTCGCGCACGATCGTCTCGACCTGCTTCTTGTCGAGGGCCGTGGTAGCCGCTGTTTCCGCATGTGCGGCATTTGGCGAACCGGCGAGGCCGAAGGCCAGCATGGCGAGGGCGACGGCGATGCCGGTCGTGCCGAGAAGAAGTGCTTTTTTCATGGTCCCTTGGTCTCCAGCCGTTTCGGCTTATGCATGCCTCCGAAAATCTGAAACGATTTTTGGCAAGGGGCATGCATCAGGTTTAAAGTTCTACAGCGTCCTTTGCGCGTCCGGATGACGCGCGGCGCTGTGTGTCGCTGTCCGCCGAAAGAAAGTTCACTTCTTTTTCTTGCTCGGCGCTTTGTAGTTGATGATGTCCTGCGCGCGGACCCAGCCCGGCGAGCCTGGCTTGAGCTTCTGCTGGGCTCGCATCGCAAAGATTTTCGCGTCCTGATAGGCGCCGCTGTAGTAGTGACCGTCGGCGGTGGCAAGGTCGGCGTCGGCGACGTCGCCGAGCATGCCGTAGGCTTGAGCGAGGTAGCGATAGCCCGAGGCGTTCTCGCGGTCGCGGTCGAGGCCCTTGCGGATTTCGACGACAGCCTTCTTCAGCGCGTCGGGCGTGCCCATGGCGAGATAGGTCTGGCCGAGTTGGATCGGCAGGATACCTGATTTCGCCGTGTCGAGGCGGACAGCGTTGGTATAGGCCTCGGCTGCGGCCGCGGGCTTGTTCGACTTCATCAGGATGTCGCCGCGCAGCTCGTGGAAGTAGGCGTTTTTCGGCTGCGACTTGATCAGCGCATCTGTCTTGCTCAGCGCCGAACGCAGATCGCCGAAAAGATAGGTCGACTGGGCGTCGCCATAGCGCGAGGCGAGACCGTCGGTGCCGCGCAGCAGTCGTGAAGTGGCGGCCTGCCCTTGGGTGTAGGCGGCGATCTTGACACGCATCATGTCGTGCCGCTGCTGCAGCGCCTCGGAATCCTTCTTGTCGAAATAGGGGCTTTCGCGCGCCAGCGTCTCGAGATTGGCGATGCGCTCGCGCGGCATCGGGTGGCTGACCTGGTATGGATCGACGCGCGCGCCCGACAGCGACAGTGCGTTCTGGAAGCGCTGGAATGTCTTCAGCATGCCCTGCGCCGACTGGCCGGTGGCATTGAGATAGGTGATCGCCGAACGATCGGCGGTGACTTCTTCCGTGCGCTGGTAGCCGAGCAGGCTGCGCCGTGCCATTTCCGAGCCGCCGGCGACGACGCCGGCGCCCGCAGCACCAAGGCCCTTTGCGTCACTCGCTGCACCTGCGACCATGGCACCGGCGCCAAGCAGGGCGGCGACGATCGCCATCGTCTGGGCACGCGCCAACTGGTCGCGCAGGCGCTCCTGGTGGCCGCCGGCGATGTGGCCGGCTTCATGGGCGATGACGCCGATGATCTCGTTCGGCGTCTCGGCCGTCATCAGTGCGCCGGTGTTGATGAACATGCGCCGGCCGGCAACGAAGGCGTTGAAGGCCGGGTCGTTGACGAGCACGATGTTGATGTTCGAATTGGCAAGCCCCGCCGCCTTGAGAATCGGCCGGGCATAGTCGCGCACCAGAGCCTCGATCTCGGCGTCCCGGACGATCGGAACACCCTGTGCATGGGCAGTTCCCATTGTGCCGAGAGCAAGCCCGGCCGACAGCGCAAGCGCAGTGACTGCGCGCGTTGATCTTGCGACGAAACGCGAAAGACTTGTGATGCTCTGCATAGCGGGAAACACTCGTAAACGAGCCGTCGGGCTGTGAAAAGGCTGGTTCAAGAAACTCATCAACTTGTGATCCCCATATCAATCAGGCATTTGTGCGGCACATTGCCCGGCGGGCGACAGTAGAAAGTGAACGAAAATGGCGGTTGCGATTTCACGGCGCGGCGAAGTCGAGCCCTTCCATGCGATGGACATTCTGGCCGAGGCCAACAGGCTCAGGGCGTTGGGCGCGCCGGTCATTTCGATGGCTGTCGGCCAACCCTCCGATCCGGCGCCGCAGCGGGTGCGTGACGCCGCGGCAGCCGCGCTCAAACTCGGCCGTATCGGCTACACCGACGCGCTCGGGCTTGCCGATCTGCGCAAGGCGATCTCGGCACATTATGCCGACCATTACCGCATCGATGTGCCGGTTTCGCGAATCGCCGTCACCACCGGCTCGTCCGCGGCCTTCAATCTCGCATTCCTGGCAATGTTCGATGCCGGCGACCGGGTGGCGATCGCGGCGCCCGGCTATCCTGCCTATCGCAACATCATGGGCGCTCTCGGGCTCGACGTGGTCGAGATCGAGCTGGAGGGCGCTGCCTACCTCCATGCCGAGCACCTGCGCACAGCACATGCGCAGAAGCCGCTGAAAGGCGTCTTGTTTGCAAGCCCCGCCAACCCGACCGGTGCCGTCGTGCCGGCCGGCGACCTCAAGGCGCTTGTCGATACCGCGCGCGAACTCGGGATCGCGGTGATTTCGGACGAAATCTACCATAGGCTCGCCTATGGCGCGCCAGATGTGACCGCACTCACCTATGACAGTGACGTCACCGTCATCAACTCGTTCTCCAAATATTACTGCATGACCGGCTGGCGCATCGGCTGGATGGTGCTACCGGACCGGCTGGTGCGGCCAGTCGAGCGCATCGCGCAATCGCTTTACATCTCGGCGCCTGAGCTGTCGCAAGTGGCGGCCATCGAGGCGTTCAACGTCACCGACGAACTCGAAGTGATCAAGGCGCGCTACGCCTGGAACCGCGAACTGCTGGCCAAAAGACTGCCGGAACTGGGCTTCAGCTTCGCCGCACCCATGGACGGTGCGTTCTACGCCTTCTGCGACGTCTCGCGGCTGACCAATGACAGCATGGAATTCGCCAGCCGCATGCTGGCCGAAGCGCATGTCGCGGCCACGCCGGGCCGGGATTTTGACCCGCTCGCAGGGCACCGTTTCATGCGGTTTTCCTATGCGGGCAGCCATGACGACATGATCGAGTCGATGGATCGCCTGGAACGCTGGCTGCGTTGAAAGCGCAACCGCCCCGTCGGCCGTACCGACGGGGCGGACAGGGGCAAAGGGGAGGATGGGCTTTGCCGCCTGAGCGCCGGAATGCCCATGCCCCCCAGCATGCATTCCGACATGAGTTACGCGATCGGTCAGGGCGCGAGTATTGCCGCGACCGCCTTGCCGGCATCGAGCAGGCCAGCGCCGAAGAAATACGTCTTGCCCTTCGCCGGTTCGTTGTCGGCGTTCATCGGATCCTGCGTCAGCGGGGTCGTGCCCGGCTTGACAGAAGCATTCTGATCGCAGGCGGCAATGAGGTTGGCTTTGGATGTCAGGCCGTCCAGTTTCGCCGCGGCGCCATGCTTTGCCTTGTGGGCACGGGCCGTGAGGGCAGCCACACCGGCGACGAGAGCCGCCGCGCCGGAGGTCCCGCCGAAGGTGGTGTAGTAACCGCCGCCGATGCCCTGGTTGTCGAGCGGCGGCAGGATCGACGAATAGGGGTCGGAGCCACCGGCATAACCGAAGGTGCCGGGCAGGTCGGTGGTCAGCAGCGAGAAATGGCTGTGCGGAATGACCTTGCCCTTGCCCGGATGGTAGTAGTGCTGGTCGACCATCGGGTTGGTCCGGTCGACGCGCAACTGGTGTCTGGTATAAATCTCGAAATCGTCCGACGGCGCGACGAGCGTCAGCTTGGCGCCATAGTTGCTGTAGCCGGAGCGGTAGCCATGCGGCGTCACCGCGCCGACGGCGATGATGCCGTTGTTGGCGGCGGCGAGATTGGCCGGGTAGATCAGCTGGCTCTCGCCGTCATTGCCGGCCGCGCAGACCACGGGCACCTTGCGGCTGATGGCAACGATGAGCTTGGCGAGCGTGTTCCAGGCGATCTCGCGGTTGCCGGTCTTGCCGACCGCATGCGGCCTGATCTCGCTTGCCGGCGGCGTCGCCTCCTCAAGACGGGCGAACAGATCGGCACGCTCCCAGTTGGCACGGTCGTCGAGGTCCTGAGAGAGCTCCGGCTTGGCATTCAAAACGCTGCGCACCGGGTCGGGGATGCCGCGCGGCAACAGGATGACGTCGGCGCCATTGGCAAACGCATAGAGGAAGGCTGCTATGAACTGGTCGGGCTGCTGCTCGAAGCCGGTCCGGATCGAGATCAGCCGCGACAGCGGGTCGACGCCGAAATAAGGCAGCATGTTGCGGTTCGGGTTCGGCACGGCAGTGCCGTCGTCTGATATCAGCACATCGGGCAGGGTGATCGCCGGATTGGGCGCGACGCTTGCCGCCGGTTCGCCGACGACGAGGCCAGCAACAGCGGTGCCGTGGCTGCCAAAGGTCTCGTCACCCTCGATCAGCGTGTGCAGCACGCCTTCCGAAGCTGCGAGCTCGGCGATCAGGCTGCCGAGATAGGCGGTCTCCGGGCCCGTCAGGTTGAGCGTGCCCAGCCCTGCGGTGGAGATGCCGGCGAAGAAGGCGGCCTTGACCTCGGGGTCATAGGGGCTGGCGGCAGGGGCGGCGACATATTTGGCGCCATAGGGGTGGCTCACCAGGTCGATCGACTTCACCGCGTCCAGCCGGCTCTTGAGGTTGGGGTGGCTGCGGCTGACGCCGACGTCGATCAGCGCGACTGTCGCAGGAGCCGTCGCTGCCGGGAACGCCTCTGATATCGTATCCCAGACGGTGCCGTTGATTGTGGGCGAGGAGTAGTCGACCCCGCCACCCGGGGTCAGCGGCCCGAAGGTGGCATCGATCACGCCGAGTGCCGCAAGGTGCCAGAGGTAGTAGTAGGACTGAGGGTGCTGGAAGGAGAACTGTGTGTTGCCGTTTGCCATGATCGCCCCTCAGATCCATTCGCGCTGTGCGGCGAGATAGTTCGCCATGAAGGCGTCACGCAGATATGGCTGGAAGCGCTGTGCCAGCGCCCGGCCGCCATTGGTGTCGCTGGGATAGTGCAGGCCTGCCCATTCGCGGTTTTCCGCGACTTTGCGGGCAATGCGCGACAGCTCCTCCGTCGCCGGGTGCTCCGGCAGGATGGCGTTGAAGGCAAAGGCAATCGAGTGGCACTGGAACGAGTGGTTGCTCGGATAGGCCTGGTGCGCTGGATTGGGCAGCATGAGCCGCAGGCGTGGCTCGACCTGGTTGGGTCGGGTGCGGTTGAATTTTGCCTTGTAGATCAGCCCGACATATTCGCAGGCCGTCAGGATCGACTGGAACAGGCCCTCGGTCTGGTCGAAGCCGCTGATGCCGTCGATGCCCAGCGGCTTGGTGAAGTCGGAGACGTCAAGCGTCGCCTCGCGCTCGATGTCGTCCTTGCGACGCGAGCGTTCGCGGTCACGGGCCTGCAGCGAAAGCATGACTGTCGTTTCGAGACGGGTGACGTCGGGGCCGGGCGGCAGCGGAATGTCGAGCTGCTCCCAGGTGAATTTGCGCGCTGCCGTGAACGCATGTGGCGAGGGCGACGTGTGCAGACGCCTGAGCTCGAAGGCCGGGATCAGGCTTGCCTGCGATCCAGTGCCTGATCCCGATTGAAGAGCGCTGCCCTTGTTCTTGTTTTTGTTCTTGTTTTTATTCTTGTTCTTGTTGAGCGAGGCCTTGTTGAGCACGCCGGCGCTCATGACGGCACTGGCGACTCCGGCCGACATCACCATCGCCTCGGCGCCGGAGGCGAGTGTGGTTTCCAACACGATCGGAGGCCGATCCGTGGCCGCGCAAGGCAGCACGTCGTCGCCGGCGATCTTGAAGCGGTACTGATCGAGAAAGTGCGAAAAGCCGCCCTCAGCAGGCGCGGAGCTGTCGTTGCCAGACACTGAATTCCCCATTGAATTGATCGAAATGTGCGGTGCTCGGCGCGTCCGTCATGTTTTTTTGACACCGGCCTTGATCAGACCGGAGATCAGATTGGCGCCGCCCTCGGTGCGCATGATTGGATAGCGGGCGTCGATCAGCGAGCTGATCGAGAAATTGGGTTCGACGACGTTCAGCCGGTCGAGCAGCGAGCGGGCGGCGCGGATGTCGCCGAGCTGGGCGTGGCTCGCCACGAGATAACGCAGCAGCGAATTGAAATCGGGCCGCTCGCGTAGCGCCTGCTCGCCGGCTTCGATGGCGACGCGATGATTGCCGGCGAGCGTGGCGTTGATCAGCCGCGAGGTGTCGAAATAGTAGCGATAGGGGCTGTAGGCTCCGAGATGGCGCGCCCAGTTGGCGAGGCTGAGCCCTTTGTCCGGCTGGCCGGCATAGGCATGCAGCATCGAATAGAGGTCCCAGCCGAGCACCTGGGTCGGGTTGGCGCGGATGGCGCGCTCGAACAGGCCCGATGCGTAGTCGTATTCGCCGAACAGGAACGAATGCACATGGCCGACGAGCGCCAGGGTGACCGAATTGCTGGAATCGAGTTCCAGCGCCTTGCGGGCGTAATGCTGAGCCTGCTCGATGGCCACGGCAGAATCGGAGAAACGCTGGCCGACCTGGAAGGTCATCAGGAAGGCGAGCCAGGCATAGGCCTGCGACGACGGCCGCTGGGCGATGATGCGCCGGAGCGACGCCTCGGACATGACGAGGTCGTTGCGCGACAGCCGGAACATGGCGTTGACGGCGGCATAGAGGCTCTCGGCCTCGACGGCGTCGTCGGTCTGTTCGGAGCGCGCAATGAAATATTTGCGCAACTCGTCCATCGCCTCGTTGATGAGCTGGTGCGCCGCCGAGGTTTCGCCTGCCTCGATCGCGCGCCGTTCAAGCGTGGCGCCGCCCATCCACAGCAGGCTGCGGTCGGCGGTGCGATGGACACTGACGCTGATATAGGCCTGGTGCGCCGAAAAGCGGTAGCGGACCTGAATCGCCAGCGCCACCGAATCGAACGCCGTTTCCGGTTCCTGCGTCGGCGACAGATCCGGCCGCGACAGGTCGGAGACGGTCAGTTCGCCGCCTTCGAGCAGCGACCGCACCAAGAGTTCGGAAAACATGTCGGGCAGCGATTCTGCCCCGAAGGCATCGCCTGAGATCGCCGGCGGCAGCAGCGCCACCGACCAGCCGGTCCGGCTCCCGGTCAGCGGCAGCGACTTGCGGTTGCCGCCGTCGGAGGAATTCGGTCCCGATTTCTGTCCCTGGGCCGGGATGAGGCCGTTGCTGCGCCTGTCCTTGGGGCTGACGTCGCGCTGGCCGAGCGCATTTTCGAGCCGGCCCTGCCAGACCTGCCGCTCGAGCATCAGCCATTCCTCGAATTCGGGGTCGCCGATGTCGAGGCCTTCGAGCAGCTCCGGCCAGGATTCGAGCTCGACTTCGCTGGGCACGGATTGGCGCGACGGGTCGAGCAACTGCAGCGCGTCGACCGACACGCGGTTGAGGTCGAGCGAGATGGTGTGGTTGTCGGAAATGATGATGCTGTCGGCGATCGGGCCGAGCGATTTGCGGACGTCGACGAGGGCCTGTCTCAGGCTGGCTGCGGCCTGCTCCTCGCCGCGGTCGCTCCATAGCTTGTCGCGCAGCCAGATACGCGAGCGGGCACCGCGTGGAGCAAGTGCCAGCATGGCCATGAGCGCGCGCGACTTCTGCGCCTTGGGCGTGCACGACGCGCCGGCTGCGTCGGTGACGGCCAGCGCCCCGAACAGGTAGATATTGCAAAGCGTACTGGCGTCTTCACCAGCCATCGTGCGGACCTTCGCTGCAGGTCGTCCATGCCCCTGAAGAGCGTACCACAGGTCGAATCGCCTGTGGTCCTCGCAACTTGCATCGGGAGCATACAACGACATTCCGGCAAGTGCGCGTGCTTGTATGCTTCTGGCACCGGGCAAAACCTGCAGCATTCCAGCGTTCCTCACCACTCTTGCCGGAGCTGATTCCGGCCTGATTTCGGAAGGACGTTAGGGGAGGCGGGGTGATTGCGGCGTGAGTGAAACGTCAAAACAGCCGTGAAATGCAGATTTGACGGCCCATCAGATGGGGCCCATGTTCCTCACGCGCCAAGTGTTTCGGCAATCGCCTCGGTGACAGCGACGCGCAGATCGTGCGCCGTCGCGTCGCCAGTCGTGAAGGTTCAGCGTCCCGACGAGCCGTTGCTGCGGCGGGGGCCGGCGAGTTCCCTGCCAAGCGCCAACGCTTCCTGCAGGTCGGTTGCGTATTTGGCCGTATCTTCGAGGCCGCCGAAATAATTGAGCCGGATGGTTTCACCTCGCTTGCTCATGACCACGCCGATGCTCCGCAGGCTCTCACGCACATCAGAAAAACGCATATCGCAACGTCTCCGTTTGGTGGGTTGAACGAACATTAGAGGTTGCTTGTAACAGTGCCGTGTTGACGCAACGTGAGGGATACGTGAATCGCCGCTACGAAAGTTTCGCTTTCGGCACATCTTTCGACGATTCGGCGGCCGCCAGCCCACAAAGCGTCAGGGTTGTGCCGCTCTGTGATGACCAGGGGATGGGTGGCGTCGCGCGCGACTTGATGTAGAACGGCCTGCCGGTTCGAGCCGGTCGAAGCAGGAAGTGTCATGCCCAGCCTCCAGGATACGCTGAACGAGATCGTCGCCGAGATGGCAGCGCAGACGGAGCGCGGCGAGGTTGCCTCCTACATTCCAGAACTGGGCAAGGTCGATCCGGCCAAATTCGCCATCGCAGTGGTCAAGAACGACGGCGAAGTGGCGGCGGCGGGTGACGCCGACGAGCCGTTTTCGATCCAGAGCATATCGAAGGTGTTCACCCTGGCGCTGGCGCTTGGTCGCGTCGGCGACCAGCTGTGGAGCCGCGTCGGGCGCGAACCTTCAGGCACGGCCTTCAACTCCATCGTCCAGCTCGAACTCGAACACGGCATTCCGCGCAATCCTTTCATCAATGCCGGGGCCATCGTCGTCTCCGACGTGCTGCTGTCGGGCCACCAGCCGCGCGAAGCGATCGGCGAGGTGCTGAGCTTCATGCGCACTGTGGCCGACGACGATTCTGTCATCATCGACCGCGACGTGGCCAATTCCGAGCGCGCCACCGGCTTCCGCAATTTCGCGCTGGCCAACTATCTCAAGGGGTTCGGCAATCTGAACCACGCGCCCGAGATGACGCTGGGCGTCTATTTCCACCATTGCGCCGTCGCCATGAGCTGCCTGCAACTGGCCAATGCTGGGCGGTTTCTGGCCAATGCCGGGCGCATCGAGAAGACGGGTCACACGATCGTCTCAAGCGAGCGCGCCCGCCGCATCAACGCGCTGATGCTGACCTGCGGTCACTATGACGGTTCGGGCGAGTTCGCCTTCCGCGTCGGCATTCCCGGCAAGAGCGGCGTCGGCGGCGGCATCCTGGCGATCGTGCCTGGTGTGGCATCGATCGCCGTGTGGTCGCCGGGGCTCAATGCGCGCGGCAACTCGATGCTGGGCTCGATCGCGCTGGAACGGCTGACCAAAAGGATGAACTGGTCGATCTTCGCCTCGCGCTGAAGCATTCCGCGCTGGACAATGCTGCAGGCCGGCCCGGGCTCAGGCACCGCCGGCTTTGCGTTGCTCTGCCAGCCAGCTGTCATGCAGCCATTTTTCGCTCTGGCGGCGGCCTTCGAGGTTGGCCCAGACGATGTCGCGCTCGAACACCATCACCTCGCGGTCGGCGCCGACGATCGCCCAGAACCAGCGGCCGTCGACAAGATTGCGCATTTTCACCTTCATGCCCGTCAACGTTGTGCTCTTGCCGCCAGCGCGGATCGTCTCGTCATGCGGAGCAATGAAGCTGACCTCGTGGCGTGACAGAAGGTCGGCGGCATGGTCGGACAGGAACCGCATGGCGATGTCATGCGCTTCGTCCTGGCTGGGCAGTACGCCGTCGCGCAGCGCGAGATGCATGCGCACGAAGCCCTTGAGCCTGCCGGAGGTGGCGACCACGGCGCTGAAATGCTCGCCGCCCAGGCCGGCATTGCGTTTGTCCGCACGTTCCATGCGGATGAGCACGGCGCCCTCGCCGTCGACCTCGATCTTGCCCTTTTCGACATTGACGTAGCCCGCTGGCACGGGGAGTGCCGCGAGGATGTCATGCGGCGAGGATGTCATGCGGCGAGGCGATGACGGGCGTTCCGGATGTTGGGCTGGTCGCTGTCATGGTTTCTGCGCTGGCAGGGGAGAGAAGCGTGAATTGCAGGGCTGAGATCGCCATGCCGGTGAACCGGGCATAAGCCACGTGAGTGTTCCTTTCCAAATAAAACGAAACGATCCGTTTTGTATAAAATAACTAAACGGGGCGTATCGTTTCGTCAAGGGAGTGACTTGGGCTTGTCTGGCACGCAGCACCGCTGCTGGTCGTTCGCGAATCTGTGCGAGGGCGAATGGCCGCGCGGGCGATTGTCCGGCGGCCTTGGCATTACCCGGAGAGCGGTCGTGTGGGCAGGGCAAAGCCGTGCCGCAAGCCGTCCCGGCAGGAACACCCCGTCACTGCAGGATCGCGTAGCGTGCGCCGGCATTGACCTTGATGGCCGAGCTGCCGCGTTGCGGGGTCGAGGTGATTGTCAGCGTCATGATGGCGCAATTCTTGTTCTGGGCGCGGATCTTGGCGCAGCCCTTGGCAACGGCGTCGTAATACCTCGTCCGTTGTGAAACCCAGCTGTCGGTCATGATCGACTTGTCGTCGCCGTCATTCAGGTTGAGCGGGATTTCGACGTAGTTGAGTTCGGGCGCCTTGGCGACCTCGCCGAATGGCTCGCGCTGGACGAAGGTCAGGCGCATGCTGACCTGGTACAGATCTTCCGTCGGCCGGGCCGAAACCTTGTTGACCGCGCATTTGCTGGCGAAGGCCTTGACGATCAGGTCGCATTCGGCGCGCGCCAGGACGGGCAGGCGAGACGCGAGATACGCCTCGACGTCGTTGGCGTCGAAAGCGTTCTGGTCGCCGCGCCGGATGTCCGTCAGCTGCATATGCATGTTGAGGGAAACAGTGCGCGTCTGCTCGAAGTCGTCGAAGTTGCGCAGCGCCACCAGACCCGGCGCGCCCTCGGGCACGACCTTGACGCCCTGGAAATCCGATGCCCGCCGTTCAGCCGCCTTTTCCTGGCTGTCGCTCACCATGCCCATCATCTGCATGATGTAGGCTGCGGCGGCGACGTTGAAGATCAGGCTGCCGATGAGCGGCGCGCCGACCAACAGCAGCAGCACGACGACCACGATCTTGAGAAAACTGCCCTGCATGGCCGTCATTGCTTCCGATTGAGAGTTGTGAGGTCGCCTCCGGCGAGCTGTTGTGCCTTCTTGGTGACGAGCTCGGAATGCTTCGAATCATAGTCGTCGCGGGAGGCGGCAACGAAGGCGTAGTCGGTGCGGGCGAGTTGCACGGTGGCGTCGGTGATGCCACGGTAAGGCAAACGCTCTTCGAGTGATGCCGGCAGCGGCCCGACGATGGCGTGGTTCATCTGGTCGATGCCGATGGTGACCTCTTCGCTGGCCTTGCCGAAACTGGCGCGGAACCAGCGGTCATATATGTTGTAGATCGCATTGCGGCTGGCGACCGCCTCCTTGGAGATCTGGTCGCCGCCCTTGGCAGCCTCGACGACCCTCCAGAACGGTTGTGGGCGGCGGGATATCGATATCTTGCAATCCTTGGCGGCGTTGCCTGCCAGCACGGTGACCGGCGTGCCGGGCTCGAGATTGACGATACCGGCGTTGCGCGTGCCGATGATGGCAACGCGCGAGAGGCGGGCATTGGGCGATTTCTGGATGTTCCAGAGCGTGTCGAAGCCGCCGGCAAGCACCAGATAGACCGGCGCCGCCGTTTCGGTGACGACCACATTGACCACCCTCAGCCGATCGCCGGAGCGGTTCGAATTGACGCCTGGGTCCTTTCCGTCATTCTGCCATTGCGAGACATAGGCTTGCGCCCGCTCCAGCACTTCCGCCTGCGACAGGGCGAAGACATCGGAAACCTGGTTGGTCTCGTTGGTGTGAATCTGGACGAGCTTGTCGCCGACGGACGGAAGCGGAAACTTGCAGCTTTGGGTCGTCTCGAGCCAGCCGATCTTGGCCGGGCGCTCGCCTTCGACGGGTGCATAGCCCGTGACGACCGATTTGAGCCAGCTGAGAGAATTGTCCTTGCCGACAATGACGTTCGAATCGACCTGATAGCCGAAGCGGTCCGTCCTCAGGGAATCGGCAGGATTACCTTGCGGTGGCGAATCGCTGTCCGAACATCCGGTCAGCAGCAGCGTTAGAATGCCCAGTGAGAGGAAACGTATCATCCTGCGCCCGACAAATGACCTTAAGATATGGTTGCATATCTAGATTGGACATATTGCAGGTTGCTTAAGGCTGAATGCGTAATTCGTTGCGATGTCTGATTCCAACGAATCGCTTGAGCGGCGATGGTGTGAAAGGCCGATCAATACTGACATGGGCGCTGCCGGCGGCCGATATCAGGTGATCTGCGCTCAAAAGGCGTGACAGGCCTGCAAGGACAGTTTGCGCGGTAAGGCGGACAACAACCGAAGACCCGCCAAGGCGAGGGCGGATCTGAAAACTTCGATGCTTTGAGAATGAAGTGGCTCCCCGGGCCGGATTGGATTTGGAGTGCAGAAAGCCCGGATTTCCGGGCTTTTTTCTTTTGTGCTTGACCGGATAGGCCGATTTCGTGCAACAAACGTGCAACAATTTGTGCAACGCGGAGCCGCAGAAGTGCCGTCTTACCTCACGAAGCGGGCAGGGTTCTGGCACTACGCGCGGCGGGTGCCGCTCGACCTGGTCGAGCTCGACACGCGCGGCATCGTCAAGGAAACCACCAAGATACGGATTGCCGACGATCCGCGCGGCATCCGGGCTGCTGCCGTGTCGTCACGGATCAATCGCGAGGTCGAGGCCTACTGGCGCGGGCTCGCCGAGGGCAAGGCCGCTGAGGCCAAGAACCGGTATGATGCGGCGCGAAAGCGGGCGCGTGCCTTCGGCTTCGACTATGCCGCCGTCGACGAGCTCGCCGGGCGAAGCGCTGTCGAAATCCTTGCGCGGTTCGAGGCGCTTGTTTCGCGCAAGGCGGTCGACATGGAGGGCGATGCGGCCGCCGTGCTTGGCGGCGAAGCGCCGCCGAGCTTCAACCTGTCGACCATGTTCGACGAGTTCGAAAAGCTGTCGCGCGCCTCGATCGCCGACTTTTCCGAAGATCAATTGCGGAAGTGGCGGAACCCGCGCAAGCGCGCGATCGCCAATCTGATCACGGTTGTCACCGACAAGGCGCTGAATGCGGTGACGCGCAGCGATTCGCTCGATTTCCGCATCTGGTGGCAGGACAGGGTCATTGACGAAGGGCTGATGATCGAAACCGCCAACCGGGACATCGGTCACCTGGCCAACATGTTCCGGACGATCAACCAGGCGCACCGGCTGGGACTTGAACCGGTCTTTGCCGAACTGCGCATCGCCGGCGGGCACGATGGCCAGCGATCGGCTTTCGAGCCTGCTTTCATCCAGTCGCAGTTGCTGGCGGCCGGCGCGCTGGATTCGATGAACGAGGACGCTCGCGGCATTTTCTATCTGATCGTCGAAACTGGCTTGCGGCTTTCGGAGGCCTGCAACCTGACGGCAGACACGATCCATCTCGACGCCGCGGTGCCCTATGTCAGCGTGCGGCCTGACGGCCGGCGCATGAAGACGCCACAGTCACAGCGCGATATTCCGCTGGTCGGGGTGTCGCTGGAGGTGATGCGGCATTTTCCTGACGGCTTCCCCAGGTACCGGCACAAGGCGGATGCGCTGTCGGCGATCGTCAACAAGCAGCTGGGCACGCTCAAACTGCGGCCGACCGAAAACCACTCGGTCTATTCGCTGCGACACAGTTTTGAGGACAGGCTGACGGCGGTCGAGGCGCCGGAAAAACTGATCGCCGCTCTGATGGGGCACAAGTACCAGCGCCCCAAATATGGCTCGGGGCCAAGCCTCGAGCAGAAACAGAAGTGGCTTCAGCGGATCGCGTTCAAGGCGCCGGTAGTCAGCTTCTAGGGATGCCGAAATTCTCAGGTGGAATCTCGCGTCCGTCGACGTCTTCTATCCAGACGCGTTTGTAGCCACGGCTTGTAAGATCCGAGTAGATTTCGGCAGTTCGCTGGGGGGTGTCACAGTGAACGGGGGCCGTAGATGCTTCCCCCGGCGCACCTGTGGCTTTTGCTATTACTTTCCAAGTCATGCGAGCGGTTCCCCATGTATCCAACGGGCATAGTGACCGAGGGTTTTTCGCGGCGCAAGCACCATGCGGCGTTGCATCTTTATCATGCGCGAGCTTATCAATGGTGCCGTAACAGGGGGGGCAGAGCCGTGGTTATTTCGAAGCAGCTTGTGCTAGGGCTTGCAACTGTTGTCACGGCAGTCGTGCTAGTCTGGCTTTGGGCCGCTCGACCAGACAACTACTTCGATTGCGTGCTGCACGAGATGCGAGGTCAGCCCGATTCGGTCCTGAAGATCGCCCAGTATGCCTGCAAGGAACGCTTTGGCGTTCCACAGATTGCAGCCGAATATCTGGCTGAGACCTATTGAGAAGGCAGACCGACTTTACTGCCGATTGCACCAATTGAATGGGCTTCAAGGTAGCGGCGTGCCCTGGCGACAGGATCTTCCCGCGCCCGGAACTCTGCCAGCTCGCGCTCGAGGCGGGCGAAGAGCGGGGCGTATTTCGCCCCGTGGCGCGATACGACATAGGCCGCGACCATCAGGCCGCGTTCCAGGCGTTCCTCGCTGAGTTCGCCGAAGTCGCTCAACTGCGCACCTCGTCGATGTTCCGGCGCTCGACGGTGAAGGTGGTGGCAGTCACCCAGGGGTTCGTGTACCAGCCGTAGCCGCGAGCGGCGTTGAGGCCTTCCCACAGCCCCTCGAACAACGACCGAGCCGGGCCGATGTGGTTCGGGTTGTGGCTTGCGTCATCAGGGACGCAACCCTCTGCTATCGCGTCGGCCTCGCTGATCTCTTGCAGGCGTTGAACGCGGATCTCGGTCACGGTGAGCGTAAGGCGTGATGCCCATCGCGGCATGTGCATGCCTTGGCGCAGCCGCCCCACCGTCTTGTGGTGCTTCCAATCGGCATCCGCCTCGAAGATGACAGTTTCCTCGCCGCCCATGTCCGATGGCGCCAGGTCGTCATATGCTCGGCTTTCGGTACGCCAAGCCTCGCGAACGTAGAGGTGGTCGCCGGGCTTGGGCTTGCGATGCAAGTCGAGCAGCGCTCGATCGTTGATGCAGATGCGACCACCGACAGTGCCGCTGGCATTCCAGTAGCCCGGCCGGCCATCAAGCGCGTATGGCTGCGGCAGCATTACGCGACGCGTCTGCGTCTTCGTGCCGGCGAGCAGGGCGCGCACCATGGGGCCCGAAAAGATGATGGGGCGGTCGGTCATAGGAACCTCCCTTGCGGCTGGGGCTTGGCTTGGCAGGCCGGGCAGGTGTGGGTGTAGGGCTGGCGTTCCTTGCCGGCTACGCGCGGCGCTGCGCCGAACAAATCGGACGTGTCGCGGCTGTCAGCATCGGGCTTTGCCTGGCTGATGCGCCAGCCCTTGGCCTTGGCCTCGGCGATCATGATGCGGAAATCGGCGTCGGCGTAGGTTTCGGGGAATGCAGCGGGGCAGCTGTCGCAGACGATCTGCTGTAAGCCTTCGTGACGCTCGATCATAGCAATTCACCTTGCGATGGTTTGCCGAAGCCGAGCGCCCGGCATTCGGCTATCTGGTCCAGAAGCTTCTGATTGCCCCGCAGCCGCGCGGTGTGCTCGATCGGGCCGTATTTGTCGGTTTCGACGGCGCCGGCCTTCACAGCCATCGCCCGCTTTGACATGGCGATGTCGAAATGCTCCCACGATGCATTCATGCCCGGCAGGTTGACGCTGGCGGGGCGCTGGAACCATTTACGGGCGACGCCAATGCGATCAGCCATTTCAAAGAGCTCGTCGCGCGTGTCGGCCCACATGTGGCACATGACCATCCGGCCGAAGGCAGCGCGCATGTTGTCGACATAGACAGCCATCACGACACCTCCGGCATGGCATTGTGCTCGACACCGTCGAGCAGCCGGCCAGCGTAGGACTTGCTGACGCGACCCATCCATGCCGCCCCCTGGTTCTGCCACTCAGGATCGACCATGCCTTTGCGGCCGTGGTCCACGCCGACGCCGATCACATTGCCGGTAGCCGTGAAGATGCGGTCCTCGGAACAAACTGGCTTGGGTTCGATATCAGTGAAATCGGCCCATGCTCCCCATTGCTTGAAGAAGAACGGCACGCTGGCGGTGGCGCATTGATCGCGGATCCTACGGACCCATGCTGGATGCATGGGGCGGGCACCCCGACCGCTCTCGCCGCCGACGATGATCCAATGAACGCCGTCGCTCCCATAAGCTTTGCGGAAATGGTCGCAGCTGCATTTGTGGCAGGTCGGTGACACCTTGCCGTAGTTGCGGCAGCGATTGAAGCCGTGACCGTGGCCGCAGGCGCAACCGGCAGGATGTCCGGCCGGGAAGCCAAGCAAGTATTCATGAAGGTCAATCGGTCCCAGCAACGGTTCTGCCGAGAGGAACCGGACCGCTGCCGGCGTGGCGAGCAGTTCGGGAATGCGCGCGTTGGCGCGAAGCTGATCCTCGGCCGACACGCCCAGCCAGACATTCGGCAGCGGCCATCGGTCCAGCAGTACGCGCGGAGCGTTCGGCGCGAGGCTGGGGTCGGGTGGCGTGATGCCCGGAGCGAGAAGGACAATGTTCAGGCGTTGGTCGATAACCAGATCGCACGCCAACTCATAGATGCGGCGAACAATTCCCGGCGCCGTCAAATACTCCCGCATCCGGGAGGCTCGCTTCGTCAGCACCTGGAAGGTGTGTTGCGGCGCCAGCGCCATGACAGCGAAGACGCGGTCGATCCACTCGTCGGGCACGTTCTCGGCGAACAGGTCGCCATGGGCGCAGACGAAGATCCTGCGCGGCGCTTTCCAGCGCAGCGGCTGGTCGAGCCATTCTTCGTTTAGACGGACTTCGCCGGTCCAGACAGGGCCGGCCTTGCTGTCGCGTGTCAGGCCTTTCCGGCTGGGAATGTGCTTCAGCCGCGTGCCGGCGAGCTTCATGGCGTAGCAATTGGTGCAACCTGGTGAGACGACGGAACAGCCGGTGATCGGGTTCCATGTCGCGTCGGTCCATTCGATCAGGGAATGATCAGCCATTCTTACCTCCCGTCATCAGGACAGGGGCGATCGCAGGGCCCCAGACGAACCCGTCGAGGCTCTGCGCCTTCTCGACGCCGCCGACTTCGACCATCAGATATTCAGGATCCTGATCGTCGAGGGCGTTCTCGAACACCTGGACGGGCTCCCATCTGTCGGACGGGGTGAGTTCGGCGGCGTCGCGCGTGCCGGGCAGGGGTTTGCGCCATTTTGCCCAGTAGTAGCCTGGCTTGGTCGGGGTGAGGTCAGCCATGGGCGTTGACCTTCTCCAAAGCGCCGGCTGCAGCCGCTGCGAGCTGGGTCTTGTAGGTCTGGGTGAACGACAGTGCCGCTTGATAGAGCGGCTTCATAAGGGCCTCGGTGGCCCGCCGCTCGGGGTCCATGAACAGCGACGGCTTGAGGAAGACGCCGACACTTTCCATGTCGCGGCATTCGCGCATGAACTCTTCGAGCGTTGGGGCGACGCTGGCGAGCATCATCGCGGCCATGGAAATGGCGGCGTTCGCTTTTTCGAGCTTTTCGCGGGCGCTCATATCCATAGCAGCCTCACAGCGTGCCAGATGAGCACCGCGCCGAGGGTGACGACCATGCCGCCGATCAGGATCGCTTCGCACAGGTCGAACATCGGCTTTGCCTCGAAAGGCTGCGGCTCTTCGGCGTAATCGCGCGGCGGGGCGTCGGGGTTGTCGGCGAGTAGCCGGGCGTGGCGGCGCGAAAGCAGCAGCTCGCGCGATGCCGGTTCGAAGGCCTGCTTGCGCCGCAGGCTGGCGAGAGCATCGCGGGCGCCCATGGTGTCAACCCGCGCGGCCGGAAGCGTTGGCGATGTCGGCAGCGGCTTCGGAGTGCGAGGTGATCTCGACGCGGGTGAAACCCGCCTGGACGAGCGCTTCTTGGTCCACGATGCGGCCATTGGAGGCCAGTTCGAGCATCGTCTGCGCCATGCGGCTGACAGTCGAGGCCTGAGGTGAGGGCTTGGGGAAGCCGCGTGTCGGGATCGGGGCGGCGAACTTCTGCTGGATCGTGATCATTTGCATTGCTCCTAGATGACTACGGAGCAGAAATTATGGAAAACTCATAAATCGGTCAAGCTAAAATATGGAAAAGTCATAGCGTCGAACTATGGCATATCGCGACCTGGTCGTGCGGTGTGGGCGGTTAGCGGCGTTTGCGTGGCTTCGATGCGAGGCCGAGAAGTCCGACGATCATGCCGATCGCAGCGGCCTGATCCTTCTCGCTGAGCCCATCCAAGAACGGGCGGGCGTCATCTGCCAAACGGAGAGCGGGATCTGGCTGGAAGGTCCGTTGAAGCCTGGTGACGATCTCTTGGTTGAGGCTGTTACCGTTGCCTTCCGTTGCTCGCTGTAGCTGTTCTTTCAAGCTTTCGGGCAATCTAACGTGGAAGCTGGTGGCATTCTGCGACATGTCGACTTTATGGCCGAAAGGTCGCTCTGCTGAAATGGTCCCATTTTTGGACCGATGTAATACGAAGTGGTACTAATCTCCTCTTGAATTGCGTAGCATCGTTAAAGGTTGAGCCATGGCGTTAAGTGGTTGCTAGCGCATGCCAAAGCCCTATGGGCAACTGCCGTCACGGATGTGAGTTGACAGTTCTAGAGGAAAAGGTTCCTATGATGTCCGTGAGAAGGCGTACGGGGGTGCATTTTGATCAGATCGGAGACGGAAGATCCGGACAGCAACGGTTGTGCGACATGATCACGTTCGAGCGTAGGCAGGAACGTGGCTCTGCCGCAATGGCTCAACTCCGTGCTATTGCTTCGCCAACTCCATATGATCTCAGGAAGATCTACGAGCGCGACGCTGTGCTCAAGTTGGTTTTGCTGTTACCCGAGGATGTTCTCGGACAGGCTCTTGCTGTTGGAAAGGCTCTGCAAGCTTGCGCAGAACATCGGCGTACGAGTCTTGAAGGTCCGTCGGAAGACTATCGAACGCCACCAGGATCTCGCGGTACTTAGACGCCAGATCCACCATTGGCCCGATCTCGCGCATCAACCATTCGAAGCGCACCTTGAAGCGGCGAGCATACAGTTCGCCCTTATCGGCCCTGAATCCTGAGCTGCCATTCTCGTGACCCGCATAGGTCGGGTAGGGCACGCCGAGCGCAGCCGCTGCGTCGGCTGCTGATTCAAATCCTGCCTGTTTTCTCGCTGCCTGTAGGCGTTCGTGTAATTCCATACCTGTGACTTTGCCATAATTGGATATGGGAAACTCATTGACAACGAACTATGAGTTTTCCATAACTCGCGCCATGGAACGGGAAATTGACATCAAAGCGATGCGCGCCGAGTTGGGCCTGACCCAAGCCGCGCTTGCTGTAGAAGTCGGCGTTGACCAGAGCACTGTTTCCAATTGGGAGAACGGCACGACGAAGCCGCGAGGCCCGGCGCGGAAGCTTCTCCAGTCCATTGCCGACCGACGCCACGACCTTCCGAAGCCGGCAGCAGTCGAGGCCCGGCCATGAAGCCGCGCCCCAACCTTCAATTCCTGGCCATGCAAGGCGACCGCCTGCTTGGCCGCAGTTTCCTGCCGACCTCCTCCCCGGCGGGAAAACAGGCCGCGCCGGAGGTATCCCCTCCCGCCTTCGGCGCGGCCGACCTTTCCGACAATGTGCGCGTGCTCGTGCGCCTCGTTTCCGAGGCCGAGCAGATCTCGGACGGGGAGGTCATTTCCCGTGCGGTCTGTCACTACGCCGAATGCCATGTCGGTCTCCCCGGTTTACTGGGCGACTTTGACCGCCCGGCGGTCAACCGTCACGCAAATTGCCAATCGACCGATTTGCAGCTCGTCGATGGCTGCCTCGTCGACCTTCCCGTTTTCGCCCGGTCCCGCACCCGCTTCGGAGTCTCCGCCCGATGAGCCGACCCTCGTCCGACAAACAACGCGCCAGCCTAAAGATGGCCTTTGCCCGTGCGGTCGAAACGCTCGGCGGTGGCAAGATCGTGTCCAGCTTCACCCGCGTGAACGCAGCGATGATCTCGCTGTATGCCGCGCCGCATGAAGACCAGCGACAGGCCGGGCTCGATGTCGCCTTCGACATCGACAAGGCCCATGCCGACGCTGGCGCCGAGCCGCCGATCCTTTCGACCTATGCCACGCTGCTTGGCTTTTCGCTGGCGCCGCTGGAGGCGGGCAGGGATGCCAGCGGCATCACCCTGGCCGACATGGCGCGGCTCGATCGCGAGGCCTTTGAGGCGCGGGCGACGATCTACGACAGCCTGGCCGACGGACAGTTTACACCAACCGAAAAGCGCAAGGCGCTGAAAGAGCTTGCCGACCTCGAAGGCGTGATCGCCGCCATCAAGGCGAAGGTGGAGGCGGCATGAGCGCCCGGACCTTTCCCTTTGCGATGATCGAGCGCGACGGCGCTCGCCATAGCGCGCTGCGCATTGATTGCGGCAGCTGCAATGTGCAGGCGTTCTTCAAGACGCCGCGCGGCGGGCACAAGGACGCCATTGTCTGCGCGCCTGCCGAAACCCACTGGCGCAATGTCGGCTGGCTGATCGGCTCTCGCGCAAAGGGCGACCGCTGCCCCTCCTGCCTTGCGCGGGATGCTGGCGTGATGGTCGCTGCCGTCGAGCCGCCGCGCACTATGTCGCGCGAAGATCGGCGCATCGTGTTCGCCAAGATCGACGAACTCTATCTCGACGACAAGTCCGGCTATTCCGCGCCCTGGACGGATTCGGCAGTTGCTCGCGATCTCGGCGTTCCTCGAGCCTGGGTGGCGCAGGTTCGCGACGAGCTGTTCGGACCTGAGGGGTCGAACGCCGAGTTCGACGAGTTCCTGGCCAACGCCGCACCCATCATCACCGACCTGAAAAACTTGCTCCGCTCCGTTCATGCGCAACTCGACGAGGCCCGGAAGATCGCCGAGCGCGTCGACAGCCTCGAACGCACCGCCAAGCGCATCGAACGCGAGATCGGCAAGGCGTCCTGACCATGTGTGCAACCCCTGAAACCGAAAGGACTTACCTATGAGCCGCGTGCTGCGCTCGTTCCGTGAAATGCTCGGCCTGCTGTCGCGCGGGGATTTCTCCCGCAAGCTCGACGAGGAAATGACCGCCGCCATCGATGCATTGGAAGCCATGCCCGGCGACAAGGGCAAGGCGGTGATGACTGTCAGTATCACGTTCAACTACGAACTTGGCCGGATCGACATCGACCCCGCCGTCAAGGTGAAGTTGCCCGACACGGCGCGCTTCATGAAGACGCCTTTCTGGACGATCGACGGCGCGCTGTCGGTCGAGCACCCCAACCAGATCAACATGTTTGCTCCCGCGGCGGTCAATCGCCACGAGCGCGACGACGACGAAATCGCCACCGGCTGATCCCCACATTTTCAAACCGCTGAAAGGAAACGGCTATGGCCGAACAGCAGAAACTGGACTCGCATGCCATCGAACTCGTGACTGCGCTGGCGACCGAAGGCACCGCGCCTTCGATCCTGCACATTACCACCTCCGGCCTCGGCGCCGGCCTGCCTTCGTCTCTGCCGGTCGCATTCGACCGCAAGTCGCAGGCGTTCAAGTCTGTCAAAGGGCTCGTCGAAGAGTTCCGCGACGCGCCGGCAAGACGGAAGGGCACTGCCTCGACCAATACGCTTGCCAGCTTCATCGACCTGGTGAACCGCCACAAGGATGCCGACTCCGTTCTGTTCGGCAAGACGAGCTGGCCCGAGCCGAAGCTGACCGCCGTGCTCGACTACGACCGCGAAGGCGTCGCCGCGCGCAACCGTGGTCATCGTGTCGTCTACACCTTCCCGCTCACCGACGAATTCAAGGCCTGGGTCAACGGCAGTGCCAAGCCGATGGATCAGGAAAGCTTCGCGGCGTTCATCGAAGAGCATGCCGCCGAGCTTGCGGCGCCGTTTGATGGCGAGCGTTCGACCTATGAACCGTTGTTCAAGGAAACGATGGCGACGCCGTCGGATGTGCTGTCTCTGTCCCGGCACCTCGAGGTGATGGTGTCTGCAAAAGCCAAGCAGGGCATTCGCCTGCAGACCGGCGAACGGACTGTCGAGTTCACCGAAGAGCACCAGAACGCCAAGGGCGAAAAGGTTGTCATTCCCGGTATCTTCATGGTGTCGGTGCCGGCCTTCGTCGATGGCGATCCGGTGCGCATTCCGGCGCGCCTGCGCTACCGCATCGCTGGCGGCGACATCAAGTGGTTCTATCAGCTCTATCGCTGGGAGTTCTTCCTCCGCGAACAGGTCGGCTTTGACCTGAAGCAAGCGGCTGACGGAACCGGCCTGCCTTCGTTCGAAGGGGCGCCGGAGTCCTGATGTCCGCTTCGGCTCTCGCCACAACCGGTCATGCTTCGCTGCCTGCGCTTGTGCGCCAGGCAGCGAATGCGCTTGCGTCCGCCGAAACGGCGGCGCAGGTGCTCGATGCACGTGACAAGGCGGGCGCCGCCTACGACACGGCAAAACGCGCTGCCCGCATCCATCGAGCGCGCCGGGCGCACGACGACGTCATAGCTGCAGTGCATCGCGCCCAAGCCGATGCACTGGAAATCGAAGCTGGTGCCAAGCGGCGGCTGGCTGACGAATACGACAACGCGCAGGAGCGCGGCGAGGTCGGCAAGCGCGGCCAGCGCACCGACATCGTTCCGGCCGAGAACAAGGTTGCGACCGCCGAAGACATCGGCCTGTCGCGCAAGCAGGTATTCGAGGCGCGCCAGATCCGCGACGCTATCCAGAGCGACCCGACGATTGTCGGTCGCGTGCTATCCGAGATTTTGACCGAGGGCGAAGAGCCGACGCGGGCGGCGCTGAAGCGCGCCATTGCACCAGCCGCCACCGTCATGCGCCACGAGGCGCAGCAGGCCAAGAAAGAACGCCGCAACGTGCGCGAGGTCGAACTCGCTGCCAGGCAGGCGGCGCTGCCTGCGAAGAAATACGGCGTCATCTACGCCGACCCGGAATGGCAGTTCACGCCTTATGACGACGACACGGGCATGGATCGTGCCGCCGACAACCACTATCCGACGAGCGATCTGCTGACGCTGATGCGCCGCGACGTGGGCGCGATTGCCGCGCCCGACTGCGTGTTGTTCATGTGGGCGACGGTGCCGATGCTGGTCGAGGCCATCTGCGTGCTCGACGCCTGGGGCTTCGCGTGGATCGATCGCGACCCGACGACGGGTTACCTCGCGCCCAATAAGACTCGCTGCCGCTATGTCAGCCACTGGGCTTGGCTCAAGCAACGGATCATCACCGGCTATTGGAACCGCGGCAAACATGAGGTGCTGCTGATCGCGACGCGCGGCAAGCCCGTGGCACCGGCCATGGGCGACCAGCTGGAGAGCTGGCGCGATGATTTCGCAATCGAAGCTGACGCCAGCGAACATTCGGCCAAGCCCGATGTGTTTGCCGAGTGGATCGAACGGCAGTGGCCCAACACCCCGAAGATCGAGCTGAACCGCCGGGGCGCCCCGCGCGATGGCTGGGAAGCTTGGGGCCTTGAAGCCGACGAGGTGGCTGCATGACCCGGCCCGTCCCCGAATACTCGCCGGCCATGTTGCGCCTGATGCTCGAAGGCCGCGCCGTGCTTGCGCGTGACGATGCCGGGCTGACGCTTCGCCAGTTCGTGCACGAGATTGCCAGACTGGCCGGCGTGCATGTCAGGTCCGTCCACTTGGCGCTTGCTGGGCGACTGCACAAAGCCGAACGGCGCGTGCGGTTGTGGGCAGTGCTCGGCCATTTCCCGTCCGACCACGGCATCGTGCTGACCGACGATGGAGGCCAGCGCCATGGCTGAGATCGAGCGCAAGAAGTTCGGCACCGCCCTGACTGATCGCCTGCGCGAGCTTGGCTATTCCTATGGCAAGGCTGTGGAGATGTGGCCGGCGCTCAACCGCGCGATGCTGTCGCGCGCCTGCAACGGCATGGAGCTTTCGGCAGCGAACTACCTGCTGGTCTGTGAAATGGCGGGCCTCGATCCTTACCGCTTCCTTCTGCGTGAAAAGCAGACGCGCCACACGCTGAAAAGCATTGTAAATCAAGCTGTTACAGCAGGCGTTTCCCGTGAAGCGCGGGAGGCGGGCCGATGACGGGTGACACCATGCTGCCGATCATCCGCCAGATGCACGATGCCGAAAGTGACGAGGTTCGGGCGCGCATTCTGCTCATCGTGCCTGATGCCGTGCTGCGGCGCTATCGAGAGGTGTTCGAGGCAGCGTGTCTGCGTGTCGGGTTCGATCTCGGCGTTGCCTTCATCGAGATCCGCCGGGCCGAGTGGCACGCCGTTCGCGGGCCTGATGGGCGGCACGTCAACCCGCTGTTCGCCGACATTCGAGAAGCCTTCGTCGAGTTTGCCGGGGTGGCGTCATGAACATAGCCGCGCATCCCAAGACGATGACGCCGCCACCGCTGCATGTCGCGCTGCCCGGTGCGCTGGCTGAAGGCGTTCGGCTGATGGCTGCACGTCGTGGCGACCATCCGCAGGTGCTCGTGGCGGCGCTGATGAGCAAGCTTGTCGACGACGTTGCGCGCGTCGCCGACCTGATGGGTGACAGCGTCGCCGCCGAGGAAGCACCGGGGCAGGGCCGTCGCGTGCTGGAGAGCTTTCCGCAGGGCCTGACCCAGCGCCAGTGCGGCGTCATCTATGTGCTCGGCTTCCATGCCGACGAGGACGGCGTGTTCCGGAAGCAGCTGATCAAGATCGGCATCATCCTCAACGGCGTTGAGATCACCAGCATCAGCGACGTGCTGGCGGCGCTGAGCCGCAAGGGCTTGGTGGACCAGGTGCGCGGCCGTGAAGGCAAGCGGCACTGGCAACTGACGCGCTCCGGTCGCCGGGTTTTCAAGGAACTGAACGAGGGGGAAAGCGCGTGAACGCTGCCATGCTCCAGCTAGACCAGAAGAACGCCGGCACCCTTGCAGAATGCCTCGAAGGCCTCGCGGGCATGCTCGACCTGCATCGACCCGTCTTCGGCACCGTGGAGCGCGTTGCTGGCGAGATACCAGAACGGGCTGCGAGCGTTTGCCGGCCATCCCTCAAGGTATTCGATGGCTTCGGGTACCGACCTGATCTCTCGCAGGTCGAAGCCGGGGCCTTTGATCAAAACGGGCGGGGCGATCTCCATCGCTCCCAACGCGCGGAAAAGAGGCTGGTTGCATGATGGCACAGCCGCTTTCCCCAGATGCCATGCGGCTGAAGGCCATTCGCGCAAACCTGGCGTCGCTCGAAAGCGTCGACTGGACCGTCGTGCACGACACGGATGGCCGCTACGTCCTCAACGCCACGGGGCCGATGGCCGAGCGGCAATGGCGCGTATGCAGCTTCGATCAGGATGCCAGCAAGGACGAAATGGCGCTGATCAGCAGCGCGCCGGATACCATCGTCTTCCTGCTCGGCCTGGTCGACAGGGCATGGAGGGCGTTGCGGCCCGGCCATGGCGCGCACGATCGGCGCGACGGCGGCAAGGGCGAGCCACAGGTCGACCCGAAGAACTATGCCGCCGAAGCGGCGATGAAATGCCAGGAGCCGGCGTTTCTGGCCTTCCTCGAGCAGGAACACGGGTTGGCCAGGCCACTGACGCCCGAGCGCGCGGCGCAAAAGGTGAGGTCGCTCTGCGGGGTGACCTCGCGAAAACAACTCAATGACGGCGGGCAGTCGGCGGAGGCGTGGCGGCAGCTGCGTGACGCTTATGCGGCATGGCGGAAGGCAGGGCGATGAGCGCGACTATGGACGATGGCTACGACCCGGTTGACGATTCCCGCAAGAGCTATGACGCAGCCATAGAGGCTAAGCGTTTGCGTGGCGATACCCATGACTGGGTGGGCCGCCCATGGAAGCGCATGGAGCAGATCGGCGATTGCACGCTGTATCTGGGTGACTGTCTTCAGGTGCTGCCGCTGCTGGGGGGGGGCGTCGCCGTGGTCAGTGATCCCCCTTACGGTATTGCCTTCGCTCATGGTGGTAACAACAACAGCGGCATCGGCGGCGGTCGCTACGCCACCAAGTTCGCGAAGGTGGCAATTGCCGGTGACGAACGCCCATTTGATCCTTCACCTCTCATCGAAGTTGGAACCCAGCATATTCTCTGGGGCGGCAATCACTTTGCCGATCGGCTCCCTGCGTCGTCATGTTGGTTGAGTTGGGATAAGCGGGCGGCGTCTGGCCATTCCAACGACTTCGCCGACTGCGAACTAGCCTGGACGGATCTGGATCGCGTCGCACGCGTGTTTCGTCATCATTGGGATGGGATGATGAAGGCTTCAGAGCGAGGCCGGCCGCGCGTGCATCCTACCCAAAAGCCGATTGCACTCATGGAGTGGTGTATTCGCATGGTCGATGCGGACCTAGCGATAGTCGACCCCTTCATGGGCAGCGGCACCACCGGTGTTGCCTGCGCCAAGTTGGGTCGCAAGTTCATCGGCATCGAGATCGACGAGGGCTATTTCGACATAGCCCGCGAGCGAATCCGCAAGGCCTATTCGCAGCCTGACATGTTCGTTGAGCAGGAACGGGCGCTTACGCCCCAGCAGGGAGCGCTGGAGCTATGAGCTGGCAGGCAACGGCATGGGTTTCGACAGTCGAGGCCGGCGGGCCGAGCGGCAAGCTGTTGCTCTATGCCCTTGCGAACTATGCCGACGAGCACGGGCGCTGCTGGCCGTCGGACAGCAGGCTGATGGCCGACACCGAGATGGGCGAGCGCACCATTCGCGACTGGAAGCGCAAGCTCGAGGATGCCGGTCTGCTGACCGTGGCGCGGCGGCGTGGCACCGGTGGCACCTATCAGGCCGACGAAATCCGCCTCGCCATGGCCGTGTCGACGGCGAAAAAGGCCGCTCCGGTGGCTGCGCAACCACCGGCGAATGCTGCCGGTGGTGAGGATGCGACCACCGGCGAATGCCGCCGCGACCACCGGCAACTGACGCCGCCACCACCGGCATCTGACGGCAATCCCCCCACACCCCCCTATAAGGCTGAACCGTCAAAGGAACCTTCAGAGGAACCTGTTGAGAGAGGCGGGCGTGACGAGCGGAAGAAGGCGGAAGTTCGCGGCTGGGCCTTGCTCAAGGACTGGCCTGGCTTCGCCGGCATGCCAAAAGAACCGGCGCTGAAGTTTTGGCTGGCGCTGACCGCCGACGAGCAGGATGAGGCCGAGCGCAAGTTCAAGCCGTGGCTGGCGCTGCTCAAGGCCCAGCGCAAGAGCCACGTTCCGGCGCCTTCGAGCTATTTCGGCCAGAAGCTGTTTGCCGACGTGCCGGAGCCGACGGCGGCGGACAAGCCGGCTGTGGTCGATGCCCCGGTGTTCGGCCCGGTGTGGAGTGCGATACGGCTGCGGCTGTTGCTGACGGTCGCTCCGGTCGAGGGGCCGAAGCCCAGCGCGTTCATGGCGGCCGAGCTGCAGCGCGACGACGAGAAGGGCGAGCAGGCGAGGCGGACACGACGGGCCATGCATGGCTGGCCTCAGGTCAACGCCATGCACGAGCGGGCCACGAACACCCGAAAGGGCGTGCCTGTCCGGGCCGAGCTCGCCGACCGGCTCAAGCCGCTGATGGTGCCGGTCATGGTCGGTTCGGATGTCTTCGACGCCTGGCGCGAACTGCACCAGTCCCGTGGCTGGCCGTGGATTCCAGATCCCGGCGTGCAGCCCGTGGTCTACTTCCCGGCCGGTGGGCCGGAGACACTGACAGCATTCGAGCAGGCAATTCGCGACGAGGGAAACGACGATGATGGCGGTACGCGGCAGCAGGCAGCTGAGTGAGAGTGACCGCGTATGGCTCGACCAGAAGGGCGAGCCTATCAACATCGATCGTGCATGGCAGAAGAGCGACAGACGAATCGCATTGTCGCGTCGCGAGCAGGCGATGCTTGCCGCGGCTGGAATGGATGGTCCTGATGCGCGCTGGTATGTGCTGCAGGTCGATAGAGGCTACGACTGTGTTGTGGATAAGTCGCTTGCCGATGCCAATATCGAGCGCTGGATGGCGCAGGAAACCATCGTCGTTCGCCGACGTGGACGCTACGGGCTGTGCCGTCCGAAGGCTCGCACGGTGCCCTTCTTGCCCGGCTACATCTTCGTGAAGGTGGTGTCTTGTGCGCCATGCTGGCATGCACTTCTGGGCATCACAGGCGTTGTCGCCGTGCTCGGTGGGGCTGAACGTCCTGCTGCAATTCTTGAAGCCAAGATGTTGAAATTGCGAGCGGATGTCGAGAATGATCCGGCAGCGATCGAGGCGATGATCAGGGAGTTCCAGGTGGGCGATGAGGTGAGTGTCGATGACGGTCCCTTCGCCTCGTTCCCTGGTGTGGTGGACCGGGTAGACGACAGGGGCCGAGCCGTTATCGAAGTGCTGATATTCGGTCGCGCGGTGTCGGTTGAGCTCGATCTTGCGCAGATCAGCAAGAGGTAGTAGCCGAGTCAGCACAGGACGCGCTGAAAGAGTCGCACCCGCCACAGGCGAGGGAAGCGCCATCAGCCCCAGGTGAAGCAGATCAGCTTCACCGCAATGGGGTTCTATGGACGTGTGGCAATAGCTACGAGGTTGGCAGCCAACATCTTTCCATCTGCTGACATTTGCGACCAAACCGACAACTCCTCCTCGATCAGATCAGCTTTGCTCTGAGGTGACAGGCTGGAGTAGAAGCCATCTTCTGCGCGAATGATGGTGGATCGAACTGCTCCGATTAGTGAATGGAACGTGGTTAGATCGCGGCAGATATCGGGGCCGAGCAGTCCGATGTCGGAAATGTTCGCTGCATAGAATGGGAAGTTTTCCTTCTCCCTTTCATTCGCTGAGATGAACCCAGTTAGAGGGACATCAACGCCGCTGCGAGCAACAGTGAGCAGCCGCTTTGCTAGTTCATCATACCGTCGCATCTCTACCATCTTCAGGTAGACTTGGATTTCAGCTGCGAGCCCCGCTGCCAGTCCAGCTCGCTTCTCTGTTCGGTTTGCCCGTCTTTCTGACGACTGAAGGCCGAATGTGATTGCGCCGCCTACAAGAGTTCCAAGTAGGGCAGAGCCTGCACTGACTATGCTGACTGCAATATCGACGTCCATTTGTCGCCCCTCCATATCTGAGTAGCAGCATAGGCACCGAAGCCTAGGAGTGTGCAAGTCTTGGGCAGGAAGCTGCAATCGCTCAAGCCGCGCATCGCTGCGTTGGCTCCACGTATCGGATATGCGCCTGGTGATGAGAAGGCACGGCTTCGACAGCGTGACACGACGGTGGCATGGCGTGCCTGGTACAAGACAGCACGCTGGTACAAGCTACGGCAGAAGATCCTGCTGCGCGACAACTACACCTGCAAGCAGACCGGCGTGCTGTGCATCGGCAAGCACCCAGCGCCTAACAGCCCGGTAGTCGATCACCGCAGGCCGCACCGTGGCGACGAGGCGTTGTTCTGGGATGAGAACAATCTCCAGACGGTGAGCAAGGCCTACCACGACAGCGAGAAGCAGAAGCAGGAGCGGGCGCACCCCTGACCACCAAGGCGGGGGGGGTGGGTCGAAAGTCCAGGAGCCCTTCCGGCCCGTACCCGCGTCCCCCTCATTCAGGGATTTTTTTCGTGACGACTGAGAATTTCGACCTGTTCGGCAATCCCTTTGTGGTGAGCCCGACCAAACGCGGTCGGCCGCCTCATGACGTGACGCCGAAAACACGTAACAGAGTCAGCATGTTGGTGGCACTCGGCTGGACCAATCCGCGGATATCTGCGGCCATGGGCGTCACGTTGCCGACCCTGCACAAGCATTATTTTTATGAGCTTCGCCAACGCGAGGTTGCTCGTGATCGACTGGAGCTTCGCCGGCTCGAGATGGCGTGGGACATGGCCGAGGCCGGCAACGTCGGCGCTTTCAAGGAGTTCGGTAAGCTCCTCGAGCGCAACGACCGGATGGAAGTCGAACGGAAGATGGGGTCGGACCCAAAGTCCGACTCCAAGCCGGAGCGGCCTGGCAAGAAAGTTGTCGATGAGCAGCGCGCCATGGACGCCGATGCGGATCTGATGGCCGAGTTGGAACAAGAAGCAGCGCAGCATGCTCTCCATAGCTGACGATCTACCGCGGTTCGCCTGCCCGGACTGGTGGGAGCGCATCCAAGCCGGCGAAACGCCGATGGTCGATGTGCCGCTGAACAAGGCAAAGGCAGCCAGGGCGCTTGCGTTCTTCAATCGCCTTCGACTACCGGATGTTCCCGGCAATCCGCCATTGGCTGAAGCTTGCGGCGACTGGTTTCGCGATATCCTTTGCGCGTTCCTGGCGAGTGAAGATCCGGAAACCCAACAGCGCCTGGTCTGGGAACTGCTCTGCATGGTTCCTAAGAAGAACTCGAAAACGACCTACGTTGCTGCGCTTGGTTTGACGGCACTCTACATGGAAGAAGCGCCGAACAGGCAGATGCTGATCGTTGCGCCGAGTCAGAACATTTCGGAACGGTGTTTCGCTCAAGCGCAAGGCATGATCCGGATGGACTCTCGCCTCGATGCAATCTTCAAGGTTCAAGATCACTTGAAGTGCCTCACTCGGCGAAAGACGGGCACCAAGCTCGATGTGAAGACCTTCGACACGTCGATTGTCACGGGCGAAATCCCGATTCTGACGATCGTCGATGAGGTTCATGAACTTGGAAAGCAGCCGAAGGCGCCGCGCGTGATGCAGCAGATTCGCGGTGGTGGCATCACCAAGCAGCGCGGCCAGGTGTTGATGATCACGACACAGTCGGATGAAGCGCCGGCAGGCATCTGGCGCACCGAATTGGATAAGGCGCGGGCGATCCGAGACGGCAAGGGCGGTTCCTCTCCAATTATGCTGCCGATCCTCTACGAACTGCCCGTCGCGAAGCAGGTAGATCAAGAATTCTGGCGTAATCCGAAGAATTGGGACTTGATCCTGCCCAACCTCGATCGCTCGATCGACCGCCAGGCCCTGATCGACGACTACGAAAACAATGGCAAGGTTTCGAAGGAAACCGAACAGATCTGGGCCAGTCAGCATCTCAACATTGAGATTGGTGTTGGCCTATCTGGCGACGGCTGGTCAGGCGCGCAGTATTGGGACGCATGTGCCGACGAGCAACTATCTGGCCTGGACGATCTGCTTAGCCGGTCGGAGGTCTGCACAATCGGTATCGACTGGGGCGGCGCCGACGACCTAGCTGCCCTGTACGTCATCGGCAGGGAAAAAGAGACGAAACGCTGGTTGGGCTGGGGGCGGGCCTGGGCCCGCCCTACCGTTTTCGGGCAGCGCAAAGGCATTGCCGCGCGCCTTCGGAAATTCGAAAGTGACGGTGACCTGATCATCTCCAAAACCGGCGAGGAGCAGGCCGAATCGGCGGCCGCGATTTGCAAACAAATTTTCGACAGCGGCTTGCTCCCGGAAAAGGGCGGCATCGGCCTAGACAGCGCAGGCGTGGCGCTGCTGTTGGATGCCCTGGAGGCGGCCGAGCTAGAGCAACCCCTTGTCCAGGCTGTGACGCAAGGCTGGAAACTCCAAACAGCTGTTTCGTCCGTCCCGCTGAAGCTCGAAGATCGGCGCTTCGTCCATGGCGATCAGGACATCATGGCGTGGAATGTCGGCAACGCGAAACAGACGCTGCGCGGCAGTAACTATGTCGTGACCAAGGAAGTTTCCGGCGCGGCCAAGATCGACATGCTCATGGCGTTGTTCAACGCCGCGATGCTGATGTTCCTCAATCCAGTCGCGAACACCCCGGCGACCTCGCCTTGGGATGATCCCGACTACAAATATCAGGCGGCGTGATGGGCATCTTTGGACCAAGCCGGCGCGAAATTGAATCCGCCGTTCAGACTGCTGTGACGGCTGCGCTCGAGCAGCGCGCGTCGATCGAGGATCCCAAGGTTCCAATCTCGGCGTCGAATATTGTCGAGTTCCTTGGATTGCATGGCATTTCCGCCAGCGGGAAGCGCGTTACGATCGACAATGCCTTGGGGGTGCCGCCTGTCTGGGCGGCGGTAAACTTCCTGTCCGGGACGCTCGCCGGCCTGCCGTGCGTCCTCTATCGAAAAACCGGAAAGGGCCGGGAGAAGGTCAACGGGGGCTTGGCCGCGATCCTGCATGACGCGGTAAATGAGGAAACTTCGTCGTTCGATTGGCGCAAATCGTTCTTTGATGCCGTGTTCACTGGTGGCAGAGGGCTAACCTTCATCGAGCGTAGTGCGTCCCGCAAGGTGTCCAATCTTTGGCCCTTGGACCCGACCAAGGCGACCGTCAAGCGCGTCGATGGTCGCAAGAGCTACGAGTATCGCGACGGCCGCCGAACGCATGTCTATGCCGCCAGCGAAGTCATCGACATGGCTTATATGCTGCACAGTGACCTGCTGCGGCATCGCTCGCCAATCCTGACGAACAAAGAGGCCGTCGGTCTGGCCATGGCGGTCACCGACTATGGCGCCAAGTTCTTCAACAATGGCGGTGTGCCGCCGTTTGTCCTCACAGGTCCGTTCAATTCGCCAGGCGCACTTGCGCGCTCTTCGACGGATATGGAGCAGGCAGTCAGAGAGGCTGCTGAAAAGCGAAAGCTGGCGCTCTCACTGCCGACTGGGCACGAGATCAAATCTATCGGTGCAGACCCGGAAAAGTCGCAGCTGGTCGAACTCCAGCGCTTCATCATCGAGCAGATTGCCCGAATTTACTCGCTGCCTCCTGTGTTCTTGCAGGATCTTACGCACGGCACGTTCTCGAACACAGAGCAGCAGGATCTGCACCTCACCAAGCACACGCTGACTCGGCTGGCAAAACAGTTCGAGCAGGAACTGAACCTGAAGCTGTTCGGGCGTTGGAACAATCGCCAGTACGTGGAGCTCAATCTCGACGGCCTGCTGCGCGGCGACTTCAAGAGCCGCATGGAAGGCAATGCCCGGGCGATCCAGACCGGCCAACTTACGCCCGATGAGGCTCGCGAGATGGAGAACCGCCCGGCAACGGGCGGCGCAGCGGGCGAGCTCCACATGCAGGGCGCGATGATGCCGATCGACAAACTTGGACAACTGCCGGCGCGCGGCCTTGGCGACAGCGCCGGCCCGGCTCTCGATGACGATCAGAAGGATGATCTCAATGGATGAAATTGAACGTCGTGGCGGCATCCCGGCTGAAATCCGTGCCGATGCTGATGGTGTCAAAGTTGCCGGATATGCGGCCGTGTTCAATCAGGTCACCGAGATCGGTGGATACTTCCGTGAGGTGTTTTTACCTGGCGCTTTCGACAAGTCCATCGGCAAGGAAGACGTGCCATTCCTGATTCAGCACCGTGATTTGCCGTTGGCACGAACGCGTTCAGGCACGCTGAAGCTGTCGGCAGACGGGCACGGCATCAAAATGGAAAGCACGCTCGACCCGAACGATCCAGACGTGGCGCGGATCGTGCCGAAGATGAAGCGCGGCGATCTGGACAAGATGTCGATCGCGTTCCGGGCGGTGAAAGAACGTTGGGATGACACGCAGGATCCTCCGCTACGCACTGTCGAAGAGGCCATCCTTTTTGATGTTTCGATTGTCACCGACCCTGCCTATCAAGGCACCGATATCGGCCTCCGTTCGCTGGAGAAGCACCGCGACCAGGCCAAGCGCTCACAGAACTTTCATGCGGCGCAAAAGCGTCTCCGCATGAAGATGAACCTCGCTTTGAACGAGCGGGAGAACGGCAAGTAGCGGCCTGCTGCTAGCCTATCAACCTTCCTTCATATGGAGAGAACCATGAAGAAGCTTGTTATTGCCGCAGGCCTGCTTTGCCTTGCGGGTTTTGCGATTATCGCTCTTGCGATCGGCCTGCCTGCCGAGGCTGGCACCCACGTCCTTGCCACGCTAGGCGGGGATGGAGCGGTGGTTGCAGCTGCCGCCGGTATTGCCCTGAAGGACCTGCGTGAGCAGCAGGCGCGCATTGCCACCAATGCCCGTTCCAAGTTCGAGGAGATCAAGGACGACACGCCCGAGGTCCGTGCCAAGGAAATTGAGTCCGAATTCGACGCCATGATGGCCGAATACGATCAACTCGGCGCCAAGATGGAGCGGCTCAAGAAGCTCGAGGAAGCTGAAGAGCGTTCCAACGCCCCTGATCCTCGCCGTCCGCGCGGCGACAATGGGGAGCAGCGTGGTGCTGGCGACGACGTCGACAAGCCTCTCGACTACAAAGAGGTTTTCGCCAAGGCCGTACGCTTTGGCGCGTCCTCGCTCGCCGCGGAGGAGCGCTCCGTGCTGATGACCGGTCGCGCCGACGTTCCGACTGAGCTTCGTGCCCAGTCGGTCGGAACGGACGCGGCAGGCGGATACACCGTGCCCGAAGGCTTCTCTGGCGAGATCGACAAGGCCATGAAGGCCTGGGGGCCTATGTGGGATGCGGACATCGTCCGCGAGCTCAACACCGCAACGGGCAACGACCTTCCCTGGCCCACCGTCGATGATACGTCCCAGACCGGCAGCCTGAAGGCAGAAAACGCTGGCGTCACTGACGACGGCACGGGCGACGTGGTGTTCGGCCAGGCCATGTTCAACGCCTATGTCTACTCCACGAAGATGGTACGCATTCCAATCGAGCTGCTGCAGGACTCCGCGTTCGACATGGAGGCTCTGCTGAATGATCTCTACGGTGAGCGCCTCGGTCGCACCGCGAATTCTGTTCTGACCACGGGCGATGGTGCCAACAAGCCGAAGGGCATTGTCGTCGCCGCCGGCGCCGGAAAGACTGCCGCTTCGGCCACTGCTCTCGCATCCGACGAACTCATCGACCTTCTGCATTCGGTCGATCCTGCCTATCGCGCCTCGCCTAAGTGTCGTTGGCAGTTCAACGACACGACGCTCGCGTCAATCCGCAAGTTGAAGGATGGTCAGGGCAATTATCTCTGGCAGATGGGCGACGTTCGCACTGGTGAGCCTGACCGCCTGTTGGCGCATCCGTACTCGGTCAACCAGGCCATGGCGAACATCGGCGCGAGCGCGCGGCCGATCATCTTCGGTGATCATAGCCGGTACGTCGTTCGCAAAGTGCGCGGGTTCACCGTGATCACCTTGCGCGAGCGCTATGCCGAGAATTTCCAGGTCGGCATGGTCGGTTTCAAGCGCTTCGACGGCGACCTTCTTAATAGCCAGGCGGTCAAGGCTCTTGCCATGGCGGCTTCGTAAGTTCGGCTTGGCAAGGCGGGCGGCTTCGGTCGCCCGCTCTCCAAACCGAAGGAGAAGTGGTCATGAAAGTCATTATGCTTACCAGCATGTCGGGGCCGACCGTGCAGCGGAACCGCGGTGACGAAATCGAAGTGTCTGAAAAGGAGGGCGCTTCGCTGGTTAAGGCCGGATTTGCCCAGCCTGTCAGGTCGACGGTGGCAGAGACGACGTCGCGCAAGAAGAGGCCGCAGGAGACTACAAGCACTGATGTCGCCGTCGATTCCGCCGACGACGTGCGCGCGGACGATGTGGCCGCTGGCGGTGAGAACGTGGTCGAAGCGACGGAAGAAGGCCCCGCCGACGCCAGTGCCGGCAATGTCAACAGTGTCGCCGCAGGCGACAGCGCGGGCGAATAGTCGTGTGGAACCGGATCGAGCGCATTGCTCAGCCGGAAGCCGAGGCGCTGACCTTGGCCGAGGTCAAGGAACAGCTTCGTATCGAAGCCGGCAACGATGACGACAAGCCTTTCCTTGAAAGGTGCATCAAGGCTGCTCGTGAAATGGTCGAAGGGCCAGATGGCGCTGGCATTTCGGTCATGTCAGCCAAATGGTGCCTGAAGCTCGACGGCTTCCCCGCAGAAATCCGGATACCGTTGGGGCCAGTTTTGTCTATCGAGGCGATAGAATATTTGGACGGCACCGGCTCGTCGCAGACGCTCAATCCCAGCGATTTTCAGTGGCGTGCCGATCGGTATCAGGCATTCATTTCGCCCGCATATGGCAAGTCGTGGCCGGCAACGCGCCAGCAATATGATGCAGTTAAGGTGGAGTTCTTGGCCGGGTTTCCGGGCACAGGTGCCGAACCAATTGATCGAACCATGATTCCCGAGTCTCTGCGAGCCGCCATGCTGATGCTCATCGCGCATTGGGATGCGAACCGGGAAACGTCAGTTGTGGGCGAAGTGCCCGCAGATATGCCGTTCGGGTTCGAGGCCATCATGAACAAGTTTCGCGTCGGGCGGATCGCGTGAATGTGGGTTCGGTTCACGGATGAATTCCGTTGGGCCCCGCCGGAGCTCAACAATACCTGGTCGCAGGTCTTTCAGCCGTCGACCCTGAACGTCACGACAGCCTGCGCCAATGCTGCCATTGCGGCCGGCAAGGCCGTGAAGGTAAAGCGGCCAACGAAAGGTGAGACATGCGTGGCGCAGGGCAGCTGAGAAACCGCGTCAATTGCCAGTTCAAGGGACCGGCGACGGACGAGTTTGGCAACCCGGTCCCCGGCGGTGCGGTCTGGCAAACTGCGTTCTCGGTGCGTGCCGGCTTTCGCCCGCGTAATGGCGGCGAGGCGGTGATGGCTGGTCGGTTGCAGGGCGTTCAGCCCTACATAGTTACCGTGCGACAAAGCAGCAATACGCGGCAGATAACGCCCACTTGGCGTCTGGTCGACGCAAACGACGCCACGCGCATTTTCAATGTTCGTTCGCTTGCCGATCCCGACAATCAGGGCGCCTGGCTGGAACTGTTGGTGGAGCAGGGAGTGGCAAGCTGATGAATTCCGTTACGGTTCATTTCGCTGTGCGCGTTTCGTGGTGGGTCAAGCCTTACCTCATTGCGGCATCGCTATATGTTCGAGCGGTTTCGCCATTTCTCGACGTGGATGATGATCGGCTCGACGGTTTCGTCGAGCAACAGGCCGAATTTGTCAGGCGGAACGGTATCCGTGTCATTTGCGACGGCAAACGTATCTAGATGGCGATCAAGGCCAAGATGCTAGGTCGCGAGGCCGTCACGCGTCGGTTGCGCCGATTGGTGCCAGACGCCGAGAAGGAAGCTGCATCTGCCCAGCTGGAGGCGGCTCAGGAGCTTGCAACGGCTATTGAACAGCGTGCGCCTCTTGGCGAGAGCGGTGACTATCGCGCCAGCATCGAGGGCGGGCGCTTGGCCGACAAGCCACAGAATGCGGTGTTCGGGTCCAGCACGAAAGATCCGAACGCCACCGGCATCTTCGCTGACTACATCTGGCGGTTTCTGGAGTTCGGGACGGTCAAGATGGCCGCCCAGCCGCACATCTTCCCAACCTATCGCGCCATGAAGAAGCGCATCCGCCGCAAAGTCGCGGGTGCGATCAACAAGGCGGTTCGCAAGGCGAAATCCTGATGGCATCACCTCATCGCGAACTGGTCGGCCTCGCTTTGGCAAGGCTCCGGTCGACCGTTGCTGTCACCACGCTTGTCGCTGATCGCATCAATTATCGTCGACCGGAAAATGAAAACTTTCCGCAGATCGCCGGCTTTGAGACGTCAGGCCTTAGGGCTGACGCGACCTGCATAGCCGGTTCGGACATCACGATGAACGTGCATGTCTGGACGCGCGACGGAATTGACCCGCTCCAGGATGCGCGCAGCCTTGCGCATGAGGTGGCTATCGCCTTGCACAATTATCCGCTCGACCTGCCAAGCAATCAGCTGGTGACGCTTGATCACCGGGGCGAGCGCGTCTTTGCCGACGCTGACGGGCTGACCGGTCACGGTGTCGTTGAGTTCCGGGCAGTCACGCGTTTCATCTGATCCCCGGCACCGCCGGATCATCTTCACCAACCATGGAGAACTACCATGTCCCAGCAAGCCGGGCGGCTTCTGCTTATCAAAATCGGCGACGGCGGCTCACCCGTCGAAACCTTTGCCAATCTCTGTGGCATCAAAACCCGCAGCTTCAATCTGTCGGCCAATGAGGTCGACACCACGATGCCCGATTGCAACAATCCGGGCGCCGCGGTGCAAAAGACGGGAAAGCCCGGCATCGTCAACCGCACGTTTTCCGGCTCCGGTACATTTGTCAGCGGTGGTACGCAGGCCATTCTCATGGCCCATGTTCGCGGAGCTACCGTGTTCAATGCCGAGGTGGTCGTGCCGGGTGAGGGGACATATGCCGGTCCCTGGATGGCTTCAGACTTTGAATTTACGGGCGAGATGGAAGGCGACATGCAGTTTTCCGCCACCTTCTCGGCAGCTGGCCCGCTTGCTTTCACCGCTGAGGCCGGCGCACCGTCGAACGTGCTGTTGCCGTCGATTGCTGGCACGGCACAGGTTGGCCAGGTTCTGACGGCTATCGAGGGTTCTTGGAACGGCTCGCCAGTCTTCACCTATCAGTGGAAGAAGGGCGGCGTGAACATCGGAGCCGCGACCGCCAAGACCTACACGCCTGTCGTCGGTGATATCGGTGCCACGATCACGGTCGCGATAACCGGCACCAACACCACAGGCAGTGCGACCGCCACCAGTGGCGGCACGGCTGACGTCCTGGCTGCATGATCATGAGCAGCCTGTCTGTGAATGGCGCGCGGGGCGAGGTCGCCCTGCGCATCGGCTCGGTCGATCTCGTCATCGCTGCCGAGATCGGCCGTCTTGCCGCTGTTTCGACCGCGCTCGAGTGCAAGTCGCTGCCGGATCTCTATCAGCGCCTTCTCGGCGTGGAAGTAGCGGCGACGATTGCAGGCGTGCAGCACCTTGCGGTGCAGGGCGATGTTGCCGCCGCGCTCCGCGACTTGAAGCTACGCGATTTCCCCGCTTGCAAGACGGCGTTCGCCGCCGCCCTCAATCATCATCTCGATGATACCTCGGGAAAAGGCGGGGCCGCCGGCGAGGCGGCGAAAGGACGCAAGAGGAAGGTTTAGCCGTCCCGTGGCGTGACTGGTTGCGGACGGCGGTCGGGCCGCTTGGCTGGCGACCTGCTGATTTCTGGTCGTCGACGATCAGCGAATTCTTCGATGCGATCGAAGCGTTCAACGAAATGCACCGCGATCCGAAAAAGACTGAAGCGCCGACCGACGACGAGATGGCGAAGCTGTTGGAGAAATATGGCTGATGGCTGCTGAGGATCTTGAACAGCTCGTCCTTTCCATCTCGGCTGACACGCGCCAGATTCAGCGCGCGTTGAAGCGGTTGGAGGGTGATACCGGCGCAAGCACCAAGAAAATCGAGCGTCAGTTCGATGGCCTTGGCAAACGGCTCAATGGGGCCTTCGCGGGTATCGGGCGCGCCGCCAAGGGCCTATTGGCCGGCGTTGCTGCTGCATTCACGCTGCGCGAAGCGCAAGGGCTGATTGACGCCTCGACGCGGATCCAGAACGCGCTCAAGGTAGCGGGCCTCGAGGGCGCCGAGTTGACACGCGTTTATGATCGCCTGTTCGACAGTGCCCAGCGGAACGCTGCCCCGCTCGAAAGCCTGGTCACGCTGTACGGTCGCGCCGCCATTGTTCAAAAGGAACTTGGCGTTTCGACGGAAGAGCTGCTCGGGTTTACCGACAATGTCGCGCTTGCCCTTCGTGTGGCCGGAACGGACGCGCAATCCGCCTCCGGCGCGCTGCTGCAGCTTTCCCAGGCTCTTGGTTCCGGCACGGTTCGTGCCGAAGAATTCAACAGCATCCTGGAGGGGGCGTTGCCGATTGCCCAGGCGGCGGCGGCTGGTCTGGAAGAAGCCGGCGGCTCGGTCTCCAAGCTTCGTGCGCTTATCGTCGACGGCAAGGTATCGTCGGAGGCGTTTTTCCGGGCGTTTGAGGCCGGCAGTGTCATCCTCAAGGACAAGGTTGCCGGATCCGTTCTCACCACTGACCAGGCAACGACCAAACTTTGGAACGCCCTGACCAAGGCCGCCGGCGAATTCAATGCCGCCACCGGCGCCAGCGAAAACTTCGCGGGCGGTCTGGGAAAGGTTGCCGAAGCCATTGCGGCGTTCGACATGACTGGTTTCATCGAAGAGATACAGCGCGGCGCAGCGTCACTCGACAGCTTCTTCGATCGGCTTGGCAATGCCCAGATTTTCAAGGACTTCAACAAAAGGTTCGGGCTGCTCACCGATGAAAATCTAGCGGCCTATGGCATGACGCGTCCGCCATCTGCCGGCCCCGAAAAGGTTGCCGTCGCAGGCGGCAAGACTGGTAGCGTCGCCAGCCCGATTGATCGACGTATCGACGAGGCATTCGGGACAGTAGCAAAGCCGACGGTTTCGCTGAAGGATTTCGCCACGCCGGACGGTAAAAAGGGCAAATCGGCCAAGGAGCGCGCCGACGAATATGAGCGTCTGTCGAAGCGCATCAGCGAGACGACCGCCGAAATGGTCGCCGAGACCGAGGCGCAACGGCAGCTGAACCCTCTGGTCGACGACTATGGCTATGCCGCCGAAAAGGCGCGGATGGAGCGGGAGCTGCTAAATGCCGCCGAAGAGGCCGGCAAGAAGATCACCCCGGCGCTGCGGGCCGAAATTGCGCTTCTGTCCGAGCAGTATGCCCTCGCCGGTGTCGAGAGCGCCAAGCTGGCGGAAGAACAGGACCGCTTGCGCGAGTCCATGGAGGATATGCAGCAACTGGGCAAGGACGTGCTTGGCGGCTTCATCCAAGACATGATGAACGGGCAGTCGGCCGCAGAGGCGCTGAAGAATGCTTTGAGCAAGGTGGCCGACAAGTTGATCGAGATCGGCCTTAACTCGCTCTTCGAGGGGCTGTTTCCCACGGGCGCAAGCTCGGGCGGTAATTTCTTGCAGGCGCTCTTCGGTGGCTTCCGTGAGAGCGGTGGCCCTGTCCAATCTGGCAAGGCCTATGTTGTCGGCGAAAAGCGGCCAGAGCTTTTTGTGCCGAGCCAATCCGGCACGATCCTGCCGGCGGTGCCGGAGATGCCTCGCATGTCTGCGCGCGGCGGTGATCAGATCAGCTTGCTGTTCGCGCCGACGCTTCACATGCCGAACGCCCAGCCTGGCGTCGGACGTGAGGTCGATGATGCATTGAGGAAGTTCGAACGGGAATTCACGCCGCGCGTGGTGAAGTCTCTGCGCGAAATCCGGACAAAGGGGCTCGTCACCTGATGGCCGCAATCAGTCTCCCGGCCGTCGAGTTCCTAGTGGCCTATCCGCAGATCGTCGAATCCGTCTCGATGGCGCGGTCTGGCAATCGGGCCTTGGCCTTCGTCGAATATGCCGATCCGGTCTGGCAGATCGTCATGCGCACCGTGTCGCTGAAGGCCGGGCCGCGGTTGCTGGTCGAGGCCTTTCGCGATGCCACGCGAGGCGGGCAGCAAACTGTCCTCTATCGCCCCAGGCACATGTGCATCCCGCAAGCCTATTGGGGCGATGCCGGCAATGCTGTCCTGTCTAATGAGGGCAGCCTAGTGTCAGTGACTGAGGGGCGGCAGCTCGCCATCAACAGCGTGACCAATGGCCTGACACTTGGCGCGGGCGATCTGATTTCATTGGCAACAGGCGACTATCGTAGCCTGCATCGTATTCAGACGGGCGGCGTCGCGGCCTCCAGTTCGATCAGCGTGACCGTCGAGCCGCCCGTGCCCGGGTACATCGCGGCCGGCGCCGTGGTGAAGTTCAAGGATCCGGAACTCAACATGCGCGTGGTGCCTGGATCGTTCTCGATCCCAGACGAGCTGATGCCTGTCGCATCCTTCACGCTGGTCGAGGTGCCGAAATGACATTTCCGACACGCCTACAGCAGGTGCTGGACGAGGGGCGGGCGGTTATCCGCTCGCTGATGAAGATCGAATGCGGCACGGGGACATACGGCTTCTGGAACGGCAACGCGGACCTGCCATGGAGCGGTTTGACGTATTGGCCGTCGACGCTGATATCGGTTTCAGAGCCGGTCTACGGCGTCGGCACAGCCGCGGCGACATTCACGGTCGAGCTGACGGCAAAGCGTGATTTTGGGCTGGAGCCCGACAAGCTGCTGCTGATCGAAAACGAGGACTACAAAGGCCGGCCGCTCACGGTCTACGACGCCTATTTCGATCCCGACACGCGGGCGCTGCTGCACGTCGAGCCGATGGTCTACGGGTTCTGCGATACCGTCGATCACGTCACCGACGGTGGCGAGGTCAAGCTCGTCGCCAACGTCATAGACGGGCGGCTCGACAATCACCGCGACGGCTATCGCTCGGCCAGCCATGAAGACCAGCAGCTGGTTTCACCAGGCGACAAGCTCTTCGAGTTCGCCAGCCGGGTGAAGTCTGAGTACTTCGACATCAAGCTCTGAGGCATTTCCAACATGCTGAAACTTACCCGTCTCCCGGACTGGGAGCGACGGCTCGCGGCTGTCGTCGAGCATCACCTCGAGGCGCCTGGCGAATGGGGCGTGGCCGATTGCCTGCTGACGGTCGCCGATGCTGTCGAAGCCGTGACGGGCGTCGATCCGGCGGCGAAGATCCGCGGTGCCTATTCGAGCGAGCTCGGCGCGGCTAAGCTGATGCGCCGCCGCAAATGCGACGACGTCGAGGCGGTGCTCGCCAAGATGTTCCCGCCTGTCGGCCGGCTGATGGCGCAGCGTGGCGATGTCGGCATTGTCGAGCGCGACGGCGTGCTCGCCGCCGGCTTCATCACCGAACGCGGCCTGGCCGTGAAGGTCGAAACTGGACTGGCGTTCTATCCCCAGACCGAGATCCGCTCCGCATTCAAGGTCGGCTGACGCATGGGTTTTCTCGCCCCGATATTCACTGCCATAGGCGGTGCGGTCACCGGCGCCTTCAGTTGGCTCGGCGGCTCGACGATCCTCGCCGGCGTTGCGCGTCTCGGACTTGGCATCGCGCTCAAATATGCGCTCGGCGCCATCTTCCAGCCGAAGCAGCAGGCGCAGGCCGTCCAGCTTCAGACGAGCTACGGCGAAGACATGCCGCGCTCGGTGGCGCTCGGCAAGGTCGGCACGGCAGGTCATCACATCTATCGAAACGCCTATGGCGAGGGAAATCGGCGCATTCAGGACGTCTATGTCCTCTCGCACTTCCGCATCAGCAGCGTGAAGCGCATTCGCGTTGAGGGCGAATGGCGGGTGGTTGGCGATGGCGCGAACCCGCATCACGGCTACCGCGTCCAGGGCGTGGACGGCGAAATCTGGCAGAACGTGCATATAGGCACCATGAGCCAGACGGCCGACGTCGGGTTGATCGCGAATGCCAATCCGCCGACGCGCTGGACTGCCGATCATCGCGGGGCCGGTGTCGCCTATGCGGTAGTCATGCAGGTGCTGGACCGCGAGAAGCTGCAGCAGCCGATCGCTGCCTTCTTCGAGGTCGAGGGCGCACCGCTTTACGACTGGCGCAAGGATACGAGCGTCGGCGGCGACGGTTCTCACCGCTGGAATGATCAGTCGACCTGGGAGTTCTCCGAGAACCCCGTCCTGATGATGTACGCGCTGGAGCGTGGTTTCTACAACGGTACCGAGCTGATGGTTGGCAAGGGCGTGCCGGCGTCTCGCCTGCCGCTCGGGCCTTGGACTATGGCCGCGAATATCTGCGACGAGTTCGTGGGTGGTGGCCGGCGCTACAAGGCCGGCCTGATCGCCGCCGCCGGCAATGGGGTGACCCATGACGCCAATATGCAGCCCCTGATGGAGGCATGTGCCGCAACGTGGGTCGAGGATGCATCCGGGGAGTATCCGCTCGTCGGCGCCGAACAGGCTGTGGTCGCGACCTTCACCGACGACGACTTGATGATCGACGAGCCTTTCCGGTTCTCGAAATATCGCACGCGGTCGGAACTTGTGAACACGGTTGCCGGCACCTGGCGCGATCCGGAGAGCTTCTATGAGACGGTGCCCTTCGCCACCCGCATCGACATCGCGGCGGTTGCCGAGGATCGTGAGCGGTTGGCAGCGTCCATTCCTTATGGTGCGGTCAATGACGTGAAGGTGGCCGATCGGCTGGCCGACATCGCGATCAGGGCCAGCCGCTACCAAGCCAATGCAGCGATCTGCCTGCATCCGAAATTCCTGGACCGCGTGCCGCCCGGTCGCTGGGTGCGGTGGAACTCGGCCAAGCATGGCGACCGCAAATTCCAGATCGGGCAGAAGCGGCTCGGGCCGCTCGGCCAGCAGGGCGCGCGAAACATCTACCTCGAGCTGCAGGAGGCTGGGGCCGGGATTTTCGATCCGACCGAGTACACGACTACGCCAACGCTGCCGACAGCGCCGGGTGAGGCGGTCTACGCCTCGTCGGCCGCCAACTTCATTGCTTCTGGTGTGCAGATGATCGTTGCCGGCTCGCCTGAGCGCATCCCCGGGCTTCGCTTCACCTGGAACGCTTTCGACGACATCACCGTCGTTGCGGTCGAGGTCGAGTATCGGCCGCTTGGCGCAACCGACAGCATCATCAAGCGCGCGGATGTGCCGGTGCTGGTGCTGGCGACCGGCGACGGCATTCTCGCTGATGCCGATTACCAGTATCGCCACCGGCTGATCACAGCGCCGGTGCGCACCACCTTCTGGACGGATTGGTCCGTCGTCAGCACGCCGGCCGCTGCACTGCCTTCGGTGTCGGTCGGGCTGGAGCAGGTGAAAACCGACATCTATCAGTTGTTCCGCACGCTGAGCCTTGGGCTCGACGATGCCTATGCTCGCCTCGAGCAGATCGCCCTGGCCGCTTCGGACGCTGCTGGCGTCGTCACCGAACAGCATGCGGTCGCGGTTCGCTTCCGCAATGCGACAGCTGCTGCAATGCTCGGCCTCACCGCTTCGGTCGAAGACATCGACGGCCAGTTGACCGCGATGGCCGAGGCGCTGCTCGGCGTCGAGGCGTCGGTCGGCAATGTCTCGGCCGGCGGCCTGATCCAGTTCAAGGCCCAGGTGCCGCCGCCTGCAGGTGTGCTCGCCCAGATCAATGTGATGGCGCGAGCCACCGTCGACGGCGATTTCAAAGAAAGCGGCATGGTCATTCAGGTGTATGACGATGCCGGCACCATCAAGAGCCGCGTGGCCATCTTCACCGACAAGTTCGTGGTGACCGACGGGACGAGCTCGGGCTCGCCGCTGGTGTTCGAAGGCAGCGAACTGAAATTGCAGGTGGCGCGCATGGCGACGGCAATCGTCGAAGTGCTCCATACCCCGAGCGAAAAGACGCAGCTTGGCGACTTTGGCGGCGGTGCCGAAGGCCTCAGGTTGTTCGCATGACGCAGTGGTTTATGGGCATCAAGCCGGGCGTCGGGCCGGTCGTGAAGGTCATGAAATCTGACGCTGATGATCCGCTGACCACGCCGTCGACGGAGTGGCAGAAGTTCATCTTCGACAGCGAACGGGCGCACAAGCTCGGCTACATCTACGACATCAGGGAAATCAACTACAGCCTGACCAAATGGCCCAGGCCGGCCGCCGACAACTCGACCGCCATTTATTACGAGCCGCCGGGGACCAACAACAGCACGGCGCTGGAGAAGATCTGGACCGTCCGCGACAACGGGTCGGTAACCGACGCCGGCCAGAACCATGTCATTTTCCCCGAGAAGCTGGGATTTGCCTACACGCCGATCATCGAGGGGCGGGCGCAGACCGTTTCGGACAGTCGGTTCTTTGGCGCGACCAATTCTTACATACCCACAGACATTGGCGGGGGAGGTGAGACTGGCTACGTGCAGGGGCGCATGGCGTTTACTGCCCAGTTTCGAGACTCGTCTTTGGTCGCGACCTTCGGCGTCGAAACCCTGAGCCGGCGCGCATACAGTCTCTACGGGTTTGGCGGCATAACTGGCGAGTATGTGAACGCTCGGCCGCTGTCGCAGAATGGCATCTACCGGGACTTGTTCTCGGTGCTGGAGTTGCCGGCCGGCAACGAGGCAATGCCCGCCTATGTTGGCACGCCCGTCGAAGGTCAGCGGGTTCTGGAGATCAGCCCGACGATAGTACGCATGGCCTATCCCGGCCATGACGTGGCCGAAAGCGCGCCTGAGGCCTTCATCTTCAATGAGAGCCGCATACCGGCCAAGCTGATTGGTGCCGGCGAGGTGCAGGTAAACTCCGGCACCAACGTCAAGGTGTTCACCAAGCGGCCGACCACGCTTGGCACCTACATGGATTACATGGTTCGCCGCACCAGCGACGCCATGCACCACCCGGCCTACCTCCCTTCGGGCACGGCCAAGGCGCTCAAGATCCAGATGCAATATGTCATCGAGGCGGACGGCGTCAGGATCTACAACACGGGCGACCCTGACATCGTCGTTCGGTACATGATCCTGGCAGATGACGATTCCGCCCCGACATCCGGCGGCTCCAAGATCTTGCACTCGGGGAACGACGGCGCGGTCGATTTCATCCAGTTGAAGCGGCCGGGCTCGTCCGACACAGCACCGGGATTGAACGAGATCATTCTCGATACGCGGTTGCCATATGTGCCGATCGTCGACGAGGGATGGCTGGCGACCGCCGCCTTCACGGAGACCACCGACAATCTCATTCTTGGTACCGCCAAAAAGACGATCAACTTCACCAATGACGGGTTTCTGCCGTTCGTGAAGTACATGGCGACCTGGTCGGATGGCTCCATAATGGCGCCGGTCAACCGCATTCTTCGGTCTTTCAATCTCGACCAGACGCCCAAGTGGGACAACAATGTCGCCGGCTGCACCACCAATTGCCGCGTGAGCAGCAACAAGCTCGAGTTCTACCACGCCAGCGGCCAGCCGTGGCGAACGGAAGTGAAGTCGGGCGCATTCGGCACCTATGCCGATCCCAAGTACGGGGCGAGCCTCGTCGGCATCCGCTGGTACCTCTTCGCCATTCCACTCAGTCTCTGAGGAAATCATGACATCTCTGGTCTATTCGACCGGCACCGTCGCGGTGTCGAACGCTTCTGCTGTGGTGACCGGCACCAGCACCGCCTGGGCGCTGGCGCTGGTCACTGGCGGCATGTTCTCGTTCGCCGGCATGTCGGTGCCGATCCTTAGCGTCGAGAGCGACACATCTCTCACGCTCGCCTATCCGTGGCCTGGCGCCACAGCTTCGGGCGCCTATGCCATCGCGCGCGAGACTTCCGAGGCGGTGCGGGCGGCATGGATCAACGATCGGCTGGCGCAAATCCTCACCAAGCTAGCACTGGTTGGCATCCATCCTGATGGCGCAGGCACGCTGGCAGAACGCAACGCATTGTCGCCTGTGCCCGCCGCCGGTTATCTCTGGCTTCGGGTCGAAGTTGGTTTTGATCTGGCGTTCTACAAGAAGACAGCGTCGGGCTGGGATGGTCCGTTCGCGGTGAGGGGCGATGTTGGCGGGCAGGGGCCGGCGGGGCCACAGGGCTTGCCGGGTGCCGACGGCGATGTGACTTGGGATGGGCCTTGGGTCACTGCAACTGCCTATACGGCCAATCAAGCGGTGTCGCGCAACGGCGCAAGCTACGTTTGCACGGCGAACCACGCTGCCGGTGCCGCCAATGAACCGGGCGTCGGCGCAAGCTGGGCGACGGTCTGGGATCTGATGGCGGCCAAGGGCGATGCCGGTTCGAGCATTGTCGGGACGCCAATAGTTATCCTTGTTTCCGGTCAGTCTAATCCGGCACTTGAAGTTGCGCATTCGTGGACAGTTCCGAGCAATCTCAAAATTTGGGACTGGTCAGGGTTGGCCGGCGATACCGAAGCCAATGTGGGAACGGAGTTTCTGACACCAACCGGTTCGGTGATTTCTGTTGGCCTATCGATTGGTGCACATGAAGCGTGGGCAAACCCTGACAGGGACGTCTACCTCATCAACATGGCCTATGGCGGGCAACCAATTTCAAAGTGGCTGGTTGGCGCAACCACTCCGAAGATGTTTGATGCAATCCAAGCGAATGTCTCGGCCGCTCTCACCCTCCTAGGGCTTGCGGAAATTGACGCGCTGTTTTGGTGGCAAGGCGAAGCCGACGCGCTCGGCGGGTCGGCCACCTATGTCACTGATTTCGCGACGTTGATGGCGCGGTTCCGCAGCGAATCTTGGTATCCTGATGAAACGCCAGTGACGATTTTCGGGATGTCATCGCTCGCCGGCGCAACGTATGGCGACTTTAATCGCTACCATGTCGCTAGCGTGGCTGCGGCGCCTGACTTCTTGCGATACGTCCACACTCCCGTACTGCCGTCAGGATATTGGGACCCAACAGGGCCGATTCCCAACATTCACGCCAATGCGTCCGGCTTGTTTGCCGCAGGCAGTATGGGTTGGGAGGCGTGGAGGGGCGGGCGGGGCCGTGCTTCTGTCCCAGGCATGATGGTGGACCCGGCAACGGGTAACATCATGTTCGGGCTCGGTGTGCCAGACAGTGCAGACAAACGGGTGACGGTAAGGAAGGACCAGAACTCCCCCACTGAACTGGCCGTCGAGAATCTCGACACGGGCACTTCGGCGAGAGCGCTGGTATCTCTGAAGACTACAGCTGGACTGTTCCAGATTTATGGGTTCCCGACGTCACTTTATCCTGCGTATCAGATGATCTGCGGCGCGAGCGGCGGGTTTCAGATGTTCGCCTCCCACGCCACCGGGTGGCTGGGCTTTTCGACTGGCGGACGCGCTGTCTACGATCTTACCATTGATGCTGCCGGGAACCTCAATGTAAATTGGGGCGGTCAGCTTCTTGCGAGGCAGGGGTCGTATCTGACCGCTGATCGAACTGGCACCGACGGGTCGACCGCCCAAGCCGTATTTGGCAGCGGTCAAGACGAACTCTCTGTATTGGCGGCGACGAGCTACCGCTTCCGCGCAAGCATTACGATCGCCAGAACGGCCGGAACCACCTCCCACACAACCGGATTTTTGCTCGGGGGCACCGCGACATTCAACAGCGTCGAGGGAATTGCCAGGTGCTCGAACCCGACCGGAAACGTTTTGGGCGCCGCAAGCGAAATTGAGATCACATCGGCGGCCGAGACCGTGCTTACCGCAGCGAATACGGCCGCGACCGAGCGCGTTCGTATCTCGCTGGAGGGAATCATTCGCGTGAATGCGGCGGGGACTGTCATTCCGCAGTTCAAGTTCTCTGCTGCGCCGGGCGGCGCGCCTACAATAAAGCGCAACTCGTTTTTTGAGGTTGAGCGGATCGGCGTGTCTTCCGTCGCATCGATAGGCGCGTGGAGTTGACTACCACTGCGCGTCTTGCATTGCCTCGTCTATCTCTTCTGACGTGGCGCGGCGGTAAGCCCACCGATCGCCTGCCCACCGACGCATAACGCATCCATCGCTCGACGTGCCGTCAATCAAGCGCAATTCTTGGCGAGTGAAGTGAAAGTGCCATGCGCCATTCTTCCTCTGCGTAACAGCATCAATCAATTTGCTGAGCATGGCAGACATTCTGCAAACGTCCGTTAGAGGGGCGGGCTACTGACTTTCTTGTGACCAATACCATGGATAACATGGAGGGCGGAAGTAACTATTACTGCCCACTCACCGCCATGTAGTCTCCTCAACAAATCCCGCCAATGCCCCAACGACTATTCCGCCGCCGCTCTGGCGCTTGGCCGAGCTTGCCGTGCGTGTAGCGCTGCTTCGCTGAGACTTCTCACAATCCTGCCAACTCAATCTGCCCTGACCGGGCCGAAAGGACACTAGCTATGGCGGCAAAGAACCAGACGCAGGCACTGGCCAAGGTGCTTGTGCATGAAGGCGGTTACGTCAACCACCCGAAGGATCCCGGCGGCGCCACAAACCAGGGCGTCATACAGCGGACCTATGATGCGTATCGGAAGGGCAAGAAATTGCCCATTCGATCCGTCAGGCAGATGACGCAGGCGGAGCGGGATGACATCTACGACCGGCAGTACTGGGACGCGGTCAAGGCGGATCAGCTGCCGGCCGGTGTCGATTATGTCGTATTCGACGGGGCGGTGAACTCGGGCCCGAAGCAATCCATCAAATGGCTGCAGCGTGCGCTTCAGCCGGTCTATACGGGTCAGATCGACGGCGTGATGGGCCTTGCCACGCTCGCCGCCCTCGACGCAACCAACAACCACGACGCCCTTGTCGATCGCATCTGCGACCGCCGGCTGGCCTTTCTAAAGGCTTTGCGAACCTGGGGCACCTTCGGCAGGGGGTGGAAGTCGCGGGTCGATGGTGTTCGTGCCGTCGGCAAGGCATGGGCGAACGGATCGGAGGCGCAATCGTTCGGCTTCGTCGAAGGCGGTCAGGCCAAAGGCACCGTCGAAGACGCACGGAAAGCGCCTGGCAAAGGCCTCAGTGACGCAGCAACCGGCGGCGGCGTCGGTGCCGGCGGCATTGCCGGCACGGTCCAGGGCCTGCAGGAGCAGCTCACGCCGTTCTCTGCGGCTGGCGATTGGATCACCAATGTTGTCGTGATCCTCGCAGTGACCGGCGCTGCCCTGACCATCGGCGGCCTTGCCTATCGCTGGTACGCCAAACGCCGCGAAGCCGAGATCAACGACGCGCTCGACCTGGTGACGTCATGATCATCCCGGGCACCAATTGGATCTGGGCTGCGGCCGGTGCGCTCGTCGCCGGCGCGATCGCCTACCAGGTGGGGAGCTGGCGGGGTGCCAGCGCCGGATATGACAAGCATGTCGCGGAAATCGCCGCGGCGTCGCTCAAGGCCGAACTCGAAAGGAAGGGCGACGATGCCAAGCTTCAGGGGCTATCTGATTTTGATCTGTGTGTGCTTGGGCTTCGCGGCAACGGGATGCCAGTCGACGCCTGCGACCAGTTGCGCGGGCTTCAGCAAGAATAACCTGTCGCCGGCCGGCACGGTTGCGCTGATCCAGGCTGATCGGGTCGCCTTTGAGCGGGTCGCGGGCAACGACCGTAACGGCCAGCGGCAGGGGTGCTGGGAATGACCTTCGATTTCACGATCAACATCGGCACCATGGTTACGCTGATCGTGGGGTTCGGGGCCGGGATTGCCGCCTGGGTCACCGCCTTGCATCGGGTAGCGGGCCACGACGCCAAGCTTGCCGAAATCGCCGTGTCGTTGGCGACGGCTCATGAGGCGATCAAACACCTTGCCGAAAGGGCGGAAACCATTCGGGCAAAGGGTGCGCAGGAACTTGCCGATTTCAAGCTCGAGGTGGCGAAGAACTACGCCACCAATGCCGCCATCAAGGAAGTCGAAGAGCGGATCGTGGTGGCGATCGACCGGCTGGGCGATCGGCTCGACAAGATCATCGATCGACAAGACAACCCGGGCAGGGACCGGCGTAGCGCTTGAAGGCGAGAACTAGTCCGCGCCCGGCGGTACCGGGTATCAACCAAGGAGAAGACCGATGACGGTCCGCGCAAAAATGAAGTGCTTTACCGTGACCCCGCTGAACTCGGGTGATCCAAATGAGCGTACAGCCCAGATCCATCTGATTCCTGTCTATGGCGACAGTGAAGAGAACAAGACCTGGTCCAAGTGGACGCCAAGCGGAGAGGTGAGGCTGTTCGTCACCAACCCGTCGGCGATCGATCAGTTCGAAGCCGGCAAGGAGTTCTATGTGGACTTTACGCTGGCAGAGTAACTCTGCTGCTGTCAGCAAACCGCCCCGTCACCGAAAGGTGGCGGGGCTTTTTCGTTTATGGGCCTTCGCTTCGAACACGCGCCAATTCCTCGGCCGACAACGCCGCTTCGAGGACTGCATCAACCTGTGGCAGGTAGGACTGCCACATCGGGGCGCCCTCGAACTTGATGTTTTCAGGATGGCCGTCCAATCGACAAAGGGCGCGTGCTGCCCGTTCCCTTGGGGACTTCATCGCCTGCGTCCCTTCTGTCTAGATGGGCTCGTCGGATCAATCGTCACGATGTCCGGGCACTCAGCGCTGATCGTGATCGGGACCGGGTAGCCGGTCAGTTGAAAGGTGATTCTCCCATCGTCCCAGGTGTCCACGACCTCGACCTCAATCGTGATGGTATCCCCGGCGCGAATGTCTCTTGGTTTCTCGACCATGCTGACGCTCCCCGCGATCACCGCGGCAGCTTACCAGCAATGTAAATCCGGTTGTGGTGTTTGTTGCCGCAGCGTGTGCAGCGCAAGAAGTGGCTACAGCAGGCGCCGCGCCCGCCCAAGACCCACCATTCGGCGATGTCGTCGAGCTTGATTTCGTAATAGGCCTTCCCCACGAGGGCCGAACATTCCATTTCCATAGCGGCCTCCTGAAGGTGTGAGGTCGCCGCACGGAGAGGGATTTATTCCTTGTTGGTCTGGGCGGTCAATGGACGATTCGCAGCAACCAGGCTTTTTGGCTCCGATTCGTGCAACAAAACGTGCAACACGGGAGTAGGCTTAGCCATTAAGAACCGCGGAATTCTGGGATTTCTAAGACCTGCTTAGAGGCAGGTGGCTCCCCGGGCCGGATTCGAACCAGCGACCAACCGGTTAACAGCCGGTTGCTCTACCACTGAGCTACCGGGGAACAGCGCTCTGGTGTGAACGAGGCGGCGTATAGCAACGGGAATCCGATTTGCAAAGCGGTAATCGAACCTTTTTGCGAGTTTTTCCCAGACAGCTTTCTGGTAATCACCCCGGGACGGCCTCATATGTCCGCCTTACCAAGCCTTTCGCCGGCTTGGCGCGTCATTCGGGCGCACAGGCTTCACCGAGCAAATGCAGGGAAAATGACCAGCGCCAGCCCCCAGCAGCCACCCAGACGCAAGATTTCGATCTTCGGCCGCGAATTCGCCATGCCGCGTTCGCGCGGGGTGCGCATCGGCATCGGCGTCGCTCTCTGCTTCTTTGGCCTGCTGGGCTTCCTGCCGGTGCTTGGCTTCTGGATGATTCCGCTCGGACTTCTGGTCCTGTCGCACGAATTCCATGTCGTCCGCCGCGTACGCCGCAGGCTGATCATCTGGTGGGAGCGGCGCAAGCGGCCAGCGAACTAGCGCAAGCGACGCCAGGGAATCGCCCGACATCGCCCTTGCACCGCCCGGGCACGTTGCGAAGGCGTTGGCCGAGCCGCGTCTGGAGGGAAAACAAGGGCGTTGCTGCGATTCTTGCTGCTGCGGTGCATGATCAAATCCTTTGCTGAGCCTTTCCCAGGTCCTTTGCCGTGGCGGCAGCCAAAACCCACGGAGAAAGAGTCGTCTCCCGCTTGACGGCGGAATCCTGGCAACCTATTGGAGCGCTGTAGACGCCCGAAGCGGCGAGGCCTCGTGGCGGAGTGGTTACGCAGAGGACTGCAAATCCTTGCACCCCGGTTCGATTCCGGGCGAGGCCTCCAGCTTCCTCGGCAACCGCCGCCGAGGACCCATTCGGGCAGTTATAGTTGCGCATCACGCGCCGAAGGCGGACCAGTTGAACATGAACGCTGATTTTTCCGAACGTCGCGTGAAGATGGTGGACGGCCAGGTCCGCACCACCGACGTGACCGACGCAGCCATTCTTTCAGCTATGCTGTCCGTGCCGCGCGAAGAATTCGTCGACAGCGGCCATCGCGAGCTTGCCTATATCGACGAAGACATGCGCTACGGCGCGACCGCCGATGCCGATCAGCCGCGCTATCTGATGGAGCCGTCGCCCTTCGCCAAGCTGGCACAGCTGGCAGAAATTGCGCCGAGCGACTTCGTTCTCGATGTCGGTTGCGGCACGGGTTATTCCTCGGCGGTGCTGTCGCGCATCGCCAGCTCGGTGATCGCGCTCGAAAGCGATGCCACGCTTGCCGCAAAGGCGACATCGACGCTTTCGTCACTCGGCCATGATAATGTCGTCGTGGTAACGGCACCTCTCGCTGCCGGCTATCCGTCGCAGGCGCCATATGACGTGATCTTCGTCGGCGGCAGCGTCGAGCAGGTCCCCGAGGCACTGCTTGCCCAGCTCAAGGACGGCGGCCGTCTGGTCGTCGTAGAGGGTCGCGGCAACGCCGGCGTCGCCAGCGTCTTCCTCAAGGATGGTGCCGTAGTGACGGCGCGTCGTGCTTTCAATGCGGCAGTTAAGCCACTACCCGGCTTCAATCGCACACACGAATTTGAGTTCTGATCTCCTTTTTCTTGCGGCGGGCAATGCGTCGTGATGATCTAAGGAGCGGACGAGGGTGATTGATTCTGGACTGTGCTAGTCCAGATTGGTCGCTTGTTGTCGGATTCGGCGAGGGGCATTAGTAGCTGTCTTCGGGCAGCTCGCCGCAGAATGAATGAGGGACGCGCGTGTCGTTTTTCCGTAGAAGTGTGTTTGCCGTAGCTTTGGTTTCCGCGACGGCGCTTTCGCCGCTGTCGGCCTCCGCGGAAACGATCCTCGGGGCCTTGGCCAAGGCATATCAGAACAACTCCCAGCTCAATTCGGCCCGCGCCGGGGTGCGTGTCATCGATGAAAGTGTGGCGATCGCCAAGTCGGGCTATCGGCCGACGATCAATGGCTCCGCCAGTATCGATTATTCGACGACGCGGCGGGACTCGACGAGTCACCTGACGACCGGCTCGTTCGGCATCGAGATCAAGCAGTCGCTGTTCGACGGTTTCCAGACCAAGAACAACGTTGCAGCTGCCGAGGCGCGTGTGCGCGCCCAGAACCAGAGCTTGCGCAATACCGAGCAGAACATCCTGTTCGATGCGGCGAGCGCCTATATGGATGTGATCCGCGACCGCCAGATCGCGGCGCTCAGGGAACGCAATTTGCAGTTCCTCGGCGAACAGGTTCGCGCTGCCCGTTCGCGTTTCGACGTGGGTGAGGGCACCCGTACCGACGTGGCGCAGGCCGATGCCTCGCGGTCGTCGGCGCTTGCGCAATTGGCCGCTGCCCGCGCCCAGGCACTGGCAAGTGCTGCGACCTATCGCCGACTCGTCGGCGAAGACCCGAAGAACCTGAAGGGGGCAGCGCCGCTGTCCAAGCTTCTGCCCAAGAGCCTCGACAGCGCTGTAGCACTGGCGGCCGATCAGCATCCGGCGATCCAGGCGACCGAATATCTCGTCGACGCGGCGGGCTTCTCGGTGAAATCGGCCGAAGGCGCGCTGTTGCCGCAACTGTCGGCATCGGCCGGCATTTCGCAGGTCCATCGCGACAATTCACCGAACAGCATCACCTCGCCGGACGGTTGGACGACCTCGGCCAATATCGGCGCATCGCTCGTTGTGCCGATCTATCAGGGTGGCCGCGCTTCAGCGACCGTGCGTCAATCCAAGGAATCGCTTGGCCAGGCCCGCATCGAAGTCGATGTCAGCCGCGACCAGGTTCGTCAGGCGGTGACGTCCGCCTGGACGCAGTACGCGGCGGCGCGTGAGGCGGTGGCGGCAAACCGCGAAGTGATCTCGGCAGCACAGCTGGCGCTTAATGGCGTTATCGAGGAGCGCAATGTCGGCCAGCGCACGACGCTCGACGTGCTCAACTCGCAGAGGGACGTCATCGACGCCCAGATCAACCTGGCGACCGCCGAGCGCGATGTCGTGGTGGCGAGCTATGCCATCCTGTCGGCCGCCGGCAATCTGTCGGTCGAGCGGCTCAATTTGCAGGTGACCAAGTACAAGCCGGAAGAGCACTACAACGCCGTCAAGGACAAGTGGATCGGTCTCCGCACGCCGGACGGCCGCTGAGCTTCAGCGAGCCGGCTACCTGATCAGGCGGGCGTCTGCTCCTATGGAGCAGGCGCCCGTTTTCGTTTTGCCGACGAGCGGCCGGGACACTGTATTCTGTTGAAATCGCCAGGGGTGTCCGATTGGGGATTCTCGAAGGGGAATCAGTCGGCTACGCTTGGGCTCTGATTCGACGCCCGTTTCGGCGGGCGCATTTTGTATCCTGTCACAAAGGCGGCGGATGTGACGATGGCTCAGGCTAGCAGCGCTCAGCGCGAACCCTCGATGGAAGAGATTCTCGCTTCCATCCGCAGGATCATCGAAGACAACGATACCGGACGCCGTCCGGCGGTTGATTTCGAACAGATGCGGCCGGAGCCCGAAGACGACCGCAGCGACCGCAACATCATCGAAGTCGAGGCATTCCGGGCCGAGTTCCAGGCGCCCAAGGCCGCGCCGGTCGATGTGAAGCCGGCAGAGGCCGTACCGATGGCCGCGAAGCAGGAAGTGCCGCGGCGCGACGAGCCCGCGAAGTGGCCGTCGGCAGAGCCGAAGGTCGCGGCGGCCACCGCAATGCCCATGCGCTCAACCGTCGCCGAGGCGCCAGCGCCCGTCGTCGAGACACCGGCGCCCATCGTGGAGATGCCCGCCGCAACCCGTCCGGCTGCCGCAAGCTGGGCGCCGCAGTCGACGATCGCCGTCGAGCAGATGGAGCGCCTGGCTGGTCCGCGCGAAGCGGAGAAGCAGACACCTCAGGTCGTTGCCCAGACCGTAGTGGCAACGCCGGAGCCTGCCATGGCCGAAGAGCTGGCCGCGCCGAAGCCTGCGATCATCTCGGAACAGGCGGGTCGCCAGATCTCAGCGGCTTTCGGCGAGCTCAACGACGCGTACGCGGCGCGCAGCCGCAAGTCCTTCGACGACATCGCCACCGAGATGCTGCGGCCGATGCTGCAGGACTGGCTGGACAACAACCTGCCGACGCTGGTCGAACGGCTGGTACGCGAAGAGATCGAACGCGTGGCACGCGGCGCACAGTGATTTCGGCTCTGCCGACATGAAAGCGCCGCCTTCGGGCGGCGTTTTCGTTTCCGGCTGGTGCTTGCCGCGCTGTTGACTTGGTTGCACCCATCCGATTTACACCGGACCAACAGATCCGGACCAAAACGGAACCAATTCCGATGCTTGAGAAGACCTACGACGCCAAAACAGTCGAACCCAGGATTGCCAAGGCCTGGGAAGATGCCGACGCCTTCAAGGCAGGCGCCGGCGCGCCCGAGGGTGCCGACCCGTTCACCATCGTCATCCCGCCGCCCAATGTCACCGGCTCGCTGCATATGGGCCATGCGCTGAACAACACGCTGCAGGACATTCTGGTCCGCTTCGAGCGCATGCGTGGCAAGAACGTGCTGTGGCAGCCCGGCATGGACCATGCCGGCATCGCCACCCAGATGGTGGTCGAGCGCAAGCTGATGGAAAAGCAGATCCATCGCCGCGACCTGACCCGCGAGCAGTTCGTCGACAAGGTCTGGGAGTGGAAGGACGAGTCCGGCGGCATGATCTTCAACCAGCTGAAGCGGCTGGGTGCCTCCTGCGACTGGTCGCGTGAGCGCTTCACCATGGACGAGGGCCTGTCCAAGGCCGTCATCGAGGTGTTTGTGACGCTGCACAAGCAGGGCCTGATCTACAAGGACAAGCGCCTTGTGAACTGGGATCCGAAGCTCCTGACCGCGATTTCCGATCTCGAGGTCGAGCAGCACGAGATCAACGGCAATCTCTGGCACTTCCGCTATCCTGTCGAAGGTGAGGTCTACGATCCGGAGAACCCGGCGACCTACATCACGGTTGCGACCACGCGGCCTGAGACGATGCTCGGCGATACCGCCGTTGCCGTCCATCCCGAAGACGAGCGCTACGCAGCCCTCGTCGGCAGACACGTCGTGCTGCCGATCGTCGGCCGCAGGATCCCCATCGTCGCCGACGAATATTCCGATCCGGAAAAGGGGTCGGGCGCGGTCAAGATCACGCCGGCACATGACTTCAACGACTTCGAGGTCGGCAAGCGCCACAACCTGCCGCAGATCAACATCCTGACCGTCGAGGCCAACATCAACATCGTCGACAACGACGAGTTCCTCGAAGGCGTCGAGCGCACCGAGATGCGCGACGGCGTGTGGGCGCAACTGCACGGCCTCGACCGCTTCGCGGCGCGCAAGCTGATCGTCCAGATCATGGAAGAGGGCGGTTTCCTCGACAAGATCGAGCCCCACAAGCACATGGTGCCGCATGGCGACCGTGGCGGCGTGCCGATCGAGCCGTTCCTGACCGACCAGTGGTACGTCAACGCCGCCGAGATGGCCAAGCCTGCCTTGCGCTCGGTGCGCGAGGGCCGCACCAACTTCGTGCCCAAGAACTGGGAAAAGACCTATTTCGACTGGATGGAGAACATCCAGCCCTGGTGCGTGTCGCGTCAGCTGTGGTGGGGTCACCAGATCCCGGCCTGGTATGGCCCGGACGGCCAGGTCTTCGTCGAGCGCAGCGAGGAAGAAGCCCTCGATGCAGCGATCCAGCACTATCTCGCGCTTGAAGGGCCGTGGAAGGCCTGGGTCGAGGAGCGCCTCGAGAATTTCGAACCGGGCAAGATCCTGACCCGCGATGAGGACGTGCTCGACACCTGGTTCTCGTCGGCGCTGTGGCCGTTCTCGACGCTCGGCTGGCCGGACAAGACGCCCGAGCTCGAAACCTATTACCAGACCGACGTGCTGGTGACCGGCTTCGACATCATCTTCTTCTGGGTCGCCCGCATGATGATGATGGGCCTGCATTTCATGGAAGAGGAGCCGTTCCACACGGTCTACGTCCATGCGCTGGTTCGCGACAAGAACGGCCAGAAGATGTCGAAGTCGAAGGGCAACGTCATCGATCCGCTGGAGCTGATCGACGAGTACGGCGCCGACGCGCTGCGCTTCACCCTGGCGATCATGGCCGCGCAGGGCCGCGACGTGAAGCTCGATCCGGCCCGCATTGCCGGCTACCGCAACTTCGGCACCAAGCTGTGGAATGCCACGCGCTTTGCCGAGATGAACGGTGTCGCGCGCAATGACGAATTCTGGCTCAACGACGCCAAGCTGACCGTCAACCGCTGGATCCTGACCGAACTGACCCGCGCGACGCGCGAGGTGACTGCGGCGATCACCACCTACCGCTTCAACGAGGCGGCTGGTGCTGCCTATCGTTTCGTCTGGAACACCTTCTGCGACTGGTACCTCGAACTGCTCAAGCCGATCTTCATGGGCGAGGACGAGTCCGCCAAGACGGAAAGCCAGGCGGTCGCGGCTTTCGTGCTCGACGAGATCTACAAGCTCTTGCATCCGATGATGCCGTTCATGACCGAGGAGCTGTGGGCGCACACCGCCGGCGAGGGCAAGGAGCGCACGTCGCTTCTGTGCCACGCTGCATGGCCGGCGCCTGATTTCGAGGACGTGGGCGCTGCGGCCGAGATCAACTGGCTCGTCGATCTCGTCAGCGGCATCCGCTCGGTTCGGTCCGAAATGAACGTGCCGCCGGCGGCGATCGCGCCGCTCGTCTTCGTCGGGGCCAATGCCGAGACGCTGGAGCGCCTGAAGCGCCATCAGTCGGCGATTGCGCGCCTCGCCCGCGTCGGCGAGATCACGCATGAGGCGGCGGCACCCAAGGGAGCGGCCCAGATCGTCGCCGGCGAAGCCACTGCCTGCCTGCCGCTCGGCAGCCTGATTGACCTCTCCGCCGAAGCGGCGCGCCTGCAGAAGGAGCTCGCCAAGACGACCGAGGAGATCGCCCGGCTGCACAAGAAGCTGTCGAACGAGAAGTTCGTCGCTTCGGCTCCGGAAGAGATCGTCGCAGCCGAGCGCGAAAAGCTCGAGGACTACCGCCGGACGCAGGAAAAGCTCGACACGGCGCTGTCGCGCGTGCGCGACGCCGGCTGACGATTCGAAGCTCAAAACCTGCCGCGCGATGACGTTGCGGCAGGCTTTGCTTGTGCCGTCAGAAAAGGCATGTCGCTGCGTAAATTGTGGCCAATGTAACTATTTTGCGCCCGATTGTTGCCATAATGTAACAAGCCTCCAAAACAGCCCGATTTCGGGCTGTTTTTGCATTCCGGTTCCGGATTTCCCTGGAGATTCAGGATCGAATGATGCGGAATTGGCTAAAATTGACGTTTGCGTAAGCGGAAGGCGATGACCCCTGCCATGCCCCTGCCGCTGGGCCGCCAATGTTTGCAAAAAATCAATGTTGCGTGAGCAGTCTGAATTCGTTCAATTCTCGTCACGAGGCATTCGGGAGAGGACCACCATGAACATTTCGCGTCTCAAAGCGCTGCTGGGGGCAACGGCGCTGACGATCGTTGCGGCAGGCACAGCCCAGGCTGGCGGTTTTTCGCGCGGCACGGCCGATACGGACATCCTGTTTGAACAGGGCAACTTTAACCTGCGTACCAGCGTCGTCGTGGTCAAGCCGCACCGCGAATTCACTGTAAATGGCTACGCGGACGGTACTGGCTACAATTTCGCGGATACTTATGTCGTCCCGTCAGCTGCCGTTAAGTTCAAGTTCTTTGACCAGCTTTCCTGCGCCGGGACAGTGAGCCAGCCTTATGGCGGCGGCGTGACCTATCGCTTCCCTGGCAATGGAACGCTGGCGAAGCTCGAAGAAGATTTTACGGTCACGGAATACGGCGCCACCTGCGCCTTCAAGTATGACTTGGGCAAGGGAAGCCTATCGTTTCTCGGCGGGCTTTTTGTCGAAAACGTTGACTACACTCTGCTTGGCGGCAGCGGTACCGTTTCGGTTAGGCTGAAGGACAACGATATCGGTTGGCGTGCTGGACTTGCATACGAAATTCCGGAAATCGCACTGCGCGCTCAGTTGATGTACCGCTCCGGTACCGATGTGGCAGCAGAGGGTACGACCAACGGAGCACCAGTTGCGCAGGGCTTTGCGGAGCTTCCCCAGAGCGTTGAGTTGAAGGTTCAGTCCGGCATCGCTCCAGGTTGGCTCGCATACGGTAGTGTGAAGTGGACAGACTGGTCGGTGAACGAGCGACTCTTGCTTGTTCTAAACAAGTTCAATCCCGGCCCCACCACTCGGATTAATACCTACAATTGGCAGGACGGCTGGACGGTCACGGGCGGTATCGGCCACGCCTTCACTGATGCGATCTCCGGCACGGTCTTTGCAACGTGGGACCGTGGTGTCGGCACCGGCTGGGACCTTCAGAGCGATACCTATACGATTGGCGCCGGCGTTTCGATGAAGGACAAGATCGGCGGCGAACTGCGCGCCGGCCTCGGTCTGTCTTATCTGACTGCCGCTACCGAAGATAAGTATAGCCTTGCTGTGCCTGCCAACAACCCGGCATTTGGCTTCAATCGTGCTGTCGGCAACGACTGGTCCGTCGCCGTCTCAGCCGGCTACAGCGTGAAGTGGTAACCTCCACAATCTGATCAAAAAAAGCCGGGCCTCGTGCCCGGCTTTTTTGTGGCCTGTCGCCGACCCGCGCGTTTCCGTTCTAGAAACCATGGCGCGGCAAGTCGGCAACAGTTGTGACGATTCGGCAACACTTTTTAATCAAGCTATCGGCTAAGGAACATGACGGGGACATTGCCAATTTCCCGCCATAAACCCGGCGCACCTCGAATGGGTCTTCGGACCAGCGCCCGGTTGAGGGACGTTGTCAATGGAATCCAACAGCAAAGTCGCGATGTCGCGGCAGGAACAGAAATGAACGCCAAGGCGACCTTCATGGCCAAGCTGCCCAGCCGTCGAAAGACGGCGGCATCGGTCTTAGGACGCCGCTTTTCCTGCCGTGCTTCGAGTTTTCGCGCGCCCCGCAGAAGTATTGGCGTCGTCATACACTCCACGAGCGTGCCGGCGCAGTTGGCCGCCGATCACGATTTCTTGCAACGCCTTGGCCGTAGTTTGGTCGAAAACAACGCGCATCTTGATGTGATCGATGTCGTGGACCTGGCGCAGACGGCCGCAGAGGCTGGCCTGGCGCGGTCCGACTGCGAAAGCGTGGAGAGGGCGAAAGAATGGAATCCGGGTCCGGCCGAAAAGCCGGGCACGATCTGGAATTGTGTCCGAGCTGCAGGGCAAGGGCACGGTCACCCACCGAGGTGGGCGGAAGAAACGTACTGCCATGCGCATATCTGAGTTGGTAAGAGCATCAGCCTTTTCGGCGCTTGTCGCGGTCTCCCTGTTGGGCGCCGCAGGCGAGGCACTGGCGTTCGACGACAAGGTGTTCGACGACAAGACCGGCGTGAAGCCGGAATCGAACCCGTGGGCTGTGTTCCAGTTCGGCTTCTCCGCCTACAAGAGCGGTCACAAGGACCAGGCCGTCGAGGCCTATCGCTACGCTGCTGAAAACGGCCAGATCGGCGCCACCTGGAAGCTTGCACGCATGTATGCCGAAGGCGACGGCGTCGCCCAGGACGACTACGAGGCCTTCAAATTCTTCACCGAGATCGCCGAGCAGGATGTCGAGCCCGGCTCGCCTGAGGAGAGTTATGTCTCCGATGCGCTCGTGGCACTCGGTGGCTACATGAAGGAAGGCATCCCGGGCAGCCCGGTCTCGGCCAACCCGGTCGCCGCGCAGGAATATTACATGCGCGCCGCCGCCAACTACCGCAATGCCAATGCCCAGTATGAGATGGGCAAGATGTTCCTCAAGGGCGACGGTGGCGTGAAGGCGTCGGTCAAGCAGGCGGGCCGCTGGCTGCAGCTGGCGGCGGAAAAGGGCCATGCCGGCGCGCAGGCGACGCTTGGCAATCTCTTGTTCCAGAGCGGCAAGGTGGTGCGCGGCCTTGCCATGATGACCGCGGCCCTCGAACGCGCCCAGCCCTCCGACCAGCCCTGGATCCGCGGCATGCAGGAAGAGGCATTTGCGCTGGCCGACGAATCCGATCGCCGCACGGCGATCTCGCTTGCCGAAGACATCCTGACCAAAGGCAACCAGTAGGCGGAACGATTACCGCTGCCGGATTGCATACGCCTGTTGGCAAGACCGCCACTGGCGGTCGCCCGATGTATTTCAACAGCATGACATGTTGTGCCAGGGCCGAAGCCCTGGCTGGGGCTCACGCCGCCTGAAGATTGAGATCGATCGCCACGGGCACGTGGTCGGACGGCTTTTCCCAGGCGCGGACGTGCTTTTCGATCGAGGCCGAGGCGAAGCGGTTCGCGGCTTCCGGCGACAACAGCAGGTGGTCGATGCGGATGCCGTTGTTCTTCTGCCAGGCGCCGGCCTGGTAATCCCAGAAGGTATAGACGTCGGGCTGGTCGGTGACCGCGCGCACGGCCTCGGTAAAGCCGAGGTTGATCAGCCGGCGGAACGCCTGCCGCGTCTCAGGCTGGTACAGCGCATCGCCCAGCCACAGCTCGATGTTGCGGGCGTCCATGGCCTCGGGGATGACGTTGTAGTCGCCGGCGAGCACCAGCGCCTCTTCGAGTGCCAACCGCTGCGTTGCCCAGCGCTCCAGCCGCGCCATCCATGACAGCTTATAGGGGAATTTTTCGGTGCCGACGGGGTTGCCGTTGGGCAAATAGAGCGACACGACGCGCAACACGCCCTTGTCGGTCGAGAACACGCCTTCGATGAATCGCGCCTGCTCGTCGGCATCATCGCCCGGCAGGCCGCGATTGACCTCGTCGAAGCGCAGCTTGGACAGGATCGCGACGCCGTTGAAGCCCTTCTGGCCGTGGGTTTCGACATTGTAGCCGAGCGCCTCGATCTCGAAACGTGGAAAGCCTTCGTCGACCGTCTTGATTTCCTGCAGGCAGACAATGTCCGGATCGCTTTCCTTGAGCCAATGCACAAGGTTCTCGATACGGGCACGGACGCCGTTGATGTTCCAGGTGACGATCTTCATGAATTTCACGCGATGATTTCAAACAATTCTTGATAGCCTGCACGGCGGTTCCAGACGATCCTGCACCATCCCTTGGGAGAAGGGAACCGGTCCTCTTCGGCATTCTTCGGACCGGCTGGCAAAAGGGGAACAAATGCCATGTCCAACAGTACTCATCCTGTGGACGAGGTGCTGCCAGCGCCTCGCCTAGCCGCGCTCGGCATCCAGCACGTGCTGGTCATGTATGCCGGCGCTATCGCGGTGCCGCTCATCATCGGACGAGCCCTCAAGCTCGATCCGGAGCAGGTCGCCTTCCTGATCTCCGCTGATCTTTTCGTCTGCGGCCTCGTCACCATCATCCAGTCCTTCGGCGCGACCCAGTGGTTCGGCATCAAGCTGCCGGTCATGATGGGCGTCACCTTCGCCGCCGTTGGCCCGATGGTCGCCATGGCCAACGCCAATCAGGGCCCCGACGGCGCCCGCATGATCTTCGGCGCCATCATCGGCGCCGGCATCGTGGCCTTCCTGATCGCGCCGCTTGTAAGCCGCATGCTCAGGTTTTTTCCGCCTGTTGTCACCGGCACCATCATCGTCGTCATCGGCGCGTCGCTGATGCGCATCGGCATCAACTGGATATTCGGCAACCCGGTCGGTCCGACCGCGCCCCGGCTGGTGGCGCCCGAGCATGCCGAATGGCTGCAGACCGTGACCGAGATGGCGGCTGCCACCGGCTCGACCATCCCGCCGATCCCGGCCAAGCTTGCGCTCGCCGCAACCGCGCCCAACGCCGCCTATGCGCCGCTGGTCAATGTCGCGATCTCGGCGGTCGTGCTGCTGTCGATCCTGGTCATCGCCAAGTTCGGCAAGGGGTTTGTCGCCAACATCGCCGTGCTGCTCGGCATCCTCATCGGCGGCGTGCTCACCGCTTCGCTCGGCATGATGCATTTCGACAAGGTCGCTTCGGCTGAGTGGTTCGAGCTCATCACGCCGCTGCGCTTCGGCATGCCGATCTTCGACCCGATCCTGATCATCACGATGGTGCTGGTGATGATCGTCGTGATGATCGAATCGACAGGCATGTTCCTGGCGCTCGGCGACATGACCGGACGCAAGGTGACCCAGCCGATGCTGTCGGCGGGCCTGCGCACCGATGGTCTTGGCACCATTATCGGCGGCCTGTTCAACACCTTTCCGTACACCTCCTTCTCGCAGAATGTCGGCCTCGTCGGCGTCACCGGCGTCAAGAGCCGCTTTGTCTGCGTTGCCGGCGGCGTGATCCTGCTGATCCTGGGACTGGTGCCCAAGATGGGCGCGCTGGTCGAGGCGCTGCCCACCGTGGTGCTCGGTGGTGCGGGGCTGGTGATGTTCGGCATGGTGGCGGCGACCGGCATCCGCATCCTGTCCAATGTCGACTTCAAGACCAACCGCAACAACCTGTTCGTGGTCGCGGTCTCCATCGGCTTCGGCATGATCCCGCTCGTCGCCCCCGACTTCAAGATGTGGATGCCGCACGACATCCACCCGCTGATCGAGTCGGGCATCCTTCTGGCATCGGTGTCGGCGGTGGTGCTGAACGCCTTCTTCAACGGCACCAGGGTCAACGAGGCCGAGATCCGCGAAGCTGCGATGGCGTCGGAAGCTTGATGCCGGACCACTGGCAAGAGACGAGGGCCCCTGCCTGGGGCCCTCTGCTTTTTCAGGCGTCCAGCCGGTGCACGTAGAACTTGGTGTCGATGAACATGACCGGGAAGCTTGCCGGCAGGTCGGATCTTGCGACCTCGGCAAAGCCGTTCTTCTCGTAGAAGCGATGGGCGGCCAGAAACCTGTCGGTGGTGCCGAGATAGACCGCGCGGATGCCGCGTTCGCGGCCCGTCGCGAGCAAGAGCCCCAGCAGCTTTGCGGCGATTCCATGTTCGCGGCCACGCCACTCGGCGGCGACGAACATCTTGCGCAAGGCGGCGAGCCCATCGCCAATGTCGACCAGGCCGATCGTCCCGACGATCTTGCCATCTGCTTCGGCGACCCAGAAATCGCCAAGGTCGCGCTGATAGAATTCTGGAATGATCCGGAGGTCCGGCTGGTGGTCGACGGTAACGTCAAAGCCGAATTCGTCTCGCTGGATGGGCAGGATGACGTTCACCACGGCATCGAAGTCACGCGGTTCAAAACGACGGATATGCATGCTGTTCCCTTACGCTCGGAATCTTAGAACGCCCGGGGGCAGCGGCGCATCGCGACGAGATGCAGTGGTTCGGACGAATGCGCAAGCCTATTTGCGCTCGACCAGCCCGATCGTGTTGCCGGCAGGATCCTTCAGGAAGGCCATCCACTCGCTCTCGCCGGCAGGGCCGAATTCGCCCGCCGCATCGCGGTGGACGAGCATGGGCGCCGTGGTGAACGCCACGCCATTGTCGGATGCGGTTTCGTAAAAGGAGTCGAGGTCATCTATGTCGAGATAGACGGTCGCCTGCGGTATGCCGCCGGTGAAAAACAGCCTGATGCCGCCGACGATGATGAAGGCGATGCCGGGCGGGTCGTAGCGGGCGTGTACGGGAAGGCCGAAGACATCGAGCCAGAAGGCAAGCGTCGCGTCGATGTCGCGACCGGCCGAAAGCGCCACCTGACGGAGCGCTTGCGGCCTGCGCATGACTAGATGGAGAAGCTGGTGCCGCAGCCGCAGCCGGCGACCGCGTTGGGGTTCTTGATCTGGAACGACTGGCCCATCAGGTCGTCGACGAAATCGACGACCGAGCCGCCCATATAGACGAGCGACAGGTCGTCAACGAGCAGCGTCGCACCATCACGTTCGATGGCGACGTCGTCGTCGTTGCGGCCTTCGACGAGGTCGAACTTGTAGGAAAAACCGGAGCAGCCGCCGCCTTCGACCGAGATGCGCAACGCGATCTTGCCCGGATCGCCGGCGACGATCTTGGCTATCCGCTTCGCTGCGGCTTCGGTCATGTCGACCTTCATGGCGGTCTTGGCATCAGCGCCCATTGGCGTCACCTTGCTTTCAGTTTCTTATGATAGGTATGAAGCCACCTGGGGCAAGTCAACAGGTGGGGAGTATGGCAGGCGAACGGCAACTTGGCGATATCGGCTTCGGCTACCGGCCGCGCGCGGCCTATGCCTGCGATCCCGCGGCCTCGCGCGGCCGCCTGTTCGACGAGGTTGAAAGCCCGACGCGCACGCCGTTCCAGCGCGACCGCGACCGCATCATCCATTCGACAGCCTTTCGTCGCCTCAAGCACAAGACTCAGGTGTTCGTTGCCCATGAAGGCGATCATTTCCGTACCCGGCTGACGCACACGATCGAGGTGGCGCAGATAGCCCGCGCCCTGGCGCGTGCGCTGCGCTGCGACGAGGATCTCGCCGAGGCGATCGCGCTGGTCCACGATTTCGGCCACACGCCGTTCGGCCACACCGGCGAGGACGCGCTGAACGACAAGATGGCGGCCTGGGGTGGCTTTGACCACAACGCCCAGTCGCTGCGCGTGGTGACACGGCTGGAGAGCCGTTACGCCGAGTTCGACGGTCTCAACCTGACCTGGGAGACGCTGGAGGGGCTGGTCAAGCACAACGGCCCGCTGACCGACGCCACCGGCAAGGGGCTGAAGGGCCCCGTGCCGCAGGCGATCCGCGACTATTCCGAGTTGCATGACCTCGAGCTCGACCGCTTTGCCAGCCTGGAGGCGCAGTGTGCCGCGATCGCCGACGACATCGCCTACAACACCCATGACATCGATGACGGGCTGAGGGCAGGGCTGCTGACCCTCGAAATGCTTGACGACGTGCCACTGCCGGCCGCAATCCTGCGCGGCGTGCGCGAGCGTTATCCCGCGCTCGACCCAATGCGCACCGGTCACGAACTGATGCGGCGCCAGATCACCATGTTCGTCGAGGACGTCATCTCCACCGCGACCGCAAGGATCGCGCGCCTGGCACCGCAAAGCGCCGATGAGGTGAGGAACGCGGGCGAGGTCATGGTGACCTTTTCGGGCGAGATGACGGCTTCGGAGAAGGAGCTGAAGGCTTTTCTCTACCGCAACATGTACCGGCACTCCGAGGTGATGCGAGTGCGCGCCAACGCCGACCGCATCGTGCGCGACCTGTTCAACGCCTATTACGCTGATCCCCGCGCCATGCCCGAGGGCTGGCGTGAGGGGCTCGACAGGGCCGAGGATCGCATCAAGGCACGCGCCGTCGCCGATTTCCTGGCCGGCATGACCGACACCTATGCGGTCAAGGAGCACCGACGCTTGTTTGACCATACGCCCGATTTGGTTTAGGCCGGGCGAAATCATCATTCAGTGGAATGTCACGTCAAAAGTGACGTCGAAGCGTCCTACGAAAGCCCAGAAATGAACATTTTCGCCGATTTCAGCGAGCGGATTACCAAAGCCGTCGAAGCGCTTGATTTGACTCCGAAAGAGGGCGGCGCGCTCGACCTGACGCGCATTGCCGTCGAGCCGCCGCGCGATGCGACCCATGGCGATCTGGCGACGAATGCGGCGATGGTGCTGGCGAAGCCGACCGGGCAGAACCCGCGCGCGCTGGCTGAACGCCTTGTGGCGGAGCTGTCCAAGGATGCCGACGTCGCCAAGGCAGAGGTTGCCGGCCCGGGCTTCGTCAATCTCAAGCTCCACGACGGCTTCTGGCAGAAGCACCTGGCTGACCTGTTGTCGCGCGGCACCGACTACGGCCGCTCCGGCTTCGGCAAGAAGAGGCGCGTCAACGTCGAATACGTCTCGGCCAATCCGACCGGGCCGATGCATGTCGGCCATTGCCGTGGCGCGGTTGTCGGTGATGCGCTGGCCAACATCCTCGGCTTTGCCGGCTACGACGTGACCAAGGAATATTACATCAACGACGCCGGCGTGCAGATCGACGTGCTCGGCCGCTCGGTAATGCTGCGCTATCGCGAGGCGCTCGGCGAGCAGATCGGCGAGATCCCTGCCGGCCTCTACCCGGGCGACTACCTCGTGCCGGTCGGCCAGGCGTTGGCCAAGGAATTCGGCCGCGACCTGCTGCAGAAGCCCGAGGAGGAGGCGCTGGCGCTTGTCAAGGATCGCACCATCGATGCGATGATGGTGATGATCCGCGAGGATCTGGCGCTGCTCAACGTTCGCCACGAGGTGTTCTTCTCCGAGCGCACGCTGCATGCCGACAACGCCAAGGCGATCCGCTCGGCGATCAGCGACCTGACGCTGAAGGGCCATGTCTACAAGGGCAAGCTGCCGCCGCCCAAGGGCGAGAAGCCTGACGACTGGGAAGACCGCGAGCAGACTTTGTTCCGCTCGACCGAGGTCGGTGACGACATGGATCGCGCCCTGGTCAAGTCGGACGGCGCCTTCACCTATTTCGCCGCCGACGTCGCCTACCTCAAGGACAAGGTCGACCGCGGCTTCGAGGAACTGGTGTTTGTGCTTGGCGCCGACCATGGCGGCTACGTCAAGCGCATGGAAGCGCTGGCGCGTGCCGTCACCGACGGTGCGGTCAAGCTCGACGTGCTTTTGTGCCAACTGGTCAAGCTGTTCCGCGACGGCGAGCCGGTGCGCATGTCCAAGCGGGCAGGGGAGTTCATCACTCTGCGCGAGGTCGTCGAGGAAGTTGGTCGCGACGCGATTCGCTTCATGATGCTCTACCGCAAGAGCGATGCGCCGCTCGACTTCGATTTTGCCAAAGTCACCGAGCAGTCCAAGGACAATCCGGTGTTCTACGTGCAGTACGCATCAGCGCGCTGCCACTCGGTGTTCAGGCAGGCAAAGGAGCAGCTCGGCCAAGCAGAGTTCGCGCGCGCCGGCCTGATCGGGGCTGTCGAAAGGCTGGCGGACGAAGGCGAGATCGCACTCATCAAAAAGCTTGCCGAGTATCCGCGCCTGATCGAACAGGCTGCACAGTCGATGGAGCCGCACAGGCTGGCGTTCTATCTCTACGACCTCGCAAGCACCTTCCACGGACACTGGAATCGTGGCACGGACAACCATGACTTACGGTTTGTTAAGGTTAACGATCCAGAATTGACCTATGCCAGACTCGGGCTGGTGCAGGCTGTTTCGGACGTTTTGACGTCAGGCCTGGCGTTGATCGGAGCGGATGCGCCGACCGAAATGCGCTAGGTTTTCCGGAGCTGAATGTCACCTTTTGCCCACATTGCGCTGGTAAGGGCCAACCTTACGCGACGTTCACTGCGTCCGAAAAAAGTGCGAGAGTTCGGGAAAAAGAATGGCAGACAGAACCCAGCTGAAGATCGCAGACCAGAATGACTTCGCCGACGAAGATCCCTTCGCCGAATTGACGAGGATCATGGGTTTCGACCCGCGCCAGCCAGTGGTGCGCCAGGATGTTGGTGCGCCCGCTGAGCGCATCGAACCGGCTGTCGACGACGACTTCGGCATTGATCTGGAGAAGGAACTGCTCGGCGAGCTGGCCGGCGACGATTTCGTCGCGGCGCCCGAGCACGTTGCCCCCGCGGCATATGTTCAGGCAAACGAACCCTCGTCCTACACGCCCGCCGAATCGTCGGTTCCTTACGCGCCGACCGAAGAGCGCGCTCGTGAGCCGGAGTTCGCCTCCGACGCGTCGTTCGACGATGCCGTTGCCGCGAGCTTCGAGGATTTCTCGCTTGAGGATGAGCTGCTTCATCCCGGAGAGCGGGCTTATGCTGCCGCACCTGCCTATGAGCCGGCGCCTGAAGTAAATTTCGCTCCGGAACCCGTTTTCGCTCCTGAGCCCGCTTTCACGCCCGAACCGTCCTTCACGCCTGAGCCCGATTTTGACGACGCGGTTGCTGCGTCCTTCGAACAGGAATTCTCGATGGAGGACGAACTGCTGGTGGCCGATGAGCCTGCCGAGCAGGTCGCTGCGCCGGTTTCTTATTCGACTTCGACCGAAGTCGATCTCGATGCCGAGTTTGACGTCGCCCTTGCCGATGTCGACATGGATTTCGCGGCTGTTGACGATGACAACTATGCTGTTGAAGCTGTCGCTGACGATCAGCTGACGCTGGGCGAATACCAGCCGGCCGAGCCGGAAATCGCGTTCTCGCATGCCGATCTGGTCGAGGAGCCGCAGGCGGTTGCAGCACCTGTCGCGCAGGCCGAGGACTATGACGAGTTCGAACGCCGCCTGCAGGAGGCGCTGCGTGACGAAAAGCCCGCCTATGAGCCTGCGGTCGCTTATGAAGCGCCAGCCGTCGAGTCGGTGGTCGAAGCGCCGGTCCAGGAGATCGAGGTCGCCCAGGTCGCGGCTCCGGTGGCATCTGTCGAAGACACCAGCCTCGAAGACGAGCTGAACGCACTGCTTGGCAATATGAGCAGCCAGGCCAAGGCGCTGTCCGAGCCCACGCCGCTTCGCGTCGTCGAACCAGTTGCTGTTGAGCCCGAGCCGACCTTCGCAAGCTCGCTGTGGGCGCCCGAGCAGCCTGCCGAAGAGGCGGCGCAGGCTTATGACGACACCGACTATGCGCCGTCCTACGACGCGCCGGTCGAGGAATTCGTGGCCGCCGAGGAAGCGGCTCCCGTCCAGGCCGATGCCGGCTATTCCGAGCCGAGCTACGATCACCAGGCCGACATCGACGTCAGCTTTGATGACGACGCCTTCGACATGGCGCTCGAGCGCAGTGCCGTGGCCGAGGTGGCGGAAGTTGCAGCGCCGGCAGTTGCCGTCTCAGCAGCCGCTGCTGCCGCAGCGCCGATGCGTCCGCTTGCGGCCTCGCGCTACGAGCAGGCCCGCAGCTGGGGCCTCGGCACGCCGGTTGCCCCGCGCGCAGCAGCTCCTGTTGTAGCAGCCCAGTCGAGCTACCAGCCGGAAGCAATCCAGCAGCCGGATGCCTATGTGCCGGTCGCGCCGACCTATGAGCCGCAGGCTGAACCCGTTGCCTATGCGCCCGAAGCTTATGCACCGCAGGCCGAACCAGAGGCATATGCGCCAGCTGAGCCCGAGGTCGATGATCTGGAAGCCGAGCTTTTCGCCGCCGTTTCGTCCTTCGATGATGCGCCCGATATCGAGACCGTCGATGTGCCGGAAAAGGCCGTCGCGCTCGCCGACGACCTCGACATCCCTGAATTGTCGTTCGAGGATGACGCCCCCCCGGCTCCTGCCTATGACGATCTCGACGGTGAATTCTCGAACCTGATGAACGAGATGAATGCACCGGAGGTTACCAAGCCTGCCGCGTCGTCGAACTATGCGTCGAATCCCTATGCCGACGGCTTCGATCGCAAGACGCTGCGCGATGGCGATGCATCGCAGCCGATCGAACTGGCAGGTGCGGCCGCAGCCGGTGCCGCAGCGATGTATGCCGGCCGCCAGCAGGCCGATGACCGCCTGGGTGGCTTCGACCTCGGCGGCATGCTGCAGAGCCAGTCCAACGCGCCGCGCCAGCAGGCCCAGGCCGACGAGTTCGACTACGATCCTGATTTCGACGAAGCGATGGAAACGCTGCCCGGTTCGCCGGCAGCCCGTCCGGCACGTCGCGGCATGATGATCGCCGCAATCGTCGGTGCGGTCGCGGTTGTCGGCGGCATTGGCGCCTTCGCCCTGTCATTCGGCGGCGGCGAGGGGGCAGGCGCCCCCGTCATCGTCAAGGCCGACGAGAGCCCGATCAAGATCAAGCCGGAAAATCCGGGCGGCGCAACAGTGCCGAACCAGGACAGCAAGGTTTATGACCGCGTCGCAGGCGGCTCGACCAATGGTGCTCCGGCCCAGGACAAGCTTGTTACCAACGCTGAAGAGCCGGTCGATCTCGCGGCACAGGAAGCCGAGGCGAACATGCCCGAAAACCTGCCGCTCAACGGAGACGATGTCGCCGCTGAACCGACTGCGAAGTCGGAAGAGCGTGTCGCGCAAGTGCCACAGGCCGATCAGCCCGACGCCAGCACCGAGACGGCTGCTGTTGCTCCGCGCAAGGTCCGCACCATGGTGGTGAGGCCTGATGGCACGCTGGTGCCGCGCGAAGAACCAGCCCCGGCCGTTGTTGCCGCAACCGAGCCGACCGATCCGGCACCGCAGCGCGTTGCCGAGCCGGCAAGTGAAGCCACCGGCACCGTCCCGGCACAGCCGGCGCTGGCGCCTGTCGCCAAGCCTGCGCAGTCGGCCAACACCCCGTCAACCGCTCCGATTGCGCCACAGCGCCCGTCCGAGCAGCCGGTCGATGTCGTTGGCGAGGTCAAGCCTGACCAGGTGGCAGCTATCGCGCCGTCGGCCCCGACGACGGCTGCAGCATCCGGCGCCTGGGCCATGCAGATCGCCTCGCAGCCGAGCGAAGCCGCCGCGAAGTCGACCTATGCCGATCTCGCCCGCCGCTACGGCAGCGTGCTGAACGGCCGCGAAGTCAGCATCGTCAAGGCCGACATCGCCGGCAAGGGCACGTTCTGGCGCGTTCGCGTACCTGCCGGCACCCGCAACGATGCGGTCAGCCTGTGCGAAAGCTACAAGGCCGCCGGCGGCAACTGCTTCGTCTCGAAGTAAGCGAGCCACACCCAAATCGGAAAACGGCGCAGCCTGGCTGCGCCGTTTTCGTTTTCAGGCCCTGACGATGCGCACGATTCTATGTCAGGTCAAAAGGCGCTAAGCTCTTGGCATGACCGAATCACCGCCTGACACGTTGGGGACGCGGCTTTCTGGGGATTACCGGGCAAAGACCGCGGCAATCCTTGCGGCGGATGCCGATCTTGTCCTTCACTGCAAAATCGCCGGCAAGTTGCATGCCCGCGCTGAAACCGTGCAGCAGGCGGAATTCGGACACACTTTCGAGGCAGTTGCATAGCCTCTCAAGGAGAAGGCACGGAATTGGCGGAAGCATTGGAAAGCAAGGCGCAAAAGCCAGCACCGATGGACCGTCTGTGGGCGGAGAACGCTGACGACCGCATGACTGACGATCCGTCGCTGGTCGTTGACGTCGCCGGCTTCGAAGGCCCGCTCGATCTTCTGCTGCACCTGGCGCGCAGCCAGCGTGTCGATCTTTCCCGCATTTCCATCCTGGCCCTCGTCGAGCAGTATCTGACCTTCGTCTCGCAGGCGCGGGCCCTGAGGCTGGAGCTCGCCGCCGACTATCTGGTCATGGCGGCATGGCTCGCCTTCCTCAAGTCCAAGCTTTTGATCCCCAAGTTGCCGGGCGACGAGGGCGAGAGCGGTGAAGAGCTGGCCGCCGTGCTGCAATTCCGCCTGAAGCGCCTGGAAGCGATGCGCGATGCCGCCTCTCGGCTGGTCAACCGCAACCGGCTCGGTCGCGATGTCTTTCAGCGCGGCGCCCCCGAACTGGTCATCATCGACAAGCGCAACGAGTACTCGGCCTCGTTGTTCGATCTCTTGAGCGCCTATGCCGGCCAGCGCCAAAGGCAGGCGATTACCAATGTGCAGATCGCCAAGCGCGGTGTCTGGTCGCTGAAGGCAGCACGCGAGATCCTGACCCGCATGGTCGGCGAACTGAAGGACTGGACTGCGCTCGATCATTTCCTGATCCGCTACATGACCAGCCCCGAAGAGCGTGCAACGGCGATCGCCAGCTCGTTTGCCGCCAGCCTGGAAATGGTCCGCGACGGGACCGTCGAAATCCGTCAGCACGAGCCGTTTGCGCCGATCTACCTGCGCGAACGCCAGGCCGCGGCCCCGCAGACCGAAGGTGCGTCATGACCGAAGGATCAAATGTCGTCCCGTTTGCCCTCGACGACGAGGACGAGGAGACTGTCGAGCGCAACCCGGCGGCACGGCTGCATCTGGCCGAGGCTGTGCGCATGGCGGAAGCCATCGTTTTCGCCAGCGCCGAGCCGGTGAGCGAACGGCAGCTTGTCGCGCGCTTGCCGGAAGGCGTCGACGTTCCCGCCGCCATGGCCGAGTTGCAGCGCATCTACGAGCGGCGCGGCGTCAATCTGGTCAAGGTTGCCGATTCCTGGGCGTTCCGTACTGCCGGCGATCTTGCCTTCCTGATGAGCCGCGACACCATCCAGCAGAAGAAGCTGTCGCGCGCCGCCCTCGAAGTGCTGTCGGTCATCGCCTACCATCAGCCTGTGACCCGCGCCGAGATCGAGGATATCCGCGGCGTCGAGACCTCGAAGGGCACGCTCGACACCCTGATGGAAACCGAATGGGTGCGCATGCGCGGCCGGCGCAAGACGCCGGGCCGGCCGGTGACCTATGGCACGACCGACAAGTTCCTCGATCATTTCGGCCTGGAGGAGATCCGCGATCTGCCCGGCATGGAAGAGCTGAAGGGGGCAGGGCTGTTGTCGTCGCGCATGCCGCCCGGCTTCTCGGTGCCGCTGCCGCCGTCCGATCCTGACCTGCTCACCGACGACGAGGACCCGCTCACCGACATCGACCTGGAAGAGCTCGGCCTGTTGACACCCCGCGCCACAGATGATTGACCCGCGCCGGTGTGGAACCGGCAGCAGGAGGTCGATCCTGTGACGACAAATCAAACCCAGACGGCAGCGCGTGTCACTGCGGGCGTGACCTTCGCCGCGCGGTTGGCTTTTGAGGACATTCGCCATTCCTTCGGCAATGGCTCGGAGACGCTGCGCGAGGTCAGTCTTGCCGCCGAGCCGGGCGAGGTGCTGTGCCTTCTCGGGCCGTCGGGTTCAGGCAAGACGACGCTGCTCCGGATTGCCGCCGGCATCGAGGCGCAGACCTCCGGGCGCGTACTGCTGAACGGCAAAGAAATCGCTGGTCCTCAGGTGTTCCTGCCGCCGGAACAGCGCTCTATCGGCCTGGTGTTCCAGGATTTTGCGCTGTTTCCGCATCTGACCATCCTCGACAACGTCCGCTTCGGGCTGACCGCGCTGTCGCGCGAGGAGGCCAGGAGGGAAGCGCTGATCGCGCTCGCCCGCGTCGGGCTCGAACATTACGCCGACAACTATCCGCATGCATTGTCGGGCGGCGAACAGCAGCGCGTGGCTCTAGCTCGCGCGTTGGCGCCGCGACCGGCGGTCCTGTTGATGGACGAGCCGTTCTCCGGGCTTGATTCGCGCCTCAAGGATTCGGTGCGCGCCGAAACCCTGGCGATCCTGCGCGAAAGCCGGGCGACTGCCATCGTCGTTACCCACGATGCCGAAGAAGCGATGCGCATGGGCGACCGCATCGCGCTGTTGAAGGACGGCAAGCTGGTACAGACGGGCAGGGCGGAAGACCTCTACCTCAAGCCGGCAAACCTGTTCGTCGCCGGCTTCTTTTCCGAGCTCAACGTCTTTCCCGCCAAGGCTGTCGACGGTTATGCGATGACACCGGTGGGCGAGGTCGAAACCGACGCTTCGGAGGGCGCCGACGTGCTCGTGGCTGTGCGCCTGACCGGCATCGACGTCAGCGAGACATCAGGCGAAACCCAGGCCCGCATCATTTCCAGGCGCTATCTCGGCGTCGTCGAATTGCTTGAACTCGCGGTGCCGGGCGCCGAGACGCCGGTGCGGGCGCGCATACGCTGCGGCGCTTTGTCCGCAAAAGCACGTGATATATGGCTGTCGCTTCGGAAAGCGGATGTTCTAGTGTTTGAATCCGGAAGCGAAAGAGCCTAGATCAATCGCAGGGAAACTGTTCAAGAGAGAGTTCAATGGGTTCGTTTTCAATCTGGCACTGGCTGATCGTTCTGGTCGTCGTGCTGCTGCTGTTTGGTCGTGGCAAGATCCCGGAACTGATGGGCGACATGGCCAAGGGCATCAAGAGCTTCAAGAAGGGTATGTCGGACGACGAAGCCGATGACTCCAAGACGGTCGAGCACCGCAATGATGAGACCGTGAACTCGTCCAAGGAAAAGGCCAGCAAAAGCTGACCATCGTCTCTTGCTAGCCGGATCGCACCGACATGTTTGAAATCGGCTGGACCGAAATGCTGGTGATCGCGATCGTCATGATCGTGGTCGTCGGCCCCAAGGATTTGCCCAAGATGCTCCGCACAATGGGGCGGATGACGGCCAAGGCTCGTTCCATGGCGGGTGACTTTCAGCGCCAGTTCAATGAGGCGCTGAAGGAGGCCGAGCTCGACGACGTCAAGAAGTCGGTCGACGAGCTGCGCGGTCTCAACCCCGCGCAGCAGATCAGGAAGCAGCTCAATCCTTTCGAGCAGGCGGCCTCCGATGTGCGTGCCGGCCTCGACGCGGCGATGAAGCCGTCACAGCCGGCGCCGTCGGCTGATCCTGCTGTGGACGCAACGCATCCGGCCGAACCGCTGAAGAACGGCGCAACCGTCATGCCAGGCGTTGCCGGGCCGGACGCGATGCCTGCCACATCACCGGTGTTTCCGGCCGCCGAGGTGAAGGCCACGCCTGTTCCTGCGCCAGCGGTTGCAGCCAAAGCTGCAGAGCCGAAGGCCGCGCCTAAGCCTGCCGCAAGAGCCAAGGCTTCGGTAGCAACGACCAAGGCACCCGTGGCCAAGGCCGCTCCGGCAAAGGCGCCGGTAGCCAAGGCTGCATCGGCCAAGGCTGTAGCGCCCAAAAAGACCACCAAGACGACCAAAGCAGGAAAAGCCTCGTGAGCGCCGAAGACGACGAAATCGAGAAGTCCTCGGCGCCGCTGATCGAACATCTAGTCGAATTGCGCACCCGGCTGATGTGGTCCATCGGCGGTTTCTTCATCGCCTTCCTTGTCTGCTTCTTCTTTGCCAAGCAGCTGTTCAATCTGCTGGTAATCCCGTTCAAATGGGCGACCAACTGGGCAGGGCTCGATCCGCACAAGGTTGAGCTGATCTACACCGCGCCGCAGGAATTCTTCTTCACCCAGATCAAGCTCGCCATGTTCGGCGGCTTGGTGATTGCATTCCCTGTCATCGCCTCGCAGATCTACAAGTTCGTTGCACCCGGTCTCTACAAGAACGAGCGCGCGGCCTTCCTGCCGTTTCTGATCGCTTCGCCGGTGCTGTTCCTGATGGGCGCGTCGCTGGTCTATTTCTTCTTCACGCCGATGGTGATGTGGTTCTTCCTCGCCATGCAGCAGGCCGGCACCGACGACCAGGTGCAGATTTCTCTGCTGCCCAAGGTGTCGGAATATCTCAGCCTGATCATGACGCTGATCTTCTCCTTCGGCCTGGTGTTTCAGCTGCCCGTCGTGACGACGCTGATGGCGCGGGTCGGAATGGTCAGTTCGCAAGGGCTGGCCGAGAAGCGCAAATGGGCGATCGTCATCGCTTTCGTGGTTGCGGCAGTGCTCACCCCACCCGATCCGGTAAGCCAGATCGGCCTTGCCCTTCCCACGATCCTTCTTTACGAGATTTCCATCTGGACCGCCCGGATGATCGAAAAGAAGCGCGAACAGGAACGTGTGGCGCGCGAAAAGCAGGATGCGGACGACAGTGCCGCGGCCCCGCAATCGCAAGCAGCATCCACTTCGCTCGAAGGCACAGGCAGCGCCGACAAGGCCGGCTGACAGCCCGATCCGCCGGCGCGGTCGTTCGACAACTGCCGCGACCGGAACCTTATAAATGCTTGATATCAAATGGATTCGCGAGAACCCTGAAGCTCTGATCGAAGCGCTGATGAAGCGCAGTCAGTCGGCGGATGCGGCAAAGTCGACGGTCGAGGACCTGATCGCCAAGGACGAGGCGCGGCGCGTCCATGTCTCGAAGTTGCAGGAAGCGCAGGAGCGCCGCAACGCCGCCTCGAAAGAGATCGGCAACGCCATGCGCAATGGTGATTCCGCCCTTGCCGAGAAGCTGAAAGCCGAAGTCGCCGAGATCAAGGGTTTCATCCAGGACGGCGAAGGCCGCGAGCGTGAGCTCGACAAGGCGCTCGACGCAGCCTTGGCCGTGATCCCCAACGTGCCGCTCGAAGACGTGCCCGTCGGCAAGGACGAAACCGGCAATGTCGTGCTGCGCACCGTCGGCAAGGTGTTGCCGCGCCCGAACTGGGTGAAGGAGCATTTCGAGATCGGCGAGGCGCTCGGCCTGATGGATTTCGAGCGCGCCGCGAAGCTGTCCGGGGCGCGCTTCACCGTGCTCAAGGGCCAGCTGGCCCGGCTCGAACGCGCCCTCGGTCAGTTCATGCTCGACCTGCACACGTCGGAACACGGCTACACCGAAGTGCAGCCGCCGCTTCTGGTGCGTGACGAGGTGCTGTTCGGCACCAACCAGCTGCCCAAGTTCGAGGAAGACCTGTTCTTCGTGCCGCATGGCGAGAGCCGGCTCGGCCTGATCCCGACCGCCGAGGTGCCTCTGACCAATCTGGTGCGCGAGGAAATCCTGGCCAACGAGCAGCTGCCGCTGCGCATGACGGCGTTGACACCGTGCTTCCGTTCGGAAGCAGGCTCTGCCGGTCGCGACACGCGTGGCATGCTGCGCCAGCACCAGTTCTACAAGGTCGAGCTGGTCTCGATCACGGACGCCGACAGTGCGCTGGCCGAACACGACCGCATGACCGAATGCGCTGAAGAGGTGCTGAAGCGCCTCGGCCTGCCGTTCCGCACCATGGTTCTGTGCACCGGTGACATGGGCTTCGGCGCGCGCAAGACACACGACATCGAGGTCTGGCTTCCCGGCCAGAACACCTATCGTGAAATCTCGTCCTGCTCGGTCTGCGGCGACTTCCAGGCGCGCCGCATGGATGCCCGCTACCGTCCGAAGGAAGAGAAGGGCACGCGTTTCGTGCACACGCTCAATGGTTCGGGCGTTGCCGTCGGCCGCGCGCTGATCGCCGTCATCGAGAATTACCAGAACGAGGATGGCAGCGTAACGATTCCTGAAGCGCTGCTGCCTTACATGGGTGGCCTGACCAAGATAGAAGCGAAGTGACATGCGCATTCTGCTGACCAACGACGACGGCATCCACGCCGAAGGCTTGGCTGTCCTGGAGCGGATCGCCAACCAGCTGTCGGACGATGTCTGGGTGGTGGCACCGGAAACCGACCAGTCGGGTTATGCGCATTCGCTGTCGATCTCGGAGCCGCTCAGGCTGCGCAAGATCAGCGACAAGCATTATGCCGTGAACGGCACGCCAACCGACTGCGTCATCATGGGCGCCCGCAAGATCCTGCCAGAGCCGCCGGACCTGATCCTTTCGGGCATCAATTCGGGTCTCAACGTTGCCGATGACGTGACCTATTCGGGCACGGTGGCGGGTGCCATGGAAGGTGCTCTGATCGGCATCCGCTCGATTGCGCTGAGCCAGGCCTATATCTATGAAAACGACGAACGCATCGTGCCTTACGAGACGGCCGAAGCGCTGGCCCCGGCCTTGCTGCGCAAGCTGATCGCCACGGAACTGCCGATCGGCGTGCTGCTCAACGTCAATTTCCCGAATTGCCCGCCCGAAGAGGTCACCGGACCTGTGGTTGCCAGCCAGGGCAAGCTTGCCTACGGCATCTGGGTCGAGGAGCGCCGCGACGGCCGCAGCCTGCCATATTACTGGCTGCGTTTCGGCCGCGATGAGCCGGAGGTGAAGCCGGGCACGGATCTGCACGCCGTGCGCAACAAGCAGATTTCGGTCACGCCGCTCAAGCTCGACATGACGGCGCATGAACTGCGCGATCAATTGGCCAAGGCTATTGCATGAACATGATGCCGGACGACCGTGAGGGCTTCGCCGCCTTTCTTCTTCGCCTGCGCGGGCGCGGCATCGTTCCGAAAAATCTGATCGCCGCCTTCGAGGCAACGCCCCGTCGTGACTTCCTCGCTGGCCAGTTCCATTCCATCGCCTGGTCGGACCGCATGCTGCCGATCGAATGTGGCGAGGCGATCGAAGGCGCCGATCTCCAGGCGGCGGTCATATCAGCGCTCAACATCGAACAGGGAAACCGTGTGCTCGAAGTCGGTACGGGTTCCGGCTACACAGCCGCGGTCATGGCGCGGCTTGCCGGCCGGGTCGTCACCGTCGAGCGTTTCAAAACCCTGACCGATCTGGCGCGCCAGCGCTTCGAGATGCTCGGCCTTGGCAATGCGCTGGTCCGCCAGGCCGACGGTTCGAACGGTCTGCCGGGCGAGGGGCCGTTCGACCGCATCGTCGTATGGGCTGCTTTCGACAGCCATCCGCGCATGTTCGTCGACCAACTCTCGAGCGGCGGCACCATGATCGCGCCGATCGGCCCGGAAGAGGGCGAGCAGGTGTTGTGCAAGCTGACCAAGATCGGAAGCCGCTTCGAGCGCGAAGACCTCGGCGTCGTCCGCCTGCAGCCGCTGGCCCGCGGCGTCGCTGCCGTCATCTAAGTCGGCACCACCCACATCGCTGCTATCTGCGCGCCGCCGGGGCCTCCAGCCCGCCTCGGAAAGCGTCTTGTCGCGGGCTGGCGAAGCTTTTGATTTATTTGATCCTCTTAACCGGCCAGTAACATTAACGCGCTTTAATCAAGCCTAGTTGGTATCGGGTAAAGCGCGGGTCAGTGCGATGCGTTTCAGTATTTTGAAGGCGAATAGACGCTCTCTGGCGCGCGGCGGCGCCGTTCTGCTGGTTGCCGGCATGGCGGCAGGGTGCAGTTCCGGAGTGTCGCGATTTGGCGGCGGTGGTGTCGATGACATCTTCACCGCATCGACGCCGAACCAGCGTTCGATCATCAACCAGCAGCCGCAGCAGCAGCCATTCCCTGGCGATGCCCAGATGGCGACGCCGGTTGCCTCGGCCAGTGCCGGTTCGGTCAGCCGCGGCAGTCTGCAGCCGGTGTCGTCGCAGCCTCTGCCGGCACCAGTCGCCCAGGCGCCAGCGCTTGCTCCGGCTCCGGTTCGTACCGCCCAGGCTCCGGCTCAAGCCCCTGCATTGGCGCCTGCGCTGGACAATAGGTCGACCGGCACGATAGCCCAGCCGCAGACGGCGCAGGACAATACGCTCAAGGTTCCGGGCAAAAATCCGCAGCCGGCCACCTTGCCGAGCAACAAGGTTGCGGTGCTGCCGCAGCAGCCCAAGACCAAGGAAACCGCAACCGCGCAGCTCGGCTCGCCGACCGACAGCAATGCCAAGCCGGCAGGTGCCGGCGGCGGCTACAAGGTCGTCGAAGGCGATACGCTCAACCGTATCGCCAAGAAGCTCGGCGTGTCGACGGCGGCACTCAAGGAGGCCAATAGCCTGCAGGACGGCCGCATCAGGATCGGCCAGACGCTGAAGGTGCCGGCTGGCGGCGCGACTTCGACTGTTGCCAAGGCTGCACCCGCCGTCGACCCGGTCGTGACCGCAACCGCAGCCACAGCCGCTCCGAAGCCGGCCGTTGCCGCGGCCAAGCCTGCGGCCGAAGCTCCCGCCGTTGCGGCCTACACGCCGCCGAAGAAGGACAAGCTGGTGCAGCAGGCCGAGGAATCGGCCGAGGCAGCGCCAAATGCCACCGGTATCGACCGCATGCGCTGGCCGGTGCGTGGCCGCGTCGTTTCCAGCTACGGCAAGGGCGGCGGCAAGTCGAATGACGGCATCGACATCTCGGTGCCGGAAGGCACGCCGGTGAAGGCTGCCGAAAACGGTGTCGTCATCTATGCCGGCGACGGGCTCAAGGAATTCGGCAACACCGTGCTGGTGCGCCATGAGAACGGCCTCGTCACCGTCTATGGTCACGCAAGCTCGCTCAAGGTCCAGCGCGGCCAGAAGGTCAAACGTGGCGACGAGATCGCGCTGTCCGGCATGAGCGGTTCGACCGATGCCCCGAAGCTGCATTTCGAAGTGCGCAAGAACTCCACGCCGGTCGATCCGAGCGGCTACCTCGAATAGGCACTGGAGCCAGGCATCGCTTTCCGAAAATCGTAAGGGGTTTTCGGATCGACGCCGGCGCGGGTCGCCTGACCTCCATCGTCCCGCCATATCAGCCCGTCCCGACAGGGGCGGGTTTTTCGTTTGGAGGGTTCAGTCTATGAGCGGCTTGCCGAGGCGGCCTGCGAGATCCTGGATGAACTGCCAGGCAACGCGGCCCGAACGGCTGCCGCGCGTCGTCGCCCATTCCAGCGCCTCGGCGCGCAGGGTCTCCGGATCATTGTCGAAGCCATGGTAACGGGCGTAGCCGTTGACCATCTCGAGATATTCGTCCTGCGAGCATTTGTGGAAGCCGAGCCACAGGCCGAAGCGATCAGAGAGCGAGACCTTTTCCTCAACGGCCTCCGACGGGTTGATCGCCGTCGAGCGCTCATTGTCGATCATGTCGCGCGGCAGGAGATGCCTGCGGTTCGACGTTGCATAGAAGATGACGTTGGCGGGCCTGCCCTCGACGCCGCCTTCGAGGGCCGCCTTGAGCGACTTGTACGAGGTGTCATCATGGTCGAACGACAGGTCGTCGCAGAACAGGATGAAGCGAAAGGGCGCCGCCTTGAGAAGGTTCATCAGCTTGGGCAGGGTGTCGATGTCCTCGCGATGGATCTCGATCAGCTTGAGCGGCGTTGCCGTCTTGCCCGAGGCGTTGATCGTGGCATGTGCTGCCTTTACCAGCGACGACTTGCCCATGCCGCGCGCACCCCACAAAAGCACGTTGTTGGCAGGCAGGCCGGCGGCGAAGCGCTCGGTGTTGTCGACGAGGATGTCGCGGACGCGGTCGACGCCCTTGATCAGGCCGATGTCGACGCGGTTGACCCGCAATACGGGTTCGAGAAAGCCCGGATCGGCAGCCCAGACATAGCAGTCGGCGGTGGCGATGTCGGTTTCTGGGACGGACGGAGGCGCAAGCCTGGTTACCGCAGCGATCAGAAGATCCAGCTTGGAGTTGAGCGCTTCGATGGTCTTTTCCATGGCCGATCCCGTCAGTCTCTAGACATTACCTGTGCGCGACGCTGTAACACGCTCAAATTGCGCGGAAAAGCGCTACGGCTTGGGCCAAGCGTAGTTGCATTGGTGGCATGAGCGACTATATTCCGCGCACATTTCCGGGGTCCCGATGTGCGGTATCCCGATACTTTCTCAGGAGACATTCATGTTCGTCACGCCGGCATACGCACAGGCCGCCACCGCGGGAGCGCCCGACGTTCTCATCAGCATCTTGCCGTTTGTGCTGATCTTCGTGGTCATGTATTTTCTGATCATCCGCCCGCAGCGCACCCAGCTGAAGAAGCGCGGCGAGATGCTTACGGCGATCCGCCGCGGCGATACGGTCGTCACCGGTGGTGGCTTCGTCGGCAAGGTGAGCAAGGTCATCGACGATCACGAGCTCGAGATCGATCTGGGCAATGGTCTCAAGGTGACGGCGCTGCGTGCGACGATTTCCGACGTTCGGGTCAAGGGCGAGCCGATCGCCAACCAGAACGCCAAGAAGTAATCGTAGGCGGGCGATAAGCACCGCGATCACGCCTTATCGGACGAGGCCAAATGCTCTATTTCTCGCGCTGGAAGACAATCTCGATCTGGGCCGTCGTGCTCCTCGGGGTGCTCTTCACCATCCCGAACATGCTGACCCAGTCTCAGCTCGATTCCCTTCCGGGGTGGTTTCCCAAGCGCGCACTGACGCTTGGCCTCGACCTGCAGGGCGGTTCGCACATCCTGCTATCCATCGACCGGCAGGACCTGGTCGATGAACGCCTGCAGGCGACCCGCGACGACATCCGCACGCTGCTGCGCGACGCTAAGATCGGCTACACCGGCCTGACCGGCACCGGCACCACGGTGCAGGTGCGCATCAGCGATGTGAACGAGATCGATGCGGCCAAGACGGCGCTCGCGCCGTTGGTTGCGCCGTTGTCGTCGAGCATGTTCGGCACCGGTACGGTGAGCGAGCTGTCGCTCGAGGAGCCCGAGGCCGGGCTTCTGCGCTACACGCTGACCGAAGGCGGCATCGACTACCGCGTCAACAATGCCGTGACCCAGTCGATCGAGGTCATCGGCCGCCGCGTCAACGAGCTCGGCACCACCGAGCCGATCATCCAGCGCGCCGGCGCCGACCGCATCCTGGTCCAGGTTCCGGGCCTTCAGGATCCGACCCGTCTCAAGGAAATCCTCGGCAAGACCGCCAAGCTGACCTTCCAGATGGTCGACCAGTCGATGTCGCCGCAGGAGGCCCTGCAGGGCCGCCCGCCGGCAGGCTCGACGGTCATGTATTCGCAGGACGATCCGCCCGTTCCCTACCTGATCGAAAACCGCGTCATCGTGTCGGGTGAAAACCTGACCGACGCGCAGGCCACCTTCGACCAGCGCACCTCGGAAGCCGTCGTTTCCTTCCGGTTCGACGGGAAGGGCGCGTCGCGCTTCGGCCAGGCCACCCAGCAGAATGTCGGCCGCCTGTTTGCCATCATCCTCGACAACCAGGTGATCTCGGCACCGCGCATCAACGAGCCGATCCTTGGCGGTTCGGGCCAGATTTCCGGCAGCTTCACCGCTGAAAGCGCCAATGATCTCGCCGTGCTGCTGCGCGCCGGTGCGCTGCCCGCCGACCTCACCATCGTCGAGGAACGCACCGTCGGTCCGAGCCTTGGCGCCGACTCGATCGCCGCCGGCAAGTTCGCCTCGGTCATCGCCGGCATCCTCGTCGTCGGCTTCATGCTGGTCGCCTATGGCACGCTTGGCATCATCGCCAACATTGCACTTGCCGCCAACGTGGCGCTCATCATCGCGATCCTGTCCATCTTGGGTGCCACGCTGACAATGCCCGGCATCGCCGGCATCGTGCTGACCGTCGGCATGGCGGTCGACTCCAACGTCATCATCTACGAACGCGTGCGCGAAGAGCGGCAACTCGGCCGATCCCTGGTACAGTCGCTGGATTCGGGTTTCGCCCGCGCGCTGGCGACCATCGTCGACGCCAACTTCACCACCTTCATCGCCGCCCTGATCCTGTTCTATCTCGGTTCGGGTCCGGTTCGCGGCTTCGCTGTCACGCTCGCCATCGGCATCTTGACGACCGTTTTCACCGCCTTCACCCTGACCCGCTGGCTGGTTTCGATCTGGCTGCGCCGCGCCAAGCCCAAGGAACTGCCCAAGGGCCTGGTGCGCTTCGTGCCCGACAACACCAGCTATCCGTTCATGTCTTGGCGGCGCCATGCCTTCACGCTGTCGGCAGCGGCGTCGATCCTGGCGGCCGTGCTGTTCTTCTCGATCGAGATGAATTACGGCATCGACTTCCGCGGCGGCACCAGCATCGAGGTGCAGTCCAAGAGCGGTACCGCTGACTCGGCCGCCGTCCGCGCCAGGCTGAGCGAGCTCAACCTCGGCGACGTTCAGGTGCAGGAGTTCGGCGCCAACAACACGCTACTGATCCGCGTCGAGGGCCAGAACGCCGGCGACAATGCCGAGCAGAGCGTGGTCGAGAAGGTGCGCGGCGAGCTTGCGAGCGAATATGAGTTCCGCCGCGTTGAATCGGTTGGACCGACGGTGTCGAGCGAGCTGGCCTGGTCGGGCACGATCGGCGTGCTCGCCGCCATGCTGGCGATGTTGATCTACATCTGGTTCCGCTTCGAATGGCAGTTCGCGCTCGGTGCGATCATCGCGACTGTGCACGACGTGACGATGATGGTCGGGCTCTATGTCATAACAGGCATCGAGTTCAATCTGACCAGTATCGCGGCCATCCTGACGATCGTCGGCTATTCGATCAACGATACCGTCGTCGTGTATGACCGCGTCCGAGAGAACCTGCGCAAGTACAAGAAGATGCCGATCGAGCAGCTGCTCGACCTGTCGATGAACCAGACGCTGTCGCGTACCGTGCTGACCGGCGTGACGACGCTGTTGGCCCTGGTTTCGCTCTACCTGTTCGGTGGCGAGGTCATCCAGTCGTTCACGCTGGCGATGATCTTCGGTATCCTGGTCGGCACCTACTCGTCGATCTTCGTCGCTGGTCCGCTGCTGATCCTGTTCAGGCTGCGGCCTGAAGGCGCGGACGACATGGGCAAGCCGGCCGTGCCGGCCGGTGCCCAGCCGACCAAGTCGTAAGCCATGGCGGGAATGATCATCCGCGAGGCGCATTTCCCGGGACGGGCGCCCGTCGACGCTTATGGCGACGGCGGCTTCCGTTTCGCCGACATGTCGCATCGCGGATCGATCCTGTGCCTGCCGTCAGGCATCTATGGCTGGCAGCCGGCCGATGCGCGGGCGCTGCAGCCGTCCGATTTCGACAAGCTATTCGCCGAGGCAGGCGATGTCGAAATCCTGCTCGTCGGCATGGGCAAGGAACTACGTCGGCTGCCGGAAAGTCTGCGCGTGGCACTGAAGGCAGCCGGAATCTCGGCCGACCCGATGTCGACGGGAGCCGCGGTGCGCACCTACAACGTGCTGCTTGCCGAAGATCGCGCCGTCGCCGCGGCCTTCATTGCTGTCGACTGACGTGCACGGCGCAAACGACCCGGCGAAAGCCCTGATGGATGCGGTGCGCGTTGCCGACCGCGACCGCTATCTTGCCGCGCTCTACGCCCCCGAGGACAAGCGGCCAGCACTTCTGGCGCTCTATGCGTTCAACGCCGAGATTGCAGCCATCCGCGACCGCGTCAGCGAGCCGATGCCCGGCGAGATCAGGCTGCAATGGTGGCGCGACGTCATTGCCTCGGGCAATCGGGAAGCCGGCGCCGGACATCCGCTCGCCTCAGCCTTGATGGCGGCGATCGAATCCTATCGTCTGCCTGTGGCGGCTTTCGACAACTACCTCGAAGCCCGTATCTTCGATCTCTACGACGACCCGATGCCGTCGCGAACCGACCTCGAGGGCTATTGCGGCGAGACTGCCTCGGCGCTGATCCAACTGGCTTCGCTGGTGCTCGATGCCGACGGCGCGCCGAAGCATGCGGAGCTTGCGGGCCATGCTGGTTGCGCCCAGGCGATCACAGGGTTGCTGCGCCTGCTGCCGATGCACCGGGCGCGCGGCCAATGTTATGTGCCACGAGACATCCTTGCTGCCGCCGGCCTGACACCGGAGGAGTTCGTCGCTGGCGGCGATGATCAAAAATCGTCTGGCGCGGTCCAGGCGATGATTGCCTTGGCGCGCGAGCATCTCCGTGCCTTCGAACGCGGCGCCAAGGCGCTGCCGCAGTCATTGCGGCCAGCCTTCCTGCCGATTGCGCTGACGCCTGCCTATCTCGACCGCGTCGAGCGCGGCAAAGATGGCATGTCTGTGCTGCGCAAGCATTTCGCCATGGTCGCGACAGCTTCCCGTGGGTGGCGCTAGACTATCGTTGACGTAAACGTCAACGATGCTAGTCTGCCGCTGAAATCGCCTGGAGAGCGGTTTCGGGAGGACATCTGTTATCATGAGCTTGCCAATTCTGGTGGCGATGGTCGTCGTCGGCATATCAGCGGTAGTGGCTGCCGTGCATCTTAGTGGCGGCAGTGCAAAGGTGCAGCTGGCGGGCACGGACCATGCGCTGCAGCGGTTTGCCACCGACTTTCCTGATGTCGCGTCTCGCGCGGTGCTGCTGACCGAGGACGGCGGCACGGCGTTCCTGCAGCTCGACAACGGCTCCGTCGGTATCGTCCGCGGCATCGGTGACAAGTTTCTCACGCGTATCGTGACCGGGGCCGATGTGGCGGCCGTAACTGTCCGCGATGAGAGGACCGTAGCGCTGAGCTTGCTCGACTTCACCTGGAAGGGCGGAGACTTCCGCTTCACGGACGCCGAGGCTGCCGGCGCTGTGGTCGCCGCGCTTTCGGGCAGATCAGGCGCAAGCGGCGAAGGGGATAAGGCGTGATGGAGAACTACGATTTTCCCAAGGTCACGGAGCTTGCGATTCCGTTCTTCGTGATCGCTATCCTGATAGAGCTTTGGCTTGTTCGCACAGGCCGGGCGAAGGGCGCTTTCGAAACGCGTGACACGCTGACGAGCCTGATGATGGGCACAGGAAACGTGGTTGCCGGCCTTTTGCTCGGCGTCGTGTCTTACTGGGCTCTGCTCTGGGTCTGGCAATTCAGGGTCTTCGACCTTGGCCTGTCGCTCTGGGTGTTCATCACAGCTTTCCTGCTCGATGACCTGCGTTACTACTGGTACCATCGCATCGCTCACCGCGTGCGCTGGGTCTGGGCCGAGCATGTGAACCACCATTCGAGCCAGCACTACAATCTGTCGACCGCGCTCAGGCAAAGCTGGACTGGTCTGTTCACCGGCATGTTCATCCTGCAGATGCCATTGGTGCTGCTCGGCTTCCACCCGGCGGTTATCGCCTTCGTCTTCGGCTTCAACCTGGTCTGGCAGTTCTGGATCCACACCGAGGCCATCGGCAGGATGTGGGCGTGGTTCGAGTTCATCTTCAACACGCCGTCACATCATCGGGTGCACCACGCCACCAACCCGCGTTACCTTGACGCCAATTTTGCCGGCACGCTGATCATCTGGGATCGCATGTTCGGCACTTTCGTCGAGGAACGGGAAGAGGACCTGCCGCGCTACGGTATCGTCCACAACATCGGCACCTTCAATCCGGTACGCGTCGCCTTCCATGAATGGATTGGCATGTTCAAGGACGCATTCGCGTCCGGGCTCAGCCTGCACCAGCGCCTCGGTTACCTGTTCATGCCGCCGGGCTGGAGCCATGACGGCTCGCGCGAGACCTCGGAAAGCCTGAAAGCCGCCTATGTCAGGCGCAATCCCGGCGAAGCGGGCAAGCCGGGGCTGCCTGAAGCGGGGCCGATACTTGGCGAGTGACCTCGCGCGCGTGAGCGCTAGGACGAGACGTACCGCTCGCGCCGCGTGAAGAACAGGAATCGATCAAGCCCGCGGGCGTTGACGTAGGAGCGGACGTCATGGTGCAGGCGCCGGGCGACGCTGGCCGATGACGCATTGTCGGTGGCGACAATCGAGCCGATCAGGGGCTCGGTGGTCCTGGCGAAACCGAAAGCCATGGCGGCGCGGGCGGCTTCGAGCGCGTAGCCGCTTCCGCGCCATTGCGACGCTATGTGATAGCCGATTTCCAGCACGCGGGTGCCGCCGGCATCCTGCCAGGTCGGGCCGCAGTCGCCGATCAGCGCACCACTGGTCTTGTCGATGATTGCCCACAGGCCAAAACCGTCGCGCTGGTAGCGTTCGCGGTTGCGGTCGATCCACTCGATCGCCGCGGCCTCGTTCGTCATCTCCGGATAGAAACGATGGGCATAATCGTCATTGAACACGGACTGGATCGCGGCTGCGTCGCCGCGTTCCATTTCCCTGAGCGTCAGCCGTGGCGTTTCCGCAAGCGCCATGGCCTGATACCTACTCCGCAGCCTGTGCCGCTGAGGCAATGCCGAGCCAGGCGCGGCAGTCGACGAGCGCGCGCGCCGTCATCGCCTTCTTCTTGGCAACGGTCTTTTCCTTGCCGCGCAGGCGCTTGCCTTCGACTTTTGGCGCTTCCATGACCGGAAACAGGCCGAAATTGACGTTCATCGGCTGGAACGAGCGCTTGCCAGGCTCGTCGTCCGAGACGATGTGCCCGCCGGTGATGTGGTTGAGCAGCGCACCGAAGGCGGTGGTCACGGGTGGAGTGCTGATCTGTTGCCCCAAGCGCTGGGCGGCGGCGAAGCGGCCGGCCAAAAGCCCGATGGCAGCACTTTCGACATAACCCTCGCAACCGGTGATCTGGCCGGCAAAACGCAGGCCCGGTCGCGACGTGAGCTGCAGCGTCGGGTCGAGCAGGGTCGGCGAGTTGAGATAGGTGTTGCGGTGCAGGCCGCCGAGACGCGCAAATTCGGCGTTTTCCAGCCCCGGAATCATGCGCAGCACATTGACCTGCTCGCCATGCTTCAGCTTGGTCTGAAAACCGACCATGTTGTACAGCGTGCCGAGCGCATTGTCCTGGCGCAGCTGCACAACTGCATAGGCCTTCACAGTCGGGTTGTGCGCATTGGTCAGGCCCATCGGCTTCATCGGCCCGTGGCGCAGGGTCTCGCGACCACGCTCGGCCATCACCTCGATCGGCAGGCAGCCGTCGAAATAGGGCGTGCCTTCCCACTCCTTGAACTCGGTCTTCTGTCCATCGAGCAGCGCCTGGACGAAGGCGTCGTACTGCTCCTTGTCCATCGGGCAGTTGATGTAGTCCTTGCCGGTACCGCCGGGGCCGACCTTGTCGTAGCGCGACTGGAACCAGCAGACATTCATGTCGATGCTGTCGAAATGGATGATCGGCGCAATCGCGTCGAAAAAGGCGAGCGCGTCGGCACCGGTGCTGGCGGCGATCGCCTCGGCCAGCGAAGGTGCGGTGAGCGGGCCGGTTGCGATGATCGTCTGGTCCCAGTCCTCGGGCGGGAGGCCGGTGATTTCCTCGCGCACGATTGATATCAACGGATGCGCTTCGAGCCGTGCGGTGACGGCATTGGAGAAACCGTCGCGGTCGACGGCGAGCGCGCCGCCGGCGGGAACCTGGTTGGCGTCGCCGGCGCTCATGATCAGCGAGCCGGCAAGCCGCATCTCGGCGTGCAGCAGGCCGACGGCGTTGGTTTCGGCGTCATCCGAGCGGAACGAATTGGAACAGACAAGCTCAGCCAGGCCGTCGGTCTTGTGCGCGTCGGTGCCGCGCACGCCGCGCATTTCATGCAGGATGACAGGCACGCCGGCCGAAGCCACCTGCCATGCCGCTTCCGATCCGGCGAGACCGCCGCCGATGATGTGAATGGGTTTTGTGCTCATGGCGCCGGAATAATCCCTTGGACGGGGGAATGCAACGATTGGGCGGCTTGCGAGTTGCGCCCGATGCGGGACAGTCACTAGGATATCGCCATGACGAGACGTGCGATCATCCTTTTTGCTGGCCTCATATCGATCATGGCCGGCGGTCCGGTCACGGAGGCCGTGGCCGCGCCAGCAAGAACCATCGACATCTGCCATGGTTATGGCTGCGCGTTTCGTTCGCGCCTCGATCTTGGCACCAGTGACGACCGGAAGTTTGCAGCGATCATGGCCGCCGGCCGAGCCTCGCCGCAAGCCGAGCGCAAGGCGATCGCCCGGGCGGTCGGCTATTTCGAGAAGCGGGCGCAGCAGGTGACCGGCGTGCGCGACCAGCCACAGTCGGAGTTCGGCGCTTCGAAAATTCGCGGACAGATGGATTGCGTCGATGAGTCGACCAATACCGATGCGCTGCTGCGTTATCTCGCGCGTCGCGGCCTGCTCAAGCATCACAAGGTCGAAGCCAGAGATTCCAGGGGCTTCCTGCTCGACGGCCGCTATCCGCACTGGACGGCGGTGATCCGGGCCCCCGACGGCGTCAAATGGGTTGTCGATTCCTGGTATGCGCCGATGGGTGGCGCGCCCGACATCATCCGGCTCAACGACTGGAAGCAGCGTGGTGTGCTGGATAGCGGCGCGCTGAACTAGGGCAGTTATCTCCCGAGATCGAAGGCGCGGCGCCAAAACGACAACACCCGCCGGGGGAGGACCGGCGGGTATTGGTTTTGGTGGTCAGCCTCTGGGAGGAGGAGGAAGCTGACCTATTCGCCTTTGCCGGGGAGGAGGTCGGCGCAGGCTGAATTCTGTTCGCCAATCGAAGAGGGCGACGCTCTCTACAGCGCAGCGCGTCCATTTGGACGCGCAAAGGACGCTGTAGCACTTATGGTGGGTGCATGATCCTTTCCGAAAATCGATTTCGATATTCGGGGTCATGCACCGGGTAACAACACCTGCCGGGGGAGGAGGTTCGGCAGGTGTCGTTATTGGTGGTCAGCTCAATGGGAGGAGAAAGCTGACCTATTCGCCTTTGCCGGGGAGGAGGTCGGCGCAGGCTGAATTCTGTTCGCCAATCGAAGAGGGCGAGGCTCTCGGGCTAACGACACCCGCCGGGGGAGGAGGATCCGGCGGGTGTGTTAAGGTGGTCAGCTCAATGGGAGGAGAAAGCTGACCGGATCCATCGGGGTCGGGGAGGAGGTCGACCCGGACGGAAAGCTTGAATTAGATTGCGCGGCGGGCGATCGACTGGATCTCGCCACGATTGATGCCGAGATCGGCAAGCTGGCGGTTCGACAGACGGCCAAGCTCGTTCACCGTCTCGCGATATGCACGCCAGTTGCGGTAAGTGCGGAGCAAGTTCATTTCAGTTCTCTTTTCGGTTCGGACAGGTAGTTTGGGTAGATCGGCTTCGGTTAGATCGCCTTGCGAGCGACGAAGTGGATATCGCTGCGGGTAATGCCGAGGTCGGTCAGTTCACGGTTCGACAGGCGGCTCAGCTCGGAAACAGTGTCACGGTAGCGGCGCCAGTTGCGGTAATTGCGGATCAGGTTCATCTTCGTTTTCCGTTCGTCTTCTTTTCTCTTCTGTGTACGGGGCGTAGATAGGATGCCCTTGCCTAAAATTGAAGCGCTATGCTCGCATGGCAGCAATGCGTTTTGTGCATTGCAACATTAATGGGCATTAAGGCTTCGGTCATAATTGTGACCGAATCTGAAATTCGCCATGATGACAACGGCTTGGCCCTGGTGTGGGCCGTCGGGCAGGGGAAGCGACATATGGCGAGCTATGCCACCAAGGTGAAGAACGACATCGGCCGTTGGGTCGACAGCGGGCTCGTCGACCGCGCGACCGGTGACGCGCTGATCCGCGATGTCGAGACCAATGAGCGCAACGGGCTCAATTTCGGTTCGATCCTCGCCATGATGGCGGCTCTGCTGTTTGCGGCAGCGATCCTGATCCTTGTCGCGGCCAACTGGGAAGCAATACCGCGCCCGGCGCGAGTGGCCTCGCTGTTTGCCGTGATCTTCGCGGGTTATGTCGGCGGAGCCGTGCTCAAGCAGCGGGACCATGGCGGCTTCGCCGAAGCATTGTGGTTGGTCGCTGCCGCGGCCTTTGGCGGTTCGATCGCGCTGATCGGCCAGATGTACCATTTCTCCGGTGACGAGGCGGCGGCGATCGTCACCTGGTCGATAGGCACGGCCATAGCCGCGGCCGCACTGCGTTCGAATGCCCTGACTGTCGCCGCCATCGGCATCGCCGACGCATGGCTGGTGACGAAGGGATTTGAGCTGTTCCGCCGCGCGGAGTTTCCGCATCTCTTCATTGTGTTCATGGCTGCATACTGGGCGCTGTCGTTCTGGACGCAGAGCCGCGCTGCGCGCCACCTGATCGCGCTGTCGGTCATTCTCTATGCGGTGCTGCTCGGCTTTCACTACGAGTCGCTGGAGGTCGGGCTGGTGCTTGCGCTGGTCTCGGCAGCGCTTCTCGCCGCTGCAGCGCTGGCACCTGCGGCTTCGGAGCGCATTGCCCAGCTTGGCGGGCGGCTGCCGTTGCACGCGCTGATCGGCTTCCTCTCCGGTATGGGCATGGTCCAGCTCGACCAGATGGATGATGCAGGCTTTGTCATCGCCGCTGCCGTGGCGCTGGCGGTCATCGCGGCCGTGATCGTCTTCCTCGGTCGCGAGAGCCGAGGCTTGCGCTGGATAGCCTATATCGGCTTCGCCTTCGAGTTGGCGATCGTCTACATGGTGACGGTCGGCTCCATGTTGGGCACGGCAGGCTTCTTCTTCGCAGCTGCAATAATCCTCGCCGGCCTAGCTTATGCGATCATCCGCATCGAACGGCGCATGAAATCACAGCCAGCCCAGGGAGCCGCGTGATGACCCGCTACAAGCTCGTTGTCGCCGCCATTGTCGTGGCCCTGGCGCAAATCGGTTTCCTCGGCTGGATGATCGTCGGGCGCGCGGCGATCCTGCGCGACGGCAAGGAAATCCTGCTCAAGGTCGAGCCCGTCGACCCGCGCGACCTGTTGCGCGGCGACTATGTCAGGCTTGGCTACGACATCTCGCGCATTCCTGTCGAAATCGTCGAAAACCTACCACAGGATGAAGCGGCGGCCGTGGAAGGATGGCCGATCGTCGTCCGCTTGAAGAAGGACGCTGATGGGTACTGGCGCGCCAAATCCGCCATGCTCACCACTGACTCGACGGTCGCAAGCCCGGATGAGGTCGATCTTAGCGGCCAGGTCACCAATGCCTGGAGCCTGACGCCGGGTTCGACCATTAGCGTCGACTACGGCATCGAGCGCTTCTATGTGCCGGAGGGCGAAGGGTTGGCCATCGAGGAGGAGATGCGCAAGCGCAACTCCGGCGCGGAGCCCGAATTGCGCAGCTTCGGCATCAAGGTGGCGGTCGGCAGCGACGGCACCGGCCAGATCAAGGCACTGATGGACGGCGACACAATGCTGTTTGAGGAACCGCTCTATTAAGGCATCAAGACAGGGCAAGTCCGCTGGCGTTCACCAGGGGACGTGCAGTACTTCTATTTTAGGCAGCCCGAGCGGCACGACGCCGAGATCATTGGCAAGGGCAGCAAAGCCTTCTGTCTCGAGCAGGAACCTGTAGGGGATCTCGGGAAAGTTGAGGCCGCCGCGATGCAGCGCTGCGTCGACGAGCAGCATCGTGCCACCGACGCCGTCGAGGTTTACGCTGTCGAGATGGCGCAGGTCGCTAAGGTAAAGCCTGGTGTTTTCCTTGGCTGGAGGCTGGTAGAGGCCGCCGCGCAGCGCGCGGTAGTATCGGTAATCCCTTGGCTTTCGGAGAGTGGCAAAGCTGTTCATGTCGAAGCTGCCACCACCCGGCGCCACCGCGCAGTTGGGAACGACGATCCTGCCGCCCGAAGCGATCAGGCGCGATATGGCGTCCGAGGGATAACGCCAGACGTCGATATCGATCCACAGAGCCCAGTCGTCACTGGCATCGAGCCCGTGGCTGATGAGATGATTGCGGACGGCGGCAATGGCCGAGCGGCGCTTGCGTTGAAGGCTGGGCTTCCAGCGCTTCGCTCGTTCCATCTTGATGCCAAGGTCCTTCTTGAGCAGCACGATGTCGCGGTAATTTCCGTTGAGTGCAGCGGTCGCTTCGGTCAGCCTTTCCCAACTGCCGTCGCTGCTGTCGCCTTCGCAGAACACCAGCTTGATGCACTCCTTGGGGTGGCCGAGCCGGGCGAGCGCTGCGAGGAAGGGTTCAATGTGGTCGGCGGCATCGCGCAATGGCACAAGTATCGCGATGTTGTTGCCCGAGGGCGGTAGGCGGTTGAGGGCAGCCGGGTCGACTGCCGCCTGTGCTGTGGCCAGGTCGAGTTGCTCGCCTTTGGTCAAGGCATGCCGCGCCTGATAGTAGCTTTGCCGCAACCGTGCCAGCAAAGACGGTGGTTTGGGTTTGATCCACCAGGTGCCGGCCCAGTGATGAATGGACAGGGTCGCGGTCGCGGCGGCGTCGGTCGAATTGCCGCTGCTGCCAGCCGGGCTGAAAAGTTCGTTCGGGTGGATCGCAAAGGCCGACTGATCGGGGAAACTCAGCTGCGCCGCCGTCAGAAGGCATGGGCCCGTGGCATCGAGAACGTCCCGCGCATCCTTGACCAAAGGCAGATAGGCAAGCAGGTGGGGCCAGAACGGGTGTCCTTTCGGGCTCGCCATCGTCCCGTTGAAGAGAAGGTGAGGCAGGTTGCGCATGCGCGTCTGCGCATCCGACTGACTTTGGGGTTCCTTGCACAGGACGACGCGGTTCTCGTCCAAAAGCCCGTCGAAGGGCGCCACGCATTCGCAGTCGATGTCGGCATAGACGCCACCGAAATGGTGCAGCAGCATGTAACGCGCAGCGTCCGCACGCTGGACGCCGACCTTGTAGCTGCAGTAGGTCTCAAGATAATCAGGATAGTGTTCGGCGACAAAGTCGAGCAGCATCCTGTCGCTCCACAAGATGTGCCGCCAGCCCGGATTGTGTTTCTCCCAACTCGTCGACCAACTGAGGAATTTGTCGGGAATTCTGTCCGTCTTCCAGGTCTGGTGAAGAATTTTTGGAATTGTCATGCAAAGCCGATCAACTTCGTCTTTCAGTCATCCTGCATGTCATGGCATTATTAGACAAGGCTTATCAAGCTGATATCGAGAGTTTCTCGGATATCACGCGAGGCTGGATCTGACGGCCGCCGCGATGGCTTTCGGGCCGAAGCGCTGCGTGACTGTTTCACGGGCACGGAGCCGCCGCGCCTGAAGCCAGTCGGTGTCCGTGCACAGCGCCGCCGCGCGCGCGGCGAGGTCGTCGTCGGTCTCGGCAAAGTCGATGTCGACACCGTCGACAAGGCCGAGGCCTTCCGCAGCCAGCCGGGTGGCCACGACCGGGAGGCCCCAGGCCATCGCTTCCAGTATTTTCAGCCGCGTGCCGCCGCCGCTGACCAGCGGTACGACGGCAAGATGCGCTCGGCGATAAAGCTCCGCAAGATCGTCTGGATTGGCTATCAGTTCGACATTGGGCAAGGCAGCCACGTCGCCAAGGCTGCGGTGCGGGTTGCGCCCGGCAATGACGAGCCTTGCGCCGCCGAGCGCGGCGTGCAGCCGCGGCAGGATTTGCGTTGCCAACCGCCGCGCCGCTTCGAGATTCGGCGGGTAGTTGAGGTGGCCGATGAACAGCAGCGTCGGCTGGCCCGTGGCCATTGCGGGCTGGTCGGCCAATTGTTCGGGGATGAGTTCAAACCGGGGAACGCCATTCGGAACGACATCGGCAAGGGCACGCCCGCCGGACAGGTCGCGTAGTCTGTCGCGATCCTGCTCCGAGCAGACCCAGACCTTGTCCACCATGCGCAGCGACTGCAACTCGATGTCGCGCATGCGCCTGACATGGCGGGCCTTCTTTGAGAACAGCCCTCCCAGCCAGCCGGTTTTCGGCATCATCTGCCTGAAAAGGTCGGACTCTATGTTGTGCATGTCGAGCACGATCGTCGACGCCAGTGGGCGCAGATGCTCGAGGAGAGGAAACAGTGGAATACCCTCGACGATGATGGCATCGGGCTTGAAGTCGCGTGCCGCCGCCAGCAGGCGCGAAAGCGCGACTTGCGGGATGCGCGTGTCGATCGGGGTCCGGCGTTTGGCGAGGCGAGGCGAGGTTGCGGCCTCGGCTGCGTTGGCAAGGGCCAGTGTCGTGATCCTGTCGTCGTCGAGCGTCGTAGGTGCAACTGGTGCGTGGACCGAGGTCGCCAGCACATCACCCAGCCCTGCAAGCGCCTGGACATTCTGCCAGTTGCGTAGATCCCCACCCGAAACGGGCGGCCACACCGCATCGGAGGCAATGAGCAGGCTGCGTCGCGGTCGGGCCGGGCGATTGTTGTCGGCAGTGGAGGTGGTAGCTGTGGGATTTGTCGTTGCGTGCACGGCTCGATCACTCGCGATCAGAGGTTTCAGGTCCGCCGGGCAGAGCGTCTATGGTGCGGATGATAGGAGTCGAACCTACACGCCTCTCGGCACTGGAACCTAAATCCAGGGCGTCTACCAGTTCCGCCACATCCGCATGCGACCGCCAATCACATGCCGCCATCATTCTGTCAATCTCGGAGCCGAAATGACCCGGGCCGGGAGAAACCGCGAAGATAGTTGAAAATTGGCCTCGCCTGTGACAAAAGGCCTGTCAAATAGGATGGGACGCAAAGGACCGTCTCTGAAAGATACGATAAGAAGTCGGAAAAACAATAACTTATCGGATTTTCGGAAGATGGCGGAGCCAAACGGGCCGCGATGGCGGGCCAGGATGACGATTTGCGAACTTGAAGCCACCCCCGGCAAACGAATTCCGGCAGGCTGAACGGCAGGACGCCGTTCAAGCCGCGCCATACGTAAAACAAAGGTTTGATGATGCAGGTCACCGAAACGCTCAACTCCGGCCTCAAGCGCGAGATCAAGGTCTCGGTTCCTGCCGGCGATATGGAAGCCCGTCTCGAGAAGCGGCTTTCGGCTGCCAAGGACAAGGTCCGCATCAACGGCTTCCGTCCGGGCAAAGTGCCGATGCAGCACATCCGCAAGATGTACGGCAAGTCCTTCATGGCCGAAGTGGTCAACGAGATCCTGACCGACTCGACGCGCACGATCATCGCCGAGCGCGGCGAAAAGGCTGCGATGCAGCCCGACGTCGTGATGACCGAGGACGAGAAGGAAGCCGAGAAGATCCTGGCCGGCGGCGTCGATTTCGAGTTCTCGCTGAGCTATGAAGTCATTCCCGCGATCGAGATCAAGGACTTCACCGACATCAAGGTGTCGCGCCCGGTCTACGACGTTCCGGAAAGCGAGATCGACGAGCAGGTCAACCGCGTTGCCGAATCGGCGCGCTCCTACGAGCCGAAGACCGGCAAGGCCGCCGAAGGCGACCGCGTCACCATCGACTATGTCGGCAAGATCGACGGCGTTGCCTTTGACGGCGGCACTGGCGGCGACCAGCCGCTGGTGCTCGGCTCGAAGGAGTTCATTCCCGGCTTCGAGGACCAGTTGATCGGCGCCAAGGCAGGCGACGAGAAGCTCGTCACCGTGACCTTCCCGGAGAACTACCAGGCCGCGCATCTGGCCGGCAAGGAAGCCACCTTCGACGTCACCGTCAAGGAAGTCGCTGCCCCCGGCAAGCTGGAAGTCAACGACGAGACCGCCAAGAACCTCGGCCTCGAGTCGCTCGAGAAGCTGCGTGACATTGTTCGCGGCCAGATCGAGAACCAGTTCGGCGCCATGACGCGCCAGAAGGTCAAGCGCCAGCTGCTCGACCAGCTCGACGGCGCGTACCAGTTCGAGGCGCCTTCCAAGCTCGTCGAAGCCGAATTCGGCAACATCTGGAGCCAGGTGACCCGCGATCTCGAGATCGCCGGCCGCACCTTTGCCGACGAAGAGACGACGGAAGAAGAAGCCCGTGCCGAGTACCAGCGCCTTGCCGAGCGCCGCGTGCGCCTCGGTCTGGTCCTCGCCGAGATCGGCGAGAAGTCCGGCGTGACGGTTTCCGACGAAGAGCTGCAGCGCGGTCTGTTCGACACCGTTCGCCGCTACCCGGCCAGCCAGCAGCAGGAAGTGTTCGATTTCTACCGCAACAACCCGTCGGCGCTGGTCAACCTGCGCGCGCCGCTGTTCGAGGAGAAGGTCGTCGATCATCTGCTGTCGCAGATCTCCGTCACCGACAAGAAGGTGACCAAGGAAGAGCTGCTCGCCGACGACGAGGACGAGGCTTCGGCAAAGCCGGCCAAGAAGGCTTCGGCCAAGAAGGCAGACAAGGCTGAGAAGGCCGAGGGCGAAGAGCCCAAGAAGAAGGCCGCTCCGAAGAAGAAGGCCAAGGAAGCCGACGCCGAATAAGGCGACGCTCCTGAGTGAAACAGGAAAGGCCGCTGGAGCAATCCGGCGGCCTTTTTGATTCTGTTTTCGTCGAAAGCTGTTCCGGCCAATGCCTGCTGCGCACGTCTAGATCAGCAGCAGCCCCTTCATGCTGGCAAAGCCCTTCTTGCCGATAATGATGTGGTCGTGCACGGCGATGCCGAGCGGCCTGGCGATGTCGATGATGGTCTTGGTCATGTCGATGTCGGCGCGTGAAGGTGTCGGGTCGCCGGACGGGTGGTTGTGCACGAGGATGACAGCAGTGGCCGACAGCTCAAGCGCGCGCTTGATGACCTCGCGGGGATAAACCGGCGTATGGTCGACGGTGCCCGTTTGTTGCACCTCGTCGGCGATCAGCACGTTTTTCTTGTCGAGGAACAGGATGCGGAACTGCTCGCGCTCTTCGAACGCCATCGCTGCCCGGCAATAGTCGAGCACCTGGTTCCACGACGACAACACCTCGCGGCCGCTGATTTCGCCGCGCGCCATGCGCGTGGCCGAGGCGGCGATGATCTTGAGGTCGAGAGCCACTGCCGGCCCGACGCCCTTGACCTCTTGCAGCAGGTTGACTGGTGCGCCCAGCACTTCGGCGAGTGTGCCGAAGCGGGCGAGCAGGGCTTTGGCGACAGGCTTGGTGTCGGCGCGCGGGATCAGCCTGAACAGCAAGAGTTCGAGCAGTTCATAGTCGGCGAGGGCGTCGCCGCCGCTTGCCGAGAAACGCGCGCGCAGACGCTCGCGATGGCCGAGATAGTGGGGTTTCTCCGGCTCAGTGTCGCGCTTGGGCTGCGGCAGCGACCGCTCGCCAAAGAAACCGCGCTCGTCGTGATCGTCGCTCGCCATGCCCAGTATGTCGCCCCCGCCGGCGCGGTCGCCTGTGCGTTCGAACGAACGCAGCTAGGACGCTCTCCCCAAGTTGACACATCGTGCTTGTGCGGGCCGATGCGCTTGCCGGCGAGGTGATCTTATGCGGGCAGGCCCGGTCGGTCGAGCCCTTTGGGCGACAGCGTGAAGATCTCGCAGCCTGTGGCCGTAACGCCGACCGTATGCTCGTACTGGGCCGAAAGCGAGCGGTCGCGGGTGACCGCCGTCCAGCCGTCCGACAACACCTTCACATGCGGCCGGCCGAGATTGATCATCGGCTCGATGGTGAAGATCATGCCCTGGCGCATCTCGACGCCTTCATTGGCATTGCCGTAGTGCAGGATGTTCGGTGCGTCGTGGAACAACGCGCCGACGCCATGGCCGCAGAAATCGCGCACCACCGAGCAGCGCTCAGCTTCGGCATAGGTCTGGATGGCAGCACCGATCGCGCCGGTACGGACACCTGGGCGGACAGCCGCGATGCCGCGCATAAGGCATTCGTGGGTGACTTCGAGCAACCGCTCGGCGGCGCGCTTGATGGTGCCGACCGGGTACATCCGGCTCGAATCGCCGTGCCAGCCGTCGAGGATGTAGGTGACGTCGATGTTGACGACGTCGCCGTCCTTGAGCGGTTTGTTGTCGGGGATGCCGTGGCAGACGACATGATTGATCGAGGTGCAGGACGACTTGGTGTAGCCGCGATAGTTCAGCGTCGCCGGCAGCGCGCCGTGATCCATGCCGTATTCGAAGACGAAACGGTCGATGGCGTCGGTTGTAACCCCTGGAGCAACGCGGTCGACCAGCTCATCGAGGCAGCTGGCGGTGAGTTGGCACGCCTTGCGCATGCCTTCAAAAGCCTCGGCGCCGTAAAGGCGGATCTGGCCGGTGTTCCTGAGGGGCGCCGTGGCGGCGTCGAGATAGCTGACCATTGACCTCTACCGGGTAACCTTTTGGGTGCTCGCAGCACCTGCGAGACGAGCCGCAGATTTGGCACCGGATGCGTCCGGTTTCAACCCGCAATGCCCGATCAGGCATGATATCGGCTGTTTCAGAGGCGAATTTAGGCGGCTCAGCCCGGCGTGGCGGTGTTGGCGGCGTGGCCGAGCGTCTGTTTCGGGCGAGGGGCGGCAGGATCCGCCGGTCGCAGCAGGTCGCCATGCACCCAACCCTTGCGTCCCGAGGCCGACACAAGCGTCCATTTGCCGTCACGGGCGAACACCCTGACACTCTCGCCCTGCTTGAGACTTGACGTGACGGGGGCGGAAACGCTTGGGCGCTGGCGCAGATAGACCGTGGTGCTGGTATAGAGCACGTTGAGCGCGGCAGCGCCGGTGCTCGTCGATTTCGGCGCAGGCTCCTTTGCTGTCGATTTCGGCCGCGGCAATGGCGTGGGCGGGCGTGTGATCGAGGCCGTCTCGATGTCGGCGGCAGGCTTGCGCGGCGTCCTTTCTCTGGCCGCAGGCGCCGTGGCTGCCGCCTTCTTGGTTGGAACCTCTGCTTTGGGCTTCGGCGCGGCAGCCAGCTTGCGCGGTTCGACATCCACCTTGGGGCGCGCCACGTCAGCTTGTGGCCGTGGCGCGACATTGACCTTCGGCCTGGTGACGGCGACGTCCTTGCGCTCGGCGGTTTCCGCCCTGGATTTGTTGGCTGTCCTGGCCGGGCGATCGTCGAAGCGCGCCTTGCTGGGCAAGTCCTGCGTCATCGCCCAGCCGCCGGCAGCAAGTGCGCCGAGCACCAACCATCTCAACTTGGGAAGGGCGAATCCAGACATGCGCTGAGTCTGGACTTCAGAGCTTAAAACCGCGTTGACGCTGGTCCATCGGCGCGGCGCAGCGTTGGCGGCTCAGGCCTTCTTCACAAACTCGGTTTTCAGCACCAGCCCCTTGACCTGCTTGGTGTTGCATTCGATCTCGCCGTGATTGCCGTTCAAGCGAATGTTCTTGACGAGCGTGCCGCGCTTGATCGTCTCGGAGGTCCCCTTGACCTTAAGGTCCTTGATCAGCGTAACGGAATCGCCCTCATTCAGCTGAGTGCCGTTGCTGTCTTTGACGATGATCTCGGACATGTCTTTTCCTTCCGCTGCAGCTCGATATGTCCGTCTGCAGTAGGTCGTCAAAGCGGTGACGTAAAGGGGGCACGCCTGTTATGGACCAGACGCGGCAGCTTCAGCCGGTTCGCAAGGCGGCTGGCCTTTGAAGTCGCGCGCCATGCAGCCGTATTTGTCGAATGTCTGGCCGCCGGTCCTCGCCGCTTTCGCCATGCCGCAGGCCGACAGGGTCAGGCAGGCGAGCAGGGCGACCGTTATTCTCGTGGCATGCATCGCGCTTCTTCCGGTTTGGCGGTCAGGTGAATCGCAAGTCGCGGCTGGACGGCGTCAAGATATGGCAAAGGCTTTGCCGTCGCCACATGCGCGACTTGCAGTTGAACTGTAAGTGATTGGAGGCACCCGACAGGATTGCGCCTCAGCGCCGGAGATGAGCCGCCTTTACCTTCGACAGTTGGGGTGCGCGCTGTGCTCTCCCGGTCAATCGAACTGCAGATTCTCCTTGAGCAGCACTTCGATGCGGATGCGCTCCTGGGAGGCGAGGGGTTCGCGGTGGTCGGAACGGGCGCGCAGGATGCGCAGCGCGCTGCGGACGGCGTGGCCGGGGTCCTGGGCGATGACGGCGTCGATGCGTTCGTCCATCAGCGCCTGCTCGCTGAACGGGGTTCGCTCATGGGCGACGACGGTGAGCGCGCGGGCGCCTTGCGTGTTCCACACCGCCGTCAGCGGGATGCGGGCCTCGGAACTCAGGACATAGACGGCGACCGTGTCGGGGTTGTGCTCCAAGGTGCGCCGGATGATCAGGTCGGCGCGCTTTTCGTCGCCATAAGTCTCCAGCGACGGCAGGCTTTCGAGATGCGGGAACTGGGCGTTGATGATGCTGTCGAAGCCGAGGCGGCGCTGGATGCTGTCGAGGGCCATCATGGTTTCGGCAACGACCATGATCTTGCCCGGACGTTCGCAGAGGAAACGGCCGGTGATCTTGCCGGCGGTGGCGCCAGCGGCAAAATTGTCGACGCCGACATAGTCGGCGCTCTCAAGTCGCTCCTGGCCCGACAGGAACTGCACCACCCGAACACCGCGCTCGACCAGCCGCAGCATCGCGTCGCGCACTTGCGGTGACTCGGGCGCCATGACGGCAACGCCGTCGACCGTGTCGTGGTCAATGGCCGTGAGGTATTTGGCGACATGGTGTGGGTCGCTCATGGCGATCTGCACGGCTTCCACGTCGGTCGAATCGGCGCGGAGTGCCTCCGTCGCTTCGCCGGCGCGGGCGATGAGTTCGGCGAGATACTGGTCACCTGACGTCGGCAGGACGAAGCGGAAGCGGTATGTCTTGTTGCGGGCCAACGCCACGGCGGCGGGGTTGCGCATGAAGCCGATGCGCTCGATCGCCTCGGCCACGCTCCTAGCCGCCTTTGGGCTGACATTCGGTCGCTCGTTGAGGACGCGGTCGACGGTCGCGAGGCTGACGCCCGCGGCTTCTGCCAGGTCTCTCGCGGTTGGCCGCATCCTCGACTCTCTTCCCGATCATGTCGTCTCCGGGCGATTTCTCCAACAAAACCAGATGAAAATCAAGTTTTGAGGTGCGTACCTCAAAATTCGCTTGCATTGAGGTGCGCACCTCAACTAAGACTCTCATCGTGGTCGCCGGGAGGACTGAGCGAGCCACGCAGGCGGCGCGGAGGAGACTGGCCCGCCAGGAAGATCGTTTCCGCGTCAGGTGCCCCAAGCGGGCGTTTTCACCTTCCGATGGAGGTCGGAAGGATGGGAGGGAGGTCCCAGCCATGACAATTCGCCATGTGAGATCATTGGCCGCTTTCGGCGCCGTTTTGGCTGCCGGCGTGGCGGGAACAAGCCAGGCCAGCGCAAAGGACCTGACGCTGTGCTGGGCCGCCTGGGACCCGGCCAACGCGCTGGTCGAGCTGAGCAAGGATTTCGAGGCCAAGAGCGGCGTCAAGATGAAGTTCGAGTTCGTGCCGTGGCCGAACTTCGCTGACCGCATGCTCAACGAGCTGAACTCGGGCGGCAAGCTCTGCGACCTGATGATCGGCGACAGCCAGTGGATCGGTGGCGCGGCAGAGAACGGCCAATATGTGAAGCTCAACGATTTCTTCGACAAGGAAGGAATCAAGATGGACGACTTCATTCCGGCGACCGTCGTCGGTTATGCCGAATGGCCGAAGAATTCGCCGAACTACTGGGCGCTGCCGGCCTTCGGCGATGTCGTCGGCTGGAGCTATCGCAAGGACTGGTTCGCGCGGCCCGAGCTGCAGACCGAGTTCAAGAAGAAATACGGCCGTGACCTCGTCGTGCCAAAAACCTTCGCCGAGCTCAAGGACATCGCCGAGTTCTTCCAGAAGCGCGAGATCGACGGCAAGACTGTCTATGGTGCTGCGATCTACACCGAGCGCGGATCCGAAGGCATCACCATGGGCGCGATGGACGTGCTCTACAGCTTCGGCTTCCAGTACGAGAACCCCGACAAGCCTTACGAGCTCGATGGGTTCGTCAATTCGGCCAAGGCGGTGCAGGGGTTGGAATTCTACAAGCAGCTCTATGATTGCTGTACGCCTCCCGGCCATTCCGACGCCTACATGTCCGAGGACATTGACGCCTACAAGTCGGGCCAGGTGGCGCTGCACATGAACTTCGCCTTCACCTGGCCCGGCATCAATGCCGATGCCAATGTCGGTGGCGACAAGTCGGGCTATTTCCCGAACCCGGCGGGTCCGGACGGGGTGGCCTTCGCCCAGCTCGGCGGCCAGGGCATCTCGGTGGTCTCGGCTTCGGAGAAGAAGGACGACGCGCTCGCCTACATCAAGTGGTTCGCCCAGCCCGAGGTCCAGCAGAAATGGTGGCAGATGGGCGGCTATTCGGCACTGCGCAAGGTCGTCGAGGATCCGGGCTTCGCCACCAGCCAGCCCTATGCCCAGACCTTCCTCGACTCGATGGCCATCGTGAAGGATTTCTGGGCGGAGCCGGCCTACGCCTCGCTGCTGCAGGCGACGCAGAAGCGCTTCCACGATTATGTCGTTGCCGGCCAGGGCTCCGCCCAGGATGCGCTCGACGGTCTCGCCAAGGACTGGACGCAGATCTTCGACGACGAGGGCAAGTACTGATCGCTGTAAAGCCCTGTCCCGCATCCTCCCAGCGGGCCATGCTACGGTGCGGGGCCGGCGCTTGCCGGCTCCGTCGCCGCACAGTTGATAATCAGGGGAATATCAATGCTGCATTCACCGGTGGATCGCGTCGCCGAAGCCACGCCGCACGCCATTGCCAAGCGTTTCCGGGGTCTGTCTGACCGTTCGCTCGCCTGGCTCTTCGTTGCTCCCTCAATCGTGCTCCTGCTCGCGGTCAACATCTTTCCGCTGATCTGGACGATCCGGCTGAGCTTCACCAATTTCCGCGTCAATCGACCCAATGCCGAGGTCGAGTTCGTCGGCCTGAAGAACTACATCAGCATCCTGTCCGACAAGGACATCTGGCTGACCATGCAGGCAACGGCGCATTTCCTGATCTGGACCATCGTGCTCCAGGTGCTGATCGGCTTCTCGCTCGCCTATCTGATCAACAAGAAGTTCCGTGGCAATGATCTCTGGACGACGATCATCGTGCTGCCGATGATGCTGAGCCCGGCGGTCGTCGGAAATTTCTGGACCTTCCTCTACCAGCCGCAGATCGGCCTGTTCAATTATGCCATAGGCTTCCTGACCGGCGCCGATCCCTCCAGCTTCTCGATGATCGGCGACGTGGCGCTGGCGCCCTGGGCGATCGTCATCGTCGACACCTGGATGTGGACGCCCTTCGTCATGCTGATCTGCCTGGCCGGGCTGCGTTCCATTCCCGACAGCATCTATGAAGCCGCCGAATGCGACCGCGCCAGCAAATGGCGGCAGTTCTGGACCATTACCATCCCGCTGGTGCTGCCGTTCCTGATGCTCGCCGTGCTGTTCCGCGGCATCGAGAACTTCAAGATGTTTGACCTCGTCGTCCAGCTCACCGGCGGCGGTCCGGGCTCGATCACCGAGCTCACATCGATCAACCTCAAGCGCGAAGCCTTCGAGAAGTGGCGCACCGGTTATGCCTCGGCCTATGCCGTCATCCTGTTCGTGACCGTCTTCGGCCTGGCTTCGATCTACGTCAAAGCCCTGAACAAGGTGAAACAGCGATGAGCAGCTATTCCATCACCGAGCCGTCGCGCCGGCAGAAGTGGTTCGCCGGAGTGCTTGTCGTCCTCTATGCGCTGATCACCATCCTGCCGCTGGTCTGGATCATCGGTACCAGCTTCAAGACCCCGTCGGATGCCATCGCCTATCCGCCCAAAACCTTCTTCACGCCGACGGTTGAAGGCTATGTCAATGTCTTCACCACCCGCACCCGGTTGACCGAGGAACAGTTGCAGGCAGTCGGCGAGCCCCAGACCTGGTACGACAGGCTTGTGCGCAAGGACGGGCTAGTCATCTCGGGACCGTCGCGCTTTGCCGAACGCTTCACCAATTCCGTCATCATCGGCTTCGGCTCGACCGTGCTCTGCATCGTGCTGGGGACAGCAGCCGCCTACGCCTTTTCGCGCTTCAAGGTGCCGCTGAAGGACGACCTTTTGTTCTTCATTCTGTCGACGCGGATGATGCCGCCGATCGCGGTCGCCATCCCGATCTTCCTGATGTTCCGCTCTCTCGGGCTGAGCGACACCCATGCCGGCATGATCCTGCTCTACACGGCGGTCAACCTGTCGCTGTCGGTCTGGCTGCTCAAGGGTTTCATCGACGAGGTCCCGGTCGAATATGAGGAGGCGGCGCTGATCGACGGCTACACGCGCTTCCAGGCTTTCTACAAGGTCGTGCTGCCGCAGGCGGCGACCGGTATCGCCTCGACCGCGATCTTCTGCCTGATCTTCGCCTGGAACGAATACGCCTTTGCCGTGCTGCTGACCTCGGGCAATGCCCAGACCGCGCCGCCCTTCATTCCGACCATCATCGGCGTCAGCGGCCAGGATTGGCCGGCGGTCGCCGCGGGCGCGACGCTGTTCCTCGTGCCGGTCATGGTCTTCACCATTCTCCTGCGCAAGCACCTGTTGCGCGGCATCACCTTCGGAGCGGTACGCAAATGACAGGGTTTCTCGACGGATTGCTTCATTTCCGGCGCGGCGCCTGGGAGATGCTGGCCTCGGTGCTGATTGCCGCCGGCGTCGTCATGCTCATGCAGCCATTCGCCCTGGTCCTCTATTCCTGGTCCTTCCTCGTAACCCTGCTGGGCACGGTGATGTTCATCATCGTCAGCCATTTCCCGGAGTAGGCCCGTGGCACAGATCAGAATCCAGAATGTGCGCAAGGAGTTCGGCGCCTTCACCGCCGTGCGCTCATCGACCTTCACCATCGAGGACGGCGAGTTCTTCATGCTGCTCGGCCCCTCCGGCTGCGGCAAGACGACGACGCTCAGGATGATGGCGGGCCTCGAGCTGCCGACCTCGGGCGAGATCTTCATCGATGGCGAAGAGGTCGGCATGAAGCCGGCCAGCAAGCGCGACATCGCGTTCGTCTTCCAGATGTTCGCGCTCTACCCGCACATGAACGTGCGCAAGAACATCTCCTATCCGCTGGTCAGCCAGGGCATGAAGCGCGAGGAAGTGAAGACGCGTGTTCAGGAGGTCGCCCGCATCCTCAAGATCGAGAACATCCTCGATCGGCCGGTCGGCGGGCTGTCGGGCGGCGACCGTCAGCGAGTGGCGCTTGGCCGGGCTATCGTGAGGCAGCCAAAAGCCTTTTTCATGGATGAGCCGCTCGGCGCGCTCGATGCCGAATTTCGCGAGCACATGGCTGAGGAACTGCGCGCGCTGCACGACCGCATGGGCGCAACGACGGTCTATGTCACGCATGACCAGCTGGAGGCCATGCAGATGGGCGACAAGATCGTCGTCATGAACCATGGCGTCGTCGAGCAGTTCGGCAAGCCGCAGCAGATCTACGACTGGCCGGCGACCAAGTTCGTCGCCCAGTTCATCGGCTCGCCATCCATGAACTTCCTCGATTTCGAAGGCATGATCGGCATTGGCGGCAAGTCGGTCGATCTCGGCGAGGCGAAGATCGAAGTGCCGGCCGCGCGGGAGGGGCGGGCCGGCAAGCTGACGCTCGGCGTTCGGCCCGAGCATGTCAGGTTCGCCACCGAGTCGGCATACAGGGGGCGAGTCACAGCGGTCGAATATCTAGGCACCACCCAGATCGTGACGCTGCGATCGAGCCACGGCGACCTCAAGGCGCGTATTCCCTCGGACCGGCCGGTCCGCGAGGGCGAGCTGGTCGGCCTCGCCTTCGACGCAAGGACGTTGTCACTGTTCGACGCCGAAACCGGCAAGGCGCTGCGATCGGACGCCAATGACGGAGTGCTGGGACATGGCTGAAGTGGTCCTTGAAAACGTGACCAAGAGCTTCGGTGGCACGGTCGCGCTCGACAATGTGTCACTGACCATCCCCGACGGCTCCTTCGTCGTGCTGCTCGGCCCGACGGGCGCCGGCAAGACGACGACTTTGCGCATGGTTTCGGGGCTCGATGTGCCCGACAGCGGCGAGGTCCATATCGGCGGACGCCTGACGAAGGGGCTGTCGCCGGCGGAGCGCAACGTGGCGATGGTGTTCCAGCAGTATTCGCTCTATCCGCATCTGACGGTGCGGCAGAACCTTGAGTTTCCGCTGAAATCACCGCTGCTCAACACGCCACGCGATCTCATCGACCGGACCGTGAGGGAGGTCGCCGAGGTTCTGCAGATCGGCCACAAGCTCGACAACAAGGCGACCGCATTGTCGGGCGGCGAGATGCAGCGCGTCTCCATAGGCCGTGCGCTGGTGCGCAATCCGCAGATCTTCCTGATGGACGAGCCGCTGAGTTCGCTCGACGCCAAGCTGCGCGCCGACCTGCGCATCGAACTGAAGCGCATCCAGGCCAAGCTGGGGGCGACGCTGCTCTATGTCACCCACGACCAGATCGAGGCGATGACGATGGCGACCCATGTCGGCGTGCTGAACGAAGGCAAACTTGTGCAGTTCGGCTCGCCGCGCGAGGTCTATGAGCAGCCGGTCAGTGTCTATGCCGCAACCCGGCTCGGCCAGCCGCGCATCAACGTCCTGCCGGCCGACATCTTTGCCGGAGCGCCGTCGGGGGCGAAAAGCATTGGCCTGCGCCCCGAGCACATCGTTCAGGGCGACGGCGAGGAGGCATTGGTCAAGCGCGTCGAGCATCTCGGCGACCAGACGCGCCTGCATCTCACTCTGAAGCGACACGACCTCGTCACCGTCACCGACGCCCACACGCCGCTCAGGGGCGGCGAAACCATCCGTATCCAACCATCGCGGCCGCTCTACTTCGATGCGGCGGGCATGCGTTTAGCTTAGGGAGCAGAATCCATGGCGCAATTCATCAACCGGCGCGAAGACGTCGTCACCGAGGCCATCGATGGGGTGCTGGCGCTGTCGGGCGGTGCGCTGACCCGCCTCGACGGCTATCCGCATATCCGCGTCGTGCTGCGCAGCGACTGGGACAGGTCCAAGGTGGCGATCGTCTCGGGCGGCGGCTCCGGCCACGAGCCGGCCCATGTCGGCTTCGTCGGCAAAGGCATGTTGACTGCGGCGGTCTGCGGCGACGTTTTTGCCTCGCCCAGCGTCGACGCCGTGCTCGCCGGCATCCTGGCGGTAACCGGGCCGGCCGGCTGCCTGCTGGTGGTCAAGAACTACACCGGCGACCGGCTGAACTTCGGCCTCGCCGCCGAGCGCGCCCGTGCCTTCGGCCTCAACGTCTCGATGGTGATCGTCGGCGACGACATCGCCTTGCCCGACCTGCCGCAGGCGCGCGGCGTCGCCGGCACGCTGTTCGTGCACAAGATTGCGGGTGCACTCGCCGAACGTGGCGCCGACCTGGAATCGGTGACGGCAGCGGCGAAACATGTGATCGCCGGTACCCGCTCGATCGGCATGTCGCTCGACACCTGCAGCGTGCCGGGCTCGCCCAAGGAGGATCGCATTCCGCTTGGCAAAGCCGAGCTTGGCCTCGGTATCCATGGCGAGGCCGGCGTCGAGCAGATCGACTTCGCCGGTGCCCGCGCCTCGGTCGCCACCATGGTCGAGCGGTTGGCGGCAGTGATGGGCGAGGGGCCGCATGTCGTGCTCGTCAACAATCTCGGCGGTACCTCGGTGCTCGAAATGTCGGTGCTGGCGCATGACCTGCTGCAGTCGGCCATTGGCGACAGGATCACTCATGCCATCGGGCCGTCGCCGCTGATGACTTCGCTCGACATGCAGGGTATTTCCATTTCGGTATTTCCCGCCGACGCGACGGAACTGGAACTGCTGAAGGCGCCCGTCGTGATCCCGGCATGGCCCGGCGTCTCGCAGGTCAGGTCGCTCGTGGTCGCGCCCATGCCCGACGGGCTGACGCCGATCACGCCGATGCCGTCCAACCACGCGGGCACGCGCGCCTTCCTGGTCAATTGCTGCAACGTGCTGATCGCGGCCGAGCAGGACCTCAACGCGCTCGATGCCAAGTCGGGCGACGGTGACACAGGGTCGACGCTGGCCGGGGCCGCCCGCGCCCTGATCAGCGCCATCGACCGGCTGCCTTTGTCCGACCACACACAGCTTCTGCGCGCCATCGGCCAGGAACTGAGCCAGACCATGGGCGGCTCGTCGGGTGTGCTGCTTGCCATATTCTTCGCCGCCGCCGGCGACGGCGCCTCCAGCGGCCTGCCAATGCGCGAGGCGCTGCGGGCAGGGTTGGCGCGCATGCAGGAGATCGGCGGCGCCAAGATTGGCGACCGGACGATGGTCGACGCCCTGGCACCGGCCTTGGACGGCCTTGGCGACAGCCTGTCGGCAGCGGCCACGGCCGCCCGCAATGGCGCCAATTACACTGCCACGCTCACCCGCGCCAAAGCCGGTCGCGCAGCCTACATCAACGCCAGGCAACTCGAGGGCCACATCGATCCCGGCGCGGAGGCGGTGGCGCGGTTGTTTGAACATCTGGCGAGGTAGGAGCGGTGCCTGATTGGATGGGCTGGCGCGGAGAGGCGTCTGGGCTTGCCTGTCGGGCCATCCATGATTTGACTCATTGATGGGGCGGCATAAGAGTCTAAGTGAACGTCTTGCCGCGCTGTCCGTCGGCCGAATCTTGCGGACATACACCGTGCGTCTGAAGGGAAGGGGCGGTGAACAGGCAAAACCAGGACACGTATCCGGCCTTTGCGGAAGACTTCCGCGGGGGCGTGCTTGCCGCGCAGCGACAGCTGCGAAACCGCCTGCTCGATCGCGGTACCATTCGCTATCGTCATGCGCGCGACCTGGCCGCGCACATGCTGCTTCGTCTCGACGACCTGCCGGGGTGCTGGTCGATCGCCACCAACTGGCTGCGGGCCGAGCTCGGATGCCAGCGGGTCGATACCGGTTTCGGGATGCGTGAGGCGAAGGACTACTTCCCGGGCTTTGCGGAAGCAAAGGACGCGAACTACGACGTTCCTTCATTCGGATGCGGCCGGGCTGTCGACAACCGCGACGTCGCCATGCAGGCGATGTGGCTGGACCCTCGTCCGCTGATCTTTGCCGACATCAAGCAGGACCGCCGCGTCACCATGCGGTTGCGGCAAAGGATGTCGGGGGCGCGGACGAAATCGAAACTCGCCTGGGCCCTTCGCACCGAACGCGGTGGCTACGGCCTGATCTGTGCCGACTGGACCGAGCACATGGTACCCTGGGAATCCGGTCTCTACGATTGCTTCGAGCAGACGGTGACGGATGTCTTGAGCCCGATCATCGCCGTATCGAAGCGGATTGCCGACCAGGACTCTCGTGGCGAGGCGGGGAAACCACAGGGATCCCTGGCCGCATATGCAGGCGTTTCGGACGCGGCATCACTTGCGACGCTGACAGCGTCCGAACTGGATGTGGCCCGGTTGGTTGCGAAGGGGATGAGCTACAAGGAGATCGCGCGGGTTCGCGACCGCTCTCTTTCCACGATCGATCATCAGCTCAGAAGCATCCGGCAGAAGACCGGCGCCTCCAGCACATCGGCTTTGGTCAGCCTGCTTGCACGGTCTGATTTGTCCTAGACGGCAGCGCTGCTGCACGCGCGGACGTCCGTACGTTCTCGCTATTATGCCGACGGACATCATAAGATAAGCATTATCAATAAGATATGATGATAATCTGATGTTTCGTCGAGTTTGACTGGCATCGCGAATGTTCGCGATAGATGGCCATAAGCCATTCTTCGTAAGCTCTTTCAACGCTGAAGCACCCAGACAGGTGTTCGGTCGAGGGAGGATGCGAGATGACCAAACGATTGCTTGCGGCAACGGGCCTGGTGGCATGGTTGCCTACGCTCGGTGCGGCCGAGGAGATGGCCAAGCCGGTCCTTGGTTATGAGGCGGCCGGACGGATGATTGCGGCCTGCTTCGCCGCTCAGGCAGCCGCAGGGCACGCCAAGGTCAATGTCGTCGTGGTCGACGATGGCGGACGGCTCATTGCTGCCGCACGGCAGGACGGGGCCTGCAAGGCCTGCACCGATATTGCCGAGAACAAGGCAGCCACATCCGCGCTCTATGCCGCTCCGACCCGAGCCATGGCTGACCTTTCCTTTGGCGTGAAGCGCGACGGCGTGGATGCCGGATTGCCGGGGGCGGCGTTTGTCCCAGGTCTCGTCGCCTTTGCCGGCGGCCTGCCCATCAAGACGGCCGCTGGCGACGTCATTGGCGGGATCGGTGTCAGTGGCGCCAGCGAGGATCAGGACGAAAGCTGCGCGCAGGCGGGCCTCGACGCTGTCTCGAAAAGCCTCGACTGAGGATCCCGTGATGATCGACAATCCATATTACGGTCGTGAAACGCAGGGCGAGTTCGAGCTCTACGATCTGGGAAACCTGGTTCTTGAGGATGGTGAAACGCTGCGCGATGCAAAACTCGCCTATCGCACCTTCGGTTGCCTGAACGCGGAAAAGTCCAACGCCATCCTGGTGACAACCTGGTTCTCCGGCACGGGCAAGGTGATGGCGGACGTCTATGTCGGCCGCGATCACGCGCTGAACCCAGACGAGTACTTCATCGTCGTCGTCGACCAGATCGGCAGCGGGGTGTCGTCGTCGCCGCAGAACTCGCCGGCACCGCAAGCCATGGCCAAGTTTCCAAAGGTGCGCATCGGAGATGATGTGCGGGCCCAGCATCGGCTCATAACCGAGCATTTCGGCATCGAGAGGCTGGCGCTGGTCGTCGGCGGATCGATGGGTGGCCAGCAGGTCTATGAATGGGCGGTGCGCTATCCCCAAATGGTCGCGCGCGCAGCACCGATCGCGGCGACGGCCCGTATCTCGCATCACCAGGCCATCTTCGTCGATGTTTGCGCCGACGCGCTGATGTCCGATCCCGGCTGGAATGGCGGCTGGTACAGGAGCGGTAACGATGTCCGCGACGGTTTGGACCGCCTGGCGAGGATCGTGGCAACTCTGGGCTGGTCACCGCAGTTCTACCAGGAGGAACGCTGGAGAAGCGTGCTCGGCATGTCGTCATCAGATGACTTCATCAACGGGGTGATGAAGGCCTATTTCGAGCCCATGGATCCCAATGTGCTGCTCTGCGAAATGTGGAAGTGGCAACGGGCCGACATATCCCGCCACACGGGCGGAGACCTCTCGGCTGCCCTGAAACGGATCACGGCGAAAACCTATGTTATGCCGATCAGCCACGACATGTTTTTCCCACCGCATGAATGCGAGGCCGACTGTGCCCTGATCGAAGGTGCGGAGTTGAAGCTCATCCGCACGCCGGAAGGCCATATGGGCCTGAACGGGTTTGAACCCGGCTACATCAGCCAGGTGGATGAGCATTTGAGAGCTCTTCTCAAGAACTGAGACCAGCAACAGGGACGCAACTCTTGGTCCGCGCCGACGGCGCGGGTGCGGGAGAAGCATGTCCCGGACAGGGAGGACGGGATGGGAGACCATACCCACCACGCGCTTCGCGTAAGCGGCGCAACTAAGACATATGCAGCGCACTCAGGTGTGGTCCACGCGCTGCAGGACGTGGACATGATCGTCGAGGCTGGCGAGTTCATCTCCGTCGTCGGACCATCCGGCTGCGGCAAGACGACCTTGCTTTGGTCCATTGCTGGCCTCCACCAGTTGAGCGGCGGCCGGATCCACCTGGGTGCAGACGAGATCAGGCAGCCGCATCCGAGCATCGGCATGATGTTCCAGGAAGCAAACCTGCTGCCTTGGCGCACCATCGAGCAGAACATCTCGTTGCCGTTCGAGCTGCGCCGGATCAGGCCGGACAGGGACAGGGTCGAGGCCTTGCTCGATCGTGTTGGCCTTGGCGGCTTCGGCGAGAAGATGCCGCGAGAGCTCTCCGGCGGCATGCAGCAGCGCGCCTCGATCATACGCGCACTCGCCAGCGACCCCGATGTCCTGCTGATGGACGAGCCCTTCGGCGCGCTCGATGCCTTCACGCGCGATGAGATGAACAAGCTTGTCGAGGAGATCTGGATCGAGGCGCGCAAGACAGTGATCCTGATCACCCATTCCATCGCCGAGGCCGTGTTCCTATCCGACAAGGTCTACGTGATGAGCGCCCGTCCGGGCCGCATCTCCAGGGTCGTCGACGTGCCGTTCGAACGGCCGCGTCCGCTGGAACTCATGGAAACCCGTGAGTTCTTCGACCTCGTCAACGACATCAAATCCGACATCAAGCATCAAGTGCCGCCGGCAAGGCGCACGACCTCCGCGAGGTAACCATGACCGACATGACCCACAATTCAGACCTGCCGACCGGAGGCTCTGGCCTTGCCAGTGCCACGGGAATCGTCAGCGGCATGGGCGGCCAGGGTGCGCGTGAGATCATTGCGATCCTTGCCGTTGCCGTCCTCGTCATCGGCGGCGGTGAATTCCTGCTGCGCTTCTTCGATGTCCCTCAGTTCATCCTGCCGGCACCGTCGACCATTGCCGCCGTCTTCGCCTCGCCGGAGATTACGACAATCTCGCAGCACTATGGCTACACGCTGTTCGAGCTGTTTGCCGGTTACGCCATCGGCGCCTCGATTGGGCTGGTGCTGGCGGCCGTTATCACGCAGTTCCCCTTCGTCGAGAAGGTGATCACGCCATACATCCTGCTTCTGGTGACCACGCCGATGTTGGCGCTGGTGCCGTTGCTGATCCTGAATTTCGGCTTCGGCTACACGCCGCGTGTCATTGCCGTCGCCCTGGCCTCCGGCCCGATGGTGATGGTCAACGCGGCGACCGGCTTCAGGCGCGTCGATGCCGGCAAGATCGCGCTTGCGCGGTCATATGGCGCCAGCACCTTGCAGATATTCACCAAGATCCGCATCCCCATGGCGATGCCGATGGTCATCGTCGGACTGATGATCGGCGCAATCTTCGGAATGATCACCGCAGTGGGTGCCGAGATGTCGGGAGGCGGGTTCGGCATAGGCAGCCGACTGACGACCTATTCGTCGACGCTGCGCATGCCCGAATTCTTCGCCTGCATCCTGATCCTCGCGGTCACGGGCATCGCGATCTACGCCTTCTTCTTCTGGCTCGGAAAGAAACTCGCCGGCTGGGAGAGCTGATTGGCCGGGCGGGGAATGACCGCGCCCGCCAGCGCCACCTGACCGCGGTCTTCTGTATCGAGGACATGCAATGACAACGACCAACATTTCACGCCGCAGGCTGCTCCAGGTGGGAGCGGGAGGCCTGGTGACGAGCACGGTACTCGGAGGCAGCCTGTTCAAGCCGGGCATCGCATTCGCCAAGCCTTACGCCTCGCCATTCAACTGGATCTCGCCGCGCGGGACCATCGAGGTAATGGACGACTACCCCTATTGGGTGGCGAAGGAGATGGGCTATTTCGGCGATCTGGGTGTCGAGACGGCAATGCAGCCGGGGCCGTCGGATGGCACTGCCGTGGTCAAATTCCTGGCCGTCGAACAGGCCGACATTGGCTTCCCATCACCAGGCGTGCTGTCTTATGCCGTCAACAGCGGGATGGATCTGGTTTCGGTCTTCGGCAGCGGCAATCTCGACCTCTTCAACTTTGCCTTCCGCAAAGGCGAGGGCGTGCAGGATCTTGCCAAGCTCGAGGGCAAGACGGTGCTGCTCGGGTCGGCCGCATGGCAGTCGATCTGCGATCCGATGTTTGCAGCTGCCGGCGTTGACCCGAAGTCGATCAAATATGTCGAAGCCGGCTGGCCAACCTGGACCACGGCACTCGCGAGCGGACAGGGCGATGCCTGCCTGGCCTGGGAAGGGTTGCGCGCCGACCTCTCGGCCAAGGGGCTCGACTTCGACTACTGGCTCGGCATGCGCGGCTCGCCGCTGCCGTCCAATTCGCTGGTCGTACGACGTGCCGACATCGAGGACCAGGACCGCCGCCACTTCCTCGCCCAATATCTCAAGGGTTGGGCCATGGGCAGCGCATTTGCCGACCGCAATCCACGGGCCGCGGCCGACATCGTCTTCAAGGCACTGCCGACGACGAAAGCGAATTACGGCCCGCGCTATGGCACGGAGAGCCTCATGCAGATCCATCGCACCTTCAAGGGCGACATGGCGAAGCGGAAAGGCTGGGGCGAGCACGACATCCGGGGCTGGGACAGCTTCTTCAAGATCCTGAAGAAGATCGGCCAGTCGTCGATCGACATCGACACGGAGCGGTTCGTGACCAACGCCTTCATCGCCGATGCGAACAAATTCGATGTCGCGGCGGTGCATGCCGATGCCGACAATTATGCCCTGCCTGAGGCTCTTGCCTCTATCGACATGGCCAAGGTCGAGGCCGGCTTCTACGGTAACGTCATCAACTGATCTCGACGGAACGCCCTCGGCGGCCTTGATCCGTTCGAGGACCGCCGCGCCGCGTTCACCGTCGTCCCGTGGCACGGAGACCGTGCGCGGCTGTTTGAAAATCTGGCGAGGTGACGGCGCGCCCCGTGCAAGGCAGTCTACTTTCCGCCGATCAGCCGGATCCAGTCGTCGATAAATCGCGCCCGCTGGAGTTGGTCCTGAGCGGCAAGCAGCGCAGGCCCTATGTGAATCGGCCTGCCGATGCCTGACGAGACGAGGCTCTGGGGACCATCGACATTCGGCGGAATCGTTCCCTTGCGGGAAAAGAAGAAGGCCTCGCGCTCGGCCACCTGTTGCCCTCTGTCGGACAGCAGGTAGTCGATGAAGCTTTCCGCAAGGCGCTTTTGCCTGGCACCCATCGGCACCATAGCGCCGCGGCTCAGGATCAGCGTGTAGTCTCGCGGCAGCACGATGCCGAGCTTTGGATTGCGGCGCGCTGCGGCATAGGCATAGGAGCCGAGGATGTTGTAGCCGATATAGACATTGCCGCTGGCCAACTCCGATAGCACAGCGTTGTTGCAGCAACGCAGAACGGGTGCAGCGCGGCTCAGGCTCTCAAGCAGGCGACCATAGGTGGTCGAGGCCTGCTGCGCGTCGAGGAAGGCCAGGAGATAACCGATGCCTGATTGCCTGAGGTCGTAGGTGCCGACCCGGCCCCGGTAGTAATCAAGCCTGAAGCGCAGCAGATCGGCAAGTGCGGCATGGCCGCGCGGCACATCCTCAAGAGGTACGAAGTCCCTGTTGTAGATGATGACGGATGGCTCGAAGGTGAAGCCAAAAACCTCGTTGCGCCAGTTGGCCCAATCGGGCACCGCAGCCGTTTCCGCCGATACATGAGACAGTGCGCAGCCGTCATTGGCCAGCTTGACCAGTTGGTCGACCGACGAGGACAGCAGCACGTCCGCCGCCGATGTGCCGGTCCGGCAGGCGGCGTCGGCATCTCGGTAGAGGTCGTTGGTGACGAAGTCGGAATAGTCGACCGCAATGCCGCGGGCGGTGGCCTGGAAGTCACGGATCAGCGGCTCCATGGCCTCGATGTCGGTCGCGCCATGGACCACGAGGCGATCGGCCTCCTTGTCGAGTGCGGGGAAAAACGTCCGGGTGCCCTCGACTGCCTGTGCACCGACGACCCAGCCGCACAGGGCCAACGCCGAAAGCAGATTGCGAGTCACGAAGGTCATGCAACTGCTCCATGCAGGGGCAGGTCGAGGATTACAGCGAAGTTGCGATCGCCTTTGGTGCGGAAACGAATGATACCACGATGGATGGCCGCTACTTCGGCGGCGATGGCAAAGCCGAGGCCCATGCTGCCTTCCTCCGACTTGGTGCTGACGAAGCGCGCCGTGATGCGTTCCCAGTCTGCTTCGGGAATGCCAGGGCCGTCGTCCTCGACTACGACGAACGCGCGCCCGCCTTCGGCCGTCACGCTGACGGCGAGATGCGCGACCGCGCCGTGACGTAGCGAATTGTCGACGATGTTGGCAATCGCTTCGCGCAGGCTGACCGCATCGCCGAGCACCGATACCGCGTCGGTTCCGACTTCGAACGACACCACCATGTCGGGATCGACCGTTATCGGAATCGCGCTGCGAAAGGCCTTGCGGGCCACATCGGCCAGGTCGACCACGTCAAAGCGGACCGCGTCGGAACGATGGATCACCATGGCGCGGCTGAGCAACTGGTTCGTCAGTCTTGACAGCTGCCCGACCCTGTCGCTGACGCGCTCCAGGTGGCGCCGGCCGCTCTCGTCCATTTCGACATCCTCAAGCAGCGAGACCTGCGCTGAGAGCGCTGCAAGCGGGGTGCGGATCTGATGGGCGGCGTCGGCAATGAAGCGCTGAAGTACGCCGACGCGCTCGTTGAGCCGGCCCATGAAATGGTTGATCGAGCCGACGAACGGTCGGAGCTCGCGCGGCACGGGAACCGCGATCGGCGTCAGGTCCTGCGGATCGCGCAGGCGAAGTGCTGCGCCGAGTTCACCCACCGGGCGCAGCGAGTAGCGTACGGCGAGCACTGTACCGGCCAGCGCCAGAAGGCTCATGATGCCGACGATCAGCATGGCCCGGCCGGTCAGCTCTCCAGCAAGCGTGCGGCGCGCCTCGGTGGTCTGGGCGATCACGACATAGGCCCAGCCCGACAATGACGGATCGGACAGGACGCGTGACACCGCAGCCACGCGCACCGGCACGCCGCGGTAGGTGGTGGACAGGAAGATGGGCGCGGCGCGTGCCGGCATGAGATCTTCGGGCTGGCGCAGGTCGTCATAGCCCGTCAGGGTCCGACCATCAGGGCCGATCACCCGGTAGAAGATGCGGTCGCGCTCGGCGAGCCCGAGCAATTCGAAGGCCGACGTCGGCATGGTTACGGCAAGACGGCCGGAATCGACGGTCATGTTGGCGGTGATCTGGAACGCCGCGCCGAGCAGCAGCCGGTCATAGGCATTGTCGGCGGCGGCGCGCGCATAATACCAGGCGGCGGTGGCGAGCAGCGCGGCGCCGCAGACCAGCACCAGCGCGACGCGCAGGACGAGGCGCGAAAAGAGCGAGCCTTCACGCAGCATCGTCGACCAGCAGCTGGTAGCCAAGGCCCCGGATGGTGACGATCCGCACCGAGGAGCCTTCGATCTTCTTGCGCAGGCGGCCGACATAAAGCTCGATGGCGTTCTGTCCCGGTGGGGCCTCGTCGAAGCCGAACAGGTGATCGAGCAGTTCGTCCTTGCCAAAGACGCGGCCGGGACGATTGGCCAGCACTTCGAGCAGCGCGATCTCGCGGCGCTTGAGCTGCACCTCGCGATTGCCGACGCGGACCGAGCGGCTGTTGCGATCGAGCACGAGGTTGCCGCATTCGATGAGGTTCGTCGCGTCACCGGCGCGTCGGCGCAGAAGCACCCGCACCCGCGCCTCGAGTTCGCGGAAGTCGAACGGCTTTACCAGGTAGTCGTCGGCGCCGAGGTCGAGCGCGCCGACGCGATCCTCGATCTCGGAACGCGCCGTGAGTATCAGCACCGGCGTGGACTTCCGGTGCTGGCGCAGCCGGCGCAGAATCTCGAACCCGTCCAGCCCCGGCAGCATGACGTCGAGGATGACCAGGGCATAATCGGTAAATTCGAGGATGTCGGCGGCTGCCTGGCCGTTCGACTGCCAGTCGACGGTGTGTCCGATCTTCTCCAGCCGACGGCTGATGGCCTCCCCGACATCCCTCGTGTCTTCGACCAAAAGGATGCGCATGCGCAAAGCTGTTGCACGGAATGTCGGGCCGATCAATCCGTTCGAATCCGATTGCCGTGACAGGATGGTGACAGCTTGGCGTCGGAACCAGAAGGGGCTCGGCACCGGGAGGTGGATGCCGCGCGCTGGGAGGATTTCGCTTTTCTGTACCGTGACTTAGCTGTCACGGCGCATACGCGCAGCTTTGTCTTTTCCCAGCTGTTGAACATCGCTGCGGATGCCCCGGCGGGCGTCGCGCCAACAACTGACATGGGAGCGAAACCGTGAACAACGCCACTCTGAAAACCATCGCCGCACTCGGCCTGCTGGGTGCCCTTTGCCTGCCTGCGGCAGCCGAACCGGCCAAGCCCGAATGCCTTGCCGGCGCCAAGCCCGGCGGCGGCTTCGACCTGACCTGTCGCCTTGCCGCCAACGCGCTTTTGGAAGCAAAGCTGATCAAGGCACCTATGGCCGTCACCTATATGGAAGGCGGCGTCGGCGCCGTCGCCTACAACCACGTCATCGGCAAGCGCGGCTCGGATTCGAGCCTGATCACTGCCGCCTCGACGGGCTCGGCGCTGCTGATCGCGCAGGGCAAGTTCGGCCAGTATGACGAGAGCGCTGTGCGCTGGCTCGGCGCACTGGGCGCCGATTTTGGCGTGCTCGTGGTCGCGGCGGACTCGCCTTACAAAACGCTCGGCGAACTGATCGAGGCCTACAAAGCCAATCCCTCCGAGTTCTCCATCGCCGGTGGCGGCGCCGTCGGCTCGCAGGACTGGATGAAGGGCTCGCTGCTGGCCAAGTCGGCAGACCAGGACGCCAAGCAGATGCGCTATGTCGCGCTCGAAGGCGGCGGCGCCGTGCTGACTGCACTTGAAGGTGGGCACGTGAAGGTGGGCGCCGGTGATGCGGCCGAAATGGCCAAGCATCATGCCGCCGGCAAGGTCAGGGTGCTCGCCGTCATGGCGCCCGAGCGGCTGCCGGGCGACCTCTCCGAGGTGCCTACCGCGAAAGAGCAGGGCATCGACATCGAGTGGCCGGTCTGGCGTGGCTACTATGTCGGCAAGGACGTTTCCGACGCCGACTACCAGTGGTGGGCCGACGCTCTCAAGAAACTCTCTGCCACCCCTGAATTCGTCAAGGAGCGCGAAGCGCGCGGCCTCTATGAATACACTCTCATCGGCGCCGACTTCGATGCCCAGGTGAAGGCCGATGTGGCCCGCTTCAAGGTGATGGCCAAGGAAGCGGGCATGTAAGCCCGTTCCAGCCGGTTTTCCAATCCGCATCAGATCGATGGCCGGCGTTCCTGCCGGCCACCACCTTCCCTTGCGCGCCACGCTCAGTGGCGCAGACCACGGAGGTCGTCATGACCGACAACAACGACACATCCCAGCGCATAGGCAGGTTTGGCGGGCTGGCCCTGCTGGCGCTCGCAATCGTTTTCGGCATCGGCGGCAGCCGGATCGAATACGCCTTCTCGTCAGATCCGCTCGGCCCACGTGTGGTGCCGGTGATGCTGGCAGTCATCCTCGCCCTGCTTTGCCTCATCTATCTGCGCAACCCCGGCAAGTCCGAAGGCTTTCCGTCGGGACAGCTGCTGCTCCGGATTCTTGCGGTTCCCGCGCTCATGCTGGTCCCGGTGCTGTTGATGGAGCCGCTCGGCTTTGCCGCCTCCATCCTTTTGCTGACCACTGGCGTCGGCTGGATATTCGGCGCGCCGCTGCGCCTCGCCGTAATCGGTGGCGTGTGTCAGGCGCTGCTGTGGTGGTTCGTCTTCGCCTACCTCCTCGACGTCTATCTGCCCTCGGGCCTGTTCGGCTGAGCGGCGGCAAAGGAGACAACAATGAATCTCGAATATCTCTGGGCCGGCTTCGGCATCGCCCTCACGTTCCAGAACCTCATCATCGGCCTCGGCGGCTGCTTCATCGGCACGCTTGTCGGGGCACTTCCAGCAATCGGCCCGATCAATGGCATCGCGCTGCTTTTGCCGATCGCCTACACCATGGGCCTGCCGGCCGAGAGCACCATGATCCTTTTGGCCGCGGTCTATTGCGGTGCCGAATATGGCGGACGGATCTCGTCGATACTGCTCAACGTGCCGGGCGACGCGGGTGCCGTGATGACCGCGCTCGACGGCTACCCGATGGCGCGCCAGGGGCGTGCCGGCGAAGCCCTCATGCTCTCTGGCGTCGCTTCCTTCGTCGGCGGCATGATCGGCGCGACGGGACTGGCCTTGTTCGCCCCGGTGCTCGCTGGCCTTGCCATCGGCTTCGGCCCGGCTGAATATTTCGTGCTGATGGTGTTTGCCTTCGCCACGCTCGGCTCGATGGTCGGCAGCCAGCCGGTCAAGACGCTGATCGGCTGCACACTTGGCCTGATGCTGGCAACCGTCGGCCTCGATGCGACGTCGGGCGCCTATCGCTTCACCTTCAACGAGCCGGAACTCGGTGACGGAATCGAATTCGTGGTGCTCGTCATCGGCCTGTTCTCTGTGTCGGAAGCGCTGTTGATCCTCGAGCACCAGTCGACCGGCGTGACCGTCATCCGCAAGCTGGGGCGCATGACGGCCAGGATGAGCGACATGGTGAAGTCGATAGGTGCCACGCTGCGCGGCTCTGCCATCGGTTTCGTCGTCGGTGTGCTGCCGGGCACCGGAGCGTCGGTGTCTAGCGCCGTCAGTTACACCACCGAGAAGCGAATCTCGGACACCGAGGGCACCTTTGGCAAGGGCGACGTGCGCGGCTTGGCCGCCCCCGAAGCCGCCAACAACGCCACCGCCTGCGGCGCGTTCGTGCCGATGCTGACGCTTGGCGTGCCGGGCTCCGGCACGACGGCGGTGATGCTGGGCGCGTTGATGCTGTACAACATCCAGCCGGGTCCGATGCTGATCGCCGAAAGGCCCGAGGTCGTCGGCGGCCTGGTTGCTTCGCTGTTCGTCGGCAACTTCCTGCTGCTGCTGCTCAACCTGCCGCTGGTCAACATTTTCGCCCGCGTTCTGACCGTGCCGAACTGGCTGCTTGTGCCCGGCATCCTCGTGCTGTCGATCGTCGGCGTCTATTCCACGCACTCGTCGGTGTTTTCGATTCTGCTGATGCTGGGGATCGGCATGTGTGGCTGGCTGCTCCGCAAGGCCGGTTTCGACATGGCGCCGATCATCCTCGGCTTCGTCCTCGGGCACGTCATGGAGGTAAACCTGCGCAACGCACTTGCCATCAGCGGCGGCGACATCTCGATCCTGTTCCACAGCACGATCTCGATCGTGCTCTGGGTCCTCGCCGCTGTCGTTGCCGTTCTGCCCCTGTTCCTTGCCAGAAGGGCACGGCAGCGGGCCGTCGCCAACGAGGCCGAAACGTCAGCCTGACCAGGTCGAGGCGCCAGGCGGCGCGCTACACCCTTGCCATGCAACGTCCGGCTTGCGAGTCGGACGTTTTCTTTTCCGGATGTCCAGAAACGCAGCTCCTCAGGCGCTGTCTTGCTGCAGCAGCCCAGGGCAAGCGCCAATCGAATGGGAGGTCCGATAATCGGCAGAGAATACAGGCTTCCGGCCCAAGAAATGCTTGCTCAACCGTCGTGCGACGGTGTCGACAAACTCAGAGCTAAATGTATGAAAAACCTGGTACGCCCAAGGGGAATCGAACCCCTGTTACCGCCGTGAAAGGGCGGTGTCCTAACCGCTAGACGATGGGCGCGCTCAGGTGAGGCGGTGTATAGTTGGCTTGTTCGCGACAGGCAACCCGTCTTTTTGCTGCGCCGCGAAATTTTTTCGACTTATCCACGGCGACGGCCGCAACGCCAGTTCCAGTCGCGTTCCGGGCCGACGTCGATGTGGACGGAATTGGTGTGGCAATAGGTGCCGACACCGCCGCGGCCAGGCATGGCGCGCAGATACGTCGCCAGTTCCCACTTGCCGACGCCGGGAATCTGGATGTCGGCTGCCGCGCAATACATGTGCTGCGAATTCTTGGCGCCGCGGGCGCGACGGTTGCGTTCCGGGTTGCGATAGCCCGATGTCACGATCATCTTCTTGCCGTAGTGCTGCTCGGCGGCCTTGAGGATGCGCACCAGCGACGGCTTCAGGCAGGCGACATCGACGCTTTCATGCTGCTTGAGCAGCCCGTTAGGCGCGAGGCGCGCCATGCCGGCAGCCGATGCCGTCTGGTACAGTTCTGGATCCTCGTCCTCGTGCAGGTCGACGTCGCTGTCGTCGTTGAGGCCGGACTTGCGCTTGATTTCGAACAGATCGGTGGTGCGCACGCCCGGCAGCGCCCAGTTCGAATCGCCGCCCGACGAGCCGCCCAGCGACGCAAGCTCCACCGGCTTTGCTTCAGTTTTTGCCGAGGCCAGCGTGATGATCGGCTTGGCCTTTTCCTCGGGTGCCTTCGGCTTGGTTTCAGACGATTCGTCGCCCATCGCGATCAGCGGCCTTGCCTTCTGTTCGGCGGGCGCAGGTGCTGCCTTGGCAGATGAAGAGCCGAACAACGAGGCGAACAGCCCCTTCTTCTTGGGCGCCTCTGGTTCGGCTGCCGGACCATTGGTCAGGATGAAGCCGGTATCCTGCTGCACCGGCGGCTTGGCCGGTTTTGCGTCCGCAGCCTGGGAAGCGACAGCTGCTGTCTTCGGCTGCTCCGCTGTGGCTGCCGTCGCGACCTGCTGCGGCTGTTCGGCACTGGCGATGGCGACTTCCGCTGCGTTTTCGCTTCCCGGCTTGATCAGTGGGACATAACCGACCTGGTCGGGCAGGGCAGTGTCGCCTGCCGTGCTCATCGTTGCCTGGGCCACTGATGTGGCTGGGGCGCCTGCTGCGGTCACGGATTGGGCAGTGGTTGTTTCGGTGGTCGTTGCGGCGTTGGCCGCAGGATTTGTCAGGTCGAAATTCGGCTCGCCCGTCGAGGAGCAGGACACGCTCATGAGCGAAACCAGCACGGTCAGCGCAACGCCGCAGCGCCGGTCTGCGAATCGCAGTCGTCCTGACGTCAAACCGGATCCCCTCTCATGCACTGCAGGCCAACGATTACGCTTGGCGATTGAAATCGAACATCTACGCAACCACGCTTCCGCAGAAGAAGCGGCACTCAAACTTGTGGCAATGATCCCCCAGTAAGCGGGCTAGGCGCCAATTAAGGCGAGATCATGATAGGCGCCATGTTTTCGCCCTCTTGGTAAAGGGCGTCAATTCAATGCCTGTGACAGCTGGTTACACGCGTACCTTCACATAGCTGCCGGGCGCATCCTCTAGCACCCGCCCGCTTATGCCAGGCTTGCGTGCCGCAACGCGGGTGTCGTCCTTGGCTTCGATCCAGCGCTGCCAGTGCGGCCACCACGAGCCAGGCGTCTCGGCAGCACCCTTCAGCCATTCGTCGAAATCGCCTGATGGCTTGCCTCCCGACCAAAACTGGTACTTGCCGGCGGCGGGCGGATTGACCACGCCTGCGATGTGCCCAGAGCCGCCGACGACATAGTCGACATCGCCACCGAAATACTGGCAGCCGAGGAAGACCGAGCGGGCAGGGGCGATGTGATCCTCGCGCGCAGCGAGGTTGTAGACCGGAATGGTGACGTCGGCGAGCGAGATGGTTCGGCCGGCCAGCTCCATCCTGCCTTGCGACAGGTTGTTCTCGAGATAGCAGTTGCGCAGGTAGAAGGAGTGATTGGCCGCTGCCATGCGCGTCGAATCGGCATTCCAGTAGAGCAGGTCGAACGGCGTCGGCTCCTTGCCGCGCATGTAGTTGTTGATGACATAGGGCCAGATCAGGTCGCCCGAGCGCAGCATGTTGAAGGCCGTCGCCATCTTGGTGCCGTCGAGATAGCCCTTGTCCTTCATCGCTCCTTCGAGAGCCTTGATCTGATCCTCGTCGACGAACACCTTGAGGTCACCGGCATAGGTGAAATCGACCTGCGTCGTGAAGAAGGTGACCGATTGGATGCGGTGGTCACCTTCCTGTGCCAGCAGCGCCAATGCTGCCGCCAGCAACGTGCCGCCGACACAGTAGCCGATGGCGTTGACCTTGGTTTCTCCCGTCGCCTGCTCGACGATGTCGAGTCCATATTGCAGGCCTTCGCGGATATAGGCTTCCCAATCCTTCAGGCCGTGGCGCTGGTCTGGATTGATCCAGGAGATGACAAAGACCGTGTGGCCCTGCTCGACCGCCCACCGGATGAAGGATTTCTGCGGGTTGAGGTCGAGGATGTAGAACTTGTTGATCCATGGCGGGCAGATCAGCAGCGGGCGCTTCAGCACCTTGTCGGTGGTCGGCGTGTACTGGATGATTTCCGCGACGTCGCTGCGGCCGACGACCTTGCCCGGCGTGGTGGCGATGTTCTTGCCGATCTCGAAGCCGCTGTAGTCGGCCTGCCGGAGCTTGAGGTCGCCCTTGCCGGCCGAAATGTCCTCGGCAAACATCTTCATGCCGCGCACTAGGTTCTCGCCGTTGCTGGCGACGGTTTCGCGAAACAGCTCCGGATTTGTGAGGATGAAATTGGACGGCGAAATCGCGTTGGCAACCTGCTTGACGTAGAAGCCGGCCTTGTGGCGGGTGTGCTCGTCGAGACCGTCGGCATGGTCGACGAGGTCGCCGGCCCAGCGCGCAGTCACCAAATAGGCCTGCTTGAGGAAATCGAAGAAGGCGTTGCGGCCCCATTCGGGATCGAGGAAGCGCTTGTCGCCGCGTTCTGGCTTGACGGCGTCGTCGACCTCGTCGCCGCCCATGCGCTGGATCGACTTGCTCCACACGTCAAGATAGCCGGAGAACAATCGGGTCTGCGCTTCCAGCGCGCGTTGGGGGTCGGACAGCCAGTATTCGCTAAGCTTGGAGAAGGTCTTGACCATGTCGGCCATCGGCTCGGCGACGGTGTCGCGCACCTCGCCCTTCTCGCGCGGTTCGGCCCAGGCGGAGGCTGCCTTCCCGGCCTGCTCGATCATGCGGGCCATGTTGAGCGCAAAACGTTCCGGATCTTTGACGAGGTATTGCTCGACGGAGGAGGGGGTATCGCCACTCTGCTTGTCCGAATCGTCTACCTTCGCCATGGTTCTTGCAGGTCCTCCCAAAGCGCCCATTGTTGACATAGTATCATGTGACGTCTTACCGGGTCCAACGCGCTCTACCGCGCCTGTCGGGGAAACTTTATGACATATAGTGTTGGTCGGAATGTTTTTTTCTGCTCCCGCGTGATGTTGTCCGCGGGCGTGCTGGCATTGGCCATTGCCGCTGCCGGCTGCACCAGCACGACCAGCGCCGACAGCAGCGCTGCACCGGCAACCGGACGTGGCGCGCAGGATACCGGCACCTACCCCAATCTCAACATTGCGCCTGAGGTGGCCGCCGCCCAGTTCACCGAGGACCAGAAGGCCGCCAAGCTGGCCGAACTCCAGGCTGCCAGACAGCGCCAGGGCGCCAAGGCCGGCGCAGGCGGTGGCAATTCGGCGGCGATGACCACGCTTGCCAGAAAGCACGGCGACGACACGCTGAAGGCCATCGAAGGCAAGTGCGAGACTATCGACCCCGCCTGCAATTGAGTGTATATCGCGCACGCATCGCCGAGCCCCCGTTTACCTGGAACTGACATGGAAGAATTTCACAAGGTCCGCCGCCTTCCGCCCTATGTCTTCGAGCAGGTCAACCGGCTGAAGGCCAGCGCCCGTTCGCGGGGCGCCGACATCATCGATCTTGGCATGGGCAATCCGGACCTGCCGACGCCGACCGCCATCGTCGACAAGCTGTGCGAAGTGGTGCGCGACCCGCGCACCCACCGCTATTCGTCGTCGCGCGGCATTCCCGGCCTGCGCCGCGCCCAGGCCAATTATTATGCCCGCCGCTTTGGCGTGAAGCTCAATCCCGATACCCAGGTCGTTGCGACGCTGGGCTCGAAGGAAGGCTTCGCCAACATGGCGCAGGCGATCACCGCGCCTGGCGACGTCGTGCTGTGTCCGGATCCGACCTATCCGATCCACGCTTTCGGTTTCATCATGTCGGGCGGCGTCATCCGCTCACTCCAGGCCAAGCCGGATGACGGCTTCATTCCGGCGCTCGAGCGCGGCGTCCGCCACTCGATCCCCAAGCCGCTGGCGCTGATCCTCAATTATCCGTCGAACCCTACGGCCTTCGTCGCCTCGCTCGACTTCTACAAAGACGTCGTGGCGTTTGCGAAGAAGCACGACATCATCATCCTGTCGGATCTTGCCTATTCGGAGATTTATTTCGATGGCAATCCGCCGCCCTCGGTGCTGCAGGTGCCGGGCGCGATCGACGTCACCGTCGAGTTCACCTCGATGTCGAAAACGTTTTCGATGCCGGGCTGGCGCATGGGCTTTGCCGTCGGCAACGAGCGCCTGATCGCCGCATTGACCCGCGTGAAGTCTTACCTCGATTATGGCGCGTTCACGCCGATCCAGGTGGCGGCAACTGCCGCGCTCAATGGCGACGGTGCCGACATAGCCGAGGTGCGCGAAGTCTATCACAAGCGCCGCGACGTGATGGTCGACTCGTTCACCCGTGCCGGCTGGGAAATCCCGGCGCCGGCGGCGACGATGTTTGCCTGGGCACCGATCCCGGAGCCGTTCAAGCATCTTGGTTCGCTCGAATTCTCCAAGCTGCTGATCGAACATGCGGACGTGGCTGTCGCTCCCGGCGTCGGCTTCGGCGAGCACGGCGACGACTATGTGCGTCTGGCGCTGGTCGAAAACGAGCACCGCATCCGCCAGGCAGCACGAAGCATCAAGCGCTTCCTGCAGACCACAGCCAAACACCCCAACAACGTGGTTCCGCTCGCAGCCCATCGCTGAGCGGCACCGCGCCACATTCCCAGAACGATTGAAATAAAGAGGCGCCGCGACCATGGCTGAAGCATTGCGTGTTGGAATTGCCGGTCTCGGCACGGTCGGTGCTTCGGTGGCGCGTGTGCTGCGCGACAAGGGCGCCGAGCTCACCCGGCAATGCGGTCGCGAAATCGTCGTGACCGCCGTTTCCGCCCGCGACCGCAGCCGTGATCGCGGTGTCGACCTGAGCGGCGCGCAATGGTTCGATGATCCGATCGAGCTGGCCGAGAAGGCCGACATCGACGTCTTCATTGAATTGATCGGCGGCGACGAAGGTGCTGCGCGCGCCTGTGTGCGTGCCGCGCTCGATGCCGGCCGCCATGTCGTGACCGCCAACAAGGCGCTACTCGCCAAGCATGGCGTGGCACTGGCCGAGGTCGCCGAGAAGAAAGGCGTACTGCTCAACTACGAAGCGGCCGTTGCCGGCGGCATCCCTGTCATCAAGACCATGCGCGAGGCGATGGCGGGCAACAGCGTCAATCGCGTGTTCGGAATCCTCAATGGCACTTGCAACTACATCCTGACGCGCATGGAAGCCGAAGGCCTGACCTTCGAGGCATGCCTCGCCGACGCCCAGCGCCTGGGCTATGCCGAGGCCGACCCGACCTTCGACATCGAGGGCAACGACACCGCCCACAAGCTCGCCATCCTGACCAGCCTGGCATTCGGCTCGAAAATCGCTGCCGACGACATCTATCTCGAAGGCATCTCCAACATCACCCAGGCCGACATTCGCGCAGCGGCTGAACTCGGCTACCGCATCAAGCTGCTTGGCGTTGCCCAGCGCACCGATAGCGGCATCGAGCAGCGCGTGCACCCGACAATGGTGCCGACGGCATCCGTCATCGCCCAGGTCCACGGCGTCACCAATGCGGTGGCGATCGAAACCGACATTTTGGGCGAGCTGCTTCTATCCGGCCCCGGCGCCGGCGGCAACGCCACGGCGTCGGCCGTCGTCGGCGACATCGCCGACATCGCCAAGAGCCGGCCCGGCTTCCAGCATGGCCCGGTGTTCGGCCGTCCGGCCAAGGAACTGAAGCCGTACAAAAAGGCGCAGATGCGCAGCCATGCCGGCGGCTACTTCATCCGCCTGACTGTGCATGATCGCATCGGCGTCTTTGCAGCGATCGCCAAGCGCATGGCCGACAACGACATTTCGCTGGAATCGATCGTCCAGCACGCCAATGGCACCGAAGGCGGCATCGCCCAGAAGACTGTCATCCTGGTGACCCACGAGACCACGGAAGCTGCCGTGCGCAAGGCTGTCGACGGCGTGACCAAGGACGGTCACCTGACAGACAAGCCGCAGGTCATCCGCATCGAGCGCGCCGGTTAAGCTGGCGCCTGTTCTAGGGGGTGCAAATGTGCCCCCCTCCCAGGCAGTCAAGCGCCATTACCTTTCAATCGATTGATATTGTTTCGCTTTCGATAAAGCGGGCAACAGGTCTTGCCGTTGTCATGCGGGTTTGACAATAAGAGCCGGCCCGGTTTGGGCGCTCCGAACTCATCGACTTCAGGACCCAGTATTATGGCGAAAAGCGTTGTAGCCGGCCTCGACCGGATTCTCACCATGGAACTCGTGCGCGTCACCGAGCGGGCCGCCGTGGCTGCAGCCAGGCTGCGCGGACGCGGCGACGAGAAGGCCGCCGACCAGGTTGCCGTCGACGCCATGCGCCAGGAACTGAACCGCCTTGCCATCAACGGCACGGTCGTCATCGGCGAAGGCGAACGCGACGAAGCTCCGATGCTCTACATCGGCGAGGAAGTAGGCTCCGGCGGCCCCGATGTGGACATCGCGCTCGATCCGCTCGAAGGCACCACCATCTGCGCCAAGAACCTGCCCAACGCCCTTGCCGTCATCGCCATTGCCGAAAAGGGCAGCCTGCTGTTTGCGCCTGACGTCTATATGGACAAGATCGCCGTCGGCCCGGGTTATCCCGAGGGTGTCATCGACATCGACGCCTCGCCGGCCGACAACATCGCCAGCGTTGCCAAGGCCAAGGGCGTGCCGGTCGAAGAAATCACCGCCTGCATCCTCGACCGTCCGCGCCATTCCAAGCTGATCGAAGCCGTGCGCGAGACCGGTGCTGCCATCCGCCTGATCGGCGACGGCGACGTGGCCGGTGTCATCCACACCACCGATCCCGAGGAAACCGGCATCGACATCTATCTCGGCACCGGCGGTGCGCCCGAGGGCGTGCTGGCTGCTGCTGCGCTGCGCTGCACCGGCGGGCAGATGCTTGGACGCCTGATGCTCGACACCCCTGAGAAAGTTGCGCGCGCCGCCACCATGGGCATCACCGACCCCAAAAAGGTCTACCGCGTCGAGGAGATGGCGCGTGGCGACGTGCTGTTCGCTGCCACCGGCGTCACCGACGGCAACATGCTTGCCGGCGTCAAGTTCGGTCGTGACTCGATCACCACCCACACGATTGTGCTGCGCTCGTCGTCCAAGACCGTGCGTGAGATCAAGGCACGCCACCAGGATCTGGAAAAATTCTGATTACGCGCCTGTTGCGGTCGCCTATGGTCGATCCGAAGCGGGTGGACCTCAACTGAATGGCGACTGAAAAGCGTAACTTTCTCGGCGTAAGGCGTTCGGCCACCGGTGTTTCCTGGGAACATCGCCTGACCGAACGCCAGGACATGCTGGCGCTCGCCATCGCCCAGGGGCATGGCGTGCCCGACATCGTCGCCCGTGTGCTTGCCGGCCGCGGCGTGCTGCCCGAGGACACCGAGCGGTTCCTCGATCCCACCATCCGCGACCTGTTGCCCGATCCGGCCTCGCTGACCGACATGGACAAGGCGGCATCGCGCCTTGCCGACGCGGTGCTGCGCAGCGAAAAGGTCGCGATCTTCGGCGACTATGACGTCGACGGTGCCTGTTCGTCGGCGCTGGTGAAGCGATTTCTCACCCATTTCGGCATCGAGTCCGAGATCTACATTCCCGACCGCATCTTCGAAGGTTACGGCCCGAACCCGGATGCGATGCGTGAGCTCATCGGGCGCGGCGCGAGCCTGATCGTCACCGTCGACTGTGGTACCAACAGCGCCGCCTCCATCGACGCGGCCAACGAGGCCGGCGCCGATGTGGTGGTGCTCGATCATCACCAGGTCGGCGGCGCGATGCCGAATGCCGTGGCCGTGGTCAATCCGAACCGTGACGACGATCTCTCCGGCCAAGGCCATCTCTGCGCTGCCGGCGTCACCTTCCTGGCCTTGGTGCAGACGGCAAAGGTGATGCGCGCGCGACTGCCTGACGCGCCGCGTCCCGATCTGCTCAAGCTGCTCGACCTTGTGGCACTTGCGACGGTCGCCGACGTCGTGCCGTTGACCGGCGTGAACAGGGCCTTCGTCGTCAAGGGGCTGCAGGCCATGCGCCAGCAGAACAATGTCGGGCTAACGGCACTCGCCCGCGTTGCGCGCATAGGCGAGCCGCTCAACACCTTCCACCTGTCGTTCCTGCTCGGCCCGCGCATCAATGCCGGCGGGCGCATCGGCGACGCGGCGCTCGGCAGCAAGCTGCTTGCCACCGACGATCCGGTCGAAGCCGGAACCATCGCCGAAACGCTCGACCGCCTGAACCAGGAGCGCCAGGCGATGGAAACGGAGATGCTGGCCGAGGCACGCGCCGAGGCCGATGCCGAAATCGGCGCCGGACCGGGCCCGGCCGTGTTGGTCACCGCGAGCACCACATGGCACCCCGGCATCGTTGGCTTGCTGGCATCGCGTCTCAAGGATCACGCGCGCCGCCCGGCTTTTGCGATTGCCTTCAACCCGAATGGCGTTGGCACAGGGTCAGGCCGTTCCGTGTCCGGTTTCGACCTTGGCCGGCTGGTGCGCGAGGCGGTCGAAGCCGGACTGCTGGTCAAGGGTGGCGGGCACGCCATGGCGGCCGGCATCACCGTTGAGCGCGCCAAGCTGGGCGAGTTGCGCGCCTTCTTCGAACAGCGCGCCGCAGCCGACGTGTTCCGCCTGCAGGATGAGGAAAGCCTGAAGATTGACGGTGCGCTGGCCGCGGAAGGCGCGACGCTGAACCTCGTCGACGCGCTGGAGAAAGCAGGACCGTTCGGGGCAGGGCATGTGCCGCCCGTTTTCGTCCTGCCAAGGCATCGCATCGCCGATGCCAGGCTGGTCGGCTCCGCACATATACGCATCGACCTGCGTTCGGAAAGCGGCGGCAAGGTCCAGGCGATGGCGTTCAGGGCGGCAGAGACGCCACTTGGCGATTTCCTGTTCCGGAACCGCGACCGTGCAATACACGTCGCCGGCTCGATTTCGGTCAATCATTGGAATGGCAGCCGCACGGCCCAGTTCAGGATCATCGACGCGTCGCTGGCCGGTCCTTGACCGAGAATTGGTCTTAGCCGAGAACCGCCTGAAGCCTCAGGATCTCTTCCATCTGCGCCTTTGTCGCCTCGTAGCCGAGCCGGATGGCCTCGTCGGCGCGGTGGAATTCGGACAGGCCGATCAGGCCGAGCTTGGGCTGGATCGACAGATCTGGCGGATCGCCGGCCAGCCGCGCGCGGGAAATGCGATCCTGGATGATGTTGAACGCTTCGACCATGACACCGGTGATGCCGAGTCGTGCCTCGCGCTCGCTTTGAGCGGAGTTCTCTCCCGGTGCAGCCGGACGCTCGACCACCAGTTCGCCAGCGCTATGCTTGATCACTGCCGCGCGGCCGAACAGGTCGTAGTGCAGGTTGACCGCAACGACCAAGGGCTGCTCGTTGGCGCGGCAGACCGAAACCGGCACCGGATTGACGAGCGCGCCGTCGACCAGCACGCGGCCGTTGCAGGTGACCGGCTCGAACACGCCGGGCAGGGCGTAGGACGCCCGCATCGCCTTGATCAGCGAACCGCTCGACAGCCAGATCTCGTGGCCGGTGCGGATTTCGGTCGCAACGCAGACGAAGGGTTTCGGCAGATCCTCGAAGGTGATGCTGCCCATGTGCTGCTGCATGCGAGAATCGAGCTTCATGCCGCCGAACAGTCCGCTGCCGCCGAGCTTGAAGTCGAACAGGCCGAAGATACGGCGCTTGGTCAGGCTACGGGCGAATTCCTCGAGCTGGTCGAGCTTTCCGGCGAGATAGCAGCCACCGACGAGGGCACCGATCGAAGTGCCGGCGATCATGTTGATGCGGATGCCGGCTTCATCAAGCGCGCGCAGCACGCCGATATGGGCCCAGCCGCGTGCAGCACCTCCGCCGAGCGCCAGTGAAATGCCGTTCTGTCTTGCTGTTTCGGGAACGTTCGAGCTTGTGCCGGAAGAAAAGCCATTGGCTTCGCGGACGTTCTGGCGCGCATAGAATGACGCCCATTCGAGCATCGCACACTCCTTGTTCCCAAATACAGACTACTCCCGACCCCGTATTAAAATCGTGAATCTCTGTGTTCTGGAACAGGTAGCCGGTTCACGTTTTCTTGCGGTAGGTCTCGTCGACATCGAACAGCGGATCGCTGCCGTCCGCGCTGAGCGTCGCGACACTGCCTTGTCGTCCCACCGTCCGATAAAAACAAGAACGCCGGCCGGTGTGACAGGTTGCGTCGTGGCCGCTCACTTTTACCTTGAGCCACACCGCGTCCTGGTCGCAGTCGGTGCGAATCTCCTGGACGTGCTGGAAATTGCCCGAGGTTTCGCCCTTCTTCCAAAGCGCGTTGCGCGAGCGCGACCAATAGTGGGCGATGCCGGTCTCGATCGTCAGAGCCAGCGCTTCGGCATTCATGTGCGCGACCATCAAGAGCATGCCGTCGGCGGCGTCGGTCACCACGGCGGTGACCAGACCGTTGACGTCGAAACGTGGCGAGAACAGCTCGCCCTCTTCGAGGGCGCGCTTGTCGTTGGAAACTTCGGGAAACTGCACGGTCATCGCCGGGGTCCTAACTCGGGGCTCCGGCGAAGCGGGATCAGATCCCGCCGCCGCCGGCTCGTACCATGGTCACGAACCGGACCTGTTCTTCGGGGGTATCCCGGAAAACGCCGGTGAATGTGGAGGTCAGGGTCGTCGAACCCTGCTTGCGGATGCCGCGCATGGCCATGCACATATGCTCGGCCTCGATCATCACGGCGACGCCGCGCGGATTTAGCACGTCCTGGATGACTCCGGCAATCTGCGCCGTCATCGCTTCCTGCGTCTGCAGGCGGTGGGCGAAGATATCGACGACGCGGGCGATCTTGGAGAGACCGACGACCTTGCCATCCGGCAGATAGCCGACATGAGCCTTGCCGATGATCGGCACCATATGGTGCTCGCAATGCGAATGGAACTTGATGTCACGAACGATGACCAGGTCGTCGTAGCCGGCGACTTCCTCGAATGTGCGGCCAAGCTCGTCGGCCGGGCACATGTCGTAGCCATTGAACATTTCACGGAAAGCCTTGGTCACGCGCTTGGGCGTGTCGATCAGGCCTTCGCGCTGTGGATCGTCGCCGGTCCAGCGCAGGAGCACCTTCACAGCGGCTTCGACCTCCGCCTCGGTCGGGCGGTCGGTTGCAGGCTTGTCCATATAGGCTGATTGCGGCATCAGCTTCTTCGCTACGGCATCCATATCAGGCGTCTCCAGTAGTCCCTGTCAGAGCAGGGACGAGTTGAACGGACACAGCCACTTTAGGGACCACCGGAACGAGTGCCGTACCCAAAGCTGCTTATCTTGCTCAAATCCCGATGCCTTTTCAGCTCCTTGTCGGGAGGCGAGCGCCACCATTATATATGGGTGAAGACGACGATTGGAAGATGCGTCAGCGACAAGAGTTGTTCATGACACGCACTCAGAGTGAAAAAAGTTGATCGACGACATCTATAACACGAAAATTCTCGGGTTCGCCGGCAATATCGGCCGGCTCGGCCGGCTCGATCACCCCGATGCGACGGCGACAGCACATTCCAAGCTGTGCGGGTCGACGGTCACGATCGATCTGGCGATGAAGGACGGTATCGTCACCGACTTTGCCCATGAGGTGAAAGCCTGCGCTCTGGGCCAGGCGTCGTCATCGATCATGGCCGAGCATGTCGTCGGCGCCAGCGCCGATGAATTGCGCGCCGTGCGCGACACGATGCTGCGCATGCTCAAGGAAGGCGGCACGCCGCCGGAGGGCCGATTCGGCGACCTCAAGTATCTCGAGCCGGTGCGGGACTATAAGGCGCGGCACGCTTCGACGATGCTGACCTTTGACGCCGTGGTCGACGCCATCACTCAGATCGAGCGCAGATAGGCTGACGCCAGGCATTTGTCGAGAACCTCGAGGCTGTCGGCGAACTCGGCCTTGATCCATTCGGCGAAGCACTGTGCCGGCTCGGACAGCTTGGCCAGGTTCTTCGCAACCAGCCAGTAGCCGCCGCAGACGACATTGGTTTCGAACGGTTTGACCAGCGTTCCCGCCTGAAGCTCCTCGTAGACCAGCAACAGGTCGCCAAGGGCGACGCCATGGCCGAGCATCGCCGCCTGTTTCGACAATGCGGCGTCGGCCAGCAACGGGCCGCGCTCCGGGACGGATGCCTCCTCGGCGCCCGCGGCCTCGAACCAGCGTGCCCAGCCCTGGCGGTTTTCCTCATGCAGCAATGTGTAGCGGCGCAGGTCGGCGGGAGAGTCCAGCGGTGGGCCGGATGCCAGCAGCGCAGGCGACAGGATTGGCGAATCGACGACCATGCCCAACAACTCCGACTCGCTGCGTGGCCATGAGCTATTGTGCGCGCTGAAGCGCAAGGCGAGCTCGGCCTGGTCGCTGCGGAAATCGATCAGCCGCGGGTCGACGTCGAGGGCGATCTCGATGTCGGGGCGCATCTCGCGGAATTTGTTGAGCCGCGGCAGCAACCAACTTGCGGCGAGCGCCGGTTCGGCGCTAACGCTGACTACCGAAAGCGAGGGCCTCGTCGCCAATTCCGAAAGGCGGCGGTCGATGTCGTCAAAACTTTTGACCAGCTGCTGCAGCAGTTTCTGACCGGGTTCCGTCAGTTCGACACGGCGGTGGTAGCGTACGAACAGGGGCTGGCGCAGGAAGCTTTCCAGCTCGCGAATCTGGCGGCTGATGGCGGCCTGGGTGACGAACAATTCGTCTGCCGCGCGGCTGAAACTCAGATGCCGTCCGGCCGCCTCGAAACTTCTCAATGCCGTCAGCGGAAGCCGCCCGCGGTTCATTCGCATAATCTCAAGTTATCCAAGCTTGACGTTATACTCGTTTGAAGAGCACGGCTAGAGGCCGTCTAATCCTTCCATCCAAGGAGGCAAGACAATGCCAACGCTCTTCAACGCCTACGCCGAAATGTTCCGCATCGCGACCTTCCAGGTCGACCACGCCACCCGGAGAACCAAGTGCTGCGACGCCGACCGGCTTCAACTCGACGCTCCGCAACGGCGGTGCCCCCACCGCGGGGCGAAGCTTGGCTGGAATGCGTGACACGGCGCCGCAGCGGCGAGGTGGTAGATGCCGAACATTGCGTCTGCATGGCGAAATGGACATCTATAGCGAATAGATTCCGATCCGGCAGAGACGATGGACCACGGACACGACCATCCACACGGCCCTGCTGCGCGCGGCCGCAACTGGGCCGGACCGTGGCGCAGGACGCCAGGCCGCGTGCTTGGCACCTCGCTGGTGCGGTTCTACCAACTGACGCTTTCGGGCTTCATCGGCAATTCGTGCCGGCATATGCCGACCTGTTCGGAATATGCGCATGAGGCGATCGCGCGTCATGGCCTGTGGGCCGGCGGCTGGATGGGGCTGTTTCGCGTGCTGCGCTGCGGGCCATGGGGCACCCATGGCATCGACCGGGTGCCGGAGAGCCTCGGCGCGCCTTATGCCTGGTATATGCCGTGGCGCTATTGGCTGATCGGCCGACGGCCATCGGAGCATTGAGGCGCATGCGCCGCGCACCGCGTGGCATATCAGTTAATGCCGATATTTTTCGGTTTACCGTTTGGTCAGGCTAAGATGGTTCAGTCCAAATTGAGCCATATTCGAGACAATAGCCGTCCATAGTCCTTTGGCGCCCAACCGACAGAGGATGTCACGACAGTGCTTGCTTCATTTCGTCGATCTTCGATCTTCGTTTTTTTCTCCCTTCTTGCGGTGCCTCTTGCTCAGGCGCAGGCGGCTGCCAATGATCCGGCGCTCAAGCCAGTGTTCGAATGCACGCTGATCGTCGATGCCCAGAGCGGCGCCACGCTGCGCCGTGACGGCACTTGCGACCGGCGCGTGAGCCCGGCATCGACATTCAAGGTGCCATTGGCACTGATGGGCTACGATGCCGGCATCCTCAGCGACGCGCATACGCCGCGCTGGGACTACAAGCCTGAGTTCAACGCCATCAAGCGCGACCACAGGCCTGTCGATCCGACGATCTGGGAGAAGGACTCGGTCGTCTGGTACTCGCAGCAGATCACCCGCAAGCTCGGCCATAAGCGGTTTGCCGGCTATGTCCAAGGCTTCAGCTATGGCAATGGCGACATCTCGGGCAATCCAGGCAAGAAGGATGGCCTGACCCACTCGTGGCTGAGCTCGTCGCTGCAGATTTCGCCAGATGAGCAGGCGGCATTCATCAGGCGTATTCTCGATCGTAAGCTTTCGGTCTCGGCCAAGGCATACGACATGACCGGCCTGATACTGCCTGCCTTCGACGCCGGCGACTGGAAGGTCCAGGGCAAGACCGGCACCGGCTGGCTGACCAACAAGGCAGGCGCCCAAAATCGCAGCAGGCCGTTTGGCTGGTTCGTCGGTTGGGCCGAAAAGGATGGCCGGAAGGTCGTCTTTGCCAGGCTGTTCGTCAACGAAGGCAAGAGCCCGGTACTCATGGGACCAAAGGTGCGCGCCGACTTCCTTGCTGACCTGCCGGCGCTGATGAAGCCTGCCAACTAGCCTCACCACGGCTCGGATCTACGACAGCGGCGCGCAACTGCCGCTGTCTCGCTTTACGGCGGCGCAAACTGCCCCTAAAAGACCACCGTTGCCGGACGCATCCGGCTTTTTTTTACCACCCGCGCTCGTTTGCGGGACTGGATAGGAGAAGAGCATTGTCGAATTCCGTTTCCCTGACATTTCCCGATGGTTCCGTCCGCGACTACGACGCGGCGATGACCGGTGCCGCATTGGCCGAATCGATCTCGAAGTCGCTGGCCAAGAAGGCCGTGGCCTATGCCGTCGACGGCACCGTGCGTGACCTTTCCGACCCGCTCGGCAAGTCCGGCAAGGTCGAGATCGTCACCCGCGACGACCCGCGCGCGCTCGAGTTGATCCGCCACGACACTGCCCACGTGCTGGCGGAAGCCGTGCAGGAACTGTGGCCGGGTACCCAGGTCACTATCGGTCCTGTCATCGACAACGGCTTCTATTACGATTTCGCCCGAAACGAGCCTTTCACGCCCGAGGATTTCCCGGCGATCGAAAAGAAGATGCGCGAGATCATCGGCCGCAACAAGCCGTTCACCAAGGAGGTCTGGTCGCGCGACAAGGCCAAGCAGGTTTTCCGCGACAAGGGCGAGGCCTACAAGCTTGAGCTGATCGATGCGATCCCCGAGGACCAGAACCTCAACATCTACGCCCAGGGCGACTGGTTCGACCTATGCCGTGGTCCGCACATGGCTTCGACCGGCCAGATCGGCAGCGCCTTCAAGCTGATGAAGGTTGCCGGCGCCTATTGGCGTGGCGACAGCAACAACCCTATGCTGACGCGCATCTATGGCACGGCTTGGGCTGACCAGGCCCAGCTCGACCAGTATCTGCACATGCTGGAAGAGGCAGAGAAACGCGACCACCGCCGCCTCGGCCGCGAGATGGATCTGTTCCACTTCCAGGAGGAAGGTCCGGGTGTAGTGTTCTGGCATGCCAAGGGCTGGAAGATGTTCCAGAACCTGGTCAGCTACATGCGCCGCCGCCTCGACCAGCAGGGCTACCAGGAAGTCAACGCGCCCCAGGTGCTCGACAAGAGCCTGTGGGAGACCTCGGGCCACTGGGGCTGGTATCGCGACGCGATGTTCAAGGTGACGGTTGCTGGTGACGACACCGACGACGACCGCGTCTTTGCGCTGAAGCCGATGAACTGCCCGGGCCACGTGCAGATCTTCAAGCACGGCTTGAAGTCGTATCGCGACCTGCCGGTGAAGCTCGCCGAGTTCGGCAACGTCCACCGCTACGAGCCGTCGGGCGCGCTGCACGGACTGATGCGCGTGCGCGGCTTCACCCAGGACGATGCGCATATCTTCTGCACCGAAGAACAACTCGCCGCTGAGTGCCTGCGCATCAACGACCTGATCCTGTCGACCTATGCCGACTTCGGTTTCAACGAGATTTCGGTGAAGCTGTCGACAAGGCCTGACAAACGCGTCGGCTCCGACGAGGCATGGGATCACGCCGAAGAGATCATGGGCAATGTGCTCAAGACCATCGAGGCGCAGTCCGGCAACCGCATCAAGACGTCGATCAATCCGGGCGAGGGTGCCTTCTACGGCCCCAAGTTCGAATACGTCCTGCGTGATGCGATCGGCCGCGAATGGCAGTGCGGAACGACCCAGGTCGATTTCAACCTGCCCGAACGCTTCGGCGCCTTCTACATCGGCTCGGATTCCGAGAAGAAGCAGCCGGTCATGGTCCACCGCGCCATCTGTGGTTCGATGGAACGTTTCCTCGGCATCCTGATCGAGAACTATTCGGGCCACTTCCCGCTGTGGTTTGCGCCGCAGCAAGTGGTGGTGACGACGATCACCTCGGACGCCGACGACTACGCGCGTTCGGTCGCTGCCAAGCTCAAGGCCGCCGGCCTGTCGGCCGAAGTCGACCTGCGCAATGAGAAGATCAACTACAAGGTTCGCGAGCACTCGCTGGCCAAGGTTCCGGTCATTCTCGTCTGTGGCAAGCGGGAGGCGGAAGAAGCGACCGTCAATGTTCGCCGTCTCGGTTCGCGCGACCAGGTGTCTATGGGTCTCGACGAGGCGATCGCAGCCCTCGTTGACGAAGCGATGACGCCGGACAGGCGTCGCGCCCTTACCGCCTGAGACAAACAGGCTTTACAGCCTGAGACAAACAAGAAGGGCGGCTCGATGCCGCCCTTTTCGGCTCAGAGGTCCGGAAGTCAGACGACTTGCTGAAGCCTAGTCCGCGCCTTCGTTGGGGTCGATCGCGGCGTCTTCCGAGGCGACGACTTCGACGTCCTGGTTGCGGCCGGCAACGACGGTGAAGTCGCGCTGGTAGATGCGGTCGCGGTTCTTGGCGATGATGGTGTAGTCACCTTCCGACAGCACCATCGAGGCGAAGGCGCCGACGGCCTCGCGCAGCGGGTCGCCTGACTCCGTCAGCACCGACCAGGACGTGTCGGCGATGGCTTCGCCGCCGGCTTCGCGCACCAGCTTGAAGGTGACGTCGGCGGCGCGGTGCTCGACGGTCGCTTCAGTCAGCTTGCCGGCTTCGACGCGGATGTCGGAGCGGATGACGGCGTTGACGCTGCCATAGGTCGAGACGACGTGATAGGTGCCGGAATTGAGCCGGACCACCGAATTGGGTGCGACATTGGGGATGATCAGCGCGCGTTCGCCATCGCTGGTGGAATCGCCTTCGAAGATCGAGAATTTGAGCTTGGCCGGCGGGATGCGGACGCCGCCGGAAAGCACGGCGTCGAGCTTCAGGCCACCGGCGTCGAGCACCAGGCTCTCACGCTTGCCCTGCTTACCGACGGTGATGCGCTTGGTGGCACCGGCGCGACCATAGGAGGCATGGACGAGGTAACTGCCGGGCGGCAACTGGAACATGCTGGTGCCGCCCTGGGCCGAGGCGACCAGCGGAAGCTTGCCGTCGGGTCCGGCCTCGGGGCGGAAGACGCGCCAGACCAGGCCGCGGCCGATGTCGCTGCCCTTGTCGGTCAGCTGCGCGGTCAGCGTGATCTCGCCAAGGGCGCCCGTCGCCAGCGGTTCGTCGCCGCGCGGCGAGGCAAAACTAGAAATGCCGGGAAGGCTCAACCCGTCGATTGCCGCGGCACCGTCCTGCGCGAAAACGGCCGCAGGCTGCACGGCAAGCAGCGCGACAGCCAGAATCGGCGCGAAAAGTCGGAAGGATCCCCTCAGCATCCCTTGTTTGAAGCGCAAGGCGGTGGCAATTTCAAGGCTATTCCGGCGCGATGGATTCTCAACCGCACTGCGCCGATGCCAGAGCAGCCACCATTTACGGACAGGCGCTTCAGCCCAACATCCAAGGAGTGCCCGCGCCGTGACATCGCCGATTATCGACTTTCTGCTGACCCGCAACTCCGCGCCGATCCCCGAACTCCGGGCGCCGGCACCGTCCGACGCCGAGATCGCCACCATTCTGGCGGCGGCAAGCCGCGTGCCTGATCACGGCCGGCTGGAGCCCTGGCGCTTCATCCTCTATCGCGGCGACGTGCGTGTCGAGATCGGCCAGAAGCTGGCTGACTTGGCTGAACGCCGGGAAGGACCGCTGCCGGAAGGCCGACGCAACCAGGAGCTTGCCCGATTCTCGCGCGCGCCGCTGGTCATCGGCGTGGTGTCCAGCCCCAAGGACCACCCCAAGATCCCCGAATGGGAAATGTTCCTGTCGGGCGGCATGGCGGCGATGAACCTGATTACCGCAGCCAATGCGCTCGGTTACGGCACCAACATGATCACCAACTGGTACTCGGATTGCGAAGAGGGCCGCGCACTGCTTGGCCTTGCGCCGCATGAACGTGTTGTCGGCTTCGTCCATATCGGCTCCTATGATGGCGCCGGACAGGAGCGCCAGCGTCCAGACGTGGCAAAGCTCTATGCTGACTATGCCGGGCCTTGGGAGGGCTAGCACAGGTGTTCTACGAGCCGTCGAAAGGCCACGGACTACCGCATGACCCATTCAAGTCGCTGGTGTCGCCGCGGCCGATCGGCTGGATCTCGTCCGTCGGCAAGGATGGGGCGGTCAATCTCGCGCCCTATTCGTTCTTCAACGCGCTGTCCGGCAAGCCGCCGCTGGTGTGGTTTTCCTCCGAGGGTCAGAAGGACAGCGCCACCTTCGCCAGCGAAACCAGGGAGTTCGTTGCCAATCTCGTCGGGCGCGACCTGGCCGAGAAGATGAACAAGAGTTCGGTCAATGCGCCGCGCGGTGTCAGCGAGTTCGCTTATGCCGGGCTGACGCCGGTGCCTTCGCGGCTGGTGGCCCCGCCACGCGTCGCCGAGGCACCCGCTGCGCTGGAATGCAAGGTCACCGAGATCTTCCGCCCCAGAGGTCTGAGCGGGCAGGAGACCGGCGCCATCGTCGTCATCGGCGAGGTCGTCGGCATCCACATCGACGAGGCCTATCTGGCCGATGGGTTGTTCGACGTCGTCAAGGCCGGCAACGTCTCGCGCCTCGGCTACATGGATTATTCGACCATCGATGCCATCTTCTCGATGCGGCGGCCGCGCTGGGAGGACTGAACCTCAGCCGGCGACGCCGGCAGCACGCGCCCGGGCCAGCAGGCGCTGGGCGAGCCTCAGATGCGGCCGGTCATACATCTTGCCGTTGATGCCGACCACGCCCGGATTGCCTGCCTCCTCGAAGGCGGTGACGATGGAGGCCGCGTGTGCCACCGCATCAGTGGTCGGTGTGAACGCCTCGTTGATGATGGCGACCTGGTCCGGATGGATCGCCATCTTGGCGGTGAAGCCGTCACGTTCGGCTTCGAGGCACTCGGCGCGCAGGCCCTCGCCATCCCGGAAGTTGACGAAGACGGTGTCCACAGCGGCAACGTCGGCTGCCGCTGCACCCAGCACCGTCATTGCCCGCGCCAGGCGGAACACGTCGGTGTAGCGGCCGTCGCTGTCGCGTGCGACGCGTGCGCCGATGGCCGCCGAAAGGTCTTCCGCCCCCCATGTCAGCCCGGCAAGCCGGGCACTTGCGCCGGCATAGCTGCCGGTCGCCAGCACGCCGGCCGGGGTTTCCGTGATGATCGGGATGATGCGGATGGCGCCGTCCGGCAGGCCGTTTTCCGCCTCATGCACACGCAGCTTGGCAGAGAGATGCTGGACGTCGGCGCCGGAATTCGACTTGGGCAGCATGATGCCGTCTGGCGCGATCGGCACGATCGCCCTGAGGTCATCGTCGGTGAGTCCGGTCGAAAGGTCATTGACGCGCACATAGATCGACGCGCGGGTGTCGTTGCGCTTGCTGGCGATGAAGTCGGCGGCGACGCCGCGCGCATGCGACTTGTTGTCGGGTGAGACCGAATCCTCGAGATCGACGATGACGACGTCGGCGCCGGACGAAAAACCGCGTTCGAGCTTCTTTTCGGAATCGCCTGGAACGAACAGCAGCGAGCGCATCAGGCCGCCTTCTTCTTCATCATCATCGCCTGGCGCTGGCATTTGGCAACGAGCGCGCCGTCCTGATTATAGGCGCAATGCAGGAACTCGACGATGCCGCGATCGGTTTTCGATTTCGATTCGCGCACCGAAAGCACCTCCGTCTCGACACGAATCGTGTCGCCGTGAAAGACCGGATGCGGGAAGGTGGTCTCGGTCATGCCGAGATTGCCGATGGTGGTGCCGAGCGTCGTGTCGTGCACTGAAATGCCGATCATCAGCCCGAGCGTGAACAATGAATTGACCAGCGGCTTGCCCCATTCGCTCCTGGCGGCAAAGTCGAAGTCGATGTGCAGCGGCTGGGGGTTGAGCGTCATCGTCGAGAAGAACATGTTGTCGCTCTCGGTGACGGTCTTGGTGAGCTGATGCCGGATCACCTGGCCGACGACGAATTCCTCAAGATACAGTCCAGCCATCGGCAACTCCTCCCGTTGTGCGGATTTGATAGGCGCTGCCTCGCGGCCCGGCAAGGGTTAACGGATATGGTGAACCGTTCGTAAACCTTTTCTTCCTAGGGTCGTCATTGGGTTTGGGCGCTTGCTGCCAGGGGCGAAGAAAAGCGGATGGTCGTTTCGCATTTCCTGAAATGGATAGACACAGCCAAGGTGGGTGAGCGGGCGGCCGCGGCTGCCGCTCTTGCGAGCGCCTATGTCAACCGCGAGATGCCGTTCGAGGATCGCTGCGCAGCTGAGGCGGCGCTCACGCTGCTGCTCGACGACCCGTCTTCGAAAGTGCGCCAAGCGCTGGCCGAGGCGCTTTCGATGAGCGTCCACGCACCGCTCCAGATCATCGCAGCCCTTGCCGCCGACCAGCCCGACGTTGCGGCGATGGTGCTGGCGCGTTCTCCCTTGCTGACCGACGCTGACCTTATCGACCGCGTTGCATCGGGCTCGAGCGCCATCCAGAAGCTCGTTGCCGACCGGCCGGTCGTGTCGATGTCGGTTTCGGCTGCGATCGCTGAAGTCGGTGAGGCCGAAGCCTGTGTCGTGCTGCTTCAGAATTATGGCGCCGACATCGCCTCGCTGAGCTTCCGCCGCATGGCTGAGCGCTTTGGCCATGATGCGCACGTGCGCGAGGCACTTGTCGCCGATCCGCGCCTGCCGTCCGATTGCCGGCACCTGCTGCTGGTCAAGCTTGGCGAGGCCTTGAAGGCCTCGCCCTTCGTCATGGCATTGATGGGCGCCGCGCGCGCCGAAAAGGTGACGCGCGATGCCTGCGTCAAGTCTTCGCTGACGTTGATCGAGGGCACCCGCGCCAACGAACATATGGCGCTTGTCGAACATCTCAGGTTGCGCGGCGACCTGACCGCAAGCTTCATCATCCGCATCCTTGCTCATGGCAAGGTCGACTTCTTCGGCGCGGCTCTGGTCGTTCTGACCGGTCGCGACGAGCCGCGGGTGAGGGCGCTGCTGTCTGCCGGACAGGATGTCGCGCTGACGGCACTTTTGCGCACCGCCGGCCTTGCCGATGCGACACACGCGATCATCCTGCGGGCGCTGAAGATCTGGCGCGATGTTGCCAATGGCCGTCGTGTCGCCGGTGCCCAGGAAGTCAGTTGGCTGATGCTCAAGGAACTGGGTGGCCAGGCAGCCGAAGGCGAATTGGCCTCTTTGGTGAAGTCGATCCACCTCGAAGCCCTGCGTGAAAACGCCCGCGGCCACGCTCTGGCGATAGCGGCCGCCTGACTGCGGGCCGCTTTCTTCATTCAAATCCTGATCAGATATCCAGCGCGTCCGCTGCGGCGAACTCGGCGCGTTCCTGGATAAAGCGGAAACGCAGCTCCGGCTTGGTTCCCATCAGCGCGTCGACGGCGCTCTTGGTGTCGTCTTCGCTCTCATTGACCTCGACACGCAGCAGCGTGCGTTTCTTCGGGTCCATCGTCGTTTCCTTGAGCTGCGAGGCCATCATCTCGCCAAGGCCCTTGAATCGACCGATCTCGATCTTGCCGCGCCCAGTGAACTCGGTCTTCAGCAACTCCTCCTTGTGGGCGTCGTCGCGGGCATAGGCGACCTTGCCACCCTGGCGGATCGAGTAGAGTGGCGGCACCGCCATGTAGAGGTGTCCACCACGGACGAGCTCTGGCATCTCCTGGTAGAAGAAGGTGATCAAAAGCGAGGCGATGTGCGCGCCGTCGACGTCGGCGTCGGTCATGATGATGACGCGGTCGTAGCGCAGGTCCTCTTCGCGGTATTTCGAGCGCGTGCCGCAGCCGAGCGCCTGGATCAGGTCGCCGATCAACTGGTTCGAGGCCAGCTTGTCGTTGCCGGCGCTGGCGACGTTGAGGATCTTGCCGCGCAGCGGCAGGATCGCCTGCATCGAGCGGTCGCGCGCCTGCTTGGCCGAGCCACCTGCCGAGTCACCCTCGACGATGAACAGTTCGGCGCCGGCGGCAGCATTCTGCGTGCAGTCGGCCAGCTTGCCGGGCAGGCGCAGCTTGCGCACCGCGCTCTTACGCGACACTTCCTTTTCCTGGCGGCGGCGCACGCGTTCGTCGGCGCGCGCAATCACCCAGTCGAGCAATTTCGACGCTTCCTGCGGATTGTCGGCGAGCCAGTGGTCGAACGGGTCGCGGATCGCCGTCTCGACGATGCGCATCGCCTCGACGGTGGCCAGCTTGTCTTTGGTCTGGCCGACGAACTCCGGTTCGCGGATGAACACCGACAGCATGCCGGCGGCCGAGATCATCACGTCTTCGCTCGTGACGATCGAGGCCCGCTTGTTGCCGACGAGGTCGGCATAAGCACGCAGGCCGCGTGTCAGAATGTTGCGGAAGCCCATTTCGTGGGTGCCGCCATCGCCGGTCGGGATGGTGTTGCAGTAGGAATTGATGAAGCCGTCGCCGCCGAACCAGGTGACGGCCCATTCGACCGAGCCGTGGCCGCTCTGCTTCTCGCTCTTGCCCGAGAAGATTTCACGGGTGACCTGCATCTCACTGCCGAGCGAGGCCTTGAGATAGTCGCCGAGACCGCCGGGGAAGTGGAACACGGCCTTGGCAGGCGTCTCGTCCTTTTCCTTGATCAGCGTGGGATCGCAGCTCCAGCGGATTTCGACGCCGCCGAACAGATAGGCCTTGGAGCGCGCCATCTTGTAGATGCGTGCCGGTTCGAAATGCGCGCCCTTGCCGAAGATGTCCGGGTCGGGGTGGAAGCGCACCTTGGTGCCGCGCCTGTTCTGGACGTCGCCAAGGCTCTCCAGCCCGCCCTGCGGGACGCCGCGCGAAAAACGCTGACGGAACAGTTTGCGGTTGCGCGCCACCTCGACTTCAAGCTGGTCGGAGAGCGCGTTGACGACCGAAACGCCGACACCGTGCAGGCCGCCCGAGGTCTCATAAACCTTGGAGTCGAACTTACCACCGGCATGCAGCGTGGTCATGATGACCTCGAGCGCCGACTTGTTCTTGAACTTGGGGTGCGGATCGACCGGGATGCCGCGACCGTTATCGGTGACGGTGAGGAACCCCTCGGCGTCGAGCTCGACCTCGATGAAGGTCGCATGGCCAGCCACCGCCTCGTCCATCGAGTTGTCGATGACTTCGGCAAAGAGATGGTGCAGCGCCTTTTCGTCGGTGCCGCCGATATACATACCGGGGCGACGGCGGACGGGCTCCAGGCCTTCGAGAACTTCGATATCGGCAGCACTGTAGCTGTCGCTGGCGTCCTTTGCCGGAGCAGGGCGCTTCGCCGCCGCGGCCGCCGCGACCAGCGGGTCAACCGGACGGGAAACGGGGCGTGCAGGCTGGTTGCCGAGATTGCCGAAAAGGTCGCTGTTGTCGTCCATGCTCAATACGGTTGTTCCGCGCTGCGAATCACTTGTCGAGTTTGCCAGTTTTGCCGGTCCGGCAACAGTTCCTGATCTGTTCGTCCCCCGCCCGTTCGATATGCCGGAATTGGCAGGGCCGGCGCAACCTTTCGTAAACGCTAACCGAAGTCGCAGCACTCAGCTGACGATGGCGCGGCAATGTAAGGTTGCGGCTGACCCGGAATGTCCAATAACTGCTGCCCGAACATTCGGACATCAGGAAGGCCGCGCCCCCGTGCTTGACTTTGGTTCCCTGTTGCTCGCCACGGCCCTGTCGGGTGCGTGTCTGAGCGGAACACTCGTCGCGATCTGGCTGACGGCGCGTCAGTCCCGTTTCGTTCTCACGATGGCGGTGGGAATACTACTTCTTGTCACCCATGTCATCGCCTTTTGGCTTTATGGTCGCCATGCCTCCTCATGGCTCGGGCAGGGCATGTTGGCGCTGCTCGTCGCCGGCTTCTTCGTCGTCTTCACCTCGGCCGACCAGTATATCGAGCGCGGCTGGTCGAAACCGGCAACCCTGCCAATTATCGCGATCATCGCCCTGACAGTCGTGGTCACCGCCGCCGGGTTCGACGGCGTCGGCTTCGTCATCGCCTATTTGGCTGTAACCGGCATCCTGGTCATGACGGCAACGGCCTTCTGGACGAGCACGGAGGTCGACCGTCGCGTGCTGGCCCCGGTCTCGCTGCTCACCGGCAGCAGCGCCATCTCCTTCGCGCTCTGTGCCTTCGTCATCATTCGGCAGAAGCAGTGGGTGCTCGGCAGCGTACCCAGGAACTGGGCCGAGGACGTCAACACCGTTGTCGTCGTCGCCTGCATGACCGCGCTTGGGGCGCTCACCATTTCGTTCCACCATCTGCGCACCCAAAGCCGGTTGACCGAGGAAACGTTGACCGATCCGCTAACCGGGCTGATGAACCGGCGCGCGCTCAACTCCCTGCATGCAAATACAAGCTTCGGGCAACGCATGGCCTTGGCCATGGTCGATCTCGATCACTTCAAGCGCACAAACGATGTCTTCGGCCATGCGGTGGGCGACCGTGTCCTGCAACGCTTCGCGGACATTGTGAGGCGGCAGTCCCGGCAAGGCGTCGAGGGCTTTCGGCTCGGCGGCGAGGAGTTCGCCATCGTCATTTCGGGAATGAGCACGCTGGAGATCTATGAAGTCCTGCGCAAGATCGGCGCCTCCTTTGGGGCGGAGGTCGTCGCAACCAAACTCGGCCCGCTCAGGAGCACGGTCAGTGCCGGCGTCTGTTTCGGCAGCGACGAAGCGAGGAGCCTGGAACAGATGCTTCTGGGCGCCGACGTAGCGCTCTATGCGGCCAAGCGCGCGGGCCGCAACCGTGTCGCCACGGCTGGGCCCGCGGACTGCGACGGATATCGGGAGCCGCAGCTTCTGTTCGCCTGAACGGTGAGTTGCCGTCACAAGCAGCCCGCGTTTTGCCGAATCTGCCGGCAGGGGTTCGGTTTCATGTTGCTGGCACGGGGGGTGGCGATGCAATTGTGGCGAATTGGGATGGCCATTGTGCTGGCGCCAGCGGCCGTGCCCCTTTATGTACTGCCTCGGTATGCTTCTGGGATTGGGATATCCCTATTCCGGTCCGGGGCACATGGAAAAGCATCTTCTCAGCATCGTCTGGTTGATGGCCCTGAGCTACGCCGTGAGCATTGGCCCCGGCGTGCCGATCGTTGCTTCGCTCCACTTCAGCCGAAAGCTGACCAGGCTGAACTGTATCGCTTGGGCATTGGTGGCCGGGGCTGCGGTTGGTATTGCTTTTTGCCTGTTCACCATTCCTCCGGACTACGAAGCCGCGTTGTCGCAGCGCGTCTTTCTCTCTGCAGGCTTTGCCGCCGTTGCCGCGTTGACCGCGTTGGCCATTTTGTCTGATCGCCGGTCGCGGCTGAGGAACTCTCCGAGTAGAGACGCGTAAGAGCGCGCCCATCCAAAAGCAAATCGGCGGCGCCCGTGAGGTACGCCGCCGATTGATGTGTTTGCCGTTCAGATTACTCGGCGGCGCCGAGATACTCGCTCAGCGGCGGGCAGGCGCAGACCAGGTTGCGGTCGCCGGCGACGTTGTCGATACGCGACACCGGTGGCCAGTACTTGGCGACAGTGTCGGGATCGCCGCCGGGATAGGCCGCTTCGAGGCGCGAGTAGGGATGCTTCCACTCGCCGGCCAGCGTTTCGGTCGCCGTGTGTGGCGCATTGACCAGCGGATTGTCATCCCTAGGCCATTCGCCCTTTTCGACCTTTGCCGCTTCGTTGGCGATCGCAATCATCGCATCGCAGAAACGGTCGATTTCGTGCTTCGGCTCGGACTCGGTCGGCTCGACCATCAGCGTGCCGGCAACCGGCCACGACATGGTCGGTGCATGGAAGCCGTAGTCGATCAGCCGCTTGGCAATGTCTTCGACCGATATGCCGGCCCGCTCCTTGAGCACGCGGGTGTCGAGGATGCACTCATGTGCCACACGACCGTTCTTGCCCTTGAACAGCACTGGATAGTGCGCCTCGAGCTTGCTGACGATGTAGTTGGCATTAAGGATCGCCGTTTCCGTCGCGTGCTTGAGGCCCGAAGCGCCCATCATCCGGATGTACATCCAGGTGATCGGCAGGATCGAGGCGCTGCCGAAGGGGGCAGCCGACACCGCATGCGCGCTGCCGATTTCGACATGGCCGGGAAGGAACGGCGCCAGATGCGACTTGACGCCGATCGGGCCGATGCCGGGGCCGCCGCCGCCATGCGGAATGCAGAAGGTCTTGTGCAGGTTCATGTGGCAGACGTCGGCACCGATGTCGGCCGGCCGCGAAAGCGCAACCATCGCGTTCAGGTTGGCACCGTCGAAATAGACCTGGCCGCCATGGGCATGGACGATCTCGCAGATGTCGCGTGCGCCTTCCTCGAACACGCCATGCGTCGACGGGTAGGTGAACATCAGCGCAGCCAGCTTGTCGGCGTGCTGCTCGGCCTTCACCTTGAGGTCGGTGACGTCGATGTCGCCGTCTTCGAGGCAGTGCACGACAACCACGTCCATGCCGGCCATCGCCGCACTGGCCGGGTTGGTGCCATGCGCCGAAGACGGGATCAGGCAGATGTTGCGCTGCGTCTCGCCACGCGAATGGTGATAGCGGCGGATCGCCAGAAGACCGGCATATTCACCCTGGCTGCCGGCATTCGGCTGAAGGCTGACGGCGTCGAAGCCGGTGATTTCGCACAGCCATGCTTCGAGGTCGTCGGTCATCGCGCGATAACCGAGCGAATGGCTGGTCGGCGCGAATGGATGCAGGTTGGCGACCGACGGCCAGCTGACCGGCATCATCTCGGCGGCGGCATTGAGCTTCATGGTGCAGGAGCCGAGCGGGATCATGGCGCGGTCGAGCGCCAGGTCCTTGTCGGCCAGCCTGCGCAGGAAGCGCATCATGTCGGTTTCCGAGCGGTTCTGGTGGAACACCGACTGGGTCAGGAACTCCTTGCCGCGCGGCTGGCCCGGCAGCGAACGCTTGGCTTCGGCCACGACCTTTGCGCCAAACAGGGCAGCGATCGCTTCGAGATCGGCAGCTGTCGAGGTCTCGTCGAAGGCGACCGATACATGGTCGGCGTCGATGACACGCAGCAGGCGGCCGGTCTTCTCGGCCTCGGCGGCAATAGCCTCGGCCTTGCCCTTGGCCTCGATGGTGACGGTGTCGAAACGTTTGTCGCCAAGCACCGGCAGGCCGGCAGCTTTCAGGCTCTCGGCGAGACGGCTGGCCAGCGCGTGGACCCGCTCGGCGATCGCCTGCAGGCCGACCGAGCCGTGCCAGATGGCATAAGATGCCGCCATGTTGGCGAGCAAGGCCTGTGCGGTGCAGATGTTCGACGTCGCCTTGTCGCGGCGGATGTGCTGTTCGCGGGTCTGCAGTGCGAGGCGGTAACCGGGGCGGCCCTTGCTGTCGACCGACTGGCCAACGAGGCGGCCAGGCATCAGGCGGGTCAGCTTGTCGGAGACGGCGCAGTATGCTGCGTGCGGACCGCCAAAGCCCATCGGCACGCCAAAGCGCTGCATCGACCCTGCGGCGATGTCGGCGCCAAGGCTGGCAGGCGTATCGGTTACGGTCAGGCTGAGCGGATCCGAGACGAAGATGACGATGGCGCCGACGGCCTTGGCCTTCTCGATCGCCGCCTTGTGGTCGCCATAGACGCCGTTGGTGTCGGGCCAGGAAACGATCAGCGCTGCCGTGTTGTCGTCGATGGTCTCGCCGTCGATCTCGGTGCCCAGCGGCTCGGCGCGGGTACGAACGACGTCGAGGACCTGCGGGTGCGCTGCACCGGCAATGGCGACGCGGCTGCGCTTGTCGCGGTGATGGCGCAGCGCGATGCCGACCGCTTCGGCAACGGCGGTTGCTTCGTCGAGCAGCGAGGCGGAGGCGACCGGCAGGCCGGTCAGTTCGGCGACCAGCGTCTGGAAGTGGAACAGGAGCTCCAGGCGGCCCTGGCTGATTTCGGCCTGGTAAGGCGTGTAGGCGGTGTACCAGGCCGGGTTCTCGAACAGGTTGCGCTGGATGACCGGAGGCACGTTGACGCCGTGATAGCCGGCACCAATGAAGCTCTTCAGCACCTTGTTGCGGCCCATCTTCTCGCCAAGCTCGGCAAGCGCTTCATGTTCGCTCGCCGGGGCCGGCAGGTTGAGCGCGCGGTCGAGCCGGATCGACTTCGGCACGGCCTGCGAAATCAGCGTTTCCACGGAGGGTACGCCGATGGCGGTGAGCATGGCGCGGGTTTGTTTTGGGCCGGGCCCAATGTGGCGGGCCGAAAAGGGATAGGGTGCAGTGGTCATCACAAGTGATCCTGTCAACCGATATGGGCTTTGTAGCCCGCTTCATCCATCAGGCCGTCGAGCTGGCCCGCATTGGCGATCTTCATCTTCCACAGCCAGCCGTCGCCGGTGGCAGCCGAATTGACGAGCGCCGGGTCGGACGAGAGCGTTGCATTGGCTTCGGTGATGTCGCCGTCGATCGGTGCATAGACGTCCGATGCGGCCTTGACCGACTCGACGACCACGGCGACGTCGCCCTTGGCGAGCTTGCGGCCGGCTTCCGGCAGGTCGACGAAGACCAGGTCGCCAAGCTGTTCCTGGGCGTAGTCGGTAATGCCGACGGTAGCGATGTCGCCTTCAACGCGGATCCACTCGTGGTCTTCGGTGAAATAGGTCTTGGTCATGGAAATTATCCTTTGCGGTAGCGATGCTGCGTGAAGGGAAGAGAATGAACGTCGACGGGCACCTTGGTGCCGCGGACGTCGGCGAAGACACGGGTGCCGGCCTTGGCCAGCGACGCGGAGACATAGCCCATGGCGACCGGGAATCCGGCCGACGGGCCAAAGCCGCCCGAGGTGACGCGGCCGATCAGCTTGCCGTCGGCATCGAACAGCTCGGCGCCGGAGCGCACCGGCTGGCGGCCTTCAGGCTTCAGGCCGACGCGCTTTTCCTTGGCGCCGTCGGCGAGGATCGCAGCAAGTGCCGCGCGGCCGATAAAGCCGCCGTCTGCACGCAGGTCCTTGGGGATCGCCCACATCAGGCCGGCACTTGCAGGGTCGTTGTCGGGGGTGATGTCGTTGCCATGCAGGCAGAGCCCGGCTTCGAGGCGCAGGCTGTCGCGTGCGGCAAGGCCGATCCACATGGCGCGCTCGTCGGCCAGAAGCTTGGCAAGCAATTCGCGCGCGTCTGCCTCCGGCAGGCCGATCTCGAAACCATCCTCGCCGGTATAGCCGGAGCGGCTCATGAACCAGTTGGCGCGCGGCTCGAAGCCCTGCATGAAGAACAGCGCGTCGGTGGCAATGCCGGCCTTGCCGAGCACTGTGGCCGCCTCGGGGCCCTGGATCGCGATGAAGACGCGGTCGAGCGGCTCGATCGTGGCGTCGAAGTCCTTGGCCAGCGCACGCAGATGCGCTTCGTCGGTCGCTGCGTTGCCGGCATTGGCCACCACCGTGAAACGCTCGTCGCCGAGACGGGTGATGATCAGGTCGTCGATGATGCCGGCGGTCTCGGTCAGGAAGAAGGTGTATTTCGACTGCCTGGTCTCAAGCGCGCGCGCATCGAGCGGGCAGGCGCGGTTGATGAGGTCGGCGGCCCCCGGGCCGGTGACCAGAAACAGCTTCATGTGGGAGATGTCGAACAGGCCGACATGCTCCCGGGTGTGAAGGTGTTCCTTCATCACGCCGGCAGGATAGGTCAGCGGCATGTTCCAGCCGGCAAAGGCGCCAAAGCGCGCACCGGCGGCTGCATGCAGATCTGCAAGTGGGAGTTGGTTGGTGGCTTCGCCTGTCATGTCTTCTCCAGAGTCGCACGTGTCCAGCCGCTTGTGGCAGCCATTCCGTGCCCCTCTGTCTGAAGCCTGAGAGACTCGCGCTCCGGAACTCTGTCGGCAGCGCTTACACCTTCGGCGCGGGACCAAGGTCGTCCCGACTTTCCAGAGTGTCCTTCCTGTTTACGGTTCTTTTGCCTGAGAGATTTCGGGCGATTTCCCCTTCGGCGTCAGCTTTCGCTGCTCTCTCCCGCAAACAGGTGGAGCCCGCAAAGGCTCCAGACGAGTCGTCAATATCCCACCGACGACACTTTGTCACCTGTCCGCGCAGTGCTTATTCACCGGATGGATAGTCCCAACCAATACTTCCGGGTGGTCCGGGTCAGGTCCCGGCACTTTCCAGCTTGCGCAGGTCGCGCTCGAGCTGGCCAATCAGGTTGCCGGTCTGGCGGTGCAGTCGTAGCAGCCGTTCCATCTGCAACGAAACCGAGGCGGCGGACAGGTCGTCTTCGCGCGGCGCAGGACCGATGCCGTGCAGGATCCAGGAAATGCTGGTGCCGAGCAGGCCGGCCAGCTTGGCGATGCGATGGGCCCCGGGCTGCGAGCGGTCGCGCTCCCAGGCATTGATGGTGGCGGTCTTGACCCCGAGCCGCCAGGCCAGGTCGCCGGCACTGAGGCCGATGGCTTCGCGCGCACGCGACAGGCGTCCGCCAATGGTGTCGAGATCGGGTGTCTGCTCATAGATGTTCGTGGTGTCGGACACCAGAAGGGCCTCCTGTCGTGTGTTGGATTTGGGCCGCCTAATGTCTGGGCGGCATGCCGCGAGCATCGGCCAGCGAGCCCGGATGCGCAACCGCAAGATACGAAAAATCGGCCAAGCTATTGAATAAGCGTGACTATAAATGGCGCTTGCGATCGTCCGTCAGATGCCGCCGTACCAGTCGTAGCCACGGTCTTCCCAATAGCCTCCCTTACCAAGGCCCATGGCGCCGAAGCCGTCGACCAGCTCGATCTTGTGGATGTATTTCGGCATCTTGTAGCCGAGCTGTCGTTCGACACGCACCCTAAGCGGTGCGCCGTTTTCGACCGGCAGCGGCATGCCGTTCATGCCATAGGCGAGGATTGTCTGCGGGTGCCGCGCGTCGACCAGATCGATCGAGCCGTAATATTTGACTTCGCCCGAGAGGCTTCGTTCGATGGTGTCGAGGCAGTGGAAGACGACGTAGCGGGCATTGGGCTTGATCGCGGCGGCATCGAGTACAAGCGCCATCGGCACGCCTGTCCATTTGGCAATGCAGCTCCAGCCCTCGACGCAGTCGTGCCTGGTGATCTGGGTACGCGAGGGCATGTTCATCAGTTGCTGGCGCGTAAGCGATAGCGGCTTTTCGACCAGGCCCGTCACCTCCAGCCGCCAGTCGGCGAAATCGCCCGACTGAAGGGATTTGTAGACACTGTCGTCGGGTGCAGTGATGCCGTTGGGGCGTTGCGGCTGCCGAATGTCGGCCTCGGTGAACTCCTGGGCCAGCGACTCGCGGCCGGCGAGCAGCCGCTGGACGCGGTATGTCAGGTCGTTGGCACCCTCGAGGACATTGCGCACGCCGTTGTCGCGATCGGCGAGAAAATCGAAGGCGTCGCAACCGGAGAGTGCAAGTGTCGATGCACCGAGCGTAGCTGTTGTGAGGAAGCGCCGGCGGTTGAGCTGGAACTTGGGCATCTCAGGCGCTCCCTTCGCGACGGTCGCTTCGCGGTGGGTCGGTGCGATACCAGCCGGTGACGATCGAGCGCAGTTCGTTGATCGGTCCCGCCGCCAGGATCATCAGCATGTGGACAACGAAGAAGCCGACGAGCAGCGCCATGGTGACGAAGTGGATGGTGCGCGCGGTCTGGCGTCCGCCCAACAGGTCGGCGAGGAACGGCACGGCTGCATTCATGCTCGGCGACATGGCAAGCCCGGTGACGATCATCAGCGGCAGAAGCACGAACAGCACGCCACCATAGGCGAGCTTCTGCAAGGTGTTGTAGTTGCGGCTATGGTGGAACCTCAGCCTGGCGTGGTCGGCGACGTCCTTCGGCAGGTTGCGCAGATCGTTGACGCTTGGCGCAAGATCGCGACGCAGATGGCCGTTGATGGCGCTGGCGACGAGCCAGACGAGCAACGTGCCTGAGAGCACCCAGGCGAAGAAGAAATGCACGACGCGGCCGGTGGCGAGATCCTGGCCGGACGGAATCGTCGCCCATGCCGGAAACGCGCGCCCGTTTGGATTGGCGGCCGATCCCGACAGGCCAAGCACACCCGTCGTGTTGAATCTGTTTCCCAGGATCGTCGTGTAACCGACTGGTCCCGTTGGGCTATTTTCAGCACCGATGACCAGCACGTCGTTGCTGAAAGCAAAGCCTGACTGCTTGCCGATGTAGAGCGCAGGGTGGGCGTTGAAGATCTGCAGACCACTCAGCAGCAGGAAAAACAGCGACACTGCCCAGATCCAATGGGTGAGGCGTGTCCAGCGTGTCTGCCGGTAGACGAGCTCGCCGCGGGTGCCTGACGCTTTCGCGTCATTCGCCTGCTGCAGCATGTGCGCCTGGCTTTCCATAACACCCGATCTCCCGTGGCATCGGCGATTGCGGGGGCGTCATCTTACGCCCTTTCGCAGAGGATTACGCTTTGGCGTCGGGAATTGTTTCGCTGCGGCGGTGACTTCGGCGTGAAATCAGCTTGCGAGTGAGACCACCAGGTTGACGGCCGCGGCGACGATGATGGTGTTGAAGAAGAACGACAGGACCGAATGGACAAGCGCTGCCTGGCGCATGTGCGTCGACGAAATGTTGGTGTCGGCGGTCTGCGCCGTCATGCCGATGACCACGGCGAAGTAGAGAAAATCCCAGCCACAGGGGCGTTCTGTGCCGGGAAAGATCAGGCCGCCGACCGGCTTGCGGCTGCGTGTCGACGCGGCATCGGCCTTGGTGTCTCCTTTCCAGTAGAGGCGGGCGTAGTGCAGGGCCGCCATGGCGTGGATGGTCAGCCAGCCGAGCGGCAGCGACAGCAGCGAAAACGCCAGCCAGGAGGGATGCGGAACCTGCTTGGCATTCATCAGCACGAATAGCGAGCCGACGGCGACCACGACGATACCGATGGTCACCAAGAAGATGATCCAGATCGGCTCGTCGGCCTGCTGGGCGCGCCGGCTGAGGAAGTCCGCCGTCAGTCGCGGCATTTCACGCAGGACAAGCAGTATGTAAGTGGCGAAAAACGTATTGGCGGCGATGCTGTAGCTGAGCGGATGCTGGAGCAGCATTGCCACGGCGAGCGCCGCCACCCCGATGCCGGCGCTTGCCAGGAAAATGAAATGGCGGCCGAACGGCTTCATTGTACCTGCACCGACTTCACAGCCCTTCGCGCCATCTGGTCGAGCGCGCCGAGAAAGCGCGAGCGGTCCTGGGCGGAGAAGGAGGCATTGTAGCCCTTGCTTTCACCGGTTTCGCGCAGGTGCTGTTTCAGATCACGCATGGCGACCGCCATGCCGATGGTCTCCGGCGTGAACGGCTTGCCGGTCGGGCCGAGCACATGGGCGCCAAGCGCCACGGTGCGCGCGGCGAGCGGGATGTCGGCGGTGATGACGATGTCGTTGGCGCGCGCGTTTTCGACGATCCAGTTGTCGGCGGCATCGGCGCCCTTTGAGACCACGACGTTGCGGATCATCGGATCGCGCGACGGGCGCAAGCCGCCGTTTGACACGAAGGTGACGACGAGGTCCAGCCGTTCGGCGACCTTCACCACCTCGTCCTTCACCGGGCAGGCGTCGGCATCGACATAGATCACAGGGGCATTTTCAGTCATTTCAGGCACGGTTCCGGGAAGGCAGTTCTTTGATTATGGTCTGGCGCGTCGAACGGAGACCGAGCATGGCACATCTGATCAATCGCGAACAATGGGCCGAAAAGCCCGATTCCTGGCACGGCGAGTTCCAGGGCGGCGCCTTCGGCGCCGATGTCTCGGTGGTGTTCTTCAGCAGCGACAAGGTCGGCGGCGGGCCGAAGCTGCACACCCATCCTTATCCGGAGGTGTTCATCGTCCGTGTCGGCCGGGCGTTGTTCACCGTCGGCGACGAGACGATCGAAGCGGAGGCCGGGCAGATCCTGGTGGCGCCGGCGAACACGCCGCACAAATTCGCCAATCTCGGGCCTGGACGGCTGGAGACGACCGACCTGCATGTAGCCGGTGCCTTCGACACGACCTGGCTGGAGTAAGCCCCGTCAGGCGCTTGCGCGCGGGACAGGCCTGAGCATGTCGACATGCGGGATGTCGTCCTCGAGATATTCGTCCGACACTGTGTCGAAGCCGAAGGACGCGTAGAATTTCTCAAGATGGCTCTGCGCTGAGAGGGCAATAGGCCGGTCCGGAAAGAGCCTTTCGCAGGCGGCTATGGATTCGGCCATCAGCTTGTCGCCGAGGCGCTTGCCGCGATGATCAGGAGAGACCACCACCCGGCCGATATAGGCCGGATCGTCATGGCCCGATGGGGCGATGATGCGCGTGCTGGCCAGCAATTCCTTGCCGGCAAGCAGCCTGAGGTGCAGCGCCTCGGGATCCTTGCCGTCCATTTCGGGAAAGGCGCATCTCTGCTCGACGACAAAGACGTCGAGACGCATCTTCAGCATCGCATAGAGGTCGCGCGGCGACAGCTCGTCGAGCGATCTTACGTCGACCTCATATGCGATGCCGCTCATCAGTAGACGACCACGCTGCGGATGCTTTCGCCTGCATGCATCAGGTCGAAGCCCTTGTTGATGTCTTCGAGCTTCAGCGTATGGGTGATCATCGGGTCGATCTGGATCTTGCCCTCCATGTACCAGTCGACGATCTTCGGCACGTCGGTGCGGCCGCGTGCGCCGCCAAAGGCGGTGCCTTTCCAGGTCCGGCCCGTGACCAGCTGGAACGGACGCGTCGCAATCTCCTGGCCGGCGCCGGCGACACCGATGACGATCGACTCGCCCCAGCCGCGATGGCTGGCTTCCAGTGCCTGGCGCATCACCTTGACGTTGCCGGTGCAGTCGAAGGTGTAGTCGGCGCCGCCGATCTGGTCGGCACCACGCTTGGTCATGTTGACCAGATAAGGAACGATGTCGCCCTCGACCTCCTTCGGATTGACGAAATGCGTCATGCCGAACTTCTCGCCCCAGGCCTTGCGCTCATTGTTGATGTCGACACCGATGATCATGTCGGCGCCGGCAAGTCTGAGGCCCTGCAGTACGTTGAGGCCGATGCCGCCGAGACCGAAGACGATCGCCGTCGAGCCGATCTCGACGCGTGCCGTGTTGATGACCGCACCGATGCCTGTCGTCACCCCACAGCCGATGTAGCAGATCTTGTCGAAGGGGGCGTCCGGGTTGACCTTGGCGAGTGCGATCTCGGGCAGCACGGTGAAGTTCGAGAATGTCGAGCAGCCCATATAATGGAAGATCTTGTCCTTGCCGATCGAGAAGCGCGAGGTGCCGTCAGGCATCAGCCCCTGGCCTTGCGTCGAGCGGATCGCGGTGCAGAGGTTGGTCTTGCGGCTGAGGCAGGACGGACAGGAGCGGCATTCCGGCGTGTAGAGCGGAATGACGTGGTCGCCCTTCTTCAGCGAGGTGACACCCTTGCCGACATCGACGACGACGCCGGCACCCTCATGGCCGAGAATGGCCGGGAAGATGCCTTCGGGATCGGCGCCCGACAGCGTGAACTCGTCGGTGTGGCAGATGCCGGTCGCCTTGATCTCGACCAGCACCTCGCCCTCGCGCGGCCCCTCGAGGTCCACCTCCATGATCTCGAGCGGCTTTCCGGCTCCAACGGCAACGGCGGCGCGGGTTTTCATGGCGATCGTCCCTATATCTACTCAGAGGAAAAATTGTTGTCGGCAAGGTTTCAGGTTTTGCCGCCGCAGGCAACCGGCAAGGCGACACCTGAACGTCGCAGGACGACGGTTGGCATGATACTCCACAAGCGGTTTCCGACGCGACCCCTTGCGGGATGGACATGGTGGCTGGCGTGGCCGAACATGGCTACGGAATTTCCAGGTAAATGGCAGACGATTCGATGTCGAGCGACAGGCTCCCACGTGATCCCCTGAAGCGTGAAGCGCTCATAAGGGCAGAAAAACCAGAGGCTTCCGACCGGATGTTCATTCATCTGCGCGTTCATTCTGCCTATTCGCTGCTCGAAGGTGCCCTGAAGCTCGACAAGGTCGTCGGACACGCTGCCAAGGACGAGGCGCCCGCCATCGCGGTTGCCGACACCAACAACCTGTTCGGCGCGCTGGAGTTTGCCCAAAAGGCCACCAAGGATGGTGTGCAGCCATTGATCGCTTGCCAGGTCGACGTTGACTTTGCAGACGGTGGCGACAGCACCCAACGCGGCCAGGGCTGGAAGCAGGCACTCGATCTGTTTCCGGTGGTTCTGATTGCCGCGACCGAGACCGGCTACGCCAACCTTGTCAGGCTGGTCAGCCGGCTCTATCTCGAAACCCCGAACGGCGAACCGGTGCACGCCAAGCTCGATTGGCTCGCCACCGCAGCGGACGGTATTATCTGCCTGACCGGTGGCCCACGCGGGCCGGTCGGTGCCGCGATCAAGAGCGACCACACGGCAATTGCCGAAAGCCGCCTGCTGACCCTGAAGCAGATGTTCGGCGATCGGCTTTACGTCGAACTCGAGCGTCTGGCCGGCTATGACCGCATGATCGAGGCGGCAACGATCGAACTCGCCTATCGCCACTATCTGCCGCTGGTCGCCACCAATGAGGCGTTCTTCGCCAAGCGTGCCGACTTCGAGGCCCATGACGCGCTCATTGCCATCGCCGAGGGTTCGGTCGTCGCCGAGGACAATCGCCGCAGGCTGACGCCGGACAATTTCCTCAAGTCGCAGAAGGAGATGGCAGAGCTTTTTGCTGATCTGCCTGAGGCGATCGACAACACCGTCGAGATCGCCAGGCGCTGTTCCTACTATCCCAAGAACCGCAATCCGATCCTGCCGCGATTCACCGGTGGCGACATCGCCGATGCCGACGCGGCGGTTGCCGCCGAAGCGGCGGAACTGTCCCGCCAGGCTCGCGAAGGTCTTGCGATGCGCCTGGAAACGCGTGGCCTGTCGACCGGCTACACGCCCGAACAGTACCAGGAACGGCTCGAATATGAGCTTGGCATCATCGAGCGAATGAAATTCCCGGGCTACTTCCTGATCGTTGCCGACTTCATCAAATGGGGCAAGCAACAGGGCATCCCGGTTGGCCCCGGCCGTGGTTCAGGTGCAGGCTCGCTGGTTGCCTATGCGCTGACCATCACCGATGTCGATCCGCTGCGTTTCTCGCTGCTGTTCGAGCGCTTCCTCAACCCCGACCGCGTCTCGATGCCCGACTTCGACATCGACTTCTGCCAGGACCGCCGCGAAGAGGTGATCCGTTATGTGGTCGGCAAGTATGGTCGCGACCAGGTCGGTCAGATCATCACCTTCGGTACGCTGCAGGCGCGCGCCGTGCTGCGCGACGTTGGCCGCGTTCTGCAGATGCCTTATGGGCAGGTCGACAAGCTCACCAAGATGGTGCCGCAGAACCCGGCCAATCCGGTGACGCTGGCCCAGGCGATCGAGGGCGAGCCGCGCTTTGCCGAGGAGGCAGAACGCGAGCCGATCGTGCAGACGCTGCTCGACATGGCACAGAAGCTCGAGGGCCTCTACCGCCACGCCTCGACGCACGCCGCCGGCATTGTCATCGGTGACCGCCCGTTGTCCGAACTGGTGCCGATGTATCGAGACCCGCGCTCGGACATGCCGGTCACCCAGTTCAACATGAAATATGTCGAGCAGGCCGGACTGGTGAAGTTCGACTTCCTCGGCCTGAAGACGCTGACGGTGCTGCAAAAGGCGGTGCATTTCATCAGCCGCAAGGGCGTCGACATCGACCTCGCGCTGATCCCGCTCGACGATCCGCTGACCTACGCCATGCTGTCGCGCGGCGAGACCGTCGGCATCTTTCAGGTTGAAAGTGCCGGCATGCGCAAGGCGCTGATCGGCATGAAGCCCGACCAGGTCGAGGACATCATCGCGCTGGTGGCACTCTACCGCCCCGGCCCGATGGAGAACATCCCGACCTACAACGCCCGCAAGCATGGTGACGAGGAGATCGCCTCGATCCATCCGATGATCGACTATCTGGTGAAGGAGACGCAAGGCGTCATCGTTTACCAGGAGCAGGTCATGCAGATCGCGCAGGTGCTGTCGGGCTATTCGCTCGGCGAAGCCGATCTGCTGCGCCGCGCCATGGGCAAGAAGATCCGCGCCGAGATGGACAAGCAGCGCGAGCGCTTCGTCACCGGCGCCATGGAGAAAAAGGTCAGCAAACCGCAGGCCAACGCCATCTTCGACCTGCTCGCCAAGTTTGCCGACTACGGCTTCAACAAGTCGCACGCCGCAGCCTACGCCATCGTCTCCTACCAGACGGCGTATCTGAAAGCACACTATCCGGTCGAGTTCCTCGCGGCCTCGATGACCTACGATATGTCCAACACGGACAAGCTGAACGACTTCCGCCAGGATGCGATGCGGCTCGGCATCGATGTCGTGCCGCCGTCGGTTATGACCAGCTTCCGCGACTTCGAGGTCGGCGAGAAGAAGATCTTCTACTCGCTCGCCGCGATCAAAGGCGTGGGTGAGGCGGCGGTGCACCACATCGTTGCCAAGCGCCAGGAAAAGCCCTTCGCCAGCCTCGCCGACTTCTGCGAGCGCATCGACCCGAAACTGGTCGGCAAGCGTGTCTTTGAAAGCCTGATCATGGCCGGCGCGCTCGACTGTTTCGGCCACGAGCGCGCGGCGATGATGGCGGGCATCGAGCGCATGATGGGCCTTGCCTCCCGCGCCCACGAAAATGCCACCCTTGGCCAGTCCGACATCTTCGGCAGTGCTGCCTCAGGGCAGGCGCCGTCGCTGCACCTGCCGGTCGCCGACGCCTGGCTTGCCGCCGATCGCCTGCATCGCGAATTCCAGGTCGTCGGCTTCTACCTCTCGGCGCATCCGCTCGACGAATACAAGGCCGCACTTGAGAAGATGCGCGTCCAGAATTGGGCCGACTTTGCCGCTGCCGTGAAGCGTGGTGCGACTGCAGGGCGTCTGGCCGGTACCGTCACCACCAAGCAGGAACGCAAGACCAAGACTGGTAACAAGATGGGCATCGTCCAGTTCTCTGACGTTTCGGGCCAGTATGAAGCGGTGATGTTCTCGGAGACGCTGGCGCAGTATCGCGACCTGTGTGAACCCGGCAAATCGGTGGTCGTCACCGTTGCCGCCGAGGATCGCCCCGAAGGCGTCAACCTGCGCATCCAGACTGTGCAGTCGCTCGAGGACGAAGCGAGCCGGGTGCAGAAGACGCTGCGCATCTTCGTGCGCGACGCGGCTCCGCTCAACATGCTGTCCAACCAGCTGACGGTGCGCGGCGAAGGCGAGGTAAGCTTCATCGTGCTCAAGGGCGAGGCCGAGGGCGAGATCGAAATCGAGCTACGTGAACGCTACCGCATCACGCCGTCGATCGCTTCGGCGATGCGCGCCGTGCCGGGAGTTGTCGAGGTCGAGCTGGTCTAGCCGGCGCGATTGTCCGCGGCGTCACTTCTGCTTGTCAGCCAATTCGACCCGGCAGAGCTGAGCCCGTTCCACAAGCATGGCCCGCTCGGGCGCGTTCTGGGTTAGTGCAGCCGCCCGTTCGAACTCGCCAAGCGCCTCGCCAAGGCGACCGAGCTTCATCAGCAGGTCGGCGCGCACGCTTGGCAGCAGGTGATAGTTGCGCAGCGCCGGCTCCTGCATCAGCTGGTCGGCGAGCTCCAGTCCGGCTGCCGGGCCGAATGCCATCGCCAGCGCCATGGCCCTGTTCAGCTCGATCACGGGTGACGGCACAAGCGCGGCCAGCGCCGCGTAGAGAGCCGCGATTTGCGGCCAATCGGTCTCTTCGGCCGTGTGCGCCCGGGCATGGCAGGCGGCAATCGCCGCCTGCAGCGTATAGGGGCCCCGTTGCTGCGTGGCTTCGGCCTTGGCGAGTGCTGCCAAGCCGCGTTTGATCAGCAGATGGTCCCAGCGGGATCTGATCTGGTCGAGCAGCAGGATCGGCTTGCCTTCGGCATCGGTGCGGGCCGGCAAGCGGGATGCCTGGATTTCCATCAATGCGATCAGGCCGTGAACTTCGGCGTCATTGGGTGCAAGCAGCGCCAGCATCCGCCCCAGCCGCATCGCCTCCTGACAGAGTTGTGGCCGCATCCAATCGTCGCCGCGGGTGGCGGAATAGCCTTCGTTGAAGACGAGATAGAGCACTTCGAGCACCGAGCTCAGCCGGTCGGCGCGATCCTGGCCGGCAGGCACCTCGAACGGCACGCAAGCGTCCGACAGAGTGCACTTGGCCCTGATGATGCGCTGCGCCATCGCTGCTTCGGAAACCAGGTAGGCGCGGGCGATCTCTTCCGTGGTCAGGCCACCGACCAACCGCAAGGTGAGTGCCGCCCGTGCGTCGGGCGAAAGCACCGGATGGCAGGACACGAACATCAGTCCGAGCATGTCGTCACCCATCCCGTCCTCTGGCTCGGCCATTGCCTCGACGTCGGCATCGATACCCAGCAGTGCGAGTTTGCCGTTTGCCATCTTGGCACGCCGAAAATGGTCGATGGCCCGGCGCCTGGCCGAAGTGATCAGCCAGGCGCCGGGCTTGTCCGGGATGCCTGAAACGGGCCAGTTGCGCAGTGCCGCGATAAGGGCATCCTGGGCCAACTCTTCCGCCAGGTCGACGCTGCGGGTGATCCGGGTGAGTGCCGCCACGATCCGCGCCCGCTCCATGCGGAACACTGTCTCGATGGCCCTGTGCGTCGCGCGGCTTCTGGCGACGCTGTCATCAGAAACAAAGTCGGTCGGCATCGTTGGCTGCGGAGGGCCATGGTTTGCGGCCATCTATGGCCTGTCTTGCGCGATGCCCATTTCGCGAAAGCGATCGATGCCTTCGCTGGGCTCGAAATCCTCGAGATCGAACATCTGGCGTATCTCGATCTGACCGTTCTCGATCTGCGGGTTGGGAAAGCGGTTGGCCCATTCCATCGCTTCCTCGCGCGTCTTCACCTGGATGATCGTGTAGCCGGCGATCAGTTCCTTGGTCTCGGCAAAGGGGCCATCAGTGATGGTCTTCTTGCCGCCAGACCATGTGATGCGCCAACCCTTGGAGCTCGGCTGCAGGCCGCTGCCGTCGAGCAGCACACCGGCCTTGGCCAGTTCTCCGTGATAGTCGGCCATGGCTGAGATCATTTCCGCCGGCGGCATGACGCCCGCTTCGGAGTCCTTGCTGGCCTTGATCACGAACATGAAACGCATTGGTTTGCTCCCGCATAATGAGGCCCGACACCATTGTCTGAGCCTAGTCTGCCAACACGACGAGCAGAAGGCAGCAGGATCGACAAAGCCGTTGGCGATTTCTTGCCGCGTGCAATACTTTGCTTCGTTGCGGCGCCTCATCACTGCTGGTACTTTGCCTCGGCCAGTGAGAGGGCGCCGTCATGGACGAGAAAGCCGCCGCAGCAGACCTCATGCAGATGGTGAATGGGTATCAGGTGTCCCAGGCGATCTGCGTCGCCGCAACCCTTGGCATTGCCGATGAACTGACGAACGGACCGCGTTCCAGCGACGATCTCGCCGCTGCGACCGGGTCTCACCCGCAGGCGCTTTACCGCTTGTTGCGTGCGCTCGCTTCGGTGGGTGTGCTCCATGAAGGGGCGGCAGGGCAGTTCTCCCTGACCGTGCTTGGGGCGGGCCTGCGTTCGGATGCAGAGCAATCCGTCGCGCCCTGGGCCCGCATGGTTGGCCGCGCCTACTATCGCGACGCCTGGGGCGAACTGCTGCACAGCGTGCGCACCGGCGAGAACGCGTTCGCGCATGCCCATGGCACCGGTGTCTGGCAGTACCGCATCGATCATCCAGAGGAGTCGCTGATCTTCGACCGGGCGATGTCGTCCTTCGTGCCGGCCGTCGCTGCGGCGGTGCTTGCGGCCTACGACTTCGGCCGCTTCGACGTCATCATGGATGTCGGCGGCGGCCAGGGCGCCTTGCTGGCGGCGATCCTTGCCCGCAATCCGCCGCAGCGCGGCATCCTGTTTGACCAGCCGATGGTGGTCGAGGGCGCCGGTGCCGTTCTCAGTGCGGCGTCGGTCGCAGATCGCTGCGAGGTGGTCGGCGGCGACTTCTTCGCTGCCGTGCCGGAGGGTGCCGATGCGCATGTCATGAAATGGATATTGCACGACTGGGACGACGAGCGCTCGATCGCCGTGCTGAAAAGCTGCCGGCGGGCAATCCGGCCGGATGGGACGCTGGTCGTACTCGAAGCTGTTCTCGCGCCACCGAACGAAGGCGCGCGCGCCAAATTCGCCGACCTCAACATGCTGGCGGTACCCGGCGGACAGGAAAGAACCAGGGACGAGTTCGCGGCGCTGTTCGCAGCATCCGGCTTCCGGCTGACCAAGGTGATCGACGCCGGGCCGCGTATCAGCATTGTCGAAGGCGAGCCGGCGTGACCTGTATCCGTTGAAGCAACTGCGGGAGCGCCCCTGACTGGCATCGGCGATGGCGCCGGTGAAAACTCCAAAAATACTCGGCTCGAGCACCCGCTGAATCTGCTGCGAAGCAGATTTCATCCGGCATCTGCCGGATGCGCGACTCCCAGACTGTGTTTGATTTGCCCCACCTGTGCGCGCTCTTGGGGAAGATCAGCATGGCAGCAGCAAAATGGGGGTCGGCGGCAATCTGGGGATGTCGAACTTCGGGCCGGACACGATCGCTTCGCTCGACGGCCGCGTCGCCGCGCTCGAGGACAGCTTCTCCGGCAGCATCGGCAAAGGCCAGCAGCGCCATTGCCTTGGCGATGGTGGGCGGCACGTTGCCTTCCGACAAGGACTTCGCGATGTCGATCAACTGGGGCAACTTCGAGGGCGAGAACGGCTTTGCCGGAACCGCAGCCATGCGCATCAACGACAATCTGCACCTGCATGGCGGCATCGGTGTCGGCGCGCGCCACGGCACGGTGGGCAGCCGCGCCGGCCTGACATTCGCCTGGTAGCGAGACACTGGTCCAGCAGACGTGCTTGCCGCGTTGCGTTTCAGTCGTCCAGCGCCTCGGGCGGATGCGCATTGCGGCCTTTGCCGAAGGTGTAGCCGGTCTCGACGGCGTTCTTGCCGAACTTGCCGCGCAGCACGTCGATGGCGCCTTCGGCCAGCGCCCGCTTGCGCGACTGGACGTCGACGAGATCGGGCGGGTCGGCGCGTTCGTCATCGGAGAGGTCGCTGACACCGATGCCGAGCAGGCGGTACTTTGTGCCGTCGGTTTCCTTCGACAAAAGCTGCATGCCGGTCTGGAAGATGCGGTCGGCAAGCCGTGTCGGGTCGGTCAGCTGGCGGTTGCGCGTCCGGAGCTTGAAGTCCTGGGTCTTGAGCTTGAGCACGACGGTGCGGCCGGCAATGTTTGCCTTCTTCAGCCGCGCCGAGACCTTTTCCGACAGCGCACGCAGCACAGGCACCAGCTCCGCCGACGACGCGAGATCGGTATCGAAGGTGGTTTCCGCCGAAACGCTCTTGGCTTCCTGGTCGGGCGACACCTGGCGATCGTCCTGGCCGCGCGACAGGTGATAGAGCCGGCTCCCCATCGTGCCGTAGCGCCGCATCAGGTCGCCGCGGTCCATGCGCTGCAACTGGCCGATGCTGCGGATGCCGTCGCTTTCGAGCGTCGCGGCAAAGGCTTTTCCGACGCCCCAGATCATCGTCACCGGCTGTGGCGCTAGGAAGGCGAGCGCCTCGGCCTCGCCGATGACGGTAAAGCCGCGCGGCTTGCGCAGGTCGGAAGCGACCTTGGCGAGGAACTTGCAGTAGGACAGGCCGGCGGAGACGGTGATGCCGATCTCCTTCTCGACGGCAACCGCAAAGCGGGCGAGCACAATTGCCGGCGGCAGGCCATGCAGGCGCTCGGTGCCGTCGAGGTCGAGAAAGGCCTCGTCGATCGACAGCGGCTCCACCAGCGGCGTCAGCGCCTGCATCATCGAGCGCACCTCACGCCCGACACGGACGTATTTTTCCATGTCGGGGCTGATCACGACCGCCTCTGGACAGGCCTCCAGCGCCTTGAACATCGGCATTGCCGAGCGCACGCCATGGATACGGGCAATGTAGCAGGCCGTGGAGACCACGCCGCGCTTGCCGCCGCCGATGATGACCGGCTTGTCCTTGAGCTCGGGATTGTCGCGCTTTTCCACCGCCGCATAGAAGGCATCGCAGTCGATATGGGCGAGGTGCAGCTTGTAAAGCTCGGGATGGCGCAACAGGCGCGGGCTGCCGCAGCCGTGGCAGCGCGGTCCCGACCCACGCTGAAGGGCAAGGCAGTCGCGGCAAAAACCGTGGCTGGGATCGTTGACAGGCATCGCCTTCGCTGCGAACATAAAGAGAACAAGCGCGATTTTATGTCAGCTGCCCCGTCGGGACAAGGCTGCGCTCTGGAGCCATGCCATGACTGATGCCATTTCGCCGCTGACACCGGATCTGTGGCCACATTTTGAGGATTTGTTCGGCAAGCAGGGCGCCTGCTATGGCTGCTGGTGCACCTATTTCAGGCTGCCGCCGGCGGTCAGGCGGAACAGCAAACGCGAGAGCAACAAGGATCACATCAAGACGCGAATCGCAGCCGGCCCGCCGCCGGGCCTGCTGGCATTCTCGGATGGCCAGGCGGTCGGCTGGATGCAGATCGGCCCGCGCGCCGACGTGCCCGAATTCAACAACAAGGGCAGGGGCTCCGCGCCGTTGTCACCAGAGGATGCCGGCGATCCAGCCGTCTGGGCCATTTCCTGCTTCTTCATCCGCGGCAAGGCACGCGGCCAGGGTGTGACGCACCGGCTTGTCGACGCCGGTGTCGCATTCGCGCGCCAGGCGGGTGCCCGCGTGCTTGAAGCCTGCCCAATCGACCAATCGAACGGCAAACACCCGGTCAGCCTGTTTGTCGGCTCGACGCGGGTGTTCGAAAAGGCGGGGTTTACGCGCGCAATCGAACGGAAGCCGGGCCGGCCGCTGATGCGTCTTGAACTCTGAGGCGTGACTACGGCGGAAGCAATTTAGCCTGAAAAGCCGCCGGCTTCGAGAAACGCCAGCTCCTGCTCGGTCGATTCGCGGCCGAGGATGAAGTTGCGGTGCGGGAAGCGGCCAAAACGGGCGACGATGTCGCGATGACCGATGGCGTGCTTGAGGTAGTCGCCGCCAAGCGCCGTCGAGCGTGCGAGCGGGGTGTCGTGATCGGCCAGCGTCTCGGAATGCGAGAACGGCAGATAGAAAAACACCCGGATTGGCGCATCCGTCGCCATGTCGTGGCCGTCGGCCACCGCCCGGCGCGCGAAATGGCGGGCGAGCGGATCGGTGGCATACATGTGGCCGCTGCCACGGAAGCAATTGCGCGGAAACTGGTCGAGCAGGATCATCAGCGCCAGCGCCCCCTCGGCATCGTCTGCCCAGTGGTCGCACTGGCGCTTGGCGGCGGCCATGTGCAGGTCGCCGAAGCGGCTGCGGAAGCTGTCGTCGAACATCTCGTCCTTGCGGAACCAGCTTTCCGGCCCGGATTCGCGCCAAAAGGCGACCACTTCGGTTGCACGCTGCCTGTCGATCATCTTCGGCTCCTCGTTGCTTTCACTGTGGCATCGCGCGTAGCCCATCGACGCGCGACGGCAAATCCATCATTCGCCAGGCACGACCCTCTTGGCGATCGCGTCCGCTGCTTCCTCGTTGAGGGCCTTGGCGGTACGGCGCGGCGGTGTCAGCGGTGTCGGCACCGGCCCGGCGATATTGCCTTGCAGGAAGTCGCCGCCGGCGTGGATGTCGCCGGCGAACTGCATCTCCAGCCGTGCGGCGTCACGGCGGCGCACTTCCTCGATCACCTCGGCGACGTCGTCCGGATCCTCGCCGAGCTTTTCGAGCGTGGCGCCGCCAAAGACGATCGCCGATTCGAATGTCTCGCGCAGTTGATAGTCGACGCCGGCGCGAATGAGCTTCATCGCCGTGCCGCGGTCATAGGCACGCGCCAGAACCGGCACCAACGGGAACTCGGCGGCGAGGTTTTGTGCGATGCGGACAGCAACGTCTTCCTTGTCGACGCAGATCAGCACGGCGCGTGCCCGTCCGGCGCCTGCCGCATGCAGGATATCGAGCCGGGTGCCGTCGCCATAATAGATCTTGAAGCCGAAATCAGCGGCCGCCTGGATCATCTCGACGTCGTTGTCGATGATCGACACGTCGACGCCGCGCAGCAGCAAAGGCTGGCTGGCGATCTGTCCGAAGCGACCGAAGCCGATCACCAGCACCGTGCCACTGAGTTCCGCTGCGACATCAACGTCTTCGAGCGATTGTTCGACCTGCGGCGTGAAGCGGCGCAGCACCATGATCGCCAACGGGGTCAGCACCATCGAGATGATGATGATGGCAGCCAGGATCGCATTGGCCTCGCCGTCGATGATGCCGACGGCCAGCGCCGAGGAGTAGAGCACGAAGGCGAACTCGCCGCCTTGCGCCATGATGACGGCACGTTCCAGCGCCTCGCGATGACCCGACTTCCGGAAACGCGCAACCCCATAGATGCCGATGCCTTTCATCAGCATGTAGACGACGACGTAGAAGGCGATCATCTGCCAGTTGGCCAGCACGACCGTCAGGTCGAGTGACATGCCGACCGCGATGAAGAACATGCCGAGCAGGATACCGCGGAAGGGTTCGACATCCGCTTCGAGCTGATGGCGGAAGGTCGATTCGGACAGCAGCACGCCGGCGAGAAACGCACCCATCGCCATGGAAAGACCGCCAAGTTGCATGGCGAGTGCTGCACCCAGCACAACGAGCAAGGCAGCTGCGGTCATCACTTCGCGAGCGCGCGAGTCGGCAAGGACCCGGAACAACGGATTGAGCAGATAGCGGCCGGCGATGACCAGTCCGGTGATCGACGCGACGCCGATGCCGATGTCGGTCAGCCGCCCGGCCCAGCCCGTACCAGTGTCGGAGGCTGCGACCGGCGCCAGGAAGGCCACCAGCGCCAGCAAAGGCACGATGGCGAGGTCCTCGAGCAGCAGGATCGAAACCATGCGCTGCCCCTTTGGCGTCGACATCTCGCCACGCTCGTCGAGCAACTGCATGACGATTGCGGTGGACGTCAGCACAAAGCCGGCACCGGCGACAAAGGATTGGGAGACCAGGAAACCTCCGGCGAGGCCAACCATGGTCAACAGAGCCGCGCAGATGCCGACCTGCAGTGCGCCCAGCCCGAAGATTTCGCGCCGCAGACCCCACAGCCGCGACGGCTGCATTTCGAGGCCGATGATGAACAGGAACATCACCACGCCGAGTTCGGCGACATGCAGGATGGTGGAGGATTCGGTGAAGATGCCGATGCCGAATGGGCCAATGACCACACCGGCGCTGAGGTAGCCGAGGATGGAGCCGAGGCCGAGTCGCTTGAAGATGGGGACGGCCACGACGCCTGCAGCCAGCAGCGCCACCACCGGAACCAGATCGACACCCGCTGTCTCTGCTGCCATGCGCCTTTTCGATCCTTGGCTGTGCGGCTGATACCGCTTGGTGGGAAAGCGCCAAGATAGGTGCTTCGGGCGCTTCAGAACAGCCCGGCCAGCCTATCGAATTGTCCTGCCACAACATTGTCGCCGAATCGCTATGGCATGGCTCTGGCCCCACAACCTGCCATTGCGTGTGACATGGCTTGACGCTAAGGCGGGCTCGGTTTCGACCAGTGTGGGGTTGAACTGCCGCCGGCGTTTGTTGCCGGCTACGAGGAGAGGACTGACATGAAAAATATGCTGTTTGCCGTGCTCGGCGTTGCCGCGCTTGGCCTTTCGGCCTGCTCGAAGGCGCCGGAATGCACCGCCGAGGTTCTGACCAAGAAGGGCCAGGAAGTGGCGACCGCGCTTCAGGAAGCCATCACCAAGGACCCGGCCAAGGCTGCCGAGCTGTCCGCCAAGGTGCAGGAAGTTGCCACGAAGTACACCGGTGCGACGACGTCGGAAGAGGCCTGCAAGGCCTATGACGACCTGCTGACCGCCATCAAGGGCTGATTCTTCGGCCTGAAACGAAAAGGGCGGTACCACGGGTGCCGCCCTTTTTCTTTGCGATTTGAAGAATCAGTTCTTGGCGATGGCTCCGACGGCGGTTCCGTCGACGCGCGACAGCTTCATGCCGATCACCGGCACCAGTTGCTTGTCGACGCGTACCGAGACGGTGACATGCATCAGGTTGTCGTCGGGCATGCGTGCCTGCATGACGCCGTTGAGCTGGTTGCGGTTGAGCGACAGGATCACCTTCCGGCCGTCGACAACACTGCCGGAGATGATGTCGAGGCCCTTGCCTTCGGAGCCGTCCAGGAACTTGCCGCGATAGCCGCTGCGGCCCTTCTGTTCGATGGTTGCCGACATCTTCTGCGTGAACACGCCGACGCGGCATCCGCCGTCGAGAGACATGCCGACTGTGCCGTCAGGGGTCGAACCGGTGAAGTTGCAGGTGAATTTGGTACCCTTGTATTTGCCGGCGACGATCTCGCCCGGCCCGACCCATTCGCCTTCCACCGTCTTAAAGAACTTCTTGTCGCGCTCGGCGCCCTTGACCGTGTCGGCGTGCGCGACGGACGGCAGCGCCATGGCCACGGCAGGCAGGACAGCGGACAACAACAAGCGCTTCATGGGCACACCCGACAGCAGGAAACTGGAACGATTAGCTGGGAGGACCATGACCAAGAATGGTTAATGCTTCGTCTATTTGACCTTTTCGGCGCCCTTGTCCTTGGTCGCGAAGGTGGTCAGCGCAGCCAGGAAATCGCCTATGCCGGGGCGCTTGACCGCGGCAAAGGGCAGGGGCCGTGCCGTTTCCATCGCGGCGATGCCGATGCGGGCCGTCATCATGCCGTTGACCACGCCTTCGCCGAGCTTGGCCGAGACCTTGGCGGCAAGGCCGTGGCCGACAAGCTGCTGGACGAAACTGTCGCCGACGGCAATCGAGCCGGTAACGGCGAGATGGGCAAGGGCCGAACGGGCAAGCCGGAAGAAGCCGAGCGTGCCGGGCCTGCCGCCATAGAGTTCAGACAGGCGCCGGATCAGACGTCCGGCCTCGAACACGACATAGGCGATATCGACCAGCGCACGCGGGCTGACAGCGGTTACCAGCGACACACGCTTGGCGGCGTCGAGGATGAGAATCTTCGCTTGCGCGTCGAGCGGTGTCAGTATTTCGGCTTCGGCGAGCCGCACGAGATCGGCGCCGTCGATCACTTCGCCGCGCAGGTCGGCGAGCGCGCGCCGGCCCGCCGCCGTTTCAGGCTTCGACGACAAGAGGTTCGACAATTCGTCGACGACGTTGCGAGCTGCGGCCGGATCGTTGCGCGCAATGGCGTCAGTCGCCCGGTTGCGCAGGCGCTCGACAGAGGCCAGCCGGAACACTGCCAGAAGCTCGCGGGCGAGGATCACCACAAGCGCCGATGCCGCGATGCCTGCGACGGCCACCGCCAGCCAGCCGAGCCAGTCGGCGCGCGAGAACAGGTCGCGGATCAGCCTGTCGGTCCAGAGCCCGACGCCGAGCGAGATCAGGATGCCGAAGGCGGTAAGGAAGATCGCGCCGATGCGGGACCTGCGCCTTGGGGCGGTTGCGGGTGGTGGTTCGGCCGCAGCAATATCCGCCTCGTCGAAGACATCGAACTCGGCTGGCGTCACCACAGCGGCTTCGGCTGCCAGCGCGCGCGGCTTGCGTGGTGCCGCCGCCGACGGCGCACGGACGGCTGTCTCTTCCGTTACCGGTTCCGGCTCGATGCGAAAGGCCGCGGGTTTTCGGGGAGCGCTCATGCGAGATGGTCTCCGATGAGGAATTGCAGCGCGCGGTCGAGCCGGATGTGCGGCAGCGACAGCGTCACGCCTTCGGCCGTGCGCTCCAGCCGGGGCGGGCGGAAGCGCACGAAACGGATCGTCGGATCATTCGCATCCTGGCGGTGATTGGTGCCGAAATCCTGGAACACGACATCAGCCTTGTCAGGTAAGTCCCCGGGAAATATGGCAGTTTCACTGTTGCCGTCGAAGCGTTCCTTGCCGATCGTCTCGCCTTCGATCGGGGTCCCGATGATGACGGGCAGTGTCTCGCGACCTTGCTTGACGGTGCCTTCGCGGGTGGCGCGGACGGCGGCAAGCGCCAGCACGTCGACCTCGGCACCGGAGAGGTTGGCGCGTGCCACGGCGCGGTCGGTGAGCCGGCGCACGATCGACTGCAGCCGGTCGTGGCTCTCGTGATGCAGGTGATCCGCCTTGGTCGCTGCAACCAGGATGCGGTCGATGCGTCGCGAGAACAGGTCGGTCAGGATATTGCCCCGGCCCGGCCGGAAGCAGGCGAGGATTTCGGTCACCGCGCGCTCGAGGTCGGCGATGGCGCCGGGGCCGGCGTTCAGTGCCTGCATCGCGTCGATCAGCACGATCTGGCGGTCGAGCCGCGCGATATGTTCGCGGAAGAACGGCTTCACCACATGCGTCTTGTAGGCCTCGTAGCGCCTTTCCATCATCGCGTGCAGCGAGCCGGGCCGCGCCCGCTGGCTGAGGCCGGGAAGCGGGGCGAAGGTCAGCGCTGGTGATCCCTCGAGGTCGCCGGGCATCAGGAACCGGCCGGGCGGCAGCGTCGACAGCGCGCGCTCGCCGTCCTTGCAGGCCTTGAGATAGGCGGCAAAACTCTCGAACAGCCGCCGGGCCGTCATCTCGTCGGCATCCGCCTCGGGCTTCACCGTGGCGGCAAGCTCACGCCAGGCTTCCGACAGGTCGGCACGAACCGGCAGGCGTGCGAGCTCGAACGCCTCCCGGGAGAAATCATCGTAGCTCTTGCCGAGCAGCGGCAGGTCGAGCAGCCATTCGCCCGGATAGTCGACGAGGTCCACCGACAGTTTTCCAGCTGAAAACATGCGGTTCCAGCCGGAAGCCGACTCGAATTCTATGGTCAGCCTGAGTTCCGAAATCGCGCGGGTCGAATCCGGCCAGATGCGCTGGTCGACGAGGGCCGAAACATGATCCTCATACTGGAAGCGAGGCACGGCGTCGTCAGGCTGTTCTTCGAGGAAAGCGCGTGAAATGCGCCCCGATTTCTGTGCCTCGAACAGCGGCAGCCGGCCGCCATGGATCAGATTGTGGACGAAGGACGTGATGAAAACGGTCTTGCCGGCCCGCGACAACCCGGTCACTCCGAGCCGCAGAGACGGCGAGAAAAGTCCCGCGGCACGTCCGGAAAACGTGTCGAGCGCAATGCGCGCCTCATCGGTGAAGGTGGTCAGAGACGCCAATCGTCGATCCCCATGCGGTCGCGCCGGATATAGGTGCCGCTGCAGGGATTTGAAATGGCGGCCGGTTTCAAAGATCGGACGGTTTCAAAGATCGGCAGGCGTCAGAAACGCCTCGAGATAGCCATTGCCGAGTTCGGCTCCGGAAAGCTCGCCTTCGAAGCGGATCACGGCCAGGCCCGAGGTCGGGAAACCGGTCTGCAGCGTATGCAGCGCCGCTTGGTCGCCATCGCCTGAAACAGCCATGGCGAGGTCTTCCATCATCGGGTTGTGGCCGATGACCAGGATCGAGCCGTGCCTGCCATTTTCGCGGATCTTGTCGAAATAGCCCGCGGCGTCGGCGCTGTAGAGGTCGTCGGTGAAGACGACCCGGCCGGTGTCCGCGTGGCCGGCGAGGCCCTCCAGGGTTTCGCGGGCGCGCCGGGCGTTGGAGCAGAGTGTGAGTTCCGGCACATAGCCGTTGGCGCGCATTGCCGTGCCGGTGGCTTCGGCGTCCGCGATGCCGGTGGCGTCGAGCGGCCGGTCGAAATCCCTGACGCCGGGCAGGGCCCAGCCGGCCTTGGCGTGTCGGAGAAGGTAGAGCTTTCCCAAATGTTGCTCCTGGAAGCCCGATCTCGCGACGAGCCTGCGCCAACTTGTCATCTCTGGATGTAGCCAAGCGTCAGGCCGCTTGCAACCGGACGATGCCATTGCGCGTTTCTTGAGGAGAGAGTTGCGCGCTTGCCACGTCCGAATCACGACATTGTGGGCGGCGCAAACTTTTCGATGAATACGCTTGTGTGGGGCTTGGCCCGCGAATATATAGGCGCCAAAACGGGGTTGTCGGGTGAGTCGAATGAACGATACCGTTACTCTTGGCTACGTGCCCTCCGATGAGGAGCCGTTCATGAACGAACGGCAAAAGTCTTACTTCAGAGCTAAGTTGGTTGCCTGGAAGAACGACATCCTCCGCGAAGCTCGCGAAACCCTCGAAATACTTCAGCAGGAAAATGCCAACCATCCGGATCTTGCCGACCGCGCATCGTCCGAGACCGACCGTGCCATTGAACTCAGGGCACGCGACCGGCAACGCAAGTTGATCTCCAAGATCGACTCTGCCCTGCAGAGGATTGACGAGGGTACCTACGGCTATTGCGAGGAGACAGGTGAACCGATTTCGCTGAAGCGACTGGACGCACGTCCGATCGCTACGCTGTCGATTGAGGCTCAGGAGCGTCACGAGCGCCGCGAAAAAGTCTATCGCGACGACTGATCGCGGAATGGCAGAAACGAAAAAGGCGGCTTAGGTGTCGAAGCTATGAAGGTTGTTCATTCGAGGAGGGACTGAGAAGCTGGGGTTGCGAAGCCAACCAACCTTCAGTGGAGCTCCCCGAATGAACGTCCATAAGAATGCGCGTCTGACGCCGTCAGGTCGAGTGCTTTTGGTGCAACGAATTGAACAGGGCTGGAGCGTGCGGCGTGCTGCCGGTTCGGCCGGGGTTTCGGAACGAACGGCTTATCGCTGGCTCGACCGCTACCGGGCCGGCGACCGGGTTCTGCACGATCGCAGTTCGGCGCCGCACCGCTGCCGGCATCGGCTGGCAGCCATGCAGGTGTCGCGGATCGAGCAGTTGCGGCGCCAGCGCATGACCGGGCCGGCAATTGCCCGGTCCTTGGGCCTGGCGCGCTCGACGGTGGGCCTTGTGCTGCGCCGGCTAGGACTGAACCGGCTGGCCTGGCTCGATCCCCGGCCCCCGGTGTTGCGCTACGAGCGGCAGCGGCCGGGCGAACTGATCCATATCGACATCAAGACCCTGGGCCGTATCGACGGCGTTGGCCATCGGATCACGGGTCAGCACCAAGGCCATCATCGCGCCCGAGGCATCGGCTACGAACACCTGCATGTCGCCATCGACGATGCCTCGCGCCTCGCCTATGTCGAACTGCTGCCCAGCCTGGGCCGGGATGATGCCACCGGGTTCCTCAACCGGGCACTGGCCTGGTACGCCAGGCTGGGCGCCAGGGTTGAGCGGGTGATGACCGACAACGGCTCGGCGTATCGCTCCAAACTGTTCGCCCAGGCACTCCAAGGTGCCGGTGCCCGACACATCCGCACAAGGCCCTACACCCCGCGCACCAACGGCAAGGCCGAGCGCTTCATCCAGACTTCGCTGCGCGAATGCGCCTATGCCAGGCCATACGCCTCATCGAACGAACGCGCCAAGGCCATTCACCAATGGGCAGCCAACTACAACCTGGCACGCCCACACTCGGCCCTTGGAGGCATCAGCCCGTTCCAAAGACTGAACAACCTTCTTGGAAACGACACTTAGGCCGCCTCAGACTGCTGACAAACCCCGTCGAATTTCGGCGGGGTTTTGTTTTGTGGGTTGATTGAGCTTTTTTGGATTGATGTCGGGGGGCAGATGCCAAGGCCGTTGCGAGCCGGCTTTGGCCTCATGCGAGGCTTGGTTCTGGCTTTGGCCAGAGGCTGATTGCGATCTTTTTCATGTTCTGGGCGGCGGCTGCGATCAGGCACTGGCAGGCGACGCGTGTTCGCCCTCGGAAGCGGGCATAGCGATGGCCGAAGAGCTGCTTGGCATCGGCGAAGGATCGCTCGACCGTCTCCTTGCGGCGTCGATAGATCGCCTTGCCCCATGCGGTTAAGCGGTTGGCATCGACCCGCTCGCGGACATCCTGCCAGACATGGCGCGTGATGGTGCGCTCGGCCTTGGCGTTTGATGTGCAAGACGCCAGCAGCGGACAGTTGCGGCAGATCGTCGGGTCGCTCCTGTAGTGGCGATAACCGCCGCGATCGGTGGTGGCGTAAGTGAGCAACTGGCCCTGCGGGCAACGATAGCCGTCAAGGTCCGGCTCATGGACGAAAGCGCCCTTCCTCATCTTGCCAGGCTTTGGCCGGGTCGGGTTGCGATAGCCGACGACACCGTGGATGTTCCTGTCCTCCAGGCCCTTGGCGATGCCTGGCGTGGCATAGCCGGCATCCAGCCCCGCCGCCGTGACGTCGAAGCCGAAACGCTCCACCTGGCGGTCGAGCCGGTCGAGATAGACGATCGAGTCATGCACGTTGGCCGGCGTGGCAAACGTGTCGGTGATGATGCCGAAGCCGCCATCCACCGTGCGGTGATCGAGATAAAAGAAGCCCTTCGGCTTGCCCTCGCGCACCATATAGCCAGCCTCAGGATCGGTGCGCGAGACCTTCGTCTCTTTCACCGCAGGCTGCCGCTCCTGCTCCTTCAGCGCCTTCTGGCCGTGCAACGCCCGTTCGGCATCGATCGCCCGGTCGAGCTCGCCCCAGTAGTCGGCACGCGACTTGGCGACCATGGCAAGGTCGTACTTGCCCTTGTTGGCATTGGCCTTCAGGTGCGTGCTGTCGGTGTAGAGCACCGTGCCGTCGACCAAGCCTGCCCCGATCGCCTGCTCGACAATGCGGTCGAAGATCGCCTGCGCGATCGTCTCGTCCTGGTAGCGCCGGCGTCGGTTCTGCGACAATGTCGAGGCGTCGAACACCTTGTCCGTCAGCTTCAGCCGCAGGAACCACCGGTAGGCGACATTGACCTCGATCTCTCGCACCAATTGCCGCTCCGAGCGCACCCCGAACAGGTAGCCGATGAACAGCGCCTTGAACATCAAGGTCGGATCAAGTGGCGGGCGACCATTGTCGGCGCAGTAAAGCGGCGCTGTCAGATCGTGGATGAACGAGAAATCGATAACACCATCGATCTTGCGCAGAAGGTGATCAACTGGAACCAGTTGATCGAGCGTGACGATCTCAAGTGCGGTTTGTTCAGGGCCGGCTCGCTTCAACATCACCCACTGAATCACAAACCCCCAACTCTCGCCAGGGGTTCGTCAGCAGTCTGACGGCCGCCTTCGGGCGGCCTTTTTTCTTGTCCGCATACAAGATCGTCGGTCAAGCTTACCGCTTGTGACTGGTAAGTTCGCCAAGCAGCTTGGCCATTTCGTCATCGAGCGATGGATCCACAAGCTTTGCCGGTTTGGCTTGCGGCTTGTCGTCGAGCGACACTTCGAGCTCCTTCATCAGCGTGTCGTCGATGAGGTCGCGCGGCGATGGTGCCGCCACGGGCGCAGGTGCAGGTCGCGCCGGAGCCGAGTAGGTTGGCGCAACATAGGTTTTGGGATCCGGGCTGTTCGTGACCAGCGGTGCCGAAGCCAAGGGCATCTTGGGCGGCGCCGGGCGTGACTGGACCGGCGCTGGTGCCTGCTGCTGTTGCGACCTGGCAGTCGCTGGCGTTGCCGGGCGAGGGGCTGGCTGCTGCGGGCTCTGCTGGGGACGAGGCGCCTGGGGCGCTTGTTGCGCACCTTCGGTGCCGGTCAGTGCCGGGCGCCGCGGCGCGGTCATGCGGATATCGGTTTCGACCACCACGTCGGTCGGCCCGCCGATCAGCAGCAGGTGTTCGATGTCGTCGCGGCGCACCAGAACGAGCCGCCGCTGGCTGTCGATGGCGGTCGCGTCCATTACGGCGAGACGCGTCTTCCTGTTCCTGCCGCCGGCAACGAAGGTGCCGAAAGTCAGGCTGCGGACCAGCTTTACGATGACGAGCACGATGACCAGCAGCACGAGGGCGGCGAAGGTCCACAGCACCGCCGCCGTGTATCCAGGTCCTGCTACGCTATCGAGCCATTCAAACATGTCTTACCCCCGTCGCCGCCCCGCGCGACACTAAACCTTAGCTGTCGCGCCCGGCAAGTTGCCATCGCGCATTACAGGCACGATTGACGCTAAGCGCATGATCTTGCCCCGGGCTTGCACCGCCTTTTTGTGGCTAGGCCTTTTCCCGGTAAGGAGAATGTGATTCAACCGCTCCAATACGAAGGAGCCGGAGAGACTCGCAGGGGCATGGCCAAGGAAACGCGCAACGACTTCTATCCGGTTCCGATTGTGGATCAGGCAGCGCGCCCCGATGCCATCACCCGGCTGATCATCTTTATCGTCGTGTTGACGGTGGCGGCAATCGTCTTCGGCATCTTTCGCGAGAGGCTCGGCGACCCGTTCCTGATGGGCATGCTCGGCGTGCTTGCGATGGTCGGCGTCGGCTACCTCTTCGCGACCGCCATCGGCTTCGTCCAGATCGCACCGCGTTCGCCGGCCGACGGGCTTTCCAAGGCATTTGTCGACTCGATGTCGCAAGGCCTGGTGCTTACCGACGCCAAGGGCCGCGTCGTCTACGCCAACCGCGCTTATGCCGATATGACCGGGGCTACGACCGCCACGGACCTGAAGACTGTCGAGGGCCTGCTGTCGGACGTGCCCGAAGCGTCATCGACGATCTCGCAGCTCGCGTCCGGCCTGCGTGACGGCGAAGCCAACGATGGCGAGTTCCGCCTCGCACAATCCATTCGCCCAGGTGCAGCTCCCGGCGCGCGCTGGTACCGCGTGCGGGCACGCGCTTTCACGGTGCCCAGCCAGCGCCAGCCGCTAAACGCCTGGCAACTGGCCGATATTTCTCCAGAAAGAGCCGAGCAGGAGCGCTTCTTTCTCGATCTGCAGCAGGCCATCGATCACCTCGACCATGCCCCGGCAGGGTTCTTCTCTGCCGACCAGGACGGCCGCATCACCTATGTCAACGCGACGCTGGCCGAATGGCTGGGCATCGACCTGGCAAGCTTCACGCCCGGCGCCGTCACGCTCGACGAGGTCGTCGCCGGCGACGGCATGGCGCTAGTCCGCTCGGTCAAGGCCGATCCGGGAACCACGCGCAACGCCGTCATCGATCTCGATCTTGCGACCATCGCGGGCGAGGCCTTGCCGGTGCGATTCATGCACCGCGTCTCGGCAAGCCGCGAAGGCGTCAACGGGCCGACGCGCACGATTGTGCTTAATCGCACCCAGGGCGAGGACTCTTCCGCACAATTGCGTGCTTCGGAGGTGCGCTTCACGCGCTTCTTCAATTCGACGCCGATGGCGATCGCCGGCGTTGACCACAATGGCCGCATTCTGCGCACCAATGCACCGTTCCTGTCGCTGTTTTCGTCTGTCGTCGATCGGGATGCCGTCGACCGCAAGGTCCGTCTCGACACCGTCATCCACGATCGCGACCGAGCAGCTTTCGCGGCCGCTCTCGAGAAGGCTCATCAGCGGCAGGCCGATATTGCGCCCATCGACACCGTGATGCCCGACAATGAGGAGCGCCATATGCGCTTCTACGTCAATGCGGTTGCCGACGGATCGGATGCCGAGGGCGCCGAAGAGGCGGCGATCGTCTATGCGGTCGAGACCACCGAGCAGAAAGCGCTCGAAAACCAGATGGCGCAGAGCCAGAAGATGCAGGCGGTGGGACAACTCGCCGGCGGCATTGCGCATGACTTCAACAACGTGCTTACCGCCATCATCATGGCGTCGGACCTGTTGCTGACCAACCATCGTCCGTCGGATCCGTCTTTCCCCGACATCATGAACATCAAGCAGAATGCCAACCGCGCCGCTTCTCTGGTCAGGCAACTGCTGGCGTTCTCGCGCAAGCAGACGCTGCGCCCCGAAGTGCTGAGCCTTACCGACGTGCTCGCCGACCTGCGCACGCTGGTGGCGCGCCTGGTCGGCAACAGCATCAAACTCAAGATCGATCATGGCCGCGATCTGTGGCCGGTCCGCGCCGATATCGGCCAGTTCGAGCAGGTGGTGGTCAACCTCGCCGTCAATGCGCGCGACGCGATGCCCGACGGCGGCGACCTGATGATCCGCACCAAGAACGTGCCTGCCGACGAGTGCAAGGCCTATGGCTATCGTGAGATGGTGCCTGCCGACTATGTCGTGGTCGAGGTCGAGGACACCGGCAGCGGCATCGCGCCCGAGGTTCTGAAGAAGATTTTCGAGCCGTTCTTCACCACCAAGGAAGTCGGCAAGGGCACCGGCCTGGGCCTCTCGATGGTCTACGGCATCATCAAGCAGACCGGCGGTTTCATCTACTGCGATTCCGAGGTCGGCAAGGGAACCGTGTTCCGCATCTTCCTGCCGCGCCATGTCGCCAAGCCAATGCCGGTCGAGGAGCCAAAGGCGGACGGCGAGATTGCCGTGACTGCGGCCCCGAAACAGCCGGAAGCAGCACAGGCCAATGGCGCCAAGGACCTTTCCGGTTCGGCAACCGTTCTTCTGGTCGAGGACGAGGATGCCGTGCGCATGGGCGGGGTGAGGGCGCTGACGTCGCGCGGCTACACCGTGCATGAGGCGTCGTCGGGCGTCGAGGCGCTCGAGATTTTCGACGAGCTCAAGGGCCAGATCGACATCGTCGTCTCGGACGTTGTGATGCCCGAGATGGACGGGCCGACACTGCTTGGCGAACTGCGCAAACGTCAGCCCGACATCCGCTTCGTATTTGTATCAGGTTATGCCGAAGACGCCTTTGCCAAGAACCTGCCGGCGGATGCGCAGTTCGGCTTCCTGCCCAAGCCGTTCTCTCTCAAGCAACTGGCGACCGTCGTCAAAGAGGTGCTAGAAGGCTAGGCATCGTGTACAGCCAGTGTCAGTCCTGCCCGACTTTCTATTAGCTTTCCCGTATGTGCTGATCATGCCATCATGCGGGGAAGCGTCGTCGGGGGTGACAGATGCAGACCACGCCGCATAATGAGGCGAAACGAGGCGACTACGCCGAAACCGTTCTACTGCCGGGCGATCCCCAGCGTACCGAATGGATCGCTGCCACCTTCCTTGAGGATGTCCGCTGCATAAACCGGGTGCGTGGGGCACTCGCCTATACCGGCCGCTATCGCGGCAGTCCAATCAGCCTGCACACGACAGGCATAGGTGCGCCTTCGCTCGCCATCTATGCTCATGAGCTGCTTGAAACCTATGGCGCACGGACACTGATCCGCGTCGGCACCTGCGGCGGCCTAGCCGACCATGTCAAGCTGCGCAGTCTGGTCATTTCACAATCGTCGAGCAGCGACAGCGCCATCAATCGCCAGCTTTTCGGTGTCTACGACTACGCGCCGAGCGCCGACTTCGAGCTGTTGTGCCGGGCTGCCCGGCGGGCAGTCGAAATGGGCATCATCCATTATGTCGGCCAGACGGCCTCGAGCGACGTGTTTTATCATCCCGATGTGCTCGGGCGTTTTGCCGGAGTGCGTGCCCATGGCGCGCTGGCGGTCGATATGGAGACAAACGCGCTGTACACGATCGCCGCGCGCTTCAGAGCCAAGGCGCTGTCGATCTGCACGGTTGTCGACAGCCTCGTCAATGGCGAGGATACGGATGCGTCCGAGCGCCAGGAGCTGTTCTCCGACATGGTCCGGCTTGCCCTCGACGTTGCGATCGGCACATCAAGGGTCGAGGCGGAGCCTGATCGTCCCTGAGGTAGCATGGATATGCGGCTGTGCTAACCTGATGATGGCCTTGTGAGTCGACCGTTTCCCGCGTTCCCGATCGATGAGTGGTTGTCCGGCGGTGCCGGCAAGTTCCGCGCAAGCTGCGATCCATACCTCTTATCGAGCGTTCTGGTCTGTGTTCGTTGCGTCTGGGCAATCGACAAGGGAACAGCCAGTTGGAACAGTTTGTCGAGGAAAGCATGAAGAGGCGTCTGACCGAGCCGGTCGACATACTCACCGCGGTCAGCATCCTGAAGTCATATGGATACCTGGGGGACGAGCTGATCATCGCCATTACCCGGATTTTCTACGTCGATCTGGACGCGCTCAACGAAGTTGTCGCCAACGCCTGAGGCCGGAGCCGGCATTACGCTGCCAAGCTGGAATGTTGCGATGCAGCATTGGCGGCTTGCATTTTCCTCCCAAATCATCCATATGCGGCGTCATAGGCGCTTGGGCCGGGCTTACGGCTTTCTCACTAGAGAGACTGGTTGCGTCTGTTTTCACCCTTGCCGGTAACGGCAGGCGGCGGAATAGACCCGCGGCATGAGGCCAGCGGGCACGACAGCGCAGCCGAGCGGACAGTCGTCCGCCGCCTTGTCGTTTCACGAGAGATTCAGGCCGGCAGGTTGCGCCCTGCCGCCATTGTTGTTTGTGGCGGATAGCCGTCGCACGAAAGAAGAAGATATTGACGAATGAAAACAATGCGGAGCTGAACGGCTTCGCCAAACTCGGCATTACCGGCGCGCTGCTCAAGGCGACCCAGTTGGCCGGGTTCAACGAGCCGAAGCCGATCCAGATCGAGTCGATCCCGGCGCAGCTGGCTGGCCGCGACATCCTCGGCATCGCCCAGACCGGTTCAGGCAAGACTGCGGCCTTCTCGCTGCCGATCCTGTCCAAGATCATGGCGCTCGGCACCAAGCGTCGACCCAAGACGGCGCGTGCGCTGATCCTTGCGCCGACGCGTGAACTCGCCGTGCAGATCGAAGACACTATCAAGGTGCTCGCCAAGGGCGCGCACGTCTCGACCGCGCTGGTCCTCGGCGGCGTGTCGCGTTTCTCGCAGGTCAAGAAGATCGCGCCGGGCGTCGACGTGCTGATTGCCACGCCGGGCCGCCTGACCGACCTCGTCCGCGAAGGCGACCTCGTTCTGGCCGACACCGAATGGCTTGTCCTCGACGAGGCCGACCGCATGCTCGACATGGGCTTCATCAATGACGTCAAGCGCATCGCCAAGGCAACGTCGCGCAACCGTCAGACAGCCCTGTTTTCGGCAACCATGCCTCAGGAGATCGCCGAACTCGCCCAGGGCCTGCTCAAGGATCCGATCCGCGTCGAGGTTGCCCCGCAGAGCACCACCGCCGCCGAGATCCGCCAGAGCATCATCCTCGCCCGCACCAAGCAGAAGCGCCAGATCCTGGCAAAGATGCTCGCCGACGAGGCCATGACTTCGGTCCTGGTCTTTGCCCGCACCAAGCATGGCGCCGACCGCGTCGTGAAGGATCTGGACCGCGACGGTTTCCCCGCCGCCGTCATCCACGGCAACAAGTCGCAGAACGCACGTCAGGCTGCACTGAACGGTTTCCGCGCCGGCAAGGTTCGCATTCTGGTCGCCACCGATATCGCGGCACGCGGTATCGACGTGCCGGGTATCAGCCACGTCGTGAACTTCGATCTGCCTGATGAAGCCGAAAGCTACGTCCACCGTATCGGTCGTACTGGCCGCAACGGTGCCAATGGCATCGCGGTCACACTGGTTGATCCTTCGGAAAACTCCAAGTTGCGTCAGGTCGAGCGCATCATCCGCATGAAGCTGACTATCGACGCCGATCACCTCGGCGAACCTGATCCGGTGCGTCCGGCTGGCGAACCGCGCGGCTTCACGCCGGCCAACGATCGCGGCGAGCGCGACGAGCGTCGACCCAGCGGTCAGCGCCCGCGTGGCAACAATGGCGGCAAGCCCAAGGGCGGCCATGGCGGCGGCGACCGCAAGTCTGGCGGCGCTCCGAAGGGTGCTGCGCCCAAGGGCGGCAAGCGCCGCTTCGGTGCGCGCAAGCCGAACACGCGCGCAGCGTGATCTGTGCAGCAGATCGGGCCTGACTGGTCCATTTGCTGCATTGTATGAATAGGTTAGGGCGGTCGGGGCGGTGCTTCGGCCGCCCTTTCGTTTGAGGGGACGGAATGGCCGGAATAGCGACGCTCGCAATCGCTTATGTGCTGTCCCAGTTCTATCGCTCCTTCCTGGCGGTGCTGACCCCGGCACTCACCGCCGAGCTCGGTGCCACCAAGGCGCAACTCTCCGTCGCCTCCGGCGCCTTCTTCATCACCTTTGCCCTGGCGCAATTTTTCATCGGGGTGTCACTCGACCGGTTTGGCCCGCGCCGCACCGCTTCGACACTGCTCTTGCTCGGCGGCGGGGGTGGCGCCTTTGTCTTTGCCTTGGCAACTGCTCCCTGGTTGGTCACGGCGGCCATGGCGCTGATCGGCATCGGTTGCGCGCCGGTGCTCATGTCATCGCTGTTCATATTTGCGCGCACTTTCTCCACTGCCCGCTTTGCCGTGCTCGCCTCGTGGATGGTCGCTTTTGGCACCGCCGGAAACGTCATTGGCGCCGCCCCGCTGGCGCAGGCTGCGGAGGCGTTCGGCTGGCGACCGGTTATGGCCGGGCTGGGTGTCATTACCATTGCCGCGGCACTTGCCGTGCTGGTCGCCGTGCGTGATCCGAAATCGCCGGAGGACATGAAAGAGGGCAATATCGGTTTCGGCGGTTATCTCGAACTGCTGCGAATGCGTGTCCTTTGGCCGATCATCCCACTGACCGCGATCAATTATGCGCCGACGACCGGCATCAGGGGGCTCTGGTCCGGTCCCTATCTCGTCGATGTCTACGGCGCCGACGCGCTGCTGATCGGGCAGGTGACGTTCTTCATGGCGCTCGCCATGGTCGCCGGCGCCTTTGTCTATGGCCCGCTCGACACGATGTTCCGCACCCGCAAGTGGGTGGCTGTCATTGGCAACACCATCGGCCTCATGGCGATCCTCTATCTCGCGCTGAACGTCGTCACCGACGTCACCACCGTCACGCTCATCTTTGTGATCATCGGCGTGTCTGGTGGTGCCTACGGCCTGCTGATGGCGCATGCGCGCGCATTCCTGCCGCCGCACCTGATTGGGCGGGGCGTAACGCTGATGAACTTCTTCTCCATCGGCGGCGTGGGACTGATGCAATTCGCGACAGGCGCAGTGGTCACCGCCAATCTGCTGCCGGGTCAGCCGACGGCAGCCTATTCGGCGCTGTTCTGGTTCTATGTGCTGATGTTGGGGGCGGCGATCGTCATCTACCTCTGGGCACGTGACGCAAAGCCCGAGGTCGTGGTCGAGGATCAGTCGAAGCTCGAGCGCCTGAGATAGATCAAGGGCTCCATCTTCCAGCGGGTGGCAACGCGCAGCGCCTTTTCGCGCAATGGTCGCGGCAGCAGGAACAACAGCTTCATTGCCCATGTCAGGCGGCGTGGGAAGGTGACCTCGAAACCGCTCTTGCGTATCGCCTTGCAGATCCGTTCGGCGGCCGCCTCGACCGGCATCATCGCAGGCATGTAATAGGCGCTCTTTTCGGTCAGCGGCGTGTCGATGAAACCGGGGTTCATCACCTGGGTGCGGATGTTCATCTTGTCGAAGTCGAACTTCAGCGCTTCGGCGATGATGTTGACGGCTGCCTTTGTGGCGCCGTAGGCGGCCGTCGTCGGCCAGCCGAAATAACAACTGATCGAGCCCATGAAGACGATATGTCCGCGGCCACGATTGCGCATCCGCTCGATCACAGGAACCAGGCCGTTGATGACGCCGAAGACGTTGACGGCGAAACTCTGGCGGAAGGCTTCCATGCGCAGGTTTTCGCCGGTTACCGGCATGTAGGACCCGGCATTGAAGATCGCGAGCACGATCGGCCCGGCCTGCGCTTCGATGGCGGCGACGGCGGCAGCCATTCCAGCCTCGTCGGTGACGTCGGAGGGAAAGGCCAGCACCTTTCCGGCCATGCCGCGTGTTTCCTCGATCAGAGTATCGAGCGGGTCGTTGGCCCGGACGGTGACGGCAACCGTGTAGCCTTGTTTTGCCAACAAGCGGGCCACGCTGCGGCCAATACCGGTGCTGCCGCCGGTAATCCACGCGACCCCGTGTTCCGGGTCGGCCCGGTATGTGCTCACTTCTAACCTCTGGGCAGTAGCTATTGCGTAGCTCTAGCCGGGTGGCATGCATATGGAAAGGCTGTTTTAGGAAGCACCGTGATGATGGTGCCTTGACTGGTCAGGGAGGGAGCTTGCGTGCGTTGACGTCGGGATGCGACTGGTCCAGAGAATTTCATCCCTTGAAAGCGCGAGCTCACATTTCTAGGGTTCTCAGGCGAATTAGGAAGGAATCTTCATGCGCTCGGTGATCGATGCCATCGGCAATACGCCTCTCATCCGGCTCAAGCGGGCCTCGGAGGAAACCGGCTGCGAGATACTCGGCAAGGCCGAGTTCATGAACCCGGGGCAATCGGTCAAGGATCGCGCCGGCCTGTTCATCATCCGCGACGCCGAAAAACGCGGGCTGCTGCGGCCCGGCGGTGTCATCGTCGAAGGCACGGCCGGCAATACCGGCATCGGCCTGACCGTCGTTGCCAAGGCGCTCGGCTACCGCACTGTGATCGTCATTCCCGACACGCAGAGCCAGGAAAAGAAGGATGCGCTTCGCCTGCTCGGTGCCGAGCTGATCGAGGTTCCGGCCGTTCCCTACAAGAACCCGAACAACTACGTGAAGGTTTCCGGTCGCCTGGCCGAGCAACTGGCGAAAACCGAGCCGAACGGCGCCATCTGGGCCAATCAGTTCGATAACGTCGCCAATCGAGAAGGCCATATCCGCACCACGGCCGAGGAGATCTGGCACCAGACCGGCGGCAAGGTCGACGGTTTTGTCTCGGCTGTCGGCACCGGCGGCACACTTGCCGGCGTTGCGATGGGGCTCAAGGCAAAGAACGCTGCGGTGAAGATCGCCATCGCCGATCCCCTGGGTGCTGCGCTCTACAGCTACTACATCTCGGGCGAATTGAAAGCCGAAGGCAGTTCGATCACCGAAGGCATCGGCCAGGGCCGGATCACCGCCAATCTGGAAGATTTTACACCGGATTTTTCGTACCAGATCCCCGATGAGGAAGCATTGCCGATCGTCTTCGGGCTGATCCAGGAAGAGGGTATCTGCGTTGGCGGCTCGACCGGCATCAACATTGCCGGCGCGATCCGGCTGGCAAGACAGCTCGGCCCTGGGCACACCATCGTGACGGTCCTTGCCGATTTCGGCACGCGCTACCAGTCCAAGCTGTTCAACCCTGATTTCCTGCGTAGCAAGAGCCTGCCTGTGCCCGATTGGATGGAGACCGAGCCCAGCATTTCGGTGCCGTTCGAGCAGGTGGCGTGATGGCATTTTCGACCGAGGCGGTGTTTCGCGAGGATTCTTATCTCCGCGAGACCGAGGCCAGTGTCGTCGGCGTCAATGAGCGCGGCGGCATTATCCTCGACCGGACGATCTTCTATGCGACCTCGGGCGGCCAGCCCGGCGACACCGGCATCCTGGTGCGAGAGGACGGCAGCCGGATCGCTGTGGCGGCCACGATCACGGGTGAAAGCAAGGACGAGATCATCCATGTGCCCGCTCTGGAACAGGGAGTACCCGAGGTTGGCGAGCGGTTGAGGCTGGCGATCGACTGGCCGCGGCGGCTTCTGTTGATGCGCATGCACGCGGCCTGCCATCTGTTGACGGTGGTCTGTCCGTACCCGATCACCGGAGCGTCGGTCAGCGAGGACGATTCGCGCGTCGATTTCGACATCCCCGACGCTGGCTTCACGAGGGAAGATGTGACCGCCAGGTTGATGGAGCTCGTCCGCGCCAACCATCCGATCTACACCAGCTGGATTTCCGACGCCGAGCTTGCCGCCAATCCGACGTTGGTGAAGTCCAAGAATGTGCGCCCGCCATCCGGCACCGGCAAGATCAGGCTCGTCTGCATCGGCGACAATGCCTCGGTCGACAGCCAGCCCTGCGGCGGAACCCATGTCGCCAGCACTGCCGAAATCGGCGAGATCCATATCGGCAAGATCGAAAAGAAGGGGCGGGAAAACCGCCGCTTCCGCATCCGCTTCGGCGCGATGCCTGCCAATTGAACCTGGAGACGTTGCCATGAGTGACAAGAGCGCCTTCGTCATCGATGCGGACTGGCTGGAAATGCGGCTAGGTACGCCCGGCCTGTCGATCGTCGACGCTTCCTGGTACATGCCGGCGCAGAAACGCGACCCGCGCGCCGAATATGACGCCGCCCACATCCCGGGTGCGGTGTTCTTCGACCAGGACCTGATCGTCGATCCGGATTCTGCACTGCCGCACACGCTGCCGTCACCCTCTCTGTTTGCACGTTTCGCAGGCTCGATGGGGATTTCAGCGGACGACACCATCGTCATCTATGACGGCCCGGGGTTCCAGACGGCACCGCGGGTCTGGTGGATGTTCCGGATCATGGGCGTGTTCCAGGTCTACATTCTCGACGGTGGCTTCGACCGCTGGAAGGCGGCTGGTAGACCGGTGACCGCCGAGCCGACCAAGACCGCGCCCGGCGTGTTCCACGTCGACTATGACGCTTCGAAGGTCGTTTCGCTGGCCGAGATGCGCAAGATCGTCGACACGGGCAGTGCCCAGATCGCCGACGCGCGTTCTGCCGGACGCTTCGAGGGCACGGATCCAGAACCGCGTCCTGGCCTGCGCTCCGGCCACATGCCGGGTGCGCACAGCGTGCCGTCGGTGACGTTGTCGGAGAATGGCGAGCTTCTGCCGCTCGACCGGCTGAAGGCAACGCTCGAGGCGGCGGGGCTCGATCTCACGAAGCCTGTCGTCACCTCCTGTGGTTCGGGCGTTACCGCTGCCGTCATCACGCTTGCGCTTCAGTCGCTCGGGCACGGCGACGTCAGGCTTTACGATGGTTCCTGGACCGAATGGGGCGGCATGTCCGACACGCCTGTCGTGACGGGGAAAGCATGAGCATGGCCGTCGACCGCAGCGAGAACATCGAGGTGACGGTCACCTTTCTGGAAATGCACACGCCACCTGTTTACACGCCGCCGCTGCCGGTCAATCGCCAGATCGCGCTTCTGAGGACGCGTGACATTCCGCTGCACTACTACCGCTATCTCGCCGACCGCGTCGGCCGCAAATGGCATTGGGTCAACAGCCTGAGGCTCAATGACGAAGAACTTGCCGCCGGTCTGCATCGCGAGGACCGCGACATCAGGGTGCTTTATCTCGATGGCGCGCCGGCGGGCTTCATGGACATCAAGCCGCATCTGCCCGAAGAGGTTGAACTCGCCTATTTCGGCATGATGGAACACGCCACCGGGCAGGGTATCGGCCGCTGGTTCCTGGGGGCTGCGATCGCAGCGGCGTGGACCTACAGGCCGCACAAGGTGACGGTTCAGACCTGCACCCTCGACCATCCCGCGGCCTTGCCGCTCTACCAGAAGATGGGTTTTTCGCCAGTTGCTCAGAAAACCGAAACGGTTCGCACCATGAGCTTTGCCGAACGTTCGGCAAGCGTGATGCGGCCGTAATGGCGCACAACCCAGCCTGAACCGCCCGTTCATCGCTGCTTCATGTCGGTTCTGGCATTTTCCACGCAACAAATATGCAAGGAGAATGAGGATGTTGAACCGCCGTACGCTTGCCGCAGCGCTGATCGCCGTGCTTGCCGCGCCTTCGCTCGCTGCCGCGCAGGCGACGACGCCTTCGGCGTCGCAGATCGAGCGCCAGCTTCAGGCCGCACCGACAATGAAGCTCAGGCCCAACCAGCGCGTCACCGTTCGTGAATTCAAGCGCCGGCCCGACCTGCGCCGCATGGCGCCGTCGATCGACATCCAGTCGATCAATTTCGCCTTCGGCTCGGCCGAGGTGCCTTATTCGCAATATGGCAAGGTCGAGAACATCGCCAACGCTCTGGACCGCATCCTGCGCCGCGACCCGGATGCGCGTGTGCTGATCGAAGGCCATACCGATGCCGTCGGCTCGTTTTCGTCGAACCAGGCCTTGTCGGAGCGCCGCGCCGCCTCGCTGAAGCAGACCCTTGTGCGCGAGTTCGGCATCCCTCGCTATGCGCTGGAAACCGTGGGTTATGGCGAGGAGTTCCTGCTGGTGCCGACCCAGAACGAGAACTGGCGCAACCGCCGCGTCACGCTGCGCCGCTACGACGCGTTCATCCGCTAGCATCGAGCGATTTTCAGCGCCAACAAGCCCGGCTTGCGAGAGCCGGGCTTTATTTGCGTCCTCCATTGTAGTATACAGTATACCAAATTGGAGGTAAAAGATGACGATCAGAGTGGTGATGGCCGGTGCCACCGGCTGGGTTGGCAAGGCGCTTGTCCCGGCAATAGAGGGGCAAGGCGACATGCGGCTTGTCGGCGCAGTCGCACGCAGGGCTGCCGGCCACGACGTTGGCGTGGCGACAGGTGGTCAGCCAAGCGGCCAGAGGATCAATGCCACGCTTGCCGAGGCCCTGGCCGCGCCGTGTGATGTCGTCGTCGACTACACCAAGCCGGTTGCCGTGCGCGACCATGCCATGCTCGCCATTTCGCGCGGCTGCCATGTCGTCATCGGCACATCAGGACTGAGGGCTGCTGATTACCGCGAGATCAACGCGGCGGCCCGCGCCAACAACGTCGGTGTCGTTGCCGCCGGCAACTATTCGATCACCGCGACCCTGATGAAGAAGTTTGCGCTGATGGCGGCGCAATATGTGCCCGACGTCGAAATCATCGACTATGCCAGCGCAAGAAAGGCCGACGCCCCCTCTGGCACCGCGCTCGAGCTGGCCGAGACGCTGTCCGAGATTCGCGGTGCGCCGACGGCCTTGCCGACCTCGGAAGTTTACGGGCATCCGGAAGCCCGTGGCGCCAAGCTGGGCGAGGGTACGGCGGTGCAGGTCCATTCACTGCGCCTGCCATCCTATCAGCTGTCCTGCGAAGCCGTTTTCGGTCTGCCTGAGGAGCGACTGACCATTCGCCACGATGCCGGCACCTCGGCAGTGCCTTACGTCGCCGGCACCCTGCTTGCCGTTCGTCGGGTGCGCGAATTCACCGGCCTGGTCAGGGTGCTCGACGCGCTGATGGACGAAACGCTGTCTGTTTAGGAAACAGGTGGTGCAAGAAATCGGGTGGGCGCATGCCTGCGCTCGCCATAGCTTGCGACAATCGATCAACGAGGATTGTCGTTATGAGCATCATTTTCCATGGCCTGCCCACAGAGGCGGTGCGGGCACTCCAGCAGGGCGGGCCTGACGCCTATGGCATGACAGCGGAGCGCAGGGTCTCCGATGGCGACGGCGTGCCGTGCCGCCATTGCCTGACCAATGTCGGTGCCGGCGAGGGTTATCTCATTCTTGCCTACAGGCCGTTTCCGGCAGTTCAGCCTTATGCCGAAACCGGGCCGATCTTTCTGCATGCCGATGAATGCCCGCGCGCGCCAGAAGCGGCAGAATTGCCTGAACTGTTCACCCGCACCAAGGACTACATCCTGCGCGGTTACAGCGCCGACGATCGTATCGTCTATGGCACGGGGTCCGTGACGCCGACGCCCGAAATCCGTGAGCGCGCCGAAACGCTGCTCCAGCGACCCGAAGTGGCCTACGTGCACATGCGCTCGGCAAAGAACAATTGCTACCAGTGCCGGATCGAACTGGACCAAGAAGGCAAATCAAACGGCGTTGCTATCTAACTGAACCGCAAACAAAAAACCCGCCGCATCGCTGCGGCGGGTTGGGGCCGTTTGCCTGAAACGGTCTCAGTTGAACTTGTACTTCGCACCGACGCGGACGGTGTGGAAGGCGGGAACCGTTTCCCACATGCCGCCGCTGTCATAGTCCTGGCCTTCAAACTTCGAGTAGCGATACTCGAGGTTGACGGACATGTTGTTGGTGACAGCCGTTTCGAGACCGCCGCCGACCGAGAAGCCGCCGACGCTCCAGTCTCTGCTCTCCGAGAGGCCGCCGAAGCTGACTTCTTCCTTCACATGCTGCCAGCTGTAGCCGCCCAGCACATAGGCAAGCGTCGACTCGTTCAGCTTGGCACCGACACGGGCCAGAATGTCGAAACCATAATCTGCCTTGCCTTCGTACTTGGGGCCGCCAAGAGCCGACATGTCGAACAGCTGCGTGGTCATTCCGGAGTAACGACCGTCGACCATGATGCCGACGACCCAGTTGCCGTTCAGTTCGTGGTCGTAACCGACGCTCAGCTCGCCGAAGGCGCCTTCGCCGCCGATGCCATTGAACGAGGCCGCACCGCCGCCAAGGTTGATCTCATCGGTAATGGCGCCCGCGCCGAGCGCGCCGCCGACGTAAAAGCCGGTCCAGCTATAGGCGGGCGCTGCGAATGAGTTGCCGCCGCCATTCTGACCGCCGAAGCGGTAGTTGGCGCCGACATGGAACGTGTGGGTGGTCGGTGCGACGTTGAGCAGGCCGATGCCGCCCAGGTCGACGACGGTGTCATTGCCATAGTTGGCGTAGCGATATTCGGACTTGAGGGTCCAGTTGCCGCTGACCACTGTTTCGAGGCCGACGCCGAGCACATAGCCGCTTCGGCTTTCATCGAACTCGAAAGGCGTGCCGACGATCGTGCCGTCGAGCTTGAACTGCTGCCAGCTGTATCCGCCGAGCACATAGCCGAGCGTCGTCGGCGTCAGAAGATAGCCTGCGCGAGCTGCGACATCGAAGCCGTAGGTGTTGTTGAGCGTTGCGTCGGCAAAACCGCCATCAGCCTCGAGCGAAAGGCCGATATTGCCGAAATGGCCATCGGCAAATGCGCCGAGCAGGAACCGGTCCGACACCATATAGTCATAGCCGACGGTCACTTCGCCAAAGACGCCGCCGCCACCGAGGTCAGGCAGGCCCATGGTTTCCGGACCGTTCGGATTTGCAATTTCCAGGCCGTGCTTGACCGCACCGACGCCACCACCGAAGCCGACATAGAGACCGCTCCAGTTGAAGCCTGCCGCCGGCGTTTCCGCAACTGAATCGGCGGCAAGTGCTGCCGAGTTGATCGCAACAGCCGACACAGCGCCAAGCAACAGCGCCTGCAAAGTCTTACCAAATTTCATAACTTACTACCCCAGCCTTACCCAATGTCGCCTTGCTAGCACGCCCAGGTTGCTTGCGGTGCAACTAAAATGTCACACTCGCAGGCAATTTAGCTTTCCAGCATGAGCGTCTGGACCAAGAAATATCCTCCAGCACCAATGGCTTGGCGGCAAATCCTGCTGCGCTTCAGCGGCATTTGCCGATCTCGCCATCGCTGCTGCCCGGATTGCCGGGAACAAGCATTTCGAAGGTCTTGCGACGCCCTGTGTTGCGACCCCAGACAGTCATGGCACGCTTGCGTTGCGTTTGATGCAGCTAACATGTCACGGGCGGTCAAATCCGTGCCGAAGCGCAAACTATTTTTGGTAGTATCTTGCCGAAGCCGTGCCGGCGAGGGATCGACAGACAAGAGAAGGCCCGCCGCATCGCTGCGGCGGGCTCTTGATCGCGACTCCAAAGAGAATCAGGCAGCCAGTGCCGACTTTGCTTCCGTCATCTCGTAGCCGAGCGCTTCGGCGACCGCGCGATTGGTGATCCGACCGCGGTGGACATTGAGGCCGTTGCGCAAATGCGGCTCGTCGGCGAGCGCTTTCAGGCCGCGGTCGGCGAGCGCTAGGCCGTAATGCAGCGTAGCGTTGTTGAGGGCATGTGCCGAGGTGACCGGCACAGCACCCGGCATGTTGGCGACGCAATAGTGGATGATGCCGTCAACCTCATAGGTCGGGTCGGCATGGGTGGTGGCATGCGAAGTCTCGAAGCAGCCGCCCTGGTCGATGGCGACATCGACGAGCACCGCCCCCTTCTTCATGCCTGACAGCATTTCGCGGCTGACGAGCTTGGGTGCGGCAGCGCCCGGGATAAGCACGGCACCGATGATCAGGTCGGCCGAGAAGCATTCTTCTTCGAGGGCCTCGACGGTCGAGTAGCGGGTGTGGACGCGGCCGGCGAACAGGTCGTCCAGCTGGCGCAGGCGCGGGATCGAGCGGTCGATGATTGAGACGTCGGCGCCGAGCCCGGCGGCCATGCGTGCCGCATGCAGACCGACGACGCCGCCGCCGATGACCGCGACCTTGCCCGGCAGCACGCCCGGCACGCCGCCGAGCAGCACGCCGCGGCCGCCATGGGCCTTCTGCAGCGCCGTCGAACCTGCCTGGATCGCCAGGCGACCGGCGACCTCGGACATCGGCGCCAGCAGCGGCAGGCCGCCGCGATCGTCGGTCACTGTCTCATAGGCGACAGCAGTCACGCCCGAGGCGACGAGCCCCTTGGTCTGTTCCGGGTCGGGCGCAAGATGCAGGTAGGTATAGAGGATCTGGCCGTCTCGCAGTTGCGCCCATTCCTTGGGCTGCGGCTCCTTGACTTTCACGATCATGTCGGAGCGGGTGAACACCTCCTCGGCGGTCTTGGCGATCTGGGCGCCGGCCGCGCGGTAGGCATTGTCGTCGGCGCCGATGCCTGAGCCGGCGCCGGTCTCGACCAGAACCTCGTGGCCGTGGGCAGTATATTCGCGAACCGAACCGGGCGTCAGCCCGACACGGTACTCATGATTCTTGATTTCCTTGGGACAACCTACGCGCATCTTCCTGCTCCTCCGCAGCCATTTTGGCCTTCTCTCCCGATGACGAAGTCAATCACGAATCGTTCCGAATATGTTTGCGAAAACGGTTGCGCTACCATGGGGTGTTCGGTAATTTTTGCGCATATCCTCTGGATTATCGAAGGAAATTCGTAGATTGCCGTTGGACAGGATCGATATCGCCATTCTGGACGCGCTGCAGAAGGATGGGCGGATGCCCAATGCGGCATTGGCCGAAAAGATCGGGCTGTCGCAATCGGCCTGCTCGCGCCGGCTCGACAACCTGGAGAAATCGGGCATCATCAGCGGCTACCACGCCCGGCTTTCGAATGTCGCGCTTGGTCACCAGATGACCGTCATCGTGCATATCTCGCTGTCGGGCCAGTTCGAGAAGACGCTTTCGGACTTCGAGGTCGCGGTGAAGCGCTGCCCCAACGTCCTGTCCTGCCATCTCATGTCGGGCGAATACGACTACATCCTGCGTATTGCCGCCCGTGATCTGCCCGACTACGAGCGCATCCACAAGGAATGGCTGTCGGCGATGCCGCATGTCACCAAGATCAATTCATCCTTCGCCCTGCGCGAGATCGTCGATCGCACCGTTATGGGAATAAGGCCGGATCTGCTCTGAGCAGAAACAAACCAGGCCGAAATGGGCGGCATCGCGCTGGACCAATCCATTCCCCGAGTAATGTCGCGAGGCTGTCATACGAGTCGGCTGGACTCGCGTGAATTTTGGCGCGACATTTGATCTTTGGGACGCCGGCTAAATACTGTCAGTTCATTTCCTGGAGAATGAAAATGTCCAACGTGAATCAACCTGTTTCTCGTCGTTCTTTCCTGGCGGGATCGGCTGCAGCGGGTGCACTTGTGATGCTCCATCCCTTTTCGGCACGCGCCCAGGCAAATCAGGCGCATCTCCGCATCATGGAAACCACCGATCTGCATGTCCACGTGTTTCCCTATGACTACTATGCCGACAAGCCGAACGACACGATGGGCGTTGCCCGCACCGCTTCGATCATCGACGCCATCCGCGCTGAAGCCGCCAACTCGATCCTGGTCGACAATGGCGATTTCCTGCAGGGCAACCCGATGGGCGACTACATGGCTTATCAGCGCGGCATGAAGGATGGCGACGTCCATCCGATCATCAAGGCGATGAACACGCTGGGCTATGATTGCTCGACGCTGGGCAACCACGAGTTCAACTACGGCCTCGACTACATGTTCAAGGTGCTCGCCGGCGCGAACTTCCCCGTCGTCTGCTCCAACCTGACAAAGGGCGCGCTCGCCGCAGACGCGACCAAGGACGAGTTGTTCCTCAAGCCCTATGTGATCCTCGACAGGAAGGTGAAGGATGGCTCGGGTGCGGAGCATCCGATCCGCATCGGCCTGATCGGCTTCGTCCCGCCCCAGGTGATGACCTGGGATTCGCGCCATTTGCACGGCAAGGCGATGACCCGCGACATCGTCAAGGCAGCCCAGGCCTGGGTGCCCGAGATCCGCGAGCAGGGCGCCCACATCGTCATCGCGCTCTCGCACTCCGGCATGGGCACGCCGCAGGCAGCCGAAAATCTCGAAAACGCCTCCATCCTGCTGGCCGGCGTCGATGGCATAGATGCGATCGTCACCGGCCACAGCCATCTCGATTTCCCCGGACCAAAATTCGACAAGGTCGACGGGCTCGATAACGCCAAGGGCACGATCAATGGCAAGCCGGGCGTGATGGGCGGCTTCTGGGGCTCGCATCTTGGCCTGATCGACCTTTTGCTGGAACGCGACGGCAACAGTTGGAAGGTGGTCAGCTCGACCAGCGAGGCGCGTCCGATCTCCAAGCGTGTCGACAAGAAGGTGGTGCCGACGGTCGAGAGCAAGGCCGCGGTCGAGGCTGCCGCGAAGGAGGAGCATGAGGCTACACTCGCCTATGTGCGCACGCCCGTCGGCAAGACGTCGGCGCCGCTCTATTCCTATTTCGCCCTGGTTGCCGACGATCCTTCGGTCCAGATCGTGAGCCAGGCGCAGATCTGGTATATCAAGGACATGCTCAAGGACACCGAGCACAAGGACCTGCCGGTGCTCTCGGCCGCGGCACCCTTCAAGTCGGGCGGACGTGGCGGGCCGGATTATTACACCGATGTCCCGGCCGGCGCCGTCGCGATCAAGAACGTCGCCGACCTTTACCTCTATCCCAACACGGTGCAGGCGGTTGCGGTGACCGGCGCCCAAGTCAAGGAGTGGCTGGAAATGTCGGCCGGCATCTTCAACAGGATCGAGCCTGGCAAGGCCGACCAGGTGCTGATCAATCCAGACTTCCCGTCCTACAATTTCGACGTCATTGACGGCGTGACCTACAGAATCGACCTGGCGCAGCCGCCGAAGTACGATCCGAAGGGTGTGGTCCTGGATGCGAACTCCAATCGCATCGTCGATCTGATGTTCGAGGGCAAGCCGATCGATCCCGCAGCGAAATTCGTTGTCGCGTCGAACAACTATCGCGCCGGCGGCGGCGGCAACTTCCCCGAGATCAATGCGTCGAAGCTTGTCTTCGAGGCACCCGACACCAACCGCGACGTGATCGTGCGCTACATCGTCGACCAGGGCACGATCAATCCGTCTGCCGACTCCAACTGGTCGTTCGCGCCGGTTGCGGGGGCCTCGGTAATCTTCGAGACCGGCCCCAAGGCCAAGGACCACATATCAGAGGTCAAGGCGGTCAAGATCGAGCCGGCGGGCGACGGCGCAGAGGGTTTTGCCAAATACCGCATCACGCTCTGAGATTAGGAACCTGATTGGGGAGGGCGGCTGGAGCAATCCGGCCGGCCCTTTCATCTGCGCAAAGGTTGGTCAGTTGCTCCGGCGTTCGAGTGCCGGCATGACCAGCTCGAGTGCGTCGGTCGAAATGCCGCCCGAATAGCCGGCTGGTAGCGTTTCGATGATGGCGGGGTCGTCAATGCCATCGGAGAAGCCGCCGCCGTGATAAGGGCCGAACAGGTAGACGTTGGTGCCGGCACTTTCCATCCGGTCGAGGAAGCGGTCCGGCCAACCCCACAGCCACGGTGCGAAGTTGATCGGTACGCCAAGCGTCGTGCCGCGGCAGTCTTCCGGCACGTAGCCGCTCCAGCCGAGCCCCGCGTAGCGTAGCAGGCAGCGGGTCAGCGACTTTTTGCTGAGGGTCCGCATGTCGGGCAGGGCGGCCTTGACCGCCTGCAACGGCCTGTCGCCACCAACGATGGTCAGGGCGGCCTGGCGTTCCCTGGGCAAGGCCGACAGGAAAGCCGCCAATGCCTCACCCTCCTTGGCGTCGTTGCTTTTGACGTTGATGTGGAAGCGCCGACCGGGGAACCGCTCCATCACTTCGTCGAGCGATGGCATCAGGCCGACACCCTGGCCACGAAAGGGATACGTCTTGCCACCGTCGGCGGTGTAGCCATAGCCGACATCGAGCTTCTTGAGATCCGCCATCGAATGGCTGCGCGTCTCGCCGTTGCCTTCGGTGCGGCAATCTACGGTCCAGTCGTGGAAGACCGCGAACTTGCCGTCGGTGGTGGGGTGCATGTCGAGTTCCAGCACGTCGGCGCCACGCCTGAAGGCTGCGTCCATCGAACGTACGGTGTTTTCGAGATAGTCGTGCCGAGGCGGAAGCATGCGCTCGGCAGTGCAGGTGTCGTTGGTCAGTCCGGTACGATCATATTCCTGCGCCAGCCCGCGATGGGCCAGCACCACGGGCTTTCCGGCGGCTCGGTCCGAGAGCAGCGACGTGTTGTTGAGATAGACGGCTCCAGCGGCCGTAACGACCAGAAGCAAGATAATATTGCGCTTGCGCATGCCAGGTTGTCCCTCCGTTGCCCCGACCGAGACAATGATACAGAGGAGCGAGCAGGCATTTTCACGGCGGAAATGCGCAAATTGAAGACTATTTCAAGAATTCATCGGGAGTTGCGGCCTTGGATGTGCCGAGATCGAAGATTACAAGCAGGAAGAATGTCGCTGATTCTTGCGCAGATCAGGCCTAGTCAAATCGAGACGGGGCGGGGGCGAAGAGCATCGGTCTCCGCCCCTTGTCCTGTTCAGCTTAACGCGCCTAGGCCTTGTAGACCACTTGCCTGACGTCGATATACTCGGCGCGGAAGCCTGCCTCGCAATAATGGAGATAAAATTCCCAGAGCTTCTTGAAGCGATCGTCGAAGCCGAGCGGCACGATGCGCTCCCAGGACGACCAGAAGCGGGTGCGCCATTCGGCGAGGGTACGGGCATAATCCTGCGGAAAGACGCGCTCGCGCAGATAGTCGAGGCCGTGCTCGGTGCCGAGCGACTTGAGCAGCGTCGGCGTCGGCAGCATGCCGCCGGGAAAGACGTAGCGCTGGATGAAATCCGGCCGCTTCCGGTACACGGGATAGGCCGCCTCATTGATGGTGATGATCTGCAGGCCCGCCGTGCCGCCCGAGGGCAGGCACTGCTTCATCTTGGCAAAGAAGGCCGGCCAGTATTTTTCGCCGACGGCCTCGAACATCTCGATCGATGCGATGCGGTCGTAGCGGCCGGTCTCGTCGCGATAATCCTGCAGCTTGAGCTCGACCTTGTCGGCAAGCCCGGCATTGTGGATGCGCTTCTGGGCAAAGTCGAACTGCTCGCGGCTGATCGTGAGCCCGGTCACCTTGCAGCCGATCTCGCGCGCCGCAAACTCGGCGAAGCCGCCCCAGCCGCAGCCGATCTCCAGCACATGGTCATTCGGGCCGATACCGGTGTCGCGCGCCAGCGCCCGGTACTTTTCGGTCTGCGCGCCGGCAAGATCATTGGCGCCGGTGGCAAAAAGCCCCGACGAGTATGTCATGCTCGGGTCGAGCCACTGGCTGTAAAAGGCGTTGCCGAGGTCGTAGTGCGCGGAAATGTTCTTCTTCGAGCCGGTGCGGGTGTTGTCGTTCAACCAGTGACGAATGCGCTGGATGGTGGTCAGCAGCCAGTTGGCGCCGCCGGCGACACCTTCGCCGGCTTCGCTGTTGATCACGAACAGCTCTAGGAAGCTGGTCACGTCGGGGCTGTCCCAGTCGCCGTCGATGTAGGATTCCGCGACCCCGATCGTGCCGCCGCTGAAGGCGCGCGATGGCAGCTTCCAATTGTGCAGGACAATCTCCGCCTCGGGTCCGGGTGCCTTGCCGCCGACCAGGATGCTGCGTCCGTCAGGCATCTTCACCTTGAGCGAACCGCGCGGCAGGTGCAGTGCTGCAGACAGCGTCATGCGCACGCGCGCCGGCAAACCTCTGGCAAAGTCCGCGACATTGCCCTCGTGAAGCTTTGTCACGCCCTGATTCGTGAAACCGTCCGAGTTCCGCTGGGCCATCTCGACGTCCCAATGTTGCTGCCCGGTTCGGCGTGTCGGGCGCGTTGCTCCAAGCCAGTGCACCGCTCACTCATCTGATCGGGGACGCGCCGCCGGACGCATCTCCGGTCAGCTCGCGATCGACTTGGCGTGGACCCGCCAAGACTTCTGCGCGCTGCGGTGAATCTGTCGTGATCTTCACCGTCAAAATCTCCAACTTCAAGTGACATCTGGCAAGCGCTGATATGCCAGAGGGGAGCCCTCCGGGATTGCCCTGATGCAATCCCGTGCAGCGTCGATTTCCTTTGTTATTAGAGCGCGCTAATGCTCTAAGGTGAGCCGACGGCGCATATCGTTTCCCAGGCTGCTGCGCCGCTCAGGGGAGGACATCAAATTCGCTACGTCATCGCGATCATGTGCGTCGCCTTGTTCCTGATCTGGGACATGCTCTACAACCATGGCGACGCGACCGCCAAAGCCGTGCGCGAAGTGCATCGCATCGTCAGGATGGTCACGGACTGACGGATCTGCTGCCCGATCTCTGCTGCTGCCTTTTGCCCGATTGACGCGGGCCGAAAGCCGACCCAAAAGGCGCCAGCGAAAGCAGCAGAAGGAGTCGCGGCTTGATCCGGCACATCGTGTTTTTCAGTGCGCGGCAGAAACAGGACGTCGAGATGATCCGCGAGGAATTGTCGGCGCTTGGCAGCATTCCGCACTCGACGGTCTTCGAAGTGACGGTCAACACCAAGGTCGACTGGTATTCCGACGAGATCGACATCGTCGTCTATGCCGAGTTTGCCGACCAGGCAGCGCTGGACGCGTACAAGGCAGATCCGATCTATGACCGGACGACGCAGCGCGTGCGTCCGATGCGCGAACTGCGTTTTTCGGCGGACGTGGTCGCCGCATAAAAGCCGCGCAACAAAAAACGCGCTCCGGGAAGCCCGAAGCGCGTAACTGAATCTCAGGAAATTATGCCTTTTTGGCGCGGCCGCGTGTCTTGGCAGGTGCTGCCGCTGCCTTCGAGGACGCGGCGGCTGCCTTTCGTCCGAGGCCCAGCGACCTTGCGAGCTGAGAGCGCGCGGCGGCATAGTTCGGCGCGACCATCGGATAATCGGCCGGCAGGCCCCACTTGGCGCGATATTCTTCGGGTGTCAGCCCGAAATGAACCGAGAGATGGCGCTTGAGCGACTTGAACTTCTTTCCGTCCTCCAGGCAGACGATGTAGTCGGGGTGAACCGAGCGCTTCGGGTTCACCGCCGGCTGCTGGGCTTCGACAGGTTCTTCGGCGGGCTGATCGAGCGACAGGATCGAGGCGTTGATGCTGGCGATCAACTCTGGCAGGCCAGTTGCAGGAACCTTGTTGTTCTCTACATAGGCGCTGACGATATGGGCAGTCAGTCCTAGGATGTCGATCTTGCTATCACTCGTCATCGGCCGTCTCTCCGGGCAGTATTAAAAGCAAAATATGAGTCTAACCATTTGCTGAGCCGTATATCGGTGCAAATGGTGTCGGACGGCAAGCAAAATAATCTCACAAATTGAAGACCCCGGCCAGCGAATGCTGGCCGGGGTCTTTAATGTCGGAAAAATCGAAGATTAGAAAAAGCCCTTGCGCTGCCACCAGCCGCCTTTTTTCGGCTTGGCTTCGCCAGCGGCAGCTTCTTCGGTCTCGACGACCGAGGTGACGACAGGCGTCGCAGGCGCGATTGCAGCCGCGGCAGGGGGTTCAGTGCTGGGGGCTTCGGAGACGACCTCATCCTCGGCTGGGGCTGCGGCAGCCTTGCGACGTGGCGCACGCGGCTTTGCCGCCTTCTTTCCGGGCTTCGTTTCAGCTTCCGGCGCTGCAGCCTCGGCAACGACTTCGGCGGCGGGCGCTTCAGCGGCTGCTGCTTCGGCCTCAGCCTTCTTGGCCTTTGCCGAGCGGCGCGGCGCCTTCTTCGGCTTGGCTTCGATGACGGCCTCCGGCTCTTCAGCGGAAACCTCGACCACCGCCACTTCCGCCGTCACGACTTCGCTGGCAACGGTTTCGGCAGCGGCGCCTTCGTCGCCTGCGACCTGTTCGCTGCCTTCCGCCGACTGCTCGTCGTCTTCCTTGCGGTTACGCTTACCGCCACGCTTGCCGCGACGGCGCTTCTTGGCGGCGGCATCTTCGGCAGCGGTTGCGTCGACAGCGGCGATTTCACCGGCTTCCTCGGACACAACGGCTTCAGCGGCGACGTCCTCTTCGCCATCTTCGGCTTCGTTGGCCTCGCCAGCGACGACGGCACCTTCCTGAGGAGCGCCATGCTCGCGGTCACGGTCGCGGCCGCCACGGCGACGCCGGCGCTTGCGCCGCTTGCGGTCGTGCTGCTCGCCGCCTTCGGCCGCAGCCGGCTGCGGCGCGCGGGCGGGCTGCGCCTCGACGACGACGGTCTCTGCTTCCTCTTCGACGATCTCGTCTTCGATTTCCTCTGGCTCTTCATAGGCCGGAGCTGCGACGGGCAGGGCGAAGTTTGCCGGCTTCTCGGCAATGGCACCGCGGAAGATGGCGTGGTTCTGCGAACCGACGCTGTCATCGGCCTCGAGTGTGACGGTCACACCGAAGCGGTTTTCGAGATCGACCAGCGTCGAGCGCTTGTGGTTGAGCACGTAGAGCGCGGTCGCAACCGGCGTCTTGACCGTGATGTGGCTGCGCGAGTCCTTGAGCAGGAACTCTTCGATCGCGCGCACGACCTGGAGTGCCACCGACGAGTCCGAACGGACATGACCGGTTCCGCCGCAATGCGGGCAGGGCTTCATCGTCGATTCCAGCACGCTGGCGCGGATGCGCTGGCGCGACATCTCCATCAGGCCGAAATGCGAGATGCGGCCGACCTGGATGCGGGCGCGGTCGTTCTTCAGGCAGTCCTTGAGCTTCTTTTCGACCGCACGGTTGTTGCGGTTCTCCTCCATGTCGATGAAGTCGATGACGATCAGGCCGGCGAGATCGCGCAGCCTGAGCTGGCGCGCGACTTCCTCGGCGGCTTCAAGGTTGGTGTGAAGGGCGGTTTCCTCGATCGAGTGCTCCTTGGTGGAGCGCCCGGAGTTGACGTCGATGGCAACCAGCGCTTCGGTCTGGTTGATGATGATGTAGCCGCCCGACTTCAGCGTCACCTGCGGCTGGACCATACGTTCGAGCTGCGATTCGATGCCGCTGCGGACGAAGATCGGCGTGATGTCGCGGTAAGGCTGGACGACCTTGGCATGGCTGGGCATCAGCATGCGCATGAAGTCCTTGGCCTCTCGATAGCCGTCTTCGCCGGCGACCAGAACCTCGTCGATGTCCTTGTTGTAGAGGTCGCGCACCGATCGCTTGATCAGGCTGCCCTCCTCATAGACCAGTGCCGGGGCCGTCGACTGCAGCGTCAGGCTGCGGACGTTCTCCCACAGGCGCATCAGGTACTCGTAGTCGCGCTTGATCTCGGCCTTGGTGCGGCTTTCACCTGCGGTGCGCAGGATGACGCCCATGCCCTTCGGCACTTCGAGATCGGCAACGACCTCCTTCAGACGCTTGCGGTCCTGGGCGTTGGTGATCTTGCGCGAAATGCCGCCGCCGCGTGCCGTGTTGGGCATCAGCACCGAGTAGCGGCCGGCGAGCGACAGGTAGGTCGTGAGAGCAGCGCCCTTGTTGCCGCGCTCTTCCTTGACCACCTGGACCAGCAGGATCTGGCGGCGCTTGATGACTTCCTGGATCTTGTAGTGGCGGCGAACCGGCTTGCGGCGGTTGCGCACCTCTTCGAGTGCGTCTTCGGCGCCGACCGATTCGATCTCGTGATCGTCGTGATGGGTCGAATGCACTTCCTCGATCACGCCGCCGTTTTCGTTTTCGGTGACCGTCGGCTCAGGTGCCCGCTCGGACACGACGTCGGCATCGACCGATGCGGCGATCGACGTCGGTTCGCGCTCGTCGGAACCGCCATTGCCTTCATCGCTGGACGTCTCTGTGGCGTGCTCGTCACCATTGGCGTCCGAAGCATCGCTTGCGGCGATCGAATCGCCATCGTCCTCGGAAGACGCGCTGTCGTCGTCGCCCGAACCCTCCGGCTTGTTCTCGTCGTTGCGGTCACGGTTCTTGCCGCCGCGGCGCCTGCGGCGGCCACGGTTACGATCCTGGCTCTTGCTCTCGTCGCCGTCGTTGTTTTCGTCGTCCTCGTCCTCGGCTTCTTCCGCCTCGGCGCGCAGCAGCGCCTGCCGATCGGCAACCGGGATCTGGTAATAGTCGGGATGGATTTCGCTGAAGGCGAGGAAGCCGTGACGGTTTCCGCCATACTCGACAAAGGCAGCCTGGAGAGACGGCTCAACCCGCGTTACGCGGGCGAGATAGATGTTTCCTTTGAGCTGCTTCTTGTCCTGTGATTCGAAATCAAATTCTTCAATACGGTTACCGCGAACTACGACAACCCGTGTTTCCTCCGGGTGGGAGGCGTCTATCAGCATCTTGTTGGGCATTATTTGTCCTCCCGGCAGCCGTCAGCTGCGGCCTGCGGGAACTCGTCCGCCGCCGTGGGGTCGCTGAAATGGGGGTGCCGGATGATTTTGCGCCCGCCGGTCGCAGCCAAAACGCCATGGCGGTGCCGCCCGCTGCCGTGATGGCGCGGTTACCTGCGGACCAGTCCATGATTGCGTCTGTGGCCAATGCGTGACCTTGCGGAACCTTGTTTCAAATCGAAGCCCGGGAATCCGGACCAGCTACTTTGCTCTTACAGAGCCGGCGCGGAACGGTGCCCGGGCCGTTTTTCCAACGCAGTCGCTACCCCGCCACGGGCCGCGCCTGCGAATCTCGTCGCGATCACTGAAACTGTCTCTGTTGCGAGCCGGGCCATCGCTCGTCGCGTGGTTCCCTAGCGGAAGGCGCTGGGGGCGCGGGCCCTGGATTGCAGTGATCCAATGTCGCTTTTATGATTTGGCGAGACTGAGCGCAACCCTGATTTCCGATGCCGGCAAAGGCGGATGCGGCGACGTCGGGGGGAGCATTCCGACAAAGACTCGGTTAACCTTCTCTGGTTACCACTCGTTAATCGAGGGGCCGCCTGTTCGGCCTGCGAATGGTAACGGCGTGCAATGACTGCACGCCTGCTTTTGGAGCGGCAAGACTGAGATGGGGCCTGCGGCATTGACTGGCAAGAGCTTCCCGTTCGGGGGCACTCAGCCCGGCGGCGCGGTTCGCCGCATCGTGTTCGCGGCTTTGGCGTTCCTCACCATCTTTGCCGGCATCTTTTGCCAGCCGGTAATCGCCGCCGACACGATCAGGACGCTCGACTACAAGATGGCGGGTGACGCGACTCATATGCGCATCGTCATGAATTTCGACAAGGAACCCGAACCGAAGTGGTTCTTGCTGCGTAGCCCGCATCGACTTGTCGTTGATCTTCCTGGTGCGACGCTCGCGATCGACGCCAGGGACTTGAAGCCGCGCGGTCTCATCAAAAGCGTGCGTTATGGCGCCGCGGGCGAGGGCGCCTCGCGGTTGATCGTGACCTCGAAGGGGCCGTTCAACGTCGAGAAGGTCGACATTCTCAAGAATGAAGACGGATCGGGTTATCGCCTGGTTGCCGACATCGCCGCCGCCTCGGAGCGCGAGTTCGATGCCGCGCTGGCCATCCAGGCTGAAACGACAGGTTCGACGACACCCAAGACCGACAGGCTCGGCAAGATCGCGCATCGCGGCGACCGCCCGTTCACCATCGTGCTCGATCCTGGCCACGGCGGCATCGACGGTGGCGCCGAAGGTCTGAATGGCACTGTCGAGAAGACGGTCACGCTCGCCTTCGCCAAGGAGCTGCAGGCCAAGCTCGCCGCCAACAAGGCCTACAAGGTCGTCCTGACCCGCGAAGGTGACGAGTTTCTCCGCCTCGACGATCGTGTTCGCATCGCGCGTCAGCAGGAAGCCGACCTGTTCATTTCGATCCATGCCGACACGATTCGGCTCAAGGGTATCCGAGGTGCCACCGTCTACACCGTCTCGGACAAGGCCTCCGACGCCGACGCGCAGGCACTGGCCGATCGCGAAAACCTCTCCGACCAACTGGCTGGCGTCGATGTCGCCGAAGAAGACCACGCGGTATCCGACATTCTTGTCGATCTGATCCGGCGCGAGACGCATGGCTTTTCGACGCGTTTCGCGCGCTCGTTGGTCGGTGAACTGTCGCCGACGGTCGGCATGATCAACAACCCGCATCGTTCGGCCGGCTTCCGGGTGCTGAAGGCGCCTGATGTGCCGTCGGTCCTCGTTGAGCTCGGCTATCTCTCCAATCCGCAGGACGAAGAGCAGCTGCGCAGCGCCGACTGGCGCGAGAAGGCCGCGACGAGCATTTCCAAGGCGGTGGCAGCCTTTGTTGCCGAGCGCGGCGCAACCGGCGGCTGAGTCGACTTGCCTGGCATGCTTGCTGGCATTGCCGGCAAGCGGCGGAACGGGCATTTCTAGTGTTTTCGGCCAGAATATTTGGCGCTTGCGGGCTGTTGCCGTATTTTGTCCACAACCGCGCGACATGGGTGGCCGTTAGCGGATCGGGACAGTACCTGCGGCTTGCGATGATGGCGGGTTGGTTTAGGGAATCCCCGGACCTTGTACTGGAGCGGGCATGATTCGTCTTATCGGCTATTTCTTCGGCATCGGCACGACGCTTGCGCTCGTCGTCGCAGCTGGCGTGGCGATCTATCTCGGCCAGCTGACCAAGGAGCTTCCCGACTACGAGGTGCTCGCCAAATACGAGCCGCCGGTGACGACGCGTGTCCACGCTTCGGACGGCGCGCTGATGGGCGAATTCGCGCGTGAGCGCCGGCTCTACCTGCCGATCCAGGCCGTGCCTGATCGCGTCAAGGCGGCGTTCCTGTCGGCCGAGGACAAGAACTTCTACAATCACCCCGGCATTGACGTGACCGGCCTTGGCCGCGCCGTGCTGACCAACTTCCAGAATTTCGGTTCCGGCCGCCGCCAGGTAGGCGCGTCGACCATCACCCAGCAGGTCGCCAAAAACTTCCTCCTGAGCTCGGACCAGACCTACGAGCGCAAGATCAAGGAAATGGTGCTGGCCTTCCGCATCGAGCAGGCCTACTCGAAGGACCGCATCCTCGAACTTTACGTCAACGAGATCTTCTTCGGGCTCGGTGCCTACGGCATCGCGGGTGCCGCGCTGACCTATTTCGACAAGTCGGTCAACGAGCTGACCGTCGCTGAAGCCGCCTATCTCGCCGCGCTGCCGAAGGGCCCGTCGAACTATCACCCGTTCAAATATGCCGACCGTGCCATCGAGCGCCGCAACTGGGTGGTCGACCAGATGGTCGCCAACGGCTACGTGTCGCGCGAAGAAGGCGACAAAGCCAAGGCCTCGCCGCTTGGCGTGACGCCGCGCCGGACCGGCACCTATGTCTTCGCCGGCGAATACTTCACCGAGGAAGTGCGCCGCGAGCTGATCGCGCGCTACGGCCAGGACGCGCTCTATGAAGGCGGCCTGTCTGTCCGCACCACGCTTGATCCGAAACTGCAGGCCATGGCACGCAAGGCCATGCAGTCGGGCCTGGAGAAATATGATCGCCTGCGCGGCTATCGCGGCCCGGTCAAGAGCATCGACATATCTGCTGACTGGGGCACGGCGCTCGGCGAGGTCAAGGCGCTGGACGACATTCCGGAATGGCGTCTCGCCGTGGTGCTCGACGCCACGAAGACGGGCCTCGATATCGGCTTGCAGCCCAAGCGCGAGATATCAGGCGCGCTGTCCAAGGAGCGCGAGACGAGCACCGTTTCGAAAGACGACATGAGCTTTGCCATGCGCTACGTGGCCGACGGCAAGCGCGTGAAGGCCAACTCGCCCTCCGAAGTGCTGAAGGCCGGCGACGTCATCTATGTCGAGAAGAACGAAGGCGACAGCTACGCGTTGCGCCAGGTGCCGGAGGTGTCGGGCGGCCTCGTCGCCATGGACCCGCACACCGGCCGCGTGCTCGCCATGGTCGGCGGCTTCTCCTACTCGCAGTCCGAGTTCAACCGCGCGACCCAGGCGATGCGCCAGCCAGGTTCGGCCTTCAAGCCGTTCGTCTACGCGGCAGCACTCGACAACGGTTACACGCCGGCCTCGGTGATCATGGACGGCCCGATCACCATCCAGTCGGGCAATACCAGCTGGTCGCCGAAGAACTATGACGGCAAGGCGGCTGGCCCGTCGACCCTGCGCGCTGGCATCGAGCGCTCGCGCAACCTGATGACGGTGCGCCTCGCCAATGACATGGGTATGAAGACGGTTGCCGAATACGCCGAGCGCTTCGGTGTCTACGACAAGCTGGCGCCCTATCTGCCGATGGCGCTGGGTGCGGGCGAAACCACCGTCATGCGCATGGTTTCGGCCTATGCCGTGATGGCCAATGGCGGCCGCCAGATCAAGCCGTCGCTGATCGACCGCATTCAGGACCGCTACGGCAAGACCGTGTTCAAGCATGATGAGCGCGGCTGCGAGGGATGCGTCGCCACGGAATGGGCCAATCAGCCCGAGCCGGAACTTGTCGACAATTCCGAGCAGGTGCTCGACCCGATGACCGCCTACCAGATCACCTCGATGCTGGAGGGCGTTGTCCTGCGTGGTACCGCAACGACGCTGCTGTCGCTCAATCGTCCGATCGCCGGCAAGACCGGAACGACCAACGACGAGAAGGACGCCTGGTTCGTCGGCTATACGCCGAACCTCGTTGTCGGACTGTATATGGGCTATGACAAGCCGCAGGGGCTCGGCAAGGGCACCACGGGTGGCGGCCTTGCCGCGCCGGTGTTCAAGGATTTCATGACGACGGCACTCGACGGCACGCCCAAGAGCGACTTCGTCGTTCCAGCCGGCATGAAGCTGATCTCGATCGATCGCAAGACCGGCATGCAGGCAGCCGAGGGCGCGCCGGGCACCATCATGGAGGCCTTCAAGCCGGGCACCGGACCTGCCGACAGCTACTGGGTCATCGGCATGGGCGAAGACGGCACCAATGGCTACGGCGAAGCGCTGTCGCCGCAGGCCAGCAAGGCCATCAGCGAAGGCGGCGGCGGCCTCTATTAGGCACCGATCGGCCGGCATCAGCTGGCACATCGAAGGGAACCGACAAATGCGCGTGGCTTGGCCGCGCGCATTTTGTTTGTAGCCTCGCTTGAAAATATCCAAATAGTTATATATCCTTTTAGTTATAGAACGCTGTTCGAGCCTGACGTCATGCGGGAACGCGAGCGGTCCGAAGCCCTGCCGGAACCTGCTCTGTCGAGGTGTCTGACGCGACAGCCGGCCGGAAACGGCGAGACAATTGCAAATTCAGTGAGGAGAAGATGATGCAGAAGATCAGCCCGTTCCTGTGGTTCGACAACCAGGCTGAAGAGGCGGTGACGTTCTACACGTCGGTTTTCCGCAACTCCAAGGTCGGCAAGATGACCCGCTATGGCGAGGGTGGTCCCGGGCCTGCCGGCAGTGTCATGGTGGCCGAGTTCGAGCTCGAAGGACTGCAGTTCACCGCGCTGAACGGCGGTCCGATGTTCAAGTTCACCGAAGCGATCTCGATGAGCATCGACTGCAAGGACCAGGCCGAGGTCGACCATTTCTGGCACAAGCTGTCCGAGGGCGGCCAGCCGGGTCAGTGTGGCTGGTTGAAGGACAAATTCGGGCTTTCGTGGCAGGTCATCCCCGAGGCATTGCCGCGCCTGCTGGGCGACCCCGATGGCGCCAGGGCTGCCAGGGTCATGCAGGCGATGCTGCAAATGACCAAGATCGACGTCGCCAGGCTTGAAGCGGCCTATGCCGGCTAGGTGATCGACGCAGTGACATGGCGGATGGGCAGAGCTGAAGGCGCCTGCCCATTTTGCTTTACAGGGGACGACCTCATCCCTATGTTCCGCGCGGATTCAACAGCCGCCTTCGGGCGCGAAACAAGCAAAAAGAAGCGATCTCCATGCGCGCGGAAACGCAGAACATTGTCGACGAAATCAGGCAGGCGATAACCCTGCTGAGGAGGCATCTTTGACTGGGATCAAGCGGTAAAACGACTTGATTACCTGAACATGCGGGCAGAGGACGGCAACCTCTGGAACGACCCGCAGGAAGCCCAGAAGCTGATGCGCGAGCGCCAGTCGCTCGACGACAATATCAAGGCCATCAAGGGCCTGAGCCAGGCGCTGGACGACAATATCGGCCTGATCGAGATGGGCGAGGAAGAAGGCGACGCTGACATCATCAGCGAAGCGGAAACCGCCATCCGTTCGCTGGCCGGCGAGATCCGGGCGCGCCAGATCGAGTCGCTGCTGTCGGGCGAAGCTGACCAGAACGACACCTATCTCGAAGTGCACGCTGGTGCCGGCGGCACCGAGAGCCAGGACTGGGCCAACATGCTCTTGCGCATGTACACGCGCTGGGCAGAACGTCGCCGGTTCAAGGTCGAGGTACTGGAAGTCCATGACGGCGAAGAGGCCGGCATCAAGTCTGCCACGCTGCTGATCAAGGGCCACAACGCCTATGGCTGGCTGAAGACGGAATCGGGCGTCCACCGCCTGGTCCGCATTTCGCCCTATGACAGCAATGCGCGCCGCCACACTTCGTTCTCGAGCATCTGGGTCTACCCGGTGGTCGACGATTCGATCGAGATCGACGTCTCGGAATCGGATGTGCGCATCGACACCTACCGTTCGTCGGGCGCCGGCGGCCAGCACGTCAACACCACCGACTCGGCGGTGCGCATCACACACATCGCCACCGGCATCGCTGTTGCCTGCCAGGCCGAACGTTCGCAGCACAAGAACAAGGCCAAGGCCTGGGAAATGTTGCGCTCGCGCCTCTATGAGGAAGAGCTGAAGAAGCGCGAAGCCATCGCCAACGCAACGGAATCGGCCAAGACCGACATCGGCTGGGGTCACCAGATCCGCTCCTACGTGCTCCAGCCTTATCAGCTGGTGAAGGATCTGCGCACCGGCGTCGAAAGCACCAGCCCGTCCGACGTCCTCGACGGCGATCTCGACGACTTCATGGAAGCGTCGCTGTCGCAGCGCATCGAAGGCGGGGCAGGGCAGGCGGTTGCCGATCTGGACTAGCCCTTTCCGGCATCACCCTGTCATCGCTAAAGCGTGATGACCGGGTTGCCCCTCGACGGAACATTTCAGGTAGGATTTCGTTAAGCGTGCGGGAGCAGGATTCGCTTGGGAGGTAATCTCAGGGGATGACGCTATGCGTCCAGAAAACCTCCGTTTGCGCCGATACATCCTTGCACTGTCCACGCTCGCGCTGATTTCGCTCAGCACGCCGCTCGCTCTATCCCACGACGCGCCGAAAGGCTGGACTTATCCCTTCGCTTGCTGTTCCGGCTACGACTGCCGTGAGGTGCCGAAGCAGGCGATAAGCGAGCGGCCACAAGGCTATGTCATCGAGGGCACTGGCGAGGTGGTGACCTACCAGGATGCACGGATCCACGAATCGCCTGATGGCCAATATCATTGGTGCTCCGTCGCGGGTGCCGATGACAGCAAAACCATCTGCCTGTTCGTGCCGCCGAAGTCCTACTGACAATCCTGACAGCCGTTCTGCTGACACCAGCGTGTCAGCAGCGTCTCGCTATGGTGCGCCGTCGCAGGAAAGCGACTCAAAACGACATGCGAGGAAGACCAGGATGGTGATCAAGGGCAGCTGTCACTGCAAGGCGACTATGTTTGAGGTAACGGAGGTGCCAGAGACGGTGACCTTCTGCACCTGCACGTTCTGCTCCAAGCGTGGTGCGCTTTGGGCCTATTACGTGCCTGCCCAGTTCAAGCTGACCAGTCCGCCCGAAAACGTCTCGATCTACGCGCGCGATTCGAGTGTGGTGAAGCATGGTTTCTGCGCCATCTGCGGCTGCGGTACCTTCACCGAGACGCCTGACTGGTCGACCGGCGAAGCCGACTTCGACAATCCCAAGGTGAGCGTCAATGCGCGCCTTTTCGATGATTTCGACCTCGATCGGATCGAAGTCGTCGTGCTCGACGGCAAGAACCTCTGGTAGCCGACCAATTTGTCCTGCAGTCAGGTCCGAGTTTGCCCATTTGCCACTGCTTCCGTTCCGTTTTTCGCCGTATTTCATGCTACAAGGCCGGTGAAGGGCTTTGCGCGGAACGCCCGACGCGTTTCGCGGTACGGAGAGGGACACATCCTGATGAAGAAGACAGTGATTTTCGCGCTGGCTGGCAGCATGCTTGTCGGTGCGTGCACGACCGATCCTTATACCGGTCAGCAGAAGGTTTCGAACGCCGCTGCAGGCGCTGGTATCGGCGCACTCGCCGGCGCCGGCCTTGGTCTGCTCGCCGGCGGCAATGACCGCCGCAATGCGCTGATCGGTGCTGGTGTCGGCGCTCTCGCCGGTGGTCTCGCCGGCGGCTACATGGATCGGCAAGAATCCGAGCTGCGTGCCCAGCTGCAGGGCAGCGGCGTCAGCGTCACCCGCGCCGGCGACCAGATCATCCTGAACATGCCGTCGAACATCACCTTTGCCACCGACCAGGACGCGGTGAAGGCCGGCTTCTACAACACGCTGAACTCGGTGGCGCTGGTGCTCAAGAAGTTCAACCAGACCACCGTCGACGTGTTCGGTCATACCGATTCGACCGGCGGCGACCAGCACAATTTCGACCTGTCACAGCGTCGCGCGTTGTCGGTCGCCAACTACCTTGGTGCCCAGGGCGTCGATTCCAGGCGCTTTGCCGTTACCGGTTTTGGTGCGACTCGCCCGATTGCGTCCAACGCGACTTCGGAAGGCCGCGCGCAAAACCGCCGCGTCGAGATTCAGTTGTCGCCGCTCACCTGAGCTGCAGACCGGAAAACTCATGAAAGAGACGGCCCCTTGCGGGACCGTCAGACTGCTGACAAAACCCCGTCGAATTTCGGCGGGGTTTTGTTTTGTGGGTTGATTGAGCTTTTGGATCGATGTCGGGGGGGCAGATGCCAAGGCCGTTGCGAGCCGGCTTTGGCCTCATGCGAGGCTTGGTTTTGGCTTTGGCCAGAGGCTGATTGCGATCTTTTTCATGTTCTGGGCGGCGGCTGCGATCAGGCACTGGCAGGCGACGCGTGTTCGCCCTCGGAAGCGGGCATAGCGATGGCCGAAGAGCTGCTTGGCATCGGCGAAGGATCGCTCGACCGTCTCCTTGCGGCGTCGATAGATCGCCTTGCCCCATGCGGTTAAGCGGTTGGCATCGACCCGCTCGCGGACATCCTGCCAGACATGGCGCGTGATGGTGCGCTCGGCCTTGGCGTTTGATGTGCAAGACGCCAGCAGCGGACAGTTGCGGCAGATCGTCGGGTCGCTCCTGTAGTGGCGATAACCGCCGCGATCGGTGGTGGCGTAAGTGAGCAACTGGCCCTGCGGGCAACGATAGCCGTCAAGGTCCGGCTCATGGACGAAAGCGCCCTTCCTCATCTTGCCAGGCTTTGGCCGGGTCGGGTTGCGATAGCCGACGACACCGTGGATGTTCCTGTCCTCCAGGCCCTTGGCGATGCCTGGCGTGGCATAGCCGGCATCCAGCCCCGCCGCCGTGACGTCGAAGCCGAAACGCTCCACCTGGCGGTCGAGCCGGTCGAGATAGACGATCGAGTCATGCACGTTGGCCGGCGTGGCAAACGTGTCGGTGATGATGCCGAAGCCGCCATCCACCGTGCGGTGATCGAGATAAAAGAAGCCCTTCGGCTTGCCCTCGCGCACCATATAGCCAGCCTCAGGATCGGTGCGCGAGACCTTCGTCTCTTTCACCGCAGGCTGCCGCTCCTGCTCCTTCAGCGCCTTCTGGCCGTGCAACGCCCGTTCGGCATCGATCGCCCGGTCGAGCTCGCCCCAGTAGTCGGCACGCGACTTGGCGACCATGGCAAGGTCGTACTTGCCCTTGTTGGCATTGGCCTTCAGGTGCGTGCTGTCGGTGTAGAGCACCGTGCCGTCGACCAAGCCTGCCCCGATCGCCTGCTCGACAATGCGGTCGAAGATCGCCTGCGCGATCGTCTCGTCCTGGTAGCGCCGGCGGCGGTTCTGCGACAATGTCGAGGCGTCGAACACCTTGTCCGTCAGCTTCAGCCGCAGGAACCACCGGTAGGCGACATTGACCTCGATCTCTCGCACCAATTGCCGCTCCGAGCGCACCCCGAACAGGTAGCCGATGAACAGCGCCTTGAACATCAAGGTCGGATCAAGTGGCGGGCGACCATTGTCGGCGCAGTAAAGCGGCGCTGTCAGATCGTGGATGAACGAGAAATCGATAACACCATCGATCTTGTGCAGAAGGTGATCAACTGGAACCAGTTGATCGAGCGTGACGATCTCAAGTGCGGTTTGTTCAGGGCCGGCTCGCTTCAACATCACCCCTGAATCACAAACCCCCAACTCTCGCCAGGGGTTTGTCAGCAGTCTGACGGCCCCTTGCGGGGCCGTTTTTCATTGAGCGCCGGTGCGAAAAACATGGCGCGCTGACGAAGCCGTCTCGACTGAACGACATCAGGATGGGTGTAGCAGCAAAAGAAAATGGCCCCGTTTGGGGCCATTTTGCTGGAGCGTCTTGTCGCTCAGATGTTTGTCGCGATGAGCATGAAGGCTGGCATGTCGTCGCCGAAGCCGACAGTGCGGTCGTCGTCTTCCTCGCGCTGATGGCGGCGATTGCCACGATGATCGTCGCGTCGCGGCCGGTCCTCGTGCTCGCGGTGTTTGCGATCGGCATTGCCGTTCCTGATCGCTTCTTTGCGTTCACGGCGCTCGTTGATGTCGGCAACGACGTTGTCTGCAGGCGCTTCGGCTGCCACGATGGCGGCAGCCTCGACAACCGGTGCCTCGTCACGCGGCCTGCGGTCGCGCTCGCGGCCTGGCTTGTCCTTGCCGCCGGCGCGACGTGGCGCGCCACGGCCGCGGCGCGGAGCCTCGTCGTCGCCTTCGCTGGCAACGACAGTCGACAGGTCACCGTCGTGCCATTCGATCTTGTTGCCGATCAGCTTTTCGATGGCGTCGACATATTTGGTGTCGGAACGCGTCGCGATGGTGAACGACTTGCCCGAGCGTCCGGCGCGACCGGTACGGCCGATCCGGTGGACGTAGTCCTCTGCATGGATCGGCACGTCGTAATTGAAGACGTGGCTGACATCAGGGATGTCGAGGCCGCGCGCGGCAACGTCCGACGCTACGAGAAGGCGCAGTTTACCGTCGCGGAAATTGGACAGCATGGTCATGCGCGCTCGCTGGTCCATGTCGCCATGCAGCGCGCCGGCATCGAAGTCGTGCTTGACCAGCGAGCGGAACAATTCCGAGACATCGACCTTGCGGTTGCAGAAGATGATCGCGTTCTTGATCTCGTCGCCTTCCGCCTTGATCAGGCGGCGCAGGGTCTCGCGCTTGTCCCAGGGCTTGGGGCCGGATTTGGCAAGGCGCTGGGTGATGTTGACGGCGGTAGAGGCCGCCTTGGCAACCTCGACACGCACCGGCGCATGCAGGAACTGCTCGGTGAGCTTGGTGATTTCAGGCGGCATCGTCGCCGAGAAGAACAGCGTCTGGCGCGTGAACGGGATCAGCTTGCAGATGCGCTCGATGTCGGGGATGAAACCCATGTCGAGCATGCGGTCGGCCTCGTCGATGACGAGAATCTCGACGCCGGTCAGCAGCAGCTTGCCGCGCTCGAAATGGTCGAGCATGCGGCCGGGCGTGGCGATCAGGACGTCGGCGCCGCGCTCGAGCTTCTTTTCCTGCTCGTCGAACGACACGCCGCCGATCAGCAGCGCGATGTTCAGCCGGTGGTTCTTGCCGTACTTGACGAAGTTCTCCTCGACCTGCGCCGCGAGTTCACGCGTCGGCTCAAGGATCAGAGTGCGTGGCATGCGCGCACGGGCGCGGCCCTTTTCGAGGCGCGTCAGCATCGGCAGCACGAACGAAGCCGTCTTGCCGGTGCCTGTCTGGGCGATGCCGAGAACGTCCTTGCCCTGCAGTGCGTGCGGAATCGCGCCTGCCTGGATCGGCGTGGGCTGGGTGTAGCCCGCGTCGGTGACTGCGGAAAGGACCTTCGGCGAAAGGCCGAGGTCTGCGAAGGTCAACGCTTCTGGAGCGGTCTGAGTGTCTTCGGACAAGTGTGTTGGCTGTCTTTGCTCGTTCAAGGGCGCGGCACGCTGGCCACGACAGGCGCAAACCGCCTGCAATATGCCGCAACGCGATAGGCGTAAGTGCGCGATTTGTCAACTCAAACTGGCACACACGTGGCGATTGCAGCTGAATACTTCCAGCTGTGGCCCAATGGTCAGTATTTGAATTGCTCGGCCAGGATGCGTTCGCTCCAGGAATGGCCCGGGTCGAACAGCAGCGTCGCGGTGTGCACAGCGGATTCCCGAACTTCCACTGAAACCACAGACTTGACCTCGGTATGGTCGGCAACTGCGTTCACCGGCCGCTTTTGCTCTTCCAGAATGTCGAAGCGAACAACCGCCGTCTTGGGCAGCAACGCACCGCGCCAGCGTCTGGGTCGAAACGGGCTGACCGGGGTCAGGGCCAGCAGCGGCGCATCGAGCGGCAGGATAGGGCCGTGGGCCGACAGATTGTAGGCAGTGGACCCTGCCGGCGTCGCCACCATGACGCCGTCGCAAATCAACTCGTCCAGCCTGACCTTGCCGTCGACCGAAATGCGCAGCCGGGCTGCCTGGTAGGATTGGCGCAGCAGCGAAACCTCGTTGATCGCCAGCGCTTCCCTTGACGTGCCGGTGTCGTCGACGGTCATCATTTCCAGCGGCCGGATGGTTTCGGGCACCGCAGCCGCAAGGCGCTCGGGCAGGGCGCCTTCGCGGTATTCGTTCATCAGGAAACCGACGGTGCCACGGTTCATGCCGTAGACCCGCTTGCCGGTGCTCATCGTCTCACGCAGCGTCTGGAGCAGAAAACCGTCGCCGCCCAGCGCGACGACAATGTCGGCCTGTTCATGAGGAATCTGGCCATAGCGCTGGGCAAGCCGCTTGGCTGCGGCATCCGCCTCCGCCGTGCCTGACGATGCGAACGAAAATGTCAGCGACTTGGCGTCCATGTGCTCCCTGCCGGCGGTCCGAACGCCGATGCCGGCCGCCGGCAACGGGGTAGCACGCTGATTTGCCAAAGCAAAGGGAGCCAGCCGGCCTGCGCTCGCCTCGAGCCGGAGCTCAACCGCCGGCCGAGCGGATGATCGAGCACATGCCGGTGCGGACAACGTCGTTGGTGGTCACCTGGCCCGGCTGGATGTTGAACACGGCATTGACCAACGTGCCGCCGCCCTGGCTCCGTGCGACGACGCGCAAGGTCTGCGGCCGGCCGCTGCCCGAAGTCTCCTGATAGGCGTCGATCGCACCTAGCTCCTCGTTGACCGTGATGCCGGAGAAGCCCTCGGCGGCGATTGCCTGGGCGAGGCGCTTCAGCGCCTGGGCCTGCTTGACCTTGGGAAACGACTGCGAACTCTTGAAGGAAACGGCCGTAACCAGCGGAATGCCGCTGACCTTGAAGTTCTTTTCGCATGTCTGCGCCTGAGCTGCGGAAACGGTGATCGCCGCCAGGGCAGAGGCGACCAAGACTTGCTTTAGCATTTGCTACTCCACGGACGGGGATTCGATGTCGTTCGGGCCTACATTCCGCCATCGGCTTCGGGAAGGTCAAGTATCTGCCTCGACAAAGACTGTGCCGGAGGCAGGCGTACATTTCCACGGGGCTCACACCACTTACGCATTCCGTCAGCGAGATACATCCATGGCCGGATCGCAAAGCGTTAAGCTTCGCTCGCTATCCAGCTCTGCATTCGGACCCGGACATGGAAGGGGATCGTCGTGTGGAAGATCACGTTCAAGGCCAGCCTGGTCACCATCGCCGTCATCCTCGTGACCCAGGTCGTTTCGTTTTCGATCCGTCATTCAGCCGGCCAGTCCTTCACGGCGTTCGTCTTTGCTATGAATTCGATCCTGCCGGTGCTGACGGCATTTCCTGCGGCATTCCTGATCTTCTGGCAGAACGAGAAACTCAGCCGTGCGCTTGCCGAACTGTCGCAAGCCCACATGCAGTTGAAGGCAAAAGCAACGCACGACCACATGACCGGGCTGCTGAACCGCGAGGCATTTTTCGAGAAATCGAAACAAGCCAGGCGCAAATGCGATTCCGGCGCGCTGCTTCTGATCGACGCCGACAATTTCAAGAGCATCAACGACACCTTTGGCCACCTCGTCGGCGACGAGGCGCTCAAGCTGATCTCGAAGGCGCTACGTTCGGCGATCCGCGAAAACGACCTGGTCGGGCGTGTCGGCGGTGAGGAGTTCTGCGCCTTCCTGCCAACCACAGGTCCGGATGAGGCGGCCGCTGTCGCCGAGCGGGTCCGCGTCGAGGTCGAGCGGCTTGCATTCTATCCGGTGGAAGGCCGCCCGCATCGCCTGACGGTCAGCATCGGTGCGGTCGTATCCGCTGGGCAGCAACCAACATCGCAGCTCATGCGCCTTGCCGACCGCTGCCTCTATGAGGCCAAGGAACAGGGGCGCAATCGTGTGGTGTTTGCCAGTCCGGTGGTGCCGGTTGTCTGAGGCCGTCTTGCGGGGGGGCAGGGTCAGCCGATGCCGGTGACATAGTGCAGGTAGATGGCGAGCACGATAAAGCCGATGATCGTGGCGATTCCGGTCCAGTCGACCCGCGCCTCTTTCATCTGGCGGAAAAGCTTGAGCAAAAGCAGCCACGCGACAATCACCACCACGGCAATAATCACGAACCTGATCATCCATCACCTCTAGCGCCGGCGTTCATGCTGCCTGCGATCTGGATATAGTGGGCGCGAGGCTTCAGTTTTAGGGCGCGGGGCTTGTGCGCATCTGGGGATGCCGCGCGGCTCGCCCGAAATTGTCTTTACTGCGCCGCAAAATATGCTAACCGGGGCGAATTGCCCTTGTAGCTCAGCTGGTAGAGCAGCGGTTTTGTAAACCGAAGGTCGCGGGTTCGATTCCTGCCGGGGGCACCAGCTCTTCTTATGTACAGCCCGAAGACATAGGTAACAGTTTGTACCTAAGACATGGGTGACAACCTCGTGCCGAACGGGTTGTCGATGGTCTGCAGGGTCCTCTGTTCGAGGTCGATATAGCCAAGATCATAGTGCATGAAGGAGACGAGCCAAATGGCGTCGTCGACTTCAGTGATTCCGAGCCTCTGGCCGGCGAGCACGGTCGAGATATTGATCTTCTTGCGGTGCATGCAGATGCGGCCACAGGCGGTGACGAGGATGTCGCGGTCATGGAAGGGGTAATGCAGGTCTGGCAGCCCCTCATAGGCTCTTGAAGAGGGCTTATAGAGTTCGTCCGGCACCTTCATGCCGATCGCTTGGTGCGGTCGTTCGGCATTGAATTCGCTGACGAATGCATCGAACCTGGCCTGCTGCTGTAGAATGTTCATGCCCGGCGGCCGGGTCGTCTCCTGCTTGAGGGTCCGGTGCATACGCTCATGCCTGCCGTTCTGCTGCGGGTTGCCGGGTTTGATGCGCTCGATGTCGATGCCCAGCCGCAGCCAGAAGACCGAGAGCCTGGACAGATTGTAGAGCCCGTTGGGAGAGGCGAAGGGCAGCCCGTTGTCGCTTCTGATCGCCGCCGGCAGGCCGCGCTGCTTGAACAACCTCACGAAGGCTTCGACGACGGGCACCTCCCGCGTTGATTCGAGGGCTTCGCACAGAAGGATCATGCGCGAGGCCTGGTCAGTCACCGTCAAAGGGTAACAGTACTGGCGATTGCCGAGCCTGAACTCGCCCTTGAAATCGACACACCACAGATCGTTGGGGCAGCATGCCGCCGACAGCGGCGTGCCCTCGGCCTTGCAGCGCCGCCTCTGACGGGCGCGCGTGACAAGGCCGTGGCGGTCGAGCACGGCATGGACCGTGCTCGTCGACGGCAGCCGAACGTCGCCGGCCAGCTTGCGCACCAGAAGCTCACGGATCTTCCTGGCGCCCCAGTGCGGCTTGTCCTTCTTGGCCTTCACAATCGCCTGCTCGATCTGACAGGGCAGTTGGTTGGCATAGCGGACCGGCCGCCGTGACCGGTCGGTCAGCGCCTCCAGGCCGTCGTCCTTGTAGCGGTTGAGGATCTTGTAGCCGGTCTTGTGGGAAATCCCGAACTCTCGGCACACATCACTCATGCCCTCGCCATCCAGAAGCCGCGCAACAAAACGAAGACGTTCCTCCATCACCGAACTCTCCTTCCACGGCATCAACACCTCCGGCCAAAAGCCAAAAGTGTTACCCATGTGTCCGGTACGAAACGTCACCTATGTCTCGGGTCGCTCATTATTCAGCAGCTTCCGCGTCCGTCTTGCCAACGGCGTCCTGGCAGATGTCGCACCAGTCGGCGCCGACGAGCGTTGCCATACGCTCGACGCCGATTCGCACCGCGGCGTTGGTAGCGCCGGCCGCGGGCACGACTTCGTCATAGGCACGCAGCGATACGTCGCAATAGACCTGCAATGGCGTTGCCAGGCCGAACGGGCAGACGCCGCCGACGGGATGTCCGGTCAATTCCGCCACCTGCTCGACATCAAGCATGCGTGGCTTGGCGCCGAAGGCGTCGCGGCATTTGCGGTTGTCGATGCGTGCATCGCCGCGCGCGACGACAAGGACCACCCGCTCGCCGACGCGCATGCAGATGGTCTTGGCGATCTGTGCCGGCTCGACGCCATGTGCCGCGGCCGCCAGCGCCACGGTTGCCGAGCTTGTCGGTGTCTCGATGACCTCGATATCGGGAGCGTGTTCGGCGAAGAAGGCTTTGACGGATTGCAGGCTCATGATCGTTCCAGCGGTGGTCATTGCGAATGCGGTGACTTCAGCCGTTGTTACGCCGCTGTCAAGTTGAGGCGATGGCTCACGCGGATCGTCGTCTTAAGCCACCGACAAAAAAATCACAGGCGACGTGAACCTTTTGGCAGCTGGCCACGACTGACTGGCATGAGGCGGAGAAACGCCTCCCAGATCAACCGAGGAGAGCACCATGTCTTTCAAGAGCAAGATGATTTCGGGCCTTATCGCAGCCACCGTCGTCGCAACCGGCCTCATCGGCACCGTCCAGCAGTCGTCCGCCGGCGGCTTGACCCGCGCCGAGGCTGCAGCGCTTGCCGGCGCCGGCGGTTTCATCGCCGGGGCGATCATTGCCGGCGGCCATCGCCCGGCGCCCGGGCCCTACTACGACGCCTACTACCCGGTCGACCCTTACGACAGCCATGTCCAGCGCTGCTTCGCACGTTACCGCAGCTACGATCCGCGTACCGACACCTATGTCGGCTATGACGGCCGCCTGCGCTACTGTCGCCTGTAGTCGGAACCGGATTGCATTGTGGGAGAGGGGGCAAACCCTTCTCCCACATTGCGTTTTCAGAGGCCCGGCACCGTTCCGTCGGGCGAGCCGCCGATCATCCTGGTCAGTTCCGCTGCGGCGTCGCGGACGATCGGGCCGATTTCGCCGAGACGTTCCGACGTCACGCGCACCGTCGGCCCGGAAACCGAAACGCCGCCAATGGGTTCGCCGAATTCGTTGAACACCGCGGCGGCGATGCAGCGCATGCCGGGATAGCGTTCTTCGTCGTCGACCGACCAGCCGCGGTTACGGATCTGCTCGAGGTCGCGGGCAAGCAGCGCCGGTTCGGACAACGTCCTTTCCGTATAGGCATCGAGCCCTGCCTTGCGCACAATGGCGTTGACCCGGTCGCGGTCGAGATGGGCAAGCACGGCCTTGCCGATGCCGGAGGCATGGAAGGGGCTGCGCGTGCCCGGCCGGAAGAAGGCGCGGATCGCTTGATGCGTCTCGACCTGGCTGACGAAAACCACGCAATCGTCCTCGGCAACGCCGAGATTGGCGGTCTCGCCGGTCTTTTCCATCAGCTCCTGCATCACCGTCCGCGCGCGGTCGACGAGCTTGCGCCGGCGCAGGAAGGCCGACCCCATGCGGTAGGTCTCGACCCCGATCGACCAGAGCTGGCCATCGCTGTCGAATTCCACCATGCCGTGGTTCTGCAAGGTGGTCAGCATGCGATAGGCGGTGGCGGCGGCAAGGTCGGAGGCCGCTGAAATCTCGCTCAAAGACAGGCCGTCACTGTGCGCAACGATGGCGAGGATGCGCAGCGCACGGTCGAGCGACTGCACCGATCCGGCGTCCGGCGCGGGCTGGAACGCCCGGGGCCGTCCACGCTGCCGTTTCTCCAACGCTGCCATGTCATAGCTCCAATTGCTTTTAAAAAACTTTTTCATCCAAAATGACGCGCGATGCAACGAAAAATAAAAAGCGACGTAAAATCATATGTTAAGCCTGCATATTATGGAATGAAAAAATATTTTGAAAAAATTGCAAAATCCGGTCGCCGATGACACGATCAGCCAACATCAGTTTCCAGTTGGAGGTAAGACCATGGCCAGGATGCGCGCTGTCGATGCAGCGGTCCTCGTTCTTGAGAAGGAAGGCATCTCGTGTGCCTTCGGTGTGCCGGGTGCGGCCATCAACCCGTTCTATTCGGCACTGAAGGCGCGCGGTACCGTTCGGCACGTTCTGGCCCGCCACGTCGAGGGCGCCTCGCACATGGCCGAAGGTTACACCCGCGCCAAGGCCGGCAATATCGGCCTGTGCATTGGTACCTCGGGTCCGGCCGGCACCGATATGATCACCGGCCTGTATTCTGCGTCCGCCGACTCGATCCCGATCCTCTGCATCACCGGTCAGGCGCCGCGTGCGCGGCTGAACAAGGAAGATTTCCAGGCCGTCGACATCGCCGCGATCGCAGCCCCCGTCACCAAGTGGGCTGTCACTGTCATGGAACCGTATCTGGTTCCGATGGCGCTGCAGAAGGCATTTTTCCTGATGCGCTCGGGTCGCCCGGGCCCGGTTCTTGTCGATCTTCCGGTCGACGTCCAGCTCGCCGAGATCGAATTCGACATCGACGCCTACGAGCCGCTCGCCATCCACAAGCCGGCAATGACCCGCGCCCAGGCCGAAAAGGCGCTGGCGATGCTCAACGAGGCGGAGAAGCCGCTGATCGTTGCCGGCGGCGGCGTCATCAACGCTGACGCTTCTGATTTGCTCATCGAGTTCGCCGAGATCACTGGCGTCCCCGTCATCCCGACGCTGATGGGCTGGGGCTCGATCCCCGATGACCACCGCTTGATGGCCGGCATGTGCGGCCTGCAGACCTCGCACCGCTATGGCAATGCGACCATGCTCGCCTCGGATTTCGTTCTTGGCGTCGGCAACCGCTGGGCCAACCGCCACACCGGCTCGGTCGAAAAGTACACGGCCGGCCGCAAGTTCGTCCACATCGACATCGAACCGACCCAGATCGGCCGCGTCTTTGCGCCAGATCTCGGCGTGACGTCGGATGCCGGTGCGGCCCTGAAGATGCTGCTTGACGTCGCCACCGAGTGGAAGACGGCGGGCAAGCTGCGCGACTGGTCGAGCTGGGCTGAGGAATGCCAGGCGCGCCGGAAGACGATGAAGCGCAAGAGCCATTTCGATCAGGTGCCGCTCAAGCCGCAGCGCGTCTATGAGGAAATGAACCGGGCGTTCGGTCGCGACACCACCTATGTGACGACTATCGGCCTGTCGCAGATCGCCGGTGCGCAATTCCTGCACGTCTACAAGCCGCGCAACTGGATCAATTGCGGCCAGGCCGGCCCGCTCGGCTGGACCTTGCCGGCAGCACTCGGCGTCCGTGCCGCCGATCCGGATCGCGATATCGTTGCCTTGTCGGGTGACTACGACTTCCAGTTCATGATCGAGGAACTGGCCGTCGGCGCCCAGCACAAGCTGCCCTATATCCATGTCGTCGTGAATAACGCCTATCTGGGCCTGATCCGCCAGGCGCAGCGCGGCTTCCAGATGGATTTCGAGGTCAGCCTGGCCTTCGAAAACATCAACCGCGCCGACGATCCGGAGGCGGGTTATGGTGTCGACCACGTCGCGGTTGCCGAGGCCATGGGCTGCAAGGCGGTCCGCGTCCGCAAGCCGGAGGAGTTCGCCGCTGCCTTCAAGCAGGCCAAGCAGCTCATGAAGGAGCACCAGGTGCCGGTCGTCCTCGAGTTCATCCTCGAACGCGTCACCAACATCTCCATGGGCATCGAGATCGACAACGTCGTCGAGTTCGAAGAGCTTGCCGAGAGCAACGAAGACGCACCGACCGCCATCGTCCTGCTCGACTGATTTTGAGGAAACACCAATGCCCAAGTTTTCAGCCAACCTGTCGATGCTCTTTGGCGAGCATGACTTTCTCGACCGCTTCGACGCCGCGGCCCGCGCCGGCTTCAAGGCCGTCGAATATATCGCGCCTTATGATCATGCGCCCGACGTGGTTGCCGCGCGCCTCAAGAAAAACGGCCTGACCCAGGCGCTGTTCAACCTGCCGCCCGGTGACTGGGCGGCTGGCGAGCGCGGTATCGCCGTGCTGCCTGACCGCATCCACGAGTTCCGCCAGGGCGTCGCCAAGGCGATCAGCTATGCGCATGCGCTCGGTTGCGAGCAGGTGAACTGTCTGGCCGGTATCGCGCCGGCGGGCAATGCCCGTGACGTGCTGGAAAACGTCTTTGTCGAAAACCTCGCCTTTGCGGCGGAGAAGCTGAAGACGGCGGGTATTCGCCTGCTGATCGAACCGATCAACACCAGGGACATCCCGGGCTTCTTCCTGAACACCACGAAGCAGGCGCTCGGCATCATCGACAGGGTCGGCTCGGACAATCTCTTCCTGCAATACGACATCTACCACATGCAGATCATGGAGGGTGATCTCGCCCGCACCATCGAGGCCAATCTGCCGCGCATCGCGCATGTGCAACTGGCGGACAATCCGGGACGTCACGAGCCGGGCACGGGCGAGATCAACTACCCGTTCCTCTACGAGCACCTCGACCGCATCGGTTACACCGGCTGGGTCGGCGCCGAATACAAACCCAAGGCCGGAACGGTCGAAGGCCTGGGCTGGTTTGCCGGATTTGCCGACAAGGGCAGCGCCGCGGCCTGAGCGCGGCCATTGGAATAAAGGAATACGGAAATGGAAAAAATCGGATTTGTCGGCCTGGGCATCATGGGCGCGCCGATGGCGGGTCACCTGCTCGACGCCGGCTATGAGGTCGTCGCCAGCGATCATCGTGGCGCGCTGCCGGCCGAACTGGTCGGCAAGGGGCTGAAAGCGGTGACCGGGCACCAGGCCTTGGCCAAGGCTGCCGACATCGTCATCCTGATGGTGCCGGATACGCCGCAGGTGGCTGATGTTCTGTTCGGTGAGAACGGCGTCGCTTCAGGCCTTGCCAAAGGCAAGCTGGTGGTCGACATGAGCTCGATCTCGCCGATCGAGACCAAGGAATTCGCCAAAAAGATCAACGCGCTCGGCTGCGACTATCTCGACGCGCCAGTGTCGGGCGGCGAGGTCGGCGCCAAGGCGGCATCGCTGACGATCATGGTCGGCGGCGAGGACAAGCCGTTCGAGCGCGCCCGCCCGGTGTTCGAGAAGATGGGCAAGAACATCACGCTCGTCGGACCCAACGGTGTCGGCCAGACCACCAAGGTTGCGAACCAGATCGTCGTGGCGCTGACCATCGAAGCGGTGGCCGAGGCACTGGTGTTCGCCTCCAAGGCAGGTGCCGACCCGGCAAAAGTCCGACAGGCGCTGATGGGCGGCCTGGCCGCCTCGCGCATCCTCGAGGTTCACGGTGACCGCATGGTCAAGCGCACCTTTGCGCCGGGCTTCCGCATCGAACTGCACCAGAAGGACCTCAACCTGGCGCTTCAGGGCGCCAAGGCGCTTGGCGTCTCGCTGCCCAACACTTCGATGACGCAGGAGCTGTTCAACTCCTGCGCTGCCAATGGCGGGGCAAAGGAAGACCATTCGGCGCTGGTGCGCGCGCTCGAGCGCATGGCCAATTTCGAGGTCGGCTCGGAAGCGGCCGACACCAAAGGCAAAGCGGCATAGGGGGGGAGCCACGGCGCAACGTTCCCACGCCGTGATCGTCCCAGCACTGTCGAGGACCGGGCTCCAGCGGCGACGCTGGTGCCCGTTCCGCGTTTCCCAAGGGCGCTTCACTTACTCCCGAGAACCGACCATGTCGCGCCGGCGTCGCTTGAAACGACGATGGCGCTGGTGCCGGTGACGGCGACCATACGGTTGGATGCCGGTGCATCCAGCGCCAAGTGAAGGATGTAGCCGGCAGGATCGGGGCCTTCTGCCACCGTCATGAAATCCGGCGCTGCCTCGGTGGCACGTAGCAGGCCACGCCCCGGCGCGAACGCGTAGATCGTGCCGTCGGCGGCCAGCTCCACCGTGGTTACCGGCGCGCCGCCGAGGGCGAGCTGTTGCCAGTTTCTCGCGCCGTCACGGCTCACCATCAGCCCGTCTTCGGTTGCGGCGTAGACGATATCAGGGTTTGTTGGCGAGACCGCGAGATCGATCAGCTTTGCCGGCGCGTCGCCTGCGATCGTCCAGCTCTTTCCGCCGTCATGGCTGGCCTGGATCGCCCCATATGAACCGTACAGCACATCCGGATTAAGGCTTGTTGAGATTCAGGATTCCCATATTGAGCGGATTGTGATTCACACTTTGGATGGATCGCTTTGTTTTGACGGACGCCCAATGGGCAAAGATGGAACCTCATTGTTTGGGCAAGCCGACGGACCCTGGGCGCAGTGGGAGCGACAACCGCCGCTTCATCGAAGCGGTGCTGTGGATCGCGCGAACGGGTAGCCCCTGGCGCGATCTTCCGGCCTTTTTCGGAAACTGGAACACGGCCTTCAAACGCTATCGGGATTGGTTGAAAGCTGATGTTTTCATCAGGCTCTTCGAGGTCTGCTCGGACGAACCGGATATGGAATATGCGATGGTCGATGCCACCATTGTGAAGGTCCATCGTCACGGCCAGGGTGCAAAAGGGGGACTACGCGGCAGGCCATAGGTCGATCCAAGGGGGGCATGACGACCAAGATCCTCGCCCTTACAGACGCGCTTGGCAATCTGGTCCGCTTCGAACTCATGCCCGGCCATCGCTTCGATACGGTCGGCGTGGCGCCGCTGATCGAGGGCATCAACTTTGGCGGGCTGATCGCCGACAAGGCCTTCGACAGCAATCACATAATCACCGATCTCAATGAGCGCGGCGCCAAGATCGTCGTCTCCCAGCACCCAAGGCGCACAAAGCCGCTGCCGCTCGACAAGGAACTCTACAAGTGGCGCCACCTCATCGAAAACTTCTTCTGCAAGCTCAAGGAATTCAAGCGCATCGCCATGCGCGCAGACAAAACCGACCAGAGCTTCGCCGCTATGATCTATCTCGTTGCCGCCGTCATCAACTCTCGATGAATCTCAACAAGCCTTAGATGGGCTGACGGCCAACTGATGGAAATCGACGGGGCCGTCGACACCGGGCGCGATCTGCTGCCAACTTTTTCCCGAATCGTCCGACCTGATGAAGCCGAGATTGCCGCCGCCCTTTGGATGCCCGCTGGCAAACAGGATCGTCGCGTCGGCCGGGTGCGGCGTAAAGCCCATGAAGTCGTCCTGGCTGTCCGACACCGGCGTCACCGTGCCGTCGGGCGCCGCCTTCATCAGCCCGTGATGGGTGGCAACCAGAACGCTCGACGAATCGGCGCGGTCGAAGGCGAGGCCGTGGATATGCGTTTTGCCGGCGAGATCCGTCACGCTCACACCCTGTGCTGTCGCGGGCAGGGCGGTGCCGAGCGCAAGAATGACTGACAGGAAGGCAAGGAAGTGGGGGCGGCAGGCCATGGCGAAACTCCGTTGCGCCATGGAAACTACGGCTTCCGCCAAGTGGAAGGTCAAGGGGCTGCAAAACGTACGGCGTAGCTGAGCCGTTACCTCGTTTCAGGCGAGGTCAGCGCAGGAACTTCCTTGCCGCGTAAAGCGATACAGCCGCCGCATTCGACACGTTGAGCGAATGGATCGCGCCCGGCATGTCGAGGCGGGCCAGTGCGGTTACGGTTTCGCGGGTCTTCTGGCGCAGGCCCTTGCCCTCGGCGCCGAGCACCAGCGCGACCTTGTCACCGGCAAATGTCTTTTCAAGTTCCGCGGGGCCTTCCGAATCAAGTCCGATCGTCTGGAAGCCGGCCTCGTGCAGCACGCCGAGCGCGTCGGCGAGATTGCGCACTTCGATCATGTCGATGTGCTCGAGCGCGCCAGAGGCCGATTTGGCCAGCACGCCGCTTTCGTGCGGACTGTGGCGCTGCGTGGTGATGAGCGCGCCAGCGCCGAAGGCCACGGCCGAACGAATGATTGCCCCGACATTGTGCGGGTCGGTCACCTGGTCGAGCACCAGAATCAGCGGCGAATCGCCCAGTGCCGACAGCGCCTTGGCCTTCAGCGGCTCGGCTTCGATCAATACGCCCTGGTGGACGGCGTCGGTGCCGGTGACCTTGTCGATATCCTTCGGCTCGACCAGTTCTGCGGCAAAGGGCAGGGCGGCTATGTCGGCAATTTCCAGCCGTTCGGCGGCGTTGCGTGTCACCAGCATGCACCTGATCTTGCGGCGCGGATTGTCGAGTGCCGCGCGCACCGTATGCAGGCCATAAAGTCGCACCAGGCCGTCCGGCGCGTTCTCGCCCGGAGGCAGCGGGCGCTTCGGCCTGAAGGCGGGCGCGCCGCCTGCTTTCTGGTCGCGAAAGGTGCGACGCAGCTTGGCGTAGTGGCTGTCCTTGGGTGTTCCGGGCTTTTTCGTATCGCTCATGCGCCTGCTATAGCCGCCACGCCTGGCTTTGGATACGGCCCGTTAGTCGGCGCTTTGAATAATCCGCGTGAAAACGCACCATGTCCGGTTGACAGGCCAAAACCTTGTCGCCATAAGCCCACCCAGATTTCGGGGCAGGGCGCTTCGCCACCAACCGGGATCGGAAATGCCTCGTAGCATGGCTCCGGCAAAGCAGTTGGAGGAGTGCCCGAGTGGTTAAAGGGGACGGACTGTAAATCCGTTAGCTCAGCTTACGTTGGTTCGAATCCAACCTCCTCCACCACTGCCGGCCCGGAAGCCATACGTCGCCTTCGAAAGGTTTGGTCTTTCGAAGCGAGCACGCGGCAAGGAATACCAGGGCGTGCTTCGCTCCTGAACAGGCGCGTGGCGCTCAGGGGCGCGGGTATAGCTCAATGGTAGAGCAGCAGCCTTCCAAGCTGAATACGCGGGTTCGATTCCCGCTACCCGCTCCAGGCTTTTCGCCGAGGCAAGAAGCCTTTTATTTGCATCCGCTTGTCCCCATATGTGTGTCCAGCACTGAAAGAGCAGCCCAGCTTTTGGCCTCGACGTGGTCGTTTGGCCAAAAGGCGCTTGTCTTTTTCGGCCTTTATCGGTAATCGCCCCGCATCCGACCGGAACCAAGGTCCCGATGCTCAAGGAAAGAGACAATGGCAAAAGGTAAATTCGAGCGTAACAAGCCTCACGTGAACATCGGCACGATTGGTCACGTTGACCACGGCAAGACGTCGCTGACGGCGGCGATCACGAAGTATTTCGGCGAGTTCAAGGCCTACGATCAGATCGACGCAGCGCCGGAAGAGAAGGCCCGCGGCATCACGATCTCGACGGCGCACGTCGAGTACGAGACGCCGAACCGCCACTACGCCCACGTCGACTGCCCCGGCCACGCCGACTACGTCAAGAACATGATCACCGGTGCTGCCCAGATGGACGGCGCGATCCTGGTCGTGTCGGCTGCCGACGGCCCGATGCCGCAGACCCGCGAGCACATCCTGCTCGCCCGTCAGGTCGGTGTTCCCGCCCTGGTGGTGTTCCTGAACAAGGTCGACCTGGTCGACGATGCCGAGCTGCTCGAACTGGTCGAGCTCGAGGTTCGCGAGCTGCTGTCGAAGTACGAATATCCGGGCGACGACATTCCGATGATCAAGGGTTCGGCTGTTGCTGCGCTCAACGATTCGGACAAGAAGATCGGTGAAGACGCGATCCGCGCGCTGATGGAAGCCGTCGACGCCTACATCCCGACGCCGGAGCGTCCGATCGACCGTCCGTTCCTGATGCCGATCGAAGACGTGTTCTCGATCTCGGGCCGCGGCACCGTGGTGACCGGTCGCGTCGAGCGCGGCATCGTCAAGGTTGGCGAAGAAGTCGAGATCGTCGGCATCCGTCCGACCGGCAAGACCACCGTCACCGGCGTTGAAATGTTCCGCAAGCTGCTCGATCAGGGCCAGGCTGGCGACAACATCGGCGCGCTGATCCGTGGCGTTGGCCGTGAAGACGTCGAGCGCGGCCAGGTGCTGTGCAAGCCGGGTTCGGTGAAGCCGCACAAGAAGTTCGTTGCTGAAGCCTACATCCTGACCAAGGAAGAGGGTGGCCGTCACACGCCGTTCTTCACCAACTACCGTCCGCAGTTCTACTTCCGCACGACGGACGTGACCGGCATCGTGTCGCTGCCGGAAGGCACCGAGATGGTCATGCCCGGCGACAACATCACCGTCGACGTCGAGCTGATCGTGCCGATCGCCATGGAAGAGAAGCTCCGCTTCGCTATCCGTGAAGGTGGCCGCACCGTCGGCGCCGGCATCGTCGCTTCGATCAAAGAATAATCGACGTCCTTTCGTCGAATGCATAAAGGGCGGCCTTCGGGTCGCCCTTTATGTTTGTGGCGACGCATTGCACGTCACCGTTCCCGCATTACTATCTCGGTAGACGGGGCGGTTGGGGATCTGCCATGGGGGAGGGAAAGCGCGCGGTGTGGCGGGGAGTTTTCCTGCCACTTGTCATAGCCGCAATTGCCCTGTTGTCGCTCTCGTCGGCCGAGGCAGCCAAGAGTAAGCCGGCGGATGACGATGGACCGCCGATGCGGTTTGTTGTCGTGCGCAGTTCTTCGCCAGGCTGTGAACCCTTTTGCCCGGAATGGATTTCGGCCGAAGGCGCAATCACCCCAGCGACACCTGCAGCCTTCAAGACCTTTCTCAAGAAGCTCGGCGACAAGCGGCTGCCGGTGATCGTGACCTCGCCGGGCGGCCGGGTCGAGGCAGCTTTGGAGTTGGGCCGAATGCTGCGCGCCAGCAAGCTGGACATCGGCGTTGGGCTGACGCGTTTCGTCGAATGCACCCCCGAGCAGAAGGGCTGCAAGCTCGATTCAACTCGGAAAGGCATCTATCAGGGCGCCCTGTACTCGGCAGGCGCCTACTGTGCCTCCGCCTGTTCGATGATGTTCGCTGGCGGCGTGCGCCGACATGTCGGCCAGTGGGCCTATATGGGCGTACATCAGGTGACGTCCCATGTTACGCAGCAGAAGATTACTTATCGCGAGACCTACAAGGTCGTGAAAGGCAAGAGGAAGACCGTTAGCCGCAAGGTTGTCCGCCGCAAGACCGTTGGTAGCTACACCACAACCAAGATGGGTAAGGCGTTCAACACCAGGATGCTGGCCTATCTCAAGGAGATGGGGGTCAAACGGGTCATGTACGAGATCGGACAGAGCACGCCTGCCGCCGAGATGCGCCAGCTCACTCCCGTCGAGATGCTCGACATGAACCTGATAACCAGCTTGGATGCGACCGACGCGCTGGTGAGCATCGAGAACTGCAGGATCGCGACCCCGGCAGCGAACTGCATTCTGGCACCAGGACAAAAGCTTGCGTTCAATTCCTACCCCAAGCCTCTCTTGCTCAAAGATCGCGGCATGTGGCTGGCAGTCGTTCGTTCGGTCGGGGCCTGTGAACCTGACTGCCCGGAATGGATCTCCGCCGAAGGGGAGATCGACGAAGGTGCACCGCAGCGGCTGGAAACTCTGCTCAAGGAACTAGGTGACATAAAGCTGCCATTGGTAATTTCCTCAACCGGAGGAGATCCGATTGCCGCGATGCTGATGGGGCGCGTTGTCCGTGCAAACGGCCTTGATGTGGCAGTTGGGCACACGTTCTTCGCCGGCTGTCAGCCGAACGGCAGGGGCTGCACCGGCTGGCAAGGTGACGGACGGCCATATCTGGGCATAGCGGGATCGGGTGGGGCGGAATGTGGCGAAAGTTGCCTTTTGGTGCTCTCGGCAGGAAAGACCCGGCTGATCGGCGAGGGAGTTGCTGTAGGCTGGGGTCCCAGTCCGGCACTGGACGCTCCAATACGCAATCATTACCTCGTGCAGATGGGGGTTGGACCTAAGGTAGGCGACGCGGCACCCCGTTTTGGCAAGGTGGATGAAGTTGCGCTGGCGCTTCTCCGGGAGGGCTACCTGACGACAAGGTCGGGTTCTGTCCAACTTCTGATAGACAGCGGCCTTTGCCGAACCTCACCTCGGCCGGTGAACTGCCGGACACTGCACTAGTCGGTAAGTGGCGCAGCTGCCCCTGCCAGATTGTCGAAGCTGCCATGGCTGGAAGTGGCTGGAACGCTCCTGGGCTGTCTCTCGCGGAGACGGAGGTGCTTTTCTTCGTGGACTTCCTTCCCGCCGTCCCGCTCCCCATATGCCCTTCCACACACATGGAGGAAGACGATGCAAAAAGACGTGCCGACACTGTTCGACTGGGCTGGCGGGGCGTCCGCGCTCAATCGGCTGACAAGCCTGTTCTACGACAAGGTGCTTACCGATCCGGTGCTTGGACCGGTGTTCCGGCACATGTCCGGCGACCATCCTGCGCATGTCGCTGCCTTCATCGGTGAGGTTTTCGGTGGGCCGAAGGATTACAGCGAGGCCCATGGCGGCCATGCCGCGATGATCAGCCATCATCTCAACCGGCACCTGACCGAGGAACAGCGGCGGCAGTGGATTGCGTTGCTACTCGACGCCGCCGACGAGGCGGAACTGCCCGACGATCCCGAGTTTCGTTCGGCACTCGTCGCCTATATCGAATGGGGCACGCGGCTGGCCAAGCTGAATTCGCAGGACGGTGCCGCTCCCGCACTGCACGAGCCGATGCCGCGGTGGGGCTGGGGCGTTCCAGGCGGTCCTTACGTGCCGCCAGCCAAATCGTGACCTGAATCTCGGGTCTCCCGGGCCATGCCCGGCCCCAAGACCGCCGCAATCTCGCGAGACCTGTCGGCGGAGCGGGGAACGAATTTCATGCTGATCGCGCATCTGCCGGCCGGTTTCATCTTGGGGACGCTGGCTCGGCATTGGACCGGCAATGCCCGCGCGATCATGCCGGCCGCGCTTCTTGGCAGCGTCGCGCCCGATCTCGACATGTTCTATTTCTATCTGGTCGACGGCCAGCAGACGCATCACCATGGCTATTTCACGCACTGGCCGCTCTTCTGGCTCGCGCTCGGAAGTGTCGTGTTGCCGCTGGTCAGGTGGCTGTGGCCACGGTTCGTATCCGCGGCCGTAGTCTTCTTCATCGCGGTCATGTTCCACATGGTGCTCGATTCGATCGCGGCTCCGATGCACTGGCTGATGCCGTTCAGCGATGTTGCGGTCGAACTCGTCACCATTCCGGCCAGATACTCGCACTGGGTACTGAGCTTTGTCCTGCATTGGACTTTTGCCCTCGAGATCACCATCTGTGCTTGGGCGGGATTCCTGGGCATCAAGCAGTCGAGGCAGCGCAAACTCCACGAAAGCCGCGCTTGACGCCTTCTACGGTGCCGATCGTTTCGTTCGCAGCAGTCGCCAATGGCCAGTCGTCGGGGAGGAGAGAGTGTCTACCCAGCGGCTGACAAAATTCCGCCTGTGAATGTTTGCGACATCACGCATTGCGCTCTTTACAGACGCGGTGGAAATCCTTAGGAAGCCCGTGCTGCGCAGATGATGCGCGGCGAGATGCACGGGCATAGCTCAGTTGGTAGAGCGGCGGTCTCCAAAACCGCAGGTCGTAGGTTCGAGCCCTGCTGCCCGTGCCAGTCTTGCCAGACTTCGCTAATTCAGGCATAAGGACTGCAATAGCCGGAACGGAACGACTGGATGGTTCCGACGCGGCGTACAAACGTAAAGCTTGTTCCTGCCACTTGCGTGGAGAGAGAATCGGTTTTATGTAAGCGAAACAGACACGCGGCGCGTGGAGCTGGGGATCCGGCTTTACGCGTCCGAATTGCATGGGCGAAATGTTGCGCTGATTCGGCGTGGATATCGGCCATGTGATGGCATCTCCCGGTCACGGGATCATCCAGAAGTCCGGTCAACGGACGTTGAGAGCAGAGCGGCACATGGCGAAAACCACGAACCCCTTCACCTTTCTGCAGCAGGTAAGGTCGGAAACGGCGAAGGTGACGTGGCCATCGCGGCGCGAGACGATGATTTCCACGGTCATGGTTCTCGGCTTTGCAATTATTGCGATGATTTTCTTTTTTGCCGCTGACCAGCTGATGGCATTCGCCGTCGAGCAGATCTTGGGCATGGGCCGTTAAGGTCGCGAATACGGAGAATTCCTGAGATGACTGCGCGCTGGTACATCGTCCACGCCTATTCGAACTTCGAAAAGAAGGTCGCCGAGGACATCGAGCACAAGGCCAAGCAGAAGGGCCTGAGCGAGCAGATCGAGCAGATCGTCGTTCCGACCGAGAAGGTTGTTGAGGTTCGCCGCGGCCGCAAGGTTGATGCCGAACGCAAGTTCTTCCCGGGCTATGTGCTTTTGAAGGCCCATCTGACCGATGCCGTGTTCTCGCTCGTTAAGAACACGCCGAAGGTCACTGGTTTCCTTGGCGATTCGAAGCCCGTGCCGATCACGGAATCCGAGGCCCAGCGCATCCTGAACCAGGTTCAGGAAGGCGTCGAGCGCCCGAAGCCGTCGGTCACCTTCGAGATCGGCGAAGCGGTTCGCGTTTCCGACGGTCCGTTCGCGTCGTTCAACGGTTTCGTCCAGGAAGTGGACGAGGAGCGCGCGCGCCTCAAGGTGGAAGTTTCGATCTTCGGGCGCGCCGTGCCTGTCGATCTCGAATTCGGTCAGGTCGAAAAGGGCTGATCGAAGCGCCTGTCACCGGTTTCGGTGGAAGGCAGTGTCGGGCGCAGGCCTGGCGCAAGCATGGTGGGAGATGAGGCAGCTTAGCCGGTTGTCTTTTTCGCACCACCGAACTGCAACCGCCGGGTCATCCGGCATAAGACGAAAGCAGGAAAGAGATGGCTAAGAAAATAGCGGGCCAGCTCAAGCTCCAGGTTTCCGCGGGTTCGGCGACGCCGTCGCCCCCGATCGGTCCGGCGCTTGGTCAGCGTGGCATCAACATCATGGAGTTCTGCAAGGCGTTCAACGCGCAGACGCAGGAGCTCGAGAAGGGATCGCCGATCCCGGTCGTGATCACCTATTACCAGGACAAGTCGTTCACCTTCGTCATGAAGACGCCGCCGGTGTCCTACTTCCTGAAGAAGGCTGCCAACCTGAAGTCGGGCTCGAAGGAGCCGGGCAAGGTCAAGGCTGGTGAGATCAGCAGCGCCAAGGTGCGTGAGATCGCCGAGACCAAGATGAAGGATCTGAACGCGAACGACATCGAAGCCGCCATCAAGATGGTTGAAGGCTCGGCTCGTTCCATGGGCCTGGAAGTGGTGGGCTGAGATCATGGCTAAGATTGCAAAGCGCGTTTCCAAGTCCCGCGAAGGCATCGATGTGAACAAGGCTTATGGCCTTGGTGAAGCCATCGAGCTTTTGAAGGCTCGCTCGTCGGTCAAGTTCGACGAGACCATCGAAGTCGCCATGAACCTCGGCGTCGACCCGCGCCACGCTGACCAGATGGTCCGCGGCGTGGTCAACCTGCCGAACGGCACGGGCCGTACCGTCCGCGTCGCCGTGTTCGCACGTGATGCCAAGGCTGACGAAGCCCGCGCCGCCGGCGCCGACGTCGTTGGTGCGGAAGATCTCGTCGATATCGTCCAGAAGGGCCAGATCGACTTCGACCGCTGCATTGCCACCCCCGACATGATGCCGCTGGTCGGCCGTCTCGGTAAGGTGCTCGGCCCGCGCGGCATGATGCCCAACCCGAAGGTCGGCACCGTCACCACCGACGTCGCAGCAGCCGTCAAGGCTTCGAAGGGCGGCGCCGTCGAGTTCCGCGTCGAGAAGGCCGGCATCATCCACGCTGGCGTCGGCAAGGTCTCGTTCGACGTCAAGGCGCTGGAAGAAAACGTCCGCGCTTTCGCTGACGCGGTCAACAAGGCCAAGCCGGCAGGCGCCAAGGGCGTCTACGTCAAGAAGGTCTCTGTCACCTCGACGATGGGACCAGGCCTCAAGGTCGACCTCGGCACGCTCGCAGCGTCCTGATGATTTGAAGCGGGGTCAGCCGGCAACGGCTGGATCCTGAATAGTATTCCGGGCCTCCGGGCCCGGATTTTCGGAAGCTGGCAACAGCTTTCGAAAATCCTGTCCGAGATTGCAGGCGGTCCAGGCGACCCTTGGTCCTTAATTCGAATGGGCCTGCATGAGACGGGTGAAGACCAGACAACGGAGCCTCTGCTCCAATGAAAGGTTCGAACCGTGTTTGCCTTTTGTCTGCGCATCGCGCCGGGCCGCAAGCCCGTCAGGTGTGGCGAAAGGGGGCAGGATCCTCGAGCGCCGTTCGGGTGATCTGGAATTTCTGGATTGGCCGCCCGGCAAAAGGCAACCCGACCGCTCACCCCGCAAATGGGAGGCGGTCAACTGGAGATAGGCAGTGGACAGAGCGGAAAAACGCGAACTCGTCACGGGCCTGAATGACGCGTTCTCGAACGCAGGTTCAGTGGTCGTGGCCCACTATGCCGGTATCACCGTCGCGCAAATGAACGATCTTCGCGTGAAGATGCGTCAGGCCGGCGGCACCGTCAAAGTCGCGAAGAACCGTCTCGCCAAAATCGCTCTTCAGGGCACGGAATCCGAAAACATCATCGATCTGTTCAAGGGACAGACGCTGGTCGCTTATTCGGAAGATCCGATTGCAGCGCCGAAGGTCGCGTCCGAATTCGCCAAGACCAATGACAAGCTTGTCATCCTTGGTGGTTCGATGGGCACGACCTTGCTCAACGCCGATGGTGTGAAGGCTCTCGCCTCGCTCCCGTCGCTCGACGAGCTGCGTGCAAAGCTGGTTGGCATGATCGCCACCCCGGCTACCCGGATCGCCCAGATCGTCAATGCGCCGGCGGCTTCGGTCGCGCGCGTCATTGGCGCTTATGCCCGGAAGGACGAGGCGGCATGAGGCCGTTCCTCGCTATCATCAACTCACGTTCGAACTGATTGAAGGAATAGAAAAATGGCTGATCTCGCAAAGATCGTTGACGACCTGTCGGCCCTGACCGTCCTCGAGGCGGCTGAGCTGTCGAAGCTCCTCGAAGAGAAGTGGGGCGTTTCGGCTGCAGCTCCCGTGGCTGTTGCTGCTGCTGGCGGCGGCGCTGCTGCTGCACCGGTCGAAGAGAAGACCGAGTTCGATGTCATCCTGGCAGCTGCCGGCGACAAGAAGATCGAAGTCATCAAGGAAGTCCGCGCCATCACCGGCCTGGGCCTCAAGGAAGCCAAGGACCTCGTCGAAGGCGCTCCGAAGCCCGTCAAGGAAGGCGTTGCGAAGGCCGACGCCGAGAAGCTCAAGGCTCAGCTGGAAGCAGCTGGCGCCAAGATCGAGCTCAAGTAAGCTCACGGTTTCGGTGGGCGGCACAGTTGCCGCCCACCGGCTCCCGTGACCCGGGGGATTGAGGGGAACCTATTTCCTGAGGGCCGCAATGCGGCTTTCAGGAAACGGGTTTTCGCCCGTTTTGGATAGGCCGCCGCTGAGGCGGCGCGCATGCAAGGTGAGCATTAGCGACGCTCACCCCAAGAGGCAGCAAGGAGCGACGATGGCCCAGGTCCAGACTTTCAATGGCCGCAGACGCGTACGCAAATTCTTCGGAAAGATCCCGGAAGTTGCGGAGATGCCGAACCTCATCGAGGTTCAGAAGGCATCATACGATCAGTTCCTCATGGTGGACGAGCCCAAGGGTGGCCGTCCGGACGAGGGACTGCAGGCCGTTTTCAAGTCGGTCTTCCCTATTTCTGATTTTTCCGGCGCGTCGATGCTTGAATTCGTCAAGTACGAGTTCGAAGCGCCCAAGTTCGACGTCGACGAGTGCCGTCAGCGCGATCTGACATTCGCTGCGCCGCTCAAGGTGACGCTGCGCCTTATCGTGTTCGATATTGACGAGGACACCGGCGCGAAGTCGATCAAGGACATCAAGGAGCAGGACGTCTATATGGGCGACATGCCGCTCATGACGTCCAACGGCACCTTCATCGTCAACGGCACCGAGCGCGTCATCGTCTCGCAGATGCACCGTTCGCCGGGCGTGTTTTTCGATCACGACAAGGGCAAGTCGCACTCGTCGGGCAAGCTTTTGTTTGCCGCGCGTGTCATCCCTTACCGTGGCTCGTGGCTCGACATCGAGTTCGACAGCAAGGACATCGTCCATGCCCGCATCGACCGTCGCCGCAAGATTCCGGTGACGTCGCTGCTGATGGCGCTCGGCATGGACGGCGAAGAGATCCTGTCGACCTTCTACAACAAGATCACCTACAAGAAGTCGGGCGACCACTGGCGCATTCCGTTCTCGGTCGAGCGTTTCCGCGGCCTCAAGGCCGTTGGCGACCTGGTTGACGCCGACACCGGCGAGATCGTTGTCGAAGCCGGCAAGAAGATCACCGCGCGTCAGGCCAAGCAGCTCGCCGAGAAGGGCCTCAAGGCGATCAAGGCGACCGAAGATGACCTCTTCGGCAGCTATCTCGCCGAGGACATCGTCAACTACGCCACCGGCGAAATCTTCCTCGAAGCCGGCGACGAGATCGACGAAAAGACGCTGAAGACGCTGCTGGCGGCTGGCGAGGAAGAGATCAACATCCTCGACATCGACCACATCAACGTCGGTGGCTATATCCGCAACACGCTGACCGTCGACAAGAACGAGAGCCGCCAGGATGCTCTGTTCGACATCTACCGCGTCATGCGCCCGGGTGAGCCGCCCACGCTCGAAACCGCTGAAGCCATGTTCAACTCGCTGTTCTTCGACAGCGAGCGCTACGACCTGTCGGCAGTCGGCCGCGTCAAGATGAACATGCGCCTCGAGCTCGATGCTGAAGACACCGTCCGTGTCCTGCGCAAGGATGACATCCTTGCCGTGGTCAAGACGCTTGTCGAACTGCGCGACGGCAAGGGCGAAATCGACGACATCGACAACCTCGGCAACCGCCGTGTCCGTTCGGTCGGCGAGCTGATGGAAAATCAGTACCGCGTCGGTCTGCTTCGCATGGAGCGCGCGATCAAGGAACGCATGTCCTCGATCGAGATCGACACGGTCATGCCGCAGGACCTGATCAACGCGAAGCCGGCGGCCGCCGCCGTGCGCGAGTTCTTCGGTTCTTCGCAGCTGTCACAGTTCATGGATCAGACCAACCCGCTGTCGGAGATCACCCACAAGCGTCGTCTTTCGGCGCTTGGACCTGGTGGTCTGACCCGCGAGCGCGCTGGCTTCGAAGTCCGCGACGTGCACCCGACGCATTACGGCCGTATCTGCCCGATTGAGACGCCGGAAGGCCCGAATATCGGTCTGATCAACTCGCTGGCTACCTTCGCACGCGTCAACAAGTACGGCTTCATCGAGAGCCCGTACCGCAAGATCGTCGACGGCACGCTGACCAATGAGGTTGTCTATCTCTCGGCGATGGAAGAGGCCAAGCACTTCGTTGCCCAGGCCAACGCCGCGCTCGACAAGGACGGCCACTTCGTCGACGAGTTCGTCATTTGCCGCAACGCTGGCGAAGTGATGATGGCGCCGCGCGAAAACGTCGACCTTATGGACGTTTCGCCGAAGCAGATGGTGTCGGTCGCAGCTGCGCTGATCCCGTTCCTGGAAAACGACGACGCCAACCGCGCTCTGATGGGCTCGAACATGCAGCGTCAGGCCGTGCCGCTGGTGCGCGCCGAGGCTCCGTTCGTCGGTACCGGCATGGAGCCGATCGTTGCCCGTGACTCTGGCGCTGCCATCGGCGCTCGCCGCGGCGGTATCGTCGACCAGGTCGACGCGACCCGTATCGTTATCCGTGCGACCGAAGACCTCGATCCGGGCAAATCCGGTGTCGACATCTACCGTCTGATGAAGTTCCAGCGTTCGAACCAGAACACCTGCATCAACCAGCGCCCGCTGGTTCGCATGGGTGACCGGGTCAACAAGGGCGACATCATCGCTGACGGTCCGTCGACCGAGCTCGGCGATCTGGCTCTCGGCCGTAACGTGCTCGTCGCGTTCATGCCGTGGAACGGCTACAACTACGAGGACTCGATCCTGCTCTCCGAGCGCATCGTGGCCGACGACGTCTTCACCTCGATCCACATCGAGGAGTTCGAGGTCATGGCGCGCGACACCAAGCTCGGGCCAGAGGAAATCACGCGCGACATTCCGAACGTTTCGGAAGAGGCTCTGAAGAACCTCGACGAAGCCGGTATCGTCTACATCGGTGCGGAAGTTGCACCGGGTGACATCCTGGTCGGCAAGATCACACCGAAGGGCGAAAGCCCGATGACGCCGGAAGAGAAGCTTCTGCGTGCCATCTTCGGTGAAAAGGCGTCCGACGTCCGTGACACCTCCATGCGCATGCCGCCCGGAACCTTCGGCACCGTCGTCGAAGTGCGCGTCTTCAACCGCCACGGCGTGGAGAAGGACGAACGCGCCATGGCAATCGAGCGCGAGGAAATCGAGCGTCTCGCCAAGGACCGTGACGACGAGCAGGCGATCCTCGATCGCAACGTCTACAGCCGTCTGAGCGACATGCTCATCGGCAAGGACGCGATTGCCGGACCGAAGGGCTTCAAGAAGGGCTCGACCGTCGCCAAGGAGACGCTGGACGACTATCCGCGTTCGCAGTGGTGGCAGTTCGCCGTCGAAGACGAGAAGATGCAGGGTGAGCTTGAAGCTCTGCGCGGCCAGTACGACGACTCCAAGAAGCAGCTCGAGCAGCGCTTCATGGACAAGGTCGAGAAGGTGCAGCGCGGCGACGAGATGCCGCCCGGCGTCATGAAGATGGTCAAGGTCTTCGTTGCGGTGAAGCGCAAGATGCAGCCCGGCGACAAGATGGCCGGCCGTCACGGCAACAAGGGTGTCGTGTCGCGTATCGTTCCGGTCGAGGACATGCCGTTCCTCGAAGACGGCACGCATGCGGACATCGTGCTCAACCCGCTCGGCGTGCCTTCGCGCATGAATGTCGGCCAGATTCTGGAAACGCATCTGGGCTGGGCATGCGCAGGCATGGGCAAGAAGATCGGTGAGCTGATCGAGGCGTACAAGTCTGGTGGCGATATCAAGCCGCTGCGCGAGACGCTCGAGAGCTTCATTCCGGCCAACGACCGCAACGAGCCGGTCCGCGATTACGACGACGAAAGCATCGTTCGCCTCAGCGAGCAGATGAAGCGTGGCGTCTCGATTGCGACCCCGGTGTTCGACGGCGCGCATGAAGCCGACATCAACATCATGTTGGAGCAGGCGGGTCTTCACACCTCTGGCCAGTCGCAGTTGTACGATGGCCGTACGGGTGAGCCGTTCGACCGCAAGGTGACCATGGGCTACATCTACATGCTCAAGCTTCACCACCTGGTCGACGACAAGATCCACGCCCGTTCGATCGGACCGTACTCGCTCGTGACCCAGCAGCCGCTGGGCGGCAAGGCGCAGTTCGGTGGCCAGCGCTTCGGCGAAATGGAGGTCTGGGCGCTCGAGGCTTACGGCGCCGCCTACACGCTGCAGGAAATGCTGACCGTGAAGTCGGACGACGTGGCCGGCCGTACCAAGGTCTACGAGGCGATCGTGCGCGGCGACGACACGTTCGAAGCGGGCATCCCCGAGAGCTTCAACGTTCTCGTCAAGGAAATGCGTTCGCTGGGCCTCAACGTCGAGCTTGAGAACACCAAGGTCGACGAAAACCATCGGCTGCCTAACGCCGCCGAGTAAGCACCAAAGGCGCGCCGCGGGATTTGCCCGCGGCGTCGCCGCCTGAGCGCGATCCCCATGGTTGGGTACTGATCGCGTTCATCGATGAGAATTCTTCGGCGATGGCCGAAAGCTGGCGGGCGCTCTGGCCCGCACACGATGAAAAGGGGCTTTCGTGGGCCCCGAAAAGGAGAACGGCATGAACCAAGAGGTCATGAATCTCTTCAACCCCCAGGCGCCTGCGCAGGTGTTCGATTCCATCCGGATTTCGCTCGCCAGCCCTGAGAAGATTCTGTCCTGGTCGTTCGGCGAAATCAAAAAGCCGGAGACGATCAACTACCGCACCTTCAAGCCGGAGCGTGACGGGCTGTTCTGCGCCCGCATCTTTGGCCCGATCAAGGACTACGAGTGCCTGTGCGGCAAGTACAAGCGCATGAAGTACAAGGGCGTCATCTGCGAAAAGTGCGGCGTGGAAGTCACCCTGTCGCGCGTTCGCCGCGAGCGCATGGGCCACATCGAGCTCGCAGCGCCCGTCGCCCACATCTGGTTCCTGAAGTCGCTGCCGAGCCGTATCGGCACGCTGCTCGACATGACGCTCAAGGATATCGAGCGCGTCCTGTATTTCGAGAACTACATCGTCACCGAGCCGGGCCTGACCGCACTCAAGGAGCATCAGCTCCTCGGCGAGGAAGAGTACCAGATCGCCGTCGACGAGTATGGCGAGGACAGCTTCACCGCCATGATCGGCGCTGAAGCCATTCACGACCTGCTCGCCTCGATGGATCTCGAGAAGATCGCCGGCGACCTGCGCTCCGAGCTTGCGACGACGACGTCGGAACTGAAGCAGAAGAAGTATCTCAAGCGCCTCAAGGTGGTCGAGAACTTCATGGAGTCGGGCAACCGTCCCGAGTGGATGATCATGAAGGTCGTGCCGGTGATCCCGCCGGACCTGCGTCCGCTGGTCCCGCTGGACGGTGGTCGCTTTGCGACGTCCGACCTGAACGATCTCTATCGCCGCGTCATCAACCGCAACAACCGCCTGAAGCGCCTGATCGAGCTCCGTGCGCCGGGGATCATCATCCGCAACGAGAAGCGCATGCTGCAGGAGGCCGTCGACGCTCTGTTCGACAACGGCCGCCGTGGCCGCGTCATCACCGGCGCCAACAAGCGTCCGCTGAAGTCGCTGTCCGACATGCTCAAGGGCAAGCAGGGCCGCTTCCGTCAGAACCTCCTCGGCAAGCGCGTCGACTATTCCGGCCGTTCGGTCATCGTGACCGGTCCGGAGCTCAAGCTGCACCAGTGCGGCCTGCCGAAGAAGATGGCGCTCGAGCTGTTCAAGCCGTTCATCTACGCTCGTCTCGACGCCAAGGGTTACTCCTCGACCGTCAAGCAGGCCAAGAAGCTGGTCGAGAAGGAAAAGCCTGAGGTTTGGGATATCCTCGACGAGGTCATCCGCGAGCATCCGGTTCTGCTCAACCGCGCACCGACGCTGCACCGCCTGGGCATCCAGGCCTTCGAACCCACGCTGATCGAAGGCAAGGCGATCCAGCTGCACCCGCTCGTCTGCACGGCCTTCAACGCCGACTTCGACGGCGACCAGATGGCTGTCCACGTTCCGCTGTCGCTCGAGGCTCAGCTCGAAGCACGCGTGCTGATGATGTCGACCAACAACATCCTGCACCCGGCTTCCGGCGCGCCGATCATCGTGCCGTCGCAGGACATGGTTCTCGGTCTCTATTACCTCTCGATCGTCAACCAGAACGAGCCGGGCGAGGGCATGGTGTTTGCCGACATGGGCGAACTCCAGCACGCGCTTGAGACCAAGGCTGTCACGCTGCACGCCAAGATCAAGGGTCGCTTCCGCACGGTCGACGCCGAAGGCAATGTCGTGTCCAAGATCCATGACACGACCCCTGGCCGCATGATCATCGGCGAACTGCTGCCGAAGAACGTCAACGTGCCGTACGACACCGCGAACCAGGAGATGACCAAGAAGAACATCTCCAAGATGATCGACACCGTCTACCGCCACTGCGGTCAGAAAGAGACGGTCATCTTCTGCGATCGCATCATGGCTCTCGGCTTCGCTCATGCCTGCCGCGCCGGCATTTCGTTCGGCAAGGACGACATGCTGATCCCGGATACCAAGGAGAAGCTGGTCGCCGACACCGAGGCTTTGGCCAAGGAATACGAGCAGCAGTACAATGACGGCCTGATCACTCAGGGCGAGAAGTACAACAAGGTCGTCGACGCCTGGGCCAAGTGCTCGGAAAAGGTCGCCGACGAAATGATGGCCCGCATCAAGGCGGTGGAGTTCGAGGACAGCGGTCGTCAGAAGCCGATGAACTCGATCTACATGATGTCGCACTCCGGTGCGCGTGGTTCGCCCACTCAGATGCGCCAGCTCGCCGGCATGCGCGGCCTGATGGCCAAGCCGTCGGGTGAAATCATCGAGACGCCGATCATTTCCAACTTCAAGGAAGGTCTGACGGTTCTCGAGTACTTCAACTCGACCCACGGCGCCCGCAAGGGTCTCGCGGATACCGCTCTGAAGACGGCAAACTCCGGCTACCTGACCCGTCGTCTCGTCGACGTGGCGCAGGACTGCATCGTCAACTCGGTTGATTGCGGCACCGACAAGGGCCTCACCATGCAGCCGATCGTCGATGCCGGCCAGGTTGTCGCTTCGCTCGGCCTGCGCATTCTCGGCCGCACCGCGCTCGACGACATCAACCACCCGGTCACTGGCGATCTGCTGGTCAAGGGCGGCACGCTCATGGACGAGCGTGACATCGAGGTCATCGAGAAGGCTGGCGTCCAGTCGGTTCGCATCCGTTCGGCCCTGACCTGCGAAGTCAAGGTCGGTGTCTGCGCGGTCTGCTACGGTCGCGACCTGGCACGCGGTACCCCTGTCAACCAGGGCGAAGCTGTCGGCGTCATCGCCGCTCAGTCGATCGGCGAGCCGGGCACGCAGCTCACCATGCGTACCTTCCACATGGGCGGTACCGCGCAGGTGGTGGACAGCTCGTTCCTTGAAGCCTCGTATGAGGGCAAGGTCGAGATCCGCAACCGCAACGTGGTTCGCAACTCCGACGGCAACCTCGTCGTGATGGGCCGCAACATGGCGATCCTGATCCTCGACGAGACCGGCAAGGAGCGCGCCACCCACCGCGTCACTTATGGTTCGCGTATCTTCGTGGACGATGGCGACAAGGTGAAGCGCGGCCAGCGTATCGCCGAGTGGGATCCCTACACCCGTCCGATCCTCACCGAAATCGAAGGCCGTGTGGCGTTCGAGGATCTGGTCGACGGCATTTCCGTCCAGGAAACGGCCGACGAGTCGACCGGCATCACCAAGCGTGAGGTCATCGACTGGCGGTCGACCCCGCGCGGCAACGACCTGAAGCCGGCGATCGTGGTTCAGGACTCCAAGGGCAAGGTTGGCAAGCTGTCGAAGGGCGGCGATGCCCGCTTCCTGCTCTCGGTCGAGGCCATTCTCTCGGTCGAGCCGGGTGCACAGGTTCGCCCTGGCGACGTTCTGGCGCGTATCCCGATGGAAAGCGCGAAGACCAAGGACATCACCGGCGGTCTGCCGCGTGTTGCCGAGCTCTTCGAAGCCCGTCGTCCAAAGGATCACGCCATCATCGCCGAGATCGATGGTACGGTCCGCTTCGGTCGCGACTATAAGAACAAGCGCCGCATCATCATCGAGCCGCATGACTCGACGCTTGAACCGGTCGAATACCTGATCCCGAAGGGCAAGCCGTTCCATCTCCAGGACGGCGACGCCATCGAAAAGGGCGACTACATCCTCGACGGCAACCCGGCGCCGCACGACATCCTGGCCATCAAGGGCGTGGAAGCTCTCGCTTCCTACCTCGTCAATGAAATCCAGGAAGTCTACCGACTGCAGGGCGTGTCGATCAACGACAAGCACATCGAGGTCATTGTCCGGCAGATGCTGCAGAAGGTCGAGATCACCGCACAGGGCGACTCTATCTATATCCCGGGCGATCACGTCGATGTCATCGAGTTCGACGAGATCAACGAGCGCCTGATCGAGGAAGGCAAGAAGCCTGCCGAAGGTCAGCCGGTTCTGCTCGGTATCACCAAGGCATCGCTGCAGACGCCGTCCTTCATCTCGGCCGCTTCCTTCCAGGAAACGACCCGCGTGCTCACCGAAGCAGCTGTCGCCGGCAAGACCGACATGCTGCAGGGCCTGAAGGAAAACGTCATCGTCGGCCGCCTGATCCCGGCCGGCACGGGCGGCATGATGAGCCAGATCCGGCGCATCGCCACCTCGCGCGACGAGCTGATCCTCGACGAGCGCCGCAAGCTCTCGGGTGCGGAAGTGGCCGAGCCGATCCTGACCGACATGGTCAACGCCGCTCAGTAGGAGTGTCGTCGCAAGGAACTGGAAAAGGGGGCCTCGGCCCCCTTTTTTCATTTCGGTGACAACAGGGCTTCATGCCGCTGTCAAATGCCGCCGCTAATCATGCTGCTTCAACGCACATGCCAGGTGGCCGTCATCATGAAAACCGTCTTTTCCACCCTCGCTGCCCTGTTGGCGTCGGCTGCCTTGCCAGCCCAGGCCGAGGAGGCCACGCCATTCAAGGCATCGTTGCTCGGCCAGGTCGTGCTGCCGACCGGACTGAAGATCGCGGGCGCCGAGTTCGGCGGGATTTCCGGTCTCGACTACGACGCTGCGAGCGGGCTGTTCTACGCCATTTCTGACGACCGCTCTGAGCGCGCGCCGGCGCGGCTCTACACGCTGAAGCTTGCCATCGACGGCAAGGGCGTTCACGGCATCGACATCGTGTCGAGCGCGGAGCTACGCAACGCCGAAGGTGCTGCCTTCGCCAAGAAGGACGTCGACCCCGAGGCGATCCGCTTTGATGCGGCGGCCAACCGTATCTTCTGGTCGAGCGAGGGTGATGCCGCCGGCCGACCCGCAATCTATGAGGCAAAACCCGACGGCACCCATGTCAGGAGCTTTGCCATTCCCGAAGCCTATCTGCCCGATGCCGACAGGACACGGGGTGTTCGCGGCAACCTGGCTTTCGAAAGTCTTGCCATTTCGCCCGACGGCAAGACCCTTTGGGCGGGGACCGAGAACGCATTGGCACAGGACGGCGAGAAGGCGACGCTGGAAGCCGGCAGCCCGTCGCGCGTCATCGGCTTCGACATTGCCAGCGGTGCAGTCACGGCCGAGTATGTCTATGACAACGGGCCGATCTTCACCAAGGCGACCCAGGACCCGTTCTACAACGACAACGGTCTCTCCGAGTTCATGTTCTTCGGACCGGACCAACTGTTTGCGATCGAACGCTCTTTCGCGCTCGGCATCGGCAGCGAGATCAATTTCTACCTGGCGAGTTTCTCCGGCGCGACTGACGTGAAGGGGGCGGCCTCGATCAAGGGCGTCGCGGCAACCGCGATGCCCAAGCGCAAGGTTCTTAAGCTGGGTGAGGGTGACTTTGGTCTCGACATCGACAATATCGAGTCGGTGACATGGGGACCGGAGATCGACGGCCAGCGCACTTTGGTCATTGCCTCCGACAACAACTTCAACCCGGAGCAGTTCACCCAGTTCGTCGTGCTCAAACTGGATGCCGCGACGAACTGATCCGAGCGCTGCAGATCCTTCGGTGAAAGGGCCGCCGGCGCAATCTGGCGGCCTTTCCCAAGATCTCGCAGGGATGGCACCGGTCGACGAGCTGTCAGCCGCATCTGCGTCTGTTCTAACGTATTGGCGGCGTTTGACATCCCGAGGTTGCGAAAATAGCCTCCTCCTTGAAGTGCATCAGCCCTGAAAGGAGTGCCCGATGACCGATGTCCCCTCCAATGCGAAAGGACAGGCGGTCGAGCCGAGCCTCCATCGCGTCATGGGCCCGTGGCTTCTGTTGCTGTTCATCGTCGGTGACATATTGGGCACCGGCATCTATGCGCTGACCGGGCAGGTGGCCAAGCAGGTTGGCGGCGTGGTCTGGCTGCCGTTCCTGATTGCCTTCGTCGTCGCGGTCATCACTGCCTTCAGCTATCTCGAACTGGTCACAAAATACCCGAAGGCGGCCGGTGCCGCTCTCTACGCCCACAAGGCATTCGGCATCCATTTCATCACCTTCATCGTCGCTTTCGCCGTCATGTGCTCGGGCATCACCTCGGCGTCGACGGCCTCGCGCGCCTTCGCTGCCAACATGTCTGGGGCTTTCGATCTCGGCCTGTCCGGCACCTATGGCATCACGCTCATCGGTCTGGCATTCATGGCGATCGTCGCAGCCGTGAATTTCCGCGGCGTCGGCGAAAGTGTCAAAGCCAATGTCGTGCTGACCTGCGTCGAGTTCACCGGCCTGATGATCATCATCGTCATCGGCCTCTGGGCGATCGGCGCCGGTGAGGGCGACGTCTCCCGTATCACTCAGTTCCACTCGGCGCCCGACCGCAACGCCTTCTGGTCGGTGATCGCGGCGACGACGCTCGCTTTCTTCGCCATGGTCGGCTTCGAGGACTCGGTCAACATGGCCGAGGAGTGCAAGGATCCGACGCGCATCTTCCCGAAGGTGCTGCTGACCGGTTTGCTGATCACCGGCGTAATCTACGTGCTCGTGTCGATCTCGGCGATCACGCTCGTGCCGCCGGAACAACTGGGCGAGGGCGAGACGCCGCTGCTCAAGGTCGTCCAGGCCGGCGCGCCGAACTTCCCGGTTGAGATCTTCGGCTTCATCACCATGTTTGCCGTCGCCAACAGCGCCTTGATCAACATGCTGATGGCGAGCCGTCTGGTCTATGGCATGAGCCGCGAACACGTCTTGCCGAAAGTGCTAGGCAAGGTTCACGCCTCGCGTCGCACGCCCTACATCGCGATCGGCTTCACCACCTTGCTCGCTTTCGCGCTGATCACATTCGTCGGCGAGGTGCCGGCGCTGGGCGGCACAACCGCACTGCTGCTGCTATGCGTCTTCACGGTGGTCAACATCGCGGTGCTGGTGCTGCGCAAGGACAGGGTTGGGCACGATCACTTCCGCACCCCGACGCTGTTGCCGATCCTGGGAGCCGTGGCTTGCGCTTTCTTCGCCGGCCCCTGGACTGGGCGCGACCCTGTTCAATACAAGATCGCCGGTATCCTGATCGGCATTGGTGTCGTGTTGTGGTTCGTCACCGTGCTGGTCAATCGCGCCACTGGCCAAAAGCCTGCCGAACCTGAAATGGCCGACATCGGCGGGGCAGGGCCGGTCAACTGACCTCTCTATATATACATGCGCTGACTCAGAACTGCTCGTTGAAGGTGACGATCGAGACTTCGCCTTCGAGGGCCCCCTGATAGGCGGAGATGTGCGGCTCGTCGTCAGGTTCGCCCTGCATGTCGCCGATCTGATCGAGTTCTGCTTCGGCGTAACCCTCCTTTGCCAGCGCGTCCAGCGCCGAGCGCACGGCGCTGTCGTCGTCGGGCGCCACCAGCATGATGTGGACGCCTTCGGGCTTGCCGCCCTTCTTGCGCCAGACCCGACCGGTGATGATCGTCACGGGCCGTTCGTCGTTGTCGTTCATGGTGATTCCCTGGATCTGGATTCGTTTGCGGGGGATTCGCCCCGGTTTCCCCGATTTTCGCACGAAGGCGGGGTGCAAGACAGGACAAACAGCCTTATAAACTGACTTACAGCCCATGTTGCAGCGCAATATAGTTGCCGCAAGCCCGCCAACCCGCCCGAAGCCCCGGTTTCGTTAAGGTTTTTGGGGGGATGGGCTTGACGGTTCGCGGTCATGCGAGTAGATACCGCGTCGTCTGAGCCGATGTGAGGTTGGCTTTTCCGAAGCGACGTGCTTTGGAGTTCACCTCAAACAGGGTTCGTTTTTTACGAGCGAGAAGACATTTCCGGCGTGCATGAAGCGGATTCGCTTCCTCTGCCTTTGTTCGGGCAAGACCGCAGATCGCGGTTTGTGGCCCGAATTCGCGTATGGATTTCGCGCTTGAAGCCGCCCCGAACGGGCTTAAGACACGGAATTGAGAGACAAGAGGGTTTAATGCCTACCGTCAACCAGCTGATCCGCAAGCCGCGCATTGCGCCGGTGAAGCGCAACAAGGTTCCGGCCATGCAGGCCAACCCGCAGAAGCGTGGCGTCTGCACGCGCGTCTATACGACGACGCCGAAGAAGCCGAACTCCGCTCTGCGTAAGGTCGCGAAGATTCGCCTGACCAATGGCTTTGAAGTGATCGGCTACATCCCGGGCGAAGGCCATAACCTTCAGGAGCACTCCGTGGTCATGATCCGCGGCGGTCGCGTGAAGGACCTTCCGGGCGTTCGCTATCACATCATCCGCGGCGTGCTCGACACGCAGGGCGTGAAGAACCGCAAGCAGCGCCGTTCGAAGTACGGTGCAAAGCGTCCGAAGTAATTCGGCTTCTGCAATTAGGCGCTGCGCGAGGTTCTCCGCGTCATATAGCGCCAGTCAAGTTTGAGAGACAAAAGCTATGTCCCGTCGTCACAGTGCAGATAAGCGCGAAATCAACCCGGATCCCAAGTTCGGCGATCTCGTCGTCACCAAGTTCATGAACGCCGTCATGTATGACGGCAAGAAGTCGATCGCCGAAACGATCGTCTACGGTGCGCTTGACCAGGTTCAGGCCAAGACCAAGCAGGAGCCGGTCACTGTCTTCCATCAGGCGCTCGACAATGTCGCGCCGCACGTGGAAGTGCGTTCGCGTCGCGTCGGCGGCGCCACCTACCAGGTTCCGGTCGATGTGCGCCCCGAGCGCCGTCAGGCACTCGCCATTCGCTGGCTGATCACTGCTGCCCGCAACCGCAACGAGACCACCATGGTCGACCGCCTCTCGGGCGAGCTGATGGACGCGGCGAACAACCGCGGCACCGCCGTCAAGAAGCGTGAAGACACCCACAAGATGGCGGAAGCCAACCGCGCCTTCGCGCACTACCGCTGGTAATAGCGCGTCCGAACGACTGAGAGGCACCTCCCATGGCCCGCGAATACAAGATCGAAGACTACCGCAATTTCGGTATCATGGCGCATATCGACGCCGGCAAGACCACGACCACCGAGCGCATCCTTTATTACACGGGCAAGTCGCACAAGATCGGCGAAGTCCATGACGGCGCTGCCACCATGGATTGGATGGAGCAGGAGCAGGAGCGCGGCATCACCATCACGTCCGCTGCCACCACGACCTTCTGGAAGGGCCGTGACGGCCAGCAGCGCCGCTTCAACATCATCGACACCCCCGGCCACGTCGACTTCACCATCGAAGTCGAGCGTTCGCTGCGCGTTCTCGACGGCGCCATTGCGCTGCTCGATGCCAACGCCGGTGTTGAGCCGCAGACCGAGACCGTGTGGCGTCAGGCGGACAAGTACCACGTCCCGCGCATGATCTTCTGCAACAAGATGGACAAGATCGGCGCCGACTTCTATCGCTCGTACGAGATGATCAAGTCGCGCCTCGGTGCGACCGCCGTTGCCGTTCAGCTGCCGATCGGCGCCGAGTCGGAATTCAAGGGCGTCGTCGACCTGATCGAGATGAATGCGCTCGTCTGGCGCGACGAGAGCCTGGGCGCTGCCTGGGACGTCGTCGAGATCCCGGAAGACCTCAAGGCCAAGGCTGAAGAGTTCCGCGAGAAGATGATCGAGACCGCCGTCGAAATGGACGAGACGGCTCTCGAGAACTACCTCGAAGGCAAGATGCCGACCAACGACGAACTGCGCGCGCTGATCCGCAAGGGCACCATCGCCGTCAAGTTCTTCCCGATGTTCTGCGGTTCGGCCTTCAAGAACAAGGGCGTGCAGCCGCTGCTCGACGGCGTCGTCGACTTCCTGCCGTCCCCGCTCGACGTCCCGGCCATCAAGGGCATCGATGCCAAGACCGAAGCCGAGATCGAGCGTCACGCCGACGACAGCGAGCCGCTGTCGATGCTGGCCTTCAAGATCATGAACGATCCGTTCGTCGGTTCGCTGACCTTCTGCCGCATCTACTCGGGCAAGGTGGTCAAGGGCGCTTCGCTCGAAAACACCGTCAAGGGCAAGAAGGAGCGTCTCGGCCGTATGCTGCAGATGCATTCGAACTCGCGTTCGGACATCGAAGAGGCATATGCCGGCGACATCGTTGCTCTGGCCGGCCTCAAGGAAACGACCACCGGCGACACGCTCTGCGATCCGCTGCACCAGGTCATCCTCGAGCGCATGGAATTCCCCGAGCCGGTCATCCAGATCGCGATCGAGCCGAAGACCAAGGGCGACCAGGAAAAGATGGGCCTCGCGCTCAACCGCCTGGCTGCTGAAGATCCGTCGTTCCGCGTCAAGTCGGACGAAGAGTCGGGCCAGACCATCATCGCCGGCATGGGCGAGCTGCACCTCGACATCATCGTCGACCGCATGCGCCGCGAGTTCAAGGTCGAGGCGAATGTCGGCGCTCCGCAGGTTGCATATCGTGAGACGATCACCCGCACCCACGAGCAGGACTACACCCACAAGAAACAGTCGGGTGGTACCGGTCAGTTCGCTCGCGTCAAGCTGGTGTTCGAGCCGAACCCCGAGGGCGAAGACTTCGTCTTCGAATCGAAGATCGTCGGCGGTGCTGTTCCGAAGGAATACATCCCGGGCGTCGACAAGGGCCTCCGCAGCGTCCTGTCGTCGGGTCCGTTCGCTGGCTTCCCGATGATCGGCGTCAAGGCGACGCTCATCGACGGTGCCTACCACGATGTCGACTCGTCGGTTCTCGCCTTCGAAATCGCCGGCCGCGCCTGCCTTCGCGAAGCTGCTCCGAAGCTGGGCGTCCAGCTGCTCGAGCCGATCATGAAGGTCGAAGTCGTCACGCCGGAAGACTATGTCGGCAACGTCATCGGCGACTTGAACAGCCGTCGTGGCCAGATCCAGGGCCAGGAAAGCCGTGGTATCGCCGTCGTCGTCAACGCGATGGTGCCGCTGGCAAACATGTTCAAGTACGTGGACAGCTTGCGTTCGATGTCGCAGGGCCGCGCCCAGTACTCGATGCAGTTCGACCACTACGAGCCGGTTCCGACCGCGGTCGCTCAGGAAGTTCAAAAGAAATACGCGTAATTCCAAGGAATTGCAGCGTTTTATTAATTCAACGCCCTTACTGGGCTAGCAAGAATGGAGACCTCACATGGCAAAAGGTAAATTCGAGCGTAATAAGCCTCATGTGAACATCGGCACGATTGGTCACGTTGACCACGGCAAGACGTCGCTGACTGCTGCGATCACGAAGTATTTCGGCGAGTTCAAGGCCTACGACCAGATCGACGCAGCGCCGGAAGAGAAGGCCCGCGGCATCACGATCTCGACGGCGCACGTCGAGTATGAGACGCCGGCCCGTCACTACGCCCACGTCGACTGCCCCGGCCACGCCGACTACGTCAAGAACATGATCACCGGTGCTGCCCAGATGGACGGCGCGATCCTGGTCGTGTCGGCTGCTGACGGCCCGATGCCGCAGACCCGCGAGCACATCCTGCTCGCCCGTCAGGTTGGCGTTCCCGCCCTGGTGGTGTTCCTGAACAAGGTCGACCTTGTCGACGACGCCGAGCTGCTCGAACTGGTCGAGCTCGAAGTTCGCGAGCTGCTGTCGAAGTACGAATATCCGGGCGACGACATTCCGATGATCAAGGGTTCGGCTGTTGCTGCGCTCAACGATTCGGACAAGAAGATCGGTGAAGACGCGATCCGCGCGCTGATGGAAGCCGTCGATGCCTACATCCCGACGCCGGAGCGTCCGATCGACCGTCCGTTCCTGATGCCGATCGAAGACGTGTTCTCGATCTCGGGCCGCGGCACTGTGGTCACCGGTCGCGTCGAGCGCGGCATTGTCAAGGTTGGCGAAGAAGTCGAGATCGTCGGCATCAAGGCAACCTCGAAGACGACGGTTACCGGCGTTGAAATGTTCCGCAAGCTGCTCGATCAGGGCCAGGCTGGCGACAACATCGGCGCGCTGATCCGCGGCGTTGGCCGTGAAGACGTCGAGCGCGGCCAGGTGCTGTGCAAGCCGGGTTCGGTGAAGCCGCACAAGAAGTTCGTGGCTGAAGCCTACATCCTGACCAAGGAAGAGGGTGGCCGTCACACGCCGTTCTTCACCAACTACCGTCCGCAGTTCTACTTCCGCACGACGGACGTGACCGGCATCGTGTCGCTGCCGGAAGGCACCGAGATGGTCATGCCCGGCGACAACATCACCGTCGACGTCGAGCTGATCGTGCCGATCGCCATGGAAGAGAAGCTCCGCTTCGCTATCCGTGAAGGTGGCCGCACCGTCGGCGCCGGCATCGTCGCTTCGATCAAAGAATAATCCGAATTAACGATCTGTCGCGGGCGGGAATACGCCCGCGCCGCGCCAGAACAAGGAAGTGACCATGAACGGACAGAATATCCGCATCCGCCTCAAGGCGTTTGACCACCGGGTTCTCGACGCTTCGACGCGTGAGATCGTGTCGACCGCGAAGCGCACCGGCGCCAATGTTCGCGGCCCGATCCCGCTGCCGACGCGGATCGAGAAGTTCACGGTGAACCGCTCGCCGCACGTCGACAAGAAGAGCCGCGAGCAGTTCGAAATGCGCACGCACAAGCGTCTGCTGGACATCGTCGACCCGACCCCGCAGACCGTCGATGCTCTGATGAAGCTCGACCTCGCGGCAGGTGTGGACGTCGAAATCAAGCTCTAAGAGCTAACATGAGCCGCGCGAACAGATCCAAACGGCTCCTCTGAAGGAAAACGAACCGATGCGTTCAGGTGTAATTGCACAGAAGGTGGGAATGACCCGCGTCTATAATGACGCTGGCGAACACGTTCCCGTCACCGTTCTCCGCATGGAGAACTGCCAGGTCGTGGCACAGCTGACCAAAGAGAAGAATGGCTACACTGCCGTTCAGCTCGGCGTTGGCCTGGCCAAGGTCAAGAATACGACGAAGGCGTTGCGCGGTCACTTCGCTGCCGCTTCCGTCGAGCCGAAGTCGAAGGTTGCCGAGTTCCGCGTCTCTGCAGACAACATGCTGGACGTTGGCGCCGAGATCACCGTCGAGCATTTCGTCGTTGGCCAGAAGGTCGACGTGACGGGCACGACGATCGGTAAGGGCTTCCAGGGCGTCATCAAGCGCCACCACTTCGGCGGCGGCCGTGCCACCCACGGTAACTCGCTGTCGCACCGCGTTCACGGTTCGACCGGTCAGCGCCAGGACCCGGGCAAGGTGTTCAAGGGCAAGAAGATGGCCGGCCACATGGGCGACGTTCGCGTCACCACCCAGAACGTGGAGGTCGTCTCGACCGACACCGATCGCGGTCTCATCCTGATCCGCGGCGCGGTTCCGGGTTCTAAGGGTGCATGGATCCTGGTTCGCGACGCCGCAAAGGTTGCGCTTCCTGAGAACGCGCCGAAGCCGGCTGCGATCCGCGCTGCCAGCAACAAGGCTCCGGCCAACGAGGGAGCGGAATAATGGACCTCAAGATTACAACCCTCGCAGGCAAGGATGCCGGCAAGGTTGAGCTCTCGGAAGAGATCTTCGGCCTCGACCCGCGCGAAGACGTTCTCCAGCGCGTCGTGCGCTGGCAGCTCGCCAAGAAGCAGCAGGGCACGCACAAGGCCAAGGGCCGCGCGGAAATCGCGCGCACCGGCGCCAAGATGTACAAGCAGAAGGGTACGGGCCGCGCTCGTCACCATTCGGCACGCGCTCCGCAGTTCCGCGGCGGCGGCAAGGCCCACGGCCCGGTCGTTCGCAGCCACGAGCATGACCTTCCCAAGAAGGTCCGCGCTCTCGGCCTGAAGCACGCCCTGTCGGCCAAGGCCAAGGCATCGAACCTGATCATCGTCGACGAGCTGACGCTCGCCGAGGGCAAGACCAAGGCGCTGATCGCGAACTTCGCGACGCTGGGCCTGACCAATGCCCTGGTGATCGGTGGTGCTGAGCTTGACCTCAACTTCAAGCGCGCAGCGACCAACATCCCGAACATCGATGTCCTGCCGATCCAGGGCATCAACGTTTACGACATTCTGCGCCGCGGCACGCTGGTCCTTTCGAAGGCCGCCGTCGAGGCTCTCGAGGAGCGCTTCAAATGACGGATCTCCGCCACTATGACGTGATCGTCTCGCCGGCGATCACTGAAAAGTCGACCATGGCTTCGGAAAACAACCAGGTCGTCTTCAATGTCGCCAAGAAGGCGAGCAAGCCTGAGATCAAGGCTGCCGTCGAAGCGCTGTTCGGCGTGAAGGTGACTGCTGTGAACACCCTGGTCCGCAAGGGCAAGGTGAAGCGCTTCCGCGGCACGATCGGCCGCCAGAGCGACGTCAAGAAGGCGGTAGTGACGCTGGCCGATGGCCAGTCGATCGACGTCGCGACGGGTCTCTGAGCTGGGCTGAGAGGACAGGACAATGGCACTTAAGAAATTCAAGCCAGTAACGCCGAGCACGCGCCAGCTGGTCATCGTCGACCGCTCGGGTCTGCACAAGGGCAAGCCCGTCAAGGGTCTGACCGAAGGCCTGACCAAGTCGGGCGGTCGTAACAACTACGGCCGCATCACGGCTCGCTTCATTGGCGGCGGTCACAAGCGTTCGTACCGTATCATCGACTTCAAGCGTCGCAAGTTCGACGTCGTCGGCACGGTCGAGCGTCTCGAGTACGATCCGAACCGCACCGCCTTCATCGCACTGATCAAGTACGACGATGGTGAGCTGAGCTACATCATTGCTCCGCAGCGTCTGCAGGCCGGCGACAAGATCATCGCTGGTGAGCAGGTCGACGTGAAGCCGGGCAATGCAATGCCGCTCGCTTCGATGCCGGTCGGCACGATCGTCCACAACATCGAGCTGAAGCCCGGCAAGGGCGGTCAGGTCGCTCGTTCGGCTGGTGCTTACGCCCAGCTCGTCGGCCGCGACCAGGGCATGGCGATCCTTCGCCTCAACTCGGGTGAACAGCGCGTCGTCAGCGGTCTCTGCATCGCCACCGTCGGCGCCGTGTCCAACCCGGACCACGGCAACATCAACGACGGCAAGGCCGGTCGTACGGTCTGGCGTGGCAAGCGTCCGCACAACCGCGGCGTGACCATGAACCCGGTCGACCATCCGCACGGCGGTGGTGAAGGCCGCACCTCGGGCGGACGCCATCCGGTGACCCCGTGGGGCAAGCCCACCAAGGGCAAGAAGACGCGGTCCAACAAGGCGACCGACAAGTTCATCCTGCGCTCGCGCCATCAGCGCAAGAGCTAAGAAGAGGTAACGCCAGTGACTCGTTCAGTCTGGAAAGGCCCGTTCATTGACGGCTATCTGCTCAAGAAGGCAGAGAAGGTTCGTGAAGGCGGTCGCAATGAGGTGATCAAGATGTGGAGCCGTCGCTCCACCGTCCTGCCGCAGTTCGTCGGCCTCACCTTCGGTGTCTACAACGGCCAGAAGCACGTCCCGGTCTCGGTGAACGAGGACATGGTCGGCCACAAGTTCGGTGAGTTCGCTCCCACCAGGACCTACTACGGTCACGGCGCGGACAAGAAGGCAAAGAGGAAGTAACATGGGCAAGGCCAAAGCTCCGCGCAGGCTTGCTGACAACGAGGCACGTGCGGTCCTCCGCACGATCCGGGTCAGCCCGCAGAAGCTCAACCTCGTTGCCGCGCTTATCCGCGGCAAGAAGGTAGCGACCGCGCTTTCGGATCTGGAATTTTCGCGCAAGCGCATCGCCGAAACCGTTAAGAAGACCCTCGAATCGGCTATCGCCAACGCGGAAAACAATCACGACCTCGATGTCGATGCACTGGTGGTGGCGGAAGCCTTTGTCGGTAAGTCGATCGTCATGAAGCGTTTCCACGCTCGTGGCCGTGGTCGCGCCAGCCGCATTGAGAAGCCGTTTTCGCACCTCACGATCGTCGTTCGTGAAGTCGAAGAGAAAGGGGAGGCCGCATAATGGGCCAGAAAATCAATCCAATTGGTCTCCGCCTCGGCATCAACCGCACCTGGGACTCGCGTTGGTACGCAAACACCGGTGAGTACGGCCAGCTGCTCCACGAAGACATCAAGATCCGCAAGTATCTTGAGGCCGAGCTGAAGCAGGCCGCGATTTCCAAGGTCGTGATCGAACGTCCGCACAAGAAGTGCCGTGTGACCATCCATGCAGCACGTCCGGGCCTGATCATTGGCAAGAAGGGCGCTGACATCGAAAAGCTTCGCAAGAAGCTGATGGAGATGACGAAGTCCGAGACGCACCTCAACATCGTCGAGGTTCGCAAGCCGGAGACCGACGCTACGCTGGTCGCACAGTCGATCGCACAGCAGCTCGAGCGCCGCATTGCCTTCCGTCGCGCCATGAAGCGCGCGGTGCAATCGGCCATGCGTCTCGGCGCAGAGGGCATCCGCATCAACTGCTCGGGCCGTCTCGGCGGCGCTGAAATCGCACGTATGGAGTGGTACCGCGAAGGTCGCGTTCCGCTGCACACGCTGCGCGCCGACGTCGACTACGGCACTGCCGAGGCAAAGACCGCCTACGGCATCTGCGGCGTCAAGGTGTGGGTGTTCAAGGGCGAGATCCTCGAGCACGATCCGATGGCTTCCGAGCGTCGCGCAACCGAAGGCGAGCATTCGCATGCTGGCGAGCGCCCTGAGCGCCGCCGTCGCGAAAACGCCTGATACGCATAGGAATTTGGAGTTAGAACGATGCTGCAGCCAAAGCGCACAAAGTTCCGTAAGCAGTTCAAGGGCCGCATCCACGGTACCGCGAAGGGTGGCACCAACCTGGATTTCGGCGGCTTCGGACTGAAGGCGCTTGAGCCGAACCGCGTCACCGCGCGTGAGATCGAGGCGGCTCGCCGCGCGATCACCCGCGAAATGAAACGTCAGGGCCGCGTCTGGATCCGTATTTTCCCGGACGTCCCCGTCACGTCGAAGCCGACCGAAGTCCGCATGGGTAAGGGCAAGGGCGCCGTCGACTACTGGGCATGCCGCATCAAGCCAGGTCGCGTGATGTTCGAGATCGATGGTGTCTCTGAGGAAGTGGCGCGTGAAGCGCTGCGTCTCGGCGCCGCCAAGCTCTCGGTCAGGACGCGCTTCGTTCAGCGCATCGCAGAATAAGGAAGGGCTGATCATGAAAGCCTCGGACATCAGGACGAAGACCCAGGACCAGCTCACTGACGAGCTCGCCAGCCTCAAGAAGGAGCAGTTCAACCTGCGCTTCCAGAAGGCGACCGGTCAGCTGGAAAAGACGGCGCGCGTGAAACAAGTTCGTAAGGACATCGCGCGTATCAAGACCATCGCCGCCGAGAAGTCGGCCGGCAAGAAGGCTTAAGGACGAAAACCATGCCAAAGCGCATCCTGCAGGGTACGGTCGTCAGCGACAAGAACGAGAAGACGGTCGTCGTCAAGGTCGAGCGTCGCTTCACGCACCCGGTGATGAAGAAGACCGTGCGTATGTCGAAGAACTACAAGGCGCACGACGAAAACAACGCCCACAAGGTGGGGGATCAGGTGTCTATCCAGGAATCGAAGCCGATTTCCAAGGATAAGCGCTGGGTCGTCATCACCCCGGACCAGGCGTAACAACGAATTTTGGACAAGCCGGGGAGGGCGGTAGCCCATCCCGTTAGAGAAGAAGAAGGCGGCCAGTCATGATTCAGATGCAAACAAACCTCGACGTCGCGGATAATTCCGGCGCCCGTCGTGTCATGTGCATCAAGGTGCTGGGCGGCTCGAAGCGGAAGTATGCTTCTGTTGGCGACATCATCGTGGTGTCGATCAAGGAAGCCATTCCGCGCGGCCGCGTTAAGAAGGGTGACGTGATGAAGGCGGTCGTGGTTCGCACGGCCAAGGACATTCGTCGTCCGGACGGCAGCGTGATCCGTTTCGACAAGAACGCGGCCGTTCTTGTCGATAACAAGAAAGAACCTATCGGCACGCGTATCTTCGGGCCGGTTCCGCGCGAACTCCGCGCCAAGAACCACATGAAGATCATCTCGCTCGCGCCCGAAGTGCTGTAAGGAGCCGGAACAATGCAGAAGATCCGTAAAGGCGACAAGGTTGTCGTTCTGGCCGGCAAGGACAAGGGCCGCACCGGCGAGGTGCTGTCTGTCCAGCCGAAGGAAGACAAGGCAGTTGTCCGCGGCGTGAACATGATCCGCCGCCACCAGAAGCAGTCCCAGACCCAAGAGGGCGGGATCATTACCAAGGAAGCGCCGATCCACCTGTCGAACCTCGCGCTCGTCGACCCCAAGGATGGCAAGCCGACCCGCGTCGGCTTCCAGGTCCAGAAGGACGGCACGAAGGTGCGTGTCGCCAAGCGCTCGGGAGAAGTCATCAATGGCTAAGGCAACCAACGAGCCGCGTCTGAAGAAGGTCTACAACGAGACCATCCGCCAGGCGATGCAGGAACAGTTCAAGTACGACAACGTCATGCAGATTCCGCGCATCGACAAGATCGTGCTCAACATGGGTGTTGGCGAAGCCACCGCGGATTCGAAGAAGCCGTCGGTTGCCGCTGAAGACCTGGCCATGATCGCCGGCCAGAAGCCGGTCATCACCCGCGCCCGCAAGTCGATCGCCGGCTTCAAGGTGCGTGAGCAGATGCCGATCGGCGCCAAGGTGACGCTCCGCCAGGAGCGCATGTACGAGTTTCTGGACCGCCTCGTGAACATCGCACTGCCGCGCGTTCGCGACTTTCGCGGTCTGAACCCGAAAAGCTTTGACGGCCGCGGAAATTACGCTATGGGCCTGAAGGAGCATATCGTGTTCCCCGAGATCAACTACGACAAGGTTGATCAGATGTGGGGTATGGACATCATCGTTTGCACGACCGCCAAGACGGACGAAGAAGCCCGGGCTCTGCTCAAGGCCTTCAACTTCCCCTTCCGGCAGTAACGGCAGCGAGAAAAGGAAAAATCTGAAATGGCAAAGACCAGCTCAGTCGAGAAGAACAATCGGCGCCGCAAGCTTGTGGACCAGTACGCTGCCAAGCGTAAGGCCCTCAAGGACGTCGTCATGGATCAGGCCAAGCCGATCGAGGAACGCTTCCGCGCGCAGCTCAAGCTCGCCGCGCTGCCGCGCAACTCGGCAAAGATCCGTATTCGTAATCGCTGCGAAGTGACCGGCCGCCCGCGCGCCTACTATCGCAAGCTTAAGATGTCGCGTATCGCGCTTCGCGACCTGGGCTCGATCGGGGCGATCCCCGGTCTGGTCAAGTCGAGCTGGTAAGGAGCATTTGACATGTCTTTGAGTGATCCTCTCGGCGATATGCTGACCCGCATCCGCAACGCCTATGGCCGCAAGAAGTCGACCGTGTCGACGCCTGCGTCCAGGCTGCGCGCCCGTGTTCTCGACGTGCTGAAGGCGGAAGGCTACATCCGCGACTACAGCCAGACCGACTTCGAAAACGGCAAGTCCGAGATCGAAATCGAGCTGAAGTACTTCGACGGCCAGCCGGTTATCCGCGAAATCGCCCGCGTCTCCAAGCCGGGCCGCCGCGTCTACGTCTCGTCCAAGTCGATTCCGCCTGTTGCCAATGGCCTCGGCATCTCGATCCTTTCGACCCCGAAGGGCGTGATGGCCGACCACGAAGCGCGCGAACAGAACGTCGGCGGGGAAATCCTCTGCCAGATCTTCTGATCTGCGTAGGCTGAAACAAGAAAGGCACGAGGACTATGTCTCGTATTGGCAAGAAACCCGTTCAGCTTCCGCAGGGCGTTACCGCTTCCGTCGACGGCCAGACCGTCACGGCCAAGGGGCCCAAGGGCGAGCTGAAGTTCGTGGTCAACAACGAAGTTCTGGTCACGATGGAAAACGGCGAAATCGCTGTTCAGCCGCGCGATCAGTCGAAGGACGCGCGCTCCAAGTGGGGCATGTCGCGAACGCAGATCGTCAACATCCTGACGGGTGTTAAGGACGGCTTCGAAAAGAAGCTCGAGATCACCGGCGTCGGTTACCGTGCAGCGCTCCAGGGCAAGAACCTGCAGCTGGCACTTGGCTTCTCGCATGACGTCGTCTATCAGACGCCGGAAGGCATCACCATCACGGTGCCGAAGCCGACCGAAATCGTGGTCAACGGCATCAACAAGCAGCAGGTCGGCCAGGTCGCTGCCGAGATCCGCGAATACCGCGGTCCCGAGCCTTACAAGGGCAAGGGCGTGCGCTATGCAGGCGAGAAGATCGTCCGCAAAGAAGGCAAGAAGAAGTAACAACAACGCCGCGGTGCGCGGTCGCGGGAAGCAATTGGGCTTACCGCAGATGGCCGCGCCCGTTTCAGAAGGCAAGGAACTGCTACTATGGCTTCGAAAGAAACCACCCTGCGCCGTTCGGCGCGTATCCGCCGCCAGATCAAGAAGGTCGCCAACGGCCGTCCGCGCCTGTCGGTTCACCGCACGTCGAAGAACATCTACGTCCAGGTCATCGACGACGCCAACGGCCGTACGCTCGCTGCCGCTTCGACCCTCGAGAAGGATCTCAAGGGCTCGCTGAAGACCGGCGCCGACACTGCTGCTGCGACCGCGGTTGGCAAGCTGATCGCCGAGCGTGCTTCGAAGGCTGGCGTCAAGGACGTCGTTTTCGATCGTGGCGCCTACATCTATCACGGCCGCGTCAAGGCACTTGCCGAAGCCGCACGTGAAGGTGGCCTCAACTTCTGATGCAGTCTACGGCGTAGCGCGTGGCGCTGTGCCGCATTTCTGAGCAGTTGCAATAAATCCGGCGACGCTATAGACGCCGGATTTGGTTTTTAACCCCCGTGCTTCCGGAAAAAAATAAGGATAGGAATATGGCACAAGAACGTAGGGAAGGTGGTCGCGACCGTAGCCGTGACCGCGAAGAGCGCGACAGCGAGTTCGTCGATAAGCTCGTCCACATCAACCGCGTTGCCAAGGTCGTCAAGGGCGGCCGGCGTTTCGGTTTTGCAGCACTCGTCGTCGTCGGAGACCAGAAGGGCCGTGTTGGCTTTGGTCACGGCAAGGCGCGCGAAGTGCCGGAAGCGATCCGCAAGGCAACCGAATCGGCAAAGCGCGACATGATCTTCGTGCCGCTCCGCTCGGGCCGTACGCTGCACCACGATGTTGAAGGCCGTTGGGGCGCTGGTCGCGTTCTGCTGCGCTCTGCCAAGCAGGGTACCGGCATCATCGCCGGCGGTCCGATGCGCGCTGTCTTCGAGACGCTCGGCATGCACGACGTCGTCGCCAAGTCGATGGGTTCGTCGAACCCGTACAACATGGTTCGTGCGACCTTCGATGCGCTGAAGAGCCAGATGCATCCGAAGGATGTGGCTGCACAGCGCGGCATCAAGTACTCGACGCTTCAGGCCCGCCGCGGCACCGCCGTAGCGGCTGAAGAATAGTCGCTCGAGCTGACCAGGGACAATGACCATGGCCAAGAAAGCAACCAAGACCATCACCGTCGAGCAGATCGGCAGCCCGATCCGTCGTCCGAAGGAACAGCGCGCAACGCTGGTCGGCCTCGGCCTCAACAAGATGCATCGCAAGCGCACGCTGGAGGATACTCCTTCGGTGCGTGGCATGATCGCAGCTGTCCAGCACCTCGTCCGCGTTGTGGACGAGGCGTAAGCCGAGCGCAGGAGATAGAAGATGAAACTCAACGATCTGCGTGACAACGCCGGCGCGACCCACTCCAAGAAACGTCTTGGCCGTGGTATCGGCTCCGGCTCCGGCAAGACCGGCGGCCGCGGCGTGAAGGGCCAGAAGGCTCGTTCGGGCGTCGCGATCAACGGCTTCGAGGGTGGCCAGATGCCGCTCTACCGTCGCCTGCCGAAGCGCGGCTTCACCAACATCTTTGCAAAGAGCTTCGTCACCGTTTCGCTGGCCCGCATCCAGGCCGCGATCGATGCCAAGAAGCTCGACGCAAAGGAGACCGTGACCGGTGAGGCGCTCGTCAAGGCCGGCGTGATTCGCCGCGTCAAGGACGGCGTCCGCATCCTCGGCGACGGCGAACTCAAGGCCAAGGTGGCCTTTGATGTTGCCGGCGCTTCCAAGCCGGCGATCGAGAAGATCGAAAAGGCTGGAGGATCGGTGAAGCTGCCTGAAGTGGCAGCCGCCGAGTAAAAGGCTTTGCAAAGTAAGCGGCGGTAGAGATACCGCCGCTTGCATGTTTGCCTCCCGGAGCCTATCTCGTGGCTTCGGTGACACGCGCCGCGCCCATCGCGGCATTTCGGCGTGACCAAGCGGAGTACCCTGAATGGCATCGGCTGCTGAACAACTAGCATCCAATCTGAATTTCGCAGCCTTCGCCAAGGCCGAAGACCTCAAGAAGCGCATCTGGTTCACGCTTGGCGCGCTTTTGGTCTACCGCCTCGGTACCTACATTCCGCTTCCGGGAATCAACCCCGACGCATTCGCGCAGGCTTTCACCCAGCAGAGCCGCGGCGTGCTCGGCATCTTCAACATGTTTGCCGGTGGTGCTGTCGAGCGCATGGCGCTCTTTGCGCTCGGCATCATGCCCTACATCTCCGCTTCCATCATCATGCAGCTCATGACGTCGGTCGTGCCGTCGCTTGAAGCGCTGAAGAAGGAAGGCGAGCAGGGCCGCAAGATCATCAACCAGTACACCCGCTACGGCACCGTGCTGCTGGCGGTCGTCCAGGCTTATGGCATTTCCGCCGGCCTTGAGGGCGGCAACGGCATCGTTACCGATCCGGGCATGTTCTTCCGTGCCTCGACGGTCATCACGCTTGTCGGCGGCACAATGTTCCTGATGTGGCTCGGCGAGCAGATCACCGCGCGCGGCATCGGCAACGGCATTTCACTGATCATCTTCGCCGGCATCGTCGCAGGCCTGCCGAGCGCCATCAGCGGCACGCTGGAACTCGGCCGCACCGGTGCTCTGTCGACCGGCCTGATTCTCGCGATCATCGTTCTGGCGATCGTCGTCATTGCCCTGATCGTCTTCTTCGAGCGTGCGCAGCGTCGCCTTTTGATCCAGTATCCGAAGCGCCAGGTCGGCAATCGGATGTTCCAGGGCGATACGTCGCACCTGCCGCTGAAGCTGAACACCGCAGGCGTTATTCCTCCGATCTTCGCCTCGTCGCTGCTGCTGTTGCCGGCGACCGTCGCGGGCTTCTCGAACACCGCAACGCTGCCCGGCTGGGTGAGCACTGTCATGGCCGCTCTCGGCCATGGTCAGCCGCTCTACATGCTGCTCTACGCCGCGATGATCGTCTTTTTTGCCTTCTTCTACACGGCAATCGTCTTTAATCCGAAGGACACTGCCGACCAGCTGAAGAAGCATTCGGGCTTCATCCCCGGCTATCGCCCCGGCGAACGCACGGCGGAATATATCGACTACGTGCTGACCCGCGTCACCGTCATCGGCGCTGCCTACCTGGTCGTCATCTGCTTGATGCCCGAGTTCCTGATTTCGGCAACCGGCGTTCCGTTCTACCTTGGTGGTACTTCGCTTCTGATCGTGGTCAATGTAACCCTTGATACCGTGGCGCAGATTCAGGGTCACCTGATCGCCCACCAGTACGAGGGGCTGATCAAGAAGTCGAAGCTCCGTGGAGGTAAGAGGGGAAGATGAAGCTTATTTTGCTGGGACCGCCCGGGGCGGGGAAGGGCACTCAGGCGCAGAGGCTGGTTGAAAAGCACGGTATCCCGCAGCTTTCCACTGGTGACATGTTGCGGGCCGCAGTGAAGGCCGAGACGGAAGTTGGCAAGCGCGCAAAGGCTGTCATGGACGCCGGCGAGCTGGTTTCGGACGAGATCGTCAATGCCATCGTCGCCGAGCGAATCGACCAGGACGACTGCGCCAAGGGTTTCATCCTCGACGGTTACCCGCGCACGCTGGCGCAGGCCGATGCAGTCGCTGACATGCTGGCCGAACGCGGCCTGCATCTCGACGTGGTGATCGAGCTCGTCGTCGACGACAAGGCACTCGTTGGCCGGATTCTGAAGCGCGCCGAGGAAGCACAGGCTGCTGGCCAACCGGTTCGCAAGGACGACAATGCCGAGGTGTTCGAAGAACGCTTGCGCGAGTACTACAAGAAGACGGCGCCGTTGATCGGCTACTACTACGCCAACGACCTGCTCAAGCAGGTCGACGGCATGGCCGACATGGACGACGTTACCGCGCAGATTGAAGCTGTCATCGCAGCGGTCACGCACTAAAAACAGCCGTCGTGCTTGACTGACGGGCCGTACTGGCGTATGGCGGCCCGTCTTCCATTCAGACATGATGTTGTTTGCCCGTTAGGGTGCACAGTCATATTGATACGGAAAACCCGCATGGGCCGGCCTCCACCGGACGCGGGGCAACTTGAAGCGCCGGCACAGTCCGGCCCAAATGGAGTGAGAAAATGGCTCGTATAGCCGGCGTCAACATCCCGACCAACAAGCGCGTTGTGATTGCGCTTCAGTACATTCACGGCATTGGCAAGAAGTTCGCCCAGGAGATCGTCGAGAAGGTCGGCATCCCGGCTGAGCGCCGCGTCAACCAGCTGACCGATGCTGAAGTCCTGTCGATCCGCGAGACCATCGACCGCGACTACCAGGTCGAAGGCGATCTGCGCCGCGAAGTTTCGATCAACATCAAGCGCCTGATGGACCTCGGCTGCTACCGCGGCCTGCGTCACCGCCGGTCGCTTCCGGTCCGCGGCCAGCGCACGCATACCAATGCGCGCACCCGCAAGGGCCCGGCCAAGGCAATTGCCGGTAAGAAGAAGTAATTTCGTTCCCGGCGGGTTTCGGCCCGCCGGTTTCGCCTTTTATGGGCGGGTGTTCGGCCTGACACCTTAAAAGCAGGCTGGTGTAGCCGCTGGTATTACGGCGGTGAAGAGATCAACTGAAAGGACTACCATGGCTAAGGAAGCCGCTCGCGTTCGTCGTCGCGAACGCAAGAACATCTCGTCGGGCGTCGCCCACGTGAATTCGACCTTCAACAACACCATGATCACCATCTCCGATGCGCAGGGCAACACGATTGCCTGGTCGTCGGCCGGTGCACAGGGTTTCAAGGGTTCGCGCAAGTCGACCCCGTTCGCTGCGCAGATGGCTGCCGAAGACTGCGCCAAGAAGGCCCAGGAACATGGCATGCGTATGCTCGAGGTCGAAGTCTGCGGTCCGGGTTCGGGTCGTGAATCGGCGCTGCGCGCGCTCCAGGCTGCGGGTTTCACCATCACGTCGATCCGCGACGTGACGCCGATCCCGCACAACGGCTGCCGCCCGCGCAAGAAGCGTCGCGTCTAATATTTCACCCCGTGCGAGCGCCTTGGGCGCTCGTTACGGTTTCCAGGTCGCCCGCCACGATTGGATGGTGGCGGGGCAACGGAAGGAAGCGAATATGATCCAGAAAAACTGGCAGGAACTGATCAAGCCAAACAAGATCGAGTTCTCGTCCAAGAAGAAGACGCTGACCACGCTCGTCGCCGAACCGCTCGAGCGTGGCTTCGGCCTGACACTGGGCAACGCGCTCCGTCGCGTGCTGTTGTCGTCGCTTCGCGGCGCTGCCGTCACTGCCGTCCAGATCGACGGCGTGCTGCATGAGTTCTCGTCCATCGGCGGCGTTCGTGAGGACGTCACCGATATCGTGCTCAACATCAAGGAAATCGCCATCCGCATGGAAGGCGACGGCCCGAAGCGCATGGTCGTTCGCAAGCAGGGCCCCGGTGCCGTGCTCGCCGGCGACATCCAGACGGTCGGCGACGTCGAGATCCTGAACCCCGACCACGTCATCTGCACGCTCGACGAGGGTGCGGAGATCCGTATGGAGTTCACCGTCGACACCGGCAAGGGCTACGTCCCGGCTGAACGCAACCGCGCAGAAGATGCTCCGATCGGCCTCATCCCGGTCGACAGCCTCTACTCGCCGGTCAAGAAGGTTTCGTACAAGGTCGAGAACACCCGCGAGGGCCAGGTTCTGGACTACGACAAGCTGACCATGACTATCGAGACCGACGGTTCGATCACCGGTGAGGACGCGGTGGCTTTCGCTGCTCGCATCCTGCAGGACCAGCTCGCTCTGTTCGTCAACTTCGACGAGCCGCAGAAGGAAGTTGCAGCCGAGGCCGTTACCGAGCTTGCCTTCAATCCGGCGCTGCTCAAGAAGGTCGACGAACTGGAGCTTTCGGTCCGTTCGGCCAACTGTCTGAAGAACGACAACATCGTTTACATCGGCGACCTGATCCAGAAGACGGAAGCAGAAATGCTGCGTACTCCGAATTTCGGCCGCAAGTCGCTCAACGAGATCAAGGAAGTTCTGGCCGCGATGGGCCTGCACCTCGGTATGGAAGTGCAGGACTGGCCGCCGGAAAACATCGAAGACCTCGCCAAGCGATACGAAGACCAGTACTAAGACGACTTAGTCGAGCAAGGTTCCTAGGACCGGATATTCCGGTCCGACGGCCTTGCGGAAAACCATCAGAGGCCGTGGCCTCTTGAACAACTGAAGAAGGAAAAGAGCCATGCGCCACGGTTTCAAAGGCCGTCGCTTCGCCCGCAGCGTAAGCCACCGCAAGTCCATGTTCGCCAACCTCTCGGTCTCGCTGATCGAGCACGAGCAGATCGTGACCACGCTCGAAAAGGCGAAGGACCTGCGTCCGATCGTCGAGAAGCTGGTGACGCTCGGCAAGCGCGGCGACCTGCATGCCCGCCGCCAGGTGATCGCCCAGATCGGCAACGAAAACGTCGTGAAGCGTCTGTTCGACGTCGTCGCGCCGCGTTACGCCACCCGCAACGGCGGCTACCTGCGCATCATGAAGGCTGGCTTCCGCCGCGGTGACAACGCCGCCATGGCAGTCATCGAGTTCGTCGATCGCGACACCTCCGCCAAGGGCGCCGGCGACCGCGTTCGCCTCGAAGCCGAAGCTGCCAACGAAGCTGAAGCTGCATAAGTAGCCCGCATCGTTGTTTTGAACCGAAGGGGCCCTCGCGGCCCCTTTTGTTTTGGGCGACCCGCCAGAAAAGGCTGCAGCGGTTGTTCTGCATCCCGCGCCAACTATGCGGAAATAAGCGCTTTCGCGCGCATACAGCCTTTCAATTTGCACAATCGTCGCGACAATGGCGCCGACTAGACGTTGGAGGATTCGCAATGCGTGCGAAACGTTATTTGCTGCTTGCGCTGTGTGCCTGGATGGCCGTTGCAGGTGGTGTATCGGCCCAGGAGGCCACCAAGCCCGCCGAGGATCCCGGCCTGTCGGATGTGCTGACGGACCTTTTGAACGGCGGCAAGGATGGCACGGCCACGCCCGGCCCCGACCGTCGCGTGCCCTTCGGCCGCGAGGAGATGCAGCTTTCCTTCGCGCCGCTGGTCAAGGATACGTCTGCCGCAGTGGTCAACGTCTATGCTTCCAAGCAGGTGAAGGCACGCTCGCCCTTTGAGGGCGATCCATTCTTCGAGCAATTCTTCGGCCGTGGCGCGCCGCGCAATCGCTCCTCGCTCGGTTCCGGGGTACTGGTCGATGCGAGCGGCATCGTCGTCACCAACAATCACGTCGTCCAGGACGCCGACCAGGTGAAGGTCGCTCTGTCGGATGGCCGTGAATTCACCTCAAAAGTTCTGCTCAAGGACGACTCGCTCGACCTTGCCGTGCTGAAGATCGATTCCGACAAGCCGTTTCCGACGATCGCCATCGGCGATTCCGACGCGCTACAGGTTGGCGATCTCGTTCTTGCCATCGGCAATCCCTTCGGCGTTGGCCAGACCACGACCAGCGGCATCGTCTCGGCACTGGCCCGCACGCATATCGGCGTCTCCGATTCCGGCTTCTTCATCCAGACCGACGCCGCCATCAATCCGGGCAATTCCGGTGGCGCGCTGATCAATATGGGCGGCCAGTTGATCGGCATCAACACGGCGATCTTCAGCCGCACCGGCGGCTCGATCGGCATCGGCTTCGCCATTCCCTCCAATATGGTGCGCGCCTTCACCGAGGCGGCCAAGGGCGGCGCGGAGTTCTTCGAACGGCCGTTCATTGGTGCCTCGTTCGAGCCGGTGACGCCACAGATCGCAGAATCGCTCGGCATGGACCATCCTTCCGGCGCGCTGATTTCGTCCGTCGACGAAAACGGTCCGGCGGCACGCGCCGGCCTCAAGCCCGGCGATGTCGTTCTGTCGTTCAACGGAGCCGCCATCGAGCATATGGAAGCGCTCGACTATCGCCTGGCGACCCAGCCGATCGGCGGCAAGGCGACGCTGTCGGTTCTGACCAAGGGCGAGGAAAAGGCCGTTGAAGTGGCGCTCGAGCGCGCGCCGGAAGGCGCCAGCACGAACGAGGTGTTGCTGGGCGGCCGCAGCCCGTTTGCCGGCGCCAAGGTCGCCGTGCTGTCGCCGCGCCTGGCTCAGCGCCTGCGCGTTGCGACCGACACCAAAGGCGTCGTGATTGTCGGCGTTGACGGCGGCTCGGCGGCCGCCGGTTTCGGCTTCCAGGCCGGCGACATCGTGCGCGAGCTCAACGGTGAAACGATCGACACCGCAGAGAAGCTCAAGCTGCTTTCCGAAGAGGATACACGCTGGTGGCGCTTCACCGTCGAGCGCGACGGCCGCATCATGCGGCAGATGCTGCGCTACTGAGCGTTTGACCATGCTCGAACTGGACGTGGCACATAGCTGGATCGTGGGGAGGGCCACCGCATGAGCTCTCTCTTCGACGAGGTCGTGCCGCGCCCGCTTGCCGAGACATTGCGTCCGCAAAGCCTCAGCGAGGTCATCGGTCAGGACCATATCCTCGGTCCCGATGGTCCGATCGGCCGCATGGTCAAGTCGAAAAAGGCATCGTCCTTCATCCTCTGGGGGCCGCCAGGCGTCGGCAAGACGACAATTGCCCGGCTGGTCGCCAAGGAAATCGGTCTCGATTTTGTTCAGCTCTCAGCGGTTCTCTCTGGTGTCGCCGACCTCAGGAAGGTCGTGGACGCTGCCAGGCAGCTGCGCAGCGGGGCAGGGCGCCAGACGGTGGTGTTCGTTGATGAGCTCCACCGCTTCAACAGAACCACCCAGGACGCGCTGCTGCCGCATGTCGAGGACGGCACCATCGTGCTGATCGGTGCGACGACGGAGAACCCGAGCTTCAGCCTTGTTGCGGCTCTGCTGTCGCGTGCCAAGGTCTACACGCTCAAGCGTTTCGAGAAGCCTGACCTTGCCATCCTGGCCGACCGGGCCGAGGCGCATGCCGGCAGGAAGCTGCCGCTGGACGCTGACGCGCGTGATACACTTCTGACCATGGCGGATGGCGATGGGCGCTACCTGATCGGGCTCTGCGAGGAGCTGCTCGCGCTGCCTTCAGGCGTGGTGCTCGATGTCGGCGGCCTCGCCGAGACGGTGCAGAAGCGTGCTCCGGTCTACGACAAGGGGCAGGAAGAGCACTACAACATGCTCAGCTGCTTCCATAAAAGCCTGCGCGGCAGCGACGTGCAGGCGTCGCTCTACTGGGCAGCGCGCATGGTTGTCGGCGGCGAATCTCCGGCGACGATTTTCCGCCGCCTGGCTTGCGCCGCATCCGAAGACGTCGGCATGGCCGACCCGCAGGCGATGCCGCAGGTCATCGCTGCCTGGACGGCGTTCGAGCGGGTAGGGTGGCCGGAAGGGCGCCTGTTCATGGCCCAGGCGATCACCTATGTAGCGACGGCGCCCAAGTCGAACGCGTCCTATATGGGTTTCAACCAGGCGATTGCCATGGCCCAGCAGACCGGTTCTCTGGCGCCACCAAAGCACATCCTCAACGCCCCGACCAAGCTGATGAAGGAACTCGGCTACCACGAGGGCTACAAGTACGACCACGATTATCCCGACGCGTTTTCGGGCCAGGAATTCATGCCGGATGAGCTAGCTGGCGCCAACCGTCCGGAATTCTACGCGCCCAATGAACGCGGCTTTGAACGCGACATCAAGAAGCGGCTCGAGTTCTGGGCGCGCAACAAGGCCAATCGCAGCCAGTCCGACGATTAGGCCTGGTAGGCTGCGTATCCTGATCCTGCCTGGACGCAGGTCCGGCCACCATTTCCAGACGTCGCTTGCGGGTGTCCATCGGGCGGGCTCCGCTCTACCAATTATTGCGAGACAATGATTGCAGTAAAATGCAATCATATGTACGTAAGCGTAATGGCAACGCCATTGTGGGGATGCCTCGAAACGCGGCGCTCGAGCCAGCCCGCCAGCGCAGGGCAGAAACGGCGTGCCGGCGAAGTAAGGTCGACATGGCAGATCCCGAACCCGACAAGGCGATATCCGAGCTGCTTGAACGGGCAGGGGAAGCGTCAGAATTTCTGAAGAAGCTCGCCAACCCCAACCGCCTGATGATCGTCTGTGCGCTTGTCCAGGGCGAGCGTTCGGTGCGCGACCTCGAGGATAGCCTCGGCATCCGCCAACCGGGCCTTTCGCAGCAGCTCGCCGAGCTGCGTGATGCCGGATTGATCGCCGGCCGCAAGGAATCGAAGTCGGTCTTCTACCGCTTGGCGGATGAGCGCGTCACGGAGACCGTGGCGCTGCTCTACCGCATGTTCTGTGCGCCGACGGCCTCGGCAACTCCAAACGAAAGCAGGAAGAATGACTGAATTCACCCCCATCGCGTCGACAATAGGCGGCGTCCTGATCGGCCTGTCCGCCGTCCTGCTGATGGCCTGGGAAGGGCGCATTACAGGCATCAGCGGCATCGCCAGCCGCCTGTTGCCGCCCTATGCCGACGGTGCCTTCCTTTCGCGCTCTGGCTTCGTTCTCGGCGTGGTCGCGGCACCCCTGATCTACATGCTCGTGACCGGCAACGAGGTGCTCCAGACCGTGTCTTCGAACCTGCCGCTGATGGCCGTCGCCGGCCTGCTGGTTGGGTTCGGTTCCGTCTATGGCAGCGGCTGCACCAGCGGACACGGTGTCTGCGGGCTGTCGCGGCTGTCCATACGGTCGCTTGTGGCGACCATCACCTTCATGGCGACGGCCTTCGCCACGGTTTTCGTCGTCCGGCACGTCTTGGGAGCCTGACCATGCCCTTTGTCGTCAATCTCGCGCTTGGCCTGCTGTTCGGCATAGGGCTCATCGTTTCAGGGATGTCCGACCCAGCCAAGGTATTGGATTTCCTTGATCTGGCGGGCACCTGGGACCCATCACTGGCCTTCGTCATGGGCGGCGCCGTCGTCACTGCATTCGTCGGCTACCGCCTTGTATTCAAACGCCAGAAGCCATTGGCAGCAACCTCGTTCCAACTGCCAACGATGAAAAAAATCGACCGGCCGCTGCTCCTGGGATCGGCCACCTTCGGCATTGGCTGGGGTCTTGGCGGCTTTTGTCCGGGGCCGGCGCTGACGGCAACGCTGCTCGGAGCCGTCGGCGCCTATGCCTTCCTCCCAATGATGTTCGCAGGCATGTGCCTGGCTAGGAAGGTTGCGTCAAGACGCGTCGCGGCGCCCGCATGATCTGCGGTCGCGTCACTGCGAGTTCCAGGTTCTGCTGTGGCTAATATACGGGCAGGGCGATCGTCAGGCTCGTTTGCGGAACGTGCTGAACTGGAACAGCTGAACACTGTCCCACGGCGTCTTGTGTTCGTGACGGCGGGTGTCGATCAGCTTGAAGCCGTCACCCAGCAATGTGCCGATGCTTTCGGCATTGTGCCTGACGATCGGCAGCCCGCTACATTTCTCGGGACCGTCAGGCGCGAAAGTGCCAATGATCGCATGGCCCCCGGGCTTCAGCGCACGCTTCAACACAGTGGCATAGGTAGCCTGATCGCCAACGTCGACGAGGAAGTGAAATGCGGCACGGTCATGCCAGATGTCGTAGTCGGTGTTCGGCTCCCAGGCGGTCACGTCGCTGCGGATCCAGGTGACGCGGCTTGCGTCCGGTCCGAGGCGCGTGCGGTCGGCATCAAGTGCTGCCTGCGAGATGTCGAGCACGGTGACGTCGTCAAAGCCTCGACCGAGCAACACATCGACGAGATGCGAGGCGCCGCCGCCGACGTCGATGACAGCTGATCCCGGTGCGGCGCCGACGAGCTCGATCAGCGTCAGCGACGGTTCCGGTGACTGCTGATACCAGCTGACGGTGTTTTGCGCCTTGGTTTGGTAGATTGTCTCCCAATGGGAGGCCCGGTCGTCGCTCACAGCGTGGCTCCAGTCAAATCCTGCGGCATTCGACCATCTTGCCACCGTTTGGACGTCAAAGGGGACATGATTTGGCTCCACCGACGGGCACACCAGTTGTGGCGGCCAGGTTGAAATGTCCGCATTGGCGCAAAGTAGAAATGTCACTTCAGGCTGCCACACGGCACGACAATCAGCCCCGCTCTGACCGGCTGGTCCGGGTTGCAAGGGCAGAGCGGGGCGGTGATCGCCGCATGCGTCACCCGCTGATCCTTGTCGAACACCCGGTAGGGCAGGGAATGCCCCTTCCAGCGCACATCCAGCTGGCCGTCGGCATAGGCGTAGGTCTCGACATAGCGCCCGACCAGTCCGCGCGTCACCTCGTTCTCGTCCAGCATGATCCGCTGGCGCTCGTAGGAGAAGGTCAGTTGCGTGCCGACATAGCGCTGCTCACGTTTGCACAGGACGTCGCGCAGCCGATCCGGCGCGAGGCTCAGCGACCGATGTAGATCATCAGGTCGGGCAGGAGTAATGGCAAACTGCCGGTTATAGCCCTCCATGAACCGAGGCAGGAAAGCGTTGCCGTCGTCCATCCCGCAGATGCCCTCCAGGCGCAGATCCTTAATCAAACGGTCCTATAGCGTCCGGTTCATCCGTTCGACCCGTCCCTTGGCCTGACTGGAATTTGCGCAAAGAATCTCGATGTTTAGCTCGCAAAGTGCCCGCCCGAACTGGGTCATGCCCTGGCCGCCCTTGGCATCCTTCTTCGCCACCCGGAACACCGAATGCTTGTCGGAATAGAAGGCGACCGGAGCACCATGCGCCTTCAGATAGAACGCGAGCGCCTCGAAATAGCTGAACGCACTTTCCGAGCGTACAAAGCGCAACTGCATCAGCTTGCCGGTCGCATCATCGATGAACACCAGCAATGAACATGGGGCACCGCGATCCTCGAACCAACGATGCTCGGATCCATCGATTTGCACCAGTTCACCGTAGGCCTCGCGCCGCAACCGCGGCTGATGAAACGTCCGGCGCTGCTTGCGCGACAGCCACAGACCGGCCTCCGACATCCATTGGCGCAAGGTCTCGCGTGACACCGTCAGCCCGTCGCGCTCGGCCAGCTTCTCGGCGGCCAGCGTCGGACCGAAATCGACATAGCGCTCGCGCACGATCGCCACGGCATAGTCGCGCACGCCGTCACAAATCCGGTTGTTGGAGGGCCGGCCGATCGCCTTGTGCCGGATCGATGCCGCACCATCCGTCCGGATCCGCTCCAACAGCCGGCGAACCTGACGCGTGCTCAAGCCCAGGACATGCGAAGCCGAAACCATCGTCATGCGGCCGTCGACCACCTTCGACAAAACCTCGATCCGCTGCAGATCGCGTTCGCTCATCGCAATCAATCCCATCCGCAATCTCCTTGGCGTCGGTCAGACGCAAGGAGTGTGACATTCCAACTTTGCGGAAACAGGACATTCTAACTTTGCGGTGTGAGTTCTCGTCGAAGCGCGACTTCGCAGCGGCTCAGGTTAGCCTGACGTTCTCGGCGCCGTCATCATCTTTTGCCGGAACACTTCAGCGGGCGTCTTGAAGCCGAGGCATTTGCGCGGCGTCGTGTTGAGTTGGTGGCAGATGCCCTTCAGGTCGCTGTCGTTGACCGACAGTGGATCGAGATCTCGCGGCAGCCATTTTCGGGCTCTGCGATTGGTGTTTTCGACCGACCCTTTCTGCCACGGTGACTGTGGGTCGCAGAACCAGGTTTGCACGCCGAGCCCGGCCTGGAGATACGGCCAGTCGGTGAATTCGGTGCCGCGATCAAAGGTGATCGAACGCCGCGCGCCATGGGGAAGGGCGCTCAACGTATCGATCAGCCCGTCCATGATTGGCTTCGACTGCCGGTCGTTGTTGCGCAGGAACACCGTAAATCGGCTGACCCGTTCAACCAATGATGTGATGTTGGCCTTGCCGAACTTCTTGCGGAACTGCAGCAGGTCGCACTCCCAGTGGCCAAGCTGCTTGCGCTCCCGGACGATGTCCGGGCGGTGCAGAATGCTGAGTTCTGGGCTGAATCTTCGGCCGTGACGTCGCCGCACATGGCGTGGCCGGCGCCGCGCCCGACGCTCGGGCAGATAATGCCAAAGCTTCATCTCCTGGCCGTCGCTCGAATAGGCAAAGCGGTAGATCGTCTCGTGGCAGACCCGCGTCGGGCTTCTCTCGAGGTGCAGCCGGCCGGCGATCTGCTCTGGCGACCAGCCATGCTTGATCCGCTCGATGATCGCCGATCGCAGGCGCGGGAAACGCGCCAGCTTGCGATATCGGCTACGGCGCTCCTTGGCCTTGCTGTCGGCGGCGACACAGAAGTAGCCGGTCAGATCCGGCATCTCCGCGTCCTCGAAGACATTCCTGCGCAGCTCACGGAAAATCGTCGAACGATGCCGGCCGAGTTTCTCGGCGATCACATCGACACTGACCCCGGCTTGACGCCAGCGGGCGATCTTGCGCCGCTCATCGAGATCAATCTGCGAGTAGGTGCGTTTCATCTGCGGTTCCTTGCGTGCGATAACCTATTGGTATCGCTGCAAAGTCGCACTTCAAGGTAGAACCCACCCGGTTACACCAGTTTGTCGCATAAGATAGATTATGGAACAAGTCTACCTTTCAGAAACGCCGATTAGCTGGGTTTTTGCTGTTCCCGGTCGTCTCTGCAAGCTTGGCTGACGATCGGCTTGGACGCATTCGCCGTCAACAATGCGCGTTATTGGCCGGCTGCGATGCCACTCAGGCGCGCGTCAAACTGTCAGCTTATCACTCTGTCGAAAATGGCATTTCGATCGTCATGCCGTCATAGGCCGGTTCGACATGTGCCGGCGTGGCGTCCATGACGGCGGCGTAGTCCAGCGGCACGTGCATATGGGTCAGCACGGCCTTGCTTGGTTTGAGCTTCCCGATCCACTCCAACGCCTCCGAGAGCGACAGATGGCTGACATGCGGCCTATGCTGCAAGGCGTCGACGACGAGCAGTTCCAGGCCCATTATCAATGTGACCGTCGCATCAGGGAAGTCACTGACGTCGGAACAATAGGCCAGAGGCCCGACACGGAAGCCGAGCGAGATGATGTCGCCATGGATCTGCGGCAGCGGCAGAAAGGTGAGGGCACCCCCCTCTCCCGTTATGACGAATGGTTGGTCGTGCGCGATCGCATGCGGCCGCACGATCGGTGGGTATGAGCTGCCCGGCGGCGTTTCGATGCAGTAGCCAAATGCCTGTTTCAGCCTGTCGAGCGTGAAAACGTCGGCCCAGATATCAACGAGGCTACCGCGCTCGAGCACATAGCCCCGGAGGTCGTCAATGCCGTGGATATGGTCGGCATGCGGGTGCGTGTAGACCGCGCCGTCGATGTGGCGAACGCCGGCGGCCAGCATCTGGGCGCGGAAATCCGGCCCCGTGTCGATGACGACGCGCGTGACGCCGGTGTCGGAAATGCGCTCGACCATGGCGGCCGCGCGGGTGCGCCTGTTCTTCGGGTTTGTCGGGTCACAGGCGCCCCAGTCCCCGGTGATGCGCGGCGTCCCTGGCGACGAGCCGCAACCCAGAATGGTAAGGCGCAGCACGTCGGCCATGGCGTCAGGCTGGCCTCGGCATCTTGGTGAACAGCCGGAAGAAGTTGGCTGTGGTGATGTCGGCGATTTCAGCTGCGCTGACACCGATGGTTTCGGCCAGCACTGCAGCCGTCTGCGCCACGAAGGCCGGCTCGTTGCGTTTGCCGCGATGCGGCGGCGGCGCAAGGTATGGCGCATCGGTTTCGACCAGCAGCCGGTCGCGCGGCACGTCCTTGGCGATTTCGCGCAGCTCGGCCGAGTTCTTGAACGTCAGGATGCCGGAGAACGAGACATAGCCGCCAAGCGCGACGCCGATGCGCGCCAGCTCGGCCCCTGACGAGAAGCAGTGCAGGATGAAGGGGAAGGCACCCTTCCCTGTTTCCTCCTTGAGGATATCAGCCATGTCGTCATCGGCGTTACGGGCGTGGATGACCAGCGGCAATCCGGTTTCACGCGACGCTGCAATATGGACGCGCAGGCCCTGCGCCTGTGCGTCACGCGGCGACTTGTCGTAGAAATAATCGAGGCCGGCCTCGCCGATCGCCACAACTTTCGGGTGCTGTGCCAGCCGGACCAGATCTGCGGTCGTCACGTCGAGTTCTTCCGCAGCGTTGTGCGGATGGGTGCCGACGGAGCAGAAAACTTCGCCGAATTCTTCAGCGATCGCAAGGATTTGTTCGAAGCGCTTCACGCGCGTCGAGATCGTGACCATCCGCTCGACGCCCGCCGCCTTGGCGCGCGCGATGATATCGGCGCGCTCCTCGGCGAAATCGGGGAAGTCGAGATGGCAATGACTGTCGACCAACATTTCTGCCGGCCTCAGCTTTCCGCTGCCTGTTCGACATAGCGCGGGAACACCGGCTGCGGTGCCGGCAGTGCCGCACCCGAGACCAGCGCATGCGCGGCGTCGACATGGACGAAGTCCCGGTCGGTGATGGCAAGCAGGTCGAGCAGCTTCGCCGCCGAGGCCGGAATGAACGGCTGGCACATGATTCCGACGCGACGGATCACCTCGGCCGTGGTCCACAGCACCGTTTCCATGCGCGCCGGGTCCGTCTTCTTCAGTGCCCAGGGCTCCTGTGCCGCGAAGTAGCGGTTGGCCTCGGCAACGACGGCGAAGATCGCGGCGAGGGCGTGGTGGATGCCCTGCTCCGCCATTGCCTTGCGCGCCGTCGCCAGCGCCGCCACGGCCTGGTCGAGGATCGCCTTGTCGGCCTCCGCCAATTCGCCGCGCTGCGGCACCACGCCATTGCAGTTCTTAGCGATCATCGACAGCGAGCGCTGCGCAAGATTGCCGAGGTCGTTGGCGAGATCGGCATTGGTGCGGTTGACGATTGCCTCGTGGCTGTAGCTGCCGTCCTGGCCGAACGGAACCTCACGCAGCAGGAAGTAGCGCACCTGGTCGAGGCCATAATGCTCGACCATGGTGAACGGATCGACGACGTTGCCGAGCGACTTCGACATCTTCTCGCCGCGGTTGAACAGGAAGCCGTGGCCGAACACCCGCTTCGGCAACTCGATGCCGGCGGACATCAGGAAAGCCGGCCAGTAGACGGCATGGAAGCGGACGATGTCCTTGCCGATGATATGAACGGCAGGCCAGTAAGCCCACTTCTCGGCGCTGGTGTCCGGATAGCCGAGCGCCGTGATGTAGTTGGTCAGCGCGTCGACCCAGACATACATCACGTGCTTGTCGTCGCCGGGCACCGGCACGCCCCAGTCGAATGTCGTGCGCGAGATCGACAGGTCCTTCAGACCCGAACGGACGAAGCTCGCAACCTCGTTGCGGCGCTCGTTGGGGCCGATGAAGTCGGGCTTGCTGTCATAGAGCGCAAGCAGCTTGTCCTGATAGGCCGACAGGCGGAAGAAGTAGCTCTCCTCCTCGACCCATTCAACCGGCGTGCCCTGCGGGCCATAGCGCACATTGTCGGGACGTACTTCGGTCTCTTCCTCGCCGTAATAGGCTTCGTCGCGCACCGAATACCAGCCGGCATAGCTGCTCTTGTAGATGTCGCCCTTGTCAGCCATCGCCTTCCAGATCGCCTGGGAGGCAGCATAGTGACGCTCTTCGGTGGTGCGGATGAAATCGTCGTTCGACGCATTCAGAAGTGTTGCCATCTTCTTGAATTCGTTCGAATTGCGGTCTGCCAGTTCACGCGCGGTGATGCCTTCGCGGTTGGCCGTCTGCAGCATCTTGATGCCGTGCTCGTCGGTGCCGGTGAGGAAGAAAACATCCTTGCCGTCATGGCGCTGGAAGCGGGCAAGAGCGTCGGTTGCGATCAGCTCGTAGGCGTGGCCGATATGCGGCTTGCCGTTGGGATAGGAGATCGCGGTCGTGATGTAGAATTTTTCGCGGGACATGGGTGGGCCGTCATGAATGTCGGATTGAAAGGGTCGCGGTCAGACAACGCATCGGCATGGCGTTTGCCATCCGGCTCGGACGAGCGTCACATTCGCAATGCGGCATTCAAGCGGTCGATCATGGCCAGGACGTGTTGTTTCTTGTCGAGATTGTAGGTCTCGGTCTCGGATATCGCGTTTTGCGCGTCGTGCCAAGCATCGGACAAGGCGTTGGCCCGTGAAAGGTCGGAGTTGTAGGCAGCTTGCGTCGCCGTATCCGCCAGCAGGTCGAGCGCGCGGCGATTGAAGACGTCGAACTGGATGGCGCTGTCCCTGCCCGCCACCGCATCGGCGAGCTTGTGCGCGGCGCCGATGTCGTTGCGTCCGGACCGCACGATCCTGTCAAGCGCTTCGGCGATCTCCAGCCCGCCATACTGGGTGAGCAGGATGGCAGCGCGCACGCTGCCCCCTGCCCGCTGCACCAGTGCCGCGCGCGCCTCCGGCTCGTCAGGCGCCGGCTGATCGGTGCCGGCAAGGGCTGCCAGCAGCGCATTGTCGTCGAGCGGGGTCAGGCGGATGGTCTGGCAGCGCGAACGGATCGTCGGCAGCAGACTGCCGGGCGCATGGACGATCAGGACGAACAGTGTACGCGCCGGCGGCTCTTCAAGGTTTTTGAGCAGCGCATTGGCGGCATTGGTGTTCATGTCGTCGGCCGGATCGACGATGACGACACGGTAGGCGCCATCATGCGAGGTCATCGACAGGAAACGCGACACTTTTCGGATCTCGTCGACTGTCACGACCGACTTGAAACCCTTGGTCTTATCGTTCTGCGGCCGCGTCAGGTGCAGCACCGAAGGATGCGCGCCGGTGGCAACCTGGCGGAACAGTCCCGACTTCGGGTCTGGATGCGCGAGCTCTTCGGGCGCGCTGCGATAGTCGGGATGACGCAGCAGATGATTGGCGAGGTGAAAGGCCAGTGTCGCCTTGCCGATGCCTACCGGGCCGGCGAGGATAAGGGCATGCGGCAGCTTGCCCGAGCGATAGGCCGCGGTCAGCATCGCGGCCGCCTGTTCATGGCCGAACAGGCGCGGGTTTTCGGCCGGCTCGGCAATGCCGTCGAGCGTGTCGTGTTGTTCGGGGGCGATCCGTTCGAACATCAGGCGTCGGCCCTGGCCCGGCTGCCGGCAGTAGCGCGCGCCTCGAGGGCGGCGAAGACGGCGTCGGTTATCTGGTGCTCGACCTCTTCCTGATCCCTCGATGCGTCGATCAGGATGCATCGCTCAGGTTCGTTCTCGGCAATCGCCAGATAGGCCTCGCGCCGGCGCTGGTGGATCTCTACGGTCTCCTTCTCGAAACGGTCGGCCACATCCTGTCCGCGCCTGGCAGTGGCGCGCCGAAGGCCTTCGGTTGGGTCGAGATCGAGGATCAGCGTCATGTCGGGCATCATGCCATTGATTGCCACGCGCTCGACAGCCGCCATGAAGTCGGGATCGAGGTCGCCCGTAACCCCTTGGTAGACACGCGACGAATCGAGAAAGCGGTCGCACAGCACGATGGCACCACGCTCGACGGCCGGTCGGATCACCTGCTCGACATGGTCGGAGCGCGCGGCAGCAAACAGCAGCGCTTCCATTTCCGGTCCGAATGGCTCGGCGGCACCCGACAGCAGCACATGGCGCACCGCTTCGGCTCCGGGCGAGCCGCCGGGCTCACGCGTAACCAGAATGTCATAGCGCTTGTCGCGAAGCTTGCTGGCCAGGCGTTCGATCTGGGTCGACTTGCCTGCGCCCTCGCCGCCTTCGAATGTGATGAAGAAGCCGCGCGCCAATCCAATGCCTTTCTGTCCGTTGCACCGCACGTCATGCCGCACGAACGGCCTCACGGCATATCTTATGTAGGTGCCGAAGCTCTAGCGTCGAGAGCCGCAAAGGTCCACCCGAACTATCTGAGCCAGCCGACCGCGAGTTCCTTGACCGCGTCGAGGGCGCGGCTTTGCAGTGAACCTACTTCGACAGCCTCTGCGGCATAGAGCGGGGTTTCCTGGCTCAGCGTGTCGCCGATCCAGACCTTGAGCGAGCCGATCGGCGTTCCCTGTGCAATCGGAGCTGCCACCGGGCCGTCATAGACGATGCGTGCCACGAGCCGCTCGCGATTGGTAATCGGTAAAAACAGCGAGATCGGCTTCTGGGCCACCAGCGCGACATGCGATCTGGTGCCGCCAAACACCTGCGCTTCGCCGACTGTCTCGTTGGCGGCAAAGATCTCCGACTTCTCGAAGGATCGCATGCCCCAGTCGAGCAGCTTGCGTGCTTCCTCCGAGCGCTCGCGGTCGCTGGCAAGGCCGGCCATGGCGGCAAACAGCCGCCTGCCCTCTCGGTTGACCGAGCCGACGATGGCAAAGCCTTCGCCTTCGGTGAAGCCGGCAGCCATGCCGTCGGCGCCGATGTCCATGGTGATGAGCGGGTTGCGGTTGCGCTGCAGGATCTTGTTCCAGTTGAACTCCGGCAGGCTGTAGTAGCGGTAGAACTCGGGATAGGTGCGCCAGATGTGCAGGCCGAGCGTGGCGAGCTCACGCACAGTGGTGGTCTGGCCAGGCGCCGGCAAACCGGTCGAATTGACGAATGTCGACTTCTCCAGGCCGATCTCGCGGGCGCGTTCGGTCATCTGCAGGGCGAAATTGGCCTCGGAGCCGGCCATGCCTTCGGCAAGCACGATGCAGCCGTCATTGGCGAGTTGTACAGTAACGCCCTGGATCAGGTCCTCGATGCGGATCTGCGACTTGACCGCGGCAAACATCGTTGACGCCCGCGATGCCGCACCACCGGTGCGCCAGGCGTTTTCACTCACCGCGAAGGTGTCGTCGAGCTTGTAGCGGCCGGACTTGATGGCGTTGAACACCACCTCCATGGTCATCAGCTTGGCCAGCGAGGCCGGCGCCATTGCCTTGTCGGGCTCTTTCGAAAACAGCACCGTGCCGGTTTCGGCATCGATCATGTAGGCTTGTGTTGCCTTGGTTTCGAACAGCTGCGCCTCAGCCTGTCCGGTGAAGGCGAGCGCTGTAAGCAAGCCGATCATCAAGCTGAGCGGCGCGAATAGTCTGAATGTCATGAGAGATACTGCCCCGTTCGGCCCCGTTCCGGTCGAGCGTCCTGAACCTATCAGTCTTCGATCGCCGGGATCAACCGTGGCCGGGCAGATAGCCACAGTTCCTCTTTTGCAGGATCGTGCCTCAGTCGTGAACCGCAAAGGCGTCGGGCGCGCCGTGCGACCAGGCTGCCTTCAGCATGGCGTCGATCGAGGTCTTGCCATCGGGATAGACGTCGACCGAATACCAGGTCTTCCCTTCGAAGTCGGACTGTTCGACCTTGGCGCGGCCATAGGCGGACAGTGCCTTGGCGACGCGCTGGGCTTCGGCGCCGTCTTCGAAGGTGCCGGCCGCGACATAGGCTTCCAGATTCTGCTGGGCGCGCGGACCCGGATTGAGGCGCTTCCAGGAATCGACGATGTCGCTTGACGTCATCGCCTTGCGTTCCAGTGCGGCGAAAGCCCTGGTCGCTCCGCTTGCGGTCTCGCTGGCGTAACCCATGGTGGCAAGCGCCACGCGGGTCTGCGGAACCATCATGCCGTCAGGACGTTCCGGCGCGATCGGCCCGAAATCCGGCAGCACCACGTCGATCATTCCCTGTCCCTGTGCCGCCATGGCTGGCTGCTCGAACTGGACCGCCTGAGCCGCAAGGCTGTTGGCCGGAGCACTGGCCAGTTGGACAGCGGCCGGTGCTGTATTGGTCATCGTGCCTGGAAACGCCGCCGCCTGCCCGACACCAATGTTCGGCGTCGGTCCGTTCATGGCAATCATCACGCCAGCCGGCAGGCCGTCATTGCTCGGATCGGCCATGCCCTTGCCCGGGCGGTAGGATGCAAGCAGGTACTGGTCGTCGCGGCCGTCGAGCGGTGCACGGCCGACATATTCGACCTTCACCTTGGCCGTGCCGCTATGGGCATAGTCGAGCATCTCGGCGGCGCGCTTGGACAGGTCGATGACACGGTCGTTCGAATAAGGCCCGCGATCGTTGATGCGCACGATCACCGATGAGCCGTTCTTGGTGTTGGTGACGCGGGCATAGCTCGGCAGCGGCATCGTCGGGTGCGCTGCGGTCAGATGCGTCATGTCGTAGATTTCGCCATTGGCGGTCAGCCGGCCATGGAAGGCGTCGCCGTACCATGAGGCTCGACCCATTGCGGCGTAGTTCTTGTCTTCCTTGGGATAGTACCACTTGCCGCGCACCTTGTAGGGCTTGCCGGTCTGGTCGCGGCCGCCGCCGCGCGGCAGGTTCGACATCGCCGTCGTCACGCGCGGACTTGCCTTCACGCCATATTCGGACTCGGCGAAATATTCCTTGGAGCGCTTCTTGCCGGCGACTGTGGTCGGCTTCTGGGAGGCGCAGCCGGCAATGAACACAGCGGTCGCTGCGAGAATGCTGATCGTGGCTGCGCGCCCAAGGCGCGTCCGCGTCGAGTTCTGCATTGTCGTGAAGTCCCCTGCCAGTCTACTCCGGCCCTGCCAAACGATCGCAGTGCCGTCACGCATAAAATGGAGTTAGCTCGCGCACCTATCCCCAGTCCCCTATCTGCGCAGCTAATGCTTGCCAGCCTATTAATCGACTGTGGTCCGAAACGGGCGGGATTGTGGCGTAATTGCGGCAAAGACCGCCACGCCTGACCCGCAGCCGCCCCCTCGGCTTTCGATAGGTGGACGCGGCTGCTTTCAATCAGCCTGTTGCTCGGCGCCAGCGGCGTCGATTGCGCGGAAAGATGTCTCGGGCGCCGTTGACGCCGCGCCAAGGACAGCTATAAACGCGGCACTCGTGACCAGATGGTTGCAAGCCCCGTGCGCCTGCCGTCCCGACCATGTCGGCCCAGGCAAATGGTGAAGGGGTGCAATGGTTTGGAGGGATGGCCGAGCGGTTTAAGGCACCGGTCTTGAAAACCGGCGTGGGGCAACTCACCGTGGGTTCGAATCCCACTCCCTCCGCCACCTTGGTATAAAACCGGGAACGCCGATTCCCGCCGATTTCCCTCCCTTAGTGGCTATCAGCGTCCTCAACAGCGTGTTTTTGCTGCCGTTGATGTAGATCGCATCGTCCGCAACCTCGACATGCTGGGCGAAAGCCCGGACGTGATCCCGCCGATAGCCGCCCTTTTCGAGCCGAAGCCCGGTGCGCGCCTCGCTCGCCAGTTCCCGCACGGCCGCGCCTGTAAGGCCCTTATGGGCAGAGTTTTTCAGCATGGCTTCGGTCCTTACGGCGTCGGCCCGTGCCTGATCCCGTATCGCCGTAAGGCCGGCGATGCGTTCGCCGAGGGCGGATTCGGCCGGGTCGAGCGAACCCGCCTCGATGGCGTCATAGAGCCGCTTTAGCCGCATGTCGGCCTCGGCCGCGCGCTGGTTCAATTCGGCGATGTGCTGGCTGCGCCGCTCGACGCTCTCCTGCCGGCGATCCAGCAGCGAGGCGAGCACATCTTCGATCCGCTCGGGGTCCAGCAGCCTTTCCTCGATGTGGCTGACCACGATGCGGTCCAGCTTGTCCATCGGGATCGCGCGGCCCTTGCAGCCGGTTTCGCCCTGCCGTGCCCGGATCGAACAGGCATAATAGCGATAGCGGCCGTTCTTGCCGGTGCGCAGCGTCATGGCCCCGCCGCAATTGCCGCAATAGCAAATGCCGGTCAGCAGGTTCGGGCCGCTGACGACGCGCGGCGGCGTCACCTTCGGATTATTGACCTGCAACCGCTTCTGCACCGCCTCGAATATCTCAAGGTCGATCAACGGCGGCACCGCGACGGTGACGACTTCTTCCTCGGGCTTCACTTCGCCTTTCTTGGACCGGCGATTGAAGCGATGTTCGCCGATATAGGTGCGGCGGGTCAGGACGCGGTGAAGCTGGCCGATGCCCCAACGCCCGCCGCTGCGGGTGAACATGCTGTTCCTGTTGAGGTAGCTGACAATGTTCTTGACGCCCATGGGGCCGGACGTGCCGTCGCCTTCCGATGCGAGGCGGAAGATGAGCCGCACGGTGTCGGCGTGCAGCGGGTCGATTTCCAGCTTCTTCTTCATCTTCGTGCCGCGCTGCTCGGCATCGACGACGCGGTAGCCGATGGGCGGCAACGAACCGTTCCAGAAGCCTTGCCGCGCGTTCTCCTTCAAGGCGCGCAGGACGTGCTTGGCGTTCTCCTTCGACTGGTATTCGTCGAACAGCGACATGATCCGCCGCATCATCTGGTGGATCGGATCGTCACCAAGTTCCTGCGTCATGGAAACGAGCTTGACGCCGTTCTTCGCCAGCTTTCGGTAGTAGTATTCCATTTCAAATTCGTCGCGGAAGAAGCGCGAGAAGCTATGCACTACCACCACGTCGAACGCTGGCGGCTTGGACGTCCCGGCTTCGATCATGCGCTGGAACTCGGGGCGGCGGTCGTTGGTCGCCGATGCGCCCGGCTCGACGAAGGTTTCCACAAGCTGATAGCCGCGAGACTCGCAATAGGCTTCGCCCTGCCGCTTCTGATCGGGGATCGACACGTCATGCTCGGCCTGCCGTGCCGTCGAGACGCGCAGATAGAGCGCGGCGCGCAGGGCGACGTGCGGGGAGTGAATGTTCATAGCGCGCCTCCTTTCGCCGCGCGGCGTTCGAGCAAGGGCAAGTCCAGCTCGACACGATCATGCAGCACCTTGGGAACGACTTTCTGGCCCTCGCCGGGGTCCATGCGGATCAGGCCGTAGCTCGCCATCTTCTTGAGGGTTCGGGACAGGCTGGGCTTCGCCCGTCCCGTGATCCGCGACAGTTCCTCCAGCGAGCCGGGCGACTGCTCGTCGATGACGCGCAGCAGCTCGCGGTTCCCGCTGGAAAGGAGCTGCGCGAAGGATTCCATGGATGTGAACCACACCTTCGGATCGTCCGCCGCCGGCTTTTCCTCGCCCTTGGCGATCCGTATGGTGCGGGCCTTCATTTCGTCGTAGCCGGCAATCCCGACTTTCAGGGTGGTCATGTTACGCCTCGCTCCTTCAATACCGCGTCCACCGCCTGCCAGAAGTCGGCCAGCAGCGTGGCCGCATCCTCGTAGGCGTAGGGCTTCACGGTCTGGAGGCGGTGCCGATGGTCCATCGGCTCGCCGCGCTTGCCTCGGCCGACCGGATGGGCGTTATCGAAGCCGACCAGCCGTTCGCCCGAAGGCCCGTGAAGCGTGAGCGAATAATCGAGGCCGTGCGGCTTTTCCGGCGAGGCCGGAATACGGGTGACGATGAACTTCACCCAATGGCCGCCCTCGGGATCGACGACAAGCACCTGACCGTCGAGGTCCAGAAGCGTGTCGAGGCTCTGGTCACGATCCTCGCTCATGGCTTACTGTTACCATCTGGTGTTAACGGTGGCAAGCCCTTATTGTCAGGATCGGTGTCGATGGCCGAACAGGCGGTCGAGCACATGACCGAAATACCGCTCGAAGATTTGCAGTTCTTCCTCCGTGATCGGCACCTTCTCGGGCCAGTCGTCGAAGACCGGCAGCGTCTCAACATCGACGATGCGAAGCGGCGAGCTGCGGCGTTCCCGGCCGTCTGGCGTGGGTTCGTCGGCGTAGTCGAAAAGATCGTCGGGAAGTGCTTCGGGGACCGGGTGTCGCGGTCGCCCTTTGCGGGCGCGGCGGCGCTCTGCGCACATGGAATCCTCCTTGGTTCTGATGGATTCCGGGGCGCTACAGGCCCCGGAATTAGGCGAACCATGGAGGGCAGTCGGCGGCCTGTAGCGTGCCGCATTTGCGCCTATGCGCTGGCGGCACCCCTGCCGGGATGGGACTTAGCTGGCGGCCCGCCGCGCCTTGGCGAAACCGCGATCCGTGGCGATGAAGTGTTGAAGCATCGGCACGATGAGCTTGGCGGGATCGGCGACGGGCTGGCCGCTCTGGCGAGCCAGCACCTCGGCATAGGCGATAAGATCGCGGTTAAGGGCTGCGGGCAGCTCCAGCATGACCTTCACGGGCTTGTCGTCGGGTAGCGGGCCGAGTTTCAGCTTGGTCATGGTCAACCTCCTGCCGGCTCGAACACAAGGTCGCGGGTGACGATAATCCTGACCGGGAAACCGGGCCGGATAGTGAGCGTCGGCGCGACCTGCAACTGGCGCTGCACGATCTGCTGGCCCGCCTGATTGACGGTATCCTGCGCCCCGTCGCGGATGGCCCGGATAAGTCGGTCCTCGTCGCTCGTCGCCAGCTCCGTGCCGACTGCGAGCAACGTGGACAGCCCTGCGGCCTTCATCAGATCCCACCAATGATAATCGACGCCATCCTCAAGGCCGGCATAGCCGCTGGCGTCCGCGCCCGGCAGGCGCTCAAGGACAATGGAACGGCCGCCCGGCAGAATCAGGCGATTCCACACCAGCAACACCCGACGCTGGCCGAAGGTCACTCCGTCATCGTATTGGCCGATGATGCGGGTGCCCTGCGGGATCAGGAGCAGCGAGCCGGTCGGGCTGTCATAGACGTTCTCCGTCACTTGTGCGGTGATCTGGCCGGGCAGATCGGAACGGATGCCGGTTATCAACGCGGCGGGGATCACGGCCCCAGCCTGAAGGATGTAGGGCGATGCCGGCGGCGTGACACGATCCGGCGCGACGGTCTGCCGGTCCACGGGTCCATTGAGGAACGCCGTGTGCCGGTCCTGCGTCGCTGGCTGTCCGCCGAGGCCGAGACCGGCAAGGCCGGGCATGGCCGTCCCTGCCGGCGTTCCGGTGCGCGGGCCGGACTGGAAAAACACGTTGCTCAAGCGCGCGGCTTCTTCCTCGGCCCTGCGGCGTTCTTCTTCGGGATCGACGGCAGGCGTCGTCATGACGGGCGGCACGACTGGCTGGCCCCGGTTCTGTGCGTCGAGGATCGGACGGCCGAGGTCGCCGGGCAGCGCCGGCCCCAGGACCGGGCCGGTGTAGTCACGCGGCAGGCCGGCGAGACCGTCCGCCGTGGGACGGTTCTCGGTCGAATAGAGTTCGTCGCCTCCCGGCCCCGCGTCGCGGGTCTGGAGCGCGTAGATCAGCGCGCCGCCGATGCCGAGCAAGGCGACGGCGCCGACGCCTGCCAGCATCTTGCGGGACAGGCGGGTAACGCGGGGCGGTTCGGCGCGCAGGCGCATGGTCGGAGCAGTATCGGCAATGATGTTGTCGGTCATGACGCGGAGCCTCCAGTCACGCTGGCGGGCTGCGCGCCTGCCGCCTGCGTCAGGTTGGTGCGGACGATCCTGACGACCTGCTGTCGGTCGTCGCTGCCAAGGCGTAGCTCGGCCGCGCCGAACAGGCGGTCCACGATCAGGACGTTCTGGTGGATGCGGGAATTGACGATCTGCGGCTCGCCGTTCGATCCGAGCACGAAGATCGGCGGCATCTCGCCCTGCGCGATCCCCGCCGGGAAGACGACATAGACGCGCCGGCCATCGTCGAACACGGAAACCGGCCGCCATGGCGGGTTGTCGCCCTGCACCTGCAAGCCATAGCGGTAGTTCCTCGCCGCTTCGGCCGGGATGACCGGCGCGGCCGGGACGGTCTGGCGCTGGCCGGGCGGCGGCGCGGGATAGGCCCAAGCTACGGCTGGCATGTAGAGCGATTCCCGCGCGCGCAGCTCGATCATGTAGGTGCGTCGGTCGGTGGTGACGACAAGGTTGGTGGAAATATCCGGCCGCGTCGGCTTCACGAGGATATGGACACGGCGGTTCGCCCCGCTGCCGCTCTCGGTGTCGCCGATGACCCAGCGGGCGGTATCGCCTGCCGCGATCGGCCCCGCACCTGTCAGGCTCTCGCCCGGCTCCAGCGCAATGGTCGTGATCTGCCCGACTGCGGCATAGACCTGATAGAGCGCGCCTTCACTCCACGGGAAAACCTGTATGGCGTTGTAGTAGCCTTCGCGGCGCGGTTCGACGCGGGCGGCGGCATTGGCGTTCTCGACACGGCCGGTCGGCGTGCCTGCGGCGGTGCCGCCGCGCGCCACGGTCCACGCCGGGGGCACATGCAGCGGCCGGGGTGTGTTGTCGGTTGCCGCCGCCTGCACGGTTGGCAGCGGCGGCACGCTGGCATCGTAGCTAAACTGTGGCGTCCGGTTGGTGGCGCAGCCTGCGAGCATAGTGGCCGAAAGCAGCATGGCCGCGATTGTGGGGGTGCGGGTGATCGTCCTCATTGGCTCATCTCCCGCGACCACGAAATTGCATTGACGTAGATTCCCAGCGGATTAGCGCGCAGGCGCTCGGCGTCGCGCGGCGGCTGGATGACGATGGTGAGGATGGCCGTCCATCGTTCCGTGCTGGAAAGCTGGCCGTTCTCGAAATGGCGTTCGGTCCACGCGACGCGGAAGCTGTTGGGGGACGCCCGGATGACGCTCGACACCTCGACGGCGACTTGCTGGCGGCCGACCTTGGCAAAAGGATCATTGGCACGGGCGTAATCGTTGAGCGCCGCCGCGCCGCGATCCGTGGTCCATTCATAAGCCCGAAGCCAGTTCTGGCGGACGATGATCGCGTCGGCCGGGATCGCGCGGACCTGCTCGATGAAGCGGCCGAGATGGAAAGCGATTTGCGGGTCAGTGGGGCGATAGTCGGCATTGGCTGGCGCGACGGTCTGCGCCTGACCGAGATTGTCCACCTGAACAACCCAAGGCACTACGGTCCCGCGTGCGGACTGCCAGACCAATGCCGAGGCAAATCCGGCTGACAGGATCAGCGAGCCGAAGGCCATGAGCCGCCAGTTCCGCGCCTGCACGCGGGCCGAGCCGATACGCTCGTCCCACACTTGCGCGGCGCGCTGATAGGGCGTCTCGGGTTCCGGCGTCTTGCCGTAATGGGTTGCTGGTCGTTTGAAGATGCTCATGAGCGGTCACTTTCAGAGAGGTTGACGGAGGAGCCGGAGCCGTGGCTGTCGCCGGACCGCACCGCATGGGCGGTCATGGTGGTGCCGTGGTTGAGGGTCTGCCGGCGCTGCATCCGCTGCGCCCAAGCCGGAGGGCTGCCGGCCGGGCTGGATGGCGCGGCTGCGGGATCGGCGCTTGCACCGCCGACCGTGCCCATCGTGGAGCTGCCGCCCGTCACGCCGAAACCGGCCTTTGCGCCAGCGGAGAAGCTGGATTTGACGCTTTCGCTTGCTTGGGATGTTGCGCTGGAGGCTGCGCGTTTGAGCGGCGAGACGGCGGCCGAGCCTGCCGCTCGGGCGACACCACCGAGGCCGGAGGCAACGCCCGCCGCGCCGGACTGGCCGAGCGAGCCGAGGCTATAGGCAGCGGTCGCCGCGCCCGCGGCGGTCGCGCCGCCCCGAACGGCCGCGGCCCCAGCGGACAGGGCAGCAGCGCCGCCCTTCGCCGCAAGCATGGCCCCGCCGCCAGCCGCCGCGCCGCCGGCAAGCACCATGCCGCCAGCGGCGAGGCCCGTACCAACGGCCGCTCCCGCGCCGAGCTGCGGCCCGCCCGATACGATGCCGTTGGCGATGCCGGGACCGAAGATGCCGAGGCCGAGCAGCGACAGGGCTGCCAGCACAATCGCCATGGCGTCGTCGATGGTCGGGGTTGCCCCGCCGAAACCAGCCGTGAATTGCGAAAACAAGGTGCTGCCGATGCCGATGATAACGGCGAGGACCAAGACCTTGATGCCGGACGACACCACGTTGCCCAAGACCTTCTCGGCCATGAAGGCGGTCTTGCCGAACAGGCCGAAGGGGATGAGGACGAAGCCGGCAAGCGTGGTCAGCTTGAACTCGATCAGGGTGACGAAAAGCTGGATGGCGAGGATGAAGAAAGCCAGCACCACCAGCACCCATGCGAACAGCAGGCACGCGATCTGGATGAAGTTCTCGAAGAAGGCGATCCAGCCCATCAAGTCGGAAATGGATTCGAGCAGCGGGCGGCCGGCGTCGAGGCCGGTCTGTGCGACGCGGCCCGGCCGCATCAGATCGGTGACGGAAAAGCCGGTGCCCGACGCCATGAGGCCGAGGCCGGCGAAGCTCTCGAAGACGATGCGCGCGAGGTTGTTCCAGTTGGAAATGATGTAGGCGAAGACGCCGACGAACAGCGTCTTTTTCACCAAGCGCGCGATGATGTCGTCATCCGCGCCCCATGCCCAAAAGAGCGCGGCGAGCGTCACGTCGATCACGATCAGGGTGGTCGCAATAAACGCCACCTCGCCGCCGAGCAGGCCGAACCCGCTGTCGATGTAGGAGGTGAATACGCCTAGAAACGAGTCGATGACGCCCGTGTTGCCCATGGTCAGCGCCCTTCGCTGGATTGCGGTGCGGCGGGCGCTGGCGTGCGACCGAGGAAGCGGTCGCGGGATTCAGCCCATGCGGCGAGGCAGCCGGCGTCACTCGCCGCCGCCTCGCCGAGCTGCTGGCAACGGCGCAGGGTTTCGCGCAGGGGATCGGCCGGGGGCTGGAAGGCCGAGGCCGGGGGCAGCGCGGAAGGTTCATCCTTCCGCGCCATGTCGATTGCGGTCGCCGTGACGGCGATGGCGATGAACACCACGGCCCCGAGCCGGGCCAGCATCTTGCCGTCCATGGCGAGCCTCCCGGTCAGTTGTTGCCGTTGAACATCTGCGCGTTGCCGGGCTGGTAGCCCGAACCCGGCGTGAGGAAGCGGCGGCGCTGCTCGCGGCCCTGTTCGGCGGCGGCGGCGCGTTCCGCTTCGGTCAGCGCGTCGGCGCGGCCGTTCGCCGAGATGACCGCGATCAGGTCGGAAAGCTGTTGCGACTGGAGAGCAAGGAGCTGGTTGCCGGCCTGCGTGGCTTGCAGCGCGCCGGTCGCGCCCTGACTCTGGCCGACAAGCGCGGCCATCTCGGCGCGGTTACCGTCGATGTTGCCGACCGCACCCGCCTGAACGCGCATCGCGTCCTGCAAGCCGCCGACCGTATTCTCCCAGCGGCTCCGCGCGTCGGCAACAAGCTGGGCGTCGGTCGTCGAAAGCGAGACGTTGCCATATTGCTGCTGGAACGCTTGGTCGATCTGCCCGACCTCGAACGCGATGTTCTGCGCTTGGCCGAGAAGCTGCTGCGTGCGCTGGACGTTCTGCTGGAGCTGCTGGAGCGACGAATACGGCAGGCTCGCCAGATTGCGGGCCTGATTGATGAGCATCTGCGCCTCGTTCTGGAGGCTGGTGATCTGGTTGTTGATCTGCTCCAGCGTGCGCGCTGCCGTGAGCACGTTCTGCGCATAGTTGCTCGGGTCATAGACGATGCGGCCGAAGCCGAATTGCGCATGGGCCGGGCTTGCCAGCATGGGCGACAGCGCGACGGGCACGGCGAGCACCAGCCCAAGGGCCGAGGCCCCGACGATCTTGGAATAGGTCATGGAAGAATCTCCTGTGTGGGGTGGGTATCCGGCACGGCCGGCGCGGCGGATTCCGGCCGGTCGGCAAGATTGGTGAGGTTCGGGATCAGCTCGGCCGCCCACTCGACGCCGCGCTCGCGCAGCCATGCGGCGAGGAAGCCGTCGCGGCCGTGTTCGGCGACGATCTGCGCAATGAGGGTCTGGTCGGATTTGGCGGATGCGGCGCAGAGCGCGAGGCCGACTTCGGACAGGCCAAGCTCGAACAGGCGATTGCCGCGCCGTGACTGGCAGTAATAATCCCGCTTGGGCGTGGCCCTTGCGAGGATTTCGATCTGGCGGTCATTGAGGCCGAAGCGGCGATAAATGGCCGTGATCTGCGGTTCGATGGCCCGCTCGTTTGGCAGCAAGAGCCGCGTCGGGCAGCTCTCGATAATCGCGGGCGCGATGTTGCTGCCGTCGATGTCGGACAGGCTTTGCGTGGCGAAAATGACGCTGGCGTTTTTCTTGCGCAGCGTTTTCAGCCATTCGCGGAGCTGGCCGGCGAAACCCTCGTCGTCGAGCGCAAGCCAACCCTCGTCGATGATGAGCAGCGTTGGTCGCCCGTCGAGCCGGTCGCCGATACGATGGAACAGATAGGCGAGCACGGCGGGAGCCGCGCCGGTCCCGACAAGGCCCTCGATCTCGAACGCCTGCACGTCCGCCGATCCCAAATGCTCTGTCTCGGCGTCGAGCAGCCGGCCATAGGCACCGCCGACGCAGAACGGACGGAGCGCCTGTTTCAGATCGTTGGATTGCAACAGAACGCTGAGGCCCGTGATCGTCCGTTCTTCGACCGGCGCGGACGCCAACGAGGTCAGCGCCGTCCAAAGGTGCTCCTTCACCTCCGGCGTGATCGACAGCCCCTCGCGCATGAGGATGGCGGCGATCCAGTCGGCCGCCCATGCGCGTTCATGGATGTCGTGAACGCGGGCAAGCGGTTGCAGCGCGACGCCATCGTAGAGGGGATCGAGCGCGGCTAGCGCCCGGTCGATGGGATCGGTCTCGTCTACGGGCGGTGCGGAGGCGCTGTTGCCGCCGAGATCGTGCCAGTCGCCGCCCATGGCCAGCGCGGCGGCGCGGATGCTACCGCCAAAGTCGAAGGCGAAGACCTGTGATCCTGCATATCGGCGAAACTGCAAGGCCATGAGCGCGAGCAGCACGGACTTGCCCGCGCCGGTGGGGCCGACGACAAGGGTGTGGCCCACATCGCCGACATGAAGGGAAAACCGGAACGGGGTTGAGCCTTCGGTCCTAGCGTAAAGCAATGGAGCGTCGCCGAGATGCTCGTCCCGTTCCGGCCCCGCCCACACCGCTGAAAGCGGGATCATGTGGGCGAGATTCAATGTGCTGATGGGCGGCTGGCGGACATTCGCGTAGGCATGTCCGGGTAGTGAGCCGAGCCATGCGTCAACCGCGTTGACGCTCTCGGGCATGGCGGTGAAGTCGCGGCCCTGAACGATCTTCTCGACCAGGCGCAGCTTCTCGTCGGCAAGGCGGGGGTCGGCATCCCAAACGGCGACGGTCGCCGTGACGTAAGCCATGCCCGCCACATCCGCCCCAAGCTCTTGCAAGGCCATGTCGGCATCGAGCGCCTTGTTCGCGGCGTCGGTGTCCACCAGCGCGGACGCCTCGTTGGTCATGACTTCCTTGAGGATCGCCGCGACGGATTTGCGCTTGGCGAACCACTGGCGGCGGATGCGGGTCAGGAGCTTGGTGGCGTCCACCTTGTCGAGCAGGATCGCGCGGGTGCTCCACCTGTAAGGAAACGGCAGCCGGTTCATCTCGTCCAGCAGGCCGGGCGTGGTCGCGCTGGGAAATCCCACGATGGTCAGCACGCGCAGATGCTGGTCGCCAAGGCGCGGCTCCAGCCCGCCGGTCAAAGGCTGGTCGGCCAGCAACGCGTCGAGGTGCATCGGCACCTCGGGCACGCGCACGCGATGCCGGTTGGTCGAAATCGTCGAATGCAGGTAGCTCAGCGTCTCGCCGTCATCCATCCAACGGCACTCGGGCATGAAGCCGTCGAGCAAGGCCAGCACGCGGTCGGTTCGGTCGATGAAGCCGCGCAGGGCTTCCCAAGGGTCCACGCCAGTCTTGTCCCGGCCCTCGTAGAGCCAAGATTCTGCGCGGGCGGCTTCCTCGGCCGGAGGCAGAAAAAGGAATGTCAGAAAGTAGCCGGATACGAAATGCGTGCCGGCTTCCTCGAAACCGGCCTTCCGTTCTGCATCGACCAGCGCCGAGGCGGGATCGGGAAAGGTGCTGTCGGGATAGGTCGCGGCCTCGCTGCGCTGCGCTTCGACGAAGATGCTCCAGCCGGAGCCGAGACGGCGCACGGCGTTGTTGATGCGGCCGGCGACGGCGACCAGCTCGGCGGCGACGGCGGAATCCAGATCGGGGCCGCGAAACTTCGCGGTGCGCTGGAACGAGCCGTCCTTGTTGAGCACGACGCCCTGACCGACTAATGCGGCCCATGGCAGATAGTCGGCGAGCCGGGCGGCGGTGCGGCGGTATTCGGCAAGGTTCATCATGGCCGCGCCCTCACACCGCCAGATGGCCGGGGATGCGGATGTGCCGCCGCCCGACCTCGACGAATTGGGGATCGCGCTTCGCCGCCCACACGGCCGCGAAATGGCCGATGGCCCATAGGGCGAGGCCGACAAGCCAGAGACGCAGGCCGAGGCCCACGGCCCCGGCCAGCGTCCCGTTCATGATGGCGATGGCGCGCGGGGCGCCGCCGAGCAGGATATGCTCGGTCAACGCCCGGTGGACCGGGATCGTGAAGCCCGGCACCGCGTCGAGCTGTTCGAGGCCGCCCGCCATCAAACGAGCGCCCCGCCGCCGAAGCTGAAAAAGCTCAAGAAGAACGAGCTGGCCGCGAACGCGATGGACAGGCCGAACACGATCTGGATCAGGCGACGGAAGCCGCCGCTGGTGTCGCCGAACGCGAGGGTGAGGCCCGTCACGATGATGATGATGACGGCGATGATCTTGGCGACCGGCCCCTCGATGGACTGGAGGATTTGTTGCAGGGGCTGTTCCCATGGCATCGACGAACCGGACGCATGGGCGGCCGGAGCGAGCATGAGACTGATGACAAGGGTAGATGCGGCGGTCGCGGCGAAGCGATAGCCGCGCGAAATCGTGCGGATCATGAATGTTCTCCTGTGCTGGTTGGGATTGCCAATGGGATGGGATGCGTGACGCGGTAGTCGCCGTCCGGCCCTAGCCCCTCGACGCGGGCAAGCTCGGCCAGCCGGCGCGCGGAGCCGCGCCCGGAAAGGACCGCAACAAGGTCGATGGTCTCGGCGATCAGGGCGCGCGGGACGGTGACGACAGCCTCTTGAATGAGCTGTTCAAGGCGACGCAGCGCACCGATGCCGGTGCCGGCATGGATGGTGCCGATGCCGCCGGGGTGCCCCGTGCCCCACGCTTTCAGGAGGTCGAGGGCTTCCGATCCGCGCACCTCGCCGATGGGGATGCGGTCGGGGCGCAGGCGCAGCGAGGAACGGACCAGATCGGAAAGCGTCGCCACGCCGTCTTTCGTCCGCATGGCGACCAAGTTGGGCGCGGCGCATTGCAGCTCGCGCGTGTCCTCGATGATGACGACGCGATCCGCCGTCTTCGCCACCTCGGCGAGCAGCGCGTTGGTCAGCGTGGTCTTGCCGGTGCTGGTGCCGCCCGCCACGAGGATGTTGGCGTGGGAGGAAACGGCCGCGCGTAGCGTCGCGGCTTGATCGGCGGACATGATGCCCGCCGCCACATAGTCGTCGAGACTGAACACGATGCTGGCGGGCTTGCGTATGGCGAAGGTCGGGGCGGCGACCACGGGCGGCAGCAAGCCCTCGAATCTTTCGCCTGACTCCGGCAGCTCGGCCGAGACGCGGGGGCTGCGGGCATGAACCTCCGCGCCGACATGATGTGCGACCAGCCGAACGATGCGTTCGCCATCGGCAGCGGATAGGCGCTCGCCCGTGTCGGACAGTCCTTCGGACAGGCGGTCGATCCACAACCGCCCGTCCGGGTTCAGCATCACCTCGACCACGGCCGGGTCTTCGAGCAGCCGGGCAATGGCGGGGCCGAGCGCGGTGCGCAACATGCGTGCGCCGCGCGCAATGGCTTCCGGTTTTTGGTGGTTGGTGGTCATGTCGGCCCCGGCTTGTGGCGGGGCGCGACAGGCGATCCCCGGATCGGGGTCGATTAAGAGAGGCCGAAATCCGGCTGGTTCAACAAGTATCTAGCTGCGTGCGGTGATCGGCGGCGAATGGCGGTAAATAGGATGGGTCCGAATACTTACTCTTGATCGCCGTTGGTCGCGGGCTCGTCTGGCACCGGATCGTCGTGGAGTGAGTCGAGGTCGCGCGAAATCTCTTTGAGGAACCTGTCACCCGTCGCCAGACGCCGGCCGAGATTCTGCATGAAGCCCTCGAACCGCTCCGCGCCTTTGGCGCGGGCAGCGGATTGTGCGGCTCCTGTAAGCGGCGGCGTGATGGTCATCCAGAAATGGATGAACTGCGCGACCGTCTCGCCGAGAACGGCAAGGTCCATGTCGAGCGTGTCGAACTGGCGGCCGAGCTTGTCCAAGCGGCGCGACATGGCGGCTTCAAGCTGGTCGGCGGAATCGCCGGACAGATAGGACATGACGGCCGCCTCCACGATGGCGGATTTGGAAACCTTGCGGCGCAGCGCCAGCGACTCAATCTGCGGCATGAGCGCCGGGTCGAAATAGAGATTCAGGCGGGTTCGGGTGGTCATGGGCGTGTCCTCACAGTTCGATACCCTCATCGGGGTTCATGGAGACCTGCCGCGCCACCATCCTCATGCGCTGGCGCATGGCGCGGGCCTTGGCCGCGTCAACGTCCGGCTCGTCGTCCAGAAACTCGAACTCCTGTTCGGGCGATGGTGGCGGGGCAACGATTTCCTCATGCTCGGGCAATTCCGGCTCGCGGCGGATGCCGGCATTGGCCGGGTCGCCCTCGGCCCCGTCTGCGGCGGCCGGCGCGGAATGGCTTTCCGCCGCGACCACGCGGCCGGACCAGTCATCGGCGGATGGGCTGGGCGCCAGCGGAGCGGCGACCAGATCGGGCGGGGTCAGGATGCGTTCCTGAAATCGCGCATCCTCGAAATAGCGGGCCTTGGTCGCGCGGATCGGCGGCGTGCCCGCGACCATGACGATTTCATCGGTGGGCGGAAGCTGCATGATCTCGCCGGGCGTAAGCAGCGGCCGGGCCGTCTCTTGCCGCGACACCATGAGATGCCCGAGCCATGGGGCCAGTCTGTGCCCGGCATAGTTGGTGGAATCGCGCAGCTCGGTCGCGGTGCCGAGTGCATCGCTCACCCTTTTGGCGGTGCGCTCGTCGTTCGTGGCAAAGCTGACGCGGACATGGCAGTTGTCGAGAATGGCGTTGTTCGGCCCGTAGGCGCGCTCGATCTGATTGAGGCTCTGCGCGATCAGGAAGCCTTTGATGCCGTAGCCCGCCATGAAGGCCAAGGCGGACTCGAAAAAATCCAGACGGCCGAGCGCCGGAAACTCGTCGAGCATCAACAGCAAGCGATAGCGCTTGCCGGACGTATGCAATTCCTCGGTCAGCCTGCGGCCGATCTGGTTGAGGATGAGGCGGATCAACGGCTTGGTGCGGTTGATGTCGGACGGCGGCACGACGAGATAGAGGCTGGCCGGCTCCCGGCTGCCGACCAGATCGGCAATGCGCCAGTCGCAGCGCGCCGTCACCCGCGCCACAACCGGATCGCGATACAAGCCGAGGAACGACATGGCCGTGGAAAGCACGCCCGACCGTTCGTTCTCGCTCTTGTTGAGCAGTTCCCGCGCCGACGACGCGATGACGGGGTGAACGCCGGCCTCGCCAAGATGCGGCGTGTCCATCATCGCGCGCAAGGTCGCCTCGACCGGGCGGCGGGGATCGGACAGGAAGTTCGCGACGCCCGCCAGTGTCTTGTCGGGTTCGGCATAGAGGACGTGCAGGATCGCGCCGACAAGCAGGCTGTGGCTGGTCTTTTCCCAATGGTTGCGCTTGTCGAGGCTGCCTTCGGGATCGACCAAAATATCCGCGATATTCTGCACGTCCCTGACCTCCCATTCGCCTTGCCTGACCTCCAGCAACGGGTTGTAGGCGGACGATCTTGCGTTGGTCGGATCGAACAGCAGAACGCGGCCATGCTGCGCGCGGAAGCCCGCTGTCAGCGTCCAGTTCTCGCCTTTTATGTCATGGACGATACAGCTTCCCGGCCATGTCAGCAGCGTCGGCACAACAAGGCCGACGCCCTTGCCGCTGCGGGTCGGGGCAAAACATAGGACATGCTCGGGACCGTCATGGCGCAGATAATCTTGGGTATGACGGCCGAGCACGACGCCATCGGGGCCGAGCAATCCGGCCGCGCGGATTTCCCTGTCCTCGGCCCATCGCGCCGAACCATAGGTAGCGACGTTGCGAGCTTCGCGCGCCCGAATGATCGACATGAGGATGGCGGCGGCGATGGCAATGAAGCCGCCAGACGTGGCGATGATCGCGCCCTCCACGAAGATCGCGGGCGCGTAGGCGTCGAAAGAAAACCACCACCAGAAGAAGGCCGGCGGGTAATAGACGGGCAAGCCCACCAGCTCGAACCATGGTGCTCCAAGCTGCGGCTGGAAGCCAAGGCGAAAGGCAACCCATTGTGTTGCCGCCCACGTCATCACCAGAACGATGGTGAAGACGACAGCGATTTGACCCCAAAGGATTCGGCCTCCGCGCAAAGCAGGCTCCAGTCGGCAAAAGAGACGGAGCCGATCAGAGAGTAGTCAAAATCGGGATGGGCAACAGGAAAGAGAAGGCCGGAGGACTGCCGGATACGAACGGCGGCAAATAGGATGGTCGCACCGGGAGCGCGAGGCCGAGAACTGGCGAACAATTCAGGCAGACCGGCCCGACCGACTCATCTGGCCTGCAAGGTCGAGAAGGCTTCGGAGAGCCGGACTGCGATTGTGGGGGGACCAGATTGCGGAGAATGCGAGCGGTTCCGGCTCGTCGAGGATCGACAGGAAGGTCACGCCCGGCGCGTGCATCGGCGATGCCGCCTCACCGACGATGGTGACGCCATAGCCCTGCGCGACCATGGACAACAAGGTGCCGCGTTCTACATCGAAGCGCAGAATGGACAGGTCCGGCGAGGTGCCGACGAGCCGCATGACGATGCGGTGGTGGACCTGTGGGCCGGTGCCGCCGTGGCGAACGATGAAGGTCTCGCCCGCCAGATCGGCCCAAGTCACCCCCGCCTGATCGCCAAGCGGATGGCGCGCGGGCATCGCGACCAATAGCCGTTCGCTCCATATCCTTCGCGCATGGCAGTCGGGAAATTCGGGCGCGCCCGCCACGAATGTCAGGTCCAGCCTGTTGGCCCGAAGCCGCATGACGCTATCGCGGGCCGTGCCTTCGGCGATTTCGACCTCGATGCCCGGATGCCGTTCGCGGTATCGTTCAAGTAGGGTGGCGAGGAAGCTGCCGGGGATCAGGGCATGGATGCCGACGCGCAGGCGGCCATGCTCTCCCCGCGCCACCATGCCGGCGGTCCTGACCGCATGGTCGAGCTGGTCGATACCCGCCGTTACACGTTCGACGAAATGTCGGCCGGCCTCGGTCAATCGGACGCCCCGCGCATGACGCTCGAACAGGAGGACGCCAAGGTTTTCTTCCAGTGCCTTCACGCGGGCGCTGACGCTGGATTGCGCTACGCCGAGCGCATTGGCTGCGTGGCGGAAGTTCAGATACTCGGCGACGGCAAGCGTCTGGATCAGCGATGCAAGGGGGATGCGACAGCTAAACATCGCGCGCGAGGCGGTTTGTTTTGGATCAGTGGCTGCCGAACGATGCACACCCCCGGCCTTAAGAGTATCGGCCATGCAACGCACTCCTTTGTGCTTGCTTAGTAAATGCCCGGTGAGGACTGTCTTGCGAGATTGAGACAAACATCGGATAAAGGTAGCAAGGGTTTAGGCGGCGGGCGCACAAGTCGTCCTGTGATGCATGGCAATCACCGCATAAGGGTCAGCAGGAAAAGCTTGTTGGCTCATACCTCTGTCCTAGTGAGAGGGGTGCAACGCGTCGTTGATATACATGCACGACAACATAGCGAACACGTATGCCTGAATCGCACACATCAATATCTTCAAGCCAGTCAACGCGACTGTCATAGCAAGTGGGAGAACGCTTGCAGCTACACCCGCAAAACCCAGCGCGGCGAGCGCAGGAATAAAGCCTGCAAAGATTTTCAGGCTGATGCCACCTGCGAGCATCACCGCGAATAGGCGGATCGAGTGACTCAAGGGGCGAGAAAGATAGGAAACCAGCTCAATAGGCGCCACGATTGGGACTAAGGCGGCAGGCACTCCTTCTGGCTTGAACAACAGAAAGAAGTGGAAACCATGCTTATAAAAGCCATAGATAGTGACAGTCAGAAACACCAGCGCGGCTAAGCTGAAGGTGACAATGATCTGGCTCGTAATCGAAAATGCGTAAGGAAATAAGCCGATCAGGTTTGCTGTCAGAATGAAGAGGAACAGCGCAAAAATCAGAGGGAAAAAAAGCATTCCCTTCTCACCTGCGCTATCACGCACCATCTTAAGCACAAAAGAGTAGATCATTTCACTAGCTGCCTGGCTTCGATCAGGAATCAAAGCCCGCTTCCGCGTGCTGACTAGCAAAAGCAAGCTGGCCAAGGTGACAGTGACCACCATGTAGGCAGAAGAATTCGTGAAGCTGAGGTCAATGCCTCCGATGTTAATGTCGATCAGCGTCTTGACTTCAAACTGTTCTATCGGTCCGGCCATCCGCCTCTCCATGGAATTTCGGCTCAATCCCAGAGTTCTTTTCCAAGAACGGTCTGGAATGTCGCATCAATTGTTACTGATGTTGATGATGGCTAGTTTGCGCTGGACAGCTTCATCAGCACGATGCCGCTGATGATCAGGATGGCCGCAATGATCCGCATAGGGGTAATAGCTTCACCCAAAACAGCTATCCCGACCGTGAAAGCGCCAACTGCGCCAATTCCGGTCCAAATCGTATAGGCTGTACCGAGAGGAAGGGTGCGCATGGAAATCGAGAGCAGACCAAAACTGCCAATCATGAACACAAGGGTGCCGACAGTCGGCCACAACCGCGTAAACCCGTCCGATTGCTTCATGAAAGCAGCCCAGACGATTTCCAAAATACCAGCAATAAGAAGCAGAATCCAAGCCATAGGTCGGCGTCCTTTTGGTTAAAGAACGCCGGGCCGTCCCGGTCTTGACACCCGCGTGAGCGGTCGAGGACGTCGCCTCTGTTGCGTCCCCTAATTAGAAGGTTCGCGAGCTTGTGGCAACAAAAAATTACAATGATAGCAGCAGAAGGAAACACTGATGAAGGCAACTGCCACTCTCGAAGTAGCGACATGAAGAGGCAAAAATAAGACCCTAACCTAGTGACACGTAACGATGATGTTGCCCGCATAACTCGACCACAGCAATGATGCCTTATATTTCCAACCCTTTTTGCCGACCCAACTGCCACGACACCGATCCGCTCTGCACGACGCCCATCGCCTCCCGGCCGAGCTGGCGGTCGATGACCGGCCGCCACGGGACAAGGGTGAACTCGTGGGATTGCTCGACCACGGCGAACTTGCCGCTCGATAGCTGCACGGTGCCGGTGAACTTGCCGGTAACGGACTCGCCATCCGTGGCGGCACGGAACGGCAGGCCCTTGCTCTCGGCCATCTCCGCGCCGACGCGCACAACCTCCCGCTCGCGCAGCGTGGCGAGAAGGTTGCGCCGGTAGAAGATGCGGCCGTCCCTGCTGCGGGTGGCGTCGGCCTGTTCGATATGATGCTCGCGGCGCTGGTCCATCGCCTCGCGCACCTGCTGGCCGAAGCCGGTCGGAGCAAGGTCGGCGGTCTCGCCGTGGATCAGTCGCCGGTCCAGCCAGGTCGCGCCGTCCGATCCGATCTGCTTGCCTAGATCGACCGGGGAAAGGACGCGAACGCTGGCCTGCCGGTCACGGCCGGCGTCATAGGCGGCGGCGCGGCTGACCAGATCATCGGGGATGCGCCATTGGTCGGCGTCGATCCTCTCGACGATCCCGGCGCGGCGCAATGCCTCCAGCCGGCGGACATGGGCATCGACATAGCCCTCATAGTCACCGCCCGGAACGCGGCCCTCGAATTTCGCCTGCTCCAGATGGCGGCTCGGCCGATAGATACCGTCCTCGGCGATGGCGGTGATGGTGCGGTCGGACGGCCGGGGTGCCGCCTCGGCCGGGCCGATCTCTATGATACTGCCAATGCGGGCATCCTCCAGCCGCTCGGGCGCGATGCCGGCGATGTGGTGCGTCCGCCCGTCGATGCCGTCCACCACTACGGTCAGGTTCTCGCCCAGCTCGTCGGACAGGTGCTTGTCCATGACGCGGCCGACGATGGGCGTCTCGGGCGCTCCGTCATGGATTTGGAAACTCATGGGGTCGCGCTCGCCGCCCTGCGGGCCGAGCGCCTTCTGCATGGTGCGAATAATGTCGCCGCGCTCGCCAAGCTCGCGCAGGGCAGGCTCCATGTCCTTGCTCAATTCCCAAACGCCGGGCGCGTGCTCGGTCGCCAGCCCCATCTTCTCCAGCTTGGCGAGCCGGCGCAGGCGCAGCGTGCGCTCGAACTGCCGCCTCGGCTCTGCCGGTTCATGGCGCAGATCGAGGAAACGGGCATCGGCTTCCTCGGCCATGGCGCGGTCGATCCGGGTGAAACGGTCCTGGTCGATTTCGGCCGACAGCTTGCGGGTCTGCTCGATCTCGGTCACGGGGCCGAGTTCGAGACTGGCAAGCTCGCTGGACCGCTCGCGCAGGCCGGCGGAAAGATAGTCGCCGTTGATGACTAGATCCCCGCCCGTGTCGTCGCGGCCGTTGACGATGATATGCACATGGGGATGGCCGGTGTTGTAGTGGTTCACCGCAACCCAATCGAGTTTCGTGCCGAGGTCGGCTTCCACCTGCCTCATGAAATCGCGGGTGTAGGCCGTGAGGTCCGACAGCTCCGCGCCATCCTCGGGCGAGACGATGAATCTGAATTGGTGGCGGTCGTCCTTGCCGCGATCAAGGAAGGCGTCGCCATCGGCGCGGTTCTCTGTCGCCGAATAGAGCCGACCGCGCTCGCCGTCGCGTGAGGTGCCGTCGCGCTGGACATAGCGCAGATGCGCGCGGGCACGACCGCCCTTCCATGCGGCCCGGACGCTGCGTTGCTTGACGATTACGCGACGGCTGCCCGGCTGGCGATGATGCCAGTGGCCGGAGATGTTGCGGGCGCGCACGAAGCTCGCGCCTCTGCCGCGCTTCACGCCCTTGCCGCTGGCGACCACGGCATGGGACCGCCCCGGCGATGACGGGCGAGCGGATGACGGCATGGAAGGATCGCGGGAGGCTGCCGCCTGATGCTGCCGGATGATCTTCTTGACCTGCGTGAAAAAGCTCTTGGTCTTGCCAGCCTTCGGCGTGTCGGATCGGATGCGGCCGGGCTTCGGGCGGAAGCGGTTTTCGTCGTCGGCGCTCAAAGGCGCGACTCCAGCCAAAACCGCCGAAAACAGGCCGATATGGGCCTATGGTGCCGCTCGAAACCCTGCAAAGCCAAGGCTTTGCGCGAAATCGCGGCACGCGGCCCCTCGAAACCATGGTGCCGGAATCGGTCGCCTAACCAGTGTGCAGACAACAACAATTTCCAGAAGCGGCCCGATATGGTGCCGTCTTCTTTAATCTTGCCCTCCGCCCTTTCTGCCCCTCCTGCCTTCATGATCCTGCTCCGTCCGCTGGCCGTTCCTGCACACTGCTGGACGCGGCGGGCCGCACCTCCGGCTCGTCCGGCAAAGCGAATTTGAGCCGCCATGTGCGCCACGCTTCGGCAACCGCGCCGGTGCCGGGAAACAGGTCGTCGAGTGTGTCGTCGGGACGCGCGGCGACCATCTCGAAAGCCCAATGGCAGACCGCTTCGGGTTTCGCGCCAGTGAGGCCACGGCGCAGGGTGATCCTCTCCTGAATCCAGTCCCGCATCACCAGCCGCTTGCTGACGACAGGCTTTCGCGCCGCCTTCACGATGACCGGCTCCCACGCGAAGGCGACCGGAATATTGCGCTTGAACGCCGCAAATCCCTTCACCCATGCCATCCATCGCGCGCCCGTCCGCTCGACCAACGGCGCAAGCGTTGCGATGGAGCGCGGCGTCGCGGCGGCGTGCAATATCCAGCCGTCATAGTCGCGCTCCAGCCGCTCGATCAGGCGCACATGATCGACCTCGCCCGCATAATCGGGATGGTCCCGATAGAGGTGCGCGCAGCCGATATAGGGCGGGTCGGCATAGGCGATCTTCATCGGCGATCCGGCTCCGAGACGGCCGCAAACAGATCGCCGGATTGCGCCTCGGACGGCGGTGCGGGCGCAGTTCGGGCGTCGCCCGAGCGCATGACGAACAACGGGGCCTCGCGCCAATCGGGCGGCGGTGGCGGTGTCGATGACGGCGGTTCGGTTGCAGCCGCGCCGCCGAGGATGGGCGCGAGCGCGGCGACATAGGCCCGCGTCTCCGCCGGCAGGGTGCGGCTGGTCGCAAGGTATTCGTCATAGCGACCGGGACCGGCATTGTAGGCCGCCAGCATCGCCGCGACATTGCCGTAGCGATCGAACATCTCGCGCAGATAAGCCGCGCCCGCCATGATGTTGTCGCGCGGCTCGTAAGGATCACTGCCGAGGCCATGGCGGGTGCGCAGCTCTGCCCATGTGTCGGGCATCACCTGCATCAATCCCATCGCTCCGGCCGACGATACGGCGCGCACGTCGCCCGCGCTTTCGGCGCGCAGCACGGCGCGAATCCAGTGTTCGGGGATGCCGAACCTCTGCGACGCCTCGGCGATGTGCGCCGCATGTAAATGGGCGGCGGCTGGGCGCTCGACGGGCGCGGATTGCGCAACCGCGACGCCCGATCCGGCGCAGACGGAAAACGCGCCGGCCAGTATCAGGACGGCATAGTGCCACGCTGTCCTGTCTCCGCTTCGACACCAGCCTGCCAGCGTGCTCGCTGCGGTCAAGGGCAAGGCGCAAGCGCCGGCCGATGGCCGCCCCTGACCTTCGCTGCGCGCGCCGGCCGTCCGGTCGCCGAGCGGGACGAAGGGATGAGACTGCTTTTCCGCGAACAAAGGGATGCCGGTATTGGACCCGATGACGGCTCGGGCACGCGCGGCCTTCATTCCTGATCCTCGCGTTTGCGGGGGCGCTTCCAATGCAGGCCCCAAGACGAAGGATCGTCGTTGGATTGGAACAATCGGGCGCGGATCGGAAACGGGAAGATGGGTCCGTCCAGTTTCAGGGACAGAAACTCGCCGGCCTGCTCGCTGGAGTCTTTCCATGCAGGGCCAACGTCCGGGCCGCCCTCGCTGTCGAGATGCGCGCGGTAGTCGGGCGCGTTCTTCACGGCGCTCGGCGCGGCGGGGATGATGACAAGGTGCTCGTCGATGCCGAACGAACGAAGCTGCCCGGAATAGCCGGTTTCGGTGCGGATGAACTGGCCGATCTGTGCCATGGGAAATCTCCTGTGGTTGGTTCTCGGGGGTGGTTTCAGTGCGTCGGCGCGCGCCACTCGTAGCGGCCGACGCCTTCCTCATCGGTCCAGAGCGGGACCGCTCGACCGATGACGGAAGCTGCGGGGGTGAGTCCGAAATAGCGGCCGTCGAGGCTGTCGCGGACTTCCCAATTCATGAGGAAAAGCTGGCCGTCGCCGATCACGCGGCAGCCCTGCCAGACGGGCAGATCGCGGCCGAGGCTGTCGCGCTCCAGCGCCTCGCCCATCTCGATCCCGTTCACCGTGATCGTGCGGCCGGTGCGGCAAACCTGCTGTCCCGGCAGGCCCACGACGCGCTTCAACAGCGGGACGCCGCGCGCGATATAGCCGCGCTCGGCCATGAAGGCGGCGAGCGGTTCGGGCGGCATGACGGCGACCAGTTCGGGCACGTCGAGCGCGTCGGCCGGCTCGACGGTGTAGAAGCCAATGGGCGCGCTGGCCGTCGCATTCCAGATGAGTTTTGGGGGCCAATCGACGGCGCTGGCGGTGGCGATGCCGGTGATGGCGAGCGCCATCACCGTGAGGGTGCGGCGGCGCGTCATGGCTCGATCCTTCGGCGGTGAAGCCACGCGGCATGTCGCTCGGGTGTGTAGGCGTGCGGCTCCAGATTGGCGGTCAAACGGTTGTGGACGTGCCGCCAGTGATCCGGCGAGGCGTCGGCCGGATCGAGGCCGAGCGATTCCACGGCGTCGATGGCGGCAAGCGCGCGCTGCACCTTCCCCCAGCTATCGAGGCGCAACAGGATTTCGCCGCCGGGGCGGACGAAGGGCAATGTCTGGAACGGCTCGCCGCGCCCGATTGCCCGCACAATGTCGATGCGGGAAACAACCGTGCCATGCTCGCCGTTCGCCCATCGGACGAAGGCGAAGACGCTGCCCGGCGCGAAGCCGACGACGCTGCGGCGGCGGTCGATGATCTGTTCATAGCTCTTGCGGCCGAACCTGATCCAATGCTCGATGCGGCGTTTCTCGAACGTCAGCTCGACCAATGTAGTGAAGGGCGCAGGCCCGTCCGGCAGCGGACGGCCGTGCGCGCTGCGATGGGCGCGACGGGTCATTGTGCGTCTCCGGCGATGTGCTGGTGGGATGCGCGCGCGGGCGCTGCGTCAACGGCGGGTGTCATGGCTCGCCGCTCCCGGCAGAACCGGCACCACGCTTCGCCTGCGCGCGCGTCAAAGAAAAAGAGTTAGATTCTCTGTTAGATAAGTTAGCGGTCGGATTCCGCTTTTCAGGCCAAAGCGTTAGCTGTGGTTCGTGCGCCTGATCTGCCGATAGTCGTGCGCCTGATGTGCCGATACCCCGTGCGCCTGATCTGCCGATGGCATTAACAGGGTTATCAACAGTGCCTGTTGATGAGTTTTCGGGGCGGATGCGCAGCAACTCGCGGCCATCTTCCCGCTCGATCTGGAGGCGGTAGCCGGGGAGTTGCTGGCGAGCCGCGATCCGGCGCAGGTCGAGCGCGAAGTCGGACGGCCGGGCGAGGCTGCCGGATTTCTGATGAAGGTGCGCGACCTCGAAAATCCAGCCATGGCGCTGGTGCCCGGCGTGCTTTCTGGCGACGCGGTAAAGCCATCGCTCGATGCCGCCCGTCAGCCGGAAATAGGCCGGGTCGATGGTCAGGACCAGCGACCGGTCGATGACGCTGTTGTAGAACCATTCGGGCAGAACGAACTCCATGCCCTCGACGCGGCCAGCGCGCGTCGTCATTTCCTCCCACTCGTTGATCCATGAGAATTGCCGGCGACGCCAATGCGGGCCGTTGCGGATGGTGGTGGCGATGACGGTGGATTGCAGCCGCGCCAGCGCGGCTTTCAGCAGCCGGTATTGGTGATTGCCGGTCGGGCGTCCGATGGCACGCAACAGATGGTAGGGCGTGAACCGGACGAAGCGTGAAGTCGTAAGGCCATCATTCTCGGCCGCGACGATCTGGCTGGCCGCCCATATCAGCACATCGGCGTCCCAGATGGTCGCCATGCCGTGCTCGGGCATCCCGAACACCTGCACCTCTATGTCGGCGGCCTTGTAGAGAATCGGCTTGGTGCGCGGGGTCTTCGCCAGCGAGAAGAAGGGCCGTTCCATCAAGTCGCGCTGGTCGCGCGCCGGCGCATCGCCCGTTGCGACCACGAAGGGGTCTAGGCGGCTGCGCTCGCTGTCCTCGCGCAGCATCTAGCAGTCGCCCCGTTCTTCGGGCGTGAGCGGACGCGCGGGAAAGACCGTGCCGGCTGTCTGGTCGCGGGTGGATTTGCGTTCGCCGACCGCGCTCCAGTCTTCCAGATCGCGGATGGTATAGAGGACGCGGCCGCCGACCTTGCGATAGGTCGGCCCGGTGCCATAGGTGCGATGTTTCTCAAGGGTGCGGATGGATATGCCGAGGAAGCGCGCGGCTTCCTTGGTGCGCAAAAGGCGCGGCGGCAGGCCCGCAAGCGGGTTGGGCATGGATCACCTCCAGTCGGGATTGGGCTGCCGGGGGGCGGCAGCGGACTGTGGCGAACCATGGCGAGGGATCGGCGGCGCGTAGCGTGCCGCATTTGCGCCTATGCGCTGGCGGCACCCCCCTTCGGGCGCTGGGCGGCTAATAGTTGAGGGATTCCAGCGGCTCGTTGCCTGCCGCGCCGAATAGGCAAAGACATTCGCGCGCAGCTCGGCTAGGATTGTGGGTGGAGCAGACGCGCTGCTCTGGGGCGTAGTAACCCCTCACGGATGGCCGGTGCCAGCCAGAACGGCACCAACTCCTTGACCTATGGTCGGGGAGCCTGTGGCGTATACAACAGGCTTTCCGAGCTAAAGGCCATGGGGCCGTTTCGTGACGGTTACTAACTCCCCGATCACCAAGAGTCAGAGAGAATCGTTTGCGGGGGCGCACCGCAGACAAGCTCTCTCCGAATACGGGGAATGACCATGCGAACTCCCGTCGAACTCGATCCCGATGTGGATGATGAAGCGCCTGCCGGCGGTGCCATAACTGCCTATGACGAACGGCACTACGTCACCTATCTGCGCCTTCTCGATGCGAAGGCCGAAGATGCGGACTGGAAGGAAGTCGCGCGGATCGTGCTGCACCGCGATCCAGTCTCCGATGAACTTCGCACCCGCCGTTGCTGGCAAAGCCATCTCGAACGAGCGCAATGGCTTTCGCGTGAGGGCTATCGGAAGATTCTGGAGCAGGCGGCAGCTAATCAGGCTTGTAGATGACGTGTGTTCTTAGGGCCGCATCATCGAGAACAACTCTCTACGGACACTCACCTGAAGGCATGTGGATGGATGTTCTCGCAGACCATGATATTCAAATGCCATGGCGATCACTCCGAAATCCGTCAAGATTCTCTGGTCAGCGGCTGGCGGACGTTGCGCGTTTGCAGGCTGCTGGGAACGGCTCTGCTACCATGAGGCAGAAGACGCCGCACCCTTCACGCTGGGTGAGATGGCGCATATCTGCGGGGACAAGCCGGGGGCCAGTCGTCATGATGCGAGCCAGACGGACTCCCAACGGGACGATTATCAAAATCTAATACTGCTCTGCCCGACGCATCACACGCTGATCGACCGCAAGGAAAATGAAACCGTCTATACGGTCGAGATTCTGCATGCGATGAAGGCCGAGCACGAAGCACGGGTGCTCGAACGCTTGGATCAAGACCCCATGCCTACCAAGCAAGATATTGCCCGCGCAATTCTGCCGCTGCTGGAAGAGAACAGACAGTCTTGGGCGCAGTATGGCCCGCTTTCTGAACTTGCGCGAACGCAGCCTCACAATGAAGCGGCGCATGCGGTGTGGGTATCAGAGCGTCTATCAGTAATAGTTCCTAATAACCGGAAGATTGTAGCGCAGATAGAAGAGCATAGACCCTTGTTCGACGCGGACGAGCAGGCGGTAATTGCAGCCTTCCTCATGCATGTGCGGAGCTATGAGCAATGGGTAGAGGATGCGATTCCGTATGCAGCGGTGAGGCGCTTTCCTGTGGACTTTGATGATCTAATTAGGGGGATTGCCGATGGCAGCGCATAGCGAAACCTTTCCTTGGACCAGCCATTATGGCCACTACAATTACTTCGAAGGGCAGATGGAGCGCCATGGCAAGGTTATCTCACTGACCCGAGAGGGTAGCGGCGTCTATACATTGGAAAGAAAGCAAGGTGACGCGCTCCGCGTTTTCATCTGTGAGTGCTATGCGTTTGGAATCGCAGAATATATTGAGACCGTCGAACAGCTTGGCAAGGTCAATGCCGTGATCATCAATTCCGCATGGTGCGGATACTCCCCGGACGCGAAGCGGCATTGTCGTGATTCCAATATCGGCCTGTTCAAGATTGGGGAATTCATGGGCGCGTTGCACCGCGATGATTACTGGCTCTACCTCACCGACACGGAAGAGGAATACTTCCAGAAGCAAGGCTGGCTGTGACGCGCAGCGTCACCGTCTATGGTTTTGGGTCGGCTTTCGACGATGCGAAAGCGGCCCGTGATGTTGATCTTTTGATAATGCACCAAGGCACCGATCTCGCATCCTGCCAGTTAGCGATCGCGTGCAAGCGGCGACTCGCTGAATCCATAGAACGGGCGCACATAACAATGCTTTCGGAAGCAGAAGAGGCACATTTTGGTTTCATCAAGACGGCGCGGGCGATGCGTCTTGGGGCGATCCGTGAAGACTACTTCGAGGGCGATTTGGCGGCACTCGACGCCGTGCTTCATAACTTAGGTGCGCCATAGGTCACGTCCTATTGTGGCGGTTCGTCTCTCGCGGCCGGGAGCGACGCACCTTCTCCGGCTAGGAGTCCGCGAATATCCCGCAAGATTGCGGCGGTCTCGCTGTCGGACGTGGCAAGCGCCTCAGTAAAGCGGTCGTTGGCAATGGTTTGAGTGTTGCGCATGGTAGAAAGTTCAGCCTGCATGGCTTCAAGCGCCGCTTGAACCTCGGCCCCATTGCTCGGCTCGCGGCGATATTCCGAATAGATGATCTGCGCGGCAGGCATGGCGACAGCAATGAATACCGCGATTACGCCGATCCAGATGGCGCGGCCTGCGGTGCGGTCATTGTCGGCTGCGGCTTTCTCAAACTTTTGGAGAAACTCAGCGGCAGCTCCTTGAAGTCCCGTGGCAATCTCGGCAGCGTCTGTGGCAATGACTTGCATCTGCTCGAAGCGCTCTTCTATCCGCTCAAGCCGCCTGTTGGTCTCAAAGATCGGGTTCGGCGGCATAGGAGGAAGCTCAGGGATGCGGGGTATTTCAGTTTCGTGCAGACGCATCGCATCAATGGCGCTTTTCTGTGCTCCAATCTGCTCAGCTAAGCGACCCAAAGATGAGTTCTCTCCAGCGATGCCGCCAAGTGTCTTCATGCGGGCTTCAAGATCTCGTAATGGCCCGAGAGATTTTTCCATGGCCTTCTGTGCTACGGTTATGCTGTTCAACTGCGGTGTAAGTCTGTCCTGCAATTCACGAAAGGGTTGCGTCTGGCGCTCTATACCTTCAATCGCCTTTCGAACCGTATCATTCATTACAGGCGGTCGCATGCCGTCGATCATGAGCTTGGAAATATCCAGACCTTTAGCGCGAGGGGTATCGTCCCCTCCGTCACCGTCACTGTTATCATCATCCGCCATAAACGTGTTCTCCCGACAGCCCTGATGCTCTCTAAATATAGTTACTCTGGCCTCGCTTCGGAAGCTTGATTGGATAGTGGAGCAACAGGTGATAGCCGCCGCGCATCATCCTGACGCCGTGTGCGACTAGCCGGCGGGCCTTGTTCTTGCGCGGGTCACTCTCGAAATCCTCCTTGGTGCCGCGAAAGCCGAGCAGGACTTCGGCGATGGTACGATAGCTCTCGCCGCGCAGTCGGGCGTCGAGTGCGCGCAGGGACAGGATATGCCATTGCCGGAGCTGGGCGGGGATCGCCCGAAAGTCGGGACCGGGCGCGCGGCCGTTGAGGGATCGCCAGAAACGGCGGGCGGCATGGGCGCGCACCTCCAGAAAGGAATCCATCGGCAGGGTGACAGCATAGAAGGCTCCGGCATCCGGCACCGCCTCGGGAAGCCAGAATTGATGCGCGACGCCATCCACCTGCCAGATACCGTGCCAGCCATCGGCGGCGCGGCGCAGGTCGAGGCCGGCGAGATGGGCCAGCGTCAATATCGGTTCGGTGTCGCCGTCCTTGTGACTTACTGGCGACAGCATCACCACTTGCGGTTGAAGGCTTGGCGTCCAGATCGGGGATTGCTGGTCATGCGGCGCGTCGGGATCGCACGGGAAATCGCAAGCCCCAGCGATGCGCGAACGCTTCAAGGTCGCGCCCGGTCGGCTGTCCGGTCAATGCGATGGTCTGGAAATCCTGACGATATTCGTCGTTGCGGCGCAGGTATTCCCAAGCGAAACCGGCGGCAGGAATGTGCTTCGCGTATCTGTATGCCGCCGGGAAACGCCAGTCGATGCTAAGCATGGCGTCACCTCCCAAAGCCGGGCGCGCGAGGCCGCGCCCGGACCAGAGAGATTCAAGTATTGTTTGAAGTATTAGAAGCCGCTCAAAGTAGATATGTTGAGCGGCTAACCCGATCATTATTGGTTATTTTCTTCTTAACACTATCGTCGCCGTCTGGCTAGTCGCCCGCCCGCAAGTGCGGACAGGCGACCATGTTTTCACCTGTTGGAAAACACATGCACCTCGCCGTGCGCCGTCTCGATGGTGAACAGATCGCCGCCCATCTCGGCGTCGCGCGCCATCGCGTCCCAATCGACATAGTAGCGCAGCGCCTCAGGGATCGTGACGCTTTCGGTGGTCAGCTCCTCCATGTAGTCGGCAAGGCTGGCGAACTGACCATGATAGCAGTCCTCCAAGGTGGATTCGGCTTGGTCCATGTCGCCGCCGAACTGCTCCAGCAGGCCCGCGCCGAGTGCGCCATGCTCTGCGATGAAAGCGGCCATCCGCGCCACGCTGTCGATGCCGGTATATTCGGAGATGCTGACGCCCTCGAAGCCCTCATAGTCGTGAATGGCGTATTCCTCCGCATCCTCGACGGGGGAACGGGCAAGCATCGCGGCAATCTCGTCCCTGATCTGGTCGGTGTCCTGATCCGCGTCGATCCAAGCCCCATGCAGATAGCCGTTATTGTAAGCTGCAAGGCAGGCAACATAGATGCGGGGGGTGCTGTCGGATACGTTGGTCATGTCTCTGATCCTCGGGTCTGAAGGTCAGCGAAGCGGAACGCCGCGCCTGACCTTCTGGCCGTCGCCGAGACTGGGGTAGCAACGAGCAAGGGCGGCCGGGGTGGAGGGGGATCACCCGGCCTGCACAAGCCCCTGGGGCGCGGAAGGCTGGGGATACCGCCCCGGACGGTTCCACTTACCTTGCTGGCGCGAGGGCAAGGCCCTTAGCAAACCTGTTGAGGATCACGCAGCGGCAGCCGCGCCGGCCCGGAGGCGAACGCGCTTCCACATGGCGCTGTAGAGAGCCGGAGGGACGTCGTTCACCATATTGACCTGACAACAGCAGGCGGTAGAAATGGAACTTCCATCGCCAGACGAACACACCAAAGTCAGGCTAAAAAATAGACATGATAAGGGGGGACGATACATGTCCAGAAAGTGCTTCTATAGCTTTCACTATGCAGAGGACAATTGGCGTGTTGCTACAGTCAAAAATATCGGCTCGGTAGAGGGGCAGCCGATTGTATCTAGCAATGAATTTGAGCAGATAAAGGCCAAGGGCGACGATGCTGTAAAGAAATGGATCAACGGCAATATGGCCGGAAGAAGCACACTTATTGTCTTGATTGGCGCAAATACAGCGGGCCGAAAGTGGGTTGACTACGAAATAGAATATGCGTGGTCTCAAAAGAAGGCTATTCTAGGGATTAACATTCATAAGCTATTGGATAGAAATGGAAATTCAACGAGCAAGGGAGCTAATCCCTTCGCTAACTGGACCGTTGGCACCCAAAAAACTCCTATGTCAAACTACGCTAAGGTTTACGATCCGGCTGGAGCAGATAGTAAGGCTGTATATGCCTCTATATCGAACAACATCGAAGGATGGATCGAAGAGGCTATTCGGCTAAGGGGCTAGGAAACAAAGCACGCCGAAAGAGGCTGGCGAAAGAAATCTCATTCTTCAAAAAATCTGGATAGTCACCCTCAAGAAACTCAATTCGCGCCGCTGCTCCTGTTGCAGGCACGGGTAACACTTTAGCTTGGGGATGAAGCTCCTTAAACATGGAAGCTTCATCTCTGATGCCTTCCATTCCACCAATCAGAACTGCTGCATCGAACTTTCGACTTCTCAGCATTTCCGAACGCATCAGCGCCAAATTCTCAGCAACACCGCCCGCTACTTTCGCAGTGTAGCGAATGTCAGCAAAATCATCATTCTCACGAGGCATCTCACCACGAAAGAAATCGCTCTGGTAGATCGTGATATGCTTATTGCCTAGTTTGGCATTTCGAGCATAGAGCGACATAAGAGGCGTTATGGCTGGATGGCCGCCGAATGTAATACGTCCCTTCGGCAAAACCACCTCGACAAGGGCGCGTATGGATTCGCGAATCAGAAACACGTCTGCGGTTTCAAAATAAATTCTATTTCGTTCGGGAAGGGGCACGCTGGCTGAAAGAAACACTTCTATCACTTCGAGAACTCCTTCAGTGCTTCGGGCACATGGGCAACCGAAAGTGTCCGTATTGGAAGATGACTGTCTAACCAGTTCAGGTGCTTAACCCAATTTTCATGCAGGCCTCGACTATCATATATTACCCAAATCGGAGCGCCTGCTGCTTTATGTTCCGATATCGAGTCGAAGATGGTGTTTATTCGATCAGAAGTCGGGCGTCCGACTGCTGGAACCACCGCTAGAGACTTGCCCTTGGGAAGCGCTACGGAAATCCAACGCTCAGGCTGAACCGATGGGATAAATGCGAGATCTCGCGCGGCATCACAGAAATTGTCCACTAAGTGGGCGTGTCGGAGAGCCATTGCCTGCGCCCTTAGTTCCTCGGCCAGTCTGCATATAGCGTTTATAGCATCCTGCGTTATCGTTGCACCTCGACCGGGCGATGATCCCTTAAAATCTGATGGTTGGAGTGTTACGAAGTGGCTGAATGCATACTTCGAATCTTCCTTTTGGCCGGGCCATAGAAGATGCAAAGTTTGTATTCCCAGCAAGTTAGCTTGCGCGAGTTCCGCCTTCGTCCAGCGCCCCTCCCTAAAGCCCGGCGTGTCAATTAGAACGATTGTATCGACGTCTGACATTCTATGCCAAAGCTCTGCCTGAAAGTCAGCGGCGGGGGGGACTGAGCGAGTATCTATGAAAACGTCGAAGCCGCGTTTATCAAGTTCGTCATAAAGCTTGTTCGCAAGTGATTGCGACCCCTTGCGACGATAGCTTATGAAAATTCCGCGCTCCTTCCTCAGCAGTCGAAATGTCTCAAAAACCAATGATGCTAACCGGGCGATATTATCGCCTGAATTAGAGCACGGTATAGCATTTATATGACTTAGCTCTTCAGGTATCTCCTGAGAAACCATCGTTATGTCGCTTACCACTGGAGCTATAACTATGGAATCTTGGATAAGCCTTTCAATAACATCAGGAACGATCTTTGATCTGTTGCCGAAATATATTCCAAGAGCAGGAAAATTTCGATTGTAAGTGTCATCACTGTCCAGATAGACGATCTTGTCGGGGTCGATCCCGAGTTCTGCGGCACGATCTTCTACTGAATTTTTTAGCATAGACAGCCTGTCGTCTTTGCTGCCCATTACTATTATTTGGTATGCATACGCTGGCATTTGGCGCTCCCCTTGGCACCATATTTCCAAAAAGCTGAAGCAGATCAAGACCTCATTGGGGTGTGCGCACTCGTGAGTGTGACTCCCTCTCACTGCTGCACCGGGGGGCGATCTCCGACTGCTGTTGCCTCCTGCGCGCACCGGCTACCCGCTGCCACTCGGTTTGACAGCAGCACATTCTTCATTTTTGGAGGGCTATAGCGTAGGTGTAGTTCTCCGTTTCGTCGGCTTCGGCCCGCCACCTCTCACTCTGTACAGCCCGGAGACATAGGTAACAGTTTGTACCTAAGACATGGGTGACAACCTCGTGCCGAACGGGTTGTCGATGGTCTGCAGGGTCCTCTGTTCGAGGTCGATATAGCCAAGATCATAGTGCATGAAGGAGACGAGCCAAATGGCGTCATCGACTTCAGTGATTCCGAGCCTCTGGCCGGCGAGCACGGTCGAGATATTGATCTTCTTGCGGTGCATGCAGATGCGGCCACAGGCGGTGACGAGGATGTCGCGGTCATGGAAGGGGTAATGCAGGTCTGGCAGCCCCTCATAGGCTCTTGAAGAGGGCTTATAGAGTTCGTCCGGCACCTTCATGCCGATCGCTTGGTGCGGTCGTTCGGCATTGAATTCGCTGACGAATGCATCGAACCTGGCCTGCTGCTGTAGAATGTTCATGCCCGGCGGCCGGGTCGTCTCCTGCTTGAGGGTCCGGTGCATACGCTCATGCCTGCCGTTCTGCTGCGGGTTGCCGGGTTTGATGCGCTCGATGTCGATGCCCAGCCGCAGCCAGAAGACCGAGAGCCTGGACAGATTGTAGAGCCCGTTGGGAGAGGCGAAGGGCAGCCCGTTGTCGCTTCTGATCGCCGCCGGCAGGCCGCGCTGCTTGAACAACCTCACGAAGGCTTCGACGACGGGCACCTCCCGCGTTGATTCGAGGGCTTCGCACAGAAGGATCATGCGCGAGGCCTGGTCAGTCACCGTCAAAGGGTAACAGTACTGGCGATTGCCGAGCCTGAACTCGCCCTTGAAATCGACACACCACAGATCGTTGGGGCAGCATGCCGCCGACAGCGGCGTGCCCTCGGCCTTGCAGCGCCGCCTCTGACGGGCGCGCGTGACAAGGCCGTGGCGGTCGAGCACGGCATGGACCGTGCTCGTCGACGGCAGCCGAACGTCGCCGGCCAGCTTGCGCACCAGAAGCTCACGGATCTTCCTGGCGCCCCAGTGCGGCTTGTCCTTCTTGGCCTTCACAATCGCCTGCTCGATCTGACAGGGCAGTTGGTTGGCATAGCGGACCGGCCGCCGTGACCGGTCGGTCAGCGCCTCCAGGCCGTCGTCCTTGTAGCGGTTGAGGATCTTGTAGCCGGTCTTGCGGGAAATCCCGAACTCTCGGCACACATCACTCATGCCCTCGCCATCCAGAAGCCGCGCAACAAAACGAAGACGTTCCTCCATCACCGAACTCTCCTTCCACGGCATCAACACCTCCGGCCAAAAGCCAAAAGTGTTACCCATGTGTCCGGTACGAAACGTCACCTATGTCTCGGGTCGCTCACTCTGCCAAAGATTACCGAAGGCATTGGAAAATATGCAGTAAATGGCCGAGCACGCCCGGCCATCCAGTCGCCGCGCCTTTCTTTTGCTAACATTTTGCTCTGTATTTTGCTTACATTCGCCGCCTCTTTGATGGAGTAGTCGCGCCGTCAACGGGGTAGCGTCATGGGTAAGGCAATCACCATTCGGAAGCGCCGCGACACGTATCACATCGCCAAGCGCGTTCCGGTTCGTTACGCCGAGGTCGAGCCGAAGGCGGAAGTATGGATCAGCTTGAAGACCGACTGTGCCGAGATCGCGCAACAGAAGGCGGCTCGGGTCTGGAACGATCTCATCAACGCATGGGACGCCAAGCTGGCCGAGGACGCCGAGAGGGCATTCGCAGCGGCGTATAATTTGGCTCAGGCCCGTGGCTTCCGGTGGCTATCCGCCGAGAAGGTCGCCACCCTGCCCCGCGCCGAGCTTCTGGAACGCATAGAAGCTGTCACCAAGCGCGAACGGCACTCCTGACCTGAAAGAGGCCGCTGCCACCCTCGGCGGGGCCGTGCAGCCCGCCATCCCAAGACACGGAATTCGAAGCGGGACATTCCATTGGTGGGGATCAGTCTGGAGGCGTTCAGGGCGTTCCCGGAAGGCTTCCCGACCTATCGGTTTAAGGACAAGATCAGCGACACCGTGAACAAGTTCCTGCGCGAGAACGGCCTTCTGGAGACCCAGCGACATACCCTTTACGGCCTACGTCATTCATTCGAGGACCGGATGTTAAAGGCCGGGATTGATGAGCGAGTGCGCCGCGATCCCGCCAGCGAACTTCTGGCCGCAATTGCCCCATTGATTGTGCTTGTGCGGTCACGCAGTAATGGGAGCGGTGGAGAATCGCAGCGATCATGGAGCGCAGCACTTTAACAGCTTGGTCTCTTCGGATTGCCGGTTTCATCGTCGGGGCCGGGATAGTCGTCGCACTTGAATTCGTGCTCGTAATGATTGCTCACAACATGGGCTACCGGCTCGTGCCTCGTGGTCTGGGCTGGATCGCGCTTCCAATTGGCGTCGGTGTTCTCGTTAGCCAGATTGCAGCCTCAATGAAGGCCAGTGATGTGGATCGTATTTTCGGCGGATCGATCATCGTGAAGCAATGCGTTGCTGTCGCGGTTGGCTGGCAGCTAGTTGTCTTTGCCTACATATTTATGGCCGACCCGTTTGGCGGGTATATCTCTAGCAGAGAGTGGCCGACAATCTACAAGTGGATGCTTATGCCTCCAGCGGTCGCAGTAGTCTTGCTATTGCTGTACCAATGGGCCTTTCGAAAGCCGCCAAGCCGCACCTGAGAACTGGTTAGAGTGGCCGGACAGCCTTCCGCGCCGCCACGATCGCCCTCGCGCAGGCGACAGGATCATTGACGATCAGTTTGGTTTCCTCGGTTGCAATCTCGGATTCCAGTCTGTCGAAGATCGGCGCATATACATCGTCGTGGATGACCAGCAAGGCCACGGTGGCATGGGTCGAAAACAGCCGGTCAAGTGTCCGCGTGTTGACAGCTCTATCCGCCACTTCCCGTAGTGCCCGTAGTGTCCGGAATGCTGCTGTTGGGTCAGGTGCCTGAAACGCATTGACGATTTTGCGCCAGCCTCATTAGCGCTCCCTTAACCATAACACTTCGTAACTGTGGGTGCGCAGTCGCAACTCCTGTCTCCGCGCACCTCGCTCAGATATGCCGGAGGTAATTGGATTCTTGAGGCAGACTCTCGGCTGCGGGGGCGAATGTTAAGCAAGCTTAGTGCATTGAAAAACCGCAAATGGGTTCAGGTTGCGCTTCTGACTCTGGCCGGTACTTTTGCCTTCGTACTCATTTCGCTCGGCTTGCAATTTCCGATCTTCGAACAAGTGGACGCCGGAATGTTTTGGCGCGAGGCGTTCGGCACTCTCGTTGTTTCGATCATATTTGTCGCGCCGCTGCTTGTCTTGCTTGGCTCGAAACTGACCGAAAACGCCTCGCTGAAGCAAAAATACGCCCAGGAGCTGGCGCATGACAGCCTGACGTCATGCCTCACCGGCCCGTTGTTCACCGCGGCAATCGACGTCATCGCAACGAGCTCTGCGACAGGGCGGCGGCCGGGAGCGCTGCTGGTGATCGACATGGATCATCTAAGGCGCCTCAATGAGCAAATCGGCTATGCCGCCGGCAACCAGGCGCTCAGCGCGATTGCCGCCATCATCCGTGCTTCGGTGCGAAGCGGCGATCTTGTCGGGCGCATCGGCGGCGACGAATTCGCCGTCTACCTGCCCGGAGCGACCAAGGCGAATGCCGAGAAAGTTGCCGAGCGTATCCGCAATGCGGTTGCCGAGGCGAGTTTCGAACCCGTTGCCGGCGGTTTGACCTGGCCGTTGACCGTCAGTGTCGGCGCCGTGCTGTTCGAAACCGACGCGACCGCCGACGAACTGCTGCTCACTGCCGACCGCCAGATGCAGGCGGCCAAGGAGAAGGGACGCAACCGCGTCGAATACGCCCACCTCCGGCAAGGCTCCTCGCCATCCCGCCCTTCGCTCCATTGAAACGGTACGGTCTCTCGTAAGGCGACCGCCAACTCTTCGGAACAGGCGCTGGCTCTAAACATCAACTCGTTCTGCCGGATTTCCCTTCGTTCTGCGACAGTGCAAGGCGTATCGCGCAGAGCCACCTTGCCATGCACAGCGCCCCGGCCTCGCATTTTTGACGAAATCGCGAGACTACATCCGCCCTGTCGGCGCCCAGGGTGACAATCAATCCGAGGACAATCATGCCCAGATCAACTGCATCAGTCGCCACCGAACACGCCAGCCGCTATCTGCAGCAGCTCTGCAAGCACTGGAGCCACAAGTTTTCAGTCGACTTTTCAGCGGCCGAAGGTCGCATCGACCTTGGCGAAGGACGTGTTGTCGACCTGCGCGCCGACGACCATACGCTGACGGTCAATGTCGAGGCCGAAGACCTGCCACGCATGGAACAGGTCGTTGTCGACCATATCGTGCGTTTCGCCTTCCGCGAGGAACTGAAATTCGAGTGGCGCCCTGCCTGACCGATCGAGCAATCCATCCACCGGTCATGAGGTAGCCGCAAGCCGGCTACTTCGTGCTGATCCAAACCGGGGCATGGTCGCTCGCGTCTTCGCGACCGCGCACCTCGCGATCGACGCCAGCACCAGTCACGCGCTTGGCCATCTTCTTGCTCAGCAGCATATGATCGAGCCGCAGGCCGGCGTCGCGCGGCCAACGGTTTCGCCTGTAGTCCCAGAAGGTGTAGACCACCTCGGCGGGATAGGTCTTGCGGATGGCATCGGTCCAACCCTGATCGAGCAATTGCCTGAAGGCGGTACGGCTCTCGGGCTGGACGAGCGCATTGTCGTCGTAGGATTTGGTTGCGTAGACGTCGTAGGGCTCGGGCGCGACGTTGAAGTCGCCGGCAAGCACTGCCGGAACATCGGCCGCAAGCAGCGTTGCCGCATGCGCGTTGAGCCTGCTGTGCCAGGCCAGCTTGTAATCGAATTTGGGCCCCGGCTGCGGGTTGCCGTTCGGCGCATAGAGCGAAGCGATCAGCACGCCGTTGACCGCAGCCTCGATGTAGCGGCTCTGGCGATCGTCGGGATCACCGGGCAGCTCCCAGCGTGTCACGACCGGCTCGGCATCGCGGGCAAGGATCGCCACGCCGTTCCAGGTCGACTGTCCCAGCCAGGCCGCGCCATAACCCGCCGCCTCGATGGCCGAACGCGGCAGCTGTGTGTCCGCCGCCTTCAGCTCCTGCAGGCATACGATATCGGGTTTTGCTTCCTTCAACCAAGCCAGCAGGTTTTCGAGCCTGCGGTTGACGTTGTTGACGTTGAAGGTGGCGATCTTCATTCGGTCAGGTCAGCCGGGCCGACCAGCCGGCGACCGCTTCGCCCAGCGTTTTCAGGTGATCCGCGGCGGAAAAGCCGGAAATGCTCTTGCGCGGTTTGAGATCGTGGTCGCCATCCTCGAGCCACAGCAGCTCGATGCGCTCAGACAGCTCATAGCCGGGAACTTCCTCGACCGTTCCGAACTCGTCGCGTGTTCCCTGAACGATCAGCGTCGGCGTCTTCAGTGCCGCAAGATGTTTGGTGCGCAACTGCGTCGGTTTGGCCGGAGGGTGGAACGGATAGCCAAGGCACAGGAGCCCGACGATCTTGCCCGACGCAAACAATTCGTCGGCGACCATGCTGGCGACACGCCCGCCCATCGACTTGCCGCCGATGACAAGCGGTCCCTTGGCGGCCAGTTGGTCAACGGCTGCCTTGTATTCGGGGTTCAGCGTTTCCGCCCTTGGCGGTGGCTTCCGTGCGCCTTCGCTCCGCCGCGCCGCCATGTAGCCGAATTCGAAGCGCGCCACGCGAAAGCCGACCTTGGCAAGCGCGCTGGCAGCGGCCGTCATCGACGCCGAGTCCATCGGCGCGCCCGCGCCGTGAGCCAGAAGCACGGTGACGGCAGCGTCTTCCGGCCCGTCGAAAAGAAAATGCAATGCCATCTAGCTTGCCGTCCGTTCCCTGAGATGCAGATCGGCATACTGGATGCCCTTGGCGGCGGTCTTGGCCCATTCCGACGTGCCGTCGAGCTCAAGATAAAGCGACCACCAGCGCCTGGCTTCGGCCAGGTCGCCGGCCTCATATTCGAGGTTGGCGAGGTTGAACATCGCATCGGCGTAGGTCGGGTCGAGCGCCACCGCCTTTTTGAGGTGGCGCCGTGCGGTGTGCACCTTGCCTTCGGTGGCAAACAGCCCGCCGAGGTTGAACCAGGCTTCGACGAATTTCGGGTCGAGCTTGATCGCCCTGAGATAGGTCTGCATCGCCTCCTGGCTGTTGCCGGCCGCGCGCAGGCAGTTGGCGCGGTTGAATGCCGCGACGCTGTCGCTCGGATCGGCGGCAAGGCAGCGTGCGTAGAGCGCCGCCGCCTCGGCATAAGAACCACCCTCCTCCGCCTGTTCGGCGAGCGCGAACATATCCTCGAGTTCGGCATCGCCTGGGCGTCCCAACGGCAACAGCCGCTGGCCGTCCAGTTCGGCCAGGTCTTCACCAAGACGGGCATAGATCGAGTCCTTGCCGTCGGCATGCAACGACAACGCGCTGAGCGACGCGACGGCACCCGAACGGCGGACCGACCTGGCAATGGCGCTCCAGGTTGCACCGCCAGCCAGCAGCCCGGCATATTTCCGGGCCAGGATCAGGTCGCGAAACGCATAGGGCTCGCTGTCGCCTTCGAAGGCGTCGAACAGCGACAGGAAGTCGAAGGCGTGCGGCTCGATGCGCGACTGCTCGATCAGCGACTGTCGGGTCATCTCCGCGCCATCTGCCCGATCGAGCAGGTCAAGCGCGCGGAGGAAGCCATTTTCGCTGAGCACCGGTCGACCGGAGGCAAGCGCGGCGTCGAGCCGCGCCTCCAACTGCGCCTCGTCAAGCTTGGCGAGCAACATACGTCCGACCACGACATGCGTCGTCCGCCGCGTCACGCCATGCTGCAGTTCACCGCCCTGTCGAGCGACCTCGCGCACGGCAAGCCGCCTGGGAAAGGCGGCAAGCGCACCGACCAGGCCAAAGATCCTGCCCGAAAGTGCCGTCACTTCTTGCCTTTCGCTGCCTTGCCGCTGCCAGCGGCCGAAAGTTTGGCTGCGGGCTTCTCTGCCGGTTCGGCCTTGGTCTTGCTCTTGGCCGGCGGTTTGGCCTGGCCGAGGCTGGCTTTCAGCGCATCCATCAGGTTGATGACGTTGCCACGCTCTGGAGCCGCCGCGATGATCGGCTTGTGACCCTTCAGCTTCTCCTTGATCATCTTCATCAAGGCGATCTCGTAGCGGTCCTCGTAGTTTTTCGGATCGAATGTCGTCAGCTTCTGCTTGATCAGCGCTTCGGCCAGCTCCAACATTTCCGGGTCCGGGTTGCCAGCGGGAATGTTGCCGAAATATTCAGACGTGCCACGCACTTCGCTCGGATTGCGCAAGGTGCAGACGAACATGCCGTTCTCACGTGCGCCGATCGTCACCACGCGCTCACGGCTGGACAGGACCAGGCGGGCGATGGCGAGCTTGCCCGATTTGCGCAAGGCCTCGCGCAGCACGGCGAAGGTCTCCTCGGCCATCGCGCCGTCAGGGGCAAGATAATAGGGCGCGTCCTGATAGATCACGTCGACGGAGTCTTCATCGACGAAGGCTTCGATGTTCATCGTGTGATTGGATTCGATCTTGACGCTGTCGATGTCAGCTTCGTCGATGATAATGTATTTCTTGTCTTCGTATTCGTAGCCTTTGACGAGGTCGGAGCGTTCGACGAGACCGAGTTCCGGATCGACGGGCTTCATGTTGATGCGGTTGTGCGTGTCTTTGTGCAGCTGATTGAAGCTGATGCGCTCGCTCGTGCTGGTCGCCGGGTACAGCCGCACCGGGCAGCTGACCAGACTGAGTTTCAGATACCCCTTCCAACTTGCCCTTGGTGCCATGCTTGTCTCCTACGCGACACAACTCAAGACATACTCGTGGTCAAGACTTACTCTTGGCAGTGACCTCGACCGGCAAGTCCTTGGCATGATCTGATATGTCTGCCCAAGGATCGCCCGACCTGGCCACAAGTCCGGGAAGCGAAGAATAGTTCAAATCCGCTGGAGCGTCGATGGACTCGAGATCGGCCCAGCTCAATGGAGTCGACGCCGGCATGTTGGTGCGGGCGCGAAGACTGTAGGGCGCAGCGGCGGTCGCGCTGCGCGCGTTGCGGTGGAAGTCGATGAAGATGCGCTTCTTGCGGTTGTCCTTGCCCATCACGGTGGTGAAAGTGTCGGGCGCGGTCCTGGCGATCCGCGACGAGATTTCGCTGCTTGCCTGATGGAACTGCTTCCAGCCGAGCTTGCCTGTCGTCGGCACGACGACGTGGATGCCGCTGCCGCCCGAGGTCTTCACGAACGGCACCAGCCCCATCTTCGTCAGCTCGTCGCGGACATGCACGGCCGCCTCGACCACCTCGCGCCAGCCGATCCCCTCGCCCGGATCGAGATCGAAGACGACCCGATCGGGCTTGTCCAGGCGCTTGCGCAATGCACCCCAGACATGAAACTCGACGACGCCGAACTGCGCCAGCGCGAGGTAGCCCTTGGCATCCTCGACCGAAATGTAGGTTTTTGTCTCGTCCTCGGAGTTCTTGGTCTCGAACCGCGCGATGGTTGCCGGCATGCCGGTGAAGGCGTGGCGCTGGAAGAAACAGTCCTTGTGCTGGCCGGTCGGGCACCTGAACAGCGACACTGGCCGCCCCATGATGTGCGGCAGCATGAAATCGCCGACGGCGGCGTAATAGACGGCAATGTCGAGCTTGGTCGGCCCTGACTTGCCGAGCATCCGGCGCTCCGGATTGGTGATGGTGACGGCGGCAAGGTCGGCGTCGGTGATCAGCCGCTTGCGCGAGGCCAGGGGCGCCTCCGACAGCTCGGCCTCGCGCAGCCCCTTGAACACCGCATGCCGCAACGCATTGTCGGCGGTGCGGTTGGCGTAGTGGATGCGGGCATTGAGCACGGGTCGCACAGGGATGACCTCCTTCGGCGCGCCATCGAGCTTCGCCGCACCTTCGCGCAGCCCCTCCAGCCGGTGCAGCAATGACTGCAACGTCTCGGCGTCGAAGCCGGTTCCAACCTTGCCGCGATACTGTAGCTCGCCGTCGACCCATTCGCCGAGCGCAAGGGCAGCGAGCCCCTCGGCTGCTTGCGATGTCGTATAGCCGGCAATGACGAAGTCGCCCGGTATCGGCGCCTTGGTCTTGGTCCAGCTGTGCGAGCGGCCGGGGGTGTAGTGCGCAGAGCTGCGCTTCGACACGACGCCCTCGAGCCCCATCTCGGTTGCTTGGTCGTACAATGCCTGGCCGTCGCCCTCGACATGCCCGCTGACCTGCAGCGCCGACTGCGCGTGGACATGGCCGGCAAGAAGAGTCTCCAGCAAGTCCTTGCGTTTGCCAAGCTCTACGCCCGTCAGGCCCCAGCCGTTGAGATGCAGAAGATCGAAGGCGTAGAACACCAGGAGCTCGTCGTGCCCGCTGGCCAGCGCGTCCTGCAAGGCGGCAAACCGGCTGATGCCCTTGTCGTCAAGAACGACGATCTCGCCATCGATGACCGCGTCGCTGCATGGCAGGTCGCGAAACGCCGCCGAAAGCTTGCCGTAACGTTTTGTCCAGTCGATGCCGCTGCGGGTGATCAGCCTGGCCGTTCCGCCTTCCAGATGCACCATGGTGCGATAACCATCGAACTTGATCTCGTGCAGCCAACCCTCGCCCGACGGCGGCTTGGGTGCTGCTGTGGCCAGCTGCGGTTCGATCCGCGCCGGCATCGGCGCCCGCACCGCCCCCGCGAGCTTGTCGGGCTTGGGGTCGCCGGGCTTCGGTGGCGGCGGCTTCCTCGGAACCACGACCAGCTCCTCGATGCGCCGCCCGGACTTTACGCTTTCTGGCCGCGCTTCGAGAATGTCCGTCGTCTCGTCGGCCGCCGGGTCATGTTCCTTGAACAGCAGCCAGTTGCGCTTGTCTTCGCCCGGCTTCGGCTTCAGCCGCGCCAGCATCCAGCCGCCCTTGAGCTTTTCGCCCCAGAGCCGGAACTTGAACGCGCCTTTGTCGAGCGACGCCCGGGCGTCCTCCATCGGCGCCCAGACGCCGCCGTCCCAGACGATCATCGGCCCGCCGCCATATTCACCTTCAGGGATCAGGCCTTCGAAGTCGATATATTCGAGCGGATGGTCCTCGGTCTCGACGGCAAGCCTCTTGTCGGCCGGATTGAGCGACGGCCCGCGCGGCACCGCCCAGCACTTGAGCACGCCGTCGAGTTCGAGGCGCAGATCGTAGTGGTCGGCGGTGGCATGGTGCTTGTGCACGACGAAGCGGTTGCCCTCGCCCGCCTGTTCGACGCCGCGTGGCTCGCGCGTCCTGGTGAAATCGCGCTTTTGCCGGTAGGTGCGAAGCTTTTCCGCTGCCATCCCGGCCTAGCGCGCCGCGTCTTCGGGCGCGGGCTCCAGTTCAAGCTCCCTGGGGGTCGCACCCGCCATCAGCCTGTCGAGCAAGGCGTCGCTGACGTCGTAATACTGGCCCGAGACCAGCACCCGCGAAATGGTCTGGCCATCGCCTCGAAACAGCCTGGAACTGACGAATACCTTATGGCGGCCGAGCGCGTCGGAGACGGCCCTGCGCTTCCTGATCTGGTTGGCAACCGGTGTACGCATACGCCCAAGGCTCCTGAACCAATGGCGCCGACTATCTCCCAAAGTCGATCCTTGATCAATGCAGGCGTTGTTGGTCCATCACGAGGCATGTTGTCATGGCCCAGCTCAGATCGGCTTGGTCAGCACGCCGTCACCGACAAGTCGCTCTTTCAACATGGCGATGAACATCAACATCGGCCTGGAAAGTGGCGCTTCGCGCAGCGTGGCGATACCGTAGTCGCTCCACAGCGGCGGCGCGAATGGCCGCATGACAACGCGTTCGGACTTCAGCAGGCTGCCGATCAGCGCCGGGATGATCGAAACGCCTATGCCCTCGGCGACCAGCGCGACGCTTGCCTCCACCGAATGCGCTTCGACCCGGCAACGGACCGCACCCTGGGCACGCCGCAGCCGCTCTTCGATGTCTTCGCGGCTCGATCTCAGCCGCCCGAGCAGCACCAGATCGGAGCCTGCAAGATCGTCGGCACTGATGGTCTCGCGCGCTGCCAGCGGATGACCGGCCGGCAAAACACATAGCTGCCCGCTCGACACCAGCGGCATCGTCACCAGGCCACGATCTTCGGTCGGCAACCGGACAAAGCCGAAATCGACGCTGCGGCCCATGACCGCGCGTTCGATCATATCGTAGGGGCCGGCCACCAGCTCGATACTGACCTGATCCTGCGTTGCCAGAAAGTCGGCGACCAGCTTCGGCAACAGCGTCGTCGTCAGCGAGTGCGGAAACCCCATCTTGATCAGCGTCCGGCCCGAGCGCCCGGCACTGAGTTCGTCGGTCCGGCGCTTCAGCCGTGCCAAAACGTCCGAAAGTTCGCCGACCTCCTGGAGCAGTGCGGTTGCCTCAGGCTTTGGAACCAGCCTGCCCTTTTCACGACGAAACAGCTCAAAACCAATTTCCTCCTCCAGGCTCGTGAGCTGGCGGCTGATTGCCGACTGTGACAAGGCGAGCACGCCCGACGCGCCGATCGTCGAACCGGTCTGCATCACCGCGCGAAACACGTCCAACTGCTTCAGGTTCATTCAGCTTTCAGTTCCCCACGCTGCTGCACGGCCCTTTTCGCATCGAGTAATGCACAAAACTCATAAGATTGCGCGCCTGCCGCCCTCGCTGTTACGTCGCACGACAACAGGCAGTCGGCAACCGGCGCCGGGAGGAGAGCATTCACGTGATGACCGGGCGCAGCCCATTCAGGCAAGTCATGCAAGGAGCGCAACCGCGATGACGATTTTCATCATCCGCCGCTTCAGCCAGAGCCTGTTTGTCGTATTCCTGACGTCGCTTCTGGTTTTTGTCGGCGTCTACGCCATCGGCAATCCAGTCGACATCCTGATCCCCGCCGACGCCAGCTTCGCCGAGCGCGAGGCGGCGATCCGCGCGCTCGGGCTCGACCGCTCGCTGGTCGCGCAATACGGCACCTTCCTCGTCAACGCGCTGCACGGTGATTTCGGCCGCTCCTTCGTCTTCAACCAGCCGGCCATCAGCCTCATCTTTCAGCGGCTGCCGGCCACACTCGAACTCGCTTTCGTCGCACTCGCCATCGCGCTCGTGCTCGGCATTCCCCTCGGCCTGATCGCAGGGCTCAAGCCGCGTTCGGTGACGGACGAAACCATCATGACCGGTTCGATTCTCGGTTTCAGCCTGCCAAATTTCTGGCAGGGCATGATGCTGATCATGATTTTTTCGGTCTGGCTCGGTTGGCTGCCGTCATCCGGGCGCGGCGAAACCGGCGAGATCTTCGGCATCACGACATCCCTGGCTACCTGGGACGGGCTCGCTCATCTCATCTTGCCGGCGACCAACCTCGCCTTGTTCCAGCTGTCGCTTGTCATCCGGCTGACCCGCACCGGCGTGCGCGAAACGATGCCGCTCGACTTCATCAAGTTCGCCCGTGCCAAGGGCCTGTCCGAACGCCGTATCATTTCCGTCCATGTGATGAAGAACATCCTGATCCCGATCGTCACCGTGGTCGGCATGGAATTCGGTTCGCTGATCGCCTTCGCGGTGGTGACCGAGACCATCTTCGCGTGGCCCGGCATCGGCAAGCTCCTGATCGATTCCATCACCGTGCTCGACCGGCCCGTGGTCGTTGCCTACCTGCTGGTCGTCGTCACCATGTTCATCTTCATCAATCTTGCCGTCGACATCGTCTATTCGATGCTCGATCCGCGCATCCGGCTGAGTGAAACGCAATGACAGCGCTCACCCACCGTTTCCAGGAAAGCCAGTCGTTCTGGGCGCGCTCGCTGCGTGGCATTCTCGGCAGCCCCAAGGCGACGATCGCGCTCGCGATCTGCCTGATCTTGATCGCCACGGCCATTTTCGGCCCCGCGCTGGTGCCGCAGAACCCGTATGATCTCGCAGCGATCGACTTCTTCGACGCGCGCCTGCCACCGATGTCCAACAGCATGTCGGGCACGACCTATTGGCTCGGAACCGACGGCCAGGGCCGCGACATGTTTTCGGCGATGGTCTACGGCCTGCGGACGTCGATGGGCGTCGGCCTGTTCTCCGGAGTCATCGCTCTTGCGGTCGGCACGGCACTTGGCCTCACCGCAGCCTATTATGGCGGCCGCATCGACACGCTGATCATGCGCCTTGTCGACCTGATGCTCGGTTTCCCCACCATCCTGGTGGCACTTATGCTGCTGGCGTTGCTTGGCCAGGGCGTGTGGAAGGTGGTGCTGGCATTGGTCATCGTCCAGTGGGCTCAGTTCGCCCGGGCGGTGCGCGCAGCAGCGCTGATCGAGCGCGGCAAGGAATATGTCGAAGCCGCCGCATCGCTGGGGCTTTCCAAGCCGCGCATTCTGTTCGGCCACATGCTGCCCAACTGCCTGCCGCCGATCATCGTCATCGGAACGCTTCAGGTGGCCAACGCCATTTCAGCCGAAGCAACGCTGTCCTTCCTTGGCATCGGGCTGCCGATCACCGAGCCGTCGCTCGGCCTGTTGATCGCCAATGGTTACCAGACGCTGTTGTCGGGCCAATACTGGATATCGGTCTATCCCGGCCTTCTGCTGCTGGCGCTGGTCTTCAGCATCAACATCGTCGGCGACCGTCTCCGTGAAGTGCTCAACCCCCGACTTTCGGAGCGATGAGATGACGCTGAAGGTCGAAAATCTCTGCACCTATTTCTTCACCCGAGCCGGCGTGGCCAAGGCGGTGGACGGCGTGTCGTTCGAGGTTGGCCGTGGTGAAATCCTCGGCCTGGTCGGCGAGTCCGGTTCCGGCAAGTCGATCACCGGCTTTTCAGTTCTGGGCCTTGTCGATCCGCCGGGACGTATCGCCGGCGGCAGGATCCTGTTTCATGGCGAAGACCTTGTCGGCCGCTCGCAGGGCGAGATGCGGACACTCAGGGGCAAGAAGATCGCCATGATCTTCCAGGACCCGATGATGACGCTCAACCCGGTGCTGTCGATCGAGACCCAGATGGTCGAGACGGTGCGCGCCCATGACCGCGTCTCCAGGGCCGAGGCGCGGGCTCGCGCCGTCGAAGCGCTCGGTCTGGTCGGCATCCCCTCGCCCGACGAACGGCTGGCCGCCTATCCACATCAGTTTTCCGGCGGCATGCGCCAGCGTGTCGCAATCGCCATGGCACTGCTACACCGGCCGGAGCTCATCATCGCCGATGAGCCAACGACAGCGCTCGACGTCACCATCCAGTCGCAGATCCTGGCGGTAATCCAGGGGCTGAGCCGGGACTTCGGCATGTCGCTGATCTGGATCAGCCATGATCTCGGCGTCGTCGCCGGCCTCGCCCACCGGATAGCGGTGATGTATGCCGGCAGGATCGTCGAGACCGGCGAAACCGACACGGTGCTCGACAGTCCGGTCCACCCCTACACGATCGGCCTGATGCGTTCGGTTCCAGCCAATCTCGAACGGGGCGAACCGCTGACGCCCATTCCCGGCATGGCGCCGCCACCGCTTGGGCGACCTGCGGGCTGTCCATTCCGCCTGCGCTGCTTTGCGGCCACAGCAGCCTGCGAAACCGAACCAGAAGAAGAAGCCACAGCCGACGGCCACCGCTGGCGCTGCTTCCACCCTCAGATCGCGAGGGCAGCATGACGCCTCTTGTCGAAGCCACTTCGATTTCTCGACGGTTCACGCGCGGGTTGGATTACGCCGAGCGGCTGGCGCGCTTTCTTGGCGCCAATGTAGAGGAGCGTGTCGTTCATGCCGTCGACGGCGTCTCGCTGACGATCAACCCCGGCGAAGTCGTCGGGCTCGTCGGCGAGTCCGGTTGCGGCAAATCCACGCTCGGCCGCATCATGGCTGGCATCCTGCCCCAGTCCGATGGCGTGATGAACTGGCAGGGCAAGGATATGTCGGCGCTGCCGCGTGCCGAGGCAAAAGCTGCGCGGCTTGCCTCGCAGATGATCTTCCAGGACCCGATGTCTTCGCTCAATCCGCGCAAGACGATACGCGACATCATCGGCGAAGCGCCAATCGCCCATGGCATGGTGGCGCGGCGCGATGCCGCCGAAATGGTGACCGCGCTGATGCAGCGTGTCGGCCTCGACCCGTCCTATCTCAACCGTTACCCGCATCAGTTCTCTGGTGGCCAGCGCCAGCGGATCGGCATCGCGCGTGCCCTGGCGGTGAATCCACGCTTCATCATCTGCGATGAATCGGTGTCGGCACTCGACGTCTCGATCCAGGCGCAGATCCTCAATCTGTTCATGGAGCTCAGGCAGGAACTCGGTCTGACCTACCTGTTCATCAGCCACGACCTTGGCGTGGTCAAGCATATCTCCGACCGCGTTGCCATCATGTATCTCGGCCGCATCGTCGAAAGCGCCCCGGCGGACGCCTTCTTCGCCGCGCCCAATCATCCCTATACGATCGCACTCCTTTCCGAAGTGCCGACGATCAAGCAGCGCAAACGCCAGTTCAATCCGGTGAAAGGCGAGATCCCCTCGCCGCTTCATCCGCCTTCGGGCTGCCATTTCCATCCGCGCTGCCCGCACGCCTTCGACCGTTGCCGCATCGAGCGGCCGATCTTGCGTGAGATCGCGGCGGGCCACGTCAGCGCCTGCCATCTCAACGAGATGCCGGGCAAGGCGGCCTCGCCCGCCATCCCGACAACCGCAATTGCATGAACAGAAAAGGGAACACGACCATGCAGATCATCCGTTCGTCTTTCGCAGCCTTGCTTTTGGCCAGCAGCTTTTCCATGGCCGCATCTGCCGCCGACCTTACAGTGGGCATTTCCGCCGAGCCTTCGGCGATCGACCCGCAATTCTCGCGCACCGGCAACAACCAGAATGCCGCCCAGCATATTTTCGGGCGGCTGGTCGAACAGGACGAAAACCTTCAGATCAAGCCGAACCTGGCCGAATCCTGGAAGAATACCGATCCGCTCACCTGGGAAGTGAAGCTGCGTCAGGGCGTCAAGTTCCACGACGGCTCACCGCTGAGCGCTGAGGACGTCGTCTATTCGCTCGAACGCGTGTCGACGATCGAAAACAGCCCGGCACCGTTCACTGCCAATGTCGGCTCCATCGCAAAGATGGAGATCGTCGATCCGACCACCATCCGCTTCACCACCAAGAAGCCGACGCCGCAATTCATGGAACTGGCCGGCATGGTCTACATCGTTTCCAGGAAGGCCTCCGAAGGCAAAGGCATCGCGGATTTCAACAGTGGCGCTGCGACCATCGGCACCGGTCCCTACAAATTCGTCGAATGGGTGCCGGGCGACCGCCTTGTGCTTCAGCGCAACGACGATTTCTGGGGCGACAAGCCGGAATTCGAAAAGGTCACTTTCCGCACGATCTCCAACAACGCCGCACGCGTGGCGGCGCTTCGTTCCGGCGCTGTCGATCTGATCGACGCCGTGCCGCCGGCGGATGTCGCAACGCTGAAGAGCGTCGAGGGCATCGCACTGCATTCCACGCCCTCGGCACGGATCATCTATCTGGCACTCGACAGCGCACGCGACGAGAGCCCGTTCGTCACCGACAAGGCGGGCGCCAAGCTGGCGCCGAGCCCGCTGAAGGATGTTCGCGTGCGCCAGGCGATGTCGAAGATGGTCGATCGCCAGCTTTTGATCGACCGCATCCTGTCGGGTGCAGGTGCCGCCGCCGGCCAGCTCGTGCCTGAAGGCATCGGCGGCCACTCGGCCAATCTCAAGCCGGACGCGATCGATCTCGCCGGCGCCAAGGCTTTGCTTGCCGAGGCGGGTTATCCCGACGGTTTCGGCATCACAGTGCATTCGTCCAACGACCGTTTTGCCGGCGACGCCGATGTCGGCCAGGCACTGGGCCAGCTGTTTGCGCGTGGTGGACTCGAGGTCAACGGCGTCGTCACCCAGCCCTACAGCGTCTATGTCGCGGCGGCCGGCAAGCAGGAATTCTCGGCCTTCGTATTCTCCTTCGGCACAACCACCCCGTCTGCGGCGCCCGGCATGACCAACGTGCTGATGACGTTCGACAAGGAAGCTGGCACCGGCTCCTTCAACCGGGCGCGTTATTCCAATCCCGCCTACGACGCCAAGATGAAGGAGGCGCTGGCCGAATTCGACGTCGACAAGCGCAACGCGCTGTTGGCCGAAGCCGCCGAGGTCGCCTTCGGCGACGTCGCCATCATGCCGCTCTACTGGCCGGTGGTCACCTGGGCGAGCCGGGACAGCATCGCCTTCACCCCTTCCAAGGGCGAAGACACGCTCGCCACCTTTGCCCACACGACGAAGTAAGGCAGTCATGAAAGCAGCAGCCGAAACGATGGGCGTCGCGTCCTTGCCCGCGCTCGAGCAGGTGAGCCCCGGCGTCGTGGTCCACCGCGATGTGATGGTGGCAATGCGCGACGGTGTCCGGCTCGCGGCCGACATCTATCGTCCGGCAAATGACGGCAGGGTGTTGGAAGACGCCCTGCCCGTCATCCTGGAACGTACCGCCTACGGCAAGGATGAGCGCTCGCGCTCGGAAATCGAACTCGGCATGGCAAGGCCGATGACGCGGGCCGAAGTCGCAAGCCACTTCGTCCGCCACGGCTATGTCGTGATCTATCAGGATTGCCGCGGCCGACATGGTTCGGAAGGCGCGTTCACCAAGTACCTCGCCGAAGGTCCTGACGGTTACGACACGCTTGCCTGGATCGTCGAGCAACCCTGGTCGAATGGCAAGATCGGCACGATGGGGCTGTCATATGCCGCGCATACCCAGATGGCGCTGGCCTGCCTAAACCCGCCCGGCCTTGCTGCGATGGTCATGGACTCCGGTGGGTTCTCCAACGCCTTTACCTGCGGCATTCGCCAGGGCGGCGCGTTTGAATTGAAGCAGGCAACCTGGGCGTACAACAATGCCCGCGAGAGCACCGCGGCCAAACACGACCCCAACCTGCTGCGCGCACTGGAAGCGGAGGATGTCAAAAGCTGGTTCAACGCCATGCCCTGGTCCGAGCGGCGCTCACCGGTGCGTTGGGTCCCCGAATACGAGGACTATCTGCTCGAACAGTGGCGTCACGGCACCTTCGACGACTACTGGAAGCAGCCCGGCATCTATGCTGCCGAAAGCTACGATACCTTCCCGAACGTACCGGTCGCGCTGTTGTCGAGCTGGTACGATGCCTATGTGAAAACCACCTTCGAGAATTACGAAGGACTGGCGCGTGACCGGGATCGTCCGATGGCGCTCATCATGGGCCCCAATCTGCACGGCAACCGCAACGCCACCTTCGCCGGCGATGTCGAGTTCGGCGCGGCCGCCCCCTTGGGCGGCAATGTCAGCGAAAGCTGGCTGGAGTTTCGCCGCCGCTGGTTCGACCGCTGGATGAAGAACGCAGACAATGGCGTCGACAGAGAACCCCGCGCGCGCCTGTTCGTCATGGGCGGTGGGTCGGGCCGCAAGACTCCACAAGGCCGCCTCGACCATGGTGGGCGCTGGATCGCCGCGCCCGATTGGCCGGTACCGACCTCCGAGGAAACGGTGCTGCACCTCCACGAGGACGGCCGCCTGTCGACCGAGGCCCCTGCCCGGACGGCAGCTCCATTCGTCTACGACTTCGATCCGAAGCACCCCGTGCCGACCATCGGCGGCGCGCTGACCAGCGGCCAACCGGTGTTCGAGGGCGGCGGCTTCGATCAGCGCGAGCAGGCGCGGTTCTTCGGCTGTGACAACACCAATCTGCCGCTTTCGGCTCGGCTGGACGTTCTCTCCTTCGAAACCGAGCCATTTGCCGAAGACATTGCCGTCGTCGGTCCGGTGACCGTTGAGCTGTTCGCTTCCACTGACGGCCCCGATACCGACTTCACCGCAAAGCTGATCGACGTTTATCCGCCGAGCGAGGACTATCCCACCGGCTTTGCCATGATCCTGACGGACGGCATATTCCGCTGCCGATACCGCGATGGCTTCGATGCGCCGAAACCCTGCGTCCCGGGCGAGGTGATGAGCATCACCATCGAACCCTTTGCCACGGCCAATCTGTTCAAGAAGGGCCACAGGCTTCGGCTCGACATATCCTCGAGCAATTTTCCCAAGTTCGACGTCAATCCCAACACCGGCGCACCGGAAGGCCGCGGCCGCGCCAAGCGTGTCGCCCGCAACATGGTCTATTGCGACCAGCAACGCGCCTCCCGCATCAGGTTGAGGACACTCTCGGCGGCTGCATTGCAGGATATCGACCCGATTTCGGACTAGCGTTTCCGCTTTTCTTCGAATCGCGGAAACTCTCCATCTTCTCGTTTCCGCGCAATTCCGGACAGAAAACCGCTGCACACTTTTCCTGGACTTGCTCCAGGCTCTGTCCTGGCGAATTGACCGCCAACCGGGTCGAATGTCCGGATGCCGGATGTCACCGCTCGACTATGGCGGTGGCATCGGCATGATATCCTGAATGATTCGACGCAGACCTGGCCAGCGCCAGCGACGAGGCACAGCCTTGGCCCAGCGTTCATGCGGTGAGAAAACCTGTTGCTCGAGACGGCACTCTACAGCCCGGTAAAACGCTTCCTCGAAGGCCTCGGCTTCGAGGTCAAGGGCGAGATCGGCGGCTGCGACCTGCTGGCGCTGAGCAGCGATGCGCCGCCCATCGTCGTCGTCTGCGAGCTGAAGCTGCAGTTCAATCTCGAGCTGATCCTGCAAGGTGTCGATCGCGCAGCCGCCGCCGACGAGATCTGGCTTGCCGCCCGCATGTCGCCGCGCGGCAAGGGCCGTGAGGGCGACAAACGCTTCCGCAATCTCTGCCGTCGCCTGGGTTTCGGCCTGCTCGGCATATTCGACGACGAACGGGTCGAAGTCCTGCTCAGCCCGGAGGCACCGGCGCCGCGCCGCGATCCGAAACGGCGCTCGCGCCTCGTATCAGAACATCGCCGGAGGCAGGGAGACCCAGTCGTCGGCGGTGGCTCGCGCGCGCCTGTTATGACCGCCTATCGCCAGGACGCGCTGAAATGCGCCGTGGCCCTTGTCGACGGCCCCAGGCGGCCGCGCGACCTCAGCCAGTCAGTGTCGCGCGCGCCCAAAATCCTGCAGGACAATGTTTATGGCTGGTTCATACGCGTTGATCGCGGCATCTACGAATTGACGGATACGGGTCGTGCAGCGCTGCAGCGCTGGCCTCAGCAGCCGCCCGCCGTGATCTGAACGAAACTCAACGGTCGAACAGGAAATAGGCAAAGGCGATGCCGGCGGCGTTCGGCTGTGCTTCGATCTCCGTGCGGATTTTCGGGAACAGGTCGGAAGCGAGCTCGGGGTCCTTGATGTCGGCAGCCTTGATGCCGCTGTCGCTCGCCAGCGCCACGATCAGATGCGGTTCGGGCGCCGTGGCCTCCTGGTCGTTGAGCGGGAACAGCTTCATGCTGAAGCTCGCCGCGTCGGGCCCGGATTTCTTGAGCAGGCTGGCGAAGTTGTAGACGACGCCGTCTTTGCCGATCAGCAGCAGGTTGACATTGCGGCTGCCGGTCCGGCTCAGCGTGCCTTGCAGCGAGTCCCCGACCTTGAGGTTGTCCTTGTTCAACTGCAGGGTCGGGCCCTGGCCGGTGTCCGGATGCACCGCCTCGAGGAAATCGGCGACTGGGCACTGCTCGCGCTCGATCATGCGCGGATTGACCTTTGGGCCGTTGCCGAAGGCCGAAGCAAAGTCGCGGCTCAGCTTGTCGAACGGCGCCTTCGAGGTCGCCAGCCCCTCGACCTCGGGGCTGGGCGCCGATGCGTTGGCCACCGAGGCATAGAAGCAGGGACCGCCGTCAAAGGACTTGAACCAGTCGGCGGCGCTCATCGCAGCCTGCGGGGGCTCGGGCAAGGCAATTGGCTTGACCGGCTCGGCGGGCTTCGGCTTGGCGATGTCAGTCGGTGCCGGCGCCTTTGCCTCGGTTACAGGCGCGGGCTCTGGCAAAGGTTTGGCCGGAACCTGCACCGTCTCCTTGGGTACGGGCGGCGCCGGCGTGAGTTTGCCGCCAGCGGCTTCCTGCCCCGATGTCACATCAGTTTCTCCCGGCAGGAGCCCGTCCATCAACCCGGAGAAATAGGCGCCGGCGCCCAGGGCGGCCACGGCGGCCAGCAAGACTGTACCTACCAGCGCACCGCGTGGTGACTTGGTTGCGCTCGCGGCGGGTGCAGGTTTGGGGGCTGCTCTTTGCCGTGGGTCGGGCATTGGCCTGCCCGTCGTACCGGCGGTGCGCCACGGCGCATCGCGCGGCAGCACCGCCTCAGCCGGCATCGGCTTCTGCCCGCTCGATGCCGATCCCGGCGGCCGCCAGGCTTCGACAGGCTTGCGCTGTTCCTGGTCATGCAGCGGCATGCCGGGCAGCGTGACGGGCGGCGCCGTTGCACCGCTCGTCTCGCGCAGCCATTCGACGATCGCCGCCGCACTTTCCGGGCGATCCCTGGGGTCGGGCTGCAGCATCGATTGCAGCAACGGCAGAAGATCGGGGTCGATGCCGGTGAGGTCCGGTACCGTGCGGCGTTTCTCGATCACCTCGACCGGCGATCCGCCCATGTCGAGCTGCTTGCCGCGCAAGGCGGCGGCCAGCACCAGGCCGAGGCTGTAGATGTCGGACTGGTCGGTAATTTCGCCGCCATACAGCCCGAGCTGCTCGGGCGACACAAAACTGTATTTGCCGGCGAAGCTGCCGCCGAGCAAAGTGCCGCCGCCGACATTGGCCGATCGCGCAATGCCGAAATCGATGATCTTGGTCTTTTCGACCTTGCCGCCGGGCAGGACGATGTTGTCGGGCGACAGATCGCGGTGGATGACACCTGCCTCATGCGCCACCGACAGGCCGGAGGCCACGCGAGCCAGCATCTTGCGCGCCTCGCGCGTGTCGAGCGGGCCATTGCGGATGCGCTCGCCGAGCGACTGGCCGTCGACGAACTCCATGGCGAGATAGGGCCGGCCGATGGTCGGATCGATGGTGAAGACGTGATAGCGCACGATGGCGTCGTTGGAGAGGTGATTGAGGATCGACGCCTCCTTGCGGAACAGCGCCAGAATGCCCTGGTCGCGCGCGAATTCGCGCAGCACGACCTTGATCGCCACCGGGTCGCCGGTCTGGATGTTGTGGCCGCGATAGACCTCGCCCATGCCGCCGGTGGCGATGTGCTCGTCGATCTCATAGATGCCGTTGAGCTGCACGCCCTGATGAACACCGGTATCGGGCGCGATACGTGTCTTGTCCTCCGGCGTCATGACCTGGTTCCATCCATGCGTGAGCGCCGTTCGGCCATTGCTTCACACCTGCGATTTTCGATCACCAGACTGACAATAACACGGATTTTCGCGATGGGGACTTTTGCTCGCGAGGCCTTTGCGCGGGCCGGGCAATAGGCCGTTTGATCTATGTCGACTGCGTTGACACAGGTCCATGTCAGGAGGATGCTTCACCGCTAATAGATGCAAGCCGTGCCAAGCCTGTAAAGACTGCATGTCCGGAAGGAGCAGTTCATGGTATGCGAAGGCTGCTTGCCTGCTCGCAATGCTGGCATTCTCGCGCGCCTGAGCGGCGCTCTCGCCGCCTGCGGTCTCATCCTGCTCCTAGCCCTGAGCACAGCCTTGGCGGCTGACGGCGTGTCAGGCCGCCGCGCTGCACTGGTCATCGGCAACACCGCCTACCAGCATCTGGCCCCGCTGCCCAACCCCGCCAACGACGCCGACCGCATCCGCGAGGTGCTGGAACGCGCCAATTTCGAGGTCACGCTCGGCAAGGACCTCGACAAGAAGGGGCTTGAAGAGACCATTCTCGGCTTCCTCAGGACGCTCAACGACGGCGACGTCGCGCTGTTCTACTACAGTGGCCATGCCGTGCAGGTCGGCGGCCACAACTTCATGATCCCGGTCGACGCCACACTGGCGACTTCCTACGACCTCGAGGTCCAAGCCTACAACATGTCGAGCCTGCTCGAATACATGCGCGAAACCTCCTCGCTGCAGATCGCCATCCTCGACGCCTGCCGCGACAATCCTTTCGCCAACAATTCCTATTATGTCGGCCAGGCCAAGGTCGCGGTCGAGGGAAAGAAGGGCCTGGCCTCGGTCGCGCCGCAGGACGGCACGCTGATCGTCTATTCGACCGCGCCCGACCGTGTCGCGCTCGACGGCAATGATGGCTTGAGCCCGTTCACCGGCACCTTCGCCGAATATGCGCTGAAGCCGAATGTCGAGGTCAGGAAGCTGCTCAGCGACATCCGCGCCGAGGTCATCAAGCGCACAGATGGGCGCCAGACGCCGTGGGATGCGTCGAGCCTCACCTCATCTTTCTTCTTCGTAACCCGCCAGAACCTGTTGATTATAGAGGATATGCGCGAGGTTCGTGTTCCGCCTGAAACCAAGGAGGTGGCGCTGCGTATCTCGCCGCCGATCACCAGCGGCAACGCCGAGCTGACGGTCAATTTCACCAAGCTGCCCGACCAGGGCACGCTCTGGCTCGGCGACCAGCAGCTCAGCCTCGACAGCAAGATTGCGGCCGATCGCATCGAAGAGGTCATGTTCAAGCCGGCTTCCGTCGACATGACCGCTGACGAGGTGCGCTACACCGTCACCACCGATGGCGGCCGCAGCGCCAGCGGCATCGTCCGCGTCGTCGTCGATAGCAAGGCCGTCGCCGAGGCGCAGGTCAAGCCGGCGCTCAACATCCAGCAGGGCGACGAGCCGAAGCCGGCTGCGCCCGAACAGGCAAAGCCGATCCTCGTCGCCATGGCATCCGACATCGGCACCGGCTTCGCCGCCATGCCCGAAGAAGTGGTGCGCTCGACGAGTGCCGCCCCCACCGGCTGGCTGCGGCTCGAAAAGCGCGATCCGGAGACGCAGGTGGCGGTCGACGGCAAGATCGTTTCCGAGGGCGACCTGATCAAGGCCGAAGACATCACCAAGCTGCGCATCCGCCCGTCGCTCAAGCTCGTCGCTGCCGAGGACGATGCCAAGCCGGTGGCCGAGACCGTGGCGATGAACACCAGCGGCAGCGCCGGCAAGGTCGACACAAGCACCGACAGCATGGAGGTCAAGCCGATCCCCCTGCCCGCCGACAAGGCGCCTGCCAAGGAGCCGCTGCGCACCGTCGTGCTGATGCCGGCTGCCAAGACCGCAGCACCCGCCCCGATCACCATCAACGTCGCCGTTTCGGTCAATGAATGCGACACGCTCGCCGCCGAACCGCTCGACGTCCAGGCGGTTGCCGACGGCAAGCTGCCCAACGACATCGACGTACCCAGGGCGCTCACCGCCTGCAAGGCAGCCGCCAACCAGCATCCCGAGATCGCCCGGTTCAAATACCAGTACGCCCGTGCCCTTTATGCCCAAGGCGATTTCAAGGACGCGCTGACCGAGCTCAACGCCGCCAGCGACGCTGGCCATGTCCGCGCCAGCTATCTGCTCGGCAGGCTCTATCAGTTCGGTGCCGCGGTCGAGCGCGATCCGGCCAAGGCGATCCCGCTGTTCGAAGCCGGCGCCAAGCGCGGCGATCCTTATTCGCAATATGCGCTGGGCAAGGCCCTCGTGAATGGAACGGGGGTGAAAGCCGATGTGGCTCGCGGCATGGCTCTTGCTGAGCGCGCTGCAGAATCGGGACACACATATGCGATGAATTTGCTCGGAACTGAGTATTATCTCGGACGCTTTGTCAAAAAGGACTACGCTCGAGCCCTTCAGTTCTTCCAAGAATCCGCAAAGCGTGAAGACGTCTACGGGATGGTCAATCTTGGCGTCCTGTATCGGGACGGCGCAGGTGTCGAAAAAGATCTGAGTAGGGCAACGGAGTTGTTCGAGAAGGCACGCGCTAAAGGCCATCCATCGGCAGGTCGGCTACTTGGCTTCATGGCTGTACAAAACGGCAATGCGAACACCGACACCCTGCTTGGTTGGTATCGCGAGAGCGCAGAAAGAGGCGATGCTTGGGGTGGGTACTTCGCCGCCAAGCTGCTCAAAGATAACCCGAACCTTCAACGTGATAGCGGCGAGGTAGTGCGGTTACTTGCCCTAGCAGCATCACAAAACATGAAAGACATCTCCCCCGAAGCAAAAGCCGACCTAGGCAAAAGCAGCGCCTCGGACGTCGGCAAAGAAGTGCAACTGGCGCTCCAGCGAGCGGGTCAAGATGTTGGAGATATTGACGGAAAGCTGGGTGCTCGTACGCGAGAGGCCGCAACCGCCGTCCTCGGTGATGATGCGCCACGCGATTCACGGGAGTTGCTGATGGCACTTCTGCGCAAGGAATGGATCGATTCACGGCCACGTCTGGACATGCTGGGCTCATGAAGGGGAGACGTTACATGCGATCGCATACCATCAGTCTTCTTATGGCAACTGTACTTCTGCCGCTGGGCGGCTGCGGTTCCATGATGAAAGTCGAGGAACAGGCAGCGGTTCAACCCGTGCAGCCAGTGCAGGTCAAGAAAGCGGCCCCGGTGAGGAAGGTCGCTGTCGCGGCGCCGGTTCAGCCAAGGGTCGTCAAGAAGCCGATCGTTCCGGCGACGCCGAGTGTTGAACGCAGCGAAAGAAGCGACAGCGGCGGTGGCGGCGGCCCTAGCGATTGGTAGGCTCTTCGCTCAAACTCTTTTACCCAAACTCGTAGCTGAACCCCTCACCTGACGCGCCGACCGTCACGCGCGTCAGCTTTTCTCCATCGAGCGAACGGTTGAGCACGCCGCGGCTGAGTTCCGGCAACAGCGTGTTGGTCAGGATCGCGTCGATCATGCGGCCGCCTGACTCAATCTCGGTGCAGCGCGCCTTGATCAGTTCCATCACGCCATCGCCGATCACCAGTTCCGCGCCGTGGCTGACCTGCAGCCGGCGGGCAATCTTGCCGAACTGGTGGCGGGTGATCGCCTCGATCATCTCGCCCGACAGCGGATAATAGGGGATCGTCACGACACGGCCGATGAAGGCCGCCGGGAACACCTTGAGCAAGGGCGCGCGCAAGGCCGCATCGAGATGCTCGACATTCTCGCGCAGTTCGCCGCCCTTGGTCTTGGTCATGATGACTTCGGAGCCGACATTGGAGGTGAGCAGGATCAGCGTGTTCTTGAAGTCGATCCGCCGGCCTTCGCTGTCGTCCATCATGCCCTTGTCGAAGACTTGGAAGAAGATCTCGTGCACGTCGGGATGCGCCTTCTCGACCTCGTCGAGCAGGATCACCGAATAGGGCCTGCGCCTGACAGCCTCGGTCAGGATGCCACCCTTGCCGTAGCCGACATATCCGGGAGGCGCGCCTTTCAGCGTCGACACGGTGTGCGCTTCCTGGAATTCCGACATGTTGATCGAGATCAGGTTCTGCTCGCCACCATAGAGCGTCTCGGCCAGCGCCAGCGCCGTCTCGGTCTTGCCGACACCCGAGGGGCCACAGAGCAGGAACACCCCAACCGGCTTTTCCGGCGCGCCGAGCCCGGCGCGGCTGGTCTGAACGCGCTTGGCGATCATTTCCATCGCATGATCCTGGCCGACGACGCGCTCGGACAAAGTCTGCGCCAGCCGCAATGCCTTTTCCGTCTGGCTTGTCAGCATCCGTCCCGTGGGAATGCCGGTCCAGTCCTGTACCACCGAGGCCACCGCATTGCGGTCGACGGAGAGCAGGATCAACGGCGTTTCGCCCTGCGCCTCGGCCAGCACCGCCATCAGCTGCTTGAGCCGCACAAGGTCGGCCCCGGGATCGGAGACTGCCTCTGTTTGCTGAGCGGTTTCGACCTGCTCAACCTGGGGTATGCTGTCAGCCGCGACATCCTGATCGACAGCAGCATCGTCATTGGCAGCGATCGGTTCCTCGGCTGCCTCTTCCGACGCCTGCGCCTCCGCGACAACGGGATCGAGCGCCACGCCCTGCCCGCGCAGCCTAGCGCGCAGGTCGAGAATTTCGGCGACGGCGGCCTTTTCCCTGTCCCAGCGCTCCTGGGCCGCAGCCAGTGCGGCGTCCGTCTCGACCAGCCCGGCCTCGACGCGCGCCTTGCGCTCGTCCACTTCGATGCCGATCGCTGCCTCGCGGCCAATGATGCCTTGCTCGACCTCGAGCGCCTGCCTGCGGCGCATCAGGTCCTCGACCTCGCCGGGCCGGGAGTGCTGGGAGATGGCGACGCGGGCACAGGCCGTATCGAGCAGGCTGACCGCCTTGTCGGGCAGTTGCCGCGCCGGGATGTAGCGATGCGACAGCTTGACCGCCGTCTCGATCGCCTCGTCGAGGATCTGCACCTCATGGTGCTTCTCCAGCACGCCGGCAACGCCGCGCAGCATCAGTATGGCGGCCGCTTCGTCGGGCTCCTCGATCTTGACCACCTGGAAACGCCGGGTCAGCGCCGGGTCCTTTTCGATATGCTGCTTGTATTCGGCCCAGGTGGTGGCAGCGATGGTGCGCAGTTCGCCGCGCGCCAAGGCCGGTTTCAGCAGGTTTGCCGCGTCCCCCGTGCCGGCAGCACCACCCGCGCCAATCAGTGTGTGCGCCTCGTCGATGAACAGGATGACGGGCGTTTCGGAGGACTGCACCTCGTCGATGACGGCCTTCAGCCGCTTCTCGAACTCACCCTTGACGCTGGCACCGGCCTGCATCAGCCCGACGTCGAGCATGCGCAGGCTCACCCCTTGCAGCATCGGCGGCACGTCGCCTTCGGCGATGCGTAGCGCAAAGCCTTCGACCACAGCCGTCTTGCCGACGCCGGCCTCGCCGGTCAGGATCGGGTTGTTCTGGCGCCGGCGCATCAGGATATCGACGATCTGGCGGATTTCCGGATCGCGGCCGACGACGGCGTCGATCTTGCCGTCGCGTGCCCGCTGCGTCAGGTCGGTGGCATATTTCGCCAGCGCCGACTCCCCGCCCGGTGACAGGCGCCGCGGCGCCTCGTCGGAGGGCGTCGCTGCACTTGCGGAGGATCCTTCCAGCGAGCCGTCGATCACATCGGCAAAACGCGCGATCACGCCGTCGGCGTCGATCTTGTCGAACTCGGTGCTGATCTTCGACACCAGCCCTTCCAGCACCGGCACCTTCAGGCAGGCCAGGATCACATGGGCGCTGCGCACCTCGTCCGAGCCGAACTCCAGCGTCGCCAGGTTCCAGGCCTCCTGGATGGCGTGAAAGATGTGGTCGGAGAACTCTTCGATCGAGGTCGCGCCATAAGGCAGCTTGTCGACCGCGCGTGTCATGTCGCCGGCGACGCGTGCCGCATCGACGCCGGCGTCAGCCAGGATCATCTGCACGTCGGAGCGATCCGAAAGTACAAGTTGCTCAATGAAATGAACAAGTTCCACGTAAGGGTTGCCACGCAGCTTTGCTGCGTCGGCCGCCGCCTTGAAGGCGCGCAAGCAGGTGGGATTGAGCTTGCCGACCAGTTCCTTGCGCTTGAAGCCCTGAGACGACCTGCGCTGCTGCATGCCCTTCTGTTCCATGGAATTTCTCCAATGGCCGGACTGCGATCACTGCAATTTGCCACACAAACCGCGACTTTACAAAGCCGGCCCACGAGCGGGGGCGGACGGTATCCGCGCCCCCGCCACCGAACGACTATAACAATTCGCGCGGCCGTGGTGACTAACGCTTAAGGGCTAGACGCGTCCAACTTTGAGCGGCGCCTGAACTGTGCTAAAACTAAAATCGAGTGGAATACCGGCTACTTCCGACCTGAGTATGGCGTGGGGGGGTGCGTGGTTGATCTTGCTCTCTGGCTCAACCCTTTGAACGGTGAAAACCCGTCGGGGGAAGATTTGCGCAATGATCCGCGCTTCCATGATCTCGAGCGCCTCGCCGTCCCGCAATCCGATGTCGTCCATGACGAGCGCAACCGGCCCTCGGCCGAAGTGAGCATTCCGGTCGACTGGGATGACGTCCTCGAAAAAGCCGACGAATTGCGCACCCATGGCCGCGACCTGCGCCTGCTGACGCTGGTCACCCGCGCCTTGGCCAATTCCCGCGGACTGGCCGGCCTTGCCGAAGGGTTGATGCTGATCGCGCGGACCTTCGACGCGCATTGGGACACGATGCACCCCGCTTTGCGGCCCAACGCGCCACCGCGCGATGCAGCACTGCGCCGCGTCAACGCCGTGCTCGACCTGCAGAACGGCCAGGAGCCTGGTCTGCTCCACGACCTCAGGAAGATGGTGTTCTTCGCGCCGCGCGGCTTCGGCCCGGTTACCGGCCGCGAGCTCGAGCAGGGTGCGCTCGACGACCGCGTCATGCTGCAGGAAGCGGCACAGGGGCTGAACGCCGCCGAACGTGCAGCCCTGTCGACCAAGCACGAGCAGCTGTTGACGCGCCTGCGCAGCGCTTGCGCCGCCCAGGCCGATCAGGCTGCCGCGGCCCTGGAACAATTGGTTGCCGATGCCCGCGCGGCGGCTGCCGCCCTTGCTGCCCTCGACTCGGCGCTCAACAAGCGGCTGGAAAGCACCGGACCGGCTGTCCCGGAGCTCAAGAAATTTCTCGACCGGATGCTGACCACGATCGAGCGCGGAGCCGCCGCGCGGCCGGCGCCCAACGCGGCAACAGTGCCGGAGACGGCGACCTCGGCACCTGCGGCCGCACAGCCCAACGGCCACGCGCCAGAGCCCGTGGTCAACCATGCTGGACCGACAATGGCACTCCCCGAACGCCTGACCTCGCGCGACGACGTCGTCAAATGCCTCGATCTCGTCGTCGCCTTCTACGACCGTACCGAACCGTCGAGCCCGATCCCGCACCTCGCCCGGCGCGTGCGCCGCATGGTGCACATGGATTTCGTCGAGCTGATGGAAGATCTCGCCCCGTCGGGGCTCAAGGAATTCCGGCTCCTCGCCGGCGTAACTGACAAGAAGACGCCTCAGAAGGATGAAAGGTAGCCAAGCATGCCAGCCGAAAGCAAAGCAAAGGTCATCGAGCGAAATCGCGCGCCGCGCGTGCAGATCGCCTATGACGTCGAGACCTACGGCAGCCCGACGACGATTGAACTGCCTTTCGTGATGGGCGTGATGGCCGATCTCGCCGGGTTGTCACAGACCAAGGAGGCGCAGAAGACGGTGCTCGACCGCACCTTCGTCGAGACCGATGCCAACAGGTTCCCGCGTTTCATGGAAGCGCTTGGCCCAAGGGTCAAGGCGCGGGTGAAGAACACCTTGCCCCAGGCCGAGGGTGCCGAGCAGGAGGAAGAGCTGGCAATCGACCTGACCTTCTCCAAGATGGGCGACTTCGCTCCCGACAAGATCGCCGAGCAGGTGCCGCAGCTCGCCGAAATCCTCAAGATGCGCCGTCAGCTGGAAGAGCTGCTTGGCTTCATGGACGGCCGCGCCGATGCTGAAAAGCGCATCGCCCAATTGCTGAACAACGAGCCTCTGCTGGGCCAGATCGCCAGCCAGGCGCTCTCGGACAGCGACAAGGTCGAGGAGTAGAGCCATGGCCGAGCAGCAAAAGAGCCCAACGGTCGCCGAGGCCGAGGCCATCGACCTCGGTGAGTTCAGCGACCTTCTGGAAAAGGACTTCAAGGTCAAGAAGGACGACAGCGAGAAGCTGCAGCAGCTCGTCCGCAATCTGGCGCTCGCCGCCCAGTCGCGCTCCGAGACGACCACCATCTCGTCGAATGCGATCAAGTCGATCAAGTCGCTGATCGCAGGCATCGACAAGATGCTGACGGTTCAGCTCAACGAGATCCTGCACGCACCCGAAGTGCGCGAGATGGAAGGCACCTGGCGCGGCCTCTGGTATCTCGTCAACAACACCGAGACCGACCAGAAGCTGAAGATCCGGGTGATGAACATCTCCAAGGAGCAGCTGGCCGACACGCTGGAAGACTATGAAGGCCAGATGTGGGACCAGAGCCCGGTCTTCAAGAAGGTCTACACCGACGAATATTCGATGTTCGGCGGCGAACCTTTCGGCTGTCTGATCGGCGCCTACGAGTTCTCCAACCATCCGCGCGACGTCGGCCTCCTGCGCAACATTTCGGGCGTCTGCGCCTCGGCGCATACGCCGTTCATCGCTGCCGCCTCGCCACGCCTGTTCCGCATGGACAGCTGGCAGGAACTGCCCAATCCGCAAGACCTGCAGCAGATCGTCTCCAATCCGGCCTACGCCTCGTGGCAATCGTTGCGCGAGAGTGAGGACGCCCGCTACATCGGCCTTGCCATGCCGCGCGTCCTGGCCCGCCTGCCCTATGGCGCCGACACCGTGCCGGTGAAGGGCTTCGCCTTCGAAGAGGAGGTCCAGGGCGACCACCACAAATATGTCTGGATGAATGCCGCCTTCCCGATGGGCGTCAACATCAACCGCAGCCACAAGCTGTTCGGCTGGGGCACGCAGATCCGCGGCGTCGAGAATGGCGGCACGGTGATCAACCTGCCGGTGCACAGCTTCCCCACAGACGACGGCTCGGTGGCAATGAAATGCCCGACCGAAGTCGCCATCGACGACCGCCGCGAAGCGGAACTCGCCAAGCTCGGCCTGATGCCGATCCTGCATCGCAAGAACACCGATCTTGCCGCTTTCATCGGCGCCCATTCGCTGCAGGACGATGAAACCCGTGCGGGACGGCTCGTCGATCCCGACGCGCAGTCCAACGAGCGCCTCAGTGCGAACCTGCCCTATCTGTTCCCGGTGTCGCGTTTTGCCCACTATCTCAAGGCGATTGCGCGCGACAAGGTCGGCTCGTTCAAGGAACGCGCCGACATGCAGATATGGCTGACCGAGTGGATCAACCGCTACGTGCTCGCCAATCCGGCCTTCGCCGACGACAAGGCCCGCGCCAAACGCCCACTCGCCGCGGCCGAGGTCCAGGTCGACAGCGTCGAAGGGCGTCCCGGCTACTACAACGCGCGCTTCTACCTTCGCCCGCACTACCAGTTGGAAGGAATCAACGCTTCGCTTCGGCTGGTGTCGGAGCTGCCTTCGGTCAAGTCCTGAACTGTCCAGTAACGGAGAGAGACAATGGCATCGGATGACGATCTGAGAAAAGCTACCAAGATCGACGGCTTCCTGAAGGTTCCCGACATCAAGGGTCCGAGCACCCGCGATGGTCATGACGAAGAGATCGAGATATTCAACGTCGCCTTCAACATGGTGGCCCCATTCGATCCCAATTCGCTTTCCCGCAAGGGCCGCGTCGCGCTGGGCACGGTGAGTTGTTCCAAGGATGTCGACATGTCGTCGCCATACCTTGCCAAGGCCTGCCACGAGAACAAGCAGTTCGACGAAGTGGTGGTTTCCTGCCGCCGCACGATCGATGGCGAGACGAGCGACTACTTCGTCATCACCATGAAGGAAGCATCCGTCGTTTCTTATGGCTTCGGTGCCAGCACCACCAACAGCGACACGCTCGAGGACTTCGTGCAGTTCGCCTACAAGACGATCGAGCTGGTCTACGACACCGACCATACGCAAGAGATGAGCGTTGCAACCGGCTTGTGACGTGCCGCATAGACGCCCTGGTGCTGCATGATGAAGGCCAGTGGAGTTCAGCAAGCAAGGCGAGAGGCGTCACAGCCATCGCTATGGGACCGGCTGGTGAACGACCTGCCTGGACTAAGCTCTGAAATCGAGGCCCTGCAGCGGGCATTGAACAATGAACTTGGCAGCGAGCGTGTCGAAGCGCTCGCCACCGGCAGTGCGCGTGTGATCGATTCCGATCTCGATCTCACGCCCGACCACAAGCAGCGCCTGCACCGGCTGGTCTTCCTCAACCGTAACCGCGTCGAGCTCGAAAACCGGGGCATCGTGGTGTCGGCGCGCGTGCTGCGCGAGGCGGTTCGCCGCGACATCGAGGCGCTGTTCAACACCGAGCGTTTCGATGCCGTCCCGTTGCTGTCCGACGTCGAGGATGAGCAGGCCGCCGAAAGTCGCCTGAAACTCGACGACTTCCCGGAGGTGCGGCGCAGCGTGGTCAACTACGGCGTGCCTTCATTCTCCGGCCGCTCGTCCCGCGACTTCGACAAGGACGCGCTGGCCCGTGAAATCAAGACAGTCCTGGCCAATTTCGAGCCGCGCCTCAAGGAGAGCGCGACCAAGGTCACGGTCACCCTCAACGACAAGAGCATGGGCATCAAGATCGAAATCGACGGGGTGCTGATCATGACGCCGACGCCGGAACGGCTCCGGCTGCGGACCACGATCAACCTCGACAACGGCTTGGCGCGGACCGAATACGGCGAGGCATAGAATGGATCGGATCTTCCTGGAGTATTACGAGGAGGAGCTGACCCACATCCGCACGCTTGCAGCGGAATTCGCCGACATGCACCCGGCGGTCGCACGCAACCTCTCGCTCGACACCGCGCCCTGCCCCGACCCTTATGTCGAGCGCCTGCTCGACGGCGTCGCCTTCCTCGCCGCACGCACCCGGCTCAAGGTCGATGCCGAACGCTCGAGGTTCGCGCGCAGCGTCCTCGAAGTGCTTTATCCCGACCTGCTGACGCAGGCGCCCGCGGTGACCATGGCGGTGCTGAAGCCGGGCCAGCAGGTTCAGACGATGAACACGGGCCACGTCGTCAAGCGCAGCACCCGGCTTGTCGCCAACCTGCAGCCCAACCTTTCGACGCGCTCCACCTTCACGACCGCCCAGGACGTCACCCTGTGGCCGATCGAGATTGCGTCGGTCGGCTACTATCAGGATCGCAGCGCGCTCGCCGCAGCCGGCATCTCGCCGATCAGTGGTGTTGTGTGCGAGGCGGCGCTGCGCATCACCATCGCCAGATCCGGCAAGGGCAAGCTCAACGAACTGGCGCTCGATCGGCTCGACCTGCATTTTGCCGGGCGCACCAAGGCGTCGCTGCTGTTCGACACGATCTTTGGCGTCTGCACGGCAATTGGCGCCCGCCCCAACGGGAAGTCAGGCAAGCTCACGGTGCTGCCCCAGCCCGAGATGATCGGCATCAACGACAGTGAAGCTTTGATGCCGCGCACGCGTCCGACCTTCGAAGGCTACCGGCTGCTGCGCGAATATTTCATGATGCCGGAGCGCTTCCATTATGTCCGCGTGCAGGGTCTGCTGCCGGTCGTGCGCAGCTCCGATGCGGGGCTCGAAATCTTTTTCCTGCTGCGGCGGGCAGCACCTGAACTCGCCGACCTCGCGCCAGCCGACTTCGAGCTTTTCGCCACACCGGTGATCAATCTGTTCGAGCGCGAATGCAACGTCATCGAGCTCGATGCCCGCAAGACCCGGCAGGTGCTTTATGCCGACCGGACCCGGCCACGGGATTTCGAAATCTTCCGCGTCACCCATGTCGAGGATGCAGACGCCCAGGGCCCCGACGCCGAGATACCGGCACTGTTCAGTCTGGGTCAGAACCGGGGCAGCGGCTGGGTCTATTCGATCGAGCGCCGTCCACGCCGCGCCACCGAAGACGAGCGGCGCGAGGGCATGACGCGCACCTCCTACACCGGCGACGACGTTTTCCTGGCGATCTCCCGCCCGGCAGGCATCCCGGCCGGGCGGCCGCTCAAACGCATCGAGATCACCGCTCTCTGCACCAATCGCGACCTGCCGATCCTCGACGACAATCCGACGCTGACGCTGGAGAGCGGCGACCCGGTCGAGGCGGCCCGCCTGCTTGGTGCGTTGCGTGCGCCACAGCCCTCCATTCCCGCCGCCCTGCCTGCCGGGGCCGACGCTGAATCGCGGGCCGACGATCTGGCCTGGCGGCTGGTGGCGCAACTCGCGCTCAACTTCCTCAGCCTTGCCAAGGAAGGGCGCGGCGTCGATCCGCTGCACGCACTGCTCGACCTTTATGCCGATCGCGGCGATCCGGGGCTGGCGCGCCATGTCCGCTCGATCGTCCGCATCGATTCCCAGCCGGTGATCGAGCGCCTGGCGATACCGGGGCCGATGTGTTTCGGCCGCGGCATCGAGATCCTGCTCCACATCGACCAGTCGGTTCTGTCCGGCCAAAGCTCGCTGCTGCTTTCCGCGCTTCTGGCGCGGCTGTTCGCCCGCCACGCCGGTATCAACGGCTTCGTGCGCACCCGCACGCGGCTGCTCCAGAAGCAGGAGGACGTGCCATGGCCGATGACGCCCGGCAACCGCTTCCTGATCTAGCGGCTGCCGACACGCTGTCCGAGGGCTATGACTTCTTCGAGCTGCTGCGCCAGCTTGAAAACCGGGACGGCCGCCTGTTCGGTCACTCCGGCCGGCCGGACCGTGAGCCTGCACGCCTCGGCCAGCATGTGCGTCTGGGCTTTGCGACCCAGGACGTCGTCAATTTTTCGCCCGCCACCGACAAGGGTGCCGCGCGGGTCACCGTCGCCAATCTTGGCCTGCTTGGCCCCGAAGGCCCGCTGCCGCTGCATGTCACGCGGTGGGTGCTCGACCGCATGTCGCAGCGCTGGTTTGCCGGTGCGGATGCCCATCAGACCAGCGACACGACCTTCGTCGAGTTCGTCAATATCCTTCAGCACCGCATGATCGCCCTGTTCTACCGCGCCTGGGCGGACGCGCATCCCGGCGTGCAGGTCGAGCGTGCCGTCGGCGGGCGTATCCGCGCGATGCTGGAGGCAATGGCCGGCATCGGATTGCCCGAAACCGGCAACGCCCAGGACCCGGACATGGATTCGGTCAAGTTGCGCCAGGCAGCAGCACTTGCCGGACAGGTCGACGGGCCCGAGCGGCTGACCTTGTTCGTCGCCGAAGTGTTCAATGTGAAGGTCCAGCTCAAGGAGTTCGTGGCGTCATGGCTGGACGTTCCAGCCGCGCTGCAGACGAGGCTCGGCATGGCCAGCGCCTCCCTAGGCAGAAGTGCGACCATCGGGCCGCGCAGCTTCAGCCGCCAGAACCGCGTCGAGCTGCGCCTCGGCCCGCTCGATTTGAACACCTACTCATCCTTCCTTCCCGGCAGCCGGCGACTGGCTGTCCTCAAGCGCGCCATAAGCGACCTCCTCGGTGAATTGCTCGACGTCGACCTCAGGCTTGTGCTGGCCAGCGACGAGGTGCCGCCGGCCCGCATCGGGGCGGCGCAGCTCGGCCGAACGGCGTGGCTTGCGCCCCCTGCCGAAAGGGGCGATGCTGAGGATATGCGCCTGCGGACGATCGTCGGCTGGCGGCCCGAAATGGCGGGAGTCGGGGCATGAGCTTGCTCCTCACGCTTGAGCAGGGACCGCGCGCACAGGCAGTGCGCCAGACCCGGCTGGATCAGGGTGAACTCGTGATCGGTCGCAGTCCCGATGCGGACTGGCAGATCGACGACCCCGACATGTTCGTCTCGCGCGCCCACTGCAAGATCACGTCAGGACAGGACGGCTACGTCGTCGTCGACACGTCGAGCAGCGGCCTGTTCATCGATGACGCCGGCAGCGCCCTTGGCTCGGGCAACTCGGCGCAACTGCGCCATGGCATGCGGCTCCGTCTTGGCGACTATGTCGTTTCGGTGGAGCTGCAGCCGGCCGAAGCCCACCTGCAGCACTTCAAGCCAACACCGTCCAGGACATCGGTGCCACAACCGGCGCCTGCCGCATCTCGCGCCCCGGTCGGACTCGGCGGCGACGATTTCTTCTCGATCAAGACCGACGAGGAGCCTCAGCGTCCCCGCCCTGCCGATCTGCCCAATCCGTTCGAGCATCCCGAACCCGGCGCGTTCCGGGCCTATGAGCGCGCCGGCGGCTCCGAGCGCAATTCCGCTGCCTTCGACGATCCGTTCAGTCTCGATCCGGTGGCGACACCCGTTGCGAACGGCCATGCCGGCGACAGCCAGAACGGCACGGCAGCCTTTGCCGATCCTTTCGGCCTCGCTTCGGCCGAGACGCCGAAGTCAAAAGCGGAACCGGTCGTAACCCAATCGCCGCCATTCGATGACGGCTTCGATCTCCCGCCTATGACGCCGCTTCCGCCGGCGGTCGATGCAAACCCGCGCGAAACCGCTCTCGCTCCGCCCCCAGTTCCGGCTCCGGCACAGCCGGCCTCGGTTGCGCCCTGGGACGCGCCTGCCCGCCGAGCGGACACACCGCCCCCGCCGCCGATGTCGCTGCGTGCGCGGGAGAAGGCCGCGGCAAATGTGGTGGCAGCACCTGCAGCCGCGCCAACTCCTACGCCCGCACCGTCCGACAGCGCGCTGCGCGCCGCCTTCCTGCGCGGCATGGGCCTTGGCGAAAACGCCTCTTCCAACCGCGACCCGCTGGCCGAGATGGAAAAATTCGGCCGTGAGTATCGCCTGATGCTCGAAGGCCTGATGCAGCTGTTGCGCAAGCGCGCCGAGGAAAAGGGCAACGCTCGCATCGAGCAGACGATCGTCGGCTCCTCGGAGGTCAATCCGCTCAAGTTCCTGCCCACGGTCGACGATGCGCTGGCAACAATCCTGGCCGAGCGCACTCCGGGTTTTCTCGCCGGAGAGCCGGCCATATCGGATGCGATCCGCGACCTCGCCCAACACCATGTTCGCGCCTGGCGCGGCCTGCAAGGCGCGCTGCGCCACATGATCGACCGCTTTGATCCCGTCGCGCTCGAAGAGGAGCTGAAGTCGAGCTCGTCGATCGAGAAACTGCTCGCCGGCGGCCGCAGCGCCAAGCTTTGGGACCTCTACAAGAAACGCCATCGTGAGATCGCCCTGAGTGCCGAGACGCGCTTCATGGGCGAAATAGGAGCCGACTTCCGCAACGCATATGAAGAGGAGTGACGCATGATCGACCGGCGCGACTTCATTATTGCTCTCGGCGCTACAGGACTGGTGGCCGCCTGCCAAAGCGGGCCACCGAAACCGTCCACCGTCACCGTCAATGTGAGCGGTCAAGCCGGCATGAACCCCGGGCCCGACGGCGGCGACAGGCCGGTCACGGTTCTGGTCATGCGATTGAAGAGCACGGGCAAATTCAACTCGGCCGACTATTTCGCCCTGCAGGGCGACGCCGGCTCGGCACTTGCCGGCGATCTCATCGGCTCCGACCAGCTTTCGGTCGGCCCGGGTGCGGCGGCATCGAAGACGATCACCGTCGAGCCGGAGGCGACCGCGCTCGGCTTCGTCGCGCTTGTTCGCGAACCAACCGGTCGCACCTGGCGGACGACGAAGTCGGTTTCACCGGGTTCGACGGTGACGATCACCGTGACGCTCGGCAGCGGAGGCATTTCGGCCTGACCGGGCCATATCAGGAGTTGTCGATGCAGAGAGTTGCCGCATGACCGACGCAAACAGGGTGCTCTGGTCCGAGGGGCTTTTCCTTCGGACCCAGCACTTCCAGCAACAAGACCGCTTCTTCGAGGCGACGGTGCGCGGCGCGCTGCAGGCCGGGCAACTTCACACCTATGGCTTCCGCACGCTCACCCTCGACCCGGCCCAGTTGGAAGCCGGACAGGTCGCCGTGCTTTCGGCGCGCGGCATCTTTCCCGACGGCACGCCCTTTGCCATTCCCGACACCATGGACGCGCCAAAGCCGCTCGCCATCACCGCCGACATGGGCGGCGGTCCGGTGTTGATCGCGGTACCATTGGAACCGCCCGGTGGCGTCGGCTTCGATCCGGCGCATGCCGAGACCAGCGGTGCGCGCTACCGCGGCCGCATCGTCACCGTTCGCGATGCCGTGCAAGGCGGATCGGACCCCGAAGAGATCGAGATCGCCCGTCCGCAGGCCTTGTTGCTTGCTCCGGGAAAATCGGTCGGCGGCTACACGGCATTGCCGATTACCGAGATCACCGGCCTGCGCGCCGATGGCGGTGTTGCCGTCGACGCCAACTTCCTGCCGCCGACGCTCGCCACAGGTGCGGTCCATTGGTACGCCCAGCTTCTACAGGAGGTCATCACCGGGCTCGACCAGATCGCCGAGGCGCATGCCAAGATGGTGCTTGGCGGCCCCGGCCGCAGCGTCGAAGATCTGCTGATGCTCAACCTTGCCAATTCGGCGCGACCACGCCTGGCGCATATGCTGGCGCAGGACATCTTCCATCCGGCCGAACTCTATCTCGAACTTGCCGGCCTCGCCGGATCGATGGCGACCTACGGCTCGAATTCGCGCCGTCTCGCCGAACTGCCTGTTTATGACCACATGGCCCCAGGTCCTGCCTATTCGGCGCTCGCCGACACCTTGCGTTCGCTGATCCTCAGCCTGCGTTATGTCGAGCCGAAATCGCGGGCGCTGCCGGTCATGCGCCACTCCACCAATGTCTGGAAGGTGCGCATCGACAACCCCAAGCTGCTCGTCGCCAGCCGCATCGTCATCCGCGTCGGCTCCGAGCTGTCCGAGGACGCGCTGCGCAAGATCTTCGTCAACCAGGCGACGGTGGGGGCCGCCAGCGAATTCGAAGGCCTGTGGAAGTCGCGCCTGCCGGGCATACCGCTGAAGCCGCTGCATTCGCAGCCGCGTGAAATCCCCTATGACGGCGACCGCCTTTGCCTTGAACTCGATCAGAGAAGCGAGCATTGGGCCTCCCTCCTCGACGCACCCGGATTCGTCATCGGCGTTTCCGGCGTATTGCCGAGCGAGCCGCAGGTCGACTGCTATTCGGTGAACAGGTGACGCCATGAGCCAGGACGATCCTTTCGGCTTGTCGGAGGATCGTGAGCGTACCCGGATACGCATGGTGGGTACGCCGCAGCCGCGCATGCCGATGCCGTTTTCGTCTGCGCCGCTGAAGCGCTCGCGCACCCATCCGAACACATTGGTCAATGCGTTTTCCGCCTTGCTGGAATTCGCGCCCGAACTCGAAAACGCATTGCCGCCCGAGAATCCTGAACACCTTCGCACCCGCCTGCAGGAAGAACTGGTGCGCGGTCGCGACGCCGCCGTTGCCGCCGGATCGTCGGTCGAACGGGCCGATCAGGCTGCATGGGCGGTGGCCGCACTGCTTGATGACCTCGCGTTGAACACGCCGTGGGGCGGCTCGAGCGCCTGGCCGCGGCAACCTCTGGTTGTCATGCTGCGCGGCGACGTCGATGCAGGTGCCCAGTTCTTCTCGCGCCTGGAGGAGCTCGAGCGCCACCCAAACCGCGATAGGGAAATGCTGGAGCTGCAGTATCACTGCATGGCGCTGGGCTTCCGCGGCAAATACCGGGTGCCCGGCCGCTCGGGCGACCGGTCGCTGAATGCCGTGCGTGTCGCCGCCGCCCGCTTCCTGCGCGACGCCGATGCCGAAGACGCGCCGCTGTCGCCCAACTGGCGCGGCGTCGTTGCCGCCGACGAGGCACCGCGCTTCACCGTGCCGATCTGGGTGATGGGCGTCATTGCGGCCGTGCTCGCCACCACGATCTACATTGCCTTCTCGCTGGGGCTGAGCAACCAGGCCGTCCAGCTTTCGGCCCTGGTCCGCGCGCTTCCGCCGGCCGACCGCGCCGAGGTGTTGCGCACCACGCCCAAAGCGGAAGCGCCACCGGTCGAGACCGTCGACTTCGCGCTGTTGCCGGAGTTCGCGGCAGCCACGCCCGAGGGCCTGCGCCCGGCGCTCAAGGGCGCCGAAAGCGTGTCGCTGGCCCGCCTCGTCGTCCAGGCCTCCAACCCCGAGCTGTTCCAGTCCTCCAGGGCCGAGCTGACCGACGGCTTCCAGCCGCTCATCGAGGCAATCGCCAAGGTCATCGTCGAGAACCAGGAGCTGATCGGCAACGTCACCATCGTCGGCCATACCGACGGCATCCCGCTGCAAAGAACCAACCCGCTTTCCACCAACCAGCGCCTGTCGGAAGCCCGCGCCGCGACAATTGCCGACATGCTCGTCCAGAACGGCGTGCCGCGCGAGCGCGTGCGCTCCGAGGGGCGCGCCGCCACCGACCCCGTTGCCGACGACGCCACGCGTGAAGGCAGGGCGCTCAATCGCCGCGTCGAAGTGCTGGTCGAAAAGAGGTTGTGACAGATGTTCATCCTGCGCTTCCTCTGGTCGGTACTGACATCGCGGTGGCTCTGGACGCTGATCGGCCTGACGCTGCTTTCCCTGATCATCTGGATCTTCGGCCCCATCGTCGCGGTCGGCCAGAGCACGCCGTTTGCGTCCGAAACCGTGCGTATGGCGCTGATCGCGGGCCTGGTCATCCTGTGGCTGATCTGGCTGATTTTGGCGCAGCGCCGCGCCATCCGAGCCAATCGCATGTTCGTCGCCGAGATTGCCGCGCCGCCGGTCGAGAAGCCGCTGACGGCGGGCGAACAGAGCGTTGCCGCGGTCGGCGCCAAGTTCCAGGGGCTGATGGACGAGATGAAGCGGCGCAAGCTCGGCGGCCGCAAGTTGCTGCGCGACATGCCGTGGTATGTCATCGTCGGACCGCCGGCCACCGGCAAGACCACGGCTTTGCGCCAGTCCGGGCTGAATTTCCCGATCGACCTCACCGACGACATCCAGGGTGTCGGCGGCACCCGCAACTGCGACTGGTTCTTCGCCGAACACGCGGTGCTGATCGACACCGCCGGCCGCTACGTCCAGCAGGAGAGCCAGCCAGATGTCGATGCCGTGGAATGGCTGGGCTTTCTCGACCTGTTGAAGAAACATCGCGGCCGGCGCGCCCTGAACGGTGTCATCGTTGCCTTGTCGATCGATGCGTTCTCGGAGGGCGATGAAGCCATCAAGGCGCATGGCCGTAAGATCCGCCGCCGCCTCGCCGAGCTGAACGAACGTCTCGAAATCCGGCTCCCGGTCTATCTGATGCTGACCAAGGCGGACCTCATCAAAGGCTTTGAGCCCTTCTTCGGCGGCCTCTCGACCTCGGCCCGCGAACAGGTCTGGGGCACGACCTTCGCGCCTGATGCACGCGTCGACGGCAAGATGGTCGCAAGCGAGATCTCGTTGCTGGCGACCGAGCTCGAGCGCCGCCTCGTCCCCCGCCTCGAGGACGAAGACAGCCTCGCCGCCCGCGCCGAGATCTTCAGGTTCCCGGCCCAGGTCGAAAGCCTGTCCGAACCGATCCGTCTTCTCGTCGAACAGATTTTCGGCGAAAGCCGCTACGAAGACAGCGCCTGGTTGCGCGGCGTCTATCTGACTTCGGCCACACAGGAAGGCGCGCCCATCGACCGGCTGACCGCTGCACTCTCTTCCTCGTTCGGCCTGCCGCCGCGCCGCGCCATGTCGTCGCCACGCGTCGAAAAGCGCAGCTTCTTCCTCAAAAACCTGCTCACCGAAGTGATCTTCAAGGAAGCCGGGCTGGGCATGTTCGATCCCCTGGCGCAACGCCGCCGGACCTGGATCTGGCGCGGTGCCGCCGCAGCCTGCGGAGCAGCTGTCCTGCTTGCCGGAGCGCTGTTCGGACTGTCCTATTACGACAACCGCAATGCCATCGCGGCCCAAGCCGGCCAGTTGGAGGCACTGCAGGCGCCGTTGGCGCCATTCGCGGCGGCCCCGGCTCCTGTCGATGCGCCCGACATCGACGTTGCGCTGGCTGCGATGGATGAGGTCACCAATGCGCGCACGCCGCCGCCCAGCGGTTTTCGTGACCTGGTCGGCCCGACGGCCTCTCCGGAGCTGCTGCGGGCCCAGGCCGACAGCTACAACCACGCTTTGCGCAACATCCTCGAACCCCGCATGGTCGCCCTGCTCGAAACGACGATGTGGCGCCAGGTCCGCGATCCGGAATTCATGCTGGGGGCGCTCAAGACCTATCGCATGATGACCGGCCTCTCCCAGATGGACGCGGATTTCGCTCAAAACTGGTGGGTCAACGACCTGCCAGAATTCGCACCCGTCGCGCCCTTCCCGACGCCCAACGCAGAAGAGCACCAGCTTGCCGCCATTCGCCGCATGACGATCGACGCGAGTTATGTCGCGCCCGATCCGGCGCTTGTCGCCGAGGCCTTGAAAAGCGTCTGCACCATTTCGCTGCCAGCGCGCGCCTACAAGCAGCTGCTGGCCGATCCCGCCGTCTCCGAACTGAAGGAGTGGATCCCGGCGAATTTCGCCGGCCCGAACGGCTCCAAGGTCTTTGCCCGCCGCTCCGACAAAACATTGCGTGTCGGCGTGCCCGGCGCATTCACCTATGCCGGCTTCCACGACGTCATCCTCGATCGGCTGGAGGATGTCGCCGCCCAGGCGGCCCTCGACCGCGCCGTCTTTGCCGGCGGCTGCGAGGAGAATTCCGAGACCTCGGTGTCGGCGCTGTCGGAAGACATCCTGAAGCTCTACTACGAGGATTTCATCGCCCAGTGGGACAGCCTGCTGCGCGACATAAGGCTGGCACCGCTGACCGACCTCAACGTCGCCAGCGAGAATTTGAAGGACCTGTCGAGCGCCGATTCCGCGCTCAAGCGCCTGGTCACGGCAGTCGTTCACGAGACCGATCTCATCCGCTCGGACGAGGAGCCGGCCGGCGACAACAAGGCCGCATCGAAAGGCGCCTCCAAGCTGTTGGGCAAGCTCGGCAAGGTCGGCAAACTGGCCAAAGCCGGCGCCAAGCTGTTGCCGCGTGCCGGGTCGGCAGCAGAAGTCGACATGACCGGCACGCTCGTCGCCGAGCATTTCAAGCCGCTGAAAGGTGCGGTCGCCGAAGTCGACGGGCAGCCCCCCATGCTCGATGCCGCGGTCGTCGCCTTGACGGCACTATCGAATGTGCTGCAGACAGTCACCGCCAATCCCGACCCGCAGGATGCCATCAAGAAGCAGGGCGGGCTCGCGGAGCTCACCGGTGCCGTCGCGCGCCAGGCGCAGATCCTGCCCGATCCGATCGACGACTGGCTCGGCGGCATCGCCGGCGACACCAGCGGCCTGACCGAAAAGGCCGTCACCTCCGAACTCAATGCCATCTGGCGCGCCGATATCCTGCCGTTCTGCCAGGCAGCCTTGACCAACCGATATCCGTTCAGCCCGGAAAGTGCCGTTGACGTCAACGTCCGCGATTTCGCCCGCCTGTTCGGCCCAGGCGGACTGATCGACGCTTTCACCAACGACCACCTGATCAGCTATGTCGACACGGCCAAACAACCATGGACCTGGCGTGCCGACATGGGGCTGGATTCGTCTGCCCTTGCCGCCTTCGAGCAGGCGCGCCGTATTCGCGACGACCTGTTCCCCGGTGGCACCGGCCCCCTGATGAGCTTCACGCTCGAGCCCAAGGATCTGTCGCCGACAGTCACGCGGGTGACGCTCAACCTCGATGGCCAAAGCCTCGTCTACTACAACAACGCCACCCGCCCTCAGCCGATGACCTGGCCGGGCAAGGACGGCACCGGCACCATCTCGTTGGCCTTCCAGCCCATCGATGGGTCGCCTGAAGTCATCGTCAACGAAACCGGGAGCTGGGCCTGGCTGCGGCTGCTCACCAAGGGTCGCTTCACGGCGACATCGCTGTCCGACGTCTACAACCTGCGCCTCGGCGCCAAGAGTTTTTACGCCGACTTCGAGCTCAAGGCGGCAAGTGTCGAGAACCCCTACAACCTGCAGATGTTCAAGAGGTTCACGTGCCCGCAGAACATCTAGCCACCGGCTTCTACGGCAAGATTCCGGCGACCGGAGACTTCGTCGGCCGCGGGCTTCCCGGCGACTTCGTGCGCGCATGGGACCGTTGGGTGGCAAGCCACCTCGCGCCATTGCAGAGTTCGGGCGCCTGGCCAGAGGACGTGGCACTGCGTTTCCTGCTTGGTCCCGATGCCAACGGCCCGATGGCCGGCATCGTCGTGACGAGCAACGACCGCGCCGGCCGCCGTTTTCCGCTGACGGTCGCAGCCCCCCTCGCCGCCGCCAATTCAGGAGTGGCCGACATGGCGGCGAAATGGTTCGACGACATCGAGATGGCGGCCGACGCGGCGCGCTATGGTTATGTCAGCGCAGACGAATTCGCCGCCAGCCTTGCCGAGCTGCCGTTTCCGATCGCCGACATGACGGGAGAGCCTGTGCTCAGCATGGTCTTGTGGGCCGGCCCATGGGTGCCGGTGGACGTCGATCCGGCGGCCCCACAAGCGGTCCTCGACCGGCTGCTCACCGCGAGCTGGGAGACCAGCTGATGCAGATCTGGAACCAGACCGGCTACGTCCATCAATTCACCGTAGCCATGGACAAGGCTGGCCACGACTACATCGTCGTCGTGGTCAAAGGCACGTTCGACCTTCCCGACGCACCGGGCGGATTGGTGCGCAAGTCGGCCGAGCAGGCGCCGCTGGTCTTTGCCGACACGCAGACGGGCGAGCCCGGCTATTCCGCCACGCTGTGGGAAACCGATTTTGCCTTCCGCAAGCCGCGCTGCGACGTGATTGCCAATGGCTGCGCCTATGCGCCCGGCGGCCGGCCGGCGGAACGCGTGCCGGTCGGCATCAAGGTCGGCAACTGGTCGAAACTCTTCGAGATAGTGGGCCATCGCGAGTGGCGCGCCATCGGTCCAGTGTTCACCGCGACTGCCCCACAGCCGTTCCTGAAGCTGCCGATCAGCTATGATGTCGCCTGGGGCGGGGTCGACAAGCTGGATCCCGAGGACAAGATGCCGGGCGTCTATGCCGCCAACCCGGTCGGCACCGGCTGGTCGCGCACCAGGAACCAGCATCTCATTCCGGGCCTACGGCTGCCCAACACCCAGAAGGTCGGCGAGGAAGTGCGCTCGCCCTTCGGCGACTACACGCCGATGAGTTTTGGGCCTATGGGCCGCGGCTGGCCCGGCCGCATCGAACATGGCGGCACCTACGACGACAATTGGACCAAGAACATCTTCCCGTTCCTGCCGCCGGACTTCGATGAGCGCTATTTCCAGATGGCGCCGACCGACCAGCAGATCGATCATCCCAGGGGTGGTGAAGAGGTACAGCTGGTGAACCTGACGCCGGAAGGCCGGGTGAGCTTCCGGCTGCCGCCAACCGGGCTTGAGATGACCCTGTTCAAGCATGGCGCTAAGAGTTTCGAGGGTGTGCTCTACCCCGACACCATCCTGTTCGACCCGGAGAACCGCCGCTACCACTTGGTCTGGCGGGTAGCGCAGCGGATCGAGCGCACGATCCTGGATTTTACCGAATGCTGGGTAGGTCCCCCCACCGAATCCATGCTGAGGGCGCGGGCAGCCGGCCGCACCTTCGTCCGAGCCGACGGGGTAGCACCTGAAGAGGAAGAGGCATGAGCGCCGGCGTCGCCATCATTTCGGTTGGCATGGCTACGGCTGTCGGGCTCGATGCGCCTTCAGCATGCGCAGCCATGCGCGCGCGCCTCGACGGCTTTCAGGAAACCCGCTTCCTCGGCTCGCCCGAGGGATGGCTCACCGGCGCGCCCGTGCCGCTGCCGCGCAACTGGATCGGCGAGAAGCGCATGGCGCATCTGGCCGCAGGCGCCATCACCGAGGCGTTCGAGCGCGCCCCCGAAGCGCGTGGCCAGACAGCGCTCATCCTCTGCCTTCCCGAGGAAAGCCGCCCGGGCAGGCCTGTGCGCGACAACTCCGGCCTCCTCCGGCGGATCGGCGAAATCGTCAAGGTCGAACCCCACAGCCGCTCCCGCACTGTGGCGCATGGGCGCCCTGCCGGGCACGTGGCATTCGATCATGCCCGCAGGCTGCTGGCATCCGGCGACGTGCCCTATGTGATGATCGCCGGCGTCGACAGCTATCTGACCGCGCCGACGATTGCCCATTACCTCAAGGGACGCCGCCTGCTCACCGCCGACAATTCCAATGGCTTCATACCGGGAGAAGCAGCGGCCGCCGTTTTGTGCACCCGACCGAATGGCGGGAACTTCCAGCTTTTCGGCCTTGGCCTCTCACGCGAAACGGCCTCGATCTACAACAAGGACGACCTGCCCTTGCGGGCCGATGGCATGACGGCGGCCTATGATGCGGCGTTTGGCGAAACCGGCATCGAGATGAACCGGCTGGGCTACCGCATCTCGGACCTGATTGGCGAGCAGTACTGGTTCAAGCAGACAGCACTTGCCTCGATCCGGCTGCTGCGCGGCCGACACGAATTCCAGGATTTGTGGTCGCCCGCAGAATCGCTCGGCAACATCGGGGCCGCGGCCGTTCCGGTGATGGTGGGCATGGCCTGGACCGCGGCTGCAAAAGGCTATGCGGCGGGCAATCCGGTGCTCATCGAAGCGTCGTCGGATGATGGCGCGTGCGGCGCTGCGGTGTTTGCCACGAGGAGAGCGGCATGACCGTGTATGCCAACAGTCTGGAGATCGCCTGCAAGGCGCAGGCCAACAAGATTATCGCTGCCTTCCCCTATGTCTGCTTCACGCCGCCGCAAACACCCGCCACGCCGCCCGGTGTGCCGATCCCCTATCCGACTTTCAGCATGGACGACGACACCGACAGCGGCACCAGCACAGTGAAGATCGGCGGCAAGACGGTCACCCAGAAGAACAAGTCCTACTACACCAAATGTTCAGGCAACGAGGCCGGCTGCGCCCCGAAGAAAAACATCATCACCTCGGTGAACACCGGCAAGGAATACGCCCACGCCTGGTCGGGCAACGTCAAGATGGACGGCGAACCCATCAGCCGCTTCACCGACATCGGCTCCAACGACCACGCCTCGCCGACCGCCGGCGGCACGCCGATGCCGAGAATCTCCAAGGCAAAGCCGGCGACCTTCAATTGCAGCATGCTGGAGATCAAGCCTTACAACAAGCTGACCTGTCCGGAGGGATATGAGAAGGAGCACACAACGGAGGTGCGTTTCTTCACCGCCAAGGGCGTGCGCGACCTGACCCTGGACTGCTGTCAGGCCTATGACGAAAGCAAGGCTCCCTGCATCTGCATGAAGGCGAAATGGATTCCGGGCGAAGCTGCCAAGGCAAAGAAGGCCGGGGCCACTGGCAAGGTCATAGGCAAGGGGTCGAAGACGCCCCACAACCTCAAGACCCAGGAAGCGGCCAAGTGGATCAAGCTCAACCAGGAGGGCAAGCTCGGTGACTTCAACGAGAAATGTGCCAGGGCCACGGTCGACAACATGGATCACCCTAAAATTCCTGACGAAGTGAAGGATGCCGCCGCGGAGTGCCTCAGGAAGGCGAACCAGGATTATCAGAAAGAAAGCATGGGCAAGAACGCGCAGGAGGTGAAAGACACCAAGCGCTGTGTCGACACCTGCCCGAAGGCGATCGACCAGGGCCGTCTCGCCAGCGTTGCCAAGAAGCGATTGAAGAAGGAGGCCGTGAGCCTCGGCAAGGACCCGAAGAAGGTCGTCGTCAGGGCGTCCGACGTCGCCAAGTCCAAGAAGGACTGCCCTTGAATGATCTCTGCCTAGCCAACCGCCAGGGAGGCGTTAGCCATGATCGGTAAGCTGAAGATGGACAAGGAAGAGCTGGAAGAATTCGTCGAAGACGAGGACACCACGATCGAATGCCTTCAGGTCGCGCCGATGGGGAATGGCAAGGTGGCCATTCTGTTTCTGCTCGCGGATTCCGACTACGACACCACGGTGTCGGTCATTTTCGTCGTCGACGACTTCAATCCAAAGACCGCGAAGGGCGTCCTGTTCACGTCCGAATGGCTGACGTCGCTGTCGGCGTCGCCCTCGGGTGAACTGTTTGCGCTCGAGGCAACCATCTGGATCTGGCGCTATGGCGGAAAGCAATGGACCCGCGATCAGGTCGGCACGGAGAGCTTTCGCCAGGTTTGGGCCGCCGACCCGGGTGGCGCCATGATGGTCGGCTCTTCAGGCGGCGCCGTCAGGCTGGTCGGAGACGACTGGCGTCCGATCACGCCGATAACCCAAGCTGAATACATGGATATTCACGGTGACGCGAAGCATGGCATCTGGGTCTGCGGAAAATCAGGATCGGTGCACAAGCTCGCGGGCTCGACGTGGCAGCCGCTGGAACTGCATCGCCAAGAAGTGTTCTATGGCATCGACGTTGCCGCGGACGGCACGATCAGGGTCGCCGGCGAAGACGGAACGTGCCTGCGCATCGCCAACGAAGAAGCGGTCGAGCTCGAACCAGCTGATACCACGACCCACCTCGCCGTGCGCACCTACAATGGCAAGGCCTATTGGGGCGATGAGGGCGGAATCGGCGTGGAGAAAGGCAACGCCATCGTGGCCCTCGAGGTGGAAACCGGCACTGCGTCGGATATACGTACCGACGGCGACTATCTCTATGTCGCGGGCACCGACAGTGCATGGCGCTTCGATGGCAAGAAATGGAAGACGCTGTCGCTCGAATACGACGACGGCTTCAAGCTCGCCTGATTGTAGACCGGGCGCGCTTGCCCACGAGGATCAGCCACCGTTGACGCTGAGATAGGCCCGGACCTTTTCCAGGTCGAGTTCAGCTATGCGCTGCGGCGCGCCCTCCATGAGCATCCTAAGCACGAAGAGCTCACCGACCTCAGGATATTCGGCGTAGACTTCCTGGGCGATCTCGCGTCCGGCATCTCCTGCAACGCGAAGGCCGTCGAGATGAGCATCCAGCCGCTCGACCAGCCGCGCAAGACGCTCCTCGTCCATGTCGGGGTTCTCATCCGGATGGAGCAGGTGATGGTCGTAAACGGTCCACAGAAATGCTGCCATTTCCGCATGCTGCCGCACGATCTCGCGCAGGACGATCTTCGGCATCAGTTTAGGTTTACAGAGCCGCCACGGATGCGATTGGCAGCACTTGCATGGCTGGTGACATAGGTGCCGCGAATGGTGATATGCCCATCCTTCTCCATGATGATGGTGGCCTTGCCGCAGCGCAGCTCGAGGCGCTCCCCGGCAACGATCTTGACCTGCTCGCCGTCGCGGACGACCTGCGGCGTCTGTGCCTTGCGCACGGGCTCGACGATGCGGCCAACGATCAGCGGTCGGCCAGGGTCGCCGCCCTCGAACAGCAGCGCCACCTCCGCTCCGACCATGTCGGCGCTGAGTTCGGCCAGGCTGCGCGCGGCAACCGCAGTGTCCCTGGGATTGCCTGGAAACACCACGAGCGGTGCAGCGCCGTCGAAGCCGAGAAAGACCCCGATGACAACACCCTCGATCCGTTTGATGGTTCTGGTCATCCCCTGTGCCCTCAGTTCTGCTTGATCTCCGAGCCCTTCATGACGATGTCGCTGGAAGCTTTGATGTTGATCTTGCCCGATCCCTTGATGCTGATGTCCTTGCCCTCGATGGTGATCGTCCCATCCTTCTTCATCGAGATGCTGGCCGAGCCGCATTTCAGCGCAATGGCGTCGCCCGCTTCGATCAGGAATGTCTTGCCGACATTCATCTTGCCGTCTTCACCGATCTGAACCATGCTCGCCTTGGCGATGCGCAACTCATAGGCGCCACCCACCTTGGTCCCGTCGTCGGTGGCGATTTCAGTCCGCCTTCCCTTACCGATCTTCGATTTCTGGTTGCCGGCTATGTTGAAGGTCTGGTCGGCGCCAATCGTCACTTCCTGGTTCGACGCGATGTTCCAGCTATCATTGGCCCCGATCTGATGGGTTTGGGCCGCACCGACTGTGACCGCGCGGGTCGACCCGATCGTGTTGGTCTGCGCCGATCCGACCGTGCGGGTCTCGGTTGCGCCCACGGTGTCCACCCGTGCAGCACCAACCGTGATCGCCTGAGCGATCGCGACTGTCTGGGCGTGGTTGGCGCCGATCGTCTCGGTCGAGTTGGAGCCGATGCTGATGGTCTCGTTCGAGCCTACGGTCAACGAGCGGTTCTTGCCGACCGTTTCCGTATCATTGGAGCCGATGTTGGTCGTCTGGTCGACGCCAACCTTCACCGTCTTGTTGTTGCCGACGTCCTCGTCGAGGTCGTGGCCGACGGAATGCTTCGCGTCGTGGTCGATGCGGTCGGACTGGTCGTGCTGCACCAGCTTGGTGCGGTCGTTCTTGATCAGAAGGTTGTGGTCCTTCTGGGCCTGGAAATTGACCAGTTCGGAGCCTGCCTTGTCTTCGAACATCAGTTCGTTATAGCCGCCGCCTCCTTTCGACGAGTTCGACTTCCAGCCCGACTGCGTGGCGTTGCCGGGCAAGCCGTAGGGCGGCATCTGGGCGGCGTTGTATACGCGGCCGGTGATGATCGGCTGGTCCGGATCGCCTTCGATGAAATCGACGATGACCTCCTGGCCGATGCGCGGGATCTGGATGAAGCCCCAGCCGCTGCCGGCCCAGGTCTGCGACACGCGCACGAAACACGAACTGTCCTGATCCTTCTTTCCCATGCGGTCCCAATGGAACTGCACCTTCACCCGGGCATACTCGTCGGTGAATATCTCTTCGCCGGACGGGCCGACGACACGCGCCGTCTGCGGCCCGCGCATGATCGGACGCGGTGTGATCCGCGGCGGGCGGTATGGCAGACTAGTCGGCGCGACGCCGAGGACCACGGTGAAGCTTTCGCCCTCGGTCTCGATGCCGGTGTGATAGCCGGGATCGAAGATCCGGTACTCGACGCTGACGACAAGATATTCCTGGTTCTGGTCGTCGCGCGGAAAACCGTCGAGCTTGAAGGTGCAGCCTGAAAACAGCCCACGCACGGTGCCGGCAGCGGCAATACGCTGGTGCACGGCCTGCAGCTCCTCGCGGCGGATGCCGGCGATCTTGTCGCCGCGGCCGACATCCAGATGGGCGCCGGGCTGGCGATAGTTTTCGCCCGATGCCAGCTTGTGGCCGAATGCCTGGTCTGATTTCGCCATCAGGCTGGCATCCGGCTTCTTGAAGTCGTAGTCGGTGTGGGTGTAGGCGCCGGGCCTGACCGAGCTGCCGGGTATCCACTCGGTGATGTACTCGACGTCGCGGCGCGCGCCCTGCCCTTCGAAATGATACGGCACCTTCTCGTAGCCCGGTGCCGGCTTGAGCTTGTTCATCGCGTCGGCAAGGATCAGCGTGTGCTCGCCGTCGCCGTGCTCGAAGAAATACATGATGCCTTCGTGCTCGAGCAGGCGCTGGACGAAATCCAGGTCGCTTTCGTCATACTGGACGCAATAGTCGCGCGGCGGATAAGAGCCTTGCAGCCGCTTCTCGAACTTCGCTGCGCCATATTTCGAAAAAATCTTCTCGACGATCTCGACGACGCTCATGTTCTGGAAGATGCGGCAGTCCGTGGCCGTGCCGAGAAACCACAGCCACGGCCGCACGATTGCTTCGTAATAGACCTGCCGGTCCTCGATGCGGGTCAGGCGGAAATCCGACACCAGGCCGCTGAACCAGCGTTTCGGGTCGGACTCGCCCTCGACCGAAACGGCGCCGCCCAGCATCTTCAATGGATCGATATCAGGGTCGCTGCTGACGAAGCCGACGGTGTAGGCGAAACAGCGGCTGATCTCGTCGCGACCGGCCAGATGGGTGAATGTCAACGTGTTGCCAAGCGGTGTCCGGACCACAGTCGCGCGATCGTTAGCCATGGCGTCGTGCCTCTCCGCGGGGACGGCCGGACATCTGTAGCGAAGCTTAGCACAAGTTTTTCAACCGGCCAAAGCCGGCGCGGCACAAGCGCCGAACCGTGCGCGCCCAAATGCCCCTGTGCTGCGGTCGCAGCAAACTGCTAGAATAAAATAAGGAATTTGGACGAGGCTGCCGGAAACAGAGATTTGGCGGGCGAATTCGGATGCTCATCACTTTGACCATCGAGAATGTCGACAGGCTGCCCACAGGCGGACCGCTGTTCTACAGTTCGAATGGTCGCAGCTTCACCATCGGGCGCGAAAATCGCGACTGGAACCTGCCCGACCCCAACCTGTTCATCTCCGGCCTGCATTGCGAGGTGCGTTACGACAGGGGCACGTTCTGGCTCTATGACGTCTCGCGCAACGGCACATTTATCAACGGCTCGAGCCAACGCGTCACCGACCCGCATCCGCTCGGCCATGGCGACCAGCTTTCGATTGGCAGCTACATCGTCTCGGTTGCGCTTGAGGACGACCGCATATCGGGCAACGACTGGGGCAATCCGATCCCGGCCCGCCATGCCGCTGATATCGGCCAGCCGCCGCCGCAACTGGCGGATCCCTTCTTCGGCGGCGTGAACAACGGCCAGTTGGCGGCGGGTGTCGTTGCGCGTCAGCAAGTCCAGCATGCTCGCGCGCCGCAGCCCTTGCCCGTGCAACCGGCGCCTCCCCCGCCGCAAAGACCGGAGGCGACCGAACTGCTCCGGCTCATCGCTGCGGGCGCCGGCGTTTCTCCTGACGTGTTCCTGCAGCGCGACCCGAAAGATGTAGCCGCCGAAGTGGGCGCAGTGCTGCGCGCGGTGGTCGACGAGCTTGCCTTGCTGCTCAAGGCGCGAGCTGCCGCCAAGGCACTCGCCAAGAGCAGCCAGCGCACCATGATCGGCGGTGTCGACAACAACCCGCTGAAGTTCATTCCGCGCTCGGAAGAAATCCTCGAGATCATGTTTGCCCAGCGCCGCTCGGGCTATCTCGACGCCCGGCACAGCGTCGAGGAGGCATTCCGCGATCTCAAGACGCATGAGCTCGCGACCTATGCGGCAATGCAGGCGGCCTTGTCGCGGCTGCTTTCGGAACTGTCGCCCGATGCCATCGAGCGAAAGCTCCCCGCCTCTGCCTTCGTCTCCAAGAAGGGGCGGGCCTGGGACATGTTCGTCGCGACATGGGAAGCCAAGGAGGCCGCGCATGAAAACGGCATGCTCGACGTCTTTCTCGCCTATTTCAGCGAGGCCTATGCCAAGTCGGCGAACAAGAAGTAGCGTCGCCTGACGCAGCCGATCGCCTTATCGCTGCTCCAGCCGCCGGCCAGCCCCGGTTCCCATCGGCATTTCCATGCATTACGATGCGTTGTTGGCACGTGACCGGAGGCATCCGCGGCATTGTCATGGCATGGCAGCCGTCGCGCGAAAACGGGTAATCGGCGATGAGTTCGAAGGACGATCCTTCCGGCTCCGACGGCAGAACCGTCATTCGCGGATCGCCGCGCCGCGCGTCGCGCCCGGATCTGCCCTCGCCTTCACCGCCGGCGTCCGATCCAACCATCATCTACAGCAGCAGCCCTGAACAGCAGGCATCAACTTCGGGCACGGTGATCTATCAGGCCAATCCCTTCGTAGACGTTCCCGGCGACGCGCCCCGCAACAGCCACAAGCAGCACAAACCGGAAGCAGGTGCGGCAGGCACGTCGCAGGACGTCCTGTTCGATGCGGCAGAGCGTGTCCAGGTTTCCGGCGCCAACCCGCTGATATCAGCGGCAACGCCGCTCCTCATCTTGTTTGGCCATCTGAGGACGGTGACGGTCGAAACCGACGTGTCCGTATTGGCCCAGCACGTCGCCGAATGCATCGAAGAGTTCGAATGGAAGGCAGCCGAGGCCGGTGTGAGCGAAGCCGACGCACATGTCGCAAAATACGCCCTTTGCGAGACAGCCGACGACATCATCGCCAACCTGCCGGGCATCGGCTCCGGCTGGGCGCAACAGAGCATGCTGTCGCGCTTCTACGGGATCGATCCACCAGGCAACGGGTTCTTCGAGGCACTGAACTCGGTGCTGGCCGATCCGGCGGAGCGTGGCGACCTGCTCGAACTGTTTCATGCCTGCATGTCGCTCGGCTTCGAGGGTCAATATCGTGGCGTCGCTGGCGGCAATCAGAGCCTTGAGCTCGTGCGCCAGGATCTGTACGCCGCACTGCGCTATTTCAGGCCGCGCGTCTATGACGACATTTCCCCGCACTGGCAGGGCCTTGCGGCCACCGTTGGGCGCCGCCCGTACCGGCTGCCGCTCTGGGCGATGGCCGCCCTCGCGCTCGCCTTCGTCACTGCCGCCTTCTTCTGGATGCGCGGCGACGTCACCAGGGACGGCGATTCTCTTGCCGCGACTTTGCTTGCGCTGACGCCCGCGACGCCAGTCGTCATCGAACGCAACGACTTCGCCCCGCCGGTCGAGCGGGCAGCACCGATTGAGCCGGCTGCGCCGGTTGCAGCGCCCCCGACCATGGCCCAGATTTACCGCATCCGCGCTGCCCTCACCCAGGATATCGGCGCTGGCGCATTAACCGTCGCCACCAAGGGCGAGTTCATCGTCGTCGAGCTCAACAACGAGCTATTGTTTGAGCCGGGCAAGGCCGAGACCAAGCCTGAATTCACGCCCGTGGCGGCGCGCATTGCCGCAGCATTTGCCGGGGAACCGGGTCCGATCAAGATCGTCGGCCACACCGACAATGTGAAGCCACGCCAGTCCAGCGCCTACAAGTCGAACTACGACCTCTCCGTCGCGCGGGCCGAGGCAGTGGCAAAGGCGCTTGTTCAGGGGATCGGCGACACCTCGCGGATATCAGTCGAAGGCAAGGGCGAGGACGTGCCGATTGCCGACAACACAACCGCCGACGGCCGCGCCGCAAACCGCCGTGTCGACGTCATGATCCGGCGCGAGGACGTACCATGAGCGCGCGCCGCCGCACGCTATGGTCGCCATGATGGTCTGGCTGTTCAGGACATTGACCATCGTGGCGCTGGCCGCCCTGGCCGCGGCCGTGTGGTTTGCCGGACCGCTGATCGTCCTGGCCGACAGCCGGCCGCTTGAATCTGCTTGGTCGCGCGCGACCATCATCGCTCTCATCCTGGCACTGAGCGCAGGCATCGCCCTGTTCCGCTTCTGGTTTGCCCGCCGTGCTCAAAAGGCGCTCGCAGCCGCCGTCGCCAGCGAGCGTGCCCATGACGGCGACGGCCAATTGCTCGAAACGGGCATGACCAAGGCCATCGCCGCGCTCAAGCGCGCCAGCGGCAGGCGCAATTTCCTCTACGAGGCTCCCTGGTACCTGATCATCGGCCCGCCCGGAGCCGGCAAAACCACGGCGCTGGTCAATTCGGGCCTTAGGTTTCCGCTCACTGTATCCGGCACGGCCCAGCCGGTGCCAGGCGTCGGCGGCACCCGGAACTGCGACTGGTGGTTCACCGACGAAGCGGTGCTGATCGATACCGCCGGCCGCTACACCACCCAGGATTCCGATACCGAAAGCGACCGCAAAGGCTGGCTCGCCTTTCTGTCGCTGCTCAAGAAGCACCGCGCCAGGCAGCCGATCAATGGTGTGATCGTCGCTATCAGCCTCGCTGATGTGATGACCTCAAGCGACCAGGAGCTCGACGCCCACGCCGTCGTCATCCGCAATCGCCTGCTGGAAATCCACGAGACGCTGAACATCGGCTTTCCCGTCTATGTGTTGTTCACCAAGGCCGACCTGATCGCCGGCTTCATGGAGAGTTTCGGCACTCTGGACGAAACCGACCGCCGCAGGGTGTGGGGCGCGACATTCCAGGGCGCCGACCGCAAGGCGAACATGGTCGGCGAGGTACCGGCTGAATTCGACGCGCTCGTTCGTCGCCTCTCCGAGGACGTACCCGACCGTCTGCAGGGCGAGCCGGACCCGGTCGCGCGCATCGCCATCTTCAGCTTCGCCGCGCAGTTCGCCTCCCTCAGGCAGCGCAGCGCAGCTTTTCTCGGCCGCGTCTTCGAGCCGACGAAAAAACAGGCAAGCGCCATCCTGCGCGGCTTCTATTTCTCCTCCGGCACACAGGAAGGCACGCCGGTCGACCGCGTGCTCGGCGCCATCGGCCGCAGTTTCGGCAACAGGTCCCAGGCACAGCTGTCCGGGACCGGCAAAAGCTTCTTCCTGCACGACCTGTTGGCCAATGTCATTTTCGCTGAGGCCGGCTGGGTCTCCTACGACGATGCTGCCAACCGGCGCGCCAGATTTGCCCGATACGCCGGCATTGGCGCCATCAGCCTCATCGCCGCTGCCGCTCTAGGCGTTTTCGCCGTCAGCTACACCGCAAACAAGGCCCTGATCGCGGCCACCAGCCAGGCTGCGGAAAGCTACACGTCGTCCGCCGCCGCACTGCTGCAGGCGGAAACCGTATCCGACGTTGACCTTGAGAATGTCATCGATGCGCTGGAGAGCATCAGCGGCCTGCCGACCGGCTACGAGCATCGCGACCAGCCGACGCCGGCGCGCGAAACGCTCGGGCTCAGCCAGCGCGCGCGGTTGTTGTCGGCATCGGAGACGACCTACCGGCTGGCGCTGGAGCGGATGCTTCGCCCTCGCCTGTTGCTGCACCTTGAACGCACCATCCAAGCGAAGATGAGCGATCCCGCGGCTCTCTACGAAGCTCTCAAGATTTACCTGATGCTCGCAGGCGAAGCGCCGAAGGTCGATGACGAACAGATCGTCTCGTGGATGAAGAAGGACTGGGAGCAGAACCGCTATCCCGGTCCGCAAAATCGCGAAGGCCGTCTCATCCTAGAAAAGCACCTGAGGGCGATGCTTACGCTCGACGATGAGTTCGATCCGGCATTCGAGCTCAATCGCCCCGTGGTCGAGTCGGCACAGCGCGCGCTGGGCCGCATGACGGTCGCCGATCAGGCTTCCGCCTTGATCGCCTCGGCGCTGACCGCGGCCACGCTCGACGACTTCGCCGTCACCACGAAGGGCGGCCAGGAAGCGAAGCTGGTGTTTGAGACCGTCGATGGCAGCGACCTGTCTGCGCTGCGTGTTCGCGGCCTCTATACCTATGCCGGCTTCAACGATTTCTACCTGACACAGCTTTCCGGAATCGCCCAGAAACTCATAGACGAGCAATGGGTCGTCGGCGCCGGCGGCGAGCAAGGCGGCGTCGAGCAGGAACTGTTGCGGCTCGGCCCAGAGTTGCTCGACCGCTACAGCAGCGACTTTTCAGCCGTATGGAACGGTGTTCTCGACAAGCTCAAATTCCGGCCGATGGCGGCGGACAAGCCGGAATATCTCGCGCTGTCAGCCGCCGGCTCGCCCAGCTCGCCGCTGGCGCAGTTGTTCGAGGCGATTGCCCGCGAGACGGCGCTGACACGTGGCTCAGGCCCGACTGCCGACGCCGATGCGCGTGCCGATGGCCTCGCCCGCATCGGCATCGAGTTGCCGGGCCGCAAATCCGCCAGTCGCGCCGGTGCGGCATTCGCCAATGCGCCGACCATCGTGCCCGGCGCCAACATCGAGGCGCAATTCCGGCCGTTCCAGCTTCTTGTCGATGGCCGTCCCGGCCAGCGCCCGATCGATGCCCTGATCCAGAATTTCCATGCCGTCTATCAGAGCCTGACGATCTCGGCCGCCGCCCCGTCGCAGGCAGGTCGCGTCAATGCCAATCTTCAGCTGCAGATATCCAATCTCCGCGCCAACGCCTCGCGCCTGCCCAAGACACTGTCGCGCATGGTCCACGCTGCCGCCGACGATTTCGAGGGCGACGTGGCCGAGACCTCCGTAGCGCAACTCAACCAGTCGCTGCAGGAGACCGTCAGCGGCCCCTGCGAGGAAGTTATCGCCAACCGCTATCCCTTCGGCACCGGCGCCAGCCAGGATGTGCCGATCGGCGATTTCGCCCGGCTTTTCGCGCCCAGCGGCATCATCGACAGGTTTTTCGCACAAAACTTGGCCTCTTTCGCAGACATGTCGGGGACCGAATGGCAATGGAAGCAGGAGTCGCGCCTGGGCCGTGGGCTCTCCAGGTCGACGCTGAAGCAGTTCCAGCTGGCCGCCGAAATCCGCGACGCGTTCTTTCCGCTTGGCGGGTCCACGCCTGCAGTCAACATCACTTTCACGCCGTTTTCGCTGCATGGCGACGCCGACATGGCCTTGCTCGACGTCAACGGACAGGTCGTCCAGAGCTATCAGAACGGCAGCAGCCCGGGCATCGTCACATGGCCCGGCAGTGCCTCCGCCGGGTCGGCCAATCTCAGCCTTACGCCGGAGCTTCCCGGGCGCGAATCCGCCATCAGGTTCGAAGGGCCGTGGGCCTTGAAGCGCCTGCTCGACGCAGGCACCTCGACAGTCAATGGCGACAAACTGCAACTGCGCTACGTCATCGGCGGCCGCGATGTCGCCTACACCGTCCAGATCAACCCGCCGGGCAATCCCTTTTCGCTGACCGCACTCTCCGGTTTTACCTGTCCGAAGGGGCTTTGAAACGGTGGGCAGGCACAGTCAGCCCGGCACGTGTTAATTTCTGTACTCTAACGCACGGGCCTGTGGCAGACTGAAAGGCGCGCGCGTCAATACGCAACGCAGAGGGGCGCCCGAGAGCGCTTGAGGCCATTGAACGATGTCGTCCTCCCCTTCGAAAGCTATGGCGTCAGCCACAAGGGCTGCGTCCGTCAGGTCAATGAAGACAGCTACCTGATCGAGCCCCGCAGCGGCCTGTGGGTCGTCGCCGACGGCATGGGCGGCCACGATGCCGGCGAGGTCGCCTCCGCCAGCATCGTCGAACACTTGTCGACGATCGGCATTCCTGAATCGGCGCCCGATCTGCGCGCACGCTTCGTCGACAGGCTGAGGCTGGCCCATTCCGACATCCGCGAAATATCGGACTTGCGTGGCGCGACGATGGGTTCGACGGTCGCAGCATTGCTTGCCATGGACGGCAAGTTCGCCTGCCTGTGGCTCGGCGACAGCCGCGTCTACCTGGTGCGTGACGGTTCGATCTCCCAGGTCTCGCACGATCACACCGAGGTTCAGGAGTTGCTTGATCGCGGTGCGATCACCGCCGAGGAGGCGCAGACCTGGCCGCGCCGCAATGTCATCACCCGCGCCATAGGCGTCAGCGACGACATCGACGTCGACTTCCGCCAGGGCGATCTCTTGCCCGGCGACGTCTTCATACTCGGTACCGACGGGCTGACCGCCCATGTTTCCGACGAGGAGATCGAGGCCGCGGTGGTTTCGACGACACCGCAGGCGGCTTGCGAAGATCTGCTGGCAAAGGTCCTCGAGCGCGGCGGAACGGACAACGTCACCATTGTACTGGTGCGGATTCGGGGCGAGACCGACGGTGCAGCTTCTCAAGCTTTGGCGGGAGGCCGATAGCGGCCGGCAAGACGATGCGGGCGGGATCGGACACCGAATCGGTGCACGAGGAGCCACCTGTGCCCTGCTGACATTGCTGTCATTGCTTTGCACCCCCAGTCTGGCTCGCGCAGAGTTCACCGTCTGCAACCAGACCCTCGACGTCGTCAATCTTGCCGTCGGCCAGGAGGTCGAAGCCGCATTCCAGACCGACGGCTGGTGGACGATCGGCGCCAACCAGTGCGTCAACGTCATTCGCGAAGAGCTGACCAACCGCTACATCTACATCTACGCCACCGACGTCTTCGGCAATGCCATCCTCAGCGGCTCGACCGACATGTGCGTCGAGCGCAAGCGTTTCACCGTGCGTGGCATCGACGAATGCTGGCAGCGTGGCCACATCGCCGCCCGGTTCTATGAAGTCGACACGCTGGAACAGTCGCGCTGGACCTTCTTCCTGACCGGGTCTTCGCCATGACGCATGGCATCGACGCGAGCTTCAAGCAGCAAAAACAACAACGTATGGCCAGGCGCTCGCGCGAGCGTCGGCTCAAGACCATGATCGTTGCTGGTATCCTGGCGCTTGCCGGCATCATCGCGGCCGCCATCTACTTCAGTGCGACCTACTGGCCGTCAGGCGACTATGAGGGTGATCTCCAGCCAACGGAGGAGAGCGACATCATACCGACAGATGCTGCCGTCTACGTGCCGGCCATCGTCGATCTCGCCGGCGACCCGATGTGGATCAATCTGGCGCATGAGGCCGGCAAGGAGACCAAGCGCCGCCAACTGTCACGGCCGGTGGATCTTACCGAAGAGGGCATCTCGCCTAGCGTCGAATATCTCTCCGACACGATGCTGAGCTCCAGCGAACGCTTCATGACCGCCATTCCGTCGACACAGGAGGACTTTGCCTTCTTTCAGGCGCAGCGCGCTGTCGCCGAGCCTCAGCCAGGGCAACAAACCAACATCCAGCCGACGCCGCCGATCGCAACCGCCCTCGACGAAGCCGAGGGCGACGACACTTCCGATGTCGGCGCCGGCTGGGGCGAAACCATCGACCAGGGCGAAGCCGCCCTGCCCGCCTTCGAAAAGACTGCCGTCGAAAACAACACCAGCGTGGCAACGGTGACCCCGGAGCCCGAGCGGTTCGAGGCGACCGAAGACATTTTCGTCAAGATCCTCACCAACCGCACGCTCGAAAGCGTTGCGCTCGAGGCGCATTTTTCCACCGACGAAGCCAAACTGGTCAACGACGCGCTCAAGGGGGGCTTCAAGCTGGAGAACCTCGAGCCCGGCTATGTCGTCGCCCTGCGCGGCTTCCGTCCCCGCCGCGGCGCCCCGGCGATGGCACTGATGCAGGTTTCGGTCTACGCCATGAACAGGTTCATTGGTACGCTTGCCCGCAATTCGGCCGGCCAGTTCGTCGAGGGCGTCGACCCGTGGGTGCGCGACGACCTGTTCAACTATTCAGGCGCACCGCAGGCCGGCGCCCAGAAACGGCAATACCGCCTGCTCGACGCGATCTATTCGACCGCAGCCCGTAACAACGTGCCCACCGGCGTGCTCGGCCAGGCCATCATGTACCTGTCGCACGGCCAGGACCTGAACGCCTTTGCCACCGAGGACCAGCGCCTTGTGCTGCTCTATTCGGAGACGGCGCGCGGCAAGGATGGCGTGGGAGGCCGCGTGCTTTATGTCGGCGTCCACGGTAGCGACAAGAAACTCGAATGTTTCGTCTTCCAGCAGACTGACGGCCAGTTCTCCTGTGTCGGCGGCGACGACCAGGTTCGATCGCTGGCGACGACGAACGGCATGTTCACGCCGGTCAACGGCGTCATGACCTCGACCTTCGGACCGCGTAAGCATCCGATCCTGAAGACCGTCCGCATCCACAAGGGCGTCGACTGGGCGGCCCCCATCGGCACGCCGATCGCCGCCGCTTTTGACGGCCAGGTCGTGTTCGAGGGTGACGGCAAGGGTTACGGCAACCTCATCCGTATCTCGCATGCCAACAACCGTGAGACCCGCTATGCCCACATGCAGCGTTTCGCCGACGGCATCAGTGTCGGCACAACAGTCAAGGCCGGCGACGTCATCGGCTATATTGGCACCACCGGCTTGTCGACCGGCCCGCATCTGCATTTCGAGCTCTACCAGGACGGCCAGGCCATCGATCCGCTCGGCACTGTCACCGTTGCCGTGGCAACGACCACAACCACGACCACTGTCGCCACCACCTCCTCGGACGATCAGGCCATCGAGATCCTGACCAACCGCATCATCCATGTCGAAAGCGGCGGCAGCGCGCGTGCCAAGAACCCGCTGTCGTCAGCGACGGGCCTGGGGCAGTTCATCAGCAGCACCTGGATCAGGATGATGAACACCTACAGGCCCGATCTCGCGCGTTCGCTCTCGACGTCCGAACTGCTCGAATTGCGCTTCGATCCGACCATCTCGCGCGAAATGGTGCGCAACCTGGCTCGCGAGGGCGAAGCCTATCTCAAGCAGCGCGGCCACCAGATCACCGCCGGACGGCTCTATCTCTGCCACTTCCTCGGCATGGAAGGCGCCCACCAGATTCTGTCCGCCTCCGGCGATGCCATGATCGCCGACGTTCTCGGGGCTGTCGTCATCAAGGCCAATCCGTTCCTGACCGGCAAGAACGCCACCTATGTCGTTGCCTGGGCGGAGAAAAAGATGACCGGACGTGCTCCTGCAGCAACCTCGCTCCCCAGTTCAACCCCGACGTCGCCGCCACCACAGGTGGTCAGGCAGACGTCGCCGGAATTCGAGAGATACAAACAGGCAATCGCGACAACTTTGAGTTCGGTTGCAAACACGCTTTGAGCATACAACCCCTCAGGTTCGGACCGAGCGGCCTTGCCTGGCAGCGTCGATCTGTCCTGGACGAATTTTCTCATTTATCCCAACTGCTTGCACTCTGGGACTTTATCGACGCCTTCGGCCGCGATATAGCATTCGCATGAATTTCGGTTCGACATTGACGCTTGCGCTGACCCTGGGTTTCTCCGCCACGCTGCTTGGCGGGTGCAGTCGCTCGTCGGATGGCACCGTCGTCATTCCGAAACAAATGGACTCCCGGCGCTTCTGGCAGGACGACGAAGCCAAGCGTGCCGCGGCCGAGCGCCAGCAGGCTGCCGCCTTTCCAACCGGGCCCGATATCCGCTTTGCCACCGAGCAGCCTGGCCCTCGCCCGGTGACGCGCGCGCCAAGCGGTGCGGCGAGCACCGGCAATTCCAAACCGATATCCTGCCGCGCCGTAAGCGGCTCTACGGGTCGCGTCAGATACGTCTGCGAGTAATTGCTGGAGCGGCCGGTCGAGCTCCAAATACGAACGCCCAACCGCGCTTGTCACCAGGTTTCGTCAGCTTCACGTCAGGGAACGCGCCGATTTAAGCCGTTTCGAATAAACGCGTTGCTTGTCTGTTGACGCACGCGCGTCGGGCGTTATAGCCGACATCAAGACATTGGAACTGAACGGAGAGGGTCCCGTCCGATGGAGATATTCACTGCTGCAGGCTTCACAGCCCTTCTGCAGGTCATAGCTATCGACCTCGTGCTTGCCGGCGACAACGCCATCGTCATCGGCCTTGCCGCGGCAGGCCTTCCGGCCGATCAGCGCAAGAAGGCCATCCTCGTCGGCATCGCCGCGGCGACCGTTCTCCGTATCGGTTTCGCACTGATCACCCAGTGGCTTTTGGCCATCGGGCCGATGCTTCTCATCGCCGGCGGCCTGCTGCTTCTGTGGGTGTGCTGGAAGATGTGGCGCGAACTGAGCGTCAGCCACGAGCAGGAACATGAAGCGACCGAGGCGCTTGCCGACGCCGACTATGACAAGGACGGCAAGATCGCCGCCAAGGGCCCGCGCAAGACCTTCGCCCAGGCCGCCTGGCAGATCGTCATCGCCGACGTGTCGATGTCGCTCGACAACGTGCTCGCCGTTGCCGGTGCCGCCATGGATCATCCCACGGTGCTGATCATCGGTCTGGCGCTGTCGATCGCGCTGATGGGCTTTGCCGCCTCCTTCGTCGCGCGCCTGCTGCATCGTTACCGCTGGATCGCCTATATCGGCCTTTTGATCATCCTCTATGTCGCGGTGAAGATGCTGCTCGACGGCGCAGTAGATCAGTTCCCGGAACAGTTTGGGTTCCTCAGCGAGTGGTTTGGCGGCCACAGCGCGCCGGCCCACTGAGCCGCAGCAACAGACCAAAAAGGGCCGGAGTTTTTCCGGCCCTTTTTGCATGTGGCGATCAGCCGGTTTGCTTGGGCCCCGATCTGTGCTATTGCGCCGCCCGAATTGAGCTCTTTTCAGAGCCGACAGATCGACACATCAACAGATTTCCGGGCCGGACCTCATGGGTTACCGGCCCGCGTCCATTGGAAACCTGCCTATGTCCGCACCCCGCGTCAGCTTCGTCAGCCTCGGATGCCCGAAGGCGCTCGTCGATTCCGAACGCATCCTCACCCAGCTCCGCGCCGAAGGTTATGAGATCGCCCGCAAGCACGACGGCGCCGACCTAGTCGTGGTCAACACCTGCGGATTCCTCGATTCCGCCCGCACCGAGTCGCTGGACGCCATCGGCACGGCGATGAAGGAGAACGGCAAGGTCATCGTAACCGGCTGCATGGGCGCCACGCCCGAACTGATCCGCGAGAAGCACCCCAACGTCTTCGCCATCACCGGCCCACAGGCCTATGAAAGCGTCATGGCCGCCGTGCACGAAGCTGCTCCGCCGGCGCACGACCCGTTCACCGACCTTGTGCCGCCTCAGGGCGTGAAGCTGACCCCGCGCCACTACGCCTATCTCAAGATTTCCGAGGGCTGCAACAACCGCTGCACGTTCTGCATCATCCCCGCCCTGCGTGGCGACCTTGTCTCGCGCCCTGCCGCCGACGTGCTGCGAGAAGCCGAAAAGCTGGCCAATGCCGGCGTCAAGGAACTGCTCGTCATCTCCCAGGATACCAGCGCCTACGGCATCGACGTGAAATATGCGACCAGCGTCTGGAAGGAGCGCGAGGTCCGCGCCAAGTTCCTCGACCTGTCGCAGGAACTGGGCGAACTCGGCATCTGGGTGCGCATGCATTATGTCTATCCTTACCCGCATGTCGCCGACGTCATCCCGCTGATGGCCGAGGGCAAGATCCTTCCTTATCTCGACATCCCCTTCCAGCACGCCTCGCCGCAGGTTCTGAAGAACATGCGCCGGCCCGCCCATGGCGAAAAGGCGCTCGAGCGCATTCGCGGCTGGCGCGATGTCTGCCCTGACCTCGCCATCCGCTCGACCTTCATCGTCGGCTTCCCCGGTGAAACAGAGGAAGACTTCGAAATGCTGCTCGACTGGATCGACGAAGCCAAGATCGACCGCGCCGGCTGCTTCAAATACGAGCCAGTCAAGGGCGCGCGTTCCAACGACCTCGGCCTCGAACAGATCCCTGAGGAGGTCAAGGAAGCCCGTTGGCATCGCTTCATGCAGCGCCAGCAGAAGATTTCGGCCGCCGCACAGGCACGGAAAGTCGGCAAGCGCCTGCCCGTCATCATCGACGAGGCCAACGGCACGTCGGCCAAGGGCCGCACCAAGTACGACGCGCCCGAGATCGACGGTTCGGTCCATATCCAGTCGCGCCGTCCGCTGCGCATCGGCGACATCGTCACCGTCAAGGTCGATCGCTCCGATCCATACGATCTCTACGGCACCGCTGTCTGACACCTCTCCAGGGGCCGCAGCATGCGGCCCCTTTCTTTTGACCGACACGCAGCCGAATTATCCCCGCGCTAGTCCGTATGACGGATGATCTTTCCCGGCACCGGTTCGATCTGGTGACAGGCACTCTGCCGCTCAGGCGCCTGCCATCCATCGAGCCGGGGCCAGCATCATGACATCAGACCGAGAAGACCAGCAGCCCGGCCTCATGAGCGAGCGGCGCGTGACCATCGTCGGTGCGGTGCTGGCCGGTCTCGGTCCCGCCTCGCTGTCGCTGTTCACGCCGGCCATGCCCGAAATCGTTCATGCCTTCGGCACCACCGAAGAGGCGGTGAAGATGACGCTCGGGCTGTATTTCGCCGGTTTCGCCCTCACCCAGCTGGTGTGTGGTCCTCTCTCCGACGGATATGGCCGCAAGCCGGTGACGTTGGCCTTTCTCGGCATCTACCTTCTCGGCAGCCTGGGCGCGCTGGTCGCGCCCTCCATCGACGTGCTGATCCTGTCGCGGCTGTTGCAGGGCGCGGGCGCGGCAGTCGGGCTGTCTTTGTCGCGCGCGATCGTGCGCGACCTCTTTGCCCACGAGCAATCGGCCCGCATCCTCAACCTCATCACGCTGATCCTGGCGTTGGCGCCGGCCATCGCGCCGACAGTCGGCGGACTGGTGATGGAAGTCGCCGGCTGGCATGCCATCTTCTCGATCATGTTCCTGATGGGCGTGGCGTCGTTGCTGACGGTCCGTTTCGCGCTGGTCGAAACCGTCGAGCGCGACCCGAGTCGGGTGCGGCTGGGCGCCGTCATGAAGACCTATCGCAATTTGCTCGGCAGCGGCTATTTCCTGTTCTCCAGCCTCGTCATCGCCGGCACCCTGGGCGCCTACTACACCCAGGCGACCGTCCTGCCCTTCATCCTGATGGATCGGCTGGGGCTGACGCCGGCGCAGTTCGGCCTCGCGATGCTGTTCCAGTCGGCCAGCTTCATTTCCGGCTCGCTTGTCATGCGCAGTCTCATCCCACGTTATGGTGCCTATCGTATGGTGCCCGTCGGCCTGGGGATCAGCAGCCTCGGGGCTGCTGCCATGGCGGTCTTGCTCGGACTGTACGAGCCAACCTTCCAGTCGGTCGCGCTGCCTATGGCCATGTTCGTCCTAGGCAATTCATTCGTCATGCCGGCAATGTCTGCCGCGACTGTCGCCGCCTTCCCCGACAGTGCCGGGGCCGCCTCCTCGCTGAGCGGGTTCCTGCAGATGGGCAGTGGCCTCCTGGGCACTGTCGTCGCCGGTATCCTCGGCGATGCGATGCTGGGCATGTCCGTCGTCGTGCCGTTGATGGCACTGGGGGCCGTGCTCGCTTGGCTGGCCTGGCGCAAGCTGCCGGAGCCTGCCCTTGCGCGGGCCGTCGTCACCAGGAAGGCACCGCCGCGCTGAACCATGCGTCTTTTGTTAGCTCTCGCTAACGAATTCGGAAGCTCCTCCCCCTCCATCGTCCAAGCGGACGATGTTTCGGACACATGGCCGTGACTGTTTGTCGGTCGAAGTAAGCGGAGGAGAAACGCATGAACTTCCAATGGAATGGTTCCATTACGCGTCGCACTGCCATCGGAATGGTGTCGGTGGCAGCCCTTGCCTTGTCGGCAGGTATTTCGCAGGCACAGGAGGTCGTCAAGATCGGCGGCATCATGTCGATGACCGGCGGCGGCGCCTCGATCGGCAAGACCGCCGAAGTGGGCTGGAAGCTGGCCATCGAAGACATCAATGCCGCCGGCGGCATTCTCGGCAAGAAGGCCGAGCTGGTTCTCGGCGACACCATGACTGACCCGACCCATGCCGTTGCCGAAGTGCGTCGCCTGATCGAGAACGAAAAGGTCGAGGCGCTCGTCGGCCCGGCAACCAGCCAGGAAACCATTCCGGTCGTTCCTGTGGCGAGCGAAAAGAAGATCGCCCAGGTTTCTTCTGCTGCCTCGACTCAGCTGACGCCCGAAGCTGGTCCGTTCCACTTCTCGGGCTCGGTCACTGGTCTCAATCAGATGAAGCCGAACATCGACTTCGCCATCGACGTGCTGAAGCTCAAGAAGCTGGCGCTGATTTCGGACAATGGCGGCATGTCCAAGGCTGCCGTGGTCGAGATCGTCGACTACCTCAAGTCGAAGGGCGTCGAGCCGACCGCGGTGCAGGAATTCGCCTTCCGCACCGAAGACATGACCCCGCAGCTGTTCCAGATGCGCAGCTCGGGCGCCGAAGCGATCCTTCTGATCAACTCGATCGGCGACGATTCGCGCAAGCTGCTCGAAAACCGCGCCGACATCGGCTGGGACGTGCCGGTTCTCGCCAACCAGACGATGACCAACTACGCCGTCGGCAACGTGGCGGTGGTCGGTGAGGACGCCTTCAAGGACGTCTACAGCGTGCAGTTCGTCGGCATGACCTATTGCCCGAGCGATGCGGTCGGCGAAAACGCCTTCGCCAAGTTCGCCAAGCGCGCCAAGGAACAGGTCGCCGACGTCGACCGCATGGGCGGCGCCTCGGCGTTGATCCCCTACTACATCCAGCCGATCGTGTTGGCAGCGGCCATCAACGGTTCGGGCAAGACCGACGGTGAGTCGATTGCTTCCTGGCTGCAGGCCAATGCCTCGACCGTCCAGATGCTGACGGGCCCGATCCAGGCCAGCGGCAAGAGCCACTTCCTGCCGGCGCCCGAGTCGATCAAGGTGGTCAAGAACCCCTACAAGCCGCGCGAAGACGGTCTGGTCGAGCGCGCCGACTGCGGCGCCTGATTTCCTTCTTCATCTGCTGAACGTGCGGGCCGGGTCGCAAGATCCGGCCCGTTTCGTTTGCACTCTGCCCAAGACTTGTCCACCACTGACACCATGTCAAAAATTCTACGCAACGCATTTCGAATTTGACGACGTGTCAATTTAATGACATAACTGTCGATATTAATCATTTCGCATTCGGGAGGAAGCGCGATGACCGGTTCGAGCCTACGCAGCATGACAACTGGATCGTCGTCCGTCCGGCATCTTGCCCGACGAGGTTTCCTCCCGCCGTCCTGATCGGCTGACGCCGGGCCGATACCAGGCCCTCGCCAATACAATCGAACTCATGACCTCCTGGCATGCACCGCGCAGCCGGGAACCGGTCCCGCACGCCCCCGTGCGGCGGATTTTGGGAGCTCCTGCCATGACCTTTCACGCCAGATCGATCGTCGAATTCGGCCATTTCCTCAACCGCGTCTCTGACAGCCTGATGAACGGCAAGCCGCTGCGCACCCCGCTCGAGCTGATCCGCGAGCAGTTCGACGCCTATGCCGCGGTGCTGGTGATTGAGGACCGCCTGCGCACCGGCGAGACCTACTACGCCTTTACCGAGATCGACGAGATGATGACCGACACGGCAGGCGCGGCCCTCACTCGCCCGGCGCAGCTCGCTTATCTCTCCGAACGCTGCCAGCCGATGTCGGCCACCTATGTGCCTACCGACGACACCGCCCGCTACACGCTCTGGGTTTTCCGCGACCGGTCGGACACCAAGTTCGATGACGATGCAGCCTCGGTCTGCGAAATTCTTGTTTCGCAGTTGGCACGTGGCGTCGAGACGTCCTGGCGCATGGGCGCCACCGAGGTCGAGCGCCGTCTCTACTCCGACGTCATGGACAAGCTCTACGTCGGTGTCGTCATCCTCGACCATTCCGGCAAGATCGTCCGCGCCTCAGACGCGGCGACGCGCCTGCTCGAAGCCCGCGACGGCCTGCAGATCCAGGGCAACAAGCTGCGCGCCACCTCGGCCAAGGAGGACCGCGACTTCCAGACTGCGGTCAAGGCGGCCTTGCAGATGGCAGCCGACGACGCCGGCACGACTTCGCGGGGCCTGTCGCTGACCAAGCAGTCAGGCTCGCGCAATCTCGGCGTCATCGTCCGCCCGATCCGCGGCAGCAAGGATAACGCCGCCGCTGCCAACTCGGCGGTCGCTGTCTACATCCGCGATCCTGAAGCGAACCCGGAGGTCGAGGGCGAGCTCGTGCGCCAGCTGTTCGATCTGACGCCTGCTGAAGCCGCGGTCGCCCGCCGACTGACCGCCGGCTTGTCGCTCGAAGATGCCGCCACCTCGCTCGACATCTCCCGCAACACTGCACGTGCCCATCTGCGCTCGATCTTCTCCAAGAGCGGCATCACCCGCCAGACGGAACTGGTCCGGCTGGTGCTGAACAGCGCCGTCATCCTCGGCCACGGGCCGCGCCAGGCGGCCTGACAGGACATCCTCCCAACTCCCTGTCGACCCAAACTGAAAGCGCCGGCGGACAAAGTCCCCGGTGCTTCCTTTTCGTCTGAGCAGATAGAAAGCTTGTCCCCTCAACAAGAAAGGCGCCGCGAACGGCGCCTTTCTGGTCAGAACAGCGATTTCAGCTGTTCCTTGGCGTAGCCCACCCCTTCGTGGGCCCGGCCTTGCCGGACTTTAAGCGCCCAGGCCGGATCGGCCAGTAGCGCCCGCCCGACAGCCAGGATGTCGAACTCGTTGCGTTCAAGCGGCTTCTCGATCACGTCGAGCGAAGCCGCCTCCGCCGCATTGAGCCCCGGCCGGTCGAGGCCGACGCCGCCGACGGCGATGACCGGCAAGCCGGTGATCTTCTTCGTCCAGCCGGCGAGCGTCACGTCACCCTCTGCCGCAAAACCCGGCTCCCATATGCGGCGTGTCGAGCAGTGCATGATGCTCACACCCGCGTCGACCAGCGGCTCCAGCACCTCTGCCAGTTCGCCAGGCGTTTCGCCAAGCACGGCCTTGTAGTCCTGCTGTTTCCACTGCGAATAGCGGAAGGAGATCGGGAAGTCGGGGCCGACGCGGCTGCGCATCGCCTCGATCACTTCCACCGCAAAGCGTGTGCGCTCGCGCCGGCTACCGCCGTAGCGGTCGGTTCGGCGGTTGGACGTCGCCCAGAAGAACTCGTCGATCAGATAGCCATGCGCGCCGTGGATCTCGACGCCGTCGAAGCCAAGCCGCTGCGCCGCATCCGCCGCCTCGGCATAGGACTCGATCACCTCGAGGATTTCCGTCTCGGTCATCGCCCTGGTGGCTTCCGGATGGCCGGTGAAGGCGTTGGTGTTCTCCGATGGACCGACGCCCGGAACACCCGGCTGCGGCGCCATGGCCGAGTTGCGGAAGCTGCCGGTGTGCCAGAGTTGAGGGAATATCTTGCCGCCGGCGGCATGCACTGCAGTGCGCACTTTGGCCCAGCCGGCCAGTGCCGCTTCGCCGGCGAAAAAAGGCACGCCCTCATAGCTCGGCGCCGTGGGGTGGCCGATATAGGTCGCCTCGGTGATGATGAGGCCGACCTGGTTCAGCGCCCTTCGCGAGTAATAGGCGGACACCTTCTCATGCGGCACGCCGTCGGCGCAGAAATAGCGCGACATCGGCGCCATCGCGATGCGATTGGCAAGCTCAAGGGGGCCGATCTTGATCGGCTGGAACAGCTTGTCAGCGATCAGCTCATCCGAAGTCTTCTCAGCGCACACGGTTGCCACGGATTTCATTGCCTCTTCGCATGGTTTCAATGAAGGTTTCGAGTGGCGCCGGTTCCGGCAGGGCCTCATCAGGGCCCGAACGCGACCAGAATTCTTTCCACGACGGAAACAGCTCATGGAACGAGCCTTCATAGGGCTCGCGGCCCGGCCAGCGCATCTTGCGCGAGCCGACCGGCGGCTTGTTGAGGTCGGTGGCATACCAGTAAAGCGGCTGGCGGCGGCGGAAGAACCAGCGGCCGTCGATGCGCTCATAGCGGTCGTAATACATCATCTGCATGATGACCCACTCGGCGCCGCATTCGTGCTCGTTCTTGGAATAGACGACGCCTACTGCATTGTCCGCGTCGACGAACTCGATAATGGTCGAGCCGACATGATGCGAGGTGCCGTCGAACTGCTTGCGCATCGTCTCGTCGAGCCAGTCGCGCAGGGCCGCCCTGCCCGATTTGCCGCCGCCGACCTTGACGTCGGGCGCAAACAGCGAGGCCATCGCATTCATGTCGCGCATGTCGAGCGCCAACGAATATTTGGAAATCAGCTGGCGAATCTCGTCGCGCGACTCGAGCCTGTCCAGTCGCGCCAGGATCTCCGCCTGCGCGTCACCAGTCTTGTCCATTGTCAACCTCCGGTGGCCGAAGCGCCGTGCGCCTCAGAAGTAGTAGCGGCCGACCATGTCGGCGACGCAGGCCGGCTTGGCCGAGCCTTCGATCTCGATGGTCACCCGCACCGTCGTCTGCACGGCGTTCCCCGGCAGAAACTCGGCGTTGACCAGTTCGCCCGTCGCCCGCACCTTGGAATTGACAGGCACCGGCGCCGGAAAGCGCAGCCGGTCGCAGCCATAGTTGATGCCCATCTTCATGCCCTCCGCCTTGAACAGGTCGGGCAGGAAGCCGTTGATCAGCGAAAACGTCAGGCAGCCATGCGCAACCGTTCCGCCGAACGGGCCGTCCTTGGCGCGCACCGGATCGACATGGATCCACTGGTGATCACCGGTCGCCTCGGCGAACATGTCGATGCGCACCTGGTCGATGGTGAGCCAATCGGTCGATCCGAGGTTCTGGCCGATGGCATCCACTGCCTCGTTGGGCGAGGAGAAGACGAGGCCCATGATCAGGCCCTCTGGCTGGAGACGGAGACGATCTCGCCGACCATGTAGCCGGCATAGTCACTGGCGAGGAACATCATGACATTAGCGATTTCCCACACTTCCGCTGCGCGGCCAAAGGCTTCGAGGCTGGTCAGCGCGTCAAGCTGTTCCTGTGGCGCCGACTTCTTGAGGAAGTCGTGCATGGCAATCGACGGAGACACGGCATTGATGCGGATGCCGTATTCGGCTGCTTCCACCGCCGAGCAGCGGGTGAAGGCCATGACTCCGGCCTTGGCCGCGGCATAGTGCGACTGGCCTTTCTGAGCGCGCCAGCCGAGCACGGAGGCGTTGTTGACGATGGCACCCTTGCCGCGCGGCTGCATCTTCTTGAGTGCGGCGCGCGTCATGCGCATCGTACCGGTCAGGGTGACGTCGAGCACCAGGTTCCATTCGGCGTCGGTCATTTCCACGACGGGCTTGAGGCCGCCGAGACCGGCGTTGTTGATCAGCACGTCGATGCCGCCGAGCTTGTCTTCAGCCGCATCGACGAGCGACTGCACCTGCTCCTCGTCGGTGACGTTGCAGAGCTGACTGTAGATCTCGACGGTCGGCGAGAGTTCACGCAGCTTGTCGGCCGCTTCCGCCAGGCGCCGTTCGTGGACGTCGGAGATCATGATGGCGCGGCAACCTTCCTCGATCGCCTTGCGGGCTGCAGCGAAGCCGATGCCGACGCCGGCAGCCGCGGTAATGAGCACCGAACGGCCCTTGAGCAGGCCATGGCCTTCGACATAGGGCGGGGCGGGAAGGATCTTGGTGGCGGTCATGTCCGGGCGTCCTGATCTGGTTACTTCTTGAAGTCGGCGTCGCGTTTGCCGACGAAGGCGTCGCGCGCTTCCTGCGATTCCTGGGTGAGATAGGCCTGGGCCGTGAACCCCTGCTCCCAGCGGTATTTCTTCTCGAGATCGCCATCCTCGATGCCGTTCAGCGCCTCTTTGGCGAGACGGATCATGATCGCGCTCTTGGCGGCGATGGTCTTGGCGAGCTTGAGGGCGGCATCTCGGAGCTCCTCGCGCGGCACCACCTTCTCGACCGCGCCGAGGCGATAGGCTTCCGCAGCGTCGATCGGCTCGCCGGTGAAATACATCTGGCGCACCTTCTGCACCGGAAACAGGCGCTGCAGATGCGCGCCGGCGCCGAGCGCGCCGCGGTCGACCTCTGGCACGCCGAAGGTCGCGTCAGGCGAGCACAGGACGATGTCGGCCGAACCGCAAATGCCGATGCCGCCGCCGAGGATGTAGCCATGGGCAGCCACGATCACCGGCTTCAGGCCGCGATGGATGGCGCGGAAGGTTTCCCAGTTGCCGGCATTCACTTCGGGAATGCGCTCCGGGTGCTTCTGAAGTTCCTTGATGTCGACGCCGGCGCAAAAGCCCCGCCCCTCGGCACGGATGACGATTACGCGGACATCGGCATTGGCGTTGAGCGCGTCGATCTCCTGCGAAAGCCTGCGCCAGCCGATACTGTCGAGCGCATTCACCGGCGCGTTCTCGATCACCAGTTCGGCAATGCCGTCCTCGATTTTGGTCCAGAATTGGTCGCTCATCGAATTCTCTCCACTCAATTGGCGGCGACGAGCGCCGAGATGGCCTTGAGCCGCGCTTCCGCCTCGCTGACGATGCGGGCGATCAGCTCTTCGCAGCTTTCGAGCCTGTCGATCATGGCTGCGGCCTGGCCGGAAGGCAGCAGGCCGGTTTCTGTGTTGCCTTCGACCACGCCGCGTTGCACCAGCGTCGGCAGGTTCGGCGCCATCACGGTCTGGGCGAAGCTGTTCTCGCCGCTCGACAGCACCTTGAGGCCGAGCTTGGCCATGGCGATCGGGCCAAGCCCGCTCTCCTTGCCCCACTGGCGTGCGTACTTCATGCTCATGGCGAGGCGCGCCGGCAGGCTCATGTTTTCGAGGCGCCTGATCTCGGCATTCTCGATGAAGCGCTGCGGCAGGCCGTCGACGGCGGTGGTCGTGCGGATGAGTGTCGGGTCCTTGGTCGCGAGATAGCGATCCAGCGCCGAGCGCGGTACCGGCGATTCGTTGGTCATCAGGAAGCGCGTGCCCATGGCGATTCCGGCGGCGCCATAGCCGAGAGCTGCAGCAAGGCCGCGCCCGTCGAAGAAGCCGCCGGCCGCAACCACCGGAACCTTCACGGCGTCGAGCACCTGGGGCAAAAGGATGGTCGTCGGCACAGCACCGGTATGGCCACCCCCCTCACCGCCCTGGACGGTGATGATGTCGGCGCCGAGTTCGACCGCCTTGACTGCGTGTTTGACCGCACCAACCGTCGGCATGCAGACGACGCCTGCATCCTTCAGCCGCTTGATCGTCTTGGCGTCAGGACCGCGGCCGTAGCTGACGGCCCGCACCTTGTGCTTGATGACCACCGAGATGACTTCCTCGGCATTGGGCTGGAACATATGGAAATTGACGCCGAACGGACGGTCGGTCTTCGACTTGATCGCGAGGATCTGGTTCTCGACATCGCCCGGTTCGGTGGTGGCACCCGCGAAGAAACCGAAGCCACCGGCATTGCAGGTCGCGGCGGTGAGGTTTGCATCGGCCACCCAGCCCATGGCCGTCTGCACCACCGGATAGCGGCTGCCGAGGCGTTCGCACAAGACGGTATGCAGGTTCATGGACATTCTCGCTCGCTGGAAGTTCCGGCGACCGCCATCGGCCAATGGCAGAAGGGCGATCGCACTGTCTCGTTTCAAATGATGCGCCGCACAAAGCGGAACATCGTCTGAATGAACTAACGAATACGATCAGTAGAAGACGCGTCCGCCGTTGACCATCAAGGTCTGGCCGGTGATGAAGCGCGACTTTTCGCTCGACAGGAAAATCACAGCATTTGCAATGTCTTCCGGCTCGCTGAGTTCACCGAGCGGGATCATGTTCCTGGCACGTTCATAGGCATCCTTGGGGATGCGCTGCATGGCGCGCGTATTGGTCGGGCCCGGGCAGACGGCATTAACGTTGACCTTGAACGGCCCGAGTTCGCGGGCGAGCGCGCGGGTGAAGCCGAGCACGCCGGCCTTGGCCGAAGCATAATCGACGGTACCGATGTCGCCGTTCATCGCCGAGTCCGACGAGATCGACACGATCTTGCCTGAGCGGCGCTCACGCATGTCCTCGACCACCTGGCGTGTGCAGGTCAGCGTCGTCATCAGCGACACGCCGATCACGAACTGCAGCGTCTCGGGTTTGGCCTGCCAGAACTCGGAATAGTTTTCCCGCGCGGTCTGGCCGATGTTGTTGAGCAGCATGTCGACCGGCCCGAGGTCGCGCTTGATGCGGACAAAGCTCTCGGCGACGACCTCCTGATCCATCATGTCGCCGACCAGGGGCAGCGCTTTGACCTTGTGGGCGCGCACCAGTTCGGCGGTTTCGGCCAGTGCCGCGGCTTCGCGGTCGAGGATCGCGACATCGGCACCTTCCTGGGCATAGGCAATTGCCGCGGCGCGGCCGATGCCGTTGCCGGCACCGGTCACCACGGCAATCTTGCCGGCGAATTGTCTCTGGTCAGTCATGCTTTCGCTCCCTCAGGAAGTCCTGGTCTGTGAACTGGTTTGGATGTCAGCCATGACGACCGAAAAGCGTCAGGGCCCGGTAGGACAGGTCGTCGGGTCCCGGCTGGCCAGGCGGGCTGCCGGCAGCGAAATCCTTGTAGGCATCGGCGTCAACGACTCGCCTGGTCGACCAGTCGAGCGTGATCGAGCGACCGAGAAATCGCCACTCGCCGCCATCCCTCCGGTAGCGGTCGAGGCTGCGGCTGCCGGTGATCACTTCATGAGCGTCGGGGCCATGGGTGCGGTGATAGTTGATCTTGTAGACCTCGCCCTCGGCGCGGTCGCCATCGACCTCGAAGCTGGTGTTGACCACGTAATGCGCGGTCGCGGCATAGTTCGACAGCGCCTTCTCGACGAAGGCCATATAGTCGTCCGGCCCGCCCACGAACATGTCGCCATGCTCCTCGTAGGCTTCGTCGTGATAGAGGCTGCGCAACAGCTTGAAGTCGCGCCGGTCGACGGCGCGCGAATAGGCCGTCACCAGTCGCCGCAGCGCCTCGCGCGCCGCGATCTCCTGAAGATCCGCCTCCCTGATGCCCATGCCAAATTTCCTCCCTGGCCCAGGCGCGTCCTTGCCTGTTACAGCTTGCCGCGCGGCTCCCTGGGCATGCCGAGCCCTTGCTCGGCGATGATGTTGAGCTGGATTTCGTTGGTGCCGCCGTAGATCGTGTCGGCGCGCGCAAAAAGGAACATCTGCTGCAGGCGTTCGCGGCGCGGATCGTCTGAAACGACGTTGGCATCCATCTTCAGCACGTCCATGGCGAGCCGGCCAAGGTCGCGGTGCCAGTTCGACCACTGGTACTTGTAGGTCAGCGCCTCGCGCCGCGTTTCCGGCGACTGGTCGTCACTCAGTACGCGCATGGCTAGGTAACGCATGGCGCGCAGGCCGGTCCAGGCATAGGCGACGCGTTGGCGGATGGCAGGCGAGCGGTCGGAGCCGTTCTCCTTTGATATCTCGACGATCAGGTCGAGTTCCTGCTGGAAGCTCATCTGCTGGCCGAGCGTCGAAATGCCACGCTCGAAACCGAGCAGCGCCATCGCGATCTTCCAGCCGTCGCCGGGCTGTCCCAGAACATCATCAGCCTTGGCACGCGCGCCATCGAAGAACACCGAATTGAACTCGGCGCCGCCACCGATCTGCTTGATCGGATGGATTTCGACGCCCGGCTGGGAGAGCGGCATGAGCAGAAAGATCAGGCCATTTCGGCCGACCGAGCCTTCCTCGCAGCGCGCCACGACAAAGATCCAATCGGACAGATGCGCCAGCGAGGTCCACACTTTCTGGCCCGACACGACCCAATCGCCTGTTGCAGGGTCGAGCCTGGCCCGGGTCTTGATATTGCCGAAATCCGAACCGGCGCTCGGCTCGGAATAACCCTGGGCCCAGAACTCTGTGCCGCTCCGGATGCCTGGCAAAAAGCGCTTCTTCTGCTCCTCCGTGCCAAAAGCGATCAGCGTCGGCCCCATCAAGCCCTCGCCGATATGGCCTATCCGACCGGGACCGCCGGCGCGGCTGTATTCTTCCTGGAACGCGACCTGTTCGGCGACCGACAGGCCACGCCCGCCATGTTCTTGAGGCCAGCCCGGGCAGGTCCAGCGGCCGGCGGCGAGTTCGCGCTCCCATTCCTTGCGCAGTTCCGGCAGGACGTCGCCCTCGCCCGAACCGCCGCGATATTTCAGTTCGGCAAACGTGCCGCTGAGATGGCTTGCCATCCAGTCGCGCACCTCTGTGCGGAAGGCGTTCAGGTCGCTCATTTCACACCTCCGTCACCGAAGACAGATGCGGCAATGCGGTCGAGTTGCGCCTCACGCGCGCCAAGCAGCGCGGCATTCGCTTGCGCCCGCTTGAAATAGAGATGAGGGTCGTATTCCCAGGTGAAGCCGACGCCGCCATGCAGCTGGATCGCCTCCTCGGCGGCTCGGAACTGCAGGTCGGAGGCGAGCACGCGCGCCCCAGCGATCTCCAGCGCGCTTTCTGCTGCGTCGGAAATGCCCAGACCTTGAGCGGCTCCGAAGATGAGCGACCGCGCCTCGGCAATTTCGACCACCAGCTTGGCGCAGCGGTGCTTGATCGCCTGGAACGAGGCAATGGTGCGGCCGAACTGAACACGCTCGGCGATGTAGGCAAGCGTCACCTCATGCGCGCCTTGCGCCGCGCCCAGTTGTTCGGCGGCAAGTCCGAGATTGGCAAAAGCGAGTGCCTCGCGGAACTGGCCGGCGCTGACGCACCCTTCATCGATACGGCTCTCGGCGGAAACCTCCATGGCCAGTTCGAGTGCAGCTACCGGACGCGTCCGATCAAGTACCTCGAGTGGCGCAACTGACTGTCCTGCGTCGCGCGCCAGCGCAAACAGCGCCGTCGCTCCGTCTTCCAGCGCTGCCGGTACAAGCACGATATCGGCCGCCTCGAGGTCGATGACCTGCGCGACCTTGCCGTCCAGCCTGTAGCCACCATCGGTCTTGAGAGCTTTGACCGCAACCGTCGCCGCCGGATCGGCCACTGAAAGATCGGCATAGGCGACGGTCACGGCCATTTCGCCCGCGGCTATGGCGCCAAGATACTTCGCCTTGGCGGGCTCGCTTCCGGCCGACTGCAGGAGTGGTGCCGCCAGGCACACCGTCGACCAGAATGGCACGCAGGCAAGGCGTGCACCTGTGAGTTCCATCAGGATTGCCACCTCGGTGGCGCCGAGCCCCAGTCCGCCGAATTCTTCCGGGACAGCCATCGCGCACCAGCCGAGCTCACGCGAAATGCTGGCCCACAGCCCGGCGTCATGGCTCGCGCCGGTGTCGACGATCAGCCGGATCGCCTCGGAAGAAGACTGTTCACGCAGGAAGCGCTGGGCTTCCTCGCGGATCATCTGCTGGTCTGGTGTGAATTCGAGCATGCGGTCCTGTCGGGCACGGATTGGAGCGGCGCCGCTGCGCCTGAAGTGGCAAAGCGCTTCATGCCGGATGCCACCGGCCAGCGCCAGCAACATCGTCCAAATGTGGGATGCTGGTGCTTGGCCCGCCCTAGTCTACTCGCCTGAGACGGCCGGCGCGAAGCGGTCGCGCATTGCACTGGAGGAGACTATGGCGCTCAAGCGTTTCGACAACAAGGTGGTGCTGATCACCGGCGCCGCATCCGGCATCGGCCGCGCGACCGCCCTCCGCCTGGGCTCCGAGGGGGCAACACTGATCCTCGCCGACCGCAATGTCGAAGGCGCAAGACAGGTCTGCGCCACCGCGGCCGCGCAATACGGTGTCCGCGCCGACGCCACCGCCTATGACGCAGCCGACACCGCCTCGGCGCGCCGTATGGTCGATGACGCGCTGGCGCTGCACGGCCGCCTCGATTGTCTCATCAACAATGCCGGCATCTACCGGCGCGATCATTTCGCCAACCAGACCGGCGAAGAGTGGTCGCTGGTGTTCGGCATCAACCTCGAGAGCGTTTTCCACATCGTACATCAGGCGTTGCCGGCACTCGTCGCCTCGCGCGGCAATGTCGTCTCAACGGCGTCCACCGCCGGCGTGCAGGGCATCGCCTATGCCGCAGCCTATGCCGCATCCAAGGCCGGCATCATCGCCATGACCAAATCGCTGGCGACGGAGTACGCCCCCAAGGGCGTACGCTTCAACGCCATCTGCCCCGGCCGCGTCCGTACCGAGATCGGCACCGGGCTGCAGCCGATCGAGAACCAGGACCCCGACATCATGGTCAAGCCGCCCAAGCTTGCCGGCAAGGAAAGCGGCGAGCCCGAGGACATCGCCAGCGCTTTCGCTTATCTGGCCTCCGAGGAGTCCTGTTTCGTCACCGGCGCCATGCTGGTCGTCGATGGCGCCCAGACCGTGGGTTGAACGCCAAGAAGGCGCGCCGGGCCTGACGCCGGCGCCTGATGTCAGCCCTTGTGGGCGTGCGCGGTGATGACTGGCCTGTTCGTCCACGTGCCGTCGGCCGTCTGACGCCATCCGCCGGCGGCAAGCGCGCCGCCGTCGAGGTTGATGGTCGTACCGGTGATCCAGCTCGACAGCGGCGATGCCAGGAACAGTGCAGCGCCCGCCGTATCGTCAGGCTGTCCATAGCGTCCCAGCGGCATCCAGCGCTTGATCATGTGCTGGTGCTCTTCCGGGATCCATTTCAGGATCTGGATCTGCTCTGTCTCGGTCGTCTCAGGCGCGATCGCGTTGACCCGGATATTCTCAGGCGCGAGTTCGAGCGCCAGGCTCTTGGTGAAGCCGGTGATCGCGGTCTTGAATGCGCTGTAGACGGCAAAGTTGGGAATGCCGCGGAAGGCCTCGATGGTCGAGATGTTGATGATGCTGGCGCTCTCACCCCGGCGCAGCAGTGGCAGTGCGGCATGCGTCATCAGGAAGATGTGCTCGAGGTTGACACCGTAGAGCGCGTTCCACTCCTCGCGCGTCGTCTCAGTGAACGGCTTATGGACGCCGAGGAAGTCACCGACATTGTTGACCAGCACGTCGAGCCGGCCGAAGCCGTCCCTGACCAGTGCGATCACCTTGTCAACGGCAGCCGCGTCAGTGACGTCGGCGCAGAGGACGATGTTGCAGACGCCGGCGGCATCGAGTTCGGCCCGCACCTTGTCGGCGCGACCCTGGTCCTTCTCGGCGACGACCACGATGGCTCCGCAGCGGCCGAAGGCCAGCGCGATGGCGCGTCCAATTCCGGCGCCGGCGCCGCTGATCAGAGTGACCTTGCCGAGAAGGGAGTTGGCCATGCCGGCGAGTGAGGTGTCTGTCATGTCAGTCTCTTCATTTCAAATGGAGTGGCGGCTTTCTTCAGCCGGCGCGAAAAGTCATGTCGGTGCGCCGGTGGGCGAACTTCCAGCCATTAGTGGTGCGGACGAAGCGGTCGAAATAGCGCCCGACCACGCGCGGCAGTGTCGCCTTCGGATCGTTGCGGCTGGTGCCGTGATAGGTGAAGGTCGCAACGCCGCTCGCATTGTCTTCATCGATCACATCGATGACGATGTTGTGCGCCATGTGGATCGTGGTGTCGGTCTGCGCCTTGGCGTCAAGATAGGCGCTCATTTCGGCATGGCCTCTGAGTGGCCCTTTCCAGGTCTCCCACAAGCCGTCAGGCGCCCACAGCGCGACCAGCTCCTCGTGCCTGTAGTCGTCGACAAGCACGCAATAACGCTGCACCAGCTTGGCGCATTCGTGTTCGGCGGCGATCCGCTCTGCAAGATCCATCCCATCCTCCCCTGATGTCCGGCCACCGTCGCGTCAGACGAAAATGCCTTCATCCTCCAAACGAACGATGGCGGACGCGTCGAGTGGGTCAGCTATGAGCCGACAAACGGCAGCGGAGGACGGGAAATGTCTGATATCGAAGCGCGATTTGCGGCATTGGAAGCGCGCATCAAAGGACTGGAAGACCAGTTGGCCATCTATCAGTTGATCGCCACCTATGGCCCGTCGGTCGACAGCCGCACCGGCAGTGCCACCGCTTCGCTCTGGGCCGAAGCTGGTGCATATGATTTCGGTGGAGATCCGCTCGTCGGTGCCGACAATGTCGGTTCGCTTGTCAACATCGAACCGCATATCCACTACGTCGCCGATGGTTGCGCCCACGTGCTGAGCATGCCCCACGTCACCGTCAACGGAGACAGGGCCGTGGCCACCGGCTACTCGCGTGTGTACCTCAACCAGGGCGACCACTGGCGCGTCGAACGCGCCAGTGCCAATCGCTGGGAACTCGTCCGCACGTCAGAAGGTTGGCGTGTCCAGAATCGCATCAACCGTCTGCTCAACGGCCAGCCCGAAGCGCGCGACCTTTTGTCGAGCAGCGTGAAAGGCTGAGCTGACCGGCTTACGGCAGTCCTCAGGCCCAAGCAGGCGCCTGCGCTGGCATCGTCCGAACGTGGGATGTCCGCCTGAGCTTGTCCGTTCAGGGTGGCCGGCTGGGAGGACACGAAATGAATACACTTCAGGGCAAGTCGGTGGTCATCACCGGTGCCGGATCCGGGCTGGGCGCCGCCTATGCGCGCCATGCCGCAAGCCTTGGTGCAGCGATTGTCGTCAACGACATCAGCGTCGACGCCGCGCGGTCGACGGTCGAATCGATCGTGGCATCGGGCGGCAAGGCCGTTGCACATACCGGCGACATCTCGTCCTGGAGTTATGCCCAAGAGCTGGTCGACGCCTGCATCGATGCTTTCGGCGCCATCACAGGCGTCGTCAACAATGCCGGCATTCTCCGCATCGGCAAGATTCTCGACCTCACCGAGACGGACATGCGCCGCATGGTCGAGATCAATCTCATCGGCACCGCCGCCTGTGCCAGCCATGCAGCCCGGCGTATGCTCGCCGCAGGCACGGGCGGCTCGATCATCAATGTCGCCTCTGGCTCCCAGGCCGGTGACGTCGCCCTTGGCGGATATGGCGCCACCAAGGGCGGGGTGGCATCCCTTACCTACAGCTGGGCCATGGAACTGCGTGGCACCGGCGTGCGTGTCAACGCGCTGTCGCCTCTGGCGGAAACCGCAATGGCCGCCCAGAACAAGGCGCTGATGGCCGAGCAGGCAGCGAGCCGCGAGGTGCACTACGCCGCCCTGCCCGACGCCGACGTCAACGCGCCGGTCGTCAGCTTTCTGCTTTCCGACGCCGCCGAGAAGATCAACGGTCAGGTCGTCCGCATCGCCGGCAAACAGTTGTCCTTCGTCACCCATCCGCTGATCGCCGATCCGGTTCTGGAAGGCGACTGGAGCTACGGGGCGGTTGCCGAGGCTTTCGCCGGGGCTCTGGTGGGCAACCAGCAGCCGCTCGGTCTCGGCTACCAGAGGAAACCCAATTGAGCGGCATGGAACACAGGCCGGTCGCCGTCGTCACCGGCGCCAGCCGCGGTCTCGGCCGCGGCATCGCGATTGCGCTCGGCGAAGCAGGATTCATCGTCTATTGCACCGGCCGCAGCGATCGTAAGGCCATCGGCCCATGGGGCGGAACCGTCCGCGACACTGCCGAGGCGATCGACCAGGCCGGCGGCAAGGGCATCGTTGCCATTTGCGATCACCTTGACGACAGCCAGACCGAGGCCCTGTTCAAGCGCGTCGACGCAGAGCAAGGACGTCTCGACCTGCTCGTCAACAATGCCTTCGCCATGCCTGATTGGGCCGTACCGGACGGCAATTTCTGGGAGCGCCCACTGTCGCTCTGGCGCGACATGATCGATGTCGGGCTGCGATCGAGCTATGCGGCAAGCCACTTCGCCGCCCCGATCATGGTCCGCCAGCGCTCCGGCCTGATCGCCAACACCTCCGGCCCCGGCGGCAAGATCTACCGTCACAGCCTGCCCTACGGCGTCGGCAAGGCCGGCCAGGACAAGCTGGCCCACGACATGGCGCACGAATTGCGCCCCTTCGACGTCGCCGCGATTTCACTGTGGCCAGGCCTGATCGGCACCGAGCGCACGCTTGCCGGCATCGCCGCAGGTGGCGTCGTCGGTGACACTGCCGGCAACCTGCCGCATATCGAGACGCCGTTCTTCATCGGCCGTGTGCTGGCGGCGATCCATGCCGCCGGCGACACCATGACGCTCAGCGGCGGCACCTTCTATTCGACCGAACTGGCTAGCCGCTATGGCGTCATCGATGCCGATGGACGCCTGCCTCAATCGCGCCGCCCGCTGTTCGGTGCTCCGCTCTATCGGCCGATCTCCGGCGAGGCCGGTGAAGCCAGATCATGACACTGACGCCTGACGACGAAAATCCTGCATCGCGGCAGGCTTACAGAAACGCGAAGCGTATTATATTCGATCCGGCCAGTAGCCTGGGCTTTGGGCGATTCGACCCCCGGTTGTCGAACGCAGCGTCGAACATCCAAAGAGTGGAGTTGCTGATTTGAGCAGGATGGCGCGTATGGCACAGATGGATGGCAGCGCAGGCGCAGAATATCTCGATCGCGACGGCTCGGTCCGCGCGTCGACCAATCCGCGCAAGGAGCTGGTGCGCGAACAGCTGATCGACATCGCCGCGGAGCTGTTCGACAGCAAGGGCTACGTCCAGACCAGCATCAACGACATCGCCCAGGCGCTCGGCCTCGGCCGCTCGGCCGTCTACCACTACTTCCGCAACAAGGAAGAAATGCTGGCAGCACTCGTCGAGTCAGAAGCGCTGACGCCGTCACACCGGCTGCAGGAGCTGATGGCCGAGCCCGGCCTGTCGCCAACCGAGCGACTGCGCCGCGCCATCGTCGACGGCATCGTCCGCCGCCTGTCTTCCGGCTCGCGCTTCATCCTGTTGTCGCGGCTCGAAACCCAGATCCCCGAGGCGCTCGGTCCGCTCTACAACCAGGGCCGTCGCCACATCTATGATTTCTACGTCCGCTGCATCTCCGACGGTATCACGTCAGGCGAGTTTCGCACTGTCGATCCCAAGGTCACCGCCTTCGCGGTGATCGGCATGGCCAACTGGACATCGCGCTGGTACTCGCCATCAGGCGCCAAGACACCGCAGGAGATCGGCGAGATCATTGCCGACATGGCTCTGGCCGGCCTGCGTGCCCATCACGACCAGCCGCGCGATGCCGAAGCCGTGCGCCAGACCATCTCGGGACTGCGCCAGCAGATCGACGAGCTGGAAAAGCTGGTCAAATAGCAAAGGGCCGCCGGTTGTTCCGACGGCCGCGGCTGACAGCAATTTCAGCGAAATCAGTCGAACGTCACGCCGGCATGCTGGATGAAGGCGCTGTAGGTGTCGAAGCGGATGATCGGATGCGTGCCGGCGTAGGCGCGGATATGGTCCAGCACCGCCTGGCGCGATCGGCGCCACATCGGCGGCACGATCTCCAGCATCGGTCCGTAGAGGTCAGGCGAGCGGTAATAGAGGATCGACTGGTCCTGGCCGGCGACGCGGATTTCGTAGTCGCGCTCATAGCCGGCAGCCTCGACGCGAGCCGTCGCCTCGGCATGGTCATGCACCCAGAAACCCAGATGCTGCAGGCCCTCACGTCCGGCCGCCAGGAAGTCCGTGTAGGGTGACGAGGCGTTGTTGGTCTGCTCGATCAGCTCGATCTGCACATCACCCATGTAGCCGAAGGCGAGCTTGAGCTCGACCTCGACCGGCTGGCCGCGATGCCAGGTGGTGCTGACGGGCTGGCTGACGCCGCGCTCCATGAAGATGAATGGACCGACGCCGAGAACATCGATCCAGTGGCGCATCGCCTTTTCGATGTCGCGGACGACAAAGCCGAGCTGGGTTGCAGGCCCCAGAATGGGTTTGAGCCCCTGTGCAATTCCGAGATCGGTCATCGTCCCCTCCCAAAGGAGCGCCGTGCGTCCATTGGGACGAAGAGCGCTCCTATATCCCTACTCTGTGCGATCAGTTGAAGATTTCAAACAGGCCGGCAGCCCCCATGCCGCCGCCGACGCACATGGTAACGACGCCGTATTTCACACCGCGGCGCCGACCCTCGATCAGCACATGGCCGGCCGTGCGCGCGCCGGTCATGCCGAACGGATGGCCGACGGCGATGGCGCCGCCGTTGACGTTGAGTTTTTCCGGGTCGATGCCGAGCGTGTCGCGGCAGTAGACCGCCTGGCTGGCGAAGGCTTCGTTGAGTTCCCAAAGGCCGATGTCGTCGACCTTGAGGCCGTGCTTCTGCAACAGCTTCGGCACCGCGAAGATCGGCCCGATGCCCATTTCCTCTGGCGCGCAGCCGGCGACCGCCATGCCGCGATAGGCGCCCAGCGGCTTGAGGCCGAGTTGTTCGGCGCGCTTTGCCTCCATGACCACCAGAGCAGCAGCACCGTCCGACAGCTGCGACGAATTGCCGGCTGTCACGTACTCGCCCAGCCTGATCACCTCGCCGTCGGCGAAGACCGGCTTCAGCTTGGCCAAACCCTCGAGATTGGTGTCGGCGCGGAAACCCTCGTCCTGAGCCAGCGTCACGTCCTGGAAGCTTGTCTCGTTGGTGTCCTTGTTGACCACCATCTTGCGCGAGGCCATCGGCACGATCTCGTCGTCGAAGCGGCCGGCCTGGTGGGCGGCAGCGGTACGCAACTGGCTGGCGAGCGAGAATTCGTCCTGGGCCTCGCGGCTGACGCCATACTTGCGGGCGACGATCTCGGCGGTCTCGATCATCGTCATGTACATATGCGGCCACTGTGAGGTCACGGCCTGCGAGCGCGAACGATAGCTGTTCTTGTGCTTGTTCTGGGTCAGGCTGATCGATTCGACGCCGCCGGCGACGATGGTCTCCATGCCGTCGACGATGATCTGCTTGGCCGCGATCGACACTGCCATCAGGCCCGACGAGCACATGCGGTCTATCGACATGCCGGGCACGCTGTCAGGCAGTCCCGCGGCCGCTGCGGTCAGGCGGCCGATATTGTAGCCCTGCGTGCCCTGCTGAGCCGAGCAGCCCATAATGACGTCCTCGACGGCGTCGGGGGCGATGCCGGCACGAATGACGGCCTCGCGCACCGCGTGGCCCGACAGCGCCGGTGCTTCAGTGTCGTTGAAGGCGCCACGGAAGGCCTTGCCGATGGGGGTGCGGGCGACGGAAACGATGACGGCTTCGCGCAAAGGATTGCTCCAGAACAGTTGTTGTCGGCAGGGAACCAGGCAGGCAACGCAGAGGATATTTTCTGCTGCGAAGCGCCCGGAACCGAAGTTTTCCAACTACTTGCTAGGAGCGACGGGGCGGCCGAACATCGTCTGAAAAGACTAACGGCGGGTCCATGACACGCATCGATTGCGAACGGCCGATGCGGAAGAGGCAACGGCGCGGGCAACCGAACCCGCGCCACAGATGCGATCAGACGTGATAGCCGCCGTCGACATTGATGACCTCACCGGAGATGAAACCGGCGCGGCTGGAGGCCAGGAACGACACCGCTTCCGCGATGTCCATGGCCTTGCCGTTGCGGCGCAGCGGTGTGTTCATCGCCGCCGCCTGCATGTACTTGTCGTCGATATAGCCGAGCTTGCTGAGTTCCGTGTGCTGGCCGGTCTCGATGATGCCGAGCGCTACGCCATTGGAGCGGATGCCGTAGCGCCCCTCTTCCTTTGCGACGCCCTTCATCAGCGCATGCACCGCCGATTTCGGCACCACCGAAAGGCCGTCGGCGGCGGCAAAGCGATATTGCGCCGAACTCTGGCACGCGACGATCGAACCGCGCGTCTTGCGCAGATGCGGGATGGCGTAGTGGACCACGTTGAAGAAGCCGAAGGCGTCCTGCATCAGGTGCTTGCGCATCTGCTCGGGCTCAATCTTGCTGAGATGGATCAGCGGTACGAGCGGCCCGGCGGCATAGACCACCGTATGGATGCCGCCATTGGCTTCCGCCACACCGTCGATGAAGGCGCGGGTCGCCTCGACATCCTCGATGTTGAGTTTGTGGATGGAGGCATTGCGCCCCTCGCCGCGAACGGCCTCGGCTGCAGCTTCCGCCTTGGCCTGGTTGCTGTGATAGGTCAGGGCCACGTCGCAACCGTCGCGCGCCAGCACCCGGCAGATCTCGGCGCCGACGCCGCCGCTGCCACCGATGACGATGGCCGCTCCTTCGGCCGGATACAGTCCGCTCATGTCCATCCTCCCTTATGATTTCATCGCCAGTTCGGCATAATGCCAGCCGAATTCGGCCACCGGCCGCGCCAAGGCGCCGGCCTCGCGAGCGTGCGCGCTGGCCGCATTGCCGTCGACCACGCGCTTCATGATGCCCTGGCGGATGCCGGCGACGCGAAACAGGCTGTAGGCGAGATAGGCGTACCAATCGCGATCCGACACGCCTGCCTGCCCAGTCGCCTTGAGATAGGCATCGCGGTAGCTGCGCTCGTCCGGAATGCCAAGGCCGGCAATGTCGAGGTCGGCCAGGCCGCGATAGGGCTGGTTTGGCAGGCGCCAGGTCAGCATGTGATAGGCGAAGTCGGCCATCGGCTCACCCAGCGTCGACAACTCCCAGTCGACGACTGCCAGCACCCGCGCTTCGGTCGGGTGGAAGATCATGTTGTCGATGCGGAAATCGCCATGGATCAGCGACGTGGCGGTCTCAGGCGGGATGTTGCCGGGCAGCCAGTCGATCAACCGGTCCATCGCCTCGATGGTCTCGGTCTCGGACGCCCGATACTGCTTGGACCAACGTGCCACCTGACGGGCGACATAATCTCCCGGCTTGCCGAAATCCTCGAGTCCGGGGGCCTTGTAGTCGGTGGTGTGCAGCGCCGCTGCAACGCGGTTCATCTCCATGTAGATCGCCTTGCGCTCCGCAGGCGATTGCTCCGGCAAGGCAGGCGCCCAGAACGAGCGTCCCTCGACAAAATCCATGACGTAGAACATCGCACCTACGATGCTCTCGTCGTCACAGAGCAGCCGGGCACCGGCGACCGGCACGTCGCTGTCGCGCAAGGCGCTGATGACGCGGAATTCGCGGTCTACCGCATGCGCCGAGGGCAAAAGCTTGCCGTCGGGCTTTTTGCGCAGCACCAGCTTGCGCCTGCCGTCGAAGGACAGCAGCATGGTCGGGTTGGACTGGCCGCCGCGGAAGCGCTCGACCGAGAGCGCGCCCTCGCAACCGTCGATATGGGCCTTGAGATAGGCGTGCAACCGCGCGACGTCGATCTTGCTGTCGGCGGCGAGCGGCTCGGTGCCGACGAAACGGCTGGCATCCATGGCGCGCCTCCCGCTCAGTCCAAATATTTGGCGAGTTCGAGACGCCCGATCTGGTTGCGGTGCACCTCGTCTGGCCCGTCGGCAAAGCGCAGCTTGCGGGCATGCGCATAATAGTTGGCGAGCACGAAGTCCTGCGACACGCCGGCAGCGCCATGCGCCTGGATCGCCCAGTCGATGACCTTGCAGGCCATGTTCGGGGCGGCCACCTTGATCATGCCGATCTCGGCGCGTGCCGCCTTGTTGCCGACGGTGTCCATCATATAGGCGGCCTTCAGCGTCAGAAGCCGCGCCTGGTCGATGAGGATGCGGGATTCGGCGATGCGCTCGAGCGTCACCGACTGTTCGCCGATCGGCCGGCCGAAGGCGACGCGGCTCTTCACCCGCCGGCACATCAGCTCGAGGCAGCGTTCGGCAAGACCGATCAGACGCATGCAGTGATGAATACGTCCCGGTCCGAGGCGCCCCTGCGCAATCTCAAAGCCGCGGCCTTCGCCGAGCAGCATGTTGGATGCAGGCACCCGCACATTCTCGAACAACATATCCATGTGTCCGTGCGGGGCGTCGTCGTAGCCGAACACCGTCATCGGCCGCAGCACCTTGATGCCTGGCGTGTCCATCGGCACCAGGATCATCGACTGCTGCTGGTGCTTGGCAGCACCCGGATCCGTCTTGCCCATGAAGATCAGCAGCTCGCAATGGCGGTCGCCCACACCTGAAATCCACCATTTGCGGCCGTTGATGACATAGTCGTCGCCGTCGCGGACGATCGAACTCTGGATGTTGGTCGCGTCGCTGGAAGCGACGTCAGGCTCGGTCATGGCGAAGGCCGAGCGGATCGAACCGTCGAGCATGCCGGGCAGCCAGCGCGCCTTCTGCGCCTCGGTGCCGTAGCGCTCGATGGTCTCGATGTTGCCGGTGTCGGGTGCCGAGCAGTTGAAGATCTGCGACGAGAAATGCACCCGGCCCATGACTTCGCAGAGCGGTGCATATTCGGTGTTGGTCAGGCCCGCGCCATGCGAAGAATCCGGCAGGAACAGGTTCCACAGCTTGGCCGCCTTGGCCCTGGCCTTGAGTTCCCCCAAGACAGGCGGATGGCCCCAGCGGTCGGCTTCGACCTCTTGGTGATAGCGGCGCTCGTTGGGATAGACATGCTCGTCCATGAAGGCATTAAGCCGTTCGAGCAGGTTTTTCGTCTTGTCGCTGTATTCGAAGTCCATCTTGCGTCCGCCAATGCCATTCCATGGAAGAACCGCCGGCAGATGACTGCCGGCGGCGATGTCGTCACGCGGCGCGGACGCCGGAAGGATTGCCCTTCAGCACGGTGGCGCGGACATTGTGCGGGTCGAGCTTGGCGATGATGGCCAGCTGTTCCTCGGTCGGGGCTGCCGTGGTGGTCATGCCTTCGGCGCGCAGCAGTGGGAAACCGGTGGCGTCCTGCACCTGCTCGAAGGTGACGCCAGGATGCAGCGACAGCACCTGGGCCGCATGATCGGGACCGTTGAAGTCAAACACGCACAGGTCGGTGATGACCACGCCGAGCTTGACGTCGGCGGGCTTGGCGCCCTCCGGCCAGTTCTTGGCGTTGTAGCCTACGCTCGCCACCACATCGACCTCACCCTCGACGAAGGTGCGCTTCGAGTGGCTGGGCAGGAACATCGAATTCTTGTGGCAGATCGAGTTGCCGGGGAAGCCGCGGACGCCTAGCATGGCGACCTTAGGCTTCTGGAACTCGCCGCCAAGTGCGGAGATGTTGCCCTGACCGTAGCGGTCGACCTGCACTGGCGTCACCATGGCGTGGCGGCGCCCGCTCCAGACGCTGTCGAAGACCCTGCCGTAAGGCATCCAGCCGGAAAACTTCGGCTTGTAGTCGCCGCGCGGCCCGAGCGGGATCGGGTCCTCGACGAGATAGGCCTCGCCGTCGGTCATCATGATGCCGGGCGCGCAGGTGAGCTTGGCAAGACCGGCCGCAAGACGCGGCAGCGGGCCGATGCCGGTGGCGAGAACCTCACCATCGGAGGCCCAGGCCTGTGCACCGACAGCTACGATCAGTTCGGCAAGCGTAAATTCTTTTGCAGTCGTCATGTCGTGTCCGATCAGAAAATGGGGAGCGGCAGGGCGCGGATCTTGGCTTCGCCGCCAACTGTCGCAGCGTAGCTGGCCTCGTTGCCCTTCACATATTGGTCGAAATAGCGCTGCCAGCCGCCCTCTTCGCCAGCCGAGGCGACGTAGTCCTTGAGATGGCCCATGTCCCAACCATAGGCCTCATGCGCGGCCGTCGGATGTGCGCCGAGCGGTGCCGACACCACGCCAGTCACCAGGCAGCGTTCGAACAGCTGGCTCTTGGCCTTGTCGGAATATTCATCCCCGATGCGATCGACCAGCACCTCTGCGGTAACGAACACCTTGTCGGCGGCACGAGCGAACAGCCCATCGAAGAACGGATCCGGGCCGTCGGTCTGGGTGTTGCCCAGCCGGTCGGCGCGGCTCGCATGGATCAGCGCCACGTCGAGTTTGATCGCCGGCATCGCCAACAGCACTTCGCCGTCGTCATACGGCGACTTCACCGTCTTGAAGTGCGGGTTGTACTTCATGACGTCGGAACCGAGGCCGACGCGAGTCGCTGCGAACGGCAGGTTATGTCCGGCGGCCTGCAGGCCGAGCAGCAGCAGGCCCTCGTCCAGCTCCGACACCTCGACCGCTCCGGCTTCGCGCGCCTTGCGGAAGTATGGCTCGATCGGCATCGCGTCGAGCGACACGAAGCCGTAGATCAGCTTCTTGACCTTGCCCGCAGCACAAAGCATGCCGATTTCAGGCCCACCATAAGCCACCAGCGTCAGGTCCTTGAGGTCCGAGCGCAGGATCTCGCGCACCAGCGCCATCGGCTTGCGCCGCGGACCCCAGCCGCCGAAGCCGATCGTCATGCCGTCGCGCAGCTGGGCGACGACCGCTTTCAGGTCCATTTCCTTGTTCATAGCATCCTAGTCCGTCTGTTCTTCATTCTGTTTCGGCAGGGATACGGCCTCAGCCGTAGAAGCCCTTGCCCTCGGCAACCAGCCGCTCGATCAGCGCGGCCGGCTTGAAATATTGGTCGCCCACAAGGCCCGCATATTTGTCGAGCGCCGCCTTGACCTTCGGCAGGCCGACCTGATCGGCATAGAACATCGGGCCGCCCAGATAGGTCGGGAACCCGAAGCCGTTGGTCCAGATGACGTCGATGTCGCTCGGTCGCGCCGCCGCACCCTCGTCGAGGATCTTGGCCGCCTCGTTGACCATGGCAAACAGGCAGCGTTCGAGGATTTCCTCGTCGCTGATGATGCGTGCGGTGAAGCCCCGCTCCTTGCGGTGCGCTTCCAGCAGTTCATCGACAGCGGGATCGTGCGAAGCCTTGCGGTTCTCGTCATAGACGTAATAGCCCGCGCCGGACTTCTGGCCGAGGCGGCCAGCGGCCACCAGCCTGTCGACGATATTGCACTGCTGCTCGCGCAGCGACATGCGGGCGACGCGTGCCGCCCGCGCTGCGGCCATGATGTCCATGCCGGCGAGATCGGCCAGCGCGAACGGGCCGATCGGGAAGCCGAAGGCGGTTAGCACGCGGTCGACCTGTAGCGGCGTCGCACCGTCCTCGAGCAGGAATTGAGCCTCGCGCGTACGCTTGGAAAGCATGCGATTGGCAACGAAACCTTCGGAGCGCCCGACCATCACAGGCACCTTGCCGAGGCGCTTGCCCAATGCTGTGGTGGTCGCCAGGACATCGGCGGCGGTACTGGCTGCACGCACATTCTCAAGCAGCTTCATGACATTGGCCGGGTTGAAGAAATGCATGCCGGCGACACGCGCCGGGTTCCTCGACGATCCGGCTAGTTCCTCGATGTCGAGGAACGAGGTGTTGGTGGCGACGATGGCGTCGTTGCGCAGCACGGCATCGAGCTTGGCGAAGACGTCCTTCTTGACCGCCATGTCTTCGGTCACCGCCTCGATCACCAGGTCGACGTCGGCAATGCCGTCATAGGACGTCGTCGGAGTTAGCAGCGCCATGCGGCGCTCCATCTCTTCGGACGACAGGCTGCCGCGCTTGACGCTGCCTTCATAGATCTTGCCGATGGCTCTGACCGCGGAAGCCAGGCCTTCATCCGTGAGGCCGATCAACGTCACCGGGATGCCGATGTTGAGGAAGCAGGAAGCAATCCCGCGCCCCATGGTACCGGGGCCGACGATGGCGACCTTCTTGACGTCGCGCGGCTTCACCCCGGCGTCGACACCGTCGATCTTGAGCGCCTCGCGCTCGGCGGCGAAGATGTGGCGCAGCGCCTTGGACTGCGGCGAGACCAGCAACTCCTTGCAGGTCTTGTATTCGAGGGCGATGGCCTCGGCGACCGGCGTTTCGGTGACCATCTTGATCAGGTCAACCGCAACAAGAGGTGCCTTGAAGCCTTTGTATTTCTTGGCCAATGCGGCGCGGCTCATCTCCAGGACGGCAGCGTCGAATGCCGGCACCGGCAGGTCGCTGGTACGGCGCAGCCTGGCGCCGTCGGCAATCACCTTCCCTGTGAAGGCGATTGCCGCCGCTTTGAGGTCACCCGAAACGACTTCGTCGACGATGCCCTTTTCCAGGGCATCGCGCGCCGAAATCTGGCCGCCCTCGCTGATCATCGCCAGCGCCTGCTCGACACCGGCAAGGCGCGGCAGTCGAACCGTGCCGCCAGAACCCGGCAGGATGCCGAGCTTGACTTCCGGCAGGCCGACCTTCGAGCCTTCGAGCGCTATGCGATAGCTGCAGGCAAGCGCCACTTCAAGGCCGCCGCCGAGTGCCGTGCCATGAATGGCGGCGACTATGGGCTTGGTTGCCGCGTCGAGCGTATCGATCACCTCGCCCAGCAACGGCGCCACCATCGGTTCCTTGAACTCGTGAATATCGGCGCCGGCGATAAAGGTGCGACCATCGCAGACGATGACCATGGCGTGCGCCTCGGCATCGCTTTCCAGTGCCTTCACTGCCTCGATCAGCCCGGACCGGACCGAATGCGACAGCGCGTTGACGGGAGGGTTGTCGACGGTCGCGACCAGAATGTTGCCTTGCTTTGCGACCGAAACGGTCCTTGCGAGCAGCTCGGTCATGCCGGCACTCCTTCCTTGCTATGTCCTGAATTGCCCGTCACCAGTACGACCTTGCCTTTGACGGTGCGCTCCATGACGACGTCGAGCGCTTCGGCGAAGCGATCGAGCGGATATTCGGCCGAGATATGCGGCCTGAGCTTGCCCTTGGCGAACCAGTCCATCAGTTCGGCGATATTCTCGGCATTCTTCTCCGGCGCCGAGCGTGCATAGGCGCCCCAGAACACACCGATCAAAGCCGACTGCTTGAGCAGCAAAAGGTTGAGCGCGATCTTGGGGATGTCGCCGGCGGCAAAGCCGATCACCAGCAGCCGGCCGAAAAGTGCCAGACCGCGCACCGCCGTTTCCGTCATGTTGCCACCGACGGGATCATAGACCACGTCGACGCCCTGCCCGTCCGTCAGTTCCTTGAGCCGCTGGCGCAGGTCCTCGGTCGAATAGTTGATCGTCTCGTCGGCCCCGTATTCGCGGCATAGCGCCAACTTCTCGTCGCTGGAGGCGGCAGCAATGACGCGCGCACCCATCTGCTTGCCTAGCTCGACCGCTGTCAGCCCGACGCCGCCGGCAGCGCCGAGAACCAACATCGTTTCGCCCGGCCTGATCTGCGCACGATCCTTGAGTGCATGGTGCGATGTCGCATAGGTGATCAGGAAGCCGGCGGCTTCGACGAAGCTCATCTCTGCGGGGATCGGAAACACCTTCCAGGCATCGACCGCGACCTGCTCGCCATAACCACCGATGCCGGCAAAGGCCAACACGCGCGCGCCGATCTTCAGACGCTCGACACCATCGCCGACCGCGATGATCGTGCCGGCGGCTTCGCTGCCCGGCGTGAAGGGTCGCTCGGGCTTGGTTTGATACTTGCCCTCGACCATCAGTCCGTCGAAGAAATTGATGCCGCATGCCTCGATGCGGATGAGCACCTGGCCCGGTTTCACCACCGGTTCGGGGACCTCTTCGATCCTGAGCTGCGCCCTTGGGGCGAACTCCTTGCAGATCACTGCCTTCATTTTCCTGCGCCGCTTGTTGCTGCCATTTCGGCACTGCCAATTTCTTCAATCGAAGCAAGGAATGGGACAGGGGCAGACCGCTAACATCGTCTGATGGGACTAGTCACAAGGCTGCACGCATTTTGGCCGCCAAGCCGCTGAAATGTCCGGCAATCTTAGTCCCTTCGGACGATGTTGAAGGCGCCCGGGCGCGCAGGTTCGCGGATAACGTTTCGAGGAGATCATCATGGCCCGTCTGGCAGGCAAAGTGGCATTCATTTCAGGCGCGACCGGCGGCATTGGCGAGGCTGCGGCGCGGCTCTTTGCACGTGAAGGCGCCAAGGTGGCGGTGGCCGGCCGCAGCCGCGACAAGGGCGAGGCCATCGCCTCCTCCATCAATACATCGGGAGGCACAGCACTCTATGTCGAGACAGACATCACCGAGCCTGACAGCGTCGAGGCGGCGTTCAAGCTGGTGATGAACGCCTGGGGTCGGCTCGACGTGCTCTACAACAACGCCGGCGGCTCGAGTTCAGCCGACGGCCCGGTGACGGTTGCGCCGTTCGAGGAGTTCTGGCGCTGCATCAAGCTCGACCTGTTCGGCACCTGGGTCTGCTGCCGCAACGCGATTCCCCTGATGCAGCAGTCTGGCGGCGGCTCGATCATCAATTGCTCGTCGATCGTCGGGGCCATGGGCATCCCCAACCGCGACGCCTACTCGGCGGCCAAGGGTGGCGTCATCTCGCTCACCCGCTCGATGGCAGTGGAATTCGCCAAGGACAATATTCGCGTCAACGTGCTGGTGCCGGGCGCGGTCGCCACCGACCGAGTCCTCGGCTTCTTCGAGCGCGAGCCGCATCTGAAGGCGCAGTTCGACGCCTACCTGCTCGGCATCGCCGAACCCATCGACGTCGCCAATGCTGCACTCTATCTGGCCTCGGACGAGTCACGGAAAATGACCGGTCACCAGTTGCCCATCGATGGCGGCATCCTGATTTCATGACCGGCGCGCCCGGACTGGCTTAGTCTGTGCAGACGATGCCTGCTCATGCGGGCAAGTTCTCTAGTCGCCACAAAATCCCAATTTCGACTGCAGGAAATACGAGCATGGAAATCCTGAGCCAGGTGCTGGCGCGGAACGCACGGCTGATCGGCGAGCGCAACTTCATCGTCACCGACAAGGAGACGATCACCTATGTGCGCTTCGCCGAACTGACGGCACAGCTGGCAAATGTGCTCAAGGCGCGCGGCGTGGCCAAGGGTGACCGCGTCGGGCTCTATCTGCCGAGCACGCCGATGATGGCGATCGGCTTCTGGGCCTGTCAGCGCCTCGGCGCGATCCCGGCCCCGCTCAGCGCCATGTTCCGCCACGCCGAGCTGCGCAAGATCGTTGCCCAGACCGGCATGAAGGCGCTCGTCGCTGACAGCTCGACCTGGCCCTATTTTTCCGAGATCAGGGCCGAGTTCGCCGATCTCGCCCATTGCCTGGTCGTTTCGGGCGACGGCAGCACCGACGACCTCACCTCGCTGATGGCCACGGCACCCGCGACATTCGAAGACGTCGCTTGCCACATGGACGACATCTGCGCCCTGTTCTTCACCTCCGGCACGACCGGCGCGCCCAAGGGCGCCGCGCAATCGCAGTTCAACCAGTGCTCGACACTGCGCGACATGATGGTATCGCACCGCACGCGCTTTGCCGAGGAAGTCTATCTCTGCGCCGTGCCGCTGTTCACCAATTTCGGCCTGACCGTGACGCTCAACCTCTGCCTGTACACCGGTGGCACCATCGTCCTACACGAGCGCTGGGATACCCAGCGTGTGCTTTCCGAAATCGGCGAATACAAGGCTACCTATTTCGGCGGCACGCCGACCATGTATGTCTACATGGTCAACGAGGTCGATCCGGCCAAGCACGACCTGTCGTCGCTGCGCATCTGCACGACGGGCGGCTCACCTGTACCTCAGCCGGTCATCCGACGCTTCGAGGAGTTGTCGGGCGCCCGCGTCACGCAAGTTTACGGCTCGACCGAGACCAGCGGCCAGAACGTCATGGAGCCGACGGCAGGCATCCGGAAGCCGGGCTCCGCCGGCCTGCCCGTCGGCAGCTCGCGTATCTCGATCGTCGACGACGAAGGCAACGCCGTCCCACAGGGTCAGATCGGCGAGGTCATCATCTCGGGCGATTGCGTCGCCCAAGGCTACTGGATGGACGAAAAGGCGTCTGCCGAGGCCTTCGGCAATGGCGGCTGGAAGTCGGGCGACCTCGGTTACGTCGACGAGGACGGCTACCTGTTCATCGTCGACCGCAAGAAGGACGTCATCATCGCCGGCGGCCACAATGTCTATCCGCTGGAAATCGAGGCCCTGCTCTACAAGCATCCGGCGGTCGCCATGTGCGCGGTGGTCGGCGCGCCCGACGAGAGCAAGGGCGAAATCCCGGTCGCGGTCATCGTGAAGGCAGAGGGACAGGACGCGACCGCGGATGAGCTGATCCGCTATTGCCGCGAGAGCCTTGCCGCCTACAAGGCGCCGCGCGCCGTCCACTTCATCGACACGATGCCGGTCGAGGCCGCCAAGATCCGCAAACGCGAGCTGGTGCTGGCGCTGCGCGAAAACCGACTGGACGATTTCAGGAACAAGTGAACGCGGGACACCAGAACGCAAAAGGCCGCGTCAAATGCGCGGCCTTTTGCGTTGCAGCTTACACCTAGCCATTGTCCCTAAGCGGACACCACATCACCCGCGCCACCGAATGCGCTCCAGCCGCCATCGACCGGCAGAACCGTGCCTGTGATGTAGGACGCCCAGTCCGACAACAGGAACACGGCGGCTCGCGCCATTTCTTCCGGCAGCGCCAGTCGGCCGAGCGGCGTACGCCGTTCCAGGATCGTCGGGTCGAATGCCTTGCGCTCGAGCAAAGCCTGAACCATCGGCGTGCGCGTATAAGCCGGCGCGATCGCATTGACGCGAATGCCCGAGGGACCCCATTCGCAGGCCAGCGTGTGCGTCAGGTGATTGATCCCGGCCTTGGCCGCGGCATAGGCCGAGCGACGCGGGAAGCCGCCGAGCCCGACGATGGACGACACATTCACGATGGCGCCGCATCTCTGCCGGAGCATTGGTCGCGATGCGGCGCGGCACATCAGGTAGGTGCCCTTGAGGTTGACGTCGATGACGCGCTGCCAGCGTTCCACCGACTGGTCGTGCACCGGCACGAGGTCGTCGCCGATGCCGGCAGAGTTGAAAACGAGATCGAGGCCGCCGAGAGCCGTGATCGCTTCCCTGACCATGCGCTCGGCATCGTCCTCGCTTGCGACGTCGCCCTGGGTGACATCGGCTGCTGCGGTGCGCTGTAGCGCCGGTTCGAGTTGTTCGCGGTTCAGGTCGGCAATGACCACGCGTGCGCCGAGATCCGAGAGCAGCCTTGCCACCGTTTCGCCAATGCCGCTGGCGCCGCCAGTCACCAGCACCCGCTTGCCGTCGAACCTGATCGCGGGCGCGCTCATACGTCGGGATCCCCGCCGTCTTCGGCGTCCTGCTTGAAGTGGAAGTCCGGCTGCCATTCTGCGCGCGTCTGGACATGCAGCCGCCAGTAGGCAGCGGCGACCAGATCGTGATCGTAAGGCGTTCCGGCCTGCATCGTGCCATGGATGGCGACAGTCGACACATGAATACCCGCAGGGGTGAGTTCCTTCTCCAGCGAGTGTCCAAGGCTGCGCAGCGCAGCCTTGCCGAGCGAGGTCACGCCCCATTCGATCCACGGGCCAAAGGCAAGCACACCACCGGTGAGCAGGATCGTACCGCGGCCGCGGTCGATCATTCCTGGCGCAACGGCCTGGGCCGCATGCAGCGCACCAGCCACGTTGGTCCTGAAGGCGTCGACGACGTAGTCGACGCTGGCCGCCTCGCCATGCGACTTCCAGCCGTCGGCGGTGCCGTATTTCACCTCGCCCAGCCGCGACGGCGTGACGAACCGCGCCGGCTCGATGATGGCGGCATTGTAGATCAGCGCCTCGGCATCGCCATGCCGCTCGCGGATCGCCGCATGGACATGGTCCATCTCTTCGGGTTTGCCGGCGTCGCCGACAAATCCGGCAACGTCGAGGCCCTCGGCCTGCAGCTCCTGCTCGTAGCGTGCAATCGCTTCTGCGCGGCGGCCGACAAAGGCAACACGATGTCCTTCACGCGCGAACTTCTTCACCAAAGCCTGGCCAAGCCCAGGCCCCATGCCGATGACCAGAGTCGACGGCGCGCTCATTGTGCCGCCGTGATTTTGGTGGCGGCCTCGGTGTGGTCGGCCGTCTGCTGGGCCTTGCGCTCGGCGCGGTTCGCCAGGAATTCCTCCAGCGTGCCGATGATGCCCTTGCGCAGGAACAGCACGCAGAGAACGAAGATGATGCCCTGCACCACCACGACCCAGGCACCGAGGGTGGCCAGCTCGCGTTGCAGCGTCACCAGCACTGCCGCACCGACCACTGGTCCAAGCAGCGTGCCGACGCCGCCGATCAGCGTCATCAGCAGCACGTCGGCCGAGGTCATGAAGAAGACGTCGGCCAGCGACGCCAGCTGGAAGATGATCGCCTTGAGGCCGCCTGCTACGCCCGACAGCATCGCCGAAAGCGTGAACGCGATCAGCTTGAACCGGTCGGTCGAATAGCCGAGCGAAATGGCGCGCGGCTCGTTCTCGCGGATCGACTTCAGCGTCTGGCCGAACGGCGAGTGGATGATGCGGTAGATGAAGGCGAAGCCGGCCAGGAACACGGCGAGGGTCACGTAGTACATGTTCAGCGTGTTGGAGAGATCGATGACGCCGAACAGCATGCCGCGCGGCACCGACTGGATGCCGTCCTCGCCATGGGTCCATGGCGCCTGCACTGCGTAGAAATAGATGATCTGCGCCAGCGCCAGCGTGATCATGGCGAAGTAGAGCCCCTGCCGGCGGATCGCCAGCCAGCCGAACAACGCGCCGATCGCCGTCGCCACCATGACGCCCAGAAGGATGCAGAGCTCGGTCGGCAGGCCCCAGGCGGCAGCGGCATGCGCAGTCACATAAGCCGATGCCCCGTAGAAGGCGGCATGGCCGAAGGCGAGGAGGCCGACGTAACCGAAGATCAGATTGTAGGCGAGTGCGAACAGTGCCAGCACCAGGATCTTCATGCCCATGACGGGATAGACGAGGAACGGCAACGCCACGCCGCCGACCGTGAAGATCGCGAGCCACAGGCGACCGTTCTCGAGGAAGCTGCCGGAGCGGCCCGACGAGACGTCGGCGACCGAGTGGCTCGTCGTCTCCTTGCCGAACAGGCCAGCCGGGCGGAAGATCAGCACCAGCGCCATGATGATGAAGATCACGGTTGCCGAGGCCTGCGGATAGAAGACCTTGGTCAGACCCTCGATCACGCCGAGCATCAGGCCGGAAACGATGGCGCCGAAGATCGAGCCCATGCCGCCGATGACCACGACGGCGAAGATGGTGATGATCATGCCCTGCCCCATCTGCGGGCTGACCTGGTAGATCGGGGCTGCCATGACGCCGGCGAAACCGGCAAGACCGACACCGAACGCGTAGGTCAGCATCAGCAGGCGCGGCACGTTGATACCGAAAGCGCGGACGAGATCGGGATTTTCGGTCGCGGCCCGGAGGTAAGAGCCGAGCTTGGTTCGCTCGACCATGTACCAGGTGCCGAAGCAGACGACGATTGCCGCAACGATCACCCAGGCGCGGTAGATCGGCAGGAACATGAATCCGAGATTGATGCCGCCTTTCAGAGACTCCGGCACGCCATACATCTGGCCGGCGGCACCGTAATAGACGTTGAAGGCACCCTCGATCGCCATGGCGAGGCCGACGGTCAAAAGCAGACCGTAGGCATGGTCAAGATCGTAGACGCGGCGGATGAAGATGCGCTCCATCAGCGCGCCGATGACAGCCACCACCAGCGGAACGATGACCAGCGCCCACCAGTAGCCGATCGAAGGCAGACCAAGACCCGGGAACAGTTCAGGCAAGCGCATGAGATACCAGGCGCCGAACGCGCCCAGCATGTATTGCGCGCCATGGACGAAGTTGCCGATGCGCAACATGCCGAAGATGATCGCCACGCCCAGGCTCATCATGGCGTAGAACGAACCGTTGATGAGGCCGACGAGAAGCTGGCCGAAAAGAAGGGTTGGCGGAACGCCAATCAGGTCCATCATGGCCATCACACCCCGAGATAAGCTTGGATTTTGGCTTCATTGCCGGCGAGTTCGTCGCGGCTGAAGCTCTCGACCACCTTGCCGTGGTCGACGACGAAATGCCGGTCGGCGAGCTTGGAAGCGAAGCGGAAGTTCTGCTCGACCAGAAGGATGGTGAAGCCCCTCGCCTTCAGCTTCTCGAGCACGACGGCGATCTGCTTGACGATGACCGGCGCAAGGCCTTCGGTCGGCTCGTCGAAGATCAAAAGCTTGGCGCCCGTGCGCAGGATGCGGCCGATGGCCAGCATCTGCTGCTCCCCGCCTGACAGCTTGGTGCCGGGGCTCTGCCAGCGCGCCTTGAGGTTCGGGAACAGCTCGAGGATCTCGTCCACGGTCATGCCGCCCTTGGCGATGACCGGCGGCAGCTCCAGATTCTCGGCCACCGACAGGCTCGAGAAGATGCCGCGCTCCTCCGGGCAGTAGGCGATGCCGCGCCGGGCGATGATCTCGGGCGCCCGCTTCGCAACGTTCTCACCGCGATAGGTGATAACACCGGTCTTCTTGCGCACGAGGCCCATGATACAGCGCAGCGCTGTCGTCTTGCCGGCGCCGTTGCGGCCCAGCAGCGTGACGAGTTCACCCTCGCGGATGTCGAAATTCATGCCGTGGAGCGCCTTGCTCTCGCCGTACCAGGCATGCAGGTCGGCGATGTCGAGCACCACCTGGGAAGTCTCAGTCATCTGCGCCACCGATATAGGCTTCGACAACGCGCGGATCGCGCGACACGGTATCGTAGTTGCCTTCGGCCAGCACCCGTCCCTGCGCCAGCACGGTGATGGTGTCGGAAAGGGCTGAAACCACCGACAGATTGTGCTCGACCATCAGGACAGTGCGGTCGCTTGCTACCTTGCGGATCAGTTCGGCGATGCGGTCTACGTCCTCGTGGCCCATGCCCGAGGTCGGCTCGTCGAGCAGCAGCATCTCGGGATCCAGCGCCAGCGTCGTGGCAATCTCCAGCGCGCGCTTGCGACCGTAAGGCAGATTGACCGCGACATGGTTGCGATAGGAAAGCATGCCGACAGCGTCGAGCAGTTCATCGATGCGATCGTTGAGCACGCCGAGCGTGCGTTCGCTTTGCCAGAAGCGATAGGAGGTCCCCGTCGGCCGCTGCAGTGCCATGCGCACGTTTTCACGCACGCTCATGCGCGGAAACACCGCCGAAATCTGGAACGATCGAACAATGCCCTTGCGCGCCACCTCTTCCGGCTTCAGCGCGGTGATGTCCTCGCCGTTGTATCGGATCGTACCTTCGCTGGGCTGCAGGAACTTGGTGATCAGGTTGAAGGTCGTCGTCTTGCCGGCGCCGTTGGGGCCGATCAGGGCGTGGATGGTATTGCGCCGGACCTTGAGGTCGACGTCTTTTACGGCGGCGAAGCCATAGAAATACCGGCTCAGCCCGGACGCCTCGATGATGTAGTCGTCCGCAGTGCCTTGCTGCACCTTGTCCTCCACGTACTCTAGGAAATATGCGGCACAGGGCGCCCGTCATACATCGACGAGAATGCCCTTGCCGCGTGATGCCAGATGCCTGAGCGCCACCACCTTCTGGTAGTCGTCAGAATGGTAGAATTGGCGCGCCGCGTCAGCGCTCGGGAACTCGACCACCGAGATCGTCGCCGGCTGCCAGCCGCCTTCGAGGCTTTCGATTCGATCGCCCGACAAGACGAAACGCCCGCCGCCGGCGGCCATGATCGGCCCGGCGACCTCACGATAGTGCTGCCAGGCGGCCTCGTCGGTAATTTCGATCTCGAAGATCAGATAGCCGGGCAAGTCGTCACTCCCATCGGGTGGACGCGCCGGACGGCGAGCGTGCCGTCCGGCGCTGTCGGATCAGCCTTTGGCCAGCTTGCAGGCGCTCTTGTCGATCGAGCGGAAGGCGATGTCGGCAGGAACGGTGGTCACGACCTTGAACACGTCCTGCGCATCGGATGCCTCGCCGGGCGCACGCACCTGAAGCAGCTGCATGTCATGCACGAGGCGGCCGTTGGGCAGCAGCGTCGCATTCTTTGCGAACAGGTCGTTGATCTTGCCTTCGCGCAGCTTGGCGAGCACCGCGGTCGGCTCGTCGGTACCGGCGGCCTTGACGGCGTTCAGGTAATTGGTCGCTGCGGAATAGGCACCGGCCGCAACCCAGCCCGGAGCATTGCCGGTCTTCTTCTGCATCTCTTCCTTGAAGTGCTTGGAAGCGTCGTCGGTGTTCCAATACCAGGCGGCGGCAAACTGGATGCCCTTTAGCGCTTCAAGGCCGATGGCGCGCGCATCCGACTGGTGCAGCACGGTCAGCGCCACGCGCATGCCCTGGTCGATCAGGCCGAACTCCTGGACCTGCTTGAGCGCATTGACCAGTTCAGGACCATTGACCGTCAGCGCCAGAACCTTGGCGCCCGAGGCCTGGGCCTGCAGGATGTAGGACGAGAAGTCGGTGGTGCCGAGCGGCGCCCGCACCGAACCCAGTATCTTGCCGCCTTCTTCCTCGACGGCGGTCTTCACGCCGGCTTCCAACACCTTGCCGGCTTCATAGTCGGGCGACAGGATGAACCAGGTCTCGCCACCGGCCTTGAGCTGGGCGCTGACCGACGAACGCACCTGCGAATAGGCGTCGTATGCCCAGGCCATGCCGTAGCCGTTGCAGTCGGCTTCGGTCATCTTGTCGGTCATCGGCGAGACGAAGAAGCCGAGCTTCTTCTGTTCGCCCAAAAGGTTGTTGACCGAAAGCGCGATTGCCGAATTGGCGACATCGAACAGCGCGTCGACATTGTCGCGCTCCAGCCATTCGCGGGCGATGGACAGTGCGATCTCGGGCTTGTTCTGATGATCGGCCGAGACCAGTTCGATCGGCTTGCCCAGCACCTGACCGCCGAAGTCGGAGATTGCGAGCTTGACTGCCTCGGTCACCTCGGTGCCGCCGAGCGCGGAGAAGGAAGAGCTCTGGTCGTTGAGCACGCCGAGCTTGACGCTGGCGTCCTGTGCTGCGGCAGTCAGCGCGGTCGACAGCAGCAAAGCTGCCGCGAGAATGGATTTCTTCATGTCATTCCTCCCCAGGGACGTAGGCTTTGGTGCCGGTCTGGATGCGCGCCGGCATTGATGTGCGCGCAAGGCCGCCACGCGGCATGGCGTGACGACTCCTCAAGGAGAAATCACAGGATGCAGGCGAGCCGAACATCGTCCATGCGGACTACCGCATATGTCGGCCTGGGCCTGAACAACGCTTGCCTGGGCTAGTTCGTTTGCAGGATGCGAGCCGACGCGCACGCGCAAGACATCGCGGCATGAGAGAATTCGACACGATCATCGTTGGCGCCGGCTCGGCCGGCTGTGTGGTGGCCAACAGGCTAAGCGAAGACCCGGGACATAGGGTGCTTGTCCTCGAGGCCGGACCATCGGACCTTCATCCCTTGGTCCGGATGCCCCGGGGATGGGTCAAGCTGACCAAGCATCCGAAACGCTCGTGGAACTTTCCTGTCGAGCATGAAGAAGGTCGGCCGGAAGCCGAGACATGGGCGCGCGGCCGCGGGCTTGGCGGATCGAGCTCGATCAACGGAATGCTCTATTGCCGGGGCGCCCCCGAGGACTACGACGGCTGGGCCGACTTCGGCGTCACGGGCTGGAGCTGGACCGAGATGGCGCCAGTCTTCCGCAAGATCGAGAACCATCAGCTTGGTGGCGATGTCATCAGGGGCGGCAATGGTCCCTTGCAGGTCAGTGTTCGTCCTCTCGCCGACCCTCTCGGCCAGGCGATCCTCGATGCAGGTGCTTCGCTCGGCCTCGACCATCTCGACGACCTCAACGGCGCCAGACGCGATGGCGTCGGTACCTACACGCATACGGTCGACCACATGGGGCGGCGCATGAGCGCGGCCCGCGCCTTCCTCCGACCGGCGATGCGGCGCAAGAACCTCGTCGTCCAAACCGGCGCGCAGGTTCTGCGTATCCTGTTCGACGGTCGTCGGGCAGTCGGCGTCGAATATCTCGTGGGCGGTCGCCAACGCACCGCCCGGTCGGCAAGCGAGGTCATCGTTGCCTGCGGCGCGATCCAGTCACCGCAACTGCTGCAGGTGTCAGGCGTCGGCCGCCATGATGTGCTTTCGGCGGCTGGCGTCCAGACTGTGACCGAATTGCCCGGCGTCGGCCGCAACTTTGCCGAACACCTCGTTGTGGCGCTGCCCTATCGCCTTGCCGGAATTCATGGCCACAACCGCAGCTTCAGTGGCCTGCGCCTCGTCGGCGAGGTGCTGCGCTATTATCTCGCCGGCACGGGGCTGATGAGCTTCGGTGCGTCCGAAATCGGCGCGTTCGTCCGCTCCTCGTCAGACGTCACCTATCCGGATCTGCAGCTATCGCTGTCACCCTACACCTTCGCCCGTGGGCTGCTGCAAGGCCGCCTGAAGCTAGAGGCCGAGCCCGGCATCACCATCATCGGCTATGCCCTGCGGCCGGAAAGCCGCGGCGAGATTACCATCCGCTCGGCCGACATGCGCGACATGCCGCCAATCCGGCCGAACTGGCTGGCGACGGAAAACGACCGGCGCACCGCCATTTCGATGATGCGCATCATGCGCGACTTCGTCGCCCAGCCTGCATTGCAGCCCTTTGTGAAGCAGGAGCTTTGGCCTGGCCCAGCAGTGCAATCGGACGACGACATGCTCGCTGCCTTCCGCGCGACCTTCGTGTCGGGGCTGCATGCGGTCGGCACTTGCCGGATGGGCAATGACGCCGACGCCGTCGTCGACGAGCGATTGCGCGTCCATGGCGTCGATGGCCTCCGTGTGATCGATGCCTCGGTCATCCCGGCACCGATATCGGGTAACACCAACGGCCCTGTGATGGCGCTGGCCTGGCGCGCTGCTGACCTGGTACTTGAGGAAAGGCGCTGAACGCTCAGAAATCGAAGAATTCGCTTCGTGCGCTGCTGAACGCCTTTTCCAATCGATGGACCATGCGCCAGCCCTTTTCGGTCCTGCGATAACGCACGTCATATTGGCCGCAAGCTGTGCGGCTCATCGTGTGGTTCGGTGTTAACCGGCCGATTGCGACGAAATGGAAATGCAGGTGCCCGGTCGCCTCGTCCCCGTCGATGTCGAGCAACGGCAGACCGGGCACATGAACGCCGGAGAATTTCGCCGTGAGATCCAAGCAGAAAGCCGACAGTTGCTCCCTGCCCTCAACCTTGAGCGCCGAGCGGTCGCCGACGGCCGCGATTTCGAACACGCCGTCCACAGTGAACACATCGGCCCATGCCTTGCCATTGCCGCAGTCCCAGGCGCGCGCATAGCGCGCCTCGAGCGCGATGATGTCGAGCATTGCCTCGGCGCGCGCCAGCCTTGCCTCCAGCATCTCAGGCGTTCCTGGCAAATGCATCGCGCAGCCTGGCGCCACCGTGGTCGATCGCCAGCCGCGCTTTGCCGATCAATCCGACCATGCTGGCAAAGCCGTGCGAGACACCGTCGTAGCGCCTGGCTTCCACATCAACACCGGACTCGGCCAGCGCTGTGTAAAGGGCCTCGACCTCACTGCGCAAGGGATCGAATTCGGCAATGGCGATCGTCGTCTGCGGCAGCCCGGCAAGATCGACGGACCGAAGCAGCGCGACACGGGGATCTGCCAAGCCAGCCGGCTCGCCCACATATTGCCGCCAGTACCAGCGCATCATTCCCGCGCTAAGGAATGGAGTCTGCGGGAAAGTGTCGTAGCTCGTGCCGGAAGCCGTGGGATCCGAAACAGGATAGAAAAGCAACAGGTGTCGCAGTTTCAGGCGGACCTCCGATGAGGCATGGAGTGCGGCAGCTGCCGCCAGATTGCCCCCGGCACTATCTCCGGCAAGCGCCAGCCTCCTGCCGTCGCAGCCGAGCGTGATAGCGTTGGCCGCCGCCCACTCCAGAGCCGCCAAAGCATCCTCGTAGGCTGCCGGGAACCTGTGTTCCGGCGCCAGCCGGTAGTCGATCGACAGCACCGCGCAATCGCCCGCCTTGGCCAGCGCCCGGCAGAAATTGTCATGCGTATCCAGCGAACACAGCACGAAGCCGCCGCCATGCAGGAAGACCAGCAGCGGCAATGCCTTGCCCTGACGTGGCTTGTAGAGTCGCGCCGGGATGTCTCCGGCACCGCCGGCAACGGTGATGTTCTCGACCGCGGCCATCTCGGTGCGCTCCGTCGGCCATCCCGCCGCGTTCACGGCAACGCGCAACGCCGGGATGTCGACATTGGCGAGGTCGAGCGGCGGCCGCCTGGCGATGACCTCCGCCATCGCGGCAATATCTGCATCGAGCACCAATTCCATACCCAACCTCCGCGGTATTTCTTCGGCTGGAATGAAAGCTAGCCCCAAGACTCGCCGCATCGTTCGATCGGGTGAGCCAATGAAAAAGGCACCGCCGGAAACCGGCGACGCCTTTCGCAAGTTGAAACCGTTCTGCTGCTTACTGGGCGCAGTCGGCACGCTCGACGAGACCGTCCTCGCGCAGCTGGTATGGGTTCTTGACGACCTTGAGGCTCTCGACCGACGGCAGGAAGTGGTTGTCGGCGCTGGCCGCCAGTTTGCCCGTCAGCGTCTTGATCTCGCCGGCGTTGGCCTCGATCCAGGCCGCAACCGACTTGCCGTCGGTCTTGCCCGAACCGTTCATGGCGGCAGCCAGGATGAAGGGTTGGATGTAATAGGGCACCAGCGCCGAGGGTCCGCCCATGCGGTCGAGATCGGCAATATCGGCCTTGGCCTTCTCGGCGAACTTGGCGAACGGCTTCTCGCCGAGCGCGTCGCCCGGGCAGAAGGTCATGCCCTCGAACTGCACCGAATACACGCCCTCGAACGGCTCGGTGCCGATTGTGGCGGCGTTGCCGACGGCGTAGTTGGTCATGGTCAGGCTCGCCAGCACGGGAACGTCCCAGCCGATGTCATAGCGATTTTCCAGCATCTTGCGGGCGTCGTCGCCGATCGAGTTGATCAGCAGCACCGCTTCGGCCTCGGAGTTTCGCAGCGAAAACAGCTGCGGGGTCATGTCCTCGGTGCGGAAGGCGAATTCCTGGATGGCGACCGGCTCGACGCCCTTGCCCTTCATGTAGTTGACGATGTCGGACACCGCCGCCTTCGACATGCCGCCATTGTCCGAGATCAGCGCCAGCTTGGTCAGCTTCAGCGTATCGAGCGCATAGGCGATGTTGGGGATCATCTGGTTCTCACCGATCGGCGAGGTGGAGAAGTGGTACGGGCCGACCTGCGGGGTCAACTGCGTCGAGGCGGCGCTTGAAACCTGGGCGACATTGGCTTCGGTGCCGATCGGCATCAGCGGCGTCGTTTCCTGGCTGGTCGCCGGGCCAACTACCGCCGCAACCTTCTCGCTTTCGATGAGGCGGCGCATCTCGCTGACGCCATGCGTCGGGTCGGTCATCGTGTCGGCCAGCACCAGCTCGACCTTCTTGCCGAGAATGCCACCGGCGGCGTTGATGTCGTCGACAGCACGCTTCCAGGCGACCTCGGCATTCTTGCCGATCGAGGCGCCCGCGCCGGTCAGCGACATGATGCCGCCGATCTTGATCGTCTCTTCGGCCCTGGCCGTGCCGGCAGTTGCCAGGGCGGTGAACGACATCAGGGCGGCGACAATGGCGCGCCGGCTGCGAATGCTGGAAGTCATAGTCTGGTCTCCACGGAAATCGATGCCGCCGTTTCGGCCTAACGTGATTGGCAGGCATCGTCCATAAGGACCATTGAATTGAGCCAGCAACTGCCTCGCCTGGCCCAATGCCATCAGCAGCAAAACGGCCCTCACCCGATCGAACGATGAATTTCGTGATTGCCAGCCGGACACTCCAGCTCATGCCGAAAGGGCAATTGTCTCAAGCGGAGGATCCTGCCAGTGAAATTTTCCATGATCTACGAGGCGCAGATCGCCGAAACCCATCGGGAGGCCGAGCAGCAGGTTTTCCGCGAGATGGTGGAACAGTGCGTGCAGCTCGACAGGAGCGGCTTCGACGGGGTCTGGTGCGTCGAGCACCATGGCCTGACGCAATATTCGCACATGTCGGCACCGGAAACCTTCCTCGCCTTTGTCGCCGGCCAGACGAAGAGGCTCGAGATCGGCCATGGCGTCGTCTGCCTGCCGCCGGCGATGAACCATCCCATCAAGGTCGCCGAACGTGTCGCCATGCTCGACATCCTGTCGAATGGCCGCGTCAATTTCGGCGTCGGCAAGGGCGGCAGCCAGCAGGAAGCCGGCGCCTTCGGCTACCAATTGGTCGAGTTGCAGCCGCTGATCGACGAGAGCATGTACCTTATCCCCCGCCTCTTCACCGAAGAGGTGGTCGAGCATGACGGCCAGTACATCAAGTTCCCGGCCCGCCCCGTCCATCCCAAGCCGCTGCAGAACCCGCATCCGCGCATGTACATGGCCTGCACCCGCTGGGAAGCCGTGGTGACGGCTGGTTCACGCGGCCTCGGCGCATTGGTCATGGGTTTCGGCGGCCCCGACGAGATCAAGACCAAGAGCGATGCCTATCGGAAGGCCTTTGCCGAGCGCAAACCAGAGGACCAGGTCGGATTCCGCCCGACCGAGCACCTCTCCGCCCTGTGCCCGGCCATCGTCCTGCGCGACCGGGACAAGGCCCGCCGCATCGGCTTGCGTGGACAGCGCTTCTTCGCCGAGGCGCTGTCGCACTGGTACCAGGGCGGTCCCAAGCCTGAGGTCGACGACATGAGCCCGGAAGAGCATCTGGCGGCGCTCGACAAGGTGCGCGAGCACAAGTTCGCCAAGCTCGGCGAAGACAAGATCGCCTACAATCCGCAGGCCTATGGTTATCTCGACGACATCAACGACGCCTATGGCACGCCAGAGGATTGTATCCGCTATGTCGAGCGCCTGTTCGAGGCCGGTGCCGACGAGATCATGTTCCTGTCGCAGATGGGCACCGTGCCGCATGAAGCGATCATGGAGACGATCGAGTTGATTGGCAGCGAGGTGATCCCGCATTTCCGCGGCAAGAAGCTGCGCGTCGCTGCCGCCGAATAGGTTACCTGCGGTCGGCACCCAGGTGCCGGCCGCCTTTTCCCGCACCGAAAATGACAAAGGCCGGCACCACCATGCGGGCCTTTCCGCTGCCTGCGTTCGTATCACATTGCCAGATGCGCGCCGACGTAGCGGGCGTCAGCATAGATCAGCGGCTCGATGCTGCCGAACAGTGCGACGTCGGTAACCCGCCCCACGAACACGCCATGGGTACCATAATAGAATTCTCCGTCATTGGCGCAGAAGATGTTGGCTTGGGCGTCGCCAAGATAAGGAATGCCCTGGCGCTCGCGCCAGTCACCCTCGGCGAAGCGCGCCTCGCCCTTCACCTGGCCGCCACAACGTTGCGCCAATGCTTCATGATTTCGTGCCAATATGTTGACACAGAATGGCAATTTCGCCTGGAACGCGGCAAAGATCGAGGCGCTCCGGTTGACGCAGGCGAGCAGCGACGGCGGCTCCATGCTCAGGCTGTCGACAGCGGTCGCGGCCATGGCCAGCCGCTGACCTTGATGGCTCGTGGTCAGGATCACCACCGACTTCGCCAGCCGGCGCATCGCCGCTCGCGTGTCCGCCACCAGCTCATTGACCTCAATGGACATTCCGCGCTCCTCCACGTCCTGCAACGATCGCAGCATCACGCAGAACAGGGCCCTGAGGCATCGTTCGAACGGGCGAGCCCAGCAATTGCGGTTGGCCGTTAGCTCAGCTCGTCGACCGAGCGCAGCAGCAGCCGCACGAGCTCACTCTGCCTGCTCACTCCGGTCTTGGAAAACACCATGCGCAAATGCGCTTTGGCGGTGTTCTTGGTGATGCCGAGCGCGGCACTGGCATCGTCGAGGTCGAGACCCTGCCCCATCAGCGCCGCAAGCTCGGCTTCTGCCGGCGTCAGGCCAAACAGCCTGACAAGCACCGCAGGCTGCGGCGCAACGTTGCTGCCGGCGTCGGCGATGATGACGAGTGCCGCGCCGCGCAGCGGCGCATGCAGCTTGGCCGAATGCGGTGCCGGCCTGACGACGAGCCCGAGCGCCTCGCCGCAGGAACGATGAATCGAAAACGCGCGCGCGCCGGCAAAGGAGGCGTCGCTCGTCTCGGCAATCTCGGCCACCGCCGTGGTGAACGCACCGCTCGGTCCGGCCTCGTCGAGCAGGCGCAGCCTGCCGCGATCGTTCTTTAGCACGTCCTTTTCGGCTAGGATCGCTTCGGCCTGTGGCGTTGCCTGCAGAATGCGGCAGTCACGGTCGACGATGATGGCGCCCACCGCCAACCGCCCCAGCGCACCGGCGAACAGCTCGCGCTCGGCCTCGAGCCCGTTCACCCTGAGGAATAGCCCCATCGCCTGCGTCAGATGCGGCAACAGCCGTCGGAACGACTCTCGTTCGGCCGTACCGAAATTGTCCCGACCCAGCACACGTGTCGCACGCATCCGCACCCGCGCCCCGGAGGGCTCGACGATATCGGCACCCACGACATGCATCCAGCCCGAGCCGGTCATGAAACTCGTCATGAATTCCGAGCGGGAAAATCCTCCCTCGCCGACAAGCTCGGCAAGCGTCGTCACCTTGCCGAGCGGCAGGTCGATGAACGGGTCTTGCGTGTAGAGGTCGTTGTAGCGCGCGATGCGCTCTTCCGACGCCGCCCCGGAATAGATCGCACCCGGTCGGTCGCGGCGCTGGCGCTCGATGATCAGCGTACTGCTTTCGGCATCAACCGATGCCCGCAACCCCTTGAGAAAACTGTCGAAGGGCTTTGCTTCGCCGATACCGGCATAGAGCAGTTCGACCAGCCGGTCGTGATCGGGCGCGGCACCAGATACTTCCGCGCGATCGGCCACTGTCAGTTCGCGTCCGGCGCGTAACGCTTGATCAGGTCGAGGAACAGCGGTGTCTCGCCGCCGCCATGCACCTCAAGCTGCGCGCCGGTGACGAAGGTCGCCGTCGGACTGGCGAGGTAGAGGGCGGCGCGGGCGATGTCGTCTCCACGCCCCATGCGCTTCATCGGCACCGAAGCGGCAATCGCCTGCTGTGCCTCGCGTGAGCCATAGGTCTCATCGGCTTTTTCGGTCTCGATGAGGCCGACGATGATGGCGTTGACGCGCACTTTGGGCGCCCATTCCTGCGCAAGGCTGGTGGTCAGGCTGAGCAGGCCGGCCTTGGCCGCGCCGTAGACCGAGGTGCCTGGCGACGGCCGGCGGCCGGACACGCTGGCGATGTTGATGATGTTGCCGCCTTCCGGCAGCCTCGCCATCCAGTGGTAAACAGCCTGCGACATGTAGACGGGCGCCATCAGGTTGAGATTGACGATGGCGTCGGAGAAGCGCGGCGATACCGTCGCTGCGTCGACATGGGGCGAGCCGCCGGCGTTGTTGACCAGCACGTCGATACGGCCATGCTCCTCGCCGACACGGTCGACCAGCTCCTTGCAGGCCTGGGCCGTGCGCACGTCGCATTGCATGAAGATCGCCCTGTTGCCGTTCGAATGCGGCAGGCTGTCCGGCTCGGTGCGTGCGCAGACGACGACGGTTGCGCCCGCGCCGAGAAAACCCTCGGCGATCGCCCGGCCAATGCCCTTGGTGCCGCCGGTCACGATGACGACCCTGCCCTCGAAGGCCGAGCCAACAGGTTGCGGGGCATTGCTCATGTCATAACTCCAGGCATGGTCCGTCGCGCGCGTCTGTACGCAGTCCTACAGCCTTTATGTCGGTCGTCGTTAGGTTTATTCGTCTCTTCGGACGATGCTGGCCGCCCGCCGACGCCTATGTTCCCGCCAAACTAGCCCGGTGACCGTCCGCGGCCGCCATACCGTCGAACAGGCCCAGTGCCTCCAGGTAGACAGATGATCTCAGAAGACGCCGACTGGAAGTTCACCACCATTCCTGCCCTCTGCGCGCGCGCCGCCGAGCTCTATGGCACACGCACGGCAGTTGAAGACAACGGCGTCGTACTGAACTTCGTCGAGCTCGACACGATGCGCAAGCGCGTCGCCAAGGCGATGATCGCAGCCGGTGTCGAGAAGGGCGACCGCATCATGGTCTGGGCGCCCAACACCTGGAAATGGTTCGCCACAGCCCTCGGCCTCGTCACCGCAGGCGCCGTACTCATTCCCGCCAGCACCCGCTTCAAGGGCGCGGAAATCGCGGAACTGGTCAAGCGCAGCGGCACCTCGGTGCTGTTTTCGGTCGGCGACTTCCTCAACACCTATTACCCTGACCAGCTCCGTGCCGAGACGCGCGACCTGCTGCGCGAAGTTGTCGTCATCGGCGACGGCAGCAAAGGCGACCGCGACTGGGAGAGCTTCGTTGCATCGGGCGACAGCATCAGCGATGCCGAGCTTGCCGCACGCGAGGCCACTGTCGGTCCCGATGATCTCTGCGACATGCTCTTCACCTCCGGAACCACGGGTTATCCCAAGGGTGTCATGTATGGCCACCAGCAGTGCCTTCAGGCGATCGATGCCTGGGCAACGCGTGTCGGTATCCGCGAGCATGACCGCATCCTGGTCATCCCCCCTTTCTTCCACGCCTTCGGCTATCGCTCCGGCGCCATCGTTTCGCTGATGCGTGGCGCGGTTCTGATGCCGCATCTCACCTATGATGCCGGCGAAATTCTCAAGCGCGTCGCCGAAGAGAAGATCAGCGTCATCCCCGGTCCGCCCGCCATCTTCCAGGGCATGCTCCAGCATCCGGACCTGGCAAAATTCGACACCTCCAGCCTGCGCCTCGGCGTCACCGGCGGCGCGGTCGTGCCGTCGATCCTCATCCGGCGTATGCGCGAGGAACTCGGCTTCGCCGGCGTTGTAAACGGCTATGGGCTGACCGAGTGCGGCGGCTACGGCACCATGTGCCTGGCGTCGGACCCGGATGAGGTGATTGCCAACACTGCCGGCAAGGCAGCTCCCGGCGTGGAAGTGCGTATCATGGGCGACGACGGCCATTTCCTGCCCGACGGCAAGCCCGGCGAAGTGGTGATCCGCGGCTACATCGTCATGAAGGGCTACTTCAACGATCCAAAATCGACGGCCAAGACCATCGACCCCGAGGGCTGGCTGCACACCGGCGATATCGGCTACTTCGACAGTGACGGCAACCTGCGCATCGAGGACCGTCTCAAGGACATGTACATCACCGGTGGCTTCAACTGCTATCCGGCCGAGATCGAGCGCATCCTGAGTCAGCACCCGGCCATCGGCATCGTTGCCGTGATCGGTGTGGCAGACGAGCGTCTCGGCGAGGTCGGCAAGGCCTATGTGGTGCTGCGCCCGGGCACCAGCGCCACCGAGAAGGACATCATCGACTGGTCGCGCGCCAACATGGCCAACTACAAGTGCCCGCGCAGCGTCGAGATCCGTCCGTCCCTGCCCACCAGCCCGCAAGGCAAGGTGCTCAAGAACATTCTGCGCGAAGAGGTCCCCCAAGACGCCTGATCGCGTGCGCCTGCCCTCCGATGCGGGGTCCGGAGCGGCAGGTGCAGACTTTTCCCCATGGGCTGGTGCGCAAGCGCCGCCCTTTCTTCTTGGCCGCGTTGCCCAGACTGCGCGTCCCCCGGGATGCGGCATCCCCGGGGACACTGCATTGACCAAAGAAAAGGGCGCCGGTTGCCCGACGCCCTTCAGTTCTTCCTGACGCAGTGGCTCGGCTACGCCCCGTAGACCGCCTTCGGTGCCGGACGCGTGGCCACCAGTTCCTTGATCCGGTCGCCGAGCTCGGCTGCGTCCCATCGGCTGCCCTTGTCGAATTCAGGGCCGTCGTTCCAGCCGAGGCAGATGCGGATCTTGCCGCCGATCAGCTCGAAGATCTGGCCGGTCACTTCAGCCGACGCCGAGCTGCACAGCCAGGCAACCAGGGGTGCGGTGTTCTCAGGCGCGAAGATATCGAACTCGCCGTCCTTGGCCTGCATGGCCTCGGCAAAGGCGGTCTCTGTCATGCGCGTGCGGGCATTCGGCGCAAGACCATTGGCGGTGATGCCGTAGCGGCGGAGCTCGGCTGCCTGGACCAGGGTCAGCGAAGCGATGCCGCCCTTGGCCGCCGAATAGGCGCTCTGGCCGACGCTACCTTGCAGGCCGGCGCCCGAAGAGGTGTTGATGATGCGGGCGTCGACCGTCTTGCCGGCCTTCTGCTGGGCGCGCCAATAGTCGACGGCGTGTCTGCTGACGCAGAAATGGCCGCGCAGATGCACGCGCAGCACCGCGTCCCATTCATCGGGCGTGCATGACACGAACATGCGGTCGCGCACGAAGCCGGCATTGTTGACCACGGCATGCAGGTCACCAAAGGCGTCGAGTGCGGCCTTGACGATGCGGCCGCCGGCCTCGAAATCGGTGACGTCATCATAGTTGGCGACGGCCTGGCCGCCCATGGCCTTGATCTCGTCGACCACCTGCTGCGCCGGCGTCTCCGCCGTCGCGTCGCCATGAGTGCCGACGCCGAGATCGTTGACCACGACCTTCGCGCCTTCGGCCGCGAGGCCCAGCGCATAGGCGCGACCGAGGCCGCGGCCGGCGCCGGTGACGATCACAACCCTGTTTTCGCAGATCGCTGCCATGTCAGTCCTTCTCACTTTGTCTTGGTCGACAGGCGCACAGCGCGCGCCTTGCCGGTGTTGCGTTTGCGGCCAGGTTCCGCGACGCGGAGCGGTTCGCATTCCACGAGATCGGCAAGCGACCGGTCGGCCAGCCGCTGATACTCACCGTCGCCATTGTTGCGCCAGATGATAGCGGCTTCCGGCATTTCCTTGACCACCTTGGCTGGATTGCCGGCGATCAGGCTACGTTGAGGCGTCACCACCTCGTTCTTCACCAGGCTGAGCGCTGCCACCAGGCTGTCGTCGCCGATAACGGCGCCGTCGAGCACCACGGCATTCATGCCGATAAGTGCATTCTCGCCCACCGTGCAGCCATGCAGGATGGCGCCGTGGCCTACGGTCGCGCCGCGGCCGACGATGCAGTCCGAGCCCGAGCCGGTGTGCAAGGTGCAATTGTCCTGCACGCTGGCATCGCCGATGACTGTGATGCGGCCGAAATCGCCCCGCAGCGACGCCCCGGGGCCGATGTAGCAGCGCGGCCCGATGGTCACGTCACCGATCAGCACCGCCGTCGGATGCAGGTAAGCAGTGGGGTCGACCACCGGCACGATGCCTTCAAAGGCATAGCACGGCATGGTCAGAGCCTCTCGATGATGGTCACGTTGGCCTGGCCGCCGCCTTCGCACATGGTCTGCAGCGCATAGCGGCCGTTGCGGCGCTCGAGTTCGTTCAGCATCGTGGTCATGATGCGCGCGCCGGTGGCGCCGAGCGGATGGCCGAGTGCGATCGCGCCGCCATTGACGTTCACCTTGTCCCGTGGAATGCCAAGGTCCTTGATCCAGGCGAGCGGGACCGAGGCAAAGGCCTCGTTGCACTCGAACAGGTCGATGTCCTCGATCTTCAGGCCGGTCTTCATAAGCGCATGGCGCGTCGCCGGGATCGGCGCTGTCAACATCCAGACCGGGTCGTCGCCGCGCACGCTGATGTGGTGGATGCGGGCGCGCGGCTTGAGGTTGTGGTCCTTCACCGCCTGTTCCGAGGCGATCAGCAGTGCAGCCGCCGCATCGGCGTTCTGGCTGGCGACGCCGGCATGCACGCGACCGCCTTCGACCAGCGTCTTCAGCGTCGCCATCCTGTCGAGCGATGTGTCGCGGCGCGGCGTCTCGTCCACGGCGAAGTCGCCGACCGGCACGATCTCATTGGTGAACCGTCCCGCGTCGATGGCGGCAATGGCGCGCTGGTGGCTCTCCAGCGCGAACTGCTCCATCTCGTCGCGGCTGCACTGCCACTTCTCGGCGATCATTTCGGCCGAGCGGAACTGGCTGACCTCCTGGTCGCCATAGCGGGCGCGCCAGCCCGGCGAGGTGCTGAACGGATCGGGGAAACCGAACTGCGGCCCGACCAGCATGGCCGACGCCATCGGGATCATGTTCATGTTCTGCACGCCGCCGGCAATCACCAGCTCCTGCGTACCGCTCATCACCGCCTGCGCGGCGAAGTGCACCGCCTGCTGTGCCGAACCGCACTGGCGGTCGACGGTTACACCAGGCACATGGTCGGGCAGACCCGCCACCAGCCAGCAGGTGCGGGCGATGTCGCCGGCCTGCGAGCCGATCGTGTCGGTGCAGCCATAGATGACGTCATCGACCGCGTTCGGGTCGATGCTGGTGCGGGCGATCAGCGCCTTGATCGGCTGAGCACCAAGGTCTGCCGAATGCAGGGCGGCGAGCGAGCCCTTCTTGCGGCCGACCGGCGTGCGGACGGCGTCGACGATATAGGCTTCTGGCATATCAGGCCTCTCCGGCAAAGGTGTGTTCGGGTCCGAGCGGACGCGCAAAGACGCGGGCTGCGACGCGCTCGCGGTGGAAGGCAGTGCCGCCCCACCAACTGGTCAACGCGATGCCACGCTTGAGGAAGAAGTGGACGTCCACCTCCCAGGAATAGCCCATGGCGCCATGCACCTGGATCGAGGTCCGAGCCGCGACATCGGCGGCATCAGTGCAGGCAAGCTTGGCCTGCGAGATGCGAGCGCGGCTGTAGAGATCGCCCTGCTCGAGCTGGGCGGCTGCCGCATGCAGCACCGGACGTGCGAACTCGATCTTCACCTGGGCGGTCGCGAGGTGATGCTTGACCGCCTGGTAGGAGCCGATCGGCTTGCCGAACTGCTGGCGTTCCTTGGCATAGGCGACACCGAGATCGACGCAGCGCTGGGCTAGACCCTGCATCTGAGCGGCTGCAAACAGCGCGCCACGGTCGAGAGCGGCAGCCAGCGGGACTGCGGCCTCGCTGGCGCCGGCAACCAGCGTTGCGTCGCTCGGCTTGAATTCAACCGTGAACAGCCGGCGGAACGGGTCGACACTCGGCTGCGCCACGATCCTTGCCTTGGCGGTTTCGACGAGATGGACAGCACCGTCGCGGACGACGAGTACCGCCTCGGCCGTATCGGCATCGGCGACGAACGAATTGGCCGGATGTGCCACCGTGACGGTTACATCGCCGGCGAGCGCACGCTTGAGCAGCGCGGCCACCCGGGCATTGTCGGAGAGGGCAGCAAGCAGCGGCAACGCCACGCCTGCATTCTCGACCAGCGGCTCCGGCAGCCCGGCGTAGCCGCAAGCCTCGGCGATCTGCACGAAGTCGATGGCCGACAGTCCGAGGCCGCCATTGTCTTCAGCCACCAGGGCACCGGCGAGGCCCATCTCCAAAATCTTAGCCCAGCGTGAAGCGTCGCGGGCAGTGCCCTCGCCCATCAATCGGCGCAGGTCGGCGGGCTGGCAGACGTCAGCGAGCAACTCACGGACGACGTCAGCCGTCATCGTCTGTTCTTCGGAGAAACGGAAATCCATCTTTTCGCCTCCCCTTATGCGCGCGGCAGCCCGAGCATACGCTCGGCGATGATGTTGCGCTGGATCTCGTTCGAGCCGGCATAGATCGGTCCGGCCAGCGAGAAGAAGTAGCCGTCCAGCCAGCGGCCGATGTCGCCCGCCTCGGGCGCCGTACGCAGCAGTTCCGCACGGGCGCCCAGGATCGACAATGCCGCCTTGTGCATGGCGATGTCCATTTCCGACCAGAAGATCTTGTTGGTGCTGGCCTCGGCGCCGATATGGCCGCCTGCGGCAAGCCGCGATGCGGTGGCGTAGATCGACAGCGCATAGGCCTCGGCGTCCATCCAGGACTGCAGCACCGCCGTGCGCACCGTTGGCTCGACCTCGGCCTCATGCGCCTTGTAGAGCTCGACCAGCTTGCGCGCCGCCACCTGGAAGCGCGCCGGGCTGCGCAGCATCAGGCCGCGCTCGAAGCCGGCAGTTGCCATACAGATGTTCCAGCCCTCGCCCTCGCCGCCGAGGCGGTTGAAGGCGGACACGCGGACATCGTCGAGGAAGATTTCGGCAAAGCCGGTCTCGCCGTCGATCTGCGGGATCGCCTGCACCCGCACGCCGGGGGCGTTGAGCGGGAAAAAGATCAGGGACAAGCCCTTATGGCGCTGCGACGCCGGATCGGTGCGGAACAGCCCAAAGGCCCAGTCGGCGAAGACCGCGCGCGACGACCAGATCTTGTGGCCCTTGAGCACATATTCGTCGCCTTCAAGCACGGCGGTCGCGCGCACCGAGGCCAGGTCGGAACCGGCTTGAGGCTCGGACCAGGCTTGCGCCCAGATCTCGTCGCCTGAGGCCATGGAGGTCAGGAACCGCGCCTTCTGCTCCTCGGTGCCATATTCCATCAGCGTCGGCCCGAGCAGGAAGATGCCGTTCTGGTTGACGCGCAGCGGCGCGCCGGCACGGTAATATTCTTCTTCGAAGATCAGCCACTGGATCAGGTCGAGCCCGCGCCCGCCATAGCTTTCCGGCCAGGTCACCATGCCCCAGCGGCCCTCGGCCAGCACGCGCTCCCATGCGCGATGCGCCTCAAAACCCTCGCGGCTGGCATCGAAGGACGGCAGCGGCTTGCTGGGCACATGCTTTTCGAGCCAGGAGCGCACTTCCTGGCGGAAGGCCTGCTGCTCGTCGGTGTAATCAAGATCCACGCTTGGAAATTCCCGTTGGTCGGCGGCGGGCTCAAGCCTCGCCGGCCTGCTTCTTGTTGGCGGCGGCCATGCTCTTGGCGTCTTGTCCGCCCAGCGTGTTGCCGGTGGTCAGGTCGTTCTGGGCATGGGCGAAATGATGCATGTGATAATGCGCGTCCATGGCGGTGCGCTTTCCGCGCAGGTCCTCGACATGATTGATCGCCTGCTTGGACAGCCAGAGGCCGAGGCGCGGATACTGCGCCAGCTTTTCGGCCATGGCCCGACCGGCGCCTTCCAGTTCGTCGCGGGCAACCACCTTGTTGACCATGCCGAACTGCTCGGCGCGTGACGCCGGCATGCGTTCACCCATCATCAGGAATTCCTTGGCGACGCGCGGCGGCAGCTCGAAGGCATGTGCGAAATACTCGACGCCTGGAATGCCCATGCGCACCACCGGATCCTGGAAGAAGGCATCGTCGGTGGCGACGATGAAGTCGCAGACCCAGGCAAGCATCAACCCGCCCGCGACGCAGGCGCCCTGCACAAGTGCGATCGTCGGCTTGGGGATGTCGCGCCAGCGTCGGCACATGCCGAGATAGACCTCGTGCTCCCTGGTGTAGAGCATTTCGGCAGCCGGCTTGTTGGTGTGGTCGGACCACATCAGGCGACGGTCGAAGGTCTTGTTGACGTCGCGACCCGGCGTGCCGATGTCGTGGCCGGCAGAAAAATGCTTCCCCGCGCCGCGCAGCATGATGACCTTCACCGTGTCGTCGTCGACTGCGCGCTTGAAGGCATCGTCGAGCGCATAGGTCATCTGGGAGTTCTGGGCGTTGTTGAACGTCGGGCGATTCATCGTCACCCAGGCGATCGGTCCCTCGGTTTCGTAGAGGACCGGCTCGCCCGTCTCATAGGTGATGTCTGCCGTGCGCGGCTCAACCAGATCGCTCATATCAAGGGTTTCCGCTGACAATTCAACTTGGTAGCTCCGGAGAAACTACGTTCCCCGCCAAGGGGTGCAATCGTCCAAAGGGACTAAAGCGCCGGCAACTTTGTGCGCCGCACAATCACTTGCCGCACGATCATTTGCAGATCGTGTCGATCTCGGCGAGCTCCGCTGCCGTCAGATTCCACGAGGCAGCCGCGGCATTGGCCACCACCTGCTCGGGACGGGTGGCACCCGCAATTACGCTGGAAACGATCGGCTGGCAGGCCAGCCAGGAAAACGCCAGCTCGAGGATGGTGCGTCCGCGCGCTTCACTGAAGCCGATCAGCTTCTCGACCTTGTCGAGATTGGCGTCGGTCAGGCCGGATTTGAAATAGGCCATGTTCATGCGCGTGTCCTCCGGCAGCGCCTGACCCTTGCGGTATTTGCCGGTCAGGAGGCCGCTCGCCAGCGGGAAATAGGGCAAAAGCGTCATGCCGGTGCGGTGCATCGCCGGGAACAGCTCGGTCTCGGCCGTGCGCGAGATCAGATTGTATTCGGCCTGGGTGGATTGCAGGCTGTGCAGATTGTGATGGCGCGAAGTCCAGCTGGCATCGACCAGCATCCATGCCGGCAGGTTCGAGCAGCCGAGATAGCGGACTTTGCCCTGCTTCACGAGATCGTCGAGCGCCCGCAGCGTCTCCTCGACTGGCGTCTGCGGATCGGGGAAATGGTACTGGTAGAGGTCGATGTAGTCAGTCTTGAGCCGGCGCAGGCTGTCTTCGACAGCATTCATGATGTAGCCGCGCGATCCGTTGTAGCGATTGCTCTTCTCGCGGTTGAGCGGCGAGGCGAACTTGGTCGCCAACACCATATCCTTGCGCCGGTCGCCGAGCACCTCGCCCAAAGTGATCTCCGACCCACCATTGACGCCGTAGGAATCCGAGGTGTCGAGCAGCGTGATGCCGGCATCGAGCGCGGCATGCACCACTTTGCGGGCGCCCTCGGTGTCGAGACTCCTGATCATGCCGCCAAAATTGTTGCAGCCGAGACCGACAACCGAAACCTCAAGGCCCGTGCGGCCGAGAACGCGCTTTTCCATCTCGTCTACTCCATCATCTTCGTTCGCTAACTATCTTATTTCAAAGGCAAACAGCCTATGCGGCCGCCTTGACAATATCGGCAGCCTTCTCTGCGATCATGACTGTCGCGGCATAGGTGTTGCCGTTGACCAGCACCGGCATGATCGACGCGTCGGCGACACGCAGCCTTTCGACACCACGCACCCGTAGTTGCGGATCGACCACCGAGTCTGTGTCCGCACCCATCCGGCAGGTGCCGGCAGCGTGGTAGTGCGTCACGGCCGTCGCCAAAATGTCCTCGGCGATGTCGTCGAGCGAACGGATCGACCGCGCCGGCAACAGTTCCTTGGCGAGCACATTGCGCAAAGCCGGCTGGTTGACGATCGCACGCGTCCGGGCGGCTCCCTCCGTCAGTATCTTGAGATCGCGCGGATCAGAGAAATAGTTCGGCGAGATCGCGGCATGCGCCATCGCATCGGCCGACTTGAGTGTGACTTGGCCCCGGCTGTAGGGCGAGCCATGGTTGAGCAACAGCGTGAAGCCATGTTCCCGCGGCAGGATACCAAGCACCCCAGGACCACGGCGGATCACTGTTGCCGGTGCCATGCAGACCTGGATTTCGCTGCCGGGATCGCCCTCGACGGCGTGGAAATAGCCTGATGTTGGAAACAGCCCGCGGCTCAGGACGCCACGACGCTGGAACACATATTGCGCGCCGGCCTTCAATGCGCCCCACGGCTTGACGTGACTGTAGGCGCTGACCGGCTTGGTCGTCGTGTACATCAGCCGGTACATCGGGTGGTTCTGCAGGTTCTGTCCGACCTCGGGGCTGTCTGCGTTTACCTTGATGCCGAGACGCTGCAGGCTGCCCGCGTCGCCCACGCCCGACAGCATCAACAATTGCGGCGAGTTGACTGCGCCACCGCTGAGTATCACTTCCTTGACCGCGCGCGCCACGCGTGGCCGGCCCTCATGGGCAAACACCACACCGGTGGCGATCCCCGCCTCGATCACCACCCGCTTGACCGGGGCGTTGACGATCAGCGTCAGGTTCGGCCGCTTCAGCGCCGGGTGCAGGAAGGCCGCAGCCGTGCTTGAACGCTTGCCCTTGCCAATGGTCAGGTCGACATGACCGAAGGCTTCGGCCGCGTCCTTGTTGAGGTCGTCGGTCAGCGGCAGGCCCTCGCCGGCCGCCGCATCGAGGAACATGTCGCAGACGGGGGCAGTGCCCTGCCCCTTCGACACCTGCATCGGCCCGCTGCCGCCATGAATGTCGCTGGCGCCGCGCTCGTTGGTCTCGGATTTCTTGAAATAGGGCAGAACATCGTCATAACCCCAACCGTCATTGCCCAGCGCCTTCCAGTTGTCGTAGTCGCGCCGGTGGCCGCGCATGTACATCATGCCGTTGATCGAACTGGAGCCGCCGACGAGCTTGCCCTGGGCCCAATAGAGCTTGCGGCCGCCCAGCGCTTGCACCGGTTCGCTCTCGTAGCTCCAGTTGTAGGCGGGATGCGTGCCGGTCACGACATTGGCGCCCGGAATACGGATCAACATGTCCTTGTCCAGCCCGCCGGCCTCTATGACGGCAACCCGCGCATTGGAGTTCTCGGACAGGCGTGCGGCGAGCACGCAGCCGGCCGCACCTGCGCCCACGACGACATAGTCGAATTCGAGGTCGCTGAACGTCACGTCCTTGCCCTGAAGTCTCGCCGCGCCACGCCCTTGGGCCAAGGCAGGCGCGCGTGCTCCTCGGCAAGCCTTGTCAGCGGATCGGCCACGGCAGCCTCGATGATCCTGGCTGCCTTGCGCAGACGCAGGTCGACATGGATCGACAGGCCTTCGACCGTCGCAGCGCGGTAATTCTGGTCGACATTCCACAATTCGTGGAAGTGGTGGACGCGCTTCAGGTCGGTCCACAGCACGACGCTGCGGGCTTCCAGCTTTGCATCCGGCATCAGTTCCCGTTCGTAGCGAACGCTTTTTTCCAGCCGAAAGAAGCTGTAGCTGGTGCGCCTGATGTAGTCGTCATGGATACCAAAGACCTCGAACAGGTCGCTTTCGGCGATATCGAACACATGGTCGTACCAGGACACGTTCATGTGCCGGTTGACGTCGAGCCAGCGCGGCTCGACCTGCCCCCGGAAACTGATATAGGCGCGCGGCCCGTTTTCAGGGTCTCTGGCATTCGCGCCCGAAACTTGGTCCCCGACCGCGCACTCGTCGTTCATCAGCCCTTACTCCGCCGCGACAGCCGGAGCGTTCAGCTTCTCGTCCAGTTCGGAGGCGAGGCACGAAAACTCCACCTGGCCGCGCTCGATGATCATGGCGCGGTCGGCATAGGGGGCGGTAACAGCCAGATGCTGCTCGACGATGACAACCGCCGTGCCGGTCTGCGCCCAGCGACGCAGGAAGGCGAGGATCGGTGGCAGCAGCGCCTGGGCAAGGCCCATCGACGGCTCGTCGCAGAGCAGCACCTTGGGCTGTGCGATGAAGGCTTGGCCGAGCGCCAGCATCTGCTGCTGACCGCCTGAGAGATCGCGGGCGTAGAGTTTCTGCTTTTCCTTCAGGATCGGGAAGACCGAGTAGATCTCCTCGACCGCGTTGTTGAAGCCGGCACGGTCGCCACGCCGGGCGGCGGCGCCCATGCGCAGATTGTCGAACACGCTGAGCTCGGGAAACACACGGTGCCCGTCAAGCACAAGGCGCAGGCCCGACTGCGCCACCTTCTCTGGCGCGATCCCGCCGATCGCCTTGCCGTCGAGCAGGATCTCGCCGCTGTCGGGTTTGTTGAAGCCGGCGATCGCCCGCATCAGCGTCGACTTGCCGGCGCCATTCTCGCCGCCGATGAGCAGGATCTCGCCCGCCTTTGCGGTCAGCGACACATCACGCAGCACCGGGATGGTGCCATAGCCTGCAACCAGATTCTTGACCTCAAGCATGGCGCGACCCCACGAACATATGCTGCACAGCCGGGTCCTTGGCGACTACGTCCGGCTTGCCTGAAGAAACCACTCGGCCCTGTTCCAGCACAGTGATGGTGTCGGCAATACCCCACACCAGGTCGAGATCGTGCTCGACCAGGATAACTGTCTTGCCCATCTGGCGGCTCAGGAACTTGACGAGATTGGCGAAGTTGGTGCGCTCACTCTGCGACAGGCCGGCAGCCGGCTCGTCGAACAAGACGATGGTTGCTTCCTTGAGCACCGTGCGCATTACCTCCACCAGGCGGCGCTGGCCATGCGACAGGAGCGTGGCACTGTCCTGGCCAAAGCTCTTCTCCATTGCCTTGGCGAGCGCGGTGATGTCAGCGCTGGCAGGGCCGACGCGGGCATCGATGCCGATCTTCAAGTTGTCCCACAGCGACATCTGGCTGAAGATGCGCGGCGCCTGGAAGGTGCGGCCGAGGCTCATGTTGGCGATGCGGTCGGCCGCCATGTTGGTCGCGTCTACCCCGTTGATCATGAAGGAGCCGGTGTTCAGGCGCGACAGACCGCTCAGCACGTTGAGCAGGCTGGTTTTGCCCGAGCCGTTGGCGCCGATCAGTCCGTGCACCTCACCCTTGCGAACCTTGAGGTCGACAGCACTGACAGCCACCACCTCGCCGAACTTCTTGGTGCCGTTGCGCACCTCGACGGCGATCTCCTCGCTCGGCTCGAGGACCGTCTTGCCGGCCTGCAGGTCGGCGAGAAAACCGTCGATGCGGAAGGCCTGCTCGCCGCCGCCGGTCTGCTTGCGCTTGGCGCGCAGGCGCTCGACCGAGCCGACGATGCCATCGGGGAAAGCCATGACCGCAACAAGCGTCAGGCAGCCATACATCAAGAGGCGATACTCGACGAAACCGGCCAAGAGGATGTTCGGCAGGATGTAGACGATCCAGATGCCGATGATCGGACCGAGCATCTGTCCGCGACCGCCGACAACGACCGCGAAGAAGAACACGAAAGACAGCTCGATGTTGAAGCCCTGCGGACTGACGAAAGCTACCGTCGGCAAGTAGAGGATACCGCAGATACCGGTGCCGATCGACGCGACGATGAAGGCGGTGAAGCGCATCACTCCCGGCTTGATGCCCAGGGAACGCGCCGCTTCCGGGCTCAGCGCCGCCACGAACATCATACGGCCGAGCTTCGAGCGCCGAATGCCGTAATGGACGAACAGCGCGATCATCGGGAACACCGCAACCGCGATCGCCAGCAGCGACATGCTACCCACGATCGGATTGGTCAGCGCCGGTACGGTGACGCTGATGCCGTTGATGCCGTTGGTCCACTTGTCGAGCGTCACCAGAAGCTGCGGGAAAACGATCGCGGCACTCATGGTTACGAAGCCGAGGTGGAAGCCTTGTACACGCAACGCCGGCAGGGCAAACAGCAGGCCGCCAAGCATGGCAGCGACGATGCCACCCATCGCGGCGGCGGCAAACGACCAGCCATGCAGGCCGAACAGGATCGCAGCGACATAGGCGGCAAGTCCGAGGATGGCGCCCTGGCCGAACGACTTCTGGCCAGCATCGACGAACAGCATGTTCTGGAAGATGGCTGCTGCGATATAGATGTTCACCAGCTGGAACGTGTGGATCCAGTAGGAGTTGCCGGCGATCACCGGGCCGAAGCCGGTGATCGCGATCAGCGCCACGCCGATCCAGACCTGCGTCAGGTCGGAGTTGAAGCGGCCTTTCGGCTTGGTTTCAGCCATGGAAACGGGTCCGGTTTGTACGTTCGCGGTCGCCTGCATGATCACACCCGCCTTGCGCCGACGCGCCCGAACAGGCCTTGCGGCCGGAACATCAGGATCAGCACCAGAACCAGCAACGATGCGAGGTCCTGATAGGCACCACCGACCTTGTAGGCGGTCAGCATCGCCACCACGCCCACCAGTGGTCCACCGATCAGCGTACCGGCGTTGGAACCGATGCCGCCGACGACGGCGGCGACGAAGCCGTTGAGCACATATTTCAGGCCGGCGTCAGGGCTGACCGAGATCACAGGAGCAACGAGGAAGCCGACGGTGCCGACCATAAGGCCGCTGATTGCAAAGGAGATGAGCTGCAGCCGGCGCACCGGCAGGCCGGCAGCACGCGCGGCGTCGAAATCCTGCGACAGCGCGCTGATGGCGAGACCTATGAAAGTGCGGCGCAGGAAGTAGCGCAACGCGAAAAACCAGAAGATCATCGCACCGATCGCCAAGGCATAGGCACCCGGCGTGCGGGTCCCGAAGATGCGGAAGCTCGGCACGACGCTCTGGACGGAATAGGCGAACGGCCCCTGTGTGATCATCAGCAACGCCGCCACGATCACCGAGACCGACACCGTCGAAATCAGCCAGCTGTCCTGCTCGACCGAGGAGCGCAGCGGCAAAAGCGTGATGTAGCCCTGGACGGCGACGACGGCGGCGATGCCCAAGCCAGTCAGTAGCAGCATCAGACTCCACTGGCCAAGCCCGACCTGGTTGGCCAGGAAATAGGCGGCGAAGCCGCCGAGGATGAACATGTTGCCTTGGGCGAAGTTGAAGATGTTGGTCGCGCCATGGACGATATTGAAGCTCATCGCGATGGTGGCAAAGATCGACCCGATGGCGATCCCGCGTATCACGATGATCAGTATTTCGCTGAGCATAAGCTCGCCTCCCTGACCTCACTTATGAACCCGCCCTGCCTGCACCGCGGGCAAGCCCGGAAAGCTGACGAGGAAGGCGTATTTTGAGGTCAGCTTATGCGTGCCAGCGACGCCCGCAACATCGTTCGAACGGACTAACGACAATTGCAGGAAAACGGAGCGGTCAGTCGCCCCGTGCAAGGTTCGGACGCGGTTGTTCAGACGCCGACTTTGTCGTCGTCATCCATGGCCGCAACCCCTTGGGCGCTAATGGTCAGGAAAAGCAGTCCCGTGCCGTGTCGAACGAAATTTTCGCCGCCTCATTCCGGCCGAGAGCCGCGAGTTCGGGCGAAATCACCTCGACGCTGAACGGCGCGGCAACGCCCATGTCATCCAGCGTCGCAGCGAAGGCGGAAAGATCGAATGCGCCCTGCCCGCACAGGCTGCGGTTCATGGTCTCGGCCGAGCGCTGGCCGACCGGCACCTTGCCGGCATCGTTCACCTGCACGCACAGGATCCTGTTCGCGGCAATCCGCCTCAGATCCGCCAACGGCACGCCGGCGCGGAAAACATGCCACGAATCGATGACCAGCCCGGCATTGGGAATGTCGCCGATGATCGCCAGCGCCGTGTCCACGTCCCGCACATTGCCCCAGGCCACCAGTTCCAGCGCGATCGAAAGCCCATGTTCGACCGCCCGGCCGCAGAGGTCGCGGAATTTCCGCTGCATGGTCTCAAGCGATATGCCACGTTCGCCAAGATCGGGTCCGACATTGATGACCTTGGCGCCGAACGCGGCCGCCGCCCGGAACGCCGTCTCTTCGTTGCGGCGGGAGATGAGGCCCGCCTCGCCGTCCATGAACCAGTCGGTCAGGAACTCGACCGACACATGCTTCATGCCATGTGCATCAAGAATGGCGCGAAGCTCGCCATCGCCAAACCCACGCGCCCGCTGCTCGGCATAGTCGCGGAAATGCAGGCACATGCCGGTGTAGCCGGCCGCAGCACACGCCTCCACACGCTCGGCAAAGCCATGGCGCGAGGCAACGGGGTTGCCTGGCATGACGCCGCTTATCGTGTGCGAGCTGCAGACATATTCGCGCGTCTTCATTGGTCATCCCGGGGCTGGCTGCAATCGGCCTAAAATGTCCTCGCGGCATCAGGCATACAGGTCCATTCGGACTAGGCGCCAGTTGCATGCGACGCCTGAAACGAAAACCCCCGGCATAACCGGGGGTTTCCTTGAACCGCGAGGCGTCTCGCAGCCGATATCGATCCGCTTACTGCGGCAGCTTGTCGTCCACGCCCTTGACGTAGAAGTTCATGCCGAGCAGCACGCCGTCCTCGGCCACTTCGCCAGCCTTCAACCATTCCGAACCGTCCTGTTTGGCGATCGGGCCCGTGAAGGGGTTGAACGAGCCGGACTTGATCTTGGCGGTGGTCTCTTCGGCCAGCGCCTTCACGTCGTCGGGCATGTTGGTGAAGGGCGCCATCACGACGTGGCCTTCCTTCATGCCGCCCCAGACGTCCTGCTGCTTCCAGCTGCCGTCGATCACGGCCTTGACCCGCTCGATGTAGTATGGGCCCCAGTCATCGACGATCGAGGTCAGCTGGGTCTTTTCGCCGAACTTGATCATGTCCGAAGCCTGGCCGAAGGCCTTGATGCCGCGCTCGGTCGCAACCTGCATCGGGGCGGTCGAGTCGGTGTGCTGGGTGATGATGTCGACGCCCTGGTCGATCAGCGCCTTGGCGGCGTCGGCTTCCTTGCCCGGGTCGAACCAGGTGTTGGCCCACACCACCTTGACCTTGAAGTCGGGGTTGACCGACTGCGCACCGAGCACGAAAGCGTTGATGCCCATCACCACTTCCGGGATCGGGAAGGACGCGATGTAGCCGGCAACGCCTGCCTTCGACAGCTTGGCGGCGATCACACCCTGCACATAGCGGCCTTCATAGAAGCGCGAGTTGTAGGTCGCGACGTTGGGATGCTCGCGCTTGTAGCCGGTGGCGTGCTCGAATTTCACATCCGGGAACTTGCCGGCAACCTTGTTGGTCGGATCCATATAGCCGAACGACGTCGTGAAGACGATGTTGCAACCCGAGCGCGCGAAGCGCTCAATGGCGCGCTCAGCGTCGGCACCTTCCGGCACGCTTTCGAGATAGGCAGTCTCGACCTGGTCGCCGAGCGCCTTCTTCATCTCCTCCAGGCCCTGGTGGTGCTGGTACGACCAGCCGAAATCGCCGATCGGGCCGACATAGATAAAGCAGGCCTTGGTTGCTGCTTGCGCAGCCATGGTTCCGAAAGACATCACGGCAGCCGCCGCGGCGAACGACAATATTGTCTTCTTCATACTCTTGTTCCTCTAGTGGTTGCCCGGGGCACTATCCCATCCATTTATAGTCCCTGTACATGGTTCGGACCGGAAGTCACCGGAACGACTTCCGAATCGTCGCCATGATCTTAGCGATCTGGCACAAACGGCCGCCCCAATGAAGCCGGAGTGTTCACCATCGTGAGCCGCCTGTTGCGCGAAATGAGCACAAGCACCACGACGGTTGCCAGATAGGGTAGCGAAGAGAGCAGTTGCGACGGCACGCCGACACCCAGGGCCTGGGCATGCAACTGGCCGATCGAGACCGCTCCGAAGAGATAGGCGCCCGCAAGCACGCGCCACGGCCGCCAGGACGCGAACACCACCAGCGCCAAGGCAATCCAGCCCCGGCCGGCGGTCATGTTTTCGATCCACTGCGGCGTGTAGACGAGGGACAGGTAGGCGCCGGCGAGTCCCGCACAGGCGCCGCCGAACATGACCGCGAGATAGCGGATGCCGATGACCTTGATGCCAAGCGCGTGCGCCGAGGTGTGGTTGTCGCCGATCGACCGCAGCGTCAGGCCGGCGCGCGAGCGAAACAGGAACCAGGCGACGCCCGCCGTCAGCAGAATCGACACGTAAAAGAGCGGATCCTGACCGAAGAACAGCCTGCCGATATAGGGAACATCGGTGAGATAGGGGATGTAGAGATAGCTCATCTTGATGCCCGGCAGGCCGACGAAACCTTCGCCGAGCATACCTGAGAGACCGAGCCCGAGCAGCGTCAGGGCCAGGCCGGTCGCCACCTGGTTGGTCACCAGTGTCAATGTCAGGAAACCGAACAGCAGTGAAAACAGCATGCCGACGATGATCGCGGCAACAACGCCGAGCCAGGGAGAGCCGGTCGTCAGCGCAACGCCGAAACCGGTCACCGCGCCCATCACCATCATGCCTTCGACCCCGAGATTGAGCACGCCCGAGCGCTCGACGACGAGTTCGCCGACAGCCGCGATCAGCAGCGGTGTTGCCGCCGTTGCAATCGTTATCAGGATATCTTCAAACATTTTGCGTGGCCTCCACGGTCTTTGCAGCGGAGGCGCCGACAAAGCGGATGCGATAGAGAATGAGCGTGTCGCAAGCGAGCACGAAGAACAGCAGCATGCCCTGAAAGGCGCGGACCACCTTGTCCGACACGCCGATCGATATCTGCGCCGCCTCGCCGCCGAGATAAGACAGCGCCAGTACCAGGCCCGCGGCAATGATGCCGAGCGGGTTCAGGCGTCCGAGGAAGGCAACAATGATCGCGGCAAAGCCGTAGCCGGGTGAAATCGTCGGCCGGAGCTGGCCGATGGCACCGGAGACTTCCGAAATGCCGGCAAGGCCTGCAAGACCGCCCGACACCAGGAAAGCGAAGAACACCATGCGCGACTGCGAGAATCCGGCAAAACGCCCTGCACGAGGGCTCTGCCCCAGCACCAGCACCTCAAAGCCTTTCAAGGTACGCGACAGCATGAACCAGAGCGCAACCGCCGCGACGATGGCAAAGACAAAACCCCAGTTGGCACGGCCCGATGCTGACCAGATCTCGGGCAGCACGGCACTTGGGCTGAAGGTGCGCGTCTCCGGGAAGTTCATGCCGGCCGGGTTGCGCCAGGGACCGCGCACCGTCCAGTCGAGGAAAAGCTGCGCGACATAGACGAGCATCAGGCTGGTCAGGATCTCGTTGGTGTTGAAGCGCACCTTGAGATAGGCGGGGATGGCGCCATAGGCGGCTCCGCCGGCGATACCCATCAAGAGCATCAACGGCAGAACGATCCACGATTGGAAGTCGGGGAACATGACCGGCAGTATCGAGCCTGTGATGGCGCCGACGATGAACTGGCCCTCGGCGCCGATGTTCCAGTTGTTGGAGAGGTAGCAGATCGACAGGCCGACCGCGATCAGGATCAGCGGCGCTGCCTTGACCGCCAGCTCATGCAGCGACCAGACCTCGCGCAGCGGGTCGATGAAATAATAATAAAGTGCCTCGACCGGGTTCTTGCCGAGCAGGCTGAACATGATCGCGCCCGCAATAAGCGTCAGCCCGAGCGCGATGAAGGGTGAAAGTGCCGCAAACAGCTTGGAGCGTTCGGGACGCTTGACGAGTTCGATACGCATCACGCCACCTCCTTCGCAGGGTCGAGGTGACCTGGTTCGGCGCCGCCCATCAACAGCCCGATACGTTCTAGCGTGGCCTCCGCGATCGGGATCGGCTTGGACAGCTCGCCATTGTGCATGACAGCGATGGCATCGGAGATTTCAAACAGCTCGTCGAGATCCTGGCTGATAACCAGCACCGCCGAACCATTGCGGGCGAGTTCGATCAGTGCCTGGCGGATGCGCGCCGCAGCACCGGCATCGACGCCCCAGGTCGGCTGGTTGACCACCATCACCGACGGATTGCGATCGAGCTCGCGGCCGATGATGAATTTCTGCAGGTTGCCGCCTGAAAGGGCTGCGGCCTCCGGATCGGGCGCGCTCTTGCGCACGTCCATCACCTCGATGATGCGCTGTGCCGCCTTCTGGATAGCACCAGACTTGACCATTCCGCCGGTACCGACAAACGCCTTGCCGTCCGTGCTGTGGCGCGACAGCAAGAGATTGTCAGACAGCCGCAGGCGCGGCGCGGCACCATGACCGAGGCGCTCCTCCGGGACAAAAGCCGCCCCCAGCAGACGCCGCGCCGAAATGCCCATGCGCCCGGCCGACTTGCCGCGAATGCGGACGGCGTCTGCGCTTTCCTGCAGCGCCTCGCCCGAAATCGCCTCGAACAGTTCTCCCTGGCCGTTGCCCGCGACACCGGCAATGCCGATGACCTCACCGCCGGCGACGCTCAGCCAGATGTTCTTGAGCGGCATCGAGAACGGCCCGGCTGGCTTGCGGCTCATGCCGCAGATGCTGAGCAGTTCCTCGCCACGCACCGATGCCGTGGTGCGCTCGGCGTTCTTGACCTCGGTGCCGACCATCATGCGAGCCAGCGAGGACGGTGTTTCGACCCGGGGATTGCAGTGGCCCACAACCTTGCCGTGCCGCATGATCGTGGCGCTGTCGCAAAGCCGGCGGACTTCATCGAGCCGGTGTGAGATGTAGAGGATCGACTTGCCCTCGGCGCGCAGGCGCTCCAGCGTCTCGAACAGCTTGTCGGCTTCCTGTGGCGTCAGCACCGAAGTCGGCTCGTCGAGAATGATCAGGTCGGGTGTCTGCAGCAGGCAGCGGATGATCTCGATGCGCTGGCGCTCACCGACCGAGAGATCACCGACAAGCGAGTCCGGATCAAGCGGCAGACCGTAGCTGTAGGACAGCGCACGCGCTTTGGCAGCAATGGTGCTGATCGGCGTGTCGTCGGCCAGCGACAGCGCGATGTTCTCGGCGGCCGTCAGCGCCTCGAACAGCGAAAAATGCTGGAAAACCATGCCGATGCCGAGTTTCTTGGCGACGCCTGGGCTGGTGATCCTGACAGGCTGTCCGTTCCAGGCAATTTCGCCGGCATTGGGCTCGAGCGAGCCGAACAGCATCTTTACCAGTGTCGACTTGCCGGCGCCGTTTTCACCGAGCAGAGCATGGATTTCGCCCTTGGCGATGGTCAAGTCGACCTGGTCGCACGCCTTCAACGTGCCGAATATCTTCGTCAGGCCGCGAACCTCAAGCAGGTTCCGACCATTGGCTAAAGGGGTTGTGTCCACAACGCCTCCCATGTCAGTTCTTTTTTATGTTCCCGGGAGCATGGTAGGCGCGTCCTGCTCCCGGCGCAAAGCATGTCAGAAGTTGAAAGAGCTTCAAGAATTCTAGCGAAAACTCAAGGGATAAGAACCGTCGTCCCCGTCGTCTTGCGGCCTTCCAAATCGGCATGAGCCTGTGCCACGTCGCGTAGCGCATAACGCTGGTTGATCCTGATCTCGACGGCGCCGCTCAGCACCACATCGAACAATGCGTCAGCCGACCTTACCATATCTTCGCGCAGCGCATTGTAGACAAACAGCGTCGGCCGGGTGGCAAACAGCGAGCCCTTCTGGGCCAGGAGCGAAATGCTGAACGGCGGGATCGGTCCCGAGGACTGGCCGAAGCTGACGAATGTGCCGAGCGGCCTGAGGCAGTCGAGCGAGCCGGGAAAGGTGTCGTTGCCGACGGAATCGTAGACGACGTCGCATTTCTTGCCGCCGGTGATGGCAGCCACCTCGGCGACGAAATCCTGGCTGCGATAGTTGATGACGTGGTCGAAGCCATGCGCCATGGCAAGCTCGCCCTTGTCGTCCGAGCCTACAGTGCCGATGACTGTCGCACCGAGGTGCTTTGCCCACTGGCCAAGGATCAGGCCGACGCCGCCAGCGGCCGCGTGGTAAAGAACCGTATCGCCGGCCTTCACTTTGAAGGTACGCAGCAGCAGGTATTCGGCGGTCATGCCCTTCAGCATCATCGCCGCCGCCTGCTCGTCGCTGATGCCGTCGGGCAGCTTGACCAGCTTGTCGGCGGCAATCACGCGCTGCTCGCAATAGGCGCCCGTCGGAATGGAATAGGCGACGCGGTCGCCGACAGAAAGCCAGTTCACGCCCTCGCCGAGTTCGAGCACCACGCCGGCCGCTTCGCCGCCAGGCGTCACCGGCATGCCAGCGGGCGCAGGATAAAGCCCCGTGCGGAAATAGACGTCGATGAAGTTCAGGCCGATCGCGGTATGGCGGATGAGCGCTTGGCCGGGCCCCGGTCGGGCGACCTCTACCTCTTCATAGACAAGCGCTTCGGGGCCGCCGTGGGCGTGAACGCGTATGGCTTTGGGCACGTCGTCAGTCTTTCTCTGTCTCGATTGCCGGCTCGCCGCCGAGTTTGGGGAAAAATTGCATAACGCCACCGATGAAGAACAGGTAGATGCCGCTGATGGCGATGCCGATCTTGACCCATTCGCTGGCATCCATGGCCTGCCACAGCGCGACACCGCCAAACGCGCACCAGATCAGCGTCATCGGCAGGTTGATGTTGCGAAGCCTGACGACCCGCACCGGATGCAGGAAGTTCATCGGAACGAAGGTCAGTATGCCGGCGATGACCACCACTGCGAACGACACCCATTGCCCCGGCTCGATGACGAACAGCGTGAACACCACCATGTTCCACACCACCGGGAAGCCCTTGAAGAAGTTCTCCTTCGTCTTCATCCCGGTGTCGGCATAGTAGATCGCGCTCGACACCACGATGATCGCGCCCGACAGAAACGACAGCCCCTCTCCCATGAAGCCGCTCTGGTAGAGCGCGAAGGCAGGGATCAGGACGTAGGTGACGTAGTCAATGATGTTGTCGAGCAGTTCGCCCGACCATGTCGGCAGGATCTCCTTGACCTCGAGCTTGCGCGCGATCGGCCCGTCGATACCGTCGACGAAAAGAGCGAGCCCCAGCCACCAGAACATCGCCGTCCAGCGCTCCTCACTCGCCGCAACCAGCGACAGGAAGGCAAGGAACGAACCTGATGCGGTGAGAAGATGGACCGAAAAGGCCCGCGCCTGCGGCCATGTGACTTTCTTAGGCTTCACGTTTCCCGCCAATCATTTTGCAGAATTGAGCCGAGTGGATGAACATGACCGAGCATATGGAGCAAATCTGTTGCGGCATGATTGCACGAATTCTCTAGTCATCGTGCCTCCTGTTTGCCACCGGTAGTCTCCCTTGCCATTCCGGCACTTAATAGCAGCGTCGCTTTCCAGACAAGACGAAAGCCAAACCGAAAATGCCTTGTCACGGCGCCAACACTGCTTCATCCACTTCGGCGTGATGAGCCGGCAAGTTATCAGGCTGGCTGAAATTGCGCCGGGATCGACAGTTGCGACCGAATGGGATGAATCGCCGCGTTGATCAATGGCTTAGGCCTGCAATATACCGGGAAAACCGAGGTGCTGAGACAGCACTGGAACAGCATGGGCTGCCGATGAGCGTCGACACGAGAATTCTGGTGGCAGGCACCGGGCCCGTGGGGTTGATATCAGCCCTCGCCTTTGCCAAGGCCGGCTTCAGCGTCGTGCTTGCCGGACCGCCGGCCCGGACCGACGATGGCCGCACCACAGCTCTAATGGTCCCGGCGCTGAAGTTCCTGGCCACGCTCGGCATGCTCGATTCGCTCGAGCCAGATGCTGCTCCCCTCAAGGTGATGCGCATCATCGACGGCACGTCGCGGCTGATCCGCAGTCCGATGGTCACCTTCCGCGCCGGCGAGATCGGCGAAGAGCATTTTGGGCTGAACTTCCAGAACCGCGTCTTCAATGCAGTCCTGGAAAAGGCGGTCGAAGCCCATTCGGGAATCGAGTGGCGCCGCGCCATGGTCGACAACTGGACCCTTGAGCCCGGCAAGGTGATTGCCACGCTATCGGACGGCACGTTGGTTGAAGCGCCATTGGCGGTTGCCGCCGATGGCAGGAATTCACCGGCCCGCCAGGCCGCCGGCATTTCGGCCTCAGCGCAGTCGCTGCCACAGGCCGCTCTGGTGCTGAATTTCGTCCACAGTCGTGACCACGCCTTCACCTCGACCGAATTCCACACCGAAACCGGGCCATTCACCCAAGTGCCGCTACCCGGCCGCCGCTCAAGCCTCGTCTGGGTGCTCAGACCCGAAACCGCCAAGGAATTCGCCAGCGTCGGCGCCGATGCGCTGTCGCAACGTGTCGAGCAGCAGATGCAGTCGATGCTCGGCCGCGTCACGATCGAGGGCGGACGCCAGATCTACCCTTTGTCGACATCCTTGCCGCTGCGCTTCGCCCAGAACCGCATCGCCCTGGTCGGCGAAGCAGCGCATGTGTTTCCGCCGATCGGCGCGCAAGGGCTCAATCTCGGCATCAGGGATGTCGACCAACTCGTTGAAACGGCAGCCAAACATCGCGACGATTCCGGGGCTCCAGAAGCGCTGGCAGCCTATGATGCCGCACGGCGTCCCGACATTGTTGCCCGCACCAGCGCGGTGAACCTGCTCAACAGGTCGCTGTTGTCCGACATGCTGCCGGCGCAGCTGGCGCGCAGCGCCGGCCTCAACGTTCTCGGCGTCTTCTCGCCACTCCGTGCCTTCTTCATGCGCGAAGGCCTGCGCCCGGGTAGCGGCTTTTCGTCGGCCGTCGCCGGGATTCGTTCGCCGCGCCGCGGCGGCGACGCTGCCACCGACTGAGCTTAAGGAAAGAGATCCGGCGGCAAAATGCCGTGCTGGATCGCGTAAAGCAGCCCGGTCACCGTCAAGACAGACAGACAGGTGGTGACCAGCACGCTGGCCGAAGCCCGCTCAACCCAGACGCCATATTGCTGGGCGATGACGAAGACATTGGTCGCCGTCGGCAATGCCGCCATGAGCATGGCCGAGAACAGCCAGACCGGCTCGAAATTGCCAACCCAGCTCAGCACGACGTAGCACAGCAGCGGATGCAGGATCAGCTTGAGCAGCGCGATCGGCACCATCTCATGCGGCACCCGCTTCAACGGCCGCAAGGCCAGCGTCACGCCCATGGCAAACAATGCGCAGGGTGCTGCCGCCCGCGACAGATATTCAAGGAAACGTTCGACTGGCAGGGGCGGCCGGAATTCGACATAGGCCGCGAGCACGCCGATCGCCGTTGCAATGATGAACGGATGAAAGGCGATCTTCTTGACCACGTCCAGAACAACGCTCATCGGCGAGCGCGGCTCGTCGCCGGCCAGCGCCATCATCATTGGTGCTACGGTGAAATGCATGATGTTTTCGAAACAGAAGATCAGTGCGACTGGAACCGCCGCCTCCTCGCCGAAGGCCAGCAGCGCCAGACCTGGGCCCATGTAGCCGATATTGCCATAGGCCGACGCCAGCCCCTTGATCGTCGATTCGGCGATCTCGCCGCGCCCTCGGATGCAGGAGGCCGTAAACATCAGCATGAAGATGACGAAGGTCGAGAACACCGCGCCTGATATGTAGCCCCATTCGGTCAGCCGCTCGAACGGCGTCTTGGCCAGCAGCTGGAAAAACAGCGCCGGCAGGGCGACATAAACGATGAAGGTCGTCATCCAGCCGAGCGCTTCCAGCGGCTGCCGGGTGATCCGGGCAACGACGAAACCCATGAAGATCAGCCCGAAAAAGGGCAAGACCAGACCGATCACCTCAGACATCGGCGCTTTCCCGCTTCTCGTGCTGGAAAAGGCGCGTTCGCCGCCAAACGGCGACGGATGCGCGATGGAGCATTGCTACCAGCCGGTATCGTGCCGCCGGACCGGCCGTCAAGCCGCTATGCCATTGAAATGGCTGCCTTGCTGCGCCAAATAGGAACTTGGAAGGGCGCGATTGGCAGGGCCAGTGGGTCTTATCGACCTCGAACGTGTCCTAAGCGATTGAAAGCGCGTGTGAATTGGCAACTCTCACGCGGTGCAGGTGATCCATGAAGACGGCAAAATTCTCGATCGGACAGGTGGTGCGCCACCGGGTCTTCCCGTTCCGGGGCGTGATCTTCGATGTCGACCCCGAATTCGCCAACACCGAGGAGTGGTACGACGCGATCCCCGCCGCCGTGCGCCCGCGGCGTGACCAGCCCTTCTATCACCTCCTCGCAGAGAATGCGGAGACCGAATACGTCGCCTATGTCTCCGAGCAGAACCTGCTCGAGGACAGCTCCGGCGAGCCGGTGCGGCATCCGCAGGTCGGTGAGTTTTTCGACAAGACAGCGGACGGTCACTACGCCCCCAAGGCGCGTAGCAGCCACTAGACGCAACCAGTTGATATGCAACAAAAAAGCGGGGCCGAAACCCCGCTTTCTTTCAGTTCAGTACGGTCAGGTCGATCAGTTGGCCGTCTTGGCCTTGTCCTGTTCTTCCTTGAGCTTCTTGGCGAAGTCCTCGTTGTTCTTCGACACGAACTCCTGGAGCTTCTTCTGGCGGTCTTCCAGGTCCGACTGCTTCAGCGGCTCGCCATCGAAGGCGCCGGTGAATCCCGACAGCGAAACCTTGATCGGGTTCGGCTGGTTCTGGAAGTTGATCGAGGTCAGGGTCAGGTCGGTGCCCTTCTTGAACGAGCCGACGAGCGCGTCGGTCAGGGCGATCTCGGCCACGCAGCGGTCCGGGAAGCAGATCACGTATTCCAGCTTCTGGGCCTTGGCGCCATCGACCTGCAGGCCGATTCCCGGAGGGATGAGGCGGCCGCTCGGCACGGTGACCTGGAACACCTTGCGGTTGACCTTGCCCTTGAGCTCGATCATCGAGATGCCGGTGACCAGTTGGCCGTTGCTCGCGGTCAGGATGTTCTGCACGTTGCAGATATCGACGTCAGCCTGCTTGGAACAGGCCTTGAACCAGCCCTGCGGCACCTGCTGCTGCTGCGCAGCGGCCGGCGCGAGGCCCGACGCCAGCAGACCGGCAACGCCAGCCGCCAAGGCCGACAGGCGGAGACCGTCGAATTTCTGGCTCGTCATCTTCATGAATTCCTCTCAAACAATCCCGGAACCGGCCCTAGCCGTGTGTCGACGCTACCTGTTGGGCAAATGAGGCAACAGCATGACTTCGCCGCGCGTGTTACACTGCCGCGAGCCGCGAATCCAGCCTGTTTCCATGCATTTCTTGTGCCTTGAGCCAGCAATGGACGGGCCACATACGCCTGCGCTACGCTTCGAATCATCAAAGCTTCCCCGAATTCGTGGAGAATCGTCGTGAGACGCACTCTTTCGCTGCTGGTTGCCACCGCCGCCATCACAACTCTGGCGCCGCGCGCCGCTCTGGCCGAGCCCGTTCATGGCCTTTCCATGCATGGCACCCCTGCCCTGCCCGCCGATTTCAAGAACTTTCCCTACGCCAATCCCGACGCCCCCAAGGGCGGTAAGATCACCTACTGCGTCATCGGCAGCTTCGACAATCTCAACCCGTTCATCATCAAGAGCCTGCGCACCACCGCGCGCGGCATGATAGATACGATCTACGGCAATCTCGTCTTCGAATCGCTGATGCAGCGCAGTGCCGACGAGGCCTTCAGCATCTACGGCCTGACTGCCAAGTCGGTCGACATCGACCCCGAGCGCAAATGGATCGAGTTCCACCTCGACCCCAACGCCAAGTGGTCGGACGGCCAGCAGATCACGCCCGACGATGTCATCTTCACCTATGAGGTCTTCACCGAAAAGGGACGCCCGCCCTACAGCGACCGCATGGCCAAGATCGAGAAGATCGAAAAGACCGGGGACAACAGCGTCCGCTTCACCTTCAATGACAAGGCCGACCGCGAATTCCCACTGATCATCGCGCTGACGCCGATCGTGCCCAAACACGCCTTCTCCAAGGACACGTTCGACCAGACCACACTGAAACCGCTCGTCGGCAGCGGCCCTTATACGGTTGCCGAAGTGAAGCCCGGCGAGCGCATCGTCTTCAAGCGCAATCCCGAATATTGGGCACGCGACATCCCGTCCAAGCGCGGCTTCGACAATTACGACCAGATCACCATCGAGTATTTCCTCAACGCCGCTGCCCAGTTCGAGGCGTTCAAGAAGGGCATCTGCGACACCTTTACCGAGGCCGATCCAGTCAAGCGCGCACGTGGCTTCGATTTCCCTGCCTTCAAGAACGGCGACATCGTCGCCGAGACCTTCAAGAGCGGCCTTCCGCCTGTCGTCACCGGCTTCATGTTCAACACCCGGCTGGCGAAATTCGCCAACCCTGAGGTTCGCCAGGCGCTCGGCATGCTTTACGACTTCGAATGGGCCAACCGAAACCTGTTCGCCGGCAAGTATGAGCGCACCGTCAGCTATTGGCAGGGTTCGGAGCTTTCCGCCTTTGGCGTGCCGGCCAACGACAAGGAAAAGGCGCTGCTGGCGCCCTTCCCCGATGCGGTGCGCCCCGACATCATGGACGGCACATGGCGCCCACCTGTCACCGACGGCTCCGGCCAGGACCGCAAGGTGATGAAACAGGCATTCGAGCTGTTCAAGGCCGCCGGCTACACCTTGCAGGGCGGCAAGATGCTCGATGCACAAGGCGCGCCCTTCGCATTCGAGATCCTGACTTCGTCCGAGGCCGAGCAGCGGCTTGCCGCGCTTTACCAGCGCACGCTGGAAAAGCTCGGTATCGCGGTCACCATCCGCGCGCTCGAAGCCGACCAGATTCAGTCACGCAAGCAGGCTTTCGAATTCGACGCACTGATCGGCGTCACAGGCTTCACCGGCACCCTGTCGCCGGGCATCGAACAGATCGGGCGCTGGGGCTCGTCGTCGGCCCAGAAGCCTGGCTCATTCAATCTTGCCGGCGTTTCCAGCCCCGCCGTCGACGCCATGATCGACGCCATGCTCAAGGCGCGCGAGAAGGAAGATTTCGTGGCTGCTGTGCGTGCCCTCGACCGTCTCTTGATCTCCGGCAACTACATGGTGCCGTTCCAACACAACTCCGAGCAGTGGATCGCATTTGCGAAGAGACTAAAACATCCGGAAAAAACACCCATATTTGGCTATCAGTTGCCGGTCTGGTGGAGTCAGGGCGGTTAATCGAACTGCTTGAGCTAAGGACTTTTCCATGACTGAACAGAACCAGATCACCATCGACGTCGTCTCGGATGTTGTCTGCCCGTGGTGTTTTCTTGGCATGAAGCGCCTCGAAAACGCGCTCGTCAGCCTGCCCGACATCAAGGCCGAGGTGCATTGGCGCCCGTTCCAGCTCGACCCGACGATCCCGCCCGAGGGCAAGGAACGCAAGGCCTACATGCTGGCGAAATTCTCGGACGAGAACCGGCTGAAACAGGTCCACGCCAATCTGGTCTCACTGGGTGCTGTCGAAGGCATCTCGTTCGACTTCGACGCCATCACGGTTGCGCCGAACACGCTCGACGCCCACCGCCTCATCCGCTGGGCAGCGGCTTCGGGAGACGGGGCGCAGGACAAGCTCGCGCGTTTGCTGTTCAGCCTCTATTTCGAGCAGGGCAAGAACATCGGTGACCACGCCGTGCTGGTCGAAGCAGCGCGTGAAGCCGGCATGGATACGGCTGTCGTCGAATCGCTGCTCGCCACCGACGCCGACCGCGACGACGTCACCAACGAGATCGTCACCGCCTCGCGCATGGGGATCACAGGCGTGCCCTGCTTCCTGCTCGACGGCAAATACGCGGTCATGGGCGCCCAGGACTCGGCCACCCTTGCCGATGCCATTCGCCAGGTGGCGGCCGAAAAGGCTGCCGGCGAGCCGACGCTCAACTAAGCCCGCCCGGCCGCTGCGCCGGTCGGTGTGATACAATGTATCCAAAGCCCCCTTCGCTTCGGCGATCGGGGCTTTTTTTAGTTTTTTCGATGAGCAGTGCCAGCGATGGAGCATCAGTGCCCGTTGGGGCCGACATCGGCGATTAATGGCTTCATGGACGCTACGGCATGGCGCGGCCAAGGGCCTTGTGTGAATTCGCGACGACGCGTGAGGGTGACACCCCTCGCATGCTCAGGCCACTCTTGGCCAGAAACAGCAATTGGACTACGCAAGTAACCCCGATCGTTCGAGGCAATTTCCGCAATGAAAGACATAACTCCCGGCCCTACGTGGCCGAAGACTTTGCCGCCTGTCTGGCGATATTCTACAGCAACGTGCCGACCTTCTTTGCACCGGAAGAGCGCGCGGACTTTTGCCAATTTCTGGAAAGCATCGCTACCGAAGGTTGGTCCTATCTGGTGCTCACACGCAGTGGGTCGGACATCGCCTGTGGCGGGCTGGCAGTCGAGCCAGAACGCAAGCGCGCCAGCTTGGCATGGGGAATGGTCGACAGGGTGTTTCACGGACAGGGTCTGGGGACCAGACTGACGCAGGCCAGATTGGCGCAGGCACGCGCTATCCCTGGCATCGCAGAACTGATCCTGGAAACCAGCCAACACACCCATGGCTTCTATGAGAAGTTCGGCTTCACCGCCTGGAGAGTCACGCCCGATGGTTTCGCGCCAGGGTTGGACCGCTGGAACATGACGTTGCGCCTTACGGACACCTGATCCAATCCAGCGGCTGCTCCGGCATCGCGCCCCTGGCGATGCCGGTCCCTATCCCAGGCGCACGGCATCTCAAGCCGCCTGTTCGGCCAACTTCGCCAGTTGCGTCATGATGACGGCCGAGCCGGCCAGGCGCTTTTCAGGGTTCGGCCAGTCGCGGGCGAACACCACCGAGTGATCCGGCCTGATCTTGGCCAGCGTACCCTGCTCGGCGATGTACCGCACCAGACCCGCCGGGTTGGCAAACTCCTTCTTGCGGAACTGCACCACCACGCCCTTCGGCCCGGCATCCAGCTTTTCGACATTGGCCTTGCGGCACAAAGCCTTGATGAAGACGATCTTGAGCAGGTGCTTGACCTCCTCCGGCAACGGCCCGAAGCGGTCGATGAGCTCGGCGCCAAAACCGTCGATCTCCTCGGTGTTTTCGAGATCGCCAAGTCGACGGTAGAGCGCCAGTCTGAGCTGCAGGTCGGGCACATAGCCTTCCGGGATCATGACAGCCGTGCCGACAGCGATCAGCGGCGACCAGCCGGTGTCGATCGCCTCGCCGCTGCCGCGCAGCTCGGCCACTGCCTCTTCCAGCATCTGCTGGTAGAGCTCGAAGCCGACTTCCTTGATGTGGCCCGACTGCTCCTCGCCGAGGAGGTTGCCGGCGCCACGGATGTCGAGGTCGTGGCTGGCGAGCTGGAAGCCGGCGCCCAGAGTATCGAGCGACTGCAGCACCTTGAGCCTGCGGTCGGCGGTGGCAGTCAGCGTCCGGTTGGCGGGCAGCGTGAACAACGCATAGGCGCGCACCTTAGAGCGCCCGACGCGCCCACGCAGCTGATAGAGCTGCGCCAAGCCGAACATGTCGGCGCGGTGCACGATCAGCGTGTTTGCGGTCGGAATGTCTAGGCCCGATTCGACGATGGTCGTCGACAGCAGCACGTCGTACTGGCCGTCATAGAAGGCGTTCATGATGTCGTCGAGCTCGCCTGGCGGCATCTGGCCATGCGCCACCGCCACCTTCAATTCAGGCACCGATTCCTGCAGGAACTGATGAATTTCGGCGAGATCGGCGATGCGCGGCACGACATAGAAGCTGTGGCCGCCGCGATAGCGCTCGCGCAGCAGCGTCTCGCGGATGACCAATGGGTCGAAGGGCGAGATGAAACTGCGCACCGCCATGCGGTCAACCGGCGGCGTGGCGATCAGCGACAACTCGCGCACACCGGTCAGCGCCAGCTGCAGCGTGCGCGGGATCGGCGTCGCCGACAACGTCAGCACGTGCACGTCGCTCTTCAGCTCCTTGAGCCGCTCCTTGTGCTTGACGCCGAAATGCTGCTCCTCGTCGATGATCAGCAGGCCGAGGTTCTTGAACTGTATCGACGAGCCGAGCAGTGCATGTGTGCCGACGACGATGTCGACAGTACCGTCTGATATGCCTTGCTTGGTCTCGGCAAGTTCCTTGCTGCCGACGAGCCTGGAGGCCTGCCGCACCTTGACCGGCAGGCCGGCGAAACGCTGCGAGAAGGTCTTGAAATGTTGGCGCGACAACAAGGTCGTCGGCACCACGACCGCCACCTGGAAACCTTCCATCGCGGCAATAAAGGCCGCGCGGAGGGCAACCTCGGTTTTTCCAAAGCCGACGTCGCCGCAGATCAGGCGGTCCATCGGCTTGCCGGCACCCAGGTCCTCCATCACTGAATCGATGGCGCTCTGCTGGTCGTCGGTCTCCTCATAGGGGAACCGCGCCGCGAATTCGCCATAGACGCCATCAGGCGGGTTCATCGCGGGTGCTTCGCGCATATGCCGTTCGGCGGCAAGCTTGATCAGTTGCCCGGCCATCTCCAGCAGGCGCCGCTTGAGCTTGGCCTTGCGCGACTGCCAGGCGCCGCCGCCGAGCTTGTCGAGCTGGGCCTCGGCTGAGTCCGAGCCATAGCGCGACAGAAGCTCGATGTTTTCGACCGGCAGGAACAGCCGGCCGTCCGAGGCGTAGTGGATTTCGAGGCAGTCATGTGGCGCACCGGCCGCCTCGATTGTCTTGAGGCCGACAAAGCGGCCGATGCCGTGGTCGGCGTGGACGACGATGTCGCCCGACGACAGCGACGCTGCCTCGGCGATGAAGTCGGCAGCGCGCTTGCGCCTCTTCGAGCGCCGGATCAGCCGGTCGCCGAGAATGTCTTGCTCGGCAACGACGACGAGGTCACCTGACTCGAAGCCGGCCTCGATCGGCAGCACCGCGAGGCCCGCTTCGCCCGGCTTCAGCGCCTCGACCTCGGCCATGTTCGCCACACGCTTGAGGTTGCCGAGCTCGTGCTCGTCGAGGATCTGCGTCAGCCGGTCGAGCGAGCCTTCGGTCCAGCCGGCGACAACGACGCGGCGCTTGGCCGCCCGCTGGTCGGCGATGTGCCGGGCCACCACGTCGAAGACGTTGGCGTTCGGGTCGGCGCGCTCCTCGGCAAAGCTGCGGCCGGCATGCGAACCGGCATGCAGCACCTTGCGTCCGCTCGAAAACGGCGTGTCGAACGGCGTAAGCTCAGCATTGACCTGGTCGGCGAGCGCGGTGAACACCTCTTCGGGCGACAGATACATCTGATCTGGCGCCACAGGCTTGTAGGGCACGGCATCTTTGAGCCCCTTGCCCTCGCCCTGCTTGCGGCGGGCCTCGTAGTGATCAAGGATCAGCGCATGGCGCTCGCCCAAAGCCTCGCGCGCCAGATGGTCGAACACCACAGGCGCGTCGGGCAGGTAGTCAAAGATCGTTTCGAGATGCGAATAATAGAACGGCAGCCAGTGCTCCATGCCGGCAAAGCGCCTGCCTTCGCTGACCGCGGCGTACAGAGCATCGTCGCGCGACGGCGCGCCAAAGGCTTCGATGTAACTGCGGCGGAACTTGCTGATCGTCTCCGGCGTCAGCGCCACCTCGCTCATCGCCTGCAGTACCACCTGATTGCGGCTGCCCGTCGTGCGCTGGCTGGCGACGTCGAAGGCACGGATCGTCTCCAGCGTGTCACCGAAGAAGTCGAGGCGCAGCGCATCGGCGGCACCCGGCGCATATAGGTCGAGGATGCCGCCACGCACGGCGAATTCACCGACGCCGCGCACCGTCGGCACGCGCTCGAAGCCAGCCCGTTCGAGCCGCGCCACCAGTTGGTTCATCTCGACCTGGTTGCCCGGCTTGGCGCGGAATTCCTGCGCTTCGAGCGCAGCCGACGGCGGCATGCGCTGCAGAAGCGCATTGGCCGTCGTCAGCACGATCGCCCGATGCGGCTCTTTCCTCAATGCGATTATCGCCGCCAGCGCATCGAGCCGGCGCGCTGCCGTATCCGACCCCGGCGACACGCGGTCGTAGGGCAGGCAGTCCCAGGCCGGCAGTTCGAGCACCGGCAGGTCGGGCGCGACGAAAGCCAGCGCTTCGACGATCTGCGGCAGCCGCTGTCCGTCGCGCGCGACAAACAGCAGCGGCTTGTCAGGCGCCGTCTCGGCGGCGGCGATGGCGAGCGCGAAGGCCTCATAGCCGTCGGCGACGCCGTCGACGATGAACTGTCCGGCGCGACCCTTGGGCAGGCCGATTGCTTTGGTCAGGCTCATGATTTCACTCAGGCTGTGAACGCGCCGCGCGACGCCACGATCTGGCGATAGACGTCATGGTCGACAGCTTCAGGCACCGGGTGCTCGCCGATGATCCAGGACAGCAGCTCCTTGTCGGTGATGTCGAGCAGCACCTCGTAGAGGTCGAGCTCCGCATCGCTCAGCCTGTCGATATTGGCGTCGGCGAAACTGCCGAGGATCAGGTCCATCTCGCGCATGCCGCGATGCCAGGAGCGGAACAAAAGCTTGCGCCTGCGCGTATCAAGCCCTTCGCTCGAGCGTGTCGATCCGGTCATGTCAGCAATCCTCTGATGTCGAGGCGCATATAGCGTGGATAGCCGGCCATGTCAGCCTTTGCCCGGGCTGCAGCAGCGCATAAGCTGACACGATGCGTCCATCCCTTCTCGATCCCCTGTTCTCCCCCATCACTTCGCTCACCGGCATCGGACCTAAGGTTGCCGTGCTGATCGAAAAGGTCGTGCCTGCCGATCTCGGCGACCGGTCCGCCCGCGTCGGCGACCTCGCTTTCATATTGCCCAACAGCGTCATCGACCGCCGCAACCGACCTGGTATCGCGCTCGCCGCGGAAGGTGCCATCGTCACGCTGGAGGTCCGCATCGACCGCCACCAGCCGGCGCCGCGCGGCAACCGCTCGGCGCCCTACCGCGTCTTTGCGCATGACGACACAGGTGAGATCACGCTGACCTTCTTCCATGCGCATGCCGCCTATCTCGAAAAGGCGATGCCCGAGGGCGAGAAAGTCATCGTCTCGGGCCGCATGGAGTGGTTCAACGGCCGCCCCTCCATGGTTCATCCTGACCACATCGCGCTTGCCAGCGAGGCCGACAAGCTGCCGCTGGTCGAACCTGTCTATCCGCTGACGGCGGGCCTGTCGGCCAAGGTGCTGCGCCGCGCCATCGGCCAGTCGCTCGAACGGGTGCCTGAGATGCCTGAGTGGCTCGACGGCGATGTCATACGCCGGCAGAGTTTTTCCGCTTTCGCGGCGTCGCTGCAACGCGTCCACAATCCTGCTGATCCGATCGACGCCTCGCCCGAAAATGCCGCCTGGCGCCGCCTCGCCTATGACGAGTTGCTTGCCGGCCAGGTGTCGCTCGCCCTCGTCCGCGCCCGCGTGCGCAAGCTGCATGGCCGGCCACTGACTGGCGACGGCCGCCTCGTCAACGCACTCCGCGCGGCACTGCCTTATCAACTGACCGGCTCGCAACAGGCCGCCCTGGAAGAGATCGATGCCGACCTCGCCAAACCCGAACGCATGCTGCGCCTGCTTCAGGGCGACGTCGGCTCGGGCAAGACGGTGGTCGCACTTCTGGCCATGGCTCGAGCCGTCGAGGCGGGAGGCCAGGCGGCACTGATGGCGCCGACGGAAATCCTTGCCCGCCAGCATGTGGCGACAATCGCGCCCTTGGCCGAACGAGTCGGCATGCGCGTGGCGATCCTGACCGGCCGCGAAAAGGGCCGCGACCGCGCCCAGACGCTGGCGGGGCTCGAAAGCGGCGAGATCGACATCGTTATCGGCACCCACGCCTTGTTCCAGGATACAGTCACCTTCCGCGACATGGCGCTGGCCGTCATCGATGAGCAGCACCGCTTCGGCGTGCACCAGCGCCTTGCCATGAACGCCAAGGGCCAGGCGCCCGACATGCTGGTCATGACCGCGACGCCGATCCCACGCACGCTGGTGCTCACCGCCTTCGGCGACATGGATGTGTCGCGCCTGACCGAAAAGCCGGCCGGCCGACAGCCGATCCGCACTGTCACCATGCCGCTCGAGCGCTTGGAGGAACTCGTCGGCCGCATGCGCGACGCCGTCGCCGAAGGCCAGAAGGTCTATTGGATCTGCCCGCTGGTCGAGGAATCCGAAGAGATCAAGCTGATGTCTGCCGAGGATCGTTTCGCCTCGCTGCAGCCGGTCTTCGGCCAACGTATCGGCCTCGTTCATGGCCGGATGAAGGGCGCGGAGAAGGACGAGGCCATGCGCGCGTTCAAGGAGGGCGAAACGCGTGTGCTGATCGCCACCACCGTCATCGAGGTCGGCGTCGACGTGCCCGACGCCACCATCATCGTCATCGAGCACGCCGAGCGCTTCGGCCTCGCCCAGTTGCACCAGCTGCGCGGTCGCGTCGGCCGCGGTTTGAAACCATCTTCCTGCGTGCTGCTCTACAAGGATCCGCTTGGCGAAACCGCCAAGCGCCGGCTGTCGGTCATGCGTGAAACCGAGGACGGCTTCCTCATCGCAGAGGAAGACCTCAAACTGCGCGGCGAAGGCGAGTTGCTGGGCACGCGCCAGTCCGGCACGCCGGGCTTTCAGATCGCGCGCATCGAAGCGCACGCCGACCTCCTGGAAATCGCCCGCGACGACGCGCGCCTGATCCTTGCTCGTGATCCAGAGCTCGTGTCGCCACGCGGGGAAGCGTTGCGCCTGCTGCTTTACGTGTTCGGCAGGGACGAGGCCGTGCGCTTGCTGAGGGCCGGCTGAGGCAGCGCGCCGGCAGGAGGGTTGCCGATGGGCCCTTCGATCGCCTTGCTCTTGGCTGCTGCGCCCGGCGCCGGTTCTGGCACCACAAGGCCAGCCGAGACGATCAGCTTGGCGCCGTCCTCGATGCTCATGTCGAGCAGCACGACCTCGGAGCGATGCACATACATCAGGAATCCGGTGGTCGGATTGGGCGTGCACGGCATGAACACCGCAATCAGCGGGTCGCCTTCCTTGTCGAGCTTGTCGTTGATCTCCGTCCGCTTTTCATTGCCGACAAAAACGATCGACCAGACACCCTTGCGCGGATATTCGACCATGCCGACGGTCCGGAACATGTCGCTCTTATTCGACAGCGCGGTCTCGAACAGCTGCTTCAGCGTCTTGTACAGGCCGCGCACCAGCGGGGTCCTGTTCAGGAGCCGCTCGCCGAATCCGACGATGGCGCGTCCGATGAAGTTGGCCGTCAGGAAACCGATCAGCGTGATCATCACCAGGGCGACGATCAGGCCGAAACCCGGCACCCGAATCGACAGATAGGTATCGGGATTGTAGCTCGCCGGAATATACGGCTTTACCCAGGAGTCGGCCCAGCCGATGAACGACCAGACGATATAGATGGTCAGCACCAGCGGCGCGCAGACGATGAAACCGGTGAGGAAATAGTTCCTCAGCCGCGTCATCCCAGAAGTCTTGTGGCCATCCGACATCGTTCACCGCCGCACCGTTTGCAGCGCAACATTAGTCAAGCGCGCGACGCTTTGGAACACAGATCTTGGTAGGGGGTGTCGGCCCTACTCCACTGTCACCGACTTTGCCAGGTTGCGCGGCTGGTCGACGTCGGTGCCCATGAACACGGCCGTGAAATAGGCCAGCATCTGGATCGGCAGGGCATAGATGATCGGCGCGATGAACTCCGGCACGTCGGGCAAGACGATGGTCTCGAGTGTCTTCACCGTCGCCTGCGCGGCACCCTTCTGGTCGGTGATCAGGATGATCTTGCCGCCGCGGGCCGCCACTTCCTGCATGTTCGACACGGTCTTTTCAAAGATGCGGTCATGTGGAGCGATGACGATGACAGGCATGTTCTCATCGATCAGTGCGATCGGGCCGTGCTTGAGCTCGCCGGCGGCATAACCCTCGGCATGAATGTAGGAGATTTCCTTGAGCTTGAGCGCGCCTTCCATGGCGAGCGGGAAATTGGTGTCGCGGCCGAGATAGAGCACGTGCTTGTAGGAAGCCAGCTCACGCGAAACCTTCTCTATCTGCTTGTCGAGCTTGAGCACCTGGGCAGCATAGCGCGGCGTCTCCGACAGGCTGCGCACCAGCGCCTTTTCTTCTTCCGCCGTAATCGTCCCGCGTTGCGAGGCGGCCCGTATGGTCAACGCCGCCAGCACCGAAAGTTGGCAGGTGAAGGCCTTGGTCGAGGCAACACCGATCTCGGGGCCGGCAAGCGTCGGCATCACGACGTCGGATTCGCGCGCCATCGTCGATTCGCGTACATTGACGATCGCGCCGATCGGCACGCCTTCCTTACGGCAGTAGCGCAGCGACGCCAGCGTGTCGGCGGTTTCACCCGACTGCGAGACGAAGAACGCAGCACTCTTCTTCGAGATCGGCATCTCGCGGTAGCGGAACTCCGAGGCGACATCGATGTCGACCGGCAGCCGTGCGTGGCGCTCGAACCAGTACTTGCCGACGAGCCCGGCAAGATAGGCCGTACCGCAGGCCGAAACCGCGAGGCGGTCGATGTCGGCGAAGTTGAACGGCAAGTCGAGCGGCTTCGACGTCCCTTGCGTGAAGTCGAGATAGTGCGCCAGCGTGTGCGAGATCACCTCCGGCTGCTCATGGATTTCCTTTTCCATGAAATGGCGGTGATTGCCCTTGTCGACGAGATAGCTTGTGCCGACCGACTGGCGCCGCTGGCGCTCCACCGGCACACGATCCATCGTGTAGATCTGGAATTCGTTGCGGCGCACCACCGCCCAGTCGCCGTCTTCAAGGTAAGTGACCGAGTTGGTGAAGGGCGCAAGCGCAATCGCATCCGAGCCCAAGAACATCTCGCCCTCGCCATGGCCGACAGCCAGCGGTGGCCCATTGCGGGCGCCGACGATCAGGTCCTCGTCGCCCTTGAACATGATGGCGAGCGCGAAGGCGCCGTTGAGGCGCTTCAGCGCCGCATGCGCTGCATCGATAGGCTTGGTGCCACGCGCCAGTTCACGCGCAATCAGATGCGCCACGACCTCCGTGTCGGTCTGCGACGTGAACTCATAGCCATCGGCCATGAGTTCCTGACGCAGCTCGGCAAAATTCTCGATGATGCCATTGTGGACGATCGCCACGCCGTTGGAAAAATGCGGGTGCGCATTGGTCTCGTTCGGCACGCCGTGCGTTGCCCAGCGCGTATGGCCGATGCCGATATTGCCATCCAGCGGCTCGGCCTTGAGCCGGCGCTCGAGATTGACAAGCTTGCCCTCGGCGCGGCGGCGCGCCAGTTCGCCATTCTCAATCGTGGCGACACCGGCGGAATCATAACCGCGGTATTCCAGCCGCTTCAGCGCATCCACGATCAGCGGCGCAACCGGCGTCTGGCCGACGATACCAACGATTCCGCACATGATTTTGCCCCGTCCAATCCCTCAAAACCCTGTCGGCCTTTTAGGCAGCAGAGCAGCCAAGCGGAAGTCACATTCCGTTTCGCAACGTATCAGCCGCCCGACCGGGCAGGACCATCCATGGCACGGCAGGATTGAAATGCCGTTACTTTGCACCCGCCTTTTTCGCAGCGGCGGCAGAGGCGAAGCGTTCGCGCAATTCCTTGCCCTTGCCCGGCAAGGTCTTCTGGCGCGCCCGACCAAAGGCCAGTGCATCCCCGGGCACTTCCTCTGTTATGACGCTGCCCGAGGCGACATAGGCGCCGGCCCCGATGACAATCGGCGCCACCAGCGACGAGTTCGAGCCGATGAATGCGCCCTCGCCGATATCGGTGAAGAACTTCGAGTAGCCGTCATAATTGCAGGTGATCGTGCCCGCGCCGATGTTGGCGCCGACGCCGACGCGCGCATCGCCTATATAGGTCAGGTGGTTGATCTTGGCGCCCTTCTCGACCGTCGCCTTCTTGACCTCGCAGAAATTGCCGACCTTGGCTTTCTCATGCAGCTCCGCACCCGGGCGCAGCCGGGCATATGGCCCGACCTCGGCACGGGGGCCGACATCGGCGCCTTCGAGATGGCTGAACGCATGGATGACGGCGCCGTCGGCAACCTTCACGTCAGGACCGAACCAGACGTTCGGCTCGACCAGCACGTCGGCGCCGATCTCCGTATCATGCGAAAAATAGACGGTTTCGGGCGCAATCAGCGTCGCACCGTCGAGCATGGCCTGCCGGCGGCGGCGCTTTTGCCAGATCGCCTCGGCTTCGGCGAGTTCCGCCCGGTTGTTGATGCCAAGCACGCTTTCGAAGCTCGCCTCGGTGGCAACAACCATGAGACTGGCCTTGTCGGCGATCTCGACGATGTCGGTAAGGTAGAACTCGCCCTTGGCGTTTGAATTGCCGACTTGATCGAGCAGCCTCAGCGCATCCTTGCCCGCAATTGCCATCAGCCCGGCATTGCAGAATCCGATCTTGCGTTCTTCGTCGGTGCAATCCTTGTCCTCGCGAATGGCGACCAGGCGCCCATCCTTTTCCAACAGGCGGCCATAACCTGCCGGGTTCGGCGGCCGGAAGCCGATGACGACCACGGCAGCCCCCTCGGCAAGCTTCTGACGCGCCAAGGCAAGCGAATCGGCCTCGACCAGCGGCGTGTCGCCGAACATTACCAGAATGTCGTCATGGCCCTTGGCGATCGCCGCCCGTGCCGCCAGCACCGCATGAGCCGTACCCAACCGCTCAGCCTGGACGAATGCATCCGCCTTCGGCGCGAACGCCTCCGCTGCCTTCTTCACCGCGTCGCCGCCATGCCCCACCACCAGCGCGACTGCGTCGGCGCCTGCGCCCTCGGCGGCCCTGGCGACATGCGCCACCATCGGCAGATTGGCAATCTGGTGCAGCACCTTGGGTGTCGCGCTCTTCATCCGAGTGCCCTCGCCGGCGGCAAGGATGATCGACAGGCAGGTTCTCGAGGTCATGGCGTCGTCCGGATTGGCAAGAAGCGGCGGGATTCGCCCGCCTTTCTAGCATTGCTGGCAATCGCCTCCAATGCACAGGCTATCTGGACGTTTTTGGAGCTAGCCGAGCTGGCCGAGCACCGGAAAGCGCTCCAGCAACCAGTAGGATGCGGTTTGCACGCCACCGGTCAGGAACAGCACGCCTGCAACCACCAGAAGCGCACCGATGGCCTTTTCGACCTTGCCGAGATGGACGCGGAACTTCTGCAGGAACCGCATGAAAGCGCCCGAAAACAGCGCCGCGATCAGGAACGGAATGCCAAGGCCGAGCGAATAGACAGCCAGCAGGGCAGCGCCCTCTCCCACCGTCTCGCGGCCGCCGGCCAGCGTCAGGATCGGCCCCAGCACCGGTCCGATGCACGGCGTCCAGCCAAAGGCAAAGGCTAGGCCCATCAGATAGGCGGCGAGATTGCTCGCCGGCTTGCCTTGCGACTGGAAGCGCGCCTCGCGCGAAAACAGCGGAATGCGCAGGATGCCGAGGAAATTGAGGCCCATCAGGATGATCAGCACGCCAGCCGCCATCGCCAGCGGTTCCTGCCAGGTTCGCAACAGCTGCCCGATCGTCGAGGCGCCAGCACCCAGCGCCACGAAGACGGTGGAAAAACCGAGCACGAAGCAGGCCGACGCGGTCAAAAGCGCGCCGCGGGCGCGGGAAACGGTTGCGGCCCCGCCCTCGGCCCGGAAGTCGTCGACCGAAACGCCCGCCATGTAGCAGAGGTAAGGCGGCACCAGCGGCAGCACGCAAGGCGACAGGAACGACAGGGCGCCCGCCCCCAATGCGCTGAGATAACCGACGTCCAATGCCATTCAATGCCGCTCCACAATGTGCAGGGCCGCTATAGCGGCAGCGGCAATCAGGTACCAATCACCATTTTGTGGCAAACGGGCCGGTTGCTTCCGGCCCGGTGCAGTTTTCTTCGGCGTTCCTGCGCCGTGCATTGCCGATAGCCACTCTATTCGGGGTTCGGCGCAACAGGTGCCGAACATGTTCGCGGCGTGACCAGCCCGAGATTGCTCGAAGCCAGACCTATTCGTGGATCGTGTATTCGCCGAGTTCGCAGAGGTTCTGCTTGTCCTCGGTGGTGTCGAGGTCGGAGCCTTCCTCGAATTCGAAGCGCATGTCGTATTCGCAAACGCTGCGGCCATCGGCGATGGTGATCTGCATGCTTTCGCCTGCGCCCAGCGTGTCGCGGCCGAAGATGTCGTCTTCCCACTGGTCAACGCCAACCGGCGAGGCGTAGAAATTCGTCAGCACCGATTTCGTGCCGTTCTTGAGCGTGAAGACAAGGTCTTCTGCCTGTGCGACGGCGGGAATGACGGAAGTTGCGAAAACGGAAGCAACGGCGAGTTTCAAAAGAATACGCATCTATCAAATGTCCAAAACGATAAGCCCGATATTGGGCCCCCGATGTCTAGCAGCGCTGCCGGATGCCAGCAATATCACCAAGAGGTAATATTACGCGCGTGAGGGGTTGCCAGGAAATGCCGAGCGAGTTGAGTTGCAGGGTCGAGAGCCAATTGCCGGTCGCCATTCGACAGCCTGTTTGCAATGATGTTTTTCCGGTTGACCCGCCGGGACACTCTCCCTATGTTCCGCCGCAATTTCGGGGTCGCCATACGGCCTCCGGGAGCGCGTAGCTCAGCCGGTAGAGCAACTGACTTTTAATCAGTAGGTCCAGGGTTCGAATCCCTGCGCGCTCACCAACAACATAATCAAAATCAGTAACTTATAATGCGAACCTACTGATTGATAGGCATTCAGTTCGCTTTGGGTACGCTATGGGTTCTGCTTGTAAGGCGGCATTGGGCCGCGTTTATCGGCCACGTCTGAGATGCCTATTAGGGTCGTTCCAACCGCCTTCGCCAGGATTCGCCGTGACGGCCCACGCACCGGCTATTGACGAGCGGCCTCGCTAATAGGATCGCCGAAGGATCCAAGCAGAGCCAACAACTGCTCTGGCTCCAGGTACGTATACTGCCAGTCTGTTACGCTCATCAAATACGAGGCCTTGGCCCGGCACTGCTCTAAGCTAGTGCACCGGTGCGCCAACAACGCCAAGAGTGCTTTAGTCTCATCATCACTGGCGCGCTGGTATTCGGCTACTGCCGCGCTCCAACCGAATGCGCTTTGCCTCTCCTTTTCTTCGGCTGTTAGCTTTTCCAACGCGGCGACGTCGGCTGAGAGCTTGGCATGCAGCGCGAGTTGGGCTTCTTCTGCTAGGCGGGGCTCTATCCTTGCAAGCACTCCAATTTTGCGAATTTGCGTATCGTATTCTTCTTTCATACGCTTCTCACAATTAGAGAAAGCTTCGTCCATATCCTCGCTGACATACAGCGACAACGCGCCTCCAATGGATAGCGGTGCGAGATGCTCTTTGCGGTTGGCCGCAAAGTATGCCTCCTTCAAGTCGCCCTCCCTATCGATAGCCGCTTCGAATGCAGCCGAGGCTGCTTTGTGAGCCCCGACAAGTGCCGACAGGTCCCCCTCACTGGCTGAGGGATCCACATTTTCTGCCCAACGCCAATCAACTTCACCGAACAAGATTGTTGTTCGTTTTGGGCCGCCCTCTTTCTCGTTTGCTGGTGGGTACACGATTGCCATCACTTCCCCGTCGTCGCAATCTCGCAGTGTATCCTGGAGTTCGCGCGCGAGACGGCGGGCTTTGACCCAGGCGGGTTCAGTGGTGCTATTCACTGCTTTTGCTGCGTTTCGTGCGATCATGCCGCTCATCTCGACGATGAGCGGTCGCATATCGTCAGCCGTCATAAGATTGAGCGTCTCCAGCAGATCCGACACCATCGTGTTCGGATGGAATTCATCAGCGTGAATTTTGCGAGCGGCGGCGACCATTTTTGATAACTCCCTTTTAACGAAAACCGTGTACAAAAAACGATAGTCTCGAAAGTCTTCTACTGTCAACGGTTTTCGTTTGTGTTAAACGAATTAGGAGAATTGGAACGAAAATGTCGATGCCGCTTACCCCTCCCCAATCCCGTGCAGCGCGAGGCCTATTGGATTGGTCACAGACCAGGCTGGCCGAGGCTTCGAACCTTAGCGAGAGCACTATTCGCGACTTCGAAAAAGGGCGACGAATACCCACAGTCAACAACTTGGCAGCGGTGAAAATAGCGCTTGAGCAAGCGGGAGTTGAATTCATCCCCGAGAATGGCGGGGGACCAGGCGTGCGCCTTAGGGATCGAGAATGACCGCCAATACCCCACGCGAGCGGATGACCGACAAGCGCCGGCAGCACATCTTTTCGGAGAACTGCACCGGCCACAACGTCGCGCCCTGCTGCCTCTGCAGCCGGCCGATCCACCGTCATAACGACCGCTGGATCGTTGAACACAAGCGGGCGCTTGCCCTGCTCGGCAAGGACGTCAACACCAACTGCGGGCCGGCACACTACGACTGCGCCCAGGTGAAGACCCACACCGAGGACTTGCCCAGGATCAGGAAGGCGAAGCGTCAGCAGGCTATGCATGAAGGCACCAAGGAGATTTCCCGCCGCTTCGCACGACCGGCCGGCGTGGTCTACGACTGGCAGAAGAGGCGATATGTGCGAGAAAATGCGCCTCAGCAATGAGTGGCAAGTTACTCGCTCTAAACTATAGGCAGTCGGTCGACAGCCTTGACCCCGGGCCATTTTCTGGCACGTTCGCCAAGAACGGGAGGGATGCCCGATGCATGCATTAATCGTGTTGTTCAAAGTCGTGATGATCGGTGCTGGTGCGATAGTTGCATTGGGCGCGGCTGTAGCCGGCATGTTTGCGTGGTCCAGCAGCCGTGCGGTCGAGGCCCACAGCAGGTGTGAAATGCGCATAATGGAGCATAAGATCGAGCAGGATCATGCCCGCGAGTACCGGCGCATCTGCATGAAATCCGAAGGTTATCTGATAGATAGCTATTGCTTCGCGCAAGGGTATTCGATTGCCTCGTGTTTTGTGCCGCGCTGGGTCTGGTGGATCGACAAGGTAGATTTCTGAGCCAAACAGCAATAAGCCCCGCCACCCTTCGGCAGCGGCGGCAAGTCAATAGTCAATTCTTGCGATAGCGAAGCCCATCGGCATTCGGCAGTCTTTGTTTTCGAAAGGAGTGTCGAAGATGAAGCCTATCTCAAGCATCCTGGCCGAAGATGAGACGACAAGGTGGAAGCTGGTCTTCAATATGGACAAACGGCATGTCTACGTCGGGACTGGACGTCCACCCTACAAGCGATTGTCGATCGACGAATTGCTGGCGTCCGAGCCGAGGGACCCATTGCAACGACAGGCACGCGACAAGCTCATGTCGAAGATATTGGACGCCATTTGTATGCTAGGTTAGCGCAAATGACCAACCTCATCGACTTCGCCGACGAGCTCGAAGACGCAGCTAACCAGATCGCGGATATCAACCGTGCCGATCTCCAGATCATATTGCGTCGGTCTGCGATCTGGCTGCGCAACACTGAGGGGCTCGCCCTCGGCCATGATGTCGACGAGGCGGTGGCTGCGCTAGCAGCCGAACTGAGTATGACTAGGCACAACCTACTCCGCATCATGATCCGCGAATGGTTAGAAACTGGCGGGTATCTGCCGGTGCGGGCGCTTGAGGAAGACGGCGAAGTGGACGGGAGCGCTTGAATGAAACATCTAATTGCGTGGCTCGAAGGCGAGCTGAAGATCAGACGCGACCTGGTCGAACAGATCGAACGCAATGGCGTCGTGTTCCGCAGCCAAGAGCCGGGGAGGCCGATGCACGACATCACCGAAAAGACACTGATCGAGACCCGCAAATCAGTGGCAGACATCGAGGAGCAGCTTGCGCGGCTCCGAAACAAAGAATAGCCCCGCCACCTTTCGGCAGCGGGGTGAGGTCTGTGAAGCGCTGATCCATGTGTTCCACTGCCGATGACGTCCGGCAGAAACAGGAAGTAAGCCTGACTAAATGAACTCAGGCAGCCGATCCAATTCCATGAAGTCGCGGTGAGAGCGGCGATAGAAGCGGCCCGTAACCTTCACTTCAGTCTGGCTTCTAAAGCGATTGTCGTTGACCAGAATATCGAAATCAGCGGCACCTATGTGGCAAGTAATCTGACGCCCCCCCGCATGCCTCACAACGAAGGTGTTGCTGTTCGCATTGGTAATCGTAATTTCCCCGTCGATGCTACGATGAGTGCCGGAAGCGACCTCATGCGCTCGACGAAGGCGGTTAGCCGTGGCCTCCTCAATCACGACCGACTGACGTTCACCGCCAATCTCGCCGTTGAACTCTACCTTGGAAAACTCGGTGCCATCGCCTGGCAGCAATCCGACAACCTGCCCGAGTATGCCGATATGCTCATCAGCGGTCGCGGTACTCAACTCCGCCACTCGCGCAAGACCGACAACGAGACCAATCTCCTTGAAGAACTCATCCTTCCTGTTTGCAAATCCCTCCCGAACGTGTCGCATATCAAGGTCGGGCTTCTTGAGGTGTCGCCTGATGTTACCCGGATGAAGTTCGGGTTTGTCGATCGTCAGGATCAACGAACCGAAAGCAGGTTCGTGTATGCGGAAGTCGAAGGTCGCACTCTTGGCCTTCTCTAGCCCCGGCGGGGCAAACATTCGGCGCGCTGCGTCATAGACGCCATCGACAAGCTTCTTGAACGTCTGAAATGACATGGTATCGCGCGTCAGATCTTGCCCCGAGAACCGCACCGAGAAGAATGCACTGATTTGCTCGAAAGTATCAGCCACCCATTCAACGCCTGGGATCAATCCCACACTTCTCTTAGGCAACAGCTCTTCGGGAATCTCGTCGGGCATGCACTCCCAATACTTTAAAACCTCGGTTGCGGTAGCCATCTCCACCATAAAGCATGGGCCACTCTGCATTGCGCCACGAAGCGACAGAACACCGCTATCAACCGCCTCGAGTACATGCGAATAGATCGAAGTCGCAAGATAGAGGTTGCGCCCCTGGACTTCCGACACTTTCAGAAAAAGCAGATCTGATAATCCCAACTTTGCAGTGAAAATCAGGGGCTCTTCGAACTCGTAGAGGACGCGCTCAGGATTGATAGGGCCTAGGTGCTTGGCGCTTTGATATGGCTTATCTGGCGTCCACATCACGTCCATTCCTCATTCGGCCTTAAAGCTACTTGGAACTTCGCGCATATGCCGTGCCCGAAGAATTTCCAGAAGGTATAATGTCGATCCTGCTTTTGGTTTGGCGTGTGCTTGATCACGCCGTCATTGTGGTCAACGTCTCCTGCTATGATGTATGTCTGTCTGAAATGAGGAATGAGGGAACGGGCGTGCTCGACACCCTCTTTGTCGATCCATACTGAGCAACCCCAATGCTCGCAATTCTCTCGATCGTATCGGCCCTTCTTCATTTCCACATGTGACAGAAAATGTTCTTCACAAATTGGAAGCTCATTCACCTGCCTGTATATTTTTGTGTTTGCTGGCTCGGCGTCACTTGGCGGACATTTGGCCGGAATATCTGGATTAAACAATACTTCCCCCTACCCTTGGCGAGCTCATAGCATCATTTGGCTCGACAATGAATAGGGGGCCTTCTGTTAAGTCCGAAGGCAAATGCCCCCTTTCGACAGCGGGGCAGCCAATAGTGAACAGTGGTCAGAGTGCCCGGAAACCTCCGGAAAGCATGAACGCCACGATGCCCGAGATAATGCCGCCGATGATCAGACGGACGATCCAGGTCAACGTGCCGTTGAGCCCGTCGATCTTCTTGTCGAGGTCAGTGAAGCGCTGATCCATGTGTTTCCACTGCTCATCCTTGCGGGCCTCGGCAATCTCCCGCTGGGTACGCCAGTGTTCCAGCGCCGTAACGCGGGCCCGGAGGTCAGCGTCGCTGTTATCCGTCGACGTCATGGCATCCTCCCGCATAGTTCCTCGCGCATTTTGAGAGCTGCCAGGTGCCTGGCTACTTCGGCTTCATTCATTGCGTCGTAGACCTCCTGCCGATAGCGGAGGTCGGGCCCCAGGCAGATGCTGCCTCGAGGCGTTGTGCATGCGGCCGCGCCGGTCAGGACGACGATCAGCAGCAGGTTACGGGTGATCAGGTCGAGCAGCCGGCGCTTCATGGCCTTGTCCTCTTAGTGAGCTCGGCGCGCACCTGATCGGCCGACATTGCGCCGACATCGGACTGCACGTCGTCGGCGATGTCCCTCGCCTTCTGCTCGGCCTTGGCTTGCTTCTCGCGCTCGAGGCGGGCACCCCGGCTGTTGCCCTTCAGGAACGCGACCAGCACAGCCAACAGGCCACCCATGATCGCCAGCAGCGTCGGGTTGGAGAGGACAGAAAGGACCAGTGCCGTCATCTCACTGATCCGCCGATTGGTTGGGGACCTGATAGACACCGCCGGCCACAAGAGCACCGACGATCAGATCGCGGACAATCGCGTCCAGACCAGGGATATCGACCTCGTAATGCCGAAGGCCGATGAGCGCACCGATACCGAACAGTGCGACGAAGAATTTCGAATACTTGCGCATGTCAGTGTTCCTTTCGAGAGAAGAGTGCGGCCAGCGCCTTGGCGATGAGTTGGAGGATGAAGTGCAGACCCTTCGCCGGTTCGGCGGGATGCTGCGCGGGCGCGGGTTTGGAAGGCGCGGGCATTGAGGGCTTTGACTTGACGCCCTCGCCGACGTTTGGCGCGGCCATCTTCAGGGCCTCGGAGCGGACGCCGGAGACGCGGGAGGTCCAGCCCCTGCCGAAGGTCGGCCAGGTCTTGAGGCTGCGCAGGAACTTCATGCGCTTGTCGCAGAGGTCGTTGATAACCGTCGCGCGCATCATGGCTCTGGTTGCGGCAAGAGTTGCCGGCCCGATCCGGCCGTCCTGCACGACACCGACGACGCCCTGCAGGTACTTGGCAGCCCTGCCCGGTCCGCTGTTCACGGCGAAGTCGAACACGGCATAGTCGATGCCGTCGGGAAGCTCGGCGCCATGCACCGCGTCCCAGTAGTAGCGGCGGTAGACAGTGGCCAACTGCGCGTCGGTGATCTTGCGCAGATCGTCCTTGGTTGCATCAGGCTTCACGTAGCGGCGGAAATTCGCCAGCGTCACCCCCTTCATGGTGGCGCCGCCGGGATCGGCCGGATGATCCGACCAGCCCCCTTCATGTTTCAGGACGAGCGAAAGCGCCCGCGGGAAATTGCGGTCCATGGTGATGCTCCATTGTGGGTGTCGCGTTGACCCGCCCCTGACGCAGAGTTATGCGGAGCGATCAGGATTGGACGGGGAAAGGTTAGATGAAGCGTATTCGATTGCTGGCGATCGCCGCCTTGATACTGATGCCGATTTCACCGGCCACAGCAGAAAGCAAGATCAAGCTGTTCGCTTGGGGGCAGAACGTCACCTATGACGATCATCGTCCCGTGGGAAACTCGGTCGAGGCAATCAGTTACGCCTATGAGTTAGGGTACGATGGCATCGAACTGGACACGCTAATATTGAATGATGGCACTCCGGTTCTGAGCCATGACGACAGCGTCAAGCTTGTTGATGGCACGAAACGGAAGATCACCAACCTTCCCGCCAAAGAAGTGACAGCGACAGTGATTGGTGCTTGGCAAGGTCGAGATGTTCGAGTGCCCACCCTGACCGATGCGCTGGCGGCCAATGGTGACAAAGGGATTGCGCTGCTAGATACCCGGGTCCACCAGTCACACTTGCCTGAGATGCAAAAGGCTATTGAGCGTTCAGGGATCAGCGAGGATCACCTCTCATTCTCAGTTTATGATATCGAGCAAGGCAATGCCTACAAAGCCGCGTACCCGCGCTCGCCTGTCGTCCTGAAGAAGTACGACTTCGCAGCGAACATCCCGCTCGGGACCCTCGACGTGATCGCATCCAGCGGTCTGGACGGGATAATGATCCAGTCCCCACTATCCGACGAGCCAGTCGATGAGTTTGTTGCGGCGGCTCACGCACGAAATCTGACCGTCACATTCTTCGTTCACGGCAGTTGGCCACGCCCAGACCCTGATCCGGCGCAGTCATTGCGTAATCTCGTGAACGCTGGTGCGGACGCGGCCCTAACCGTGCGAAGCGATTTTCTCGGCCAGAACTGATCTTAAAGATACTGACCATTGGTAGCGACACTCCCCGCAGCATTGCCTGGGAGGAACGTTGCCCCGCCGCCACCCGTGTCGATAAGCCCGCCCTTGTGGGACAAATAGCGCGTTCCTGTCGCAGAGCCTGAATAGGTAACGCTGGTAATCGAGATGACACCCGCTGCGGCACCAGCAAAATACGCGCTGAATGCTGGCGTGCCCGTCAGGGTGACGGTCGCCGATGTGACGGCGATGTTCCCGCTGGCAGGCGCATGAATGTGAGACACGGCTCCGCCGACGATCGAGTAGTTCCCCGAGTTGTAGATTTCGCCGTTGATGTTTGCCTCGATGTGCCCACCAGTCGATGTGCCGAAGCGGATATTGGCGAAACAGATCGTGCCGCCACGCGCGTAGAGACAAGCACCAGCGGCAGAGTTCCTCAGCTCCATATCTTGCACGCGGATCCTGGCGCCCCACTGCGCGATGAAGCAGTAGCCGCTTGAGGCGTTGATGACGACGTTTCCTGGCGTGCCAGAGTTACCTTTGATCGTCACCGCTGGGTCGGCGGTCGATCCGGGCACCGGCCCCCTAAATGTAGCGCCAACCGTGTACGTCCCGTCTCCAACCTGGATAGTGATGGTAAAGCCGTTGGCGTCCAGCCCCTGAGCGACTGTCGCAGCCTTTTGAATGGTTAGGAAGGCCGCACCGGCCGTATCAGCAAGCCCGGTATTGGCATCGTTGCCGTCAGTGCGGACATAATACGTTCGATGCGCTAATAGCTTTTCCCGGCTCGGCTTTAGATCCGTCATCGTGCCGTCGATGTTGACCTGAGTCCCAGTCGCCTCCTGCCCCAGAACGAGCTTGTTTCCAGAAGTCAGGTAGATGATGTTCAGGGTCAGCGTGCCAGCGCCGTTCATTGCACGGATTGATGCGCCGTTTGGGATCTTGATTGCGCCGTTGGAAAACGTTCCTCGGCTCAGATCCATGCCGACTTTTGCCGTGGCATCCGATGAGAAGGCCACGCCGTTGGTTGCGTCGACACTGTCCTGTGGAACGAAGAAACCGCACATGAACGCAGTGTTCGCTTCCTGCCAAGGATTGACCAAGAACGCCACATCTGGGTTGTTAGTCCCGAAATTGGACGTCGCGAGGAAGGCCGCCGAGAAACTCGACTTGCTGAAACTTTCGTTGAACGGGGCATCCACACCGGAGTTCTGGATGACATCGCCTTCGACGCCAACCATAGTGTCGTAAAGAATGCCCAGAGAGCACGCGACCGCGAAGACGCCGCCAGTTGCAACACCGTTGACGCTGCCAGTGGCCAGCACGGCGCCGCCACGGATACCTTCGATAAAGGTCGTGTTGCCTGCCGATCCCGCATAGTCGATTGCATAGCCGTAGACCCCGGTCGCCGACGTATTCGCGTCATCAGTGCGCTTCTCGGCCATGTAATACGCAGTAGGATTGAGGCCAGAACCGGAAGCCCCCGAAATCTTCTTTGCCCCAACAACAGGAGCTCGACGGGTGTCCGGTGTTCCCGTCGAGCCTCGCACCAAGCTGAAATATGTGTCTGCCAATGCCGGGTTATAGTCTGGCCCGGAGAGCTGAGCGCGGGCGACTGTGGCATCACCATCAGGGTCAAAGCCCTTCACCGATGATGCTGCGGCCTCGGCCGCAGCCTGCGCAGCCAGAACAGCGGACGAAAGCTCGCTGAGCGGGAAGATCACTTCAAAGCGCGAGCCGGTGAAGAACAGCACTGTCTGCCTTCCGGTCGTGAACTCGGTTGAGCCGAGGTCGGAGCCGTCACCATATTTTGCGGCGTAGGTACCAACACCGGAGACAGTGATCGTCGTCGCGGCGCTGTTGTCGGCCGAGGGCGTCATCAGGTAAAGCCGATCCGCCTGGAACCCTACCGGCTGGGAAACCACGACAGCGTTGCCCGTGCCGCCGGTCACGGTGAGCTTGTCGACGGCGGCGCGGCCGAACAGCCTGCCATAGGTCATCGGCACCCAGGACGCCCCGGTCGCGTCCCATTCCTTCAGGACAGCAGGATCGAAATTCTTGTCGAGCCAGAGCTTGTCTGTTGCCGGCGCGACGATGCCGTCAACCATGTTGCTGAAGACCCCGGCAGCGCGCAGTGCAGACAGCACCAGGTCTGACACGCGGACGTATTTTCCCGTCTCACTGGTCAGGGTGGTGCCGGTGAGGAAGAAGCCCCAATGCAGCGAGTTGTCAAATTCTGTGGCCATGATTTATCCTCAACGGAAAGCGGCCCGCCGTGGCGAGCTGTTCAGGTCGGTTTGGGATGGGCTTTCAATGGGCAAACCCGCAGGGAAACTTGAGCTTGCGTGGCTTCATCTCAGGGATGCGGCCCCGTGGGGCGGCGTCTTCCTGGCGATATTCTTGGCAACGTTTCTTTTCTTGATCGTCGCGGGCGCAACCGGTTTGATGCCAACGAAGTGGGGGCCGGGTGGTGACTGCGGTCCTCGGGGTATGACCCTAGCCGACAACTGCTAGTCGGCCATTTCCTTCAGGGAAGGCTCAACACCTTTGAAGCCGCTCCATTCGTCCATATTGAAGCCGCCTTCGAGGATCCAGCGCCAGTATGGCAATGTGGCAAACGGGATCATTCCCGTTGCCCTTCCAACGTCGGCCGCCCCAACATCGAGATTGCCAGACAAGCCCCGCGCGGGAACGCTCAGCAGTTGCGCCGCGTCAGTGCCCAACTGGAAAGATGGGCCAAGGAGCGCGCCGAAAGCGTCACGGTTGGCATATCGAGATGCCGGCTGGCGACCATCGGCGCCGGGAACCGCGAGACGTCCTGTCGCTGAGGCGAGCGCAAAGAAACCCGGCCCGCCGATTTTTTCCCAGGTGTTGTTGATCTCCATGCCGACCGACAGAATGCCAGAGCGCTCAAAACCCTCGGCAATCCATGTGCCGGGGTTGTTTGAAAGCTCCCGGCCGCTCTCCTTCTGCTTGAAGTAGTAAGCGGCCATTCCCAGCGTCGACATTCCAAGGATGCCCGTGACCATCGAGCCGGGCCCGTCCTGAAGCCCGCGCATCAGAACACGCTGGTTCGACGCGATGGCGAAGGTCTTGAACTGCAGCAGCGCCCGGCCCGTTGGAGTGTGCGCGAACAACGGAACGTCGGCCACGCTCTTGGTGACGATGATGCTGTCGACGTCCTTGTTGAGGCCGCCAGCAAATGCACGGCGCGCGCCTTCGTCGTCCCACCGCTCTATACCGGGAATGTGGACGTTGCCGTCGACCTGGCCGAACTGGTCGAACTGCCTGGCGATCCGCTCAGCCATGTGTTCGTCGATGCCAAGGAAGCCCATGTACCGGCGCTCGTCTGGAGCGAGCTTGGCATAGTCTCCGAGGGCGGCGTTTTTCAGGATGCGGTTCTGCACCAACACCGAGGCAATCGACTTGTGCATGTCGTTCCAGAACGGCAGGAGCGTCATGCGCGAAAACGTGCTGCCCATGTTGTCGATCAGGCGCTCGAACGGGCTGTTCTGTGCATACGGATCGGCAAGTTCGGCCATCGTCGCAATGCGCGACTGCAGCGTCCGTTCGGTCACGGCGCCGACGAGCTTGGCGTCCTCGACGGCGAGTTTGACCGCCTTAAGATTGTTGAGAAGCGGCGCGATGCCTTCGCCCATGTAGCGGCCCAGGCCGTGGACCATTGCAGGGCGAACCGCGTCAGTCAGGGACGAGACGAGAACGCCGCCAAGCTGGCGGATGAAATTGAACGTGCCGGCGGTGCGCAGGACACGGGCAAAGTTGGTGTGCTGGCTGTCGACCTTGTACTGGCCGCGCAGCAGATCGCGGACGCTGGAAAAGTCCTCAACATCGCTTTGCTCGCGGTTTTTGAGCCTTTTGAGTTCCTTGGCCTTCGCGTCCGCGTCCAGGTCGGAAGCTTCGACCTGCTCTCGCAGTGACCGGTAGTCGTCCTTCAGACGATCGAGCTGCGTTTGCAGTGTCGGCTTGCCGGGGCCGCCATGACGCTGATCCATGCGTGTCAGCTCGACGTCGGCGGCCATGACGCGGGCATAGCGCCGGGCAATCATTTCAATGTCGTGTTCAAGGAACTCTTCGATGAGATGATCGGGGATGTTGAAGGTGCGTTCCTTCAGCGGCCCGCGCGACGACATCACCATGTCATAGGACGGCATGCCTTGATTTGCCCGACCGGTTAGCTGGTTGAAGATGTCGTTGACGATTTCGTTGACGTAGTCGGCCCGGTCCTGTGGCGAGACAAACTCGGGGATCTCCTGTTTGACCTTCGGCACCATGGGTTCGAGCTTGTCGGCCTTCACCTTCAGCCCGCCGATATCGGCCTGCATCCGCTCGAGGTCCACCGACTTCGCGGCCAACTCGGCCAGCATGTCGTCATTCGCTTTGCCTTCGGCGTCCATGCGCTTCAGCGCCTCAACGCGCTTGCGCAATGAACGCTCGGCCAGCTTCGCCTTGAACAGGTCGCGCTTGGTCGTGGCATAGTCGACGACCAGGCTGACACGCGGCGAGGCGTTGGCGAGGTCGCGCACCCCGTCTAACTCTAGCTCCAGCTTGGTCAGGCCCTCGCTCAACGTGCGGGCTTCCATGGCCGAAATCTCGCGTTCGTTGATCAGCTTGTCGCCGGCCGCGTCGAAGTCGGCCAGTTCGCTTTCGAGCCGGGAGATGCGGCTGTCCATGCCATCGAGATTTTTTTCGGCTCCAGTCACGCGATCGATGAAATCGCGGACTTCCTTGACCGACGCATTCGGCGACAGGCCGACGTCTTCCAGCCACTTCGCGGCCACCTTGTCGAGGTTGTCGAGCAGTGCGGCTGCAGCATCTTCGTCGGCGGTGCGCAGCGGCACCCCAGCCAGTTCGCCGCGGATCGCGTCAAGCACAGCGTTTGCGTCGACATAGCCGGCGCCGTCGCCCGGCAGGTTCGCGAACATGGCGTCTTCAGCCTGGACGAAGTTGTCGAGGTCGCCGATGCCGCCTTCCTTCCTGAACATGCCGGGATGCGTCTTCGGGGTGACGTCCATTGCCCGCAAGGCTTGGTCGAGCTTGGAGCCGATACGGACACCGCCCTTGCTCCTGATCAGCGCCAGAACCGGGCTGCGCTCGCCGAAGGACTGCTTGCGGCCTGCGGCGCGCTCGGCTTTGCGGACTTCCTTGACCGCATCCACCATGACCGCGTTTTCGTCCATGTTCCGAAGGCGCTTCACCAGATCGGCCGGCGCGCGCTCTTTCAGCACATCGAGGCGGGTCTTGCGCAACCCTTCCAGCGAAGCGGCCTTGCGATCACGAATGCCGCGCCGTTGGGTCAGTCGATCTTCCAGGCCTTCGAGCCGATCGGTCGCTTTGGTCAGCGCTTCACGCTGCTTGTCGGCATCGACAATCTTGTTGCCGATCCGGATCTCGTCCGCCTTGAACTCGAGTTGCGCAAGCTGCTCATCAATCCATGGGCCAACGATGCTTTTGAAGCGGGCTTCACCGGCATTCAGCCGCGGCGAATTCCAGATGCGGGTCAGGTAGGAGACTGCGGTTTTGACGTTCACGTCCGCCGGCAGCAAGCCGACCTCGATTGCCGCCTGCTTCAACGGCTCGAAAAGCCTTTCGCGCCAGACCGATGCAGCCTTGCTGATGACGTCGTTGTCGCCGACGTCACCCCGGCGCATGGCCTTGCTGACGGCCGTCCGGAACTCTTCCGGCGTCATGTCGAAATCAGCTGTCTTGCGTGCTTCGGCGTAGATGGCCTGCGTTTCCTCCAGGCCCTTGGTCAGCGCGCCCCGGTCCCAGTATTTCACGGCGCTTTCGACGGCCAGGTTGCCTTCGCCGCGCACATTCTTTTCGAGGTAATAGCCCGTCTCTGCGATATCGGCCATGTTCGCCCGATGCACCGCCGACGGGCTGTGAGCAGCCCGCGTTAGCGGGTTCAGTTGCGCTGTAGCCTTACCGACCGCCTTGGCGCCGTTGGCAATGGCGTAGTCTTCAAGCACTGGCTTTTCGACTGCAGCAGCGCCAGCGCTCTGCCCCTCAGCCAAGCCAGCCCGGAAGTCAGCCAGCGCCGCGCCGTCGTCGTCAGGCTGTGCCCTGACACGATCAACCGAGGCCAGCGCTGCCTTACGTTCGGCGGCAGAGAACAGCGCGCCGACGCTGGAGCCGAGCAGCGTGCCCAGAACCGCACCGCCGCCAATGGCAAGGACGCTTTCTTCGAGAGGCCGCGTCTCCTGTGTCGCCTGCAATGCGAATTCCGACACACCAGCACCAAGCGCGCCGGCAAGGCCGGTTGAGACAGCGGTCCGCGCGATGGTTGCACCAGTCGTCGCGCCCTTCACCAGAGCGCCGCCCGGCAGCAGGGAAGGCCAATCGAACAATGACACGCCAAACTGCGCTCCCAGGGCAGTCCATCCGCCAGCATCAAGAATGCGCCGGTCTTCCCGCTCCATGTCGATCTGGCTTTTCAGCGCCGTGAAGGCACGCCGGTTGAAGACGCCGGCGAGCCGGTCCCAATGCTGCTCATAGGGCGTGCCCTGGATTTCGCTCCAGACCTCTTCGCCGGTGAGCCCGTCTCGCGTTGCCCGGTCAATCCCGGCCATCTTGTTGTTGCTGGCCGACCCGATGGTGTGGTCTTGCCGCCACGCCGCACCCAGGATGGACATGGTGTCAGGGGCAATCTCCGGCTCTTCTGGGGTGTAGTCCAGCGCACGGAAGGTGCCGAGCGCCGGACGCTCATCGGGATACTCAATCTGCGGCATCGTCACCCCACACAGCTTTGTCGATCGTGCGCTTTCGCGCCATGCCCGGACTGTCAGGCAGCGTCTTGGGATCAATGATTGGTCCAGGTGCTGCCGGCACATCAGGCGGCCGGCGGCGGATGGTGGCTGCTTCCGACCGGCCGAGTTCGCGTGCACCTTCTGCGGCTCGCGCCTTCATCCAGTCAGGACCGACAGTTTCATCAAGCGCACGGGCAGCAGCAGCCTCGCCAGCGCGTTCGGCGTCGTTGGCCGCGTCATTGCGCCCACGGGTCGCTAGGAAGCGCTCCTTAGCCTCGCCTGTGGCCTTATCGCTCAGCTCCTTAATGGTGGCGGCTTTAACACCCCACGGCGGGCCAAGGACTTCATCGTACTGTACCTGGCCGCCCTCGGTGTATTGATAGAACAGGCGATAGCGTGGTGGCCTGCCTGCTTTGACGCCGCCGGCCTCGATGTCGGCGCGGGTCTTGTCACTCGCCAGGATCGCAACGTTCTCGACTTTCCGGCCGAGCTTGGCGGCGTAGTCGCTGGCGGTCTTCATGGCATCTTCGCGCAGATAATCCTGCGTGTCGCCAACTGCCGGATAGTGCAGCTCGGGTGGCATACGCATCAGGTTCGGCTTGCCCGAAATGTTGCTGACGTTCCAACGGGTCTTCAGGTCGGCGAGTGCTGCCGCCTTTGCCGAACCAGCATCGCCGCCCATCTCGTAGAACTTTTCTTCGGCAATCTCTCGGTACTCGGCCAACAGGCCGACCGGGTGATCGGGAACGATGCCAGCGCCGGGCTCCGCGGTGAAGATGCTTGGGTCATACATGGCAGTCACGTCAGCAACCGTGAGGTCTTTGACGAACTTCTGAAGCTCCGGCTTGAGCACTTCCCGTTTGGCCTTCACCGCCGGATCGGCCATGGCGATAATGCGGGTCGCTGCTTCCTCGCCGCTGAGGCCCCGGTCGTTGACCAGGTGCCGGAATACGGCCAGCTTGTCGCGCGCCTGTGCGCCGCCTTCGAAAGCCCCGAACGAGATGGGCGCAATACGCTCGACGGCGTCGGCCGCTGACATGGCCTTCGCGAAAGTCGCCGGATCGGTCGACGCCACACCCTGGCGAACCATGGCCTGAACGGTCTTGGGGATGTATTTGGTGCGGTCGATGAAATCGGACGTGATGGCCTGTTGCTGGTCAGCATCTTCGGCCCGGGCGATCAACTGGTCGTAGGTCTTGTCGGCAACCTTGGTCTGGTCGTTGTCGAACGAGTTCACCGAGACGTCGCCGCTCGCCATGGCCTTGATCATGGCATTGACGTCGCCACTGTCTTTCTGCGCGGTGCGCAGAGCTCCAATCAATTCGGCCTTGTCGCCGTTGTCGAGCGTCGTGTCGGCTAGGATGACACTCTCCCGCACCTGGTCGGGTTCGGTCTTGATCAGAAGGCTGTAGTTGTCCTTTGCCGCCGCGCGCTGCTGCGTGACCTGCTGACTGTATTCCGTCTCGCCCCATGAGGCCAATTGGTCACGGCGGTCGTGCGGGATCGCGTCGAGATCAGGGTCACCGGGTGCAGGCGTGTAGGTTCCACCCAACAGCGCTGCAGCCTTCTGCTTATGGCCCTCCATCTGGAACTTGACCTTGTCGGCAACCGTGCCAGGCGCGCCGCCGGCCTTATAGTCCGAGCGGTCGTATCGCCCAGGTGCGCCGGCATTGATCGCAGAATAGATGTCGATCAACCCCATACCCGGCTTAACGCCGGCATCACGCAGATACTGGCCGGCAGCAGCAACCTGCTGCTCGATCGGCATATCCTTGGTGACGCCATACTTCGCCGCCTGCGGCTCGCCCCACTGGATCAGCCCGCGATGGGTGCCCCATTTGGTCGTCGGCCCCTTGATCCATGGGTCAAACGTGCCGCCCGTCTCGTAGGACATGACCGTCGCCAGATCGACAGGGTCAATCCCGAGCTGCTGCGCGGTCTGCTGGATGGCGCCCGCAAGTCCCTTCGTGTCGACCTTAATGCCCTTGATGTCGCGGATTGCGGTCTGTGGATCCTGCTGAAACTTCCAGCGCCATTTGCTTTCGGCTGCATCGGCCTCCCACTTCTGGCGGCGTTCAGCCTTCCACGGCTCCGGCATATTCGCCGAGTTGATCGCTTCCAAGCCTTGACGTTTCAAATCCTCGAAGCCGGCGGCATTGTTCTGGATCTGCGTTCGGTAGCTGTCCAGGTTCGTGTTCGTCGTGCGGTCGTAATAGGCACCCTTCGCCTTGCGCTCGTAGTCGTCGGCCTTCTCGAACAGTGCGTTGCCACGCGACAGGATGTTGTTCAGGTAGCCTGTCTGGGCGTCCTTGGTCAGGCCCTCGAAATTGGCTTTCGCAAAATCGTTGGCGCGCTGCTGGTGGCCTTCCATGAACTGGCGCGTGAAGCCGATACCGCTTTCCGAGCTTTCTTCGCGAGCCTTGAGGAAACGCTGTTCCTCATCGGCGAGAAACTTCGTCAGGCTGGTCGAAACCGCGTTGGAACGGTCGTTGGCGACGTCGATCTTCTCGCGGTCGGCGAGGTCGAACAGGCTGTAGCTCGCCCGTACGACGGCCTGGCCGGCGTCCTGCATCGCAGCGCCGACCATGGGCGTCGGCCCGGAATTGGCAATGCGGCCCGAACGCGGGTTGTTGTACGCGACGTCTCGGGCGGTAGGAATGTTCACCATGCGCTATTCACCATTAGCCATACGGGAGAGAGACGGACGTCGAGGTCTGGGTTTTCTTGTTGCTCTCGCCAAACCGGCTGAACATCGATGACATGCCGGAGAAGAGGTTGCCCGCCGCCCGGATGCGCGCCGCGCGCATGGCGCTTTCGGCGTTGTAGCCGGCGACCTTGGCGGCGTCGTTGTAACCGCGCGCCTGCTGCTCTCCCTTGTAGATGTCGGTTTCGGCGGCCAGTTCCACCCGCTCGGCAGTGTCGCCCATGATCTTGATGACCGACGGATCGGTCATGTTGCCACCTGAGCCGGCAATGGCCGCCTGCTGCTGCGAAAGCAGGTGCTTGCCTTCGCGGTAGCGGGCCATGGCGTCGCGCTGGCTTGCCGCTGCCGCCTCGTCCGCCTGCATCGCGGCGACCTTCTGCTCGTACTGGAAACGGGCCTTCTGCTCGCGGCCCTCTTGCATGGCCCCGGCAACGGACATGATCGTCCCGCCGATGCTCGCTATGGTGCCGATTGCCCCGAGGACAGGCGTTAGGAAACCCATTGCCAGACTACCTTTCCGTCTAAAATCTCGTCTGTAGGCTTGAAACCCAGCTTCAGCATCAGGGCTTCCGCACGCGGGATCGACGTGTCGCAGGTCGCCTTGATCACCCGCGCGCCCCGCTTTTTGACCTCGCCGAGCACCTGCAGGATGTGCCGGAAGATGAGCGGCTTGCGCGCTTCTGCCGGCACTTCAAGGAAAGCCATCCATTCGCCTTCCGCCGTCTCGATGACGCAGCCGAAACCCGCCAGGAGGCGACGACGCCAGAGAGCGCGGCCGATCCATTGGCCTGTCACCTGCACGCCGCCGTAGAAGCGCGCGAAGTCGATGTCGTCGGCCGGCCTGATGTCAGCCATTGGTCTGAACATCCATGACCAGCGAGCCGGCAGTGAACGGGTATGGCGAACGCTGTTCGAGGCATAGCCGGCTGTCGGTGCTCCAGTCGCTGGAAATCGACATCATGTCGGCGTCGAAGCTTGTGAACAGCGTGTTCGCAGCGATCGGCTTATCGTTCTTCGTCGTGGTCAGGCGCCGAAGGCTGACGAAATCCATGCCGACCCGCAGGCCATCCAGCATTGTGTTCACAAGGTACATGCCGAGCTGAGACACGCGCTTCTTTTTGAATAGCGCCGTGCCATTTGCAGCCCCGTAGGCGAGTTTGGTCGACTGCCAGCGTCCGACGTAGGGAAGACCGATCACGACCGCCTTGCCGGCAGGCTGTGGCGGCAGGACGACCTGCCCGGCAGCGACAGTGTAGAGATTGTCCTGATCATGCAGGGCGGCACCATCGAGCCAGACGGTGACGCCCTTGCCGTTGAGATGCGGCACGGCAAATGTCGTCTGGCTGGCGGTGGCGGTGAAGCGCTTAAAGCCGTCGGCCAGGCAATTGGTCTTGCCGCCGCGGCAGTCCTTCAGATCGGCCAGTCGTTCCAGGCGCTGTGTTCCATCCCGGGTAATGGCGAAGTAGACGTTGTCCTGACCCTTGCCCCGGCAGGCGATGACCTGTTTGAACTGGCCGTCGGTGACGACACGCGACCATGCGACCACCTTCTCGGAAGGCCGATAGGTCAGGGCACGGGCTTCGCCGTTTTCGAGGATGAACCACACGACGGTATCGGGCTGGCGCTGGACGGCGACACTGACAATCGGAGATCCGTCGCAGATGTCTTCATGCATCGCCATGAGGTCCATGGCGCTGTAATCCAACGTGCCTTGCTCCGCGATCAACGCGAAGACCCTAAGCCCGGTGCTCTGGACGAAGATGCCATCCTTGTCGCACTTGACTGACCGCAGGTCGTAACTGCCTTGCGTCGATCCATCCACCGGAAACCAGCTCGACGCTGTCAACGGTTCATCGAAGCTCGACGACTTGATCGAAATCTCTGAATTGTCGGTGCCGGCGATGAGGCGCTGAAGGCCGAGCAGCCAGAGAATGCCTCTGTCCGTGCTGGCGCCGATCGACCGGAAGATCGGTGCGCTGTCGCCCTCGACGTTGTCGTCAAAGCTGTGGAAGGCGTCAGGCACCGAACCGTGCACGAAGTCGCCCTTGCCCCAATACAGGCGACCGCCGAACGCTTCGATGCCCCATGGCCAGCCGTCGTAATCCGACCACGTTGAGAAGTCCCATTCGAACGTCGGGTTCAGGGAGTAGAAGCGGCTCAGCACTTCGACACTGGCAACTGTCGCACTGCTGTAGGCGGTCATGCGCGCAATGCCGACCTGACTGCCGCCGGTATAAATGAGCGCCGTGTCGATGGTGCCGCTGGTGTAGGTGACAGCCACGAAGCGGAAGAACTTCACGACGTTGTTGTCAGGGTCTCTATAGGTCGTTGGCCCCGTGTTTGCCGTGTAGGTGCTGTGCGTGCTCCAGGCGCCGGGATTGCCGCTGCCGTCATCGGTTGCGACCTCAAGGCGGACGGAACCTACCCAGGTGCCAGACACCTGATACGAGAAATCCCGCGCGGCATTGACGCCAGAGACGCGGATAGATGCGCCATTGGCCGGGGCCGCTGTGAAGCTCTCTTGCACGGTCTGGCCTGACTGGAACAGCCGGAACAGGCGGTTGACCATGCTGGCCTCGAAGAACGCCCTGCTGGCCGTCAGCGTGCCGTTGCCGGTGTACACCGAAGGCGTCAGCGCCACCGTGCCATCAGACGCCACGAATGGGCCGTCAGCGACCTTATAGCGCTGGATACCCCAGCTTGTGTCGCCACGGCGCTGGATTTCGCGCTGCTGGAACTGGCGAGATGCCAGATAGAGCACGTCGATGTTCTGCTTGTGCCTTGGTGCCGCCAGATCGGCCGTCGCCCATGGCGTTGAAAGGATCAATGTCCCCGCCGTGTCGATCTGGCAGCGAGCTACCAGCGCCTGCCTGGCGTTGTCCGTGTAGAGTTCGAGGTAGACGCTCCCCGTGGTGGGTGTGAAGGCGATTGAATGGTCGCCGTCATCCAGTATCGACAGGGGGAGAACGTCGCTTGCCCCCGCAGAGGTGCCGATATGCACCCAGACCGGGCCGCGAACGACCTCAACGCGAAGGCCATGTTCCTTGCCTTGGTCGCCACCTGCCACTGTGATCGTCTGGCGAGCGGCGGCGCGGCCCTGAGTGGTGCCGGTCAGCACCAGGTTGCCGCCCGATACATTGGCCGAGGCGCCGGCAGCGCTGGCATTCGTCCACCCGGTGAAGGAGTTGAAGTCGCCGTTCGTGATCGAGGTGGCGACGGCCACGCGGGTCACGAAGGCGTTGTCCTTCAGGATGCGCATTTCGTTGTTCGAGAGGATCGGCACCAGCATCGAGGCGTTCGAGCCGGCGAAGGAGTATTCGAGCAGGCGGACATCGCCCAGGTTGACGTCTGCGATGTGCTCCAGGCCGGGCCGCAACGTCATCGAGCCCACGACACGTGGCAGGATGTTCGAGCTAAGCGCCGACGCGAACTGCATGCGCTCCAGATCGAGACGAGAAAGCGCTTCCTCGCCGACTTCGCCGCCGTTCAGGGAATAGACTGGGGCCGAAACGCGAGGCATCAGACGTCACCTTCGCCGAAAGTGATCTGCCCGCCGACCAGCGTGCCGCCATTGTCACGCGAGCCGCCGATACCACCGCCGCCGCGCCGCGCGCGAAGCCAGGTGCCGGGCTCGATGATCTTGTTGTTCTCGTTGCGGGCATCGACGTTCTTTGCCTGCATCAAGGCGCGTTCCATGCGCTTGCTGAGCTTTTCCTCCAGCGTGTCGCCCGATGTGAGCTTGCCGCAGGTGTCGAAGGCCAGTTTCAGCGCGACATAGCGCCAGAACATGGTTGGCCATGTCGCAATCTTGTCGTCTGCCGTGTTCACGTCGCTGATGAAGCGCAGATACAGCGTCGGCGTGTTGGCGTGCAGGTTGCCGCCTTGGTCAACGTAGTCGTGGAAGGTCGTGAAATTCGGATTGTTCGAGACAGTCACCGTGCGCAGCCAGGTCGCCGGATAGTCGAACGCATAAGCCCAGCCCACAGCAGGCGTCAGCGCGCCATTGGCCGACAAAGCTGCCGAAGCCTTGGCGAAGTTCCAGTCACCTGAGTTGAAGGCTTCTTCGATCGCGCCGGCCCAGGCGCTGTCAAAGACGTATCTCGCCTCGACATCGTCGGTCAGGGTGACGATGGTTGCCTTTTCCAGATGAACCAGCGCCTGCTTCCAGATCTGCAGCTTTGTCGCCATGGGGTTACTCGCCCTTCATCAGTTCGATGTACTTCTCGGCTGCCTTCTCGGCAGCTTCCTTGGTGTCGAAACCGGTCTGGATCACGTTGCCGCCATGCAGGAAGCGCCACTTGTGGTGCGGCCCGCCAAAGCTGATCTGCGGCGGGCTGACGTCGCCCGACGCGACCTTCGGAGCGGTTGCTTCGTCAAAAAGCCGGATCACGCGTACCGCAGCCGACGTCTTGGTGACGCTCAAGACGCGAAGCGTGCAGTCCAGCTTGTGATCGTCGGACAGCACATCGATCGTCATGCCAGGGCGAAAGACCGAGACGTGATTGGCGAAGAATTCCGGGTGCGTGACTTCCTCGAGAGTGGTTTCGGAAGGGACAGTCGCCGCGTATCGGCCGATGGCATAGTCGGCCTGCGCGAAGCGATGCCCCGCAAGTTTCGTGACTTGGGTCATTTGGTTCACCGTCATTGAAAGGGAAATGGAAAAGGGAGGCCCGAAAGCCTCCCCCGTTCGCTTAGTCGGTGTCGGTCGCCGTGATGGCGAGGCCGTCGGTCAGGTCGATGCCGAGACCGTTGGTCCCGGTCGCCTCGTCGATCACCCAGCAGTAATGGACCGCCGTCACCGGGCCGGCCAGCGTGGTCGTGCGCGTGCGGACGATGACAATGTCACCCTGGCGGGCACCCTTGGCAAAGCCGTCGCTGACGAAGTTGCTGGTGTTGACCGTGGCAATGGCATCAACGGTATCCAGCAGCCAGGTTTTCATGGTGCTGGCGCCGGAGAGACCATCGGTCAGGAGCTTGAAGCCGTTCGTTTCGTAAGCCATTTCCGCCTCCTTACGAGAATGCAGCGGTGTCGTCGGTGACGACCTTGATCACGCCGGCCTGCTGCAGAATGGTGGCGCCGTCGTAGATCGTGGCACGGTCGTAGGAGTAATCGTCCTCGCCGTTGTAGCCCGCATCGACCTTCACATCGCCGGCGATGGCATGACCCACGGCAGGCTTGGCGAAGATGAAGTTGGACGCAGTCGCCGTGCCCTTGCCGGGCAGGCCGTTGTGCATGATGTGCTTCGCACCGAGCCAGACCTTCGGCCGGTCGAGCGCCAGGCCGACGAGCGGCTTGGCGTCGATGTAGTCGGCCGATTTGAACTCCTGGAAGGTGAGCAGGCGAGCCCATGCCTTCGGGGTCCAAAGGCAGGTGATCTCGTTGCCGACCATGACGTCGAGCTCGAAAAGCTCGGTCAGGGCGTCAACGGTCTTGCCATAGGTCAGGGTCTGGGCAGCGCCACTCGCATACGAGTTGGTGGCGGTCGCCAGCGCGTCGATGATGGTGAAGTCGATTTCACGCGAGGCCGTCAGCGAGCTGGCGTTCTGCATCGCTTCGCGCAGGTTGGCAGGCGCCGTGAACACGTCGAAGTTCGGGCGGGTCTCTTTGGTGTGTTTTTCTTCCAGCGTGATCGTCGGCTGGCTGTCGCCACGGTTACGCGACGGGATGAGCCCGTTCGTGCCGCGCCTGGTCATGCGACCCGCAGCACCCTGGAGCGCGAATGAGGCCGTCAGGCCGCTGATCATGAGTTCCTTGGTGACGCAGTCCTTGAGGTAGGTTTCGCCGCGCTGAAAGGCGACGACCCACTCATCACGGTACTGGGTTTTCGTGATGGCATAGGCCATTGCGATATCCTTCGTTGATGATTTGGAGGGGTTTCTTCCAGCCGTGATCAGGGTGCCGCGCCCGAGCTTTCGCGGGGTGCCGTGCCGAAGCACAGGGCCGCTACTCCCCCAGCGCGGGGCGTCACATCAGCTTGTATTTTGGAGAGGTTTGCGGGGCCGGAAACCGGGATGCCGCGATCAGTATACAGCCGCCCGGATCACTTCCGAGCGGTTATCTTATCGAGCTGGGCATAGATCTTCGTCAGCTTGCCCTGAACATCATCGCTCTTGAACTTTGTCGGGTCCGAGACCCGCAGCGCCAGCAGTTCCTGCTTCTGCGCTTCCAACGTCTTGCCGGTCGCCTCGATGTCGCCGGTGAGGATCGCCGTGCTGCCGTAGTAGTCGGCGCCAATGGTGGCCATCATCTTCACGAACGGTAGGCTGTCCTGCAACCGGGAGCCATCCATGAGGCGCAGGCCCATCATCTGGCCGAAACCTTCCTCGCCCAGATGCGCCTTCATCAGCTCCTGCGCCGCGCCGATCTGGCCGTCATAGTCGCCGCCCCACTCGGCCCGAAGCGCCTTCTGGGTGTCGCCGGCAACCTTCGCAAGCTGTGCGTTCAGCTCTTGCGCCTGTGCCGCAGCGAAGTCCTGATACCAGTCGAGGGCGGCGGCGGCGACCTTCGGCGGGACATTCCGCTCGTGCATCGCTGCCTTGAAGTCCGCCAGGATCGCCTTGTCGGCGTCGGTCACTTCGAAGCCTTCCCGGAAGTCGCCGGGGTACTTCGTTGCGTCGTCGGGGATGCCGTTGGCCTCCCGATACGCCTTCACCTCTTCCGGGGTCGACTTGTCGGTCAGCTCGATCTGCTTGCCGCCGTTCTTGGCGTTCTTGTAGCCTTCGCGGAACGCCTTCGAAATCTCGTCGGCCGACTTGTAGCGCTCAAGCTGCTTCATCATGGCCGCGTCACCGCCAGCCAACTGTTCGCGGAACGACTGAAGTGCCGCGTCAGCGGCAGGATCGGCAGCCGGCGCTGGCGATGCAGGCGCTGTGCCTGGAGCCTGCGTTACTACGGGGTCAGGGTTTGGCGCGGTCTGCGTTACGTTCGTCGGCTGGTTTGCCGGTGCGTCGGTCGTGGGCTGGTCGGTCATTGGTTTCACCTGTCAAAATGGAAAGGGAATGGGTGATCAGCTTCCTGATCTGGAAGCCGACATGCTGCTTTCCGGCTGCGAAAGAGCTGTCTCGCTCGCCGCCGTGCTCTGCGGGCATCCATGCCATTTGGTGCATGCCGCAAATGTGGAGGATCGCCCCGAGGGCGCGCCTCTGTTGGTCCTCGTTCGCAACGCCGGCAGCGAGCGCCTGAAGCGCCACGCAGTCAGTCCTGCGGATTTCCATGTCATTCCGGGGCATCTCATTGTCAGGACGAACCGTGACCGGATGCCAGGGGCGATACAGCTTCTGGCTCATTGGCCGAGCGCCGCCCGGATCGACTGGCCTGCATCACCAACCTGAGCGGCAACCGCAGCGCCGTTGCTGACTTGCTGCATCTCCTGCTGGTCAGCCATGGCCTGTTGCGCTTGCTGGCGGTTTGCAGCAGCCTGTTCAGCATCAATCAGCCAGTCGGCCCGACCGTTCGGCACCGCGGCGAAGGCGTCTCGGAACATGGTCCGCGTGTCGACCTCGCCGGCAAGCGACGGATCGATCTGGACACCAGCCTGCAGAACACCAGCGCTTTCCTGAAATGCGTTCAGGACTTGCCGGTCGCGAGCTTCCTTCAGCGCGTTGTTGAACTCATACTGAATGTGCTGCCCGAGCATGATGTCGGGCATGTCTTCTGGGATGCCACTCCGATCCACCGGGCCATAGCCACCGGCTCGCATGACCTTTTCCGTCGTCAGGTCGAGAACCGCACCTGTCCATTCATGTTCGATCGGGCCGAACAGCGGCATGGCGTTGCGGATCCATTCCTGGACGCGCTGCGCTGCCTCGTAAGCCGTCATCGTCTTGTCGGCCTGGGCGATCGGCTGCAGCTTGCTCAGGAAGAAGGCATCACCGAGCTGGTTGCGCTGGTCGTTGATCAGGTCGATGCCGAGGCCGACATTCTTGCCCAGGTCGAGCACGCGCAGTGCCGCCCCCAGGCGTTCGTCATACTGGCTGTCGATGAAGGTGATGCCGTTGGCGCCGAGATCGACCGGCGACAAAAGCGCATCCTGGGTGGCGACCAGCGGCGGGTCGACCTGCTTTTCGCCGGCCTCGATGATGGTCATCTTCATGCGTTGCAGCATGCGGCTTTCGGTCAGGCCGATCGAGGCCGCCGTCGACACCGCGTAGAACTTGCCCGACAACAGCCACCAGCGCGGCACGACATAATCGAAGGTGAAGGCCGGCAGTTCCTGCAGGATGGTGCCGTCTTCGGTGACATAGACGTCCGCCCACTTCGCACCCTTCGGAAACTTGCGGTGCGGCTCATAGAGGTCTAGCGGAATGAAGATGTGACGGACCTTGAACGTCGTCTTGATGTCGTTGTTCTGCAGGGCGTTCTTCACCGGCTGGGGAAGCTTGGCCTCGCCGAACAGATGGGCCATGGCCGCCGCCGTCATGTCGCACTTGCGGTGGACATGATTGACCTGGCCGTCCGGCCCTTCCTGCCCGGCCATGTGCTTCGGGTGGTGGCACCGGTAGAGCAGATTGTCCCGGTTCTTGTTGTAGCTGACCTGTAGCCAACCCATGCCGAACGTCGCAAAGTCATGCTCGACCTGCTGTGCGGCGCGGCGAAACCCGCTGTCACGTGAATTCAGGATCGCGCTGTTCACGTCGGTCATGAATTCGAGGAAGGACGCAGCACTACGATCCCGGCCGACGCGCTTATTCGAAGCCGCTGCCTTGAACCACTGGCGACCATCAGGACGCACCATTGACCCGATCTGGTCGCCAAGCTCACGCCGCATCAGCACAGGCGTAGCGTCTGTCAGGTGGGCGGCAAACTCCTGCCCGTAGACGATGTCGGTCGTGAAGTCGGCACGCTCAGGAAACAGGAATTCGGCGATTTCCTGATACAGGCTGTCGAGCGCGCCCTTCGCAGAGAAGAGACGACCATCGATCGCCATCAGGTCGCGGCCTGCTTGATCGCTCATCAGCTCGCCCCGAGGGTTCCGCGCGAGAACTCCCGCCCGATGGTGCCAGGCACCTGCGCAAGGCGATCAGTCGCCGCGCTGCTCTTCGCCGCCGGGGCCAGCGAACGCGTCCGACTACGCTGGCGCTTGGCCAACGGGTCTTCCGGGTCCGGCATCGTTGCCGGCGGCTCCGGCTCAGGCATCTGTTGTTTCTTACCGAAAAGTCCGCTCATCAGCGTTTCCCTCGCAGTTTGGCCTTCAAAGCACTGTTGGAAGTCACGGACTGAAGCCGCATCCTTGATTGTTCCCGCCGCTCTTGCGCGGCCTTCGGACGCTTGAGCCCGCCGATGCTCGATGCCGACAGCATGATGGTCGTGTCACCCTTGTCGGGCGAGCGTCCGAGCTTTTCGCGCATCTGCTCTTTCGGAAGGACGATGATCTCTTCACCATCGCCACGGGCCCGGATTTCGTACCGGAAGGCGGCCAGATCGGCTTCAAGCTCTGGATCAGGAGGAAGCGCGATCCGCGAGAGGTAGGCCGGGTCGAGCTGTTCACGGAACTGCCAGACGGCTTGCGCCCTGAGATTGTAGAAGCCGTACATCCCTTCACGGGTTGATGACGCCGAGGGATTGCCGCCCTTGAAGCCGAAGCAGTCGACATCGGCATGGGCAAGCTGGGTGAGCGTGTCGCCGCCATAGCCACCGCCGGCATCGACCACGACGCGGCAGCGGTCCCGCATTTCCTTGATGATCAATCCCGCAGCAGTCGGCCCGTCTGGCGTATCGCTGCCGGGATAGCTGGCAAATGGCGAGTACCACCAATCGCGCCGGCTCTGGATCTGCGTCTTGTCGGGTCCGCCCTGTGCGATGTCAGCGGCTACGGCAGTCATCGGTAGTTCGGGCGGCGTGCTGATCCACCGTGCTTGCGCTTCCCGTATCCACTTGGTCGGGATCACTTGCCAAGGATCGTCCTTGCCATCTGGTTCGAATGAGCCATAGCGGAGGCGTTCTCGGATTTCGTCGGGCAGGCTTTCGAGTTGCGAGGCGTACCCCGTCGCCATCAGGTCGGGATTGTCTTCCAGCATCGAGCGGATGAAGGTCCGAGACCGTGGCCGCTCACCCCTTGGCCCTACATAGTCCGCTTCGACTTCCCGGTCCTCGCCGTCGATCGTCGTGAACCACCGTAGTTCACCAGACGCTGCGGGGTTCGGGTGGCTCTTGTCCAGCCATGGCGACCAGTACCGAACGACCCACATGCCTTCGGCTGATGTCGGCGGGTTGCCAGTGCAGACCACACGGCAGCGGCGTCCCTGCGCATCGCGAAGCCAACCGATGATGTAGCGATACTGGGTTTCCGTGAACTGCGTGATTTCGTCGAACGCTTTCAGGCGGTGCGCGCGGCCCTGATACTTTTCCTTGTCCGCCTCATGGGGAACGCCGCCCAGCTCTATTGTCCCGCCTGTCGGGAGACGCCACACATGCGACTGACTGTTGTAGCCGTCGCGAGTGCCCAGCATCCGGGCTAGCTCGTCCTCAATGCCTTTGAGCTGGGTTGCCTGCCTGCGGAGGATCAGCGCTGGCTGGTACTCTTCCAGCCCGAGGCCGCAAATCAGCGTCGTCTTGCCGCCACCGGCCGCGCCGCCATAGAAGGTTTCGTCCGCTTCCGAGAACCATGCATCCGTTTGCGGGCCGGGGTTCGGGATCATGTAGCGGCCTGCCGAGGCTTCCACCGCCTTGTCGATGACTTCCTGCTTTGCTTCCGGCGGCAGCGCATCGAGAGCGGCCAAGACCTCACTGAGCTGCATTCTTCACGCCCTGTGCCAACAGGAAGGCCACGCGCCGCGCTATGTCATTGCTGGAGAGTTCATCCGTTGGCACGAGAGGCGCGCCACCTTTGCCGGTCACTTCCGCCTTCTCGACAAGCAGGCCGTGCAGCTTGGCCTTGCCCATGATTGCCGAGACAGCAGCCGAGGCGCCTTTCTCGTCGCCCATCGCCTTGATGCGGGCCAGTTCAAGCTCTCCGGTCAGCGTGCCGATGGACACCATTGCGAGGTCGCGGGCTTCCTGCTGGAGTTCCTTGACCCTTGCGGCAACCTTGGGCTTGGCGAGCAACCGGCTTGCCTCGCTCCAGACGGTTTCCGGCTTGGTTTCAGCGCCCACGTCATGCGAACGCCGGTAGGCTTCCGAGCCGTTGCCTGTCTCGACATAGGCGAGGGCGAACGCCTCCTGCTTTGCAGTCAAATCAGACATTCTGGTTAGCATTCCTGTAGCTGCGACGAGCGAGGGGAGGCCGATCAGCAATGAACCGGGCAACCCGCTCGACAGTCGGCAAAAGTGGTGGGAGGATGCGCACCTAGCAAAGGGAGAGCTACATGGATTTTGGGAACAGGCTCAGGGCAAAGCGCGATCAAGCAATCAATGATGCGAAGAAGGCTATGGATGACGCGAAGTCCGCCTCTGCAAAACAGAAAGAGGCTGAATACGAACAGACAATCACTTCAATTCTTGCGCTTCTGTCGGAGAAGAGATTGGAAGAATTGGTGGAGCGCGAAATCGCGGCGCCACATGTGAATGGCATTCCTACCAAATTTGCGTTTGCCATCAGCCCGACTGAGTTGGTTCCTGTAAAAGTTGGCCCAGATGGAAAATTGTCAAATTCCAGTCGCCCTGCCTCTCCCCACGGCCTTCCTTTCCCATCTGTAATGCCAGGAGCTGTGATCCGATCGGAAGAAGTGAAGCAGCGCCAGACGGAACTCCGGGCTGCTGGCGTGAAGGTCGATTTCCAAGCGGGTCGCCCTCAAGGTCCTTTGGTGTTTATCATCGATATCGGCGCATAAGGCCCATGCCTGTTTCCGAACGCGAGCCACATTCGCTCGGACAACCATTGGTGAGATAATTGCTTCGGCTGTTCATGAGAGAGGAACAGCCATGACCTTTGCGGAAGCCGTCTATTATCTCACCGGAGCGGCTCTCAATCTTTATTTGATCGGAAGCGGATTAGCGTTGTGGTGAGGACTCAGGACGCATCGTTCCGGCGGGCGGGGCGGCGATCTGCCCCCGCATTGCTCCGGCGTGTGACTCTCAGGCCCCGCACAGGCGAGCAAATCGCCATTTCGTTTCGGGTCCGAAATTAACCTACCTTGCCCAAGATTTCAAGGGGCGCCCTCGCCTTGACCTGGCGGCCAAACATTTCGAGCATGAAGACCACTTTGGCATCGTCAGAAGCGGCAACATGGCCTTTGATACCCGCAAGGGCGCCGTCCAGCACCTTGACCTCAGAGTTTACCGGCACGCGCCCGTGCACGCGCATCTCATCATAGACGCCTGCATCCTGTGCTTGCCTGATCGCCCGCACTACGTCGTCTCCTATCGAGAAAGGTACGCCCCCGGAATTCCGCAGAACGTGTGACACGCTCTCACAGCCGAGCACCCTGCCCCAATGTTCCGAACCCAATACGAAGATGTATCCACTCAAGAGCGAGAAGTACCGGATCGACCACCCCTTGTTTCGCCTGTGCTGGAACTCTTTGCGGAAACGCGGCACGTACACCGTTTGCCCAAGGCTAATCATTTCCTCTGCGGCTCGTAGCTCATGCGATGGTCGGGCGAGAACAATGTGCCAGGTTGGCAGATCTTGGTTCTGAAGCTGATTGGTCATCCACGCCCCCTTTTCCGATCATAAAGCAATCGCTCGCTGAATTGCCGTTTCTTGTTGTCGATGTGGCCCTGCCGCTGGCCCTCGACCACCGTGGCCGATGGAACGTCACACCGTTCAGCAGTTTCCCGAGCGGCTTCCTCACTTGGGTAGATCCAGTCATCCCAAGGATGATCGCCGGACATGATGATCCAGCCCTTTCTCACGTGTTCGCGATTGAGGGTCATGTGCCCACCCATCTTGGTTCGCTGCGCGTCGCAGCCTTGGTGCGAACTTTGAACTTCAATCGTCGTCCCTCCAATATAGCTTGTAGGGCTTCGGTTTGCGGGAGATTTCACCACCTCGATATTCGTACGTTCCGTACTCTGCCTTGCGGACTAACGCGGTTAGGAGATGAGAACTCAACACGGTGCCTATAGGGCGATATTCCATCACATCGCCCCACCAATGCTTCGACGGAGGTTCAGTGCGGTACCATTCCCCGTTCCACCGAACGAACCGATGCCTTCCGAAGTCGGATAAATCCGCCCGCCGCAGCTCACAGATCATTCCTTCCGGTTCGGACGCCGCAAGCGCTATGGCCCGCCACGGGTTTTTAGCTTCGGCAGCTTCTCGCGCCCTGCGTTCTGCTATGGTCACGGCTTGCTCCCTTCAACTTGGTCTATTGCGGGGCCGGCCGCCGCCCTAATGCGGTCAAACACAACCAACGAAAAGGCCTCCACTTGTTGACGAATCTCTGCCTCATCGAGAATGCCACTCACCTGCATTTGGCCAATCAAGCGGTTCACCGTCGTGCCCCAAAACCGATCAGCCGCAGCACCGTGACGCTTTAGGAGCACCTGCACGATGTCGCGGATAAGCGCCTCCTGTCGACTTGCCGGGAACGGAACGACGGTTCCGGGTTTGTTACAAGTCTGTTCCATCACCTAGCCACTCCCATGCGGTCAGATACTTCCTCTACGTCGTGCGAGAGGTGGTCGTCGTTAGCGCTGATGCTCTTGAGGGAAGCCGACATCGGAGGACGAGCCAACATTTGAGCCGCCGAGCCAAGCGGGGATGAGACAACTGTGTCGCCACTAGAAGTAATAATACCTAGTCGCGACGCAACTGTCGCACGGCGGCGATACCATTGAGCGCGCGAAATCCCCTCTGCATCCCAAGGGCGAGTCTTGGAAAGAGAGTTTTCGCGACTTTGGACCCCTGCCGCACGACGCTTGCCCTCAAGCCGCTTACGATCCCGCTCTCGCTTGTAATTGCGAGCGATCCCCTTCCGAATTTCTGTCGGCACGTCGCATGCGCCGATAGAGCGGAATTCTTGGGCCGTGCGCTCCCAGAGGGTAACATTCAGAATGTGGGCGACCTCATCGGCGGCAAGGTCTAGGCGCCGGCTTCGTAGAGCGTGAAGAATAGGCCGGAGAACGGTTGCCGCCTGGGGCAGCACCCACGGGCACCAACGGCTACACCAGCCACGAAGAGCCACTTCAAAGTCCAAATGCTTCTGCCGGCAATGTGCATTCAGCGCGTACGCTGCCGCCTTGATGAACAAGTCGGCGTCGTCGGTTTCCGGTATGATCTGGCCGTGTCGAGCAACGATCAACTGTTCGATCTCGCGCAGTCGAAGCACATTGACGCTGAAGGGCGACTTGGTTTCGAAATTCGCCCTGGACGACAAGATGCACTTGCCGAGCTTGACCTTGCCGGTGCGATGCTTTTTCAGCCGCGCGGCGGCGGTGGGGCTAATTTTAGCGTCGAGGGGACGGGCCATCAGATCGCCCTCCCCTTGATCAAGGTAGCCTCACGTATCGCCGCGACAGCCTCAAGCAATGTCAGGCCGAACCGCTGCCGGAGATCTGGAACTATCGGGTGCGGGGGCGACTTTTCGGTGGCCAGCCAGTTGGCCGCCACCGCAACGTCACGCGTTAGGTCATGTGACGTCACGTGACGTAACGGGGGGATCGAAGGAGCCGTCATTTAAGCAGCCCCTTCGACTTAGCCGTCATAAGTGCGGTGGTGACGGCAGCGGCATATTCTTCGAGCTTATCGAGTTTGATAGCGAAACCGTCCTTGCCGGGGCGCATCGCCCCATCGGCGGTTTCGAAGAAGACACGCGTGTTGAACACATAGGCGCCAGCAAAGAAGTCCAGAGAGACGCGTATTTCATCGCCTCGCAGGTTCTTCCGCATCGACGCAATCGGCATCGATGTTTTGCTCATGCAGCGGCTTGCCTCGAATCGTCGAGAATGCGCACCGGCGACTTCAAACGGTAAACCGCGTGGGATCCTGGGAATTGTCCTCCATGGGCCTCGTGCTCTGTCTCAATCACCAGTTCATATTCGTGACGTAGCAGATAGACGAAGTGCGCGAGACGCAGGCCCGCCGTGAAGTCGGCCGCGCTGCAGCCCGCTGGACCGGCCTTTACAAGCTCGTTCAGCGCCCAGCCGGCACGGCCAGACACAACGATATGGCGCTCGTGGGCAGTGTCCCCAGGGTGAACCATGACTGTTAGTTGAAACTTGCCCTGCCCAGTTTTTGTTTGTGGGAGGGGCGATTTGCTTGCTATGCATGTCATGCTGATAGCGACTCCATGGATTTCAGAGAGTTTCGTCAGTTTGGGGAGATGAGCGGTTCTGTTTGGCGACTGGCCGCTCATCTCTACGCAGTTTGGGGGATTGCTCATGCGGCCTCCTGATCTCGAACCGCAATCTTATCGGCGATCCAGGCCTCTACCTCCGACAATACGAAGGCTTTGCGGGCACCGTCATCATCGCCACTCAGCCGAAGGGGCTTTGGGAATTTGCCCGCCTTGGACTTGAGAAAAATGGAAGTCCTGCTCAGTGAGGTAAGACGGCAGGCTTCCTTAATGCTGATCAGCCGAAAGTCACGACCGGCTGTGTTCATTCATGACACCCTCAAATCAGTTTCGACATTGCTGATAATACTGTTTCAGGGGGTCGCGACCAAGCCCACGCAACCCGTCCCAACCGGAGACTGCCAGTTATCCACAGGCCTGAATGCCTAAATAGCTGAATTAATTGCGGTTTTTGCATTCCGCGAAACGGCTAAAATAAGGCTTGCCGTTCTTGATCAGTTCCCGTTTTTGACTTTTTATGTTCCGCCTCGGGTAAGCGCTTGTTTTTATTGGATAATACTTGCGAGATGCGCGCCCCACCGGTCTAGCGCTTCCCGCTTCTCGGTGTCGTAGGTCGCCCTATTATAGATGCCAGCCACGCCTGCCTTGAAGCCGCTGATATGGTTTAGAACTGCCTCGACGATGTGGGGCATGATCCCGATGTTTGCCATGCCGGTTGCAACCGTCCGGCGGATGTCGTGCGGTGTCCATCGTTCCTTGCCAACCTGCAGCTTCAGACGCACAGCCTGAGCAATAGCGTTGCTCTCTACCGGCTCACCCGTCCGGGTGAATAGCGGCGCATCGTCTTCATCGTCCGCGGCGTTAACAGCATCGGTGATGATGGCCAGGGCCGCGGATGAAAGCGGCACAACATGGGTCAGTTCATTCTTGGTGCGCCCGCTTGGGATCGTCCAAGAACCTCGCGACAGATCGACTTCAGACTTGCGCATTCCGCAGACTTCCCCGGAACGCTGCCCGGTGAGGAAAAGGAGGCGCAGGATGTTCGCCGTGACCGGACTGACTGAAGCCGATGCAAGGCTGCCCCACGCTAGTTTGACCTCGTCATCTGAAAGCACCCGCTCCCGACGGGTCGGCTTGCTGCGAGCTTTGACGCCGGCAATAGGAGACGTTGGCAGATACCCATCGTCTACAGCCCAATTGAAGAATTTCCGAAGAACCGCATGGATGCTCCGTGCCTGAGCCTTGGCCCCGGCTGCCGACTTGGCGTCAATGATGTCGAGTACGTCACGCCTCGATACGGCAACGCCTTTCATGCGACCTATCGATGGATAGACCTCAGATTTCAGAATGCGCTCGTCTTCTTCCCACGTTCGCTTGTTCGGCTTGGCGTAGATCTTGATGTAAAGCTCGCCGAGGTCTGCGATGGTGGCGGCCGTCCGTCGTGATCGCTTAGCCTGGGCAGGGTCTTCGCCGTCTGCAGCGGCAGACATGGCTTTAAGCGCCTTCTTTCGCGCCACCTCAAGGGAAACGGCCGGATATCGGCCCAGCTTGACACGCTGCCGGGCATTGTCGCTCTCTCTGGTATAGATTAAGTTCCAGGTCTTGGTGCCCGTGGGCGCCACCCGGAGCGATAGCCCTACGAGTTGCGTGTCGAAGTAGTCTGTACGCGCCTCTACCGAGACACTGGCGACGAAGCGATCAGTCAGTTTCAGTTTCGGCAAAACGTCGACCTACTGATTTCTTGGGGCGATTATCCAGTTGGGTACGGCATGGGTACGGAAATGTCAAAACTGCATGACACGTCCTTGAACACTGATGAACAGATTTCCCCAATGATTCTGCCGATTTTCGGCGTGTGATGATGTCTATTCTGTTCAGAGGCGTTCGGCCAGAAACGCGCTTTTAATCAGTAGGTCCAGGGTTCGAATCCCTGCGCGCTCACCACCTTCAACCTTGTACAGCCCGAAGACATAGGTAACAGTTTGTACCTAAGACATGGGTGACAACCTCGTGCCGAACGGGTTGTCGATGGTCTGCAGGGTCCTCTGTTCGAGGTCGATATAGCCAAGATCATAGTGCATGAAGGAGACGAGCCAAATGGCGTCATCGACTTCAGTGATTCCGAGCCTCTGGCCGGCGAGCACGGTCGAGATATTGATCTTCTTGCGGTGCATGCAGATGCGGCCACAGGCGGTGACGAGGATGTCGCGGTCATGGAAGGGGTAATGCAGGTCTGGCAGCCCCTCATAGGCTCTTGAAGAGGGCTTATAGAGTTCGTCCGGCACCTTCATGCCGATCGCTTGGTGCGGTCGTTCGGCATTGAATTCGCTGACGAATGCATCGAACCTGGCCTGCTGCTGTAGAATGTTCATGCCCGGCGGCCGGGTCGTCTCCTGCTTGAGGGTCCGGTGCATACGCTCATGCCTGCCGTTCTGCTGCGGGTTGCCGGGTTTGATGCGCTCGATGTCGATGCCCAGCCGCAGCCAGAAGACCGAGAGCCTGGACAGATTGTAGAGCCCGTTGGGAGAGGCGAAGGGCAGCCCGTTGTCGCTTCTGATCGCCGCCGGCAGGCCGCGCTGCTTGAACAACCTCACGAAGGCTTCGACGACGGGCACCTCCCGCGTTGATTCGAGGGCTTCGCACAGAAGGATCATGCGCGAGGCCTGGTCAGTCACCGTCAAAGGGTAACAGTACTGGCGATTGCCGAGCCTGAACTCGCCCTTGAAATCGACACACCACAGATCGTTGGGGCAGCATGCCGCCGACAGCGGCGTGCCCTCGGCCTTGCAGCGCCGCCTCTGACGGGCGCGCGTGACAAGGCCGTGGCGGTCGAGCACGGCATGGACCGTGCTCGTCGACGGCAGCCGAACGTCGCCGGCCAGCTTGCGCACCAGAAGCTCACGGATCTTCCTGGCGCCCCAGTGCGGCTTGTCCTTCTTGGCCTTCACAATCGCCTGCTCGATCTGACAGGGCAGTTGGTTGGCATAGCGGACCGGCCGCCGTGACCGGTCGGTCAGCGCCTCCAGGCCGTCGTCCTTGTAGCGGTTGAGGATCTTGTAGCCGGTCTTGCGGGAAATCCCGAACTCTCGGCACACATCACTCATGCCCTCGCCATCCAGAAGCCGCGCAACAAAACGAAGACGTTCCTCCATCACCGAACTCTCCTTCCACGGCATCAACACCTCCGGCCAAAAGCCAAAAGTGTTACCCATGTGTCCGGTACGAAACGTCACCTATGGCTCGGGTCGCTCAACCCTTACAGATCAAGGTCTTCAGCGTTGTCGGCTTCCGTGAACGGAAACGGAACGAGGGAGAAAAGGCAGAGGCGTGGAGAAACTTTTCTCGCACGGCGTTTCCGGCTTGTTCATGCGGAAACGGGTTCAGCGAATGTTGAGTGCTTCTTGTTGAGTACGTCCCGGATGCTAGCCTCGTTGAACGAGGCGCCGAGGAAGTCGAACAGACCGCGCAGTGCTGACGCGTTACGGGCGTAGTCATCGTAGTGAACGTGGAAGACGTCAGATGCACCTTCCGACACAAATTCCCGCAACGTGACGTCAGCATCGGTGAACTGTTCGGACGCCATGCCCATGCCAGTGCGGGTAGCGCTGGCTATCGTGTTGTCCAAACTTCTCATGTTCACGATGAACGCCGGATGACGAAAAATCGGCGAGCAAAATCGATCGTTCGCCGGAATGCCTCGTGTTCCATGACTGCGTACCGGATTTCCTTGAAACCGATCACGCTTGCGCCACGACAAGGCATGCCTGCGGCCGCAGGTGGCATTGGCAGTTCGATGCGGAAAATGCTGTGACGCAGAAAGGTGAGCGCCCAGGGATTCGAACCTTGGATCTGCTGATTCCGTCTCGCCGCCCCAGGAACAATTGTCGTCTCCCGCCGTTATGCCCGTGAAGGAACATCCGCTTTACGAGGAAACGATCATGAACAAATTCATCTCAAGCGTCATGGCAACGGCCATCGCGGCTTCATTTGCGGTGCTGCCTGTGGCCGAGGCGATGGCGGCGCCGGCCTTCGTGCCCAAAGCTCCCCAGGCCGACACGGCTATCCAACAGGTCCAGTATGACGGCTACTGGAAAAAGCGCCGTGTGATGCGCAGCGACAGCGCCAGCCATTTCCGCGCACCGCGCAGCGGTTTCTATCGCGAACGTGGCGACGTGGTGTATTTCAATGGTCATCGCGGTTATCGCGACTACCGACCCGGCTATCGTCGCCACAACAATTTCTGGTTCCCGGCAGGCGCCTTCATAGCGGGTGCGATCATCGGCGGCGCCATCGCCAACCAGCCCCAGCCCCGCTACGTCCAGCCGAGCCGCTACAGCAATGCGCATGTCCAATGGTGTTATGACCGCTACCGGTCCTACCGGGCCTATGACAACACCTTCCAGCCCTATAACGGGCCGCGCCAGCAGTGCTATTCGCCTTACTAGGCACGCTGACGCTCAGGCGCGCTCACTCAGGACCCGCGCTCACGGCGCGGGTCTTTTCGTTTCGACGAGTTGCACGTCCGATTCCGCACAGATCTTGCGGATGCTGGGAATGTCGCAATGGTCGGTGATGAAGGTGTCCATTTGCGACAGATGCGCGATGCGCACCGGTGCGGTGCGCTCGAACTTGGTCTGGTCGGAGACAAGGATGACGTGGCGTGCGTTGGCGATGATTGCCTGCGCCACCTTGACTTCGCGGAAGTCGAAGTCGAGCAAAGCGCCATCATGGTCGATCGCCGAGGCGCCGATCACCGCATAATCGACCTTGAACTGGCGGATGAAGTCGACCGCCGCCTCGCCGACGATGCCACCGTCCGAGCCGCGCACCACACCACCGGCGATCACCACCTCCATGTCAGGGTAGACCCGCATCCTGTTGGCGACGTTGATGTTGTTGGTGATGACCATCAGCCCCTTATGGTCGAGCAGCGCCTTGCCGACGGCCTCCGTGGTCGTGCCGATATTGACGAACAAAGAGGCGTTGTCGGGAATGATGCGCGCCGCCGCCTGGCCGATCGCGTCCTTCTCGTCGGCGGCAATCTTGCGCCGCGCCTCATATTCGAGGTTCTCGATGCCAGAGGGGAATAGCGCCCCGCCATGGATGCGGCTCAACAGCCGCTGGTCGCAGAGATCGTTGAGATCCTTGCGGATCGTCTGCGGCGTCACCTGGAAATGGCTCGCCAGGTCGTCGACCAGCACGCGTCCGTTGTCCTTGGCCAGTTGGATGATCTCGGACTGGCGCGGCGACAGATACATGATGAGCGTTCCCTGAATTTCGTTTTGAGCAACGATAGGCCAGAACGAAAGCAGTGAAAAGGCACTTCGAAAGTCACATCGAAGCCGCATTGGTCGAATATCCGGCCTCCGCGGGATGTGGAACAAATGCGGTTTCGGCCTTGAAATCCGCGCAGCGATCGATTACCAACCTGCCACCCAGGCCGGGCCCCTCTGGCAGTCACCATGGCTGCGATGTCGGACTGGAGTTTCCAATCCGGCGGCCTGGCTCAACATGCATTCACCACTCAGCACGTCCTGATTCTTGCTCGACCGGAGCCATCCCGGTGCGGCAGATCATGTCTGCAAGCCACGCCGCCCTTGCTGAAAGCAAAGGGTGCCATATGACAGAATTCTTTACCCCCGAGGCCCTGACCGCCCTCTTCCAGGTCATCATGATCGATCTGGTTCTGGCCGGTGACAATGCCATCGTCATCGGCCTCGCCGCCGCGGGCCTGCCCAAGGACCAGCGCGCCAAGGCGATCTTGGTCGGTATCATCGCCGCAACGGTGCTCCGTATCGGCTTTGCCGCTGCAACGACCCAACTTCTCCAGATCGTCGGCCTGCTGCTCGCCGGTGGCGTGCTGCTTCTGTGGGTGTGCTGGAAGATGTGGCGTGAACTCCGCCACAGCCATGCCGAGGAAACCCAGGCCGTCGAAGCCTTGTCCGACCAGGATATCGACAAGGACGGCAAGGTCGCGGGTACCGCGCCGCGCAAGACCTTTGCCCAGGCCGCCTGGCAGATCCTCATCGCCGACGTCTCTATGTCTCTCGACAATGTGCTGGCGGTTGCAGGCGCCGCGCGCGACCACCCGAATGTCCTGATCTTCGGCCTGGTGCTGTCGATCGCGCTGATGGGCGTTGCCGCGAGCTTCATCGCCAACCTGCTGCAGAAGCACCGCTGGATCGCCTATGTCGGCCTGGTCATCATCCTCTATGTCGCCGGTGAGATGATCTATCGCGGCACGATCGAGGTGCTGCCCTACATCCAGGGCGCCTGACACATCGCCTGAACAATAAAGCCAGCCGGAACGTCCTGTTCCGGCTGGTCTTTGCTACGATTGACGCCTATCCCGCAGCCCGTGCGATCTCGACGATCACCTCGAAAGCCGTGTCGACATCGGCTTCCGTCGCCTCGAACTGCCCGGCCTGGAAGCGGATTACGGCGCGCCCGTCGAGCCGCGTCTGCGTCAGATAAATGCGTCCGTCGCGATTGATCGCCTCGACCAGCACCAGATTGTGGTCGTCGAGATCGTCAACGCCCGGCGGCGTATGGCGGAACGAAAACAGCGACAGCATCGGCTCGCTGGTGATCTCGAAATCGGCTTCACGACCCAGTCGCCGCGCCAGCCCCTCGCTCCATCTGACATGATTGCGGATCATCCCCCGCAAGCCTTCCAGCCCATGCGCGCGCAGCAGAAACCACAATTTCAGCGCCCGGAAGCGTCGGCCGAGCGGCACCGACCATTCCGAATAATTGGTGATCCCGTCGCGGCCATGCGTCTTCAGGAACTCCGGCCGGATCGCCAGCGTGCGTACGAGGCTTTCGGGATCGCGGATGAACTGGATCGAACAGTCGAACTGCGCCCCCAGCCACTTATGCGGATTGAAGACAATGGAATCCACGCCCTCGACACCTGCCCAGAAATGGCGGAACTCCGGGCAGATCATCGCCGAGCCAGCCCAGGCGGCGTCGACATGAACGTAGAGGCCGTGGCGCCTGGCCACCTCCACGACCGCCGCCACGTCGTCAGTGCCGCCCACGCTGGTGCCGCCGACACAGGCAATGATGCCAGCCGGCAGCAGGCCATTGTTGCGGTCCTCGACGATTGCCGCATCCAGTCCCTCGGGCGACAAGGCACGAAAGCGCCCCTCGCTCGGAATGCGCACCAGATTGTCATCGCCAATGCCTGATATCCAGATGGCGCGATCGATCGACGTGTGCACGTGCTCCGAGCAGTAGACGCGGATCCGGGGCGCAGCCGACAGGCCCGACTTGTTGCCCTGCCAGTCGAGTGCGCGTTCGCGCATCGTCAGCACGGCGGCAAGCGTAGCCGACGAGGCCGAATCCTGGATCACACCGGCAAAGCTTTTAGGCAGACCGAGGGCCTGGCGCATCCAGTCGACGACGCGGGTCTCGAGTTCGGTCGCCGCGGGCGAGGTCTGCCACAGCATGCATTGCGCCGCCATTGCGCTCACCAGATACTCCGCCACCACAGACACCGGTGCCGCATTGGCCGGAAAATAGGCGAAAAAGCGCGGATGCTGCCAATGCGTCATGCCCGGCACGATCTTGGCCTCGAAGTCGGCGAAGATCTCGTCCATCGGCTCGGCGGCCTCAGGCGGGCTGGCGGCAATCGTGTTCAGCACCTGGCCCGGCTCGAGGCGCGGTCGCACCGGCAGGTCGCGCAGGCCGTCACGATAGTCGGCGCCCCATTCGGCGGCCTTCTGCGACCAATGGCGAAACGCCTCGCTATGCATGGCAATTCTCCCTCCCCATCAGCCTCAGGACTGGCCAGGCATTCGATTATTCGATGAAATCGGGCAAGCTCTGGAACGCGGCCTTCAAGGCATCCGACCAGCCTTCGGACACACTCCGGTAATAGGGATCGTCGGGGCCGATGCGCCTCTTCAGCCCGATCTTGAAACTGTCCTTCTCGTAGAACGCCAGATCGAGCGGCAGGCCGACCGACAGGTTCGATTTCAGCGTCGAATCGAACGACACCATCAAAAGCTTCACCGTTTCAGCAAAGCTCATTGCGCGGTCATAGGCGCGCACGATGATCGGCTTGCCATATTTGGTCTCGCCGATCTGGAAGAACGGCGTGTCGTCGCTGCATTCGACGAAATTGCCTTCGGGATAGATCATGAACAGTCGGGGTTCGCTGCCTTTGACCTGGCCGCCGAGAATGAAGGAGGCGTTGAAGGCAGCATCCGCTGTCTGGCCGGCCGGGGCCGATTGGGCGATCACTTCCTTGACCGTGTCGCCGACGATGCGTGCGATCTGGAACATCGAAGGCGCTTCGAGCAGCGTCGGGGCACGCTCGGCGGCAGCCTTGGTGCGCTCGTCAAGCAGGCTGACGACGGCCTGCGTGGTGGCCAGATTACCGGCCGACATTAAGACGACCGCGCGCTCGCCCGGTTGCTCCCAGATGCGCATCTTGCGAAAGGTAGAGATATTGTCGACCCCGGCATTGGTCCGCGTGTCCGACATGAACACCAGGCCACGGTCAATTTTCATGCCGACGCAATAGGTCATCGATTCCAGTTCCGGCGAATGTTCTTATGCCGGATTACTGCTCTACCGTGATGTGGACTGCAAGCCGTTCCTGCGCATGCCCGATCAGAATGCCGGCTATCGGCATCGCCTCGCGATAGTCGCGGCCGACAGCCACGCGCACATAGCGTTCGTCGGGCGACATGCCGTTGGCTGCATCGAAGCCGACCCAGCCGAGGTCGCTGACATAGGCCTCCGCCCAGGCGTGCGTGGCAACCTGGTCGACCCGGTCGTTCATCATCAGGTAGCCGCTGACATAGCGCGCGGGAAATCCAAGCAGCCGGGCCGAAGCGGCAAATACATGTGAGTGGTCCTGGCAGACGCCGGTCCCTTTCACCAGTGCTTCCTCGGCGGTCGTGCGCGAGTCCGTCGTGCCGGTAACATAAGCTATCCGCTGCTGGATGAGCGCCATCAACCCGTGCAGCCGCTGCAGATCGCCTCCATCGCCGACGCTTGCCGCCAGATCGCGGATCGCTGTGCCGGGCGCCGTCAGCGGCGTCTGGTGTTCGAACAGCCAGAGCGGCGCAAAACCGCGATGTGGTCCCGAAACACCAGCCGTATCGTTGGTCTCTATCTCGCCTTCAGCCACCACGCTGATCGTATGCGGATCTCCATCGATGGACAGAAGCCGCGTGTCGTTGCCGAACTGATCGAGGAAACGCACCTCCTCCCGCGCGCCTTCGATGTGCAGCGCCCAGGTCAGCATCGTCTGCGCCGGACCGCTCGCGGGCCACAGCCTGAGCCGCTGCAAGCCGTAGCGGATCGGCTCGTCATAGCTGTATTCCGTGCGGTGGCTGACCTTGAGCCGCATCATCCTATCCGATCAATAAAAGCCGAAATCCTGGGCGACCTGATCGCCCAGCCGGTTATTGTCCCTGATGAAGTCGGCCAGGAACTCGTGCAGACCGGTTTCGAAGATATCCTTGATTTCGGTGCCACGCAGACGGGCATAGATCCGCTCGGCGATCTCCTGCGCCGGATGCCGGGCGCCATAGTCCTCGCCGAGGAACTTCAGATGCTCGGCAAGGAAGCGATAGCTGAACGACAGCGAACGCGGCATGCGCGCATTGAGGATCAGATACTCGGCGATGTTGGTCGGCTTGTATTCGGCCTCGTAGACCCAGCGATAGGACCGGTGCGCCGCAACCGACCGCAAGATTGATTCCCACTGGTAGTTGTCGAGCGACGAGCCAACCCAGGAGACCGAGGGCAAAAGCACGTAATATTTGACGTCGAGGATACGCGCGGTGTTGTCGGCGCGTTCCATGTAGGTGCCGAGCTGAGCGAAATCGAAGATCTCGTTGCGTAGCATCGTTCCATAGAACGAACCGCGGATCAGCGCGGTTTCACGCTTGATGGCGTCGAGCACGCCGGGCAATTCGCGCTGATCGATCGGAGACGCCAGCATGCGCTTCAGCGCCATCCACGCTTCGTTGATGCTCTCCCAGGTCTCCCGCGTCAAAGCCGTGCGCACCATGCGCGCATTGTTGCGCGCGGTCTCCATCGCCGCCACGGCACTCGACGGGTTCGACATGTCGCGCAACAGGAAATCGGCAACGTTTTCCGCCGTGTAGTCTGAGTGTTTCCCGGCAAAAGAGCTGGCAGCACCGGCGGAGAGCAGCACCGATTTCCATTCCTCGGAGGCATCCTGGCTGCGGGTCAGCGCGATGCGCAGGCCGGCATCGATCAGCCTCGCCATGTTCTCGGTCCGCTCGATATAGCGGTTCATCCAGTAGAGGCCGTTGGCGGTGCGTCCCAGAAGCATGAAAAATCAACGTCCCCCTAGTCGTCCAGAACCCAGGTATCCTTGGTCCCGCCACCTTGCGATGAATTCACCACCAACGACCCCTCCTTGAGGGCCACACGCGTCAACCCGCCCGGCACAATGCGGATACGGTCGGAGACCAGCACGAACGGCCTGAGGTCGACATGCCTGGGGGCAAGCCCCTTCTCGGTCAGGATCGGGCAGGTCGATAGCGACAGCGTCGGTTGGGCGATGTAGTTCGACGGCCGGGCCGCGAGCTTCTTGGAAAACTCCTCGCGCTCCTTCCTGGTAGCCGCAGGGCCGACCAGCATGCCGTAGCCGCCCGAGCCGTGCACTTCCTTGACCACCAGCTCGGCCAGATGCTCCTGGACATATTTCAGGCTGTCTGCTTCCGAGCAGCGCCACGTCGGGATGTTGCCGAGGATCGGCTTGCGGCCGGTGTAGAACTCGATGATCTCGGGCATGTAGGAATAGATCGCCTTGTCGTCGGCGATACCGGTGCCTGGCGCATTGGCAATCGTGATGTTGCCGGCGCGGTAGACGTCCATGATGCCGGGCACGCCGAGTGCCGAATCCGGCTTGAAGGTCAGCGGGTCGAGATAGGCGTCGTCGACGCGGCGGTAGAGCACGTCGATCTGCTTGTAGCCTTCGGTCGTGCGCATCGCGACATGGCCGTCGACGACGCGCAGATCCTGTCCCTCGACAAGCTGCACGCCCATCTGGTCGGCCAAAAACGCATGCTCGAAATAGGCCGAGTTGAAGCTGCCCGGCGTCAGCACGGCAATAGTCGGCGCACCGTTCACACCGTTCGGCTTCACCGCCGCCAGCGACTGCCTGAGCAGTTGCGGATAGTTCTCGACCGGATGCACCTTGATGCGCTGGAACAGCTCGGGAAAGAGCTGCAGCATCGTCTCGCGGTTCTCCAGCATGTAGGATACGCCCGAGGGCGTGCGCGCATTGTCCTCGAGCACGTAGAACTCGTTTTCGGCGATGCGTACAATGTCGACGCCGATGATGTGGGTGTAGACGCCCGCCGGCGGCCGAACCCCGATCATCTCCGGCAGGAAGGCCTCATTGGTGGCGATCAGCTCGCGTGGCACGCGCCCTGCCCTGAGGATCTCCTGGCGATGATAGATGTCGTCGAGAAAAGCGTTGAGCGCCTGAACGCGCTGCTCGATGCCCTGCGTCAGCCGGCGCCATTCATTGCCTGAAATGATGCGGGGGACGATGTCGAACGGGATCAGCCGTTCCGATGCTTCCTGCTCGCCATAGACGGCAAAGGTGATGCCGGTCTTGCGAAAAACGCGCTCGGCATCGCGCATCTTTTCAGTAAGTCGGGCGGGGTCCTGGTTTTTCAGCCAGCCGTCATAGGCCTCATAGGGTCTTCTCAAACCGGCTTCTGCCGGCAGCATTTCGTCGAACGCAACCAATGGCAAACTCCCCTCTTGGCCAGTGAAATGACCTCGGGAGAGAAAATCAAGCGCAATCGCCGGTTTTGGCGACAGCCGGCTTATTTATCGGAAAATTGCCCGTATTTTCGGCAGTATGCAGGCGATATGAGCAGATCCCTGCCCTTGTCCCGCTCAGAACGCGCGGAACGTCACCGTGGTGAAGGTATCCTTGATGTTGCCGATGGCATGGACTCGTTCGTTGACGAAGTGGCCGATGTCCTCTTCGTCATCGACGTAGAATTTGACCAGCAGGTCGTAGTTGCCGGCAGTCGAATAGATCTCCGAGGCGATTTCGGCGTCCGCCAATGCGCTCGCCACCTCATAGGCCTTGCCGAGCTCACATTTGATCTGCACGAAAAAGGTCTTCATCGCTTCGTCCGTTCCATCGTTGCCCGTCTTGTCGCAGAACGGACCATGCCTTTCAAGCGACAGCTGCGTTGTGACCACGGCAAAGAGACTTGATTACGGATGCGACGACTTTCCCGAACCTGCGAACGGAGCTGCAGCCTGTCCTCCCAACAGCACGGGAATGCCTGATGCGCAACCGGCTGATCTGATAAACTCCTTGCCGATGCAACCATTTTGCGCGGTCGAGCGTGTCTCCTGGCATCGCCCATGGTTGGCGACCGGAGAACCTCATGCGCCGCGCCGCCCTTTTTGCCTGCCTGCTCATGTCCCTCCCGGCCTATGCCGGTGAGGCCGAAATCAAGGCAGCACAAGACAGCATTTCGGGCCAGCTCCATGCCTTCCGCTCGGGCAACGACGCCACTGCCTACAGCTACGCCGCCCCCAATGTGAAGCGCATTTTCCCGACCCTCGACACTTTCATGAACATGGTCACGGGCGCGTACAAGCCAGTGCACAAGCCGCAGAGCTTCTCCTTTGGAAAATTCCAGGAAACGAGCCCGACATCGATCGTCCAGCAGGTGATCATCGTCGGTGCCGACGGAAAGGACTACGAAGCCGTCTACACGCTCGAACTCCAGCCCGACGGCGTCTGGCGCATCACCGGCGTCAGCCTGCGTGCCTCAAACTCGCTCAGCACCTGATCAGAGCCGCGACCGACGATCGCCCGAACGCATCCGGCTCCTGTCAGCCAAGTCGACCCGCCTGGTGATCCCGATCGCCTCGAGGAATGCCTGGTCGTGGCTGACCACCAGCAGCGCCCCGTCATAGCCGCGCAATCCGGCTTCCACGGCCTCGATGGCGTCGATGTCGAGATGATTGGTCGGCTCGTCGAGGATCAGCAACGCTGGCGGCGCCTTGCCGCCGAGCACGCAGGCCAGTCCAGCCCGCAGCAACTGGCCGCCGCTCAGGCTGCTCGCGACCTGCAACGCCGCATCTGCACGGAACATGAAGCGCGCCAGCGCCGCACGGCAGGCATTTTCGTCCGCCTCGGGATTGATGCGGCGGAAGTTGTCGCGGATCGAAGCCTTGGCGTCGAGCAAGCCGACCTGCTGGTCGAGCATGGCATAGGCGGTCAGTATGGAGACACTGCCCGCCCATGGCTCGAGTTCGCCCGAGATCGCCTTGAGCAGCGTTGTCTTGCCGCTGCCGTTGCCGCCCACCAGCGCGACACGCTCCGGCCCGGTCACAGCGAGGGAAAAGTCCGAAATGACCGACCTTCCCGGCTCGTAGCCAGCCGTCAGCCGATCAACGCGCAGCACCGACTTCGTGGGCGGCAGGCCCGTCGACGGCAATTTCAGCAAGATGGGCTGCAGCACCTCGATCCGCTCGCGGGCGGCGGCGGCATCTGCTTCCGCCTGGGCGCGCCGGCGCTCGGCCAGGCGGATGTTTTCGCCTGATGTGTTCTCGGCGCGGTTTTTCAGCCCGTTCATCAGGATGCGTGGCATGTCACCCTTGGCCGCTTTGCGTTTGCCGGCACCGTCCTTGCGTGCCTTGCGCTCGGCCGTCGCCTGGCCTTTCACGGCAACCTCCGACACACGTCGTTCAGCGTCGAGCAGATCGTGCTCGGCCGCGGCCAGTTCGATCGCCTTGCGCTCGCGATAATGGCTCCAGTTGCCGCCATGACGCGTCGCGCCCAGCGACGTCAGCTCGACTATGGCGTCCATGGTGTCGAGCAGCTCGCGGTCGTGGCTGACGACGATAGCCCCGGTGCGCCAGCCGGCCAGCAGGTCGATCACCGCCTTCCGGCCGTCACGATCGAGATTGTTGGTCGGCTCGTCGAGCAGGATGAAGTCGGGCTCGCCAAAGACCAGCGCGGCGAGCCCCGCACGCGTACGCTGGCCGCCCGACAGGGCATCGAGCGCCGTGGCAGGCTCCGCGCTCAACCCGACGCGGGCGAGTGCAGCCTCGATGCGTGCCTCCAGCGTCCAGTCGGCATTGGTCAATTCCTCGACACTGGCAAGTCCGGCCCCAGCACGCCGCAGCAGGTCGAGCCCCTCAGATGCCCCGAACAGGTCGGCCACGGTTTCGCCTGGCGAGATCTGCGCCGCCTGGCGCAGCAGCCCTAGCGTGCCAGCGACGGATACATTGCCGGTCTCCGGTAGCAAGGAGCGCGATATCAGATGCAGAAGCGTCGACTTGCCAACGCCATTGCGTCCGACAAGCCCCGAACGGCCTGCTTCGAAGTTCAGCGATAGATTGGAAAAGAGCGTCCGGCCGTCAGGCGTGGACCAGGCAATATTCGACAGAGAGATTGATGCAGGCATGGAATTCCCCAATGGCAATGCGGTTCGGCGTTGCTGTCGGGCAAAAATCCATTGAGGCACACATCCTGTTGAAATTACTGATGGCTGCTAGATAGTCGAGCTGCCGCCTTGGTTCAAGCCATTGATTTCATTCCGGCCGGCGCGCCTCGACGCTGATCGTCTCGCAGCCAGTGGCCGGCGCCTGGCCGTAACGATAGTCACCAGAGGCGACGACGTCGACGAAACCCGTTTCACGCAGCGCCATGGCAAATTCCTCGACGCCCCACCAACGCAGGCTGAACAGCTCCAGTTCGGAATCGACGAGCTTGGTGTCCTTCCACAGTTCGTAGCGCAGATGCGTCACGGTGGTCTGCGCGACATAGTCGGTTGAAACGCGCGCATCGGTCAGCGTCATCAGATCGCCGTCCCAGGTGGTCCAACTCCGCACCCGGCCGCCCTCACCCAGGAAGCCGCCGATGGCGTCCAGGTCGATCATCAACCGCCCGCCCGGCGCCAGATGATCGAAGAACCGCCGCAAAACGGCCTTCGCCACAGCCATGTCGGTGATCAGCTGGAACGAGCCAAGCGGCACGACGATTGCCGCAAAGCGGCGATCGTAGGCAAAGGTCTCGAACGTCCCATGGCTGATCCGCCCCTCGTCGAGCGAGCGCTCCGCACAGGCCCTGCGACAATAGCCAAGCATCTCGTTCGAGGGGTCGAAGCCGCTGATGTCGAAACCGGCTTCCAGCATCGGCACGAAAAAGCGACCATTGCCGACAGCAGGCTCCAGGATGGAGCCGGCACAATCCGCAAGACGCCCACGATAATATTCGATGTCTCCGAAAGAGCGCCCAACCGGCTTGTCGAGATTGTAGACCCAGGAGGCGAGCGTTCCGTATCTGTTGTTCATGCGCGCCTGCCCCGTCTGATCTACAGCACTTTCCGCTGACCTTCGCACGGCCAAGCATGTCCGCGCCATACGACGGACTTGCTTGCCACGTCCAGCCACCAAATCTTCGGGAACGAGCGTTGCGTGGTCGCTGTGGCGCGGACACAACGCCTTCAGGCGGAGAGTTGCGCGCCACAGGTTCAGGTCAGACGTCAGGCGTCGGCGAAGAACCCACTCAATGCCTTCAGGTCGACATTGCCGCCGCTGAGCACGATACCGACGCGTTTGCCCGCACAGTCGACGACGCCGTTGAGCGCTGCCGCCGCCGCCAGACAGCCGGTCGGTTCGACAATCAGCTTCATGCGTTCGGCAAAGAAGCGCATCGTCGACACCAGTTGCGCATCGCTGACCGTGACGATGCCGTAGACCTTGGCCTGCAGGATCGGAAAATTGTGGTCGCCGACATAGGTGGTCAGCGCCCCATCGGCGATCGACTTCGGCGGCGCGATGCGAACCACCTCACCCTTCTGCAGCGACTGCTGCCCGTCATTGCCGGCCTCCGGCTCAACGCCGATGACGCGACAGCCAGGCGCCAGTGCCTTGGCGCTCAGCGCACAGCCGGCAAGCAGGCCGCCGCCTCCGAGCGGCGCGATGAGGATGTCGAGCTGTCCAACCTCGTCGATCAGTTCAAGTGCCGCCGTGCCCTGGCCGGCAATGATGTCGGGGTGATCAAAGGGCGGGATGACGGTCATGCCGCGTTCCTCGGAAATCCCGCGCGCCATCGCCTCGCGATCATCCTTGTAGCGGTCGAAGAACACCACCTCAGCGCCATAGCCCCGGGTCGCCGCAACTTTGATCTCGGGAGCGTCCTTGGGCATCACGATGACAGACGGCGCGTCGAGCAGCGTCGCCGCATAGGCGAGCGCCTGAGCGTGGTTGCCGGAGGAAAACGCGACGACGCCCTTCTGCCTGGCTTCCGGCGACAGCGCCGAAACGGCGTTGTAGGCACCGCGGAACTTGAAAGCACCGGCGCGCTGCAAATTCTCGGCCTTGAAGAACAGCTCGCCGCCAATCTTGGCATTGGCAGCGCGCGAGGTCAGCACCGGGGTCCGATGAGCCTCGCCAGCGATGCGCGAAGCCGCAACCCTGACGTCTTCAAATGTTGGAACGCGCAGCGAAACAGTCATGGGATTCTCCTTGGATTGCGGCACCATAGTCGACGCCAGCGATTTCCATAAGCCCGCACCGGACGCCACCGCTTGCGCCAGCGCGCTTGACTTTTCGCATGTATGTTCCCTTTATGTTCCGAACACTCTCGACAGATCGCCTCTATGGAAAGCGCAGCCACCATCCTGCATGCCGACCTCGACGCCTTCTATGCGTCGGTCGAACAGTTGCTCGACCCGAGCCTGCGTGGGCAGCCCATCGCCGTCGGCGGCGGGGTGGTGCTCGCCGCGTCCTACGAAGCCAAGGCGTTCGGCGTCCATGGCGGCATGCCGGGCCGGCGCGCTCGCGAACTGTGCCCCGGCCTCATCTTCGTCGGCGGCAATTTCAGGGAGTACCAGCGTTTGGGCGACGCAGCGATCGCGGTGCTCGGCGATTTCACGCCGCTGGTCGAGCGCATCTCCATCGATGAGGCCTTCGCCGACGTCGCCGGCTGCACCCACCTGTTCGGTTCGCCCGAGGAGATCGCGCGGAAGATCAGGAACAGGGTCCGGACCGAACTCGGCCTGCCGATATCAGTCGGCGTCGCCCGCACCAAGCACCTCGCCAAGATCGCCTCGCAGGTCGCCAAGCCCGACGGCATCGTCGTGGTCGATGGCAGTGCGGAAATCGCATTCCTGCACGGCTTGCCTGTCGGCCTGATGTGGGGTGTAGGCCCAGCGACCGAAACGCGCCTGGCGGGCGCCGGCATCACCACCATCGGCCAACTGGCCAACGCCAACCGGCATTTGCTCGAACGCCTGCTCGGTCACGCATCAGGCGAAAAGCTGGCGGCACTTGCCTGGAACCGCGATCCACGCCGCCTCCAGCCGCATCGCCGCGCCCATTCCGCCGGCGCGCAGTCGGCGCTCGGTATGAAACCGGCGCGGCCCGATATCTACGTGCCTGCCCTGCGCCACCTCGCCGACCGCGTCGCTTCGCGCCTCCGGGCCAAATCACGCCCCGGTCGCACCATCACCGCCCGCGTCCGCTTTGCCGACCTGCGTTCGGTGACGCGGTCAATCACGCTCGACGCGCCGATCTCGGCCACCGCAATGATCACGGAAGTCGCCGAAGAACTGGTGCGCGGCGTGCTCGCCCGGTACCCGAGCGAACGCGCCATATCGCTTCTGGCAATCTCTGTCTCGCATCTCGAGGAACATTCCGGCCTGCAGCTCGAACTGCCGCTTGGGCTCGCCGACGAAAAACACCGACCAGGCACGCGAAAAGGCCAGGCGCGCTGGGGCGCTGACCGTGCCATGGACGCGATCCGCGAACGTTTCGGCTGGGAAGCGGTCGGCTACGCCTCGGTCGCGCTCGGGCACGCGGGGTCCGTGCCCGATGCCTTCCGCGAACTGGCCGAGAAAGAGCTGTGAGCGGCTGACCTCAGCCCTTGTGCAGCGGGATGTCGCCGCGCGCCCATCCTTCGCTGATCTCCGTGGTACGGTCGGCAAAACGCCCGGCCTCGATCGAGGCACGGATCTCGCTCATCAGGTGCTGGTAATAGGACAGGTTGTTCCAGGTCAGCAGCATCGCGCCCAGTGCCTCGCCCGACCGCACCAGATGATGCAGGTAGGCGCGCGAATAGTCGCGCGCCGCCGGGCAATCGCTTTCCTCGTCCAGCGGCCGCGGATCGTCAGCGTGGCGCGCATTGCGCAGGTTCACCTTGCCGCGGCGTGTATAGGCAAGGCCGTGGCGGCCAGCCCGCGTCGGCATCACGCAATCGAACATGTCGATGCCACGCGCCACCGACTTGATGATGTCGTCGGGCGTACCGACGCCCATCAGATAGCGCGGCTTCTCCTGCGGCAGTTCCGGACAGGTGATATCGAGCATGTCGAGCATCACCTCCTGCGGCTCACCGACGGCGAGGCCGCCGACGGCATAACCCTTGAGCTCCAGCCCCGTCAGCGCCTGCGCCGAGCGCACGCGCATGTCAGGGATATCGCCGCCCTGCACGATGCCGAACATTGCCTTGCCCGGCTGGTCGCCGAAGGCGGTCTTGCAGCGCTCGGCCCAGCGCAGCGACATTTCCATGGCGCGCTGGATTTCCTTCGGCGTCGACGGCAGCGCCGTGCATTCGTCGAGCTGCATCTGTATGTCGGAATCGAGCAGCCCCTGGATCTCGATCGAACGCTCCGGCGACATCTCGTAGGGCGCGCCATCGATATGCGAGCGGAAGGTCACGCCCTTTTCGCTGATCTTGCGCAGCTTCGACAGCGACATCACCTGGAAGCCGCCGGAATCGGTCAGGATCGGATGCGGCCAACGAGCAAAGTCGTGCAGGCCGCCGAGCTTGGCCACCCGTTCCGCGCCGGGACGCAGCATCAGATGATAAGTGTTGCCGAGGATGATGTCGGCGCCGACGCCGCGCACCTGATCCATATACATCGCCTTGACAGTGCCGCCTGTGCCGACAGGCATGAAGGCCGGCGTACGGATGGTGCCGCGTGGCATGGTGATTTCACCGCGCCGCGCCTTGCCGTCGGTCGCGAGCAGCTTGAAGGTGAACTCAGAACTCATCGGTCGTCCCTGAACAGCAGGCTTGAATCGCCGTAGGAATAGAAGCGGTAGCCGCTCGAAATGGCATGCGCATAGACATCGCGCATGCGCTCCAGTCCGGCAAAGGCCGAAACCAGCATGAACAGCGTCGAGCGCGGCAAGTGGAAGTTGGTCATCAGCGCATCGACGAATTTGAATCGGTAGCCGGGTGTGATGAAGATGTCGGTCGGGCCTGACCAGGCGGCCAAGGTACCGTCTTCGCGCGCGGCACTCTCCATCAGGCGCAGCGACGTCGTGCCGACGGCAACCACCTTGTTGCCCCGCGCCCGCGCCGCATTCAGCACGGTTGCAGTCTCGGCCGAAACGTACCCGATCTCCGAATGCATCTTGTGGTCGGCGGTGTCATCGGCCTTTACGGGCAAAAAAGTGCCGGCGCCGACATGCAGCGTCACGAACTGCTTTTCGATGCCGCGCGCCTCGAGCGCCGCAAACAATTCCGGCGTGAAATGCAGGCCGGCGGTGGGCGCAGCAACAGCCCCCTCTTCGCGGGCATAAACGGTCTGGTAGTCCTTGCGGTCGCGCTCATCATCCGGGCGCTTCGAAGCGATATAGGGCGGCAGCGGAATGTGGCCGACGGCATGCAACGCCTCATCAAGCCCCGGTCCAGAGAGGTCGAAGGCCAGAAGCGCCTCACCACCCTCGCCTTTTTCCAACACCGTGGCGTCGAGCTGGCTGAGCATGCAGGCCTCGGCATCGTGGCCGAACCGGATGCGGTCGCCTATGGCAACCCGCTTGCCTGGCCGCATGAAGGCAAGCCAGCGGTCGGGTGCGGTGCGCATGTGCAGTGTCGCATCGACATGCGCCACGGCCTCGCCACGCACCCGAACACCCTTGAGCTGAGCCGGAATGACGCGCGTGTCGTTGAGCACCAGCACATCGCCAGGGTTCAGCAGCGACGGCAGGTCGCGCACCGACAGATCGGCCAGCGCTTCGTCCGGCCGCACGCACAAAAGCCGCGCCATGTCGCGCGGTTCGGCCGGGCGCAGCGCAATGTTCGCCTCCGGCAGCTCGAAATCGAAAAGATCAACGCGCATCAGTAGATACGGATCATCAGCGCGCCGGTGAGCAGAAGCACGGCACCGACGATGCGGCCCATGGAAATCTCACGCACGGCAACACCCAAAATGCCGGCCTTGTCGACCAGCATGCCGGCCAAGAGCTGCCCCGTCACCAGGAAAGCCATCAATGCCGCCGCACCGATGCGTGGGGTCAGCAGCACGGTCGAGGTGACGTAGGCCGCGCCGAGCACACCGCCAGTCACGAACAGCCAGGGTGCCGGCGCTCTCCAGTCGATAGCTGCGCCTGGCATGCGCGTGGTGAGCAAGGTGACCACGCCGAGCACGACAGCACCAGCGAGGAAAGAGATCGCAGCCGCCGCGACGGGCACGCCGAGGCCGCGCGCCAGCTGTGCATTAATCGGTGCCTGAATGGCAATGAAGGCGCCCGCCAGAACGCCGAGAAGCGACCAGAGAGCGCCAGCCATTGTCAGTTATTCCGCGACGTCGGCCGCAACCTTCAGCGACACGATCTTGTCGGGATCCTGCACCGGCTCGCCGCGCTTGATCTTGTCGACATTGTCCATGCCTTCGATGACCTGGCCCCAGACCGTGTACTGGCGGTTCAGGAAGCCGGCATCCTCGAAGCAGATGAAGAACTGCGAGTTGGCCGAATTCGGGTTCTGGGCACGCGCCATCGAGCAGGTGCCGCGGGCGTGGTTCATGTTGTTGAACTCGGCCTTCAGGTCCGGCTTGTCCGAACCGCCCATGCCGGCACGCGACGGGTTGAAGTCCTTGCCGCCCGACTTGCCGAACTTGACGTCGCCGGTCTGGGCCATGAAGCCGTCGATGACGCGGTGGAACACCACGCCGTCATAGGCGCCTTCGCGCGCCAGTTCCTTGATGCGGCCGACATGGCCGGGCGCGAGGTCCGGGAACAGCTCGATGACCACATTGCCCTTGGTCGTTTCCATGATCAGCGCGTTTTCGCGATCCTTGATCTCGGCCATGATGAAATTCCTTCTCTTCGTTTCGTTTACTTGGCGTCCGCGGCGATGCGGACCTTGATCATGCGGTCGGGGTCGCTGACCGACCCGTTATTGGCCGCGTCACCCTTCTTGATGGCGTCGACCAGATCCATGCCGCTCTCGACGTCGCCGACGATGGTGTACTGGCCGTCGAGTGAGGACGCGGTGTCGAACATGATGAAGAACTGCGAATTCGCCGAATTCGGGTCCTGCGAGCGTGCCATGCCGACGACGCCGCGCTTGAAGTTTTCCTGCGAGAACTCGGCCTGGATGTCGGGCAGCTTCGAGCCGCCCATGCCGGCGCGGTTGGGATCAAAGCCATCCTTCATGTCGCCGAACTCGACGTCGCCGGTCTGGGCCATGAAGCCGCCGATGACGCGATGGAACGCGACGTTGTCATAGGCGCCTTCGCGCACCAGCGTCTTGATCTGCGCGACATGCTTGGGCGCGAGGTCGGGACGCAGCGCGATGGTCACGTCGCCGCCCTTCAGCGTGATGACCATGGTGTTCTCGGGCTCGGCAGCAATGGCTGCAGCCGATCCGGCCAAAAGGCCGGCGAGGACGACGACGGACGAGGCAAGCTTCCTAAGCTGCATGTTTCGATACTCCGGAAAAATTATTTCGCGAATTTGGCGTTGAGCGCGCCGGCAACCGCCGCCGGCACGAACGGACGTATGTCGCCGCCCATCGAGGCTATCTGACGGACAAGTGTGGCGGTAATGGTGCGAACCGAAGGGCTCGCCGGCAGGAAAACGGTCTGCAATTCCGGTGCCATGGTCTCGTTCATGCCGGCCATCTGCATCTCATAGTCGAGGTCGGTGCCGTCGCGCAGGCCGCGGATCATGATCGAGGCGCCTTCCTTGCGCGCCGCGTCGATCACCAGCCCGTCAAAGGCCACCACCTTGATGCGTCCGCCATCGGCGCCGAATTCCGCCTTCGTCGCTTCCTCGATAAGCGTCACACGCTCTTCGAAGGAAAACAGAGGCTTCTTGCCGGGATGAATGCCGATAGCGGCATAGACGACGTCGGCAACGGCCAGCGACGCCTTGAGCACGTCGAGATGGCCGTTTGTGAGCGGGTCGAACGACCCGGCATAGATGGCGATGCGATCAGTCATGGGCTGCTTCTAGAACATCGGCGCCAAAGGTGGAAGCGCGCTTTGCCGCCAACCTGCTCCGTGTCAGACCGGAAAATTGGTTTACGAGATGAATGCGAGATGAACGGCAATCTCAGGATCAGTTCAAGCGGATGTGAATAGAACCTCATTATGGTGGGTGAAACCAAACAGCGTCTCGTCCGTTGTTTCCAGCAGGAGAACAGCGCCATGATGATCTACATGCTCGCGGCGGCCATGACTCTGGCCATGCTTGTCGCCACCGCCTTCAGCCTCCATCAGGAGGCTCACCGCGTCCGCACCAAGGTGCAGACCGCACGCGTGCAGCTTCCGGGCTGGCGTAATCCGCGCGCCCCGCGCTGAACAGTTTCTGCCCCTCCAGGCAAAAGCGGCGCCACGGCGCCGCTTCTTTCTCTTCCTGATTGTCTGATCTCAAGCTCTTGAACAGACGCCATTTTCAGGCGCCCGCAAAGATCAGCCCTGTTCCCCCTCGGGTGCAGGGTCTGCGCTCGGTGCTTCGCCGGCAACGCCGTCACCATTGACCGCCTCGTCGGCCTCATCCTCGCCCTGCGGCTCAGAAATCCGCTCGACCGACACCACCTTCTCGCCGTCGGCGGTGTTGAAGATCGTCACGCCCTTGGTGGCGCGGCTGGCCGTGCGGATGCCGTCGACAGGCACGCGGATGACCTGGCCGCCGTCGGAGACGAGCATGATCTGGTCGTCATTGCCGACCGGGAAGGTCGCCACCAGCTTGCCGATCTCCGCCACCTTCGACACGTCGGTGGCGCGGATACCCTTGCCGCCGCGGTTTGTCAGGCGGAAATCGTAGGACGACGAACGCTTGCCATAGCCATATTCGGTGACCGTCAACACGAACTGCTCATGCTCGCCAAGGAACTGGTAGCGCTCCTCGGTGATGTCGGCTTCCTCGCCGACATCCTCGTTGGTCAAGGCGATATCCTCGTCCTCGCCGGCGGCGACTCCGGCGGCCAGTCGCCGCTCGGCGACCGAGCGCTTGAGATAGGCGGCACGTTCGGCCGGGCTTGCCTCGACATGCTCGATGATCGCCATCGAGATGACGCGGTCGCCGTCGGCCATGCTGATGCCGCGCACGCCGACCGAGTTGCGGCTCTGGAACACGCGCACGTCGTCGACGCGGAAACGGATGCACTGGCCGGAATCGGCGGTCAGCAGCACGTCGTCGTTGTCGGTGCAGGTCTCGACGCCGAGGATCTCGTCGCCTTCCTCCTCCAGCTTCATGGCGATCTTGCCATTACGCTTGACGTCGACGAAGTCGCTCAGCTTGTTGCGGCGCACGGTGCCGCGCGTGGTGGCGAACATCACGTCGAGCTCGCTCCAGCTTGCCTCGTCCTCCGGCAACGGCATGATCGTGGTGATGCGCTCGCCCTGCTGCAGCGGCAACAGGTTGATCAGAGCCTTGCCACGCGACTGAGGATTGCCGATCGGCAGGCGCCAGACCTTTTCCTTGTAGACGATGCCGCGCGACGAGAAGAACAGCACCGGCGTGTGCGTGTTGACGACGAACAGGCGGGTGACGAAATCCTCGTCCTTCGTCGACATGCCGGAGCGGCCCTTGCCGCCGCGACGCTGTGCCCGGTAGAGCGACAGCGGCACGCGCTTGATGTAGCCGGAGTGGCTGACGGTGACGACCATGTCCTCGCGCGGGATAAGGTCCTCGTCTTCCATGTCGGAGCCGGCGTCGGTGATCTCGGTGCGGCGCGGCACGCCAAACTCGTCACGCACGGCAACCAGTTCGTCCTTGACGATCTGCTGAATGCGGGCCCGCGACGACAGGATGTCGAGATAGTCAGTGATCTCGGCGCCGATCTTGTTCAGTTCGTCGGCGATTTCGTCGCGGCCAAGTGCCGTCAGTCGCTGCAGGCGCAGTTCAAGGATGGCGCGGGCCTGCTCTTCCGACAGGTTGTAGGTGCCGTCATCGTTGATGCGGTGGCGCGGATCGTCGATCAGGCGGATCAAGGACTCAACGTCGGATGCAGGCCAGCGCCGCGTCATCAACTGGTCGCGCGCCGTCTGCGGATCGGGCGCGGTACGGATCAGCTTGATGACCTCGTCGATATTGGCAACCGCGATCGCCAGGCCGACCAAGATGTGGGCTCGGTCGCGCACCTTCTTGAGCAGGTACTTGGTGCGACGGCTGATCACCTCTTCACGGAAAGCGACAAACGCCTTCAGCATGTCGAGCAGCGTCAGCACCTCGGGCTTGCCGCCGTTGAGCGCCACCATGTTGGCGCCGAACGACGTCTGCAGCGGCGTGAAACGGTAGAGCTGGTTGAGGATGACCTCGGCATTGGCATCGCGCTTGAGCTCGATGACAACGCGGTAGCCTTGGCGGTCGGATTCGTCGCGGATGTCGGAGATGCCCTCGATGCGCTTGTCGCGCACCAGTTCGGCCATCTTCTCGATCATCGTCGCCTTGTTCACCTGGAAGGGAACTTCGGTGATGATGATCGCCTCGCGGTCGCCGCGGCTCTGCTCGATATTGACCCTGCCGCGCATCATGACCGAGCCACGGCCGGTCGAATAGGCGTTGTAGATGCCCGAACGCCCGAGGATCAGGCCGCCGGTCGGGAAATCCGGGCCGGGAATGATCTCCATCAGGTCAGGCAGGTCGATCGCAGGGTTTTCCATGACGGCGATGGCGCCGTTGCAGACTTCGACGAGATTGTGCGGCGGAATGTTGGTCGCCATGCCGACGGCGATGCCGCCGGCGCCATTGACCAGCAGCGCCGGGAAACGCGCCGGCAGAACACGCGGCTCCTGGCCCGACGCGTCGTAGGTATCCTGGAAGTCGACAGTGTCCTTGTCGATATCCTCGAGCAGCTCATGCGCGACCTTGGTCAGGCGCGCTTCGGTGTAGCGCATCGCCGCGGGCGGATCCCCGTCGATCGAACCGAAATTGCCTTGCCCATCGATCAGCGGCACGCTCATCGACCAGTCCTGCGCCATACGCACCAAGGCGTCATAGATCGAGGCGTCGCCGTGCGGGTGATATTTACCCATCACGTCGGCGACCGGACGCGCCGACTTCACATATTTGCGGTTCCAGTGGTAGCCGCTCTCATGCGAGGCGAAGAGAATGCGGCGATGCACCGGCTTCATGCCGTCGCGCACGTCTGGCAGGGCGCGACTCACGATCACGCTCATCGCGTAATCGAGGTAGGAGCGCTGCATCTCCTCGATGATGGAAATCGGCTCGATGCCGGAGGGACCGTCAGGTCCACGCGGTGATTTCTGGTCGGTCAACTCGGATCACGCATGTTGGGAATCATTTACCTTATATATAGGAACGGTCGTCGAATGACCAATTTCGGCCTCGCTTTTCCAATGCTGATTTGGGACGCGATTTCAAAAGGATAGCTTATCCTTCCAACATTGCGGCGAGATGTCCTGCCTGTTCTTGCCGCCCTTGCACCCGACGACCCCACGATCCGGCAGCGGCAACTGCCGGCCATGGCCAAATGACGGCCGCTCGATCTGATTTTGCCACTGGCGCGGCAACTGTCGTCAGGTTAGCCTGCATTCGCCGGGGAGATGCCTGATGCCGCTTTTCGACACTGTTTTCAATGCCTTCGTCACCATCCTCGTAACCATCGACCCGCCGGGCCTGGCGCCGCTGTTCCTTGCGGTGACACGCGGCATGAACCGCGAACAGCGCCTGCAAGTGTCGGTGCGCGCCAGCGTCATAGCCTTTGTCGTGCTGGCGGTCTTCGCCGTTGCCGGTGCGGCCATCCTCACAGTCTTCGGCATCACGCTGCCCGCCTTCCGCGTCGCCGGCGGCTTCCTGCTGTTCTTCATCGCCTTCGAGATGGTTTTCGAGAAGCGCCAGGACCGCAAGGAGAAGATTTCGGATGTCGCGATCACCCGCGACCACATCCACAACATCGCCGCCTTCCCGCTCGCCATTCCACTGATCGCCGGTCCCGGCGCGATCTCGGCGACGGTACTGCTCTCCGGCTCATTTCAGGGCTGGACCGGCCAGCTGGCGCTGGTCCTGATCATCCTCGCCTGCCTCGCCGCCACCTATCTGGTCTTCGTGCTCGCCGAACGCATCGACCAGTTCCTAGGCCAAACCGGCCGCTCGATCCTGACGCGCCTCCTCGGTGTGATCCTGGCAGCCCTCGCCGTGCAATTCGTCGCCGACGGTATCAAGGCACTGATGGCGGCTTAAGGCGCGACAGCCCACCAGGCCGCTCTGACCCCGTCGATCCAGACCACCGGCCTTCGTCACCTGCGCAACCGGCTGCAGCGGCCTGAAGTCAGCCGTTCGTCGCACGAAGCAGCCTTGCCCCGGGCCTCGATATGGCTAAGGCAGCGCAAAAGGACAGCCCCGCATGAAACAGCCCGATGCGCCGGACCATGACGGGTGGTGCGCCTGGCATCCAACCGAGTTGGCACGTCGCCTGACCGGCGTCTCCGTGCCATGGTGCGTCGCCGGCGGATGGGCGCTCGACCTCTGGCATGGCCATCAGACACGCGAGCATGAAGACCTCGAATTCACGGTCCTGCGCAGCGACGTACCCGTCTTCCGCCGCGCACTGGCCGACATGGAATTCCACACTGCCGGAGACGGCATCGTTAAACACCTGCCCGCGCAAAGTGCTCCGTCTGCTGAAATCTTCCAGGTCTGGTGCCTGGACGTTGTGCAACATTGCTGGCGGGTCGACATGATGATCGAGCAGGGTTCGCCGGATCTGTGGGTTTACAAGCGAAACCCCGCCATATCAGTGCCGCGCGCCGACATTGTCGCCACGACACCGGCGGCATCTCCTACCTCAAGCCGGCAGCCACCCTGCTGTTCAAGGCGAAACACGGGCGCCCCAAGGACGAAGTAGATTTCGCCAACGCCCTGCCGAAGCTGCGGCCGTCGGAACGCAGCTGGCTGAAGGACTGCCTCGACCTATGCCACCAGGGACATCGATGGGCGGAAAGGCTGTAACCTCGTCCATCTCGAATTTTCGTGACAGCACGCCCGACCTATTGCTTGAAGCAATGCTCGCGATGCCAGCGCAGGAAGTGTGGATGAGGACGATCGGATAGACGCTGGGGGCCGATTGCTCGGCCGCTGCGATTGACGATGCCCTTAATGCCATCGGGATCGTTTGCCTGGCGGGAAATCAGGATCTCAAGATCATCCGATAGGCTGATAAGGCCGCGATCAAACATCCAGTGGGCTGTTCCGGATAACGCGATGCCGTTGCTGACGACGTCCGGTCCGTCGGCCTCGACAGGGCGAATATGTGCCGCCGCAACTTCCGCCCTTCCGCCACCATTGATGAGCTTCAATCCCGTGATCGCACAGCGCTCGTCATAGGCACGCAGGACGATCTTTCGGAAGACGCGGTCACGCACGATGCGGGATGTCAGGAACTGCGCACGCTCTCGGCTCTCCTCAAACACAAAAGGCGCCTGGTCTTCGAAGAAGCCGCCGGCTGGCGTCACCGGATCGACCCTCGGAAGCGTAGATTCTGCCTGATCCAGCCCCAACGTTACGATGCGACTGAAATCGATTGGAGAAAGCGGCCTTACCGCCGCCTGGGCGCGCCCGGAAATTCGCCCGTCGTCGTTGAGAAGCCCGCGCTCGATCACACCGTCAGCATCACTGAAGGGAACTGGATTGGCAAAATCGAGATAGCTGCCTGGTTCGATAAGCGCGAGAAACATGCCCTTCGCGCTGGGATCCGGGATGACCTGCTGCACCTTGGCAACTGCGAAGTATCCCTTGGTGTCGGCTACCTTACGTGGCTCGTAGTAGACGATCCAATCGCCGACACAGGCCTGCACCCGGCCGAAATATTGCGGCGGGAACTGATACCGTTCGGCAGGACTGTCGTCGTAGATCGAATCCGATCGGTGAATGAAGACCCCGTGCCCCATTCACCTTAGTAACGCGAAGCAGAAAGATTCGCGAGAACAGTCATTCACGAAATCCAGCAACCAACTCTTGCCTTGTCGCAGGCCGTCAGCGTGCAACTGCAAAGCCAGCCTGCCCATGTAGTCCTGCCGACGCCGCGCATCGCTTTCGCAACGGCGTTGGCACAGCTGTTTTGTAATGGCCTTGACGCAGAAAGGCTTTCACCTCACGGCCCGCGTCGCCCAGGCAGACGATCAACGACCTCGATCGCTCGCCTCCTTGGCTACACTCAGAACGGGATTTCGTCGTCGAGGTCGCGCGAACCGCCGCCGCCCATGCCGCCACCGCCGCCCTGGCCGCCGCGATTGCCACCGCCGCCGCCGCCACCAAAGCCGCCGCGGTTGCCGCCGCCATAGCTGTCGGTCGGGCTCGACTGACCGAAGTCAGAACGGCCGCCGCCGCCATAGCCGCCACCCTGACCGCCGCCGTAACCGACCTGGCCGCCACCGCCGCTATAGCCTGCGTCACCGCCCTGGCCGCGCGCGTCGAGCATCTGCAGTTCGCCGCGGAATTTCTGCAGCACGATTTCGGTGGTGTAACGCTCGATCCCGTCCTTCTCCCATTTGCGGGTCTGGAGCTGGCCCTCGATGTAAACCTTCATACCCTTCTTCAGGTACTGCTCGGCAACCTTGGCGAGGTTGTCATTGAAGATGACGACCTGATGCCACTCGGTCTTTTCCTTGCGTTCGCCCGAATTCTTGTCGCGCCAGCTTTCCGAAGTCGCGATCCTCAGGTTGACGACTGGCTCGCCCGAATTGAGCCGGCGGATCTCAGGGTCAGCGCCCAGATTGCCGACCAGAATGACCTTGTTGACGCTACCTGCCATGACACTGCTCCGCGCTCGTCCGAAACCAAATTCCAAGAAAATGTGAGGGCGCACACTAGCCCATTGCACCCTCCGCCCGCGCCCCCTGGCAGCGGAGAAACTCGTGCCGTCCACAAGTCATTTTTGTTCTTATTTTGTTCTATCGCCAACAATTGAAAATGGCAAGAGGCATCGTGCCGAATGCGAGCGGGCCGCCCTTCCGGACGGCTCGCCAGCTTATCGGTGTCAGGAACAGGATTACGCTTCGCCCTGCATCCGTTCCTTGAAGAAGTCGAGATGCTTGTGCTGCGCCTCGATCATCTTCTCGCGGTAGAGGCCGTAGATCACGTCGGTATCGTGCAACGTCACGCCTTCGATTGTCGGCGAGGCAAAGGTCGGCAGCTCGATGCCGCGGTCGGCAAGCTTTTGCGCCGTGCGCGCGATCAGCTCATGCGTCATGATCATTGCGAGCACCGTCGACGAGCCGGCCACAGGGCGGCTCCAGCCCTTCACCGGCACGATGGCGTCCTCGATCGGTGAAGTCGTGTCGATGACGACGTCGGCGGCATCGGCCAGGCGCTTGCCGGAGGAATGGCTCGCCGGCTTGTCCAAATTGTTCTTACTGGTGATGGCGACGATGAACAGCCCGCGCTTCTTGGCGTAGAGCGCGGTGTCGATGCCCGACGCGTTGCGGCCGCTATGGCCATAGATGATGATGGCATCTCCAGGGTTGAGCGGCTGGTGGTCGAGGAATTTTTCCGCGTAGTTCTCGGTGCGTTCGAGCCATAGAAGTTCGCGCACGCCGCCCGAACCCAGCACATTGTGCCACATCACACGCGGGTCGGTCAGCGGATTGAAGCCGACATAGGAGCCGTAGCGCGGAAACGCCTCCTGGCACGGCAGCACCGAATGGCCCGAGCCGTAGAGATGCACCAGCCCCTTGTTGGCAAGCGTCTCGGCCAGCCGTGCCGAAACGGTCTCGAACGCGGCCTCGTTGGCGCTTGCGGCCCCGTCGATGAGCTTGGCCAGCCGGCTGATGTAGGAAGTCGTCATGGGAAAGAACCTTTCAGATGGTCAGAGATGGAGAACGGAACGGATTTCGTAGCGGTCGCCGCGCATGGTCGAGACCGTGAATTCAAACGGGCCGGAGCGGTCGAAGGCGATGCGTTCGACCATGAAGGCGGAGCTGCCGGCCTTCAGCTGGATCAGCTCGGCATCCTCCGGCTTGACCTCGCCGATGCGGTAGATTTCGCGTGCCTCCTGGGGCACGATGCCGTAGCTCGCCTTCAGCGTCTCATAGAGCGAGGAGACGCTTGCCGCCGTTTCCAGCAGGCCCGGCACGCGCGCCGCCGGCAGATGCGCGGTCTGGATACCGATCGGCTGGTCGTTGCCAAGGCGAAGGCGGCGCAACTGGAGTACCGGCGTGCCTTCCTCGATCTCCAGCGCGCCGGCCACCTGAGCGTCGGCGGCAATGATCCGGGCGTCGAGCAGCCTGGTTCCCAGATTGAGCCCGAGATTGGCCATCTCCTGGGTGAAGCTGGTCAGGCCGCGCACGCCGGCAATGACGGTCGGGCTGCGCACGAAGGTGCCGCGCCCATGTTCGCGGCTGAGCAAGCCGGAATCCTCGAGGTTGCGCAGGGCATGGCGCACGGTGATGCGGCTCACTCCCAATAGGTCGCACAGGCGCTCTTCATTGGGGATCTGCGCGCCCGTCGCCCACTCGCCGGACGAAATCAGCGTCCGCATCGCCTGCTCGGCCTGGTGCCACAGCGGCTCCGGCCGGTTGCGGTTGGGTTTTGCAAAGATTCCGCTCATCGGATTTCGTCCCATTGTTGGCCGCGCGCGCCGGCGAATGCTGCCCCCACAAGGCTGGCGTCCTTGCCGAAGCTGCCGGCCTCGATGCGCACGCGTCTCAGATGCGGCGGCAATTGCTTTTCCATCGCGGCTCGCACCATCGGCACCAGCACGTCGGCCGCCTCGGCCACGCCGCCGGCCAGGATCACTGTTTGCGGGTCGAGCAGCGCAACGGCGGTTGCCAGGCTCACGCCCAGCGCCTTCGCCGGCCGCGCCAATGCATCAATCGCAGTCGCATTGCCCGCACGCGCCGCCGCCACCAGCCCGCGACCGTCACTGAAGCCGGCCTGCCGCCCGATAGCATCGAACGCCCGACCCGATGCCTGCCGCTCCAGCCAGCCATCGCGGTCGTCGCCTTCATCGTCCAGATCGGCGCAGGCCCAGCCGAAGGAACAGGCAGCTCCCTGCCCGCCACGCATGATTCTCGAGCCTGAGAGCACCGCCGAGCCGATGCCGGTGCCGATCGCCACCAGGATCGCATCCGATAGCGTCTTTGCCGCGCCCGCCGAAGCTTCGGCAAGCAACGCCAGCTGCGCATCTTGGCCCAAACCGATAACGAGATCAGGGAATTGACCTGAGAGGTCGACGCCGTCGAGCCAGGGCAGATTGGGGATCCACAGGCAGCGCGCGCCGCGTGCCGTCCCCGGCACCGAAACGCCGAGCAGTTCGGTACCATGGTCTTGCGCCAGCCCGGTTATCGTCTCGCGGAAACCGTCGAGCCCCCTGGGCGCCGGCCAGGCGCCGATGTGTTGAACGGCTGCAGGCGCGGTATCGTCTGAAATCCCTGCCCTGAGCTGCGTGCCGCCGAGATCGATGGCCAGAACCTTGCTCATCCCTTCACTCCGGAGCTTACGATGGAGTCGACGAAGAAGCGCTGCAGGAACACGAACAGCACCAGCGGCGGCAAAACGGCCAGCGTCGCACCCGCCATGACCAGGTTGGTGTTCATCGCACCCCTGTTGTAGCTCAACAGCCGGCTGAGGCTGATGACGATCGGGTACTGGTCGGCGTTGCCCTGCAGCACCGTCAGCGGCCAAAGATAGCTGTTCCAGTGATAGACGAAGGCAAACAGCGCGAGAGCTGCCACCGCCGGCGTCACCAGCGGAGCCACGATGACGAACAGGATGCGCATCTCCGAAGCGCCGTCCATGCGCGCCGCATCGATCAAGTCGTCGGGCACGCCGGCAATGAACTGCCGCATCAGGAAGATGCCGAAGGCATTGGCCAGGTTGGGCAGGACCACGCCTGCCAGGCTGCCATCGAGCCCGATGGTGCCGATCATCCGGTAGAGCGGGATCAACGTCACGATCGGCGGCAGGAACATGGTCGCGATCAGCAGCGCAAACAGTGCATTGCGACCATGGAAGCGATGCTTGGCAAAGGCGTAACCTGCCATCAGGCTGGTGACGATGATGCCGGCCGTGGTGATGGCGGCGATGACTGCCGAATTCAGCATCGAGCGGCCGACATTGATGACGCCAGACACCTTGCCGAAGGCCTCCAGGCTCGGGCTCTCGGGTAGCCACACCGGCGGCACCTGCATGGTTTCGGCCGGCGTCTTCAGGCTCGACAGTACCATCCATACCAGCGGAAAGGCCGAGGCCACGGCGACCACAAGCATCAGCGTTGCCACGATATAGTCGCCGCTGGTTGGGCGTGACCTGAAGAAAAACAAGCCGCGGCGCGGCCGCCATTCGCCAGCCGCGCTCATTCGTCGTCCCCCTTCCGAGCGAAAGCGAACAAAGCGAAGATCACGACGATCAGCGACAACATCAGCGTCACCGCCATGGCGGAGCCCAGGCCACCCTGGGCGCGTTCGATGCCGACACGCCTTATGTGATAGGTCAACACGTTGGTCGAGCCCACCGGCCCGCCCTGCGTAATCAGCGCCACCGGCTCGAACACCTGCACGGCATTGATGATGGCAATGACGGCGCTGAACAGCAGCGTCCGCTTGAGCAGCGGCAGGGTGATCGCCGTGAACTGCTGGCGCCCGTCCGCGCCGTCGATGGTCGCGGCCTCGTAGAGGCTGGTCGGGATCTGGGTCAGCCCGGCCACGACAAGCACGGTGAAATAGCCGACCTGCTGCCAGACATTGAGAACAACGATTGATACCAGCGCGGTGCTGGGCGACGACAGCCAAGGCTGCGGGCCGATACCCAGCCAGCCGAGCATCTGGTTGATCGGTCCCTCACTCGGCGAATAGAGTTTCGACCACACCAGCGCCACTGCGATCATCGGCACCATGTAGGTCGAAAACAGGATGGTCCTGAGCGCGTTGCCGCCGGCGACATTACGCTGGTAGACGAGCAGCCCGAGGCCAACCGAAACAGGCAAGATAAGCGCCACCGACATCAGCGTGTAGAGCGCCGTATTGACCAATGCGCCCTTGAAGTCGCGCCCCACCGAGGTTGCGCCAAAAATCTCGCGGAAATTGTCGAGCCCGACGAATTCGGCCGTCTGGAAACCGGTCTGCGTCGACCAGTCCTGCAGCGACAGCCACACCGTCAGCACCATCGGTACGACGATGAAGGCGCCGATCAGCGAGACGGCCGGCGCCAGCATCATCCAGACGGAATGTTGGTGGGTTCTGGTCATGAGATGGATCAGTTGCAGTCGAGGGGTGCGCGAGACGGTGACACTGCGTACTTCTCCCCGTTCACGGGGAGAAGATGCCGGCAGGCAGATGAGGGGCAGAGCTTACCTCTCCGAACTTGGAGCCGCCCCTCATCCGGCCCTTCGGACCACCTTCTCCCCGTGAACGGGGAGAAGGAAGTGAGCGCCTACTTCGCAGCTTTCTCCAGGATCGCAGCCGCGTCGGCCTGCGCATTGGTCTGCGCCTCGGTGGCTGAAACCTTGCCATATTGCAGCGCCTCGATGGTCTGCTGCAGCGACTCCGAGAACTCCTGGCCGCCGAGAACGACCGGGAATGGTTTTGCATCGCCCAGCACGCTGACATAACCAGACAGGAATTCCGAACCAAGCTTATCCTTGAAGGCATCGACGTCGGAACTGCGCGACGGCAGGATGCCCATCGACATCAGGATGTTGGCCATGGCCGAAGCGCCGTTCGGGCCCGACTTCGGGCTGTTCAGCCAGGCGAGGAAATCCCACGCCGCCTTCTGCTCGGCCTCCGCCGCGCCCGCATTCACCACGGTCATCCACGAATAGGAGATCGAGCGCGGCTTGTCGCCTGAGGGCCCGACAGGGATCGGCGCCGTGGCGATATCGGCGAACTTGTCGCCCATGCCTGCCCTAAGCGCACTCTCCCACCAGTTGGCCATGATGATCATGCCGGTCTTGCCGGAGACGAAATTGTCGAGGAACGGCCCTGTCGTGTTGGCGTCGGCCGTGCCCATGGCCGGGTCGCTGGAGCCCGACTTGATCAGTTCCTCATAGAGCTGGAAGGTCTCGCCGGCGTTCTTGCTGTCCAACACCGGCTTGCCGCCGGTCACCAGTTCGCCGCCATTGGACACCAGCAGCGACGAAAACGGATGCACCACGCCCGCCGCCCAGCTGTTGATCATGCCAAACCCCTGCTGTCCCGCATCCTTCTTGGTCAGCTTGGCGGCGGCGTCCTTCAGCTCGTCCCAGGTTTTGGGCGCCGCTTCGATGCCCGCCTCCTTGAACAGCGCCTTGTTGTAGTTCAGCGCATAAACATCGATCTCGTTGGGCACGCCGTAGAGCACCCCACCGACGCTCGCCGCCGTCACCACGCCTGCCGGCCAGGCACCCTTGACCTCGCCGGCAACCGTCTCGGGTGCAGGGGCAACGAGCTTGTCGCGCGCCAGTTCCGGCAGCCACAGATCGTAGATGCCGGCGATGGTGGCAGCCTGCCCGCCGGCCTGCGAGCGCAGCGTCGTCAAAAGGTCGCCGAACGGCACGGCGCGCACTGTTACCGCCACGTCGGGATGGTCCTTGGCAAAATCCTTGGCCGCCTGTTCCAGCAGCGCCACCGTCTCCGGCGACCAGTGGGTCAGGTAGGAAATATTGACTGACTGCGCCCATACGGCGCTCGGCAACAGGGCGATGCCGGCGGCCAGCGCGCCCTTGATCCACGCGAGTTTCATAAGATCGTCCTCCACATGCGGGGCCACGTTCCCGGCTTGACCCGCACCAAGAGGTTATAACGTCATACTGACCTGTCAAGGCAGCAGGTTTCGATTTCCGGCGCGTTTCGCACAACCGCAATTTCCGGTGCGCACTTTGTCAGGAGACCGACCGCCCTTGTCTTGCAGTGCCAGACACGGTCCACGACAACTGAACTCGGCAACGACTCACGCCTCGGGAGGATCCGTTGATTGCCGCCTATATCGACGAGTTCATCATGCTCTGCGCCGGCGCCTGGATGACGGCCGTCGGCTTCGGTTATGTCGATCTGACGACGCCTCCCAACCAGCCCTGGCTCGCCAACCTCGTACGCCAGTTCAAGTGGATGGGCCCGCTCCTGATGCTGATCGCCGTCATCCTCGGTATCGCTGCTCCGTCCTGACGAGCGCGCGATGCGCATTACTGAAATCGGGGAGGCCACAATCCCCATTTCGCGCTACGCCGACCCGGCGATTGCGTCCTGCGGCCTGACAACAAGCATCGTCGCAGTCGTCACCGATGTTCTGCGCGCCGGCAGGCCGGTTATCGACTGGGGTTACGCTCAGTTGGACGCTTCTCCCAAGGCGGACTGATCCGCGAACAGGCATCGGCTTCGAGGCCAACGCAGCAACTCGCGCTGTTCAAGGCAAAGCTCGGCATGCCGTGGTTGCGCACCTCCGGCTTGCGCCGCCGCGCCCGCCTGCACTTATTTGCAGCGGGAAACGGAGAGAGGCAGGGCATGGATTTCATCAAGGTCACGGCGGTTTCGCCCTCGGGGGCAACATCCTACATCCGCATCGCCGACATCGTCGGCGTGGCCGCCGGCACGAGCAGTCCGAACACCGGCAAGGCAGTGGTGCAGGTCCGCTCCGGCGGCGACAGGCCCTACCCCTGGCAGGTCATGGAGACGCCCGACGAGGTGATGGCCCTTATCGCGGCCGGATCGTAACAGCAGCGGCGGTACAGTCGGAACTCCACGCCCTGCCCAGCAGGCATGGCGGTGCGCTGCGGCGCTCGCCGAATACTCCTGCTGCCCGTCAGGAATGCCTCCCACAACACATTGCCGTACCACGCCTGGCAGATCGCCTCCGACCACTCCTCGCTGTCGGTTGCCAAGCGCCCAGACGCTCCCTCACCCCGCCAGTGCCAGCTCCACCGCCGCCTCGGCATGCAGCTTGACCACGTCGAATGCCGGCATCGGATAGGCATCCATACCGAGCAGCAGCGGCAGTTCGGTGCAGGCGACGACGGCGGCTTCTGCCCCGCGCGCGCCGAGATCGCCGGCCAGTTGCTGCAGCACCGCGGCCGACACCGGCTTCACCAAGCCGAGCGTCAGTTCGTCGATGATGATGCGATGCAGTGCCGTGCGCTGTTCCTCCGATGGCACGATCACCTCGATGCCAAAACGCTGCTGCAGCCGCTCGGCGAAGAACCCGAGTTCCATCGTGTAGCGCGTTCCGAGCAGCCCGACGCGCTTGATGCCGGCGGCACGGATCGCTTCGCCGGTTGGATCGGCGATGTGCAGCAGCGGAATGCCGATCGCGCCGGCCACCTGATCGGCAACCGTGTGCGGCGTCACCGCTGTCAGCATGGCGAAGGCGGCTCCCGCCTTTTCAAGGCTGCGCGCCGCCTCCGAGATCACCGCCGCAACCCGCATCCAGTCGCCTTCGGCTGCCAGCCGATTGAGTTCGTCGAAATCGAGCGTGAACATCAGCGAGCGAGCATTGTGATGCCCGCCCATCCTGGCATGTGCCGCCTGATTTATCAGCCGGTAATAGAGCGCGCTGGACTCCCAACTCATCCCGCCCAAAAGTCCGATCAGCCTGGTCCGGTCAACAGTCACGATTGTTCCCCCGCTCGGCCGTGCTGGCGGCCTCAATGCTAGGTCGGAACGATCAGGCGATTGTGCAAGGGTTGTACAAGCGGAGTTTCAGCATCTCGCATGCTTTGGAAAATCGAGCCCGGAATCGGCAGCGACAAACAGACCAGGGACAGGCGCAGCCCAGGGACAGGCGGGCCTAAAAAAGTTGGCCCCGCCGCTACCAGGAGCGCACGGGGCCTGTTGTCGGGTTATACCCTTGCCTGCCGGGAATGGTTTACCGGCTTTGCTCTCTCGGATGCTTCGTGGCTCACAGCCAACGATCCGACCATGGTTTCAAATTGTCTGGGGGAACAACAGGTCGGGGTTTGCGTGAGGCTTTTCGCTAGGGAAAGCCAGGCACCTGCGCCTGCTGTGGTTCCGTCCTGTTAGCGGAACCCTTTGGGACTGTCCGGTGGAGTCATGCTCTGCTCCTACGTCAGTTGCGCCATGTGTTCGCCTGCTGCTCAACTCGCGTGTCTGCGGCGTCTCGCAGACCGACCGTAGCATGGTGAGGAGCCCTCAAGGAGGCTCGGCCTCAGGCGACATACGCAGTCTGCCTCCCTGATTCGGCGGCGTCAACCACAACATTGTTAGTCGGGAAAAATGTGATCGAAGTCGGCTTTCGCGGCCCCGGATTCGCGTGATGCTCCTGCCATAACGTTGTCAGGAGCGCGTTCGGCCTTTGTTCTTTCCACTTGCCCCTGCGCGCCAAAGGCGCTTAAACGCGTTTGGTTGCCGCCCCTCTCGACCGGGCGGCGAAATTACCTACATGAGGGGGATGGTTGGGCTCGCCCGCCACTCCAAGCAATTCCAGATTTGAGGCGGCGGCGCGGCAATGGCCGATCACAAGTACATTTCCATTCGCGGTGCGCGCGAACACAATCTCAAGAACGTCGATCTCGACCTGCCGCGCGACAAGCTGATTGTCATGACCGGCCTGTCCGGCTCGGGCAAATCCTCCCTCGCCTTCGACACCATCTATGCCGAGGGCCAGCGCCGCTATGTCGAGAGCCTGTCGGCCTATGCCCGCCAGTTCCTCGAGATGATGCAGAAGCCCGACGTCGACCAGATCGACGGCCTGTCACCGGCGATCTCGATCGAGCAGAAGACGACGTCGAAGAATCCGCGTTCGACGGTCGGCACGGTCACCGAGATCTACGACTACATGCGCCTCTTGTTCGCGCGCGTCGGCGTGCCCTATTCGCCGGCGACCGGCCTGCCGATCGAGAGCCAGACTGTCAGCCAGATGGTCGACCGCGTGCTGGCGGTCGACGAAGGCACCCGACTGTTCATCCTGGCGCCCATCGTCCGCGGCCGCAAGGGTGAGTACAAGAAGGAGCTCGCCGAGCTCCAGAAGAAGGGTTTCCAGCGCGTCAAGATCGACGGCGCCTTCTACGAGATCGCCGAAGCGCCCGTTCTCGACAAGAAGTACAAGCACGACATCGATGTCGTCGTCGACCGCATCGTCGTCCGCCCCGACCTCGCCACGCGTCTCGCCGACTCGATCGAAACCGCGCTCAAGCTGGCCGAGGGCCTGGCGGTCGCCGAATTCGCCGACAAGCCGCTCGATGCCAGCCAGACCGGCGCCGACGCGATCAACAAGTCCGCCAACGAAACCCACGAACGCATTCTGTTCTCGGAGAAATTCGCCTGTCCGGTCTCGGGCTTCACCATCCCGGAGATCGAGCCGCGTCTGTTCTCCTTCAACAACCCGTTCGGCGCCTGCCCGGCCTGCGACGGCCTCGGCAACCAGCGCGCCATCGACCCGGCGCTCGTCGTGCCGGAAGAGCATGTATCGCTGCGCGAGGGTGCTGTGGCACCCTGGGCCAAGTCGACCTCGCCCTACTACACCCAGACACTGGAAGCGCTCGGCAAGGTCTATGGCTTCAAGATCGGCGACCGCTGGCGCGACCTTTCGACTGAGGCGCAGGAGGCCATCCTGCGCGGCACGGGCTCGAAGGAAATCACCTTCAATTATGACGACGGCCTGCGCTCCTACAAGACGACCAAGACCTTCGAGGGCGTGATCCCCAATCTCGAGCGCCGCTGGAAGGAAACCGAATCCGCCTGGATGCGCGAGGAGATCGAGCGCTTCATGTCGGCCACGCCCTGCCCGACCTGCGCCGGCTACCGCCTCAAGCCGGAAGCATTGGCGGTCAAGGTCGGCGGCAAGCACATCGGCGAAGTCACCGAGCAGTCGATCCGCAAGGCCAATGCCTGGTTCGAGGAATTGCCGGCCCTGCTCAACGACAAGCAGAACGAGATCGCCGTCCGCGTGCTCAAGGAAATCCGCGAACGCCTGCGCTTCCTCAACGACGTCGGCCTCGAATATCTGACGCTGTCGCGCAATTCCGGCACGCTGTCGGGCGGCGAAAGCCAGCGCATCAGGCTGGCCTCGCAGATCGGCTCGGGGCTGACCGGCGTGCTCTACGTGCTCGACGAGCCGTCCATCGGCCTGCACCAGCGCGACAATGCCCGCCTGCTCGACACGCTGCGTCACCTCAGGGACATCGGCAACACCGTCATCGTCGTCGAGCATGACGAGGACGCGGTGCTGACCGCCGACTATGTCGTCGACATGGGCCCGGCCGCCGGCATCCATGGCGGCCAGATCATCGCCGAAGGCACGCCGCAGCAGGTCATGGCCAACCCCAACTCGATCACCGGCAAGTATCTGTCGGGCGAACTCGAGATCGCGGTTCCGGCCCAGCGCCGCGAATTGAAGAAAAACAGGCGCATCAAGGTCGTCGGCGCGCGTGGCAACAATCTCAAGAATGTCAGCGCCGAGATCCCGCTGGGCACCTTCACCGCCGTGACCGGCGTGTCGGGCGGCGGCAAGTCGACCTTCCTGATCGAGACCCTGTTCAAGGCAGCGTCGCGCCGCATCATGGGCTCGCGCGAGCATCCAGCCGAGCACGACCGCATCGAGGGCCTCGAATTCCTCGACAAGGTCATCGACATCGACCAGTCGCCCATCGGCCGCACGCCACGCTCCAACCCGGCCACCTACACCGGAGCCTTCACGCCGATCCGCGACTGGTTCGCCGGCCTGCCGGAAGCCAAGGCGCGCGGATACCAGCCCGGCCGCTTTTCGTTCAACGTCAAGGGTGGCCGCTGCGAAGCCTGCCAGGGCGACGGCGTCATCAAGATCGAGATGCACTTCCTGCCCGACGTCTATGTCACCTGCGACGTCTGCCACGGCAAGCGCTACAATCGCGAAACGCTCGACGTGTTGTTCAAGGGCAAGTCGATCGCCGACGTGCTCGACATGACGGTCGAGGAAGGTGTCGAATTCTTCGCTGCCGTTCCCGTGGTGCGTGACAAGCTGATGACGCTCAACCAGGTCGGCCTCGGCTACATCCACATCGGCCAGCAGGCCAACACGCTGTCCGGCGGCGAAGCCCAGCGCATCAAACTGGCCAAGGAGCTGTCGCGCAAGGCAACCGGCAAAACGCTCTACATCCTGGACGAACCGACCACCGGCCTGCACTTCCACGATGTCGCCAAGCTGCTCGAGGTGCTGCACGAGCTCGTCGACCAGGGCAACACGGTGATCGTCATCGAGCACAACCTGGAGGTGATCAAGACCGCCGACTGGGTGCTCGATCTCGGCCCCGAAGGCGGCGACGGCGGCGGCGAACTCGTCGCCTCGGGCCGGCCCGAAGACATCGTCGCCGAACCGCGCAGCTACACCGGCCAGTTCCTCAAGGAACTTCTGGAGCGTCGCCCGCGCGGCAAGCAGGAGGCGGCGGAGTAGTCCGCCGCCATGGCAACGAACGAGCCACATGAACACGCGCGACGCGAGGCATTCGCGGAGATCCCAGGTGGCCGCGAGCTAGTCGATTGGTTTGGCTTCGTGCCACATTTTCACGATGCCGAAATGTTCGACATCGACTTGTCCTCCAGCCGGTCCGGACAGCTGAAGATCCGAGCGTTTCGGATGACCGCTCAGGTTGATGACCAGGGCTATTTTGTCCTTGATCGTCATGTTGTCGTGACACTCACACTCGAATCCATCAGCGAAATCTCGCTGTCCGACTTTCATCTGCCGGGCATTATCGGAGACCTCGTGGTCGTGCGGTCTGACGACGAGTTTCGCGTTGAGTGGGACGCATCCTATGGCGTGGCCGGCCGCATCGCGGCGGCAAGGGTACGCTTTGATTTCGAAGCATGCCCCGTCGAACGAACACCATTGACCGCAACGCATCCAGTCTGACGCCCGGCAGGTTGGCAGGCTATCCAGCTTACGTGGCTACCACCGAGCCCGCCTCGGGCTGCCAGGATGATGCAGGCGATCAGGAACTCGCGGATTTCCGACAGCTCGTAGCCGTCGGCCATCCTGTGCCCGCCGAAGACGAACAGCAGTTGCGACGCCGGTAAGAGCACGGCGACGACAATCCCCGCAGCGCGATACGCCGCCGGCGCCTGCCGCAGTTCGATCGCCAGCCGCCACGCGATCACGACGCCCATGAAAAACCACAGCTGGTAGGGCACGATGTTCCATTCCTCATAGAGCAGCCCGGCCAGTGGCAGCGCCGCAAGCGCAAACAGCCTCGGCGGAACGAATGGCGCGACCGGTCGCAGCCAGGCTGCGACATGCGACGGCCAGGCGGCCGGCAGGACGACGAACAGCAGAAACGCCGCCGAATAATAGACCGCCTCGAACCTGTCTCGTTCTGGACGTTGCCGGCGAACATCGGCCCGGCCGTCCAGCCGCCCCAGTGCTGGCCCCAGGACATCTCCTCCATCAGGATGAGGAAGGTCACCAGGATCAGCGCTGCATGCACGACCCAGCGCGGCAGCCCCAGCACCCTGGCGCGGTTGCGGCGGTCGCGCCAGGCTGCGGCCCCGAGCGCAACCAATGCGCCGATGAAAACCACCTCGGTCAGGATGCTAAGCACCTGCCGTCTCGTTGAGAACCGTCGGCACCGCGGCAACCGCAATCGCCGCTGCCAGCAGTGCACCGGCCATCAGGTAGGATGCACCGAGCAGCAGCGGCGCCTGGCCGTCATCCAAAGGCGATCGCGCATGATCAGGCTAATACAGCGCCGCGACCAGCAGGCAGGCAGAGATCAGGGCGACGAATGGCCTGATCAGCCCAAACATCGTCCAGTGGACACGGTCCTTGGCCAGCAGGTCACGGTCGTTGACCGCGAAATCGTAGGCTATCAGCGACACGATGGTTGCCCCGGCCAGGGCGATCATGCCCATCCGCACCACCCCGTAGGGCGAAGCCGCCCGCGTCCCTGGAATCGTCGACATGAAGGCTCAGACATGTTTGTGTTTGTATGAGCTTCGCTAGCCGGCTACCCTCCAACAGACAGTAAATCTCACACCGGTTCCGCGCGATATATTGCCTGCCGGCCTCGGCCTTCGCGCAAGTTGCTGTCAGGATGCTTGCCCAAGACATCGTTCGCGGCTTTGACGCTCCTCTGCCTTCCGCTAGAAGAGACCGCAGCGACTGAGAAGGGATAGATCGATGACTGGAAACATCCGGGCAGGCATGGGCGGCTGGACGTTTGAGCCCTGGGAGGGCACGTTCTACCCGGAAAAGTTGTCCAAGGCCAAGCAGCTGCAATTCGCCAGCAGCCACGTGCCGACGATCGAGGTCAACGGTACCTATTATTCATCCTTCAAGGAACCGACCTTCCTGAAATGGGCCAGCGAGGCCCCTGATGGTTTCGTCTACGCGCTCAAGGGCAACCGCTTCGTCACCAACCGCCGCGTACTTGGTGAGGCTGGCGAATCAATGACGCGGTTTCTCGGCTCCGGCGTTGCCGCACTTGGCGACAAGCTCGGCCCGATCCTGTGGCAGTTTGCGCCGACCAAGAAATTCGACGAAGCCGACTTCGGCGCCTTCCTCAAGCTTTTGCCTGAAAAGCAAGATGGCGTGAAACTGCGCCATGCGGTCGAGGTGCGCCATGATTCCTTCATCGTGCCCGAGTTCGCCGCGCTGGCCCGGAAGCATGACGTCGCCATCGTGTATGCCGACCACGCCAAATATCCGGCAATTGCCGACATCACCGGCGATTTTGTCTATGCGCGGCTGCAGACCGGCAGCGACGACAATCACGATTGCTACACGTCGGAGGCACTTGATGTGTGGGCCGAACGCGCCAAGGTCTGGGCTGACGGCGGCACACCTGCCGACCTGCCCCGTGCCGATCCAGGCACCGAGGCGCCGGTCAAGCCGCGCGACGTGTTCGTCTACTTCATCACCGAGGGCAAGGTCCGCGCGCCCTTCGGCGCCATGGCGTTCATGAACAGGATCAACGGCTAGCGCACTCCAGGAGAGCCGCCGCAGTTTTCCAGAAAGGCTTTGATCAAGCTCCGGCGTTGCGTCCGGAACCGGCCGTCAGCGCATCCCAGGCGGCCATCGCCCCATCGGCAATGGCCAGCAGCGCCGCACGTGAGGCGCCATCGCGGGCCTGCACCGACATGCCTTGCTGCACGGCAAGGTAAAACGCCGAAATCGCGTCACAATCGGCGGACTCGGGCAGTTCGCCCGCAGCCACGGCCTGTTTCAGGCGGCCGGCCAAGTCGCGCGCGCTCGACATGCGGCGTTCGCTGAGATCGCGGAACACCTCGGCATTGGTTTCGCTGACATTGAGTGCGCCCAGCACGATAAGGCACCCCCTGGGATCGCCAGGTTCGCTGAACGCCCGCGCCGACGCACGCAGAAAATCGCTGATCGCCTCCCTGGCACTGCCGGGGCGTTCGAAGGCGCCCCAGATATCGACACCTTCGGTAGCCCCATAGAGATCGACAGCCTCGCGAAACAACGCTTCCTTGCTGCCGAAAGCCGCGTAAAGGCTGGGCGAATTGATGCCCATTGCCGTCGTCAGCTCCGCCAGCGACGCCCCGTCATAGCCCTTTTTCCAGAACACGCGCATTGCCTGCCGCAACGCTGCATCACGGTCGAAGCTGCGTGGACGACCCTTCTGAGACATCTCAAACCTTTCTGTTATGAACGATACATAATGTTCTTGACGCCCTTGCGCAAGGCTGCCATCTATTTTGTATCATTCAATACAGAAAGATAAATCATGTCCTCCCTCAGCGATACGAAACAACACTCCGGGCTCAAGCTGTCCGGTCTGGAACTGGCCGGCAAGGTCGCCCTGGTGACCGGCGGCAGCCGTGGCATCGGTGCTGCCATTGCCGTCCAGCTCGCCACATCAGGCGCCGACGTCGCCCTGACCTATGTCCGCTCTGCGGAAAAGGCCGAGGCCGTCGTCGGGCAGGTCGAAGCCCTTGGGCGGCGTGGCCTGGCGATCCAGGCCGACAATGCCGATGCCGCAGCCGTCGAAGCGGCGGTGACTGCCACCATCGCGGCGTTCGGCCGTCTCGACATCCTGGTCAACAGCGCCGGCATCTGGCACCACGGCCCCATCGACACGGTTTCGCTGGAACAGCTCGACGAAGTGATGTCGGTCAATTTCCGCGCCCCCTTCATCGCCTCGAAGGCAGCGGCCGGCGTCATGCATGACGGCGGTCGGATCATCTCGATCGGCAGCAACCTGGCTGACCGTGTTCCCTTCGAGGGCATCGCGCTCTATTCGGCCAGCAAGGCAGCGCTTGTCGGCCTGACCAAGGGCCTCGCGCGCGACCTCGGCCCGCGCGGCATCACCGTCAATGTCGTCCATCCCGGCTCGACCGAAACCGATATGAACCCCGCCGAGGGTGACGTCGCCGACTACCAGCGCAGCCTGATGGCCATCCCGCAATTCGGCTCGCCCGACGACATCGCCGGTCTTGTAACCTGGCTCGCCGGCCCGCAATCCCGCTTCGTCACGGGTGCAGCGCTGACGATCGACGGCGGCACCAACGCCTGAGCACGTCCTCTCCACCACCCTGCCTCCGGAGCGTTGAGAGCATTTCACCTTTGTCGCGATCCTTCCCGCCCCCCTCTCGCCTGCCGGCCATCTCCCCCGCAAAGGGGAGATCAGGCCGTCATTGACCTCGCAGTCAATCGCCATACCAGTTGGTTGCACATTGGGACATCTCAGCATGGGCGCCGCCGACGACGCGACTGATCTCCACCCTTGCGGGGGAGATGGCCGGCAGGCCAGAGGGGGATGTGAAGGAACGCGAAGCAAAGGATTGCTTCGCACGACACCTGCCAAACTGACTAAGTCCGTTGTCACCATCCGTCACCCAATCCGCGTGGACGGTCCGGCCCGATTGCCAACGCCCAACGCGGAGCAGCGCGCACCCTCACCCACTCAACCGCGCCACCACCTCCCTCAGCGCCAGCGGCAGGTCCTCGGCGATCAGGCCGGGCCCGAAGCGCCGTGCCGCCTCGGCGTGCATCCAGACGGCGGCGCAGGCCGCCTCGAAAGCCGGCATCCGTTGCGCCAGAAGGGCGGCAACGATGCCGGACAGCACGTCACCCGACCCGGCGGTGGCCAGAAGCGGCGTACCGTTGGCATTGATCGCAGCACGCCCGTCGGGCACTGCAATCACCGTGTCGGGGCCCTTGTAGATGATGATGGCATTGGCCTTGGCCGCCGCCGCCCGCGCCCGCTCGAGCTTGGACAGCGACGCATCGGCGGCGATCTCGGGAAACAGCCGGCCGAACTCGCCATGATGCGGTGTCAGCACAAGCGCTGGCGCATTCGGGCGCTTTCGTGCCTCGAAGAACGCGGCGCGGCGATGCGAAAGCGAGGTAATGCCGTCGGCATCGAGCACAAGTGCTGCGAAGCGGCCCTCGGCGACAGACATCAGCTCCAGCGCAAAACGCCCGATTTCAGGCTCGGAGCCAAGGCCTGGGCCATAAACCAGCACCTCGGGCTTGCGTGCGCCTAGGAAGGCCAGCGCATCTTGGAGCGTATCGGAACGCCTCAGGATGATTGAGGTCAGGTGCGCCGCATTGGCAGCCAGTGCCGCTCCAGGTGACAACACCGTCACCGCACCCGCCCCTGCCCGTGCTGCTGCCATCGCCGACAGTCGTGCAGCACCCGTGGCCGACGGACCACCGGAAAAGACGCCGACATGGCCGCGGCTATATTTGTGGGCGTCATTCGCCGGCGACGGAAAATGCCGCCGCCACCATGCCGGATCGTTTTCGAAGCAGCGCACGGACGTAGCGCCAACTATGGCCGCGGCAATACCGATATCGGCAACCACCACCTCGCCGCACTGCGCACGCCCGGGATAGAGCAGGTGCCCCGGCTTCTTGCGGGCAAAAGTCACGGTCACCGTCGCCTGGAAGGAACTGCCCATAATCTCGCCGGAAGCACCCGACACGCCGGAGGGTAGATCGACCGCAATTACCGGAACAACGGCCGAATTCGTCCGTGCTATCGCCTCGACCACCTCACCGTCGAGCGGCTTGGAAAGACCGGCGCCATAAAGCGCATCGACGACAATCACGCCCGACTCGGGAGCGAAGGCAGCCAACGGCTCCACCATGACGGAACATTCGGCAGCAGCCAGCGCCGCATCGCCTCCGCTGCGCGGCGCAGCGGTCGCGAAAAGCCTGACGGCAACGCCGCTTTCGGCAAGCAGGCGCGCCGCGACATAACCGTCGCCGCCATTATTGCCCGGCCCACACAGCACATGGACAGCCTTCGCACCGGGAAACCGCTGCAGCACCACATCGGCAACGCTGCAGCCCGCCCGCCGCATCAGGCCGATGCCGTCGACGGGCCCGGCGGCGATCGTCAGCCTGTCGGCCTCAGCCATCTCGCTGGGGGTCAGCAGTTCAAATGCCATGGCAGTCATCCCGGATGAATCCTGCTACCGAGTTAGCACGCCGCAGCCACTCGGCCCAAACGGCCATGCCTCAATTCAACCACGCACAAATCGAAGGCATGTTGCCGCATTTTTGTGCACCACCAGCGTTGCGAAAACGATGAATTTTTGTGCGCATCTCGACCCGAAGCTGGAAATCGGCTCCAATCGCCCACGTCTTCGGCTGCCTCCTGGGCAAACCGAACAAAGTTGCCGCACCCACTCGACTTGGCACGCTTCGTGCTTGAAGTTGCGCGAGTGGGTGCATCACCCCTGAGTTACGGCAGTGGAGGCCATATCCGCATGAAAAAAATCGAAGCAATCATCAAGCCGTTCAAGCTCGACGAAGTGAAGGAAGCGCTCCAGGAAGCCGGGCTGCAGGGCATCACGGTCACCGAAGCCAAGGGTTTTGGCCGCCAGAAGGGTCACACCGAACTCTATCGCGGCGCCGAATATGTCGTCGACTTCCTGCCCAAGGTGAAGATCGAAGTCGTTCTCGGCGACGAGTCGGTCGAGGCGGCCATCGAGGCGATCCGCAAGGCGGCCCAGACCGGCCGCATCGGCGACGGCAAGATCTTTGTCTCCAACATCGAGGAAGTCGTTCGCATCCGCACCGGCGAGACCGGCGTCGACGCCATCTGACCTCGCAAAGAATTCTCGTTTCAACGTCATCAAGACAGGAAAACCCCACATGACGACAGCCAAAGACGTAATGAAGCAGATCAAGGACAACGACGTTAAATTCGTTGACCTGCGCTTCACCGACCCCAAGGGCAAGCTCCAGCACGTCACCATGGACATCGCCGAGGTCGAGGAAGAGATGTTCGCCGACGGCGTCATGTTCGACGGCTCGTCGATCGCTGGCTGGAAGGCCATCAACGAGTCCGACATGGTGCTGATGCCCGACCTGGATACGGTCCACATGGACCCGTTCTTCGCCCAGTCGACCATGGTCATCCTGTGCGACATTCTCGATCCGGTTTCGGGCGAAGCCTACAACCGCGACCCGCGCGGCATCGCCAAGAAGGCTGAGGCCTACCTCAAGGCCGAAGGCATCGGCGACACCGTCTATGTCGGCCCGGAAGCCGAATTCTTCGTCTTCGACGACGTCAAGTACAAGGCCGATCCCTACAACACCGGCTTCAAGCTCGACTCGACCGAACTGCCGTCCAACGACGACACCGACTACGAGACCGGCAACCTCGGTCACCGTCCGCGCGTCAAGGGCGGCTACTTCCCGGTCCCGCCGATCGACAGCTGCCAGGACATGCGTTCGGAAATGCTGACGGTGCTGACAGAGATGGGCGTGCGCGTCGAAAAGCACCACCACGAAGTCGCTGCCGCCCAGCATGAGCTCGGCGTCAAGTTCGACACGCTGGTCCGCAACGCCGACAAGATGCTGATCTACAAGTATGTCGTGCACCAGGTCGCCAACGCCTATGGCAAGACGGCAACCTTCATGCCGAAGCCGATCTTCGGCGACAACGGCTCGGGCATGCACGTCCACCTGTCGATCTGGAAGAATGGCAAGCCGACCTTCGCCGGCAACGAATATGCCGGCCTGTCGGAAAGCTGCCTCTATTTCATCGGCGGCGTCATCAAGCACGCCAAGGCGATCAATGCCTTCACCAACCCGCTGACCAACTCCTACAAGCGCCTGGTCCCCGGCTATGAAGCCCCCGTCCTGCTCGCCTATTCCGCGCGCAACCGTTCGGCCTCCTGCCGCATTCCGTTCGGCAATTCGCCGAAGTCCAAGCGCGTCGAAGTCCGCTTCCCAGACCCGGGCGCGAACCCCTACCTCGCTTTCGCTGCCCTCTTGATGGCCGGCCTCGACGGCATCAAGAACAAGATCCATCCCGGCCAGCCGATGGACAAGGATCTTTACGACCTGCCGGCCAAGGAGCTGAAGAAGATCCCGACCGTCTGCGGCTCGCTGCGCGAAGCTCTCCAGAGCCTCGACAAGGACCGCGGCTTCCTGAAGGCCGGCGGCGTCTTCGACGACGACCAGATCGACTCGTTCATCGAGCTCAAGATGGCCGAGGTCATGCGCTTCGAAATGACCCCGCACCCGGTCGAATACGACATGTACTATTCGGTGTAATCATCGGAAAATAATGAGAAAAAGCCCCGGAAATGAACTGACCCCGTAAAGTTGGACGGTTCATTGAGCTGGTAGATTTAAGGGCTGGGTCCTGTATTGCACAGGGGCCAGCCCTTTCAGTTTCAGTTTGATGCGGCGGTGGTTGTAATAGTCGATGTAGCGCTCGATGGCCTTATCGAGGCTTTGGACAGTTTCGAACCTTTCCGGGTGGAAGAGCTCGGACTTGAGCGTGGCGAAGAAGCTCTCCATCGGTGCGTTGTCGAGGCAATTGCCTTTGCGTGACATGCTTTGTGCAAGGCCTCTGGTTTCCAGCCTGCGCTGGAATGCCGACATCTGGTACTGCCATCCCTGATCGGAATGCAGGGTCGGCCGTTCGTCCTCATTGAGCCGGGCGAAGGCTTTTGTCAGCATATTGTCCACCAGTTTGAAGCGCGAGCGGCGCGCCGTCTCGAAGGCGACGATCTCGCCATTGTAGAGGTCCATGATGGGAGACAGGTAGAGCTTGTCGCCGGCCACGCTGAACTCCGTCACGTCGGTCACCCATTTGCAGTTGGCGCGGTCGGCGCTGAACTTGCGCTGCAACAGATCGGGAGCGGTCCGCCCAACCTCGCCCCTGTAGGAACGATATTTCTTCGGCCTGACCAGTGACTTCAAACCCATCCCGGCCATCAGGCTCTGGACGGTCTTGTGATTGACGCCTTGACCCGACTGGCGCAGTTGCGCAGTCACCCGGCGTTAGCCGTAGCGGCCCTTGTGGCTGTCGAAGATGGCCTTGATCGCCTCCTTCAGCGCCACATGGCGGTCCGGGCGCGAGGCTGCCTTTTGCCTGTAATAGAACGTGCTGCGCGGCAGCTTCGCCAGATCGAGCAGGCCCTCAAGCGGATGCAACGGCCTTAACGCCTGGACGGCTTGTGCTTTTTGGGCGCGTGTCCCTGCGTTAAGGCTTCCAGTTTTTTTAGGTAGGCGTTCTCCATCCGCAGTTGCTTCAGTTCGGCCAGCAGTTCTTCCCGGCTTTTGGCTTCGTCACTGGGTGCAACAGGCACTGCGGGGGCCGGCGGCTTCGACATGGGGCGTCCTCCGGGACGTGGGCCGAGTGCCTCTATCCCACCCGCATGATAGCGCTTCTCCCAGCCCGCCAGGCAACTGGCATTGCGGATATTGAACAACGCCGCCGTCTGGCGATACGACAGACCTTCTCGCCACATCCGCTCGAGCACTGACAGCTTGAACGTCGCGTCGTAATGATCGTATTTGCCCGACAGTCCCGCCCAGCCATGCGCCTGGTACAAAGCCACCCACTTGCGGACAGTCGCCGCGTCAACTCCACGCTTCGACGCCGCACTCGCGTAGCTTTCATCCCCGCACAAATAGCTATCGACAACCGAGCGCTTGAAACGCGCACTGTGTTTGGACATGCAAAACCCCCGAAGGTTGTGTCCAACTTTCGGGGGTCAGTTCATCGCTCCGGGGCTTTTTTGCTTGGCGAGGCAGTCACCGGCAAGGTTCGGCGACTGCGGAGGATGCGCCGCCAGACGATCAGATACTCTTGGCGCCCATCTGCTCGGCGATGTAGTCGGCCTGGCGGATCGCCAAGGTCACGATGGTCAGCGTCGGGTTTTCGGCGGCACCCGTGGTGAACTGGCTACCGTCGGAGACGAACAGGTTCTTGATGTCGTGCGTCTGGCCCCATTTGTTGACCACGCCGTCGGACGCCTTATCGCTCATCCGGTTGGTGCCGAGATTGTGGGTCGAGGGATAAGGCGGCGTCGGGAAGGTTCTGGTTGCGCCGACCGCGTCATACATCGCCATGCCCTGCTTGTAGGCATGGTTGCGCATGGCGACGTCGTTGGGATGGTCGGTGAACCAGACGTCGGGGATCGGCATGCCGTATTTGTCCTTGAGTTCACCATGCAACTTCACCGCATTCTGCTCCTGCGGCATGTCCTCGCCGACGATCCACATGCCGGCCATCTTGTCGTAGTGGTCGAGTGCGGTGGTGAACGAACGGCCCCAGCCGCCGGGATCGAGGAATGCCGCCATAAACGGCAGGCCCAGCGCCAGCGTTTCGAGCTCGTAGCCACCGACGAAACCGCGTGACGGATCGTGCTTCGCCTCGTCCCTGACGATGCCGGCCATGGTCGTGCCCCGCCAAAAATGCACCGGCTTGTCGAACACCGCATAGACCGAGCCGGTGGTGTGGCGCATGTAGTTCTTGCCCACCTGCCCTGACGAGTTGGCCAAGCCGTCAGGGAATTTCGACGATGCCGAGTTGAGCAGGATCCGTGGGCTTTCGATGGAATTGCCGGCGACGCAGACGATGCGCGCCTTCTGGCTCTGCAGCTTGCCGTCCTTGTCGGCATAGACGACCGAAGTCACCTTGCCGCTGTCGTCGTGCTCGATCTTGAGCACGTGGCTGTTGGGCCTGACCTCCAGCTTGCCGGTCGCCTCGCCCTTGGGGATTTCGGTATAGAGCGTCGACCACTTGGCGCCCCATTTGCAGCCCTGGAAACAGAAGCCGGTCTGCTGGCATCCCATGCGGCCATCGCGGTCGGCGGAGTTGATTGCCATGCGACCGGTGTGGCACTCCTTGTAGCCGAGCTTGTCGGCGCCGGCCTTGAACACCTTGAAGTTGTTGTTGCCGGGCAGTCCTTCGATGCCGTTGGTGCGGGTGACGCCCATCTTGTCCTCGGCTTTGGCATAATAGGGGTCCAGGTCGGCCAGCGCGATCGGCCAGTCGAGCAGGTTTGCGCCTTCGACCTTGCCGTAGTTGGTCAGCGTCTTGAACTCATGCTCCTGGAAGCGCAGCGAGGCGCCGGCCCAGTGCGTGGTGGTGCCGCCGACCGCCTTGACGATCCAGGCTGGAAGGTTGGGAAAATCCTTGTGCACGCGCCAGCCACCGCCTGTCGTGCGGTTGTCGAGCCAGGCGAGCTGGCTGAAAGAATCCCATTCGTCGTTGATGAAGTCCTCATATTCGATGCGCGGGCCGGCTTCGAGAATGACGACGTCGATACCCTTCTGGGCGAGTTCGTTGCCGAGCGTGCCGCCACCGGCGCCGGAGCCGATGATGACGACGACGCTATCGTCGTTAAGACCATATGGTGCAGGCATGTTTTCCTCCCGGGAATGCTGAAAAGGCTGGGTTCGCGACTGGGGCCGGTCAGAGCCACTCGATGTCGTCGAAGCCGCGCGCGATGTATCCGCCCTTGGAGTAGGACTCGCCTTCATAGCCAAAGATCGGCCACAGCTCCTTCTGGTTGTAGAGGCCGACGACGAGTCCGCCGCGGATTGCCTGGAAGAACGGGGTGCTTTCGATCTGCCGGAGTACGGCGACACGCTGGTCTTCCCATCCAAGGCCGGTGTAACCGCCGGCGCCGGCCTTCAGGTCGAGCTCGGCGATGCCCTTCTCGATCAGCTCCTTGTGGGCCGGATCCTTGCCCGCGAGCTCGTCATGGCTCTTGATGGCAATGGCGTAGAACTTGTCCGGCACCTGGTCGTGCGGATAGACATCGCGCGCCATCTGGATCAGCGTCGCCACGGTTTCGGGTTTCAGCGCCGTGCTTTCGAGCCCCCAGGCCTCGCCGGTGCTGAGTACGGCAGAGCCACTGATGATGAGTAGCGCGCCGGCGGCTGTGCCGCGCTTGAGCAGCTCACGCCGCGAAAGGCCGGACCTGCCTTGATAGATCGTCACCATGATTTCCTCCCTTGCTTGCTATGCGCGCTCGGCGCTTGGCTGGCACGGCGCTCCTCCGCCGCGGCATGTCACTTGAAGCGGCCGCCCCTCTGCAAAACCTCGATCTTGTAGCCGTCGGGATCCTCGATAAAGAAGAAGCGGGCCAATGGCGTACCGCCCGGCGCGAACTCGACGATGTCCCTGGGGCTGAGCCCGGCGGCAAGCATGCGGGCGCGCTCGCCGTCGAGATCGGCCACCGACACGGCGAGATGGCCGTAGCCGTCGCCGAGAGCATAAGGCTCGGCCCTGCCCTTGTTGACCGTCAGCTCGACTTCGAACTCGGTCTCGGGATTGCTGAGATAGATCAGCGTGAAGGTCTCGAAGTCGAGCCTGTCGGCGATTTCGAGGCCGAAAGCCGTGTGATAGAATGACAGCGAGCGAGCTTCGTCGAGCACACGCACCATGGAATGGATTGCCTTGGCCATTCGCCCTCCTGGCAGTTGGAACGGGAGGATTATGGATCGCTGCAAAGCCAAGTGGTGGCAGCCCGTTACCACGCTTTCAGGAGCATAGTTTGCTAGTCAGCAACGAAAGCATGGTTGCGATGGCGTGCCGTTGGGTCGATGATGGCGCTCAAGAGCCAACACCGGCGCTGTCAGCCCGGGCAAGCCAGCGGGAGAAATGACATGTGCAAGGTATTTGCCGGACAGGATCCGAAGGGCTATCGCCAGATCAACCGGTCGATCCGGATCGCCGGACATTCGACCAGCATTCAGCTGGAAGCGACCTTCTGGGACCTGCTCGACGAGATAGCCGCCTCCCAGGAGCTGACGACGCCGAAATTCATTTCGAAGCTTTATGACGAGGCGATCGAGATCAACGGCGAGATTCCGAACTTTGCCTCGATGCTGCGCACCACCTGCGCGCTCTACCTGCGCGGCCACAAGCCGGCCGCTGACGAAGTCGACGCTCTGAAGCGCTACGCAGCGTGACCTTCATCAGCTTCCATCGATAACGCTTAGAAAACACGAACAAAAAACCCGGGGTCGCCCCGGGTTTTTGATTTGCGACCTATATGTTGCCTAGAAATTAGGCAGCAGCCCTGGTCTCGACGCTGGTCGGCACCGAGTTGATGGTCTTCAGAATCTGCGAGGCGATCTGGTAGGGGTCGCCCTGCGAGTTCGGGCGGCGATCTTCGAGATAACCACGATAATCGTTGCGCACGAAGCTGTGCGGCACGCGCACCGAAGCGCCACGGTCGGCAACGCCCCAGGTGAAGACGTCGATGGAAGCCGTCTCGTGCTTACCGGTCAGGCGCAGGTGGTTGTCGGGACCGTAGACGGCAATGTGCTCTTCGCGGGCATCGCCGAAGGCCTCCATGAGCGCTTCGAAGTACGCCTTGCCGCCGACGTCGCGCAAGTAGTCGGTCGAGAAGTTGGCGTGCATGCCCGAGCCGTTCCAGTCGGTGTCACCAAGCGGCTTGCAGTGATACTCGATGTCGATCTCGTACTTCTCGGTCAGGCGCTGCAGCAGGTAACGGGCAAGCCACATCTCGTCGGCAGCCTTCTTCGAGCCCTTGCCGAAAATCTGGAATTCCCACTGGCCCTTGGCCACTTCGGCATTGATGCCTTCATGGTTGATGCCGGCCTCGAGGCAGAGGTCGAGATGCTCTTCGACGATCTGGCGGGCAATGCTGCCGACGTTCTTGTAGCCGACGCCAGTGTAGTACTCACCCTGCGGCGCCGGGAAACCGTTTTCCGGGAAGCCGAGCGGGCGGCCGTCCTTGTAGAAGAAATATTCCTGCTCGAAGCCAAACCAGGCGCCCTCGTCGTCGAGGACGGTGGCGCGGGTATTGGACGGATGCGGGGTGACGCCATCGGGCATCATCACTTCGCACATCACCAGCACGCCGTTCTTGCGGGCGGGATCGGGATACACAGCGACGGGCTTCAGCACGCAATCCGAGCTCTTGCCTTCGGCCTGGCGGGTCGAGCTGCCGTCAAAACCCCAGAGCGGAAGCTGCTCGAGCTTCGGGAACTCCGCGAATTCCTTGATCTGGGTCTTGCCGCGGAGATTGGCTGCCGGGGCGTAACCGTCCAGCCAGATGTACTCGAGCTTGTACTTCGTCATGCTATCCTCTCAGTGTCGTGCCTGCCGGCCCTGGGATGGCCGGCGTGTCACAAGAGAGAAAGCAAGCCCCGTGCCAACTCGAAAATCCCAGATTCTTAGCAGGGAAGGCAGTTGCACGGAAAAGCAACTGCTCAAGAAATAGGCAGACTACGGCAGCATGGCTGACATTTTGCCCAAGACTCGGGCTGATCTGCCTTGCCGGCTGGCTAAGCTGCCTTGAGCGCCTCAAGCAGGGCGACAGCAGCGAGCATGTCGCGCTTGCGGGTGGCACGGCGCGCGACAGCCTCCGAGTCCTGGCCCCAATGCTCGATCTGCCAGTCTTCGTCGACATGGGCCGCTGCCCAGGCTTCCTCGACCGTCAATTCGCCGGTCTCGACGGCAAGGGCGAGAAGCGCCGAACCGGTCAGGGTGGTCATGACATGCAGGGCCGCGAGCTTCATCGGCTCGGTGCGCTGCGACAGGTGCACGCCAAGCGCTGCGATGGCCTCGCGCGGCTGCTCGACATGCATGACGCCCTCGGCCAGTACAAAGCGTGCGCCGAGCGACGCACGCGCCCAGTCCAGGACCGGATCCCAGGCCTCTGCCTGGCGCTCGACGAGCTTTTCCGGGCTGTCGGCGCGGTAGCACAACAGGTCGCTTGACGAGAAGCGCAGGATATCCTCGAGCACCGCCTGCGGATCGGTGGCGACGCCGTCGATCGCCGTGTTAACCAGGCGCAGCACCGGCATGGTGAAAGGATCGATGACCTCGACCTGGGCGACGAACTCGTCGGCAACCAGCTGTGCCGCAGCCGCCGTCGGCAGCGCGAGCAGCGCCCTGCCCGGCGTCCGCACCGACTTGCCGTCGAGCAGGACGGCATAGCCTTCTTCAAACGCAGCGACGCTGGCTGCTTCGTAGAAGCGCTTGGGCAGTTGCTTGCGCAACGTGCTCTGGGCGCGGCGGATGGGATCGGGATCGGACAGGCCGTCGCTGGTTTCGAGGTCGCTCAGGATTTCTCGCATCTTTACTCCGCTCCGGCCGCACGTCTGCGCGATGGCCGGTTTACAATGATCAGCCCGGTCGCGATGAGACCGAGCGCCAGAAAAATGTTCCAGGTCAGGGCTTCGCCAAGCACCAGCCAGCCGCATATCACGCTGAATGCCGGCGACAGGAAGGCAAAGCTGGAGAGGCCCGCCGCAGGATAGCGCCGCATCAGCCAGAACCACAGAATATAGGTGAAGGCGACGACATATACAGCCTGAAACAGCAACGCTCCGGTGGCGACCGTCGATACGTCGCGGAATGCCGGACCGGCGAGCGAGACGAGCGGGATCGCCATGAGCGCTGAGACGACAAGCTGGTAGAGCAGCACCTTCTCGGCCCCGGCGCTGGCAAGCTTGGTGCCCTTGATTGCCAACGTTGTCAGCGCCCAGAGCAGTCCGGCGACGAGTGCGAGAAGATCGCCGAACAGCGTCGGACCGCCGGCATCGCCGAGCTTGTCGGCAAAGACCACCGCAACGCCGCCGAAAGCCAGGATCAGGCCGAACAGCTTTTGCAGCGACATACGCTCGCCAAGCCAGAAATGCGCGCCGATCAGAACCCAGAACGGCATCGTGTTGACCAGGAGCGAGTTGCGCGCAACCGTCGTGTGTTCAAGGCTGACGAAAACCAGAATGAACTCGGTGCCGAACAGCAGCCCGGCCAGGATGCCGGCCCACAAGGTGCCGTCGCGGGCAAACAGCGGAACACGGCGGTAGAGGCACCAGAGATAGACCAGCACGCAGGCAATGCCCGAACGCGCAACATTGAGGAAGATCGGGTTGTAGCCCGACGTCGCCAGCTTGGCCGCCACACCGTTCATGCCCCAGGACATGGTCAGCATGAGCATGAACACGACGGCTGCCGTATCGATCGCGTCGCGACGTTCCAATGGCTGTGTGACGGCTGTCATGAATTCCTCCACGCTCACCAAGCGCGATGCTGATGGACAAGGGCTGGCCGGGCCGCATTGCGAGGCAGGCTGGCGGCAGCGGACTCGGGTCCAACTGCGCGGCGAGCCGCACCTTAACGCACGGCAGCTGCCGCAAATTGGTCCAGCTAGCCGATAAGGGGTAGCAGTTCCCCAGGTCTGTCGATGACGGCGTGCGCGCCAGTGGCAAACAGGCCTTCACGGTTGTGGTACCCCCAGGCAACGCCGATGGCGCGGGCACCGGCATTGCGGGCCATCTGCATGTCGTAGACAGCGTCACCAATGACCAAGGTCGACGCCGGATCGACACCCATCTCGGCGCAGCATTCCAGCACCATCGCCGGATGCGGCTTGGACGGGCAGTCGTCGGCGGTCCGGATGGTCACGAAATGGCGGCCGAAGCCATGCGTTTCCATGACCCGCTCGACGCCGCGGCGCGACTTGCCGGTGACCATGCCGATCAGCACATCATCACGGCGTGCGAGCGCTTCGATCAGTTCGCCAATGCCGTCATAGAGCGGCTCCTTGAAACTCGGCAGGTGGCGCGAGGCGATGAAGTGTTCCTTGTAACGCGCTGCAAGCCTTGTGCTTTCGGCATCCGGTGCGCGCTTAAGCAAGGTCGCGATCGCAATATCGAGGGTGAGCCCGATGATGCCCTTGGTCGCGGCCTTGTCGGGTTCCGGAAGTCCGGCCTCGCGGAACGTGGCCAGCATCGAGGCATGGATGATGTCGGCGCTGTCGACCAGCGTGCCGTCGCAATCGAACAGGACGAGCTTCAAGACGCCTGCGTCGCGCTCCGGCGATGTAACAGACGTCACGCCGGCTCCCCGCTCTCGTCGTCGAAGCCGATCAGGTTCCAGCTCTGGCGCATGTGCGGCGGCATCGGCGCTGTGACGTCGATCACGCCCTGGTCGGGATGCGGAATGACGATGCGGCGGGCATGAAGATGCAGACGGTTCTGGATGCCACCAGGGAATTCCCAATTGGTGTCGTGCTCGAAATATTTGGGATCGCCGATGATCGGGCAGCCGATATGTGCGGCATGCACGCGCAACTGGTGCGTGCGACCGGTATAGGGCTCCATTTCGAGCCAGGTAAGCGCCTGCGCCGCCTGTTCGAGCACCCGGTAATAGGAAACGGCATGGTCGGCGCCCTTTTCGCCGTGCTTGGCGATGCGCATGCGGTCGCCGTCCGGTGTCATTTCCTTGATCAGCCAGGTCGAGATCTTGTCTTCGCGCTTGGGCGGCACACCCTTGACCAGCGCCCAGTAGGTCTTCTGTGTTTCGCGGGCGCGGAAGGACTCTGCAAGCTTCATCGCGGCAAGACGCGTGCGGGCGACGACCAGCACGCCTGACGTGTCGCGGTCGAGGCGGTGGACCAGGCGCGGCTTCTCGCCCTTCTTGTTGCGCCATGCCTCAAGCATGTCGTCGACGTGGCGGGCGACGCCCGATCCGCCCTGCACGGCAAGGCCGGCCGGCTTGTTGAAGACGAAGACCTTGGGGTCTTCGTAAAGCAGCATCTGCGCCAGCACGTCGCCATCGTCCTGATTGCGCATGGTGCGCGCCGTCAGCGGGCCGTCGCTCTTCTTGTCGACTTCCAGCGGCGGAATGCGGATGACCTGGCCTGGCTCGACGCGCGTGTCAGCCTTGGCGCGGCCGCCATCGACGCGGATCTGGCCCGAACGCAGCAGCTTCTGCAGATGGCCGAAGCCGAGCCCCGGATAATGGGACTTGAACCAGCGGTCGAGCCTCATGCCCGTTTCGCCGGCTTCCACCGTGATCTGTTCAACGCCTGCCATAATTCAATCGTCCTTTTCGAAGCGGCCCAATAGCATCAGCCGATGCTTCTTGCGAGCCACATTCCCAGGAACAGCGCCAGAATGGCTGTTATGACGCTGGCAAAGGCATAGCCGAAGGCCGAAAACGTCGCTCCACGCTCCCACAGCGTGGCAAAATCGAGCGAAAAGGCCGAAAAGGTGGTGAAGCCGCCGAGAATACCTGTGGCGACGAACAGCCTGAGTTCGGTCGAGCCGCCGAAGCGGCGTGCCAAAAGCCCGACGAACAGCCCCATCGCCAGTGAGCCGACAACGTTGATCGCAAGCGTGCCCCAGGGAAAGTTCGGCCCGACCAGCCTGAGCGCCAGAAGGTTGGCGAGATGGCGCAGTGCGGCCCCGATGGCGCCGCCGAGTGCAACGAGAGATAGGTTTAGCATGAGCCTGTCCTGCCTGCGCGCTGGTGTCAGGTCAATAGCACGGAACGGCTCGCAGGCAGCGCGGCGGCCTGCCCCTGCCGCCGAATTGCTTGTGGACAAGGGCTGCGGGCAACAGGGCGTTGTTGGGAGGGCGGCAACCGGGCTATAGCATCGCCTCATGCAACCTTCCAAAGACATCACCCGCCTGATCGAGATCATGGCCGCCCTGCGCGAGCCGGAAACCGGCTGCCCCTGGGACATCGAGCAGAATTTCGCGACGATCGCACCCTATACGATCGAGGAGGCCTATGAGGTCGCCGACGCGATTGCGCGCAACGACATCGACCATCTCAAGGAAGAGCTCGGCGACCTGTTGCTGCAGGTCGTCTACCACGCCCAAATGGCGGAAGAAGCCGGCGAGTTCACCTTCGGCGATGTGGTGCAAGGCATCACGACCAAGATGATCCGCCGGCATCCGCATGTCTTCGGCGACGCCAAGGCGCGGGAAGCCCGTTCGGCCAAGGGCATGTGGGAAAAGATCAAGGCTGAGGAAAAGGCGGAAAAACGCACCGCGCGCATCGCCCGCGGCCTCGACCCCGAAGATCATGGCAAGGGTTTTCTCGACAGTGTACCGGTGGCGCTGCCGGCGCTGACACGGGCATTGAAGCTGCAGGAAAAAGCGGCACGCGTCGGCTTCGACTGGGGCGAGGCAGCACCGATCCTCGATAAGATCGAGGAAGAGATCGGCGAGCTGCGCGAGGCCATGGCCAAGGGCGATCAATCAGCGGTCAAGGACGAGTTCGGCGACATGCTGTTTGCTTTGGTCAATCTCGGTCGCCACCTGGAACTGGACTCGGAGGCGGCGCTGGGCGGGACCAATGACAAGTTCCGCACACGTTTGCATTATGTCGAAAAGGCGCTCGACGACGCGGGGCACAGCCTGGAAGCGGCGACGCTCGATGAGATGGAAGCGCTCTGGCAGCAGGCCAAGACGGCGAAGTAGCCGGCTGCCTTAGACAGGATTACGGCCAAGCTCAGCGTGGCCGCCCCCTGGTTCGCTGCGCGAACCATCTCTCCCCCCGCTTCACGGGGCGAGGAACCCCGAGCACGCCAGGCTTAGCGCTTGTTCCTGAGAATCTTGGCCGCGATCTCGTCGCGCGCCGAGGCGGTCGCTTTGAGCGTCATCGACACGCTGCCGTCCTCATTGTCCTTGCGCTTCACCACATCGCCATTGCGATAGAGCCAGTCGATCTGGCCGAGCTGGCTCGGTTCCAGCGTGACGTCGATGGATTCGAGCTCACCCGAAACCCGCTGCTCGATCAGGCCGGTGAGCGCGGAAAGGCCCTCGCCCGTAGCAGCTGAAATGGCTATCGGCGGCGTCTTGCGACCGTCACTGCTGTCGGCAAGCAGGCGCTCGCGATTGCCTTCGTCGAGCTGGTCGATCTTGTTCCAGACCTCGACGACCCGGTCGGTGTCGGCCGCATCGACGCCGAGATCGGAGAGGATACGCTCGACGTCGTCGGCCTGAGCCGCGGTATCGGGATCGGAAATGTCGCGCAGATGGATGACGAGATCGGCTTCGACCACCTCTTCCAGCGTCGCCCGGAAGGCAGCGATCAGGTGTGTCGGCAGGTCGGAGATGAAGCCGACGGTGTCGGACAGGATGATCGGCGTGCCATGCGGTAACCGTACCCGGCGCAAGGTCGGATCCAGCGTCGCAAACAGCATGTTCTCGGCAAGCACGCTGGCACCGGTCAGCCGGTTGAACAGCGTCGACTTGCCGGCATTGGTATAACCGACGATGGCAACCACCGGGAACGGCACCTTGCGCCGCTTGGAGCGGTGCAGGTCGCGAGTGCGGACGACGGTTTCGAGCTCGCGCTTGAGCTTGATGATCTTTTCCTGCAGCGCGCGCCGGTCCGATTCGATCTGGGTTTCGCCGGGGCCGCCGAGGAACCCGGCACCGCCACGCTGGCGCTCGAGGTGGGTCCAGCTGCGAACCAGCCGGCCCTTCTGGTAGTTGAGGTGGGCAAGCTCGACCTGCAGCGTGCCTTCCTTGGTACGGGCGCGCCGGCCGAAGATTTCGAGGATCAGCCCTGTGCGGTCGAGCACCTTGGCGTGCATCTCTTTTTCGAGGTTGCGCTGCTGCACCGGCGTCAGCGGATGGTCGACGATCACCAGTTCCGCCCCGCGCTCCTTCACGATCGCCGCGAACTCCTCAACCTTGCCGCTGCCCAGCAACGTCGCCGGACGCGGATCGTTGAGGGTCACGATCGCGGTGTGAACGGGTTCGAGATCGATGGCGCGGGTAAGCCCGACCGCCTCGTCGTGGCGCGCCTCGGCCGAACGCTGCAACCGCGGGCGCGCGCTGTCGTCGTCATTCTTAGGCTGGCGCGTCAGCACCGGCACGATGACGACCGCACGCGTGGGGGCCTTATCGCCCCCTACCGATTCGGGTCCATTGCTGTCGCCGGCCTTGGCGCCGGCAGTCCTGTCGCGTGCCAATCAGCCGCCCTGGCTTTCCTCGCCATCGAACATCTGAACCGGCTGGCTCGGCATGATCGTGGAGATGGCATGCTTGTAGACGAGCTGCGAGTGCCCGTCACGGCGCAACAAAACACAGAAATTGTCGAAGGAGGTCACTACTCCGGTCAACTTCACGCCGTTAATCAGGAAAATGGTGAGTGGGTTTTTGCTCTTGCGAACTGAATTCAGGAAAAGATCCTGAAGATTCTGCGATCGTTCCGCCATTGTTTTTTTCTTTCGCCGATCCCTGTCTGCTGCCAATGCGCCAAATTACCGGGCCCATGTCAAGCCAGCAAACACCCCCTTGCCACAACGCGTGGCAAGCTGAACGAGATGAATTTAACCATTTACGCCCAAGCGGTTATCAGGCTTGGATTTTTTCCGCAACGTCAAAAAATGCCTCACGCAGCGAAAGCGCGACCGATCCCGGATGCCCGTTGGCGACCGGCTGGCCGTCAATGGCGACGATCGGCATGATCACCGTGGTCGCAGCCGTCATGAACGCTTCGCGCGCCGACTTGGCTTCCTCGACGGTAAAACCACGCTCCTCGACCTTCAGGCCGAGCTTCTTGGCGACATCCATCAGCGTCGTGCGGGTGATGCCGCGCAGGATGCCGCTGTCGGCGGGCCTGGTGACGAGATGGCCGTCCTTGGTGACGATCCAGGCGTTTGTCGCCGCCCCTTCTTTGACGGTTCCGTCCGGGTCGACGAACCAGGCTTCCTGGGCGCCGGCCTCCTTGGCCTGCTGACGCGCCAGCACGTTGGGCAGCAAACCGACCGACTTGATGTCGACACGCTCCCAGCGATTCTCCGGCACAGTGATCACCTTGATGCCGGCCGCCGCGCGTTTGGCCGATGCCACCGGGTCGGTGCGCTTGGCTGTCACGACAAGCGAAGAAAGTGTTGTGCCAGCCGGGAAGACGTGGTCGCGCGGCGCAACACCACGCGTCACCTGGAGATAGACCATGCCGTTGTGGACACGATTGCGGGCGATGACTTCGCGCATGATGTGGACCAGCGCGGCGCGATTGACCGGCCAGGCGATCCTGAGTTCCGAAAGCGAGCGATCGAGGCGGTTGAGGTGGCCGACGCTGTCGACGATGAAGCTGCGCGCCACTTCGCAGACCTCATAGACGCCGTCAGCGAACTGATAGCCTCGGTCCTCGATATGCACACCTGCCTGGGCATGAGGGAGATAGCGGCCATTGACGTAGGCTATGCGCGGCATGGTTTTCGTGTCCCCGAAAATTCAAACGGAGTTCTAGTCGATTTGTGCCACGCGGCAATCCGCAAAAGGCTGGTCCAGGTCAGAAGAATTCGAGGCTGACACGGAACATCTGCTCGACCTGTTTGACCGCCTTATCAAGCGCGAAGATGACGACACGATCCCGAGGCTTGATCTTCACCGATCCGCTTGGCTTGACGACATGGCCATCCCTGTAGATGGCACCGATGCGCATGCCATCGGGAAGTTCCAGGTCGCGCAGCAGCGTGCCGACCAGCGGCGAGGTTTCGAGCGCCTCCGCCTCGATGATCTCGGCGGCACCGCGCTGGATCGAGTGCACCTGCCGGATGCGGCCGCGCCGGACGTGCTGCAATACGCGCGAAATGGTCACTGCACTCGGATTGACGTGCGCATCGATGCCGAGCGGCTTGGTCAGGTCGTGATAGGCCGGGTTGTTGATCAGCGCCAGGTTGCCCTTGCAGCCCAGGCGCTTGGCCATGACCGAGGACAGTATGTTGACCTGGTCGTTGTTGGTCAGCGCCACCATCAGGTCAGCATCCTGGATGTCGGCTTCCATCAAAAGCTTCTGGTCGAGCGCGCTGCCGTTGAGAACGACCGTGCGGCGGAGCACGTCGGCGACCTTGACCGCCCTCTCCTTGTTGGCCTCGATGATCTTGATCTTGGTGCGGCTCTGGCGCTGTTCGAGCGTGCGGGCAACAAACAGGCCGATATTGCCGCCGCCAGCGATGACGATGCGTGTCGCCTCCTGTTCGTCATGGCCGAACAGGCCGAGCGTGCGCCGGACCTGCTCCTTGGTGGTCACCACATAAGCAAGGTCGCCCGCCACAAGCTGGTCGGCCGAATGGGGGATGAACAGGCGGCCGTTGCGGGTCACGCCGACAACGGTTGAAGGCAGATCGGGGAACAGCTCGCTCAACTGCGCCAGCGGCGTGTTGATGACGGGGCAATCCTCCAGGCACTCGATCGCCACCATGATGATGTGGTTTTCGGCGAAGCGGACGACATCGACGGCGCCGGGCAGCGTGATGCGCCTGAGCACCATTTCGCCGACTTCCAGCTCCGGCGAGATGATAACGTCTATCGGCAGGTGTTCGCGCGAGAACAGGTCCTGGTAGTGCGGCTGCAGATAGGATTGCGAGCGGATGCGCGCGACCTTCATCGGCACGTTGAACAGCGCGTGCGCCACCTCACAGGCGACGATATTGACCTCGTCGAACAGCGTCACCGCGATGATCATGTCGGCGTTCTGCGCACCGGCGGCTTCGAGCACCTCTGGATGCGAGCCGTGGCCGACGAAGCCGCGCACGTCGAGCTGGTCACGCACCGCCTGGATCAGCTCCGGCGCGGTGTCGATGATCGAGACATCGTTCTTTTCAGCCGCCAGCCGCTCCGCAATGCCGTAACCGACCTGCCCCGCCCCACAGATGATTACGCGCATGTCATCGACCGATCCTGCCTGTCCACCGTCTCAGCTGAAACCGCATCGAGCATGCTAGACGCCAAGCGATTTGAGCTTGCGATGAAGTGCGGAGCGCTCCATGCCGATGAATTCGGCCGTCTTCGAGATGTTGCCGCCGAAGCGGTTGATCTGGGCGATCAGATACTCCTTCTCAAACATCTCGCGCGCCTCGCGCAGTGGCAGCGCCATGATGTGCTGGTCCGACTGGTTGGGCGCGCGCGGCATGACGTCGCCGATTTCAGACGGCAGCAAGTCGGCCGTGATCGGCGCTTCGGGGTTGTCGCTGCGGGCAAGGATCAGCAGGCGCTCGACATTGTTGCGCAGCTGGCGGACGTTGCCCGGCCAGTTGTGGGCTTGGAGCACGGCGAGCGCGTCGTCGCCGATGCGGCGCGGCTTGATGCCGGCCTGCTTGGCCATCTGCTTCATGAAGTTGTCGACGAGGTAAGGAATGTCCTCGCGGCGCTCGGCAAGCCCCGGAACCATGACCGGCACGACCGCCAGGCGGTGATAGAGATCCTCGCGGAAACGCCCCTCGGCGATCATCGCCTCGAGATTCTGCGCCGTCGACGAGATGATGCGCACGTCGACCTTGACCCGCTTGGTGCCGCCGACGCGCTCGAACTGCTGCTCGACGAGCACGCGCAGGATCTTGTTTTGCGTCTCACGCGGCATGTCGGCGATTTCATCGAGGTAGAGGATACCCTGATGCGCCTCTTCGAGTGCTCCCACCTTGCGTTCGCCGCCGTTCGATTCGGTGCCGAACAGCTCGATCTCCATGCGCTCCGGCGTGATCGTCGCGGCATTGAGCGCGACGAACGGGCCGTTCTTGCGTGACGACAGCGCATGGATGGCGCGCGCGGCCATTTCCTTGCCCGAACCCGACGGGCCGATGATCATGATGCGGCTATTGGTCGGCGCAACACGGTCGATGGTCTGGCGCAACTGGCTCATCGCCGACGACATGCCGATCAGGTCGTGGGTTTCGCCACTACGCATCTTGAGGTCGGAAACCTCGCGCCTAAGCTTCGAGGTTTCGAGCGCGCGCTCGGCGATCAGGATCAGCCGGTCGGCCTTGAACGGCTTCTCGATGAAGTCGTAGGCGCCGCGGCGTATCGCCGAAACGGCCGTTTCGATGTTGCCGTGGCCGGAGATCATCACGACAGGCAGATTGGGGTGCAGCGTCTTGATTTCGTCGAGCAGCGCCAGGCCGTCGAGCCGCGACCCCTGCAACCAGATGTCGAGAAAGACAAGACGCGGCGCACGATCCGCTATCGCGGCAAGCGCGCTGTCGGCGTCGAACGCCGTACGGGTTTCGTGGCCTTCGTCGCTCAGGATGCCCGCGACCAGTTCGCGGATGTCTTCCTCGTCGTCAACGATAAGAATATCAGACGCCATTTCCGACCTTTTCGGTTTCTCTGCCCTGTACTGCGTCGTCGGCACCCTTGGGTGCCGCGGCCTCTTCGGCCGCCGCAGGCAGGATCATGCTGATCATCGCGCCGCGCCCGCCATGGAAATCGGCTGGTGCGTCGTGAAGTTCCAATCTTCCGCCGTGGTCCTCGACAATCTTCTTGACGATAGCGAGGCCGAGCCCCGTGCCTTTCTCGCGTGTCGTCATATAGGGCTCGAGCAGCCGCTGGCGATTCTCGCGTGGCAATCCCTTGCCATTGTCGATCACATCGATGCGGATCGAGTTGCCGTCCCGCCGCGCCCGGATTTTGATGAACCCGGCCTCACCGGTCTGGCGTTCCGCCGCCTCGATCGCCTCGGCGGCATTCTTGATGACATTGCCGAAAGCCTGGGCCATCAGGCGGCTGTCAAACGTTCCCTTGAGCGGTCCCGGCGTGATCTCGCGCTCGAAGGCGATGTCGGCGCGGCTGACCTCGACGAGGAACGACGCCTCGCGCAGCGGTTCGCGGATGTCGATCACCTTCATCTCGGGCTTCGGCATACGCGCAAAGGCCGAGAATTCATCGACCATACGGCCTATGTCGCCGACCTGGCGGATGATCGTTTCTGTGCACTGGTCGAAGACCTCGCGGTCCTCGGTGATGACCTTGCCGTAGCGCCGACGGATACGTTCCGCCGACAGCTGGATCGGCGTCAGCGGGTTCTTGATCTCGTGGGCGATGCGGCGCGCAACGTCGGCCCAGGCGGAGGTGCGCTGCGCGGTCACTAGGTCGGTGATATCGTCGATCGTGACGACATAGGACTTGTCGCCGACCTCGCTCTCGCCCTCCTCGACCGTCACCTGCACGTTGAAGGTGCGCTCGGCGCCGGCGCGGTAGAAGGTGACCTGCTCGCGGTAGACGGCGCGGCCTGACTTGCGGCCGATCTCGAAGACGCGACCGACATGCGGCAACAGGATCGACAGGTTCTGGCCAAGCGACTCGGAAGCCGAGATTGCCAGCATCGCCTCCGCCGACGGATTGACGATGGTGATGCTGCCATAAGGGTCGACGCCGATGACGCCGGCGGTAACGCCCGACAGCACGGCTTCCGAGAAACGACGGCGCTCGTCGATGACGTCCTTGGCGGTCAGGATCTCGTTGCGTTGCGACTTGAGCTCGAGCAGCATGTTGTTGAACGTGTCACTCAGCGCGCCGACGTCGCCATCCGACTGCCGCACCGGCACCGAGACGTCGAGATTGCCTGTGGCAACCTCGTCGGCGGCGCCGATCAGCTGGCGGATCGGCCGGACGATGCGGTCAGCGACCGCAATACCGGTCCAGATCGCCGACAGCACGACGATCAGCGTCAGGCCGAGATAGAGCAGCGCAAAGGCGATCTGCGTGGTACGCCGGTTGGCGCCGAGGTCGCGATATTCCTCGGTGTTGGCGGTGACGATCTGGCGCGCCTTGATCACCTCCGGATCGACCAGCCGGATCGTGTAGAGGTAGAGCCCTTCGATCTCGCGCAGCTTGATGATGGCGCCGACGATGTTGCGCGTCTTCGGCTCGATCAGCACCGGCTTGCCGTCGGCGGCGGTCTGGACCGCAACGGCCGGAGGCTCGGGCATGGCGAAATCGGCGCCGGTCTTGGCGCTCATGACGAAGGAGCCGTCGGCGCTGATCAGGGCCGCGTGGGCCAGCGCCCGCAATTGCGCTTGCCGGCCCATGAAGTCGAGGAAGCCGCTGCGGTCGAGACCGTAGAGCGGACGGTTGTTGTCGAGGTCGTTGGCCATCGACAGCGTCGTGCTCTGCAGGTTGCGGGCGTTTTCCTGGACATAGGCTTCGGCGATCGACAGCGATGAATTGACGATCGTCGTGGTGCGGATCTGGAACCAGCGGTCGAGGCCGATGTCGAGCGTGATCGAGGCGACGACGGCGACAAGCAGCGCCGGCAAGGCTGCCACCAGCGCGAACATCGTGACAATGCGCACATGCAGCCGCGACGCGGCCTTGCCGCGCTTGCGGGCCATGACGATGCGCTGGATCTCGAAGGCGATCAGTCCGACGAGGATCAGCACCAGCACGGCATTGATGGCGATCAGCGCCAGCGTCGTCGTCGAATCAGGCGTGATCGGGGTGACGCCGATCAGAATAGCGAACGACACCGCTGCCGAAACCAGCGCGGCGGCGATAGCCAGCACGCCCGGAAGCGCGAGAAGGCGGCGACCTTCCTGCCGGGGGTGTACGGGCGTCTTGTCGTTTAGAGGTTTTGCCTGGCTCGCCATGCTGCCGTGTAGAGACATTGATTGCGGCGCATCTATGCAACGCATTGTGGCGATTATGCAACATTTTCGCCCGAAGCAAAAATGTTTAGACGGGCTATCGACAGATGAGCGTGTTCAGTCCCGACGCGATGTTCGCGCGTCAGGCCGGCCGCGACGATTTGTAGACGTTGACGCCGAGTTCGCGGATCTTCTTGCGCAGCGTGTTGCGGTTGAGGCCCAGAAGTTCTGCGGCCTTGATCTGGTTGCCGCGCGTCGCCGTCATCGAAGCGAGCACCAGCGGGTATTCGACCTCGGCAAGGATGCGCTGGTAGAGCCCGGGCGGCGGCAGGTCGCCGGCGAACATCGCGAAATAGCGCTGCAGGAAATGTTCGACCGCTTGGCCGACCGACAGATCGTCGGGGATGAGATTGCCACCTGGGACAACCGGCTGCTCGCCGGTCTTGAGTTCGGATTCGATGATTTCGGCCGAAATCTCGTCCTGCGGATAGAGTGCAGCCAGCCGGCGCACCAGATTTTCCAGCTCGCGCACATTCCCCGGCCAGGGATAGCGCTTCATCAACTCGACGCCGCCGGCCGAGATACGCTTGGCCTGCAGCCCTTCGCTGACGCCGAGTTTGAAGAAGTGGCGGACGAGGTCGGGCACATCTTCCGAACGTTCGCGCAGCGCTGGAAGGCGAAGCGGCACGACATTGAGACGATAGAACAAATCTTCGCGGAACAGGCCCTGGTTGATGAGCGTGCGCAGATCCTTGTTGGTGGCTGCGACGATACGTACATCGGTCTTGATCGGGGTGCGGCCGCCAACGGTGGTGTATTCGCCCTGCTGCAGCACGCGCAGCAGCCTGGTCTGCGCCTCCATCGGCATGTCGCCAATCTCGTCAAGGAATAAAGTGCCGCCGTCGGCCTGCTCGAATCGGCCGGTGGAGCGGTTCTGCGCCCCGGTAAAAGCGCCCTTCTCGTGACCGAACAGCTCGGATTCGATCAGGTCGCGCGGGATGGCGGCCATGTTGATGGCAACGAACGGTCCATTGCGGCGACGCCCATATTCATGGAGCGCGCGCGCCACCAGCTCCTTGCCGGTGCCCGATTCGCCCGAGATCATGACGGTCAGGTCCGTCTGCATCATGCGGGCGAGCATCCGGTAGATGTCCTGCATCGCCGCCGAACGGCCGACCAGTGGCATGGCGTCGGGCTGCTCGTCATGACGCTGGTCGCTCTTCGGCCGCCGTGGCTCGGACAGCGCACGATTGACGATGCTTAGCAGCTCGGTGAGATCGAAGGGTTTGGGCAGATACTCGTAGGCACCGGTTTCCGACGCGCGGATGGCGGTCATGAATGTGTTCTGCGCGCTCATCACGATAACCGGCAGCTCCGGGCGCGCCTTCTTGATGCGCGGCAGCATGTCGAAGGCGTTCTCGTCGGGCATCACCACGTCGGTAATGACAAGATCGCCCTCGCCGGCCGCCACCCAGCGCCACAGCGTCGCGGCGTTGGAGGTGACGCGAACCTCATGACCCATGCGCGACAGCGCCTGGTTGAGCACCGTGCGGATCGCCGCATCGTCGTCGGCGACAAGAATGTTTCCGCGCACGCTCATCGATGGGCTCCTTCGCTGTCGTCGTCGAGATGCACGGGCAGTTCCTTCCAGGCAGGCATCAGGATGCGGAAGGTGGTGCCGCGCGGGGTCGAATCGCACTCGATCACGCCGCCATGGTCACCGACGATCTTGGCGACAAGCGCCAGACCGAGACCCGAGCCATTGGGCTTGGTGGTGATGAAAGGGTCGAACAGGATCGGCAGGATGTCCTCTGACACGCCCGATCCGTTGTCGTGGACGCAGAATTCCAGCGGCAACGAGACACGATCCTGTGTGCCAGGGATCGACATGCGGATGCCGGGCTTGAAGGCGGTCGACAGCGTGATTTCGCCATGCGGGTCGTGGCCGATCGCCTCGGCGGCGTTCTTGACCAGGTTGAGAAACACCTGGATCAGCTGGTCACGGTTGGCATAAACCGGCGGCAGCGACGGATCGTAATCCTCCAGGATCTTGATTCCATTGGCAAAGCCGTTCCTGGCCAACGCCTTCACATGGTCGAGCACGACGTGGATGTTTACCGGATAGCGGTCAACAGGTCGCTCATCCGAAAACACCTCCATGCGGTCGACGAGCGAAACAATACGATCGGTTTCATCGACGATCAGCCGCGTCAGCGCGCGGTCTTCGTCGGAAGCGGAGAGCTCCAAAAGCTGCGCGGCCCCCCTAATGCCGGAGAGCGGGTTCTTGATCTCATGCGCCAGCATCGCGGCCAGGCCGGTGACGGAGCGCGCGGCACCGCGATGCGTCATCTGACGGTCGATCTTGTCGGCCATCGAGCGCTCCTGGAACATCACCACCACCGATCCCGGCAACTCGGATGCAGGTGCGACGTAGAGATCGACCATCTTCTCGATGCCCAGCCGGGGCGACGAGACGTCGACGCGGTACTCGTTGACGGGCGTGTTGCGCTCGCGCACCTGCTCGACCAGCGTCAGGATGGGGCTGCCGAAAGGCACGAAGCGCGACAGCTCGCTGCGCGACAGCATGGCAGCACTGGAACGGAAGAAGTCCTCGGCATCGGCATTGGCGAAAGTGATGAAATTGTCCGGCCCGATCATGATGACCGGGCGACGGATCGTGTTCAGCACGATCTGCGCGGCATCAACCGACTGAGGCGCCCGGTCGAAACTCATGCCGCATTCCTTTCGAACATGCATTCACCGAAAGCCGCAAGTGCTTCACGCAGCGATGAAATCACCTGCTGCGGCTCGAACGATGTCAGCACCCGGCGGCGCAGCTCGTCAGGCAGTGAAGCGGTGTGGCGATCGAGATACCAGCCGAGATGCTTGCGCGCCTGGCGCAGGCCACTCGCGATGCCATAGAGCGCCAGCATGTCCTCGTAATGGGCAACAACATAGTCGACCAGTTCGGACGACGACCTGGGCACATCAGTTGCACCGCTCCTGCCTGCGGCAGCGGCGATCACGCCAGCAGTCCATGGCGCACCATAATGCGAACGCCCCGCCATGACGGCATCGGCACCCGACTGCTCGAGAATGCCCATCGCATCTCCCGGTGTCGCCACATCGCCATTTGCGACGACGGGAATGCTGACTGCCTGCTTGACGCGCGCGATGGCGCGCCAGTCGGCTTTGCCCTGATAGAACTGGCAGCGCGTGCGGCCATGCACGGTGACCATCCGGACGCCTGCCTGCTCAGCACGGAGGGCCAGTTCGGGGGCATTGAGCACGTCGTCGTCCCAGCCCAGCCGCATCTTGAGCGTCACGGGCACGTCGACTGCGCCAACGACGGCATCGATCAAGGTCAGCGCGTAGTCGAGGTCGCGCATCAGCGCCGAGCCGGCATAACCGCCCGTCACCTTCTTGGCCGGGCAGCCCATGTTGATATCGATTACATCGGCGCCTTCGCCGACGGCGATGCGGGCGGCCTCGGCCATATGCGCTGCCTCGCGGCCGGCCAACTGCACCATGTGCACGGGCAGGCCGGAGTGGCGGATGCGGAAGCCGCTGGAGCCGCGCCCCTTTGCCAGTTCGCCGCTCGCCACCATCTCCGACACGACAAGGCCGGCCCCATGGGCATAAGCGCGCGTGCGGAAGGCTTCGTCGGTGACACCCGACATCGGCGCCAGGAACACCCGATTGCGGATTGTCACATCGCCGATCGAAAGCGGCTCGCCGAGTTTTTCCAGATCAGTCATGCACAAAAACAAAGCACCATTCACTGCTGCACAATGAGTAGCCACTGTCGGGTCATTGTGCAACTGCGAAATGACAGCCGAATGCGGCGCTTTCTGGATTCCTCTGGCCTTCCTGAGGGCTCGCGGCTAAGCCTCTGCTCATGAATCCGAAGCCGTTGCCGAACCAGCAGAATTCGAACGTCGCCGTCGTGGTCGTGGCGGCCGGGCGCGGTGAACGCGCCGGCCAGGCTGACGGACCGAAGCAATATCGCCGGATCGGCGGCAAGGCGGTGATCTGGCACACGCTGAAGGCATTTCTCGACCACCCCAAGGTTGGCCCGATCGCGGTTGCCATCCACGCCGACGATAGCGAGCTTTTTGCCTCAGCTGCCGGCGAACTGGCCGCGCGCGTCACCACTGTCGTCGGCGGCGCCACGCGCCAGGATTCGACGCGCTTTGCGCTCATTGCCTTGCAGCAATCCAAGCCACAGGCCGTGCTGATCCATGATGGCGTCAGGCCGTTCATCAGCCCTGAAGTCATCGATCGCGCCATTTCGGGCATCGACGCCAGTCACGGCTCACTGCCGTCGCTGCCAGTTTCCGACACCCTCAAGAAAGAAGCCTTCGACCGTACCGTGGCCGAAACAGTGCCGCGCGCGGGCCTGCATTCGGCGCAGACGCCGCAAGGCTTTCCCTTCGATCCGATCTTTTCCGCGCACCAGCGCGCCTTCGAGGCCGGTCGCAGCGATTTCACAGACGATTCCGCCATCGCAGAATGGGCAGGCATCCCGGTTCGCCTCGTGCTCGGCTCGCCCGACAACGTCAAACTCACCTGGGCTAAGGACATCGCCATGGCCGATCAGCGCCTTTCCGGCCAAGCAATCAGCTTTCCCGACGTCCGTACCGGCAACGGTTACGACGTGCACTCATTCGAAGCAGGCGACCATGTCTGGCTGTGCGGCGTGAAGATCGCGCATTCGAAGAAGCTGAACGGACATTCCGATGCCGATGTGGGACTGCATGCGCTGACCGACGCATTGCTGGCCACCTGCGGGGCCGGCGACATCGGCACCCATTTCCCGCCATCCGACCCGCAGTGGAAGGGTGCCGCGTCACGCCAGTTCGTCGAACATGCGGCGGCGATCGTGCGCTCGCGCGGTGGCCGCATCGCCAATGCCGACGTCACGCTGATCTGCGAGGCGCCAAAGGTCGGTCCCCATCGTGCGGAAATGACGGCGGAACTCGCAGACATGCTGCGCATCGCGCCCGAGCGCATCTCGATCAAGGCAACGACCAACGAGAAGCTCGGCTTCATCGGGCGTGAAGAGGGCATCGCCGCGATCGCAACCGCAAGCGTGGTCTATCCCGGGGAACTGCCGGAATGAGCGACGTCACCGCCCTCGCCTCGGCCCTGCTCGACGCCTGCCTTACCCAGGGCATCATGATCGCAACGGCCGAAAGCTGCACGGGCGGCATGATCATCGCTGCCCTGACTGACATTGCCGGCTCGTCGGCCGTCGTCGACCGCGGCTTCATCACCTATTCCAACGAAGCGAAGATGGAGATGCTCGGCGTCTCCGAGGCGACGCTCAAGGTCCACGGCGCGGTGTCGCGCGAAACTGCGCTTGAAATGTCAGCGGGTGCGCTTGCCCATTCGCGTGCCAGCCTGGCGCTTGCGGTAACAGGCGTCGCCGGCCCCGGCGGCGGCTCGGCCGAAAAGCCAGTCGGCCTGGTCTGGTTCGGCGTCGCGCGCAAAGGCGCGCCAGTGGAAGCGGAGTTCCGCATCTTCGAAGACAAGGGCCGCGACTTCATCCGCCGTGAGACGGTCAGGACAGCGCTGGGACTGGGCCTGCGGGCTGTCGGTCAGGCCGGCTTCGCCGGACCGTAGATCGCGTCGGCGCGCTTCTCGAAAGCTTCGGCGAACATGCGGAAGGCGCGGTCGAACATGGTGCCCATCAGGGCGCCGAGGATGCGGTTCTTGAACTCGTAGTCGATGAAGAACTCGACGCCGGAGCCACCGTCGGGCGCTGGGACGAATTTCCATTCATTGGTGAGATAGCGAAACGGGCCATCGAGATATTTGACGTCGATGGTATTTTCGTCAGGGGTGAGCAGCACCTGGGTGGTGAAGGTCTCGCGGAATGCCTTGTAGCCGACGGTCATGTCGGCCACGAGAATCTCACGTCCATCGCGCTCACGCCGCGAGCGGACGTTGAGTGCTTCGCACAGCGGCAGGAATTCGGGGTATTTCTCCACGTCGGCAACCAGGGCAAACATCTTGTCCGGCGGGTGGCCGACGTGACGGGTGGTTTCGAATTTCGGCATCCGGCGCTGATCAGGCCTTTTTCGTGAGCAGCGCTTCGCGCGCGGCGCGCAGCTTGGCGAAATCATCGCCGGCATGGTGCGACGAGCGCGTTAGCGGGCTTGAGGCAACGAGCAGGAAGCCCTTGGACTTGCCGACCGTCGCGTAGGACTGGAATTCATCCGGCGTCACGAACTTCTTGACCGGGTGGTGCTTCTTCGACGGCTGCAGGTACTGGCCGATGGTCATGAAGTCGACATTGGCGCTGCGCAGGTCGTCCATCAGCTGAAGCACTTCATTGCGCTCCTCGCCGAGCCCGACCATGATGCCGGACTTGGTGAAGATAGAGGGATCGAGCTCCTTGACCCGCTGCAGCAGGCGGATCGAATGGAAGTAGCGCGCGCCGGGGCGAACGGTCAGATAGTTCGACGGCACGGTTTCAAGATTGTGGTTGAAGACGTCGGGGCGCGCGGCAACCACGATCTCCAGCGCCCCTTCCTTGCGCAGGAAGTCGGGCGTCAGGATCTCGATGGTCGTGGTCGGCGTCAGCCGGCGGATGGCGTGGATCACGTCGGCAAAATGCTGGGCACCGCCGTCGGCAAGATCGTCGCGGTCGACCGAAGTGATGACGACGTGAGTCAGGCCCATCTGGGCGACGGCCTTGGCCACGCTCTCCGGCTCGTTCGGGTCGAGCGCCGTCGGGATGCCGGTGGCGACATTGCAGAATGCGCAGGCGCGGGTGCAGATCTCGCCCATGATCATGAAGGTAGCGTGCTTCTTTTCCCAGCACTCGCCAATGTTGGGGCAGCCGGCCTCCTCACAGACGGTGACCAGCTTGTGCGACTTCACGATCTCGCGCGTTTCCTGATAGCCGCGCGACACCGGCGCCTTAACGCGGATCCAGTCTGGCTTGCGCAGAACCTCCTGATCGGGCCGGTGGGCCTTTTCCGGGTGCCGCGCGCGCGGACGGTCTTTGAGATCAAGCACAGTGACCATCAGTCTATCCTATCAAGGCCGACGCGCTTGCGAGCGGCCGAAAATCCAGAGCACGATGACCGCGCCTGCGATGGCGACGATCAGATTGCCCATGAAGCCGTAATAATTGATACCGAGCAGCCCCGCCAGAGTGCCGCCGACAAACGATCCGGCGATGCCGACGAGGATGTTGGTCAGGAAGCCGTGGTCGCGGTTCATCGTGCGCTCGGCGACGTAGCCGGCAAGGAAGCCGATGAGCAGCATGCCGAAGAAACCGACGCCCGGCATGCCCATGATTCCGTAACTCTGTTCCATCAGTCGTCTCCGGCCACTTGCGGACGTTCTGCTGATATAGTTCCATCAGGCGCGCCGCAACAGACGCGCCGATGCGTATCGGTCATGCGTTGAGCGCACGCCCATAGGCGTCGAGCACGCTTTCCTTCATCGTTTCCGAGATCGTCGGATGCGGGAAAATGGTGTGCATCAGCTCTTCTTCCGTCGTTTCGAGGTTCATCGCCACGACAAAACCCTGGATCAGCTCGGTCACTTCGGCGCCGACGAGGTGCGCGCCGAGCAACTGGCCGGTCTTCTTGTCGAAGATTGTCTTGACCATGCCCTGATCCTCGCCAAGCGCGATTGCCTTGCCGTTGGCGACGAAGGGGAAGCGGCCGACGCGGATGTCGTGGCCGGCTTCCTTGGCCTTGGCTTCGGTCAGGCCAACGGACGCGACCTGCGGGTTGCAGTAGGTGCAACCTGGGATCTTGAGCTTGTCCATCGGATGCACGTTGGGCAGGCCGGCGATCTTCTCGACGCAGATGACGGCCTCGTGCTCGGCCTTGTGCGCCAGCATGGGCGGACCTGCGACGTCGCCGATGGCATAGATGCCAGGCACATTGGTCTTGCCGTAGCCGTCAATGACGATGCAGCCGCGGTCAGTCTTCACGCCGAGCGCTTCAAGGCCGATGTTTTCGATATTGCCCTGCACGCCGACGGCCGAGATCATGCGGTCGGCGGTGATCTTCTCTATCTTGCCGTCCTTCATCTCGACATGGGCGGTAACCGAATTGGCGCCCTTCTCGACCTTGGTAACCTTGGCTTCGAGATGGATCTTCATGCCCTGCTTTTCGAACTGCTTCTTGGCGAAGGCCGAGATCTCGGCGTCTTCCACCGGCATGACGGCTGGCATCACTTCGACGACGGTCACCTCGACGCCCATCGTACGGTAGAACGAGGCGAATTCGATGCCGATGGCGCCGGACCCCATGACCAGCAGCGACTTCGGCATCTCCGGCGGCACCATCGCCTCGAAATAGGTCCAGATCAGCTTGCCATCCGGCTCGATGCCGGGCAGCGCGCGCGGACGGGCACCGGTAGCAACGATGATGTGCTTGGCCGAGTAGGTGCCCTCACCCAGCGTGTTCTTGGGCAACGGCGCCTGCGGCTCCATCGGCTTTTTCGACGATTTCGACACGACGATCTGGCCGGGCTTGGTAAGCTTGGCCTCGCCCCAGATGACGTCGACCTTGTTCTTCTTCATCAGGAAGCCGACACCGCCATTCATGCGCTGGGCGATGCCGCGCGACCGGTCGACAATGGCCTTGAGGTCGGGCGAGATCGAGCCTTCGAGCTTCAGGCCGTAATTCTTGGCGTGCTCGGCGAGATGCAGCACTTCGGCCGAGCGCAGCAGCGCCTTGGTCGGGATGCAGCCCCAGTTGGAGCAGATGCCGGCGAGGTGCTCGCGCTCGACGACTGCAGTCTTGAGACCGAGCTGGGCAGCGCGGATCGCAGCGATATAGCCGCCGGGGCCGGAGCCGATAACGATGACGTCGTAATTGTCAGCCATGAGTGTGCCTCTTGTTCAGGTCGCGCTGCGGGTGAGCAGCACCCAGTCGTGTTGTTTGCTGTAGGTGTCGGTCGATACGGATGGCTGGCGCGCGATTTCCTCAAACCCGCAGGATTTGTAGAGGCCAAGCGCCACGTCGTTGTCGCTTTCGGTGATCAGGCTGACCGGCCGGGCGCCGGCACGCTCGAGCTCATGATCGACGAGCTTTCTGCCGATGCCATGTCCGCGATGGTGCTGGTAGACACCGACGCTGTCGATGAACCAGTGGCCGATGGTCTGTTGCTGAAGCACGAGGATCGGCTCGAACACCGGGTGAGGCGCTTCCTCTTCGGCAAAGGACGGTTCGACGACATGGCCGATCACGAGACCGGCGATCTCGCCATCGACCTCGGCCAGGCTGGCATTTTTCCAGCCGGCACGGTCGTCGTCGCAACGCAGCTGGTTGCGGCCATGCTCGAGAGCCGTCTGCGTCGTGCCTTCCAGCACCGCGCCATACCATAGCCATGACGCCAGCCCGTGCGATGACAGGTCGACGAGGATGGCGAGTTCGGCGGCATCGCGCCGCTCGGCCCTGCGGATGGTGATAGCGCCAGCCAAGCTCTAGAGCTCCAGCATGACGCGCACGATCGGCGCGAGTGCCGTGCCGATCGCCCGCGTGTTCTGAGCATCGAGATGCACGCCGTCGAGCGGTGTCGTCTCGGCGATGGAGCCGGCGTCGAAGAAACCGCAGCCGACCTCGTCGGCTAGCGCTGCATAAAGCGGGGCCAGCTGCTTCGAAGCTGCGTCGCCGCCGGCGAACATGTCCTTGTACTCGGCATTTTCGGTGCGACTAACAGCTGGCGGCGAAACCAGCAGGATTTCTGGCGCGGCATGGCCCATGCCGTGGTCGTAGGAGCGCACGATGGAGACGAGGCGCGCCATGCCCTGCCTCGCGGCCAGCGGGTTGCCGTGGATCCAAGGCTTCATGTCGTTGGCGCCGAGCATGATGACGACCACATCGATCGGCGCATGAGTGCCGAGGATGGTCGGCAGAAGCCGCGCACCGTTACGGTCGGCAGCGGCAAGGTTGTCGTCGAAGGCAGTCGTGCGGCCGTTCAGCCCTTCCGCGATAACTTCGACGCCCTCGCCCAGTTCGGCTTGCAGCACGCTTGGCCAGCGGTCTTCAAGCGCGTGACGGCCCGGACCTGCGGCATCGTAGCCCCAGGTCAGCGAGTCGCCGTAACAAAGCACAGTCTTCATGATTGAAGTCCTCGAATCCCCTCCCTTGGAAGGGAGGGGAAATGGGGAAACTACACCAGCATGCCCATTGGGTTTTCGATGAAGCGCTTGAAGGCCGAGAGCAGTTCGGCGCCAAGCGCACCGTCGACGGCACGGTGGTCGGTCGACAGCGTCACCGACATCACATTGGCGATCTTGATCTCGCCATTCTTGACGACCGCCCGTTCCTCGCCCGCGCCGACCGCCAGGATGGTGGCGTGCGGCGGGTTGATGACGGCCGAGAAGTCCTTGATGCCGAACATGCCGAGGTTGGAGACGGCACTGGTGCCGCCCTGATATTCCTCAGGCTTGAGCTTGCGGTTGCGGGCCCGGCCGGCAAGGTCCTTCATTTCATTGGAAATGACAGACAGCGTCTTGATGTCGGCCTGGCGGATGATCGGGGTGATCAGGCCACCCGGGATCGACACGGCAACACCGACATCGGCGTGCTTGTGCTTGACCATGGCCTGGTCGGTCCATGACACATTGGCGTCGGGAACGGCCGACAGGGCCAGCGCCATCGCCTTGATGATCATGTCGTTGACCGACAGCTTGTAGGCCGGCACGTCGCCCTTTTCAGTCTTGCGCACCGGCGCCGCCGCGTTGAGCTGGGCGCGGAGCGCCAGCAGCGCGTCGATCTCGCAGTCGAGCGTCAGATAGAAGTGCGGGATGGTGCTCTTGGCCTCGACAAGACGGCGCGCGATGGTCTTGCGCATGTTGTCGTGCGGGATGAGTTCGTAGCTGCCTTCTTCGAACAGCTTGAGCACCTGTTCGTCCGACATGCCCTTGGCAGCGGGTGCTGCAGCCGGAGCACCGGCAGGAGCCTTGGCAGCAGGAGCAGCCTTGGCGCCGCCACCCGAGATCGCAGCCTCGACGTCGGCTTTGACGACACGGCCATGTGGGCCGGTGCCGGTGACAGCCGAAAGGTCGACGCCCGAATCCTTGGCGATGCGGCGGGCGAGCGGCGATGCAAAGGTCCGGCCGTCGCCGGAGGGTGCAGCGCCGTTGGTCGCAGCCGGCTTGGCTGCCGAAGCAGCAACGGGCGCGGCAACGACCGGAGCAGCAGCGGGCGCCACAGGTGCCGCGGCAACAGGTGCTTCCGCCTTCGGCGCGTCTGCCTTGGCAGGAGCGGCATCGCCGCCCTTGACTGCAGCCGCGACATCTTCGCCGTCGCCGGCGAGAATGGCGATCAGCGCATTGACCTTGACGCCTTCGGTGCCGGCCGGAACCAGCAGTCTGGCGACAGTGCCCTCATCGACGGCCTCGACTTCCATCGTTGCCTTGTCGGTCTCGATCTCGGCGATCACGTCGCCAGGCGAAACCTTGTCGCCTTCCTTGACCAGCCACTTGGCCAGATTGCCCTCTTCCATGGTCGGCGAAAGGGCAGGCATGGTGATATTGATCGGCATGATGACCTCCCGCCCGTGTCAGCGATACGTGACTGCTTTGACCGCCTCGATCACTTCGCCGACATTCGGCAGAGCGAGCTTCTCGAGATTGGCGGCGTAGGGCATCGGCACGTCCTTGCCGGCGATGGTGATGACAGGCGCGTCGAGGTGATCAAAGGCGCGCTGCGACACCTGGTTGGCAATGTGGTCGCCGACCGACGACTGCGGGAAGCCCTCTTCCACCACGATCAGCCTGTTGGTCTTCTTCACCGAGGCAATGATGGTGTCGAAGTCGAGCGGACGGATGGTGCGGAGATCGATGATTTCAGCATCTATGCCCATGCCGCGAAGTTCTGCCTCGGCCTTGATCGCATAGGTCATGCCGATGCCGAACGACACGATGGTGACGTCCTTGCCGGTCTTGTGGATGCGCGCCTTGCCGATCGGCAGAACGAAATCATCGAGCTTCGGCACGTCGAAGGAATGGCCGTAGAGGATTTCGTTCTCGAGGAAGATGACCGGGTTCGGATCGCGGATGGCAGCCTTGAGCAGGCCCTTGGCGTCGGCTGCCGAGTACGGCATCACCACCTTGAGCCCCGGAATGTGGCTGTACCATGCGGCATAGCACTGCGAGTGCTGGGCCGCGACGCGGGCAGCCGCACCGCTCGGTCCACGGAAGACGATCGGCGCGCCCATCTGGCCACCCGACATGTAGAGCGTCTTGGCAGCCGAGTTGACGATCTGGTCGATCGCCTGCATGGCGAAGTTGAAGGTCATGAACTCGACGATCGGCTTGAGGCCGGTCATCGCAGCACCGACGCCGACGCCGGCGAAGCCGTGCTCGGTGATAGGGGTATCGACGACGCGGCGCGGGCCGAACTCCTGCAGCAGGCCCTGGGTGATCTTGTAGGCGCCCTGGTACTCGGCGACCTCCTCGCCCATGATGAAGACGTCACCGTCGCGGCGCATTTCTTCGGCCATGGCATCGCGCAGCGCTTCACGCACCGTCGTCGACACCATCTCAGTGCCGGCGGGAATGTCGGGGTCGGCAGCGACTTCAGTCTTGGGCGCGGCAGCGACAGGGGTGGCGGCAACCGGACCAGCGGCAGCGGCCGGTGCTGCCGCGGCAGCGGGTGCCTCGGCCTTGGCAGGCGCAGCACCCTTACCGATGTCGGCAGCACTTTCGCCGTCCTGCAAAAGCACAGCGATCGGCGTGTTGACCTTGACACCTTCAGTGCCGGCGGCGATCAGGACCTTACCGAGGGTGCCCTCGTCAACAGCTTCCACTTCCATGGTCGCCTTGTCGGTTTCGATTTCGGCGATGACGTCGCCGGCGACGATCTTGTCGCCTTCGTTCTTCAACCACTTGGAAAGATTGCCCTCTTCCATCGTCGGCGAGAGCGCAGGCATGAGAATTTCGATCGGCATGTTCGCGCCCTCCCTTAGATCAAGATGTCGGTCCAGAGCTCGGAAGCATCCGGCTCGGGATCGGTCTGAGCAAAGTCTGCGGCGTCAGCCACGATGTCGCGAACATCCTTGTCGACCGCCTTGAGGTCGTCTTCGCTGGCCCACTTCTTGGCGATGAGGCGCGCCTTGACCTGTTCGATCGGGTCGTGCTCGGAGCGCATCTTCTGCACTTCGTCCTTGGAGCGGTACTTGGCCGGATCAGACATCGAGTGACCGCGATAGCGGTAGGTTTCCATCTCGAGGATCATCGGACCGTTGCCCGAACGGCACCATTCGGTGGCGAGATCGCCAGCGGCCTTGACCGCGCGCACGTCCATGCCGTCGACCTTGATGCCCGGAATCTTGAAGGACACGCCGCGCTGCGAGAAATCCGTCTCGGCCGAAGCACGCGTAACGGCGGTGCCCATGGCGTAGCGGTTGTTTTCGATGACGTAGATCACCGGCAGCTTCCACAGCGCGGCCATGTTGAAGCTCTCATAGACCTGGCCCTGGTTGGCAGCGCCGTCGCCGAAATAGGTCACCGAAACATTCGGATTTTCGCGATAGCGGTTGGCGAAGGCCAGGCCGGTGCCGAGCGACACCTGGGCGCCGACAATGCCATGGCCGCCGTAAAAATGCTTTTCCTTGGAGAACATGTGCATGGAGCCGCCCTTGCCTTTCGACAAGCCGCCCCGACGCCCGGTCAGTTCCGCCATGACGCCGCGCGCCGACAGGCCCATGGCAAGCATGTGGCCGTGATCGCGATAGGCAGTGATCATCTGGTCGCCTTCGATCAGCGACATCTGCAAGCCGGTGACGACCGCTTCCTGACCGATATAGAGGTGGCAGAAGCCGCCGATGAAGCCCATGCCGTAGAGCTGGCCGGCCTTTTCCTCGAAGCGGCGGATCAGAAGCATCTCGCGATATGCCGCGAGGTCCTGTTCCTTGGTGAAATCGACCGGCTTGGGTGTTACCGGCGCTGAAAGGGATTTTGAATCGGATCTAGATTTGGCAGGCGCTTTTTTGGCTGCGGTGGCCATGCATCACTCCCTAGTGGCGTCTCTTTGCGGACAATGAGGAGATCATGCATAATCTCTCCTCTCCATGTCCAAACGCTAGCATGGTGAGTGACGCTGCGCCATGCGGAAAAATGCATAGCAGGCATGCGGTTAAGCGCCTAAAAACGTTGGATTTCTTGTTGATTAACTGGAAGTCAGTTAATACGGCGCCCGGATGGCCGCATTATGGTCAGTTCATCAGCATGGGACATATTCAAGGCGTTGCGCGCCTGTTCGTCAAGCATGTCCTTCTCCAGCGAGCCGTCGTGGAGCATGTGGACGCGGCGCTCGACATCGAGGCGTTGCGCCCTGACCGTGTCCAGCCGGGCCTGGAGTTCGATGGCGCGCGCCTCGAGCCTGTACTTGGAATAGATACCGAATTCGCCATGATAGGCGTGGAAGCCGAAATAGGACAGGAACATCACCGCCAGCGCCGGCACGATCAGGCGCCCGGTGTTTGTCTGCTTATGCTGGCGTGTCCACATGGTCAGAACCTCTTTCAGGCTCTTGTCGCTCCATTGTGCTTAATGGAGCGTTACGGTCTGGTGCTCACCCGCTTCCAGAACCAAAAAAGGCGGGAAACATCCCGCCTTTTTCAATCATCTATGCAACAAGCGATCAGCCGCGCAGGATCGACCTGCCGGCGAAGCGCGCCTGCTTGCCGAGCTCTTCCTCGATGCGGATGAGCTGGTTGTACTTGGCGGTGCGATCCGAACGGGCGAGCGAGCCGGTCTTGATCTGTCCGCAGTTGGTGGCAACGGCGAGATCGGCAATGGTCGAATCCTCTGTCTCACCCGAACGGTGCGACATGACGGCGGTGTAGCTTGCCTTGTGCGCGGTCTCGACGGCGTCAAGCGTCTCGGTCAGCGAGCCGATCTGGTTGACCTTGACCAGGATCGAGTTGGCAACGCCCATCTTGATGCCGTCGCGCAGGCGGGCCGAATTGGTAACGAACAGATCGTCGCCGACCAGCTGCACCTTGTCGCCGCACAGATCGGTCAGGTACTTCCAGCCTTCCCAGTCGTCCTCGGCCATGCCGTCCTCGATCGAGATGATCGGGTAGTCGGCGGCGAGCTTGGCCAGGTACTTGGCCTGGGCCTTGGGATCGCGGGTCTTCTTCTCGCCTTCATAGACATAGTTGCCGCCCTTGAAGAACTCGGTCGCAGCGCAATCGAGCGCGAGTGCCACGTCCTCGCCCGGCTTGAAGCCGGCCTTCTCGATCGATGCCATGACGAAGTCGAGCGCAGCCTGCGCGCTCTTGAGGTTCGGCGCGAAGCCGCCTTCGTCGCCGACATTGGTGTTGTGGCCAGCGTCCTTCAGCCCCTTCTTCAGGGTGTGGAAGATTTCCGAACCCCAGCGCACGGCGTCGCGCAGCGAAGGCGCGCCGATCGGCATGATCATGAACTCCTGGAAGTCGATCGGATTGTCGGCATGCGCGCCGCCATTGATGATGTTCATCATCGGCACCGGCAGGACGCGGGCGTTCGGGCCGCCAACATAGCGGTAGAGCGGCAGGCCCGACGATTCGGCAGCGGCCTTGGCAACGGCGAGCGACACGCCAAGGATGGCGTTGGCGCCGAGGCGGCTCTTGTTGGGCGTGCCGTCGAGCTCGATCATCGTCTGGTCGATGTGGATCTGGTTCTCGGCTTCCATGCCGCCGATTGCCTCGAACAGCTCGCCATTGACGGCTTCGACGGCGCGCTCGACGCCCTTGCCGAGATAGCGCGGGCCACCGTCGCGCAGTTCCATCGCCTCATGGGCGCCGGTCGAGGCGCCAGACGGAACGGCGGCGCGGCCCATCGAGCCGTCCTCGAGAACCACGTCCACCTCGACGGTGGGATTGCCGCGGCTGTCGAGAATCTCGCGGCCGACGATATCGATGATTGCTGTCATGTGAGGCATCCCCGGGAGCTGATCGCAGATGGATCGGTTGGATTTCCGCGCCCGTCTTAGCCAAAGATCAGGAAAACGCAATCGCGGGCGGCCAAATATCACGCTGCGTCAGCCGCGGGATTCACTTTAGACAAAACGCTGTCATCATAATTCATCCGAACAGGCAGGCATCGGCCAAACTTTCGGGTAAACTGCGGGCGCGCGGGGCGAAACAGAGGGAGTTTCGCCATGTCCGAGTTGAGTGGTATCTTGAGTTTGTTCTTCATCGCCGCGGCGTTTCTGACCTCATGCGACAGTCAACCGCCCCCGCAAGGCGTGTCGCAGGTGCGGATACTACCGACACCAAGGTAAGTCGCCGGCACAAAAGAAAAGCCCCGCTTCGGCGGGGCTTTTTGCTTGTCAGCCATTCGCCACCAGCACGCCTAGTGCCAGTAAGGCTCGACGGCATAGTGTTCATAGGATGCATCGCGCGCCAGACGGCCATCGTCCTCGGTCAGTTCGTTCACCGAGTAGGAGGGTGCCGCCTTGAGCTGCTCCTTGGAAAACGGGACGACATAGCCGCCGCGACCCTTGTCGAAGTCCAGCGTCGACCACGGTATGGCGTGGTAGCGCTCGCCAATGCCCAGGAATCCGCCGAAACCGATGACGGCAAACATGATGCCGTTCGACAGCTTGTCGAGCATCACGTCCTCGATCGTTCCGATGGTCTCGCCCGACGTGTTGTAAACGTTGGTGCCGATGACCCTGGATGCGGGAATGGCTTTGGTGTGACCAGTGACTGTCGTCATGATCCTGCTCCTCGTTGGTTTGTGGATGCAGGACTAACGATCCCCCGGCGTGGAGGTTCCCCGATATTTCCGGCGACAGGAATGCCGGCGGTTCAGTCGTTGAGGATGAAGGTCACTTTCATGTTGACCCGGTAGGCGACGATCTTGCCATCCTCGACGACGACCTTCTGGTCCTGAATCCAGGCGCCCTCGACATTCTTGAGCGTCTTCGAGGCGCGCGCAATGCCCTCTTCGATGGCGTCCTTGAAGCTCTTGGTCGACGACGAGGTGATTTCGGTAACGCGGGCAACAGACATGGAGGCTCTCCGGCTGATACGCTCAGTCACGGAAGCGAGCCTACGCCCGGCGCAAGCCGGGCTCAAGCTGGAGTTGCAGACAGCCTGCCTCAGCCCTTGGCGATACGGTCGAAGGCCATCAGGCGTTCGAGCAAGGCCGGCATGTCCTTGAACGGCACCATATTGGGACCGTCCGAAGAGGTCGAATTGTCGGGGTCTTCATGTGTTTCGATGAACACGCCGGCAACGCCGACGGCTACGGCCGCCCGCGCCAGCGTCTCGACGAAGCGGCGCTCGCCGCCCGAGGTGGCGCCCTGCCCGCCCGGCTGCTGCACCGAATGGGTGGCGTCGAAGATCACGGGTGCGCCTATGTCGGCCATGACAGGCAGGCCGCGCATGTCGGAGACCAGCGTGTTGTAGCCGAACGACGTGCCGCGCTCGGTCACCAGCACGTTCGGATTGCCCGAGCCGGTCACCTTTGCCACCACGTTCTTCATGTCCCAAGGCGCCAGGAACTGGCCCTTCTTGACGTTGACCACCTTGCCGGTTTTTGCGGCAGCAATCAGCAGGTCGGTCTGGCGGCTAAGGAAAGCCGGAATCTGCAGCACGTCGACAACTTCGGCGACGATGGCGCACTGCTCCTCGGTGTGGACGTCGGTGACGACGGTGACACCGAGTTCCTTGCGCAGGTCGGCGAAGGCGGGCAGCGCAGCTTCAAGGCCCGCGCCGCGCGTGCTCGACAGCGAGCTGCGGTTGGCCTTGTCGAAGCTCGACTTGTAGACGAAGCCGATGCCGAGTTTCTGGGCAAGTTCCTTGAGCTTGCCGGCCATGTCGAAGGCATGCTGGCGCGATTCGAACTGGCACGGGCCGGCGATCAGCGACAGTGGCGCATCATTGGCGAAGAGGGTCTTGCCGACCGTCACATTTGCATTCGGCTTGGTCATTTCTGCTCCTCGAAGATGAAGATTGCGCCCTGCCCCGGCGCAGCCGGAACCACAAGGCGCTGGCCGTCTAGATCGTGCGCGACGGCGCGTTCGACAAGAAGCGCCCTTGTCGCGGCAAGGTCGTCGACGACAAAGACGATGGCTTCAAGTCGAATGCCCGGCGCATATGGCCCGTAGCGGATGCTTAGCCGCGCATTTGCGAGTGCCACGCCGGCATCGTCGGCCGCACTCCGTGCGATTGTCGCAAGCAACTTGGCCGCCGCCGCGATGTTTCCGGCAGCAAGCTCGATCGCCAAGACGCGTCCGGCGCCGTTGGCATGTGCCTGGAGCGCCGACCGGTCGACGGCAGGTACGTTGGCACGCTCGCAGGTGAAAAAGAAGGCGTCGGCATCGGCATTGGGCTGGGCAGCGAAAGCCAGCCGAAACGATGCTACGTCGGACCTGCCCGAGGCGTCGACGAAAGGACGCGAAAAATCGAGCCGGCTGCCTGCGGATACGCCTGCAGCCACGAACGCGGTATGGTCGGCGTCGGCGTCATCGGATCCGAACACAACGGCCGAAAAGCCCTCCTCGCCATGCGCGTCGCGGAAGACACGATCGCGCGCAACAAACGCGTTGCCTTCACGAACCGCCTTGTCGGCCGCGACCCGGTCACCGACGGCAAGCGGCTCCAGGAAGGTGCCGTCGCTGAGATAGACACAGCAATTGATGGTTCCGAACGGGTGCGTGCCTTGCGGCGAGACGCTGAAGCCAAGTGCGGCAAGCCGGTCGCGCGCCAGCGTCAGGTCACCGGTCGGCAGGACCACGTGGTCGAGCGGCCGCGGGCTGTTGGTTTTCGTCATGGCTGCGCTGTGCCCGAAATCCCGATGTGAAGCAAGACTGCCCGCTCGCGCTACGACGCCACCATGTCGCCCAGCCGGCGGACTGTGTTCCAATTGCGCGACGTGCCGACACCACCGGCGCGCTTGGGCGTCAGAGCGCCAAGCAGCCGCGACGACGCCATATTGCGGGAAAAATAGAGCCAGATGTCGCCGTCGACAGATGTGAGCTTTTCGTCGGCGGCGGCATAGGGGCGAAGCCGCTCGATCACTTCCGAAGTCACCGGCTCGCGCATCACACGGACACCGACCTGATCGGCGTGCAGTTCGGATTCCGCGAGAAAAGGGTTGGCAGCGACGAGCTTCAGCCAGGCGGCGGCATCGCGGACGATGATATCGACATGCTTGCCGAATTTTGGCGCGAACGCCGCTTCGAGTTCGCGCTCCAGTGCCGAAACCGTCTTGCCTTCTGCCTCGAAGACGAGGTTTCCGGTTGCAACCAGCGTACGCGGATTTTCGAGGCCGAGATCCGTCGCCATGTCACGCAAGTCGGACATGACGAGGCGACGGCCGGGTCCGAGAACGACGCTGTAGAGCAGCGCGACATAGGTGATCATGCGGCCGGCCACCCGGGGAAAGAAATGCGCGCCGGCGAGTGCACATCGGCGCGCATGGATATCAGACCAGCCGGCTCTGTTCGACAGCGGCTTCGATGAAGCTCGCAAACAGCGGGTGCGGCTCCAGCGGACGGCTCTTCAGCTCCGGATGGTATTGCACGCCGATGAACCAGGGATGGTCGGGATACTCGACGGTCTCGGGCAGCACGCCGTCGGGCGACATGCCGGCAAAGACCAGGCCGCACTCTTCGAGGCGGTCCTTGTAGTCGATGTTGACCTCGTAGCGGTGGCGGTGACGCTCGGAGATGTCGGTGTCGCCATAGATCTCGGCGATCTTCGAGCCTTCGGTAAGCTTGGCGTCAAACGCGCCGAGACGCATCGTGCCGCCGAGATCGCCCGAAGCCTTGCGCTTCTCGAGCATGTTGCCCTTGAGCCATTCGGTCATCAGGCCGACGACCGGCTCCTTGGTCGAACCGAACTCGGTCGACGAAGCAGCCTCGATGCCGGCCAGCGAACGGGCAGCCTCGATGCACGCCATCTGCATGCCGAAGCAGATGCCGAAATACGGCACCTTGCGCTCGCGGGCGAACTTGGCCGCCAGGATCTTGCCTTCCGAGCCTCGCTCGCCGAAGCCGCCGGGAACCAGAATACCGTGGACCTTTTCGAGGAATGGAGCCGGATCTTCCTTCTCGAAGACTTCGCTTTCGATCCAGTCGAGCTTGACCTTGACGTTGTTGGCGAGACCGCCATGCGACAGCGCCTCGATCAGCGACTTGTATGCGTCCTTGAGGCCCGTGTACTTGCCGACCACGGCGATGGTAACTTCGCCTTCCGGGTTGTGGATCAGCTGCGACACATTCTGCCAAGGGTCGAGACGCGGCTTGGGTGCCGGATCGATGCCGAAGGCGGCCAGGACTTCCGAGTCCAGACCTTCCTTATGGTAGGCCAGCGGCACGTCGTAGATGTGGCCGACGTCGAGCGCCTGGATGACGGCGGATTCGCGCACATTGCAGAACAGCGACAGCTTGCGGCGTTCTTCCTTCGGGATGTCGCGGTCGGCGCGCACCAGGAGGATGTCGGGCGCAATGCCGATCGAGCGCAATTCCTTGACCGAATGCTGGGTCGGCTTGGTCTTGAGCTCGCCAGCGGTGGGGATGTACGGCATCAAAGTCAGATGGACATAGACAGCGTTGTTGCGCGGCAGGTCGTTGCCGAGCTGGCGGATCGCCTCGAGGAACGGCATCGCCTCGATGTCGCCCACCGTACCGCCGATCTCGCAGAGCACGAAGTCGTACTCGTCATTGCCGTCGAGGATGAAGTTCTTGATCTCGTCCGTGACGTGCGGGATGACCTGGACGGTTGCGCCGAGATAGTCGCCGCGCCGCTCGCGTTCGATGATGTTCTTGTAGATGCGGCCGGTGGTGATGTTGTCGCTCTGGTTCGCCGAACGCCCGGTGAAGCGCTCATAGTGACCCAGATCGAGATCGGTTTCCGCGCCGTCGTCGGTCACGAACACCTCACCATGCTGGTAAGGCGACATCGTTCCCGGATCGACATTGAGATACGGATCGAGTTTTCGGATGCGCACGCGATATCCGCGTGCCTGCAGAAGAGCCCCGAGGGCCGCTGCGGCTATGCCTTTTCCAAGGGAAGAGACCACGCCGCCGGTAATAAAAACATATCGCGCCATGGGATTCATCGCTTAACGCGGCCAAATCGATTCCGCCAGAGAAAAATCCGCCGCGTCGGACTTTTCCCTATCTGGCTGTTCAGTGTTGCTGCCTGTAGGCCATGCAAACAAAAAGGCCGGCGTGACCGCCGGCCCGCTATCAGCGTTATGAAAACCCCTTACATGACGATGACTTCAGAGCCCATCCTCACGCGGTTGTAGAGATCCATGACGTGGTCGTTGACCATACGGAAGCAACCGTTCGAAGAGTTTGTGCCGATCGTCTGCGGCTGGTTGGTACCATGGATACGGATATGGGTATCCTTCTTGCCCTGGTAAAGGTAGATGGCACGCGCTCCCAGCGGGTTTTCCGGCCCGCCGTTCATGCCGTCCTTGTACTGGCCGTACTTCTTGGGTTCGCGTTCCTGCATTTCCTTGGTCGGGATCCAGCGCGGCCATTCCTGCTTGTCGCCGATGGTGGCCTTGCCCTTGAACTCCAGGCCTTCGCGGCCGACCGCAATCGCATAGCGGCGCGCCGTCGACGACGATTCGATCAGATAGAGATAGCGCGCGCCGGTATCGACGACGATCTGGCCGCGCTCGTAGCCGGAGAACGAGACTTCCTGCGGCTCGAAGTCGGACTTCACCTTGAACTGCTTCTTGGCCTGCTTGGCTTGCAGCACGGCGTCGAGCGCACGTGTCTGCGGCAGCATCGACTGCTGCGGCGCGCTGCCGCCGAAGATGCCGGCGAGCAGGCCGGTCTGGCGCGGACGATCCTGGCTCTCGCTGCGCAGCTCGCCATTGTTGCCGGCAGAAGCCACTTCCGCGACATCGGGCGCCAGTGGCTCGATCGGCTTCATCACAGCGAGCGGCTGGAGATCGCGCTTGGGAGCCGGAGCTGAGGCGGTGGCAACCTGGGCGGTAGCCTTTTCAGACTTCTTCAGGCGGGCAAGTTCGCGGGCCTGTTCGGCCTTCGCCTTGGCTGCGGCCCGCATCGCCATCTTCTTGGCCTCGAGCATCTTCAGCCGGGCGACTTCCTTATCGGCCTTGATCTTGGCTTCGAGGTCCTTGATTCGCGACAAGTCCTCGTCGGTCGGCTTCTTCTTTTTCTTGAGCAGCTTGAGTTCAGCAGCATCGCTCTTGGCGGCGACAGTGATGACGTCGCTTGCGGCAGGCTGCGGCGCCGCAACGGTGCCGGCCGAGGTGGCGGCAAAGGCTGTCGAGCTCATGAAAGTGGCGCAAAGGCCAGCAAGAAGGATGCGGCGGAGCTGCATGGCGAAGGGATCCCGAACGTTCAACGCGAAATTTTCTTGCGACCAAACGCGGTGCCCCCAAGGCTCCCCCGCCGAATGCCGCAACCCTGCTATAATAGATTAGCCGGAGGCGCCTCAAGGGAGGCACCACCGGCTGACCAATCGAATTGTCGTGATTGACGCGGCATTTGCCGCAACTGTGTTCAAACAACAACAGGTTGCGGCAAAGGGTAAATAGTTAGTTAGGAACCTGCGGCGTCGCAGGGGCTGCCGGCGTGGCCGGAGCTGGCTGCTCGGTGCCCGAAGCGGCAGGCGCGGCGGGCTGAGTCGCGGGAGCCGCGGGTGCCGTGGCGTCTGATGCCGGAGCAGCCGGAGCGGTCGACCCGCCGAGCTGGTCGAGAACGCCGTTGCCGCCGGTGGTTCCACTCTGGGTAGTCGGCACGCGGTCGAGGATGTCGGTCGGCTTGGCGCCGTAACGGGCAACGATCGACAGCGTCAGCGACGTGACGAAAAACACCGTCGCGAGGATGGCGGTGGCGCGAGTCAGCGCGTTGGCAGCGCCACGCGCCGTCATAAAGCCCGATCCGCCACCGATACCGAGGCCGCCGCCTTCAGAGCGCTGCAGGAGCACAACGCCGACAAGGGCGAGCACAACCATCAAGTGGATGACGATGAGGACGGTTTCCATTGCGCTTCCTGGGATCTTTCCTGACGTGGGAGGGCCGCACACAAAAGCGCCCGGCACTCCGGAGGCGGCTCAATACAATGCTTTCTAGGCATTTCCAAGCCCGCCGGCCGAATATGGGGTGACACGCTGCCTTTGCAACGGTCACGTGTGGTGAATCAGAGCTTGCGATAGGCGTCGGCAATGCCGAGGAAATCTGCCGCCTTGAGGCTGGCGCCGCCGACCAATGCGCCATCGACGTTGGCGACAGCCAGCAATTCGTTGGCATTGGACGGCTTGACCGAACCGCCATAGAGAATGCGCATCTTGGCAGCCGACGCCCCCAGCTTCGCGGCAAGGCGTTCGCGGATATGGGCATGCGCCTCGGCGACATCGGCAGCCGTGGGCGTCAAGCCGGTGCCGATCGCCCAGACCGGCTCATAGGCGATGACAGCATTGGCAGGCGTTGCCGTCGTCGGCACCGAGCCTTCGATCTGGCGCGACAATACCTGCAGCGTCGTTCCGCCTTCCCGCTCGGCATGGGTTTCGCCGACACAGATGACGGCAACCAGCCCTGCGCGCCAAGCCGCTTCCGCCTTGGCACGCACGATCTCGTCGGTTTCGCCATGGTCGGTGCGGCGCTCCGAGTGACCGACGATGACGTGGCTGGCACCGGCGTCCTTGAGCATCTCGGCGGAAACGTCGCCGGTATGGGCGCCGCTCTCCTTGGCATGGCAGTCCTGGCCACCCATCTTGACCGGGGTTCGGTGCAGGATCTCGGCAGCGCGCGAAAGCAGCGTCGCCGGCACGCACAGAAGCGCGTCGGTCTCGGCATCGAGGCCGCTCATGAAACCGCCGGCAATGTTGCGCAATTCGTTGAGCGAGTTGCTGGTGCCGTTCATTTTCCAGTTGCCGGCAACGAGTGGGCGGATTCCTGGCGTCATAGTGCTCTTCCCTCGAAATCGATGTTCGCTCGGGCAACCTCACTACCAAAAACAAGCCACAAAGCAATCGACACTGGCGGCGAAGGGCGCTATTGCGCTTCGTTCATGCAGGCGCATGCGACAATGCGCGTATACGGGATCTGTTACATGCTCGAATCGATGCGAAATGCTGCTGGAACCTGGGTTGCGAAGCTGTTGCTTCTGCTCCTCGTCGTCAGCTTCGCGATCTGGGGCATCTCGGGTCAGATGATGAGCCAGTTCGGCGGCGACCAGGTGGTCACGGCCGGCGGCACGCATGTTACAGGTGTCGAATACCGCCTCGCTTATGACCGCCAGCTGAACGTCATGTCGCAGCAGTTCGGCCAGCGCCTGACCCGCGACCAGGCCAACGCGCTCGGCATCGACAACCAGGTGCTTTCGCAGCTCGTCGCCGGTGCGGTGCTCGACGAACAGGCACGCAAGCTCGGCCTCGGCCTCTCCAAGGACCGCCTCGCCGAACTCACCTGGGACGACCCGACCTTCCGCGGCGCCGACGGCAAGTTCGACCGCCAGGCTTTTGAATACATCCTGCGCCAGATCGGCATGCGCCCCGAAGACTATCTGAAGAACCGCGCCCAGGTTGCGGTCCGCCAGCAAATCGTCGAAGCCGTTTCCGACGGCCTCGAGGCTCCTGATACCTTCCTGCGCGCCGTCGCACTTTACCGCGGCGAAGATCGCACCATCGACTACCTGCCGCTGCCCAAGTCGCTCGTCGAGCCGATCGCGGCACCGGGCGACGACGTGCTCAAGGCCTGGTTCGAGGAAAACAAGAAGAACTACGCCGCCCCTGAATTCCGCAAGCTGAGCTACGTCAAGCTCGAGCCGGAAGACATCATGGATGCCGCAGCCGTGACCGAAGAACAGGCGCGCCAGGACTACGACAAGAACAAGTCGCACTTCACCACCGCCGAGACGCGCAAGATCGACCAGCTTGTGCTGAGCGCCGATGCGGCCAAGGCTGCTTCCGATGCGATCAAGGGTGGTGCGACCTTCGACAAGGTTGTCGCCGACCAGGGCAAGACCGCGGCTGACGTGGCCCTCGGCTCGCTGACCAAGGACAGGATCGCCGACAAGGCGGTCGCCGACGCCGCCTTCGCGCTGCAGGCCAACCAGGTCAGCGACGTCGTCCAGGGCGCTTTCGGCCCAGTGCTGGTCCGCGTCAGCGAGATCACGCCGGAAACCGTCAAGACCTTCGACGAGGTCAAGGACCAGATCCGCAAGGAGTTGGCGCTGGCCGAAGCCAACCGCATCCTGCTCGACGTGCACGACTCCTACGAGGACGCCCGCGCCGCAGGTGAGTCGATGAAGGCTGCCGCCGACAAGCTGAAGCTCAAGATGGTGACGATCGATGCCATCGACCGCGCCGGCCAGCAGCCAGACGGCACCATCGTCAACGACCTGCCGGACTCGCGCAACCTGATCCAGGCGGCCTTCACCGCCGAATCCGGTACCGAAAACCCGCCGCTCAATGTCGGCACCAATGGTTTCGTCTTCTACGAGGTCGACGAGATCACGCCTGCCCGCGACCGCACGCTCGACGAGGTCCGCGAGAAGGTCGTCGCCGACTGGACCGCTGCCGAAGCGACGAAGCGTCTCAAGGCAAAAGCCGACGAGTTGGAGAAGCGCCTCAAGGACGGTGCCTCGCTCGACGTGATCGCCGGCGAACTCAAGCTCGAAAAGCAGACCAAGCGCGGCCTCAAGCGCGAGGCCGACGATGCCGATTTTGGCCGCGAGGGTGCCTCCGCGATGTTTGCAATGGGCCAGGGCGGCACTGGCATCGTCCCCGCCCCTGCCGGCGATGCGCAGATTCTGTTCAAGGTCGCCGAAGTGTTCGAGCCTGCCGGTGCGGACAAGAGCGCGGTGCCAGAGGACGCGCAGAAGCAGTTTGCCTCGGGCATGTCGGACGACCTGCTCGACCAGATCGTCGCCCAGCTCCAGGGCGAGTATCAAGCAACGATCAACCAGGCGGCGATCACCCGCGCACTTGCGTTGGGAACGCCATGAGCGCACTCAAGCCGCATATCGCCAAGGTCGCCGCGGGCACCCCTCTCACCTTCGAGGAGGCACGCGAGGCCTTTGACATCATCATGTCGGGCGAAGCCACGCCCGGCCAGATCGGTGGCTTTCTCATGGCGCTGCGGGTGCGCGGCGAGACCGTAAGCGAGATATCGGGCGCCGTTGCCACCATGCGCGACAAGATGCTGCGCGTCGAAGCCCCTGCCGATGCCATCGACATCGTCGGCACCGGCGGTGACGGTTCGCACAGCGTCAACATCTCGACTGCCTCGGCCTTCGTCATCGCGGGCGCAGGTGTGCCTGTCGCCAAGCACGGCAATCGCGGCCTGTCCTCGCTGACCGGCGCCGCCGACGTTCTGACCGCCCTTGGCGTCAACATCGACCTCACGCCCGAGGCGATCGGCCGCTGCATCCATGACGCCGGCGTCGGCTTCATGTTCGCGCCGGCGCATCACCCGGCGATGAAGCATGTCGGCGCGACCCGCGTCGAACTTGGCACCCGCACCATCTTCAACCTGCTCGGCCCGCTCTCCAATCCCGCCGGCGTCAACCGCCAGCTGGTTGGCGTGTTCTCGCCCGAATGGGTGCGTCCGGTGGCCGAGACGCTGAAGGAACTTGGCGCCCAGCACGTCTGGGTGGTCCACGGCGACGGTTATGACGAGATCACCACGACGGGTGAGACCCATGTCGCAGCCCTCAAGGACGGTGTGATCACCACGTTTACGCTGGCGCCCGAACAGGTCGGCTTGAGCAAGCATACGCGCGAAGAGCTGCGCGGCGGCGATTCCGCCTACAATGCCGCTGCCCTGCGCGGGGTTCTCGAAGGTGCCAAGGGTGCCTATCGCGACACGGTGCTGATGAATGCCGGTGCCGGCCTCGTCGTTGCCGGCAAGGCTGCAACGATCGGCGAAGGCGTGCCGCTTGCCGCCGAGGCAATCGACAGCGGCCGCGCCAAGGCAGTGCTCGACCGACTGGTCGCCGTTTCGAACGGATAGAGACATGGCCGATATCCTGCGCCGCATCGAAGCCTACAAGCGCGACGAGATCGCCGCAGCGAAGGCGCTGCTGCCGCTCGCCGAGCTCAAGGCGCGCGCCCGCGACGTCACCAAGCCGCGCGGCTTTCTCGCGGCACTCGAAACCAGCCACAGTGAAAGCCGCTTTGGCCTGATCGCCGAGATCAAGAAGGCGAGCCCGTCCAAAGGCCTGATCCGTCCCGACTTCGATCCGCCGGCGCTCGCCAGGGCCTATGCCGACGGCGGCGCTGCCTGCCTGTCGGTGCTGACGGACACGCCGTCCTTCCAGGGCGCACCGGAATTCCTGACCGCCGCGCGCGATGCCTGCGCCTTGCCGGCATTGCGCAAGGACTTCATGTTCGAGCCCTATCAGGTGCACGAAGCACGTGCCTGGGGCGCGGACGCGATCCTGATCATCATGGCGAGCCTGAGCGACGAAGATGCCAGGCGTATCGAGGATGAGGCGTTCGAAATCGGCATGGACGTGCTCGTCGAGGTCCATGACGAAGAAGAGACAGAACGCGCGCTGAAGCTTCAGTCGCGCCTGCTCGGCATCAACAACCGCAACCTGCGCACATTCGAGGTCAGCCTCGACACGTCGGAGCGCCTGGCGCCGATGGTGCCGGCAGACCGGCTGCTGGTCGGCGAAAGCGGCATCTTCACGCATGCCGATTGCCTGCGTCTGCAGAAATCCGGCATCTCCAGTTTCCTCGTCGGAGAAAGCCTGATGCGGCAGGCCGACGTGACCTCGGCGACGCGTGCGCTGCTCGATGGCGCAGCCCTGGCAAGCGCCTGACATGGCAACCACCCTCACCCATATCGGCGCCACCGGCGAGGCCAACATGGTCGACGTCGGCGACAAGGCCGAGACGACACGCACGGCAATTGCCGAAGGCCATGTCGTCATGCGCCCGGAGACACTGGCGTTGATCCTGTCGGGCAACGCCAAGAAGGGTGACGTGTTCGGCACCGCCCGCATTGCCGGCATCATGGCGGCCAAACGCACCCATGAGCTCGTGCCGCTCTGCCATCCCATTCTTTTGACCAAGGTTTCGGTCGAGATCGAGCCAGATGAGGCGCTGCCCGGCCTGCGCGTCACGGCGCTTGCCCGCGTCACCGGCAAGACCGGCGTCGAGATGGAAGCGCTGACGGCTGCCTCGGTCGCCTGCCTTACCATCTACGACATGGCCAAGGCCGCCGATCGCGGCATGGTGATCTCCGGCATCCGGCTGGTCGAGAAGACCGGCGGCAAGTCGGGCGACTACAAGGCTGCCGAATAGATGGCGCTGCTGCCCGTCGCCGACGCCCTGGCGCGCCTGCTCGACGCTGCCGAACCGCGCGGCACGGAAACTGTCGGCCTTGCCCAGGCATCAGGCCGCGTGCTGTCGGCTCCACTACACGCCCTGCGCACCCAGCCGCCCTTTGACGCCTCCGCCATGGATGGCTACGCCGTCCAGGCCGCCGACATCGCTTCACTGCCGGCGCAGCTCAAGGTTATCGGCCAGGCACCCGCCGGCAAGCAGTTCACGGGCACCGTCGGACCAGGCGAGTGCGTCCGCATCTTCACCGGCGCACCGGTGCCACAAGGCACTGATACCGTCGTCATTCAGGAGAACGTTCGCGATCTCGGCAATGGCAAGATCGCGGTGCTCGAGCCAACGCTTGCTGGCCGCAACATCCGCGCCAGGGGCCTCGACTTCAAGCAGGGCGACCTCATCCTTGATGCAGGACGTGTGCTCGACCCGGCAGCGCTCTCGCTGATCGCAGCTGCCAATCATCCCAGCGTCGAAGTGCTGCGGGCGCCTCTGGTCGCCATCATCGCCACCGGCGACGAGCTATTGCCGCCGGGCAGCAATCCCGGGCCCGACCAGATCATCGCCTCCAACGCCTATGGCGTCGCGGCGATCGTTCAGTCGGTTGGCGCGCGCGTACTCGATCTCGGCATCGCCGCCGACCGCACCGAGGCAATCTCCGCACTGGTCGCCAAGGCGCTCGCCGCCGACGCCGATGTGATCGTCACGCTGGGCGGCGCTTCGGTCGGCGACCACGACCTCGTTCACCGTGTCCTGACCGATCTCGGCATGGATCTCAACTTCTGGAAGATCGCGATGCGCCCGGGCAAGCCGCTGATGTTCGGCCGGCTCGGCAACAGCCGCTGCGTCGGCCTGCCGGGCAATCCGGTCGCCAGCCTGATCTGCTCGCAGATTTTCCTGAAACCTCTGCTGGCGAAGCTTGGCGGCCGCCCTTATTCACCCGACATGCGCAACGGTATTCTCGACACGGCAATGGCGGCCAACGACCTGCGCCAGGACTTTGTCCGCGCGATTGCGCGCGAGACCGCTGAGGGTCTCGTCGTCACACCCTACCTGATCCAGGACTCTTCGATGCTGCGCACGCTGGCCGACGCCAACTGCGCCATCGTGCGGGTGCCCTTCGCGCCTGCAGTCGAAGCCGGCAGCGCCTGCCAGGTGATGATGTTGCGCTGAGCAGCACCTTCCACCCTTCACGAAATATCAACAGTTGCGGAACACAACTGGAACAGATAGTGTTTGTTCTGGGTTTGTTTTTCTTCTGATTCCTCGGGGGTGGCGATGCTGACGCGCAAACAACACGAGCTTTTGCTATTCATCCACGAGCGGCTGAAGGAAGCGGGTATTCCGCCATCCTTCGACGAGATGAAGGAAGCACTCGACCTCGCCTCCAAGTCCGGCATCCATCGCCTGATCACGGCGCTCGAAGAACGCGGCTTCATCAGGCGTCTGCCCAACCGGGCGCGCGCGCTTGAAGTGCTGCGCCTGCCCGATTCGATCGCGCCTGGCCTCAACGCGGCGAAGAAGTTCTCGCCCAGCGTCATCGAGGGTAGCCTCGGCCGCAAACCCGAGCCGTCACGCAGCATGTCGGCCGGCAATGACGACGATGTTGCTTCGGCGGTTGCCATTCCCGTCATGGGACGCATCGCTGCCGGTGTGCCGATCGACGCCATCCAGCACAAGACGCATTCGATTTCGGTGCCGCCAGACATGATCATGGGCGGCGAGCATTACGCGCTCGAGGTCAAGGGCGACTCGATGATCGAGGCCGGCATCTTCGACGGCGACACTGTGGTCATCCGCAGCTCGACCACGGCCAATCCCGGTGAGATCATCGTCGCCCTCGTCGACGACGAAGAAGCGACGCTCAAGCGTTTCCGCCGCAAGGGTGCCTCGATCGCTCTTGAGGCCGCCAATCCGGCCTATGAAACCCGCATCTTCGGACCGGACAGGGTCAAGGTGCAGGGCAAGCTTGTCGGCCTGATCCGCCGCTATTGATTGCCGGGGCTGCGTTTCCGCCACCTCGGCCTGTCCATCCTGCTGCAATCTGTAAGCCGGACTGATCTGCCCTGTTGCTATCGTGCCGTATCTGACGGCTCTGCGACGGCGGGTACAGATTTCGGACTCACCGTGTGGTCGCAGTCGGCGCTTTCGGGTGCGCCTTGGTTGCCCCGGCTGATGCCTTTGGGGGCATCTCCACTCGCTTGTAGGGCGGAAGGCCCCTCGCCTCGCGCGAAAATTGGCGCTGCGCATGCCACGGGCGGTACGGTTCCGCCACGGCGTGGCGTATCTCGACCGCCCGATCTACGCCAGCCGCCGCGGCTGTGATGAATATCGACGCACTGCCAAGGCGCGCCAGCTCGCGTTTGGTGAGCACGGCCACGCCGGGGCAGACGTCGCTTGCCGTGGCATCGTCGACGACGATGAGATTCGCGTTGTCGCAGGCTCGTGCAGCGGCGCTCGCATTCGCCGCATGGACGATCCGTGCCCCCTCCGGTTGTTGAACCGTGCACAGCCCGCTGTCACAGACGAAGGCGTCCGCGCCGGCGGCGTTTAGCTCTCCAGATACTGGTTTGCCGGGTATCGTACCGGCGACATCTGCCTCGGCTGTTGGCTGTGAGCCGGTCTCGCTGGGCAAACGGACAGTCCCGTTCGTTGCATTCGCGGCCGAACGGGCCGGGGTGACGAGTGTTTCCGACGCCAGCGCGCGCTGCCAGTTGTCGACGGTGAACTGGTTCGGCCGGACGCGATTGACGGCCAGCTTGCCATCGTCGACCGGGACGCCGACGAGGCGGCCATCTTCCGAAACGAGAACCGTGGGCGTTTCCGTTTCCACGACCGTCAGCAGCCCAAGGGCCGCGAATGGCAGTGCGGCGGCGCGCAGCCAGGTCGTTGCCGTCGACGCGATGACGAGTGCTGCAGTGAGCAACAGTACCGCATGTGACGAGACAAGGCCGACCGCATCGACCGGCGAGCGCTCGGAGAACCAGGTGGCGATGCCAATCATTGCCTTCAGGCCGAAGCCCATCGTGTCGAGGAAGGGGCCGTCGAGTCCAAGCGGCATGAAAATGCCAGCCATGACGGCAAAGGGCATGACCAGGACAGACACAAACGGGCTGACTGCCAGATTGGCGAACAGGCTGAGGGGCGAGACACGTTGGAAATGCCATGCACCAAAAACGCTGGTCGCGAGCCCGGCAATCACCGACGTCGCGGCGAGGCCTATCGCAACTGTCGCAAGCCAGCGCCAGATTTTGGACGGCAGCGATCTCTGACCGACCGGCAGCGCCTGCTCCTCCCGCCGGTCCGACCACCAGGCATATGCGCCAACGAGGGCTGCCGTTGCGGCGAACGACATCTGGAAGCTCGGCCCGACGACTTCGTGGGGCGAGATCATGATCACGACAACGGCCGAGATCGCCAGGTTGCGCATGGTGAGTGCTGCGCGGTCGAACAGCACGGCCGTCAGCATCACCGCCAGCATGATGAAGCTGCGTTGCGCCGCGACCTCGGCGCCTGAAATGAACAGATAGCCGCCGGTGGCGAGCAGTGCTGCGCCTGCCGCGTACTTCTTGACCGGCCGGTGCGAGGTGAAGCCTGGAAAGGCGGCGAAGCATAGCCGCATCAAAAGCATGACCGTGCCTGCGACCATCGCCATGTGCAGACCCGAGATCGAGATGATGTGGTAGAGCCCGGTACGCCGCAGCGCCTCATTGACATCCTCGGGAATGCCGCCGCTCACGCCGACGACCAGGGCAGCCGCGATTTCGCCCTCTGGACCGCCAATGCGGTCGCGAATGCGCTGGGCAATCTTCTGGCGCACATTCTCGATCGACGCGAATGCACGATCACTGGCCGACAGCGGCTGGGTGGTTGCAGCAAACTCTGGGCCTTTCATGAAAAAGCCGCTGGCGCCGATGCCGTCGAAATAGCTTTCGAAGGAAAAATCATAGCTGCCCGGCCGCACAGGCCCGGACGGCGGCATCAGCCTGGCATAACCCGTCACCTCGGACCCCGCCATGACGCCCTCAGGAAGCTTGCGGGCAACGAGCCGCACCCGATCGGGCGTATAACGCAAAACCGGGCGCGCGGTCGCCAGAACGTCAAGCGTCAGCCGCACCCTGCCCTTGTCCAGATTGTCGATTTCGACGACGCGCCCGGTGATGGCAGTCGAGATCTCGGCGCCCAGCATCTTCGTTGCCATGCGTTCGGTCTCGAACTTTGCACCCGCCATGCCGAGCATTGAGGCGGCGAGTGCGGCGAGCGCGTAGTGAACAGGCCGCCGTCCGCGCGTTAGGAAGGCGAGGACGGCCGGTGTCGCTGACACAACGACGAGCGGCGCGAGATCCGGCTCGTTCGGAAGCGCGAAATACACCAGGGCACCGGCGGCCAGAAAAACCGGAAGAAGCAGGAACGCCGCACCGCGGTCGAGTTCCGTTTCGATCGCGGCCAAGGTGGATCGTGCGGTGATCCGGTGACCGACCAGCAATTGCGATCCTTGCCGTAGCCAGGACTTGTGTCCTCGCTGAAACGGCGATGCATCAGCGTCAGGAGCAGCATCTCTCTCGGGCAGAGCTGGTGGTGTCCACGCAACGGCAGGCACGGCTGAAGAGGTCAGCAAGTCGCGCTCGCTGGCTTCGACCACCGGATTGTTACCGGCCTGCCCCTCCCGCATGCGGTCGCCCATCGGGCCTGCCTCTTGCGCCCCAGACCTTCTATGCTACATCAACCGCACACAAACGCCATGCGCCGCCGGTTTTTCGGCCAAGCGCCCTGCTTCCCTTGGAAATCGCCATGCCTGTCGTCACCCGCTTCGCCCCATCGCCCACCGGCTATCTGCACATTGGTGGCGCGCGTACCGCTCTCTTCAACTGGCTTTATTCCCGCCACACCGGCGGCACCATGCTGCTGCGTATCGAGGACACCGACCGCGAGCGCTCGACCGACGCCGCAACTGCCGCGATCCTCGAGGGCCTGACTTGGCTCGGCCTGACCTGGGAGGGTGAGCCGATTTCGCAGTTCGAGCGTGCGCCGCGCCATCGCGAGGTGGCCGAAGAACTCGTGCGCATGGGCAAAGCCTATTATTGCTACGCCTCGCAGGAAGAGCTGACCGAGATGCGCGAGAAGGCGCGCGCCGAGGGCAAGCCGCCACGCTATGACGGCCGCTGGCGCGACCGCGACCCGTCCGAGGCGCCGGCTGGCGTCAAGCCGGTCATTCGCATCAAGGCGCCGCAGGACGGCGAGACGCTGGTGCTCGACCGCGTGCAGGGTGATGTGCGCTTTCCCAACAAGGATCTCGACGATTTCATCATCCTGCGTTCGGACGGCGTACCGACCTACATGCATGCTGTCGTCGTCGACGATCACGACATGGGCGTCACCCACATCATCCGTGGCGACGACCACCTGACCAACGCCGCGCGCCAGACCGTCATCTACAACGCCATGGGCTGGGACGTGCCGGTGATGGCGCATATCCCGCTGATCCATGGTGCGGACGGCGCAAAACTGTCCAAGCGCCATGGCGCGCTCGGCGTCGATGCTTATCGCGCCATGGGCTATTTGCCTGAGGCCCTGCTCAACTACCTCGCCCGCCTCGGCTGGAGCCATGGCGACGACGAGGTGATGAGCATGGAGAACATGATCAGCTGGTTCGAGATCGAGGACGTCAACAAGGGTGCGGCACGCTTCGACTTTGCCAAGCTCGAGGCGCTGAACGGTGTTCATATGCGCCAGATGGACGACAAGAAGCTGTTCGACATCTTCGTTGCCACCTTGCCCTATCTGCCCGGCGGCGATGCCATCCTCGGCGGGCTCGACGACACGCGCAAGGCACAGCTGCTTGCCGCCATGCCGGGCCTCAAGGAGCGTGCCAAGACGCTGATCGAACTGGCTGACGGCGCAGGCTTCCTGTTTGCCCAGCGTCCGCTGCCGCTCGATGAGAAGGCCGCCGGCCTGCTCGCCGGCCCAGCCAAGGATATCCTCAAGGGCGCGCATGCGGCGCTCGCGACGGTCGCTGCCGCCGACTGGACGGCGGCCAATGCAGAGGCCGCGATCCGCGAGTTTGCCGGCCGCGAAAATCTTAAATTGGGCGGCGTGGCGCAGCCTTTGCGGGCCGCCCTGACGGGCAAGAGCACTTCCCCCGGAGTGTTCGATGTGCTCGCCGTTCTAGGGCGCGACGAAAGTCTAGCCCGCATTTTTGATCAAATCGATTAGGTCAGCAGTGCTTTCCTAGTTTTGCATTGAAATGAGGCTGTTGCGGTGCAACATTGCGGCAACAGGTCAATTTGAAAGCAGCGGGAAAGCTGGGAAGCGAGTTCAAGCGTTCCGGGCCTAATGGGTTGCCTTGTTATGACGATTGCGCCGCGCAAGGCGGCAACTCAGCACTAAGGAGTATGCGATGACTGATTCGACCGCCAAACTGGAGTTCCGCGGCCAGACCCACGAGTTCAAGGTCCGCGGCGGAACGGTCGGACCAGATGTGATCGACATTGCATCGCTCTACGCAACGACCGGCGCATTCACCTACGACCCGGGTTTCACCTCCACCGCAAGCTGCGAATCGGAAATCACCTTCATCGACGGCGACGCCGGTGTCCTGCTGCACCGCGGCTATCCGATCGACCAGCTCGCCGAGCACGGCGACTTTCTCGAAGTTTGCTACCTCCTGCTCTACGGCGAACTGCCGACCAAGGCGCAGAAGGACGACTTCGACTACCGCATCACGCGCCACACCATGGTGCACGAGCAGATGTCGCGCTTCTTCACCGGCTTCCGCCGCGACGCACACCCGATGGCGGTGATGTGCGGCGTGGTCGGCGCACTGTCGGCCTTCTATCACGACTCGACCGACATCTCCGATCCGCACCAGCGCATGGTCGCCTCGATCCGCCTGATCGCAAAGATGCCGACGATCGCCGCGATGGCCTACAAGTACCACATCGGCCAGCCGTTCATTTACCCCAAGAACGAGCTGAACTTTGCCGCCAACTTCCTGCACATGTGCTTTGCCGTGCCGTGCGAGGAGTACAAGGTCAACCCAGTGCTGGCCCGCGCCATGGAGCGCATCTTCATCCTGCACGCCGACCACGAACAGAACGCCTCGACCTCGACCGTGCGCCTCGCCGGCTCGTCGGGTGCCAATCCGTTCGCCTGCATCGCCGCCGGCATCGCCTGCCTGTGGGGCCCCGCACATGGCGGCGCCAATGAAGCAGCGCTCAACATGCTCAGCGAGATCGGCCACGTCGACCGAATTCCCGAGTTCGTCGCCCGCGCCAAGGACAAGAACGATCCGTTCCGCCTGATGGGTTTCGGCCACCGCGTCTACAAGAACTACGATCCGCGCGCCAAGATCATGCAGAAGACCACGCATGAAGTGCTGGGCGAGCTCGGCATCAAGGACGATCCGATGCTCGACGTGGCAATGGAACTCGAGCGCATCGCGCTGACCGACGAGTATTTCATCGAGAAGAAGCTGTATCCGAACATCGACTTCTATTCAGGCATCACGCTGAAGGCGCTGGGCTTCCCCACCACCATGTTCACCGTGCTGTTCGCGCTCGCCCGCACCGTTGGCTGGATCGCGCAGTGGAAGGAAATGATCGAGGATCCGCGCCAGAAGATCGGCCGTCCGCGCCAGCTCTACACCGGCGCCACCGAACGCGACTACGTGCCGATCGCCAAGCGCTGAGCCTTTCAGCGCCGCGTTCGTTCAGGCGCGCGGCGCCGTCGCAGCTCGAAGCTGCGAACGACTTGAAAAACACCCGCTAGGCCATTGCCTCGGCGGGTGTTTTTCATTTCGTGATGTGTTTGAGAACCGTTTCGGCAGCGATCTCGCCCGACGGCCGTTCGGTCGCCATGCGTCTGGCAATTTCGGCAAAACCGTCTTTCTGCCAGCGTCGAAGGGCGCCATCCTCGAACAGGCCTTCGACATAGCGCGCCATCCATTGCGGGCGCACATATTCGTTGTAGTTTTCCTGCACGACCGGCCTGTCGGCAATCAAGTTGGGCAGTGCAGCACTCCACACCGTGACCATGCTCTGGATCATCCGCGCCAGCGTGTCGAGTTTGTAGGACGACAACATCGGCACACCCGCAAGCGCGAGTTCCAGCGACACCGTGCCCGATGCGATCAGGGCTGCGTCGGCTTCGCCAAAGGCCTGCCACTTGTGCTGCGGATCGAGGATAATCTCCGGCTTTTGCTGCCAGGTGGAGACAGCCTCTTCGACGAGGCCGGTGACATGCGGCACCGTCGGCAAGAGCAGCCGCATACGATGGCCGCGTGCGCGCAGGATCGAAACGGTCTCACCAAATGGACCGATCAGGCTGCGCACTTCGCTGCGGCGCGATCCCGGCAAAAGTAGAAGCGTCTTCTCGCGGTCAGGCGCCGGATTGGCCTTTCCCTCCTGCATCGCCGCGGCAATGGCGATGCCCGGATCGGTCGCCAGGCGATGGCCGACAAATGTACCATGTGGGCCGCCCAGGCGCTCCAGTTCGGCCGGCTCGAACGGCAGGATGCACAGCACCTCGTCGACATGCGGCTTCATCGCCTTGGCCCGTCCCGGTCGCCAGGCCCAGACGCTCGGGCAGATGTAATGGATGATAGGAATGGTGGGATCGAGCGCCCGCACTTTCCTGGCAACGCGCAGCGAAAAATCCGGGCTGTCGATGGTTACAAGGCAATCCGGCTTTTCGGCCGCGACGAAACGGGCGGTCTGGCCAATCCGCCTGATCAGGCGCGGCAGGTCGCGAATGACCGCCGTCAGTCCCATCAATGCGATCTCGCTGGCATTGAACAGCGGCGAAAGGCCAAGCTCCTGCAGATGCCGGCCGCCAGTGCCGACAAGCCTGACCTCGCGCCCGCTCAAGCGCTGCAGCGCCTGCACCAGATCGGTGCCGAGCAGGTCGCCCGACTCCTCGCCCGCGACGATGGCAATCTTGAGCGGTGGCTGGGTCATCGCTCATTTCCCTCGCCGGACAGGCCGATGACGAACAAGCCGAGCCTGTCGGCGCGTTCGACCACCTCGCCATAGTCGAGCACCAGTGAGCGTCCGGCCTCAATGCCGATCCCGGCAAGCCCCGCTGCATGCGCAGCATCGACCGTTGCTGGGCCGATTGTCGGCAAGTCCGCACGCAGTTCCTGGTTCGGCTTGGCGCATTTCACCAGAACGCCGCGCTTTCGCCCGGCAATGCGGCCATTGTCGCGTAGCTCGCGCACGCGTTCGAGCAACAGGTCTGTGCCCTCGATGCCTTCGAGTGCGATGGCGCGCCCGCCGATGGCAACCGCCGCCTGGCCGATATCAAGCGCACCGATCGTGCGTGCGGCCTCCTGGCCTGCCCGAAGGTCGGCCCAGTCACTCTGCTGAGGCGCCAGCGCCCCCATGCTGCCGGCCACGGCCAGCAGCTCCGGAACGACCTGATGTGCGCCGGCGACCTTGATACCGTTGTCTTCGATCGTCGTGACCAGGATGCGCAGCAGGCCGTCGTCGCCGCGGGCAAGCGCTGCAAGCGCGCGCGGCAGGACACGCAGCAGGGCGATGCTGGGGCGAATGGCCCGCCACACCGGGCGACGGCTGATGCCACCGGCAAGCACGCAATGGGTGATGCCGTGGCGCTTGAGCAAAGGCACCAGCGAGGCGAACTGCTCGATGGCAAGCCGCTCGCCGGCATAGCTCCAGAGGCTGGTGCCGGGATCAGTCTCACCGTCAATCAGAACGATGAAAGGCTTGTGCCCGGCCTCGGCGAGACTGTCGGCGACATTGACCGGGAGCCGACCGCTGCCGGCAACGACAGCAATCCGGTCGGTCGCGGAAAGGTTGATCCTCTTTCCGCCCTCAGCCTTCGTCATCGGCGGCGTCTTCGGCGACGGCGTTTCTGAGCGGCGGCACGGTGAAGTGGCGCTTGCCGCGCGCCTGGATGAAATCCAGGACGTCACGCACGATGGGCGAGCCGGCGAATTCGCGTTTGACTAGCGGGATGCTCTCGGCCACCGAACGGGTTGGGTCGAAGATCATCTTGTAGGCCTTGCGCAAGGCGAAGATCTCGGCGCGCGGCAGGCCGGAGCGGCGCATGCCGATGACGTTGAGCCCGCGCAGGCGGGCGCGATTGCCCATCACCATGCCATAGGGGATGATGTCGCCATCAATGATCGCGCCACCGCCGGCAAAGGCATGGTGACCGATACGCGTCATCTGATGGACGGCACACAGGCCACCAAGCGTGACGTTGTTGCCGACTTCGACGTGCCCGCCGAGGGTCGCGACATTGGCCATGGTGACGTTGTCGCCGACGATGCAGTCATGCGCAATATGCGCATAGGCGAGGAACAGCCCGTTGTCGCCGACGGTCGTGGCACCTCGACTGGTGTCGGTGCCGACATGCATGGTCACGCCTTCACGCATCGTGCAATTCTTGCCGACAGTGAGCGTCGTCCGGCCACCCTTGTGCTTGTTGTTCTGCGGAGCAGCGCCAAGCGTTGCCTGCGGAAACACCTTGCAGCCTTCGCCAAGCGTCGTTGCACCCAGGATCGCGACATGGCTCATCAGTTCGACGCGGTCACCGATGACGGCATCAGCGCTGACATGGCAGAAAGGACCAATGCGGACGCCTGCACCCAGTTGTGCACCGGCTTCGACGACAGCGGCAGGATGGATAAAGGTTTCAGTCATGGAGTTGTTGCTTATTCCTTGGGCACCATCATCGCGGCCACCTCTGCTTCGGCTACCGTCGCACCATTGACCTGCGCGTCGCAGGCAAACTTCAGGATGTTGCCGCGCTTCTTGATCTTCTTGACGTGAATGCGGAGCTGGTCTCCCGGCACGACCGGCTTGCGGAACTTGGCGCCGTCGACCGTCATCAGGTACACAAGCGACGGCGTTTCGTCGACGACCAGCCGCAGGCAGATGGCGCCCGCCGTCTGTGCCATGGCCTCGATGATCAGCACGCCGGGCATGACCGGATGGCCCGGGAAATGCCCTTGGAAGTGCGGTTCGTTGAAGGTGACGTTCTTGATGCCGACAGCGGAATCGTCGCCGTCGATGTCGACGATGCGATCGATCAGCAGGAACGGGTAACGATGCGGCAGCAGCTTGTGCAGGCCGAGGATATCGACAGCTTCGAGTGTCCTGGTCGCCTGGTCAGTCACTGCTCCCACCCCCCTTTGGTTTTCCCATGGCCATTTTTCTGATCAACGCGAACTCGCGCATTGCCAATTTCATCGGTTTTGCAGGAAATCCTGCCCAGACTTCGCCTGCCGGCACGTCGTGCATCAGGCCGCTGCGCGCTGCCAGCTGCGCCCCCGATCCGATGGTCAGGTGATCGGCCAGGCCGACGCCGCCGCCCATCATCACGTTGTCGCCGACGACAACCGAGCCCGAAATACCCGTCAGCCCCGCAATAACGCAATTGCGGCCAATGCGCACGTTGTGGGCGATCTGGACGAGATTGTCGATCTTGGAGTTTTCGCCGATGACGGTGTCCGACATCGCGCCACGATCGACCGTCGCATTGGCGCCGATCTCGACATTGTCCTGGATGATGACGCGGCCGATCTGCGGGATGCGTTCAGGACCCCGCGCACCGCCGGCGAAACCAAAGCCATCCTGACCGATGCGGGCGCCGGCGTGGATGATCACGCCATTGCCGATCAACGCATATTGGATCGAACTGTGCGGGCCGACATAACAATCGCGGCCGATCTGGGTCGAACGACCGATGACCGCATGAGCGGATACCACAGTCCCGCTGCCGACTGCCGCGTTCGGGCCGATCACCACACCAGCCTCGATGACGGCGCCTGGCTCGACATGAGCGGTCGGATCAATGTGGGCGAATGGCGAAATGCCTGCTTCACCGCTCACACCTACCGGGCGCTCGGCATCCGGATAAATTAGCCTGCCGATGCGGGCAAAGGCCTGCTGCGGTCGCGGCGAAATGAGAATGGCAATGCCATCAGGCACGAGGTCGGCGACGTCAGACGTGCACAGCACTGCTGCCGCATGCAGCGACTTGAGCGGTGCTGCGTTGCGCTTGCCGTCGACAAACACCAAAGCGCCATCGCCACCACTGCTTGCCGCTGCGATAGTCGAGATGGCGATATCGGAATGTTTGGGGTCGACGAGCGTCGCGCCGGTAAGGCCGGCCACCTCGCCCACCGTGTAGCGGCGTGACGGCACAAAAAATACCGGTTCCGTCATGAAATGCTGTTCCAGCCAAGCCGGGCAAAGAGTTTCCGGGCCGTGACGGCCCGGAAACGTTGTACCACGCAATTAGAAGCGGGTCGAAATGCCGAAGTTGAATTCCTGCGTATTGTCGGTGTCCAGCTTCTTGACCGGTACCGCATAGTCGATGCGCAGCGGACCGAAGGGCGAAGCCCAGAGCAGGCCGACACCGACCGAGGCACGCAATTCCATGTCAGTCGAGACGATGTTGGTGCCCGCGACATTAACCTTGCTACCATAAAGCGTCGCTGCATCCGCAAAGACGGCGCCACGCAGGCCGAAGCTCTCCGGCACGACCGGGATCGGGAACTGTGCTTCGGCAGACGCATTGAAGTAGGTCGTGCCGCCGAGATGGTCGCCACCGTTCTTGTCGTACGGTCCGATGCCGTTGTACTCGAAGCCGCGGATCATCCGATCATTGTTCTTGAAGTGATCGAAGACGCGCAGGCCGTCGTCGCCGAAGCCCTGGATGTGACCGGCGCCAGCCGATACGAGGCCAACGATATCAAGCTCTTCCGACAGCGTCTGATAGTAGCTCGCACGGCCCGTGAACTTGACGAACTTCGCGTCGCCGCCAAGACCAGCCACTTCGGTCGTGAAGTTGGCGTAGATGCCGTTACGCGGGTTTTTCATGTCGTCGATGGTGTTGTAGACCAGCGTACCGCTGACCGACGACTTGATCCACGGACTGTTGGCGATGCCATCCTTGATCGCCGGCGAGATCGTGCACTTCGCAGGGTCAAGAACACCGCCGCTCAGACAGTCCTCATCATACTCATACTTCTCTTGCGCGATGTTGTAGGCAAGTTGCGTCGAGATGTTGTTGGTGATCGGCAGGCCGAAACGGATGGTGCCACCCGTAATGTCGCTCTGGTACTTGTCGTCATACTTGCGGGTCTGGCGATAGATGTCGAAACCAGCAGCAATACGGCGGCCGAGGAAATACGGCTCGGTGAACGAGAAGCTGTAGTCACGCGAGTTTTTGCCGCCACCGGCCGAGAACTTGATGAACTGACCACGGCCGAGGAAGTTGCGCTCGGTGATCGAACCTTCCACCGACGGACCGGCATTGTCGCCGCCGGTCGAATAGCCGGCGCCGATCGAGAACTCGCCGGTCGACTTCTCGACCAGATCGACAACCAGCACGACCTGGTCAGGCTGCGATCCGGGAGCGGTCGAAACTTCGACACGCTCGAAGAAGTTCAGCGCCTCGAGGCGCTTCTTGGCGCGCTGGATCAGCACCTGGTTGAAGGCATCGCCTTCGGAGACGTCAAATTCGCGACGGATCACGAAGTCGCGGGTGCGTTCGTTGCCGCGGATTTCGATGCGCTCGACATAGGCCTTGGCGCCCTGGTCGACGGTGTAGACAACCGAGATCGTGCGGCTTTCGAAGTTGCGGTCACCGCGCGGCGTTACCTTGGCGAAGGCATAGCCAGCGCCGGCAACGTTCTCGGTGATCGCGATGATCGAATCTTCGACGTCCTTGGCGTTGTAAACATCGCCCTTGCGCGTCTCGACGAGACGCTGCAGGCTCGCGCCGTCGACCTCGGGGATGCTGCTTTCGACCGACACATCGCCGAACGTGTAGCGCTGGCCTTCGTCAACGGTGATCGTGATGGTGTACTGGTTGGTCGCCTCGTCGAGTTCGCCGAAGGCGGAGACAACCTGGAAGTCGGCGTAGCCGTGATTGAAATAGAAGCGACGCAGCGCTTCCTCGTCGGCGCGCAGGCGGTCTTCGTCATAGATGTCGTCACGCAACATGAACGACAGGAACGACGAGCGCTTGGTCGAGATGACATCTGCGAGGCGGCGATCGCCATAGGCGTCGTTACCGACGAAATTGATCGCGGCGATCTTCGTGCGGCCGCCTTCATTGATCTCGAACACCACGTTCACGCGGTTTTCGCCGAGATCCATGATCTGGGTGCCGACGGTGACGTCGTCACGGCCGACGCGCTTGTAGGCTTCCTTGATCGACTGCGCGTCAGCCTCGAGAGCGGCCTGCGAGAACGCGCCGCGCGGCTTGAGCTGGATGGCGCCACCGAGTGCCGCGTCCTTGAGCTTCTTGTTGCCCTGGAACAGCACGTTGTTGACGACCTGATATTCGGAAACCTGAACGACGAGCGTCGAGCCGACCTGATTGATGCGGACGTCGGAGAACAGGCCGCTGCCGAACAGCGCCTTCACCGCGTCGTCGATATCGGTGTTCGAGAACGACTTGCCGGGCTTGATGGAGATGTAGTTGCGGACGGTATCCGCATCGACGCGCTGATTGCCGCGCACTTCGACCCGGTTGACCACCGCCGCTTGCGCGGCTGACACGGCAACAAACTGGACCGCCACGGCGCCTGGAATGGCCAGAGCGGCGGAAAGAGCAACCGCGGACGCGGCGCTCGCAAACTTAGATGCTGCCTTCATAATCGGCCTTTACAACCTTTTCTCGAAGTCCCCACGGCGAGAAAACCGGACGTCGCGGTAATTTCCCGTACCGTAATAACTGGATTTTCCCTACACGCAAGGCTTCTGGTTAATTTGCGCTTACTTCCTCAGCGAGCGTGACTTTCGCGTCACGCATACCGCCCCGGATGGTAAACGCCCTCTCAACGGACCCCTTGCCGGCCCCAAATTTCTTCATGATTTCAGCAGCCAAACAGGTCGTTCCAGAAAACGAAGCCCATAAACGCCAGCACGAGAATCATCCCCACTCGATATACAGCCTCCATCGCCCGCTCGGAAACAGGGCGCCTGATGACAGCTTCAACTGCATAGAACGCCAAGTGGCCGCCGTCGAGTGGAGGAATCGGCAGAAGGTTCAGAAAACCGATGCCGACCGACAAAAGAGCCACCAATTGCACCAACCAGACGAAGCCCAGCTGGGCCGCCTTGCCGGCCATGTCGGCGATCTTGACCGGTCCACCGAGCTGACATTTGTCCTCCCGGCCAACGACGAATCGCTTCAGGAACTGACCGGTACGCTCGATAATGTGCCCGGTTTCGGAAACCGCCTGCACAAATGCGCCGCCTGGGCTGTAGCTGATCAGCCTGGGCTGCCCCAGCTCCTCATTGTTGACGACGCCAATAACCGCAACCTTGACCGAATTGCCGAGCGCGTCCTTCTGCTCCATCATTTCGGGCGTCGCCGTCACAGAGACTTCCTTGCCGTCGCGCATCATCACGAAGGTAAGCGGATCGCCACCGCGTCCCGAGACGATGCGCTGGACGTCGGAGAAGGTTTCCACCGGCTGGCCGTCGACACTGACGAATCGGTCGCCCGGCTGGATACCGGCATTCGCCGCCGGGCTGGCGGCGCGCACCTCGGCAACCGTCGGCTCCATGACATAGCGGCCATAAGCCGAAAACAGCACAGTGAAGACGGCAATCGTCAGCAGGAAATTGAACAGCGGTCCGGCGAACACGGTCGCCGCGCGCTTCCACACTGGTTGCGTATGGAACGCGATCTTACGTTCGGCGGCACTGAGATTGTCGTCCCCGCCGCCCTCCGGCTTGCTGGTGACGCTCATGTCGCCGACGAACTTGACGTAGCCGCCCAAGGGAATGGCGCAAAGCTTCCAACGCGTACCGCGACGATCGTTGAAGCCGAGCAGTTCGGGGCCGAAGCCAATCGAAAAGGCCTTCACACCGATACCGCACCAGCGGCCAACCAGATAATGGCCCATCTCGTGCACGAACACGACGATGGTGAGCACGAACAGGAACGGTACGATGGTGCCGATCAGGAGACCATCCGTAGTCAGGAACGCGGGAAGATACTCGCTCAATTCAAGCCCTCAACCAGATACCTTGGCGCTTCAAGTGCAGCACCGCGCCTTGCCCGAGGCTTGCGCCCCTGAACTTGGTCGCTCAGGCCGGAAACAATCCCTGAGCCGGATGGTCGGCGGAACCGGACATCCAGCCGATGACGTATAGGGCAAATGCAGCCGCGACAAGCCCATCGACGCGGTCCATCACGCCGCCATGGCCGGGAATCAGCGCCCCCGAATCCTTGTAGCCATGCCGACGCTTGACCCATGATTCGAACAGATCGCCGGCCTGCGAGATCACCGAAAGCAGTAGGCCTATCACGGCCAGGAGGAACAAGTTGCCGGTACCGGCAAAGTTGGCGAGCAGCAGTCCGGCAACCACACCACCGACAGCGCCGCCAACAGCGCCGCTGCGCGTCTTGCCGGGCGAAATGGCCGGTGCCAGCTTGGGCCCGCCGACCTTGCGGCCGACAAAATAGGCAAAAATGTCCGTCGCCCAGACAACCGCGAACAGAAACAAGATGGCGACGAGGCCCGACGCGTCGTCGCCGCGCAACAGGGCAAGGGACAGGCCGGAGAGCGCAGAATAGCCAAAGCCGGCAGCTTCCCACGCCCCTGCCCTGCGCAGCTTGCCCAGCCCCCACAGGATGAACGTGAAGACAGCGGCCAGGATGATCAGCGCAAGTGCCGGAATGCCCGCGACCAGGGCGCCGGCGAACATCAGGATGAACACTTCCGGCAGCATGTTGAGGTTGCCGCCGGCCCATCCTGTCTCGCTGTTCGGCCGCGACATGCGCGACCATTCGTAGAAGATGGCAAGCGCTATCGCCGCGGTCAGCATCCTGAACGGCAGCCCGCCCAGCCATGTCAGCAACAGCACAGCAGCTGCCAGCACGATCGCTGAAATTGTCCGGAGCTGGAGATTGCTCATGGCAAGGTCACGAAGCGACGTCGCGCGCTGCAAGCCCGCCAAAACGGCGTTCGCGGCCAGTATATTCGCGCAAGGCCTCCGACAGATGCTCGCGGGTGAAATCCGGCCAGTAGCAAGGCTGGAAGATCAGCTCGCTGTAGGCCGACTGCCAGGGCAGGAAATTGGAGAGCCGGATTTCGCCGCTGGTGCGAATGACCAGATCGGGATCAGGAATGCCCGATGTGTCGAGTTCCTCGGCAAACAGCTCCGGCGTGATCTGCTCGCTTGAAATGTCGCCACGCTTGACCGCTTCCGCCAGCCGGCGCGCGGCGCGCGCGATCTCGTCGCGTCCGCCATAGTTGAACGCGATGACCAGTGTCAGCGCATCATTGCCCGATGTCAGCGTTTCGGCCTCCTCGAGCAGGCTGCGGATATCGGGCTGCAGCGTGGCCCTGTCGCCGATGATCTGGACGCGCACACCGCTGTTGTGGAGTTCGGCAAGATCGCGCCGAATGAAGATCTTGAGCAACCCCATGAGGTCGGTGACCTCGGACTTGGGCCGCGACCAGTTCTCCGAGGAGAAGGCGTAGACGGTCAGCCAGGAAATACCGAGGTCTGCGGCGGCACGAACGGTGCGGCGCAATGCCTCGACACCGGCCCGGTGACCCGCAACGCGCGGCAGGCCGCGGGCTTTTGCCCAGCGACCGTTGCCGTCCATGATAATCGCGACATGCGCGGGCGTAGTCATCCGTTCGCTTTCGGGCCGGCCGTATGCCTGCCTTAGACTTGCATGATCTCGGCTTCTTTGCCTGCGAGCAGGCTGTCGATCTGGCTGATCGTATCGTCGGTCAGCTTCTGGACCTTGTCGGACTGGACGCGCTGGTCGTCCTGGCTGATGTCGCCATCCTTCTCCGCCTTCTTGAGTGCGTCCATGCCGTCGCGGCGCACATGGCGGGTGGCGACCTTGGCGTTCTCGGCGTAGGTGTGGGCGATCTTGACCAGTTCCTTGCGGCGCTGCTCGTTGAGCTCCGGCAGCGGAATGCGCAGGTTGGTGCCGTCGACGATCGGGTTGAAGCCGAGATTGGATTCACGGATGGCGCGATCGACAGCACCGACCATCGACTTGTCCCAGACCGAGACCGAGATCATGCGCGGCTCAGGCACCGACACGGTGGCCACCTGGTTCAGCGGCATGGACGAGCCATAGGCCTGGACGTGGATCGGGTCGAGCAGGTTGCTCGAGGCACGGCCCGTGCGCAACGAGGCGAGGTCGTGCTTGAAGGCGTTGATCGCGCCTTCCATGCGGCGCTGAAGATCGCTGTAATCCGTGCTCATTGCAGTCTCCTTGGTCCCGGTTTCGGGGCCATCGTTCCAATCGTCAGGCGTCCGCAACAATCGTGCAGCGGCCGCCACCTTTCAATATTTCGCCGAACCCGCCTTTTTCATGGATCGAGTAGACGATTATCGGGATGTTGTTTTCGCGCGCAAGAGCAATCGCGGCCGTATCCATGATGGACAGGCCTTTTGTGATGACTTCCGCATGGGTGATGCGCTCGAAGCGCGTCGCGGCGGGATCCTTCTTGGGATCGGCCGAATAGACACCGTCGACCTGGGTGCCCTTGAACAGCGCGTCGGCGCCGATCTCGGCGGCGCGCAGTGCCGCGGCCGAATCGGTGGTGAAGAACGGGTTGCCCGTGCCGCCGGCGAAAATCACGACCTTGCCGGCATCCATGTAAGCGGTTGCCTGGCGCTGCGAGAAGCTCTCGCACAGCTCGGGCATGGCGATCGCCGAAAGCACCACGGCATCGACGCCAAGCTTGTGCAGCGACGTGCGCAGGGCCAGCGAATTGATGATGGTGGCAAGCATGCCCATGTGATCGCCGGTGACGCGATCGCCACCCTTGGAGGCCACGGCCACGCCGCGGAAGATGTTGCCGCCGCCGATGACCACACCGACCTCGACGCCAAGCGCCCTCGCCTCGGCGATATCGCTGGCAATACGGTCGACAACGGAAACATCGATGCCGAAATGCTGCTCGCCCATCAGGGCTTCACCCGACGCCTTAAGCAGTACGCGCCGGTAGAGCGGCTTGTCGGTCATGGGTTCCTCGCGGCTGTTGGATTTGGGTTCCGATACACGAAGGGCGCCGCGATGTCACGCGGCGCCCTTCGGCTATCCTCAGGAAGCGCTTGATGCAGCGCTATATTTAGCCCTTGACGGCTGCAGCGACCTCAGCTGCGAAGTCGCTCTCTTCCTTCTCGATGCCTTCACCGAGCGCGAAGCGAATGTAGCCGGTGATCTTGGCCGGCGCGCCGATCTGCTTCTCAGCGTCCTTCAGGGCTGCCTCGACCGTCAGGTCGGGGTTGAGCACGAAAGCCTGCTTGAGCAGCACGACTTCCTCGTAGAACTTGCGCATGCGGCCTTCGATCATCTTCTCGATGACGTTTTCCGGCTTGCCCGACTGGCGCGCCTGGTCGGAGAAGATCGCCTTTTCGCGCTCGACAGCCGTTGCGTCGACCTCTTCCGGGGTCAGGGCGAGCGGGTTGGTCGCGGCAACGTGCATGGCGACCTGACGCGCGAAGGCGCGGGCCGCGTCATGATTGCCGGCGGTCTCGATAGCGACCAGCACGCCGAGCTTGCCGAGGTTGTCGGCAACCGCGTTGTGGACATAGGTCGCAACGACGCCTTCAGAAACCGACAGCTTGACCGAACGGCGGAAGCTCATGTTCTCGCCAATGGTGCCGACAGCGTCCTTGATAGTGTCGGCAACGGACTTGTCCGAACCCGGATACTTCGCAGCGGCAACAGCGTCGGTGTCGCCATAAGCGAGAGCGACCTTCGACACGTTGGCGACGATTTCCTGGAAGGCGGCGTTGCGGGCAACGAAGTCGGTCTCCGAGTTGACTTCGACGACGACGGCTTCGCGCATGCCGGCATCGACGCCGACCAGGCCCTCGGCCGCGGTACGGCTGGCCTTCTTGTCGGCCTTGGAGATACCCTTCTTGCGCAGCCAGTCGACCGCGGCTTCCATGTCGCCGCCGGTCTCGGTCAGAGCCGCCTTGCAATCCATCATGCCCGCGCCCGAGAGTTCGCGGAGTTCTTTAACCTGTGCTGCCGAAATGCTCATTGTGGCCTCTTTGCTTCAAAATGCGCGAGCGCACCACCGAGGGTTCGATGATGCGCCGAACGCCGGCGCTGGTTGCGCCCAATCCTGAAAAGGAAGGCCGGTCTCCCGGCCTTCGTGATTACGCCTGGGGCGCTTCAGTCGACGGAGTCTCGTCGAGCGCAGGCTCAACCGGGGCTTCGGCCGATGCGCCGATGTCGACACCGAGCGCGCCCTGCTGGCGAGCGATACCGTCGATCGCAGCCTTGGCAACCAGATCGCAGTAGAGCTGGATGGCGCGGGCAGCGTCGTCGTTGCCGGGGATCGGGAAGTCGATCTTATCCGGATCGCAGTTCGAATCGATGATCGCGACAACCGGAATGCCGAGACGCTTGGCTTCCTGGATGGCGATGGCTTCCTTGTTGGTGTCGATCACGAACATCAGGTCCGGCGTCGAGCCCATGTCCTTGATGCCGCCGAGGGCCTTGTCCAGCTTTTCGCGCTCGCGCTCGAGGTTCAGGCGCTCCTTCTTGGTGAAGCCGTGGGCTTCGCCAGCGAGCAGCTCGTCGAGCTTGCGCAGGCGCTGGATGGAGTTCGAGATCGTCTTCCAGTTGGTCAGCATGCCGCCGAGCCAACGCGAGTTGACATAGTACTGGGCCGAACGCTGAGCAGCGTCAGCAACGATGTCCGAAGCCTGACGCTTGGTGCCGACGAACAGCACGCGGCCGCCGCGCGAAACGACGTCCGAAACCTGCTTGAGAGCCTGGTGCAGAAGCGGAACAGTCTGCGACAGGTCGATGATGTGGATGTTGTTGCGGGCGCCATAGATGTAGGGCGCCATCTTCGGGTTCCAGCGGTGGGTCTGGTGGCCGAAGTGAGAACCAGCTTCAAGAAGCTGGCGCATGCTGAAATCAGGCAGTGCCATCGTTATTTCCTTATCCGGTTGGCCTCCACGGACAATGACGCTTTTCGCTGGATGCTCGAAACGCCACCGGGGGGTCTCAGCCGGATTTCTCCCGGACAGAAACCGAAGTCCGTGTGTGGAATGCGGCGGCATATAGACGTATTGGCTGGTGAGCGCAACCCCGGGACCGGCCCGATTGCCCGGGAAATCGAGGCTTTCCGTGCTTGTGGGCCTCAACCAAAGCCTCCCGAAGCGCACGATCGCCACTGGTCAGGCAGAGGATTCCTTGGCAGCGATTCCCTTCGGAACAGAAGATCAGCTGCCGGCCGCCCAGCGCGACATGCCGGGCTCCTGTTCCACCGGTTCCCGCACCACCTTGGGTTCGCGGCGCTTGAAGTTGCGCACGCGCACGCGGCGAAACACCGCCACGATCTCGTCGCGACTGCATTCGATCGCGCCAAGACGCACGGCACGATCACGCTCGAAGCCTGTAATGTCGTAATGCGGCGCCGAGGTCTTGGGCGGGCCCTGATAGGACGAACGCTTCAGGCCGAGCTGGGCGGCGAAACGATGCAACTCGTCGGTGTCGTCGGCGAGCAGGTGGCACCAGCGATGGCCCACCCACTTCCAGATTGCCGCGTCGACATAGACCGCCACGACAGCGGCCTAATGCTTGCAGTCGCCTTGCGGCACGGGAAACAGCGACAGATTGACCAGCTTGCCGGTCATCGAGAAGTCGCCGTAATCCATCACCAGGTCGCGGGTCAGGCCATTCTCGTGCAGCTTGAAGCTGATGCGATACTCCGGCACTTCCTCGCCGCCGCCCTTGCTTTCGTCGAAATAGGCGATGTCGACCGGCCAGAACTTGTCCTTGGCGAGTGCGGCGAGCGCCGGACGCTCCGGATCGGTATCAGGCGCCTCGCTCTTCTTGCCGACGATGACGGTGGTGGTCATCACCTTGTCGGCGTCTTCGGAGCCGTCGAACAGGCTTGTTTCATAAAAGGTCTCGCCCTTCTCGGCCTTGTCGATCAGCTCGACGAGATGCTGGGTCGGGAACTGCGTCTTCGCGAGGTCGACGGAACCCGCCGACGGTTTTTCCAAAGCGACCTTGAGCCCGTTGGCTTCGCGCGTCGCCGTGCCCTTGACCTCGCGGTCGAGGTTCTGATCGACGAAGGATTTGGTGACGAAGGAGAAGGTCTTGCCCTCGCCGTCCTCGAAGGTGGTCGTCTGCTGATCGGTCAGCCGCGTGTTCTCGCTGGTCGCGATCTGGGTCACGAAGCGGAACTTGACCGTGTAGCCTTCGCAAGCGGAGCCATTGAACTCATAGACCATGCGCCCGGAAAGGCCTGTTATCCCTGACCGGTCGGAGGCCTGGTCGAGCACCAGATCATAGACGGCGCGATGGGGTGCAAGCACGGGAGCCGCAAGAGCCGGCGTCAGGGACAGCAGCGAGGTGGACAGGGTGGCAAGAAGAACAAGGCGCTTTGCGCGCATACACTGGCTCCGATCGGCGCGGCCATGACAAGCCGCCTTGAATGATGGTCCACCTTAAAAAAAGTCGTGGCGGAAGCGAGGCAAACATAGCAGTTTCGGCGCAGCCTCACCCGCCACCCGAGACTCAGAGATAAGGAAAGACGATGGGCGAAACAATCGAAAAGCGGCTAAGCGATCTTGGCATCACCTTGCCCGAAGCCGCAGCCCCCGCCGCCAACTACGTGCCCTTCATGGGCTCGGGCAATCTCGTCTTCACCGCCGGTCAGCTGCCGCTCAAGGACGGCAAGCTCACCGTCACCGGCCTGCTTGGCCGCGATGTCGACGTTGCAGGCGGCAAGGAGGCGGCCAAGCAGTGCGCCGTCAACATCCTCGCCCAGGCAAAGGCAGCTCTTGGCGATCTCGAAAAGATCCGTCGCATTGTCAAGATCAGCGTCTTTGTCGCTTCGTCCTCGGACTTCACCGAGCAGCATCTCGTCGCCAATGGTGCGTCCGACTTCCTGGTCGCGGCACTTGGCGACCGCGGCAAGCATGCGCGTTCGGCCGTCGGCGTCGCCTCGCTGCCGCTGAATGCCGCCGTCGAGATCGAAGCCATCATCGAGCACGAATGAGCGGCCTCATGACCGACCTATCCTGGCTGACCGCCCGCCCGATTGCTCATCGCGGCCTGCACGACCTCAACAAGACCTGCTGGGAAAACACGCTGTCCGCCTTTGAGCGCGCAGCGGCGCGCGGCTTTGCCATCGAGTGCGATGTCCATCTGACCGCCAACGGCGACGTTGCCGTGTTTCATGACGACGTGCTCAACCGGCTGACGGGTACGGATGGCTTCATCTGGCAGCGTACGACACGCGAGCTTGCGGCACTTCGCGTCGGCGGCACCGCCGATCATGTGCCGACGCTTGCCGAAATGCTCAAACTGGTCGACGGGCGCGTACCCCTGGTCATCGAACTCAAGGGCATTCCCGGGCATGACGGCGAACTCGTCGAACGCGTGGCGGCGGCCTTGCGCAACTACAAGGGCAAGGCCGCGATCATGTCCTTCGATCATTGGCTGATCCGCGACTTCTCCCGTCACGCACCGGGCATTCCGGCCGGACTGACCGCCTGGGGCGATCTGGATCACGAGCTCGAAGCACATTTTTCGATGCTGGCACACGGCATTTCGTTTGTTTCCTACTCCGTGACGCACCTGCCGAACAGGTTCGTCAGCTTTGTGCGCGACAAGCTCGCCATGCCGGTCATCACCTGGACAGTGCGCGACGAAGACGCCGTGCGGACGACCTTCGCGCAGGCCGACCAGATGACCTTCGAGGGTTTTGATCCCGATGCGCTGGCGGTGGCCTGACCCTTGCAACGGCTGTTATCGAGCGTAAGTAACTACGCATGAGCAATGCGAGCGATGTCGGGGCGACGAATGCGGATGGCGACTACGCCGTCCGCGTCGTCTCAAGCATCAGCGAATTCGGACGCGACGACTGGAACAGCCTCTCAGGCGCGTCAAAGGCTTCAGGATCGGCCTATAACCCGTTTGTTTCATTTGATTTTCTGAGCATCCTCGAGGAATCCGGCTGCGCCGTACGCAAGACCGGTTGGCAAGGCCACCATCTCCGGCTGGAAAAGGCCGACGGCAGCTTTCTCGGTGCCCTTGCCTGCTACGCCAAATCACACAGCCAGGGCGAATATGTCTTCGACCATGGCTGGGCCGACGCTTTCGAGCGCGCCGGCGGGCGATATTATCCCAAGCTCCAGGCTTCGATACCGTTCACGCCGGCGACCGGCCCTCGCCTTCTGGCTGTTCCCGGCAACACGGCAACCGTAACCAAGGCGGCGCTGGCAACGGCGCTGCGCAGTGTCGCCGAGGGCGTCGGGGTGTCGTCGGCACATGTCACCTTCGCCGAGCCGGACGAAGTCGACATCCTCGCCGACACCGGCTTCCTTCGCCGCACCGACCAGCAGTTCCATTTCTTCAACGAAGGCTTCGGCACCTATGACGACTTTCTCGCCACGCTGGCCTCGCGCAAGCGCAAGGCGCTGAAGAAGGAGCGGCGCGAGGCGCTGACCGAAGGCATTTCGATCGAACGACTGACCGGCAAGGACATCACCGAAGCGCACTGGGACGACTTCTTCGCCTTCTACATGGACACCGGCGGCCGCAAATGGGGTCGGCCTTACCTCAACCGGACATTCTTCTCGCTGATCGGCGAACGCATGGCCGACGACGTGCTGCTGGTCATGGCCAAGCGCGGCGGCCGCTACATCGCCGGCGCGATCAACTTCATCGGCTCCGACACGCTCTACGGCCGCAACTGGGGCTGTATCGAGGACCACCCCTTCCTGCATTTCGAGGTCTGCTATCACCAGGCCATCGACTTCGCCATAGAACGCAAGCTGCGCATCGTCGAGGCCGGCGCCCAAGGTGAACACAAGCTGGCGCGCGGCTATCGCCCCGTCACGACGCAGTCGGCGCATTACATCGTCCACCCCGGCCTTCGCCGCGCCGTCGCTGAATATCTCGAGCGCGAACGCCGGGAGGTCGCCCAGATCGGCGAGTATCTCGATGATCACGGGCCGTTCCGCCGCGGCTGAGGTTCAGTGGGCTATCGACTTCGAGAAGAGGTTGATCACGATGACGCCCGCCATGATCAGCCCGATGCCGAGAAGTGCCGGCAGGTCGAGCGTCTGGCGGAACCAGATCCAGGCAATCGCCGTGATGAAGACGATACCGGCACCGCACCACATCGCATAGACGATGCCGACCGGCACCTGGCGCAGCACAAGGGAAAGGAAATAGAAGGCGCAGGCATAGCCGGCCAGTGCTACGACGGATGGCCACAGCCGCGTGAAACCGTTGGTTTCCTTGAGGGCGGAGGTTGCAACGACCTCGAAGGCCACCGCCACGATCAGATAGATGTAGTTCAACTCAGCTCCTTGCAGCCTTCCGCGGCTTGACGTTCCGCCTGCCAGCGCCGAAACATCCACCACGAAATCGCAGCAAACGGGATAGGCCATGTCGAGCGCCGGTTACGATCCAAACAACATCTTCGCCAAGATCCTGCGCGGCGAGATCCCCTCGCATCGTGTCTACGAAGACGATGCCGTGGTGGCGTTCATGGATGTCATGCCGCAGAGCACCGGGCATACGCTCGTGGTGCCCAAGACGCCGTCGCGCAACCTTCTCGACGCCGAACCCGAGACATTCGGCCGGCTGTTCGCAGCAGTCCAGAAGGTGGCAAGGGCCGCCCAGCAAGCTTTCGACGCCGACGGCATCGTGATCTCGCAGTTCAACGAAGCTCCGGCCGGCCAGACGGTGTTCCATCTCCACGTCCACATCGTGCCTCGCTTCGAAGGCGTCGCACCCAAGGGTCACGCGGCGGTGATGGAAAAGCCTGAAGTGCTGGCGGCAAACGCAGAGAAGATCAGGGCTGCGCTGGCGGGAGCATAACAGACGCAGCGCGTTTCAGGCCAGCGAGAGCGCTGCCTCGGCGGCCGGCCTGTCGAATGCGCCGTAGTCTCAACCGCTACTTCAGAGCCCCTGCTCCAGATCACGCGATGGCTTCCACGGCAAGCCGGCCTTCAACAACCGTTGAGAGCTTCTCAGCCATCCCCCAGGCCAAAAACGCCACAAGAACGCCGGCCAACGCGTCGGCAAGATGATGGCCGCCGTCAACTGGGGAAGACAAATGACGGCAAGGTTCAGCGCCAACACAGGCCAGAACCAGATCCTGACCCTCCAGAAAGCAATCACGGTCAACACAGACAGCGTCCAGTGATAGGACGGGAACGCAATGAGCCCTTGGGGGTGGTCAAGTGAGATCAAGCGTGATGTGCCGGCGCGAATGTCAAAAAACGCCTGCTTGTATGCGAGATCGACATAGGCACGCCAATCGAAACCCAACGCAGCGTCGAATGTGATCAACCGGTCGTCGATCAGCGGCATGTCGTTGGAATCACCAGAACGCTGAGCACGGCCGCGGCCGCAGAGAATGCCAACAGCACAGCTGTTTCGGCACACAGGACCTGGAAGCGTTCGACCGGGCGCATTACGGCATAGAACCAGGATATGGACGCCAATCCGGATACCACGGCAACTACTTTGACCGCGCTGACAGGGTCAAAAACGAAGTCCGTCGCCCCTATCCACTGCGCATCGATCGCAATCAGCAAACCAACGAGCGCCATTTTGACGGACAGCAGGGCATCAGTCCGCTGCCTGAGTTCAGGCGCCGTCACGTCCAGTTCAGTCATTGTGGACCCCCCAACCCTTGGAGGATATTAGGCATCAGAAATTAAGCTGTCGCGAATGTACCGAGACACAGCGGAACCAGCGCTGTGGCTCTGGAATGCGGGCAATGTCCCAGCAGCTCAGGATGTCCACATCCCTACCAGCAGGATCACCTCGGCCGCAACGATGCCGACCAAAATCTTTCGCCCGAGGCAGATATAGGCAACGAACCCAGCGCAGGCGGCACCGATGCGGAGGGCAAGCGCGGTGTCGACAAGCGCTCCGCTTGGAAAGACGATCAGATTGCCGATGACCGCGGCGACGAGTGCGGTGGCGAGTGCGCGGACCAGGACAAGCAGGTCCGAGTCCTCCGACAGGCGGTCGCCGAGATAGACGCCAAGGAAGCGCCAGGCGTCGGTGGCGAGCCAGCCGCCGACGAGGATGAACAGGAACGGCCACCACCAGTTGTCGAAAGCGGCGAAGGTCATGCCGATGTCCTCCGCCACGCCCGCTTGTGGAAGGCAAATGCGATACCGCCGCCGATCAAGCCGGCGCCGAGCAGGTCGAAGCCGGGCACGACGAGGTGGAGAAGCGGGCCGAGAATGAGGCCGAGGATCATGGCAACGTGCCCTGCCCGCTCGCGCGCCGAGCCCCAGAGCGAGGTCAGGAAGTACATCGGCGTGAGCAGGAACAATGCCGCCGAGACGATAGGCGGCAGGCTGTCGGCGACGAGATAGACGATCGCCGTGACCACCATGTTGAACAGCACGAGCGTCGAGCCGAGCCCGGCATAGTAGGTGGTGCGAAGCTCCCGCGGGATGCCGCGCAGCCGCTCCATCGCCAGCACCCAGGAGGTGACGGCGACGAAGTGCGACAGGACATAGAGCACCCAGCGCGGCGTCCTCGGCCCACGCAGCTCCGGCACCAATGCCACCACCATCGGGGTCAGACGTATCGATGACAACGCCACCGCAAAGGCCGCCGCCGGCAGCGAAGCGCCTGACAGAATGGCACCGATCAGCACCACCTTGGCCGGAAGAGCCCAGACCATGCCGACCATGAAGACGGTCTGCGCAAGCGTCAGCCCGGCCTCTTTGGCAAGCCCGGCAAAGCCGATAAAGGCGCTGGCGAGGATCAGGCCGGGGATCGAGAAGGCAGCGCGAACGCCGCGCAGATACCAGAGGCGGCGTGTCGACAGGCTCGGCGTTGGAGATGCGTGGTCAGCAGGCATTGAAACCGCGCATAGCATGACCTCCCTGCCAAGTCAGCGCTTCGATCCGCCTGGCGCAATCGACTGCACCTCGTGACCACCGATCCGACCGCGCCATATCGCGCCAACCAGCGAAAGAGACGGCATATTAACGGTTTACCTACCGCGAATGTGTAGATAGGCCTTTGGGTGGGAAGCGAGGAACAGCCAGGTCATGACAGGTGCATTGCTGCTGGTCCTGCAAGCGCTGATCTACTTCGTGACCATGGCCGCGGTTTTCCATTCACGGCACAGATTCGGCATCGGAATCTTTGTTTGCGTGCTTGGGGTCATGCACTTCCTCGAGACCTATCTTGCCGCCGTCTTCTTCGTTCAGCTGCCCTTTGGCCTGATATCCCCCGGCTCTACGGTGATGTTTTCCGGCAAGCTGCTGATGTTCCTTCTGCTCTACATCAAGGAGGATGCCGAGACAGTGCGCCAGCCGATCTACGGGCTTCTGATCGGCAACTGCCTGATGGTGGCGCTGGCCCTGATCCTGCGCCTCTACGGCGATGTCGCGGAAATGCCGGGTTATCAACCCGACCTGACGTTCCTTGACGACATGGGCGTACTGATGGTCTGGGGCACGGCCCTGCTGTTCCTCGACAGCATCGCCTTGATCCTGATCTACGAGAAGCTCGGACAGCGCATCGCCAACACCCTGTTCAAGCGCATTTTCCTCAGCGCCGCTCTGGTCCTCACCTTCGACCAGTTGATGTTCTTCCTTGGCCTGCATCTCGTGTCGGGTGTGCCGATCAGCGCGCTTTACGGCGGCTGGATCGCCAAGATGGCGGCAGCGGCCCTCTACAGCGCAATGCTCGTCATCTACCTCAGATATGTCGAGACACGTCCGGCACTGGCCGGCCCCGAGCCGCTGCTCAAGGTCTTCGACCGGCTGACGTTCCGCCATCGCTACGAGGACCTGCTGGAAAAGACCGGCAAGGACACGCTGACCGGCACCAGTGACCGTGGCCATTTCGAAGCGGTGGCACAGTCGCTGATCGACCGGCCACTGGCCGACCGCAAGCCGGTGAGCATGCTGATGATCGACATCGACCACTTCAAGAGCATCAACGACCAGTATGGCCATGTCACCGGTGACAAGGTGCTCAAGGACGTTGCACGCGCGCTGGACGGCGCTTTGCGCAGCGGCGACCGCCTGTTCCGTTATGGTGGCGAAGAGTTCGTCGCCATCTGCCAGGACTTGAACGCCGGCGACGCGACGATCCTCGCCGAGCGCCTGCGCGCTGCGGTAGCGAGCATGACCCTGGCTGAGCCCGGCCTGAGCACCACCGTCAGCATCGGGGTGACGACCGCCAGAAGCGGTCCAGTTTCGGTCGAGCAGATGATCAGGGATGCCGACACCTGGCTGTATCGTGCCAAACGGCTCGGCCGGAACCGCGTCGAGAGCCCCGTCATCGCCTGAAGCAAGCCGCCGGGCAGTTTCGATCAGCCAAAAAGGAAGCCCCGTTGCCGGGGCTTCCTTGTTTTTCCAATCAGCCCTTTCGAGGCAATTGGGGAACGAGGCTGCGCTTGCCGCCATCCTTGCCCTTCGGCTCGGACTTCGGCTTCGCCGACACGACCTTCTTGGCGACCGGCTTCTTGGCAGCAGCTTTCTTGGGCTTCGGACGATCGGCCGGATCTTCCTTCTTCGGCTTCACTGGCACTTCGTCGGCAACCGTCTCGAGTTTCAGGCCGGATTCGCCGGTTTCCTTCTTCTCGACGGTGACACGCACCGTGCCGCCCTTCTTGAGCTTGCCGAACAGCACCTCGTCGGCCAGCGGCTTCTTGATGTGCTCCTGGATGACGCGGCCGAGCGGACGCGCGCCCATGCGCTCGTCGTAGCCCTTCTCGGCCAGCCAAGCGATGGCATCCGGCGACAGGTCGAAGGTGACGCCCCGCTCGGAAAGCTGGGCTTCCAGCTGCATGACGAACTTCTGCACGACCTGATGCACCACCGGCACCGGCAGCGAGCCGAACGGGATGATGGCATCGAGGCGGTTGCGGAACTCGGGCGTGAACAGCCTGTTGATCGCCTCGACATCGTCGCCTTCGCGTTTTGTCGACCCGAAACCGATCGCCGCGCGCTGCGCGTCGGACGCGCCCGCATTGGTGGTCATGATCAGGATGACATTGCGGAAGTCGATCTGCTTGCCGTTGTGGTCGGTCAGCTTGCCGTGGTCCATGACCTGCAACAGGATGTTGAACAGATCGGGATGGGCCTTTTCCACTTCGTCGAGCAGCAACACGCAATGCGGATGCTGGTCGACGCCGTCGGTCAGAAGTCCACCCTGGTCGAAGCCGACATAGCCGGGCGGCGCGCCGATCAGGCGGCTGACGGTATGGCGCTCCATATACTCCGACATGTCGAAGCGGATCAGCTCGACGCCGAGCGACAGAGCGAGTTGCTTTGCCACTTCGGTCTTGCCGACACCGGTCGGGCCCGAGAACAGGTAGGAGCCGATCGGCTTCTCCGGTTCGCGCAGGCCGGCACGTGCCAGCTTGATGGCCGAGGTAAGCGCGGTGATCGCCGTGTCCTGACCATAGACGACGCGCTGCAGCTCGACCTCGAGGCCGGCCAGCACCTTTTCGTCGTCGGCCGAGACGGTCTTCGGCGGAATACGCGCCATCGTGGCGATCGTCGCCTCGATCTCCTTGATGCCGATCGTCTTCTTGCGCTTGCCTTCCGGCAAAAGCATCTGCGACGCGCCCGTCTCGTCGATCACGTCGATCGCCTTGTCGGGCAGCTTGCGGTCGTTGATGTAGCGTGCCGAAAGCTCGACGGCCGCCTTGATCGCCTCGTTGGTGAACTTCACCTTGTGGAAGTCCTCATAATAGGGCTTGAGGCCCTTCATGATCTCGATGGCGTCGTCGACGGTCGGCTCGTTGACGTCGATCTTCTGGAAACGACGGACAAGCGCCCTGTCCTTCTCGAAGAACTGGCGGAACTCCTTGTAGGTGGTCGAGCCGATGCAGCGGATGGCGCCCGACGACAGCGCCGGCTTGAGCAGGTTGGAGGCATCCATCGCGCCGCCCGATGTCGCACCCGCACCGATGACTGTGTGGATCTCGTCGATGAACAGCACAGCGCCCGGATACTCCTCGAGCTCCTTGACCACCTGCTTCAGGCGTTCCTCGAAATCGCCGCGATAGCGCGTGCCGGCAAGCAGCGTGCCCATGTCGAGCGCGAAGATGGTGGCATCCTCGAGCACTTCGGGAACATCGCCCTCGACGATGCGCTTGGCGAGGCCCTCGGCGATCGCAGTCTTACCCACGCCGGGGTCGCCGACGTAGAGCGGATTGTTCTTAGAGCGGCGGCACAGCACCTGGATGGTGCGGTTGATCTCGGACTCGCGGCCGATCAGCGGATCGATCTTGCCGGCCCGCGCCTTGACGTTGAGATTGACGCAATAGGCCGTCAGCGCATCCTGCTGCTTCTTGCCCTTGCCTGTCTCTTCGTTTGCCTCATTGTTCGAGCTGCCCTGCTCCTCATCGGCGCCGCGCGGGCTGCGCGTTTCGGTGGCGCCGGGACGCTTGGCGATGCCGTGCGAGATGTAGTTGACCGCGTCGTAGCGGGTCATCTGCTGTTCCTGCAGGAAATAGGCGGCATGGCTCTCGCGCTCGGCGAAGATCGCAACGAGCACGTTGGCGCCGGACACTTCCTCGCGGCCGGACGACTGGACGTGGATGACGGCGCGCTGGATGACGCGCTGGAAACCGGCGGTCGGCTTCGAATCCTCGTCATAGCCGGTGACGAGATTGTCGAGCTCGGTGTCGATATAGGTCAGCACTGTCTGCTTGAGTTCGTCGAGATCGACGTTGCAGGCGCGCATGACCGCTGCTGCCTCATTGTCGTCGATGAGAGCGAGCAGCAGATGTTCGAGCGTCGCATATTCATGGTGACGCTCGTTGGCGAGCGTCAACGCCTGATGCAGCGCTTTTTCGAGGCCCTGGGAGAAAGCCGGCATTCAATACCTCACTTCTTCTCCATCACGCATTGCAGCGGATGCTGATTTTGTCTGGCGAAATCCATGACCTGGGACACCTTTGTCTCGGCCACTTCGAACGTGTAGATCCCGCATTCGCCGACGCCATGGTTGTGGACATGCAGCATGATGCGGGTAGCGGCCTCCCTGTCCTTCTGGAAGAAGCGTTCGAGCACATGCACGACGAACTCCATCGGGGTGTAGTCGTCGTTGAGGATGAGCACCCGGTAGAGGCTCGGCCGCTTGGTCTTGGTCTTCGTACGGGTAATGACTGCGGTGCCGCGGCCTGGGCCGTTGCCTCCCTCGTCACCGCTCTGCATCCGCGCCACGTCGAAGTTCGTGGCTTCCAAGCCGGTCGTCAATCTGGTCCTGCCCTTCATCAATTCCGACACTTCGTCATGTAGGTGTCATTAGGGGGATTTTAAGCCCTTCTGACGTGCTGACAATATGGTGACGGGGGCGGCATGGCCCGAATTGCCATAAACGTGAAGCACTTGTGCAAAAGAAAAACAAAAAACCCGGCTGCGCGGGCGCAACCGGGTCTTATCTGCCGGATCTTTCAATCCAGCCCCCTGAAATCGGGGATCAGTCGATCACTTCGCCTTGGCGACGAGCGACTCAAACGGCTTGTAGGCATCCTTGGCGAGTTCGGCATAAAGTTCGCCGAGCTTGGTCGCCTCAGCGACAAAACCTTCATAAGCCTGCTTGGCATAGTCGGTCTGGATTTCGACGGCCTTCTCGAGCGACTTGACGCCGAGCAGCTTCTCGAAGGTGGCAGCACCTGCCTCGAAGCTCTTCTTGGTGTAGTCGGTCGTCTCGGTGGCGATCGCCTGCGCGCCCTTGGAGAGCGAAGCGAAGCTCTTCAGGCCGGTGTCGACGAAGTCCTTGCCGTATTTGCTGAAATCTTCATAGGTCTGGGTCATCGCTGCATCCTTTCGGGTTCCGCGCGCTGCGCTATGTGATTGTGCGATGCAGCCTAGATATTGTGCAGCGCACAAAATGTCAACTGACCCCGCGTCATTCCATACCGCCCGAAGCGACGATCCCGTTCGGTAAAGTTAGACTAAAGCCCAAGCAAAAGTGTGAACGAGCCGGTTACCATAAACGGATTGGTAACGCTGTGACCCTACTGTGCATCGATACGGGGCAGGAACCTTTGCCGCCCCACATGCAACAATAATTCAAGGGTGTAACAGTGCGTCAAGCGTTGCCGGGTAAAGTGCTCAAGTCGGCCATCTCCATCAAATCGTTCATGGTTTTCACCCTCGCCGCAGCCATAGGGATGGCGTCGGTGGCTCCTGTTTCTGCAGCCAAGGCGACCAGGGACAGTCGCTACGCAGCGATCGTCGTCGATGCGAACACCGGTGAAACCCTTCACTCCTCGAGTGCCGATTCCCGGCGCTATCCGGCGTCGCTGACCAAGATGATGACGCTCTATCTGACCTTCGAGGCGCTTTCGAAGGGTCGAATCCAGAAAGATACCAAGGTCGTGTTTTCCAAGAACGCAGCCGCCGAGCCGCCGACCAAGATCGGCGTCAAGGCAGGCGGTTCGATCAGCGTCGAAGCAGCGATTCTCTCGCTCATCACGCGCTCGGCGAACGATGCCTCGACCGCGCTCGGCGAAATGATCGGCGGCTCGGAAGAAAACTTCGCCCGCATGATGACCGCCAAGGCACGCAGCCTAGGCATGAAGGGCACCGTGTTCCGCAATGCCAACGGCCTGCCCAACACCGCCCAGTTCACCACCGCACGCGACATGGCCAAGCTCGGCATCGCGTTGCGCGAGCATTTCCCGCAATATTACAGCTATTTCTCGACGCGCTCCTTCGCCTTCGGTCGCCAGCGTATCGCCAACCACAATCGCCTGCTCGGCCGCATCAAGGGCGTCGACGGCATCAAGACCGGCTACACCCGCGCCTCGGGCTTCAACCTGGTCTCGTCGGTGCAGGACGGCAACCGCCGCATCGTCGCCGTGGTTCTCGGCGGCACCAGCGGCGCCAGCCGTGACAACAAGATGGCTGAACTGATCAAGACCTACATGCCGCAGGCCTCGAAGCGCGGCGGTGGCGACCTGATCGCCAAGACCGATACGCCGATGCCGGCCGTCGCGGTCGCCAAGGCTCAGCTGCCCAAGCGCAATGCGCCGACGCCCGACATGCGCCCGGAAACCGAGGAGATCGTCGTCGCCGACGCTTCCGCCGATGAGGCCGCCGAGAGCGACGAAGTTGTCGTGGCTGCTGCCGTGCCCGCTCCGAAGCCGGTCATCGCACGCACCACCGAGCCGAAGATCGCCATGGCTTCGACCGAACGTTTCGGCGGCAAGATTCCGTTCCAGATCCGCAAGGCCAAGGATCGCGCTCCCGCTGAGGGCGTCGAGCAGGCCTACGCAGAAGAGCGCGCTCCGGCCGTCCAGGCCCTCGACCAGATGAAAACCGCGTCAGTCCCGTCGGGCTGGGCGATCCAGGTCGCGTCGTCGCCGAGCGACGGCGAGGCGCGTGCCATCCTCGACAAGACGGCAAAGCAGGCTGGAGCAGCACTTGCCAAGGCTTCGCCCTTCACCGTGCCCTTCGAAAAGGGCGGCGTGACCTACTTCCGTGCCCGCTTTGCCGGCTTTGAATCCAAGGACTCCGCCTGGAATGCCTGCAACGCACTGAAGAAGAAGAAGATCGCCTGCTACGCCATCGCGCAGTAGGCGCCCCCAACCTCCTGGAAAGTTCTGTGTCGAAGGAGAGTCTAGTGATGATCGGAGAGAAGGACGTCCTTGGCTTCGTTGATCCTCGCCGCGAGGAAAGACGAGCCTCCGAGATCGGGATGCAGGCGCTGAATCAGTCGTCGATGCGCCTTGCGGACATCCGCCGCGGCGGCCCCCGCTTCAAGACCAAGGACCTTGTAGGCCTCCTCCTTAGTCATGGCGCCAGAACTTGGCGCAACACGCTGCCCGTCGTCTCGGTCAGGTTGCGCGTCTTCTCGCCAAACGGGAAAGCGGCCGTCAAGATAGGTCTCAAGTAGCTGTAGGCTTTCCGGATCGCCGGACAGTTCCTTGTAGAGTGCCTTGAGTTCAGTAAGGCCGAGTGAGGCGAGTGACTTGCCTTCCTGGTGGCCGGCCAGGACGAACCCCTGCAGGCCACCTGTGTCGTGATCAAGCTCCATTTCGAGCGCCGCGGTCCTTACGGTCGAACGCCGCCCCGGCGTTCGACTGGTAGAAGCCCCCCTCCTTCCGGCCGCATACCAGGCCAGGGCCGCGGAGATCAGGCCGCCGCCGACGGCTGCCCGACCCAACAGCAACAGAACCACGCCAACCAGCCCCAGCGCCAATGGCCCTGCCATCTTCAGCGCCCTGGCGAGCTGGGTCGCATCTGCGCGCAAGAAGATGGTGACGGCCAGCGTCGAAAATACCAGGACAGCGGCGAGGACGGCGAGAACTGTCATGGCGCCTTGCCGCTCCTCAAATGCTCGATCATCAGAATGTCCTCGGGACGGCCCCTCGCCTCCAGCGCCTTGATGCCGCCCGTGGCAAAGACGGCGACCGCGGACAAAAGCTTCGACAAGGTCGCCGCGGCCTTGCGGTCAAAGCGGAACCAGGCGCCCTTGCTGAGCCGCGCGATCTCCTTGAAGGCGCGCTCGGCGTCTGCGTCATGGCCTTCCTGGAAGACGAAGGCCGGAACGCCTAACAAGCCAAGTTTGCCGGCCTTTTCGGCCAGTTCGTCGATGTTCTCTTCCATCGCATCGCCGATGTAGACCAGCGCATCGACCTTGGCGGACGACGTCTCCTTGAGCGCATGCGCCAGCACCTTGCCGACCTGCGTCTGACCGCTGCGGCACTGGATGGACGTCATCAGCTGCTTGAGTGACGCCGTCTCGGCAACAAATTTGGACGCCCGGCATTCGCCAAGCCCGCGGAAATAGACAAGCTGCACGTTCAACCTGCCGGTGTTGCCGACGGCGTCGAACATCTGGCCCTGCAATTCACAGGCGAGATCCCAGGTCGGCTGCCGGCTCATCGTGGCGTCGAGCGCCAGCACCAGTCGACCATTGGCCTTGCCGGTGGCCAGCGCGCGCGCCTGGCGCACGAATGCGTCGATCGCCGCGGAATCCGAACGGCGCTCGACCGGCGGGTGATTGGCTGACGTAGCCGGAGGTTTGCTTTGGTCGCTCATCACCAAAGAAGATGTGGCGGCGCGCGATAGCTTGCAAGCCCGTCGTTGCGGGCTTCGGCACCCGAGTTAGAGTAGCCCGAGTTCGGCAAGTTCGAGCCGCAGCTTTGGCGGCATTTCGGCCAGCGCTGCATTGCCCTGGCCGAGATCGGCCGGCGCATCTACCGGCTTGAGGTAGCGCCAGCCCTGGAAGGCGCGGCGCGGCTGCCAGTCGGTGCGCACAACGGTCGGCTCGAGAATGAGATGGCAACGGCCAATGCCTTCTGCATCGGTGAAGGGCCGGATTTCCAGCAAGCGCTGGCGGCACTGAACGTTGCCCTTGATAACCCAGTAGAGCGAGCCACCCGACGTCAGTTCGGCACCGCGGGTCGGCACCATGCGCGTGGTGTGGAACTGCTCCACCGGCTCGCCATCGCGCCTGCGCTCGTCCAAGCGGAAGGCGATCCATTCCTCGAGATCCTCGACGCTGTCGCAGCCGACGCAGAGCTTTAGCATGTTCAGTGACATGGGCTGAAAACTAGCGTCTCCGTCAGACGCATTCAACGCCGCCAGTGGTTTTGCACAGGCTGGCCCGTTGGGCCAGCCCGTCGGACACCCTCAGCACTCGACGACGTTGACCGCGAGACCGCCAAGGCTGGTTTCCTTGTACTTCTCGCTCATGTCCATGCCGGTCTGGCGCATCGTCTCGATGGCGGCGTCGAGCGGCACGAAATGCTTGCCGTCGCCCTTGATGGCGAGCGAGGCCGCGGTGACCGCCTTGACCGCGCCGAGCGCGTTGCGCTCGATGCACGGCACCTGGACAAGGCCGCCGACGGGATCGCAGGTCATGCCGAGATGGTGTTCGAGCGCGATCTCGGCGGCGTTCTCGACCTGCTCGGGTGTACCGCCCATGACGGCGCACAGCCCGGCCGCCGCCATCGCCGACGCCGAGCCGACCTCGCCCTGGCAGCCGACCTCGGCGCCGGAAATGGAGGCGTTGGTCTTGATGATGCCGCCCACGGCGGCTGCAGTCAGCAGGAAGTCGCGGATGCTGTCCTTGTCCGCCTCGACATGGAAATGCAGCCAGTAGCGCAGGACGGCCGGCAGCGTGCCGGCAGCACCGTTGGTGGGCGCCGTGACGACACGGCCGCCGGCGGCATTCTCTTCGTTGACGGCCATGGCGTAGATCGACAGCCAGTCATTGGCAAGCAGCGGGTTGGGCCGGTTCTGGCTCCACTGCTCCTGCAGCTTGTCGTGCAGCTGGCGGGCGCGACGACGAACCTTGAGGCCGCCCGGCATGATACCGTCCTGCGACAGGCCACGGTCGATACAGCGGCTCATTGCGTCCCAGACGGCATCAAGACCGGCATCGAGATCAGCGCGCTGCATGTGGATTTCTTCATTGGCGCGCTTCATCTCGGCAATGGAGAGCCCGCTCCGCGACGCCATAGCCAGCATTTCGACGGCATTCGCAAACGGATAGGGCACACGCTTGCCCGCCGCCGGAGCCGCGGTCTTGGCCTTCATGCGCTGCAGCTCTTCCTCTGAAACGACGAAGCCGCCGCCGATGGAGTAATAGATGCGCTTGAGCAGCAGGCGGTCGCTCGCGTCATAAGCGTAAAACGCCATGCCGTTAGCGTGGCCGAGCAGTGGCGTCTTCTTGTCGAGCACAAGATCGATGCCCGGATCGAAGCGATAGGACGGATGGCCCTCCGGCGACACACGCTTGTCGCGCGAGATCTGCTCGACGATGCCGTCCGTCTGGTCCGGGTCGACGGTGACAGGGGTCAGCCCGTAGAGGCCGAGCATGACGGCGCGGTCGGTTCCGTGGCCGACGCCGGTATAGGCGAGCGAACCGTGCAGGCTGGCGCCGACGCGGTCGACCTTGGCGCCGGCCGGGCGCGGCCAGTCGCCGGTGAGGATCTCGTCAAGAAAACGCGCGGCCGCCGTCATCGGCCCCATCGTGTGCGAGCTCGACGGACCAATGCCGATCTTGAACAGGTCGAATACCGAAAGAAACAAATCTCACTCCCTGCGACGTCGGCGGCTCATGTCGCGTATACGATCATTCCGCCCTTTTCACGTCTGTGGCTAGGCGCGATCCGACGTGGTTTGCTCAGCGCGCGACATTTGAAAAAACCGCCTGACAACGCAAGGCCATATAGCAAAAAAGCGCGGCCCAGCCGCGCTTTTTGTATCCAATCCTGGCGATTTTCGATCAGCCGGCGGCCACGACAGCTGCCGTTTCGGCACCGCTCACCAGCCAGGCAATAAGAAGAAAACCTGCAAAGCCAATCACTGCCTTGGCCGTAAGGCCCCAGCAGGATTTCTGAACGCCGTCATCCATGATGTTTAGCAAGATCCTTGTGGTTCGGTCAGCGGGCGGTGGGTCCGCCTCAGCACGCGGCCGAGTTGCCTGCTGGATACGCCTTTGCGCGCGCCTTCGCAATTGCAAAAAATGGCCAAAGCATGGCGAAATCTGCATGGCAGCCATGCGGCCATCAATCCATTTTTAATCAAATCAGGCACTTATGCCGAATTCACGATTCACGCTTTCTAAACACCTGTGACACTGCCGTGGCAGGCAGATGATCTCGAAATAGGTGCGGCGCACATGCTAGCCTGCACTGGATGATCAACGATTCCGTTTCCATGACCGGCCCATTGGGCGCTCTCGACATCGCGGCACTGGCGTTCTTCCTCGCCGGCTGGGTATTTCATGCCCTTGGCGCCGAAGGCCATATTGTCACGCGCATGTCGCTGACGCGGGCGATGAACGCCCAACGTGCCGCCTGGATGGCGACGATGGCTCGGCGCGAGGTCAGGATCGTCGACACCTCGATCATGAACGGGCTGCAGCAAGGCACCGCCTTCTTCGCCTCCAGCTCGCTGATTGCCGTCGGCGGCTGCTTTGCCCTGCTTGGCGCCTCCGATCGCGTTCTGGCCATCTTGAGCGACGTGCCGCTTGCAGGCGCCACCGCACGGCCACTGTTCGAGATCAAGGTCATCGGCCTGATCGTCATCCTGGCCTATTCGTTCTTCAAGTTCGGCTGGGCCTACCGGCTGTTCAACTACTGCTCGATCCTGATCGGCGCCGTTCCCCAGCTCAGCCCCGGCAGCGAGCCCAACGCGGCGATCGACGTCGCAGTCATGCGGGCGACCCGGATGAACCAGCTGGCCGGCAAGCATTTCAACGCCGGCCTGCGCGGCGTGTTTTTCTCGATCGGCTATCTCGGCTGGTTCGTCGACGCGCGCGTCTTCTTCGTCACCACAGTGGTGCTGCTCGCGGTGCTGATCAGACGCCAGTTCTTTTCCGAGGCTCGCAAGGCGGTGCTGGTTCAGGATTTCGGGCCTGGAAACGGATCGTCGATTCGACCCGACAGCCAGTAGGCGAGAAGGCCGATCCATTCGCGCATCGCCATCGTCGTGTTCTGGAGCGAATCGGCGGGGTTGTCGGTGAACAGGCCGACGCCCTCTTCGCCCGATGTCCGGTAGTCGACAGGCCAGGCGGTGACATCGAAACCGGCCTTGGCAAACAGCGCCATCGAACGCGGCATGTGGAAGGCCGAGGTGACCAGCAGCCACGTCTCGCCAGGCTTTGGCGTCACCATCTCCTTGGAGAACAGCGCATTTTCGTAAGTGTTCCGCGAACGGTTTTCGAGAATCAGCCTGTCGCGCGCCACCCCGAGCGCTTCGAGCAGGCGCGGCGCCGTGTCGGCATCGCCTTCGCCTTCGAGTACCAGCGTTCCTGTGCCGCCTGAAATGACGACCTTCGCATCGGGATAGCGCCTGGCAAGGATCGCCGTCTCGACCATGCGGTCGCCACCGCTGTTGAGCTCATAGCCGCCCCGCACCAGATTGATCGCGCCCTCGAAGCCGCCACCGAGCACGATGATGCCGTCGACCCTGGCCGGCTGGGCTGGTCGCTGGAACCGCTCTTCCAACGGATTGAGCATCAGCGAGCCAAGCGAGGTCCAGGTCGCGAGGGCCAGAATCATCAGCGAGGCGAAAGTCGCAATGCGGAAGAGGCGCCGGCGCCCGAAGAAGCTGGCAACGAGCCCGGCCGCAAGCAGGAAGATTGCGAAATTGAGCGGCTGGGCGAAGAACCAGAAGATCTTGGAGAGATAGAAGAACAAACCGATATGCCGTCCGTAGTGGAATGGAGCCCCCTCCAATCCACTACTATGTCAGCCCGCAAAGTACGACCCCGGACTTGCTCGACTGGACAGCTGACACGTGCCCGGCTTCGGCTGATAGGCGCTATACGCCTACCACCATTTGTCCGGCTGGAAACGGCCAGCGGCCTGCTCGATGACATGAGCGGTCTGGAACAGCGTCTCTTCGTCAAACGGGCGCCCGATCAGTTGTAGGCCGAGCGGCAGGCCGTGGCCGTCGAGGCCGGCGGGGACGGCGATGCCAGGCAGGCCGGCCATGTTCACCGTCACCGTGAAGATGTCGTTGAGATACATCTTGACCGGATCTGCGGCCATGTCCTCGTCGGCGACGCCGAACGCGGCCGAAGGCGTTGCCGGCGTCAGGATGACATCGACGCCGGCGGCAAACGCCAGTTCGAAGTCGCGCTTGATCAGCGTGCGCACTTTCTGCGCCTGGAGGTAGTAGGCGTCGTAATAGCCGGCCGACAGCACATAGGTGCCGATCATGATGCGGCGCTTGACCTCGCGGCCGAAGCCGGCGGCGCGAGTGTTCTCGTACATCTCTATGATGTCCTTGCCCGGCACGCGCAGGCCGTAGCGGACGCCGTCATAGCGAGCGAGGTTCGACGACGCTTCGGCAGGCGCCACGATGTAATAGGCTGGCAGCGCGTATTTGGTATGCGGCAGCGAGATATCGACGATCTCGGCGCCGGCATCCCTGAGCCAGGCAATGCCCTTCTGCCAAAGTGCCTCGATGTCCTCGGGCATGCCGTCGACGCGGTATTCCTTGGGAATGCCGATCTTCATGCCCTTGACCGACTTGCCGATCGCCGCTTCGTAGTCCGGCACCGGCAAGTCGACCGAAGTGGTGTCCTTGGCATCGACGGAGGCCATCGACTTGAGCAGGATCGCAGCGTCGCGCACGTCGCGGGCGATCGGACCGGCCTGATCGAGCGACGAGGCGAAGGCAACGGTGCCCCAGCGCGAAACACGGCCATAGGTCGGCTTGATGCCGACAGTGCCGGTAAAGGCCGCCGGCTGGCGGATCGAGCCGCCCGTGTCGGTGGCCGTCGCACCGGCGCAGAGGAAGGCCGAAACGGCTGCCGCAGAGCCACCCGAGGAGCCGCCTGGCACAAGTTGCATGTTGTCATAGCTGCGCGCGGTCCTTGCGCCACCTGATGCAACGAAGCCGCCATCGCCTTGATGGGTTGTCGGCATCACCACCGTCTCGGTGCGCGACCGCCGCCACGGGTTGATCACTGGACCGTAATAGGAGGTCTCGTTGGACGAGCCCATGGCGAACTCGTCCATGTTGAGCTTGCCGAGCATGACAGCACCGTCGGCCCACAGATTGGCCGTCACCGTCGATTCGTAGCGCGGCTCGAAACCGTCCAGCACATGGCTGCAGGCCTGGGTATGCACGCCTTCGGTGGCGAACAGATCCTTGATGCCGAGCGGAATGCCCTCGAGCGCACCGCCGTCGCCCCTGGCGAGCCTGGCGTCGGACGCCTTGGCCATCTCGCGCGCCTTTTCAGGCGTGGTGGCGACATACGCGTTGAAGGTCGCGTTGGCCTGATCGATCGCCTTGACGTAGGCGTCGGTCAGCTCCGTGGCGGTGATCTCCTTGCCGCGCAGCTTCTCGCGCGCTTCGGCAATCGTCAGTCTGGTCAGGTCGGTCATGGCGAATTCACTTCGGGGTCACGCAGCCGAAAGCTGCTTTTGATGAGACGACGGACTGGCCGGCAGGGCCTATTCCACCACTTTCGGCACAAGGAAGAAATTCTCGTCGGTGGCAGGCGCGTTGGCGACGATGTCGGCCGCCTTGTTGCCGTCGGTGACAGCATCGACGCGCTTCTTCATCTCCATCGGCGTGACCGACGTCATCGGCTCGACGCCCGTGACGTCGACCTCGTTGAGCTGCTCGACGAAGCCGAGGATAGCGTTCAATTCGCCGGTCATGCGCTGGGCATCGTCCTCGCTCACGGCGATACGGGCGAGATGCGCGACGCGCTTGACGGTCTTGAGATCAACGGACATCGAAAAACTCCGGAAAGCCGGTAAATTTGGTCAGGTCGGGCTATAACGGCGCGGCGCGCGCGGTGCAACATCGATGATCATGCTCATGGCATGGCGACGCCATCGCACAGCACGTAGGTGCCGCCATTGTCGGTCTGGCCGCCCTCGGGATCGACCTGGCGCACCGAAACGAGCTCGAGTTGCGTCGGGCTGAGTTCGAGGATGGAGAGCGTGTCTGGGAACAGATGCCCGGGCTCCTGGCACACGGCGGTCACCGCCCATGCAGGCGCCCGCGTCGCCCGGGTGACATTGAGAAACTCGCAATTGTATTCGACGCTTTCGAGCCCGTCCGCCGACAGGACAAGGCTGCCGGCGTCGATGACCGACTGCAGCGAATCCTTCTTGGCCTGGGCGCAGAGCTCCTCGGACTGAAGATAGACGCCCTTGATGAAGTCGACGGCATGGGCCGAGGTGCCGAACGCTGCCAACCAGGACACTGCTAGAATGCGCCAGATCTTCATTGCCGGTCTCCGCTACCTTTAGTGCGAATCTTCCGTATTCTCGGCGGGCCACCGCCATGCGTTTCAGGGTCAGGATAGTCCAACAACCAGACGTCACCTGACTTGTCGTCAACATACTCATTCGTCCAGTTTTCTGGGTCCGTCTTGAGCAATCTCAACCGCCTTGTGCGCTCGATCGCCTCGGCGCCGCGACATTCTACTTCGCCTTCCACAGTTGGCCCCACCACGTTGACGCCACGGCACAGCCAGCTCAAATGTCAGTCGCCACGCCAACCCTGGGCAACACCACCTCGACACCAGAGCCTTCGAGCCCGGCGACGAACTGTTCCGCCGTCTGGTCGATGATCGGGAAGCTGGCGAAGTGGCATGGCAGCACGGTTTCGAACTTGAAGAAGCGCCGGCAGGCAAGGGCCGCCACAGCACCGCCCATGGTGAAGCGGTCGCCGATAGGTACGATGCCGATGGCCGGTTCGTGCAGTTCGTTGATCAGCGCCATATCGGAGAAGATGTCTGTATCGCCCATGTGATAAAGCGTGCGCTCCTCGGCGAAATGCAGCACCAGGCCACCGGGATTGCCGAGATAGACGTTGCCGCCATTCGGCCCGCTGACCGACGACGAATGCAGCGCCGCAACGAAGGTGGTAGTGAAGCTGCCGCAGTCGACGGTGCCACCGATGTTGCCGGGATTGATCTGCTTGTCGCCGACACCCTGGCCGACGAGATACATGCAGATCTCGAAATTGGCGACGAGCATGGCGCCGGTCTTCTTCAGGATCGCTGCGGCATCGCCGATATGGTCGTCATGGCCGTGCGTCAGAAGCACATGGGTGACGCCCTCTGCGGCCTGCTCCCAGGACTGTCCCCATGACGGATTGCCGGTCAGGAACGGGTCGATCAGAATGGTAGCGCCAGCGACTTCAATCCGGAATGCCGAATGTCCATACCAGGTCAGCTTCATCGTTTCGGCACTCCTCGTCATTTCGTCGGCCAAAGGATAGAACGCACGAAGCCCCTTTCAAAGAGGCCGATACGTAAATTCAAGGTGTTAGGACCTGCGCTGCCCGTCCGGGCGCACGCATCCGGCAATTCATAGAGGAAAGCCGCTTGGCCATCGTTACGATTGAACAACTGCCCGGGCTGCTGGCCGGCGGAAAGACGCTAGCCGGGCTCGACCTCGGCGACAAGACGATCGGCGTTGCTGTCTCCGATCGCGGCCTCTCCTTCTCGCATCCGCGCCAAGTCATCATCCGCAAGAAATTCACGCTCGACGTGGCCGCCTTGCTTGCCATGCTGGCGAAGGAGAACACCGGTGCGATCGTCATCGGCCTGCCGATCAACATGGATGGCTCCGAGGGGCCACGCGCCCAGAAGTCGCGCGCCTTCGTGCGCAACGCAGCCAACCTGACCGACCTGCCGTTCCTGTTCTGGGATGAGCGGCTGTCGACGGTCGCCGCCGAACGCGCGCTGATCGAGATGGACGTCTCGCGCAAGAAGCGTGACGGCCGCATCGATTCGGCCGCCGCCGCCTTTATTTTGCAGGGTGTACTCGACCGGCTTCAGACACTCGACGCATCTCTGGCCGGGGATTAGAGCGCCAGCCCCTCACCTTCTCGGCAATCAGCTTGCGGCGGCGGAACGCCCAGATTCCCAAAAGGATGAATGTGTCGATGATGCAGGCCTTGCCGATCATCCACGGAATCTTGGCCGCTTCGACGCCGAGCAATTCGCCATAGAGGTCGAAGATCGCCAGGTTCAGGGCGCGGCTCAGGATCGGGTAACCGAAATGGAGGTCGTTGATCGACAGGAAGTACCAGCCCCAGAACAGGACCAGCGGCGCAGCCCAAACGGCGAAAATATAGCGCATCAGACGCTACCTCTGGCCGGCGGTCTGGCGGCTTCATCGCCCTGGAACTGGTTCGAAAGGACCGGCATCGGGATTCCTGCTTCTTTGCAAAAGACAGTGGGCCCTGCGCCTGCGACGCGCAACGTAAACCATTTGTTAAGGTTAATTTGGCCGCAGCTGTCCGAAAATGGGACGGCCTGTGACCCGGAACGTGTCAGCCCACCTGTGGATAGAGCGTATCGATGATCAGGCGCGAATCGTGGCGCGCGTCGAGCATGCCGTAGGTGCCGCGCCACTGGCCGGCGAGACGGGTCTCGATGAAGGCGTCGGCGATCCGCCCTGCCCCCATGCGGCGCAGTTCGGCAGCGGCCGCCGAGATTGCCAGTTGTTCGGTCAGGATGCGTGCCGAGCCCTCGTCCGACGATGCCACCTGCATGGCTGCGCGGAGCACGCCGAGCACACTGCGTCCACCGGGCCCAAGGTCGCGCTCAAGTGTAGCCAGTACATCCTCGAACAGGCCAGGCGCGCGCTGCAGAACGCGCAGCACGTCGAGCGCCATGACATTGCCCGAGCCCTCCCAGATCGCGTTGACCGGCGCCTCACGATAATAGCGGGCCAGCGGCGCTTCCTCGACATAGCCGTTGCCGCCGAGGCACTCCATCGCCTCGTAGAGCAGCGCCGGCGCGATCTTGCAGACCCAGTATTTGACGACGGGCGTCATGGCGCGGGCAAAGGCCGCCTCGCCGCGATCCGATGCCGCTTCGTCAAAGGAACGTGCCAGGCGGAAGGCGAGCGCGGTCGCGCCGGCGACATCAAGCGCCATGTCGGCCAGCACGCGCTGCATCAGGGGCTGATCGACAAGATTGGCACCGAACACCTGGCGGTGACGGGTATGATGGACGGCTTCCGCAAGCCCTGCCCGCATGATCGCCGAGGAGGCGACGGCGCAGTCGAGTCGCGTCAGCGTCACCATGTCCATGATCGTCTTGATGCCGCCGCCCGGTTCGCCGACGAGGTCACCGATGGCGCCCTGGATTTCGACTTCCGACGAGGCATTCGAGCGGTTGCCGAGCTTGTCCTTCAGGCGCTGGAACTGCAGCCCGTTGGCCGAGCCGTCGCTCAATATGCGCGGAACGAGGAAGCATGACAGCCCTTCGGGCGCCTGCGCCAACATCAGGAAGGCATCCGACATCGGCGCCGACATGAACCATTTGTGACCGGTGAGCCGGTAGAAACTGCCGCCGGCACGCTCGGCCTTGGTGGTGTTGGCGCGCACGTCGGTGCCGCCCTGCTTCTCGGTCATTCCCATGCCGAGCGTCAGGCCGGTCTTTTCGACCGGCGGCTTCTGCGCCTGGTCATATTTGCGCGTGGTGACACGCGGCGCCCATTCGCGGAACAGCTTCGGGCTCGCCATCAAGGCAGCAAGCGAGGCATTGGTCATGGTGATCGGGCACAGATGCCCGCATTCGAGTTGTGCTGTCAGATAAAAGCGCGCCGCGCGCACCTGGTGGCGGCGGCCGGTCTCGGTGCCGCCATTCTCCCAGACGGAGGAATGCAGGCCGCCCGCAATCGAGCGGCGCATCAGCGCGTGATAGGCGGGATGGAACTCGACCTGATCGATACGGCGGCCCTGGCGGTCATGGGTCCTGAGCTTCGGCACTTCGCTGTTGGCGAGCCGCGCCAGGTCCTGCGCTTCATGAGTCAGCACGAAGCGGCCGAGCCCGTCGAGGTCACGGCGCACGGGATCGGAGAAGCCTTCCGCGATCTGGATCAGCAGCGGGTCACCGCGCCAGGCATTGCTGCCCGTCAACGGAGGGGGCTGGTTCGGCACGTCCTGCGTCACGCCTTGTCCTTCATCGGTGTGGGCGACGGGCACGAATCCGCAGCCATGGCCGGCTTTATAGCCGAAATGCTTATCGATAGCTTATGGCCCAGCTTGGAAGCGACGAAAATCCCGTGGGAGAACTTTCATCGATGAAATGCCGGCTTGCGGGTCACCTAAGCACAGCCTATAGCAGCGCCTTGAGATGACAGACCTATCGTCCCTGCCGCCCTACCCGCACCGCCATCTTCTTGGCATCCGCGACCTTTCTCCATTCGACATCGAAATATTGCTCGACCGCGCCGACGCGGCCGTCTCCATTTCGCGTCAGTCGGAGAAGAAGACTTCGACGTTGCGGGGCAGAACCCAGATCAATCTGTTCTATGAAGCCTCGACGCGCACGCAATCGTCGTTCGAGCTCGCCGGAAAACGCCTCGGCGCCGACGTGATGAACATGTCCGTGGCGAGCTCTTCGGTGAAGAAGGGCGAAACGCTGATCGACACGGCGATGACGCTGAACGCGATGCGGCCCGACATCCTGATCATTCGCCACCAGTCGGCGGGTGCCGCCGCACTGTTGGCGCAAAAGGTTGGCTGCTCGGTGGTCAATGCCGGCGACGGCGCGCATGAGCACCCGACGCAGGCGTTGCTCGACGCACTGACCATCCGCCGCGCCAAGGGCCGCATTGCTCATCTTACGGTGGCGATCTGCGGCGACATCCTGCATTCGCGCGTCGCCCGCTCCAACATCCTGCTGCTCAATGCGCTCGGCGCCCGCATCAAGGTCGTGGCTCCTTCGACGTTGCTGCCTTCCGGCATCGCCCAGATGGGCGTCGAGGTGACGCAATCGATGGCCGAGGGCCTGAAGGACGCCGACGTCGTCATGATGCTGCGCCTGCAGCGCGAACGCATGGCCGGCGCATTCGTCCCTTCGGTACGCGAGTATTTCCGCTACTACGGCCTCGACGCCGAAAAGCTGAAGGCGGCCAAGCCCGACGCGCTGGTGATGCACCCCGGCCCGATGAACCGCGGCGTGGAAATCGCCTCGGAGATCGCCGACGGCCCGCAGAGCGTCATCCAGGAACAAGTGGAAATGGGCGTCGCCGTGCGCATGGCGGTGATGGAAGCGCTGCTCGACCCGCGCCGCAATCGCGACGGAAAGAACGCATGAGCATCACGGTTTTCCAGCGCGCCCGCCTCGTTGACCCTTCGCGCGGCATCGATGAGACTGGCACCGTCATCGTGGACGGCAAGAAGATCGTCGCCGCAGGCGCAGACGCGCTCAACCAGGGCATACCAGGCGGCGCCGAGGTCATCGACTGCGCCGGCAAGGCGATCATTCCCGGCCTGATCGACGGCCGCGTCTTCATCGGTGAACCCGGCGGCGAACATCGCGAGACGATTGCCTCGGCCAGCATCGCGGCGGCCGCCGGCGGCGTAACCTCGATCGTGATGATGCCCGACACCGATCCTGTCATCGACAATGTCGCGCTGGTCGAGTTCGTCCTGCGCACTGCCAAGGAAACAGCCTCGGTCAACGTCTTTCCCGCCGCTGCCGTCACCAAGGGCCTTGACGGCCATGAGATGACCGAGTTCGGCCTGCTGCGCGAAGCTGGTGCTGTCGCCTTCACCGACGGCCGCCACACCATCGCCAGCTCACTGATGATGCGCCGGGCGCTGACCTATGCCCGCGACTTCGACGCGGTGATCGCCCACGAGACGCAGGACGCCGATCTCGCCTCGACAGGCGTGATGAACGAAGGCCTCTACGCCAGCTGGCTCGGTCTTTCGGGTATTCCGCGCGAGGCCGAGACCATCCCGCTCGAGCGCGACCTGGCGCTCGCCCGGCTGACCCGCGGAAACTATCACGCGGCAAAGATCTCGACCGCGATGGCGGCAAGTGCCGTGTCGCGCGCCAAGGCCGACGGCGCCAAGGTCACAGCAGGCGTCTCGATCAACAGTCTGTCGCTCAACGAAAACGACGTCGGCGAATACCGCACTTTCTTCCGGCTGGCGCCGCCCTTGCGCGCCGAGGAAGACCGCATCGCCATGATCGAGGCGTTGAAGGACGGCACAATCGACCTGATCGTTTCTTCGCACGACCCTCAGGACGTCGACACCAAGCGTCTGCCCTTTGCCGACGCCGCCGTCGGCGCGATCGGCCTGGAGACGCTGCTGGCCGTGGCCTTGCGCCTGCACCACAATGGCGAAGTGCCGCTGCTGCGCATCATCGATGCACTTTCGACCGCCCCGGCAAAGCTGTTCGGCCTGCCGGGCGGCACGCTGAAGCCCGGTTCGATTGCAGATTTGGCGCTTGTCGATCTTGGCGAGCCGTGGCTGGTGCGCGAGGCCGACATCCGCTCGCGCTCCAAGAACACCTGCTTCGAAGGCGCGAGGCTGCAAGGCAAGGTCTTGAAAACCTTGGTCGGCGGACGCACAGTGTTTTCGGCCTGATAGGCCACGGGGGAGACCACAGACCTTGATGCCGGATGACATTTTTCCGACGGCCATGCACGTGCTCATCGCGGCCGCCGTATTCGGCTATGCCCTCGGCTCGATTCCGTTCGGCCTGCTGCTGACCCGCGCGGCCGGCCTCGGCGACGTGCGCAAGATCGGCTCCGGCAATATCGGCGCCACCAACGTGCTGCGCACCGGCAACAAGAAGCTGGCGGCAGCAACGCTGCTGCTCGACGCGCTCAAGGGCACGGTGGCTGTGCTTGTCGCTTCGCGTTGGAGCCACGACGCGGCCCTTGCGGCCGGCCTCGGCGCCTTTATCGGCCATCTCTATCCGATCTGGCTCGGCTTCAAGGGCGGCAAGGGCGTCGCCACCTATCTCGGCGTGCTGTTCGGCCTGTCGGGGCTCGGCGCGCTTGCCTTCGCCGTTACCTGGCTGCTCGTCGCCTTCGTCAGCCGCTACTCGTCGCTCGCCGCGCTGACTGCCGCCATCGTCGTGCCGATTGCTCTTTATATGATCGACATGCCCAAGGCCGCCGGCCTGCTGGCCCTGATGAGCCTGATCGTCTTCATCCGCCACCGCGCCAACATCTCGCGTCTGCTTGCCGGCACTGAATCGCGGATCGGGTCCAAGGGATGACCCGCGCCGCCGCCGGGCCGCATCTCAGCGACCGGCAGCGGCTTCATTGGCTGCGCCTGATCCGTACGCCAAATGTCGGCCCCGCAAGTTTTCGCGACCTGATCAACCGCTTCGGATCCGCCGAAACGGCAATTGAGATGCTGCCCGAAATCATGATGGCCGGGGGCGCAAACCGCCCGGTTCGGGTTCCCTCGATGGCCGAGGCAGAGACGGAGATGCAGCTGGCGCGCAGATGCGGCGCGCGCTTCGTTGCGCTTGGCGAGCACGACTACCCGCAGACGCTCACGCGCATGGACAACCCACCGCCGCTGCTCGCCGTCAAGGGCACCGCTGCCGTCTTCGGCTTGCCGCCGGTGGCCATCGTCGGCGCGCGCAACGCCTCGCTCGCCGGCATCAAGATGGCGCGCATGCTTGCCTCGGAGCTTGGTCGCAACGGCTATGGCGTGATCTCGGGACTGGCCCGCGGCATCGACACCGCGGCCCATCAGGGCAGCCTCAACACAGGCACGGTCGGTGTCCTGGCCGGCGGCATCGATCGCCCCTACCCGCCCGAGAATGTCGGCCTCTGCGACGAGATCGCCGAACGCGGCGCCATCGTCTCCGAAATGCCGTTCGGCTGGGAGCCACGCGCCCAGGACTTTCCGCGCCGCAACCGCATCGTCGCCGGCCTGGCGCTCGGACTTGTCGTCGTCGAGGCGGCTCAACGTTCGGGTTCGCTGATCAGCGCGCGGCTTGCCGGCGAGATGGGACGCCTGGTCTTCGCCGTGCCCGGCTCGCCGCTCGACCCACGCGCCGCCGGGAGCAACGGCCTGCTCAAGGATGGCGCGACGCTGGTGACAGAGGCTGCCGACGTGCTGGAAGCTCTAGCGCCGCTGGTTGGACGCCAGCCTTTTGCACCGGCCAGACTCGAGGAACCGCCTGATTTCACCGCGACACCGCCACCCGTCGACGGCGACCGCGCCCGGGTGATCGAGGCGCTCGGCCCGGTTCCAGTCGAGGTCGATGAATTGATCCGCCACACCGGGCTTCATCCGGCGCAGATCTTCATGATCCTTCTGGAGCTCGACCTCGCCGGTCGGCTTGAGCGCCATTCAGGCGGGCGTGTTTCGCTCGTTGAGCCCGACATGTGACGGGCGCTCGCCGGGGGCGACACCGGCGGCTTCGACATAGGCCATGTCGATCAGACAAGCGGGTGTGCCGCGAGGCGTCGACCAGGATGCCGAGCTGGCCAGGCATCGACAGTATGGAATCAAGAGTTTTGGCCCGCCTTTGCGCAGGTGCCTGCTTGTCCGGAAGGGGCCCTCTGCCGCCCCGCGTGAGTCGCGTGACCAAGGCCGATTTCAACGCCAATGGCCGGCTCAACCGGCGATGGTGGACATTCAGCAAATCTAGTATAGATTGCAATCGGATGAATTAATATACCCAGGATTGCAATCCGGTTCTTCACCGTCGTTTTTGCCCCCTTCCCCTTGACCGGACCGAAAAGCGCGGCCATGTGACGAGCGAATTGAAAATCTTCGCCACGCGCCGTTTGCCGTTGTTTGGGCGCTTCACTGGAAAATCAGCCACATATGGACGTCGTTGTCGTCGAGTCACCGAACAAGGTGAAAAGCATCAACAAGTACCTGGGCCGGAACTACAAGGTTCTCGCCTCGTTCGGCCATGTCCGCGATTTGCCGGCCAAGGACGGCTCGGTGAAGCCGGAAGACGATTTTGCCATGTCCTGGTCGGTCGACACCGCATCGGCCAAGCGGCTCAGCGATATCGCCAAGGCGGTCAAGGAAGCCGACGGCCTGATCCTCGCAACCGATCCGGATCGCGAAGGTGAAGCCATCGCCTGGCACGTACTCGAGGTGCTGAAGCAGAAGCGCGTGCTGAAGGACAAGACGATCAAGCGCGTCGCCTTCAACTCGATCACCAAGCAGGCCGTGCTCGAAGCCATCTCCAACCCGCGCGAGATCGACCCGCCGCTGGTCGATGCCTATCTGGCGCGCCGCGCGCTCGACTATCTTGTCGGCTTCACCCTGTCGCCTGTGCTGTGGCGCAAACTGCCCGGCGCCCGTTCGGCTGGCCGCGTGCAGTCGGTGGCCTTGCGCTTCGTCTGCGACCGCGAAGCCGAGATCGAACGTTTCGTGCGTGAGGAATATTGGCAGATCGCCGCCATCCTTGGCACGCCGCGTGCCGAAAACTTTGAAGCCAGGCTGACCGCCTTCGACGGCAAGAAGCTGCAGAAGCTCGACATCTCGTCACAGGCCATGGCCGATGACATCAAGGCGATGCTCGATGGCGCAAGCTTCAAGACACTGTCGGTCGAGGCCAAGCCGACCCGGCGCAACCCGAGCGCGCCCTTCACCACCTCGACCTTGCAGCAGGCTGCGTCGTCGCGCCTCGGCTTCTCGGCAAGCCGCACCATGCAGGTCGCCCAGCGCCTCTATGAAGGCATGGAGATCGGTGGCGAGACCGCCGGCCTGATCACCTATATGCGTACCGACGGCGTCCAGATGGCGCCGGAGGCGATCGAAGCCGCACGCAATGCCATCGCCAAGGAATTCGGCACAAAGTACCTGCCCGAAAAGGCGCGCCAGTACACCACCAAGGCCAAGAACGCCCAGGAAGCGCACGAAGCCATTCGGCCGACCGACTTCAATCGCACGCCGGCAGAGATGCGCAAATTCCTCGATGCCGACCAGGCCCGGCTCTATGAGATGATCTGGAAGCGCGCCATTGCCAGCCAGATGCAGCCGGCCGAGATCGAGCGCACCACGGTCGAGATCGAGGCGCGCAACGGGTCAAGAATCGCCGGCCTGCGCGCCGTCGGTTCGGTCACCCGCTTCGACGGCTTCATCGCCGCTTATACCGAGCAGAAGGACGAGGATTCGGAAGACGAGGAAAGCCGTCGCCTGCCCGAGATCCGCGCCGACGAAACGCTGAAGCGCGAGAGCGTCGACGCCAGCCATCACACCACTGAGCCGCCGCCCCGCTACTCCGAAGCCAGCTTCATCAAGAAGATGGAAGAGCTCGGCATCGGCCGGCCCTCGACCTATGTCGCCACGCTCAAGACGCTTGAGGACCGCGACTATGTGAAGATCGAGAACCGCAAGCTCGTGCCCCAGGCCAAGGGCCGGCTGGTCACGGCCTTCATGGAGAGTTTCTTCCGGCACTATGTCGAGTACGACTTCACCGCCTCGCTCGAGGAAAAGCTCGATGAAGTCTCGGACGGCAAGCTCGCCTGGCGCGACGTGTTGGCCGATTTCTGGAAGGACTTCTCGGGTGCGGTCGACGAGATCAAGGAACTGCGCGTCACCAACGTGCTCGACGCGCTGAACGAGGAACTCGCGCCACTGGTCTTCCCGGAACGCGAGGACGGATCGAACCCGCGTATCTGCCCGAAATGCGGCACCGGCAACCTGTCGCTCAAGCTCGGCAAGTACGGCGCCTTCGTCGGCTGCTCCAACTATCCCGAATGCGGCTTCACCCGCCAGCTCGACGGCCCCGGCGGCAACGGCGACAATGGCGGCCTCGAAGACGGCACCAAGGTTCTGGGCAGCGATCCCTACACCAATGAAGAGATCACGCTGCGCAGCGGCCGCTTCGGCCCCTACATCCAGCGCGGTGACGGCAAGGACGCCAAGCGCTCCAGCCTGCCCAAGGGCTGGGCGGCTGCGTCCATCGATCACGAAAAGGCGCTCGCCTTGCTGGCACTGCCACGCGATGTCGGCCAGCACCCAGAGACGGGCAAGATGATCTCGGCCGGGCTTGGCCGCTACGGCCCGTTCGTGCTGCATGACGGTGCTTATGCCAATCTCGAAAGCATCGAGGACGTGTTCTCGATCGGCCTCAACCGCGCGGTCACGGTGCTTGCCGAAAAGCAGGCCAAGGGCAAGGGCGGACGCGGCGGCGGTACGCCGGCGGCGTTGAAGGATCTCGGCGAACACCCCGCCGGGGGCGGCAACGTCACCGTGCGCGACGGCAAGTACGGCGCCTATGTCAATTTCGGCAAGGTCAATGCTACCTTGCCGAAGAACACCGATCCGGCCACCGTGACGATGGAAACGGCACTCGCGCTGATAGCCGAAAAAGAGGCGAAAGGCGGTGGCGCCAAGAAGCCTGCCCGAGCCGCCAAGAAGCCGGCGGCCAGCACAACCAAGAAAGCGGCCGCCAGCAAGGCCAAGAAGAAGGACTAGGCGACCGTGGCGCGAAAGATTTCCGGACGAAATGCCGGCACCAGACGCGCCGCAAGCGACGAGGTCCGTGGCAAGGACGTCTACCGGCCGTCGCGGGACGAGATTCTGCGCTACATCGCCGAGAATCCTGACCGCAGCGGCAAGCGCGACATCGCCAAGGCCTTTGCGCTCAAGAACGACGACCGCATCTGGCTGAAGCACCTGCTGCGCGAGTTGCAGGACGAAGGTCTGCTGGAAAAGAGCCGCAAGCGCCTGACCCGCGCCGGCGCGTTGCCGCATGTCGCCGTGCTCGACATTTTTGGCCGCGACGCCGAAGGCACGCTTTTGGCCCGCGCCTCCGAACAGCCTGACGGCCCGATCGTGGCCATCAAGCTGTCGCGCAGCGGCAATGGACCTGTGCCCGGCGTCGGCGACCGCGTGCTGGCCAAGACCTTCCCCGTCGACGATCATATCGACGACAACGAGCCGGCCTACACCGCCCGCGTGATGAAGATGTTCGAGAAGCGCGCCGACACGGCGCTCGGCATTTTCCGCATCCTCAAGGACGGCAGCTTCCGCATCGAGCCGGTTGAACGCCGCCAGCCCGAGCTGGTGATCGACAAGGACCACCACAACGGCGCCAAGGACGGCGATCTGGTCGAAGTGGTGCCGGAACGGGCCAGCCGTTACGGCCTGCCGCGCGCCAAGGTGGTCTCGGTACTGGGTTCGTTGACCAATGAGAAGGCGGTCTCGATGATCGCCATCCATGCCCACGACATTCCCCACATATTCCCCGCCGACGTGATCGCCGAAGCCGAGGCCGTGAAACCGGCGACGCTAGACGGCAAGCGCGAGGACTGGCGCGAGCTGCCGTTGGTCACCATCGACCCCGCCGACGCCAAGGATCACGACGACGCCGTCTATGCCGTCGCCGACAGCGACGAGAAGAACCCCGGCGGCTTCATCGTCACCGTCGCTATCGCCGACGTGGCAGCCTATGTCCGTCCGGGCACGGCGCTCGACAACGAGGCACTGAAGCGCGGCAACTCGGTCTACTTCCCCGACCGCGTCGTGCCGATGCTGCCCGAGCGCATCTCCAACGATCTGTGCTCGCTGCGCGAAGGTGTCGACCGCCCGGCGCTGGCCGTGCGCATGACGTTTTCGGCCGAGGGCCGCAAGATCAGGCACGCCTTCCACCGCATCATGATGCGGTCTTCGGCCCGCCTCGCCTATCCGCAGGCGCAAGCCGCCATCGATGGCATCCCGGATGAGAAGACCGGGCCGATCCTGGAGACCGTCCTCAAGCCGTTATGGGCCGCCTATGACGTGCTCAAGCGCGGCCGCGACAGTCGCCAGCCGCTCGAACTCGACCTGCCCGAACGCAAGATCCTGCTCAAGCCGGACGGCACGGTTGACCGCGTCATCGTTCCCGATCGCCTCGACGCCCACAAGCTGATCGAAGAGTTCATGATCCAGGCGAACGTCGCGGCTGCCGAGACGCTGGAGAACAAGAAGCAGAAGCTCGTCTACCGCATCCATGACGGCCCTTCGCTGGCCAAGCAGGAATCGCTGCGCGAGTTCCTGCAAACGATCGGCCTGTCGCTGGCGCGTGGGGCCGCGATGCGTCCAAGCCAGTTCAACGGCATCCTCGAGCAGGTGCGCGGCGGCGACAATGAGCAGCTCGTCAACGAGGTGGTGCTGCGTTCGCAGAGCCAGGCCGAATACAATCCCGACAATATCGGTCACTTCGGCCTCAATTTGCGCCGCTACGCGCATTTCACCTCGCCGATCCGCCGTTATGCCGACCTCATCGTGCATCGCGCGCTGATTGGGTCGCTCGGCCTCGGTGCCGGCGGCCTGACGCCCCAGGAGGAAGCGCGGCTGGAAGAGACCGCCGGGCTGATCTCGCAGACGGAACGCCGCGCCATGGCGGCAGAGCGCGAGACCGTCGACAGGCTGGTCGCGGGTTTCCTGGCCGAGCGCGTCGACGAGACATTCGAGGCGCGCATTTCCGGCGTCGTCAAGGCGGGACTATTTGTCCAATTGCCGCAATATGGCGCGGATGGTTTCATCCCGGTGTCATCGCTAGGTGACGACTATTACCATTTCGACGAAGCAGCCCGCGCCCTGTTCGGCGAACGCTCCGGCAAGGGCTATCAGCTCGCCGATCGCGTCGAGGTCAAGCTGGTCGAGATCGCGCCGCTGGCGGGTGCCATGCGCTTCGAGATGCTGACCGAACCGAAGCCCCTGCCCGGTTCCAAGCGGTCCTTCCACAAGACCAAGGGGCAACGAACGCGTGCCCGCGCCTCCCAGCCACGGCGAGGACCTCGCGGCAGGAGATGACGATGGAAGAGCAGGTATTCGGCGGCAACCACCACAAGGTTGCGCGTGAACCTCGGCCGGTCTGGCAAGCGATCAAGCGGGGCCTGCTCTGCAAGTGCCCGAACTGCGGCCAGGGCCGGCTGTTTGCGTCGTTCGTCAAGACTGTCGACAGATGCGAAGTCTGCCACGAGGAGATTTTCCATCATCGCGCCGACGACCTGCCCGCCTATCTCGTGGTTGTCATCGTCGGCCACATCGTCGTCGGCGCCTTCATGGGCGTCGAGGCGACCAGCAAGCTGGCCCTATGGCAGCATCTGCTGATCTGGGTACCGCTGACCATCGTTTCCGCGCTCGCGCTGCTGCGCCCGATGAAGGGCGCCGTGGTCGGCATGCAATGGGCGCTCTACATGCACGGCTTCGGCGGCGAAGAAGACGTGATCGAAACGCATCCCGAGGCTTGAACCCGGGCTGGCGCAATGCCCAAGAGCAAGCAAGTGCTTCCGTCCAACCCGACATTCCGTTAGGACAGCCGCGATGGATGGCATTAGCAAAGCAGACCTCGACAGGCTCGAAGCCAGGGAAATGGCCAAAGGACCAGCCCCCTTGCGTCCGCGCGACGCGGCGACGTTGATCCTGCTCGACCGCAAGGGCGACGACGTGCTGGTGCTGATGGGCCGGCGCCACATGAAGCATGCCTTCATGCCCGGAAAGTTCGTCTTTCCCGGTGGCCGCACCGACCCGGCAGACAGCCGCATCAAGGTGGCCGAAGAGCTCCATCCCGACGAGCAGGACAAGCTGCGCGCCGGCACCGGCCGGGTCAGCGTCGCGCGCGCCCGGGCGATTGCGCTTTCGGCTGTTCGCGAAACCTACGAAGAAGCAGGGCTTCTGATCGGCCGGCGCGGCCCGTTCTCGACCACCAAGGCCGACTGGCAAGGCTTTGCCGAGCATGGCGTCGCGCCTGCGCTCGGCTGCCTGCGCTTCATCGCGCGCGCGGTGACCCCTCCCGGCCGGGTCAGGCGTTTCGACACACGCTTCCTCTCCGCCTGGCGCAGCGACGTCGCGGTCGAGTTGCCTCAGGGCGGACCGACAAACGAGCTCGAGGAACTGATCTGGTTGCCCTTGGCAGATGCCATGCAGGCCGACATTCCGGCGATCACCCAGTCGGTGCTTGGCGACCTGAGGCAGCGGCTAGCTGTCGATCCCGGACTCCAGCCGGGTGGCGAGGTGCCATTCTACCGCATGCTCGCCCAACACTTCCGCCGCGACATCCTGTAGGGCTTTGCATGACCGATACCGTTCAGGAGGCTGAAAACGTCGAACGCGTGCACTGGCGCGCGATTTCAGCGGCCATTGCCTCGATCAGCGTCGTCGGCATCGCCATTGGGCTGGGCATACCGCTGTTGAGCGTGATTCTCGAATCGCGCGGCTATTCCTCCTCGATGATCGGCCTCAACACGGCAGTCGCCGGCATCGCCTCGATTGCCGCCGCCCCGCTGGCGACGCCGATCGCCATGCGCTTCGGCGTCGTCTGGACGATGCTGGCGATGATTCTCGCCGGCGCCGTGGCCTTCGTCGGCTTCTATTTCGCCCAGTCCTTCTGGATGTGGTTTCCGTTGCGGGCCGTGCTGCATTTCGCGCTGACAGTGCTGTTCATCCTGTCGGAATTCTGGATCAGCACCTGTGCTCCGCCACATCGGCGCGGCCTGGTGCTCGGCATCTATGCCACCGTGCTTTCGCTCGGCTTCGCCGCCGGCCCATGGCTGTTCTCGCAGATCGGCAGCAGCGGCCTCCTGCCGTTCGGCCTGACCTTCGCCTTCGTCATGATCGCCGCGATCCCCGTCTTGCTGGCGCGCAGCGAAAGCCCCAGGATCGTCTCCGAAGGCGGCAAGGGTGGCTTCTTCCGCCACATCTGGATCGTGCCGACAGCGACCGCCGCCGTTCTCGTCTTCGGTGCGGTGGAAACAGGCGGCTTCGCCCTCTTCCCGATCTACGGCCAGCGCATCGGCTACAGCGAGGGCGAGGCAGCGATGCTGCTGACCATGATCGGGCTCGGCAATTTCCTGCTGCAGATTCCGATCGGCATGCTGAGCGACCGCATCGGCGATCGCCGCATCCTGCTGCTCATCTGCGCCCTCGTCGGTCTGGGCGGAACGCTGGCGATGCCGTTGTTGACCATCAACTGGCACCTGATGGCGGGCATGCTGTTTGTCTGGGGCGGCGTGGTGGCGGCACTCTACACCGTCGGCCTCGCGCATCTCGGCGCACAGCTATCAGGCCGCGACTTGGCCTCGGCCAACGCCGCCTTCATCTTCTGCTACGGCGTCGGCATGATCCTTGGGCCGCAGGTGATCGGCATCTTCATGGACGTCTTCGGCCCGAACGGATTCGGCTGGGCGCTGGCGGTGTTCTTCGGCGGCTACGTCGCCATCGGACTGGGCCGAATTGCCGCGAAAGCGAGCCGATAGCGCTCCAAGGCTTGACTTTCCGGGCGCGTTCTTTATGTGTCCCGCAGGTTTTCCGCGTCCGGGTTGTTTTCCCGTCCTGAGGCGGGTGCAACTCCAGACGATTAACGGACGAGAATCATGGCCAAGGCTGCAAACATCAAGATCAAGCTTCTGTCGACCGCCGACACCGGTTTCTTCTACGTGACGAGCAAGAACAGCCGCACGAAGACGGAAAAGCTGTCGTTCCGCAAGTACGACCCGGTTGCGAAGAAGCACGTCGAATTCAAGGAAACCAAGATCAAGTAATCTGGTTGCCTCCAGGAATTCCAAAACGCCGCCCATCGGGCGGCGTTTTCGTTTTCAGAACTGTCTACCGCACGGCGGCTTGCGCCAACGCATCGAAGGGCACACGGAAAGCCGCCTGCCCCATACTCAGTCAAAACGGGATGATTTCGAGATAGGGGGCCGGTCGGCGTCTGGCAGCGGTACGAGGAGGCCACTATGTGCCAGTGCCGGCCGGCCGACCCCACGGACCCAGGAGATGCGGCGGACCTGAGCATCATGGGGTATCGATAGGGCTATCCGGCCTGTGCTCCTCGTGCCGGCGCCCGTCCTTCTTCTCGATCTCACAGTCGCGCAAGATCGCTTGAAAATCAACACTTTCTTAACCACGGCTCGCGAATCGCCCGGGTTAAGGTAAACGATTGAGCTTAACGCGCTTGACCGTGAAGCCGTACTGCGGCTCAGGCCGCTCTCGCCACCACGCGATTGCGACCGCGTGTTTTGGCGTCGTAAAGCGCCAGATCCGCCCGCTTCATTAGCCCGGCAACTGTGTCTCCTTCCATGACCAGCGCCGAGACGCCGACGCTGACCGTCACCGACACGCCCTGCTCGGTTCCGCCGAGCTTGAACGGCGTCCTGGCGATTTCGGAGCGGATGCGTTCGGCAACGATCTCGGCCAGCGCGCCTTCGGTATCGGGCATCACGATGACGAATTCCTCGCCGCCGAATCGGCAAGCGAGATCAATGCCGCGCACGCTCTTCTTCACGCGCCGAGCGAATTCGCGCAGGACCTCGTCGCCGCCGTCATGGCCAAACGTGTCGTTGATGCGCTTGAATCGGTCGAGGTCCGTGATCATCAGCGACAGCGGCCGACGACGGGCAGCCGCGCGCTCGACCAGCCGCGGCAGGTGGCTGTCGAGGTAGCGACGGTTGTGCAGACCGGTCAGGCCATCCGTTACCGCCATCTCGATGGTCTGGCTGACGCTCTGCCTGAGCTCGTCATTGTAGCGCTTGCGCCGCACCTGTGTGCGCAGGCGGGCGATCAACTCCTGCCTGTCCAGCGGCCGCACCAGATAGTCGTTGATGCCGAGTTCAAGCCCGCGAACGGTCAGGTCGTCCTCTTCCTTGTTGACCAGCAGCACGATCGGCAGCGAGCGCGTGCGGTCGAGCGACCGGAGCTGCGAGCATAGCCTGAGCGGATCGAAGTCGGAAAACCCCGACGACACGATGATGCACTCATAGGCACCTTCGGCCGCGTTGAAGAGCCCCGACTGCGGATCGGCGGCCAACTGCACGTCGGCGGCGCCATCCAGCAGCGCGCAGATATGAGCAGCGGAAGACGTTTGCTCATCGATGAGCAGGACCTTCGGCAGTTCCCCCCGGACCAGGTCGGATCGGGCCAGAAGCTCGTCCATGCCGATGCTGTGGGTGGTCGAGGCGCGCAGCCTGAGCTCGTCGGTCAGCACCTTGAGACGGACGAGACTCTTGACGCGGGTGATCAGTTGCAGGTCGTTGACAGGCTTGGTCAGGAAATCGTCGGCGCCGACGTCAAGGCCGCGCACGCGGTCGGTGACATGGTCGAGCGCCGTGACCATGACGACGGGAATGTGGGCGGTTGCCGGATCGGCCTTCAGGCGGCGGCATACCTCGAAACCGTCCATGCCGGGCATCATCACGTCGAGCAGCACGACATCGACCTTGCCGTCCTCGCAGGCGGCGATGGCATCAGGTCCATTGAAGGCGGTCAGCACCTCGAAATACTCGGCGAGAAGCCGGACTTCGAGCAGCTTCACATTGGCCGGTATGTCGTCAACGACGAGGATGCGCGCTGTCATGCTAGTCCCTCGAGCGAGCCGGCGAGCACATCAGGCATCGCCCAGATAGGATTTGATCGTCTCGATAAAGCGCGGCACCGAGATCGGCTTGGAAATGTAGGCTTCGCAACCGCCCTGCCTGATCCGCTCCTCGTCGCCCTTCATGGCGAATGCGGTGACGGCAATGACGGGGATGGTGTGGAGGTCGTCATCCTCCTTCAGCCATTTGGTGACCTCGAGGCCCGAGACCTCGGGCAGTTGGATATCCATCAGGATGAGGTCCGGCCGATGCTTCCGTGCAAGATCGAGCGCTTCGAGCCCGTTGCGCGTGCGCACGGTCTCATAGCCGCTTGCCTCGATGAGGTCGCGAAAGAGCTTCATATTGAGCTCGTTGTCCTCGACGATCATCACCTTCTTGACCATAGAAATTCCGTCCCGATTGCTCGCCACAGGTCCGCGGCAATCCTGTTGCGCGCCGGATGCGCACACCAACCCCGAATCCGACCGTAACTCAAGAACATTACGAAACGTAAAACACCGAAGCCAAATCACGGATGGTTGCGCGACCGCTTTAGCGGTTGCCCCGATGGCTGCTTGCGGCTACTCCCGACAGAGGTCGATCGGGGCGAACACCAGATGCAGAAGAACCAGCAATCGCAGGAATACGCCGAAGCGCTTGCAGTCCAGGCACTTGGCTTCGTCGCCTCCGACGCGGAGCTCCTGCCGCGCTTTCTGGCCATATCAGGCATCGAGGCGCATCAGATCCGCCGCGCCGCCCAGGAGCCCGGCTTCCTCGCCGGCGTCCTGAACTTCATTCTCGCCCATGAGCCGACACTGCTGCGTTTCTCGCAGGAGGCAGGCATCGCGCCGGGCGAAGTGGGCAGCGCCCTGCGTGCCCTGCCCCTCGGCAATGACGACCACGAGCGCTCCGCATGAGCGAAGATCCCGAAACAGCCCGCCAGATCGCCGAACTGGCCCGCGACACCAGGCCGTTGCTGGTGCTCGACGTCGACGAGGTGCTGCTCGAATTCATGGTGCCGTTCATGCGCTTCCTCGATGCGCAGGGACTGGCCTTCTCGGCCAGGTCGTTCAAGCTGACCGGCAACATCGTCGACGTAAAGACGCAAGTGCCGCTGGACCAGGAAGCGGTTTCGGCGCAGCTCGACGGCTTCTTTCATGCCCAGAGCGAATGGCAGACGGCAGCACTTGGCGCGGCCGATGCCGTGGCGGGGCTCGCGGCAGGCGCGGAAGTGGTGCTGTTGACCGCGATGCCGCATCGCCACCGCGACATCAGGCGCCGGCATCTCGATGCGTTGGGTTTCCCCTACCCGCTTCTGACCACTGAAAGGGCCAAGGGCCCCGCGCTGCGGCTGTTGCGGGGCGAAACCAGCCGCAGGGTCGCCTTCGTCGACGACATTCCGCACAATCTGGTCTCGGTGCGCGACGCCGTCGCCGACGCGCATCTGTTCAACCTGATGTCCTATCGTGAAATGCGTGCATTTCTGCCGCCGCTGCCGGATGGAATCGTCATCGAGGACGATTGGTCCCAGGCCGCGCCGAAGATCGCCACGGCCTTGGGTCTCTAGTATCACTGACTATTCGCCGAGATTGCGCCACCAGTTGCGGCCGGTGTCGAGCCTCTCGATGCCTTCGCTGTCGAGCCTGGCGGCCCATTCGGCCGCCGACTTGCCTGCCAGCATGAGATTCGGCGCGATTTCAGCCAGCGGGACCATGACGAACGCACGGTCGAGCATGCGCGGATGCGGTATCTCAAGTCCGACATCGCTGACATTGCTGTTGCCCAGCAGGAGCACGTCGATGTCGATGAGGCGCGGGCCCCAGCGCTCGATGCGCACGCGTTTCAGCCGCCGCTCGAGCTCGAGGCAGAGCTTCAGCAGTTCGAGCGGCGCGAGCGTGGTAGCGACTTCGGCGGTGACGTTCAGGAAATCGGGCTGATCGACCTTGCCCCAAGGCGGCGTGCGGTGCAGAGACGAGACTTCCACAACGCGCGTGCCGCCGGAACTGTCGAGCATGTGCAGCGCCGACGCCATCGACTTCGCTGGGTCGCCCAGGTTGCCGCCGAGGCTGAGAAAGCCGCGCTCCTCAACCTGGCCAGACAACGGTCACCTCTACGTAATCGAGGACGCCGGGCACGGGCGCATTCGGCTTGCGGACCGTAATTTCGGCCCGCTTAATCTGCGGGAAACGCGCTGCGAGCGCGCGACCGCACTCCTGCGCCAGCGCCTCGATCAGGAAGCGCCGCTGGCCGGTAATGATCTTTTCGATGACCTGGAAGGCAACGCCGTAGTCAACGGTGCTGTCCATCGAATCGTCCTCCAGCGGACGCGACGGATCGACCGTCAGCTCGGCATCGACATAGAAGCGCTGGCCAAGTGCCTCTTCTTCGTCGAACAGGCCGTGCCGGGCGAAGAAGGCGCAGTTTTTCATACGGATAAGGTACATCTGGGTCAGCGTCCCGGCAGGTTGGTCTGTCGCGCCAGCATAGCATCTGCGAATGCCAGCGCGTCCACGTTGATTGCGACATCATGGACGCGAAATATATCCGCGCCCTGCAGGCGGAGTATGACGCTCGTCGCCGCCGTCCCCGCGTCACGGTCGGCTGCTTCGCGCCCGGTAACATGGCCGACGAAGCGCTTGCGCGAGGTGCCGGCGAGCAGCGGATAACCGAGCCCTCTCAGCTCCGAAAAACGCGCCATCAGGTCGAGATTTTCGTCCGCATCCTTGGCGAAGCCGAAGCCCGGATCGAGCACGATCTGAGCGTCCTGGACACCGGCCTCCCGGGCGATCTCCAGCGAACGGCGCAGGAACAGCAACTGGTCGTCGATCACGTCGGGCAGCTTGTCGCGCTCGCGTCCGGTATGCATGAGCACCAGCCCTGCCCCGGTGTCGGCTGCGACCCGAGCAATACCTGGCTCGCGCTGGGCGCCCCAGACATCGTTGACGATGTGCGCGCCGGCGGCAACGGCGAGCCGCGCTGTCTCCTCGCGGTAGGTGTCGACGGAGATCAGTGTATCGCCAGATCGGGCGAGTGCGGCGATGATCGGCAGCACGCGATCCTGCTCTTCGGCTGAAGAAACAGGTGCTGCGCCCGGGCGGGTGGATTCACCGCCGACATCGATGATCACGGCCCCTTCGGCGACCATGCGGCGCGCCTGTTCGAGCGCGCGCTCGGGCGCATCGAACGCGCCGCCGTCGGAAAAACTGTCGGGCGTGACGTTGAGGATGCCCATCACAAGCGCCCTGTCGCCGAGGTCGAGTTGGCGCCCATGCGCCAGTTGCCATCGTTTGCCGGTCATGCCGTCGCCACAAAACAATTCCAGAGCACAGACCACGTCACGAAATATCAACGCTTGCAGCTTCAACTCGCTGCACGGTCACATCAGCGGCACGATCCGATTTCCGTTGCGCCGCCATCGCCCCTAACGCAAGGTAGGCCAAGAGGCAACTAATGAAGCAACTCTTCCTGGCCGCCCTACTCGCTGGAGGCATTTGCCTACCCGTTCAGGCGGCAACTGTGTCCAAATCCTACAGCTATTTCACCATCACCGGCAAAACGCTCGACGAGATCGAGCAGCAGCTGATGACGCGCGGGCCCGAGGTCAAGAGCACCGGCGGCAGGCACCCGGGCGCAACCCAGATGGAATTCACCAGCCGCATCGGCTACGCCGAGGTCAAGGGCGGCTGCGCCATCGTCTCGGCCCAGGTCACCGTCAAGGCCAAGGTGATCCTGCCGCGCTGGCGCCAGAACGGCAAGGCAGCCCAGGACGTCAAGCTGATCTGGAACACGCTGTCTTCCGACATCAAGCGCCACGAGGAAAGCCACGTCGTCATTGCCAAGAACCACGCCCGTGAACTGGAACAGGCGCTGAGGGCGATCGGCAAGCAGAAGAGCTGCGACATCGCCGCCACCAAGGCAAAGGCGACGAGCAACCGCATCCTCAATGCTCATGACCGGGCACAGGAGGAATTCGACCGCATCGAAGGCATCAATTTCGAAAGCCGGATTGTCAGGCTGCTGCGCTACCGGCTGGAGCGCATCGACGCCGGCAAGCTCAAGAACTGAGGGCCAGGCCTCTGCAAAATCAGTCAGGAACGCCGAGCTTCTTGTGCAGGCTCGTCGACGACGTCGTGTATTGAAACACGACGCGTTCCTTGGGGCTGATGATGTGTTTGGCAGCCTGCGTCATCAGCGCGGATTCATGAAAGCCCGACAGGATCAGCTTGAGCTTGCCCGGGTACCAGTTGATGTCGCCGATGGCGAAGATTCCCGGCTCCGACGTTTCGAATTTTTCGGTGTCGACCGGGATCTGGTTCTCGTGAAGATGGAGGCCCCATTCTGCCACCGGCCCCAACTTCATGGTCAAGCCGAAGAACGGCAGCAGCCGCGTGCAGGCAACCTCGGTATCGGCATCCGCTCCCTTGACGGTGACGGAGCGCAATATGCCGTCCTCGCCTGACAGGCTTGAAACCTGGCCGATCACAAGGTCGATGGCGCCCGCATCGCGCAGCGCATGCATCTTGCCGACATTGTCGGGCGCGGCACGGAATTCCGGACGCCGATGGACCAGCGTGACGCGTCTGGCCACCGGCTGCAGGTTGAGCGTCCAGTCGAGCGCGGAATCCCCGCCGCCAACGACGACCACCTCCTGATCGCGGAAATCCTCGATGCGCCGAACCGCATAGCGGACGCTGGCCTGCTCATAAGCCTCGATGCCAGGGATCGGCGGGCGCTTGGGCTGGAACGAGCCGCCGCCGGCGGCAATCACCACGACCTTGGCGTCGAAGACCTCATTCTCGTCGGTCGTGACGCGGAAGCTGCCATTCTCGAGCCGCTCCAGCGCAGTCACCATCCGGTTGAAGGTGAAACCGGGCTTGAATGGCGCGATCTGTTCCAGAAGCTTGTCGACCAGCTCCTGGGCGCCGATCACCGGATAGCCGGGAATGTCGTAGATCGGCTTTTCCGGATAAAGCTCAGCGCATTGCCCGCCGGGGCGGTCGAGAATGTCGATAAGGTGGCAGCGCATGTCGAAGAGACCGAGCTCGAACACCGCAAACAGGCCGATCGGCCCGGCTCCGATGATCAGGACGTCGGTTGTGGTGATGTCGCTCAAGGCCACCTCGCCGCTGACGCACGCATTTCGAAAATGTGCATGACAACAGCTGTCATGCCAAGCAAGGCCAAGTTGGGAACGTCAGCCCTGGCGCTCGGGAATGGAGACAACCAGGCCGTCGAGTTCGTCGCGAACCTTGATCTGGCAGGAAAGGCGCGACGACGGCCGGACCTCGTAGGCGAAGTCGAGCATGTCTTCTTCCATTGCCTCGGGCTCGCCGACGATCGCCGTCCATGCGTCATCGACATAGACATGGCAGGTCGCGCAGGCGCAAGCGCCGCCACATTCCGCCTCGATGCCCGGCACGGCATTGCGGATCGCATTTTCCATCACGGTCGAGCCGTTCTCGGCCTCGACTTCGAAACGCGTGCCATCATGGGCGATGTAAGTCAGCTTGGTCATGCTCGTTCCCGAAATAGGTCACACGGCAGATAATCACTCCGCCGTGTGTGTCAACTGCCGTGCGATAGCGCCGCCGGCTGTCGGAATTACACTGTCTGGTCCACAAATGTTACTGCGGCCATTGCACGCCCCCCGGGAAGGCACCGCCGAACGTCAGCGGCTGAACGAAGCGATGAAGTCGCGCGCCTCGTCGATCAGGCGGGTAAGCCGCGTGATCAGAGCGACATTGTCCGGGTCCGCTTCGATCGCCGCCACGCAGTCGGCAATGGGAAATGCGCCGACGCCACGCGCCGAACCTTTCAGGGCGTGGCACAGCATCAGCCGCTCGGCAAGATCGGCCTTGACGATCGCATCTCGAACCGAGAGCGCCTGATGGACGAACATGTCGAGCACCTCGCGCTCGACATCGCGGTCGCCGATCGTCTGCCGGGAAAGATGTTCAAGGTCGATCGGACGGCCATGAACCGATGCCGAGGATTCGCCTCCCGGCATGCCAAAAGCCATCGAAGCCGTCTCGCGCGTTACCATTCAACCCGTGCCCCGCCACTCGCCCTTGGGTTGGTAAGCTAGGGCGTCCGTGTGGATAACCCGTTAACCTGACAAAGCCCGGAACCGTGCGGGATTGGGGCCAATAATCACTGCAGTGTTAACCTTATATTTAAACTTTTACGTATCGGGGCGAATGCATGTTTTCTTTACCCGATTGTGTCACTACGATACGGGCAGTCCATATTGAGCCTCGGCCGCGGACAAAAATAGGACAAAAAGTCCAGCAAATCCGCGTCTTTAGTACAGGGTAGCGAAGGCATGGCGAAGAAATCCACTCCGACAAAGAACCTCGATCTCGACGTGGCCAAGGAGCTCGAGCAGGCGCTCGACCTCGACCTGAGCGGCGACGAAGGCGGCCTCGACATGGCCGCGTCGATGGACGATCTCGAAGCACAGATTTCGCAGGCAGCTGAAGAATTGGCACGTGAAGGCCGCAAGCAGAAGGCTGCTGCGCCGAAGGCCGAGCCCGCCCCCGTGGCACGCGCAGCCGAGCCGCCGACCCAGTTGCGCCCCGTCGAAACCCGCCCGCTGCAGCCCGAAGGCTTCAAGCCCGCGAACGACGATCGCGCCAAGGATTACAAGTCGCTCCTGCACAGCCTCAACCGCCGCGCATCGAGCACCATCTATTGGATGGTCGGCCTGGTTTCGGTCGCCTGGGTTGCCGGCGCAGTGGCGCTGGCCGATCGCATCGTCACGCCCAGCATCTGGACCATCCGCTCGTTCGACGACGCGCTGGCACGTCCCGGCCTGCTGATGCTGCTCGTCGCCACCATCGTGCCGATCGCGCTGTTCTGGGCTTTTGCCGCGATGATCCGCCGCGCCCAGGAAATGCGCATTGCCGCGCAGTCGATGACCGAAGTCGCCTTCCGCCTCGCCGAGCCCGAAAACATGGCACAGGACCGCGTCATGATGGTCGGCCAGGCCGTGCGCCGCGAGGTGGCGGCCATGGGCGAAGGCATCGAACGCACGCTGGCGCGTGCCGTCGAGCTCGAAACGCTAGTCCACACCGAAGTCAACCAGATCGAGCGCTCCTATTCCGAGAACGCCGCCCGCATCCGTTCGCTTGTCGATGGTCTCGGCAGCGAGCGCGAGGCCGTCGTCTCCCACGCGGAGCGCGTCCGCGCCTCGATCTCCGGCGCCCATGAGACGCTGCGCGACGAACTCGGCTCGGCCAGCGACATCATCCGTGACAGCATCCTGAATGCCTCGACCAAGCTGTCGATGACGATCACCAATTCCGGTGACACGCTCATCGACCGCATCAACGAAGGCGGCATGGGCCTGTTCGAGGCGATCGACAACCGCATGGATTCGCTGAGCGACCGCCTGTCGACCTCAGGCGAAGCCTTCGCCAGCCTGCTCGACACCCGCATCGCCAAGCTGACGCAGAGCACCGACGAGGTGACCCGCTCGCTGACCGACCTGCTCGACAACCGCACCTCGGGCATGGTCTCGCTACTCGGCGGCGCTGCCAAGACGATCAACTCTGAATTCGAGGCGAGCCTGCACGGCATCGAGCGCACGCTGGCTGAACGCGGCCAAGCGCTGATCGGCGAATTCCAGACCCGCGCCGAAGCGCTCGACACCGGCACTGCCAAGCTCAATGCCGCTCTCGAAGCCCGCGCCCGCCAGATCAACGAGACGCTGGTCGAGCGTGCGCGCGAAATCGCCACCACCTTCGTCCAGGGCCGTGACTCGCTGTCGGCGATGATCGACCAGGGCAAGACCCAGATCGGCACCGACCTCGCCGACATCATCACCTCGACCTCGACCATGCTCGAAGCCCGCGCCAGCGATTTCGCCGGCCGCATGGAAGCAGCCCGCCATCAGGTGTCGCGCGCATTCGACGGCGACATCCAGCGTCTGTCCGAGGCCCGCGTCGGCATCGAGCAGGCCGTGGAAGACCACACCACCAAGCTCTCCGAAGCGCGCGACCGCATGGCAGCAGCGCTACGCGACGACCTCAGCAAGTTCGCCGAGGGTCGCGCCAGCATCGAGGCTGCCGTCGGCTTCCAGGTGCAGAAGCTTGCCGAAGGCCGCAGCCTGATCACGCGCGCCCTCGACGACGACATGCGCAAGCTGGAGCAGTCGCGCCAGGCAATCGACGACACGCTCAGCAGCCAGTTCAGGCAGCTCGCCCAGGGCCGTGAACAGCTTGCCCAGGCGCTCGTCGAAGACTCCGAGAAACTCGTCCAAGCCCGTACGAACATTGATGAAATGGTCGCTGGCCACGTCGGTAAGCTGGCCGAAGGCCGCAACATCCTGTCGCGTGCGCTGGAAGCTGATCTCGGAAAGCTCGCCGACAGCCGCGCGAGCATCGACGGCCTCGTCGCCGGCCAGGTCGAGAAGATCGCCGAGGGCCGCGCCATCCTGGCCAACGCGCTCGAAACCGACCTCGCCGGCATCAAGGCGCTCGTTGACGGCCATTCCTCCAAGATCGCGTCCGATCGCGCCGAACTGTCGCGCAGCCTGGAAGCCGACATCGCCAACGTCCACGGCCTGATCGAAGGCCATGCCGAGAAGCTTGCCGACGAGCGCACCCTGCTCTCCAAGACGCTGGAAACCGATCTCGCCAAACTGGCCGACAGCCGCGCTGGCATCGACGGCCTCGTCGCCGGCCAGGTCGAGAAGCTGGCCGAAGGCCGCGACATCCTCAAGCGCGCCCTCGAAACCGACCTCAACGCCATCCACAACACGATCACCTCGCAATCGCAAAAGCTCGCCGAAGACCGTGCGCTGCTGGCCCGTTCGCTGGAAACCGACCTCGACAACGTCAGAGGCCTGGTGTCGAGCCACGCCGAGCGCCTGGTTACCGAGCGCAGCACCCTGTCCAAGGCACTGGAAGACGACCTCGCCAAGCTGGCCGAAAGCCGCTCAGGCATCGACGGTCTTGTCGCCGGCCAGGTCGAGAAGCTGGCCGAAGGCCGCGACATCCTCAAGCGCGCCCTCGAATCCGATCTCAACGCGATCCACAGCACCATCACCTCGCAGTCGGAAAAGCTCGCCGAGGACCGCGCCATGCTGTCCCGTTCGCTCGAGGCCGACCTCGACAACGTCAAGGGCCTGGTGTCGAGCCACGCCGAACGGCTGGCCGCCGAGCGCGGCACCCTGTCCAAGGCACTTGAAGACGATCTCGCCAAGCTGGCTGAAAGCCGCTCGGGCATTGACGGCCTCGTTGCCGGACAGGTCGAGAAGCTGGCCGAAGGCCGCGACATCCTCAAGCGGGCTCTCGAAGCCGATCTCAACGCCATCCGCAACACCGTCGCTTCCCAGTCGGAAAAGCTCGCCGAGGACCGCGCGATGCTCACCCGCTCGCTCGAAGCCGATCTCGACAGCGTCAAGAGCCTCGTTTCCAGCCATGCCGAGCGCCTGGTTGCCGAACGCAGCACCTTGTCCATGGCGCTCGAAGACGACCTCGCGAAGCTTGCCGAAAGCCGCTCCGGCATTGACGGCCTCGTTGCCGGACAGGTCGAGAAGCTGGCCGAAGGCCGCGACATCCTGCGCCGCGCGCTTGAAGCGGACCTTGCCAAGATCGACGGCATGATGCTGGGCCAGGTCGACAAGCTGGCCGCCGGTCGCGACACCCTGACCAAGGCCCTCGAAGCAGACCTGGCCATGCTGAACGACAGCCGCGCCACCATCGACAGCCTCGTCGCCGGCCATGTCGGCAAGTTGGCCGAAGGCCGCGACACCATGGCTCGCGCTCTGGACGAGGATCTCGGCAAGCTCGGCGATGCTCGCCGCGACATCGACCTCGCCATTGCGGGCCACATTGACCAGATCGCCGCCCGCCGTGTCGACATCTCCGACGCGATCGCCGGCGACATCGAGAAGATCGAGGAAAGCTTCCGCCGCCAGACCGGCGTCATCGAAGAGCGCACCTCGACCATGGAACGCGCCCTGTCGCTTGGTGTCGGCAATGTCCGCGGCGTGCTTGAGAAGAGTGCCGTCTTCGTTGCCGGCGCCCTGCGCGAAAAGGTCATGGAAGTGACCGCAGCTCTCAACGAAGAGGCCGGTAAGGCCTTCAGCGACGCCGACCGCGTCATTGCCGAGCGTGCCGAGCAGACGTCGAGCGCCCTGCTCGCCCGTGCCGAAGACATTGCCCGTGCCTTCGACGACGCCGACCGCCGCCTTGCCGCCCGCGCCGACGAAACGTCGAACGCGCTGCTGGCGCGTGCCGAAGAGACTGCCGACACGCTGTCGGCCAAGGCAGGCGAGATCGCCAGCACCTTCGACGCAGCCGACCGCTCGCTGATCGCCCGCGCCATCGAAACCGCGGATGCCCTGTCGGCTCGCGCCGGCGACATCCTGCGCAATTTCGACACCGCGGACGAACGCCTGGGCATGCGCATCGGCGAATCCGCTGACGCGCTTGCCGCCCGCGCCTCCGAACTCGGCCGCATCTTCGACACTGCCGACGAGAAGCTCGCCGCCCGTATCGCCGAAGGCGCGGATTCGCTGGGCAGCCGCGCCGGCGAACTCAGCCGCATCTTCGATGCAGCCGACGAACGTATCGCCGCTCGGGTCGCCGACAGCTCGGCGACGCTCGGCAGCCGTGCCGGCGAAATCGTGCGCAACTTCGAGGAGGCCGACGAAAGGCTCGCGGCGCGTGCGGCCCAGACCGCCGACACGCTTGCCGGCCGTGCCGCCGAAATCGGCCGTACCTTCGAAGAAGCCGACGGCCGCATCGCCGCCCGCGTCGACCGTACGGCAGAATCGCTGCTTGGGCGCGCCGCCGAAATCAGCCGGACCTTCGAAGAAGCCGACGGCCGCATCGCTGCACGCGTCGACCAGACAGCGGAAACGCTGCTTGGCCGCGCTGCCGAGATCAGCCGCGCCTTCGACGAAGCCGACAGCCGCATCGCTGCACGCGTCGACCAGACGTCAGAGGCCTTGCTCGGCCGCGCATCGGAAATCGGCCAGGCCTTCGACGAGGCAGGACGCCAGCTTGCCGCCCGCGTCACCGAGAGCACTTCGGGCATCGGCGAGCATGCGGCACTGATCGCCAGCGCCTTCAACGAGACCGAACAGCGCGTCGTTGCCCGCGCCCATCGCACCTCGGCCGATCTCGATGCCCGCGCCCGCGCCATCGAAGAAACGCTTGCCAATGTCGATGAGCGCCTGGCTGCCGGCGCCGAAAGCGTCGCAGCCCGTATCGGCGAACATCTGTCGAGCGCCGAGAACCGCCTCGCCTATGGCGCGGAATCGATGGGCCAGAAGCTCAACGAACAGGTCACCCAGGCCGAGGCACAGCTTGTCGCCCGTGCCAACGTCATCGCCGAGACCTTCACCGCCGTCGGCCAGCATATCGGCCAGAGCACCAATGAAGCTGCCCGCACCATTGGCACCAACACCCGTGAACTCAACGCGATGCTGACCGAACGCTCGAACGAGATCGCCAAGATCCTCGACGAGACGGCGCGCCCGCTGGTCGACCGCTTCGCCGAAAGCGGCAGCGAGCTTCACCGCTCGATGGAAGAAGCGACCGCACGTGCCACCGAAAAGCTGCGTTCGGAAAACGCCGCTCTCGTCGACGCGCTCGCCAACCGCACGGCCGAGACGCTGTCGGCTGTCGAGGGTGCACGTTCGACGCTCGCCGAAAGCGTCGCCGACCTGATCGGCCGCATGACGACGTCGAGCGCGCAGCTGGGCAACCTCATCGACCAGGCGACGGCAAACCTCGCCAATGTCGACGAGCGCCTGACCAGCAGCACCTCGAACTTCGCCAACACCACCGAGAAGGCCGCGCAGACCTTCTCGAGCGCCGCACGCCTGGTCGACTCGAACACCAATCGCCTGACCGACCTGTCGTCCAGCACATTGCGCGAGGTGGCGTCCATCGCCACCAAGTTCGACGAGCACAGCCGCCTGCTGTCGAGTGCTTCCAACCTGTTGTCCTCGGCGCAGAGCAACCTCGAGCACACGCTCGAGCGCCAGTCGTCGCTGGAAGACCTGGCTGTCGGCCTGGTCAAGAAGTCGGAAGACCTCGAGCGCGTCATGCAGTCGTTCGAGCGCCTGGTTGGCCAGACGCTCGAAAACGCCGAAGGCAAGACGATGGAGTCGGCGGACAAGATCCGTGCGGCGATCTCCGACGTCGTCGAGACAGCGACCAAGCGTTTCGCCGACGCCACCGAGGACATGCGCCGCACCGCAGGCTCGATCAAGACCGAGCTCGAAAGCACCCGCGCCGAGCTCAAGAAGGGCGTGCTCGACATGCCTGAGGAAGCCAAGGAATCGACGACGGCCATCCGCCGCGCAGTTTCCGAGCAGATCAACGCGCTCAAGGAACTGTCGGCGATCGTCGCCAAGTCCGGCCGCAGCGTCGATGTCTCCGATGCCTCGCTGCGCCCTGCGCAGCAGCCGACGCCGCGTCGCCCAGCGCCTCAGCCCGAGCAGCGTCGCGAACCGCCGGCACCTCAGGTGCCGCTAGGTGGCGCCGGTCTGCGCGGCACGCTCGACATCGAGCGCCCGGCCACTCCTGCCCCGCAGCAGCCGGCACGTGAACCGGCCGCCAGCCGTGGCGGCCAGCAGCAGGGCGGCTGGGTCCGCGATCTGTTGACCGGTGCTTCACGCGAAGAGCAGCTGACCCGTGGCGCTGCCCAGGCAGAACCACGCGCCGTGCCTGCCCAGCGTTCGCCGCTGCACGTCGTCGAGTCGCTCAACTCGCTGTCGGTCGACATCGCCCGCGCCATCGACCACGACGCCTCGATCGAGCTTTGGGACCGCTATCGCCGCGGCGAGCGCGACGTCTTCACCCGCCGCCTCTACACGCTCAAGGGTCAGCAGACCTTCGACGAGATCCGCCGTAAATATCAGTCGGATGGCGAGTTCCGCTCGGCCGTCGACCGCTATTGCGACGACTTCGAGAAGCTGCTGAAGGACGTCTCGCGCAACGACCGCGACAGCATCATGACCAAGACCTACCTGACGTCGGATACCGGTAAGGTCTACACCATGCTCGCACATGCGGCCGGCCGCCTGAAGTAAGGCTGCCGCGGCCCGTGAGGGCAGTATGGCAATAAGGAAATGGGGCAGTGGGGTGTTAACCTACTGCCCCTTTTGCTGTCTGAAGTTACGATTTGTGGCGTTGATCTGCCCTGGGTCACATGGCAAGCGCCGGGGCCTGCGCCGACTTGGCAGCCGAATGTCGTATTGAGAGATGCGCGCCACGTTGGAAAGGAAGCGTCAAGAACCCAGGCGAGCAGACCGGAAGAGTTCGGGAACCTACTGCCCTATTGCCTCATTCCCCTACCGACCTGGTCAGATCAGCGTCTCGGTCCATTTGACGATTTCGGTCGCGGCCTGGCCGAATGCGCTGTCGAGCGCCGCCGCATAGGCATCGTTGCCGCCGCCGGAAACCGGGGCGCTCACAGTGAAGACGCGCGAGGCGCGCACCTGGCCGTTGCGGTCGTTGAGCAGCCTGACGAACAGCTCGACGTCGGCGCGTTCGCCGCCGCCGACCTTGATCTCGAAGCTGCGCAGCTCGACGATCACCTGATAGTCGATGGCCAGGCCCTCGCCCGGCTTGCCGACGCCGATATAGCCGCCGGCGCGCTGGAAGGTTTCGGCGAGCCGTGCCTGGACGATGCGCGGCAGCCTGTCCGACCACTGCGCCCCCTTGAGGAACTGTATCGACCCGGGCGATGGCTTGATGACGATGCTCTGGCCATCCAGCGATTTGAGCGCCGAAGGTTCGGCAATCAGGATCTGGCGGCGGCTCGGGCCGTTGCGGCCGTCGACAGCGGGCGCAGTCAGCTCGTAGGTGTCGAGCGGCGGCGGCGTACTGACGAACAACGAGGTGCAGCCGGACAGCGCAAGCGTGACTGCGCTCAGCAGCAAAGTTGATCTAGCAGCCTTCACGTGCTGTCCCCGAAACAGACTCACCCGCGCCGCGCGCGAACACCCCTCATTTGCCTTCATGCGATTGCATGCCGGCGATGTCAACGACGCACCCGGCCGTCAAACTCGCGTACCGAGCCCTCGCCGCCGGTGATGATGCGTTGCGGATTGCGCTCCAGGTCGGAAATGGCCTGTTCGATGCGGCTGATGGAACGCCGGGAATCCTGCACCAGCGCATCGACGTCGCGCAGCCCCTGCCCGGAGAAGCGCGACAGCCCGTCCATGATCGTCGCGAGCCGCGAATTCAGCGTATCGGCCACCTGCTTGAACGACTTCAAGGTGGCGCTGGCGTCCGACATGACACCTTCCGCCTCGCCCGAACCGAGCAGCTTGTCGACCTTGGCCATGACGCCGTCGACGCGCACCGAAGCGGCGTTGAGGCGCGACGCCAGTTGCTTGGCGTCCGTAATGATCTGGTCGATGTCGTCGGCGCGGTCGCCGAACTTTTCGGTGACCTTGGCGACGTCGGCCGCGGCCTGGTTGGCGCTTTCGCTGGCCTTGCGGATGTTGTCGAGCGATTCGCGCACACTGGCCGCATCGACGCCGTCGAGCACGCCGTCAACCTTGGTCAGCGTCTGCTGGGTCTTCTGGGCGAAGTCGTTGATCGAGGCGACCGCAGTGTTGACGCCCTTGACGATGCCGTCGAGCTGGTCGCTCTGAGCGCTCAGGTTCTTGGTGAAGGTGTCGACACTGGCGACGATATTCTTGACCTTGTCACGGTCAACCGACTTGAGCAGGCCTTCCGCCGCCTCGATCGTACCGTCGAGCTTGCCCGAGACCGCCGATAATTGCTCCGACAGAGCACTGACGCTCGCCAGGAACTTGTCAACGCCATCGGCATTGCGCGCCAAGGACTCCGAGAATTTCTGGGCATTGCTGACGGTCTCGGTCAGCGGTCCGCGCACGTCGTTCGTGAAACCTTCGAGATTGGTGAGCACCGTGTCGGCGCGTTTGAAGATGTCCTGCGCCGTCTGCAGCAGATTGGTCACGGCGGACGGATTGGCAACGATCTCGGCGATCTTGCCCTCCGCCTCGGCCTGGTCGAGCAGGTTGGGCTCCTTGATGTTGGCACCCTTGAGCTCGATATTGGCCTGTCCCGTCAGGCCGGCGAGGCCGATATCCGCCTGTGTCGACTGGGTGATCGGCGTCAGCTTGTCGATCTCGGCGTCGGCGATCGCCACCTGGGGATTGGAAATGTCGAGATAGACGCGCCGGACGTCGCCGACCTTGACGCCGTTGAACAGCACGAAGCTGCCCCTGGCCAAGCCCGATGCGGAACCGGGAATACGGACACGCAACGTTGCCGTCTCGCCACGTTCACCGATTGCCGCCGTCCAGTAGACGAACGCAAAGGCGGCCAGAACGGCAAACAGCGTGAAGATGCCGACAATGACGTAGTTTGCCCTGGTCTCCATCACATCATTCCATTCTATGCCCTTGCGGCAAGATCAAGCTGCCGCGCGCGTTTTCCGCGGAAATACGACCTTACCCAGGGTTCTTCGCTCTTCAGCATGTCTTCGATCGTGCCTTCGACGAGCACCTTCTTGTTGCCCAGCACCGCAACCCGGTCGCAGACCGAAAACAGGCTGTCGAGATCGTGGGTGACCATGTAGACGGTGAGCCCCATCGTATCGCGCATCTTGCCGACCAACTCGTCGAACTCGGCAGCACCGATGGGGTCGAGACCCGACGTCGGCTCGTCGAGAAAGACGATGTCGGGGTCGAGTGCCAGCGCCCGCGCTAGTGCCGCGCGCTTGATCATGCCGCCGGAAAGCTCGGACGGAAACTTGCGGGCCGCGTCAGGCGGCAGACCGACGAGCTCGATCTTGAGCATGGCGAGCTCGTCCATCAGCTTTTTCGGCAGGTCGAGATACTCGCGCATCGGCACCTGGACGTTCTCCAGCACGGTCAGCGCCGAAAACAGCGCGCCATGCTGGAACAGCATACCGACCCGCATGTCGATCCTGAGCCGCTCCTCCTCGTTGGCCTGCTCGAGATCGACGCCGAACAGCTTGATCGTGCCGGATCGCTTGCGGATCAGGCCAAGCACGGTGCGCAACAGCACCGACTTGCCCGACCCCGAAGCACCGACGAAGCCGAGAATTTCGCCGCGCCGGATGTCGAGATCGAGATCCTCGAGAATGACCTTGTCGCCAAAGGCCACCGTCAGGTCGCGCACCGACAGCAACACCTCGCCCCTGGCGTCCTGGCTTTGGCTCTCCGCCTCGATAGTCTGTGTCCGGTTTGCCATGTCAGAAGTTGATCGCTGCGTAGAACATGGCAAACAGGCCATCGAGGATGATGACCACGAAGATGGCCTTGACCACCGACGCGGTGACGTGGCGGCCAAGCGATTCAGCGCTGCCGCCGACCTTCATGCCCTCGACGGAAGCGATGGTGCCGATGATGAGCGCCATGAACGGCGCCTTGATCAGCCCGGCGAAGATGGTGCTGAGGTCGATTGCCAGGCGCAGGCGGTCGATGAAGGCGGCAATCGGAATGTCCGAATAGAGCCATGCCGCCAGCATGCCGCCGCCCAGCGCCGCAAAATTGGCTATGATGGTCAGACATGGCAACGCAATGACCAGGGCCACGAGGCGCGGGAACACGAGCACGCCGATGGGATTGAGCCCGATGACCGTCAGCGCGTCGACCTCTTCGCGCATCTTCATCGAGCCGATCTCGGCGGTGATGGCGCTGCCCGAGCGGCCTGCGATCATGATCGCGGTCATCAGCACGCCGAGTTCGCGCAACACCAGCACACCGACCAGGTCGACGACGAAGATATCGGCGCCGAAATAGGCAAGCTGGTAGGCGCCCTGCTGGGCGACGATGGCGCCGACGATTGCCGACATCAGTACGACGACGGGAATGGCGCCGACGCCCATGCGGTCGATCTGGTTGAAGATGGCGGCCGGATTGACCGCATGGCCACGGCCGAGCTTCATCTGGGCGCCGCGAATTGTTGCGCCAAGGATGTTCATCGAGGACAGGAAGTCGTCGCGCATCTCGTAGACGCGGCGGCCTACAGCCTCAAGCATGCGCATGACGATGTTGGGCGGACCAGCCGGGGCAGATTCGCCCTCGCGCCGCACGGCCTCGCTGACGGCGCCCAGCAGGATCTTGGCCACCTCGCTGTGGCCTTCCATCCTGACCTCGACGCCCTTCTTCTCATTGGCGCTGACGAGCCTGTCGATGACCCAGGCGCCGGCGGTGTCGATCTTCTCGATGCCGCCGAGGTCGAGCGCCAGGGTCTTGTAGCCCTTGCGGGCTTCGATATTGCGCATCTCGGCGTCGACGAAGGCAACGGTGCGGGTGGTCCAGATCCCGGTGAACACACAGGCGAGCACGCCTTCGCGCTCCGCCACAGCAACCTGCGGTCGGTGATCTCGGCCGTCGGCTGCCCCGCCGCTTGCTTCCCGTTTGCCGATGGTCAACATGGCACACTACTTAACGCGTCGGCTGCGGCATGTCGATTTTCGCAGCCGCGCCAAGCAGTTGAACGGAGCAGATTTTCATGACGCGTGTCCTTTCGGTCGTTGACGAGCGTTTTCCCATCGCCGGAACGTTCACCATCTCACGCGGTTCCAAGACCGAAGCCGAGGTCATCACCTGCGAAATCGCCGAATCAGGCGTCATCGGACGCGGCGAGTGCGTGCCCTACAAGCGTTATGGCGAGACCATGGCTAGCGTGGCTGAGGCGATCGAACAGGCGCGCCGCGCCATCGAGGACGGTGCTTCGCGCACCGACCTTCTGACGCTGATGTCAGCCGGTGCAGCGCGCAACGCCGTCGACTGCGCGCTCTGGGACCTGGAAGCGAAGTTGAGCGGCGTGCCGGTCAAGGACAGGCTCGGCATTGCTGCGCCGCTGGCGCTCGAGACCGCCTACACGCTGTCGCTCGGCGAACCCGAGACTATGGCAGCCCAGGCCCGCGCCAACGCGGCGCGGCCGTTGCTCAAGGTCAAGATCGGCGGCGACAACGACATCGCCCGCATCCGCGCGGTCACCGAAGCCGCCCCCGACAGCCGCATCATCCTCGACGCCAATGAAGGCTGGACCGATGCCAACATCGCCGAGAACCTTGCCGCTGCCGCCCAGCTCGGCATCGCGCTTATCGAACAGCCGCTGCCCGCCGGCGCCGACCAGATCCTCGGCCGCATCCCACATCCTGTGCCGATCTGCGCCGACGAGAGCGTCCACATCGCCGCCGATCTCGCCGAGCTCAAGGGCCGCTACGACGCCGTCAACATCAAGCTCGACAAGTCGGGTGGGCTGACGGCAGCACGCGAACTGCGCGACCAGGCCCGCGCGATCGGGTTCCAGGTGATGGTCGGCTGCATGGTCGGCACTTCGCTCGCCATGGCGCCTGCGGTGCTGCTCGCCCAGGGCGCCGAGTTCGTCGACCTCGACGGCCCGCTGCTCCTGGCGCGCGACCGTTCGCCGGGGCTTGTCTACGAGGGTTCAATGGTGTCGCCGCCCCTGCCCGAACTTTGGGGCTGAACGGGATCCAAGCAGCACAAGCACGATAGCGCAGGCGGCGACCGCCGCCATGAAATAGAAGCCGTCGACGCCGAAGCGCTGGTAGAGCGGACCGGACAGCAGCGTCACGATCGCCATCGACATGCCGTTGGCGAAATAGGCAACACCCTGGGCAGCGCCCGTGCGCTCTTCCGGAACCGACTCGGCGATCAGCTTTTGCACGCCAATCAGAACCAGCGCTGTCGACACGGCGTGCAGGCTCTGGACGGCAAAGAAGCCAGGTACACCCAGACCGAGCGGCCAGATCAACGGGTATGCGACCCAGCGGACGATAGCGCCTGCGCCCGCCAACACGAGCACCAGTGCCGTCGATCTGTTGCCGAACAGCCGCGTGAAAAACATGAACATGACGATTTCGGCCGCCACGCCCCAGCTCCACAGCAACCCGACGATCGTTTCGTTGATGCCGAGCGACTTCCAATAGATCGACACGAAGCCATAGAGAAAGCCGTGGCTGCCGATGATGACGCCGGTGCCGCCGGCCATCAGCAGGAAATAGCGGTTGAACAGCTTTGGCGCCGCCTGCATGTCGGTCGCCGAGAGCGGTGAAGCCTTGCGCGGTCGGCCAAGGCGCGGCGAGATGAACGACATCAGGAAGCAGCCGAGCAGGCCGATCGAGATGATCGTCGGCACCGCGTCCGCACCGGTCAGCGACAGGATGAAGCCTGCGCCAAGGCTGCCGGCGAGGAAGGCGATCGACCCCCAGATGCGCATGGCGGCATAGTCCGATCCGAAGCGGCGGACACCTGAGAGTGCGAGGGAATCGGCTATCGGCGAGTGCGGCGTCCACACCACGGCCAGCGCCAGCGAGACGGCCAAGACGATGAGGTAGGTCGGCTCGAGGAAATAGCCGAGCGACAAAAGCAGGGACGATGCAGCCAGGAAGATGAAGACGTTGGCGCGGTCCTTGGCACGATCGGCCATGGCCGCGATCAATGGAGTTGTGATGACGCGCAGGAACATTGGCGCCGACAGCACGATGGCGATCTGCTCGGGATCGAATCCCTTGGCTTCGAGCCACAGCGGAAAATACGGCAGATGCACGCCCATCGGCACGAAAAGTGCTGCGAAAAGCAGGGAGATTCGCAGCTCAAAGCGTCGTGGCTTGACCTGCTGCTCTGGCGTGAGTGGCGGTAATGTCATGGTGGGTAAGTGTGTCCGGGCGCGACCCGAACCAACCAAGCCTCACCGATTTGCCTGATCCCTTACCATGGGCGGCCACGCCACGAAAGCCAACGGGGCCGAGCATTTACCCAAAGCTTGGGCCAGCTGCTACGGCCTTATCGGCCAAGGCGCGGCATAGCCTGCGCTTCCATCGGCAAGTGGTGCGCGCCGAGCCGCCGTGCCCGTCTTAGCAGCGTCTCGGCAACGCGCGGCGCGGCAATTGCCGCATGACCTGGTCCATCCCGCCATGGGCGCGAGGCATATCTGGAGCTGCACATCGATGTCGTTCCGTTCAGGCGGCTGCCTTGTCGGCGCGCTGATCGACGACCATCGGCACGAAGGGTTCGTTGACCAGCTTGCCCGCCAGCACGTGCGGCCAGTGCAGGATGACGAAGCTGCCATCAAAATCCTCGGCGACCGCCGTGCAGTTTTCGACCCAGTCGCCGGTGTTGATGTACTGGATGCCGTCGAAATTCTCGATCGTCGGATGGTGGATGTGGCCGCAGATGACGCCGTCCACTTCCGAACGCCGCGCTTCCTCGGTCAGCACGTCCTGAAAGGCGCCGATGAAGTTGACGGCCTTCTTGACCCGGACCTTGGCCCAGGACGAAAACGACCAGTATGGCATGCCGAAGGTGCGGCGGAAGCGCGCCACCAGCCGGTTCATCGCCATCGCCGCGTCATAGGCGAAGTCGCCGAGATAGGCGAGCCAGCGGGCGTTCTGCACCACCGCGTCGAACTGATCGCCATGGATGACCAGGAAACGCTTGCCGTCGGCCGCCTCGTGGATGGCCCGATCGGCAACGACGATGCCGCCGAAATGCACGCCCTGGAAATTGCGGGCGAACTCGTCATGATTGCCGGCGATGTAGGTGATTTCGGTGCCCTTGCGCGCCTGGCGCAGCAATTTCTGGACGACGTCGTTGTGTGTCTGCGGCCAATGCCAGGACCGGCGCAGGCGCCAACCATCGACGATATCGCCGACGAGGAAGATCTTCTCGGCCTCGTGGTGACGCAGGAAGTCGATCAGGAAATCGGCCTTCGCTCCCTTCGATCCCAGATGCACATCTGAGATGAACAGCGTGCGAAAATTGCGTGTGCTCGTGCCGGACATGGCAATCGACCCGTTGCTTTTGCCGTGGCTATGCCCAGATTCATGCAACAGCCGTATGACGGTTGCGGCTTTGACCGGGCAGTTCTAGGCTGGGTCATCACCGACAGGAGAACGATCATGGATCTCGGCATCAGCGGGAAGAAGGCAATCGTCTGCGCCTCAAGCAAGGGCCTCGGCAAGGGCTGCGCGATGGCGCTGGCCGAAGCCGGCTGTGAGCTGTTCCTCAACGGCCGCGACGCCGGCATCCTGAGCCGCACGGCAACCGAAATTCGTCAACGCTACGGCGTGCCGGTCACCGAAATCGTCGGCGACATCTCCGATCCGGCGATCCAGAAGACCCTGCTCGCCGCCTGCCCTGACCCCGACATTCTGGTCAACAACAATGGCGGTCCGCCCTACCGTGACTTCCGAGAGCTCGACCGCGAGAAGATCCTTGCCGGCGTCACCAACAACATGGTCACGCCCATCGAGTTGATCAAAGCTGTCATCGACGGCATGGCGGCGCGTGGCTTCGGCCGCATCGTCAACATCACCTCGTTGTCGGTCTACACGCCCATCCCCGGCCTCGACCTGTCCTCCGGCGCCCGCGCCGGCCTGACAGCCTTCCTGGCAGGCGTTGCGCGCACTGTCGCCGACCGCAACGTCACCATCAACAACATGCTGCCCGGCAAGCTCGACACCGACCGCCTGCGCGGCCCGCACGAGCCCGGCAGCATCGAGGATCCGGCGGAAGGTGCTGCGCGCCGCGCCCGCCTCAGCGCCGGCATACCAGCCGGCCGCCTCGGTACGCCGGAAGAATTCGGCCAGATCTGCGCCTTCCTGTGCTCGACCCATGCAGGCTACATGACCGGTCAGAACATTCCTGTCGACGGCGGGCTTTACGTGAGCTCATTCTAGGCTCACGGCGGCACGAACCTATCCCAAAGGCAGCCAACAGCGCGTCGCAAGGACGCGCTGTTTCAGCCAAGCCTCACAAAAGACCGAATCAATCTCTCAACCGCCACCCGCAAGTCGCTGGAATGATTGCAGTTCCGGCGCTTGAAAGTGATTCAACGTCCATTTGGCCGTTGAAGCCTCGAAAATCGTGCTGGCCGTGCTAATAACGGCCTTTGCTGTTGGATTCTGAAGGAGCGGGACATGGCTGGGGAAGACAAGAAGAAGGAAGCACTGTCCGATCTGGATCAGGCCGCGCTCTTCTTCCACAAGCACCCCATTCCCGGCAAGCTCGAGATTCAGGCGACCAAGCCGCTCGGCAACCAGCGCGACCTGGCGCTGGCCTATTCGCCCGGCGTCGCCGCCCCTTGTCTCGCCATCAAGGATGATCCCGAGACCGCCGCCGACTATACCGGCCGCGCCAATCTGGTCGCCGTGATTTCCAATGGCACAGCCGTGCTCGGTCTCGGCAATATCGGCCCGCTGGCATCCAAGCCGGTGATGGAAGGCAAGGCCGTTCTGTTCAAGAAATTCGCCGGCATCGACGTTTTCGACATCGAGATCGACGCGCCCGAGATCGGGCAGATGGTGAGGACGATCGCGGCGCTCGAGCCGACCTTCGGCGGCATCAACCTCGAGGACATCAAGGCCCCAGAGTGCTTCGAAGTCGAGGAGCAGCTCAAAGCCAAGATGCGCATCCCGGTCTTCCATGACGACCAGCACGGCACCGCGATCATCGTCGCGGCCGCCGTTCTCAACGGCCTGGAACTCGCCGGCAAGAAAATCGAGGACGTCAAGATCGTCACCTCGGGCGCTGGTGCCGCGGCACTCGCCTGCCTCAACCTGCTGGTGTCCCTCGGCGCCAAGGTCGAGAACATCTGGGTCACCGACCGTTTCGGCGTCGCCCACAAGGGCCGCGTCGAGGAGATGGACCGCTGGAAGGACCCATACGTCAAGGACACCAACGCGCGCGTCCTGGCTGATGTCATCGGCGGCGCAGACGTCTTCCTCGGCCTGTCGGCAGCCGGTGTGCTGAAGCCGGAACTGCTGTCGGAGATGGCGGACAAGCCGCTGATCCTGGCGCTGGCCAACCCGAATCCCGAGATCATGCCGGAAGTGGCGCGTGCCGCCCGTCCCGACGCGATGATCTGCACCGGACGCTCTGATTTTCCGAACCAGGTCAACAACGTCCTGTGCTTCCCCTACATCTTCCGCGGCGCGCTCGATTGCGGCGCGCGTGCCATCAATGAAGAAATGAAGATGGCTGCCGTGCGCGCAATTGCTGCGCTCGCGCGCGAAGAACCGTCCGATGTCGCGGCGCGCGCCTATTCCGGCGAGACGCCGACCTTCGGCCCCGACTTCCTGATCCCCTCGCCCTTCGACCCCAGGCTGATCCTCAGGATCGCGCCTGCCGTTGCCAAGGCGGCCTGCGAAACCGGCGTGGCGACCCGCCCGATCGCCGACTTCAACGCCTATGTCGACAAGCTCAGCCGCTTCGTCTTCCGCTCCGGCCTGGTGATGAAGCCGATCTTCTCCAACGCCAAGCAGGCAACATCCAAGCGTGTCATCTACGCCGACGGCGAAGACGAGCGCGTGCTGCGCGCCGCCCAGGTGGTGCTGGAGGAAGGGCTGGCCAAGCCGATCCTGATCGGGCGTCCGCATGTCATCGAGGTCCGCATCAAGCGCTACGGTCTGCGCATCCGGCCGGGTGTCGACTTTGACATCATCAATCCCGAGGATGATCCACGCTACCGTCACTATGTCGACCACCTGATCGACCTCGGCGGCCGCCAGGGCATTACGCCCGAGGCGGCGCGCACCATGGTGCGCACCAACAACACGGTCATCGCGGCCATCGCGCTGAAGCGCGGCGATGCCGATGCCATGATCTGCGGCCTGGAAGGCCGTTTTGAGCGGCACCTGCGCAACGTCACGCTGATCGTCGGCGCCCGCGACGGCGTCAAGGATCGCGATCTGTCGGCGCTGTCGATGCTGATCTCGCAGCGCGGCGTGCTGTTCTTCACCGACACCTACGTGACCGTCGATCCGACCGCCGAAGAGATCGCCGAGATGACGATGCTGGCGGCCGACGAGATCCGTCGTTTCGGCATCGAGCCCAAGGCGGCCTTGCTGTCGCATTCGAATTTCGGCTCACGCGACTCGCAAAGCGCGCAGAAGATGCGGGCGGCGGCGGCGATCCTGAAGCGCATCGCGCCGGAACTCGCCAGCGACGGCGAAATGCATGGCGATTCCGCCCTGTCGGAAGTGCTGCGCCAGCGTGTCTTCCCGCATTCGACGCTGAAGGGCGAAGCCAACCTGCTGGTTTTCCCCAATCTCGATGCGGCGAACATCGCGCTGACCACGGTCAAGACGATGATGGACGCGCTGCATGTCGGGCCGATCCTGCTCGGCACCGCGCAGCCGGCACACATCCTGACGCCTTCAGTTACCTCGCGCGGCATCGTCAATATGACGGCACTCGCCGTCGTCGAAGCGTCGCAGCGCGCGCACGCGGCGTCCTGATCGGGCACGGGTTAGCCGTTTCCAAAGAAACGGTTAACCTCGTCGGCGCTAGGGTTCGAACCGAGGCATGTTCCGCGCGTCGCGCGGCGATGGAAAGCGGGATGTTCGGGCGCGGCAGAAGCAAATTCCCGGTAAAGCGGCCAGCCATCGCCTTGTTGGCCGCAGTCGCCGTGTCGTTGCTGACCACCGGATTGTCGCAAGCCGTCTCGGCGGAATGCCTGGAACTCGAGGTCGAACTGGCCAACTTGCCGCCCCAGGCAACCGGCAGCTTCGCCCAACCCGACGAGTTCGCCGCTGCCGCCGCCACCCAGCAAGACCAGATCGACCTCGCCCGCATCAGGGCTTCCGACCTCGGCTGCGACAGGGCGATCTCGGGCGACGTCATCGCTCAGTGCGCCGCGCTGAATGCCAAGATCGCTGAGATGCAGGACAATCTCGGCAAGCTCGACGGCCAGACCGCGCGACCGAACAGGAACGTCCGGCGCGAGCGCATCCGCATTCTTGATGCGATGCAATTCGCGGGTTGCAACGACCAGGGCAAGAAGACGGAAGAAGGCGCAGGCAACGATCGCGCGACGGAGCAAGCCGGCGCGACCGTCATCCGCGGCGGCGAGGCGACCAGCCTGAGCTTCATTGAAAGCTATCCGCAACACATCGTCATCGGCCGCAGCCAGCAACAAGGCTTGGGCGAATACCGCACCTTGTGCGTGCGCACCTGCGACGGATACTTCTTCCCGATGTCGAATGCAGCCGATGTCTCGGATTTCCAGCGCGACGAGAAGAATTGCGAAGCCAGCTGCCCTGGAACCGAGATCGAGCTGTTTTATCACCTCAATGCCGGCCAGCCACAGGAGAGCATGGTTTCAGCCCGCTCCGGCCAGCCCTACCGCAATCTTGCGACAGCCTATCGCTACAAGCGTCTCGACCTGCCGCGCGTTCCGGCCTGCGGCTGCAATGTCAGCCTGGACAGGAATTTTTCGGTCATCGCCGGCGAAGGACGCCCGGTACCTAGCACCCCGCAGGCCAGGCCGGTGGAGGAACCGCAGGCGCAGGCGGTGCCTCGTCCGGCACCAGATCCCAACCGCAAGGTCAGGGCCGTCGGGCCAACGTTCCTTCCCGCCCCACAAGCGGCAACAGATCTGCGAGTTCCGGGCCCGACTCAAGACCGGTGAGCGCCAGCCTGAGCGGCATGAACAGCGCCTTGCCCTTGCGGCCGGTCGCTTTCTTCACCTTGGCCGTCCAGTCCTTCCAGACATTGCTGTCCCACGGCTCTTCGGGCAGAAGGTCGAGCGCCTGGCCAACGAATTCGCGGTCCTCGTCGGCGATCTCGACAGCCGGCTGCGGCCCTTCGCGCAGGATGCGCCACCACGCCACGGCGTCCTGGAGCCTGTCAAGATTGCCGCGAACGGCCATCCAGAACGCTTCGGCGTGGTTGCCGCTGACACCGAGCACCATCAGGCGATCACGCACCTCGTCAAAGGACATGTGGTGCAGCAGCGCCCGATTGAGCACCACCAGTTCCTCAGGATCGAACTTCGCCGCCGATTTCGAGGTCGCGGCCGGATCGAACTTTTCGGCAAGGTCGCGAAGGTTGGGCACCGCGGTGACATTCTCCGACGTGCCGACAAGCACGGCGAGCGCGGCAACCGACATCGGTTCGATGCCGCCGTCGCGCAGGCTCTCGATCGACAGCGCACCTGTGCGCTTGGACAGGCCCTCGCCGGAAGCCGTCGTCAGCAGATTGTGGTGACCGAAAACAGGAGGCTCGGCGCCGAGCGCGCGGAACAGCGCGATCTGAACACCGGTGTTGGTGACATGGTCGTCGCCACGGATGACGTGGGTGATCTCCATCTCGATATCGTCGACAACCGATGGCAGCGTGTAGAGATAGGTTCCGTCCTCGCGCACCAGCACCGGATCGGACAGCGACGCCAGATCGACGGTCTCCTCGCCGCGCACGATGTCGGTCCAATGGACGTCGGTGCGCTGGGTCTCGAACGGATCGGAGACGAAATTGGGCAGCAGGAAACGCCAGTGCGGTCTGCGCCCGTCATGTTCGTAGGACAGGCGCTCGGCATCGGTGAGCTTCAGCGCCTCGCGGCCATAGACCGGCGGCAGGCCGCGCGTCCGCCGCACCTTGCGGCGCAGGTCGAGCTCCTCGGGCGTCTCATAGCAGGGATAGAGCACGCCTGATGCCTTGAGCTTGTCGACGGCGGCGTCGTAGCTGGCAAAGCGGCGCGACTGGTATTCGGTCTGGTCGGGAAAGATGCCGAGCCAGTGCAGGTCGTAGAGAATGGAGTCTGCGAATTCCTGGCGCGAGCGCTCGACATCGGTGTCGTCGAAGCGCTGGACAAACCGCCCCTTGTGCTTGAGGGCGAAGAGCCAATTGAACAAGGCGGTGCGCGCATTGCCGATGTGGATGCGGCCGGTGGGCGAAGGGGCGAAGCGAACTGTAACTGTCATGATCGGGGCGTAGCGGATGGCTTTTGCGTTGACAAGGCGGCGCCCCCGCACCTCTGCACCAGAAATAAAGCAACCAGAGCGCGAATGGAAGCCGACCAATGGGGCTACATCTTCTTGCGGGCTGCTTCAGAATGACGAACGGGCCGCGATCTCTCGCGGCCCGTTCGTGACTTAGACGAGCCCTTTGGTGAGCTCCAGTGCCTGGCGTTCGAACAGACGGCGGTAGATACCGCCGTCGCGCCGTACCAGCGCCTCGTGCCGGCCCTCCTCGACGATGTCGCCGCGATCGAAGACGAGCAGCCGATCGAGCGCCCTCACTGTCGACAGCCGGTGCGCAATGATCAGCGTCGTGCGCCCGACCATCAGGCGTTCCATCGCCTGCTGGATCAGCACCTCCGATTCCGAATCGAGGCTCGACGTCGCCTCGTCGAGAATCAGGATCGGCGCATCGGCCAGGAAGGCACGGGCAATCGCCACACGCTGACGCTCGCCGCCCGACAGCTTGACGCCACGTTCGCCGACCAGCGTGCCGTAGCCCTTGGGCAGGCGCTGGATGAAATCATGCGCGCTGGCGAGCTTTGCCGCGTGCTCGATCTCGGCCTGCGTCGCGCCCGGCCTGGCATAGGCGATGTTCTCGGCCAGCGAACGGTGGAACAGGATCGGCTCCTGCTGCACGATCGCGATCTGCGAACGCAGCGACGACTGCGTCGCCTTGGCGATGTCCTGCCCGTCGATCGTGATCTTGCCGCCGCCGACATCGTAAAGCCGCTGGATCAGCTTGACGAAGGTCGTCTTGCCCGAGCCTGAATGGCCGACAAGGCCGACACGCTCGCCCGGCTTGATCGACACCGAGAAGTCCCGGTAGAGCGGGTTCGCATGCGTGCCATAGTGAAACGTCACATGCTTGAACTCGATGCCGCCTTCGCGGATCTCGATCGGCTTGGCGCCCGGCCCGTCGGCGACACCGAGAGGCTGGCCCTGGATGTCGACGAGTTCCTCCATGTCGTTGACCGAACGCTGCAGGTTGCGGATGTGCATGCCGACGTCGCGCAGATAGCCCTGGAGCAGGAAGAACGAGGTCAGCACGAAGGCGATGTCGCCGGCGCTGGCCTGTCCGCTCGACCACAGCAACAGCGCAAAACCGATGATCGCGGCGCGCAGCAGAACCAGCGTGACGTTCTGCGACGTGCCGTTGATCGTTCCGCGCATCCAGGTGCGCCCCGTGCGGTGACGCCACTTGGCGATCACCTTGGCGAGACGCCCTTCCTCACGCTCCTCGGCGCCAAAGGCCTTGACCACCGAATTGCAGCTGACGGCGTCGGCCAAGGAGCCGCCGAGACGCGTGTCCCAGCTGTTGGCAAGGCTGGCCGCCGGGGCGACGAAACCGAGCGACATCACCACCGTCTGGGCAATGAAGATCAGCGAGCCCACGGCAATGATCAGGCCCATCATCGGCCAGTGCCATCCCAGCAGGATGGTCGAGCCGACAAGCATCACGAAGGACGGCAGCAGCGCCACCAGCAGCGTGTCGTTGAGCAGGTCGAGCGCCCACATGCCGCGCGTCACCTTGCGCACCGTCGAGCCGGCGAAGCTGTTGGCGTGCCAGTCGGTCGAGAAGCGCTGGACGCGGTGGAACGCATCCTGGGCGATGTCGGACATCATCTTGAGCGTCAGCTCGATGATGCCGGCAAAGGCGATGTGGCGGAACACCAGCGAGCCAGTGGCAAGTGCCAGCAAGGTGAAGAACGCGGCGAGCGCCGCATTCCATGCCACCTCGTCAGTCGCCGCGCCACTGGCGACGGCGTCGATCAGCCGGCCCGAATAGAGCGGCGTCAACACGTCGGCCATCGTCGAAATGAGCACGGCCGCCGAGATAACGACGAGCCGGGCCGGTTGGCGTTGCCAGTGCCTGAAAGTGAAACCCAGAACGCTGCGGAAAGCGCCGCCGCGCAGGTCGATACGAAAACGAGCCATGATGCATTGAGGTGCCGGAACCCGACACCATCCCTGGAAAAAGATGTAAAAAGGCGCGACGAATAATTCTTGCTGAATCAGGAAGTCGCGGAACGGCAGCGTCAGAAAAAGAGGACGCCGGAGGCGGTTCGCGAGGTCAACGACCTCGGCGTGAACCCCGGGAGGACATGTCATATTCTGGCATTCAGACCTCCCTGTTAGTGGCCGCGAAGAATTTGCTTATATCGGAGCATTTTTGCTTAGCCAACCCCGCACTGGACCGAAGCCTGTTGTGCCAGTTTCGTGGGCATCGCAGGGTGACACTTGCGCAACAGATAAGTGTATGCTTATCTCAAGCTCATGAACGAATCTGAGATATTCCGCGCTCTGTCCGATCCCACCCGCCGTGCCGTTCTCGACCGGCTGACCGCGGGCGAGAAAAACGCGACCGAACTGCGCGAAGGGCTGGAGATTTCGCAGCCGGCGATCTCGCAGCACATCGCCGTGCTGCGCGGCGCAGGCCTGATCAAGGAAGCGCGTGCCGGCCGGCATGTGAACTACAGCGTCAACCCCGACGGGCTGCGGCCGCTTTTCGACTGGCTCACCCGCTATCGCAGCTTCTGGCCGGAACGTGTCGAGAGGCTGAAGACACTGCTCAAGGAGATGGACCAATGACGGACGCCCGAAGGCAGGAAGAGACAGACGACACCATCGTCGTCGAATGCGAGCTGGAAGCGGCACCGGAAAAGGTCTGGCGCGCGCTGACGGTGCCGGAATTCGTCGCCACCTGGCTCGACGTGCCGGCGGCGGACAAGGTCACCGCCGATAAGACCGGCCCCGCCTACCGCATCATCGAGGCCCTGCCCTTCTCGCGCGTTCGCTACGCCTGGAACGACACAACGGTGAACGAGCCCGAGACCGTCGTGACCTTCGACCTCGAGGCGCAACCTGATGGCGGCACGTGGTTCCGCCTCACCCACAGCGTCGAGCAGCCCAGAACCCTTGTCGCGCCGGCAAATTCCAACAGCCCGCCGCTGATGCGCGCCGCCGCTTAAGCTCCAAAAACCCTATCGATGAAAGGAAACTCGCGCATGCGCGACACGATGCAACTCGTCCCTATGGTGGTGGAACAATCGCCGCGTGGCGAACGCTCCTTCGACATTTTTTCCCGGCTGCTGCGCGAGCGGATCGTCTTCCTCAATGGCGAGGTCGACGACAATTCGGCGTCGCTGATCTGCGCGCAGCTGCTGTTTCTCGAGTCGGAAAACCCTACCCGCGAAATCTCGTTCTACATCAACTCCCCAGGCGGCGTGGTCACCAGCGGCTTTGCCATCTACGACACGATGCAGTTCATACGTTGCCCGGTTTCGACGCTGTGCATGGGCACGGCTGGCTCGATGGGCTCGTTCCTGCTGATGGCCGGTGCACCCGGCAGGCGCATCGCCCTGCCCAATGCGAGCGTGGTCCTGCACCAGCCCTCGGGCGGCTTCCGCGGTCAGGCCTCCGACATCGAACGCCATGCCGAAGACATCCTCAAGCTCAAGCGGCGCATGACGAGGCTCTATGCCGAACATTGCGGACGCACGGAAGAGGAAGTCGCGCGCGTTCTCGACCGCGACTACTTCTTCACGGCGGAGGAAGCCAGGGATTGGGGTATCGTCGACCACGTCTACGACCGGCGCGACACCGTGGAGAGCTTTTCCGGGAAGTAGCCGGCTACACGCCAACTGCAACGGGAGCTGCCTGGACCTGGCTTCGCGCGCGAATACGCCGCGAGGCCAGGAGCAGGGCGAACGAGATGACGAAACAGTAGACCGCCATCGCCACGATCTGGCCGGGGTAGCTGACGCCGCCGTCGATCAGGAACCCGGTCAGTCCCGGCCCGATTGCCGAGGCGAACACGCCGGCGGAAACGATCAGCGCCCTGATCGAGCCAAGATGCTTGAGACCATAGACTTCAGGCCAGACGGCGCCGAATAACGTCGTCGACAGGCCGTTGGAAATGCCGAGCAGCGCCATGAAGCCGAAGGCGCTCCACTGCGCATCGACAAGTCCCAGCACCAGGCAGGCGAGGCCCAGCGGCAGCAATACGAAGGGCAGCAGCGAGATGCCCGAGAAACGGTCGATGAGCTGGCCGACGACAAGCGTGAAGGCGGCGTTGACCACCGCCGTCACCAGGAAAGACGATGCGAAGACCTCGAGCGACCAGCCACGCAATTCGACCAGATAGACCTGGTGGAAGAACAAGGTCGTCACGATCAGGCCCGGTGCCATGACGCCGAGAAGCAGCACGTAGAAGATCGGATCGCGGACCACCTCGCCTCGTGTCCAGTCGCGGGCATCGATCTGGCGTGCCACAGGATCCGACGAGCGCGGCTTGCGGTCCACTGCAACCAGCATGGCAATCGCGGGCACGGCGATGAACGCAATCAGTGTCGCCGCAATGAGCCAGCCATTGCGCCAGCCAACCGAAGCGGCGATCAACACGAACCCCATTGGGATGATAGCGTCGCCGGCGTTGTGGCCTAGAATGATTGTCGAAAGCGCCCGCCCCCTTTGCGCCGAAAACCAACGCGCGGTTGCGGTGTAGGCGGAGTGCACCATCATGCCCTGGCCAAACAGCCGCAGCAGATAGATGGTCGCGAACAACAGGACGAAGTGCTGCGACAGCGCCATCGATGCGCTCGCCAGTGCCAGCATCGGCACGATGAACAGCGCCACCTTCTGCGCGCTGTAACGGTCGACGATCTGTCCGAGCCGCGGCAGGCTCAACGCGCTGGCCAGCGTGGCGACCATGTAGAGCGTGCCGAACTCGCCATGCGACAGCCCATAGTCGCGGCGGATGTCGCCGGCCGACAGCGCGATGAACGACGTCATGCCGAAGGTCGAAAAGAAGGTGAGCAGGAAGCCGCCGGCGAGCCAGCGCGGATTGTCCCGAACGAAGGAGATGTAGGACACGCGCCCGGTCTATTCTTGGGTTCCCGGCTGCCTCGACAGGCGCATGTAGATGCCATCCCTCGATGTCACGAAGCCGAATTTCTCATAGAGGCTGTGCGCGTCCGAGGTCCTGAGCGAGAAGCCGGTCACGGTCGCAAGCCCGGGATAATCGAGCAAAGCCCGGATCAACTTCTGGCCGATGCCGAGGCCACGCCGCTCGGGCCAGACAATGACGTCGGCGACATAGGCGAAGCAGGCATAGTCGGTGATGGCCCGGGCGAAACCGACTTGTTCGCCATCGACATAGGCGCCCAGGCACAGCGAATTGGCAAAAGCCCGACGATGGATCTCGTCGGTCCGGCCCTCGCCCCAATAGCTCGCCTTGATGACGTCCGACGTCTTGTCGAAGTCGATGCGCGACACGTCGAAACTGATCTCGACCTCGGTCATGAACCCTCCGGTCTGCTGGCGGTTTTCAGTTCAGTTCCAGCGACTTAGCCACGATCCCTGAATCTGTTCGTGATCGGGTAGCGGCGATCGCGGCCGAAATTCTTCCTGGTGATCTTCACGCCCGGTGCCGCCTGCCGGCGCTTGTATTCGGCGATGTAGAGCAGGTGCTCTATCTTGTGGACCGTATCGCGATCATGACCGCGGGAGACGATGTCATCGACGCCCATCTCGTTCTCGACCAGGCATTCGAGGATATCGTCGAGCACCGGATAGGGCGGCAGCGAATCCTGGTCGGTCTGGTTGGGCCTGAGTTCCGCAGACGGCGCCTTGTCGATGATGTTTTTCGGAATGACCTCGCCCGAGGGGCCGAGCGCCCCCGGCGGCACATGCGTGTTGCGCCAGCGCGACAGCGCATAGACCTGCATCTTGTAGAGGTCCTTGATCGGATTGAAGCCGCCATTCATGTCGCCATAGAGCGTGGCATAGCCGACCGACATCTCGCTCTTGTTGCCGGTCGTCACCACCATCGAGCCGAACTTGTTGGACACCGCCATCAGGATCGTGCCGCGGGCGCGGCTCTGCAGGTTCTCTTCGGTGATGCCTTCCTTGGTGCCCTCGAACAGCTGCGTCAGCGCATGCGAGAAACCGTCGACCGGCTCATGGATGGGCACGATGTCGTAACGGCAGCCGAGCGCCCGGGCGCAATCCTCGGCGTCCTTGAGCGAATCCTTCGAGGTATAGCGATAAGGCATCATGATCGCCCTGAGCCGCTCCTCGCCGAGCGCGTCGACGGCGAGTGCCGCGCAGATCGCCGAATCGATGCCGCCGGAAAGGCCAAGCACGACGTTCTTGAAGCCGTTCTTGTTGACGTAGTCGCGCAGGCCCAGCAGGCAGGCGCGATAATCGGCCTCCTCGCGCTCGGGGATTTTCGACATCGGCCCTTCGACGCAGGCCCAGCCTTCGTCGCCGCGCTTCCAGGTTGTCATCGCCACCGTCTCTTCGAACTGGCTCATCTGGAACGCCAGCGAATGGTCGGCGTTGATGGCGAAGGAGGCGCCGTCGAAGACGAGTTCGTCCTGCCCGCCGAGCTGGTTGGCATAGAGCAGCGGCAGGCCGCTCTCGATCACCTGACGGATCGCCACCTGATGGCGCACGTCCATCTTGGCGCGATAATAGGGTGAGCCGTTGGGCACGAGCAGGATTTCAGTACCACTCTCGGCCAGCGTCTCGCAGACGCCGAGCTCACCCCAGATGTCCTCGCAGATCGGGATACCGATGCGAACGCCACGGAAATTGATCGGACCCGGCATGTCGGGACCGGGCTGGAACACACGCTTTTCGTCAAACTCGCCATAGTTGGGCAGGTCGACCTTGAAGCGCTCGGCAACGACCTTGCCGCCATCGGCGACGATGACCGCATTGTGCACGCCGCTCTTGCGCTTGAGCGGCACGCCGATGATGACGCCGGGGCCGTTGTCGGCAGTATCTTTGGCAAGATCGTCCGCCGCGCGTTCGCAGGCCGCCAGAAAGGCCGGCTTGAGCACCAGATCCTCCGGCGGATAACCGGCGAGGAAAAGCTCGGTGAACAGCACCAGATCGGCGCCCTGGCGCGCAGCGTCCGCCCTCGCCTCGCGCGCCTTGGCAAGATTGCCCTTGATGTCGCCGACCGTCGGGTTGAGCTGGGCCACGGCGATGCGCAGGATATCGGGAGATTTTTTCGTCATGTCAGCGGTTTAGCCTGCGTTTTGAAGTCGGGCAATCGAGTTCGCTTGGGCCATCATTCGCCCATATAGCTCGCCAGTTCCTCGGCCGGTCGATTGACGCCGATCGACATGGAGAGAATGCGCGAGATATGGGCTCGCGGCAGCTTGGTCGCCTTTGCCCATTCATTGATCTGAGCCTGGATCTTGGCCTGATCCTTCTTTGACGTCGCTGCCTCGCCGATGTCGAGGCCCGCATCGCGCAGGGCCAGGACCATGTCCCGCGACAGGATGAAGGTGTCCCAGCCCAGCCAGCGCAACAGATATTGGCCGGTGTTGCCGCCGAGCCGGCTGCCATGCTTGCCGAGATAGGCCGTCAGCCCGACCTGGTCGTCGGCCGGCCAGCTAGCCAAAAACTTGCCGAAGCTGCCGTGCTCCCGCGAGACGCGCTCGACGAAGGTCGCATTGTCGCGCACCGAGCGGATCTTTTGTGGATTGCGCACGATGCGCTTGTCGGACGCGAGGTCGTGCCAGAAGTCGTCGGGCTGGAACAGAAGCCGTTTCGGCTCGAAATGCAGAAACGCCTCCTCGAAACCGGGCCATTTCTGCTCGATGACGCGCCAGACGAAACCAGCGGCGAAGACACGCTCCGCCATTGTCGACAGGATCCGGTCGTCGGGCACCTTGGCGAGCGTAGAATTGTCGAACGCCGGCCCCAGCAGCGACTTCAGCACCGCCTCGCCGCCCTTGCGCTCGGCGGCGCGGGCCCTGATCCTGGCGAAGTCCATCATTCCATTCCCTCGCAACCGCATTTTGGCGACATCGCCAGCTATCTTCATATAAGGATTCGTGGCTGCCAAGCAGCCGAATGGAAAGCGGGGGCGTGCAAATGAACAAGACCGTGGCTGACCTTGCCGGACGATGGCTGAAGCGCACGCCGGAGCATTTGAGCGAACTCGAGCACAAGGTCCTGCAGAGCGCGATCGATCGCAGGCCGGTCTCGCGCAACGTCAATGACAGCGTCGCCCACCATGAAAGCCGGGGCGAACGACTTGCCGACGGCATCGCCCGCGTCGGCGGCTCCTGGAGCTTCATCCTCGGCTTCCTGGGTTTCCTCGTCGTCTGGACGGTGCTCAATGCCTGGCTGCTGGGATCCGGCTCGTTCGATCCCTACCCATTCATCTTCCTCAATCTTGTGCTGTCGATGTTGGCGGCGATCCAGGCACCGATCATCATGATGTCGCAGAACCGGCAGGCCGAGCGCGACCGCATCGATGCCTCGCACGACTATGCCGTCAACCTGAAGGCCGAGATCGAGATCATGGCGCTGCACGAGAAACTTGATGAGATCCGCTTCCAGGAGATCATTCTGCTGCGCGAGCAGGTGCAGCAGCTGACTGTCCAGGTCCAGCGCATTGCCGACTCCTCCGCACCTCAGTCGCCCGCTCGATGATCGAAACCCTTCACCACCTCGTCGAGCGCTTCGGGCTTCTCGCCGTCTTCATCGGCTGCATGGCCGAAGGCGAGAGCTTTGCCATCCTCGGCGGCTTCTTCGCCCATCAGCGGTTTTTCGAACCGTGGAGCGCCTTTGCCGTGGCCGCGACAGGCGCCTTTCTCGGCGACACGCTGTTCTTCATCCTTGGACGGCGGTTCTCCAACCACAAATGGGTGCGATTGCTGCGCCGCAGGCCTGGCTTCAGCCATGCCTTCCGCCTGGTGCAGGCGCATCCCAACCTGTTCGTACTCGGCAACCGCTACGTCTACGGCATGCGACTGGCCGGCGGTATCGCCGCAGGCCTGTCGCGCATCCCGGTCTCGCTGTTTCTGGCCCTCAACGGCCTGTCGGCGCTCGTCTGGGCCGGCATCTTCGTCAGCCTCGGCTACGTATTCGGCCTCGGCGCCGAGCACATCCTCGGCGACACGCTGAAGGCGCACCACCGGCTGTTTCTCGGACTTGGCATCGGCATCGCCGTGGCGCTGGGAACCTGGCTCCTGGCCCGCCACATCGCCCGCAGGCAGCCGAAGGACTAGTCCGAGCCCACCAGTTCCCGGTCGCCGCGATCGAGAATGAGCGGGATGATCAGGTCTTCCTCGTCATCCAGATGCCGCGTCAGCATGGCGACAAGCCGCGCATTCTCGTCGGCATAGGCGTCGGCGGCAAAGCGTTGCTTGTCCTCATTTTCCTGCAGCGCCTGGATGAACGCGTTGGCCGAGTCTGCATTGCGCTCCAGCGCCTCATGGATCAGGTGATGGTCGGCGTCGAGGATCTCGAAGCCTCGCTTCAGCCGGCTTTCAGCCTTGGCGAAGACAGGAAAATAGTGATGGTCCTCGACATTGTGGTGGCCATCGAGATTGCCGAGGAAATGGTTCAGCCGCGGCGCGAACCAGCGGGCGAATTGCTGCGCGTCCATGCGGCCCTCGCGATAATCGCCAATGCCTGCGGTCAGCATGCCGCCCAGCTCGCGGAACATGTCGTGACGCTGCAGCCACATCGAGGCCATGCCATGGACGTTGTCGTGGGCGCGCCAGTCCTCGCGCGGATACTTGGCGACGAGCCAACGCAGGTCCTCCGGCAGGCCGGCGCGCGTCTCGAGGTGGTGGATATCGGCCTTGTCAGCCATATCGGTCTCCTTTGGTAACCGACATGTAGGTACGCGACCTTCAGATCGGAAGCCCGGCCAGGCGCTCGGCGATGGCGTAGACCCAGACGCCCAGCACGATGACGATCGAGATCAGCACGGCGAGCGAGCCGCAGTCCTTGGCAAGTTGGATGTCGATGTTGAATTCGCGGCTGACGGCGTCGCACGCCGCCTCGATGCCGGTGTTCAGCACCTCGACTGTGATCAGGAACAGGATCGATCCGATCAGCAGCGCGTAGCCGCCCCAGGTGCCTGCCACGAACCAGCCGATCGGCAGGGCTGCGACGAGCAGCATGATTTCCTGCTGGAATGCCGCCTCGGAGCGGATCAGTCGCGAGAATGCCCGCACCGAGTTCTGGAAAGCCTTGACCAGCCGCTCCATGGAATGCCCTTTCAATTCGATCGAAGCGGCATCATTTAGCGGCTCGACGCTCAGTCGAACAGATATGAATCGTTGGCAAAGAAGCCGTGATCGATCGAATCGTGCACGCGACGGCCCTTCGCACCCTCACCTGCCGCACCGTAAGCGAAGAAGATCGGCATCAGATGTTCGTCGGTCGGGTGGTTCTCCCCAGGGAAAGGCGCCTTGTCCTTCCAGTGCAGCAGCGCTTCGGTATCGCCGAGCGCCAGCCTGTCGGCGAACCATTCGGTGAACGCATGCACCTTGCCGGCCAGCGCGGGATCGGGTTCGGCTCCGCGCCGAAGCCGACTGAAATAGGCGCGCAGATTGTGGGTGATGTGGCCTGAGCCGATCAGCAGTACGCCTTCGTGGCGCAATGACGCCAGCGCCTTGCCGATGGCATGATGCCAAGCGGCATCGCGACTGGGGTCGATCGACACCTGAACCACGGGAATGTCGGCGTCGGGGAACGCCAGCTTGAGCGGCGTCCATGTGCCGTGGTCATAGCCGCGCTTCTCGAACGTATGCGGCTTCAGGCCGGTTTGATCGAGCATGCCGAACACTCTTTCGGCCAGGGCAGGTTCGCCGACGGCCGGATAGATCATCTTGTAGAGCTCGGGCGCGAAGCCGCCGAAATCGTATATCATGCCCGGCTTGGGGTCCGTCACGACGGCGACGCCGGCGGTCTCGAAATGCGCCGAGACGATCACAATGGCTTTGGGCTTCTCGACGAGACCCGAGAGGCCTTCGAGATAATGGCGCGCCGGCGTGTCGGCCAAAACGATGTCGGGGCCGCCATGCGAAATGAAAAGTGTGGGCAACGAGGTCATGTCATGTCTCCTTGCCCTGAAATATACGCGCTCCTCACTGTTTCGAGCAGAGCGCCGAACCACGACGAAGCGTTCAACAATCGAGAACGATCGACAGTCTCCCGTTCAATCCTCCAGCACTTTGAGCGAAGGCGACGACCGTTCGTATCGCGGCAAGTCGTCATCGATCTCGTAATATGAGCCTTTGTCGGCGATGAAGATGTGATAGCCGCCAACCAGCGACGACGGCTCCTCGAACGAACCGGCCATGATCGAAACGTAGCCTTCGTCGTTCGGCTTCCAGAGCATCACCGAGCCGCAACGACTGCAGAAGCCGCGCCGGGCGAAGCTTGACGCGGCAAACCACGTCACGTTCTCACCGCCTTCGATATCGACCATGTCGTCATTGATATTGGTTGCAGCGTAGTCGTGGCCGCTCAGCTTCCGGCACATGTTGCAAAAATTGCGCGACCGACTCTGGATCGTCGGCAACAGTTCCGTTGTGCCAGTCGGCAAACACCGGAGACAATCCCATCCCAGGCCGGCTACCTGTCCGGCTCATAAATGCGATCGTGGTGCACGTCATGAACGACAATGAACATACAACAACGCTCAGGCCGGCACGGAGCGGGGACGGACGAGCGGTGTTTGACGTGACGCGACATTCCGTGCGTGAGCTGGCGAAGGAGCACTATTCCGCCGAACAGATTGCCGGATGGATGGGCGATCGGACGCCGGACACTTACGAAGCCCCCATTGCCAAAGGGCTGATGGTTGTTGCCGAGCGAGGCGACAGGATCGTCGGCTTCGTCGATTCCGAGCCAGGTGAGGTGACGCGGCTGTTCCTTGTTGCCGACGCGGCAGGATCAGGTCTCGGCAAAAAACTGCTCGAAATCGGCATCCGGAATGCACGAAGGAACCATGAAGGGCCGGTCCGGATAGAATCGACCGTCAATGCCGAGGGCTTCTATCTCCACCACGGCTTTCGCGCGGTCGAGCGAGGCTATTTCTCCCACGGTGTCGGTGGCGACCCGATCGAGATCGTGCACATGGAACTGTGAGCTGCACTGTCTTGCACCAGCAAGGTCGGATCGCTACATCCGCGACATGAAGGTAAAAGACGCCGATATCATCATCGTGCCCGGATACACCAATTCGGGGCCCGCCCACTGGCAGAGCCGCTGGGAAGAAAAGCTGTCGACCGCACGCCGCGTCGAGCAGGACGAGTGGTCGAAGCCGGTCCGCGGGGACTGGACGGACAAGGTCGTCAAGGCAGTGAACGCGGCGGAGCGGCCGGTGGTGCTCGTTGCCCACTCGCTCGGCATTCCGACGGTCATCCACGCCATTCCAGGCTTCAAGAAATTCGTGGCCGGCGGCTTCTTCGTGGCGCCGCCTGATGTGTCCAACCCGGCCCTCAAGCCGAAACACCTGATGACCTTCGGCCCCTACCCGCGCGATCCGCTGCCGTTTCCGTCAGTCGTCGTCGCTAGCCGCAACGACCCGTATTGCGCGCTCGACGTCGCCGAGGACATCGCGGCGGCCTGGGGCTCGCTGTTCATCGACGCCGGCGATTCAGGCCACATCAACGCCGATTCCGGCCATGGGCCGTGGCCGGAGGGATCGATGGTATTCGCGCAGTTCCTGTCGCGGCTGGAAAGCTAGCCCAAAGACTTCTTGAGGTCCGCCAGAAGACCCGCGGCGCCGGCCGCGATCAGCTGGTGCTCGGAGCCTGTCGCCAGCAACTGGTAACCCATGTCGACGAAACGTCCCGCGATCCTGGGATCGGTGACGTAGATGCCGGCATGCTTGCCGGCGGCACGGGTCCGCCTGCCGACATCGGCGACCGTTTCCATCATCGCTTCGAGCGTCGAGTTGATCGTCTCGCCCTTCGTCCAGGCGATGGAGAAATCACCCGGCCCAAGGAAGATGCCGTCGATGCCGGGCGTTTCCAGGATGCCGTCGAGCACGGCAACCGCCGCATGGGTCTCGACCATGGCAAAGGAAACGGTGCGGGCATTGCTTTCCTTCAGCCACTTGACCGAATCCTTGCTGCCGTGACGAGGCGCTGCGAAGGTTGGGCCCCAGGAGCGCTCCCCCAGCGGCGGATATTTCATCGCGGCGGCAAAGCGCCGGGCATCCTCGACCGAATTGACCATCGGCGCGATGACCGCCTCGGCACCGAAGTCGAGCGCGCGGCTCGCCATGTCGAATCGGCCAACCGGAACCCGGACGATCGAATGCTTGCCCGCCCGGAGCACCGGCGCGATCGAGCGCAGCACGCTGTCTTCATTGTGGCCGCCATGCTGCATGTCGAGGGTGACGGCATCGAAGCCTTGCCCGGCAAGGATTTCGACCGTCAGCGCATCCGGCACGCCGGACCAGGCGGTGATGATGGTCTCGTTGGCGTGCAGTCTCTCGGCAAGCGACATCTTTCTCTCCCTCAGGTCGTAGCCATTTCAACCGGAAGCTGGCATCGGCGCAAACAAAAACCGCCCGGGATGCGGGCGGTTCGTTGGTCCAGGGCTGCAGAAACTCGCGCCCCGGCATCCAGCATTTGGTCTTGATCAGGTGTTCTTGATCTGGTCGATCGCCTGCGCCATCAGCTCGTCCATGGTGCGGCGGATCTGATGATCGGACTGGTCGACGCCGGCGGCGTCGAAATCAGCGCGGATCTTGCGGAAGACGTCATGGTCGCCGGCTTCCTCGATGTCGGAAACCACGACTTCCTTGGCGTAGGCCTCGGCGTCGGCACCCGACTTGCCAAGCTTTTCGGCAGCCCAGAGGCCGAGCGCCTTGTTGCGCCGCGCATTTGCCTTGAAGCGCAGTTCTTCGTCGAAGACGAACTTGCGCTCAAAACCTTCTTCGCGGTCCTTCATGTTGCTCATGGCAATCCTCCAGGGAGTGGGAAATCGATTCGACTTCCGGTGCATATGATATCGACTTCCTCAAACCAAAAGCCCGCCGCCCGGTCAATACGTCTCTTTTGAGCTGTTTGCCTGTGCGGTGCGGCATTTCCGCAGCAAAAGGCGTTAATTGGCAGGAAATGATGATTGAGCAATTGGCCCGATTAAGATAGAGACCGGCCTTGAAACCCACAGCCGCCGCGGCTTTGCGGCGTGAGAAAGGGACCGGTAGCTTGCCGTCCACCCTTCCAACCAGAGAAACAATCAAATGAAGAGTCGCCGCCGCATCTACGAAGGCAAGGCCAAGATCCTTTATGAAGGCCCCGAGCCGGGTACCCTGATCCAGTTTTTCAAGGACGACGCCACCGCTTTCAACAAGAAGAAGCATGAAGTCGTCGACGGCAAGGGCGTGCTCAACAACCGCATTTCCGAGCACATATTCAACCACCTGAACCGCATGGGCATTCCGACCCACTTCATCCGTCGGCTCAACATGCGCGAGCAGCTGATCAAGGAAGTCGAGATCATCCCGCTCGAGGTCGTTGTCCGCAACGTCGCCGCCGGCTCGCTGGCCAAGCGCCTCGGCATCGAGGAAGGCACCGTGCTGCCGCGCTCGATCATCGAGTTCTACTACAAGGCCGACGCGCTCGACGACCCGATGGTCTCCGAAGAGCATGTCACGGCCTTCGGCTGGGCGAGCCCGCAGGAAATCGACGACATCATGGCGCTGGCCATTCGCGTCAACGACTTCCTCTCCGGCCTGTTCATGGGCGTCGGTATCCAGCTGGTCGACTTCAAGATCGAATGCGGCCGCCTGTTCGAGGGCGACATGATGCGCATCGTGGTCGCCGACGAGATTTCGCCCGACAGCTGCCGCCTGTGGGACGTCGCCACCCAGGACAAGCTCGACAAGGACCGCTTCCGCCGCGACATGGGCGGGCTGGTCGAAGCCTATCAGGAAGTGGCGCGCCGTCTCGGCATCATGAACGAGAACGAGACGCCCCGTCCGACCGGGCCGGTCCTCGTCAAGCACTGACAAATCCAAGCACGGGCGCGAGTAACTTCGCGCCCGACTGTTTTCCATTTCTGCTCCGGAGTGAAATGCCCGTGATCAAGGCCCGCGTCACCGTCACCCTCAAGAACGGCGTGCTCGACCCCCAAGGCAAGGCTATCGAACATGCGCTCGACGGCCTCGGCTTCGGCGGCGTCGGTTCGGTACGCCAGGGCAAGGTCTTCGACGTCGAAATCGACGGCGCCGACAAGGCCAAGGCGGAAGCCGACCTCAACGCCATGTGCGAGAAGCTTCTGGCGAATACGGTGATCGAGAATTACGCAGTGGAGATTGCCTGACGTGAAATCAGCGGTCGTTCTCCTCCCCGGCCTGAACCGCGACCGCGACATGATCGCGGCGCTGACCAAGATTTCGGGCAAGGCGCCCGTTACCGTCTGGCAGACCGACACCGAAATCCCCGATGTCGACCTGATCGCCATTCCCGGCGGCTTCTCCTTCGGCGACTATCTGCGTTGCGGCGCGATCGCAGCCCGCATGCCGGTGATGCGCGCGGTGGCCGAGAAGGCCGCCAAGGGCGTGCAGGTCGTCGGCGTCTGCAACGGCTTCCAGATCCTGGTCGAGGCCGGCCTGCTGCCGGGCGCCCTGATGCGCAACGCTTCGCTGAAGTTCGTCTGCCGCGAAGTAAAGCTGGAGATCGCCAACGCCAACACCGCCTTTACGCGCAACTACGCGGCCGGCCAGATCATCCGCTGCCCGGTGGCGCATCACGACGGCAACTATTTTGCCGATCCCGAGACGCTGGCGCGCATCGAGGGCGAAGGCCAGGTCGTGGTCCGCTACGCCGAGGGCACCAACCCGAACGGCTCGATCAACGACATTGCCGGCATCATCAATGACAAGGGCAACGTGCTCGGACTGATGCCGCATCCGGAAAACCTGATCGAGGCAGCGCATGGCGGCGACGATGGCCGCGCGTTGTTCGAGAGCGCACTCGGGCTGCCCAAGGCAGCCTGAGCGAACCTCCTCCCCTCACCCTCTGAAAAGGCTGGTATCGGCGCATGAAGACTCTGCGGATTCTGGCGGCAACGGCCGCGGTCATCGGCCTCGCCGCCTGCAATTCCGGCCCGAAGACGCCGCCGCCCTCGTCATCCGGCAAGAGCGCTTCGCTGCGTTCGATGGAACAGGTGGCGATCGCTGCGCACAAATGCTGGTTCGCCAGCAAGGATCCGGCCTTCAAGAAGTACCAGATGGCCAATGAGCTGAACAATTTCGGCGGCACGCCGCGGTTCCTGCTCGTGCCGGCCAAGCAGTATGGCGCGCGCCCGCTGCTGGTCGTGCAGGCACAGGGCAATTCCAGCCAGGTCCAGGTGTTCGGCCCGCTGATGAGCGAAGCGCTCGGCAACCGGATCACATCTGACATCAATCGCTGGCGCAGCGGCGACGCGTCCTGCGGCTCGGCCACCTGACGGACCGACAAATCGTCAATTACCCGCCTCTCGTGCCCGCCTCGGGGCAAAAGAGGTGGAGGCACCAGGGGCGCGCCTCCACCTGAACCGAACCGTCAGTGGGTCGTGACGGCCCGTGACCATGGGAGTGGGCCGCATCGGCCCGAAAGCCGAACCCGGCTTTCGAAAAGTCCGATGCGAAAACGCAAGGATCGAGAGCGCCCACTTATGCGTCCTCACGGACGCACGGCGCTCTAGTCGTAGAAGGGGCGTAGCCCTTCGCGATAGGCGTCGCAGCGCGAAATTCCGATATCGGCGAGCTGGTCGTCGGTCAGCTCCAGCAGCGCCAGCCTGGTGCGCCGGCGCTCCATGCAAAACGCCAGCCAGCGCACGAAGCCGCGTATACCGCTGCGCTTCCCGTGCGGAGATGCAGCCGTGGCAACTCCGCCAATTGCATCGATTGTACTCATTTTTACTGTCCACATTGTGTCTATTTGTGACGATCAATGCTATGAATTGACTCAACGACGATAGCAATTTAGGAATTGTCACCATGACAATTTGGCTTCCCGACCTCTCCTCCGGCTCCGGCCCGCTCTATCTCAGGCTGGCCGAGCGGATCGAGCACGATATCGACAACGGCATACTCGCCTCCGGTGCCAAGCTGCCGCCGCAGCGCGACTTGGCCTACGACATCGGCGTGACCATCGGCACTGTCGGCCGCGCCTACGCGCTGCTGCGCGAACGCGGGCTGGTCAGCGGCGAGGTCGGCCGCGGTACCTATGTGCTGGAGCGCAACGGCATCCAGCCCTCCATCATCGAGCCCGCGCCCCTGCCCCATGAGGGATCGCGGCCAGTCGAGGCGCCGGCGGGCAAGCTGCATTTCGACAGCACGGCTGCGCCCAATGTCGGGCAGAACAGTACAATCGAGACAATCACCACGACGATCTGCCGCGACTTTCCCGACGACGTCGCGAGCTATGCCCGGAACTTCCCCGAGCACTGGTTCAGGGCCGGCAGCGCCTGGCTGGGCCGCAATGGCTTTGCTCCTTCGCCCGACACGATCGTGCCGACGCTCGGCGCGCATGCGGCGATCGTTTCGATCATCGCGGCGGTGACGCAGCCGGGCGACTTCATCGTGTTCGAGCACCTGACCTATACGCAGGTGGCGCGCAGCGCCGGACTGATCGGGCGCCGCATGGCGCTTGTCCGGTCGGACGCACACGGCATCTACCCCGCTGATTTCGAGGCCGTCTGCGCACAGAAGCATCCGAAGGTCGCCTTCCTGATGCCGACAGTGCAGAACCCGACCGGCGCGACCATGCCGGCCGAGCGTCGCGCCGCGATCGCCGACGTCGCGCGCAGGTACAATGTGCTGCTGATCGAGGACGATCTGTATGGCGCCCTGACCGATGATCGCACGCCGCTGCTGGCGGAATTTGCACCCGAGCGGGTCTTCGTCGTCGGCGGTCTGTCGAAATCTGTCGCCGCCGGCGTACGCGGCGGCTGGTTGTCCTGCCCGGCGCATTTCCGGCACAGTATCCGCGTCGCCCACAAGATGGTCACCGGCGGCATGCCGTACCTTCTGGCGGAACTGTGCGCGCAACTGGTGCTGTCAGGCGAAGCCGCCGCCATTCGCGCCCGCTCCATCGCCGAGATCAATGCGCGCCTCGACATCGTGCGCAAGACGCTCGACGGCAGCGACTTCAACATCGCCGCCAACATCCCCTTCGTCTGGCTGGCCCTGCCAGAGCCTTGGAATTCAGGGACATTCAAGAATGCCGCCTATGGCCAGGGCGTGCTGGTCGACGACGAGGACGAGTTCAAGGCCGGCCGCTCCGACCAGGTTTTCCACCGCGTCCGGATCGGCATTTCGGCACCGCGCACGCGCAGCGAGGTCGAGGGCGGGCTGATCAAGCTGCGCCGCCTGCTCGACGAGGGTGACGCCGGCTACGACAGCTTCGGCTGAAACCCTGAGATCTCGGGCGGATGGCCGTTTCCGTGCCATAAAGGGTGACTTTCTGGCCATTGGCGGTATATCCCGGCGCAATCATGCGCTATGGAGCCACCAACGCTCCCCAACGGATTCTGCGATCTACGATGACCATTCAGAATGACGTGAAGATCACCGGCGAACTCATCGCCGCGCACGGGCTCAAGCCGGACGAATACCAGCGCATCCTCGACCTTGTCGGGCGCGAGCCGAGCTTTACCGAACTCGGCATCTTCTCGGCGATGTGGAACGAGCACTGCTCCTACAAGTCGTCGAAGAAGTGGCTGCGCACGCTGCCGACCAAGGGTGACGTCGTCATCCAGGGCCCCGGCGAAAACGCCGGCGTGGTCGACATCGGTGACGGCGACTGCGTGGTCTTCAAGATGGAGAGCCACAACCACCCTTCCTACATCGAGCCCTACCAGGGGGCTGCGACCGGCGTCGGCGGCATCCTGCGCGACGTCTTCACCATGGGTGCCCGCCCGGTTGCCTCGATGAACGCGCTGCGCTTCGGTGCGCCCGACCACCCCAAGACCCGCCACCTTGTGTCGGGCGTGGTTGCCGGCGTCGGCGGCTATGGCAATGCCTTCGGCGTGCCGACCGTCGGCGGCGAAGTGAATTTCGATGCCCGCTACAATGGCAACATCCTGGTCAACGCCTTTGCCGCCGGCCTCGCCAGGATCGACGGCATATTCCTGTCGCAGGCCAAGGGCGTCGGCCTGCCGGTCGTCTATCTCGGCGCCAAGACCGGCCGTGACGGCGTCGGTGGGGCGACCATGGCCTCGGCCGAGTTTGACGACAAGATCGACGAGAAGCGCCCGACCGTGCAGGTCGGCGATCCATTCACCGAAAAATGCCTGCTCGAGGCCTGCCTCGAGCTGATGGCTTCAGGCGCCGTCATCGCCATCCAGGACATGGGTGCAGCGGGTCTCACCTGCTCGGCCGTCGAGATGGGCGCCAAGGGTGACCTCGGCATCGAGCTCGACCTCGACAAGGTTCCGGTGCGCGAAGAGCGCATGAGCGCCTACGAGATGATGCTGTCGGAAAGCCAGGAGCGCATGCTCATGGTGCTGCGTCCCGAGAAGGAGAAGGAAGCGGAGGCGATTTTCGTCAAGTGGGGCCTCGATTTCGCCATCGTCGGCAAGACCACTGACGATTTGCGTTTCCGCGTCATCCACCAGGGCGTCGAAGTCGCCAATTTGCCGATCAAGGAGCTCGGTGACGAGGCGCCCGAATATGATCGCCCGTGGGTCGAGCCGGCCAAGCGCGCGCCGCTGGCTGACGACGACATACCACAAGCCGATGTCGCCGACGCACTGCTCAAGATGCTCGGCGGTCCAGATCTTTCGTCGCGCCGCTGGGTCTACGAGCAGTATGACACGATGATCCAGGGCAACACGCTGCAGCGCCCCGGCGGCGACGCAGGCGTGGTGCGTGTCGAGGGCCACGCCACCAAGGCGCTGGCGTTCTCGTCAGACGTGACGCCGCGCTATTGCGAGGCCGACCCCTATGAGGGCGGCAAGCAGGCGGTCGCCGAATGCTGGCGCAACCTGACCGCGACCGGTGCTATGCCGCTCGCCGCCACCGACAACCTCAATTTCGGCAATCCCGAGCGCCCTGAGATCATGGGCCAGTTCGTGAAGGCCGTGACCGGCATCGGCGACGCCTGCCGCGCGCTCGGCTTCCCGATCGTGTCGGGCAACGTCTCCCTCTACAACGAGACCAACGGCCAGGGCATCCTGCCCACGCCCACCATCGGTGGCGTCGGCCTGATCGACGACTGGTCGAAGATGGCCAAGGCCTGCTTTGCCAAGGAGGGCGAAGTGATCCTGCTGGTCGGCGGCCCGGCCCAGTGGGGCAGCCACCTTGCCCAGTCGATCTACATGCGCGACGTGCATGGCCGCACCGACGGCCCGCCGCCGGCTGTCGACCTCGAGCACGAGAAGAAGGTCGGCGACTTCGTGCGCAAGCTGATCCGCAGCGGCACGGCCACTGCCGTGCATGATCTGTCGGACGGCGGCCTTGCCGTAGCTCTTGCCGAAATGGCGATGGTCTCCGGCATCGGGGCGACTGTTCCGGGCCTCAGCGGCACCAACCCCATCCCGGTGTTCTTCGCCGAGGACCAGGGCCGTTACCTGGTCACCGTCAAGCTTGACCCGCAGTCGTCCGAGATGCAGGAATTGTGGAACGAAGCCAAGGCGCTCGGTATCCACGCTCCGTGGATCGGAACGACCGGCGGCAAGGAACTGAAGCTGGGCGAGGCACGGGCCGTGACGATCGACGAGTTGACCTCGGCTCACGAATCCTGGTTCCCTCGCTTCATGGACAACTGAGCGGGAACGACAAAAAATGGCAATGGACGCACACGACATCGAACGCATGATCAAGGAAGGCATTCCGGATGCCCGGGTGACCATCCGTGATCTCGCCGGCGATGGCGACCACTATGCCGCCGAGGTCGTCTCTGAAAGCTTCCGCGGCAAGACCCGCGTGCAGCAGCACCAGATGGTCTACGACGCGCTGAAGGGCAATATGGGCGGCGTGCTGCACGCACTCGCCCTGCAGACCAGCATTCCGGAATAGCCTGATGTCAGGCGCGGCTTCTCAGGGACTGCCCCGGAGAATGTCGCGCCTGCTGGCGCTCGCTGCCTGCGCAGTTATCGCCCCGACCGGGACCGGCAGGTCTCAATCTTCAACCGACTATCAAGCTATTGCCGCGGCGCGGCAGTTTTTCGCCAAGTTCGACCGCGGCGACTTCGCCGGCGCCTACCTGCACTTTGCCAAGCGCAGCCAGGCGGTCATCGGCTACGATTCCTGGCTTGCTTCATCAGCGACGACCGGTCCTGTCCAGCAAAGACGTTTCACCAGGACTGTCACCTACGAGCAGCCTGAAGGTCGTCTTGTCGCCGTCGAGTTCGACGGAGAATCGGCTGCGGGCGCCAAGGAGTGTGGTTATGTCGTTGTCGATCGTCTGGGCTTGGTCGTCCATGTCGACAGCACCAGAATTCCGGCGTCAGTCCTGAACGGTGTCTCCCGGGAAGAGCTGCTGAAACTCTCTTCATTGCCTGGGTGCGGCTGAGAGGCTGTGTCTCGATCAGGCTGCCCCTTGCACAGGCAAGTTACATGTCTGAAAACGAACCGATCGCGCGCCGCGCCTACGCCACCTTTGCCGACCGCTACGACGCGGCAGCTCCCACCAAGCCCCACAATGCACTCTATGAGCGGCCGGCGTCGCTGGCCCTGCTCGGCGATGTCGCCGGGCTCGACGTGGTCGATGCCGGCTGCGGCTCTGGCATCTGCTCGGAAAAGCTGGCGCGCGGCGGCGCCCGGGTCCGCGGCTTCGACATCACGCCCGAAATGCTGGAACTGGCGCGCAAGCGCTGCGCCGGTCTCGACGTCGCGTTCCACCAAGGCGATCTGGCCAGGCCCCTGGATTGGCTGGCGAGCGGCAGCACCGACGCGATCCTGTGTTCGCTGGCGCTCGACTATGTCGAAGACCTCAAGCCTGTCTTCGCCGAGTTTCATCGCATTACGCGCAGCGGAGGCCGTCTGGTGTTCTCGATGGGCCACCCGATGCGTGACTGGGCCGATCCCCGCGCACGCCGCGATGCCAACTACTTCACGACCAACCGCTGGGGCCTGCGTTGGGGCGGCTTTGGCGAGTCCAGGCCTTACGTCGAATCCTACCGTCGCCCGCTGCAGGACATTTTGAACGGCCTGAGCGATGCCGGCTGGCGTCTCGACCGTTTTGTCGAACCGCTGCCGGTGGCCGAGATGGCCGCCGTCGACCCCGAACACTTTGCCGAGCTCAGCCATTCGCCTGGGTTCATCTGCGTGCGGGCGATCAAGTAGGCCAGAAGGCCGAGGCCCTCGACATCGATCGCCCGATCTTTTATCCGGGACATTCCACAGAACAGGGGCGCGCGCTGATGTCATTGATCAACGACCTGGTCCAAGGCGTCGTCGACGGCGTGCTGAAGGACATTCTGAAGAAGCCGTCGAGCACCTCGAAGCGCGCCCGCCGCCGCAAGCGGACGACATCGACGAGTTCGGCCACGCTGCGCCAGATCGAGAAGCTTTTGAGGCCAGCCAAGAAGCAGACCAGCCGCAAGCGCACGGTCCGCTCGCGCTCGAAGGCACGCCGCAGCAGCTGACTGACGCCGCAACGCAGGTGCTGCACGGCAAAAAGGTCACATTTCCGGATTTCGGGTCGACCCGACGCTTGGAATGCTCGACTGTTGCAACCACATAGTGGCAGATGCTAGCAGTCTAACGAACATTGCCGGTCCGCCGGCCAGATCTGAGGTTTAGGTGCGCCATGAGCGGAATCAACGAATACATCGATAGCGAAGTGAAGAGCCAGGATGTCGTGGTTTTCATGAAGGGCACGCCCGGCTTCCCGCAGTGCGGCTTTTCCGGCCAGGTCGTCCAGATCCTCGACTACCTCGGTGTCGACTACAAGGGCGTCAACGTCCTGACCTCGAACGAGCTTCGCCAGGGCATCAAGGACTATTCCAACTGGCCGACCATCCCCCAGCTCTACGTTAAGGGTGAGTTCGTCGGCGGTTGCGACATCATCCGCGAGATGTTCCAGGCCGGCGAACTGCAGTCGTTCCTGGAAGAGAAGGGCGTGAGCGTCAAGGGCGCCGCCTGACCTAAGAATTACCGGCTCCGGCCTGTTCCGGGGTCCCGTTTGTGGCAAATGCGCCGGCTTGCCCGGCGCATTTCCGTTTGAATTGGATTCCGAATGGAACAGAAAGTCGCTCCCAGCGTCCGTCAGGACGCATTCCCGATTCCGCGTTGGGAATTCATCGCGCTGGCCGCCGCATTGATGGCCGTCAACGCGCTTGCCGTCGACATCATGCTGCCGGCGCTGCAGCAGATCGGTGCTGCCCTCAACGTCGAGAGCGAGAACCACCGGCAATATGTGATTACCGCCTATTTCGCCGGCCTCGCACTGGCGCTGCTGGCCTATGGCCCGATCTCCGACCAGTTCGGCCGGCGGAAGCCGCTGCTGTTCGGCCTCGGCATCTATGTGCTTGCGGCCTTCGCGGCGGCATTCGCGCCAAGCTTCGAAACGCTGCTTTTGCTGCGCTTCGTCCAGGGCATAGGTGCTGCGTCGACGCGCGTCATTGCGGTGTCGGTGGTGCGCGATCGCTTCGGCGGGCGGCAGATGGCCGAGATCATGTCGCTGATCTTCATGGTATTCATGGTCGTGCCGGTGGTGGCGCCCGCCATGGGGCAGATCGTCATGCTGTTTTCGGAATGGCACATGATTTTCATCGTCATGGCGGTGTCGGCGCTGGCGATCACGCTGTGGGCGGCGATTCGCCTGCCGGAGACGATGCATCCCGAGGACCGGCGGCCGCTGTCGGTGATGTCGATCGCCCGGGGCTTCCGCACCGTGCTCACCACGCGCATGTCGCTGTGGTACACGCTGGCCTCGATGACCATCTTCGGCGCGCTGTTCGGCTTCATCAACTCGGCGCAGCAGGTCTATGTCGGCCTCTACGGGCTCGGCGTGTGGTTCCCGGCAGTGTTTGCGGCCATTGCTGGCATGATGTCGGTGTCGTCGTTCCTCAACTCGCGTCTCGTCGTCAAATTCGGCATGCGCAAGCTGTCGCACGGCGCCCTGATCGGCTTCCTGCTGGTGAGTGCGATCTGGCTCGTCTGGTCGCTGACCGGGCCGGTGCCGTTTCCAGCCTTCATCGTGCTGTTTGCTCTGGCGATGTTCCAGTTCGGCTGGATCGGCTCCAACTTCAACTCGATCTCGATGGAGCCGCTTGGCCATATCGCCGGCACGGCATCCTCGGTGCAGGGTTTCATGCAGACCCTGGGCGGTGGCATGATCGGTGCGGCCATCGGCCAATCCTTCGATGGCACGACGGTGCCGCTGGCGATCGGTTTCTGCGGCGTCGCCTCGATTGGCCTGGTGATGGTGCTGATTGCCGAGAAGGGCAAGCTGTTCCGCGGCCAGCATGATCCGAAGCCGGCAGTTGCCGAGGTCCACTGACAGCGTCGACGACGGACAGCCTCTGAAATAGAAACAGCCCGAAAACCTCAAGGTTTTCGGGCTGTTCGTTTTGGTGATCCTGTCGACCTCAGCCAGCCATCAGGCTGGTGAAATCGAACAGCTTGCGATCGAGCAGATGCGACGGACGGGTGTTGGACAGCGCCCGCAGCATGGTGTCCTTGCGGCCCGGCATGCGCTTTTCGATGTCGTCCAACATCGCCTTCATGGCGTTGCGCTGCAGGCCTTCCTGGCTGCCGCAGAGGTCGCAGGGGATGATCGGAAACTTCATGCCCTCGGCGAATTTGGCCATGTCGGCCTCGGCGCAGAAGGCCAGAGGCCTCAGAACCATGACGTCGCCCTCGTCATTGAGCAGCTTGGGCGGCATGGCGGCGAGGCGTCCGCCATGGAACAGATTCATGAAAAAGGTCTCGAGAATGTCCTCGCGATGGTGGCCGAGCACCAGCGAGGAACAGCCCTCCTCACGCGCGATGCGGTAGAGGTGCCCTCGCCTGAGCCGCGAGCACAGTGAACAATAGGTGCTGCCCTCCGGCAGTTTCTCGGTAACGACCGAATAGGTGTCGCGATATTCGATGCGATGGGCGATGCCATTGGCATTGAGATAATCGGGCAGCACATTCTTGGGGAAGTTGGGCTGGCCCTGGTCGAGATTGCAGGCGAGCAGATCGACCGACAGCAGGCCGCGCCATTTGAGATCCATCAGGACCGCGAGCAGGCCATAGGAATCCTTGCCGCCCGACAGCGCCACCAGCCAGCGCTCGCCTGACCTGGCCATGGCATAGTCTTCGATCGCCTGGCGCGTCTGGCGCAGCAGTCGCTTGCGCAGCTTGTTGAACTCGACCGAGGACGGGGCATCGCGATAGAGCGGGAATGCACCCTCCGCAGGCTCGGCCAGCGCGTCCTGTTCGTGAATGCCCATCGGTCTGGTCCTTCAATCCACGGCGCGCAGATACGGGACAGCGCTGCCGTCAGCGGTATTCCGCAAATTCAGGCGGCGCGCAAGACATGCCCCCCAAACGAAAAGAGCGGCCGTTGCCGGCCGCCCTTTGAAATTCGATGCTATCCCGTCGCATCGCCAAGATGCGCCCAAGGCAGCGAGATTGAACGCGGCGCGAAGCACCGCGCTCTGGGGATTAGCGTGAATAGAATTCGACGACGAGGTTCGGTTCCATCTGCACTGCGTACGGAACGTCCGACAGGCCGGGAACGCGGGCGAAGGTCGCGACCATCTTGTTGTGATCGACTTCGATGTAGTCAGGAACGTCACGCTCGGCGAGACCAACCGACTCGAGAACGATGACCAGCTGCTTCGACTTCTCGCGGACTTCGATCACGTCGCCAGCCTTGCAGCGGTAGGACGAGATGTTGGTGCGCTTGCCGTTGACGTTGACGTGGCCGTGGTTGACGAACTGACGGGCAGCGAAAATGGTCGGCACGAACTTGGCACGGTAGACGACCGCATCCAGACGCGACTCGAGCAGGCCGATCAGGTTCTCGGAGGTGTCGCCCTTGCGGCGGTTTGCCTCTTCATAGGTCTTGCGGAACTGCTTTTCCGAAACGTCGCCGTAGTGACCCTTCAGCTTCTGCTTGGCGCGCAGCTGCAGACCGAAGTCCGAGAGCTTGCCCTTGCGGCGCTGGCCGTGCTGGCCGGGGCCGTATTCACGCTTGTTGACCGGGGACTTCGGACGGCCCCAGATGTTCTCGCCAAGACGGCGATCGATTTTGTACTTAGCGGATTCGCGCTTGCTCATCGCATTTCCCTTCAAAACGTTGCACCCGGAACTTCACGTTCCAGGCGAGGAAAACGCGCCCTCCTCTGGCCCCCGTTTTCGGAGCCTGACAGGATCTTCCACGCACGCATTGCGGAAAAGGTCCACGGGACACGTCAAATGAAACACCGGGCGTTTCGGCCCGGCGTTGGCGGCTAACTAGGCGAAACCGGCTGCAATGTCAACGCTTCCAAGGCAGCCGGCTCACTTCGCATCATGGAAGATGATGCCGAGCGTGAAGCGCTCGCCAGAGCGGATGCGGCTGACGCCGTGGCGCATCTTTACCCGATAGTCGCCGCGCGAACCAGCCTTGGGCCGGTCGTTGACGGCGAACAGAGCGCCATGGCCGATGCCGAGCGGAACCACCTCGGCGCGCGACTGCATGCGCGGACGCTGCTCGGTCATGACGAATTCGCCGCCTGCGAATTCGGATTGCGGGTCGGAGAGCAGAATCACCAACTGGACCGGAAACAGGTGCTCGCCATAGACGTCCTGGTGCAGGCAGTTGTAGTCGCCGGCACCGTATTTCAGGAGAAGCGGCGTCGGCCTGGTCTGGCCGTCGGCGTGGCATTCGGCAAGGAAAGCGTCAAGTTCGCAGGGATAACGCCTGGCGAGCCCCATGCGCTCGTTCCAGCCATTGGCGAAGGGCGCAAGGTGCTCATAGAAGCCGTGGCGCAGGCCCGAGATCACTTCAGGAAGCGGGTTGGCGAAGTATTTGTACTCCCCCGCCCCAAAACCATGACGCTGCATGACGATGCGGCTGCGGAATTGCGCGTCGCGGTCATAGAGCGCGCGCAAGGCCTGGCAGGTCTCGTTGTCGAGCAGCGGACCGGTCGGCGCGACACCAAACTCGTCGAGCTCACTGAGGATTCGCGTCCAGTCCAGGCGCGAAACGATAGGGCTTGGCTTCATGGCGGCGCTCCGTTGTTGTTGGAGGCCGACGCTATGCGCTCAATCCGGGCGCCGCATTCCGATTCCTGCGCGGCTCAGGTACCGAGATCGAACGCCTCCCGCGCCTGGCGCATGTTGTCACGATTGCTTGCGGCCCAGCCGCCGAGCGACGCGATCGGCACGGCAAGCGACTGGCCGAGCTCGGTCAGCCCGTATTCCACCTCCGGCGGGGTTGTCGGCCGCACCGTCCGGGTGACCAGCCCGTCACGCTCCAGCGAACGCAGGGTGACCGTCAGCATGCGCTGCGAGATGCCTTCGATCGCGCGCTTGAGCGCGTTGAAGCGCACCGGCTGCTCCTGGAGATTGATGATGACGAGGATGCTCCAGGTGTCGCCGACACGGTCGAGCACCTCGCGGATCGGGCATGTGCTGCGGCCGTCGGTTTCGAAGCCGGGGGTGGTGTGAAGCAGCGGCACCGCGGTTGTGGGTTTTGTCGGGGCGTTCATGTGGTTCCTCTGACGTAACCTGGGCACGAAATCATGCGTTCTTTTCGCCCTCTTCGGTTCGATCTATATGGTTATCGTTGGTAACCTGATTACAGATCATACCTGCATTCGCCTGAAATGGCAAAGCAGGCGAACAAGGAGAAGATCATGAAACTCGCTCTCATCGGCGCATCCGGCTTCGTCGGCAACGCGGTGCTCAAGGAAGCCGCTTCGCGTGACCACGAGGTCACGGCCATCGTGCGCACCCCGTCCAAGGTCGCCGCCCTCGACGGCGTCACCGCTGTCAAAGCCGACGTCAACGACATCGACGCGCTGAAGGCCGCGATCTCGGGCAGCGACGTCGTCGTCTCCGCCTTCAATGGCGGCTGGGGCGATCCGGAGATCTATGCCAAGCATCTCGCCGGCTCGAAGGCGATCGTCGCAGCCGCAAAGGCCGCCGGCAAGCGCGTCATCGTCGTCGGTGGCGCTGGCAGCCTCGAAATCGACGGCAAACAGCTGGTCGACGGCCCGCACTTCCCCGAAGCCTACAAGGACGGTGCACGCGCCGCGCGCGACGCCCTTGCGGCCCTGCGCGGCGAGACCGGTCTGGAATGGTCGTTCCTGTCGCCGGCAATCATGATGGCCCCGGGCGCACGCACCGCAAAATTCCGCACAGGTGGCGACCAGCCGGTGTTCGATGCCAATGGCGAAAGCCACATCTCGGTGGAAGACCTGGCCGTCGCCATCGTCAACGAGGCCGAAACGCCTGAGCATACGGGCAAGCGCTTCACCGTCGGCTACTGATCGGCTCGCCGAGGCTCAGTGCCCGACGGGTTTGCCGGACCTCAGTGCTTTGTCCTGTGCTCCGGCAAACCCTTGTGGCTGGTCTCGGCGAACTCCTCGAGTTCCTTTTCGGTCATCGATTCGTACATTTCCTTCGATGCGCCGACGAGTTCGCTCTTCTTGATCTCGCCGCGCTTGGCGGCGAGGGCTGCTCCAGCGGCTTTCTGCTGGGCTTTGGATACGGCTGGCATGGCGTTTCTCCTTACCTCTGGGCCTTTGGACCTCTGGGCCTTTGGACCTCTCGGGTTTGGAAAACGCCTGCCGGGCCGTCATGTTCCTTCGACCGTCAGTCCAAAGCCCTGCATCAGCCGGCGCGTCGCAAAATCGGTGCGCTTCGAGGTGAAGACGGCGATGTCGCGGCCGGCGTCGTCGCGCCACTCGCGCGAACCGTCGAGCAAGGACAGCGCGCGGCGCGCGATCGCCTCGGCCGGATCGATCCAGTCGACCGGCCAGGGCGCTGTCTTGCGCATGCGGTTGACCAGGAAAGGATAATGCGTGCAGGCAAGCACGACGATGTCGGTGCGGCGGCCGTCCTGCTCGACGAAGCACGGGGCGATTTCCTCGGCTACCGCCTGTTCATCGACGAAACCCTCGCGCATGTAGGTCTCGGCCAAGGCTGCCAGCCTGTGGCTGCCGACGAGGCGGACATGGCACTTCGACGCCCATTGGGTAATGAGGTCGCGCGTGTACTGGCGCTTCACCGTGCCCGGCGTGGCCAGCACCGAAACCAGGCCCGAACAGGTGCGCTCGGCCGCCGGCTTGATGGCCGGCACTGTGCCGACGAATGGGTGGTCGGGAAAACGCTCGCGGATCGCCTCGATGACCAGCGTCGAGGCGGTATTGCAGGGAATGACCGACAGCTCGGGCTTGAAGCGCTCGAGCAATTCGTCGAACAGGCCAAGGATGCGCTGCTTGAGCGCCGGCTCCTCCCAGTTGCCATAAGGAAATGCCGCATCATCGGCGACATAGACAAAGCGGCGGTCGGGCATCAGCACACGCGCCTCGCGCAGCACGGTCAGCCCGCCAATGCCGGAATCGAACATCAGGATCGGGCGGTCAGTCATTGTCGAGCCCTCTGCCGCCGACCGGCGGCGTGTCGTCCTCGTCGCTGCCGGCGCCACCCGAATGGGCGGCGAGGTCAACCCTGGCCTTGCGTTCGGGATAACCCTTGCCGCGCGGCTCCTTGGGCGAGAAATAGTCGAGCGAGGCAACGACGCCGCGCAGCACCTTGAGCTCGGGGGAGAAGAAGCCGGCCCGGGTCAGCACCGAGCGCAGATTGTCGACCATCTTCGGCTTCTTGGTCGCCGGGCGGAAATAGCCGCGCGCCTCGAGGGCGGATTCGAGGTGATTGAACAGGCCGTGCAACTCGTCCTTGGTCGCCGGCTTCATTTCCGGGCCAGAGAAATTGGTCTGGGTCTCATCTTCCAGACCTGATTTCATCCACTCATAGGACATCAACAGCACCGCCTGGGCGATGTTGAGCGAGGCAAATCTGGGATCGACCGGGAAGGTGACGATCTCGTCGGCCAGGCTCACTTCCTCGTTGTAGAGACCGAAACGCTCGCGCCCGAACAGTATGCCGGTGCGAAGACCTGACGCGGCGCGGCCGCGCAGCATGCGGCCGGCCTCGACGGGACCGCGCACTTCCTTGAAGCCGTCACGCTCGCGCGCGGTGGTGGCGAAGACGAAGTTGAGGTCGGCAACCGCCGATGCGAGGTCGGGGAAGACCACGACGGCGTCGATGACGTGATCGGCGTTGCTGGCAGCGGAGCGCGCCTTCTCGTTCGGCCAGCCGTCGCGTGGATTGACCAGGCGCAGTTCGCCGAGGCTGAAATTGGCCATGGCGCGCGCCACCATGCCGATGTTCTCGCCGAGCTGCGGCTCGACGAGGATGATCACGGGGGCCGCTGTTGGCATGGGGTTTTCTGACATTGTTGCGATTGAACCGAGAATTGCGCCTTTTGCGCGTCCCTGACATATTCGCGCGCGAAAATGAAGTTCCGGTAAGGGCGAGCCATGGCGGACGATCTCGCGGAACAGATCCTGGCCTTTGTCGGCGACGATCCCAATGTCGGCGAAATCCGTATGTTCGGCGGCACCTGCTTCACGCTCAACGGCAACATGATGGTCGGCACGCTGAAGGACGGCGCCTTGCTGGTGCGCGTCGGTGAGGAACAGGAGCCCGCGGCTCTCGCCTTGCCGGGCGCCAGGCGAATGGACTTCACCGGCCGCGAGATGAAAGGCTTCATCATGGTGGCGCCTGATAAGCTGGACGACCGGGCGATCGAGAGCTGGATCGCCATGGCGTCGCGCTTCGTCGGGCCGATGCCGCCGAAGACGGGCTCAGCCAGGCAAAAATGACCTGCGGCACCAGCGACGGCCAACGTCGCAGCCAGGCATTTCATACAATGTCAGCAAACAGGCCGAAGGTCGCAATCGCAATCATTTGCGCCGTCCGATTCGCTTTGGTATAGGGGCCGCACTCCCAATCGTGAACCCTCCGGGACCGGCTGGTTCCAGGCAAAAAGAGGCAATTTCCTATGGCGAAGATCAAGGTGGCCAAGCCCGTCGTCGAACTCGACGGCGACGAGATGACCCGCATCATCTGGCAGTTCATCAAGGACAAGCTGATCCACCCCTATCTCGACATCGACCTCGAATATTACGACCTCGGCATCGAACACCGCGACGCCACCAACGACCAGGTGACCATCGACGCTGCCAACGCCATCAACAAGCACGGCGTCGGCGTGAAGTGCGCCACCATCACGCCTGACGAGCAGCGCGTCGAGGAGTTCAAGCTCAAGAAGATGTGGAAGTCGCCCAACGGCACGATCCGCAACATCCTCGGCGGCACGATCTTCCGCGAGCCGATCATCATGAAGAACGTGCCGCGCCTGGTTCCGGGCTGGACCAAGCCGATCATCGTCGGCCGTCATGCCTTCGGCGACCAGTACAAGGCAACCGACTTCAAGTTCCCGGGCAAGGGCAAGCTGTCGATCAAGTTCGTCGGCGACGACGGCCAGGTGATCGAGCACGACGTGTTCGACGCCCCGGGCGCCGGCGTGGCGATGGCCATGTACAACCTCGACGAGTCGATCCGCGAATTCGCCCGCGCCTCGCTGAACTACGGCCTGCTGCGCAACTATCCGGTCTATCTGTCGACCAAGAACACCATTCTCAAGGCCTATGACGGCCGCTTCAAGGACATCTTCCAGGAGGTCTACGAGAAGGAATTCGAGGCCGAGTTCAAGGCGCGCAAGCTCTGGTACGAACACCGCCTCATCGACGACATGGTGGCTTCGAGCCTGAAGTGGTCGGGCGGTTATGTCTGGGCGTGCAAGAACTATGACGGCGACGTGCAGTCCGACACCGTGGCCCAGGGCTTCGGCTCGCTCGGCCTGATGACTTCGGTGCTGATGACCCCGGATGGCAAGACGGTGGAAGCTGAAGCTGCCCACGGCACCGTCACCCGCCACTACCGTCAGCACCAGAAGGGCGAGGAAACCTCGACCAACTCGATCGCCTCGATCTTCGCCTGGACCCGTGGCCTCGCCCACCGCGCCAAGCTCGACGACAACGCCGATCTGAAGCGTTTCTCCGAGACGCTGGAACGCGTCTGCATCCAGACGGTTGAAAGCGGCTTCATGACCAAGGACCTGTCGCTGCTGATTGGCCCCGACCAGCCCTGGCTGTCGACCACCGGTTTCCTCGACAAGATCGACGAGAACCTGCAGAAGGCGATGGGCTGATCTGCAAAAAGACAAGGCCGAACCCAGTGCATGCCGTTCATGTGACGTTTGCGACCGCGAACTATTCACAGGCCAGCAAATTGCTAGCAAAGACGGCATGCCGGTTCGGCCTTGATACCGTTGTCTACACACCGGACCATCCTGTGCTGCGCGATTTGGCGCAACGTTACCCGGCCATAATGAGCGCACGACGCGGTGCGGGCTATTGGCTCTGGAAGCCATTTGTCATCATGGATGTACTGAACAGCGTGCCGGATGGCACGCTGGTTCTCTACACCGACATCGCCATGACATTCATCGCCGACCCCGCGCCGCTCATCGCGCTGGCTGAAAAACACCCTGTTTGTCTCTTCCAGATGGGCAGCGCGATGCTGCAGTCGACATGGACAAAGCGCGATTGCTTTGTCGAGCTGAACGCCGACACCGATGAGTTCTGGTCGCTGCCGCAACTCGTAGGCGGCATTCAGCTTTACCGGGCTGGGCCGGAAGCAAGGCAGTTTGTGTCACGCCTTTCCGAAGCCATGACAAGCGAGGCATGTCTCACTGATGCCCCGAACATACACGGGCTTCCGAACCTGCCTGGCTTCGTCGACCATCGACATGACCAGTCGGTGCTGACGATCCTTGCGAAGAGACACAACGCAGCGCTGTTTCCCGATCCGTCGCAGTTTGGTCCATGGCAGAACGAGCCAGGCGAACAGCCATTCGGCGAGACAGTCTTTCTCCATCGCCGGCGGAACCAGCCGCTCCACAAGTGGGTGATCCGGCGGCTTCGCCGTCAATATACCGGTGGCCGCGAGTTTATCTGACGACCGCCGGATTTCCCTGCGCCCCCAACTCAGGCCAACGGCAGGTGGATGTCGGTCAGGAGCTCTGATGGCGCCACGTCGCGCGGGTTGTTGAGGTATTCCTCGAACATCAGCGCGTCGCGCAGTTGGCGACCCGATTTCGGCAACCATTCGGCATAGAGCCATTTGTAGGCCATGTGCATCTCGGCATACGGCCCCTTGTGGCGCAGCACGGCGTATTCGCCGCCCTGGATGGCGCGGCGCTCGAGCGGTGCGGCGGCAGGTGCCGACGCATCGGCGCTGACGCAGGCGACCGAGCGCAGTCTGTCCTCGGCAACGAGATCGGGGTCGTCGAGATAGATACCGATCATGCGCATGTCGGGCCGCGCCTGGCCGCGGGCGTAGAGCGTGCCGAACAGCTGCTCGAAGGCCTTGCCGATCTGCATGTAGGAGCCCTGATGGGGAACGCCGACGAGGCTGGTGTCGGATATGGTGCGGATCTGAACGTCGAACATGTGGGAAGCCTTTCCTCTGTGGGTTTCGAAGAGCTTGTGGCTTCCCTCCCTCCGGTAGCGCGCCGGCGGCATGCCGTAGACGGCCTTGAAGATGCGGTTGAACGACTGGACGTTGGGATAGCCGGACCGTTTCGCAATCTCCAGGACAGTCAGATCCGTCCCCACGATGTCGCCGGCGGCGCGGTGCAGCCTGAGGCGCTTGACCGTGGCGGCAGCCGTTTCACCGTAGATGGCGCGGTAGATCCTGTGCCAGTGGTAGCTCGACATGCAGGCGATGTCGGCCAGGCAGTCCATATCCAGCTCCTCGTCGAGATGCGCGTGGATGTGAGCCGAAACCCTTCTCAGGCGGGTTTCATAGACTGCCCATGCCGTTTCACCGTTCATGCCAAACCCTTTGCAAATCGATCGGCCGGACAGAAACATAGCCTGATTTGACAAATCCTGCTGAGTTCAAACCGGAGGTCCCGCACGCCTGCCGCATGACAATCCCCCAGGCCAGTGGGATAGCGGATGAGGACTGGAAGCGATACAGCTTGAGATTGCAGGCAAACAGCGTTCAGGGGCCAAGCCGATGCTGCATCACGTCGAAATCTATGTGTCGAACCTGGAGAGATCGCATGCCTTCTGGGCGTCTCTTCTCGCGCAGATCGGCTATGAGGAAACCGGGCGCTGGAACGATGGCTTCACGCTCGCCCACGGCAACCATGCCTATTTGACCTTCGTCCAGGTGGCCGAGAAGCACGCCCATCGGCCCTATCACCGGTCCGGCGTTGGCCTCAATCATCTGGCCTTTCGCGTGGAAGACAGGACGACCGTCGACAGGCTCAGGCAGGTCTGCCGGGACAACGGCATTCCCTGCCTCTATGACGAGCGTTATCCCTTCGCCAATGGCGGCAGCGACTATTACGCACTGTTCATCGAGGACCCCGACCGGATCAAGGTCGAATTTGTCGCTGCTTTTGAAGACTGATCCGCTGAAGACTGATCCGCCGGCCAGCGACCTGGACGTCGAGACGGCCAAATGAAAAGGGCGGGTGCCGAAGCTCCCGCCCTGTCGATTCCTCAGCCTGATCCAGGATCAGCCGGCCATTGCCTGGGCGACAGCCTCGACAGCCTCGTCGGCCTTGGTGGCGTCGGGGCCACCGGCCTGGGCCATGTCCGGACGGCCGCCGCCGCCCTTGCCGCCAAGGGCTGCGGATGCGACGCGAACCAGGTCGACGGCACTGAGGCGGTCGACGAGATCGGCCGTGACAGCCACGACAGCGCTGGCCTTGCCATCTTCCGACACGCCGATCAGCGTCACCACGCCCGAACCGAGGCCGGCCTTGCTTTCGTCGGCCAAGCCCTTGAGGTCCTTGGGGTCGACGCCTGACACAACTTTGCCGAGATACTTCACGCCAGATATCTCGCGCACCGCATCGGCGGAACCGCCCTGCCCGCCACCCATGGCGAGCCGCTTGCGCGCTTCGGTCAGCTCGCGTTCAAGCTTCTTGCGTTCATCGACCAGGGCTTCGACACGCGTCAGCACGTCGGCGGGCGACACCTTCAGTGCTGCTGCGACCGTCTTCAGGCGGCGGTCCTGCTCGTCGAGGTGACGACGCGCCGCCTCGCCGGTCAGCGCCTCGATGCGACGCACGCCGGCAGCGACGGCGCTGTCGGAGACGATGCGCACCAGGCCGATGTCGCCGGTGGAGCGGACATGGGTGCCGCCGCACAGCTCGACCGAATAGGGACGGTTGGCCTTGGCACCATGCAGGCCGGTGCCCATCGAGACGACCCGAACCTCGTCGCCATATTTTTCGCCGAACAGCGCCATCGCGCCCTCGGCAATGGCATCGTCGACGCTCATCAGGCGCGTGGTGACGGGGCTGTTCTGGACCACGATCTCGTTCGACATGCGCTCGACTTCCTCGAGCTCCTCGGCCGAGATCGGCTTGTTGTGCGAGATGTCGAAGCGCAGGCGCTCAGGCGCAACCAGCGAGCCCTTCTGCGCGACATGAGTGCCGAGCACCTCGCGCAGCGCCTCGTGGATCAAGTGGGTTGCCGAGTGGTTCGACCGCAAACGCGTCCGCCTGTTGTGGTCGACCTTGAGCTCGACGGCAGCGCCCGTCTTGAGCTTGCCCTTGGTGACCTTGCCGTAATGAACGAACAGGCCGTCGGCCTTCTTCTGGGTGTCGGTCACCTCGACGGCGAAGCCTTCGCCTGAAATGGTGCCGGTGTCGCCCATCTGGCCGCCCGACTCGCCGTAGAACGGCGTCTGGTTGACGACGATGGCGACGATGTCGCCCTCGTTCACGGCATCGACAACGGCGCCGTCCTTGAGCAGCGACAGGATCACGCCTTCGGCCTGCTCGGTCTCGTAGCCGAGGAATTCGGTGGCGCCGGTCTTTTCGCGGACGGAGAACCAGACGACCTCGGTCGCAGCCTCGCCGGAGCCCGCCCAGTTGGCGCGCGCCTCGGCCTTCTGCCGCTCCATCGCATCGGTGAAGCCGGCGAGATCCACCGAAATGCTGCGCTGGCGCAATGCGTCCTGCGTCAGGTCGAGCGGGAAGCCGTAGGTGTCGTAAAGCTTGAAGGCGGTTTCGCCGTCGAGCATGTCGCCCGAGCCCAGCGTCTCGGTGGCGTGCGCCAGCAGGCCCAGGCCGCGGGCGAGCGTCTTGCGGAAGCGGGTCTCTTCGAGCTTGAGCGTCTCGGTGATGAGTGCTTCGCCACGGACGAGCTCGGGATAGGCCTGCCCCATCTCGCGGATGAGTGCGGGCACCAGTTTCCACATCATCGGCTCCTGCGCGCCGAGAAGCTGCGCATGACGCATGGCGCGGCGCATGATGCGGCGCAGCACATAGCCACGGCCCTCATTCGAGGGCAGCACGCCATCGGCGACGAGGAAGCAGGACGAACGCAGGTGATCGGCCATAACGCGGTAGGAAGCGACATTGCTGTCATCCGGGCCACGGCCGATCGCCGAGGACGCGGCATCGATCAAGGTGCGGAACAGGTCTGTCTCGAACACGGTCTCGACGCCCTGCAGGATCGAGGCCATGCGCTCGAGGCCCATGCCGGTGTCGATGGACGGGCGCGGCAGCGAGATGCGCTCTTCCTTCGTCACCTGCTCATATTGCATGAAGACGAGGTTCCAGAATTCGAGGAAGCGGTCGCCATCCTCCTCGGGGCTGCCGGGAGGGCCGCCCCAGATGTGCTCGCCGCGGTCGATGAAGATTTCCGAGCACGGGCCGCACGGGCCGGTATCGCCCATCGCCCAGAAATTGTCCGAGGTGGCGATGCGAATGATGCGGTCGTCGGTGAAGCCGGCGATCTTCTTCCAGTGGTCGGCCGCCTCGTCGTCGGTGTGATAGACGGTGACGAGCAGCTTGTCCTTCTTGAGCCCGTACTCCTTGGTGATCAGGTTCCAGGCAAGCTCGATCGCCTGCTCCTTGAAATAGTCGCCAAAGGAGAAGTTGCCGAGCATCTCGAAGAAGGTGAGATGGCGCGCGGTGTAGCCGACATTGTCGAGGTCGTTGTGCTTGCCGCCGGCGCGCACGCTCTTCTGCGCGGTTGCGGCGCGCGAATAGGAGCGCGTCTCGAGCCCGGTGAAGACATTCTTGAACTGCACCATGCCGGCATTGGTGAACATCAAGGTCGGGTCATTGCGCGGGACGAGCGGACTGGAGGCTACGACCTCGTGTCCGTTCTTCTTGAAGTAGTCGAGAAATGTCGACCTGATCTCGTTCACGCCACTCATATTGCCGCCTTTGATCGCCGCCCTGAACAGATGCACCCCGCCCTTTGCAGGCGGAAATTGGAACTGGCCTTTTAGCCGCCCACCTTAACCCTGTCCAGAAACACCGGACCGGCAATAGCCCGCAATCCGCCGCCCGATCAGCGAAGCAGTCTTCACAAACGCAAACCGCCGGCACAATGGCCGGCGGTCGCTCAGATCGTCTGTCTTGGGTCTGGTCCGACGTTCGCCGGACCGGCCCCGAATGCGCCTACATCGCGCCAGCTTCGTCGCCGTCGTCTTCCTCGCGCGAGCCGTTCTCGAGGAACTTCTCGGCGATCAGACCGGCATTCTGCCTGAGCAGCTGTTCGATCTCACGCGCCGCGTCGGGATTGTTGCGCAGGAACAGCTTGGCGTTCTCGCGTCCCTGGCCGAGCCGCTGCGAATTGTAGGAGAACCAGGCGCCCGACTTCTCGACAACGCCGGCCTTGACGCCGAGATCGACGAGCTCGCCGGTCTTGGACACGCCTTCGCCATACATGATGTCAAACTCGACCTGCTTGAAGGGCGGGGCCAGCTTGTTCTTCACCACCTTGACGCGGGTCTGGTTGCCGACGACCTCGTCGCGGTCCTTGACCGAGCCGATGCGGCGGATGTCGAGGCGGACCGAAGCATAGAACTTGAGCGCGTTGCCGCCGGTGGTGGTCTCCGGCGAGCCGTACATGACGCCAATCTTCATGCGGATCTGGTTGATGAAGATGACCATGGTGTTGGAGCGCGAGATCGAGGCCGTCAGCTTGCGCAGCGCCTGGCTCATCAGGCGGGCCTGCAGGCCGGGCAGCGACTCGCCCATTTCACCCTCGATCTCGGCGCGCGGCGTCAGCGCTGCAACCGAGTCGACGACCAGCACGTCGATGGCGCCGGAACGCACCAGCGTATCGCAGATCTCCAGCGCCTGCTCGCCCGTGTCGGGCTGCGAGATCAGCAGGTTCTCGAGATCGACGCCGAGCTTGCGGGCATAGACCGGGTCGAGCGCGTGTTCGGCGTCGACGAAGGCGCAGATGCCGCCCTTCTTCTGGGCTTCGGCCACGGTGTGCAAAGCGAGCGTCGTCTTGCCCGAGCTTTCCGGCCCGTAGATTTCGATGATGCGTCCGCGCGGCAGGCCACCGACGCCAAGAGCGATGTCGAGGCCGAGCGAGCCGGTGGAGACCGTTCCGATCTCGACAACCTGCTCATTGGCGCCCAGGCGCATGATCGAGCCCTTGCCGAAGGCGCGTTCGATCTGCGACAGCGCCGCGTCCAGAGCCTTGGATTTGTCCACCGAATTATCCTCTACAAGCCGCAATGAATTCTGAGCCATGATACATCACCCCGTGGTCGTCAATGAAGGCCGGCAGATCCGGTGCCGATATAATTTTGTATCTGTTTTGTTCTCATTTGGCAAGAGCAGTCAACTTACTGATATTTATGTTTAATCACATGCGTGTTCTTTTTTTGTTTTAAAGCTGCACGTGATGCGATGTCGCATATGGCGCGACACGCCGCCGTGAAAATCCGCCCGCGCCGCGATTCGGTTGCCGCCCGCCTCGCCAGACACTAAGTTCCACGCCCGAAACCTCTGCCGGACACCTGCATCATGACGTCACCCAAGATCCTTGCCATCGGAGGCGCACATGTCGACCGGCGCGGCCGCATGACGGCACCGTTCGTGGCGGGCGCCTCGATCCCCGGCTCGATGAGCGAGGAGGTTGGCGGCGGCGCTTTCAATGCGTTGCGGGGTGCAGTGCGTCGCGGGGCGACCGGCGCCTTGATGTCGGTGCGCGGCGGCGACGCGGCCGGCGACGCCGTGGCGTCGGAGATCGCGACCAACGGCATCGAGGACCTGTCGGCCATCTTCCTCGACCGGGCGACGCCGAGCTACACCGCCCTGCTCGACCGCGACGGCGACGTGGTCGCGGCACTGGCAGACATGAGCCTCTACGAACTTGCCTTCGCCAAGCAGCTCAGGCGCGCCAAGACGCGTGAGGCGATCGCAGGCACGGATGCCGTGCTGTGCGACGCCAACCTGCCCGAAGCAGCGCTGGCCAAGCTCGGCGAGATTGCCGACAAGCCGCTGTTTGCCATTGCGATTTCGCCCGCCAAGGCGGTGCGGCTGGCGCCGATCCTCGGCAAGCTCTCCTGCCTCTACATGAACCGGCGCGAGGCGGCGGTGCTGGCTGATGTCGCTGCCGATTCCACGCCCGACGCCTTCGCCCGCGGCCTGCGCGCCACGGGGCTCAAGCGCGGGGTCGTCACGGCAGGCGGAAGCTCGGTCTTTGCCTATGACGCCGCCGGCCTGATGGAGATCACACCGCCTGCCCCACGCTGGATCGTCGACGTGACCGGCGCCGGCGACGCGCTGGCGGGGGCAACGACGGTGGCGCTTCTGCGCGGGCTGCCGCTCGAGCGGGCGCTGCGCGAGGGCATTGCCGCAGCCGTGCTGGCCATAGAAAGTGCCTCGGCGGTGCCCGATCTCGCCCAGGCAGACTTTGACGCGGCGCTGGCCCTTGTGCCGCAAGCCCGGGAAATGGCATGACGCGGACCAAGGAGACCAACATGACGCCTGAAACCGCCCGCCCCTTCATCGACATCCACGCGCCCGTCGCCGCAGCTCTTGCCGCCGGCAAGCCGGTTGTCGCGCTCGAAAGCACCATCATCACCCACGGCATGCCCTATCCCGACAATTCGGCTATGGCGGCCAATGTCGAGAAGATCATCTCGGACGAAGGTGCGGTGCCCGCAACGATCGCCGTCATCGGCGGCCGCATCAAGATCGGCCTGTCGGACGGCGAGCGCGAATCGCTGGCCATGACCGGCGGCGCAATGAAGCTGTCGCGCGCCGACATCGCCTATGCAGTTGCCGAAGGCCGCACCGGCGGCACGACCGTGGCAGCGACGATGATCGCGGCCCATCTCGCCGGCATCAAGGTGTTCGCGACCGGCGGCATCGGCGGCGTGCATAAGGGCGCCGAAAAGAGCTTTGACATCTCGGCCGACCTCGACGAGCTGGCGCGCACGCCTGTCATCGTGGTCTCGGCCGGCGCCAAGGCGATCCTCGACATCGAAAAGACGTTGGAAGTGCTGGAGACGCGCGGTGTGCCTGTTGTCGCCTACGGCTCCGACATCGTGCCGGCCTTCTGGTCGCGCAAGTCGCCCTATGCGGCGCCGCTGCGCCTCGACACAGCTGACAAGATCGCCCGCCTGCATGCGACGCGCGCAGCACTCGGCCTCGACGGCGGCCTTTTGGTCGCCAACCCGGTGCCGGAGAGCGACGAGATCCCGACTGAAACAATGGCCGGCTACATCGAAGCGGCCCAGAAGGCGGCCGAGGCGCAAAACATCTCGGGCAAGGCGGTGACGCCGTTCCTGCTGGCCAAGATTCTCGAACTGACCAACGGCGCCAGCTTGAAGACCAACATCGCCTTGGTCGAGAACAATGCGCGGCTGGCGGCCAAGGTGGCGATCGCGCTGGCCAAGGCGTGAACCGCATTCGCAATACACATTAATATTAGCTAGGCACAATATACATTCCGGACAGGCAGGCTTAAGCTGCGGCGCGGCCAGCCTGCCGTCCGGGATTGCCCGGCGGCATCATCGGGGTTTGCGTGATGTCCGACAGTGGCGGGCGTTGCCGACTTCTCAGCATGCAGGTATTCGCGCGCTGCTGCGCTGCCGTAGCGTTTGCGTTGCTGGCATTGTCTGTCATGACCGCCCCGGCTTCGGCGCATCGGGCGGCTTCAGGCTGGAACTATCCGCCGGCCTGCTGCCATGGCGACATCGAACATGGCGAGTGCCAGGCCATTCCCGAGAAGTCAGTCAAGGAGAATGGCGGCGGCTGGTCGATCGTGCTGGAGCCCGGCGATCACCGCAAGGTGACGCACCACAACCGCTATTTCGTACCCTATGGCTCGGAAATCCCCTCGGGCGACGGCAACTATCACATCTGCCTGCATCCGACCGAAGAGCACGAGAACTGCTTCTTCGTGCCGCCCGGCGAGATGTGAGGTTATTTCTTGCTGCGCAGTGCCGCCTCGAACGCCTTGCGCGCCCACACGGTCATTTCATCAGGATCGTCGACAGCGCTTTCGGGGATTGTCCAGTAGGGCATGTTGACCGGTCGCCCGCCGGCATCGGTCCAGCGCGTTGCCCCCGCCGCCTCGAAATCGGGCGCGCTCACCGCATCGGCCTTGAGCAGGATTTCGCCACGCACCTCGACGCCGACGATCAGGCCGTCGTGATAGATGCCCTTGCCGCCGAACATCTTGCGGATGGTGACATCGCCAAGGCCGGAGAAGGTCTCGCGGATGGCTTCGTCGCTCATTGGCTGATGCCTCGCTGAGGATCAGGCCTGCGCGCGCGCTTCGGCGAGCGCCTTGAGGTCGGCGGGCTTCAGCTCGACCGACTCACCGCAGCCGCAGGCCGAGCTCTGGTTCGGATTGTTGAAGGTGAAGCCGGTGCGCAGGGTGGTGACCTCGAAGTCCATCTGGGTGCCGAACAGGAACAATGCCGCTTCAGGAGCGACATAGACATGGGCGCCGTCGCGCTCGATGTGGTCGTCCTTGGGGTTCGGCTCGGTCACCAGGTCGACCGTATATTCCATGCCGGCGCAGCCGCCCTTCTTGATGCCGAGGCGGATGCCCTTGGCATTCTCACGGGTGGCCATGATCTCGCGCACGCGGTCGGCGGCCCGGTCGGTCATTGAGATGACGGCGAAGCGTCCCATGTTTCTTCCTGCTCCATTCCTTGCAGGTTCAAGGCCTGCCGGATGATTCTTCCTTAAGATGGTGAAATGTCTCGCGTGATGCAAGGCATCCAATTTCCAGTTGTTCGGCTAGATTCTGACAAGCTGCACCTTATCGGCGTCGGTTCCAAAATGTGATGCGAACTCCAACACATCCTCTACCGCTTCGCCCTGATGCGCCGTGGTCACAACGAAACGACTTGAATCTGAACCATCGCCGACAACGAGTGCGTCGATCTGATCTTCTACGTCTTTTGCATTCTCTCCCACGACCGCGATGAGGGAGACGCCGTCTCGCAAGCACTGCTCCACAAAGGGCCCAATTGCCTGTGGTCGGCTGACCGGCAGCTGCAAGACGATCTTGCGGGCATAGGTCACAGGTCCACCAATCCGAAAGCGGCGACCAGCTTGTCGTAAGTATGCGTGTCTTGCGTTTCGCCGTGTGGAGCGACGAGCTGCCAAATGTCATCGCTGTACAGGAGCAGCATCTCCTCGGTCGGAGCGACGACTTGCACGTCGCCTGCGCCCAGATAGAGCGAGTACCCCTCTATCCCGTGGCGAGACAGAATGGCGTAGTGAGCGCGAAACTCTCCCGTACGGATGCGAAGCCCATCGTCCGACGTACCTTCGTACGGCTCCACAATTCGACATATGCGACCGATCGCAGTTTTCCGAAAGGCTTCCTCGTCAGAGCCATAGCGGATTCCGTCAGCAGGCAGCGACAAGACACGAACATAGCAGCCGACGAACACGCCGTTCGCGGCTGCCAACTCGCTCATCAATACCAGCCCACCGCGACCTGGGCTTCCTCCGACATGCGGTCGGGCGTCCATGGCGGATCGAAGGTCATATTGACCTCGACGCCCGACACGCCCTCGACGGCGCCGACGGCGTTCTGCACCCAGCCGGGCATTTCGCCTGCCACCGGGCAGCCCGGAGCGGTCAGCGTCATGTCGATCTTGACGGTGCGGTCGTCCTCGATGTCGATCTTGTAGACGAGGCCGAGTTCGTAGATGTCGGCAGGGATTTCGGGGTCATAGACCGTCTTCAGCGCCGAGACGATGTCGTCGGTCAGCCGCGCCAGTTCGTCCGCCGGAATGGCCGAGGCCGACACGACGCCGTTGCCGCCGGTTTCGGGAGCGGTCTCGTCGGTGGTCGCTGCGATAACGTCTTCCATGGTGCTCATCCGAAGAATTTCCGTGCTTTTTCAAGCGCCTCGGCCAGGACGTCGATCTCGGCCTTGGTGTTGTACATGCCAAAGGATGCCCTGCATGTGGAGGTGACGCCGAAGCGTTTCAACAGCGGCTGGGCGCAGTGGGTGCCGGCGCGCACGGCAACGCCCTGGCGGTCGATGACCATCGACACGTCATGGGCGTGGATGCCCTGCAGCTCGAAGGAAACGATGGCGCCCTTGCCGGGCGCGTCGCCGAAGATGCGCAGCGAGTTGATCGAGCGCAGCCGCTCATGGGCGTAATCGCGCAGCATCGCCTCGTGTGCTGCGATGCGCTCGCGGCCGATGCCGTCGATGTAATCGAGCGCGGCACCGAGGCCGATCGCCTGGACGATCGGCGGCGTGCCGGCCTCGAAGCGATGCGGCGGCTCGTTGTAGGTAACTATGTCCTCGGTCACTTCGACGATCATTTCGCCGCCGCCATGGAACGGGCGCATGCGCTCGAGCAGTTCGCGCTTGCCGTAGAGCACGCCAATGCCAGAGGGGCCGTAGAGCTTGTGGCCAGTCATGACGAAGAAGTCGCAGTCAAGATCCTGCACGTCGATCGGCATGTGGACGGCACTCTGGCTGCCGTCGACCAGAACCGGGATGCCGCGCGCATGCGCGATGCGGCAGATCTCCTTGATCGGCGTCACCGTGCCGAGCGCGTTCGACATATGGGTGATCGCAACCAGCTTGGTCCGGTCGGTCAGGCGCTTCTCGAATTCCTCGACATGGAACGCGCCGAGGTCGTCGACCGGCACCCAAACCAGCTTGGCGCCCTGGCGTTCCCTGATGAAATGCCAGGGCACGATGTTGGAGTGGTGCTCCATGATCGACAGAACGATCTCGTCGCCCTCACCGATATTGGGCATGCCGTAGCCATAGGCAACGGTGTTGATCGCCGAGGTGGCGTTGGAGGTGAAGACGATCTGGTCGACATTGGGCGCGTTGAGGTAGCGGCGAACGCTCTCGCGCGCCTTCTCATAGGCATCGGTCGCGGCATTGGAGAGGAAATGCAGGCCGCGATGGACGTTGGCGTATTCGTTGGAATAGGCGTGGGTGATGGCGTCGATGACGACCTGCGGCTTCTGGGCCGAAGCACCATTGTCGAGATAGACGAGCGGCTTGCCATAGACTTCGCGCGACAGGATCGGGAAGTCCCGGCGGATCGCCTCTACGTCATAGGTGCTGGCTTCGACTTTGTTGTCCATCTTCATGCCCTTGCCGTCATCAGCTGTGCCGGACCTTCTCCCCTGGCAAGGGGAGAAGGATCAGGCCTCAGCCATGCGTCGCAAACCAGTTGCTCAGCAGCTCTTCCAGCGGATCGACGACGCTTTCGTCCTCGAGTTCCTCGATGACCTCGGCCAGGAAGGCGCGGATCAGCAGGCCCCGGGCCGACTTCTCGTCGATGCCGCGCGCCATCAGATAGAACAGATGGTTGTGGTCGATCTCGGTGACGGTGGCGCCATGACCGCAGGCGACGTCGTCGGCGAAGATCTCCAGCTCCGGCTTGGTCGAAAACTCGCCGTCGTCGGACAGCAACAGCGTGTTGCAGGCCATGCGGGCGTCGGTCTTCTGGGCGATCTGGTGCACGTTGATACGGCCCTGGAACACGCCCTTGGCGCGGCCGGTGACGACATTGCGCACCACTTCGGTCGAGGAGGTGTGCGGCACGGCGTGGTCGAGCACCATGGTGACGTCGACATGGCTGTCGCCGGCGAGCAGGTTGACGCCGCGCAGCTTGAAGTCGGCGCCTTCACCTGACGCCTTGACGATGACCTCCTGGCGGACGAGCTTGCCGCCGGCATTCATCACGAACAGGGTCAGCTTGGCGTTCCTGCCGAGTTCGGCCTTGAACTGGGCGAGATGGGTCGCCGTCTCCGGCTGGTCCTGGACGATCAGCCACAGCACCTCGGCATCGTCGCCGACCAGAAGCTGGCTGACGGAGCTGACGAGGCCAGCGCCCTCGCCCGTCTGGCGCTCGACGATGGTCGCCTTAGCGCCGGCACCGACACGCACCGGTAGACGCACATGGCTCTGGCCGCCGGCCTGGAGGTTCTGCAGTTCGACCGGCTTGTCCAGCTGGACGCCTGCTTCGATGTCGACGAAATAGCCGTCAGCCACAAAGGCGGTGTTGATGGCGCCGATGGCGTCATCGGTACCGTAGGTGACGAGCGCCGCGGCATAGCTGCCGTCGGTGAGCTTGTCGGCAAGACGCTGGAGGGTAACGCCCTCGATGCTCGACACCGCCTGCGACACGCCATTGGCAAGCGACAGCACGGTCGAACCTTCGATCAGCGGGGCGACCGACTTGGCCTTGACGCTGGCGTCGAAGGCGGGAACGGTAGCCAGAAGGCGGCGCAGATCGGTGTAGTGCCAGGATTCGACGCGGCGCGTCGGCAGGCCGGCCTTGACCTGCTCGATGGCGTCGTCGCGCTTGACCATAATGGCGCCATCGCCGGGAAGCAGCGACAGCCGCTCGCCGAAGGCGTCGACAAGCGCCGCCTCCGCGGGGGTGCGCTGGATTTCAGCACGCATGTTCATGGTCGACACCTCAAGCCGCCTCTTCGATGATCCCGGCGTAGCCGTTCTCTTCGAGTTCGAGCGCCAGCGACTTGTCGCCCGACTTGATGACCTGGCCCTTGTAGAGCACATGGACGGTATCGGGAACGATGTGGTCGAGCAGGCGCTGGTAGTGGGTTATGACGACCACCGCGCGGTCGGGCGAACGCAGTGCGTTGACGCCGTCGGAGACTATCTTCAGCGCATCGATGTCGAGCCCGGAGTCGGTCTCGTCGAGCACGCAGAGCTGCGGCTCGAGCAACTTCATCTGCAGGATCTCGGCGCGCTTCTTCTCACCGCCGGAGAAGCCGACATTGACCGGACGCTTGAGCATGTTGATGTCCATGTCGAGCGAGGCAGCGGCTTCCTTCACGCGCTTGAGAAAGTCCGGGATCTTCAGCGGCTCTTCGCCACGCGCCTTGCGCTGCGAGTTCATCGCCACCTTGAGGAACTCCATCGTGGCAACGCCCGGTATCTCCATCGGATACTGGAAGGCCAGGAAGATGCCCTTGGCGGCGCGCTCGGCCGGGTCCATCTCGAGGATCGACTCGCCGTTGTAGAGGATCTCGCCCTCGGTCACCTCATAGTCGTCGCGGCCGGCGAGGATGTAGGACAGTGTCGACTTGCCCGAGCCGTTGGGGCCCATGATGGCTGCGACTTCGCCTGCCTTCACCGTCAGGTTCAGGCCGCGGATGATCTCGATGCCGCTGTCGGCGATACGGGCATGCAGGTTCTTGATCTCAAGCATTTTCGTTCAGCTTTCTTCACTTCAGGCGCCGGGCGGGCGGCGCAATTCCTGTCAAAGACGTTGCCGGCGCGCCGGTCAGATTCCGAATGCGCGCCGCAGCAACGGCAAGAGAGTTGCAGCGATGATGCCGGTGACGGTGCCTACGACCAGCCGCGCGGCGCGCGACTGGAACGACGGTGCCATTGCGGCGAGCCCGCCGCAAACAACTGCGTAGAAGACCGTCGACACCGGATCCATCAGCCGACGCTTCCTTCCAGGCTGATGCCGATGAGCTTCTGCGCCTCGACGGCGAATTCCATCGGCAGTTCCTGGATGACTTCCTTGACGAAGCCGTTGACGATCAGCGCGATGGCCTCCTCCTCGGGAATGCCGCGCTGCATGACGTAGAACTTCTGGTCGTCAGAAATCTTCGAGGTGGTCGCTTCGTGCTCGAACTGCGCCGACGAGTTCTTCGCCTCGATATAGGGCACGGTATGCGCGCCGCACTGATTGCCGATCAGCAAGCTGTCGCACTGGGTGAAGTTGCGCGCGTTGGTCGCCTTGCGGTGGGCCGAAACCTGGCCGCGATAGGTATTCTGCGAGAAACCGGCGGCAATGCCCTTGGAGATGATGCGGCTCGACGTGTTCTTGCCGAGATGAATCATCTTGGTGCCGCTGTCGACCTGCTGGTAGCCGTTCGACACCGCGATCGAATAGAACTCGCCGCGGGAGTCATCGCCGCGCAGGATGCAGGACGGGTACTTCCAGGTGATGGCCGAACCGGTTTCGACCTGGGTCCACGAGATCTTCGAACGGTCGCCACGGCAGTCGCCGCGCTTGGTGACGAAGTTGTAGATGCCGCCCTTGCCCTGGGCGTCGCCCGGGTACCAGTTCTGCACGGTCGAATATTTGATCTCGGCATCGTCGAGCGCAACCAGTTCGACCACGGCGGCGTGAAGCTGGTTCTCGTCGCGCTGGGGTGCGGTGCAGCCCTCGAGATAGGAGACATAAGCCCCTTCCTCGGCAATGATCAGCGTGCGCTCGAACTGGCCGGTGTTCTTCTCGTTGATGCGAAAATAGGTCGACAGCTCCATCGGGCAACGCACGCCCTTGGGCACGAACACAAACGATCCGTCGGTGAAGACGGCCGAATTCAGCGTCGCATAATAGTTGTCGGAGGTCGGAACGACCGAACCGAGATACTTCTTCACCAGTTCCGGGTGCTCGCGGATGGCTTCCGAGATCGAGCAGAAGATGACGCCGGCCTTGGCCAACTCGTCCTTGAAGGTGGTGACGACGGAAACCGAATCGAACACGGCGTCGACGGCGACGCGGCCCGATTTGTAGACGTTGTCGCCAGCCTCTTCATCCGCCAGTTCGTCGACCGGGGCCGCTTGCTTCTGCACGCCGGCGAGGATTTCCTGCTCGCGGAGCGGAATGCCGAGCTTTTCGTAGACCTTCAGAATCTCGGGATCGACTTCGTCCAGCGAGGTCGGTCCGGGCGTGCTCTTGGGAGCGGCATAGAAGTAGATGTCCTGGAAGTCGATCTTGGGATAGTCGACGCGCGCCCAGTTCGGCTCTTCAAGCGTCAGCCAGCGGCGATAGGCACCGAGGCGCCATTCGAGCATCCATTCCGGTTCGCCCTTCTTGGCCGAGATGAAGCGGACAATGTCTTCGCTCAGGCCCTTGGGGGCCTTGTCCATCTCGATGAACGATTCGAAGCCGTATTTGTATTGGTCGACGTCGATCTTGCGGACCTGCTCGATCGTTTCCTGCACAGCAGGCATAAGCGTTCTCCATCCACGCCGGGGTCAAGGCCCGACAGTTTTCAAACTATGGCACCGCTGGAGCGGCGTAAGTTCCATATAGTGTGTTTTTGCCCGGAATTCACCCGGAAGGATGCCTTTGGCGTCCCTGACACACCCGTTCACTGGCCGTTGGGCCAAATTTCCGCCGATCAGGCGGCCTTGGTACGGTCCGTGCGGCGCGAAAGAAGCGCCGCCAGGGCCGTTTCGAATTTCTCCACGTCCGCCTCGGACGTCTGCCGGCCAATCGACACGCGCAGCGCACCCAGATTGTCGGCAAAGCCCATCGCCTTCAGCACATGGCTGGGGCCGACCTTGCCCGACGAGCACGCGGAACCTGCCGAGAGCGCAACGCCTGCGAGATCGAAGGCGATCTGTGCCGTCTCAGCCTTGACGCCCGGAATAGCGAAGAATGTCGTGTTGGCAAGCCGTTCGACTGCCTTTCCGAAGATTTCCGCATCGGAAACAAGCCGCAGAACCGTCTCTTCGAGGCGATCACGCAGGGCCCGGACCTCGCCGATCCCGGCCAGCCCGTCCAGAGCGGTGCGCGCGGCAGCGCCAAATCCAGATATCGCTGGCAGGTTCTCGGTGCCGCCGCGATGGCCCTTTTCCTGACCGCCGCCCGTCACCAGAGGTGCCGGCATCATCAGATCGGCTTGGGCGACGATCGCGCCGGCACCCTTGGGGCCGCCGATCTTGTGCGAGGAAAGAATCAGATAGTCGGCATAACCCTCTGACATATCGAGAGGAATGCGGCCCGCAGCCTGGACGGCGTCGAGCACCAGCACCCCGCCAGCCACCTTCACCAGTTCAGCAATGGCGCGGATGGGCTGAATGACGCCGGTCTCGTTGTTGGCGGCGTGGATCGCCACCAGTGGCAGGCCTTCCGACTTGTCGTGGGCGGCGAGTGCGGCTTCCAGGCCAACGAGGTCGACGATGCCGTCGCCATCCACGCCAAGTCGCGTGAGCCGCTCCGCCGGGAAACGGCCGCCATTCAGCACGCAAGGATGATCGGCCTCGGTGACATAGAGACGCGACATGCGCACTGCGCCGCGCCCCATGCGCCAGTCGGGCGACAAAAGCGTTGTCGCGGCTTCGGTGGCACCGGAGGTAAAGACGACATGTTCAGGCCTGGCGCCAACGAGGGCGGCGACATCGCGCCTGGCATCCTCGATGATCTTGCGGGCGGCCCTGCCCTCGCTGTGAACCGACGACGGGTTGGCCCCGACTTCGAGCGCCGCGACCACGGCCGCACGCGCTGCGGGCAACAGCGGCGCACTGGCATTGTAGTCGAGATAGGCGCGCGGTCCGGCCATTTTCCTGGTTTTTGCCCTGTCAAATCATGTTCGGATGGGAGGACGCGCAATTTCCTTGAAATTCCAAGGCCAGCCGTCCTATCTACCCGCTTTGCCAAATGGGCGGTTTCGCCACCCAGTTTTGAACAGTTCTAAACTAGCTTCTAAGAAGACGCGTCCCTCGCGTCAAGGCTGGGCACAGGATTGTTTCATCGGCCTTGCGTCAAGTGGAGTAGTTTATGCCAGAGGTCATTTTTACCGGTCCGGCGGGTCGCCTGGAAGGTCGCTATCAGCCGTCCAAGGAAAAGAACGCGCCGATTGCCATCATACTGCATCCGCACCCGCAGTTTGGCGGCACGATGAACAACAAGATCGTGTACGACCTCTTCTACATGTTCCAGAAGCGCGATTTCACCACGCTGCGCTTCAACTTCCGCGGCATCGGCCGCAGCCAGGGCGAATTCGACCACGGCACCGGCGAACTGTCGGATGCGGCTGCCGCACTCGATTGGGTGCAGTCGCTGCATCCTGACTCGAAGAGCTGCTGGGTCGCCGGTTATTCTTTCGGCGCCTGGATCGGCATGCAGCTTCTGATGCGCCGCCCGGAGATCGAAGGTTTCATCTCGGTGGCGCCGCAGCCCAACACCTATGATTTCTCGTTCCTGGCACCCTGCCCATCGTCGGGCCTGATCATCCATGGCGACGCCGACAAGGTGGCGCCGCCGAAGGACGTGCAGGGCCTTGTCGACAAGCTGCACACGCAGAAGGGCATCACCATCACCCAGAAGACGCTCCCCGGCGCCAACCACTTCTTCGGCAACGACCCGGAACTGGTGATCGACGAGTGCGCCGAGTATCTCGACCGCCGTCTCGCCGGCGAGCTTTCGGACCCGCGTCCGAAGCGCCTGCGCTAAGAGGAGTTCCGCGCATGTACCAGCCGCCGCTGTTTCGCGAGACCAGGCTGGACGTTTTGCATGCGCTGATCCGCAACCATCCGCTCGGCCTTCTGATCTGCAACGGATCGGAAGGCCCGGTGGCAAATCCGCTGCCATTTCTGCTCGACGCCGACATCGGCCCGAATGGACGGCTGCGAGCGCATCTCGCCCGCGCCAACCCGCAATGGCAGTTGTTGGCTGAAACGCCTGACATGCCGGTGCTGGTGGTGTTCCAGGGCGAGGACGCATACGTCACCCCATCCTGGTACGAAACCAAGCGCGAAACCGGCAAGGTCGTTCCGACCTGGAACTATGCGACCGTGCAGGTGCGCGGCATGGCGCGTGTCATCGACGACAAGGACTGGCTTGCCGGGCAGATCGCCGCGCTCACCGCCAGCCAGGAAGCCGGGCGGACCGAGCCCTGGCAGGTCTCCGACGCGCCTGATGCCTACATCGCAGCCCAACTGAAGGGCATCATCGGGCTCGAAATCGACATCACCGCCATCGACGGCAAATGGAAGGTCAGCCAGAACCGGCCCGTCGGCGACCGCATCGGCGTCGCTGAAGGCATAGAGGCCGAGCAGAAGCCGGCCGGCGGCATGGCGCAACTGGTCCGCCAGTATGGCGGGCTCGCGGGCGAATAGCCCTTTCGACCTGGAGCCTCTCATGAACATCCGTCCCCGCGTCGCGGCCGACAATGCCGTGCTCGTCGCCATCTGGGAGGATGCCGTGCGTGCCACACATCACTTCCTCGGCGAAGACGACATTCAGTTCTTCCGTCCGCTCGTCCGCGACGACTATCTGCCCGCCGTCGAGGTGCTGGTGGCGGAGGACAGCGATGGCAAGCCCGTCGGCTTCATCGGCCTGGACGGCCCAAAGGTCGAAATGCTGTTCGTCAGCACCAGCCAGCATGGCAAAGGCATCGGCAAGGCGCTGATCGAGCATGTCGGCCGGCTGAAGGGGCCGCTTGCGGTCGACGTGAACGAGCAGAACCCGGGTGGCGTCGCCTTCTATCTGAAATGCGGCTTCAGGCAGGTCGGGCGCTCCGAACGCGACGGCCAGGGAAAGCCATTTCCTCTGCTGCACCTGGCGCAGGCGTCCTGAGGCATGAACGGGATCAGCTTCCGGCCGTTTCGCAGCTACGAGCTAGCAGCTTATGTGGCGTGGTTCGATGATGCCGAGGTGGCACGGCGCGTCGACTTCCCCGGCACGGACTGGTTCGCCTATGTCACGGATCCGGCAAGTCCGGCCCATCTTGTCGTGGCCACGCATGGTGCGAGCGACACTCCGCTTGCCGTGTTGCAATATGACGAGCAGGACGACGGCGGCATCAGCCTGCTGATCGTGCTCGACCCCAGCCAACGCGGCCGAGGGCTTGGCAAACGTGTGCTGGCGGCCTTGGTCGCGCATGTCAGCGGCCGTTACACCCATATCGACGGCCAAATCGAAAACGACAATCTCGCCTCCATCGCCTGCGTCGAAAGCTGCGGCTTTGTCCGTCAGGCCGAGAAGCCGGACGACGGATTCCTGTTGTACCGAAAGCCACTTGGGGTCGGAATCTCATAGAATGAATCCGGGCCGCCAAGGCGGCCCGGATGTTGCCTTACTTGGCCTTCAGGAAGTCGCCAACTTCAAGCAGGACGAATTCGTTGTCGTCAGCCTTGTCGAGCGAGCGGCCGGCCGAGAACGGCAGGTTGTTGTCGTTGCCGACGACGATGTGGCTCTCGTCGACGAGATCGACATTCTCGATGGTGACGAAGGGCATATCATAAAAGCCCTCGCCGCCGCCCTGGCGCTTCTTGTTGTCGGGGTCGGCAATCTTCATGAGGTCGATGTAGCCGACCTTGCGCACGGCCTTGCCGACATTGTCGTCAGTCATCTCGATCTTGTAGATGCGCTTGACCTTGGCCGCGCGAGCGAAGCAGTCGGGCTTAGGGGCGTTGGCGTCTGCGCAGGCCTTGTCGGCGGTGCCGGCGCCGTTGTCGCGCTCGATGACGAGTGCGTCGGTGGCGCTGATCATGTTGAAATCGCCGATCGCCTCGCCGCCGTCGGCCAGCGGATAGAGCCAGCTACGGCCGGTCCATTCCTTCTTGGCGGCATCGAACTCGATGACGCGCAGCGCCGTCTTGCCGTCGACCTTCTCGACTTCGCCGTCGGCCATGTAGCGCGGCCCTTCGAGCATGCCGAAAAGCCTGGAGCCGTCCTTGGACATGGCAAGGCCTTCATAACCACCCGAACGCTTGAGGTTGAAGACCGGATTCTTGGCGACCGGATTGCCCGGCAGGGTCAGCGTCGGATGGTCGGGCGAACGGACGGGCTCGCCTTCGGCAACGGTGTCGATGACGTCGGTCAGCTTGCCGTCGAGATCGAACTTCAGCAGATACGGGCCGAACTCCTCGCCGACCCAGAAGCCATCAGCGACCGGCTGGATCGATTCGACGTCGAAATCACCACCGGTGAGGAAGCGGGTGTCGGAGCCTTCGAGCACGATCGGGAACGGCGCCTTGCGGTCGGGATCGGTCAGGAACAGGGTCTTGATGCGGTTCATCGTGCCCTTGTCCCAATCGAATGAGACGTGGTGCAGCATCAGAGCAGCGTCGGTGGAGTTCAGCTTGTTGCCGAAGCCGTTGTCCGACAGCGACCAGAACGTGCCGTCGCCGACGGCCTTGATGCCGGAGAAGCCCTGGACGGGCTGGCCGTCGAAAGGCAGCGACAAGCCGGTCGGGCGCACGCCGTCCTTGCCCGGCACAGTGCCGAGGCCTTCGGCGCGCTTGCGGTCGGGCGTGGTGAACTTGCCCGAGCTGCGCAGGTGCTCCGGCGCGTTTTCGGGTGAAGCAATGATCGTGTTCGCCGGCAGGATGGCGTGACCGGCAAGCGTTGCCTTGAATTCCGTCTCCTCCGCGAAGGCGGAGGCGGTGGTAAGCGCGAGAACAGCCGCAGCCAGATAGAGAGAGCGTCGCATGTTGGACCCCGATTGGTTGAAGGAACGCCCTCCAGCTAGGTCCGGGCCATGTCGGGCAGGTGACGCCTCGGTGAAACTTTGATGAAGTCCCCTGACGCTGGCGGCAGGACCGCCTAGCGCTTCCGCGGGTCGGTGCTGCTCATGGTGTAGACGTGGGCCTCAAGCCCGTTCATCGGTCCGGTGTGCTGGAAGCGCATGCCGATCTTTTCCAGCACGTTCAGCGACGTCGCGTTGTCGACATGGGCAAAGGCGATGAAGTGATCGCCTATCCTGCGGTCGAAGAAGAAGTTGGCCAGGGCTGCGGCTATCTCGGTGGCGTAGCCATTGCCCCAGAATTGCGGGGCAATGGCATAACCGAGTTCGAACTGGCCGGTAGCGGCGAACATGGAGAAACCGGCGCGACCGACGAAGCGCGCGTCCTCGCGCCGCTGCAGCTTGAGTTTGGTGATGCCGTGCAGCCGGTATTCCTCGGCCCAGCCCCTCATGCGGCCGGCAGCCTCGTCGCGTGTCCAGGGCTGGCCGGTGATCGACAGATAGCGCGACGCCTGCACCTGCGAATGCAGCCAGACGAGATCGTCCAGGTCGGTGTCGCGCCACGTCCGGAGCAACAGCCGTGGTGTCTCGAGAACCGTTTCATCCGTCATGTTGGCGTCCATCCATGCACCGCAGTCGTTTCCGGCACCACAAGGGACGCCGCTGACGGTTGGCAATCCTTGTGATTCTGGCACTTCAGATGCTAAAGCGCTGGCGTCGCCGATCCAAAGCCGGATCTGCCGTACCAATCGTCCGCCGAGAGAGAAACCATGTCCGCCTTCAAGTCCGATTTCCTGCGCACCCTTTCCGAGCGCGGCTTCATCCACCAGACCTCGGATGACGCCGGCCTCGACGATCTGTTCCGCAAGGAAACCGTGTCGGCCTATATCGGCTTCGATCCGACGGCGTCGAGCCTGCATGCCGGCGGCCTGATCCAGATCATGATGCTGTACTGGATGCAGAAGACCGGCCATCGCCCCGTGCCGCTGATGGGCGGCGGCACCGGCATGGTCGGCGACCCGTCCTTCAAGGACGAGGCGCGCAAGCTGATGACGCCCGAATTGATCCAGTCCAACATCGACGGCATCAAGCAGGTGTTTTCGAACTACCTGACCTTCGGCGACGGTCCGCGCGATGCGATGATGGTCAACAACGCCGAGTGGCTGCTGCCGCTCAACTATCTCGAATTCCTGCGCGATGTCGGCCAGCATTTCTCGGTCAACCGCATGCTGAGCTTCGATTCCGTCAAGCAGCGCCTCGACCGCGAGCAGTCGCTGTCGTTCCTCGAATTCAACTACATGATCCTGCAGGCTTACGACTTCGTCGAGCTCAACAAGCGCTACGGCCTGCGCCTGCAGATGGGCGGCTCCGACCAGTGGGGCAACATCGTCAACGGCATCGACCTGGGCCACCGCCTCGGTACGCCGCAGCTCTACGCGCTGACCTCGCCGCTCTTGACGACCTCGTCCGGCGCCAAGATGGGCAAGTCGATGAACGGAGCCGTCTGGCTCAATGCCGACATGCTGTCGCCTTATGATTTCTGGCAGTACTGGCGCAACACCGAGGACGCCGATGTCGAGCGCTTCCTGAAGCTATACACGGCGATGCCGCTCGACGAGATCGCGCGCCTGGCAGCCCTTGGCGGCTCGGAGATCAACGACGCCAAGAAGGTGCTGGCGACCGAGGTGACCGCGATGCTGCACGGCCGCGCGGCAGCCGAACAGTCGGCCGAGACGGCGCGGAAGACCTTCGAGGAAGGCGCGCTCGCCGATACGCTGCCGACGGTCGAGGTGCCAGGCGACGAGCTGAAGGCCGGCATCGGGCTGCTGTCGCTTGTCGTTCGCGCCGGGTTGGCCGCTTCGAACGGCGAAGCACGCCGTCACGTCCAGGGCGGTGCTGTGCGCATCAACGACCAGTCGGTCAGCGACGAGCGTCGCGCGGTGACGACCGCCGACCTGACGCCGGAAGGCGTGGTCAAGCTGTCGCTCGGCAAGAAGAAGCACATTCTGGTGCGCCCGGCGTAATCAACGCCTGGCGTAATCAACGCCCGGCGTAACGCCCCCCGCAGGAACCGAGATGGCCGGCAATGCCGGCCATTTTCATGTCTGGGGACAGGTGCCGCCTGCGTGCTCAGTATTCGAAGATCGACCGGAAGATACCGGGCGCGATCGCGGACAGCGGATTGACGTGCAGCTTGGGCGCGTTGGCATCGCCCGAGAGTTTGTAGGTAACGCCAATCAGGCCGCCGTCGCGTCCGTTGCCCAAAATGACCCCGACAAGCGGCAGCTCGCCAAAGATGCGGTTGAGGCCATAGGCCGGCATGAAGGTGCCGGTCATGTTCATCTGGCCCTGCTGGTCGTAGAGCGTGCCCTGGAACGTCGTCCCGATCAGCGGCCCGCGCAGGACGCCTTTGTCCAATGCCAGGTACTTCGAGCGCTTGTCGATCTGGGCGAAACCGCGTTCGAACCTCACCTTGGAGACGTCGATGTCCTTACGCATCGCCTGGTTAAGGCTGCGATTGTCGCCGGCCGGCTTGCTGGCGACGATCGAGGCCAGCCTCGGTTCATCGACGACGACGAATTCGCGCACATCGACCTGGCCCTTGAGTGGCCCGTCGCCTGAGGATTCCAGCGCGAGCGCCAGCGATCCGCCCTGCATGCGGGCATAGACGTCAAGGAAGCGCAGGATGGCGCCGGCGTCAGCGGATCGCACGTCGAGGCGGCGGCCACCGCCCTGAAGCACGTTGCTGACGGTGATCTGGCCACCGGAACTGGCTGTCGCGTCGACCTTGAGCCCGCCGACCTTTGAGCCGGAGCCCGAATACTCGAGCGTAACGCCCGAAAGCTTCTCGCCGCTGAAGCCGACCAGAGTGTCGACATTGGCAGTGACCGAAATGGAGTTTGAACCGGCTGATTTCGTCGCACTGTCGACGTCGGACATGAACTGCTTGATCAGCGCGCGCGCATCGAGCGAGTTGCCCTTGACCTGGACCGCAAAACCCTTGCCCGAGCGCTTGATGTTGACCGCGACGTCGTCGCCGCGGTTGAGCTGCACCTTGTTGAAGCGCGCCGAAGACAGGCTGCCATTGGCGAGCGCGACGTCGCCCGTGATGGTGAATGTCTTTCCGTCGAGGTTGAAGTCGGACAGCGTCGACCTGTCGCCATCCGACGTCATGGTGAACGACACCTCGGCTGATATGCCCGGCCCCTTGCTCCAGCCGACCCATGGCAGATCGAGCCTGGCCGCGGTCAGGTCGGCCACGATGTGGCGCTTGCCGGGTTCGGGCTGTTCGACATCGACCTTGATGGTTCCCGAGAGCATGTCGGACAGGCCGGGAACAAGCGCGTTGCGTGCCTTGTCGTCGAGCACGAACTGGACATTGCGTTGCTTATCGATGCCATTGTCGCGCAGCGGCTCGACAAGGTCGAGTTCCGCCGGAACACCATTGAGCTTGCCCTTGGCAACGATGACGGCCTTGTCTGGTGTGACGGTGATGTTGCCGTCGGCGTCGGACAGCTTCTGGCCGTCGAACTCCTTGGCCACAGCCAGGCCGTCATAATCGAGCGCCACCTTCCAATCGAGCTTGTCGGTGTCGATGCCGCTGGTGAGCGGAATGTCGGCCTTGACGTTGCCGGTGACGTCGCCCGTCAGCTCCTCCGGCAGGATGCCGACGTGGCGCATGGCATTGATCGGCTCATAGGAAGCGAGTTCCGCGATTGCATCGGCGCTGCCATCGACATCGATATCGAGCGAGCCGATGACCGGCATGACATTGGCCTTGACGACCTTCAGCGTGCCGTTGCTGGCGGCGACGGTGCGGCCGCTGGGCATGAAGACGGTGCCCTGGGACAAGGACACGTCGACGTCGTTGCCGTGGAATTCGACGATGCCCCTGGCATCGCGAATGGGCGGAATGCGGCCGGCGACGTCGAAGCGCGAGCCGTCGATCTCGAAACGACCGAACACTTCCTGGGCGTTGAGCGGCACGCCGTTGCCGAGACGGTCGGGCCTGACGTCGAACTGCACGTTGCCGTCGACGACACGGCCGCCATAGAGATTGTGCAGCACCCAGAGCCGGGCATTGCGGGCCGAAAACCACGGCCACAGCTGCTTCACATGCGCGACCGACATGTCATGGATGGTGAAGGCGACAAAGATGCCGGGCGCCTTGCCGTCGACGAACTGCACCGACGCCTTGCCGAGCGCCTCGCCGCCCGGTCCTGATTTCAGGCCGATCTGCTCGGCAGCGAGCGTGTTGGTGACCACGTCGTAGGTGCCGGCGATCCGCGCCAGGAAACTGAGCGCCGGCTCGGGCGATTCATCAGGCGCCAGGCGCGAGTCGCGGCTGATCAGCTCGAAGCGATAGGCTGGATTGTCGGAAGCATTGCCGGTCGCCGGGCGCGGGCCGAAGCCGCCGGCGAAATCGAATGTCGAGCGGCCGGTCGAGACCAGCAGCTTGCGGATGTCGAGCTTGTTTTCGCCGCCGGCAAGGCGAAGGTCGACGGTGACGTCGCCGACAAGCTGGCCGCGTTCGTGCAGATCCAATGTGGATTTGCCGATCGAACCTTTGGCGATCAGTTCGGAACCGTCGCCGCCGATGCCCTCCTGTCCGGTGATCGTCAGTTCGGCAGAGCCGATGCGGCTTGCCTTGGCTGCCGGAATGTCGGCCTTGCCGGCGAAGGGGTCGGTCATCGACACGGTCGCATCGAGGGCTGCGACCCGATTGGCGGCGCTGTCGCGCCGGGCCGCGGCGGCCAATTCGACATCGCGGCCATCGACGTCGAAATTGGCAGCGATACGCAGCTCGCCAGAGCGGGTCTTGGCGAGCGAAGCGTCGATGACGCGCACGACCTTGACCTCACCGCCGGAAGGCAGGACGAAATCGACATTGCCGAGCGCGATTTCGCGCATCGCATCGAACTGGACCGCGTCAAAGCCGCGGCGAATGCCCCGGAACGTCTCGTCCAGCAGCTTCTGCGGATCGACGAGGCCCTGCTCGTTGCGCAGCACGGTACTCCAGTCCGAACCGCCGGCGGCCGGCATCGCATCGACGACGATCCTTGCATCGGAAATGCTGGCATTGCCGAGGCGGACATTGCCGGTGAGCAACGGCACGAGCCGGATGCCGAAGCGCATCAGGCCGGCTTCGGCCATGGGCGAGCCATCCGCGCGGGTGAGCCTGACGTCGGGAACCTCGACCGCGATCAGCCTGAGGCCATCGAGCGTCAGCCGCGCCTGCCCCATCGAGACGTCAACATCGACGCCGGCAAGTCCCTCGATGGCATGTTCAGCCTCTGCACGTAGCCTGTCCTGGCCGAAACCGGAGTAGCTGAGCGCTTCGATGGCGATGATTGCCAGAAGCACAAGCGAGCCAAGGACAGCCACTGCGGCAAGCACGCAATGGCCGGCACGCCGCCGCACGGAGATACGTGGACGCGGCAGTTCCTGGCCCGCAGCCGACGGCATGGCGCCGAGATCGGTAATCTCATCGCGCCTGAACCGGATTTTCTCGTGCCGGGGCACTTCCTGATCCACGCTATGTCCCGTAGTCGTTTCGGTCGTGGACGAATCCAAGTCCGGCATTCTTAACCTGACATCCTTGCCGGCTCACCCCGTAACTTCAAACAAGGGTATCGATATGTCTGAACTCGAGACAGGCCAAACCGCCCCGCAATTCACGCTGCCGCGCGACGGCGGGGGCATTCTGACGCTTTCCGACTTCGGCGGCAAACCTGTTGTCCTCTATTTCTATCCCAAGGACGATACCTCGGGCTGCACCGCCCAGGCGATCGACTTCACCCAACTCAAGCCTCAGTTCGAAAAGGCTGGAGCGGTGGTCATCGGTGTTTCGCCCGACAGCGCCAAGAAACACGACAAATTCAAGGCCAAGCACCAAATTGGCATCGATCTGGTTGCCGACGAAGAGCGAAAGGCGCTCGAGGCCTATGGCGTGTGGACCGAAAAATCCATGTATGGCCGAAAGTATATGGGCGTCGAACGCTCAACCTTCCTGATCGGTGCCGACGGCAAGATCGCGAGGATCTGGCGCAAGGTGAAGGTATCAGGCCATGCCGCCGAAGTGCTGGAGGCGGTGAAGGCGCTCTAGCGAAAATCGCGCGCTGCGGAACCGATGCCCGCTCCCGACGTTCTCATCCAGACGACCATCAACGGGAGAAGAAAGATGTTCCGCAGCGTCATCCTCTGGATGCTTGGCATTCCCATCCCCATCATCATCCTGCTCTGGCTTTTCCTACGTTAAATCGGGACCAGCCGACAATATCAAAATAAAGTCCGGTCGCGTATAGTCTCGCCTTATCAAATCCGGCGCAAGATTATCATCGCATGACTTGGACAGACAGGAACCCGCCATATCTTGTTGTGGCGGGTTTTTCTTGTCTTTGCCCATCCGGAAAGCAGGCCGCCGGGCCGATGCGGGCAAAGCTTTGTTAACCCTAATAATGTGTAATCGGATCGTCGCTGTTCGTGATGAGAGTTCGGTCCGGTGAAAGCAGCAAATCAGGCCGCCGTTTTCGGCAGGCGCAAAGAGCCCCATACCGTCATCATTGCACGCGGCAACGAGATCCGGCACTTCACAATACGCCCATGGGTGGCCGCAGCAGCCGGTTCGGCGCTCGCCGCGATCGCCATTGGCTACCTCACGGCCACGTCCTATCTCGTGCTGCGCGACGACCTGATCGGTGCCGCGACCGCCCGCCAGGCGCGCATGCAGCACGCTTACGAAGACCGTATCTCGGCCCTGCGCGCCCAGGTCGACCGCATCACCAGCCGCCAGTTGCTCGACCAGCAATTGATGGAAACCAAGGTCAGCGAGCTGCTCGAACGACAATCGCAGCTCAGCCAGCGCAATATCAGGCTTGGGCCGGTCCTCGACAAGGCGGCAGCCTCAGAGGTGACTGACGCCGCGCCCGCCGGCAAGACAGACGAACGCGCCGACATCACGCCCACGATCGATCACCCCCTCGCCTACGCGGCGGCCGACACTGCTGCGGTGCGCCCGTTCTCGTTCTGGTCGACACGGACCGCCGAGCCCGATGGCGAAAGCCGGGCCGACCGGGCCGACAAATTGTTCGTCGCCATCAACAAGTCGCTGCGCAGCATCGAGGACGATCAGGCAAAGCGCATCGGCGCACTTGCCGATAACGCCTACCAGACCGCAGGTGCGATCACCGACGCGCTGGAGAATGCCGGCCTGCCCGTATCCACGGAAAAATCGGGGGAAATCGGCAAAACGGGCGTGGGTGGCCCGCTGGTGCCGCTCGACAACCCGATGGCCTTCGACAGCCCAATCGCCTTCGAAAGCAAGGTCAAGGAGCTCGACGCAGCGCTCGACATGCTGGACCGCCTCAAGACGGAAGCGCGCAAGCTGCCGCTCGCCAATCCGGCCGCCGGCCGCTCGATCTCTAGCACCTTCGGGGTCCGCACCGACCCGCTGATCGGCACGCCCGCCCTCCATTCCGGCATGGACTTCCGCGCACCCTACGGCTCGCCCGCGCGCGCCACGGCCGCAGGTATCGTCACCAAGGCGGGCTGGAACGGCGGCTACGGCCGCATGGTCGAGATCGATCATGGCGGCGGCTTCACCACACGCTACGCCCATCTCAGCAAGATCCTCGTCGCCCCCGACCAGAAGATCGCGGTTGGCGACGAAATCGGCGAGGTCGGCAGCAGCGGCCGCTCGACAGGCCCGCATCTGCACTACGAAGTGCGGCGCGACGGCGAGGCGGTCGACCCGCTGCGCTTCATCAAGATCGGCAAGAAGCTCGGCCAGTATCTCTGAGCCGAGGCAGCCGCCGGTCATCCACAGGCTCAGGCACCCCCCCTGTCGCGCTTCGTGCATCCCGTGCGGTGTGCTCGGCGAATCTGCCCGAAGCAGAGAATCATTCCGCAAAAAGGCGCGAGCGAAAAAACAGCCCACAGGGTGATTCTCCTGCAGGCACGAATCGCCGGCGATGGACCGTTCCATCGACGCGATTCGCAGCTGCATATCGACGACATGCGGCTGCGCTGATATGTGTGGAGATTGGGATGGATCCTCAGTTCCCGGCACCTTCAGGGAAGGCATTGAAACCTTGATTTAGAGGATCAGTCGGCAAAGGCTAAGCCTTTGAAAAACTGGCGCGAGTGACGGGGCTCGAACCCGCGACCTCCGGCGTGACAGGCCGGCACTCTAACCGACTGAGCTACACCCGCGCTCTGGACGTTGGCGCTGGGCGCCGCGTCGTTGGCGGTGAATTACGGGGTTCGATGGGGAGTGTCAAGCGACATCGAAGAGATAATCGACAAACTTTGTCGTCTATTTTTCGATGTCCACAAAACCGGGCTTTCCGACGCCTCGACCTGCCGCAACGGCATGCATTTGAACTTGCGGATCACAGGCGAACCGCTTATTGGTCCGCCCGGTTGGGGCGATTAGCTCAGTTGGTAGAGCGCTTCGTTTACACCGAAGATGTCGGCGGTTCGAGCCCGTCATCGCCCACCATTTTCCTTCTGATATTGCGATGATTTCTGGCCTCGCGGCTGGATGTGCAAAGTGCCGGACCTGACTAGACGGCAACTGCCGGCATGGCATCGCCCAGGCGACATCGGCATCTCAACTTTGCCTCCCCCAAACTTGGCGCTAGACTGCCGCCATGGGCTTTCTCCTCTATGCCTTCCTGCCGGTCATCATCATCACGCTTGCCATTGTCGGCGCGCTGGTGTGGCGCGGCATGCAGTTTGGCGAGCTGGCGCGTCATGGCCTGCCGGTGACAGGCATTGTGGTCAGGAAATTCCGCACCGGGGCGGGCAAGGCCGGATCAATGGGGCGGCGGATCGCCTTTTCCTATGTCGCAGCCGACGGGGTCGAGCATGGCCGGGCGGCCACGGTGGCCAGCAGCAAATGGGCAGAGCTTGAGGAAGGCGGGCCGATCCAGCTTGTCTACCTGCCCGCAAAGCCCGGCGTCAGCGCCCCGGCCTGGCTGGTCGAGGACGCACGCAAGGCCCTGGGCAAGGCAGCGTCATAGCCGGAATCGAAAGCCGTTGACGCGACATTGGAAAGACAGGCCGCGTCTCTTCGAAATGCGGCTTTGTCTGCCAAGCGACTGACTGTCTGATTGATCAGCCTTCCGCAATAGCCCCTGCAGATCCTTGATTCTTGCCGGGCGCATTCGCCTCGTCCGTGGAACGGTGCATTTCACAATCCACGGTGTGTGCATCGGCAGTTGGCAAGGCATGAACCGCAATGAACTCGCAATGTTGATGGCGCCATATGAGCAAATTGACGCTGTTTTACACCCTCGAACAACTCGACAGCATGAAGCAGCTTTGGCTGCCGCCGCAAGCTTTGGGAGAATTTCTGATGCCAGTTCAGTCGCCCTTCAAATCCGACGCGGCCAGGGACAGGGTTCTTGATGACTATGATGCACTGCTGGCGCGATGGCCGGTATCTTATGAAAGCCGTTTCATCGATACCGAATTCGGCAAGGCCCATCTCATCGCTTCCGGCAATCCGACGGCGTCTCCGCTGGTGCTGCTGCATGGCGGGGGTGGCAACGCGACGATGTGGTTTCACAACATCACTGCGCTCGCTGCGACGTTCCGCGTCTATGCTCTCGACATCATCGGCGACGTCGGCAGGAGCACAGGCGCGCGACCAGCCTATGCATCGGGCGGCCATGTCCGCTGGCTGGCGCAAGTGCTCGACGGCATCGGTCTTGGACAAACGGCGCTGGCGGGTGCGTCTTTCGGCTCATGGTTGGCCGCCGATTTTGCGCTCAAACACCCCGAACGCGTGTCAGGACTGGCATTGCTCGCGCCGCCCCATATCGAGCCGCTGCGTTTGAGCTTCATGCTGAGGGCGGTTGTGGCGACCATTGCTCCAACAGACTCCAGGATTCGCAGCTTTTATCGCCTGATCTCATCGCCGCACGCGCCGCAACCGACTGGGCTGGTCATGCAGGATTTCGCGTCACGCGCTGGCAGTCGCAGCGGCAGAGCCCACCGCCGCCGCCAAGGCTGTCAGCAGAGGATCTGCAACGTTTGCCGGCGCGAACCCTGTTCCTGCTGGGGCAAGATGATGCGCTCTACGACGTCAACAAAGCAGCGGCGCGTATCCGCGCCAATGCTCCAGCCTGCAAAGTTTCGCTGCTGGCACAGGCCGGACATACGCTGACAGTGGACAAGCCTCGCGAGGTCAGCGATCTGCTGGTTGCGTTCTTTGCTAGAACTTCAGCACCAGTTGCCCTGTAGCAAGGCGACATCAGAGCCCTGATGACTGCTGCGACCCAGGAACCAGCGCGCATATAGCCGTGATCGCGCGCCCACAATTCACCCTCGCAACGCTGCCCCCGCTTCCTATCTCTAGGCGATGTTTGCTGTCGTCGCCGTGATGTCCTTCGTCTCCCTCGCCGTGCCGCTCGCCTTTTGCTGGCGATTGTGGCGGCTCGACGAGCCCAGCCGACTGGGCTGGCTGCTGGTGCTGGTTGAAAGTGCTGTGCTGGTGACCTTGGTCGTGATCGTGGCGCGATGGGACATTGCCGGGATGTGGAGCCGCATCGCGCTGGTCGGCCTGTTCGCGACAGTGGCTGCGGTCTCGGCCTGGCGACACCTGCGCAAGCCCTGGCTGCCCGCGGACGGCTCCCCGATCTCCAGCAGGCATATCCCGGCATTGGCCTCAGTGGTGGTTTTCGGCACCGCACTCGCCTATGTCATGATCGGTGTTTTCGACCAGCACGATCCGCGCGACTTCACTTTTCCGCTCGAGGGCGGGCACTTCGTGGTCGCGCACGGCGGCACGATCGGCGTGCTCAACCATCACAGCGATCACGCCGCACAACGGCATGCCCTCGACATCACCGCCGTCAACGCACTGGGGTTCCGGGCGTCGGGGCTGCTGCCGGACGATCCCGCGCGTTATGTCGTCTTCGGCAAGACGGTGGTCAGCCCGTGCGAAGGCACGATCCTTGCCGCGGTGGACAGGCTACCCGACCTTGCACCACCGGCGGCCGACCGCGACAATGCCGCCGGCAACCATGTCGTGGTGTCCTGCGGCGATCTCAATGTCGAGCTTGCCCATCTGCGCAAGGGCAGCGTTGCGGTCGCGGCCGGCGACAGGGTCGTTGCCGGCGCTCCGATCGGCCAGGTCGGAAATTCCGGCAACAGCACCGAACCGCATCTGCACGTCCACGCCGTCGATGCGGGCTCCGGCACCGGCGTCCAGATGTCGTTCGATGACACCATCCCGGTGCGCAACACGCTCATCATCAGGTAGAAGGCAACCAGCAGAGGAAATCGTCGCCTCGGCGCGCGGGCAGAACCCTGGCTTGGCGCTCAGCGCACCAACGGCGCAACCGCGTTTTCGATCAGGCGCACAAGGCTGAGCGCAGTCATCTCGGAGGACTTCGGATTGGTCCTCAGCGGCTCGTTCTCCAGTCTCAGATCGAGCTTGCCGAAGGCGCCGGCGGCACTGATCTCGTGGATGTTGCGCGCGGCCGAGGGATCGGCGACCAGCACGACGCGCGTACGGTCCAGGCCGATGCCCGACAAGGCCGAGATGACGGCGACGTTTGCATTCTGCGGAAATGCCTCCGCAGCCTGGCGCGCCGTGCCGGCAAAGAACTCGGTGCGTCTGGCCAGCCTGTCCAGGTCGATCATCTCGGCGGCCCGGGTGCCCTTCCAGGCAAGCGGCGGCTTGACGATCGTGTGCCTGACCTCGTCCAGCGGCAGCGCCGAGGCAGCAGCGAGCGCGCCAAGTTCGCCGAGCGCGCCCGAGGGAACGACGATGCGGCTGCCCGTTTTCTCGGCGACAGCCAGGAGAAGGCCAAGCAGCGCGTCATCGGTGAATGCGCTTGCCGAGGACACGACGAAACTTGACGCATGGCGCAAGGCCGCCTCGCCCCAGATGGCGACCGCCGGGCGGCCGGCCACCTCGATCACCATGTCGACGTCGAGCCCGGCGAGCTCGTCCGGCCCGCCGATCAGGCGCGCACCTTGCGGCAGCGCGGTGCGCTGGCGCTGGGGATCGCGCACGGCAACCGCCACGATCTCCACGCCCGCCGGCTGCCGCTCGGCGAGCAGCTCGCCCACCCGCGAGGCGATCGCCCCCCAACCGACGAAGCACAGCCGCAACCGGCGAGACTCAGAGACCGACATAGCTCTGCACCAGCTCGGCATTGTTGGTCAGGTCCTCGCCGGTGCCGGACCAGACGGTGCGGCCCTTTTCGAGGATATAGTGGCGGTCGGCCAGGCGCTTCAGCACGTTGAGGTTCTTGTCGATCAAAAGGATCGACTGCCCTTCCGCCTTGAGCGCCTCGATGCAGCCCCAGATTTCGGCACGGATGACCGGCGCCAGGCCCTCGGTCGCCTCGTCGAGGATGAGCAGCTTGGGATTGGTCATCAGCGCGCGGCCGACGACAAGCATCTGCTGCTCGCCACCCGACAGGGTTCCGGCAGCCTGCCCGGCGCGCTCCTTCAGCCTTGGAAACAGCGCATAGACGCGTTCCAGCGTCCACGGGTCCTTGCGGCCGAGACGATTGGCGGCGGTGGCAACGAGATTTTCACGGACCGTCAGTGTCGAGAAGGTCTGTCGCCCCTCGGGCACCAGGCCGACGCCGAGCCGGGCGACCGTCTCGGGCGTGGCGCCGCAGACGTCGCGACCGGTGAATCGTACTTCGCCCGACAGCGGCTTGAGCAGCCCCATGATCGACTTGACGGTGGTGGTCTTGCCCATGCCGTTGCGGCCGAGCAGCGTCACCACCTCGCCATCGCCGATCTCGAGCGCGACGTCGAAAAGCACCTGGCTGCGGCCATAGGCCGACTGCAGTCCGGCGACGCTCAGCATAACTCGTCTCCCTCCCCCAGATAGGCAGTGCGAACCTCGGGATTGTCCCTGATTTCGTCGACGGTGCCGGTGGCGATGATGCGGCCATAGACCAGCACCGAGATGCGGTCGGCCAGCGCGAACACCGCCTCCATGTCATGCTCGACGAGCAGCATCGAGACCTGGCTCCTGAGACCCCGCAGCATCTCGATCATCTGCTGGCTCTCGACATGGCCAAGGCCTGCCATCGGCTCGTCGAGCAGCAACAGGCGCGGCTTTGTGGCCAGCGCCACGGCAAGCTCGAGCTGCTTCTGCTCTCCATGCGACAGGTTTGCGACAAGTTCGCCGGCCCGGTCGCCAAGACCGGCAGCATCGAGGAAGCCGCGGGCGCTTTCACCGAGCTGGTGCTCGTGGCGGACGTTGCCCCAGAAGCGGAAGCTGTGGCCCTGCCGCACCTGGACGGCAATGGCGACATTGTCGAGCACGGTGTAGTCGGGCAGCAGGCAGGTGATCTGGAAGGTGCGCGCCAGGCCCATCGACACGCGCCTGGCAGTCGGCAGCGTGGTGATCGGCACACCATCGAGCTCGATCGTGCCCTCGTTCTGCCTGAGCTCGCCCATCAGCTGCGAGATCAGCGTCGTCTTGCCGGCGCCATTGGGGCCGATCAGGGCGTGGATCTCGCCCGGCTTGACGGTCAGGTCGACGTGATCGGTGGCAAGCAGGCCGCCGAAACGCTTGACCATGCCCTGGACGTTGAGGACCGGAGTCATGCGCGCCTCCCGAAAAGCCTGGTGCCCAGCCCCTGGACGCCGCCTTGTGTGTAGAGCACGACGAACAACAGGATCAGGCCGAGGCCGAGCTGCCAGTTCTCCGTCCATGAGGCGAGGATCGATTCGAGCACGATGAACACGGCGGCGCCGAGCAGCGGGCCGAACAGCGTGCCGACGCCGCCGAGGATGACCATCACCATCAGTTCGCCCGACTTGGTCCAGTGAATCATGTCGGGGCTGGCATAACGCAGGAAATTGGCCATCAGCGCGCCGGCAAGGCCGCAGCCCATGCCCGAGATGACGAAGGCCATCAGCTTGTAGCGGTAGGCCGGCAGGCCGATCGCGGCCATGCGCTTTTCGCTCTGGCGCAGGCCGACGATGACGTTGCCGAAGCGCGAATTGACGATGCGCCACAGGACGAAGAAGAACGCCACCGTGACCGTAAGGCAGACATAATAGACGGTCTGCTTGTCGCGCATGTTGAGGCCCGGCAGTTCGTTGGCCCGGCGGATGATCAGGCCGTCGTCGCCGCCATAGGTTTTCAGCGAGACGAACAGGAAGAACAGCATCTGCGCGAAGGCGAGCGTGATCATGATGAACTGCACGCCGCCGGTGCGCAGAGAAAGTGCGCCGATGAGCGCTGCCATCAGGCCTGATATCACCAGCGCGACCGGAATGGTGATCAACAGCTGGTTGGTGCCGGGGATGAAGCCGAACAGCGGCTCGCCCAGCGAATAATGCTGGTAGAGGATGCCGACGACATAGCCGCCGATGCCGAAGAACGCGGCGTGGCCGAAGCTGACCATACCGCCATAGCCGAGCACGAAATTGAGGCTGGCGGCGGCAATGCCGTAGATCAGCACGCGGGTTGCGAGCGACGTCAGCGCGGCATAGCCGGTTGCGTCGGCGACCGCGGGCAGTGCGATCAGTGCGATCAGCACGCCGGCAAGCAAGGCGGGTCGCTTGAGTGACTTTTCCATGGGCATGTCGGCGCCTGGTTCAGGAATTTCGGATGAACAGGCCCTTCGGCCTGATGAGGAGGACGATCGCCATCAAGAGATAGATGCCCATCGACGAGATGCCGGCGCCGAGCGCATCGGCTTCCGGGCCGACCATGACCTGGCGCAAAAGGCCCGGCAGATAGGCGCGCAGGCCGGTGTCGACGACGCCGAGGATGAGGCTGGCGAAAAAGGCGCCGCGGATCGAGCCGACACCGCCGATGACGACGACGACGAAGGTGGTGATCAGTATCTGCTCACCCATGCCGACCTGGACGGCGAGGATCGGACCGGCCATGAAGCCGGCGAGACCGGCCAGAAGCGCGCCAAGGCCAAAGACCAGCGTGTAGAGCAGACGGATGTCGACGCCGAGCGCGCGCACCATCTCGCGATTGGTCGAGCCGGCGCGGACCAGCATGCCGATGCGGGTCTTGTTGATCAGCAGATAGAGCCCGAGCGCCACCAGCAGGCCGACGGCGATGATCGCCAGGCGGTACACCGGATAGACCAGCCCGGGCAGAAGCTCGACCGACCCGCCGAGCATTTCGGGCATCGACACGAACAGCGGCTGGCGCCCGAACAGGATGGTGATGGTCTGGTTGAAGATCAGGATCAGGCCGAAGGTCGCCAGCACCTGGTCGAGATGGTCGCGCTGGTAAAGCCTGCGCACGACGAGGAATTCGATCGCGGCACCGGTGACGGCTGCGGCCGCAAGCGCTGCCGGAATGCCGAGCCAGAATGAGCCGGTCTCTGCGGCCGCCCATGTGCCGGCATAGGCGCCGATCATGTAGATCGAGCCATGCGCCAGATTGATCACGCCCATGATGCCGAAGATCAGCGTCAGGCCGGCTGCCAGCAGGAAAAGCATGACGCCGAATTGCACGCCATTCAGCATTTGTTCGAGGAAGAGCGTCATCGCCTGTCGCTTCGATTGGAAAAACGGGGAAACTGGCGGACGGCACTGCTGCCGCCCGCCGTCGCGAGCCGATAGAGGTTACAACTTGCACTCGGCGGCATAGGCGTCGCCATGGTCCTTGAGGACCTCGCCGACGGTCTTCAGCATCGGCTTGCCGTCATCGCCCTTCTCGACCTTCAGCGCGTACCAGTTCTGCACCGGGTGCTGGTTGGGGCCGAAGGCGAACTTGCCGCGCACGGATTCGAAGTCGGCCTTGCGCAGGGCATCGCGGAAGGCGTCGGCATCATCGAGGCTGCCGCCGGTGGCCTTCAGCGCCGAGGCGTAAGCCAGGGCGGCATCGTAGCCTTGCGATGCGTAATAGGTGACGGGACGGTCGTAGGCCTTGTTCCAGGCGTCCATGAACTTCTTGTTGGCGGCGTTGTCGAAGTCCGCGTTCCAGTGGCTGGTCACGTTGAGGCCGATGGCGGCATCGCCAACGGCGGCAAGAGTGACGCCATCCATCGACGGCTCGGCCACGACCATCGGGATTTCCTTCATCAGGCCCGACTGCTCGTACTGGCGCAGGAAGGTGATGCCGAGGCCGCCGGGGTGGAACTGGAACACCACGTCCGGCTTGGCGGCGCGAACCTGCGCGAGTTCAGCGGCGAAATCGGTCTGGTCGAGGCGGGTGTAGATTTCGCCCGCGATCTCGCCCTTGAAGTAACGCTTGAAGCCGGCGATGGCATCCTTGCCGGCCTGGTAGTTCGGGGCCAGCACGAAGGCCTTCTTGTAGCCGAGATTGGTGGCGTTCTGGCCGGCGCTCTCATGCAGGCTGTCGTTCTGCCAGGAGACGACGAAATAGTTCGGGTTGCACTCCTTGCCGGCCATGTTCGACGGCGCGGCGTTGGGGCTGACATAGAAGGCGTCGTTGTCGACGATGTCGGGAACGGTGGCGCCGGCGACATTGGAGAAGACGATGCCGGTGAACAGCTTGATGCCTTGCTCGCCCATGAAGCGCTCGGCGATCTGCTTGCCCTGGCCGGGCTTCAGCCCGTCATCCTCGACAACCAGCTCGACCGGCACGCCACCAAGCTTGCCCTCCTCCAGCGCCAGCATGAAGCCGTCGCGGATGTCCTGGCCGAGATAACCGGCAGGGCCTGACAGCGTGGTGATCATGCCAATCTTGACGGGATCGGCAGCCATTGCCGGAAACGTCGCAAAGGCTGCGATCGATGCGGCAAGAAGTGTTGTCCTCACGTTCATCCTCAGTTCTCCTCTGATCGGCGCATTTCAGCGCGCATTGTTGATTGCCAGGTCGGTCGCAAGCCGGTCGGTTGCCTCGATGTCGAGAGGCACGAACAGGAACGAAGCCGCCTCTGCCTTGAGCCGGCCGAAGACAGGGGCGGGAAAGTGGTAGGGCGCAAGCACGGTCGCGTTGGCGGCGGCCTCGGTGAGCAGGCCGATCCGCGTCGTCCGCGCCTCGACCGGATCCTCACAGAAGTTGCAGACGATGCCGTCGTCACCGAGCTGCAACGGATGATGCACGGCGTCGGCCAGGAACAGCACCTCGCACTCTTCAGTGTCGAGCGCGACCACCACCATGCCGGGCGAATGTCCCGGCGCCGGCTTCAGCCGCAGGCCTGCCGCCACCTCGGCGTCCGAAGCCACCGCCTCGAAGCCGACCGACCGGATGATGGGCAACACGCTATCCGCGAAGGCGCCATGCAGCGTATTGCCGTCGACCGAGGCCTCGTGGACCTTGGTCCAGTGGGTTAGTTCGGTCTGGGCGACGACGTAGCGCGCATTTGGAAAGGTCGGCCGCCAGGTTTCGCCTTCCCGCCTCGTGTTCCAGCCGACATGGTCGGCGTGCAGATGCGTGTTGATGACGATGTCGACGCGCTCGGGCGAAATGCCGAGCGCAGACAAGGTCTGGAGGAACTGGGTTTCGCGGCGATGCCAGGCCGGCCGGTGCGGCCGCTCCTTGCCGTCACCGATGCCGCCGTCGATCAGCGCGACGTAATCAGACGTCTCGACGACATAGCAGTTGAAGCTGAGCGCCACTGTCTCGGCTTCCGGATCGACAGTGCCTGCGGGCGAGCGCCTGGCAGCGGCTTCCAGATCCTCGCGGGAAAGCCCCGCGAAGATCGCCTTTGCCGGCCAGGCGACATTGGCCATGTCGGGAATGCAGGTCACCGTGACTGGACCAGCGTGAAGCTGTTCCAGTTCGATGCCAAGTTCACCTATGCGCTGACGCGTGACCTTCATGCCGCAAGCCGCCTCAAAGGTCGCATTCGCCGGCGAACGGATCGCCATGCGCGCTCATCAGCTTCTTGCGGGTCTTGAGAGTCATCTCGCCGGCGGCGTCCTTGACCACCTGCATGGCGTACCAGTCCTGAACCGGATGCTGGTTCTTGCCGAAGCTGAAGCTGCCGCGTGTAGTTTTGAACTCGGTCTTGAGCAGCGCCGCACGGAAGGCCTCGATGTCCTCGACATCGCCTTCCGTCTGCTTGAGCGCCGAGGCGATGGCGAGCGCCGTATCATAGCCCTGCGCCGCATACATGGTCGGCGTGCGCTTGTAGGTGTCTGCGAACTTGGCGACGAACTCGCGATTGGTCTCGTTGTCCAAGTCGGTGTTCCATGAACCCGATACGTTCAAACCTGCAGCCGCCTCACCCACGGCCTTGAGGATGGCGTGGTCCATCGACGGCTCGGCAATGACCATTGGCACGGCACCGAGCAAACCCGACTGCTGGTATTGACGCAGGAAGGCGATACCCAGGCCGCCAGGCTGGAACTGGAACACAACGTCCGGATTAACCGCCTTGATCTGCGCCATCTCGGCGGCAAAGTCAGTCTGGTCGAGACGCGTATAGATCTCACCCGAAATCTCGCCCTTGAAGTAGCGCTTGAAACCGGCGATGGCGTCCTTGCCGGCCTGATAGTTGGGTGCCAGCACGAAGGCCTTGGTGTAGCCGAGATCGGTGGCATTCTGGCCTGCACTGCCCTGCATCGTGTCGGTCAGCCACGAGAGAACGAAGTAGTTGGGGTGGCATCCCTTGCCGGCGAATTCGGACGGGCCCGCATTGGGGCTGACGAAGATCGCGTCAGCGTCGACGATCTCGGGCACCGTCGCACCAGCTACGTTCGAGAAGACGATGCCGGTGAACAGCTTCACGCCCTCGTCGTTCAGAAACTTGTCGGCGATCTGCCGGCCATTTCCTGGCTTGAGGCCATCGTCCTCCACCAGCACGGTGACAGGCACACCACCAAGCTTGCCGCCTTCCATGTCGATCGCCAGCTGAAAACCGTCGCGCACGTCCTGGCCGAGATAGCCAGCCGGTCCGGAAAGCGTCGTGATCATACCGATCTTGACCGGGTCTTGTGCAAGTGCCCCCGGGGCGAAAAGCGACGCAGCCGCGAAGGCCATGAGCGAAGACTTCAGTTTCATGCCTGGATCCTGAGCTGGAGCGGCCCACTCCTGGGCGAACCGTTGTGACAATGCGGTCGGATTAGAGCTTCACCCAGCCTTCCGGCGGGGTCTTGCCCGGATGCAGCGCGCCGCATTGCGGGCAGGTGCGCGCCTTCTCGTCGGCGTAGAACGCCTGATAGATCGGCGGCAGGTCGCGGACGATGCTCTTCAGCGTGACCTCGACGCGCTTGACCAGCCCGTTGCACTCGAAGCAGTACCATTCGAAGGCGTCGAGCAGGCCGTCATTGCGCTTGGGCTCGACGACCAGGCCTATGGAGCCTTCCTGCGGACGCTGCGGCGAGTGGCGCACATGCGGCGGCAGCAGGAAAATCTCGCCCTCGCGGATCGGCACGTCGTAGAAATTGCCGTTGTCCACCACCTTGAGCATCATGTCGCCCTTGAGCTGGTAGAAGAACTCCTCGACCGGATCGTCGTGATAGTCGGTGCGCTTGTTGGGGCCGCCGACGACAGTCACCATCAGGTCGGCGTCTTCCCAGATCTGCTGGTTGCCGACCGGCGGCTTGAGCAGGTGGGCGTGCTCGTCGATCCACTTCGAGAAGCTGAAGGCCGAAAGGCGTCTGGTCATTGTCGTTCCTCCTTTGGGTCGGCGCGCGAGCGTCGGATTGATCGGTCAGGCTGAAGTCTTCAGCCCACATGCCTCGAAGGCGGCGCGGGTGGCGCGCTTTTCGTCCTCGGTCAGTTCGAGCAGCGGCGGACGCACGCGTCCACCTGCCTGCCCCAGAAGCTCCTGCCAGTACTTCTGGTGCGAATGCGGCTTCTCGGCCGGGCGCGTGTTCTTGAGTGCTGCGCGCACCGGGTCGAGGCTGTCGCGGATGCGGCGTGCTTCCTCGGCTTTGCCTGACAAGGCAAGGTCGGTGTATTCGCGCATGCGCCTGTCGTGCTTGGTCTGGATCAGATAAGGCGGCGACGAGCAGAGATAGAGCTGCCAGTTGAGCTCGAGGATGTTGTCCAGCCACTCCTCCTCTGAGGCGGTGCTGACGAGGATGCGGTCGCCGGCAAGCCGGGTCAGTTCGGAATACATCGGCCGCGGCACCGAATACTTGATGGCGACCACGTTCTCGATGTCGGCGAGCTTGTTGCACAGTTCGGGGCTCATCAGATAGCCGCTGTCGGGATGGCTCCAGAGGGCTATGCCGATGTCCACCTTGTCGGCGATGGTGCGATAGTAGTTGAGCAGCGTCTCGTCCTGCTCCTTGAAGAAATGCAGGATCGGCGCGTGCACGACGATGTAGTCGGCGCCGCATTTCTGGGCGTGCTTGGCGAGGTCGATGACGACGTCCATGTTCTGGTCGGAGCAGGACATGATGGTCTGGGCGCGGCCGGCGCAGGCGTCGACGGCGAGGTCGAAGCAACGCTTGCGCTCGTCGAGCGACATCGAGAAGAACTCGCCCTGCTTGCCGGCAATGAAGAAGCCGTCAATACCGAGGTCGCCGATCCAGTGATCGACATTGCTGCGGAAACCGTCCTCGTCGATCGAGAGGTCGTCCTTGAACGGCATCAGGGCGGCAGCCCAGATGCCCTTCATCGTCGCCCTCGAATGGGCCTTGGCGGTCTTCTTGTCGTACTTCATCGAATGCGAACCTTTACGAGGCGATTGCGGGCTTCGGCTAGATTGCCATGCGGTGCGAAACGTTCTTGATCACGGTGTAGTGCAGGATGCCTTCGGCGCCGCCTTCGCGACCGAAACCGCTCTCCTTGACACCGCCGAACGGCGTCTCGGCGACCGAGGCCTCCAGCGTGTTGATCGAGACGTTGCCGGCTTCCAGATCGTCGGTGATCTGGTCGACATTGGCGGCCGAATTGGTGAAGGCGTAGGCGGCGAGGCCGAAAGGCACGCCATTGGCCTTCTCGATCGCCTCTTCGAGCGAGGAGACGGGATTGATCACCGCCAGCGGGCCGAACGGCTCCTCGCGCATGACACGGGCATCGCCGGGCAGATCGGCGAGGACCGTCGGCGGATAGAAATAACCGCTGTTGCGCGGCCGCTCGCCGCCGAGCAGAAGCTTGGCGCCCTTCGAGACGGCGTCGGCGACCAGCATTTCCATCGCCTCGACGCGGCGATGGTTGGCCACCGGGCCCATTTCGACACCCTCTTCCAGTCCGTTGCCGACCTTGACGGCGCGGGCGCGCTCGATGAAGGCCTCGGTGAACGGCTTGTAGACGCTCTCATGGACGAAGAACCGCGTCGGCGAGGTGCAGACCTGGCCGGAATTGCGCACCTTTCGGATGGCCGAGGCAATGCCGGCCTTCACCGGATCGGCGTCGTCGCAGACGATGACAGGGGCGTGGCCGCCGAGCTCCATCAGCGTCGGCTTGACATAACGGGACGCAAGGCCGGTCAGCGTCCTGCCGACGGCGGTCGAGCCGGTGAAGGCAATCAGGCGCACCTGCTCCTGCGGGATGAGATATTCGGAAATCTGCGCCGGAATGCCGAAGACGAGGTTGAGCACGCCAGCCGGCAGGCCAGCATCATGGAAGGCGCGTGCGATGTGCAGGCAGCCTGCCGGGGTCTCCTCGGCGGCCTTGATGATGATCGAGCAGCCGGCGGCCAGGGCGCCGGCGATCTTGCGCGCCGGCTGGCTCATCGGGAAATTCCATGGCGAGAACGCCGCCACAGTGCCGATCGGCTGGTGATGGACGATGTAGCGGATGCCCGGTTCGCTCGGGATAACGCGACCATAGGTGCGCTGCGCTTCGCCGGCATCCCATTCGAAGAACTCGGCGCCGCGAATGACTTCGAGGCGCGCCTGCTGGAACGGCTTGCCGTGCTCGCGGGTGATGTCGGTGGCAACCTCGTTGATGCGCTCGCGCAGAAGTGCAGCCGCCTTGCGCAGCACCTCGGCGCGGCGGGCGGGCGAGGTCTTGCGCCAGACGGCAAAACCGCGCTCGGCGGCTTCGAGCGCAGCGTCGAGATCTCCGGTGGATGCGACGGGAACAGCGCCGATCACGCTCTCGTCAGCCGGGTTGATGACAGGCAGCGTTTCCGCCGTCCGCCGCCAGGCGCCGCCGATGTAAAGCTGGAGATCGGGGTAGTTGGACATCGGGCGCCTCGGCTTCGCAATTGGCATCAGTTCGACGGTTCCGGGCAGCGGCCCGTGCGTCTTGGTGCCAACATCGACGGAAACCATTATATCGACAAGATGGATTTATCTGATAAATTAAGACTGTTTTCTGTATAAGTTTGCGACGCAAGAGGCCGGCCGCCGGAGCCGTGCGCGGAGACATCAGTGAAGATCACCATCAAGCAGATCCAGCAGTTCCTGGCGGTCGCCGAGCTCGGCAGCTTTTCGCGCGCCTCGAAGCGGCTGGGCACGGCGCAGCCGGCGCTGTCGCAGGCAATCCGCGATCTCGAGGCGGAACTGTCGGTGCGCCTGTTCGACCGCACCACGCGGCGGGTCGAGCTGACCGATGCCGGCCGCGAGTTCCAGAACTCTGCAACCAAGGTGATCGAGGAACTGGAGCATGCGGTGGAAGGCGTGCACATGCTGGCCGAACGCCGGCGCGGACGCCTGCGCATTGCCGCGCCGCCGCTGCTCGCCTCGGTGGTGCTGCCGCAGGCGATTGCCGAGTTCCAGAAGAGCTATCCCGGCATATCGGTGCAACTTGCCGACGTCGGCACCGAGCAGATTGTCGACAGCGTGCGCAGCGGCCAGGCCGATTGCGGCCTCGGCACCTTTTCTCCGGCCGAGGACGGCATAGAAAGGCTGTCTTTGGTGCGCGACAGCCTGATGCTGTTCTGCGACCACCGCAGTCCGTTCTTTGGCGCGGAGACGGTCAGATGGGCGGCCCTGGCGGACCAGCCGCTGATCACGCTGACGCGCGACAGCGGCATCCGGCTCTTGGTCGAGGTCGGCTTCGAGATGGCGCAGATGCCGTTCAAGCCGGCCTTCGAGGTGACGCAGGTGACGACGGCCATCGCGCTTGTCGAAGCCGGCCTCGGCATCGCCGTTCTGCCCACCTATGCGCTGGCGGCGGCGCGGTTCAGGAAGGTCGCCGGCAAGCCCTTGGCCGAACCGACCATCTCGCGCGAGGTGTCGCTGATCCACGCCACCGGGCGCTCGGTGTCGCCTGCCGTCTCGGCCTTTGCCAGTGTCGTGCGCCGCTACGCGCAGCAATTGACGCCGCGCGACGCCAGCTAAGGCTCAGCCCTTGATCAGGCGGAGCAAGGCCTGAGACAGGACCGTGTCCTCCGAGGCAAGGTCGAGCAGGACATCGAAATGATTTCGGCCGGGGATTTCCATCAGCTCGGAGGCAAAACCAGCCTCGCGCCACATCTGGTCATATGCGGTCGATTGCCGCCGGAAGCCGTCGGGCTCGCCATCGGCATAGGCAACGACGATCGGGCAGCCGACCCTGGGCAGGTTGGCGGCGGGGCTCAGCCGTTTCACCGCCGCGTCGTCCAGCTTGATCCAGTCCTGCACGAAGGATCTCGAGATCGGCGCGAGCTGGAACAGGCCGCTGATCGGCAGCGCGCCCTTGATGACGTTCTCCGGCACACCTGCCTCGTCATGCCAGCCGCGCGAGAGCACCGCTCCGGTCAGATGTCCGCCGGCCGAGCTGCCGCCGACATGGATGCGTGCAGGATCGATGCCGAACGCACGGCCATTCTTCCACAGGAAGCTGATCGCCGCCCTGACCTCGCGCACGATCTCGTCGAGCGACGCCTCGGGCGCCAGCCGGTAATCGACCACGGCGGTGGCGATGCCGTTCGTCGCCAGCATATCAGCCATGAAGGCGGAATCGTGCTTGGAGAGCATGCGCCAGTAGCCGCCATGGATGAACACGAACACCGGCCGCGCCTCGCCTGAGGTGCCGTAGATGTCGATCGTCTGGCCGCTCTCTTCGTCGTAGACGACGTCGAGATGCGTGGCATGGTCCCGCATCTCCTCGGAACGGCTTCGGTAGTCACGCATTGCCGCCTCGAAGACCTCGGGCGTCACGGACGCCCGCGCGCCATAGTCGCGGTCGAGGACGTCACGCGGCCAGTTGGCTTCTTCGGCAAGCACGCTCATGCACACCTCCTGTCAGGCGACGAAGGCACGGATGGTGTCGGCCACCACCTTGGGCTGCTCGAGCGTAGGGAAGTGCGTTCTCCCGGGCAGCTTGTTGGGCTTGTACCAGTCGTTGCCGGCAGCGAAATCGAGCTGCGCCTCAGCATATTCCGGCTCGAAAGGCTGCGAATAGATGTGGGTGATCGGACGCTTGTCCTTCAGTGCCGCCATGCGCTGCATCGGGTTGCCCCATTTGCGGTAGGCCTTGCCGATCTCGCGGCCGGACCGCGCCCACATTTCGAAGCTGTATTTGGCCATCTCGTTGTTGACGTGATTGACGATGTCCTGGTTCTCGGTGTCGCCGATCCAGTAGTTGAAGAAATCGCCGCGGCCGTTTTCCCAGTTGGTGCGATCCTGGATGTGGTCGATCATACGGAAGAAGTCTTCGTTCGGCGTGGTCTGGATCCAGTCGATGACGACGGTGCGCGGGATGCGCGCCACATCAAGACGATCGGTCACCTCGATATTGGCCCAGCCGCCATGCGAGGTCGACACCGGCACCAGCCTGTCGATGTTCATCTTGTCGAGGAAGGCTGCGACGTCGGACGCCTGGTCGTCGACGGTGAAGTCGCCGTCATGCTCGCGATGCTCGCCATGGCCGCGCCAGTCCAGGCGGATGACGCGATGGGTCTTGGCGAGTTCGGGCGCCAGCGTCTTGAACAGGCGGTGGTCCTGGCACCAGCCCGACAGCAACAAGAGAACCTCGCCCTCGCCTGCCTCGTCGTAGGACAGCGTGTTGGCGCCGATCTGGATGGATTTCATCTGAAGTCTCCGAAGTCTGGGGCGCACAGCACCCGATGTTTGCTGGTCAGGCGAGCGGCTCGGTGGCGGTCGGCTGATAACGCGCCGTCTTCATGCGCTCGGCGCCGAGTTCGCGGCTCTTGCCGGTGATCTTCATCACCTCGGAGCGCAATTCGTCGGGCCAGAAATTCATGTCGCCGAGCCGCTCGGCGGTGTCTTGCGTATGTTCGGTGATCGGGCGTTCGCGCTCTTCCCAGGCAGCAAGCGCCTGCTCGATGTCGGGCGCATCGGCCACGGCGGCGGCAAGCCCGAGGCCGTTCATCAGGGCGCAACCGCCGCCCTGGCCGAGATATGGCGGCATGGCGTGTGCTGCGTCACCCAGGATCGCCGTGCGGCCCTTGCTCCACTTCTTGAGCTTGACCACCTCGAAGGCGTCCCAGCGGCCGGCATCGCCGAAGCGCGAGACCAGATGGGCGAGATGCGGGAAGGATTGGGTCCACAGCGCGCGGTCGGCCGGAACCTTGAGCGCTGCCGCATCGTCGGCGGCGCAGCACAGCGCGACATAGAGATCGGTGGCGCTGGCCGGCGTGTAGAGTATGCGGCGGGTGCCGGTGAAATATTCGATGTAGCGGTCGCGGTCCTCTGCCGGCACGTCGGCGTCGTCGCGGCCGATCAGCATGCGGATGGCGCCATAGCCGAGATGCTTGCGGTACATCATCAGGTCGAGCGAGTCGCGCAGCTTCGAGTTGATGCCGTCGGCGCCGACGACGAGGTCGGCCTTGCGCCTGGAACCGTCGGCGAGCAGCAATTCGCCCTCCGGCGTCGCGCCGACCGCTTCCGAATTGGTCAGGATCTCGACGCCGCTGCGGCGGCAGGTATCGACCAGTGAATTGATGAGCTGCTCGCGCAGGATGGTGATCAGCCTGGCGTCGCCCTGGCCGTTGATGGGGATTTCCTCCATCGTCGTGTTGTCATGGTCACGGGTGTGGAACTGCGGGCCGATATGGGCGCCGACGACGGCCTGGTCATAAGCGCCGATGGCCTTCAACACGCGCAGGCCGTTGCTCCAGATGTAGATGCCGGCGCCAAAGGTGCGCAGGTTCGGCGCACGCTCGTGCACCGTCACCGACCAGCCGCGCTGGGCGAGTGCGGCAGCCGTGGTGAGCCCGCCAATTCCAGCGCCTGCGATCTCCGCATGGCGCCTGGTTCCGGTTTTGTCGGTCATGTCTGGATTGTCCTCCCCGTGCGGCAGATCCTGCCGACGTCTGGGGCCTGGCCGCAATGGGGCGCCTCAGGCCGAAAATGCCTCCGCGCGCTGGCAACGCCTTGCGCCGCCAACGCCTCCTCCAGCCAAGTTTCCAGCGATTGGACATTCAGACAAGTGAATTCTCTGGAAATTCCTATGAGGATTTGGAATATCAATCTGGCATAACGACTTGAAAGTGAGGCTCCGATGAAACTCGTCACCAGCCGTCTCACCATCCGCCATTTGCGCATGGTCGTGGCGATCGTCGAAGAGGGCAATCTGGTGCGCGCCGCCAAGCGGCTGAACATGACCCAGTCGGCGGTGACCAAGGCGCTGCAGGAAATCGAGGCGCTGACCAAGGCGAGGCTGTTCGACCGCACCAATCGCGGCGTCGTGCCGACGATGTTCGGCGACACGCTGGCCGAGCACGCGCGCCTCGTCATCACCCAGCTGGCGCATGCCGAAGAGCATCTCGCCGACCTGCGCGACGGCACCGGCGGCCGCGTCGCCATCGGCACCTTGCTGTCGGCCTCGGCCGAATTGCTGCCGACGGCCATCGCCCGGCTGCGCAAGGAACGGCCCAAGCTGGTGGTCAAGATCGTCGAGGGCACCAACGACGTGCTGATCCCGGCCTTGCGCGCCGGCGAGCTGGACATGGTGGTCGGGCGCCTGTCCGAGCAGCGCGACCGGCTGAATGTCGTGCAGGAGACGCTGATGGACGACATTGCCTGTGTCGTCGCGCGCCGCGGCCATCCGCTGGCCGAGCGCAGCGCGCTCAGCCTCGCCGACCTGATCGGCTGGGAGTGGATCCTGCCGCCGCAGGAAACCAGCCTGCGCCGCCAGATCGACATCGCCTTTCGCGAGGAAGGCCTCGAGCCGCCGTCACATGCGGTGGATTCCGTTTCGCTTCTGACCAATCGGGCGCTTTTGATCGATGCCGACTATCTCGGCGTGTTCCCCGCCCAGGTGGCGCGCCGCGAGGCTGCCGCCGGCGCCATCGTCATCCTGCCGGTGACCTTGCGCGCCACGGCCATGCCGATGGGCATCACCACCCGGACCAATGCGCGGCTGTCGCCGGCGGCCGAAGTGCTGGTGGAGACGCTGCGCCGCACCGCCGCCGACCTGGCGCGCCATGACGTATAAGTAATCGCTGGACGATTGATATTCCCAGACGTCATGGCTGGATGACGAGTTTTCCATTTACCGGAATGCTGGTTGGGCCAAGCTTGGGCGATTGGACAACACTGCGGAGGAGCAGTTGTTGCCTGCGGTTTCTGCCCGACGACGACCGGCGAGCTGATGCGCCGGCCACGGGCAGCGTCCGCCTGCCCTGCTGCCCCTCCCTTTGAAGCGTCCACCGCGACGGCCGGCACAGCCCGCGATCGAGGATTGCGGAGGCTTTGCCCGAGCGGTGGGGAATTTTGGGGAAGAGGAATAATCTGATGCATTTCAAGCGAATCTTGTCGGCCGCCGTCCTGGCTTTGTCGGTCAGTGCGGCCTATGCCGAGGACCCGCTCAAGATCGGCATGATCACGACGCTTTCGGGTCCCGCCGGCTATCTCGGCCAGGACATCCGCGACGGCTTCCAGCTCGCCATCGATGCCAACCAGGGCCAGCTCGGCGGCAAGGCCGTCGAACTGGTGGTCGAGGACGACAGCTTGAAGCCGGGCAATGCCAAGCAGATCGCCGACAAGATGCTGTCCGAGCAGGGCATCAAGCTTTTCACCGGCATGGTGTTCGCCAACGTCGCCTTCGCCGCCCTGCCCGACATTCTCGACGGCGACGCGATCTATGTCAGCGCCAACACCGCATCCGCCACCTTCGCCGGGAAGGAATGCCACCCGAACTATTTCGTCAGCTCGTGGCAGGACGACAGCCAGGGCGAAAGCGCCGGCGCCCTTGCCCAATCGCTCGGTTACAAGAAGGCCTTCCTGATCGCGCCGAACTACCAGGCCGGCAAGGAAACGATGGGCGCCTTCAAGCGCTTCTACAAGGGCGAGGTCGTCGGCGAGACCTATACCGGCCTCGACCAGACCGACTTCGCCGCCGAGATGGCGCAGATTCGCGCCGCCAAGCCCGACGTCGTCTATGAGTTCGAGCCGGGCGGCCTCGGCATCGCCTTCATGCGCCAGTACCAGCAGGCTGGCCTGCTCAAGGACATCCCGATGGTCGTCCATCCGGCGTCCCTCGACCAGGTCATCGTCGGTGCCGTCGGCGACGCCGCGCTCGGCGTGAAGGTCACCAGCCACTGGAACGACGACTTCGACAATCCTGTGAACAAGGACTTCGTCGCGGCCTGGAAGGCCAAGTTCGGCGACCGTCCGATCACCTACTACGCCGCCCAGGGCTATGACGCGGCACTTCTGATCGGCACCGGCCTGGAAAAGTCTGATGTCGACGACCTGCCGGCCTTCCGCAAGGCGCTGCTGACGTCTGAAATCCCGTCGGTCCGCGGTTCGTTCAAGTTCGGTCCCAACCAGCACCCGGTGCAGGACTGGTATTCGCTCAAGGCGGAAAAGGGCGCTGACGGCAAGATGGTGCTCAAGACCGAGAGCAAGGTGCTGACGGCGCATAGCGACAGCTATGCCGCCGACTGCAAGATGCCGACGGACTGATCGACAAAGGAGACACGCGTCCCGGGGCGGGTGGTCCCGGGACGCGCACTCGACCAAGATGCGCGACGGGGCCTGCAGCCCCGGCAGCAGTGGCCAGGCTCTCCGCTGAGCGACTGGCCTCAGGCAGTTGCAGCGTGGCTGCCGACGTAGAAGACCTCAAGCAAAGCGATGTCCTTGGTATCGATGCTGCTTTCGGGGCTGTTCAGCATTTCCCCACACACGCGTCAGCTTCTTGTCAGCCCGGCGAGACAGCTTTACCCATCGTCACGCGGCAATCCCCTTCGGCATGTGGATTTTCTTGGCTTTGCAGGCCAATAACCATCAAACACTTGATGTGATGAAGGTCGGCGGCAGGCGATTGGGTGTTGACCTTTGATCCATCTGGCTTTCCGATTGCAGCCGGAAATCGACGAAGGGCAAGATGCTGAAGACATTAGGGGCGGACAAGGAAGGTGCAACTGAGCGTCGTGCGATCAGCGCGGATCTGATTGCGGTGCTCGTCGCGGCCCCCAACGGAAACCCTGTCGTGCTCACCGTCAAGGAGGGCACCACCCTGCCCTCGGGCCCGTTCGCGCTTGGCCATCGTTCGCTGCAGTCGGGACTGCGCGACTGGGTGGAACAGCAGACCGGCCACCCGCTTGGATACATCGAGCAGCTCTACACCTTCGCCGACCGCGACCGCAGCATCGAGGAAGCCACCCGTCGGGTGATTTCGATCAGCTATCTCGGCCTGACGCGCGAAGAGCCCTCGCACCGCACCCCGCCGGGCAGCTGGCGCAACTGGTACGAATTCTTCCCCTGGGAAGACCACCGTACGGGCGCGCCCGCTATTATCGACGACATCATCGTGCCGCGCCTGCGTCAGTGGGCCAATGCCGCCGAGCAACAGGACAAGCGGCAGAACCGGCTGCGCCGCGCCGCCGGCGCCTTCGGCTTCGACGACCGTCACTGGAACGAAGAGCTGGTGCTGCAGCGCTACGAGTTGCTGTTCGAGGCAGGTCTGGTCGAAGAGGCGGTGCGCGCGAAAGGCGACACGAATGCCCCTGCCGTGCCGGGCCGGACCATGACCGGCGATCACAGGCGAATCCTCGCCACCGGCATCGGCCGCCTCCGGACCAAGATCAAATATCGCCCCGTCGTGTTCGAGCTGATGCCGCCGGCCTTCACGCTGCTGCAGTTGCAGCGCGCGGTCGAAGCACTGGCAGGCGTTACCGTGCACAAGCAGAATTTCCGCCGCCTTATCGAGCAGCAGGACCTGGTCGAGGAAACCGGCGAAATGAGCGCCGACACCGGTGGACGCCCGGCTAAACTGTTCCGTTTCCGCCACGCCGTGCTCGACGAACGTCTGGTCGCCGGCACCAAATAGCCAATTCGCGGCTTGACAGAGCTTATGCTCATGCTAAGCATATGCCCCAATTATACTCAGTTCGAGCATAATAGGAGCAACGATGTCTGGCATGACCCCTTCCGCCGCCTCGCTCTATGACCGCGTCCAGCGCGTCATTCCCGCCATCGAGTGGCCGGTCTTTTCCGATGACATCGACGCCATCCTGCGCCTCAAACGCGAGCGCAACGCCGTCATCCTGGCGCACAACTACCAGACACCGGAAATTTTCCATTGTGTCGCCGACATCGTCGGCGACAGCCTGGCGCTTGCGCGCAAGGCGATGGAGGTCGAGGCCGACGTCATCGTGCTCGCCGGCGTGCATTTCATGGCCGAGACCGCCAAGCTGCTGAACCCGTCCAAGACGGTGCTGATCCCCGACATGGGCGCCGGCTGCTCGCTGGCCGATTCGATCACGCCCGAAGACATCCGCCTGCTGCGCCAGCGCTATCCCGGCGTGCCTGTTGTCACCTATGTCAACACGTCGGCCGCGGTGAAGGCGGAATCGGACATCTGCTGCACTTCGGGCAATGCCAAGGCGGTAGTGGAATCGCTCGAAGTGCCGCGCGTGCTGATGCTGCCCGACGAATATCTGGCGCAGAACATCGCCACCCAGACCGACGTCGAGATCATTGCCTGGAAAGGCCATTGCGAGGTGCATGAGCGCTTCACGCCCGAAGACATCCGCGAGATGCGCGCCGCCCATCCCGGCGTTACCGTGCTGGCCCACCCGGAATGCCCGCCCGAGGTCGTTGCCGAAGCCGATTTCGCCGGCTCGACGGCCGCGATGTCCGACTATGTCGGCCGTGAGAAGCCGGCCCGCGTCGTCCTGGTGACGGAATGCTCGATGAGCGACAACGTCGCCGTCGACCATCCCGACGTCGAGTTCATCCGGCCGTGCAATCTGTGCCCGCACATGAAGCTGATCACGCTCGGCAATATCCGCTCCGCCCTCGAACGCAACGAACACGCCGTGACCATCGACCCGGCCGTCGCCGAGCGCGCCCGCCTCGCCGTCGAACGGATGCTTGCGGTATGACCGACGTCGCCCGCCTGGCCGGACGCCCCGTCATCATCGGCGGCGGGCTCGCCGGCCTGATGACGGCGCTCGAGCTGGCGCCGGAGCCGGTCGTGTTGCTCTCTGCCGCGCCACTGGGCAGCGACGCCTCGAGCGCGATCGCGCAAGGCGGGCTCGCGGCGGCGATGGGCGACGACGACTCGCCGGAGTTGCATCTCGCCGACACGCTGGCTGCCGGCGACGGCCTGTGCGACGAGGCAATCGTCCGCAGCATCGTCGAAGCGGCGCCGCGGGCCATCGACAGGCTCGCCGCGCTGGGCGTCGCCTTCGACCGCGATGCCGGCGGCACCCTGCAGCTTGGGCTCGAAGCCGCCCATGCGCGCAGGCGCATCGTGCACGCGGCAGGGGCCGCGACCGGACGCGAACTGATGCGCGCGCTTTTGGCCGCTGTCCGCAACACCGCGTCGATATCAGTCGTCGAAGGCTTCGCGGCGCGCCGGCTGCTCGTCGAAAACGGTGTCATCGCAGGCGTTCTCGCCGCCGGCGGCAGCGGCAGCATGGCGCTCGCCACCGGCCGCGTCGTGCTCGCCACGGGCGGGGTCGGCGCATTGTTTCGCGACACGACGAACCCGCTCGGCTGCTTCGGCCAGGGCCTGGCGCTCGCCGCGCGCGCCGGCGCGGCATTTGCCGACCTCGAATTCGTCCAGTTCCACCCGACCGCGCTCGACGGCGTGCTGCGGCCGATGCGGCTGGTCAGCGAGGCGGTGCGCGGCGAAGGCGCTGTATTGATCGACGAAACCGGACGGCGCTTCCTCGCCGAGCTGTCGGGCGCCGAGCTTGCCACGCGCGATGCGGTTGCGCGCGGCGTCCATCGCCATCTCGCCCGCGGCCACCGGGTGTTTCTCGACGCCCGGGCCTGCCTCGGCGCAGGTTTTGCCGACCGCTTTCCGACGATTGCGGGCTACTGCAACGACGCCGGGATCGACCCCGCGCGCGAGCCGATCCCGGTGCGTCCCGCCGCGCATTATCACATGGGCGGCGTGGCGGTGGACCGCGAAGGCCGCAGCACCGTGCCTGGCCTGTGGGCCTGCGGCGAGGTCGCCTCATCCGGGCTGCATGGCGCCAACCGGCTGGCCAGCAACTCGCTGACCGAAGCCGTCGTCGTTGCCGGCTGGGTGGCACGCAGCGTCGCCGCCTCCGCCGATACGCACCATGTGGCAAAGGCCTTGCCGCCGGTGCCTGTACGCCCCGATCCGGCTTTTGCATGCGACATCGTCTCGTCCTCGCTGGGCGTCTTGCGCGACGGCGAAAGCCTGCGCGAGGCAGTTGCGGCACTGCTGCCGATTGCCAGCGGCAATTCGCCGGCAGCCGATCCCGCCGCCGTGGCGCTGATGATGGCCGTCTCGGCGCTCGGCCGCGAGGAAAGCCGCGGCGCCCATAGCCGCAGCGACTTCCCCCTGCGCAGCGCCGCGGCGCGCCGATCGCGCATCACGCTCGACGCGGCACAGCGGGCCGCGGCCTCGCTCGATTTCTTGCCCATTGCCCGGAGCGCCTGACGATGCACCTCTCACCCCTGCCCCGGATCATGCTCGAGCCACTGGTGCGCGCCGCCCTGCTGGAAGACCTCGGCCGCGCCGGCGACATCACCACAGATGCCATCGTGCCGGCGGACCACCGGGCGACAGTCGTGCTCGCCTCGCGCCAGCAGGGCGTCGTGGCTGGTCTCGACCTGGCAGCGCTTGCCTTCAGCCTGATCGAGCCCGCAATCGAGATGAAGGTCGAGAAACCCGACGGCAGCCGCCTGGTTCCGGGCGACGTCATCGCCACTCTCAGCGGGCCTGCGCGTGGCTTGCTGACCGGCGAACGCGTGGCGCTGAACTTCCTGTCCCATCTCAGCGGCATCGCCACCGCCACGGCAGGCATCGTCGATGCGGTTGCCGGCCACAGAGCGCGCATCGTCTGCACCCGGAAAACCACGCCCGGCCTGCGCCCGCTGGAGAAATACGCCGTGCGCTGCGGCGGCGGCTCCAACCATCGCTTCGGCCTCGACGACGCGGTGCTGATCAAGGACAACCACATCGCCATTTCGGGCGGTGTTCGCCCGGCCATCGAGCGCGTCCGGGCCAATGTCGGCCATCTGGTGAAGATCGAGGTCGAGGTCGACACGCTGGAACAGCTGGACGACGTGCTGAAACTCGGAGTCGACGCCGTTCTGCTCGACAACATGTCCCCTGATACCTTGACCACGGCCGTCAAAATGGTCGCCGGACGGGCGATCACCGAAGCCTCGGGCCGGGTCAACCTCGCCACCGCCCCCGCCATCGCCGCCAGCGGTGTCGACCTGATTTCCGTAGGTTGGCTGACCCACAGCGCACCGATCCTCGATATAGGACTGGACACGGCCCCCTGACCGGGGCAAAGGTCCCGCCCCGGGTGAGGATGGCAAGGACACGTCTTGGCAATGGAGAGCGCATGAACGCCGATTTGCACCTGAGCGCAGCCGCAACCGAGATCAATGCCACGCGTCCGCAGTGGAGCCGCGCGGAAGCCCAGGCGATCTACGATTCGCCCTTCAACGACCTGCTGTTTCGGGCACAGACCGTCCATCGCGAGAATTTCGACCCCAACCGGGTGCAGATGTCGCGCCTGCTGTCGATCAAGACAGGCGGCTGCCCCGAGGATTGCGGCTATTGCAGCCAGTCGTCGCGGCATGAATCCGGCCTCAAAGCCTCCAAGCTGATGGAGGTGCAGCGTGTTTTGGCCGAGGCGAAGAAGGCCAAGGACGGCGGCGCCACGCGCTATTGCATGGGTGCAGCCTGGCGCAGCCCCAAGGAGCGCGACATGGATGCCGTCGTCGCCATGATCGAAGGCGTCAAGGAACTCGGCATGGAGACCTGCATGACGCTCGGCATGCTCGATCTCGGCCAGGCCCAGCGCCTGAAGCAGGCCGGCCTCGACTATTACAACCACAACATCGATACCTCGGAGCGTTACTACAGCGAGGTCATCACCACCCGCACCTTCGCCGACCGGCTGGATACGCTGGCCAATGTCCGCGACAGCGGCATCAAGGTCTGCTGCGGCGGCATCGTCGGCATGGGCGAGGAGAAGGCCGACCGCGTCGACATGCTGCTGACGCTCGCCAACCTGCCCGAGCATCCCGACTCGGTGCCGATCAACATGCTGATCCCGATCGAGGGCACGCCGCTCGGCGAAGCTGATCCGATCGAGCCGATCGAATTCGTCCGCACCATCGCACTTGCCCGCATCATGATGCCGAAGTCGCATGTGCGCCTGTCAGCCGGCCGCACGGCGATGAGCGACGAGATGCAGGCGCTGTGCTTCTTTGCCGGCGCCAACTCGATCTTTGTCGGCGACACGCTTCTGACCGCCGACAATCCCGGCGAAGACAAGGACACGGCGCTGTTCCGTCGTCTCGGCATCCAGCCGATGGAGCTCGACGCGGGGTGAACCGACGAGCCCTGCTCGACCGCTACGAGGCCAGCCTGCGCGGGCTGGCCCGCAAGAGCCGGCTGCGTACACTAAGCGGCCGCGCCGGGCTCGATTTCGCTTCCAACGACTATCTCGGCCTCGCCGGCAGCAAGCGTTTGGCCGACGCGGTTGCCACGGCTCTCGCCAACGGCACGCCGGTCGGCGCCACCGGCTCGCGGCTGTTGCGCGGCAACGACCCCGAACACGAGGCGCTGGAAGACAAGGCAGCGCGCTTCTTCGGCGCCGAACGGGCGCTGTTCTTCGGCGGCGGTTATGTCGCCAATTTTGCCGTACTGACCACCTTGCCCCAAAAAGGCGACCTGATCGTGCTCGACGAGCTGATCCATGCCAGCGCCCATGAAGGGGCGCGCGCCGGACGGGCAGATGTGGTGGACGTCAGGCACAATGACGCCAACGCCGTCGACGACGCCATCCGGCGCTGGCGCACGGGCGGTGGCACCGGCCGTGCCTGGATCGTCACCGAAAGCCTCTACTCGATGGATGGTGATTTTGCCCCGCTCGACGATCTCACTGAGGTCGCCGGGCGGCACGAGGCGTTCCTGTTCGTCGACGAGGCGCATGCGACTGGTATCTACGGTCCAGAGGGGCGCGGGCTGGCGCATCATCTCGAAGGCCGCGACAATATCGTGGTGCTGCACACCTGCGGCAAGGCACTTGGCGCCTCCGGCGCGCTGGTCACGGCACCTGCGGTTTTGTGCGATTATCTCGTCAACCGCTGCCGGCCCTTCATCTATGCCACGGCGCCGTCGCCGCTGATGGCGGTGGCGTCAGCCACGGCCCTCGACATCGTCGCCGACGAACCGGAGCGCCGCGAGCGGCTGGCCATGCTGGTGAAGCTCGCCGGCGACAGTGCGCAGGCGCTTGGCTTTGCGCAGAGCGGCTCGCAGATTCTGCCCATCGTCATCGGCGACAATGGGCGCGCCATGGCGCTGGCAGAAGCGCTGCAGGCTCGCGGCTTCGACGTGCGCGGCATCCGGCCGCCGACAGTGCCCGAGGGCACGGCGCGGCTCAGGATTTCGCTGACGCTGAATGTCGGCGAGGACGATATTTCGGCGCTGTTTGCAGCACTTCAGGAGCAATGCTCGCGATGACGGCCCAGACACCGGCAAGGATCGTGGTGACCGGCACCGACACCGGCATCGGCAAGACCGTCTTTGCGGCGGGACTGACCGGCCTGCTCGACGGCGTCTACTGGAAGCCGGTGCAGTCGGGCATCGAGGAGGAGACCGACAGCGAGATCGTGACGCGCCTCGCAGGCCTTGCGGCTGAACGCGTGCTGCCCGAGGCCTGGCGGCTGAAGGAGCCGCTGTCGCCGCACCGCGCCGCCGAACTGGACGGCGTCGAGATCGATGCCGACGCGCTTGTTTTGCCCGCCACGGCGCGGCCACTGGTCGTCGAGGGCGCCGGCGGACTGATGGTGCCGGTCAACCGGCGCACACTCTACATCGACGTTTTCGCGCGCTGGGCCGCCCCGGTGGTGCTCTGCGCCCGCACCGGGCTCGGCACGATCAACCACACGCTGTTGTCCATCGAGGCCTTGCGCGCCCGCGCGGTGCCGCTTCTCGGCGTAGCCTTCATCGGCGACGAGATGGCAGACACCCAGCGCACCATCGCCGAAATGGGCAAGGTGCGCGTGCTCGGCCGCCTGCCCCGGCTCGAGGCACTCAGGCCTGATACGCTCGCTGAGGCCATGCAGGCGAACTTCAAGGCGGCCGACTTCCTGCAGGCCCCGTTCTCAGAGGCCCCGTTGCCAGAGTCAAAGCCATGAGCCGTTCCGCCGTCTGGCATCCCTTCACCCAGCACGCCACCGAGCCCGTGCCGCCCGTCATCGCGCGCACCGAGGGCGCCTATGTCGAAACGACTGATGGCAAGCGCATCCTCGACGCGATCTCGTCCTGGTGGGTCATCACCCATGGCCACCGCCATCCGAAAATCGTCAATGCGATCCGCACCGCCACCGAAACGCTCGACCAGGTCATCTTCGCCGGCCTGACCCATGAGCCGGCCGAGCAACTGGCCTCGGCGCTTGTCGGGATGGCGCCTTCGGGCCTCGACTGGGTGTTCTATTCCGACAGCGGCTCGACCGCCGTCGAGGTGGCGCTGAAGATGGCGCTCGGCTTCCACCGCAACAATGGTTCTCCGCGCTCGCGCCTCGTCGTCATGGAGCACAGCTACCATGGCGACACCATCGGTACGATGAGCGTCGGCGAACGCGGTGTGTTCAACGCCGCCTATGACCCGCTGCTGTTCGAGGTCGACACCATCCCCTTCCCCGCAGCCGGCCGCGAACAGGAGACGCTCGACCGCTTCGAGGCTTTGACCCGCGACGGCAAGGCTGCTGCCGTCATCGTCGAACCCTTGGTGCTCGGCGCCGGCGGCATGCTGATCTATCCGGCCCGGGTGCTGACCGAGCTCAAGCGCATCGCCGAAAAGTCCGGCACGCTGTTCATCGCCGACGAGGTGATGACCGGATGGGGCCGCACCGGAACCATGTTCGCCTGCGAACAGGCTAGCATCTCGCCCGACATTCTCTGCACATCGAAGGGCCTGACCGGCGGCTCGGTGCCGCTGGCAGCGACGCTCGCCACCGACGCGATCTTCCGGGCGCATTTCTCCACCGATCGCGCCAAGACGTTCTTCCACTCCAGCTCCTATACGGCGAACCCCATCGCCTGTGCTGCGGCCCTCGCCAATGTCGGGATCTGGCGCGACGAGCCGGTGACTGAGCGTGTGGCGGCCTTGTCGAAGATGCAGGCGGAGAAGATCGCGCGCTTCAACGGCGATGCACGTTTTGAGAATGTTCGGACGGCCGGCACCATCGCCGCCGTCGACCTGCTTGTCGGCAAGGCAGGTTATCTCGCCGAAGTCGGGCCGAAGCTGCGCGCATTCTTCCTCGAGCGCGGCCACCTGGTCCGCCCGCTCGGCAACGTCATCTACGTACTGCCACCCTATTGCGTCACCGCAGCCGAGCTCGACCGGCTCTATGACGCCGTCGACGAGGCCGCCGAGCTGGCGAAGAGCGGATGAGCCGGACCGCGCGCATTTCAGCCTTCGGCCACCATGTGCCGGGCCGCAAGGTCGAGAACGCCGAAATCGAGGCGAGCCTCGGCCTCGATGCCGGCTGGATCGAAGGCCGCACCGGCATCCGCTCGCGCTACTGGGCCGAGCCTGAGGACACTTTGTCCGACCTCGCGGCACATGCCGGGGAGATGGCGCTGCAGCAGGCTGAAATCGCGCGCGAGGATGTCGGCCTGCTTTTGCTCGCCACCTCGACGCCCGACCACCTGTTGCCGCCGAGCGCACCTCTGGTGGCGCATAAGCTCGGCCTCGCCAGGTCGGGCGGCATCGACCTCGCCGGCGCCTGCGCCGGTTTCATCTATGCGCTGACCTTCGCCGACGGTTTTGTGCGGCTGCACAACAAGCCGGCGATCGTCATCGCCGCCAACATCCTGAGCCGCCGCATCAATCCGGCCGAGCGGGCAAGTAGCGTGCTGTTTGCGGACGCTGCCGGAGCGGTCGTGCTGACGCCTTCCGACGACGCGGGCCACGGCATTCTGGGTGCGTCCGTTTCCGCCGATGGCGGCGGCTACGGCTTGATCCAGATCCCCGCCGGCGGCAGCAACCGGCCCTTCTCGGACGAACTCGACATCACAGAGACGCGCATGACCATCGCAGATGGACGCGCGGTGTTCGCCAAGGCGGTCGAGATGATGAGCCGTTGCTCCACGGAGGCGCTTGCTGCGGCAGGCCTGGAGACATCAGCCGTCAGCCGCTTCGTGCCGCACCAGGCCAATGCCCGCATCTTCAATGCGGTGGGCAAGTCGCTCGGCATCGCCGACGACAGGATCGTCAAGACGATCGCCGACTACGGCAATTCGTCGGCGGCGACGATCCCGCTGTCGCTGTCGCTGGCGCATCGGACGATGCCGTTCCGGCCGGGCGAGACGCTTTTGCTCTCGGCGGCAGGCGCCGGCATGACCGGCGGTGCGTTGGTGGTTGGAATGTAGCGTCGCGCCGGCTGGCGTATCAGGGAGGAACAATGCGCAAGATCGTCGCCGGAAAGCTGCACGGCATCCATGTCACAGAAGCCAACCTCAATTATCACGGCTCGATCACGCTCGACCCCGATCATTGCGAAGAAGCCGGCATTCTGCCGATGGAGTTCGTCGAGATCTGGAACAAGAGCTCCGGCGCGCGGATCTCGACCTATGTCATCCTCGGCGAGCGCGGCTCACGCTGCTGCATCCTCAATGGCGCTGCCGCCCGCACATGCCAGGCTGGCGACCAGGTCATCATCTGCAATTCCGTCTATCTGAACGAAAGCGAGATCACCGCGCTCAAGCCGCGCGTCCTGACCTTCGACAAGGACAACCGCATCGCCGACCGGCTGACCTATTCGGTCGGGCGCGACCAGGCCGGCCGCTACAGCTTCTCGATCCTTGACGAAGCCAGCGCCAGGCTTCCGATCCCGGCACTGGTCAGCAGTCATTAAAGCCTGTTCCATTCCGATGAACCGGAACGGGGCTCTGTCTTCTTGCCGTCGCATGATCTTTTCCGAAAACCGGTCCCGCTCTTCGGGATCATGCCTTAGAGCCGGGCCGACAGACGGCCCGGCATAGATCTGGTTCTAGCGGCGTTCGAGATGCTCGACGGCGAGGAAGGCAGCCTTGGCGGCCAGCGACAGCTGCCTGGCGGCTTCGACGCGCGCCGGCGTGTAATGATGCTCTTCATGCAGCATGTTGACGGTGCCCAGCATGGTGTCGCCTACAAAGACCGGCCAGTTGAGCACCGAACCGCAGCCGAGCGACCAGATCAGCTCGTGATCGGGGAAGACGTCGGCAATGTCCTTGATGGTGTTGGCGACGAAGGGCTTACGCTGGACGTGGATCGTCTCGAACCAGTGGGTGCGGTTGATCGGCTTGGTGCCCGAGACGGGATAGGCATCGGGATGGCTGGTGTAGGTGCGGCCCGAAACTTCGGTCGCCCAGTCGAGCTTCATCACGGTGAACAGCTTGGCGCCGACGATCACGTCGGCCAGAGCCTGCAGCGCCGCCCACACGCCCTCGACCTCTGATGTGGTCGCAATGGCGGCATCGAAGGCGGCCAGCGCCCCGGCGAAATTGGTCTCTGTCATGGTGTACCTCTATATCAAGTCTTGGGAAGAGACGCGCTGAACCTGGTCAGTTCGCGCGAATAGGGATCGACGAGTTCGCCGCGCTTGAGCTGGGCGACATCAGCTACCTCGACGACCCGGCCATGGCGCATCACGGCAAGGCGGTCGCACAGGAACGACACGACGGGCAGATTGTGCGTGACCATCAGATAGGTCAGCCCCTGCTCGCGGCGCAGGCGCTTGAGCAAATTGAGGATTTCCGCCTGCACCGAGACGTCGAGCGCCGAGGTCGGCTCGTCCAGCAACAGCATCCTCGGCTTGAGGATCAGTGCACGGGCAATCGCCACGCGCTGGCGCTGGCCGCCCGATAGCTGGTGCGGAAAACGGAAGCGGAAGCGGCGGTCGAGGCCGACAGACTGCATCACCTCGTCGACGCGCTCGCCGCTGTTGCCGATGCCGTGGATGGTCAGCGGCTCGCTCAGCGTCGCATCGACAGTCTTGCGCGGATGCAGCGAACCATAGGGGTCCTGGAACACCATCTGGCATTGCCTGGCAAAAGCACGGTCGATGCCATGGGTGCGCGGCTCGCCGAAGACCGAGATCGAGCCGGTCCAGCTTTTGGCCATGCCGGCAATGGCCTTGAGCACGGTGGTCTTGCCCGAGCCGCTCTCGCCGACAAGCGCAAAGCTCTCGCCCTCGGCGACTTCGAAGCCGATGCCGTGGGTGACCTTCGAATCGCCATAGGAGATGTCGAGATTGTCGATGGCCAGCGCCGTCATGTCGAAGCCCCAGTACGTTCGAGGACAGGAAGCTCGTCGCGGCTCTCGTCGAGGCGCGGGATCGAGGCGAGCAGGCCCTGCGTATAGGGATGCCTGGCGTTCCTGAGCTCGCCGGCATCGCACTCCTCGACCACCTCGCCGCTGCGCATCACCAGGATGCGGTCGCAATAGGCCGAGACGAGGTCGAGGTCGTGGCTGATCAGGATCAGCCCCATGCCCTTGCGCTTGACCAGGTCGTCGATGATTTCGAGCACCTGGGCCTGGACCGAGACGTCGAGCGCCGAGGTCGGCTCGTCGGCAATCAGAAGATCGGGCTCCGGGATGAGCATCATCGCGATCATGACGCGCTGGCCCATGCCGCCCGAGACCTCGTGCGGGTAGAGGCCGAGCACCCGCTCCGGATCGTTGATGCGCACCGCTTCCAGCATGGCGAGCGTGCGGCTCCGGATGTCGCTGCGCGCCAGCTTCTGGTGGGTCAGCAATGCCTCGGCGATCTGATCGCCGATGGTCATGACCGGGTTGAGCGAGAATTTCGGGTCCTGCATCACCATAGAAATGCGCGCGCCGCGGATCGAGCGCATCTGCTTTTCCGACAGCGACAGGAGGTCGGTGCCGTTGAAGGTCATCTCATCTGCGGTGACCCGGCCGGGCGAGCGGATCAGCCGCAGGATCGAGCGGCCGGTCATCGACTTGCCGGAGCCGCTCTCGCCGACGATGCCGAGGCGCTCACGGCCGAGCGTCAGCGACAGGCCCTTGACCACGTCGACAGGACCACGCGCCGTCGGGAACGTGACCTTCAGGTTGCGGATTTCAAGCAGCGCGTTCATTGCCGATCTCCATGCTTGGGGTCGAGCACATCGCGCAGGCCGTCGCCGAGGAAACAGAAGCCGAGGCTGACGATGACGATGGCAAAGCCGGGCATCGTCGCCACCCACCACTGGTCGAGGATGAAGGAGCGGCCGCGCGAGATCATCGCGCCCCATTCCGGCAGCGGCGGCTGGGCGCCGAGGCCGATGAAGCCGAGGCCGGCGGCGGTCAGGATGATGCCGGCCATGTCGAGCGTGACGCGGATGATCATCGAGGAGGTGCACAGCGGCAGGATGTGGTTGACGATGACGCGGAACGACGAAGCGCCCTGCAGCTCGACGGCCGCAACGAACTCCGAATTGCGGATGGTCAGGGTTTCGGCGCGGGCGATGCGGGCATAGCCGGGCCAGGTCGCAATCGCGATGGCGATGATGGCGTTCTGGATGCCGGGCCCGAGGGCTGCGACGAATGCCAGTGCCAGGATCAGCTTCGGCATCGACAGGAAGATGTCGGTGATGCCCATCAGGATGCGATCGACCCAGCCGCCGAAATAGCCGGCGACGGCGCCGATGATCAGCCCGACGGGCGCGGCAAGCACGGCCACCAGCGCCACGATCATCAGCGTGATGCGCGCGCCGTAGACGACACGGCTCCAGATGTCGCGGCCAAGCTCGTCGGTGCCCATCCAGTTGTCCCAGCTCGGCGGCTTGAGCCGCATGGCGAGATCCTGGCCGACAGGCGAATGGGTGGCGATCCAGGGTGCGAACAGCGCCACCAGGATCAGCGTCAGCACGATGACCGCGCCGACCATGGCGAGCGGATTGCGCGCCAGCGCGCGGCTCAGCCGGTAGCTGCGGCCAAGCCGGGCCTGCAGGCGCGAGGACGGCGAATCGTCGAGAAGCCAGTCACGTCCAGTAGCCATCAGCGTGCCCTCGGGTCGAGGACGCGGTAGAGCACGTCCGAAATCTTGTTGATGCCGATGAAGACGGCGCCGATGACCAGCGTCGCGCCCAAAACGGCGTTCATGTCGGCATTGAGCAGCGCCGTCGTCAGGTAATTGCCGATGCCCGGCCAGGAGAACACGGTCTCGATCATGACCGAGCCTTCGAGCAGGCCGGCATAGGACAGGCCGATGACGGTGATCAGCGGCACTAGGATCGGCCGAAAGGCATGGCGCCACAGCACCAGCCTCTCCGACACGCCCTTGACGCGGGCGGTGGTGACATATTCCTGCGCCAGCTGGTCGAGCATGAAGGAGCGCGTCATGCGGGCGATGTAGGCAAGGCTGAAGAAGCCGAGCACCGCAGCCGGCAGCGCGATATGGGTCAGCGCGTTGACGAAGATCTCGGTGTCGCCGGCAATGAGGCTGTCGATCAGAAGCAGGCCGGTGACCGGCTCGACGAGGCCATCGTAGAAGATGTCGATGCGGCCGGGACCGCCGACCCATTGCAGCTTGGCATAGAACAGCGCGAGACCAACGAGGCCGAGCCAGAACGCCGGCACCGAATAGCCGAGCAGGCCGACGACACGGATGACCTGGTCGAGCAGGCTGCCCTGGCGGCTGGCGGCATAAACGCCCATCGGCACGCCCATCAGCACGCCGATGATGATGCCGATCGTCGCCATCTCCAGCGTTGCCGGGAAGACGCGGGCCAGATCCTCGGCGACCGGTCGGCCCGTCGACACCGACATGCCGAGATCACCTGTCAGCACATTGCCGACATAATGGAAGAACTGGACGATCAGCGGCTTGTCCAGCCCCATCTCGATGCGCACAGCCTCGTAGACGGCGCGCGGGGCCCGGTCGCCGACGACGGCGAGAACCGGGTCGATCGGCACGACGCGGCCGATGAAGAAGGTGATGGCAAGGAGGCCGAGGAAGGTGAAGGCAACGGCGACGATGACGCCGAGCAGGCCCTTCACCGTTTTCCAGGCGTGCCGCGCATTGCGCGACGAGCCGCCAGGCCCTGTTGGAAGCGCCTTGGCGGCGGTAGAGGTTTCTGATGCCACGCGGTCTTTGTTCCTACCACATTGGCCGCGTCGCGGATGCGGCACGGATGTTTTCTGTCGAGCAAAATTCTGCTTGGACCATACAAAAAATTTTGGTTAGATCAAAAAAATTTTGATGGGAGCAAAAAAGCGTGTCCTCGGAGGCCAGCAAAAACACGCCGTCGAGCCAGCCCAAGGTTGGCGCGCTGATCCGTGCCCGCCGCCGCCAGCTGTCGATGACATTGCAGGAATTGTGTGACGCCGCAGGCATTTCGGTCGGTTACCTCAGCCAGGTCGAACGCGATCATGCCACCCCCTCGCTCGGCACCCTCGCCCAGATCGCCCGCAGCCTCGACGTGGGTGTGGATTATTTCATCGCCACGCCCAGCGCCGAGGACGGATTGACCCGCGCGGCCGAGCGCAACCGATTCTCGGTAGACGGCTCATCGATCGTCTATGAGCGCATCGCCGCCGACTTCACCGGCAACGTGCTCTCGTCCTTCGTCCTCAATGTCCCGCCGGGTTACCGCTCCGAGACGGTCAGCCATGAAGGCGAGGAAATCCTGTTCATCCTCGAAGGCTCGATCACCCAGCGCCTCGAGGACGAAGAGATGGTGCTTTCGGCCGGCGACAGCCTGCATTTCCGCGGCAATCGTCCGCATTCCTGGTCGAACGACACCCAACAGTTCGCGCGCATGCTGTGGACCGGCACCTTGCCGATGTTCAGGTCGCGCACGGAGCATCCGGCCCTGCGCGGTTCACGGGCCGAAGAGAAGACAACGGGAACCAAAAAGGAGAGAAAATGATGAAACTGTTCAAAGCCGCGCTGCTCGCCGCGGCGCTGGCGATGCCGATGACGCCCGCCATCAGCCTTGCAGCCACGCCCGCAGGCGTGCTCGTGGTGGCGCAGAACATCGACGACATCGTCAGCATCGACCCGGCCGAGGCCTACGAGTTCTCGTCGGGCGAATATGTCTCCCAGACCTATGACCGCCTCGTCCAGTACGACGCTGCCGACACCAAGACGCTTGCCGCCGGCCTCGCCAAGGAATGGGCCGTCGACGACGCCAACAAGACCATCACATTCACGCTGCGCGACGGCGTCAAGTTCACCTCGGGCAACCCGCTGCGCGCCGAGGACGTGGTCTATTCGTTCAAGCGTGTCATCGTGCTGAACAAGGCACCGGCCTTCATCCTGACCCAGCTCGGCTGGACGCCCGAGAATTTCGATTCGATGGTCAAGGCCGACGGCAACAAGGTCGTCATCAAATATGCCGGCGACTTCGCTTCGGCCTTCGTGCTCAACGTGCTGGCCGCCCGTCCGGGTTCGATCGTCGACGCGGTGACGCTGCAGGCCAACGAGGCCAATGGCGACATGGGCAACGCCTGGCTGAAGTCGAACTCGGCCGGCACCGGCCCGTTCGTGCTCAAGGCGTTCCGCCCCGGCGAGTTGATCAACCTGACCGCCAACCCCGACTATTTCAACGGCGCGCCAGCCATCAAGGGCGTCATCATCCGCCACGTCGCCGAAGCCGCGACCCAGCAACTGCTGCTGCAGTCGGGCGACGTCGACATGGCCAAGAACCTGACCTCGGACCAGATCGCAACGCTTGCCGGCAGCGACAAGGTAACCACCGAGACCTATCCGCAGGCGGCCGTGCACTTCCTGTCGTTCAACCAGAAGACGGAATCGCTGACACCGCCGGCCGTCTGGGACGCCGCCCGCCACCTGGTCAACTACAAGGGCATGACCGACACGTTCCTGAAGGGCCAGATGCAGACGCACCAGGCCTTCTGGCCGAAGGGCTTCCCGGGTTCGCTCGACGAGACGCCCTACAGCTACGATCCGGCCAAGGCGAAGCAGATCCTGGCTGACGCCGGCATCAAGACGCCGATCAAGGTGACGCTCGACGTCATCAATTCGACGCCGTTCACCGACATGGCGCAGTCGCTGCAGGCAAGCTTCGCCGAAGCCGGCATCAACTTCGACATCGTGCCGGGCACCGGCTCGCAGGTGATCACCAAGTACCGCGCCCGCACACATGAGGCGATGCTGCTGTACTGGGGTCCCGATTTCATGGACCCGCACTCCAACGCCAAGGCTTTTGCCTACAACACCGACAACTCCGACGGAAACTACCAGTCGACCACCACCTGGCGTAACAGCTGGGCGGTTCCGGAAGAGCTGAACAACGAGACCAAGGCAGCTCTCGCCGAGGCCGATCCGGCCAAGCGCAGCGCAATGTATGTCGACCTGCAGAAGAAGGTGCAGGAGAAGTCGCCGATCGTCGTCATGTTCCAGGCCGCGACCCAGGTGGCGCGTGCCAAGAACGTCGAAGGCTATGTCAACGGCGCAACCTCCGACTTCGTCTATTACCGCCTCGTCAAGAAGAACTGACGAGCCGGCCTGGCAGGGACCGCCCATTGCGGGCGGTCCCATCGCCCTCACCTCACATTCCCCCTCCCCAAATCCGAAGAAGGCAGAGACGATGTACGAAGAGCGGATGGCGCGGCTGCGCGAGCGCATGGCTGAGACGGGAACCGACCTGGTGGTCGTTGGTCCCTCCTCGCACCTTGTCTGGCTCGCAGGCATGTCGCCGCATGGCGACGAACGCCCGGTGCTTTTGATCGTGTCGCAGACGCATGCCGGCTTCCTGATGCCGGCGCTGAATGCCGACAGCCAGCGCCCCTTCACCAAATTGCCCTTCTATCCCTGGGCCGATGCCGATGGTCCGCAGGCGGCCCTGGTGCAGCTTCTCGCCGATTGCGGCGTTGGGGGCGCCACCGTCTCGGTTGCCCTCGACGAGACCATGCGCGCCGATTTCGCGCTGCTTGCGCTCGATGCCCTGCCCGGTGCTGCGCGCAGCTTCCTGAACGACACGGTGAGCTTCCTGCGCGGCAAGAAGGACGAGGCCGAATATGCGCTGCTCAAGATGAACGCAGTGCTCAATGACGGTGCCATGAAGGCAGGCTTCGCCGCGCTCAGGGAAGGCGTGACCGAACTCGAAGTCGGCAAGGCCATCCGTGACTTCTACGCAGCCAATGGTGCGACCGGAGAATTCGTCAGCGTCTGCTTCGGCGAGAACGGCGCCTTCCCGCACCATCACACCGGCGACCGCAAGCTCAAGGCGAACGAGGCCGTGCTGATCGATATCGGCGGCCGCAAGGACGGTTATCCCTCCGACATGACCCGCGTCGGCGTGTTCGGCGACAAGCCGGAAGGTTTTGACGAGGTGCACGGCGTGCTTGAGCGTGCCGTACAGGCAGCAATCGCCGCCGCAAAGCCCGGCGTTGCCGCCAAGGAGGTCGACAAGGCCGCCCGCGACGTCATCACCGCCGCCGGCTACGGCCCGAACTTCCTGCACCGCACCGGCCACGGCCTGGGCATCGACATTCACGAGCAGCCCTATATCACCGGCACGTCGGAAACGATCCTGCAGGAGGGCAACGTGTTCTCGATCGAGCCCGGCATCTATCTGCAGGGCCGCTTCGGACTGCGCCTGGAAGAGATCGTCATCCTGCGCGGCAACCGCGCCGAGGTGCTGTCGGACCTGCCGCGCGAGGCATTCCTGGTCAAGGCCTGAGCGCTTGCCAATACAGCCAAACTCGCAAAGGGCCGCCGCAGCGGCCCTCAGACTGCTGACAAACCCCGTCGAATTTCGGCGGGGTTTTGTTTTGTGGGTTGATTGAGCTTTTGGATTGATGTCGGGGGGCAGATGCCAAGGCCGTTGCGAGCCGGCTTTGGCCTCATGCGAGGCTTGGTTTTGGCTTTGGCCAGAGGCTGATTGCGATCTTTTTCATGTTCTGGGCGGCGGCTGCGATCAGGCACTGGCAGGCGACGCGTGTTCGCCCTCGGAAGCGGGCATAGCGATGGCCGAAGAGCTGCTTGGCATCGGCGAAGGATCGCTCGACCGTCTCCTTGCGGCGTCGATAGATCGCCTTGCCCCATGCGGTTAAGCGGTTGGCATCGACCCGCTCGCGGACATCCTGCCAGACATGGCGCGTGATGGTGCGCTCGGCCTTGGCGTTTGATGTGCAAGACGCCAGCAGCGGACAGTTGCGGCAGATCGTCGGGTCGCTCCTGTAGTGGCGATAACCGCCGCGATCGGTGGTGGCGTAAGTGAGCAACTGGCCCTGCGGGCAACGATAGCCGTCAAGGTCCGGCTCATGGACGAAAGCGCCCTTCCTCATCTTGCCAGGCTTTGGCCGGGTCGGGTTGCGATAGCCGACGACACCGTGGATGTTCCTGTCCTCCAGGCCCTTGGCGATGCCTGGCGTGGCATAGCCGGCATCCAGCCCCGCCGCCGTGACGTCGAAGCCGAAACGCTCCACCTGGCGGTCGAGCCGGTCGAGATAGACGATCGAGTCATGCACGTTGGCCGGCGTGGCAAACGTGTCGGTGATGATGCCGAAGCCGCCATCCACCGTGCGGTGATCGAGATAAAAGAAGCCCTTCGGCTTGCCCTCGCGCACCATATAGCCAGCCTCAGGATCGGTGCGCGAGACCTTCGTCTCTTTCACCGCAGGCTGCCGCTCCTGCTCCTTCAGCGCCTTCTGGCCGTGCAACGCCCGTTCGGCATCGATCGCCCGGTCGAGCTCGCCCCAGTAGTCGGCACGCGACTTGGCGACCATGGCAAGGTCGTACTTGCCCTTGTTGGCATTGGCCTTCAGGTGCGTGCTGTCGGTGTAGAGCACCGTGCCGTCGACCAAGCCTGCCCCGATCGCCTGCTCGACAATGCGGTCGAAGATCGCCTGCGCGATCGTCTCGTCCTGGTAGCGCCGGCGTCGGTTCTGCGACAATGTCGAGGCGTCGAACACCTTGTCCGTCAGCTTCAGCCGCAGGAACCACCGGTAGGCGACATTGACCTCGATCTCTCGCACCAATTGCCGCTCCGAGCGCACCCCGAACAGGTAGCCGATGAACAGCGCCTTGAACATCAAGGTCGGATCAAGTGGCGGGCGACCATTGTCGGCGCAGTAAAGCGGCGCTGTCAGATCGTGGATGAACGAGAAATCGATAACACCATCGATCTTGCGCAGAAGGTGATCAACTGGAACCAGTTGATCGAGCGTGACGATCTCAAGTGCGGTTTGTTCAGGGCCGGCTCGCTTCAACATCACCCACTGAATCACAAACCCCCAACTCTCGCCAGGGGTTTGTCAGCAGTCTGAGGGCCGCCGCAGCGGCCCTTTTTTGTTGAACGCGGGCCACCCCATCAACGCCCCATTGTCGACCTGCCGCGTTCCGGTGCAATCTTGCGCCTTGGGACGTTGCGCTGGAGGGGCGATGCGTTCTGTGCTGGTGGCGGTGATCGCCCTGATCTCGATCGATGCAAAGGCTGCGGAACAGAGCTTCCCGGCCGACGGCGGCCTTGTCTACTTCGACACGCCCTCTGGCAATGTCGGCTGCCAGTACACGCCGGCCGGCGGCTCGGACGTCTACAAGCCAGAGGACGGCGGGCCGGAACTCGGCTGCGACCGCATCGAGCCGACCTATCTCAGGTTCATCCTCGGGAATTCTGGAAAAGCCAAGCGTTATCAGAATGTTGGCGACAGCGGATGCTGCGACGGCTCGCACACGCTCGACTATGGCAACAGCTGGAGGAAGGGCCCCTTCAGCTGCACGTCGGACAGATCCGGGCTGCGCTGCAGCCGCAATGACGGCCATGGCTTCTTCATCAGCCGGTCGAAAACCCAGGTCTACTGAAGCGCGAGACCACCCGCTGCGCGCCTGGCTTCAGGCAAAAGAAAAGCCGGGCAAGCCCGGCTTTTCGATCAGTATCTTGGCTGGAAAGCGATCAGTTGACCGCGTCCTTGAGGCCCTTGCCGGCCGAGAACTTCGGCACGGTGCGAGCCGGGATCTTCACTTCTGCGCCGGTCTGCGGGTTGCGGCCGGTCGACTCCGCGCGTTTTGACACGGTGAAATTTCCGAAACCGACAAGCCGGACATCGCCGCCATTCTTCAGTTCGCCGGTGATGACGGAGAACACCGCATCAACTGCGGACTGCGCATCGCCCTTGGAAAGCTTGGAAGCTTCGGCGACGGCGGACACTAGTTCGTTCTTGTTCATTCAAATTCCCTTCCATGAGAAAACCGGGACATTAGACTCAGCCGGTAGGACACGGACTTTAGGAAAAACTTCGAGCACAACCAAGTCGAAAAGGGGCAAAAAGCCCGGAATTCCGGGGTTTTTTCACATGAAAAAGCCGGGCGCGAGCCCGGCTTTTTGTTTTGACGGCGACTTTAGATACAACTAATGAGCGAAGCCCTTGCCGGCATCCTCGCCGGCATCCGACTTGGCCGCGGGAACATCGACCGGTTCGGTCCACTCGATCGGCTCCGGCATCCTGACGAGTGCGTGACGCAACACTTCGCCAACCCGCGAAACCGGGATGATCTCCATGCCGCTCTTCACGTTTTCCGGAATCTCCGCCAGATCCTTGGCATTGTCTTCCGGGATCAGCACCTTCTTGATGCCGCCGCGCAGGGCTGCAAGCAGCTTCTCCTTCAGCCCGCCGATCGGCAGGATGCGGCCGCGCAGCGTGATCTCGCCGGTCATCGCGACGTCAGCCCTGACAGGAATGCCGGTCAGGATCGAAACGATCGCGGTGGCCATGGCGGCACCTGCGGACGGACCGTCCTTAGGCGTGGCGCCCTCGGGCAGGTGCACGTGGATGTCGCGCTTGTCGAACAGCGGCGGCTCGACGCCGAAGTCGAGGGCACGGCTACGGACATAGGATGCCGCAGCCGAGATCGACTCCTTCATGACGTCGCGCAGATTGCCGGTGACCGTCATCTTGCCCTTGCCGGGCATCATCACGCCTTCGATCGTCAGCAGTTCGCCGCCGACCTCGGTCCAGGCAAGCCCGGTGACCACGCCGACCTGATCCTCGCCTTCGACCTGGCCGAAGCGATAGCGCTGCACGCCGAGATAATCGTCCAGATTGGCAGCGGTGACCTTCACCGACTTCTTCTTGGTCTTGATGATCTCGGTGACGGCCTTGCGCCCGAGCTTCATCAGCTCGCGCTCGAGGCTGCGCACGCCGGCTTCACGGGTGTAGAGCTGGATCACGGCACGGATCGCATCTTCCGAGACCGAGAACTCCTTGGGCTGGAGCGCGTGGTCGCGGACAACCTTCGGCATCAGGTGCCGCTTGGCGATCTCGACCTTCTCGTCCTCGGTGTAACCGGCGATACGGATGATCTCCATGCGGTCCATCAAGGGCGCAGGGATGTTCAGCGTGTTCGCCGTCGTCACGAACATCACGCTCGACAGGTCGTATTCGACCTCGAGGTAATGGTCCATGAACGTTGCGTTCTGTTCCGGATCGAGCACCTCGAGCAGCGCCGACGACGGATCGCCGCGGAAGTCCTGGCCCATCTTGTCGATCTCGTCGAGCAGGAAGAGCGGGTTGGACTTCTTCGCCTTCTTCATCGACTGGATGACCTTGCCGGGCATCGAGCCGATATAGGTGCGGCGGTGGCCGCGGATCTCGGCCTCGTCACGCACGCCGCCGAGTGCCATGCGCACGAACTCACGGCCGGTCGCCTTGGCGATCGACTTGCCGAGCGAGGTCTTGCCGACGCCGGGAGGACCGACGAGGCACAGAATCGGCCCCTTCAGCTTCTTCTGGCGGCTCTGCACGGCGAGATACTCGACGATGCGGTCCTTGACCTTGTCGAGGCCGTAGTGGTCGGTGTCGAGCACCTCCTGGGCAAAGTGCAGGTCCTGCTTGACCTTGGAGTTCTTGCCCCACGGGATCGACAGGATCCAGTCGAGATAGTTGCGCACGACGGTGGCCTCAGCCGACATCGGCGACATCGACCGCAGCTTCTTGAGCTCGGCATCCGCCTTTTCGCGGGCCTCCTTCGTCAGCTTCGTCTTCTTGATGCGCGCCTCGATCTCGGCGGCCTCGTCGCGGCCGTCCTCGCCCTCACCGAGCTCCTTCTGGATCGCCTTCATCTGCTCGTTGAGATAGTACTCGCGCTGGGTCTTCTCCATCTGCCGCTTGACGCGGCTGCGGATGCGCTTTTCCACCTGCAGGACGGAGATTTCGGCTTCCATGAAGCCCATCGCCTTCTCGAGCCGCTCCTTGACGGACAGCGTGCCGAGCATCTCCTGCTTCTCGGTGATCTTGATCGCAAGGTGCGACGCCACCGTGTCGGCGAGCTTGGAATAGTCCTCGATCTGGCTGGCGGCGCCAACCACTTCGGGCGAAATCTTCTTGTTCAGCTTGACGTAGTTTTCGAAGTCGGAAACCACCGAACGCGCCAGCGCCTCGACCTCGACCTCTTCCTCCTCGGGCTCGCTCAGGATGAGCGCGTGGGCCTCGTGAAAGTCGGACTTGTCGGTGAAGGACTGAATCTTGGCGCGCGTCGTGCCTTCGACCAGCACCTTGACGGTGCCGTCCGGCAGCTTCAGCAGCTGCAGCACATTGGCGAGCGTGCCGATGTCGTAGATCGCATCGGGCTCGGGATCGTCGTCGGCGGCATTCATCTGGGTCGCAAGCAGGATCTGCTTTTCCTGACCCATCACCTCTTCCAGGGCCTTGATCGACTTTTCACGGCCCACGAACAGCGGGACGATCATGTGCGGGAACACGACGATGTCGCGCAACGGCAGGACTGCGAAGGTACCTTCGCTGGAAGAGCGGGATATTTTGGCCATTGTCCAACCTTTCATTTCGCAGCCGCGCGAGCGCCAACCGCGAATCTCATATTAACGACCATGGACGGTTCCGCCTACCGCCGATTACCGCGCGGCATTACAGCACGAAAACCTACCCATCGCCTCTTCTCCGTTAGTTGGAGCTTCGCCGGGTAAACATCAAGGCCAATCCCCAACAGGTATGGCACACGTTTCCCTGAAGTCCCAAAATGAAGCCCCAGAATGCGGAACGGCGCCGCTGGGGCGCCGTTCGCTGGAGCGGTAGTTCGTATCGCCGCATCATGCGGCAGGCAATTCGCCAAGCCTCGGGTCGCCAAGCCTTGGGTCGCCAAGCCTCAGGCGCTGACGCTGCCCTTCTTTTCCTTCTGTTCGGAGTAGATGTAGAGCGGCCTCGCGCTGCCGGTCACCACCTCTTCCGATATCACGACTTCCTGGACGCCTTCCAGCGCCGGAAGCTCGAACATGGTGTCGAGCAGGATCGCTTCCATGATCGAACGCAGGCCGCGGGCGCCCGTCTTGCGCTCGATGGCGCGCTTGGCGATCGCCGAGAGTGCGTTCTCGTGGAACGTCAGGTCGACATTTTCCATCTCGAACAGGCGCTGGTACTGCTTGACCAGGGCGTTCTTCGGCTCGGTCAGGATCTGGATCAGCGCCGGCTCGTCGAGGTCCTCGAGCGTCGCCAGCACGGGCAGACGGCCGACGAATTCGGGGATCAGGCCGAACTTCAGCAGATCCTCTGGTTCAACCTGGCGGAACAGGTCGCCGGTGCGGCGGTCCTCAGGCGAAGCGACATTGGCGCCGAAGCCGATCGATGTCTTGCGGCCGCGATCCGAGATGATGCGGTCGAGGCCGGCGAAGGCGCCGCCGCAGATGAACAGGATGTTGGCGGTGTCGACCTGCAGGAACTCCTGCTGCGGGTGCTTGCGGCCACCCTGGGGCGGCACGGAAGCGACTGTGCCTTCCATGATCTTCAGCAGTGCCTGCTGGACGCCCTCGCCCGAGACGTCGCGGGTGATCGAGGGGTTGTCCGACTTGCGGCTGATCTTGTCGATTTCGTCGATGTAGACGATGCCGCGCTGGGCGCGCTCGACATTGTAGTCGGCCGACTGCAGCAGCTTGAGAATGATGTTCTCGACGTCCTCACCGACATAACCGGCTTCGGTCAGCGTCGTCGCATCCGCCATCGTGAACGGCACGTCGATGATGCGGGCGAGCGTCTGGGCCAGCAGCGTCTTGCCGCAGCCGGTCGGGCCGATCAGCAGGATGTTGGACTTCGCCAATTCGACGTCGTTGCTCTTCGAAGCGTGCGCGAGACGCTTGTAGTGATTGTGGACGGCCACCGACAGCACGCGCTTGGCGTGGGGCTGGCCAATGACGTAGTCGTCCAGAACCTTGAGGATTTCCTGCGGTGTCGGCACGCCCTCGCGCGACTTCACCATCGAGGTCTTGTTCTCCTCGCGGATGATGTCCATGCACAGTTCGACGCATTCGTCGCAGATGAAGACGGTCGGGCCGGCGATGAGTTTGCGTACCTCATGCTGGCTCTTGCCGCAGAACGAGCAATAGAGCGTGTTCTTGGAGTCGCCGCCGCCGTTGCTGACCTTGCTCATCTTGTCCAAGTCCTTTCACTGCCGCCCGGCCGAAGGTCTGGCTCCGGGGCGCATATGCAATCTAACGACGGACGCCGCCACCGCCATTCCCTGGCCGCCGCAACGATTTCCGTACACTCACATTCCAGAAGTCGCTGCAACGAGTCGCGGCACCCTTGAACAACGCTAAGCCGTCGAAGCTCAACGCCACCTTAACGTAGGCCGACGCTTCCATCGAGGGAACAGCAAAATGTGTCCGAAATGCCGCAGGGCACCTCAAAAATGCGAGATGTGGCCCTGCAGGCAGGTCGCAGCGTCCAATCACGAAGCCGTGGCACCCTCAGCGACGTCGCGGCTTTCGATGACCTTGTCGATCAAACCGAAGTCACGCGCCTCGTCGGCAGTCATGAAATGGTCGCGGTCGAGCGTCCGTTCAATGGTGTCATAGTCCTTGCCGGTGTGCTTGACGTAGACCTCGTTGAGGCGACGCTTGAGCTTGATGATGTCCTGGGCGTGGCGCTCGATGTCCGAAGCCTGGCCGGAGAAACCGCCGGAGGGCTGGTGCACCATGATGCGGGCGTTCGGGGTTGCGAAGCGCATGTCCTTGTGGCCGGCGCAGAGCAGCAGCGAGCCCATCGAGGCGGCCTGGCCGATGCACAGCGTCGATACTGCCGGCTTGATGAACTGCATGGTGTCGTAGATCGCCATGCCCGAGGTCACCACGCCGCCCGGCGAGTTGATGTAGAGGTTGATCTCTTTCTTCGGGTTCTCGGCCTCGAGGAACAGCAACTGGGCGCAGACAAGCGTCGCCATGCCGTCCTCGACCGGACCGGTGATGAAGATGATGCGCTCCTTGAGCAGGCGCGAGAAGATATCGTAGGCGCGCTCGCCGCGATTGGTCTGCTCGACCACCATCGGAACGAGGTTCATGTATGTTTCGACGGGGTTCTTCATCGACTGTCCCTTTATCGTGAGGGGATTCCGGCGCCGGACGGGCAGAATCGGTTCAGAGGCTTTGCCCTGTAAATAGGATGCCGCCTCACCATTGCGCAAGGCCGGTGAACACCCGTGATTTCAGCTATTGCTAACTTTCGCTGCGACAGCTGGCTCAATGCTCGGCACTGGAACTTTCCATGCCTGCTGCGGTAGTGGCTCCTCTCAAATGACGCTCGGCTGTCGGTTGAGCGGATATCCGGCCTTGATGACGATCTCGATGGCCTGTTTTGCGGACACCAGCTATCGGAGCGATCGTGAGGGAAGCCAACGACCAGGAAACGATCCGGTTCTACTCCAACGAGGCAGAAACCTACACGGCAAGGGGCCAGCCGGCGAGCAGGCACCGTCTCCACGACTTCATGGCCCGCCTGCCCGCCGGCGGCCGCGTGCTGGAACTCGGATGCGGCGCGGGACAAGACAGCGAGGCCATGCTTGCCGAGGGCTTCGACGTAACGCCGTCAGATGGTACGGAGGCAATCGCGGCGGCGGCCGCGAGACGCCTTGGCCGAACCGTCAAGGTCCTTCTGTTTGACGACATCGACGAAATCAACGCCTATGACGGCGTGTGGGCCAATGCCTGCCTTCTGCATGTGCCGCGCGAACATCTACCGGCAATCATTTCCCGTGTTCAGCGGGCACTGGTCCGCGGAGGGGTGTTTTACGCAAGCTTCAAGGCGGGCGAGGCCGAGGGGCGTGACCGCTTCGGAAGGTACTATAACTACCCTTCCCCGGAATGGCTGGCAGGCGCATATGGCGACCGCGGCTGGAACGGGCAAATCGAAATCACCAGCCGCAGAGGCAGCGGCTACGACCGCCAGCCAACCGACTGGCTTCATGTATTCGCCACCAAAGCCTGAGTGGCTGGGGTGCGCCCGAGGATCTAAAGCAATGAAAAACGACGCCAGGCACTGGTCCAAGGTGGAACTGCTGCACGAGACCGTCACCAATCCGAACATCCATGTTCGCGGCACGCACAGCTACTACAGCGATGCCTGGTCGGGATCGTTCGAGGACAGCGTGGTGCGGTATCTCTATGGCGACGCCTACAGCCTCAAGGCATGGCAGCCGGCCTGGCCGATCGACCAGCTCCACATCGGCGACTATGTCTGCATCGGCGCAGAAGCGGTGATCTTGCTGGGCGGCAACCACACGCACCGCACCGACTGGTTCAGTCTCTATCCGTTCCCGGAGTTCATTCTGGATGCCTATGCTGGCAAGGGCGACACGATCATCGGCGATGGCGCCTGGATCGGCATGCGCGCCATGATCATGCCGGGCGTGACCGTCGGTGAAGGCGCCATCATCGCCTCGGGCGCGATCGTGACCAAGGACGTGGCGCCCTACACGATCGTTGCCGGAAATCCGGCCGTGCCGATCAAGACGCGTTTTGCGCAGGCCGTTGTCGACAGATTGCTGGCGCTCAAGGTCTACGAATGGCCCGCGGAGAAGTTCGAGGCGCTGAAGCCGCTGCTATGCGCCAACGAGATCGACGCGCTGGCATCGGCGTCGGAAAAATTCGATGCGGGGCGAAGCTGACGCTCAGAGCCGGATCACATACTGCTTGCGAGTCGTTTCAAGCACTTCCCAGCTTCCTTTGAAGCCGGGCCTGAGGACGAAGCTGTCGCCGGCCCGCACCGTGCGGGCCTCGCCGCCCTCCTCCGAGATGACGGAGACACCCGACAGGATGTGGCAGAACTCCCATTCGTCATATTCGATGCGCCATTTGCCCGGCGTCGACTGCCAGATGCCGGCATAGAGCCCGCCGTCTGCCTCCTCGGCATTCCAGGTGGTGAATTTCGGGTCTCCCGAAATCAGACGGCCGCCTGCCGGCGCGCCTGCTTCCGGCTCGATGCCATTGACGTCGATGGTCAGAAACAGCGGCAAGATCGCACTCCCAAACAGCAAAGGGCCCCGGCAGCACGTGCTGCCGGGGCCAAGTCTTGCACGGCCGGTCAGGCCTTGGCCAGCGCCTGCTCGAGGTCGGCGATGATGTCGCTGACATCCTCGATGCCGACCGAGAGGCGCACGACGTCGGGTCCGGCGCCTGCGGCGATCTTCTGCTCGTCGGAGAGCTGGCGATGGGTTGTCGAGGCGGGATGGATGACCAGCGACTTGGTGTCGCCGATATTGGCGAGGTGCGAGAACAGCTCCAGGCCCTCGACGAACTTGACGCCCGCTTCGTAGCCGCCCTTGAGGCCGAAGGTGAAGACCGCGCCGGCGCCATTGGGCGAATACTTCTTCATCAACGCATGGTTCTTGTCGCTCTTGAGGCCGGGATAGGCCACCCATTCGACCTTGGGGTGGTCGGACAGCCAGCCGGCGACGGTCAGCGCATTGTCGCAATGGCGCTGCATGCGCAGCGGCAGGGTCTCGAGGCCGGTGAGGATCAGGAACGAGTTGAACGGCGAAATGGCGGGGCCGAGGTCGCGCAGGCCGAGCACGCGGGCGGCAATGGCGAAGGCGAAGTTGCCAAAGGTCTCGTGCAGCACGACGCCGCCATATTCGGGCCGCGGTTCCGACAGCATCGGATACTTGCCCGACTTCGACCAGTCGAAGGTGCCGCCGTCGACGATGACGCCGCCGATCGAGTTGCCATGGCCGCCGATGAACTTGGTCAGCGAATGGACGACGATGTCGGCGCCATGCTCGATCGGGCGGATGAGGTAGGGGCTTGCCAGCGTGTTGTCGACGATCAGCGGCAGGCCGTGCTTGCGGGCGATGTCGGCGATCTTCTCGATGTCGACGAAGGTGCCGCCGGGATTGGCCAGGCTCTCGATGAAGATCGCCTTGGTCTTGCCGTCGATCTGCTTGTCGAAGCTCGAGATGTCGTTGGTGTCGGCCCAGCGCGCTTCCCAGCCGAAATTCTTGAAGGCATGGCCGAACTGGTTGATCGAGCCGCCATAGAGGCGGGTCGCGGCGACGAAATTGTCGCCCGGGCGCATCAGGTTGTGGAACACCAAAAGCTGGGCGGCGTGACCGGAGGCGGTGGCAAGCGCCGCCGTGCCGCCTTCCAGCGCTGCGATGCGCTCCTCGAGCACGGCCTGGGTCGGATTCATGATGCGGGTGTAGATGTTGCCGAAGGCCTTGAGCCCGAACAGCGAGGCTGCGTGGTCGGCATCGTCGAAGACATAGGACGTCGTCTGGTAGATCGGCGTGGCGCGTGCGCCGGTTGCCGGATCGGGCTTGGCGCCGGCGTGGACGGCAAGCGTGTTGAAACCAGGGGCGCGCTGGGACATCTTTTTCCTCCAAAGAATAGGTTCGTCAAATCAGCTGGCATCTTTGGCCAAGGCCGCGGCGGAAAGCAAAGACGAAAATTTCACATCTGCCGCGGCAGGCAGAGATTATTTGCGCGGCATTGCAAAAACCCGGACGAATGCCGGACTATTTTGCGCGGATGCTGAAACTCTGGAAACCCTCGCGCATGACAGGGCGCTTCGAGGAGAGCACGCCGGAATTGACGCCGTTCCAGCCGATTTCGCCGGCAAGCCGCGCATATTCGATCTTGGGGCAACGGTTCATGACGACCTTGATGCCCGCAGCCTCAGCGCGCGCGGCGGCCTCGTCATGGCGAACGGTCAACTGCGTCCAGATCACCTTGGGCAGCGGATCGAGCTTGAGCACCTCGTCGACGATGCCTGGCACGGCAGGCGACGCCCTGAAAACATCGACCATGTCGATCGGCGCGGGGATGTCGGCAAGGCTGGCATATGTCATGCGGCCAAGGATGTCCTTGCCGGCATGTCCGGGATTGACCGGAAAGACCTCGTAGCCCTTGTCGATCAGATATTTGGTGACGAAGTAGCTCGGCCTGACGTCATTGGCCGACGCGCCGACGACGGCGATCGTCTTCACCGCATTCAGGATTCCGGCGATGTAGGCGTTGTCGTAGCTGTCGTGGTTCATCTGTCGTTGTTCATGGCCGCGTCGTTCGACGGCACTGGATACCGGCTTTCGAAAGCGAGCGCAAACGTCACGGCAGCGAGATCGAGCCATCCTCGGCGATCGGGAAATCGGGATTGTGGGCCACTTCCCACAAATGGCCTTCGGTATCGGCGAAATAGCCGTACCAGCCGCCCCAGAAGGCGCGCTGCGCCGGCTTGACGATGCGGCCGCCTGCCCTTTCGGCCGTCGCCAGGATCTCGTCGACCTCCGCCTCGGAGCGCGTGTTGTAGGCAATCGACACACCGGAGAAACCGCCCTTGCCGCCGGGAACGCCGGCGTCGGCAGCCAGCTGGTCGCGGCTCCAGAGACCGAGCACGATGCCCCCCATCTGGAAGAAGGCGACACCCTCGGTGATCGACTGGTTCCGCCTGAGCCCCATTGCTTCATAGAAGCGCACGGCGCGGCCGAGATCGTCCACTCCAAGTGTTACAAGCGAAAGGCGTTGTTCCAAACCTATTCTCCTGTCCAGTCGGCCTGGCGCTTGTCGATGAATGCGCCAATCCCCTCCTCGGCATCCTTTGCCAGCATGTTGTCGACCATCACCTTCGCCGCATGGTCATAGGCTTCGGCAAGGCTCATCTCGGCCTGGGCGTAGAACGCCTCCTTGCCGATCTTCAGCGTCAAAGGCGATTTCGAAACAATGGTTTGCGTATATTTACCAACAATGTGATTCAGGTATTCACGCGGCACGACACGGTTGACCAGCCCGAAGTCGCGCGCTGTCGTGGCGTCGATGGTCTCACCGGTCAAAAGCATCTCCATCGCCTGCTTGCGCGAGACGTTGCGCGAGAGCGCGACCATCGGCGTCGAGCAGAACAGGCCGATATTGACGCCGGGCGTGCAGAAGGTCGACTGCTCGGAGGCAATGGCGAGATCGCAACTGGCGACGAGCTGTAGGCCGGCCGCGGTGGCGAGGCCGTCGACCTCGGCGATGACAGGCTTGGGGTGGCGGACGATCGACTGCATCAGCGCCGAGCAGCGCGACATTGTGAGCTCGAAGAAGGCGCGGCCGCGATCGGCATCGCTTCGGTGCGCCGTCAGTTCCTTGAGGTCATGGCCGGCTGAAAACACGCCGCCCTGGGCGGCGATGACGATCACCCGGATCGCCTTGTCGTCCATGGCGCCATCCAGCTGTGCCTGAAGTGCTGCCATGGTCGCGACCGAGAGCACGTTAGCCGGCGGATTGGAGAGCACCAGACGCAGCACGCCCTTATCCAGACTGGCCCAAACCGGACCTTCCGGTGTGCTACGTTTGATGGCGACGATTTCTGCCATGGTGTCCCCTGAGCGAGTTCAGTGCGGCGAAAGACGAATCGCCAAAGTCGAGCCTCAGCCATATACGTTTGCACACAAACTTGGTTCCCAACCATGTGAACGTGGCGAACTCGACGGTTCATCCGGCAAGCCTAGAAATGGGGCCGGGGCGCATGGTGGGAAAGTCGATGGAAAGAGCTATATGCCCGAACAGCAAGGACTGACGCCGACGATGACGGCGAACGAGGTCAACGATCTCCTCAAGCAGGTCTACCCTCAGCTCAACGAACAGTACGACTTTTACCGGGTGACGGAGGTTTTCCCGGGTGGATGCTCCGTGCGCCTCAACGCCGACGAACGCCATCTCCGGCCCGGCGGCACCGTCTCGGGCCCGTCGCTGTTCACGCTTGCCGACATCGGCGGCTATGTCTGCGTGCTGAGCCACGCCGGACCAGACGCCTTGTCGGTGACGACGAATCTCAACATCAGCTTCATGCGCAAGGCCGAAGCCGGCCCGATCGACGGCCACTGCCGAATTCTGAAGCTCGGCAAGAGCCTGATGGTGTTCGACATCGACATCGTCGCCGGCCCGGACCGGCAGACGGTGGCGCACGCAACCGGCACCTATTCGATCCCGCCGAAGCGCCAAACGACGCGGTAAAATAATACCACACTCATAACATCTTGTTTTTGCTTCATATTACAAGACGACTGCCTTTTTTGGCTCGCTTGACGGGCCATCAGCCCTCGCCTATAAGCCCATCCAAAGCAGCGGTCCGCAAAGGCCGCCGTTTTGTTATTGGCGGCAGGCCCTGGCCGAACGCCAATGAAAGCAACAAGAAACGCCTTCTCTTGAAGGTCCGAACCGAAAGCATAAAACCATGACAACCTTTTCGCAGAAGCCTGCGGACGTGGTGAAGAAGTGGGTGCTGATCGACGCCGAAGGTCTCGTCGTCGGCCGTCTCGCCACCATCGTCGCCAACATCCTCCGCGGCAAGAACAAGCCGACCTTCACCCCGCACGTCGACGACGGTGACAATGTCATCATCATCAACGCCGACAAGGTGGCGTTCACCGGCAAGAAGTTCACCGACAAGGTGTACTACTGGCACACCGGCCACCCCGGCGGCATCAAGGAGCGCACCGCGCGCCAGCTGCTCGAAGGCCGTTTCCCTGAGCGCGTGCTCGAGAAGGCCGTTGAGCGCATGATCCCGCGTGGCCCGCTCGGTCGTCGCCAGATGAAGAATCTCCGCGTCTATGCAGGCGCCGACCATCCGCATGTCGCCCAGCAGCCTGTGACGCTCGACGTCGGCGCGCTGAACGCCAAGAACAAGAAGGCCTCGTAATCATGGCTGATCTCAGCTCGCTCGCAGAACTCGGCACCGTCGCTGCAGCCGCACAGCCGGCAGCTCCGGTCCACGTCCAGAAGCTCGACAAGAGCGGCCGCGCCTATGCCACCGGCAAGCGCAAGAACGCCATTGCTCGCGTCTGGATCAAGCCGGGCACCGGCAAGATCATCGTCAACGGCAAGGAATTCGCGACTTACTTCGCGCGCCCCGTGCTGCAGATGATCCTGAACCAGCCGATCGTCGCGGCTGCTCGCGTCGGCCAGTACGACGTCATCGCCACCGTCGTCGGCGGCGGTCTGTCGGGCCAGGCCGGTGCTGTTCGTCACGGCGTCTCCAAGGCGCTGACCTACTACGAGCCGACGCTGCGCGGCGTGCTCAAGAAGGGCGGCTTCCTGACCCGCGACAGCCGTGTCGTCGAGCGTAAGAAGTACGGCAAGGCCAAGGCCCGCCGTTCGTTCCAGTTCTCGAAGCGCTAAGCGTTTCGCAGTCCGGATTTCGGAAAAGCCCCGCTTCGGCGGGGTTCAGACTGCTGACAAACCCCGTCGAATTTCGGCGGGGTTTTGTTTTGTGGGTTGATTGAGCTTTTGGATTGATGTCGGGAAGCAGATGCCAAGGCCGTTGCGAGCCGGCTTTGGCCTCATGCGAGGCTTGGTTTTGGCTTTGGCCAGAGGCTGATTGCGATCTTTTTCATGTTCTGGGCGGCGGCTGCGATCAGGCACTGGCAGGCGACGCGTGTTCGCCCTCGGAAGCGGGCATAGCGATGGCCGAAGAGCTGCTTGGCATCGGCGAAGGATCGCTCGACCGTCTCCTTGCGGCGTCGATAGATCGCCTTGCCCCATGCGGTTAAGCGGTTGGCATCGACCCGCTCGCGGACATCCTGCCAGACATGGCGCGTGATGGTGCGCTCGGCCTTGGCGTTTGATGTGCAAGACGCCAGCAGCGGACAGTTGCGGCAGATCGTCGGGTCGCTCCTGTAGTGGCGATAACCGCCGCGATCGGTGGTGGCGTAAGTGAGCAACTGGCCCTGCGGGCAACGATAGCCGTCAAGGTCCGGCTCATGGACGAAAGCGCCCTTCCTCATCTTGCCAGGCTTTGGCCGGGTCGGGTTGCGATAGCCGACGACACCGTGGATGTTCCTGTCCTCCAGGCCCTTGGCGATGCCTGGCGTGGCATAGCCGGCATCCAGCCCCGCCGCCGTGACGTCGAAGCCGAAACGCTCCACCTGGCGGTCGAGCCGGTCGAGATAGACGATCGAGTCATGCACGTTGGCCGGCGTGGCAAACGTGTCGGTGATGATGCCGAAGCCGCCATCCACCGTGCGGTGATCGAGATAAAAGAAGCCCTTCGGCTTGCCCTCGCGCACCATATAGCCAGCCTCAGGATCGGTGCGCGAGACCTTCGTCTCTTTCACCGCAGGCTGCCGCTCCTGCTCCTTCAGCGCCTTCTGGCCGTGCAACGCCCGTTCGGCATCGATCGCCCGGTCGAGCTCGCCCCAGTAGTCGGCACGCGACTTGGCGACCATGGCAAGGTCGTACTTGCCCTTGTTGGCATTGGCCTTCAGGTGCGTGCTGTCGGTGTAGAGCACCGTGCCGTCGACCAAGCCTGCCCCGATCGCCTGCTCGACAATGCGGTCGAAGATCGCCTGCGCGATCGTCTCGTCCTGGTAGCGCCGGCGTCGGTTCTGCGACAATGTCGAGGCGTCGAACACCTTGTCCGTCAGCTTCAGCCGCAGGAACCACCGGTAGGCGACATTGACCTCGATCTCTCGCACCAATTGCCGCTCCGAGCGCACCCCGAACAGGTAGCCGATGAACAGCGCCTTGAACATCAAGGTCGGATCAAGTGGCGGGCGACCATTGTCGGCGCAGTAAAGCGGCGCTGTCAGATCGTGGATGAACGAGAAATCGATAACACCATCGATCTTGCGCAGAAGGTGATCAACTGGAACCAGTTGATCGAGCGTGACGATCTCAAGTGCGGTTTGTTCAGGGCCGGCTCGCTTCAACATCACCCACTGAATCACAAACCCCCAACTCTCGCCAGGGGGTTGTCAGCAGTCTGAGGGCCGCCGCAGCGGCGGCCTTTTTCTTTTCCGCATGCTGTTCCGGCCGGCCTGGCTTATGCTTGGAAGCGCAACTTCAAGCCGCCGGTGGAAATCACCATGGTCCGCATGCTCGCACTGGCAGTCGCCATAGCCTTTGCCGCTGGCCCAGCAGAGGCCGCGTCGAACAAGTTTCTCAAGCGGGCAACCTCGTTCGACAGTTGCTGGATGCGCGCCTATGACAAGGCGATCGAAAAGGGTGCCGACGCGCGAAAGGCCGCCGGCAAAGCCGACAGCCACTGCAAGAAAAAGGGCAAGAGACTTCTCAAGGAGGGCGGCTCGAAATATTCGCTCAAGGACCGGCGCAAGGCGCTTCGGGGCTCGAGAGCGTATTAGCCCCTTCCCGCGGCATCAGTTGGTCGGCGGCTGGGACGCGCCCGCCTGGCCTGCGACAGAGGCCACGGGTTTTTCCAATTCGGCATAAGGCACACGATAGCCATTGGCGGCCAGCCAGTTGATGGCTGCACGCGGCTCGTCGGTCTGGATCATCGTCGCGCCGCGTTCGGCCCAGAAGCCGAACACTTCGTTGGGAAACCCGGCGGCCACCGCCAGTTCGTCGCCGCGGCCGCCGGCGAGATAGCCACCCGGCTTGTTGACGATGGCATGAGTGTCAACCCAGATGTGCCAGTTGCCGCGAATGGCCGCTGCCTTGACCCTGGCCGAAAACAACGGCCCGCCAGATACGGTCATTGTTTCGGTGTCGCCGCGCCAGGCAATCATCTCCACGGCATTTGCGGCGAAAGCCTTGCCCGATGCCTCGACGAAAGCGGGGTCGCGCACGGCGTCGTCAGCCATGATCGGCATGAACTGGAAGCCTTGCCCCACCCGCGCCATCACCGCCTTCACGGTGGCGACACGCTCGGCATTCCACAGGTTCGCCTTGACCACCACCTGCTCTTCCATCTCCATGGCGCGCGCCAGCGCAACCATGTCGATGAGGTCGGCGGTGTCGAGCTTGTTGTCGAGATTGACCAGGATCCTGCCCTTGGCGACCGACAGATATTCCCGCAGCGTCGGCACTGTTTCGGCGGTGACAGTGCCGGTGCCCTCGACGACGAGCCGGCATGTCCTGAGCTCGTCCATGGCGCGGGTTACGACCTCGCCCGTGCAGTCGGTGGTGCGGTCGAGCCAGCTGTCATGCATGACGATCAGTTCGCCGTCGGCGGAGCGGCGGATGTCGATCTCGACCATTTCGGCGCCGAGAGAGATCGCATCGCGCAGGGCGGCGATGGAGTTTTCGGCAAAGCGCCGCTTGCCGTCCTGCAGGCCGCCTGCCCTGTGCGCCACGACCATCACATGGTCACGCCACTGATTGGCATTTTCGAAGCGCGCGAGGATATCTTCGGAACGAGAACCGGCATGGCCAGACGTCGCCAGAGCGAGGGTCAGCAAGACCGAGACTGCGCCTGCCAGAACTGTCCGCATGGGAATCGCTCCATGGCTTGATATGCCTGGAGCGACCTAAAAGGCGGCGATGACATGGGCGTGAAAGACAGATGACAGGGCGATGAATGCAGCTGTCACACGCAATTCGCCATGGGGCTGGCATGTTGGTTCAGGCTTCTGTAGTTCTTGCGCCTCGCAATTCTGAACGACCGAATTCCGAAAGACCGAATAAGGAAACTGCCCATGCCCTCTTCGTCGATCGATCACGCCTTTACCGCACGCGGCCCCAAGGGTCGCTCGGGTGATCCGACCTATGCAGGGGCATTGTCCTTCATGCGCCGCAAGTATTCGAAGAATGTCACTGGGGCCGAGGCGGTGGTCTGGGGCATCCCCTTCGACGCCGCCGTCACCAACCGGCCGGGCGCACGCTTCGGCCCGCAGGCCATCCGTCGCGCCTCGGCGATCTTCGATTGCGACCCGCAATACCCGTTCAACCGCGACCTGTTCGACGACCTCGCCGTCATCGACTATGGCGACTGCCTGCTCGACAGCGGCAACCACCAGAAGACCCCTGTTGCAATCGAGCGCGAAGCAGCCAAGATCCTGAGATCGGGCGCCTTCCTTTTGACGCTCGGCGGCGACCATTTCGTCACCTGGCCCGTGCTGAAGGCGCATGCGGCGATCCACGGCCCGATGGCGCTGGTGCAGTTCGATGCCCACCAGGACACCTGGCCTGACGACGGCAAGCGCATCGATCACGGATCGTTCGTGGCGCGCGCCGTCAAGGACGGCATCATCGACCCCGATCGCTCGATCCAGATCGGCATCCGTACGCACGCGCCCGACGATTGCGGCATCAAGATCCTCTACGGCCACGAGGTCGAGGAGATGCGCGCTGCCGACATCGCCTATGCGATCGCCGAACGCACCGGCGGCAAGAAGACCTATGTCACCTTCGACATCGACTGCCTCGACCCGGCCTTTGCGCCCGGAACCGGCACGCCGGTGGCCGGCGGCCCGTCGTCGGCCAAGATCCTGTCGGTGCTGCGCCAGATGACCCAGATCGACATCGTCGGCGCCGACATCGTCGAGGTTGCACCGGCCTATGACCATGCCGATATTACGGCTATCGCCGGCTCGACGGTCGCCATGCATTATCTCGGCCTGTTGGCCGAGAAGAAGGCGCGCGACAAGGCCTGAGGCATTGAATCAACGGCTTGCGGACGAGAGTCCGAATTTGGCCATAACCACCTGAAATAACGAATTTTTCGACGGACGGCAGACAATGAAACCGAAAATCTTCATCGACGGCGAACACGGCACCACGGGCCTCCAGATACGCACGCGCCTCGCCGCCCGCGACGACCTCGCCGTGCTGTCGATCCCGGAAGCCGAACGCCGCAACGTCGACCTCAGGGCCGAGCGCCTGCACGAGGCGGATGTCGCCATCCTGTGCCTGCCCGACGATGCCTCGAAGGAAGCCGTCCGCATTCTCGAAGGCAACAACTCGACCCGCATCATCGATACGTCGACGGCGCATCGCGTCCACCCCGACTGGGCCTATGGCTTTGCCGAGATGGACGCTGCCCAGCGCAAGCGCATCGCCGATGCACGGCTCGTCGCCAACCCGGGCTGCTATCCGACCGGCGCGATCTCGCTGATCCGTCCGCTGGTCGCGGCCGGCACCCTGCCGGCCGACTACCCTGTCAGCGTCAACGCCGTTTCCGGCTACACCGGCGGCGGCAAGCAGATGATCGGCCAGATGGAGGACGCCTCGCGCCCCGACCACATCGCTGCGCCGCACTTCCTCTACGGCCTGCCGCTGATGCACAAACACGTTGCCGAGATGAAGCAGCATGGCCTGCTCGAGCGCCGCCCGATCTTTGCGCCCTCGGTCGGCCGCTTTGCCCAGGGCATGATTGTCCAGGTGCCGCTGCACCTCGCCGACCTCAATGGCTCGGCCTCGATCGCCGACATCCACGCAACGCTTGCCGCGCACTATGCCGGACAGGAAATCGTCGAGGTCGTGCCGCTTGAGGTCAGCGCCAAGCTCGACCGGCTTGACCCGACCGAGCTTGCCGACACCGACGGCATGAAGCTCTATGTCTTCGGCACCGAAGGCCAGGGCCAGGTCAACCTCGTGGCGCTGCTCGACAATCTCGGCAAGGGCGCTTCCGGTGCCGCTGTCCAGAACATGGACCTGATGCTCGGGCTCAAGCACTAGGAATGGATCAGGCTGGCATTTCCGATCGCGGGCCGGAACGGTGGCCAAAGAACTGGAATGTCAGCGATCCCCAGCTGATTGCCGAGACGTTTTCCAGCCGCATCTGGAAGGTGCGGCTGGCCGACGGCAAACCGGCCGTGGTCAAGGCGCTCAAGCCGTTCGACGATGTCGCCGACGAATTGCGCGGCGCACATTATCTCAGCTGGCGCGACGGCGTCGGCGCCGTGCGCCTGCTCGGCTTCGAGGGGCACGACATGCTGCTCGAATATGCCGGCGAGCGATTGCTCGTCGATGAACTGAACGATCACGGCGACCGCCACGCCACCGACATCGCCAACGAGGTGATGGCGCAGCTGTTTTCGCCGTCCGACGTCCCGCCTCCTGCCGATCTGCAGCCGCTGCGGCAGCGCTTCGACAGCCTGTTCAAGAAGGCCGAACTCGATCGCGACGCCGGGCTTGCAAGCCCCTACCGGGACGCATCAGTCATTGCCGAGCGTCTGCTGTCCGATCCGCACGAGCTGCGCGTGCTGCATGGCGACCTGCATCACGACAACATCCTTTTCGGCGAGCGCGGCTGGCTGGTCATCGACCCCAAGGGCATCCTTGGCGATCCGGGTTTCGACGCGGCGAACTTCTTCTACAACCCGCTTGACCGGCACGACGACCTCTGCGTCGATCCTCAGCGCATCGCCTACATGGCCGAGGTCTTCGCCAGGACGCTGGGGCAGCGCCCTGACACGATCCTGGATCACGCCATCGCTTGGGGCTGCCTGTCGTCGTCCTGGCACGCCGAGGACAAGAACGACGAGGACGAGGCGAGCGAACTCGCCGTCGTCGCAGCCGTCAGAGCTGTTCGCGCTAGCTTCTGACCGCGACGTCGTTTTCAAGGGGATATGCCCCCTTGGTCGCGCGCCAATGCGCCGTGGCAAAGATCAGCACGATCAGCGCAAAACCCTGATGCAGCAGCGCCCAGTGCATATGCGCCTGCATCAGCAAGGTGCCGACGCCGATTGCCGCCTGCGCAACGATCAGCAAAGCCAGCACCCAGGCCCGGCGGGAATGGGTCGTGCGCGGCGCCTGTGTCATTGTCGTGAACGCATGCCAGAACGCCACGACCAGCACCGTATAGGCGAACATGCGGTGGACGAACTGCACGGTCTTCGGGCTTTCGAAGAAGTTGCGCCAGACGGGCTCGATGACCAAAAGGTCGCCGGGGATGATGGCGCCGTCCATCAGCGGCCAGGTGTTGTAGGAAAGGCCGGCATGCAGGCCGGCAACCAGGGCGCCGAGATAGATCTGGAACATCACCAGCAGCACCATGATGCCCGCGAAGCGCTGGATGCGCCGGTCCGCCGGCGCCTCCGAATAGGTCGCAAGGCCGCGCGCGATGTAGGCGACAGCGGTGACGATGATGCAGGCGAAGGTGAGATGGATCGCCAGCCGGTACTGGCTGACCGAGACACGCTCCGACAACCCCGAGGCGACCATCCACCAGCCGATGAACCCCTGGAACCCGCCGAGCGCCAGCAGGCCGACGAGGCGCGGTTTCAGCCGCCGCTCGAGGCGGCCCGAGATCCAGAAGAAGGCGAGCGGAATGGCAACGAGGAAGCCGACGCCGCGGGCGAGCAGGCGATGGGCCCATTCCCACCAGAAAATGCCCTTGAACTCGTCAACGGTCATGCCCTTGTTGATCTGCTCATATTGCGGGATCTGCTGATACTTCTCGAACTCCTCCTGCCATTCGGCCTGGTTGAGCGGCGGAATGACGCCGTGGATCGGCTTCCATTCGGTGATGGAGAGACCGGAGCCGGTCATGCGGGTGGCGCCGCCGACCATGACAAGCGCAAACAGCACCAGCAGCACGAGATAAAGCCAGCCGCGAACCAGCGTGCGGTTGTGCAGCTCCCTGTTGCGCTCGGCAAGCGGTGCGGCAGTGTTGGTCATGGCTGACATTACAATCTTTCCCGGCAATCGTTCCCGGCAATCGTTCCCGGCTCATCGAAACCGCGGGACTGGTGGACCATGATGGCCCCGCTGGCAAGTTCGGCCCACGCGACACGCAGTCGCGCCGGCCACCCTACCCGGTTGCACCGGCTGGCCAGAGCGACTATGCGAAGCCTGGACAAAGGATGAAGAAATGCCCGTGCGCGTCAAGAAGCTGATCGGAACCGTGCTGCTGGTGCTGCTGGTCGTCGTCTACGCGCTGATCGCGACCATGGTGGCTGTTGCCCAGCTGTCGCAATCAGGCCCTGTCACCCACCTGCTGTTCTTCTTCCTCAGCGGCCTGCTCTGGATCCTGCCTGCGATGCTGATCATCAAATGGATGGTCAAGCCATCCAAGACCGCCGGTCACTGAACCTACACAGTCACGAGCTTGCGACCGCCATTGGTGATCAATGTCGTCGCGCCCGACAGCATGGCGCGCATCGATGCGAGATCCTGGTAGCGGCCGTTGACCGAAATCCGCGGCAAAGCATGCATATGCGCGGCATGGCCGGGTACAAGAACGCCGTGCCGGGTCGTGACCGCCGACACGAAGCCGGCCTGGCGCGCCAGATGGGTCTCGCGCATGCCAGCCGCCGCCGCATAGCCGTAAGGATAGGCGAAATGCTGCGGTGCCTCGCCCAATTCGGCCTCGATCAGACTGCGCGAGCGGTGCATCTCGCGCAGCGCCTTGCCGGCTTCGAGGCGCTTGAGATTGCAGTGATGGACCGTGTGGGCCCCGATCGTGACCAGCTTGTGGCTGGCGGCTCGCCTGATCTCGGTCCAATCCATCAACAGGTCGCGGTTCGGCGCCGAGGCGTCGACGCCAACCTGCTCGGCCAGGCCGCGCAGCACCTGCCGCTGATCTTCTTCCGACACTTCCGACGTCAGCCAGTCGGACAGTTCAAGGAAAGCGCCTTTGCGGTCACGCGGCGTAGTGCATTCGAATGTGCGTTGCTCGCCCATGACCGTGGCCGTCACCGGCTTGCCGGCTTCGACGATGTCGTCGAGAACCTCCCACCACAGGTCGGCAGCACCCGAGGTGAGCCCCGGCGCGACATAGATGGTGATGGGCGCGCCATGGCTCTCGAGAACCGGCAAGGCCTCGATGAGATTGTCGCGATAGGCGTCGTCGGCAGTGAGCGCTGCGAAGGGCCCCTTCGTGCGGCCGGAGCTCAGGCGGCCGACAACCTCATCCATGGAGACGAAGGCATAACCGAGCCGCTTCATCTCGCCGATAAGCACGTCGAGAAAGCCGGGCGTTATGGTCAGATGACGATTGGGGCCGTCGGGCCGGTCGAGCAGCGCACTGACCCGGTGCAGCATGAGGATAACGCCGACGCCGCCCACCAGCGGCTTGGCCAGAGCGCCAAGCCCACCATATCCGATCAGCAGGAAAGCCAGCTTTCTGGCTATGTCGATCATTCCTTCACCTTTGGCGCCTAGGCTCGGTGGCGTCGAGCATACCGAGGAATGCTCCATATATGCCGACCAATAGCCGGCAAGGATTGAAGTATGGTTGACGCTACTGCCCCCAGCGAAAACAATGCCTTGCTCCGTCATGCTGCCGCCACCGGCAACGCGACGACGGCAGTTGTGCTGGCGGCTTCGTGCGATGCGTTGAGCGCCTACGGCAAGTTCACCAATATCCATGCGCCGGCCCAGAGCCCGGAATGGGTTGCCGCCTGGATCGAGACCAGCAAACCCGACGCCATCCTGGCCACTTTGAACGCCAATGGCCGGCCGGTCATGTCGCTTGCCCTTGAAGTCGTCCGCGAAGGGCCGTTTCGCATTGCCAGGTTCCTGGGCGGCAAACATGCCAACGGCAACTTTCCGGCTGCCGACAGGAACTGGCTTGCGGCGGCCAGTGCCGATGACATCAGCGTCCTCGTCCGCGCAATCGGCACGGCCCGGCCGGATATCGACCTCGTTGCCTTCGACCGCCTGTTCAGCGACCTCGATGGCCTGCCCAATCCATTGCTGAGGCTGCCGTCGGCGCCGAGCCCGAATCTCGCACTTGCCGTCGATCTCGACGGCGGCTTCGAGCGCGTGCTGACGCGAACCAGCGGCAAGAAGAAGCGCAAGCGGCATCGCAGCCAGGAGCGAAAATACGAAGCTCTCGGCGGCGCACGGCGCACAATGGCAACGACGACCGTCGAGGCCAATGCCATGCTCGACGCGTTCTTCGCCATGAAAGAGCAGCGCTTTGGCGCGATGGGCATCACCGACGTGTTTGCCGAGACCAACGTACGCACATTCTTCCGCAAGCTGTTCGTCGACGCGCTGGCAAGCGAACATCCATCCTTCGTCCTGCACGGGCTCGAGGTCGGCGGCAAGTATCGCGCGGTGACCGGCTCGAGCCGTGCCGGAAATCGACTGATCTGCGAGTTCGGCGCCATATCAGACGACGAACTGGCCCATGCCAGCCCAGGCGAATACCTGTTCTTCGACAACATATCAGAAGCCTGCGGCCAGGGCTTCGGTGTCTACGATTTCAGCGTCGGCGACGAGCCTTACAAGCGGCAGTGGTGCGACCTCGAGATCCAGCATGCCGATGTGCTGGCGCCGCTGACGGCCAAGGGCCGCGTCTATGCGCTTGGCCTGAGGTCGCTGTCGCGCGCCAAAAGCGTCGTCAAGAACAACGACAGGATGTGGGCGCTGATCAAACGCTTGCGTTCAGGCGTGCGCGGCAAGCCGGCCGCGGCGGCGCCCCCCGAAGAAGATTAGCTCAGGCAGCCGTCCGCGTCGGCTGCGGCGTCGTCGGCAAGTGATGGCCGACCGGGGTCACCAGGATGACGTCCTCGTAGCCGCCGGCGCGCAGGCCGTCGGCGACATAGGCAATCTCATCGTCATGGCGGAGGAAGCTGACCAGCACCTCGGTGCCGTCGCCGACCAGCCGCGTGATTTCGCCGGCGTCGGCCGGGCCGCATTCGACGACGACGAGGTCATAGGCGGTCGTCAGCGAGTCCATGATGATCGGCAGACGGTCGGCGGCACGCATGGCGCGCGCCGGATCGGCTGTGCCGACCGGCATGACATCGCAATCGGAATAATGGTCGGCGCGGATGACATCGGTGAACTGGGCTTCGGAGGCGAGCAGGTTGGTGATACCGGGATAACGGCCACCATCGAGCATCGGCCCTGCCGCGGCACCCGAAGCGGTCAAATCGAGCAGCAGCACGCGCAGGCCGGAATCTGCGACTTCGCGGGCAACCAGTACCGCCGTTGCTGCCGCATCGTCGCCCTCGGGTGAAACGAAGATGGCACGCGCGGCCCCCCCGGCAATCAGCCTTTCCGCCGCCGTCTCGATGCTGATGCCGCCATGGGTCGGCGCTTGCATGGGTTCTGCAGCAGGCTCATCGGCGACGGCAAGATCGTCCTGCGTATCGACCATCTCCTGCGGCTCGCCGTCGACGTCGGCAAGCGGAGCTGCAACCGCCGGCTCTTCTGCTTCAACCCAGGCCCTGGGCGCATCATCTTCCGGCAGCTCGGCGGCGTGGCGCGCCGGCATCGCCACCGTCACAGGTGTAACGCGGGCGCCGGCGGCTGGGCGCATGGCGCGACCGGAGAACAACTCCTGCAGCAGGGTGAAGATCGCCATCAGCAGCAGCGAACCGACGAAGGCGGCGCCGACGATCGGGACGACCTTGGGAAAGTAGGATTCGGACGGAACGATCGCTGTCGAAAACACCCGCGCGTCGACCGGCAGATAGTTGCGGTCCTGACGCGATGCGGCCTCGCGATAGCGGGTGAGATAGGATTCGAGCAGCGCGCGCTGGGCCGCGGCCTCGCGCTCCAAGGCGCGCAGTTCGACCTCCTCCTCGGAGACGCGGGCCGACTCGACCTTCAGCCGGTTGAGGTCGGCGACAAGCTGCTTTTCGCGCAGGTCGGCGCTGCTGGCCTCGTTGACCAGTCCGACAAGCACCTTTTCAGCCTGCGAGCGGATCTGCGCGTCGAGGTCCGAAAGCTGGGAATTCAGCGCCCGGATGCGCGGATGATTGGGCAAAAGCGATGTCGAAAGATCGGCGATATCGGCGCGCAGCTGAATCTGGCGCTCGCGCAGGCGCTGGATCAGGCCAGATGACAGCACCTCCGGGATGGCGTCGATCGACCCGCCGCTCTTCAAGGCCTGGCGCACGCTCTGCGCCGTGGCCTCGGCGGCCGAACGGCCGGCACGGACACGCGACAGTTCGCTCGAAAGTTCGGACAGCTGCTGGGTGGCAAGTGCGGAATTGTTCTGCCCGACGAGCAGGTCGGATTGCGAGCGGAAGCTGGCGACCTTGGCCTCGGCATCCTTGACGCGCTTGTTGAGGTCGGCGATCTCCGGCTTCAGCCAATCGGTCGCCTCGGTGCTCGACTCGAGCTTCGAGCCGCGCTGGAATTCGAGATAGGCCTCTGCGATCGCATTGGGCACCGCCGCCGCAAGCTTGGGATCGGCCGAAGAGAACTGGATGACGATGACGCGCGATTTTTCGACGCGATAGACGGTCAGCTGTTCGCGGAATGCCTTGAGCACGCGCTCTTCGGGCGGCAGCTCGCTGGGATCGCTCTTCAGCCCGGCAATCACCAGCAGGCGCGATATCGTCGACATCTCCGAAGCGGCGTCGAACTCCGGCAGGCTGGCGAGGTCGAGCTTCCTGGCAACCTGCTTGAGGATGTCGGTCGAACCGATGACCTCGACCTGGCTCGTCACCCCCTCCTCGTCGAGGATCGGACGTTCGTTGTCGCCGCTGCCGTCGGGCCGGGTGAAGACGGACTCGCGCGTTTCGATCAGAAGTCGGGTCTCGGCGCGGTATTTCGGCGTCGCCAGCGAAGTCAGCACGAAGGCAAGAGCAGTGACGGCAACCGAAAACAGCAGCAGGCGCAGCCAGTTCCTCGCAAGACTGGCGAAGAGCTGACGCAGATCGACATCGACATCACCGGCAGTGGATTGGACGCCAGACATGCAGTTCCTACTCCGAGGCTGAGCAGACTGCACGGTAAACAAACATGGTAACCCATGCGTTAACGACGCAACCTCATATACAACCCAGGCCATGCAAGATGGGCCACGTCCTTTACCGGGCATTAACCCTAACAAGTCGATAACTGGCGCGAACCAATACTCCGCTGCATGGCGGCAAGCCGTCGAAGGTGTGTCTGCAGAAATGAAAAGCTCCCTTCCCATTTGCCATGCGCTTCTCGCAGCCATGCTGGTCGTCAGCGGCTGCTCGAGCTACCGCCCCGCGCCTGCTGCCTTTCATGAAGTGCTCGACCAGCCTTACCGTCTCGGCGCCGGCGACCGCATCCGCGTCACCGTCTTCGAGCAGGAAAGCCTGACCAACACCTACAGCGTCGACCAGTCGGGCTACATCTCCTTCCCGCTCGTCGGCGGCGTCCCGGCGCGCGGCTATACTGCGCAGGAGGTCGAAAAGGCGCTGGCCGCCAAGCTGCGCCAGGGCTATCTGCGCGATCCCGACGTTTCCGTCGAGGTCGATCGCTACCGGCCGATCTTCGTCATGGGCGAAGTGGGTGCGGCCGGCCAGTACTCCTATGTTCCCGGCCTGACCGTCCAGAAGGCCGTGGCCATGGCCGGCGGCTACAGCGCCCGCGCCAACCAGGGCAATGTCGACATCACCCGCGACATCAACGGCAAGGTGATGACCGGCCGCGTGCTGACCACGGACCCGCTTCTGCCCGGCGACACGATCTACGTGCGCGAGCGGCTGTTCTAAGCCGCCGTGCAGCAGACCCCGCTCCGCCAGCTCAGGATCGTCCATTGCTTCAGGTCGCCGGTCGGCGGCATCTTCAGGCATGTGCGTGATCTGACCGAAGCCCAGGTGGCCGCCGGCCACCAGGTCGGTATCATCTGCGACTCGACCACCGGCGGCGAGCATGAGGAGCGCCTGTTCGAGGCGATCCGGCCGATGCTGGCGCTCGGCATCAGGCGCACGTCGATGCAGCGTCATATCGGGCCAGGCGACATCGCGGCGGGCTGGCGCACCTACAAGATCATCAAGGAATTGCGGCCGGACGTGCTGCACGGGCATGGCGCCAAGGGTGGTGCCTATGCGCGTGCGTTCGGCTCACTGTTGCGGGTTTCAAGGTATTGCGTGGCCCGCCTCTATTCGCCGCATGGCGGCACTCTGCACTATGACGAAAGGACGATGACCGGAAAGCTGTTCTTCGGGCTCGAACGCCTGATGGAGCGTTTCACCGATCATCTGCTGTTCGTCTCCGACTACGAACGCCGCACCTTCATCCGCAAGGTCGGTGAGCCGCGCGTGCCCAACAGCCTGGTCTATAACGGCCTGCGCGACGCGGAATTCGAACCGGTAGCGGCTCAGCCCGATGCCGCCGACTTTCTCTACATCGGCATGATGCGCGACCTGAAGGGTCCCGACATGTTCATCGACGCGGTGAAGGCGGCAAGGCAGGAACTCGACAAGGACGTCACCGCTGTCATGGTCGGCGACGGCGAGGATCTGCCGCGCTACCACGCGCAGGTCGAAAGGCTCGAGCTCGACGGCAAGATCCGCTTCCTTGCGCCGATGCCGGCGCGCCAGGCATTTGCGCTTGCCCGCTTCGTCGTCGTGCCGTCGCGCGCCGAGGCGATGCCTTACATCGTGCTCGAGACACTTGCCGCCGCAAAGCCGATCGTGGCGACCGCCGTGGGCGGCATTCCGGAGATTCTCGGAGCCCGGTCGCCGGCGCTGGTCAATCCGGACGCTGGCGAAATCAGCCTGAAGATGATCGAGGCCTTCCGGTCGCCTGCTGCCTATGCCGCCGCGATGCCCGACACCGCCGAGCTCAAGGCCCGTTTCGGCGTCGACGTGATGGCCCGCGAAGTCGAGAAAGCCTACTTCTCCGCGCTGCCGAAAAAACGCACCTGAAATACGCCACAAGACAATTTTGTTGCTCAAGGGTTTCTTAGCTCATCTTTGATATGTCAATCTGGCAAACGGGCGACCGGCCAACAGATCGACGACGATGAACAACTTCGACCCAAAGCGCCGCTTCACCCCGGAAGCCGTGAAGGCGGCTGACGGCGACGGCAAATCGACCGACAAGGCCAAGCTGAGCAATGTCGCGCAAGAGGTGGCAGCGCAGTACCGTCGCGACACCATGTCCCCGGTCATGCTCAGCGGCATCCTGCGCCTGACCGAATTCGGCATGCTTTTCGTCACGGGCTTGGCACTCTATGCCTATCACGTCGGATTCCTCGGCCATCTGAGCTGGCAATATCCGCTGGTCATCCTCGCCGCCTCGCTGGCCGCGATCGTCCTTTTCGAGATCATGGACTGCTACCAGTTGCAGTCGCTGATGCGGCCGGGCGTCTCGCTGGGACGGATGGCGCTGTGCTGGGCCACCACCTTCGCCCTGATGGCGGTCACCGCCTTCTTCATGAAGGTTTCGGCGGAGTTTTCGCGCCTGCTGTTCGGCAGCTGGTTCGTCATCGGGCTGGCGCTGCTCGTCGTCCAACGCCTGATCATGGCACGGGTCATCCGGCGCTGGGCCCGCAACGGCCGCATGGAGCGGCGGGCAGTCATCGTCGGCGGCGGCAAGGCAGCCGAAGTGCTGATCCGCTCGATCGAGCAGCACCCCTACAATGACATCCGCATTTGCGGCATCTTCGACGACCGCGACGACCGGCGCTCGCCGCCGATCGTCGCCGGCTATCCCAAGCTCGGCACCGTCTCGGAACTGTTGGAATTCGCCCGCATCGCGCGCATCGACATGCTGATCGTGTCGCTGCCGCTGACGGCCGAAACCCGGGTTCTGCAGCTGCTCAAGAAGCTCTGGGTGCTGCCCGTCGACATCCGCCTGTCGGCGCACTCCAACCAGTTGCAGTTCCGGCCGCGCTCCTATTCCTATATCGGCGCGGTGCCGATGCTCGACATTTTCGACAAGCCGATCAACGACTGGGATTCGGTCGCCAAGCGCGCCTTCGACATCATCTTCAGCCTGTTCGGCATCGTCGTCTTTTCGCCCGTCATGCTGGCAACCGCGATCGCCATCAAGCTCGACAGCAAGGGCCCGGTGCTGTTCAAGCAGAAGCGCCACGGCTTCAACAACGAGGTGATCGAGGTCTACAAGTTCCGCTCGATGTTCACCGAGCTGTCCGACCCCTCGGCGAAAAAGACGGTGACCAAGAACGACCCGCGCGTCACCCGCGTCGGCCGCATCATCCGCAAGACCTCGATCGACGAGCTGCCACAGTTCTTCAATTCGCTGTTCGGCAGCCTGTCCCTGGTCGGCCCGCGCCCGCATGCGATTGCGGCGCAGTCGCACAACCTGCTCTACAATGAAGTGGTCGACGGCTACTTCGCCCGCCACAAGGTCAAGCCCGGCGTCACCGGCTGGGCCCAGATCAATGGCTGGCGCGGCGAGATGGACACCGACGAGAAGATCCGCAAGCGCACCGAGTTCGACCTCTACTACATCGAGAACTGGTCGCTCTGGTTCGACATCAAGATCCTGTTCCTGACGCCGATCCGCCTGCTCGACACGGAAAACGCCTATTGAGCGCGATCAGCTATGATCTGCCGCGGGCCGCGATCAACGCCAAGCTGATCGGGCTCATCTCCACCGGCGCCATTGCGCTGGGCGTCTTGCTGTCGGGTTTCGTCATCCGCGAGCCGGCGCCTTACGAACTCTATATGGCCGGGCTGATCGCGATGTGGTCGCTGTTTGGCCTGCGCATTTCGCGTGCCATCACCCCGTTGCTGGTGCTGATCGTGACCTTCAACATCGGCGGCATGATTGCGATGACACAGATGGCGGAGCTGATGAACACGCCGCTCTATCTCGCCGTGTCGCTGTTCCTCGGCTTCACCGCCATCTTCTTCGCCGCGGTCACCGAAGCCGATCCGAGGCTGTTCAGGGTGATCTTCCTGTCCTGGGTGGCGTCGGCAGTGGTTACCTCGGTGCTCGGCATGCTCGGCTATTTCGGCGCCGTGCCCGGGGCGGAGATGTTCACCAAATATGGCCGCGCCGCCGGCGCCTTCCAGGACCCGAACGTCTTCGGGCCCTTCCTCACCTTGCCCGGCATCTACCTGCTCTACCGCGTGCTGACCGGCAATCCGCTCAAGATGGCGATCTATGCGGTGCCGCTGCTCATCGTCACCGGCGGCATCTTCCTGTCGTTCTCGCGCGGCGCCTGGGGGCTGTTCGGCGCCTCGGCCATCCTGCTCACCGGCTTCCTGTTCCTGCAAAGCGACAGCGGCAGGTTCCGGCTGCGGATCGTGGTGATGAGCATTGCCGCCATCGCGCTGCTGACCGTCGCACTGCTGATCGTGCTGCAGATTCCCAGCATCGCAGAACTGTTCACCACACGCGCCCAGCTCGTCCAGGATTATGACGGCGCGCGGCTCGGCCGCTTCGCCCGCTACGCAATAGGCTTCCTCCTGGCGACGGAGAAACCCTTCGGCATCGGACCGCTGGTGTTCGGCCAGATCTATGGCGAGGACACGCACAACATCTGGCTCAAGACGCTGATGGACTATGGCTGGCTCGGTTTTGCCAGTTACCTCTCGCTGATCGTCTGGACCGTCGCCGCTGGGTTCCGCATTCTGCTGCGCAACCGGCCCTGGCAGCCCTATCTGCTGTCGGCCTATGTCGTTTTCCTCGGCCATATCGCGCTCGGCACCGTCATCGACACCGACCATTGGCGCCACTTCTACCTGCTGCTCGGCCTGATCTGGGGCTCGATCGCGCTCGAAGCCCGCCACCAGCGCGCCCAGACCTCGCCCGCCTACTGACGCCTCGCCCGGTTTCTGACTCGCCGGCGACGGGCCCCGTTGCACACAAGATTCGCGTTTTGTGAACGGTCCGGCACCGTTTTGCCGGCTCAACTCAGCGTGACCGCTTTGTGAATCAGAGTGACCGATCAGCCTATGGCAATCGGAAAGGTAGGCGCCTATCTCACAGTGGTCAGCGAGACGGCAAAACAACAACCGCCGCTTCGCTACCGAAAAAAGAAAGGAATACCCCCATGAAGAAGATCATCCTCGCCGCTTCGGCAATCACTCTGATGTCTGGTGCGGCATTTGCTTCGTCCGCAGAAGGTGTTGTTGCCAAGTTCGACCCGGCAGTTCGCGTCATTACGCTCGAAAGCGGCCAGAGCTACTCGGTTCCGCGTGACGTTGCTATCCCGTCGATCCAGACCGGCGAGAAGGTTTCGATCCAGCTCAACGACGAAGGCGACAAGGTACAGGGCGTGCTCCGCTAAGCGGAAACCGCGATATCCCTGAACTGCCGATACCACCGAAAAAGCCACGGGCCCTCCCACCCGTGGCTTTTTTTCGTTTGCGACGCCTGGCTCGCGGCACGAAGCGCAGATCCGCCCCATCGACCGCTACCTTGCCTCACACAGCATACACGGACGCACAGTTTCGCTCCGCAAGCCTCCACAATCCACACACGCACGACAATCCGGACACGCAGGGCCTGGCTGCGACCACAGCCATCCGCACAACGGCGCAACCAGACTCGATGTTGCGCCAGGGTCGTTGCGCACAACTGCGCCGATTTGTGAACGGTCCGGCACCGGTTTGCCGGCTCAACTCGGCGTGACTGCTTTGTGACCGAGAGTGACCGCTCCAGCTATGGAAATCCAAAAGTTAGGTGCCTATCTATCAGTGGTAAGCGGAACGACAAAACAACGAACCGTTGATCCGCTACCGAACATTGAAAGGACTAAAACAATGAAGAAGATCATCCTCGCCGCTTCGGCTGTCGCAATGATGTCAGGCGCCGCATTTGCTTCCTCCGCGAACGGCGTTGTTTCTCAGTTCAACGAGCAGGCGCGCGTCATTACGCTCGAGAGCGGCCAGAGCTACACCGTCCCGCGCGACGTCGCCATCCCGGCGATCCAGGCTGGCGAAAAGGTATCGATCCAGCTCAACGACGAAGGCGACAAGGTCAATGCCGTTCTCCGCTAAGGCGGAACAGCCTTGACGGCCTGACTTGCCTCACAAGCTGGCCACTTCAGCAAAAAGCCATGGGTCCTCCCACCCATGGCTTTTTTTTGCGCTTCAAGACATGCCTGACACGGGGTCCGTAGGCGAAAACAATCGCGCGAACGGCCGTTCGCCATCGGAGTTTCAACGATCCCGCGGCACGTTCGCGTGATCGAAACGTGTCTCGAGTTTACCTGTCAGCGTGTAACAAGCACGGCCAGCTGATCGTAGTTGACGGTATCAGCAAGGTGCCCCGCAGCAAAAGCAGCACCTCGCACAACCCCATCAGGAGAACGATCATGAATAAGCTCATCTTGGCTGCCGCCGCATTCGCACTCTTCTCCGGCTCGGCTCTCGCCTCCGACGCCAGCGGCGTCGTCACCCGCTTCAACGCCGACACCCGCGTCATCACGCTCCAGGGCGGCGACAGCTACACCATCCCGCGCGATGTCGCCCTGCCCTCGGTCAAGGTCGGCGACAAGATCTCGATCCTCTTCAACGACGAAGGCGACCAGATCCGCAACGTGCTGGCCGGCCCTGACATGATGTGAGCCCGCCACGGCAAGACGACAGTGAAGGCATGGGCGCACTCCACGCCCATGGCTTTTTGTTGCACCCGGTCACGCCTGTTGCGCCCGGCCCGGCCGCGGCCGACCTCTGCCCGAAAGTTCTCGGGCGATCGGAACTTCAAGCCGGTGCGACACCGTGACAGCGACAAAAGCGCGTGAGCTATTCGTGTTAGTTGTTTACCGAACCAAACCAACGGCAGGCCGTTTCTTCTCTGCACAAAGCAATTGGCGTCTCCCTCCCGGATCCAAGCTTTGGTCATCAAGCAACAGGAGAAGTACAATGAGAAAGCTCATCCTTGCCGCCTCCGCCCTCGCCCTCATGTCGGGCGCAGCCCTTGCCACCGAGGTCGATGGCACCGTTGCCAAGTTCAACCCGGCGGTCCGCGTCATCACGCTCACCAATGGCGAGAGCTTCACCATCCCGCGCGACGTCGCGATCCCGCCGCAGCTGGCTCCCGGAAAGCGGGTGGCCATCGACCAGCATGACAACGGCGCCAAGATCGAATCCGTGATGGTGGACGCGGCAAGCTAGCGTCCGGCCCATCCTCCCACCCCGCAGGTAGCAGACAACGCCATGGACGCCAGTCAGCGTCCGTGGCGTTCTTCCTTTCGACAAGAGGTGCCATCCAGGGCAGCGAAAAATGGGCACGGTGTCTGGATTCGAACCGCCCAGTCCGGGGCCTGCTGCAATCCCACACGCCCTCTGATACGGTCAAAGGTACCGCCATTCCCGCCGGCAGGAGAAGCCATGAGCGACCTGACTACTGCGATCCTTGTTGCGGCAAACGCGCATCATGGCCAGGTCGACAAGGCGAGGCAGCCCTATATCCTGCATCCGCTCCGGGTGATGCTTGCGGTCAACAGCGACGAAGAACGGATAGCCGCCGTCCTGCATGACGTCGTCGAAGACACTGATGTCACTTTGGACGAACTGCGGAGCAAGGGGTTCGGTGTTGTGGTTGTCCAAGCGGTCGACGCGCTCACACGCCGGGATGATGAGCCCTATGTCGACTTCATCAAGCGGGCGCGCGCCAACGAGATCGCGCGACGCGTCAAGATCGCCGACATCCTTGATAACACCAACCCCGACCGCGTGCGGGCCGCTGGGCTTGGGGAGCAACATCTCGATCGCTACCGCGAAGCACTTCAAATGCTGACAGACGCCGAGAGCCAATCCTGATCGCCGACCACCTGCACCACCGCAGTCGACGGCAACACCGTCCGCTGCAACGGCCCGGCGCCTGACAGCACGGCTCGGACAAACCATTCTCGACGCCGAAAAGATCGAAGCGAGATGGTAAATGTAAACCTTGGGGAAATCGGCAAACCGCAACCTGGGGGATGGCGGTTAAGTCTTTGTTCTAATGGTCGGAGTGGCCGGATTCGAACCGACGACCCCTTGACCCCCAGTCAAGTGCGCTACCGGGCTGCGCTACACTCCGGACCGGTCGCGATGTATCTTGATATGACCGCTTCGGTCAACCCAATTCGTCGGCTTTCCCGCCAACTTCTTCATTCGCGAGCAGAATATTCTAGTCGGCCTGACCGGCCTCAACGAACCTGGTCGAGCAGGCGCTTGCATTCGAGCAGATCAAACAGCGCCTCCTGCAGCAAGGCGCGGTTGTCGCGCGACAGCTTGCCGGAATCGGCTGCCACCGGTCCCTCGTCGTCGCCCTTGCCCAGGCCGAAGAAGCGGCGGCTCGGCTTGGCGCGAGCCTCACCGACCAGCATCTCCTCATCGGGGCCGCGCGGCTGCGCTGCCGGCGTCAGCGGCGCCTCGGCCTGCTTGCGCTGGGCGATTGCCTCGACGGCCTTCATGTCGCCGCTGCCGATGGCGACCAGGAACTGGTTGCCATTGTCGCGCAACAGCTTCTGCACGCCCTTGATGGTGTAGCCCTGTTCGTAGAGCATGTGGCGGATGCCCTTGATCAACTCGACATCCTGCGGCCGGTAATAGCGCCGGCCGCCGCCGCGCTTCATCGGCTTGATCTGGGTGAAACGGGTTTCCCAGAAGCGCAGCACATGCTGCGGCAGATCAAGGTCTTCGGCAACTTCGCTGATGGTGCGGAAGGCGTCGGGGCTCTTGTCCATGGTCGCCACTTTCGCAAAAAACGATTCGTGATCCATTTCAGCGCTTTGGGCAACAACATTCAAGCCCGGTGCGAATCACGCACCAGGCTATCAACCGGATTATCGGGAGCTGGCTGCCTACTTCGAGGCCTTGGACTTGCCGTTCTGGTGAGCCCGCAGGATGCGGCTCTTGAGCACGTTGGATGCCTTGAAGGTCATCACCCGGCGCGGCAGGATCGGCACTTCTTCACCCGTCTTGGGGTTGCGGCCGACACGTTCGTTCTTGTCGCGAACGTGGAAGGTGGCGAAAGACGACAATTTCACCGTCTCGCCACGCACGATTGCTTCGCAGATTTCGTCGAGAACGGTTTCGACCAGCTGCGCCGATTCCGTGCGCGACAGGCCGACTTTCCGATAGACGGATTCAGCGAGGTCGGCACGTGTCAGTGTCTTTCCCCCCATGCGACGGGCCCCATCCTCAATATCTGAAATCCAGCAACGCGCCGGAGGTTAAGTAATTGATCCGTCAAGGTCAAGGACCGATCCGATGACCTTTTCAAGACACCGCGCGGAGGCCTGAGCCTGCGCGCTCACCACCTCACGAGCACGGCGCCCCAGGTGAAACCGCCGCCCATCGCCTCAAGCATGACAAGGTCGCCCTTCTTGATGCGTCCGTCGGCAACGGCAGCCGAAAGCGCCAGCGGCACCGAGGCGGCCGACGTGTTCCCGTGCAGATGCACCGTCACGACGGCCTTTTCCTCGGCAATGCCGAGCTTCTTGGCCGAGGCATCGATGATGCGCTTGTTGGCCTGGTGCGGCACGAACCAGTCAAGTGTGTCGGCTGATACACCGGTCTGGGCGAAGACGTCCTCGATCACGTCGGTGATCATGCCCACCGCATGCTTGAAGACCTCGCGGCCTTCCATCTTGAGATGGCCGACAGTGCCGGTGGTGGACGGACCGCCATCGACATAAAGCTTGTCCTTGTGCGTTCCGTCGGAGCGCAGGCTGGCGGCCAGCACGCCGCGGTCGGCGATGGTGCCCGCACTTTCTTCAGCTTCCAGCACCAGCGCTCCGGCGCCGTCGCCAAACAGCACGCAGGTCGAGCGGTCGGTCCAGTCGAGAATGCGCGAAAACGTCTCGGAGCCGATCACCAGCACGCGCCTGGCAAGGCCGCCCTTGATGTAGAGGTCGGCGGTGGTGACGGCGTAGACGAAGCCACTGCACACGGCCTGCATGTCGAAGGCGAAGCCATGGCGCATGCCGAGCCGGTTCTGGATCTCGACGGCTGTGGCGGGAAAGGTGTTGTTCGGCGTCGAGGTGGCGAGCACGATCAGGTCGATGTCGTCAGGCGTCAGGCCGGCATTGTCGAGCGCTGCGCGGGCCGCAGCCTCACCGAGCGAGGCCGTCGTCTCGTCGTCGGCGGCGATGTGGCGCTGGCGGATGCCGGTGCGCTGGGCGATCCACTCGTCCGAGGTCTCGACCATGCCTTCGAAATCGGCGTTCTTCATGATGCGGCGGGGCAGCGCCGAACCAATGCCGCGCACAACTGATCTGATCACGTTGAAAAATCCTATTCCTGATCTTCGACCGCGGCCGCGGGGCGACCCATTGCAGCATGCGGGTTGCGTGCATGAAACAGGTCGAGGTCTGCTTCGATACGGTCGAGCAGCCGGTTCCGGACCATATCATAGGCCATTTCGATGGCAGCGGCGAAGCCGTCGGCGTCAGCGCCGCCATGGCTTTTCACCACGATACCGTTGAGGCCGAGGAAGACGCCGCCATTGGCGCGGCGCACGTCCATCTTCTCGCGCAGCCGGTCGAAAGCGCCCTTGGCAAAGAGATAGCCGATCTTGGCCATCAGCGTGCGGCTCATCGCTTCGCGCAGATAGCCGGCGATCTGGCGTGCCGTGCCTTCGGCGGTCTTGAGCGCGATGTTGCCGGAAAAGCCCTCGGTGACGACCACGTCGGTGGTGCCCTTGCCGATGTCGTCGCCTTCGACGAAACCCTGGTAGTTCATCGAGGCCATGTTGGCCTCGCGCAGCATGCGCCCGGCTTCCTTGACCTCTTCCTGGCCCTTGATCTCTTCGACGCCGACATTGAGCAAGCCGACAGTCGGCCGATCGATGCCGAACAGGGCGCGCGCCATGCCGGTGCCCAGAATGGCGAAATCGGTGAGCTGGTGCGCATCCGCGCCAATGGTGGCGCCGACGTCGAGCACGACGCTCTCGCCGCGCGCCGTCGGCCACAGGGCGGCGATTGCCGGGCGGTCGATCGTCGCCATGGTGCGCAGGCAGAATTTCGACATCGCCATCAGCGCGCCGGTGTTGCCGGCGGAGACGCAGGCGTCCGACGTGCCCGACTTGACCGCTTCGATCGCCTTCCACATCGACGACTTCCAGCGCCCCTGGCGCAGCGCCTGGCTCGGCTTGTCGTCCATGCGCACGGCGACCTCGCAGTGCACGAACTCGCTGACGGCAGCAAGCTTGGGATACTTGGCCAGCTCGGGACGGACCACTTCTTCGCGGCCATAGATGATGAAGCGAATATCGGTGCGCCTGATGGCGACCTTGGCCAGGGCAGGAATGATCACGGAAGGGCCGTGATCGCCACCCATGGCATCAATGGAAATCTTGATCACGCGTCGGTCATCTCACTGTTGGCGTAGCTGGGCACGCAAAAGTCCGGCGAAAGTAACGGTTTTGGGCAACCGCACAACCGGGATTACGCGAAACGGCAGGCGTTTTCAAAGCTTCTTGGATATTAGGCGGAGCTTTTTCTGGAATTCGCTCTCGACTGGCTCGACATCGTCATCGTCAGTACTGGCGACCGCGACGCCGGTCTTGCGCGGATAAGGGTCGATGGCGAGGCCGAAGAACTCCTCGGCCAGCGCGCCCGCATCGATGGTGTCGCCGGTGAAGGTTTCGGGCGCGTCGGGGCCCTCGGCGTCGAGCAGGATTTCGCCGGCCGCGTTGAAGCCCTGCCTGGCAAGCTTGGAGTCCTCGGGCAGGAAAACGCCCTCGACATCCTCGTCGATCACCGCCTCGACAGGCTCAAGCGTGACGACGCAGGCCTGGGTGATCGCTGCCTGGACCCGACCGCGGACCTTGACGCCATTGCGCTTCCACTTGGTGACAAGCAGGTCCGCCTTGTAGCGTTCGACCGACGTCAGGCCATGCACCTCAGCCAATGCGGCACGCTGGGCGGCATCGGCATCGACTGTTACAGCCATGCCCTTCTGCGGCAGCCTGGCGACATTGACCTTGAAGGAAACCGGACTCTGGGTCTCGTCAGGCATCATGGGGTGGCCTCCTTCAGGCTGCCTGTGGCGCCGGATATGACAATTTGCCGGCACATATGTCTTCCGATGGCTGCTCGGCAAGAGCGCGATTCGCCGCAAAGACATATTCGGCGAGTGCTGCGGCTTCCGGCCAGTCCTGCACCTCGGGGCGGACATTGCGCAAAAGTGCTGCGGCAAGCGCCGGATGATCATCGCCTTCGAGCGCGTTCTTGTAGGATTCTGTGCGGCCGTAAAACATCTTGGCCAGCTTCTTCATGCGCTTGGGCACGCCGACGTCGCTGATGCCGAGCTCGCGCAGCGAATGGTCGACATCGAGGAAGAACTCGTCGATCAGGCGCTGGGCGATGTCGGCCGCAGCCCCCGGCTCGCCGCGCAAACGATGCTGAAACAGGAACATGTGCAGCGAAAGCATCTCGAAACGGCCAAGCGGCGTGTCGGGAACATTCCATGCGGAATAAAAAGGTTCCTGCCGCGCGGCTGCCACGATTCGTGTATAGAGCGCCTCGGTGATGGCGCGATTGGCCTGGCGTTCACGGCCAAACAGACGCTTAAACATTTTGAGGGCGGTCTCCCGGGGACCCGTTTCGCTTAGTGGCCTTGTTGCATCGGCGCGCAAGCTGGTTTACCGGTTTTGCGGCTTCGCGCAAGCAGGGGCTCTGGCACGACAGGATGGAGTTGTTGTTGCACTCGCTGAAATTCAAGATGCCATTTTCGTTGCGTCCGGCTGGCGCCGTGTCGCTGATCGTGGCCGCTGCCGCGCTGTCGGCATGCAACACCTCGAAGACGTTCGGTGACCTGACCCCCAGCGAGACGCTGACCCAGGGCTATGTCATCGACCAGCAGTCGATCGACTCCGTGCCGGTGGGCTCGAGCCGCGAGCAGGTGCTGCTCGCTCTCGGCACGCCGTCGACGACGGCGACCTTCGACAATGAGGTGTTCTACTACATCTCCCAGACGCGCCGGCGCGCCGTCGCCTTCGCCAAGCCGAAGCTGATCGAACAGCGCGTGCTGGCCGTCTATTTCGGCGCCGACGGCCGCGTCTCGAACATCGCCAATTACGGCCTGCAGGAAGGCAAGGTGTTCGACTTCATCTCGCGCACGACGCCGACCGGCGGCAAGGACCAGAACTTCCTCGGCCAGCTGCTTTCGGGCGCGGGCAAGATGGGGTCGAGTGCTGCCAGCAGCATCTTCGGCAACTGATCCGCCCACTGAGGTTCAGAAATCTCAGGCAACAGGACCCGCGGAAGCAATTCCGCGGGTTTTTCTTTGGGCTGGACAAGGCCTACGAAAAACCCCGCCCGCAGAGGCTGCGGACGGGATCAATGGTTCTGCCTCAGAGAGGCAAGCAGTTCGAAAGGATCAGCCGCCGCTGTGCGCGAGCACGGCAAGCAGCAGAAGGGCGACGATGTTGGTGATCTTGATCGCCGGGTTCACTGCCGGGCCGGCAGTGTCCTTGTAGGGATCGCCGACGGTATCGCCTGTCACAGAGGCCTTGTGGGCCTCGGAGCCCTTCAGGTGCTTGACGCCGTCCTTGTCGGTGAAGCCGTCCTCGAACGACTTTTTGGCGTTGTCCCAGGCACCGCCGCCTGAAGTCATCGAAATCGCAACGAACAGGCCGTTGACGATGACGCCGAGCAGCGAGGCACCGAGGGCGGCAAAGGCCGAGGCCTTGGAGCCCGAGATCAGCAGCACGCCGAAATAGACGACGAGCGGCGCCAGCACCGGCAGCAGCGACGGAATGATCATTTCCTTGATCGCCGCCTTGGTCAGAAGGTCGACGGCGCGGGCGTAATTGGGCTTCGAGGTGCCCTTCATGATGCCCGGATCCTCGCGGAACTGCTTGCGCACCTCCTCGACGATCGAGCCTGCGGCACGGCCGACGGCGGTCATTGCGATGCCGCCGAACAGATAAGGAATGAGGCCGCCGAAGATCAGGCCGGCGACGACGTAGGGGTTGGACAGATCGAACGACACCGTGCCGATGTCGGCGAAATACGGGAACTGCGCGCTGTTGGCGGCAAAGTACTGCAGGTCGTAGCTGTAGGCGGCAAACAGCACCAGAGCGCCGAGACCGGCCGAGCCGATGGCGTAGCCCTTGGTGACGGCCTTGGTGGTGTTGCCGACCGCATCAAGCGCGTCGGTCGAATGACGCACTTCCTTGGGCAGGCCGGCCATTTCGGCAATGCCGCCGGCATTGTCGGTGACCGGGCCGAAGGCATCGAGCGCCACGATCATGCCGGCAAGGCCGAGCATGGTGGTGACGGCAATGGCCGTGCCGAACAGGCCGGCAAGCTGAAAGGTGGCGATGATGCCGCCGACGATGACGATGGCCGGCAGCGCCGTCGATTCGAGCGATACGGCCAGGCCCTGGATCACGTTGGTGCCGTGACCGGTGACCGACGCCTGGGCGATCGAATTGACCGGGCGCTTGTTGGTACCGGTGTAGTATTCGGTGATGACGACGATCAGCCCTGTTACCACCAGGCCGATCAGGCCGCAGATGAACAGGTTCTGACCCGTGATCACGACACCACCCCCGGTGCCGATTTCACCCCAGCCGACAGTCAGCGAGGTCGCCGCCCCCAGGCCGACGATCGAGAGAAGGCCGGTGACGATCAGCCCCTTGTAGAGCGCGCCCATGATCGAGCCGTTGGAGCCGAGCTTGACGAAGAACGTGCCGACGATCGAGGTGATGATGCAGGCGCCGCAGATGGCGAGCGGGTAGAGCATCACGTTGGAGAGAACCTCGGTTCCGCCGAAGAAGATGGCGCCGAGCACCATGGTGGCGACGACGGTCACGGCATAGGTTTCGAACAGATCGGCGGCCATGCCGGCGCAGTCGCCGACATTGTCGCCGACATTGTCGGCGATGGTTGCGGGGTTGCGCGGATCATCCTCGGGGATGCCGGCTTCCACCTTGCCGACGAGATCGCCGCCGACATCGGCACCCTTGGTGAAGATGCCGCCGCCGAGACGGGCAAAGATCGAGATCAGGGAAGCGCCGAAACCGAGCGCCACCAGCGAATCGATGACGACGCGGTCGGCAGGCGCATGGCCCATCGGGCCGGTCAGAACGAGATAGTAGACGGAGACGCCAAGCAGAGCGAGGCCGGCCACCAGCATGCCGGTGATCGCACCCGACTTGAAGGCGATGTCGAGGCCGGCGGCGAGGCTGTTGGAGGCGGCCTGCGCAGTGCGCACATTGGCCCGGACCGAAACATGCATGCCGATGAAGCCGGCAGCACCTGAAAGCACTGCACCAATCAAAAAGCCGATCGCCGCGGTCGCGGAAAGCAGCCACCATGCGAGCAGGAACACGACGACGCCGACGATGGCGATGGTGGTGTATTGGCGCGCCAGATATGCCTGCGCACCTTCTCGGATGGCGGCGGAGATTTCCTGCATGCGCGCATTGCCCTGGTCGGATGCAAGCACCGACTGAGTCGCCCAGATGGCGTACAGGACAGATAGCAGGCCGCAGGCGATGACGACGTAAAGCATTGTCATTGCCAATTTCTCTTCCCTGATTGTGCCCGGAATTCCCCTCCCCGGGCTAGTGAACGAGACCGGCAGCCTCTCATTGGTTTCCGGCCCCTGGCGAACAATCCGAAACAGGGCAGCGCACGTCAAGATATCGAAAAGGTGTTTCTCGGCTTTCGCCGCCCCGTTATTGCCGACAACAGAGCTTTGGAGCGCCGTGCGTCCGGATAGACGCACAAACAACGCGCCAACTCATCAGCTCTGCGCATCATGCTTTCCGAACATCGATTCCGATTTTCGGAGCATCAGGCCAGATCACGATCCGGCTGATTGACGAAGATCAGCACCGCCAGCATGGTCATGTAGAATTTGAAGGCGGCGTCCTGGCCGTTCCATGTGCTTGACTGCCACATGGCGAACCATTCGCCGCCAACGACCATGAAGCCCAGGAACCAGACCAGGAAACCCATGGTGGCGCCGATGACGACGAAGCCCTTGGCGTCATCGAACTGCCGGCCCGAACCCTTGCGTGCCTGCCAGAGTTGCAGTGCGGCGATCAGGAACAGCACGCAGGTCAGCGCCTCGCCGAAGATGATCAACCAGTAGCCGACGGTCCACAATGTCGGACTGGTGATCGAGCGATACATCAGCGCGTTGCCCGGGAAAGTGGTGTCCATGCTCAGGACGTGCTGGACGAAGGCGAAGTTGGAGCCGTAGTCGGTGATATTGCCGAACGCCACCAGAAAGGCGAAAGCTGCAAGACAAAGACACATCACGATCTTAGAGAGACGCCAAACCATGGCAAAAACTCCTTCAAATGGCAGACCGGGGCATCAGCCAGATCAATCACCGAGTCTCGGCGGCGGCGCAACTGCCGAGACGATCGAGGTGACGTTGACCGGCTCGGCGCGGATCCATGCCGGCAAGGCGGGGTTGGAGGGTGTGCTCGGCACGCTTGCGCTTTCGCCACAGTGCCAGACGGGCGACGTGGTGACGGTGTCGGCAGACGGCGCCAGTCACGACTTTGCCGTGCTGCGCCGCCGCTGGATCGTTGGTGCAGCGGGCAACCGGCTCGAGATCAAGCTCGACTATCCGGCGCGTGGCCGGTAGGCCGCTCAGGCCACCTGCCCCATGCGCCGCGCCGCCATGCGCTCCAGCGCCGACAGCGCGTCATAGATCAGAACGGCAAGGGCCGCGACGATCAGCCCGCCCTGCAGGACGAAGGCCAGATTGTTGGATTGCAGCCCGGCGATGATGACCTCGCCGAGGGTCTTTGCGGCAACGGTCGAGCCGATGGTGGCAGTGGCGAGACTGATGACGACCGACAGCCGGATGCCGGCGAGCATGACCGGCAGGCAAAGCGGCAGCTCGACCTTGCTGAGGCGCTGCCAGCCGGTCATGCCGGCGCCGCGGGCCGCCTCGACGATGCTGGGCGGCGTGGTGGTGAGGCCGGTCAGCGTGTTTTCGAAGATCGGCAGCAGGCCGTAGAGGAACAGCGCAATCAGCGTCGGCTTCTCGCCGAAGCCGACGGCGGGAACGGCAAGCGCCAGCACCGCGACCGGCGGAAATGTCTGGCCGATATTCACCAGGCTGCGCGACAGGGGCAGGAATTCGGCGCCGATTGGCCGGGTGACAAGGATGGCGAGCGCAACCGCAACGACGATCGCCGCAGCGGTGGCGATGGCGACGGTGCGCAGGTGCAGCAGCGCCAGCGACAGCAGGCTGCCCTGGTTGTAGATCGCCGGTGCGCCATTCTGGGTCAGCGGCCTGAGCAGCGGCTCGAACCACAGCGGATTGCTCAGGAACGCCACCAGCAGTGCCAGCAGGCACAGCCGCAGCAGCAGCGGAAGCCAGGCCTTCATTGCGGCCTCGCGGCACGTTTCACAAGGCCTTCGACCGTCACGCGGCCAAGGGCAGCACCATTTTCGCCCGTCACCGGCATGGCGGGGCGTCCCGACCACAACAGCTCGGCGAGCGCATCTCGCTGGCTTGCCCCGGCACGGATGCCCTCGCCTGCCGCCGGTCCCGGCTCGACGGCATCACCGACGGTGCCGAGCGACAGAAGCTTGAACGGACGGTCGAAGGCACCGATTAGCGTCTCGACGAAATCGCTGGCGGGATTGGCCAGGATCTCGGCCGGTGTCGCATACTGGACGAGCTTGCCGGCATCCATGACGGCGATGCGGTCGCCGAGGTGAACCGCCTCCTCCATGTCGTGGGTGACGAGGATGATGGTGGTGCCGAAGCGCTTCTGGATCGCGAGCAGGTCTTCCTGCGCCTTGGTGCGGATGATCGGGTCGAGCGCGCCGAAAGGTTCGTCCATCAGAAGCACGTTGGGCTCGGCGGCGAGCGCGCGGGCGACGCCGACACGCTGCTGCTGGCCACCCGACAACTCATGCGGATAACGCGGGCCAAAGGCTGCGGGATCGAGTTGCAGCAAGGCCAGCAACTCGTCGACCCGCGCCTTGATGCGCGCGGCGTCCCAGCCGAGCAGCGCGGGAACGGTGGCGATGTTCTGCGCCACGGTACGGTGCGGAAACAGACCATTGCCCTGGATGGCGTAGCCGATGGAGCGGCGAAGCTCATGGCCCGGCACCGAGCGGTTGTCGATGCCGTCGAGCCTGATCGTGCCGGAGCTCGGTTCGACCAGACGGTTGATCATGCGCAACAGCGTCGTCTTGCCCGAACCGGAGGTGCCGACGATCACGGTGACCGTGCGCGGCTCGATGACCATCGAGACGTCGTCGACGACAGTGGTCTCGCCGTAGCGCTTGGTGATGTGGTCGATTTCGATCATGCGGCAGCCACTTCGGTGGATTTGCGGGTCGCAACGGTTTCGACCACTGCGTCGAGAATGATGGCGGCGGCAAAGGCCAGCGCCACGGTCGGCACGGCGCCGAGCAGGACAAGATCCATCGCCGTCTGGCCGACGCCCTGGAAAACGAAGACCCCGAAACCGCCGCCGCCGATCAGCGCGGCGATGGTGGCAAGGCCGATGTTCTGGACCAGCACGATTCGGATACCGGTCAGAATGACGGGAAAGGCGAGCGGAAACTCGACGCTGCTGAGCCGCTGCCAGCCGGTCATGCCCATGCCGCGCGCCGCGTCATTGGCTGCACGCGGCACGCCGGCAAGACCGACGACGGTGTTGGCGACCACCGGCAGCAGCGAATAGAGAAACAGCGCGACGAAGGCCGGTGCAGCACCTATGCCGCGAATGCCGAGTACTGAGGCGCCGGGAACATTGGCGGCGACCCAGCCGAGCGGCGCGATCAGGATGCCGAACAGCGCAATCGACGGAATGGTCTGTATGATGTTGAGCACGTTGAGCACGCCGTCCCGCAGCGCCTGGACACGGTGACACAGGATGCCGAGCGGCAGGCCGACAAGGGTGGCGGCAAAAAGCGAGCCGAGTGCCAGTTCGACATGACGCCGCGCCTCGTTCCAGAAACTGTCGGCGCGATTGGCGTATTCCCTGAGGATCGACAGACTGTCCCATTGGCCCGAGGCGAGCAGAAGCCAGATTGCCGCGGCGGCGATGCCGAGCACGACGACGCGCCCGACCGGCGACAGCCGCAAGCGGGTCAGGACATCGGCGAGCAGAAGCGTGAAGGCAAAGATCAGGAGCCAGAAGCCGGAAGCCGGCGATATCCGGGCGAAGCTGTTGCCTTCGGGCGTCAGGTGGCTGCCGGCGACGCCGATCAGCAGGGCGAGCGACGCAAGCGCCACGACAGCAGCACCAAGCCGTGCCGCCAGAGGCGTCCTGAACAGCGCAACGAGGCCGGCGGCAACCAGAATGGCAAGCAGTATCGCGCCGAGCGGCTGCGGCAGGGCCTCGATGATCGAACGCGGCTCGCCAGCGACGATGCGGTTGGCGCGGAAAATGGCAAATGGCGCCCAGAAGGCGCCATGACAGGCGATCAGGGCGATCACCACGCCAAGCTTGTCGAACCTGATGCTCACGACTGCGATGCGTCCCCTCTTCCCTTGGCGCCCCCGATGCATGCCCCCGTCAATCCTGCGATTGTCTCACGGGATCAGGCACGCGGTGCCTGTCCTGCAGCGCCGGGCGTCCGAACAGGACACACGGCACCGCAAGCGAGCACGCGCCTGAAGAGCTTACTTCAGAAAGCCGTTCTTCTTCAGGAAATCTTCGGCGACGGCCTTGGCCGGTTCACCGCCGACCTGGACGCGGCCGTTAAGCTCCTGCAGCGTGACCAGATCGAGCTTCTCGAACACCGGCTTGAGCAGCGTTTCGATCTCCGGATGCTCCTTCAGCACGGCCTCGCGGATGATCGGCGCCGGCTGGTAGACCGGCTGCACCCCCTTGTCGTCGTCGAGCACGACGAGGCCGGACGGCGCGATGCCGCCGTCGGTACCATAGACCATGGCGGCATTGGCGCCGTTGGTCTGGTTGGCGGCCGCACCGATCGTGGCGGCAGTATCACCGCCGGAGAGCGTGATCAGCTGTTCGGGCTTGAGGGTGAAGCCATAGGTGGTCTGGAAGGCCGGAAGGGCTGCGGCCGAGTTGACGAATTCGGACGACGCGGCCAGCACGACGGTGCCGCCGCCGGCGACATATTTGCCGAAGTCGCTGAGCGTGGCGAGCTTGTTGGCCTCGGCCACGTCCTTGCGCAGGGCGATCGCCCAGGTATTGTTGGCGGGCGACGGCGACAGCCAGACGATCTTGTTGGCGTCATAGTCGAGCTTCTTGGCGGTCTCGAAACCCTTGGCGGCATCCTTCCACAGCGGATCGTCGGCCTTTTCGAAGAAGAAGCCCGCATTGCCGGTGTATTCGGGATAGATGTCGATCTCGCCTGCGGTGATCGCCTTGCGCACGACGGGCGTCGCCCCGAGCTGGATGCGGTCGGTGGTGGCGATGTTGTTGGCGTCGAGCACTGCCTTGATGATGTTGCCGAGCACGCCGCCTTCGGTGTCGATCTTGGACGACACCACCACCTGGGCGCTCGCGGCACCCGTGGAGAGGCCGAGCGCGATCGCCGCAGCCGCGATGGATTTCTTGTACATAATGAAAAGCCCCTTCTCACTTCAGGATTTCGGTGGCCGCATATGAGCATGGCGACCCAGCTTCCGTCGGAGCACACGGTTTCACAATGCGGCGGGGCTGCGCAATATTTTTTTGAGTATCAAAGAAAATCGGGAGGAGATCCTCCCGACAACGTCTTGTCAGGAGCCGCCTGTCAGGAGGGCTGGCGGCGCTGTGCGAGGGACAGCGTGGCGAGTGCCGCAAGACAGATGGCGCAGACCGGGAAGACGATCCAGTTGAGCGTGTCCCAGCCATAGGCGTTGTAGACCGCGCCCGACATCAGCGAGGCGAAGGCGACGGCGCCGAACAGGACGAAGTCGTGGAACCCCTGGACCTTGCTCTTCTCGGACGGGCGGTAGGCGGTCGAGACGATGGCGGTGGCGCCGATGAAGCCGAAATTCCAGCCGAGGCCGAGCAGGATCAGCGCCGTCCAGAACTGCCACAGTGCGATGCCCGACAGGGCGACGATGGCGCAGGCGATCAGCAGCAAAAGGCCGAAAGCGACGACACGCTCGGCGCCGAAACGCTGGATGACGCGGCCGGTGAAGAAGCTGGGACCGAACATCGCCATGACGTGCCAGGAAATGCCCAGCGTCGCCTCGTCAGGCGAAAAACCGCAGCCGACCATGGCCAAGGGCGCGCCGGTCATGACGAAGCTCATCAGCGTGTAGCTGCCGACGGCGCAGGTGAGTGCAGCGGCGAAACGTGGTTCGGTGACGATCTCCTTCAGCGGCCGCGCGCCGGCCTCCGAAGCTGGCTGGTGATCGTGAACCGGTTCCTTGACCCTGAGGAAGGACAGGATGATGGCGCCGACGGCGGCCAGGCCGATGATCGAGGCGAAGGAGCCGGCAAACATCACGGGCGCGAACAGCTCGCGCGTGAAGATGACGATCTGCGGCCCGATGATGGCGGTGATGATGCCGCCAGCGAGCACGAAGGAGATCGCATTGGCCTTGAACTGGGGCGGCGCATTGTCGGCGGCGGCGAAGCGGAATTGCTGGACGAAGGCACCGCCGGCGCCAAGCAGCACGAGGCCGAAGACGAAGAGCCAGAACTCGGCACGGAACAGCGCGAGCGTGGCGACCGCGCCGCCGATGGCGGTGACGGCGGTGCCGAACATGAAGCCGCTGCGCTGGCCGATCCTGCGGATGATGGCCGCCGCCGGCAAGGCGCCGATCGCCAGACCCAGGCTGAAGCCGGTGATGGGAAGGGTCGCCAGCGACTTGTCGGCGTCGAGCAGATAGTAGCCGGCGAGACCGCCGATGGCGAAGGAGATCGGGGCGGCGGAACCGATGATGGCTTGCGATGCGGCGAGAATATAGGCAGTTCGCCGCGCTTCGCGTTCGCCACCGGTCATAATGCGTCCTTGCCCTTGCCTTCGCCGCGCAGCTTGCGCGAGACACGATCCAGTACGGCGTTGACGAGCTTGGGCTCGTCTTCGATGTAGAATGCCTTGGCGATGTCGACATATTCCGACACGATCACCGCCACCGGCACGTCCTGGCGCTTCATCAATTCATAGACGCCGGCGCGCAGGATGGCGCGTAGTGTCGAGTCGAGACGCGACAGCGGCCAGTCCTCGGTCAGCGACTGGCGGATGACAGGATCGACGACCTTCTGATTTTCGACGACGCCGGCAAGGATAGCGCGGAACCACTGGGCGTCGGCCTCGCGGTAGAGCGCGCCGTCGACTTCCTTGCCGAGGCGGAACGCCTCGTATTCGGCGGTGATTTCGAGCAGGCCGCTGCCGGCCACGTCCATCTGGTAGAGCGCCTGGACGGCGGCCAGACGGGCAGCGCCGCGCTTGTTGGCGTGGCGGACTGGCGGCTGACCGTTATCTTCGGAAGACGTCACGAGCGGGCTGCTCCGAGTTTTTCGCGCACGGCGATCATAGTCAGGGCCGCGCGCGCGGCAAAGCCACCCTTGTCGCCTTCGGTGCGGCGGGCACGCGCCCAGGCCTGGTCGTCGTTTTCGACCGTCAGAATGCCGTTGCCGATGGCAATCGACTCGCCGACCGACAGATCCATGATGGCGCGGCAGGATTCGTTGGCGACGATGTCGAAATGATAGGTCTCGCCGCGGATGACGGTGCCGAGGGCGACGTAACCGTCATAATGGGTGCCCTCGTCGTCGGCCGCATCGAGCGCGAACGAGATCACGGCCGGGATTTCAAGCGCGCCGGGAACCGTGATCACGTCATAGCCCGCGCCGGCGGCATCGAGTGCGGCCTTGGCGCCGTCCAGCAGCGCGTCCGAAAGGTCGTCGTAGAAGCGCGCCTCGACGATGAGGAGCTTCAGTTTCTTGTCGTTGGCCATGTAAAATCTCCGGCAGGAGCGGCTGACTTAGGCCGAACCGGATGAGTTCGCAAGCGAAGTGTTAAGGCCTGTGGCAGGAAACCGCTGTCCAGCGAGCGGCGCCAGTGTCCGGCGTCAGCGCCCGGCGTCAGAGCCCTTCCCTTGCCGCCTCGGCCAGGCGCGCGGCATAACGCGCCATGGTGTCGATCTCGAGATTGACCCGGTCGCCGACCTTGCGCTCGCCCCAGGTCGTCACCTGCAACGAATGATGGATCAGCAGCACGTCGAAGCGGGTGGCCTCGACCTTGTTGACGGTCAGCGACGTTCCGTCGAGCGCAACCGAGCCCTTGGGCGCGATGAACCTGGCCAGCTCGCGCGGCGCCTCGAGGCGGAAGCGCACCGCTTCGCCCTCGTCCTCGCGGGCTATGATCTCGGCCATGCCGTCGACATGGCCCGACACGATGTGGCCGCCGAGCTCGTCGCCGATCTTCAGCGCCCGCTCGAGATTGATCCTGCTGCCGGCCTTCCAGTCGCTCGCCGTGGTCAGTCGCAGCGCCTCTTCCCAGGCCTCGACCTCGAACCAGCGGGCGTTTGAGGTTGCCTCGGGCAGCGCGACCACGGTCAGGCAGACGCCGGAGCAGGCAATCGAGGCGCCGATGTCGATGGTCTTCGGATCATAGGCGGTGTCGATACGCAGGCGCACGCCCTGGTCGAGCTGGGCTGCGGACGCGACTGTGGCCACGTCGGTGACGATCCCGGTAAACATCAGATTTCCCTTATCCATTCGGCGAAGCTGTCTTCGCCGTAGCGCGCCTCGCGCACGAGCGTGAACTCTGCCGGTATATGGTCGCGGCCGATGGGGGCCGCAATACCGTCGGCGCCGATGGCCTCGGGGCCGTAGAACAGTGCGATACGGTCGACCAGCCCCTCGTCGAGGAAGGCGCGCGCGGTGTCGGCGCCGCCTTCGACGATGATGCGCGACATGCCCTGGTTGCCGAGATCCTCGAGCAGCTCCGGAAGGGCGACGCGGCCATCATAGGTCTCGGTGGCCAGGAACTTCACCCCGGCGCGTTCCAGCTCCGCCCTGTTGGCGGCGTGGCTCTCGGAACAGGCGGCGACGATGACCGGAACGTCGGAGGCCGAGCGCGCCAGTTTCGAAGTCGCGGGCAGCCGGATGAGCCGGTCGAGCACGATGCGGGCCGGCGACCGGCTGCGCAGCCCGGGCAGGCGCACGGTGAGCTCGGGGTCGTCTGCGATGGCGGTGCCGATGCCGATCAGGATGGCTTCGCATTCGGCGCGCATGACATGGACCTGGCGGCGGGCGATCTCGCCAGTGATGCCGATCTGCCCCTCGCCGCGGCGGCCGATCATGCCATCGGCGGAAAGCGCAAGCTTCAGAATCACTTCCGGGCGCTTTCTCATCGAACGATTCATGTAACCGGCGAGCTGGTCGGCGGCCTCGCGGGCCAGAACGCCCTCTTTGACTTCGATGCCGGCTGAGCGAAGGATCGCGTAGCCCTTGCCGGAAACACGCGGGTCGGGATCGCTGGCGGCGCCGACGACACGGGTAATGCCCGCGTTGACAAGCGCGTTGGCGCAAGGCGGGGTGCGACCGTGATGGGCACAGGGCTCGAGCGTGACATAGGCGGTGGCGCCGCGCGCCAGCTCACCCGCCTCGGCGAGTGCTTCGGCTTCCGCATGCGGCCGCCCGCCAATGGCGGTGACGCCGCGGCCGACGATGACGGGCCCATTGCCGTCATCACGGACGATGAGCGTGCCGACCGCCGGATTTGTCGATGTCAGTCCGAGATGCTTGCGCGACAGCCTGATTGCGGCCGCCATGAAACGGCGGTCTGTCCTGTCTTGCCCGGATGCACTGATATCGACCATCGTTCAGCTGGCTTCCTCGTCGCCCTTCAGTTCGCCCAGCACCTCATGGAAGTCCTTGGCCTCGCGGAAATTGCGGTAGACGGATGCAAACCTGACATAGGCGACGTCGTCGAGCGTCTTCAGCGCCTCCATCACCAGGCGACCAATCTCGCCCGACGGAATCTCGGTTTCGCCGGAGCTTTCGAGCTGGCGGACGATGCCGGTCACGGCGCGCTCGATGCGCTCGGGATCGACATTGCGCTTGCGCACCGCGATCTCGACCGAGCGAGCCAGCTTGTCGCGGTCGAACGGCACCTTGCGGCCGGTCTTCTTGAGCACGACGAGGTCGCGCAGCTGGACCCGCTCGAAGGTGGTGAAGCGGCCGCCGCAGACCGGGCAGATGCGCCGGCGACGGATCGCGGCACCATCCTCGGCCGGACGCGAGTCCTTCACCTGCGTGTCTTCAGACTGGCAATATGGGCAACGCATCGTTCAGCCTTGTCATTCGAATCCCCGACTGGAAAAGGCTTAATGCATCCTCCGGAAAAGCAGAAGCCCCATGCCGGGATGACCGGCACGGGGCTTCGAAATGTGGAAGGCCCTTATGGCCCCGGATCAGCCGAGATAGGGATAGAGCGGGAAGCGCTCGGTCAGGCTGACGACCTTCTGCTTGACCGCCGCTTCGACGGCAGCGTTGCCCTCGTCCGAATTGGCGACCTTGAGGCCGTCCAGCACTTCGGTGATCAGCTGGCCAATCTCGCGGAACTCGGCTTCGCCGAAGCCCCGCGTGGTGCCTGCCGGGGTGCCGAGACGCACGCCCGAGGTGACGAAGGGCTTTTCCGGGTCGAAGGGAATGCCGTTCTTGTTGCAGGTGATGTTGGCGCGGCCCAAAGCTGCCTCGGCGCGCTTGCCGGTGGCGTTCTTGGGGCGCAGGTCGACCAGCATCAGATGGTTGTCGGTGCCGCCCGAAACGATGTCGAGGCCGGTATCCTTGAGGCTTGCGGCCAGCGCCTTGGCGTTGGCAACGACATTGGCGGCATAGGTCTTGAACTCGGGCTTCAGCGCTTCGCCGAAGGCAACGGCCTTGGCGGCGATGACATGCATCAGCGGGCCGCCCTGCAGGCCGGGGAACACGGCCGAGTTCATCTTCTTGGCGATGTCCTCGTCATTGGTCAGGATCATGCCGCCGCGCGGACCGCGCAGCGACTTGTGCGTGGTGGTGGTGACGACATGGGCGTGCGGCAGCGGCGACGGATGCACGCCGCCGGCGACGAGACCGGCGATGTGGGCCATGTCGACCATCAGATACGCGCCGACTTCATCGGCGATCTCGCGGAAGCGCTTCCAGTCCCAGATGCGGGAATAGGCGGTGCCGCCGGCGAGGATCAGCTTCGGCTTGTTCTCGCGGGCAAGGCGCGCGACCTCGTCCATGTCGAGCAGGTTGTCGTCCTTGCGCACGCCATAGGAGACGACCTTGAACCACTTGCCGGACATGTTGACCGGCGAGCCGTGGGTCAGGTGACCGCCCGAATTCAGGTCGAGGCCCATGAAGGTGTCGCCCGGCTGCAGCAGCGCCAGGAACACTGCCTGGTTCATCTGGCTGCCGGAGTTCGGCTGGACATTGGCGAACTTGCAGTCGAACAGCTTCTTCGCGCGCTCGATGGCGAGCTCTTCGGCGACGTCGACGAACTGGCAGCCGCCATAATAGCGCTTGCCGGGATAACCCTCGGCATATTTGTTTGTCATGATCGAGCCCTGGGCCTCGAGCACGGCGCGGGAAACAATGTTTTCCGAGGCGATCAGCTCGATCTCGTGGCGCTGGCGACCGAGCTCGTTGCGGATCGAGCCGAAGATCTCGGGATCAGCCTCCTCAAGCGGGGTTCCAAAGAAGGTTTCGAGGTGTTTCGAAGCGGCCATCGGTTCTGATCCTTGCTGTTCCGGGGACTGGTCCGGAGGGGCATCGGGGAAGTTCGGCGGCCATTAACATACTTGCCCCAGCGTCGCCACGTGCGGTGCGAAATTTCGTGGTCGCATTTGGACCAAACGGCCACTGCGACCGAAAAAGGGGCAGGTCCACGGAGCGATAGCGCGGGATAACGCCGGGACCGCCTTGCGATGAGCTTGACCTGCAAGGCCCCCCAAGCAGTATGCCGCCATGCAAAAGATGTCGCTCGAATTGATGCTGCGCGGCGAGCAGCAAAGCCCGCTCTGGCCTGACAGCACGCTGGGGAAAATCGGGCGCTTCCTCGGAACACCGGATCGCTGGGACTTCGCGAACGAAAGCTTCTTCTCGTGCCAACTTGGTTACGCTGACTTCGAGATCAATCTTCAGGCACGCGACAACCAGGTTGTCGTGACCAGGTTCTGGGTGGAACTTTGGGAAACGCCGGAAGGCGAACCGTCACCCAAGAAGACACGCATCCGCCTCGCACGCGGGATCAAGGTGGAGCTGGGCCGCGTCCAGCCCGGGCTTGCGCTTGCCGATGCCCGGACTTTGCTGAGTTCGATCGCAACGACGCATCCGAAATTGTCAAAGAGTTCAGGACAGCGTCAAACGCCGAGCTGTTGTTCTTCCGGGGGCAGGATGCGCCGGTGCTGATGGAAGTGCACTTCTTCTCGGCGGACGAGCAGCAGCATCCATTCGCCAATGTCGGCACCGATACGAAAAAGGCCGCCCCGAGGGACGGCCTTTCGAAAGGTCGCTGCGGCCCGGTCAGAGAGCCGAGGTGATCTGCAGCTCGTCGACGCCGTCGCGGCCATAGATGTCGTCGCGGAACTGCACGACACCATCGCCGGTCGACCATGCCGAGACGTAGGTGAAATAGACCGGCACCGGGTTGGTGACGGGGACCGGGGTGTTTTCGCCCGACTTGATGGCCTGCTCGAAATGCGAGCGACTCCAGCCCGGCGTGTCGCGCAGGATCCAGGTGACGAGGTCGCGCACGTTCTGGACGCGGACGCAGCCCGAGGAATCGAAGCGCATCAGCTTGCCGAACAGGCTCTGCTGCGGCGTATCGTGCATGTAGACGCCATCCGGGCTCGGGAAGTTGATCTTCACCGACGCCATGGCGTTGTTGGCGCCCGGATCCTGGCGAAAGCGGTACTTCGCCGCCTCTTCGGTCGACCAGTCGACATTCATCGGATCGACTTCGCTGCCATCCGGCGCAAACAGGCGGATCTTGTTGTCGGTCAGATAGTTCGGGTTCTTGCGCATCAGCGGGATGATGTCCTTGCGGACGATCGACACCGGTGCGTTCCAGTACGGGTTGACGACGATCTCGTTGATCTTCGAATTGACGATCGGCGACTGGCGGTCGACCTTGCCGACGATTGCGGTGTGGCGCAGCACGACGCGGTCGTTTTCGACAGCTTCGACCTGGGCGGCCGGAATGTTGACGTTGACATAGCGCTGGCCGAGCGTGCCGGCCTGGGCCTGGATGCGGCCGAGATTGGTCTCGAGCTGGCCGAGGCGGATCTGGGCGCTGATGTTCATCGCCGCATAGGTGTACTGGCCCATGACGCCATCGTCAGGCAGGCCGTGGCGTGCCTGGAAGCGCTTGAGGGCGGCATCGACATAGGTGTCGAACGAATCGGAAAGGCCGGCGCGCGGCGACAGGTCGCCCGAAATCATCAGGCGCTTGCGCAACACCTGGACATCGGGATCCTCGACGCCGAGGCGGAGCTTCTTGGTCGCCGGAACGACCGGCCAGCCGCCCTGGGCGACGATGTTCTGATACTGGGCAATCGCCTGCTGGGTAAAGGCTGCTGTCTGCGCGGTGAACACCGGCAGCGTGCTGGCGACCTTGGCGCCCTGGCTGACGCGGGCATCGAACTGGTCGTCCCAGTTGCCGCGGCGCGACGAGCCGAGAACTTCGCCGATCACGTCCTGGGCACTGGCTGCCCCCGACAAGGCTGCCATGGCGATCGCGCCGGCACCGGAGAGAAAGAAACGGCGGCTAGTTTTCATGGACGTTCCAGACATATTCGCGCAACACAACCGGCAGGAAAACTCCCGCGACGACGATATGACGGCCATACTTAACAATTAGCCAACCATAACCCGGCATCACCGACACGTGAAACGCGACTTCATCGCACGGGTTGCTGACGGCCGAACAGGCAGATCTGGCACATCACAGCTTTTCCGATAGTCATTCGAATATGGCGGCAACATGGCTGGCGCACCTTCCATTGGATGTCGGCGCGCTAAAAAAGGAAGGACCGGTGCATTTCTGCAACCGGCCCTGCGACTGGAGGTCGTTCCTTTTGGGTGGAAACGCTTACATGCGGTAAGCGATGGTGTCGTTCCAGAAGCGGTCGAGGCGCTGCAGGGCGCGGTTCATCTGCTTGAACTCGTCGGTGTTGATGCCGCCGACATGCTCGATCGAACCGACATGGCGGTCATAGAGGCCGGCAACGACCTCGGCCACGTCCTGGCCCTTCGGCGTCAGGCTGACACGGACCGAGCGACGGTCGATGCGCGAGCGCTGGTGATTGATGAAGCCGAGCTCGACAAGCTTCTTGAGATTGTAGGAGACGTTCGAGCCGAGATAGTAGCCGCGTGAGCGCAATTCGCCGGCGGTCAGTTCCGCATTGCCGATGTTGAAGAGCAGCAGAGCCTGGATCGCATTGATGTCGCTGCGGCCGTTGCGATCGAACTCATCCTTGATAACGTCAAGAAGACGACGATGAAGTCTTTCAACAAGCTGCAGGGATTCCATGTAAAGCGAACGGATCGCTTCGTTACGGTCCTCGGAAACCATGGCGGGCTTGGCCGCCTGACGCGAATTGATCATTGTCTTTGCCTCTCTGTTTTCGCCTGGTGACTTTTTTGTTTGATGTCACCTTGATCGCGAACTTATCGAATACCCATAAAATTCGACTTAAACGTCAGGCTTAACAAGGGCTTACCGAGGACAGGTTTCGAAAGAGGGTTAACGAAACCCACTTCGAGTAAGAATAATTAACCTTGTATTTTACGGAGTGTCGGCCAACGCACTGAAAGCGTTGGCCGGAGCAATTCCAGGAAAGCCGTGAGGCGGCATTCCGCCCGGAGTTGCGCGAAACAAAAAAAGACGGAGATCGTCCGCGGTCCGAAGGAAAGCGGAAACGCCCTAATGCGCGGCGCGGCGCCTTTTCAGGTGCAGGACAACGCGGAAGGCCGCGTAGATCAATGCCACAGCAATGTGGGAGACGACGATCAGCGGCCTGTTGCCGAACAGTTCGGGGAAACCGGCATACATCACGACTTCGGTCGCAGCGCAGATGAACCAGATGACCGGCCCCCAGGATGACAGCATCCACAGGCCGATGGCGGCAAAGGGGAAAAACACCGACAGCGTCACCGCCGCGACCTGCCAGTGGATCGGCATCAGGTCGAAACGCCAGAGCGGGCCGTCATAGAGACCGATCAGGCGCACCCAGTAGAGGATGCCGAACAGCAGGCAGTAGCCGGCCACCACACGCAGGAACAGGGCGAAGGCGCTTTCTATCGCCGACGGGTGCATCTCGCGCAGGCGGCTTGCACTGTCGGTCACAGGGCAAGTTCCCGGTCGCCGAGCGTTTCGAAATAACGGTCGATGTCGAGCGGGTCGACATCCTCGAGCCGGGCCGGATGCCATTGCGGCGTCGAGCCCTTGTCGATGAGCACCGCGCGGATGCCTTCATAGAAGTCGCGGCCGGCGAGCATGCGGTTGAGGATGCGGAACTCCATCCGCATGCAGTCCTTCATCGACATGGTCAGGCCGGCCCTGACCTGCCGGAAGGCAACCGACAGGCTGGTGGGCGAACGCTGCAGGATGGTGGCGAGCGTCTTTTTGGCGAACTCGCTCGAATCCGTCTCCAGGCTGGCGATGACGTCGGACAGCATGGGCGCGGAGAAATGCTGGGCAATCGCTTCCAGCGTCTCGCGCTCGGTCTCGCGCTTGGCCGGCCGGAAGAAGTTGCGCAGCACCGCCTCCGTGTCGCCGGTCTCGCACAGCCGCTCCAAGAGCCCGATCTGGCCGTCGGCCGAGATCGTGTGCGTCGCCAGCCCCGACCACAGCGCGTCGCCGTAGCGGATCCTGTTGCCGGTCAGCGCCAGATACATGCCGAAATGGCCGCCGAGGTCGGGCAGAAGATGGCTGCCGCCGACGTCGGGGAAGAAGCCGATGCCGACTTCGGGCATGGCGAACTGCGCATTTTCGGTCATCACCCGGTGCGAGCCGTGACAGGAGATGCCGACCCCGCCGCCCATGACGATGCCGTCGATGAAGGAAATGTAAGGCTTGGGATAGCTCTGGATCTGGGTGTTGAGCCGATATTCGTCGGCGAAGAAGTCGACCGGCGGATTGCCGGCGAGACCGGCGTGATAGACGTGCAGAATGTCCCCCCCGGCGCAAAATGCCCTGCCCTCGGCCTTGACCACGACGATGGCCACGTTGGGGTCGACTTGCCAGGCGGTGAGCGCGCGCGACAGCGCCAGGACCATCTTGTGGGTCAGCGCGTTCAGCGCCTGCGGCCGCGTCAGGGTGACGATGCCGGCGGCTCCGGAGCGCTCGAAGCGGATTTCGTCGTCGCCGCCAAAGTCCATGTCCACTGGAATCCCTCACATCAGGCTGAGTGTGCAGAGCTAATGGGCAGCGCATGGGTGCGTCAATGCCGCAGGTCACATCCTGCATCTTGGTCTTGGGCAAACCGGCATGCTAAAAACTGCACAATTGCCGGAGACTACCGATGAACAAGTTTACCCCAGCCAAGCCAGCGGGCGCCCGCAGCGTCGACGAGATCACCGGCAGCCGCCGCCTGCGCCGCATGCGCAAGGCCGACTGGTCGCGCCGGCTCGTCCAGGAAAACCGCCTGACGGTCGACGACCTGATCTGGCCGATCTTCATCATCGACGGTGAGAATCGCAAGGAACCCATCCCGGCCATGCCCGGTGTCTATCGCATGTCGGTCGATCTCGCCGTCAAGGAAGCGGAGCGCGCGGCAAAGCTCGGCATTCCGGCACTTGCCACCTTCCCCAATGTCGAGATGGGGCTGCGCGACCAGACCGGCGCGCACATACTGGAGCGCGACAACATCATCAACCGCGCCACCCGCGCCATCAAGGCAGCGGTGCCGGAGATCGGCATCATCACCGACGTCGCGCTCGACCCGTTCACCAGCCACGGCCATGACGGCATCCTGCGCGACGGCATCATCGTCAATGACGAAACTGTCGCCCAGGTGGCAGCCGCCGCCGTGCTGCAGGCCGCGGCCGGCTCCGACATCATCGCCCCTTCCGACATGATGGACGGCCGCATCGGCGCCATCCGCGACGCGCTCGACGACAACGGTTTCCATGATGTCGCGATCATGTCCTATGCGACCAAGTTCGCGTCGGCCTTCTATGGCCCCTATCGCGAGGCGATCGGCACGCAGGGCCTGCTCAAGGGCGACAAGAAGACCTATTACATCGACCACGCCAATTCGGACGAAGCGGTGCGCGAGGCCGAGCAGGACCTCGCCGAGGGCGCCGACATGCTGATGGTCAAGCCCGGTCTGCCTTATCTCGACATCACCCGCCGGCTGAAGGACGAGTTCCGCGTGCCGACCTTCGCCTATCAGGTGTCGGGCGAATATTCGATGATCAAGGCAGCCAGCGCCAATGGCTGGATCGACGGCGAAAAGGCGATGCTCGAAAGCCTGCTCGCCTTCAAGCGCGCCGGCTGCGACGGCATCCTGACCTATTTCGCGCCCGAAGTGGCCGAGATGCTGAAGGGCTGAGGCGAGAGCTTCCCCGACAGGATTTCTGCCCTCGCGCGCCGGGATTCTTGAATCCGGCGCGGCAATTCCCATTTGTTTTCCGGCGCGGGCAATCTCGTCCGCCGATAGAGGAAGTCATGACCGCACGCGTTCTGGACGGTGAAATCATCAACAGCAGGCTCGACGACAGCCGCGCCTATGACGGCGTGCGCACCCGCCGCATCCTGGCGTTCCTGGTCGACTATCTGATCGTCGGTCTCCTGATGATCCCCTTTGCCATCGTCATCTTCTTTCTTGGCGTGCTGACGCTCGGCCTCGGCTGGGCGCTGTTCGGCATCCTGTTTCCGGCTGTGGCCCTCATCTATATCTGGATGACGCTCGGCGGCCCGAACCAGGCCACCACAGGCATGCGCATGATGGGCATCCGGCTCGACCGCCTCGACGGCAGGCCGATCGACGGCCTTCTGGCGGTGGTTCATTCGGTGCTGTTCTGGGCCGGCAATGTCGTTCTGACGCCGCTGGTGCTCCTGGTGTCGCTGTTTTCCGACCGCAAGCGCACGCTGCATGACCTGCTGCTCGGCACGGTGGTCAGCCGCAGCGACAGCTAAAATTGCCATTCGGCGAGTCAAAACCGGCACTTGCGCCAAAATGTGAAGGCAAAGATTGGGCCTGCCTTCACATTCATGTTGAATTTTTCGCCGGCAGCGCCAAGCTAGGGAACATTGATTGGGAGTCTTCCTGACGCTCGATGACGCAGCATCCGACCCATTCCCCTCAGTTCTTCCTGACGGCGCCGTCCCCCTGCCCCTATCTCGAGGGTCAATTCGAGCGGAAGGTCTTTACCCATCTCGTCGGTGACAAGGCGCCCGAGATGAACGACCTGCTGACGCAAGGCGGCTTCCGCCGCTCGCAGAACATCGCCTATCGCCCGGCCTGCGAGACCTGCCGCGCTTGCGTCTCGGTCCGCATCCTGGCCCAGGAATTCAAGGCCACGCGCAACATGCGCCGGGTGATCGAGCGCAACTCCGACCTCGTCGGGGCGATGCACGACGCCGAACCCTCGACCGAGCAATATTCGCTGTTCCGTTCCTATCTCGATGCCCGCCACCGCAGGGGCGGCATGTCCGACATGACGGTGCTCGACTATGCCATGATGGTCGAGGACACCCATGTCACCACCAAGGTGATCGAATATCGCCGCCGCGGCCCCGATACCTTCATCACCGGCCAGGGCCAGGGCGAGCTGATGGCAGTGGCATTGACCGACCAGATGTCGGACGGCCTGTCGATGGTCTATTCCTACTACAATCCGGAAATGGACGAACGCTCGCTTGGCACCTTCATGATCCTCGATCATATTGCCCGCGCGCGCGCCATGGGCCTGCCCCACGTCTATCTGGGCTACTGGGTCAACGGTTCGCGCAAGATGAACTATAAGGTACGCTTCACACCTCAGGAGCATCTCGGCATGAAGGGCTGGGAGCGCTTCGAAGGCGACATCTGAGCACGTCCGGCCCGTTTCCACGCTGCCGTCGACCATCTGGCAGGGGAAAACAGTGGCGGACACCCAATCGAACCACTCCAAGGGACTGCTGCTGACCGGCATCGGCGGACTGGCGCTGACCGTCGACATCCCGCTGATCAAGCTCGCCGACGGCAACAACTGGTCGATCCTGCTGATGCGCAGCGGCACGACCTTCATCGCCGCCATCATCATCTGGCTGGTCTGGCGCGCGCTGAGCCCGAAGGCGCCGCAGCTCATCCCGGGCCGCGCCGGCCTCCTCGTCGCCGGCCTCTACGGCATCGGCTCGATCACCTTCATCACCGCCGTCTACAACACCTCGACCGCCAATCTGGTGTTCATCCTCGCCTTCAACACGGTATTTGCCGCCGTGCTGTCGTGGATGTTTCTGCGGGAAAGGCCGCGGCCGGCAACGCTGCTGGCCATGCTGGCGATGGTCGGCGGGGTGTCGATCATCGTCGGCAGCTCGATCGGCACCGGCCACCTGTTCGGCGACCTGATGGCGGTGTGTTCGGCCTTCTGCATCGCCTCGGCCATCACCATCTCCCGCTTCAGCGGCAGGGACATGGGTTTTACCGCGCTTGTCGGCGTGCTGCTGCCGGGGCTGGTGGCGGCCTATATGGTGTCCAAGACCGGCTTCAGGGTCGATGCACCGTGGTGGATCATCTTCAACGGCGCGGTGATCATGCCGATCTCGTTCTTCTGCCTCGCCAACGGCCCGAAATACATTTCCGGGCCGGAGGTTGCGATGTTCTACCTGCTCGAGACGGTCATGGCGCCGATCTGGGTGTGGATGATCTTCGCCGAGGTGCCGACCCGCAACAGCCTGATCGGCGGGGCGATCCTGATCATCACGCTGATCGCCCACTCGGCCTGGCAATTGTCCGAGGGGCGCAGGCGCCGGGCGAGCCTGGCACGACAGCTGGCGTAGCCAGCCGGCCCTTTCAATGCCGGGGCCGCAGGAACTGCCCGCCCCTAGCCGGCCTGATTGGTCGGCACGTCGTTGCGGATCGCCTCGATGCTGCGCGGCGTGTCGCTCTCAGGCAAGGCGTTGGCTGCGGCCAGCATCGCCGCCTCGTCGGTCAGCTCGACCTCGCGCAGCCATTCGCGCCAGATCGCGACAAGCAGCGCCATCAGCACCGGGCCGATGAACAGCCCGAGAAAGCCCATCGTCTTGACGCCGCCGATGAGGCCGAAAAAGGTGGGCAGGAACGGCAGCTTGATCGGCCCGCCGACAAGCTTGGGGCGCAGCGTCTTGTCGACGATGAACAGCTCGATCGAGCCCCAGGCAAACAGCGCGACACCGGCAATCGGCGAGCCGCTGGCAACCAGATAAACCGAGACGAGGGTGAACGACAAAGGCGCGCCGCCGGGGATCAGCGCCATGAAGCCGGTGAGCACGCCGAGCGTCACCGGCGACGGCACGCCGGCCACCCAATAGGCAAGGCCCAGCACCACACCCTCGCCGATGGCGATCAGCGTCATGCCGGTGACGGTGGCGCTGATGGTCTTGGGCACGACGCGCGAAATGCGCTCCCAGCGCATCGGCAGGATGCGCTCGCCGAGCCGGTCGAGTTGGCCGACGAAGGTTTCACCGTCGCGATAGGTGAAGAACAAAGCGATCAGCATGAACAGCAGCGTCAAGAGGATGCCGAAGGCGCTGCCGCCGGCAGCAAGCACGCCGCGATAGATGCTGCCGATGTTGGCGCCGCTGAGCAGTTGGGCCAGTTCGCCGATGGCGCCGGGATGGCCGACATAACGCGTCCATTGCTCGTTCAGCCACTCGCCGACAACCGGCAGGTTGTTGATCCATTGCGGCGTCGTCGCGCCGTGACGATTGGTTTCGACGGCCCAGCCGACCCAGTCGCGGATTTCGTTGACGGCGTAGGTCGCAGCAAATGAGATCGGCACGACGAGGAAGGCGATGATGAACAGCAGCGCAAGCGTGGCGCCAATGGTCCTGTTGCCGTCGACGGCGACGAGCAGCCTGCGGTAGAGCGGCCAGCTGGCGAAGGCAATGACGAGCGCTGCCAGCACCGGCACCAGGAAGCCATGGAAGAAATAGATACCCGCCGCGACGATCAGCACGAGCAGCCAGCGCGCCGCCGAAAGCGGCGGCACCAGAGCGGCACGCATCGGCTGGGCCGGGCCGAACAGCCTCTGCTCTCGCTCCGGCTTACGGGGATTGGTCACGTTCAAGTGCCTGGATCTCCTCGGCCCTGAAGTGGACCCGATTGATGCCCGGCGCGCGGTTCGGCGCCGGTGGGGAGATCATAGAGGCTAATGCGGTGCCGCGCACGAAAACTTTGCCGCACCGCACGCGTTCATTCCCTCATTCCGGATTCCTTGTCCTTGCGCAATTCCCGGGAAACCCGCGGCACGGTTTCCCCAGGACTTGCGCTAGCCGAAGCGGCCGGTGCGCGGAAAGCCCTTGGGGACCATGCGTCCGGCGGTGGCGCGGGTGCCAATCCACTCGAGCAGTTCCTCGCGCGACCGGGTGAAGGTGCGCTCCGCCGAATCCAGCCAGCTCAGGCCGGCCTCCATCGTGAAGGTCTTCACGTCGAGCACGCCGCCGTCCTTGTATTTCTGGAGCCTGACGCCCTTGCCACGCGTCATCTCGGGGATCTGCTCGAGCGGGAACACCAGCATCTTGCGGTTCTCGCCGACGATGGCGAGATGATCGCCAGTCAGTGGGATGCAGCGCTTGGCTTCGTCGGGCGCCTTGACGTTCATCACCTGCTTGCCCTTGCGGGTGTTGGCGATGACCTCTTCCTCGGGCACGGTGAAGCCGTTGCCTTCATGGCTGACCAGCAGGAGCTTGCGCTTGGGCTCGTGGACGAAGGCGGTGACGATGTCCTGGTCGTTGTCCATGTCGACGATGATGCGGATCGGCTCGCCATGGCCGCGCCCGCCCGGCAGACGGTCGGCGCCGATGGTGTAGAACTTGCCGCCCGTGGTGAAGACCAGGATCTTGTCGGTGGTCTGGGCCGGGAACGCCAGCTTGAGGCTGTCGCCCTCCTTGAAGGTGAGCTGGGAATAGTCGGCCAGATGCCCCTTCATCGCGCGCAGCCAGCCCTTTTCCGAGACGACGACCGTTACCGGCTCCTTCTCGATCATGGCGTGGTGGATGTCGGTCAGGTCATGGTCCGGCGCTTCGGCAAAAACGGTACGGCGCTTGCCCAGCTCGGTCTCGGGACCGTAATGCTTGCGGACCTCGCTCACTTCCCACTTGATCGTCGCCCACTGCTTGGCATCGGACGCCAAGAGCGCCTCGATCTGCTTCTTCTCAGTGCTGAGCGCGTCATGCTCCTTGCGGATCTCGAATTCCTCGAGCTTGCGCAGCGCCCTGAGGCGCATGTTGAGGATGGCTTCGGCCTGATTGTCGGTCAGGTCCCAGCGCGCCATCATCGTGCGCTTCGGCTCATCCTCCTCGCGGATGATGCGGATCACCTCGTCGATGTTGAGGTAGGCGATCAGGTAGCCGCCGAGAATCTCGAGGCGCTTTTCGATCTCGCCGAGGCGGAACTTCGAGCGGCGGACGAGCACCTCGCGCCTGTGGTCGAGCCATTCGCGCAAGACGCTCTTCAGCGACAGCACGTTCGGCACCTTGCCGCGCGACAGCACGTTCATGTTGAGCGGGAAGCGGCTTTCGAGCTCGGTGAGCTTGTAGAGCGATTCCATCAGCAGGCCCGGATCGACGGTGCGGCTCTTGGGCACCAGGACGACACGGATGTCTTCGGCCGACTCGTCGCGGATGTCTTCGAGCAGTGGCAATTTGCGGGCGATCAGAAGCTCGGCGATCTTCTCGATCAGACGCGCCTTCTGGACGCCGTAGGGGATCTCGGTGACGACAAGGTTCCAGGTGCCCCTGCCCTGGTCTTCCTGCTTCCACATCGCGCGCACGCGGAAGCCGCCGCGTCCGGTCTCATAGGCGTTGACGATCGCCGCCCAGTCGTCGTCGATGCTGCCGCCGGTGGGGAAATCGGGCCCACGCACCTTGCAGGCGAAACGCAGTTCCGCATCGTCCTTGATACGCTCCCACTCGCCCGGCGAGGTCATCAGGTCGGTGACCGAGGCATCGGGATTGTCGATCAGGTGAAGGGCGGCACTGCACAGCTCGGCTGCGTTGTGCGGCGGGATCGACGTCGCCATGCCGACGGCGATGCCGGACGAGCCGTTGGCGAGAAGGTTCGGAAACGCGCCCGGCAGGACGACGGGTTCTTCGTCTTCTTCGTTATAGGTAAGGCGATAGTCGACGGCGTCCTCGGTGATGCCTTCGAGCAGCGACACCGACACATCGGTCATGCGCGCTTCGGTATAGCGCATCGCGGCAGCACTATCGCCGTCGATATTGCCGAAATTGCCCTGGCCGTCGATGAGCGGGTAGCGGACCGAAAAATCCTGCGCCAGGCGCACCAGCGCGTCATAGATCGACTGGTCGCCATGCGGGTGGAACTTGCCCATGACCTCGCCGACGATGCGGGCACATTTGGCGAATCCCTGGTCGGGATTGAGCCTGAGCAGCCGCATGGCGTGCATGATGCGGCGATGGACCGGTTTCAGTCCGTCGCGAACGTCAGGCAGTGCCCGGTGCATGATGGTCGACAGCGCATAGGCAAGATAGCGCTCTTCGAGCGCCTTCTTCAGATCGACCGGTTCAATATTGTCGCCGCCACCGTTTCCGGGCGGCACAAACCCTTTTCCCATGGTTTGGGACTAGCGGAACGGGCGATTCGCGACAAGCCTTATCGCCAAATGCAAGAGCCGTCGGCGTCGGAGTGCGACAAATCTGCCCGCTCGCTAAAGTAGCAATCACGCGATCAGGGGGTCATTCACCATTTTTGCGCGTGTTGCACTGCGGTGATTGCCTTTTGGATCGAATTGCGGCCATTGTCGTCACGTCGCCTTCTTCCGGTCCAGTTCGTGGCTGACGTAAGGCTGAATCATTTCAAAGTCTCAGGGATCTATGATGACGCAACACCGCTCTGCATTCCGCAAGCTCGCACTCACGACCTTCCTGTTCTCGCTTCCGCTCAATGCAGCGATGGCCCAGGATGCCACCGCTGTCGCCGAGCGGCTCAAGTCGGTGCTGGCCGGCCAGAGCCTGACGCTTGGCTGGAGCAGCGTCACCGGCGACGCGTCCGAAGCGGTCATCGAAGGTGCGACCATCGCCATGGACGGCGAAGGCAAGCCGCTGTCGATCGGCAAGCTCACGCTCAGCGGCATCACCGAGGAGAATCGCGGCTTCAAGATCGAAACGATCACCACCGAGCCCTACAGCCTCAACGAAGGCCCGACCAAGGTCGAGGTCAGCCCGCTGACGCTCGGCAACGTCACGCTGCCGGCCACCGACTCGACCGACATCCTGGCCTCGTTCCTGATGTATGAGACCGCCAATCTCGACACTGTCAGCGTCAAGGTCGGCGACAAGCAGGCCTTCCAGATGACCAATTTCGCAGCCGAGGTGACGCCTCCGGCCGACGGCAACGCCATGGAGTTCACCGGTTCGGCCGAAAAGTTCACCGCCGACCTGACCCTGGTGGAAGACCCGCAGTCGAAGGCTGCGATCGAGGCGCTCGGCTACCAGAACATCTCGGGCGACTTCCAGATGGAAGGCACCTGGCAGCCGACAGACGGCCGCATGGCACTGTCGAGCTACGACATCACCGTCGACAATGCCGGCACGCTCGGCATGACCTTCGACCTCGGCGGCTACACCGTGGAATTCCTGAAGTCGGTGCAGGAACTGCAGAAGAAGATGGCCGCCCAGCCGGAAGGCGCGGACAACTCGGCCCAGGGCATGGCCATGCTCGGCCTGATGCAGCAGCTGACCTTCAATGGCGCAACCGTGCGCTTCGACGACGATTCGGTAACCAACAAGGTTCTCGAATACGTCGCCAAGCAGCAGAACATGACGGCCAAGGACATTGCCAACCAGGCCAAGGCGATCGTGCCGTTCCTGATGATGGAACTGAACAATCCGGAGCTGTCGACCCAGGTGACGGCGGCCGTCACCGCCTATCTCGACGCGCCCAAGTCGATCGAGATCGCCGCCAAGCCAGCCTCGCCGGTCCCGTTCGCCCTGCTCGCCGCAAGCGGCATGTCGAACCCCAAGGACCTGCCCAAGACGCTCGGCCTGACGGTGACCGCAAACCAGGACTGATCCTGGCCGCGACATCAGGAAACGCGGAAGCCCGGCAGCGATGCCGGGCTTTTTTGTTGTGCCGCCAGGGTTTTTGTCGAGTCAAAAGAATCGCTTGCGCGGATCGCCTGAGCTTCTTTCCCGGCTGCCGCAGCAGACCAGGACCGATCCGGTCGCGACATCAGGAAACGAAAAAGCCCGGCAGCGATGCCGGGCTTTTCATTGAATCAAAAGAATCGCTTGCGCGGATCGCTTAAGCTTCTTTCTTGGCCACCGCGACGCGCAGCGACAGCTCGCGCAGCTGCTGCGGGGTGGCTTCCGACGGCGCATTCATCAACAGATCCTGCGCCTGCTGGTTCATCGGGAACAGCGTCACTTCACGCAGGTTCTTGGCGCCGACGAGCAGCATGATGACGCGGTCGACGCCGGCAGCCATGCCGCCATGCGGCGGGGCGCCGTACTGGAAGGCGCGGTAGAGGCCGCCGAACTGCTCCTCGACCTCCTCGCGCGTCTTACCGGTCAGCTCGAACGCCTTGACCATCAGCTCGGGCAGCTGGTTGCGGATCGAACCGGAGGCGATTTCGAAGCCGTTGCAGACCATGTCGTACTGGTAGGCCTTGATGGTCAGCGGATCCTGGTTGTTCAGCGCATCCAGGCCGCCCTGCGGCATCGAGAACGGGTTGTGGGCGAAATCGATCTTCTTTTCTTCTTCCAGCCATTCGTAGAACGGGAAGTCGATGATCCAGCACAACTCGAAGCGGTCGCGGTCGACGAGGTTCAGCTCCTCGCCGGCGCGGGTGCGGGCAGCACCAGCAAACGAGACGAACTTCTTGGGATCACCCGCAACGAAGAAGGCAGCATCGCCGTCGGACAGGCCAAGCTGCTGGCGGATGGCTTCGGTGCGCTCCTCGCCGATGTTCTTGGCGATCGGGCCGGCGCCTTCGAGCTTGTCGCCTTCCTTGCGCCAGAAGATGTAGCCGAGACCCGGCTGGCCCTCGCCCTGCGCCCACGAGTTCATGCGGTCGCAGAAGGCGCGGCTGCCGCCTGTCCTGGCCGGGATCGCCCAGACCTCGACCTTCGGGTTCGAGGCAATCATGCCGGCGAACACCTTGAAGCCAGAGCCGTCGAAATGGCTGGTGACTTCCTGGATCTCGATCGGGTTGCGCAGGTCGGGCTTATCGGTGCCATAGGTGCGCAGCGCCGTGTCATAGGGAATGCGGCGGAACTGTTGAGTGACCGGCTTGCCGTCGGCAAACTTCTCGAACACGCCGCGCATCACCGGCTCCATCGTGTTCCAGACGTCTTCCTGGGTCACGAAGCTCATTTCGAGGTCGAGCTGGTAGAATTCGCCCGGCAGGCGGTCAGCGCGCGGGTCTTCGTCGCGGAAGCAGGGCGCGATCTGGAAGTACCGGTCGAAGCCGGCGACCATCAGCAGCTGCTTGTACTGCTGCGGCGCCTGCGGCAGCGCGAAGAACTTGCCGGGATGGATGCGCGACGGCACCAGGAAGTCGCGCGCGCCTTCCGGCGACGAGGCCGTCAGGATCGGCGTCGAATATTCAGTGAAACCCTCGCCGGTCATGCGGTTGCGCATTTCGGCGATGATCTTGGTACGGGCGACGATGTTCTTGTGCAGCGTTTCGCGGCGCAGATCGAGGAAGCGGTACTTCAAGCGAATGTCTTCTGGATAGTCCGGCTCGCCGAACACCGGCAGCGGCAATTCCTTGGAGGCCGACAGAACCTCGATTTCCTGGGCAAAGACTTCGATCTCGCCGGTCGGCAGGTTGCCGTTGACGGCTTCCGCCATGCGCGCCTTGACCTCGCCGTCGACGCGGATGACCCACTCGCCGCGCACCGTCTCGGCGGCCTTGAAGGCGGGCGAATCGGGATCGGCGACGATCTGGGTCAGGCCGTAATGGTCGCGCAGGTCGATGAACAGCAGGCCGCCGTGATCTCGCACGCGATGCACCCAGCCGGACAGGCGAACGGCGGCGCCGACGTCGGATTTCCTCAATTGAGCGCAGGTGTGGCTGCGGTAACGATGCATGGCAAATTTTCCGGTTCAGGCTGTTTGGACGTCACGCCGGGGCGACAGCTGCGCCCGGGCCTAAAATTTGGCGCGAAAAGCGCATGGGTGCCCGGTTTTGTCAAGGTAAAGCGGTTTTAAGACCGCTCAGGCGCAGGGTCAAAACCGCTTCTTCAGCCAAACCCTGGAATGTCCGGCCGGGTAATCGTCGATGCGGCCGAACTCTTCATATCCCAATCGCTTGTAGAACTCCGGCGCCTGGAACGTATACGAATCGAGGTGAACGCCGATGCAGCCGCGCTGCCGTGCCACCTCCTCGGCCCGGGCAATCAGCCGCCGGCCAAGGCCCTCGCCACGATGAGCGCTGCTGATCCACAGCCATTCGACGAACAGCCAGGTGTATTCGGACGACCCTTTGAGGCCGCCGGCGACCGAGCCATCCTTGCCATGGGCGACGATCCAGAGATCCTGGTCGTTGTGCGGACCGGCGGTGTCGAAATTATAGGCGTTCAGCCCCTCGCCGATGAAGCGGGCCGTTTCCTCGTCGATGCTGGTGCTCACTGTCAATGTCGTCATCGCGGCCTCGTCTGTCCCTCACAATCCAGCCAGCGGTCCACTTGTCAGGGATGAACCGGGCCGCGCGCGCACGCTAGACGCTGCCGCGGCAGCGACGTTGGCGCAGTCGACGGAATATGTCGCACCAGCGGCTGTCCGGCATTGACCGATCGGGCAAACTGTAGCCACCTCAGCTTTTGTACTGCGTTGCCTGATGTCCTCCATACGCCCCCTCATCCCGCTCCTGATCACCGCCGGCATCCTGTTGGGCGGCAACGGCCTGCAAAGCACCTTGATTGCGCTGCGCGGCGCACAGGAGGGATTTACTGCCTCGACCATCGGCCTGATGGGGACCTGCTATTTCGTCGGGTTCCTGCTCGGCTGCCTGTTCATCTCACGCATCATGAAGGCCGTCGGCCACGTCCGGGCTTTCGCGGCACTCGCCGCCATCGCCGCCTCGGCAACGCTGACTTTGGTTCTCGTCATCGACCCGGTCATGTGGTCGGTGATCCGCTTTGCCACCGGCTTCTGCTTCGCCGGACTGTTCACGGTCATGGAGAGCTGGCTCAATTCAGGCGTCTCCAATCACGACCGCGCCCGCATCCTGGCGATCTACCGCATCATCGACATCGGCTCGGTGACCGGCGCGCAGTTCATGATCCCGGTCTTCGGCGCCGGCGGCTTCACCATCTTCGCCATCATGTCGATCATGATCACACTGTCCTTGGTGCCGGTCTCGCTGGGCGACCGCTCCAATCCGACACCGCCCGAAGACGTCAAGCTCGACCTCAAACGCGCCTGGCAGATTTCGCCACTCGGCAGCATCGGCTGCATCTTCGTCGGCGTCACCAACAGCGCCTTCCGCACGCTGAGCCCGATCTATGCCGAGCAGATCGGCCTGTCGGTGACCGACGTCGTCACCTTCGTCAGTGTCGGCATCATCGGCGGCGCGCTGGTCCAGTACCCGCTCGGCTACATGTCCGACCTGTGGGACCGTCGCAAGGTGCTGCTCGTCACCACTGCCGGCGCCATGGCCTCCGCGCTGATGCTGGTCTTCCTCGCCGGCAATTCGCCGCTGGCCAACTTCGTCTTCGTCTTCATCTTCGGATCGTTCGCCATGCCGCTCTATTCGCTGTCGGCAGCACATGCCAACGACCGCGCCGAAAAAGGCGAATTCGTGCTGATCAACGCGGCATTGATGCTGTTCTATTCCGTCGGTGCCATCGCGGGACCCTTCGTTGCCTCACTGGTGATGGAAAAGTTCGGCCCGCATTCGCTGTTCAGCTTCAGTGCGGCCGTCTATGTCGTGTTCGTCGCCGTCATCATCTACCGTATGGGCTCGCGCTCGCCGGTGCCGGCCGGCCACCGCGGACGCTTCATCGCCCTGTTGAGGACGTCCCCGATCTTTGCCCGGCTTGCAGGCCGAAACAGCGCTGCAAACGGCAGCGATGAGGGCTAGACTCCGTGATCGGACGTGCAAGTGCTTGACGAAAGGGCGCTCGGCTGAAATGGAAAGACAACGCGTTCTGATAAAAGCAATATTATGCATGTAATAACGACCCAGGACGAACTCGAAACCGTCATAGCCGCTCTCGAAAAGTCCAACTTCGTCACGGTAGACACCGAGTTCATTCGCGAAACCACTTTCTGGCCCGAGCTCTGCCTGATCCAGATGGCAGCGCCCGGCGTTTCCGCACTGGTCGATCCCCTGGCGCCCGACCTCGACCTCAAGCCATTCTTCCGGTTGATGGCCAATGAGGCGGTGACCAAGGTTTTCCATGCCGCCCGCCAGGACATCGAAATCATCTTCCATCTCGGCGCACTGATCCCGCACCCGGTGTTCGATACCCAGGTCGCCGCCATGGTCTGTGGCTTCGGCGACAGCGTCTCCTATGAGCAGATCGTGCAGAAGATCACCGGCGGACGCATCGACAAGTCATCGCGCTTCACCGACTGGCGCCACCGCCCGCTGTCGGAAAAGCAGCTCGACTATGCGCTGGCCGACGTCACCCACCTGATCGACGTCTACAAGCATCTCGTCACCGAGCTCGAGCGCGAGAATCGCGCCCACTGGCTCAATGAAGAGATGGAGGTCCTGACCTCACGCGAGACCTACGACCCGCATCCCGAGGACGCCTGGAAACGGCTGAAGATGCGCCTGCGCAAGCCGCAGGAACTGGCCATCGTGCAGGCAGTGGCTGCCTGGCGTGAGCGCGAGGCGCGCGAGCGCAACGTGCCGCGTGGCCGCGTGCTCAAGGACGACGCGATCTACGAAGTCGCCCAGCAGGCGCCACGCGATGCAACCGCACTTGCCCGACTGCGCACCACGCCCAAGGGCTGGGAACGTTCGTCGTCGGCGACGGCGCTGCTCACCGTCGTCAACGCGGCGCTCGAAATTCCGCGCGACCAGATGCCCAAGCTGCCCAAGACATTCCAGCCGCCGGAGGGCTCCAGTGCCGCCTCCGAGCTGCTCAAGGTCCTGCTGCGGCTCGTCTCGGAGAAGGAAGGCGTTGCCCCCAAGGTGCTCGCTTCGGGCGACGATATCGACCGTATCGCCGCAGAAGGCGAAGCTGCCGACGTCCCTGCCCTGCAGGGCTGGCGCCGTTCGGTGTTCGGCGAGGCAGCACTGAAGCTGGTGCGCGGCGAACTGGCCATCCGCTTCGACAAGCGCCGGATCTCGGTGTTCGAGGTCAACAGCTGAACGGCCTGTTCGGCGCGGTCAGACCGCGCCGGCAAGGTGGAGCGCAAACCAGATCCAGATCAGCGCCAGAAGCAGCGCGCCAAGAATGAAGGCCCTGCTGCGATACTTGACCCTGTTGGCGGTCAGGTGGAACCAGGCATGCGCATAGCGCGACGCCACGAACAGCCAGGCCAGCACCAGCGCCACATATGAAACGCCCGACGTCACATAGAGCGACAGGCAGGCGGCGTAGAACAGCACCGGCAGTTCGAACTGGTTGATGATGTTGTTGGCGGCGGTGACGCTGGATTCAGGTTCGGTGGACCGCGTCTTGAACTGATTGATCCGCGCTTCGCCGGACCGGACAGCATTCCTGCGCCTGGCCGAAAGTACGGCATAGACGATGTAGACCAGCAGGACCTGGGCAAGCATGGGCCAGAAAATCGTGGCCTGGTTCATAAGCATCCCCTGAATAAAAGCAGATAATCACAAGAATATCCGTCACAACAATTCATCTTGATTAACGGAGAATTCACTGGCGCGGACGAGACTAGGGACGAAAAGCACAGTCCCATGATCGGCCAAACATGATGCTTCCCGCAACCGCCAATCGCTTTCAGCCGGCCCTTTCGGTCATCCAGGCCCACGAACGCACGATACGCGAGGATTGACGGCCACGAACCGGCCGGGGGCGAAGGCACGTCACGGCTTGCTCGCCCGCTACCGAGTCACCGAGCCGGTCGAATCCGAGAAGAAACAGAAATGCTCGATACGGCTCCAAGCCTGTCAGCCAGCCCTGTGGCTTCCAACGTCGGCCGAATTTGATCGGTTGCGCTTCGCCGCCAGGGCAAAGGCAGCGATGACGACAACCGGCACCGCCAGAAATGCGAACTTGGTCACGACAAGCGCCGAGGCCAGCGACATCGACCTTGAGCCGGCCGATGCCGGGTCGGACAGGATGCGCGCAACGACGATGTTCTGGGCATAGTCTGATATCATATAGGGCAGCACCAGGGTCAAAGCCGTGACCGAGCGCATGGTTTCGGACAAGCTCGAAAAACGCTTGAGACGCTCGCCTGATTTCAGCATCAGGCTGACCAAAGTGGCTGACAGCAGTGCCGGGAAGATCAGATCGAAGGTCAAATAGTGCCAGACGAGAATGATCTCGGCACCCGGCCGCCCCATGGCCGCGATCCAGGCAAACCCCTCGGCCTCGGAGAAACCGAGAAAACGCAGGTCGAGCGACGGCAGGCCGCCGCTCAGGCTGCGGAAATAGAGGAACTCCAGCATCGTCATGGCGGCGAAGACCGCCGCCGTGGCCACACATAATGCGGCCGCGTGGCGCCGCAGCCGCAGCACCATCAAATCACATGCCGCCCGGATAGTTCGGGCTTTCGCGGGTGATGGTCACGTCATGCGCGTGGCTCTCGCGCAGGCCGGCGTTGGAGATGCGCACGAAGGTGGCGCGCTCGCGGAAATCGGTCAGGGTGCGACCGCCGACATAACCCATGGCAGCCTTGAGGCCGCCGGCGAGCTGGTGCAGCACACCGCCGACCGGGCCCTTGTAGGGCACCTGGCCCTCGATGCCCTCAGGCACCAGCTTGAGCGTGTCGCGCACCTCGGCCTGGAAGTAGCGGTCGGCCGAGCCGCGCGCCATGGCGCCCACCGAGCCCATGCCGCGATAGGCCTTGAACGAGCGCCCCTGGTGCAGATAGACCTCGCCCGGGCTTTCCTCGGTGCCGGCAAGCAGCGAGCCGATCATCGCAGCGCCGGCGCCAGCGGCAAGCGCCTTGGCCAGATCGCCCGAATATTTGATGCCGCCGTCGGCAATGACGGTGACGCCGGACTTCTGGGCAGCCTCGACGGCCGACATGATGGCCGAAAGCTGCGGCACGCCGACGCCTGCGACGATGCGCGTGGTGCAGATCGAGCCTGGTCCGATACCGACCTTGACGGCGTCGGCACCTGCATCGATCAGCGCCTGGGCGCCGTCGGCGGTGGCGACGTTGCCGGCCATGATGCGGACCGAGTTGGAAATCTTCTTGGCGCGGGCAACTGCGTCGAGCACGCGCTGCGAATGGCCATGCGCTGTGTCGATGACGAGCAGGTCGACGCCGGCATCGATCAGCCGTTCGGCGCGCTCGAAGCCGTCATCGCCGACGCTGGTGGCCGCTGCCGCCCTGAGGCGTCCCTGCGCATCCTTGGAAGCGTTCGGGTTGAGCTGCGACTTCTCCATATCCTTGACGGTGATGAGGCCGACGCAATTGCCATGCTTGTCGACGACGAGCAGTTTTTCGATGCGGTGCTGGTGCAGCAGGCGCTTGGCTTCGTCCTGCTCGACCGTCTCCTTTACGGTGATCAGGTTCTCGCGGGTCATCAGCTCGTAGACCTTCTGCGCCGGGTCGGAGGCAAAACGCACGTCGCGATTGGTCAGGATGCCGACCAGCCGGCCGGTCTGGTGACCGCCGGTGCCGCCATTCTCGACGACCGGAATGCCTGAAATGCCATGCGTGCGCATCAAGGTGAGCGCGTCGGCCAGCGTGGCATCCGGGCCGATCGTGACGGGATTGACCACCATGCCGGATTCGAACTTCTTGACCTGGCGGACCTGCTCGGCCTGTTCGACCGGGGTGAAGTTGCGGTGGATGACGCCGATGCCGCCGGCCTGGGCCATGGCAATCGCCAGCCGCGCCTCGGTCACCGTGTCCATGGCCGCCGAAATGATCGGCACGTTGAGGTCGATGTCGCCGGCAATGCGGGTGCTGATGTCGGTCTCGCCGGGCATGACCTCGGAATGGCCGGGCTGCAGCAGCACGTCGTCAAAGGTCAGCGCCAGAGCGCCGGTGGAGGATTCGATGATTTTTGCCATGGCCAACCTCGGAATGCGTGAAGGGACGCTGGAACCATTGGTATGCAGCGTCGACTCGTCTTTTCCCTTTCAGGATTGGCGGTGGCTGGTACCACGTCTTCGAAGCGATGAAAAGCGCATGATGACGGCCAATTGCACGCCGCGCAGATCGGCCGGCTTGCGCCCGGCACAACAAACATGGCGGCAAGGACGACAACGACTTCCTGTCGACACATCCGCCAACCCCGGAACGCATCGCCGAGACGATGCATTATGCCCGCGAGGTCGGCACCTCGAAGTATCTGGCCCTGAATTGCAAAGGGCGCTGGCTACGGACATATCAAGGCATCCGTGATAACGCTCGGTTGCGGTCGAACCAGCGCCCCCCTTGCGTCAGACTTCCTGCCCCCCGGACTTGCCCCGCGTGAATAGAACCACCCCGCTGATCCTTGCCGTCGCCCTGTTCATGGAGAACATGGATTCGACCGTCATCGCAACGTCCTTGCCGGCGATCGCCACCGACATCGGTACGAGCCCGATCGCGCTCAAGCTGGCGCTGACGGCCTATCTCGTCTCGCTCGCCATCTTCATCCCGATCAGCGCCTGGATGGCCGACCGCTTCGGCGCCAAGCTGGTCTTCCGCGTCGCGATCGGCGTCTTCATGCTGGGCTCGGTCGCCTGCGCCGTCTCTGGTTCCCTAGGCGAGTTCGTGCTGGCGCGCTTCCTGCAGGGCATGGGCGGATCGATGATGACGCCGGTGGCGCGCCTGGTGCTGGTGCGCACAACTGAAAAGAGCGGGCTGGTGTCGGCCATGGCGACGCTGACCATCCCTGCCCTCATCGGCCCACTGATCGGCCCGCCGGTCGGCGGCTTCATCACCACCTTCTTTGCCTGGCACTGGATCTTCCTGATCAACATCCCGATCGGCGCGATCGGCATCTGGCTGTCCGGGCGTTTCCTGCCCGAAATCCCGCCCGAGCCGACACGCCCGCTCGACGTCACAGGCTTCTTCCTCTCGGCCATCGCCGCCTCGGGCATCGTCTTCGGCCTGTCGGTCGTCAGCCTGCCGGCATTGCCGCCGGTCGTTGGCGTCGTGACCATCGGCATCGGCGTGATCAGCGCCCTGCTCTATGCCAGGCACGCCAGGGGCAGGGATTACCCGCTGCTGCAGCTCAAGCTGTTTTCCAACCCGGTGTTCCGGACGGCCATTGCGGGCGGATCGCTGTTCCGCATCGGCGTCGGCGCGACACCCTTCCTTTTGCCGCTGCTGCTCCAGCTCGGCTTCGGGCTGACGCCGTTCCAGTCCGGCATGATCACCTTCGCCACTGCTGCGGGCGCGCTGTCGATGAAGTTCGTAGCGCCGCGCATCCTGCGCACTGTCGGCTTCCGCACCGTGCTTCTGGTCGCCTCGGGCGGCTCGGCTTGCCTGATCGCCGCCAACGGCTTTTTCACGGCCGAGACGCCTTACCTGCTGATCCTGTCGGTGCTGTTCCTCGCCGGCTTCCTGCGCTCGATGTTCTTCACCTCCACCAACGCTCTGGTGTTCGCCGATATCGAGCCGGCGCAGAGCGGCCAGGCAACGGCGATTTCGGCGGCCGCCCAGCAGATCACGGTGGCGCTCGGCGTTGCCCTCGGCGGCGGCGCGCTGGAGTTGTGGAGCGTGTTCACAGGCCAGGCCATCGGCGGCGCAGGCTTCACCTTCGCCTTCCTGGTCATCGCCGTCATCACGGCCCTGCCGATGCTTTTGTTCGCGCGGCTGGCGCCCGACGCCGGCAAGGCCATTTCAGGTCATGGCGGGCAGAGGCCCACAGTCGAAGAGCCGCAACAGCTATGACGGGTCGGGGGCAGCCCTGCCCTTGAAGTCCTTGGCGAGCAAATAAAGCTCGGCCGATTCGTCGCGCGAGGCCGGCGGCTTGACGTGATGGACGCTGCGGAAATTCTGCTTGAGCAGGTTCAAGAGCTCGGCCTCAGTGCCGCCCTGGAAGGTCTTGGCCAGGAAGTGGCCGCCCGGCTTGAGCACCGAAATGGCAAAATCGGCGGCGACCTCGCACAGATGCATGGTGCGGATGTGGTCGGTGCGGCGGTGGCCCGTCGTCGGCGCCGCCATGTCGGAGAGCACGACGTCGGGGGCGCCGCCGAGCGTTTCCGAAAGCCGCTGCGGCGCGGCGTCATCCAGAAAATCCATCAGCAGCACGGGCGCACCGGGCACGGCATCCATTTCGAGATAGTCGATGCCGACGACATGCGGGTTCTCGGCGGTCGAGCCGGTGCGGGCCGCCGCCACCTGGCACCAGCCGCCGGGCGCGGCACCGAGATCGATGATCTTCATGCCGGGCTTGAGCAGATGATGCTTGTCGTCGATCTCGATCAGCTTGTAGGCCGCGCGCGAGCGGTAGCCGTCGGCTTTGGAGCGCTGGACATAAGGATCGTTCATGTGGCGCTCGAGCCAGCGGCGCGACGATTCCTTGAGGCCGCGCTTCTTCTTGATCTTGGTGCGCATGACGCGGGTCGCGCCTGCCGCCACCTCCGGCTTTGTCGGCTTCTTGGTCATCTCTGCTGTCCGTTCCGCCAGTTGCGGCGCCACACGCCGTCGTCGGCCATCAATTCGCTCAATATGCCTTCGCGCAAGCCCCTGTCGGCGACACGCAGCCTTTCCGACGGCCACACAGCGCGGATCGCCTCGAGAATGGCGCAGCCGGCGAGCACCAGGTCGGCCCGGTCGGCGCCGATGCAGGGATTGGCGACACGCTGCTGGAAATCCCAGCCGAGCACTTTTTCGACCATGCGATCGACGCTCGAGCCGTCCATCCACAGGCCATCGACGCGGCGACGGTCGTAGCGGTCGAGTTCGAGATGCACGCCGGCCAGCGTGGTCACCGTTCCCGACGTTCCCAGGAGATGGAATTTCGGGCTGGAGACGATGTGGCTCAGCCGGTTGCGCCCGTCGAAGGCACGCAGCCGCGCCGCGACATCCTCGACCATGGCGGCAAAGATCTCGCGCGTCACCGTGCGGCCGCCGAATCGCTCGGCGAGCGACACCACGCCGACGGGCAGCGAGGTCCACGAGACGATGTGATTCGCCAGGCGCGGCGAACGATGGCGCGAGACGTCGATCAGCGCGATCTCGGACGAGCCGCCGCCAATGTCGAACAGAACGACGCCGTCGGTGTCGCGCTCGACCAGCGAGCCGCAGCCGGACACGGCAAGCCGCGCCTCGGTCTGGCGGTCGATGATCTCGAGCTTGAGGCCCGCTTCGCGTTCGACGCGGTCGATGAACTCGGCCCCGTTCGCTGCCGTGCGGCAGGCTTCGGTGGCGATCAGCCGCGCCTGCCGGATCTTGCGGTTGCGCAGCTTGTCGCTGCAGACCTTGAGCGCCTCGACGGCGCGGTCCATCGCCGGCTGGCCCAGCCGCCCCGATGCCGACAGTCCCTCGCCCAGCCTGACGATGCGCGAGAAGGCATCGATGACACGGAACTGCCCGGGCCTGCCTGGTACGGCGACCAGCAAGCGGCAATTGTTGGTGCCGAGGTCGAGCGCGGCAAAGACCGGAAGCTCCGCCGTCGGCACGCGACGTGCCAGCTCGGCCTGATCCGGCCTGGGTGCGGGTTTTGGCGCGGGACCGGGAGCCGTGTTCGGCTTGAGCTGCGCCGGCGGGCTGGCTGTTTCAGCCTGTCCGCCAGCGGCAGCGGGTTGTGCACCATCGCGCGCAAAAACCTTGCGTCCGCGCCGGCGCTTGCGCCTTTTCCGGGTCTTTGCCTTGTGTTGCGCAGCGTCCCCTTGGCCGTGACCGTTGACCGGTCGCGCGGCGGCCTGACGGCCCTTCTGCGATCGGCCGGCGCTGTGACGCGACGGCCCATCCCCAGAGACACCCGCATCCGACGCGTCAGCGCCGGGCTCGCGGTCCTTCACCTTGCAACTTCCTTCTGGCGCCGCGCGAACCTTTCGGACGCTGCACGCGCATCTCATCTTGTGTTGCGGCCACACTATCAGCGTGCGCGCCGATCACCAAGGCCGCCTGCGTCGTAATTTGCCGCCCGACGTGCCGGACGCGCCGGCCTTGCGCACGGAAAACCGCCGCTCGGGTTGAATAGCCGGCTTTGATGGGGCAAAGCTGGAACCCCACCCGGTCGTGCGAGCGGACGCATAACCACAATACGAGGTACCGAAACGCCAGACCGAAAGGAGTGGGCAAGCGCAGCTGCATGAGAATCAAGGACTTTATCTGGCCCGTCATCGGGTTCGGCGCCGTCGCCGTTTCTGCCTGGCTGCTCTACAATGAGTGGCGCGAAATCTCCCTCGACGATGTCTGGAGCGGGCTCGCCGCCATCCCGCCGCATGGCTGGATCCTGTCGGCATTGAGCTCCGTCGTCGCTTATGCTGCGCTTGCCGGCTATGACCACATCGCCCTTCTGCACCTGCGCAAACGCGTGTCGTGGTTCTTCGTCACCGTCTGCTCCTTCACCACCTATGCGCTGTCGCACAATATCGGCGGCTCGGTGTTTTCGGGCGCCGTCATCCGCTATCGCGCCTACGCCAGCAAGGGGTTGAGCGGCCAGGACGTCGGCGTCCTTGTCGGCATCTGCTGGTTCACCTTCGTCTTGTCGAGCGTCTTTGTCGGCGCCGTGGTGATTCTGCTCGAGCCCGGCCTGCTCGACCGCTACACCGAAGGCAGCCATGAAGGCTGGTGGATCGCGCTCGGCATCGCCATGCTGGCCTTTGTCGCGGCCTATGTCTTCGGCAGCTGGCTGCATCTCAAGCCGCTCGCCATCCGCAGCTTCCGCCTCTATTATCCCTCTTTGCCGATCGTCGCACGCCAGCTGATCATCGGCCCGCTGGAGATCCTGGCGGCGGCTGCGATCATCTATTTCGCCCTGCCAACCGAGAACAATCCCGGCTACCTGATCGTGCTCGGCATCTTCCTGGTGTCGTTTGCGGTGGCGCAGGCCTCGCATGCGCCGGGCGGCCTCGGCGTGCTCGAAGTGGTGTTCCTCACCGGCCTGCCGGAAATGGACCCGGCCACCGTGCTTGCCGCGCTTCTGGTTTTCCGCCTGTTTTATCTCATCATTCCGCTCATCCTCGGCATCGTCGCCGTGCTTGCCTTCGAGCATTCGCAGTTCGGACGCAGCGGCATCAAGGACAAGAGCTGAAATGCAAAATTGCCGCCGCCTGTGGGGTTGACTATTTCCCGGCGGCGGCTAAAAGGCGCGCACCGGCGGCGTTGAACAAGCGTCGCGGCCGACACCAGATCGGCCTTGCTGGGGAATAGGTTAACGGTAGACCCACGGACTCTGACTCCGTTAGTCCTGGTTCGAATCCAGGTTCCCCAGCCAATTTTTTTCACCTCTCAGAAGCTGTGAAAGCTGCAGTATCCACGGCCGTTCGTAAGGTCATCGTTTCACTTCGAATCGGCCTTCCACAATTGGTGCCCACGACGGATTTGCAAAGCTGGTGTCCAGACGGCCTGGACAAGCGGAGCAGGATCGGGCGGCAGTCGCGTCCTGCGACAGTGGGCAGGATACGCATGGCGCGGTAGACCGGCTGTTGCTCGATGATCCCCGTAACCCCTCCGATGAGCGTCACGTCGCCTTCCCAGGTGACGCTAGTCCCGGCACGGCCAAGCGCGCCGGCAAGGTGGGCCGTCTGCTTCTCCAGCGTCCGGGAAGCCGCCTGTCGCTTCGCCCACGACACCGAGTCCATGAACCACCCGGTATTAGCCCGCAGCACGTCATTGTGCGTCCGCCGTGCTGGTGGGGCAGTGGACATTTCCAACGCTTCGATCTGCGCGGCGACCTGTCGGCCTATGCTTCGTGGAGCGTTGCCAACAATTTGGTTTGGAAAGATATGGTTCGGCTCGGGCTTCAGAGGTGGAATAACCGAGCTCGGCGCTCAAGCCGTCGTCAACGGCGGTTTTACATTTTCAACATAGTCGTTCAACAATTTGGAACACCTTGTAAAAACCGCGGAGGGTTGCGCGCCCTGTGATAGGGGTTTTTCTATGCTCAATCGTCGGCGCGCGCTGGTCAAGAACGAACCACGGTTCTGCCTGCCCGGAACATCACTCACAATGAGATTACCAGAAGCCCGGCTATCATGCAGAACAGCGCTTTCATTTCTGTTGTTTCTCTCGGATTGCCTACGCTTGTTGCAAGCTCTCGGAACATCTGGAAAGTTATCGCGGCTTGCGCTCCACTTCCGCGACCATGATTCTGGGAGTTTCCCTTGCGAATTCTATCCGCGCATCTAAGCAAGTTCCGTCGCTTCGCTGACCTTCGAATACAAAACATCCCGGATACAGCCAAACTCGTTATTCTGGCTGGACCAAACGGCTCAGGAAAATCGTCTCTGTTTGATGCATTTCTCTTGCGCTATCGAATGGACACTGGCTTTGGATGGAACGGTGATACTAAGTACTACGATCGGCCCAAAGACGTGGCTACCGAACTCGGTGCACGCGTTACTATCACGTCCGACAACGGACAGAGGTTCACTCGTGGCGGTGTTTACGTGCGCTCCGCATACCGGAATGACCATGAGTTCGCGATGAAGTCGCTGACTCGCCAAGGCGCGATCCTGGACACCATAAATCTGAACAGGATGATCGAACCTGATGCTACGGTCAGCGCCAACTACGGCAGACTTGCCGCTCAGGCGATGGAGGACGTCTTCGTCAATGAAGATGCCAAAACGACCATGGGTGATTATCGGGAGAAGATGATTGGGGAGGTTCGAGAACCGCTGAAGCGACTGTTTCCCGATCTCACCTTCGTGGGTGTTGGAAACCCCCTCGACCAGGGTACCTTTCAATTCGATAAGGGGACATCGAAGGGGTTCGATTACAAGAATCTTTCCGGTGGCGAGAAAGCATCGTTCGACCTGATCCTTGACTTCGTTGTGAAGCGTCGCAACTACGCCGACGCGATTTACTGCATCGACGAGCCTGAGGCGCACATGAACACCAAGTTGCAGGGGGCCCTTCTCGGTGAACTGGTGGAGCTGTTGCCCGGCAACTCACAGCTTTGGATCGCATCGCACTCGATTGGAATGATGAGGAAGGCACGCGAATTGTACAATCTGGATCCGAACTCGGTAGTCTTCCTCGATTTCGGCGACAGAGACTTTGATCAGCCTGTTGTTATGCCCCCATCGAAGCCGACACGAGCCTTCTGGGAAAGCGTCATGCACGTTGCGCTGGACGATCTCGCCTCCTTGGTTGCCCCGCGTCAGGTCATGATCTGCGAGGGGAATCCCATGGGTCCACTTCCCGGCAAGAACGCCGAGCACGATGCGCGCATCTACGAAACAATCTTCGCTGAAGAGTTCCCAGACGTGACCTTTATTTCAGCTGGGAACGCGAAGGAGGTAGCTGGCGACTTTCTGGGACTTGCGGCTATCCTACCCAAGGTCGCGGCAGGGATGAAAGTATCTAGGTTAATCGACCATGACGACCATGCGCAGTCCGAAGTGCAGAAATTCAATCAGGACGGCATCAAGGTACTGAGCCGTCGTCATCTGGAAGCCTACATCTATGATGATGAGACGCTGACTGAACTGTGTGCGTCCGTTGGAAAGCCGGAGAGCGCGTCGGACGTGATTGCAGCCAAAACCAAGGCGATCGCCGACAGCGTCCGGCGCGGCAATCCTTCTGACGACATCAAATCCGCCGCAGGGAGAATTTACACTGAAACGAAGCGCCTCTTGGCATTGACTCAGGTAGGCAATGATCAGATGGCCTTTGCACGCAGCACGCTCGCGCCTCTTATCAAGCCAGGGATGACAGTCTACGCGGAACTCAAAGCCGACATTTTTGGTGGATAGCCGATGAACGACAAGCCAGAGCACAACAAACTGGAGAGCGACGATTGCGTGCTTCCGCCTGACCACCCGCTACCGGCCGACCAACTTGGCCGATACAGCCCGGAACGAGACTTCTACGCTGAGCGAGACATTGCAGACTATGTCGAAGGCCAGGCTCGTGGCGAAGAAACTGTGCTGAACGTGGAGCGTGTGAAGACCGAATACGTCCTGGGTGATGCATACGAAATTTGGGATGTCCATACGGACAAAGACCGTTGGTGGGTCATTACTCACCCGACCAACCTCTACTCTCAAAGACATTTCCCGAGCCTCGATTACACGCTGTCGTTTCACATCGGGCTCATGATGAGGGTGATGAGCCGATCTGAGAAGGACGGTGATGACGAGGGATCGCCATTCGATGAAGTGATGCGCCGCCAGGTGCAGGCGGCAAAACTACTTGAAAGAGCGATCGAGGCCGTCGACTTCCAATCTGTCGGGATGCAGCTTCGCGAATGCCTGATCTCACTGGTCAGTGCTGTGAGAAGGAGGGTGGAACTTGAGGCGGAAGCTGAGCGGCCAAAGGACGCAGATGTCATCGGCTGGAACCGCCTTTTAACCAGCAAGATGTGCCCTGGTGAGAGGAACGACGAACTCCGCAACTACATGCGAGCAGTTGTCGAAAAGGCTTGGCCCCTGGTCAACTGGCTTACTCATCATCGGAATGCGAACAAGACCTCGGCACTTATTGCGCTGGATGCCGTGGATGCTATCGGCAAGCACTACATGCGACTGCTCAGCCGAGAACGGCATGACCGAACCGATCAGTGCCCAAGGTGCGCCTCTCGAAATTTGCGGACATTCTTCGACATAGCGATCGCCCCCGAGGGAGCCTACTTCGAATCCTGCGCCGAATGCGGCTGGGATAGCCATCCGGGTAATCCCGATGACGAAGAAGATCAAGAAGAGGTCGAGTCGCTGTAATTTTCAAGGCAGAGTTCGCCGTCGCCGCGATGCCCCCTCCATCTAATTGTTGACACCCCCCTTCAAGGAGGCTGACCACTACTACGAGAGCGGCCTGCGCAAGACGGACGGCTCGACGAACAAGGGAGCGTTCGGCCGCGCTGTCAGAAACATCTCCGACACCGAGTATGACCTGATACTCGCCGCCGGCTTCGCGCATGTGCTTGGGAAACGTGAGCGCGAGAGGCCGACGCCGGATCCAGTCGAGGAAGCGCGCCTCGGCTTTGGCGACAATCCGCAGGCCACCTATGAGATCGACCGCTGCCCTTGCGGCAGCAGATGCGAACCTGCGGAACCTAACTCTGCAAGCGCCGGAGAAGTTGGCCGAGGCGTTCAACCGGCTCCAGCGCAGCCAGATCCGCCAGCGGCCTGGCCGGTATCGCCCCCATCCCCCGCGACCTGACCTCGCTCGGGCTGTAGCCGAACTCGCGCCGGAAGGCCCGGCTGAATTCGGCACCGTCGTTGAAGCCGCGCTGCTCGGCTATCTCGAAGATGCGCCGGGTCTCGGCAGGATCGGCAAGCTTTGAATGGGCATCGAGGAGGCGGCGATGGAGAATGTAGCGCATGACACCGCCGCTCGGCTCGAACAGGCGGTAAAGCCGCGTGCGCGAAATGCCGAGCGCCCGGCAGAGCATGTCATTGTCGAGGTTCGGGTTGTACAGGTTGGCATTGATGTATTGCCGTGCCCGCTCCAGCAGCATGATCGATATCGGTGCCTTCGCCTCGTCGAGGTGATCGGGCGACGGCGAGATGCAGGCAAGGATCATGGCGCGCGTTGCCGCAGCGATCGCGGGAAGGTCGGCGACCGTCAGCCTCGGCAATCGCCTGGCCAGCCCGATGATGTAATCGGCAAGCAGCAAGCCCATGCCGCCGCCGAGCGTCGAGAACTCGGCCAGGCTCAGGGCGCCGGCTTGCTCCTGGAAGAAATCCCTTGGGATCAGCAGCATCAGCATGTGGCTATCGGTGACGTGGCCCTCGAAGGGCTGACCCAGTGGGTGAAGCTGCACTTCGCCGGCACCACCTTCGAAGGACCTTTCGCCTGCAACGGTGCTCGCCTCGCCGTCCAGGATCAGTGTCAGCATCCAATGGTCGAGCGCATCTCGGCGGACGCGGCCCGGCAAGCTGGCGAAATGCAGCGCCTCGGTGCTGATGGAGGTGAAGGCCAGGCAGCCGAGATCCCAGATCACCTGGCGGCCGACCATGAGATCGGGCCTGTCGCCCGTCGGCGTGAGATCGAGCATCGGCGCGAAATTGTGACGCCAGGCGTCGAACTGATCGGCCTGAGACAGTTCATCCGTCGAGAATTCGAAATGCGGAATTGGTCCGTCTTGCTGGCCTTGCGAGGCAAGAAGGCCGTCCGGGCCTTCGGCTACAAGGCGTCCACCTGCTGCAACCATGCCTACCCCTCTGTGGGGATGCGACATGCGCGTCCCGGTAGTCTTCAGTTGTCTTCGGCCAGCGACCCGCCGCAACTCCAGCAACTCCAAGTCAGCTGGAGTCATCATCCGTTGCGATCGTCCAAAAGTACCGCATGCAGGGAAGTCGTACAATGAAGTCGCAAGGCGACGGTTAATTGTGGAGCTTGCGCCCGTAAGACTTGGCAGGTCCGCCTGGCGGCATCGGACCTTCGGGACAGAATGCAGCATGTCAGTTGCCGCTCTGCGCCGGCTGCCCCTCGACCTTGCCGGAGGCGAGAAGTGCGGCGATCCAGCGGGACGACGGCGCCTGGTCGCAGTAGACGGTGAAGGCGATCAGGATAGGCACGCCGATGAAGGCGCCCGAGATGCCCCACATGAAGCTCCAGAAGAAGACGGCGAAGATGACCGCGAAGGGCGAGATGGCCAGCGAAGCGCCGGTGAGGATCGGCTCGAGATAGCTGCCGATGATGAACTGGATCAGATTGAGGCTGACGAACACGACGAAGGCCATCTGCCAGGACTCGAACTGGGCAATGGCAAACATCGTCGGGAACATCGTGGCGAAGAACGGCCCGAGAAACGGAATGTAGTTGAGCGCAAAGGCGATGGCGCCCCATGCCGCGGCAAGTTCGAGCCCGGCCACCAGCGCAAAGGCCCAGACCACGAGCCCCGTCAGCACGCTGGCAAAGGTACGCACGGCCATGAAGCGGCGCAGCTTGATGCCGATCTCGCGATTGGCCGCCCGGATGCGCGCGCCATAGGGCTGGGCGGCCGGGGATGCGAGGCGCCGGTTGAAGTCCTCGACCTCGAGCAGGCCGAGCATGACGAGGACAAAAACCAGCAGTGCCAGCCCGGCAAAGCTGTTGAGGCGTCCGGCTATGCCCTGGGTGAAACCGACCAGCCAGTTGACGTCGAAACGGTCGGCCAGCGGCCCAGCGACCGCCACGCCGCGTTCCTCCAGCCATTGCGTCCAGTCGACATAGATCGCCTGGAAACGCCCGGCATTGACGAACAGCCATTGGCCGAGCCGGCCGAACCCCCAGACGACCGAGGAGCCGACGGCGAGCACGACCGAAATGGTGATGCCGAGGGTAACGAAGAGCGCCAGCAGCTTCGGCAGGACACGCTGGAGTGCCGCCTGGATCGGCCAGACCAGCGCAATGACGAACAGCGACACCGCAAGCGGAACGAAGATCGAGTCCCCGACCCGCAGCAATGCCAGGACCAGGATGCCGGTGGCCAGATATGCGTTCATGCCACCGCTGCCCCGCGCCTGCTGCCCATCACCGCCGCGATCGGATCACTTCGACAGGCTGTCGTCAACGGCAGCGCCCCTGGTGCATGACCCGGAAATTGCCGGCACGCGCCAGGCAGCTGTTGGAGAAAGTGCGCCAGCGCGCGCCGCTGACGGCGCAGACCGGCATGTAGATCGCCGGGCAGACGGTCGGCTGCTCGGGCCTGCGGCACTGGCCGCTGTGGATCACGCGGAAGCCGTCGGCGCGGGCCATGCAGGAATTGGAGAAGCTGCGGGTGCGGTCGCCGCGCTGTCCGCAGACGGGCGCATATTCGAAGGTACAGGCCTGCGGGCGCGACGGGCCCGGTGCCGGCGACTGGGGAACGCAGGCAACAAGCGCGCCCAGGGCCATGAGCAGCACTGCGACAGGATGTGCGACGAGACGGATCATGATGCCAACTCCCCCTATGTCGTGCAGGTCCGGACAGCCGCTCCGCCCGGCCGCGCGGCGAGCAATGCAGGGGCCGGGATGCGGCCCCTGAAGGTTCAGATCAGGCCGGTCACGCGGCCGGCGGAGCCGAGGCCTTCTGCAGCGCGTCGCGTAGAGCCTGTTCCTTGGTTTCGTCGAGCGACGTCTTGAGGACCACGCCGCCGAAGCCGGAGATCTCCTTCAGCACCTTGTCCGCCGTCATCTCCTTGACGAGAACAAACAGCGCGCCATTGCCGGGCTGAAGGCTGCCTGAGAGATCCTTCATGAAGGCATCGTTGATGCCGAAATCGCTGAGGGCGCCGCCGAGCGCGCCCGATGCGGCGCCAACGGCAACACCGAGCAGCGGATTGAGGAACAGGACGCCGACCAGGAGCCCCCAGAAGCTGCCCGACACGGCGCCGGCAGCTGTCGTGTTGACCAGCTGGTTCAGCTTGATCTTGCCGGCATCGTTCTTGGTCGCGATGACCGCGTCGTTGAGGGTGATGAGATATTGTTTCTGCAGCTCGAAAAGGCGTTCCCGCACCTCTTCGGCCTTGGCTTCGGTCGGATACACGATGACGATGAGGTCAGACATGGTAACTCCTTCTGGTACAAAACCGGTTGGCTGGTACAAAACCGGTTGGCTGGTGCAAACCGGCTGACGATCAGTAGTCGACCGCGTCGCGGATGATCGGGCAGGTCATGCAGTGACCGCCGCCACGGCCGCGGCCAAGCTCGGCGCCGGTGATGGTGATGACCTCGATGCCCTCCTTGCGCAGCAGCGTGTTGGTGTAGGTGTTGCGGTCATAGGCAAAGACGACGCCCGGCGACGCGCAGACGAGGTTGGCGCCGCTGTCCCATTGGGTGCGTTCGCGCATGTAGTCGTTGCCGCCGGTCTCGACGACGCGCATCTTCTTGAGGCCCAGCGCGTCGCGCACCGTCTCGACGAAGCTGCCCTTGTCCTTGTGCAGTTCGACGCCGCCCTTGCCATCCGGCCTGTAGGAGAAGGCGTCGATGCCATTGACGATGTCGGGGTAGAGCAGCACGCAGTCGCGGTCGGCGAAGGTAAAGACCGTGTCGAGATGCATGGCCGCGCGCAGCTTGGGCATGGCCGCCACGATGACACGCTCGGCCGCCCCCTTCTCAAACAGCGCGGCAGCCACCTGGCTGATCGCCTGGCGCGAGGTGCGCTCGCTCATGCCGATCAGCACGTTGCCCTTGCCGATCGGCATGACGTCGCCGCCCTCGAAGGTGGCAAGCCCCCAGTCCTTGGTCGGGTCGCCCCACCAGACATTGACCTTGCCGGCAAAGTCGGGGTGGAATTTGTAGATCGCGGTGGCAAGGATCGTCTCCTCGTGGCGTGCCGGCCAGAACAGCGCATTCAGCGTCACGCCGCCATAGATCCAGCATGTGGTGTCGCGGGTGTAGAGCGTGTTGGGCAGCGGCGGCAGCAGATATTCGTTGACGCCGGCGGCGTCGCGGATCAGCGCCAGCTGTTCGCCGCCGATGGCTTCGGGAAACTCGTGGGTCGACAGCCCGCCGATCAGGGTTTCGGCGAGTTCGCGGTGGGAGAGCCCTTCGAGATAGGAACGGACTTCGTCGAGCAGGCCCAGCCCGATCTGGTTCGGAACGACCTGATGATCGAGAATCCACTTCTTGGCGTCGGGGTTGGCAACCGTCTCGGCAAGCAGGTTGTGCATCTCGACGACCTCGACGCCGCGGTCGCGCATCTTGGTCATGAAGTCGAAATGATCGCGCTTGGCGTTGTCGACCCACAGCACGTCGTCGAACAGCAGATCGTCGCAATTGGAAGGCGTCAGGCGCTGGTGCGCCCGGCCGGGCGCACACACCATGACCTTGCGGAGCTGGCCGACTTCGGAATGAACGCCGAGAGGAGTGTTGTTTGTCATGACGTAGCTGCCTTTCCGTTCAATGTGTGATGATACCCGTCAAAAGGCCGTAGCCCCCGACCAGTCCGGCAATCAGGGTAACGGCGAACACGATGAGTTCGGTTGATGTGAACAGCTGCAGTTTCTGTTCGCGGCGCGCCCAGACGTAGAGGATCGTGCCGGGAACGAAGAGGACGGCGACGAGCAGCACGTATTTCAGCCCGGCAGCGATGAACATGAAGACCGTGTAGATCGCCGCGATCCAGGCGATGATCTGGTCTCGCCCGCGGTCGCCCTGGGAAGTCTCGTAGCCTTCCCCGCTGCGCGCGATCAGGATGCCGTAGCCGGCAACCAGGAGATAGGGCAGCAGCGCCGTGACGCTCGTCATGTCGAGCATGAAGTTGAAGGCATCGCGCGACCAGTAGGTCGAGATGACGAACAGCGAGACGACGATGTTTGTCAGCCACAGCGCGTTGGCCGGCACCCGGTTGCCGTTCTGGATGGCGAAAAGCCTCGGCATGTCGTCGGACCTGGCCGCAGCAAACAGCACTTCGGCGCAGATCAGCGACCAGGCGAGATAAGCGCCCAGCACCGATACCAGCACGCCGATGGAAATGAACACGGCCCCCCAATGGCCGACGACGGCCCCGAGCACGCTCGCCATCGACGGTTGCTGGACGGCCGCGATCGCCGATTGCGGCATCGCCGCATAGGGCAGCAGGGTGACGGCCACCATCAGGCCGGTGACGCCGACGAAACCGAGGATCGTCGCCCTGCCGACGTCGGAGCGCTCCTTGGCGAAGCGCGAATAGACGCTCGCGCCTTCGATGCCAAGGAAGACGAAGACGGTGATCAGCATGGTGTCGCGCACCTGCGCGATCAGCGGCTTGGCCGGCATGTCGGCGCCGCCGAAGAAATTGTCGGAGAACTGGGCGTAGTTGAAGGCGAGAACCAGCAGGAGGATGAAGACCAGGATCGGGACGATCTTGGCGATGGTGACGATGGTGTTGATGAAGGCGGCCTGCTCGACCCCGCGCAGGATCATGAAATGGAAGGCCCAGATGCCGATCAGCGACACGATGATCGCAGTGGCGCTGCTGCCGTCGCCGAAGATGCCGGGAAAAAAACGGCCCAAGGTCGAGCCGATCAGCACCCAGTAGAAGACGTTGCCCAGGCAACTGCCGAGCCAGTAGCCGAAGGCCGACAGGAAACCCATGTAGTTGCCGAAACCTGCCTTGGCATAGGCGAAGACGCCGGAATCGATGTCCGGCTTCTTCTCGGCCAGCGCCTGGAACACGCGGGCCAGCATGTACATGCCCGTTGCCGCGATGGCCCAGGCGATGATGGCACCGAATGGCCCCGTCGCCGCACCGAAGCGGCCGGGCAGGTTGAAGATGCCCGCGCCGACCATCGAGCCCACGACCATGGACGTGAGCGCAAACAGCGACAGCTTCTGATTTTCGCCTGAAGCCATGGTTCCCCTCTCCTGGTCTGCGAACCCAGGTTCGCGGTAGGCTGCGAAAGCAGCCCTTGGGGAAGTATAGGATTGTGGAGGCGGAGCTGTGATCAGCAGGGAATCCCATGTCTATGCTCCACGTCCCAAAGTGCTGCGGTGCAGCGGGGCGCGGGACTGAACCGCGCATCCGGAAAGATCGCGCGAGAACAAGCAGATGGTCTGATCCGCTGCCATGCCGCCGAAATGGCGCTGCAACCTGCCGCCTCGGGACCCGTCTCCGGATACCGATCGACCTGCCGGCGCATGCAGGCTTGGAACAGGGACGCCAACGCTACTAGACGGCGATGATGCCGGCAACGATGCCATAGATCGCGGCAGCCGCACCGATCGCAGCGATGGCGAACATCGCCGCTTCAGCCGGCGTGAACACCCGCCGCCCCTGCTCCATGCGCGCCATGAAGAACAGGATCGTGCCGGGCCCATAGAGCGCCGCCGACAGAAGCAGGTGCTTGGCGCCCGCCGCATAGATCAGAAAGGCGGTGTAGATCAGGGCGATCGCGGCGATTGCGAACTCGCCACGCCGGGCCGCGGCGTCGTTTTCGTAGCTTTCACCTGTCCAGGCGAGCTTGAATCCATAGGCCGCGACAAGGAAATAGGGAATGAGGATCATGGAGCTGGTCAGCTCGAGCGCCAGCCTGAAGGCATATTGCGCAAACAGCGTCAGGATCAGGAAGGTCTGTACGACGGCATTGGTGAGCCACAGCGCATGCGACGGCACGCCGTTGTTGTTCTCGTGGGCGAGAAAGCGCGGCATCGTTTCGTGGCGGGCGGCGGTGAACAGGATCTCGGCCGCCAGCAGCACCCAGGACAGATAGGCGCCGGCAACCGAGATCAGCAGGCCGAGGCTGACGAATTTGGCGCCCCATGGACCGACAACGGCCTCGAGCACGCCGGCCATGGACGGGTTGCGCAACGCTGCCAGATCAGGGCGCAGCATGATGCCGTAAGACAGCATCGTCACCAGCACGAGCAGGCAGAGCACGCCGAGGAAGCCGAGCAGCGTTGCCACGCCGACATCTAGGCGATTTCTGGCGTAGCGCGAGTAGACGCTCGCCCCCTCGATGCCGACGAACACGAACACCGTCACCAGCATGGTTCCGCGCACCTGGCCGGCCACGCCGCGAAGGCTCACCTCCTCGCCGCCCCAGAAATTGGCGGCGAAGATGTCGGCGCTGAAGCCGTAGATGACAAACACGATGAACAGCAAGATCGGGATGATCTTGGCAAAGGTGACGATGGTGTTGATCGCCGCCGCCTCCCTGACGCCGCGCAGGATCAGCGAATGCACGACCCAGAGCAGCATCGAGGAGATGACGATGGCCGTCATCGTGTTGCCATCGCCGAACACCGGGAAGAACAGGCCGAGCGTCGACTTGATCAGCACGAAATAGGAGACGTTGCCGAGCAGCGCCGCCGACCAGTAGCCGAGCGCGGACAGGAAGCCGAGATAGTTGCCGAAACCGGCCTTGGCATAGGCGTAGATACCGGCGTCGAGATCCGGCTTGCGCCGTGACAATGTCTGGAACACGAAGGCCAGCATCAGCATGCCGACGCCGGCGATGGCCCAGGCGATCAGGGCGCCTAACGGTCCGGTCGCGCGGCCGAAAGCCTGCGGCAGCGAGAAGATGCCGGCACCGACCATCGAGCCGACGACCATCGCCATGAGCGTCCAGACCGAGAATTTCTGCTGCGTGGCTGTATTCATCGAAGCGCGTGTCACCGATTATCCTGGCCAGCGGCAGCCTGACATGTTGCGTCCGCCATCGACGCTATCTAACGCGAGCCCGGCGGCGCTGTGATTGGCCTGAAATCCCACCACCAGGCCTGACGTCCCAATCCTTGGGCAACCCGTTGTCCCCAGGCAGATTTGCTGCTTCTGATTGGGCGTAAGATTTGCTGGATCAGGGCATGTCGACGAAGCGTCTGTTGTTGGTTTTGTTCGTCACATTGCAGCTCGCCGGCTGCGGCGGCCCGCGTGCCGTGCTCGGGCTCGGCGCGGCGACCGAACAGGCAAGGCCGGCGGCGTCGGTGCCGGTCTATGTCGCCACCACGCGCGCGCAGTCCGACAACCTGTCCCTGCCCTTTTCGGCCGAACGCTCGCAGACGCTCAACTTCGCGCGCTTCGACATCGACATCCCCCGGAACCATGTCCCCGGCGAGGTTGAGAAAAGCGGACGACTGCCCGATCCCGCTAGGCATTTCGTGGCGCGGAGCTACCAGCAGATCGCCGGCCGCAGGCAATTCGTTGCCCAGCTCGACACGGCCCTCGCCCAGCGGCCGCAGCGGGAGCGCGAGATCTTCATCTTCGTGCATGGCTACAACAACAACTTCGCCGACAGCGTCTTCCGCGCCGCGCAGCTCGCCCATGACTACAATGTGCGCGCGGTCACGCTGCATTATGCCTGGCCGTCGGGCGGCGCCCTGCCGCTTTACGTCTATGACCGCGACAGCACCGTGGTCGGTCGCGGCGGACTGGCGGAGACGATCGAGATCGCGGCCCTGACCAAGGCCAACCGCGTGATCCTCGTCGGCCATTCGATGGGCGCCTATGTGGTCATGGAAGCACTGCGGGAGCTGGCGCAGACCGGCCGCAGCCACGCGCTGCGGCGGCTCGGCGGCGTGGTGCTGGCGGCGCCCGACATCGACACCGACGCCTTCCAGAGCCAGGTCCGCGATATCGGCGACCTGCCGATGCCCTTCGCCATCGTGGTGTCGCGCCGCGACCGGGCGCTCAGCATTTCCAGGCGCATCGCCGGCGGCCACCCGAGGGTCGGCAGCGGCTCCGACATCGCGCTGCTGCAGCAAAAACACATAACGGTGCTCGACGCCTCCGACGTCGATGGCGGCTCGCACAACATCTTCGCCAGCTCGCCGGCGCTCATCGCATTCGCCGGCCAAAGCGGCATGCTGCGCCGGTTCATCGAAGATGGCGACGCCGGCGCCGGCGAAACCATGCTGGCCGATGGCGGCTCGGCCATCGAGGGTGCCGCAGCCCTGGTGGTCTATCTGCCCAGCCGCATTCTTGGCACCGCATTGGCGGCGGGCCAGCGATAATCCGGGCCGCGGCCATTGCCGCCCGCTCAAATATGGACGCAGAGCACAGAGATGGGACCCATGTCAGGTTGTTTCACGAGGGATACCGACTAGAACTCAGGTGAGAGGGCTGTCGGCGGGAATTCATGGCCGGAGGAGATCGGTTTGATGCGAAACTTGGCTATCGTTGCGGCACTGTCGACACTGGCGATTGCCGTCAGCGGCTGTAACACGCCGCAAGAGCGCGCTGTCAGTGGCGGTGCCATAGGTGCGGCCGGCGGCGCCCTCGTCGGGCAGGCGATCGGGCGCAACACCGGCTCGACCTTGGCGGGTGCAGCCATCGGCGGTGTCGCGGGCGCCATGATCGGCGCGGGAACGGCTCCCGGCGAATGCAGATTCCAGCGACTGGACAGTCGCGGGCGCCCTCTGTTCGACAGGGACGGTCGACCAGTTACCTATCTGGCCCCCTGCCGCCGGTAATCGGCACAGGCGTCCGGACAATCAGGGTCACCTGAACTGACAGCCAGCAGGTTTCACGCGCGAGGACAACTCATGAAACGGGAACTCTTCATGAAACGGGAACTCTGGGCCTTTTGTCTTGCCATTGCCCTTGGTGCGCCCCTGGCAGCGCCCGTTCCGGCTCAGGCACTGGATATCAGCATCTCGGTCGGGACCAGCCTCAATCACGGCAGGGCAATCAGCTGCAGCCAGGGCCAGAGGCTGCTTCAGAACCGCGGCTTCCGCGATGTCCGGCGGGTGGATTGCCGCGGCCGGTTCTTCATCTATCACGCCCGGCGCGGCAGCGGTCGATTTGAGGTGGCGCTGAGCTCACGCACGGGACGCGTGACGGATGTGCGGCGCATTCGCTGGTAAGTGCGCCGATCTCGGCTAGTCAGCATTGGCGACGACAAGAGGCCTGCCGGATCCGGACGCAAAGCAGTTCCTCAGCAGAAGATTGCCCAGCGCATTTTTCCCATCCGGCAGGCTGCCCTGCTGCATGGGTGCTGGTTGCCGGCCGCACCACCCTTCCGCCCGCGCCTCCTTCGGCGTCATGCCGAATTCCTTGCGAAACATCCGGCTGTATGCCGATGGGTCCGAGAACCCCCAGTCATGGGCGATGGTCGAGATGGGTCTTTGATCCGACCGATCGGCGAGAATGTCGCATGTCCTGAGCAGGCGTCTGCGGCGGATAAAATTGGATATGCCGCCGACCGGCTCGAAAATCCGGTAGAGGCCAGAACGCGCCACGCCGAGGTCTCGGCAGAGCTTTTGCGGCGTCAGGTCGGGATCCGCCAACTTCCGCTCGATGATCCTGGAGGCGCGGTCGACGATCACGGAATCGATCGCCTGCTGGGCGCCGGCCAGATGATCACGCGACAGGGTCAGGCAAGCGGCGAGCAGGCTTGTCGTCGCCCCAACGATGTGGGGAACGTCCGTGGCCCTGAGATTGGGCAAGGAACGATCGAGAAGAAGCATGAAATCGGCCAGGAGCATGCTTGCCTCGTCACGTATGGCGACGCTGGAGGACCGGATGAACGGCAGGCTGCTCGGCATGATCAGGGCGACGCAGCCATCGTCTTCGCCGACATATTCGAACGGTTCGGCCAGGGACTTGATGACCGGCCTTGCCGCCCGCCGTCTGTCGCCGCCGTTGCGATCCCCCGACAGGGGCAGCAACACATACCAATTGTCGACCTTGGCCCTTTTCAGGTGACGCCAGCGATAGCGGCTGCCTTCACCCGGCAAGCCGAGCCGCAACGCCGCCATCGTTCCGAGATCCCAGGCCGTCTGGCGCGCGGGAAACGATTGGAACCGATCGTGGACGGGCTCGAATTCACAGACATCTTCATTCCAGCTTCGAAACAGGTCGAATTGCCGGGCGTGCGGAACCACTGAGGTGTCGACGTCGATGGCGCGCTGGAGGGGCGCATCGCGCCAAACCGGCTGCGATCTGTCAGCCGCATGAACCCTGGCGTCCATTGCTGTCCTTCCATTCTTCGACAGAAAGCCATCCCCGTGCCAGGGTCGCCTTGCGGCGGGTGAATTTCTATCCACTTTCCGACACGACGGTTGATGGGACAGCCGGGGACTCGCCCGCGGGCGGACAGGTCCCGCGTGCCGGCGTCACGCTGGATGGTTCGCCATTTTTTGCAGGTCGCCCCAGACAAACCGCCTGGTCTCGCCGGGCGAACAGCCGAAAAGCGAGGAATAGGCTCCCGCGAAACGGCCCAGATGCCAAAAGCCGAAACGCATGGCGATGTCGGTGACCGAGAGGCGATCACCCTCCGTCAGGATGAGACCGTGCGCTGCCCGCAGCCGCCGTTCCCGCTCATAGGCACGAGGACTGGCGGCCAGGCATTCCTGAAAGGCGCGCTCCAGCGTTCGCTCGCCGATGCCGAGCACGTCGCAGACGGCACTGACCGAAACCGGAGCATGCGGATTTGCCTCGAATATGGCGAGCGTGGCATCGACGACGTTGCGTTGCTCGCCGGTTCCGAGCCTGCGCTCGGCAGGCGCTTCGGTCTGAAACAGCGCCCGCGCAAGGGCGGCGCCCGCCTCACTTGCCGCAACGCCCAGGCTGGCGCCAAAATCGCGGCCACGCCGCGCGGCGGCTTCGGCGAAGGCTGTGGTGCGCAGCACCACTCGTTGCAGCTCCAGTTCGGCGCTTGAGGCAACGCCGCGTTCGTGCACGCCCGGCATGAGCCAGCTGCGCCGGTCCTGACGCCGACCGGATGCCGCATGCAGCGCGTCAAGTGAAGCGCCGCGCAGGCCGATCCGCATCAGGCGATAGCTGCCCGGCATCTCCAGTTTGAATTCGGTTCCCGGGCCGACGACCCGCAATCGCGGCACCTCGCTGCGTTGTCCGTTGAAGTGGGTCCCCTCGCCCCACAGGAACACGGCCGTCAGCGCGTCGTCCCTGATCGCGCCGGACATCGCGATGCCACCCTTGTCGCGCAAGTCGAGGACGTAGGCGTCGCCGTAGTCGATCGTCGTCAGGCGTGATGCATGGAACTCGCGGCCGGTCTGGCTGATGTGGAATTCCGCATCAGGATCCGTCTCGCGGGTGCGGGCCAGGACGGAATTGTACTTTCGTGCGTACCAACTGGGCGCCTCCAGCATCTCTCACCCCTGGCCAGCATGGACCGGTCTCGACGATAGCGGACGCGATTACTCCACGCGGTTCGGCCTTGCGTCGCTTTGCATAGCATCCCAATCCTGAGCGCCGTGTCCATTTCTTTTCTGCCGGGCTGTACTCGGTGAAGCACCCGGTGGACTGTTGTTGCCGATGTCACGGGTTTGATCGGATCCGACTGATCTGACCGGCGATACAAGGAACCATAGCCATGGCGAATGAAAACGGAGAACAGCTCGACAGGCGCGGCTTCATGATCGGCTCGGCCGCCACCATCGGTGCTGCCGCAGCCCTGGTGGCCGGATCGACAGAGCTGAAGGCGGCCTCGACGCCGGCAAATGCGGCAACGACCGGACCCCAGGCGACCGCCTATACGGGCGACGTCATCGACGGCAAGAAGGTCGTCACGTCGCTCGACGTGAACGAGCTGGAGGCCGGGCAGACGCACCGGCTGTATTTTCAGGGTGCACAGGCGCCCACCGGGCAGCACTGGCACGTCTCGGTGACGGTGGCCAAGGGGGCCAGGCCAGGCAAGCGTGTCGTGCTGACCAGCGGCGTGCATGGCGACGAGATGAGTTCGATCCACACCGTCCATACGGTGATGAACCAGCTCGACCCGACAAAGATGTCCGGCGCCGTGATGGCGGTCACCGACATTTCCCGCCCGGCCCTGGAAAGCATGCAGCGCCGGTGGCCGAACCAGGGCAGAGGCCTCGACCTGGTCGACATGAACCGGGAATGGCCCGGCAATGAGAATGGCCTCACCGCCGCAACGCGCCATGCCGGGCTGCTGTTCAACAGGCTGTTGCGGCCGAACGCCGACGCGGCGATCGATTTCCACACCGGGACGACCGGGTTCGAAGTCGCCGCATTCAACATCGGCGAGATCGACAGGCCCGAGGTCAAGGCCATGCTGGATCTCTATCCCGTCAGCCAGATCCTCAACATGTCGAAATCGGCCTATCCCACCGTCCTGCACAACGCGTTTCTGGACGTCGGAATTCCGGCCTTTTGTCCGGAGATCGGCGCTGCCCGCGTGCTCGATCGCGAGATGATCGCCTTGTTTGTCGAAGGCACGATGAACGTGCTGAAGCACTACGGGATCGTTGACGGGCCGATGGGCCGCACCGCCGAAGGCATGGCCGTCTTTGTCGGCAACAGCGGGTTCCCGGTGCTGGCCACCGCAGGTGGCATCGTCGAGCATCTGGTCAAACTCAACGACAAGGTCGTTCCTGGACAAAAGGTGGCCATCCAGCGCGACAGCTTCGGCGAGGTGGTGGCCGAGTACACGGCCGGCGTGGCCGGGGAAATATCGGGACAGCGCAGCGATGCAATGTCCGAGCCCGGCAACCCGCTCCTGTTCATCCTGTTCAACAAGACGGCGCAGGACGGCATTGAAATCTACCCCGAATAGTCTTCTGCGCGAGCTGTGTCCTGTCGGCGGGCATTCCCAACTCAGGCCCGGCCGAATGGGCGGAAGACATCCGGGGGGGCGGTTTGAGGGATTTTCCCCTCGCCGGCAGCAGCCTGGAGGACAATTTTGTGGAGAGAACTGGGCATGTGGAGAAAACTGGCGATCGCAGCAATCGGCGTCCTGATGCTGACAGGCCTCGGGCATGCTGCGTCAGGCGCGGCGATCGGTGGAGGCAACCCCTATCCGGTCAGTGACTATAGCTGCGAGGACGGCACACGCCTGGCCGTGCGCCTGCTTGGCGACCGCGCCTCGGTGTCGGTCAACGGCGCGGCCGCGATCGATCTGCCCGCCATGGGACAGGACGGAACGACCTTCTCGAACGGTCGACAGACACTGACCATCATACAGGGACGCCTGTCATGGGGCGTTGGCCGGGCCGTGCCGTCCGCCTGCACCGGCGGTTGAGCGGCTCGCGGCACGGGGTCGCCGACCGGCAATGGCCGGCCCCTGCAGCCGATCTCACATCTCGACGGTGGTCGCCGCATGACGGCGACCACAATCGTTCACGGCGTCATGCCGCAGCCGCTGCCGGCGGGGTCGGCTCGCCGAGGGACAGTATCAGGCGGTTGGCCCAGTTGAAGAAGGCTGCACCGTTGATCACGTCGACGATTGCCGCGTCATCGAGGCCGGCCCGGCGCAACTCGTCGACATGGCTTTCGGTCAAGCCGTGCGGCGTCCGCGTCAGCGCGGCGGAGGCGTCGATGATGGCGTTCCAGGCCGGATCGGTACCTGCGCGAAGCCGTGGGCGGCGGCAAAGCCGAGCGACATGAGCGGCACGCTGCGGGCGACATGCGGCGCGTTGCCGAACGGGAACCCCGGGTCGCCGGTCTGAAGACGGCCAGCGCAATCACTTAGGTAAATGCCTTAGTTTTCTTGACAGCCGCTGCGATCGGATTTACTAAGGCACATGCCTTACCATTCCACACCACTCGACCTCGCCTTTCACGCCCTCAGCGACCCGACCCGCCGTGCGGTGGTGTCGCGGCTGGCCGCGGGCGAGGTGCCGGTCAGCGCGCTGGCCGAACCTTTCGACATGGCGCTGCCCTCCTTCGCCCAGCATCTCAAGGTGCTGGAAGAGTGCGGGCTGATCGTCAGCGAGAAGCGCGGGCGGAGCCGCTGGTGCCGGCTGGTGCCGCAGCGCTTCGACGAGGCGGCGGACTGGATGGAAGCGGAGCGCCGGCGCTGGGCCGAGCGCCTGGATCGGCTGGAAACCTATCTGGACAAGACGGAAGGATGATGAAGAGCATGGAAAACCTGTTTGAAACCTGGTCGCTCGACCGCGAAATCGTGCTGGTCAAGCTGCTCAACCACCCGCGCGACAAGGTCTTTGCCGCCTGGATGGACCCCAAGGCGCTGGCGCAATGGTACGGGCCGGCCGGCCTCGCCATCGAGAGCCACGAAGCCGATATCCGCGAGGGCGGGGTCTGGCACTTCGACATGGTCGGCGTCTTCGAAGGCAAGCAGCAGCGCTTCCCCAACCTGATGCGTTTTCTGGAGATCGTGCCGAACGAGCGCATCGTGATGGACTACGGTACGCCCGCTTCAGAGGATCCCGACCGTTTCCGCGTCACCGTGACCTTCGACGAGCAGAGCGACGGCAAGACGGTGCTGACCATGCGCCAGCTCCACCCCAGCGCCAGGCGGCGTCAGGAGGTCATCGGCTTCGGCGCGGTCGAATACGGGCTGCAGACGCTGGACGGCCTCGCCGCCTGGCTGGACCGCTAGGCCTTTGGCGCCGAGGTGCATCTATCGACGACGGTGGATGCGGGGATGAGCCCCGCATTGTCATTCGTGTGTTGCGATCACCTCGAGGAAGGCCGGGCCATAGCGGTCGAGCTTGGCTTCGCCGACACCGGGCACGCTGGCCATCTCAGCACGTGACGCCGGCCTGGCTGCGGCCAGCTCGATCAACGTCTTGTCGTGGAAGATGACATAGGGCGGCACGTTCTGGGCCCGCGCGATCTCGGTGCGCTTCCGCCTGAGCGCCTGGAACAGGTCCTGGTCAGCATCGCTGACGGCAGCCTGGGCCGCGCTGCGCGCGACCTTGCCGCGCCTGGCGCGCACTGGAGCCGGCACGCGCAGCATCAGCGTTGGCTTGTCGCGCAGGAATTCGCGGCCGGCTGATGCAATCGACAGGCCGCCATGGCCGGAAAGGTCGACGTCGACGAGGCGTAGCGCGATCAGCTGGCGCAGGATCGCCCGCCAGGTGCGGTTGTCATGTTCGGTGCCGATGCCGAAGGTGGAAATCCTGTCATGGCCGAACTGGGCGATGCGCTCGTTGTCGACGCCCAGAAGCACGTCGACGACATAGGCCTGTCCGAAACGCTCGCCGGTGCGGTAGATGCATGACAGCGCCTTTTGCGCCGAAATGGCGCCGTCGAACAATTTCGGCGGCTCGGCACAGGTGTCGCAATTGCCGCACGGTTCGCACTCGTCGCCGAAATAGGACAGCAAAACCTGCCGCCGGCAGCTTGCCGTCTCGGCCAGGCCCAATAGCGCATCGAGCTTCTGCCGCTCCATGCGCTTGCGCTGGTCGGGTGCATCAGACTCCTCGATGAAGCGGCTGCGCAGCGCGATATCGTCATAGCCATAGAGCATCAGCGTGTCGGACGGCAGGCCGTCGCGGCCGGCGCGACCGGTCTCCTGATAGTAGGCCTCGATGCTGCCGGGCAGGTCGATATGGGCGACGAAGCGCACATCCGGCTTGTCGATGCCCATGCCGAAGGCGACGGTGGCGACCATGATCACCGCCTCGCCATGCTGGAAGCGCATCTGGTTGGCCTCGCGCGCCGCCTTGTCCATGCCGGCGTGATAGGCCAGCGCATCATAGCCGAGGCCCTTGAGCCAGGCGGCGGTTTCTTCGGTCCGGCGTTTCGACAGGCAATAGACGATGCCGCTCTCGCCCTCGTAGCGCTTGAGGAACTCCTTGAGCTGGGCGCGCGGATTGTCCTTTTCCTCGATGGCGTAGCGGATGTTGGGCCGGTCGAAACCGGCGATGAAGGCGTCAGCCGCGTCGATTTCGAGATGCGACAGGATTTCCGCGCGCGTCGGCTCGTCGGCGGTGGCGGTCAGCGCCATGCGCGGGGTGCCGGCAAAGCGCGAAACGATCGCGTCGAGCTGGCGATAGGACGGACGGAAGTCATGCCCCCACTGCGACAGGCAGTGCGCCTCGTCGATGGCGATCAGCGACAGCTTCACGCTCTCCAGCAGTTCCAGCACATCAGGCCGCAGCAAGGTTTCAGGCGAGACATAGAGCAGGTCGAGCGCACCGGAACGGATATCCCGCCACAGCGCGCGGCGGTCGTCGGGCGACAGGTCGGAGTTCAGCCCGGCCGCCCGCACCCCTGCCTGCCTGAGCGCTGTCACCTGATCGGCCATCAGCGCCAGCAGCGGCGAGACGACGAGCCCCATGCCGGGACGGACGATCGCGGGAATCTGGTAGCAGAGCGACTTGCCGCCGCCCGTCGGCATCAGCACGAAGGCATTGTTGCCGGCGATGACATGCTCGACGATCCGCGCCTGCGGTCCCCTGAACGCATCATAGCCGTAGACGGTCTTGAGGATGTCGAGAGCGGTGGCGGTCATCGGGCAGCACGGAGAATCATCTTGACCTCGTTCATAGCAGCTTCGCCGCCCTGACGATCATCGCTGCGCCTTTTTGTCGGTCTGCCTGTTGGCATCGGCGTGGTGTCACCAGCCTGTTCATTTGCGGCCTTGGGCAAGCCGCCACCCCAGGCACCGGCCTTTTCTCCCGGTTCCCATTCCTTCCTGGAATACCGTTAGTCCCAGTCGCTATGCGTGACGCACTCTCGATGCTGATAGCGTGTCCCCACTCCCAACCACCTAACTGATCGACCCAAACTGATCGACAAAGTCCTATGCCATCGCTTCACAAATTGATCGTCCTGCAGAGGATCTTCGCCGAATTGCTCGGCGCCTGCATGCGCGAACGGTATCACCCGGAACGGCACTATATGCGCGGCCCCGGCCCCGCCACGCTGAGCAAGGCGATGTCCGCCGACATGCGGCTTCGAGGTGGTCCGCGACAAGCCGAACAGGCCGAGCAGCCTTAAATAGCGGGCTTCCAGCCGAACCCCGAGCAGCCATTTCATGAGAAGTATCGCGGGTGGGCATTTATCTCCCGATTGCTGAGATGTCGGTCAATGTGTTCGTGCTCCTGGCGATGGGTGCGGCGGTCGGCTTTCTGTCTGGTATGTTCGGGGTCGGCGGCGGTTTCCTGATCACGCCGCTTTTGATCTTCTACAACATCCCGCCTGCCATCGCTGTCGCCACCGGCGCCAACCAGGTCATCGCCTCGTCCTTTTCAGGTGCGCTCGCCCATCTCAAGCGCGGCACGCTCGACTTCAAGCTCGGCACGGTGCTTTTGATCGGCGGTATCGCTGGCTCGGCGGCCGGCGGCTTCGTCTTTGCGCTGCTGCGCGCCATAGGCCAGCTCGACCTGCTCATCTCGCTGCTCTACGTCGTCTTCCTCGGCACCGTCGGCGGGCTGATGCTGATCGAAAGCGTCAATGCGCTGCGGCTCACCAAGGGCGGCGTGCCGCCGGCACTGAAGAAGTCGGGCCAGCACAACTGGATCCACCGCCTGCCCTTCAAGATGCGCTTCCGCACCTCGAAGCTGTTCGTCTCCGTCATCCCGGTACTCGGCATCGGCGCCGGCATCGGCTTCCTCTCCGCCATCATGGGTGTCGGCGGCGGCTTCATCATGGTGCCGGCGCTGATCTACCTGCTCAAGGTGCCGACCAATGTCGTCGTCGGCACCTCGCTGTTCCAGATCGTCGTCGTCTCGGCCTTCACCACCCTGGTGCACTCCTCGACCAACCAGACCGTCGACATCATCCTGGCGCTGGTCCTGATGGTCGGCGGCGTTGCCGGCGCCCAATATGGCGCCAAGGCCGGCCAGAAGCTGCGCGGCGAACAGCTGCGCGCGCTGCTCGCACTGCTGGTGCTGGCGGTTGCCTTGCGCCTCGGCTTCGACCTGTTCGTCAAGCCGCAGAACCTCTATTCGCTGACCGGCGTGAGCGGGCTGTTGTGATGCGGGTCGCGGCATGTCTCGCAGCCCTGATGCTCGCGTCAGCCCTTCCGGCCCGCGCCCAGGAGCCGGCGCATCCCGAAAGCATCCAGATCGGGCTCTCCACCGACCGTGTCGCCATCACCGCCGACTTCGCCGGTGCCGACCTCACCATCTTCGGGGCGCTCGAAAACGCCGACCCGCTGATCAACCGCCAGGGCCGCTACGACGTCTATGTCGTGCTCGAGGGTCCGGCGCGGCCGGTGGTGGTGCGGCGCAAGAGCCGCGTGCTCGGCATGTGGATCAACACCCAGTCCGAGACCTTCGTCAACGTGCCGATGTCCTATTCGGTGGCGACCACCCGCCAGCCCCAGGACATCACCGATCCCAACAACTACCGCCAGCTCTCACTGGGCGCCAACAACATCTACATGGAGCCCGAGGACAAGCGCGACAGCCCGCTGACCATCCAGGAGTTCACCGAGGCGCTGCGCGAGCGCAAGCTGGCGACCGGGCTCTACTCCGACAATATAGGCGGCGTGCAGTTCCTGTCGCAGAGCCTGTTCCGCGCCACGCTGCACCTTGCCCCCAACGTGCCGGTCGGCACCCACAAGGCGCGTGCCTTCCTGTTTCGCAACGGCATCTTCATCAAGGAAACCTCGGCCCAGCTGGCCATCGTCAAGTCGGGCTTCGAGCAGACCATCTTTCGCTTCGCCACCGACCACGGCTTCGGCTACGGCCTCTTCGCCATCGGCCTCGCCATGCTCACAGGTTGGCTCGGCAGGATCATCTTCAGGAAGGACTGAGGCGGGCACATGTCGGGCGCCGCGCGCCGTGGCGCAATCGCTCTTAACGCGCCTGTGCTTTTTATTGAATCAAGAAACCTATCTATCCTATTGTTTCTGCTCGGCTTGAAGTGGCTCCCCTAACCGTTGGCGCGGATGAAGGCGTCGATGTCGGCCCGCGTCGGCATGGAAGGCGCGGTACCCGGCTTCTGCACCGAAAGGGCGGCCACCGCAGCGCCAAAGCGGACGGCATCGACCGGGTTGCGGCCTTCGGCAATCGCAACGGCGAAGCCGCCGTTGAACGCGTCTCCCGCCCCCGTCGTGTCGACGACCTTGGTTACCTTGAAGGCCGGGACGAAATGCGTGCCGGCCTCGCCGTGCAGCAGCGCGCCCTTGGCACCCAGTGTGATGAGCGCATTGCGGGCGCCACGCCTGACCAGGCTGGCTGCCGCCTGCAGGGCGCCCTCGTCCGTTGCCGTGTCGATCCCGGTCAATGTCGCGGCCTCGGTTTCGTTGGGGGTGACGAAATCGCAATTGACGTAGATGGCGTCGTCGACCGGCAGCGCTGGCGCCGGGTTGAGGATGGTGGTGACGCCATGGCCGCGTGCCAGGCGAAGCCCTTCGATGGCCGTCTCGATGGGCTGCTCGAACTGGGTGACGAAGACCCTGGCGCCGCTGATCAGCCCTTCCGCGGCACGGACATCGGCAGGGCTCAGATTGGCCGCAGCGCCGCTCTCGATGATGATCGCGTTGTCGCCTGTCCTCGAGGAAACGAAGATGAACGCCGCCCCCGTCGGGGCGGCCTCGTCGATCAGGACGTGCGAGGTGTCGACCCCATCCCGCGACCAGGTCTGCCTGGCCATGTCACCGAACGAATCCTGCCCGACCCGGGTGATCATGGCGGAACGCGCACCGGCGCGTGCGGCTGCGATCACCTGGTTGGAGCCCTTGCCGCCGGGACCCATGGCAAAACCCTGGCCAAGCAGTGTCTCGCCGACAACCGGCAGCCGCTCGGCCTTGAAAGCCAGGTCGGCGACAAAGGTTCCAAGCACGACGATATCGGCACGATCCATCACATTGTCTCCCATTCCGAACATGAAAATCAGCGCGGGAATCTGGCCGCAGCCAGCCGCAGGCATTGCTCGAAGGCCTGATGGTCGGTGTACAGCGCCTCGGCCGCAACCTCGCGCGTGACGATCGTGCCGCCACGCGCCTCGATGCCGCCGTCGAGCATGAGATTGTCGATCATCTCGAAATCTTCGACGGCCAGTCCATCCGGCCCCCGCGGCCTGCCCTGCGCGTCGGCCTCGATGCGCCCCTCATAGAGCACAGCTACCCGAGCATAGTGATCGCCAACCGTGTTGGAAAACGCATAGGCGGGGCAGCCGCAGGCACACATGAAGCCGAGTTCGAATGCCGTGCCGATATCCGCCGCGATGCCACGGAATGGCGTCAGATTGGCGATGATCATGTCCGCGCTCATCATCAGGCGTTCGTTGATCGAGCTGATGGCAAGCCCTTTCGCCCTTTTGGTATCGGTCGCCGGCACCTCGAGATCGCCGGGAGAGACCGGAACGAAGCCGTAGCGCCTGGTCAATTCGATCTTGCGATCAAGCACCTCGCGCGCATTGGGCAGGAAGACTTCGGGGCCGGCAAGATAGATTTTCATGAATGCGTGCTCTCGGACTGGACGTTATTTGCGGAGGGCCGCAGGGGAGCAAGGGAGTAAGCGAGTAAGGGAGTAAGGGAGTAAGGGAGTAAGGGAAGGCGATAACCCTATTCCCCTATTCCCCTATTCCCCTATTCCCCTCAGTCCCCTATTCCCCTCAGTCCCCGTATGGGACCCAGACGTTCTTGATCTCGACGGCGCGGCGGAGGAAGGCTTCGCCCTGGGCGGTCGGCCAGTCGAGGCAACGGCCGTGGCTGGTCCAGACGCGCTTGAGATTGCCGACAGATTCAGCCTCCGCTTTGGCGCAGATCTCGGCCTCGGCGACGACCCAGAGGCCGTCGACGTCGTCATGCTTGGCAAGCACGGCTGTGAGTTCCGCCGTATGCCCGGTGACGATGTTGATCGCACCGGCAGGGACGTCTGAGTACTCGAGTACCTGGTAGAGGTCGGTGGCCACGAGCGGCGCGGTGGAGGACGGCACCACGACCGTGGTGTTGCCCATGGCAAGTGCCGGGGCGAGCAGCGAGATCAGGCCGAGCAGCGGCGCCTCGTCAGGGGCAACGATGCCGATGACGCCGACAGGCTCGTGCAGGGCAAGCGTGACGGTGCGCGCCGGCGGCTGGTGCACCCTGCCCTCGAACTTGTCGGCCATGCCGGCATAATAGAACAGCCGCTCGATCGAGGCCTCGACTTCTGCCTTGGCAGCCTTGTGGGCAGCACCGGTCAGTTCGGCGATGCGGGTCGCGAACTCTTCGGTGCGGCCGGACAGGTTTTCGGCGAGGTAATAGAGCACCTGGGCCCTGTTGTAGGCGGTCGCTTCGGGCCAGGCCTTGCAGGCGCGCGCCGCCGAGACCGCATCGCGGATGTCCTTGCGGCTGCCCAAGCCGACCTCGCCCGCGAGCTTGCCCTTGGAGGTGAGAACCGGCAGCGAATAGTTGCCGTCGGGGCGCACCTGCTTGCCTGCGATGAACAGCTTTGCCGTGCGGTCGATGCCGTGGCTTTCGCCATTGTCGCGGGCGGCCTGTTTCGGCGCCGTCGACGGCTTGATGACAGGGCCATGCGGCTCGCTCGGCGCCAGATATTCCTCCAGCCCCTCGCGCCCGCCCTCGCGGCCAAAACCACTCTCGCGGTAGCCGCCGAAGCCGCAGGCAGCATCGAACATGTTGGTGCCGTTGATCCAGACCACGCCGGCCTTGAGCTGCGGGGCGACATGCAAGGCAAGATTGACGTTTTCGCTCCACACCGAGGCGGCAAGGCCATAACGGGTGTTGTTGGCGAGTTCGACCGCCTCTTCGGTGTTGCGGAAGCTCATGGTGGCGAGCACCGGACCGAACACCTCTTCCTGGGCAAGGATGTTGGCGGGCGCAACACCCGTCGCCAAGGTCGGCAGGTGACAATAGCCTGATGATGGCACATCCTGGTCGGGCTGCCAGCAGACGGCACCCTGTCTTGCACCTTCCTCGACAAGGCGCCTGACGCGGTCGAGCTGGGTCTTGTCGACCAGCGGGCCGATGTCGGTGTTCTTGTCGAGCGGAGAACCGACCCGCAGCCGGCTCATGCGTGTCTTGACCTTGGCGATGAAGGCTTCGGCTACGCTCTCCTGCACCAGAAGCCGCGAGCCGGCACAGCAGACCTGGCCTTGGTTGAACCAGATGCCGTCGACAAGTCCCTCGACGGCGCTGTCGAGATCGGCGTCTTCGAAGACGATGAAGGCCGACTTGCCGCCGAGTTCCAGCGACAGCTTTTTGCCACTGCCGGCTGTCGCCTTGCGGATGATCTTGCCGACCTCCGACGAGCCGGTAAACGCGATCTTGTCGATGCCGGGATGGTTAACGATCGCAGCCCCTGCCTCGGGTCCGCCCTGGACGATGTTGACCACGCCCTTGGGCACACCGGCGCGTTCGCAGATCTCGGCAAACAAGATTGCCGTCAGCGGCGTGAACTCGGCCGGCTTCAGGACAACCGTGCAGCCGGTGGCAAGGGCCGGTGCGATCTTCCAGGCCAGCATCAGCAGCGGAAAGTTCCACGGGATGATCTGGCCGACGACACCGGCTGGCTTGCGGCCTGGAAATTCCTTGTCCAGCGACTGGGCCCAGCCGGCATGGTGGATGAAGTGGCGGATCGCCAGCGGCACGTCGATGTCGCGGCTCTCGCGGATCGGCTTGCCGTTGTCGAGGCTTTCCAGCACCGCAAACAGGCGCTGGTGGCGCTGCATGGCGCGGCCGATGGCATAAAGCACTTTTGCGCGCTCATAACCCGAGGCAGCACTCCACTTCGGCAGCGCCTTGCGGGCTGCGGCCACCGCCGTCTCGATGTCGGCGGCAGAGGCGTCCGACACCTTGGCCAGAAGCTTGCCGGTTGAGGGATCGGATGTGTCGAAGCTGTTGCCGTCAATGCCGGCGCGCCAGTCGCCTGCGATGAACAGCGCCTTCGAGAAATCGCGGGCCCCAAGCCAGGCATCGGCTTCTGAGCGGGCCTCGGGGGCTGGGGCATAATCCATGGCGTGGTATCGTTCGAGAATGTTCATTGGAATGTTCCCAGCAATTCGTTGCGAGGTCGGCGATCCTTCGCACCCCCCTCTGGCCCCATATTTGTCAAAGGGGCGGCCATCTCCCCCGCAAGGGGGGAGATCAGCCTGCGCTGACGTCGCCGCCAATCATCGAGGTTGGAGGAAAGGTGTGAGCGGCGAAGCTGCCAATCTCCCCCCTTGCGGGGGAGATGGCCGGTAGGCCAGAGGGGGATGCGAAGAAGCTCCACGGCGATTGCTTTCGCATCGTCTCACGCCATGGCGTGGCGGTGGTTGGCCGAGTAGCGGCCGCTGATGTGGTGTTCGAGCTGGCGCTCGATGTCGGTCAGCAGGCTCGACGCGCCGAAGCGGAACAGCTCCGGTTCGAGCCAGGGCCGGCCGAGTTCTTCCTTCATCAGCACCAGCCAGTCGAGCGAGACCTTGGCCGTCGAGATGCCGCCGGCCGGCTTGAAGCCGATGAGATAGCCGGTCTGCTCGTGATAGGCGCGGATGGCCCTGACCATGGCGAGGCCGACGGGCAGCGTCGCGTTGACGCTTTCCTTGCCGGTCGAGGTCTTGATGAAATCGGCACCCGCCATCATCGCCACCATCGAGGCGAGCGTGACATTGCGCAAAGTCGCCAGATCGCCGGTACCGAGGATGACCTTGAGAGGGGCCTCGCCGCAGGCAGCGCGCATCTGCTTGATCTCGTCATAGAGCTCCTGCCACTTCGCACCGAACACCAGTCCGCGCGGAATGACGACGTCGATCTCGTCGGCGCCGTCTGATACCGACGCCTCGATCTCGGCAAGACGTGTCGACAGGGGTGCCAGGCCATGCGGAAAGGCCGTCGACACCGCAGCGACATGGATACCCGACCCCTTCACCACTTCCACGGCGGTGGCCACGAACGGATGATAGACGCAGACCGCCGCCGGCCGGATCAGCACCTCACCCAGTCCCAGCGCCTCGGTCAGGTCGCGGCGCAGCGGGTTCAGCGCCTTGGCGCAGAGCCGGCGCACACGCTCGTCGGTGTCGTTGGAGTTGAGCGTCGTCAGATCCATCAGCGAGATCGACCTGAGCAACCAGGCCGCCTGGTTGTCGGCCTTGATCGAGCGCCGTTTGGTCAGCGTGCCGACCCTGCGCTCCAGCGCCGAGCGGTTGACGCTGCGCAGCGATTCCAGAAAGCCCAGATCCAGCGCCATGCCGGGATTGCGCGGCAGGCCGACATCGGCATCTGACGCAGCACGCACCACGCGCATGACCGCGCCGCTGCCCTCATTCATTTCCATTGCCAATCCCACGACAAGATCCATCAAAGCGCTACCGGACAAGCGGCCACCACGATGTTTGTGCTTCGATCGAGAGCACGATCATGGAGCCGCCGCGACTGAAAAGGGCATTACATTTGTGAGAATGTCAACATCATAATGTTATAATTCTCACAAGAAGTTTGACGATATCCTGCAAACTTGTACTGCTTGGACCAACTTGTTACGTCTCTGACATTCAACGATGGGAGTCTCCCGTGGCGAAAGCCGGCTCAGCAAAAGCGCAGCGTATGGAGCGCCTCCAGGCAGAGCTGGCACAAGGCCGGGCGCTGCATATCAGCGCCGTCGCGAAACTCCTTGACGTCTCCGAAATGACAGTGCGTCGCGACATCCAGCAGAACCCGGACAAACTGGGCTATCTCGGCGGTTATGTCGTGCCGCGCGGCATGTTCGAACCGGAGAACTCCTACACTCTTGATATGGCTGCCGATCAGCAGCGCGACGCCAAACGACGCGCCTGTGAAGCCGCCCTGCGTTACGTCAAGGCCGAAGAGACAATCTTCATCGACTGCGGCACGACGCTCATCGAATTGGTCGACCTCATTCCCAACGACATGCCGCTTACCGTTGTCTGTTACGCGCTCAATGTTGCCGAGCGGCTGGCACACAAACCGAATGTGACGCTGGTGATGCTCGGCGGCGTCTATTATCCCGCTTCGGCCACCTTCTTCGGCCCAGAGGCGCTGGCCACCATCGCATCGCTCGGCATCAACGTGGCCTTGTTGTCGGCCGCCGGTTTCGACTGGGCGCGAGGCGCGACCTGCGCACATTTCCACGAGGCCGAGATAAAGCGAAAGGTCATGGCCACTGCCAGCCGCAACATACTCGTGATCGACACAAGCAAGGTAGGCAGACTGCGCTCCGTCCTGTTCGCCGAAAGCAGCAGCTTCGACGCGGTTGTCACAGAACGCAGTGAGGATGAGACCTCGCAGCGCTCCACATGAGACAGCCGGGCTCGTGCCGGCGCCGGCCATTGCCTGACACGGGGATTGCGCCGACCATCTGCACCGTCAGCCTCCAGAGCTGCCCAGGATCGTGCGGCGGAACAGCTGCGCAAGACGGGCGCCATCGACCGCCAGCGCGACATCGACAGGTTGCCCCAGGCTTGCGCCATTCAGCTCGGATTCGCCGCGATGGGAACGACGGTCGACGATCGTCTGGCCGCGCGACCGCGATCCATCCGTGCAGACGCTGACCGGAAACCTGTGCGTCGTCAGGCCGGCGGGGTCGACAACGGCGCAGACCGTGCCGGCATCGCCCAGGGCTGCGATGGTACCGGCAGGGATGCGTTTCTGGTCGGAATCCTTGACCGCCATGTGCCGGAACAGCTTGGCGCACAACTGCGCCACCGGCCGGCTCGACCTTTCGAGTGCCGCGACATCATCCTCCGACACGGCCGCGCTGTAGAAGACGTCGAGCCCGTACATGACAGTCGGGATGCCGCTGTCGACGACGATCGCCACAGCTTCGGGATCGGCCCAGCTGTTGAATTCGGCGACCGGCGTGGCATTGCCGATGCTGGCGCTGCCGCCCATGAACACGATCCTGTCGAGCCGGGCCGCCACCTCAGGATACATGCGCAGCAAAAGCGCCACATTGGTCAGCGGCGCCAGCGCAATCAACGTCGGCGGCGTCGGGCTGGCCAGTATCTCCCGCCGCATCAGTTCGACGGCATGGATGTCGCTGCCGCCTTCGGGAACGGCGAGATCCAGCCCGGCGAGACCGTTATGGCCGTGGACATGGGCGGCGTCGCGCGGCGCGGCGATCAGCGGACGCGAGGCGCCGCGGGCGACGGGAACATGCCCGGCGCCGGCGACGGCAAGGACGGCACGGGTGTTGCGGTAGACATTGTCGAGCGAGGCATTGCCGGCAACGCAGGTCACCGCCCGCAGGTTGATATCAGGGTGCAGTGCCGCAAATGACAGCGCCAGCGCGTCATCGACACCGGTATCGACATCGATCAGAACTTCGACTTGTGCCATATCACTCGGTGCTTTCCATTGCTTCTGCGACGTCCTCGATCAGCGGCTGGTCGAGGAAGTCTATGGTCAAGGTCTCGAACGACCGCTTTGGGTAAGCGAAGTCGGCGGGATAGGCGCTGGAGACCCTGTCCGCCGCATCTGTGCCGACATCGATGCCCCAGAACGACAGATGTGCGGCGGTCACCGGGATACGTGCCGCCCCTACCCTTCGGCGGCCATGCAGCAAGACGATTTCGGCAGAATGGCCGTTTCGGTTATGGAGAGCAAATCCGGCCTCGCATGTTCCCGAGGGCAGGACGGCATCGGCGACGCAGACGACACGGTGGCCGAGTTGCACATGTTCGAAGCTCAGGCGTCCGTCCATGACATAGAGCACGTAGCCGCCTTGCGCGTCGCCACTCGATACCAGCACGCCATCTTCACCCGCGGCGCGATCGCGAAACGATGCAGTGACGACCATGGATCGTTCCGAACCCGCGATCATGCTGCTGATCGGCACATGGCTCTGGCCCGGGCGGAAGACCAGCCTGTCGCGTGACATCAGCCCGATGGGCGGCCGAGCGCGCAGCAATTGCACCAGCGTCCGGTCATCAAGCGGCAGCACATTGTTGGCCTCGGCCTCCTGCCACCAGCGGCCGATCAATTCCTTGAGCAGGTCCGGCTCCTGTCCGGCGCAATCCTGCGATTCCGAAAAATCGCCCTCGGTGTCGTAGAGCCGCCAGCTGTCGTCTTCATACGCGTCGCCCTGGCGATGCTCGGTGACCGCCCGCCAACCTTCATGCCAGATCGCGCGATGACCGAGGTTCTCCCAATATTGCGTGGACCGCGGCGCCGGTGCATCGGCATCGGCAAAGGTCGATGCGAGGCTGCGGCCGTCACAAGGCAACGGATGGTCGAGGCCGGCAAGCGACATGATTGTCGGCGCGAGGTCGATGACATGCGAGAACTGCGTCCTGACTTCGCCTGTCGCGGCGATGCCGCCGGGCCACGACACCACCATCGGCGAGCGCACGCCGCCAAGATCGACATGCTGCTTGTAGCGGCGGAAGGGCGTGTTGCCCGCCATGGCCCAGCCTTGCGGATAGTGCGCGCCGCCGTGACGGGTGCCGATCTGGTCGAGGCGCTTGAGCTGTTCGTCGACACTCTGCGGCAGTCCGCTATAGGGTGCGTTGGTGTCGACGGCACCATCCTTGCCGCCTTCGCGGCTGGCGCCATTGTCGGAGAGCACGATGATCAGCGTGTTGTCGAGTTCACCCAATCTTGCGAGCTCATCTACAAGGCGGCCGAGATGCAGGTCGGTGTGCTCAAGGAAGCCGGCATAGGCCGCCTGAAGATGGGTGTATAGCAGTTTCTGATCGTCGGAGAGCGTGTTCCAGGCCGAAACCTCCTCGTTGCGCGGCGCAAATTCGGTCTCTTCAGGTGCGATGCCAAGCGCCTTCTGGCGCAGCAGCCGGTCCTGGCGCGTCGCGTCCCAGCCCTTGGCGAAGACGTCGACATAAGGTTCGATGAAGGACCGCGGCGCCTGGAACGGCGCGTGCGTGGCACCGAAGGCCAGTTGCAGGAAGAATGGTTCCTCGTCGCGGAACACGGTGTGGTCGCGGACGTAAGAAATCGCCCGGTCGACCAGGTCCTCGGTGAGGTGGTAATTGTCAGGAAATTCGCGGTCGACCTGGTGGTTGTCCTCGCACAGCTCGGGCGTCATCTGGTCGGTGCAGCCGGGAAGGAAGCCATAGAACCGGTCGAAGCCGCGGCCGAGCGGCCAGTTGTGATAGGGTCCGGCCGGCGAAATCTCATGCGACGGCGTCAGGTGCCACTTGCCGACGAGATAGCTGCCATACCCCTGCTCGCGCAGCATGGCCGGCAAAAGCGCCACGTCGCGGTCGATTGAGCCGCGCGAATTGGGGAAGCCGGTGTCGGTATCGGACAGAAACCGCATGCCGACGGCGTGATGGTTGCGTCCGGTCAGCAGGCAGGTGCGCGTCGGCGAGCAGAGCGGCGTGACGTGAAAATTGGTGTAGCGCAGCCCGCGCGCCGCCAGCCGGTCGATTGTCGACGTGTTGATCTCCGAGCCGAAGCAGCCGAAATCGGCCCAGCCGGTGTCGTCAAGCACGACAACCACGATGTTGGGTTTCTGCTGCTTGTGGTTGCGGCTCGTCGGCCACCAGGGCGTCGACTCGGCAACAGTGCGGCCGACATGGCCCGGAAACTTGTCATGTTTCATTGCAGTTCCTCGAAATCAGAAGGAGCCGGCTGATGGCGCCGGCATGTCGGCCGAGCATCGAAAGCCAAGGTGGCTCGAGGCGGCATCGACGGCGTTGGAGGTGCGCGCCGAGACGCGATAACGATTGCAGTGGCTGCGGTGGCAGAGATAGGAGCCGCCGCGCATCGCTTTCAGCTGAGGCTGGCTCTGCGACCAGTTGTCCGACGTCCATTCCCAGACATTGCCGACCATGTTGAACAGGCCGTAGCCATTGGGCTCGAAGGCATCGGCAGGCGCGGTCGAGAGGAAGCCGTCCTCGGCCGTATTCTCCCGGGGGAAACGCCCCTGCCAGATGTTGCAGCGGTGTCTGCCCTGCTCCGTGAGCTCGTTGCCCCAGGGATAGATCCTGTCTTCAAGCCCGCCTCTGGCAGCGATCTCCCATTCGCTCTCGGTCGGCAGCCGCTTGCCGCTCCAGGCTGCATAGGCCCTAGCGTCGTTCCAGGAGACGTGGACGACCGGATGGTCGTCGCGGTCGCGCCAGTCGGTGCCGGCGCCGTCTGGTATCGACCAGCTTGCGCCGCGCACCGGCAGCCACCACTTGGGCGATCCGGTCCTGAGATCGAGCACGTCGTTTTCGGCGCGGGGATGAAGCTGGGCGTAGAAGACGAAGGACCAGCCGATGCGTTCCGCCTCGGTGACATAGCTGGTCGCCGCCACGAAACGGGCGAAAGCGCGGTTGGTCACCGCGGTCCTGTCGATCAGGAATCCGGGGCTGGCGACCATTCGCCGGGGCCCCTCGCCGTCCTCGGCATAGGCCTCGGGGCCGTCATAACCGATGCCCCGGATGCCGGCGGGAACAGCAGCCATGCCTGACAAATCGACCTTGCCAGCGCCTGCCATGGCCGCGCGCGACGGGGCCGGCTGCGGCTCGCTTTCCCGGACGGGTGAACAACACGACATCGCGGCGTTTCCTGGTGATGCCCGGAGTCTCGGCTCCAGGCGATATCAGGATTATTTGACAAAGCTCCATCAGGGGCCAATACATTTAGGCTTGAAGGTAATTCCAATAGGTTATGAGGCAGGCACCCGGCATGTCGTTCGAAGTTCCTAATCTGACGCTGCTCAAGCACTTCGTCACGGTCGCCGAGGACAAGGGAATATCGAAGGCGGCCAAGCGCTTGCGCATCTCGCAGCCGGCGCTTTCCAAGAACGTCAAGCGGCTGGAGGAGATGCTCGGCACGCGCCTGTTCGAACGCCATTCCAGCGGCGCCGACCTGACGCCGACCGGGCAGGCCTTCTTCAACAGGGCGCAGATCATCGGGCTCGAATACGAGCATGCGGTGCAGGAGATCCGCAATCTCCTGTCCGAGCAGGACGCCACGATCAGGGTCGCGGCCGGCCCGGTCTGGTCGTCGACGATCCTGCCGCCGGCGGCGTCACGCTTTCACCGGCGTTTTCCCAGGCATCGGCTGTCGGTGCAGACCGGACCGGTCGACCAGCTGATCGAGGATTTGCGGCTTGGGCGGGTCGACATCTTTGCCGGTGCTGTCATTGCCAAGAGCCGGCTGCCCGGCTTCACCTCGCGCCGGGTCGCCAAGGCACAGATCGGCATCATGTGCGCCGAACATCACCCGCTCGCCAAGGTGGAGGGCCCGGTCGACCCGATGGAACTGGTCAAATACCCGTTCGTCTCGTTCAACCTGAACCGGGACGTGCTGAAGATGCTGTCCGACTGGCTGAAGGAACGGGGAGCGCCCCCTGCCCGCTATTTGCTCGAGACCAGCTCGCTCTTCACCTGCGCCGAGCTGGCGCGCTCTGGCGACTATCTGTTCTTCGAATCGACGATGGTGGCCGGCAGCCCGATCGGACAAGGCCTGAAGGTGCTCAAGACCGACAAGGAGATCTTCCAGTACGATCTGGGCTTCGTCTTCCGCCAGGGCATGGACCGGCTGCCCGCCCATAGCGGACTGATGAAGGCGATGGTCGAGGTGTTCGAAAACAAAGGCCTGCGCAGCCCGCAGAACGCCGCCGACTAGGCAGCGCCCAGGAGCAATCCCAGGAAAAACCGCGCAGCAGCTTGCCCTGGGTAATTACGCAAAAACAAGAAGATGGAGCGTCAGTCGATTTCGCCGCTTGGCGGCACGACCTCGCGGTCATCGCCGAGTTCGATCACCAGCCGGTGCAATGTGCCGGTGAAGCGGAATTCGCCGTCGATGCCGTCGCAGACAGGCGGCAAGCCGCTGCGGCCGATGAACATCGGCGCCAGCGCAATGCGCAGCAGGGTCTGGTGCTCACGCTCGCCGCCTTGCCGCTCTCCGTTGACGAGAAGGGTACCGATGCCCTTGAGCAGACCTGTTTTGCGGTACTCGAAACCCAGGGAAATCGCGCCTGACGTGGTCAGCGGCACCGACACCAGGCGGGTGATCTCGCCAACATGGTTGTAGCTGTAGTTCAGCCTGCCATCCTTGAGGTAGAGCACATAACCGCTGCCATTGTTGCCGTAGCTGACCAGCGTGCCTTCGGACTGCGGATCGATTGTCACTTCGGCGGTGATCCGGTGCGAGGTGTCCTGGGTCAGGGGTGCTGCCGATGACGGGATCGATTCGAGCTGCGGATAAAAGACGTAGCGGCTGCGCGAACGGATGGAATCAGGCTTCGCCTTGGCGCGGAAACGAACCTCGCGGTCATCGAGCGGCATGACGTCGTAGCGGCCGGCTTCCGCCCACCAGCGTTCCGTCATCTCGCGGAGCTTGGCCGGGTTCTCGCTCGCCAGATCGCGGGTCTCATTGAAATCCTCGTCGAGCTTGTAGAGCTCCCAGTCGTCGAGTTCGAAGTCGTCGCCGCGCCGGTGCTTGGTGACGGCCTTCCAGCCCTTGTGCCAGATGCCGCGGTGCCCGAACATCTCGAAATATTGCACGTCCTTGCGCGTCTCCGCGTCGGGCGCATCGAAGGTGTAGGCAAAGCTGGTGCCGTGCACCGGCATCTGGCCGACACCTCGGTAGATTTCGGGGGCCGCGACGCCGCAGACCTCGAGCACCGTCGGCGTGATGTCGACGACGTGGTGGAACTGATGGCGGATGGCCCCCTTGTCGGCGATGCGCCGGGGCCATGACACGATCATCGGGTCACGCACGCCGCCGCCATGGGTGAAGGATTTGAACAGGCGCAGCGGCGTATTGCTGGCCTGGGCCCAGCCCCAGGGGTAGTTGCTGTTGCTCCTGGGGCCGCCGATCTCGTCGATCTCAGCCAAATTGCGTTCGAAGGATTCCGGGATCTGGTTGAAGCGCCTGAGCACGTTGGTCGTGCCCTCTGGTCCACAGTCGATGGACGCGCCATTGTCGGAGATGACGACGATCAGCGTGTTATCAAGCTTGCCTGTCGTCTCGAGGAAATCGAGCAGCCGGCCCAGTTGCTCGTCGGTGTATTCGAGGAAGCCGGCATAGGCCTGCTGCAGCCTGACGGCGACGCGCTTCCGGTCGGCCGAAAGCAGGTCCCAGTTCTCGACGCCGGGGGCGTCGGGCGGCAATTCGGTATTTTCAGGCACCAGGCCCATCGCCTTCTGCCGTTCGAGCCGCCTTTGCCGGATGACGTCCCAGCCGCAGTCCCAGACGCCGTCATAGCGGTCCATATAGGCCCTGGGGACCTGATGGGGAAAATGCCCTGCCGAAAAGGCGAGGTTGAGGAAGAACGGCGTATCAGGTGCGAGCGAGACATGGGCACCGAGCATCGCCATCGCCTTGTCCACCAGATCGGCGGTGAGGTGGTAGCCGTCTTCGGCTGACTTGGGCTGGGCGACCGGGTGATTGTCCTCGACCAGCTCGGGATGATACTGGTCGGTGCTGCCATTCATGAAACCGTAGAAGCGATGGAAGCCGCGGCCGAGCGGCCATTGGTCGAAGGGTCCGACGGCGGTGATCTCGTCGGTCTGCGCGACATGCCACTTGCCGACGGCGAAACTGGCGTAGCCGGCGCTTCCGAGCATTTCGGCGACCGTCGCTGCCCGATGCGAGATCGAGCCGCGGCCATTGCGGTAGCCGAAATCGAAGTTGGCCAGGCAGCGCATGCCGACGGCATGATGGTTACGCCCGGTCAGCAGGCTGGCCCGCGTCGGCGAGCACATGGTGGTGGTGTGGAAATTGCTGTAGCGCAGCCCCTGTTCGGCAAGCCGGTCGAAACTGGGCGTGCGGATTTCCGAACCGAAGCAGCCCAGGTCGGCGAAACCGACATCGTCGAGAATGACATAGATGACGTTGGGGCTGCCGGACGCCGGCATGGGCCTGGCTTCAAACCAGTTGTCCGACTCGTGATAGGTGCGGCCGATACGGCCTGGATTGTGGTCGTTGGACATTGGGGCGCCTCGGAATTCGGACAAACCGGAGATGCCGCATCGCATTCACAGACCATGCCGCATCGATCGAAACCCGGCCGGCCCTGGGGCAGGCCGGGTCCATGGACTTTCTGCTGCGGAGACTACATCGCGGCGCCGGGATCCCAGCGGATGACCCACTTCTCCAGCATCGAGACGATAGCGAAACCGGTGATGGCGATGACAGACGCCGTCAGGATCGTCGCAAACAGCCGCGGCGCGTTGAAGTCGAACATGCTCTGCAGCAGGAGATAACCGATGCCCTGGTTGGCGCCGATCCACTCGCCGACGATCGCGCCGAGCACACACATCGTCACCGAAATCTTGAGCGCCGAGAAGATGTAGGGCAGCGCGCTGTAGATGCGGATCCTGAGGAACACTTCGGTCTTCGACGCCGACAGGACGTGCATCAGTTCGAGCAGTTGCGGATTGACGGCGCGGAAGCCGCGCACCGAATTGACCAGCGTCGGGAAGAAGCAGATCAACGCGGCGATCACGATCTTCGGCTCGATGCCGTTGCCGAGGATGATCTTGAGCACCGGCGCAATCGCCACGATCGGGATCGTCTTGACCAGGATCGCGACGGGATAGAACATCTCCTCGATGACCTTGTTGTAGACGAAAGACACCGCCACCAGCAGGGCAACGGTGTTGCCGAGGAGAAAGCCGAGAAAGGCTTCGGTGATTGTCGGAACGGCTGCTTCGACAAGCAGCGGCAGGTCACGCGACAGCGCGCCGGCGACGTCGGTCGGCGCGGGCACCAGATAGGACGGCACGCCGAACAGCGTGACGACGAGCTGCCACAGGACCAGCGTCAGCGACAGCCCGAGCACTGCCATGCCGAGCGCACGCATCACTTCGGGGCCTGGGAGGATGCTCCAGATGCGAGGCAATGGGGCGGCGGTTTCGATGGAACGGTCAACGCTCATGGCTTATCCAGCTCCCAGCATGTCGCGCAGCCTGGCGACGTGGTGGCCCAGTTCAGGGGCGTCCTTCAGGGCAAGGTCGCGCTCTTCCGGCAGGTCGATTTCGAGAATTCCGCCGATCCGCGACGGACGTCGGCTCATCACCACGACACGCTGCGACAGGAAAACCGCCTCATGCAGCGAATGGGTGACGAAGACGATGGTCATCCCGCTCTGCTTCCAGATCCGCAGCAGCTCGACATTCAGCGTGTCGCGCACCAGCTCGTCGAGCGCGCCGAAAGGCTCGTCCATGAGCAGGACCTTCGGCCTTGTGACGAGCGCCCGCGCGATCGAGACGCGCTGGCGCATGCCGCCGGACAGCTCCGACGGCAAGGCATCCTCGAACCCTTCCAGCTCGACAAGCTTCAGCGCCTCATGCGGGTCCATGAAGTTGCCGGCCTTCGGGTTGGCCCCGCCCACCTCGAACGGCAGGCGGACATTGTCGATCACCTTGGCCCAGGGCATCAGCACCGATTGCTGGAACACCATGGAAAATGTGCGCGAGGCGCGCGCCGCCGCCGGCGTTCCGCCGAATATGGCAACCTTGCCTTCGGTCGGCGCGATGATGTCGGCGATGGTGCGCAGCAAGGTGGACTTGCCGCAGCCGGAATGGCCGATCAGCGAGACGAACTCGCCTTCGCGAACCGTCAGCGAGACATTGTCGATGGCCCGCACCGCCCGCGAGCTGCCGCCGAAGGTCACGGCGACATTGTCGATCTCGATGGCGTTGCGTGCCTGAGAGAGACGGACGTCGCCAGAGTGGGCGTCGCCGGAACGGGTGGCCCCGGAAGCAGCGATTGTCGCCATCATGTTCACCGCTTCGTCCTCTGTGCTGCCGCAAGGATGCTGCCGTCGAAGACGTCGTCCGCCGTCAGTTCGGACTTGATCTCGCCGATCTTGGCGTAGGTCTGCAGCGTCGCATTCCAGCGGTCCTTGCTGATGTTGGCAAAGCCGTGCTCGCGGGTTTCGTTGGTGTAGATGAAGTCCGACACGATGACCTTGAGCGAGGCGAGCTCCTTGTCTTTCTCGATCGCGCTCGACATCGAGGCAACCATGTCGATGGCCTCTTCGGGATGGTCGGCGGCATAGGCCCAGCCCTTGTCGCAGGCCTCGAGGAACTTCACCAGCATGTCGCTGTCGGAGCCGATCAGGTCGGTGCGGGCGATGTAGTAGTTGGACTGGAACTGCAGCCCGTTGTCCCAGATACTCTGGGTGTTGTAGCCAGCCGGATTCTGTACGATCGGCACGTTCTGGGCAACGTTGGTCGGCCAGGAGGCGACGACGTCGACCTGCCCCTGGAGCAGGCCGGGGATCTGGGCCTGGATGAAGGTGATGTCGTCGAGCTTCATTCCGTTATGGTCGAGCACGACCTTGATCTGCGCGGTCGCGCCCTGGCTCGCGCCGATGCGCTTGCCCTTCCAGTCGGCCACCGACTTGATGTTGGATTCGCCGAGCGAATAGAAGGTCAGCGGCGCTTTCTGGAAGGCCGCGCCGAAGGTCTTGATCGGCAGCCCCTGGTTTGCGGCATACATGATCTCGGGCGCATAGGCGGTGGCGATCTGCGCCACTCCGGAGAGCGTCTCCTGCACCGTGTTGGAGTTCGGGCCACCGGGAAGGATCTCGACGTCGAGGCCCTTTTCAGCGAAGAACCCCTTCTTCAAGGCGACGATTTCGCCGGCGGCGGCTCCATTGAAGAGCCAGGCGAGTTGCAGTTTGACCTGCTTCTGCTGGGCATAAGCGGGAGCCACGCCTGCAAGCCCCAGCGAGGCGAGCGAGATGATGCTGGCAGCTGCCAGAAGTGAACGTCGGCTGATCATCTATATCCTCCAATCAGACAAACCCAACGACCTAGTTTCTGCGAGGATAGACCGCGTTTCGCGGCTCCACACCATAACATGCGTCGGCGAACTCATTCCATGTGGTTATGGACTTCCATTCGGATCAGGCATGGTCGATCACTGCCCGACAAGGTCGCCGGCGCAGCGAAAACCGAGATGGCTCGAGGTCGCGCCGTGGTGGTTGCCGGTCCGGGCCGCAACGCGGTATCGGTTGCAGTAGCTGGCGTGGCACAGATAGGAGCCGCCGCGCATCGCCATCAATCCGGTCGGCTCGCCCGACCAGGGCGATGCGGTCCATTCCCAGACATTGCCGAGCATGTTGTGGAGGCCGAACCCATTGGGCGGAAAGCTGCGCGCCGGCGCTGTCGCGAGGTACCCGTCTTCGGCGCTGTTGCTGAGCGGAAAGCGCCCTTGCCAGATGTTGCACATGTGGCGGCCGCCGGGATTGAGCTCGTCGCCCCAGGCATAGATCGCCCGCTCAAGCCCACCACGCGCCGCGGCTTCCCATTCGACTTCCGTCGGCAATCGCTTGCCGGCGTAGTTCGCGAAGGCAACGGCGTCGTTCCATGAGACATGGACGACCGGATGGTCGCGCCGGTCACGCCAGCTGGAGCCTGTGCCATCGGGCTGATGCCAGCAGGCGTCGCGAACCGGCGCCCACCAGTCCGGCGCGCTGGCGTCGGCGTCCGTTGCGATCACCGCGTCAGGATGGATCTGGGCCATGAAGACGAAAGACCAGCCCAGGCGCTCGGCCTCCGTCACATAGCCGGTGGCAGCGACGAAGGACGCAAAGGCCTGATTGGTCACCGCGGTCTTGTCGAGCAGGAACGCCGGAAGGTCGACTGCTAGCACCGGACCTTCGCCGTCGTCAGGATTGGCGATCGAGCGATCCTCGCCGAGAAGCCAGCGCCCAGCCGGTATCAACGCCATGTCAGGCTGGCTGCCGGCATCGAGCGGCGCAGGCGCCGCAGCTGGCTCGGCAACATGATCGCCTAGGGATCGGCCCGGAGAACAACACGACATGGCGCCTTCCTGTCGAAAAATGGATCGGCGGAGTTTGACTCTTTCATGATCCTGCGTAAAGGTAGGACGTCCTACCTCTTGGAGGAGAGAGCGATGTCGGGAACTGCCACCGAACGTGTCCTGCAGTATATTCGCCAGCACAAGCTGGTTGCCGGCGACCGCTTGCCGGCGGAAATCGACATTTCCCGGATACTCGGCCTCAGCCGCAATTCGCTGCGCGAGGCCTATGCCGACCTGATGGCCAAGGGCCTGCTCAAGAACAAGCATGGCGTCGGCACCTTCATCGCCAATCCGCCCATTCTCAACGCCTTGACCGGCTCCGCCGGCTTCTGGAACCTGATCGAAAAGGCGGGCATGAAGGCGTCGTTTCGCGAGATCCGGCGCGACCAGGTCGCAGCACCCAAAGAGATCGCCGTCATTTTCGGCCAGGCGGAGGAAAGGCCGACCCACCGCCTGCGCTGGCTTTTTCTGGCCAACGGCCAGCCCTGTATTCTGGTCGACCATTATCTCGCCCGCAGCGTGCCGCCGAGCGCCTTCAACGAGAGCACGGAGCATGACGCGCTTGCCGCCATTGCCCCGTACACCGTCATCGACGGCGCGTCGCTGTCGACGCGCACCTCGGCGATCAACGCAACGGCAGACGTCGCCGAACTGCTGGAGGTCAGCGAGGGCGACGCGCTTTTGTGGAGCACCGCACTCGTGCATTCGGGCGACGGCAGCGTGCCGCTCGCCTCGCGCTCCTGGATGGTCCCGCATCTTCTCGCCAGCCATCAGGTGATGGCGCTGGCCCCCATTCAATTCCAGGGCAGTTCAGCCCTTTCGCTGGAGGACGAACCGAAATGACCCGCTTCAAAAAGATTGTCCTGAGCCTCGCATCAGGCCTCATGCTCTTCTCGGCCGGGATGGCCGGGGCGCAAACCCTGGAGCCTGTGCGCTTCGGTGTCGACGCCTACACCACCGGCTCCCAGATCTGGGTCGCCAAGGAAAAAGGCTTCTTCGAAAAGGAAGGCATCGACGCCCAGATCACCACCTTCGCCACCGGCGTCGAGGCGATCGATGCGCTGCTGATCGGCCGCGCCGACATGGCGGTCGGGCTCGATTTCCCGATCGTATCGCGCATCCAGGGCGGTAAGCTGACCGTGCTTGCCGGCATCTTCCATTCCAAGCCCGGCTTCCACAAGCTGGTGGTCAGCAACGACATCAAAGACGCCAAGGATCTGGTCGGCAAGAAGATCGGCATTGCCACCGGCACCGCCCAGCACCTGATCACCATGAAATATCTCGAAGAGAACGGCATAAGCGAAGACAAGGTCGAGATCGTCGGTTTCACCAGCCTGCTCGAGATCGTCGCCTCGCTCCGCTCCGGCCGCATCAACGCGGCCTTCGTCTGGGCCGACGGCACCGAGAAGTCGACCGACGGCGGCAACCACTATGTGCTGACCGACGACGCGGCCGCCAAGCGCAACAGCAGCGCCTACATCGCCGCCCAGACCGACTTCACCGAAAAGCATCCGGAGCTGACCGTTGCAACGCTGCGCGCGCTCAATGCGGCAAGCCAGTTCATCGCGGCCAACAAGGACGAGGCGGCAGCCCTGATCGCCAAGAACACGCGTGCCCCGCGCGACACGGTGCGCGACCTGCTCAACTACAATGAATTCGCCCTGGCGCTGACCGACTATGAACGCGCCGGCTTCAAGGAAGTCGCTGATTTCCTGGCCAAGACGAAAGCACAGCCGGTCAGCTTCGAAACGGGCGTCAATCCGAAATTCCTTGAGCAAGCTGCCCCCGACCTGGTCAAGCTGGGCAACTGAGCGGACCGGCGATGACAAACAATCAAACAAGCGCGGCCACGCCCGGAGCTGCCATGCCTGCGGTCGTCTTCGACAAGGTCGGCATGGCCTATCCCGGCCAGAAGGCAGGCAGCGAGCTGATCCTGGCCGACCTCTCCGTCGCGGTCGCGCAAGGCGAATTCTTCGTGCTGGTCGGCCCGAGCGGCTCGGGCAAGTCGACCTTGCTCAAGATCGTTGCCGGGACCGAAAAGCAGACCGAAGGCCGCGTGCTCGCCAATGGCGAGACGATCGCCGGCCCCGACCGGCGGCGCGGCATGGTGTTCCAGTCGATCGAGGAGCCGCTGTTCCAGTGGCTGACGGTCGCCGAAAACATCGGCTTCGGCCCCAGCGTCGCGGGCAAGCCGCGCACCGAATGCCTTGAGATGGCGCAGCGCTACGTCGACCTCGTCGGCCTGCGCGGCCATGAGCAGAAATTTCCGCATGAGCTGTCCGGCGGCATGAAGCAACGCGTGCAGATCGCCCGTACACTGGCCGCCCAACCTGAGCTGATCCTGTTCGACGAACCGTTTGCAGCACTCGACGCGCTGACGCGCCGCGTGCTGCAGAAAGAACTCACCCGCATCTGGCGCGAGACCGGCTGCACCATGGTCTATGTCACCCACGACATTCGCGAGGCCGTGCTGCTTGGCCAGCGCGTCGCCGTGATGAGTCGGGGCCCGCGCGCCAACATCACCCGCATCTACGACATCGACCTGCCCTATCCGCGCGACGACCTCGACAGCCGCTTCGCCGATGCGGTCAAGGCGATCGAGGGCGACATCGAACGGGAGGCGGCTTCGCAATGGGAGCAAAACTGATGCCATCCTACGCCTGGTCGGCGCTCAGCGTCGCTATCGTCGTGATCTTCTGGCAGATGGCCTCGACCTGGCTGGTCGATCCCATGTTCCTGCCTGCACCGCTCGCCGTGCTCAAGGGCGCCGGACAGATGCTGGCCGAGGGCACCCTCACCCAGTCCATCCTGGTGTCGATGATGCGCATTCTCTCAGGCTGGTTGCTGGGCAGCGCCATCGCCATCCCGATCGGGCTGGCCGTCGGCGTCTCGCCGGTGGCGCGCCATCTCGTCGATCCGTTCATCCACTTCTTCCGCTTCGTTCCGGCGATTGCGCTGGTGACCTTGTTCATCATCTGGTTCGGCGTCGGCGAGATGTCGAAGATCATCCTGATCGCTTATGCGACGGCCTTCATCGTCATGGTCAACACGGCCAGCGGCGTGTCCTCAGTCTCGCAGGACAAGCTGAACGCCGCGCGCTGCCTCGGCGCCAATGAGCGGCAGGTGTTCTTCAAGGTGATGGTTCCGGCCTCGCTGCCCGCGATCTATGTCGGCATGCGGCTGGCGCTCGCCTCGTCCTTCCTGGTCATCGCGGCCGCCGAAATGCTCGCCGCCGATGCCGGGCTCGGCTACATCATCTGGACCTCGCGCCTCTACTTCCAGGTCGACTGGATGTTCGCAGCCATCATCGCGCTCGGCCTTCTCGGCTTTGCCACCGACCGGCTGTGGCGACTGCTCGGACGCACGCTGCTCAAACGCTATCTGCGCGGCGTCACCGGCTATTGATCCAATCGGCCGGGCCGCCCTGTCGTCGCGGCCCGGCGACCATCTCACAAGATCGGGACAGAGCATGACTTCCGAATTTCGCGGCCATATCGGCCGCACGCACCACGAATCCGAGCGCGACTATGCCGACATCCCCAGCGGCCCGGCGGGCAAGCCGAACGTAATCTATGTCGTGCTCGACGACGTCGGCTACTCCGACCTCGGCTGTTTCGGCTCGTCCATCGACACGCCAAACTTCGATTCCCTTGCCGACAATGGCCTGCGTTACAGCAACTTCCACACCACCACGCTGTGCTCGCCGACACGCGCCTGCCTTTTGACCGGACGCAACCACCACTCCGTCGGCATGCGCTATCTGGCCAATGCCGACATGGGCTGGCCCTCCGGCCGCGGCGCGATCAGCCATCGCGCCGGCACGCTTGCCGAAATGCTCAAGCTGCAGGGTTATGCGACCTATGCTGTCGGCAAATGGCACCTTGCACCGACCGAAAACGCCAATGCCGCCGGCCCCTTCGACCAGTGGCCGCTCGGCCGCGGTTTCGAACGTTTCTATGGCTTCATGAATGGCAGCACCGACCAGTTCCACCCCGAACTCTGCCAGGACAACCAGCAGGTGCCGCCGCCGGCGACGCCCGAGCAGGGCTATCATCTGTCCGACGACCTGTCGGACCGCGCGGTGCGCTACATCGCCGACAAGATGGCGATCTGGCCCGACAAGCCGTTCTTCCTCTATCTCTGCTACGGCGCCGGACATTTCCCGCACCAGGCGCCCGCATCGGCGCTGGCCAACTATCGCGGCCGCTTTGCCCATGGCTGGGACGAAGAACGCGTGTCGAGGCTCGCCAAACAGAAGGCGATGGGCCTGGTGCCCGAGAATACCGAGCTGCCGCCGCCCAACCCCGGCGTGCGCGCCTGGGCCGAGCTGTCTCCGGAAGAGCGCGAGGTCTCGGAGCATATGCAGGAGGCTTATGCAGCACTTCTGGGCCATACCGACGCCGCCTTCGGCAGGCTGCTCGCCTTCCTCGACCGCACCGGCATTCGCGACAACACCATCATCGTGCTGATCTCGGACAATGGCGCCTCCACCGATTGCGATCCCGACGGCACGACCAACGTGCTGCGCTGGTTCAACCGCCTGCCGGAAGATTATGCCGTGTCGCGCGAGCGCCTGACCGAGATCGGCACGGCGCGCAGTTCGGGCAACTATCCCTGGGGCTGGGCGCAGGCGTCCAACACGCCACTCAAGCTCTACAAGAGCTTCACCCATGGCGGCGGCGTGCGCGACCCGATGATCTTCTCCTGGCCTTCTGGCATAGCCGACAAGGGCGAGGTGCGTTGCCAGTTCACCCATGTCACCGACATCACGCCGACAATCATGCAGCTGTGCGGCGTCACAGCACCCGAAAGCATCAACGGCGTGGCGCAGATGCCGATCCATGGCGAGAGCTTTGCCTATTCCTTCGACGCGCCCGATGCGGCGACCGCCAAGCAGTCGCAATATTTCGAGATGTACGGCCATCGCAGCATCTGGCATCGCGGCTGGAAAGCGGTGACGCAGCACAAGGCCGGCGACGACTTCGACAGCGAACGCTGGGAGCTCTACCATCTCGACGAGGATTTTTCCGAGCTGCGCGACCTCTCCGGGGAAAAGCCGGAAAAGCTTGCCGAGATGAAGGAACGCTGGTGGGCGGAAGCCGGCCGCTACGGCGTCATGCCGCTCGACGACAGCGACGTGCTGTTCAAGCCGCCCTACCGGCCCGGCGCACCACGCTGGCGCAACGAATGCAGCTTTTTCCCGCCGATCTCGTCTATCCCCGCGGAAGCGGCGCCGATGACGCAGGACGTCTCGCACCGCATATCGATCGAGATCGAGCGCACGGACAAAAACCAGGGCGGCGCGCTTGTCTGCTTCGGCAGCTGCCATGGTGGCTACGCGCTCGACATCGTCGCGAACCGGCTGGTCTACACCTACAACTATGCCGGCTTCGAGGTCACCCGCCTCGTCTCCGACCGGGAGATCCCGCTCGGCAAGACGACCGTCGTGTTCGACTTCGAAAAGACCGGCACGCTGAAGGGACGCGGCCGCCTGACGGTCGACGGCGAGCCGGCCGGCGAACATGTGTTCGAACGCACCCTGCTCAGGTTGTCGCTGTCGCCGCTTACCTTCGGACGCAGCAACGCCGAACCGGTCGACCCGGACAGGCCGACGAACCCGGATTTTTCGGGCCGCATCCTGCGCATCGACTACGCCATCGCAGATGATCGCGAGGTCGGCCCGGTCAGCCTCGGCGTGGATTGACCAGCATGTCGCCCAGACCGGTCGAAGGACTGTCACTCCTTTGACCAGCGACATCCGTTTCGACTGTCGCCGCTCGTTCCGGCGCTTGATCAAACGCCGGCTTCGATCAGATGTGTGCGCGCATCCTGAAAGCTCGGTAGCAGCGCAGCATCACCGGGCTGCTGGTCCTTCTTTCGCGGTATGGTTCAAAGCGTCGGGCCGACAGCTCCAGTTGCTGCCGACCTATCGCTGGAAGACGCTGCGGCAGCCTCCGAGCGCATCAATTCGCCGGCCAGCCAGTCATGCAGCTTGCGGATCGCCCTGTCCTTTCGGCGGGCCGGTGCGGCGATGAAATAATAGGCGCCGAGCCGGATGTCGGTGTCGAACAGCTCGACGAGGCGGCCCCTGGCCATTTCGTCGCCTGTCGTCAGCCGTGTCGCCAGCGCGACACCCTGCCCGGCCAGAGCGGCTTCGAAGCCAAGGCTGGCATCCCAAAGGCGCGGCCCCTGCAGCGCGTTATGCGCCACGCCGGCCTTGCGAAACCAGTCGGCCCATTGCTGGCGGTTTTCCTCGTGGATCAGCGGTGCCCGCACAAGTGCAGCAATGCTTTCCAGGGGACCTGCCGCATCCAGCCATTGCCGGCTGGCCACCGGAAACATCCTGGGATGAACGAGCAAGGTCGCTCCGACAGGAAGGTCGTCGGGGTCGCCGAAGCCGACCATCACATCGGCCTCGCCGACCGAGAAATCCGGCAGGCGGTCGATGGCGCGAAACACCAGTTCCGTGTCGCCAAGCAGATGCTGCATCTCAGGCAGCCTCGGCCCCAGCCAGCGCGTCGCCAGGCCAGGCATGCACCACAGCCTGAGCGTCCGCCGATGCGAGGGCGGACGAAGTTCGGCCGTCGTTGCAGCGATCAGCTCGAACGCCGTCGAGATGGCGGCATGGAAAATCTCGCCTTCGCGGGTGAGCCTGAGGCCCCGGGGACTGGACGTGACAAGTTTCACCGCCATCCAGAATTCGAGGTTCTTGACATGGCGGCTGACCACCGAGTGGCTGACGCCGAGATCGTCGGCCGCCTTGCGCATCGAGCCCATGCGCCCCGCCGCCTCGAAGGCGCGGATCATCTGCAGCGGCGGCATGGCCTGATGCGGCTGGTCTTTCTCGACGGACCGGCGTCTTCGAATGTCGGTGTTCAAGCAGAGGTCCCTGGACAGTCTGTGGTGCACTGTAGGCACCACAGCATCTAAATCAATCGCGCACTGCTTGCCAAGGATTGCCGCTAGGTTGCCGCCAGAATCTTACGGAGCACCTCCCCATGACCACCAACACCACCTTGCTGGCCCGCCGGTCGGCGGCAGTCGCACGCGGCGTCGCAACGGCCTTCCCCGTCTTTGCCGGCAAGGCGGAAGGCGCCGAGATCTGGGACGTCGAGGGGCGCCGCTACATCGATTTCGCCGCCGGCATCGCGGTGCTCAATACCGGCCACCGTCACCCCAAGGTGATCGCCGCCGCGAAGCAGCAGCTCGACGCCTACACCCATACCGCCTTCCAGGTGCTGCCCTACGAACCCTATGTCGCGCTGTGCGAGCGCCTGAACGCGCTGGCGCCCTTCTCCGGCGAGGCAAAGTCCCTCCTGTTTTCGACCGGCGCAGAAGCTGTCGAGAACGCCATCAAGATCGCCAAGGCAGCGACCGGCCGGCCCGGCATCATCGCCTTTGCCGGCGGTTTCCACGGCCGCACGGCGATGACCATGGCGCTGACCGGCAAGGTTGCGCCCTATAAGCACAAATTCGGCCTGTCGCCCGCCGGCGTCTTTCACGTGCCGTTCCCGGCGACGCCGCTGGATGTCGACGTCTCGGATGCGCTGCGCGCGCTGCAGCTTCTGTTCCGCGCCGACATCGCGCCGTCTAATGTCGCTGCGATCATCGTCGAACCGGTCCAGGGCGAAGGCGGCTTCTGGCCGGCCCCGACCGAGCTTCTGGCTGCACTGCGCGAGATCTGCGAAACGCACGGCATCGTGCTGATCGCCGACGAGGTGCAGACGGGATTTGCGCGCACCGGAAAGATGTTCGGCATCGAACATTCCGGCATCGAACCCGATATCATCACCGTCGCCAAGGCGCTCGGAGGCGGCTTCCCGCTATCAGGTGTCATCGGGCGTGCAGCGCTCATGGATGCTGTCGAACCGGGCGGGCTGGGCGGCACCTATGCCGGCAGCCCGATCGCCTGTGCCGCCGCACTTGCGGTTCTCGACGTCATCAAGGACGAAGGCCTTGTCGCCCGCGCCAATGAGATCGGCGCGACGATGCACGCTGCACTGGAGCGGATGTCGCAGCGCAACGACGCCGTGCCGATGGCGTCGATCCGCGGCCCCGGCGCGATGGTCGCCTTCGACATCGTGACACAGCGCGGCACCAATACGCCGGATGCCGAGACGACGAAGAAGGTGGTGCAGGCAGCGCTCGGCCACGGGCTGGTGCTGCTGTCATGCGGCGTCTTCGGCAACACCATCCGCCTGCTCTGTCCGCTGACCATTTCCGATGCGCAGCTCAAGGAGGGGCTGGACCTCCTCGAACGCGCCCTCGTCTCCGCCAACGCCTAGGAGCCGTCATGCGCACGCTCGAAGACAATGGCCTCACGAAGACGCAGGCCTTCATCGACGGCTGCTTTGTCGGGTCTGCCGACACGCCTGTCACCGATCCGGCCTCCGGCGCTGTCATCGCCCATGTCCCCAACCTTGGCGCGGACGCAGCCACCCAAGCCGTCGAGGCAGCTTCCAGGGCGTTCCGGCCCTGGGCGGCGAAGACGGCGAAGGAGCGATCGGCAACGCTGCGGCGCTGGTTCGAGCTGATCGTTGCGGCACGCAGCGACCTTGCCACCATCCTGACCGGCGAACAGGGCAAGCCCTTCGCCGAGGCACTCGGCGAGATCGATTATGCCGCCTCCTATGTCGAATTCTATGCCGAGGAGGCCAAGCGTATTGCCGGCGAGATCCTGCCGTCGCACCGCCCCGACGCCCGTATCCTGGTGCAGCGCCAGCCGCTCGGCGTGGTCGCGGCGATCACGCCATGGAACTTCCCGGCGGCGATGATCACCCGCAAGGTCGCCCCGGCGCTCGCCGCAGGCTGCACCGTCGTCGTCAAGCCGGCGCCCGAAACGCCGCTGACCGCTCTCGCCCTGGCCGAACTGGCGCGCCGCGCCGACTTTCCCGCCGGCACCTTCAACGTCGTGACAGGCGATGCGGACGCCATCGGCGGCGTGCTGACCTCGCATCCCGCCGTCCGGCTCGTCGGCTTCACCGGCTCGACGCCGACAGGCAAGCTGCTGATGCGGCAGGCGGCCGGCACGGTCAAACGTGTCGCCCTCGAGCTTGGCGGCAATGCCCCCTTCATTGTCTTCGACGACGCCGATGTCGACGCAGCGGTCGAAGGGGCGATGGCCTCCAAATTCAGGAACTCCGGCCAGACCTGTGTCTGTACCAACCGCATCTATGTCCAGTCGGCCGTCCATGACGTCTTTGTCGCCAGGCTGACGGAGCGGGTGAAGCAGCTGCGGGTCGGCTGCGGCTTCGACGACGGCGTCGTCCAGGGGCCGCTGATCTCGGAACGAGCCGTCGCCAAGGTCGAAGCGCATATCGCGGACGCGCTCGGCAAGGGCGCCGAGATTGCCGCCGGCGGCAAGCGCCACGCGCTTGGCGGCACCTTCTTCGAGCCGACAGTCATCACCGGCGCTGCCTCCGACATGCTGCTGGCCCAGGACGAAACCTTCGGCCCGCTTGCCCCCGTGTTCCGCTTCGACACCGAGGCCGAGGTGCTGCAGGCGGCGAACGCAACCGAGACCGGCCTCGCCGCCTATGTCTTCACGCGCGATTCGGCGCGGGTGTTCCGCATGATGGAGCGGCTCGAATTCGGCATGGTCGGCATCAACACCGGACTGATCTCGACCGAACTGGCGCCCTTCGGCGGCGTCAAGGAAAGCGGCAATTCGCGCGAGGGCTCGCATCACGGCATCCTCGAATTCACCGAGCTCAAATATGCCTGCATCGGCGGCATCGATGCGGAGGCCTGACATGGACAGCGTTGTGACCATGCCGAACCTCAGCGGCGACGGCGACCACCTGCAGCCGTCGCCGATGAGACGGCCCAGATCGGCTTCACCCACCCGCTGATGCCGGTCAACCGGATCCATGAGGAAGGCGCGCGCTTGAGCCCGGCAATGCTCGGCAGACACTCCGAACGCGTCCTTGGGGTCGCCGAAAGGCGTGGGCCGATCGCGCTCGGCGTCAGCGCCGAGCGCGAGTCCATCGCCGCGTCCATGCCCCAGCCGAGCGACGACGGATTCTCGGCTCGACTGCTCCTGTTTCAGCGCGCGCGCAGGAACTCGGGAAGGCGAACCAGGACGATCTCGGCGACCATGACGGTCACCGCGCCGACCACGATGGAATGCGCGAGCATCTCGCCGAGGATCTCAGGCAGCCCGCCCGACAGGGGCCCGGCCAGCGCAGGAATGCCCAAGCCCGCCATCAGGCCGAGCGGGGCCACCATGTTCTTGACAGGTGAACCCCGGTCCTGGCTCGCCATCTGGATGCCGGTCATGACCACGGTTGCCGCCGCCGGCAGGAACAGCCCGCCGACAACCGCGGCCGGTGTCGCCACCAGCACCGCTGCGACCTTGGGCAGGAATGCCAGGGCGATGAAGATGAAGCCGGCGACGCGGACGACATGGCGGCTGGCGACGCCGGTCAGCCTGATGACGCCGAGATTCTGGGCGTATGCGGTGGTGCCGAAACCACCGATCAGGGCAGCCAGCATCGAACCGCCGGCTTCGCCTGCTATGCCGGCATTGACGCGGCGATCGTCGAGTTCTGTGCCTGTCAGCCGCGCCGTCGCCTCATACATGCCCATCGCCTCGACGACGGCAACGATGAAGACGATGCACATGGTGATGGTAATCGCCGGGTCGAAAGTCAGCGCGCCATAAGGCAGCAGTTTCGGGAAGGCCAGCCAGGGCGCCTGGCCGACGGCGGAGAAGTCGAGCAGTCCGAGGCCAAGGGCAAGCACGTCGCCAACGATCAGCGCGGTCAGGAAGCCGAACATGCGCAAGGTGCCGCCGAAGGCGGCGCTGACCAGCACCACCGCCGTCGTGACACAGGCCAGGAACAGGCTCGATCCGGTGGCAAAGCTTGGCGAGCCGATGCCGCCGAAGAACTCCATGAAGGTGAAGCCCGCCAGCGCGACGCCCACAAGGGTGATGATCGTCCCGGAGACGGCCGGCGACAGCAGGCGGCGGAGCCTGGCGAACTGGCCGCAGACGGCGGCAAGGAAGACGAGTGCCGCGCCGATGATCAGGCCGAGGCTCGCCGCGGAAATCGTCCCCGCCTTGTAATAACCGATGGCCAGTGGCGAAAAGGCCGAGGACGGCCCCTGCACCACCGGCAAGCGGACCAGCCTGGTGCTCTGGATGACGGTGACCACGCCCGCGGCAAGGAAGGTCGCGGTCACCAGATTTGTCGCCAGCGTGGCGGAAAACCCCGCCACCGAAGCGATGAAGATGGGATCGAGCCAGGCGTTGGACACCAGCGCCTGCTGCAGTCCCAATGCGAAACGACGCTTGGCGGGGATGACCTCCTCGACATCCCCGACCACGGCGTCGACCGCTTCAAGCTCGCCCATATGGGCATGAACATGATCCGTCATTGATATACCTCCTCCCAGAAGTATGAGCCGCCTGCGCGGCATCAGGTGAAATTGGATTGGAGCCCGATCAGGCCTCGAGACACTGCATGCGGCGCGAATGGCGGGCATGCTCGCGCAGCACGTCGCCGAGCCCGGCCATCACAGGACGGCAGTCCTCGACCAGCACCTTGCCTGCGACGACCGTCGTGCCGGCGACCGCCGGGCCGCAGCGCAGCCAGGCCTCGACCGGATCGCTATGGGCGCCGGCAAGCGCCACATCCGACATGCTCCAGACGACGAAGTCGGCGCAGGCACCTGGCCTGAGATGGCCGATCTCGTCCTCCCAGCCGAGACAGGCGGCGCCGCCGCGCGTGGCGATGTCGAGCGCGTCGCGCGCCGACATCGAATGCGGGCCGTTGCGATAGCGTCCGAGCAACAGCGCCGTGCGCGCCTCCAGCCACATCGAGGCATGGTCGGTCGACGCCGAGCCGTCGCAACCAAGGCCGACACGCATGCCGCGGGCGCGCAGCCCCATGGCGTCGGCCGAGCCGCCGCCGATCAGCATGTTCGAACAGGGGCACTGGGTGGCGCAGACGCCGGCATGGGCAAGGCGGCCGATCTCGGCATCGGTCGGATAGATGAAATGCGCGACCCAGGAGCGCTTGCTGGCCCAGCCGACACGCTCGAAATATTCGGTCGGCGTGCAGCCATAGACCTCGGCGCAATATCTGTCCTCCTCCGGGTCCTCGGCGAGGTGGGTGTGCAGCCTGAGATCGTATTTGTCGGCCAACCCAGCCGATTCCGACATGATCCGCTCGGTCACCGAAAACAGCGAGCATGGCGCCAGCGCCACCCGCGTCATCGCGCCCGGCCCGGCATCGTGATAGCGCTCCACCAGCCTGACGCTGTCTTCGAGAATGTCGTCCTCGCGCTGCACCACCGACGCCGGCGGCAGGCCGCCATGCTCGACCGAACGCGTCATCGACCCGCGGGTGGCATAAAAACGGAAGCCGATGTCGGTGCTGGCGCGGATCTGGGCGTCGATCAGCCGGGGCCTGGGATGGACATACATGTGGTCCATCGAGGTGGTGCAGCCGCCCATCAAAAGCTCGGTCATCGCGACATAAGTGGAGGCATAGACCGAGTCCTCAGTCAGTCCGGCCCACATCGGGTAGAGCCCGGTCAGCCATTCGAACAGCGAACCATTGGTCACCGGCGCGTAGGACCGCGTCAGGTTCTGGTACATGTGGTGGTGGGCGTTGATCAGCCCCGGCGTGACCAGCCGGCCATGCGCCGAGATGGTCCTTGCGGCGACCGGCTCGTCGCCGGCCTTGCCCAGGGAATGCACTCTCTTGTCTTTGACGGCGATCCAGCCGTCGGCGATTTCCCAGCCGCGATCGACATACACATATGCGTCACGGACGAGCAGGTCTACGGACATGCAGCTTCTCCAGGTCGGTTCTCATTCACTCCGACGCAGCTGGTCTCAGCTTCGTCGCGCTATGAGCCCTGTCCCTGGAATTGCGAGTTCCGGATCGTCATCGACTGGTAGGTTGAGCGGGCTGCTCTGATCATGCTGTGCGGGAGATCGGCCTTGTCACAGCATCTCTCCCCGCCTGAGCGAAAGCTCGCGCGCTCGCATCATCAGGCTTGCCGATGCAAACGCAGTTTTGCCTTTCTGTCAAATTATTTTCACATCAGGAACTGACGCGCGAAATCGCTAGCCGCCCGAACGCGTCTTGAGGATCGCTGAAAAGCGCGGGTCGAAGGCGCGGCCGATCGGCTCGGCGGCAGCGCCAAGCGCTATCGACCAGGGGTCGGTGATGCCGAGCTGCAGGCGCGGCAAGCTCCGTCCCGGCCGGTTGGCGATCGACAGCGGCAGCGGCTGCATCGCCGCGAGGATCAGCCGCGCCAGAGCTTCCGGCGCGCCGCTGGTCAGGATCACGGTCTCAGGGTCGAAAAGCGTCTCGATGAGCTGGACGCTCCAGCGCAGGTCCATGGCGGCGTCCCTGACCCAGGCGATCAGTGCCGGGTCTTCGGCCAGGGCCAGCGCCTCGACATGCTGGTAGAGGCCCGTTTCGGACGGGTCGAGCCCGAGGTGCTGATAGAGCGAGGCCAGTGAGGCCCGGTGCTCGAGCACCGCACCGTCACTGCCGCGCGGCGACAGCAGCGCCATGCCGATTTCGCCTGAATTGCCGTTGCCGCCCCGGTAGAGCTCGCCATTGAGGATCAGGCCGGCGCCGATGCCGTAGCCGACATAGAGGCAGACGGCGTGATCGAGCCCGTGCGCGGCCCCCACCATGCGCTCGGCAATGGCGCAGGCGGCGGAGTCGTTCTGCAGGCTGACGTCGAGCCCGGTGCCGGCGGTGAGCGTCTCCAGCAGCGGATATTTCTGCCAGGCCGGCATCATCCATTTGTTGTCGCCGAACTCCTCCAGCCCGAACGGGCCGGGCATGGCGACGCCGAGGCCGACGATGCGCTGTTCGGACTGCTGCGAGATCGCGGCGAGGTCGCGCCTGATGCCGTCGATCACGGCGAGAATGATCTTCACGCCACCATGCGGATCGTCGGGAGGCAGCTTGGCCTCGGCGCGCACCAGCACGGTGCCGACGAGGTCGACGGCGACGGCACGGGTCAGATGGCGGTCGATCTGCAGGCCGATGGCAAAGGCGCCTTCGGGCACCAGCCGGTATGGTGTCGAGGGCTGGCCCCTGCCCTTTCTCACCGCGTCGAGCGAGACGACGAAACCGTCGCGCTCCAGCTCCTCGATGATGTTGGACACGGCCTGCTTGGTCAGCTGCGTCGCCCGCGCCAGGTCGGCCCGCGACAGCGCCCCGTTGAGCCGCAACGCGTCCATCATGACGCGGCGATTGTGGGCGCTGGTGCCCTCCTGGTTGGTGCCGCTGGTGGCGCGGATCGGGCTGCTGTCGCTCAACTGTTTTCCCCTCTTGACTCCACTAGATAATTGCAGAAGTAATAAGTCAAGTCAGTTGACTTAATAAGGAACCGCAAGAGTTCCAGGGAACCAAAGGCGGCTGGAGCCGCCGCATTTTTCGATCAGGACAGCCGCTTGCGACAGATCGCGAGGCCGAGGCCCCGTGCCCTTCCCAGGCGAGACGGCAGCGTAAAGCGCGCCGCCGGACGGATTTGAACAAGCTAGAAATGGAGGATGAAATGTTGAAATCGATTAGCAGGACATTGCTCGGCGCGGCTTTCGTTGGTGGCGCCTTCATGCCTCATGCATTTGCCGAAACCTCGATCAACGCGCTGTTCATGGCCCAGGCCGCCTATAGCGAGGCCGACGTGCGGGCGATGGCCGAGGCCTTCTCCAAAGCCAATCCCGACATCAAGGTCAATCTCGAATTCGTGCCCTACGAAGGCCTGCACGACAAGACGGTGCTGGCGCAAGGATCGGGCGGCTACGACGTGGTGCTGTTCGACGTCATCTGGCCGGCCGAATATGCCTCCAACAACGTGCTCGTCGACGTCTCCGCGCGCATCACCGACGACATGAAGAAGGGCGTGCTGCCAGGCGCCTGGACCACCGTCAACTACGACGGCAAGTCTTATGGCATGCCGTGGATTCTCGACACCAAGTACCTGTTCTACAACAAGGAAATCTTGGAAAAAGCCGGCATCAAGAGCCCGCCCAAGACCTGGGACGAGCTGGCCGAGCAGGCCAAGATCATCAAGGACAAGGGCCTGTTGGCGACGCCGATCTCGTGGAGCTGGTCGCAGGCGGAAGCGGCGATCTGCGACTACACCACTTTGGTCAGCGCCTATGGCGGCGACTTCATCAAGGACGGCAAGCCGGCCTTCCAGAGCGGCGGCGGTCTCGATGCGCTGAACTACATGGTGACGAGCTACAGCTCGGGCCTGACCAACCCGAACTCCAAGGAGTTCCTCGAAGAGGACGTGCGCAAGGTGTTCCAGAACGGCGAAGCCGCCTTCGCGCTCAACTGGACCTACATGTACAACATGGCCAACGACCCCAAGGACAGCAAGGTCGCCGGCAAGGTCGGCGTCGTGCCGGCACCTGGCGTTGCGGGCAAGAGCGAGGTCTCGGCGGTCAACGGCTCGATGGGCCTCGGCATCACCACGGCGAGCAAGCATCCCGAGGAGGCCTGGAAGTTCATCACCTTCATGACCTCGCAGGAAACGCAGAACCAGTATGCCAAGCTCAGCCTGCCGATCTGGGCCTCGTCCTATGACGATGCTGCCGTCACCAAGGGCCAGGAAGAGCTGATCGCGGCGGCCAAGCTCGGCCTGGCGGCGATGTATCCGCGCCCGACGACGCCGAAATACCAGGAGCTGTCGACGGCGCTGCAGCAGGCGATCCAGGAATCGCTGCTTGGCCAGGCAAAACCCGAAGACGCCCTCAAGGGCGCTGCCGAAAACAGCGGCCTGTAGGCTTTCTTGCCCCAAACTTCCGGGCGGCTCCGGCCGCCCGGCCCTTTCAGTTCAAGTGATTTCCGGGCGGCTCCGGCTGCCCGGCCCTTTCGTTCCAACTGAAAAGAGTCGCCTCATGTCGGGCTCATGGATGACGACCCGGGCATGGCTGCTGATGCTGCCGCTGCTCGTGGTCATGATATCGGTCATCGGCTGGCCCCTCGTCGACACGATCCGCCTGTCGTTCACCGACGCCAAACTCGTCGGCACCGAAGGCAATTTTGTCGGCCTCGACAACTACGCGAAGATGCTGACCGGCGCGAACTTCCAGCGCACGCTTGTCACCACGACATGGTTCGCGGTCGTCTCGGTGGCGGCGGAGATGGTGCTCGGCGTGTTCGCGGCACTGTTGCTGAACCAGCGGTTTTACGGCCGCACCGTGCTGCGCGCGCTGATGATCCTGCCCTGGGCGCTGCCGACCGTGGTCAACGCCACGCTGTGGCGGCTGATCTACAATCCCGAATATGGCGCATTGAACGCCGCGCTGACCCAGGCAGGCCTGCTCGACGCCTACCGCTCCTGGCTCGGCGAGCCCAACACCGCGCTGGCAGCGCTGATCGTCGCCGACTGCTGGAAGAACTTTCCGCTCGTCGCCCTCATTGCCCTTGCAGCCTTGCAGGCTGTGCCGCGCGACATCACCGCGGCATCGATGGTCGACGGCGCCGGGCCGATCGCGCGCTTCCGTTTCGTCATCCTGCCCTATCTCGTCGGCCCGCTTCTGGTGGCACTGGTGCTGCGCACCATCGAGGCCTTCAAGGTATTCGACCTGATCTGGGTGATGACCCGCGGCGGGCCGGCCAACTCGACCAGGACACTGTCGATCCTGGTCTACCAGGAAGCGTTTTCGTTCCAGCGCGCCGGCTCGGGCGCCTCGCTGGCGCTGATCGTCACCTTGCTGGTCACCGTGCTGGCCGTCGCCTATGCGGCCCTTGTCAGGAAAGCTGCGGGGAGTGCGACCTGATGGAACGCAGGAGCCTGGCTTTCACCATCTTCATCCATGCCGCAGCTCTGCTTCTGGCGGTCGTCATCCTGGCGCCGGTGTTGTGGCTGTTCGTCATGAGCATCTCGCCGACGGCCGACCTGTCGGCCAAGCCGTTGCGCTGGTGGCCCGCGGAGGTCGACTTTTCCCGTTACGCCTTGCTGCTTTCATCAGTCGAAAACAGCGCCGGCGCCGCCTTCACGGCCTCCCTCTGGAATAGCCTTAAGATCGCCGGCATGGCGACGATTGCAGCGATTGCGCTTGCCATCCCGGCCGGCTGGGCGGTGTCGCGCACGCCTCAGGTCGGCTGGTCGCTGTCGGTGGTGATCGCCACCTATATGTTGCCGCCGGTGGCGCTCGCCGTGCCGCTCTATATGGGCCTGGCCTATTTCGGCATGCTCAACAACATTTTCGGCCTGGCGCTGGTCTATCTCACCATCCTCGCCCCCTTCACCACCTGGCTGATGAAATCGGGCTTCGATGCCATCCCGCGCGAGATCGAAGCAGCCGCGATGATCGACGGCGCCAGCCTGTTCCAGACGCTGCGCATCATCACCTTGCCGCTGGCAGCACCCGTTGTCGCGACGTCGGCACTGTTTGCGCTGCTCCTGGCCTGGGACGAGTTCTTCTATGCGCTTCTGTTTACCTCCGACCTGCGCGCCAAGACGCTGACGGTCGCCATCGCCGACCTCGCCGGAGGCCGCGTCTCGGATTACGGTCTGATTGCCACCGCAGGCGTGCTGGCTGCCCTGCCGCCGGTGCTGATCGGGCTCGTCATGCAGCGTGCCCTGATTTCGGGCCTGACCAGCGGCGGCGTGAAAGGATGATGACCATGACCTCACCGAAGCCCAGACCTGCCGGCCTCTTGGCCATCGACCGCGAAATGGCGCGGCAGAATGGCGACGCGCTGGCGTCCTTCGCCGAAAACGCCGGAATGGCGGCCCGGGTCGCCGCCTCGCTCGAAAGGACCGGCAGACTGCTGCTGCTCGGCATGGGCGGCTCGCATGCCGTCGGCCGGGCGGTCGAGCCGCTCTATCGCGCGCTCGGCATCGACGCCATTGCCCTGCCGCTGTCGGAGCAACTCGGCCAGGGGCTCTCGCTCGATGGCCGCACGGTCATCATGACGTCGCAGTCGGGCGAAAGTGCCGAGGTGCTGCGCTGGTTCACCGAGACGGGCGGCAACAGCGAGACTTTCGGGCTGACGCTGGAGGCCGGCTCGTTCCTGGCCCGGACAGCACCTTCGCTGGTCGGCGTCGGCGGCACCGAACTCGCCTTTGCCGCGACCCGCAGCCTGACGGTGACGCTTTCGCTTCACCTCGCCATTCTCGCCGCGCTTGGCGAACATCCGGGCGGGGCGCTTGTCGCCCTGCAACTGCCCAAGGTCGTCGATGTCGGTCCCGCGCTCAAGGCTTTGGCCGATGTCGACACCGTCGTCACCTCGGGGCGACGCCTGCAGGGCGTCGCCGAAGCGCTGGCGCTTGGGCTGACCGAACTGTCGCGGCGGCCGTGCTTTTCGCTTGAGGGCGGACAGCTGCGGCACGGGCCGATGGAGATGCTTGGGCCCAACATCGGGGTCGTGCTGTTCCGGGGCAAGGATCCGACGGCACCGCTTGTCACCGCCATGGCGATCTCGGCCGTCGAGACCGGTGCGCCCGTCGTCATCTTCGATTCCTCTGGTGAGCAGCCGGTGGCGGGCGCGACGACCCTTGCCTTCAAGCCGGCAACCGGCATGGACGCCATTTTTGCCATGCTGCCGACAGCCCAGCGGCTGATGATCGCCTTTGCCGATGCCCGTGTCGACGACGCCGGCACGCCGGTGCGCTCGACCAAGATCACGCGGAGCGAATGAATGCGTCCGCTTGCTGTCATCGGCAACGTCAATGTCGACCTCATCCTGGGGCCGACAGCACCCTGGCCGAGGGCAGGAACGGAGATCATCGTCGACCATGACGAGTTGCGGGTCGGCGGCCAGGCGGGCAACAGCGCGCTTGCCTGGGATGCGCTCGGCGTCGACTTCGAGATCGCAGCCAATGTCGGCAACGACCAGTTCGGCCTGTGGCTGCGCGACGCCTTCGGCGATCGGGCCGCCAGATGGCCGGTCGCTGCCGCGCGCACGACGCTTTCGGTCGGCATCACCCATCCCGACGGCGAACGCACCTTCTTCACCACCCATGGCCACCTGCCCCGCTTCAGCCTGGCCGATGTGTTGTCGGTGCTCGACGGCGCGCAGCTTTCCGGCGGCTACGCCTTGCTCTGTGGTGCGTTCCTGACCACCGAGCTTACGCGCGACTACGACGCCTTCTTCGACTGGGCGCATGGCCATGGCATCTCGGTCGTGCTCGACACCGGCTGGCCACCCGACGGCTGGACCGAGCACAACTGCGCCTTGACGCGGACATGGCTTGCGCATTGCGACTGTGCATTGCTGAACGAAGTCGAGGCAACGACCCTTGCAGGCCTCGACAGTCCGGCCGAAGCCGCAGTCGCCTTGTGGCGCAGCATGCCCGAAGGCGCGATCCTGGTCGTCAAATGCGGTCCGGACGGCGCCGTCGCCATCGGTCCCGGCGGCGAACTGGTGTCGGTGACAGCACCCGTCGTCACGGTCATCGACACGATCGGCGCCGGCGACGTCTTCAATGCCGCCTTCCTGGCAGCGCTTGCCGGCGACCGGCCGCTTGCTGCCTGCCTGACGGCCGGCGTGCAGGTTGCCTCGCGCGCCATTTCCACCTTGCCCCGCCTCTATGGCGGGTTGCCCGAGATCAGGGACGAATTTGCATGAGTGCGCTCGACATCCAGAACATCCGCAAGAGCTATGGCGCGGTCGAGACGCTGAAAGGCATCGACATCGGCTTGCAGAGCGGTGAGTTCCTGGTGCTGCTCGGCTCGTCGGGTTGCGGGAAATCGACCCTGCTCAACATCATCGCCGGGCTTGCCGAAGCCACCAGTGGCGACATCCGCATCGCCGGCAAATCCATCCTCGGCGTGCATCCCAAGGACCGCGACATCGCCATGGTGTTCCAGTCCTATGCGCTCTACCCCAATCTCAGCGTGCGCCGGAACATCGGCTTCGGCCTGGAGATGCGCAAGGTGCCGCTTGCCGAACGTGAGAAAGCCGTCGCGGAGGCGTCGCGGCTGCTGCAGATCGAGCCCTTGCTCGACCGCAAGCCGAGCCAGCTCTCGGGCGGACAGCGCCAGCGCGTCGCCATCGGCCGCGCTTTGGTGCGCAAGCCTCAGGTGTTCTTGTTCGACGAGCCTCTGTCCAATCTCGATGCCAAGCTCAGGCTTGAAATGCGCACCGAGCTCAAGCGCCTGCACCAGATGCTGAAGACGACAGTCGTTTATGTCACCCACGACCAGATCGAGGCGATGACGCTGGCGACGCGCATCGCTGTGATGAAGGATGGCCGCATCGAACAGCTCGGCACGCCGGAAGAGATCTACAACCAGCCCGCCACGCTTTATGTCGCCGGCTTCGTCGGCGCCCCGCCGATGAACATAATCGACGTCGAGGTCGACAATGGCGCGTTACGAATCGTCGGATCCGAGGTTCGCTTGCGTTTGCCCGACCGTTTCAGGCCACTCCTCCAGGCCCCAGTTGTCCAGGACAAGACGCGGCTTGCGCTCGGCATCAGGCCAGAGGCGCTGCGGCTGGCGTCACTTGACCAGGTAGGCAACCAGGCCGGCGGCCATGTGCTGCCGGTGCGGATCGAAGTGGTTGAACTGACCGGACCCGAACTTGTCGCCACCGCGCGCATCGGCCCGCAAAAGCTCACCGCATGTCTTGCGCCAAGAGCCAGGGTCGGCCAGGGTGACGTGGCGGCATTTGCCGTCGACGACGACGCGCTGCACCTGTTCGACCCGGCAACCGGCCAGGCGCTGCTCGCCTGAGGCATCGTCCGAACGGGCGCAATCCATCAACAAAAACGCGAAACTGCTTAAAGCAACCGCCACTTGTGCGATGGCTGCATCAGGCAGAATTTAGGCCACGTTTGCGCAGGCAATCATGCCTTGCGCCATTTGTTGGCGGAAGCCGGTCCGGGGTGGAGACGCAAGACGCGTCCTGGGTCGGCACGAGAGGGCAGCAGGAGTTCGGCAGGAAAACGCCGGCGGCCATGCGGGGAAAGCATGGGTGCGTCGGTAAGCCTGCGCCAGGACCAGGCTGCCCCCTAACCGTCTGGGAGGAAGCAAAGAGTGCTTGAGAAGTATTTCAACCTGAAGGAACAAGGGACATCGGTCCGGACCGAAGTGATCGCCGGTGTCACGACCTTCCTGACCATGGCCTACATCATCTTCGTCAACCCGGAGATCCTGTCGTCGACGGGCATGGACCGCAACGCCGTGTTCGTTGCCACCTGCCTTGCCGCAGCGATCGGCTCGCTGATCATGGGCCTGGTGGCGAAATGGCCGATCGGCATGGCGCCGGGCATGGGCCTGAACGCCTTCTTCGCCTTTACCGTCGTCGGCGCCATGGGCTTTTCCTGGCAGCAGGCGCTAGGCGCGGTGTTCATTTCAGGCGTGATCTTCCTGATCCTGACCGTCAGCGGCGTGCGCAGCTGGCTGATCGCCGGCATCCCGCACTCGATGCGCAGCGCCATTGCCGCCGGTATCGGCCTGTTCCTCGGCATCATCGCGCTGAAAAGCTCCGGCATCGTCGTGGCCAGCCCGGCAACGCTGGTGACGCTGGGCGACGTCAGCCAGACCGGGACGCTGCTTGCCATCGCCGGCTTCTTCATCATCGCGGCCCTTGACGCGCTCAAGGTGCGCGGCGCGATCCTGATCGGCATTCTGGTCATCACCATCGCCTCGATGGCGCTCGGCGTCAGCCAGTTCAACGGCATCGTCTCGATGCCGCCGTCGATCCTGCCGACCTTCCTGCAGCTCGACGTCTTCGGCGCCCTGCATGCCGGCCTGGTCCATGTCATCCTGGTGTTCGTGCTGGTCGAGGTCTTCGACGCCACCGGCACGCTGATCGGCGTCGCCAAGCGCGCCGGGCTGATCGAGCCGGGCAAGCCCAACCGCCTCGGCCGCGCCCTTCTGGCCGACAGCACGGCCATCGTCGCGGGCTCCCTGCTCGGCACCTCGAGCACGACGGCCTATGTCGAAAGCGCCTCGGGCGTGCAGGCAGGCGGCCGCACCGGCCTGACCGCCTTGGTCATCGGCGTGCTCTTCCTCGCCGCGCTGTTCTTCTCGCCGCTGGCCGGCTCGGTGCCTGCCTATGCGACGGCGCCTGCCCTGCTCTATGTCGCCGGCCTGATGATGCGCGAGCTGGTCGAGGTCGAATGGGCCGATATCACCGAGGCAGCACCGGCGGCGCTGACCGCGCTGATGATGCCCTTCACCTACTCGATCGCCAACGGCCTTGCCTTCGGCTTCATCAGCTATGCCGCGCTCAAGCTGCTCACCGGCCGTCCCGGTGAAGTCCATGCCGCGACCTGGCTGGTGGCGATCCTGTTCGTCATTCGCTTCGCCTTCTTCCCCCACTGACTTTCCCGAACCCCATCTGCAGCCGGGGCCGCCGACGCGGCCCCGGCTTTTTGTTGTCCACAGCCGGCCGCACAGACGCCGCCTGCCGCCGCGACATGCACCGAAAATTCCGCTTTCGTTTTGGTCAATGAAGGCTGAAAACGAAGATCACAACCGGGAATTGTCCTGCATTGCCCGAGGGCAACAGTGTTTCGCCTGGCGAAAAACAGAAGGTTCCGCCCTTTTGTAGGCTTATAGCCGTCTAAACTGACGGATACACGCCAAGCCCCTGCCCTGACACAACGTCAGCATGTCAGCCTGCGATCAGCGATATATTTCGTTTGACATTCACTTTCAGTTCGAAATAATCCAAATCGAGCTTCGAATGGTGCTTAAATTGCTGCAGTGCGAAAAGGCGGCGAAGGCGTGAGCAGACCCGAAATCCACGACATCTTCGTTATCGGCGGCGGCATCAATGGCTGCGGAATCGCCCGCGACGCGGTCGGCCGCGGCTACTCCGTCTACCTTGCCGAAATGAACGATCTCGCCTCCGGCACCTCGTCCTATTCGACCAAGCTGATCCATGGCGGGCTGCGCTATCTTGAGCATTACGAGTTCCGCCTGGTGCGCGAAGCGCTGATGGAACGCGAGGTGCTGTGGAAGAACGCGCCGCACATCATCTGGCCGATGCGCTTCGTGTTGCCCTATGCCAAGGGCCTGCGCCCGGCATGGCTGATCCGGCTCGGCCTGTTCCTCTACGACCATATTGGCGGCCGCAAGTTGTTGCCGCCGACACGCACGCTCGACATGCACAGCGACGTCGCCGGCAAGCCGCTGAAGCCGATGTTTGCCCGCGCCTTCGAATATTCCGACGGCTGGGTCAACGATGCGCGGCTGGTGGTGCTCAATGCCCGCGACGCCGCCGACAAGGGTGCCGTCATCCGCACCCGGGCCAAGGTGACGAGCGCGCGCCGCGACAACGGCCACTGGCACATCCGCGTCGAGGACATGCGCAGCGGCCAGACCGAAGAGGTCAAGGCACGGCTGATCGTCAATGCCGCCGGCCCCTGGATCGACCATGTGCTGACCGAGACGGTCGGCCAGAACAACGTCCACAATGTCCGCCTCGTCCAGGGCAGCCACATCGTGGTGGCGAAGAAGTTCGACGATCCGCGCGCCTATTTCTTCCAGAACAAGGACGGGCGCATCATCTTCGCCATTCCTTACGAGGAAGACTTCACCCTTATCGGCACCACCGACCAGGATTACCAGGGCGATCCCCACACCGCCCGGATCAGCCAGGCCGAGATCACCTATCTCTGCGATGCGGCGAGCGAATATTTCGCCGAGCCGGTGAAACCCGAAGACATCGTCTGGACCTATTCCGGCGTCCGCCCGCTCTATGACGACGGCGCCAGCAAGGCCCAGGAAGCGACGCGCGACTATGTGCTGAAATCCGATTCCGGCGACGGCCGCGCGCCGATCGTCAACATCTTCGGCGGCAAGATCACCACCTATCGGCGCCTTGCCGAATCCATGCTCGAGATCATCGAGAAGCAGCTGGGCAAGAAGGGCAAGGCCTGGACCGCGACCGCCGCCCTGCCCGGCGGCGATTTCGAAGCGACCGGCTTCGACGCCGAAGTGGTCAAGCTCAAGGCTGCCTACCCGTTCCTCGACATGCGCCTCGCCCGCCGGCTGACCAGGCTCTACGGCACGCGCGCCGGGACGCTTCTCGGGCTGGCGAAGTCCGAGGCCGATCTGGGGCGCAATTTCGGCGCCGATCTCTACGAGGCCGAGGTCCGCTATCTCGTCGCCCATGAATGGGCGGTGAGCGGCGAAGACGTGTTGTGGCGGCGCACCAAGCGGGGCCTCAAGCTCAGCACGGAGCAGGCCGCGACGCTCGATGAATTTCTGCAAGGAATGAGCCCAGGCGTGCACAACGCCGCGGCAGAATAGGCCTGCCCGCCTGCGTCTGCCTCTGGGAGGAGGATTTATGCTCGAACTGCGCAACGTAACCAAGACGGTGGCCGGCACGGATCATATCCGCGACGTCTCGCTGACGCTTCAGCACGGCAGCCTGAACGTCCTGCTTGGCCCGACCCTGTCGGGCAAGACCAGCCTGATGCGGCTGATGGCCGGGCTGGACAAGCCGACGTCGGGCTCGGTCTGGTTCGACGGCACCGATGTCACCGGCGTGCCGGTACAGAAGCGCAACATCGCCATGGTCTACCAGCAGTTCATCAACTATCCGGCGATGACGGTCTATGAGAACATCGCCTCGCCGCTGCGTGTCGCCGGCGCCGACAAGGCCAGGATCGAACAGGAGGTCAGGCGCGCCGCCGACCTGCTCAAGCTGACGCCCTATCTCGACCGCACGCCGCTCAACCTGTCGGGCGGCCAGCAGCAGCGCACCGCACTCGCCCGCGCCATCGTCAAGAATGCCCGGCTCGTGCTGCTCGACGAGCCGCTCGCCAATCTCGATTACAAACTGCGCGAGGAATTGCGCGCCGAACTGCCGAGGATCTTCGCCGAAACCGGCGCGATCTTCGTCTATGCCACGACCGAGCCGCATGAAGCGCTTCTGCTCGGCGGCAATGTCGCGACGCTGTCGGAAGGCCGCATCACCCAGTTCGGCGCGACGATCGAGGTGTTCCGCAAGCCTGACGACCTGATCACGGCGCGAACCTTCGCCGACCCGCCGCTCAACACCATCGTGTTGAAGAAGAGCGGCCGCAATTTCCAGCTTGATGGTGGGGTGGACCTCCCGGTGCCAGGCGAGCTCGCCGGCATTGCCGACGACAGCTATACGATCGGCTTCCAGCCCCACCATCTTTCTTTTGAGAAGCGCACGACCGACGCCGTCGGCGTCAAGGCCAAGGTGTCGGTCACCGAGATCACCGGCTCGGAGAGCTTTGTCCACCTCAACTACGCCGACGCGCGCTGGGTGATGCTGACCCATGGCATCCGCCAGTTCGAGCCGGACGAGACCATCGAGGTGTTCATCGATCCACGCCACGTCATGGTCTTCGATGCCACCGGTCGCGCCGCCGGCGCACCCTCGTCACGCGCCGCATAGGAGGGGAAGATGGCACGCATCGACCTGAACCACATCCGCCATGCCTATGGCGCGAACCCGAAATCCGACAAGGACTATGCCCTGCGCGAAGTCCATTACGGCTTCGAGGATGGCGGCGCCTATGCCCTGCTCGGGCCGTCCGGCTGCGGCAAGACCACGCTGCTCAACATCATTTCCGGCCTGCTGCATGCCTCGCACGGCCAGCTTCTGTTCGACGGCAAGGACGTGACCCGCCTGTCGACGCAGGAACGCAACATCGCCCAGGTGTTCCAGTTCCCGGTCATCTACGACACCATGACCGTCTACGACAATCTCGCCTTCCCGTTGCGCAACCGGGGCGTTGCCGAAGCCGATGTCGATCGCAAGGTGCGCGAGACGCTCGACATGATCGACCTCGCCAGCTGGGCCCGGCGCAAGGCGCGCGGGCTGACCGCCGACCAGAAGCAGAAGATTTCGCTCGGTCGCGGCCTCGTCCGCTCCGACGTCAATGCCATCCTGTTCGACGAACCGCTGACCGTCATCGACCCGCATATGAAATGGGTGCTGCGCTCGCAGCTCAAGCAGCTTCACCGCCGCTTCGGCTACACCATGATCTATGTCACCCACGACCAGACGGAGGCTTTGACCTTCGCCGAGAAGGTGGTGGTGATGTATGACGGCGAGATCGTGCAGATCGGCACGCCGGCCGAGCTGTTCGAGCGCCCCAAGCACACCTTCGTCGGCTATTTCATCGGCTCCCCCGGCATGAACGTCATGCCGGTGGCGGTCGAAGGCAGGCGCGCCAGGCTCGGCGGCCAGACCATCGACCTGCCCGGCACGCCCAAGGCCGAAGGCGCAAGCATCGAACTCGGCATCCGGCCCGAATATGTCAGGCTCGGCGCCAAGGGCATGCCCGTCACCATACGCAAGGTCGAGGATATCGGCCGCCACAAGGTGGTGCGCGCCAGCCTCGAAGGCCGCGAGATCGCGGCGATCCTCGGCGAGGACGATCACGTGCCGGCCGATCCGCATGTCAGCTTCGATCCTGCCGGCATCAACCTCTACGACAAGTCCTGGCGCGTCGAGATGGGAGCGTAACCCGTGGAAAAGACCTGGAACAACAAGGCCTGGTTCATGGTGCTGCCAGTGCTGGTGCTGGTGGCCTTCTCGGCGGTCATCCCGCTGATGACCGTCGTCAACTATTCGGTGCAGGACACGTTCGGCGGCAACCAGTTCTTCTGGGCCGGAGCCGAATGGTTCGAGGAGATGCTGCATTCCGACCGCTTCTGGGCGGCGATGGGCCGCAACCTGATCTTCTCGGCGATCATCCTGGCGATCCAGATCCCGCTCGGCATCTTCATCGCCCTCAACATGCCGCGGAAGGGCTGGGGCGTGCCGGTCTGCCTGGTGCTGATGGCGCTGCCTTTGCTCATTCCGTGGAACGTCGTCGGCACCATCTGGCAGGTCTTCGGCCGCATCGACATCGGCCTGCTCGGCTACACGCTGCATGCGCTCGGCTTCGACTACAACTATGTCAACGACCCGTTCGACGCCTGGGTGACGGTCATCGTCATGGATGTCTGGCACTGGACCAGCCTTGTCGTGCTGCTCTGCTATGCCGGCCTGGTGTCGATCCCCGACGCCTTCTATCAGGCCGCCAAGATCGACGGCGCCTCGCGCTGGGCGGTGTTCCGCTACATCCAGCTGCCGAAGATGCAGCGCGTGCTGCTGATCGCCGTGCTGCTGCGCTTCATGGACAGCTTCATGATCTACACCGAGCCCTTCGTCGTCACCGGCGGCGGCCCCGGCAACTCCACCACCTTCCTGTCGATCGACCTGGTCAAGATGGCCGTCGGCCAGTTCGACCTCGGCCCGGCGGCGGCGATGTCGATCATCTACTTCCTGATCGTGCTGCTGCTGTCATGGGTCTTCTACACCGTCATGACAAATTACGACTTGGAGAAGTGAGATGGCGGGGACAAGGCAAGCAGTCGCGGACGCCGACAAGGACAAGATGATGCGGGATGCCGTGACCTCGACGGGCGTTGTCCATAGCGGCGCTCCAGACGAGGCGCTGGCGCGCAGGATGCGGCGGCGCGGCGAGGAATCGCGCTTCTGGTGGGTGGTGCCGACGCTCTACATCATCTTCCTGATGCTGCCGATCTACTGGCTCATCAATATGAGCTTCAAGTCGAACCAGGAAATCCTGGGCACATTTTCGCTCTGGCCGCAGAGCCCGACTCTGCGCAACTACGGCGTGATCTTCACGGATCCGTCCTGGTACAAGGGCTACATCAACTCGATCATCTATGTGGTGATGAACACGGTGATCTCGATCGCCGTCGCCCTGCCTGCGGCTTACGCCTTCTCGCGCTACCGCTTCCTCGGCGACAAGCACCTGTTCTTCTGGCTTCTGACCAACCGCATGGCGCCGCCGGCGGTGTTCGCCCTGCCCTTCTTCCAGCTCTATTCGGCCTTCGGCCTGATCGACACGCATATCGCGGTTGCGCTGGCGCACTGCCTGTTCAACGTGCCGCTGGCAGTCTGGATCCTCGAAGGCTTCATGTCGGGCGTGCCGAAGGAGATCGACGAGACCGCCTATATCGACGGCTACTCGTTCCCACGCTTTTTCGTGAAGATCTTCGTTCCGCTGATCGCCAGCGGCATCGGGGTCGCGGCCTTCTTCTGCTTCATGTTCTCGTGGGTCGAACTCTTGATCGCCCGCACGCTGACCACCACCGACGCCAAGCCGATCGCCGCGATCATGACACGCACCGTCTCGGCCTCGGGCATGGACTGGGGCGTGCTCGCCGCGGCCGGCGTCCTGACCATCATTCCGGGCGCGCTCGTCATCTGGTTCGTCCGCAACTACATCGCCAAGGGCTTTGCCCTGGGCCGCGTCTGAGGGAGCGTTTGTGATGGACCTTTCATGGATGGCCTGGACGCTGCCGACAGCGGCGTTCTTCATCACCATCTTCCTGATGCTCGTGGGCATGGGCGTGTGGGAATATTTCTCGCCCGGCGGCAATCCGCGCGTCGGCATCCTCCGCTTCGAAACGACCCGGGGCGACAGGCTTTTCGTTTCGCTGCTCGGCAGCGCCTTCATTCATCTCGCATGGCTGGGTCTGATCGGGCCCAACCTGTGGTGGGCTCTCGCTCTCGCAGTGGTCTACGCGATCGGCGTATTCCGCTTCGTCTAGAGGGGGAAATGTTGGGCCGCCGCAAGCCCGCGGCGGCGCCAAATGGCAATGCAACCTTGTTTGGGAGGAAATTAATGCGACGCCATATTCTAGCATCAACAAGCGTGATCGCCCTGCTCTTGGGATCAAGCAATGCCTTTGCCGGCATGGACGAGGCGAAAGCCTTCCTCGATACCGAGATCAAGGATCAATCGGCGCTCGACCGCGCCGGTCAGGAAGCCGAAATGCAATGGTTCGTCGATGCCGCGAAGCCTTTCGCCGGCATGGAGATCAAGGTCGTCTCGGAAACCATCACCACGCACGAATATGAATCGAAGACGCTCGCCAAGGCGTTCTCCGACATCACCGGCATCAAGATCACGCATGACCTGATCGGTGAAGGCGACGTCATCGAAAAGCTGCAGACGCAGATGCAGTCGGGCGAAAACATCTATGACGCCTATGTCAACGATTCCGACCTGATCGGCACCCACTGGCGCTATCTGCAGGCGCGCAGCCTGACCGACTGGATGGCCAATGAGGGCAAGGACGTCACCAACCCCAACCTCGACATCGCCGACTTCATCGGCACGAAGTTCACGACAGCACCCGACGGCAAGCTCTACCAGCTTCCCGACCAGCAGTTCGCCAACCTCTACTGGTTCCGCTACGACTGGTTCAACGACGAGAAGAACAAGGCCGACTTCAAGGCGAAATACGGCTACGACCTCGGCGTCCCGGTCAACTGGTCGGCCTATGAGGACATTGCCGAGTTCTTCACCGGCCGCGACGTCAACGGCCAGAAGGTCTATGGCCACATGGACTATGGCAAGAAGGACCCCTCGCTCGGCTGGCGCTTCACCGACGCCTGGCTGTCGATGGCCGGCAACGGCGACAAGGGCCTGCCGAACGGCCTGCCGGTCGATGAATGGGGCATCAAGGTCAATGAAAAGTCGCAGCCCGTCGGCTCCTGCGTCGCGCGCGGCGGCGACACCAACGGACCGGCCTCGGTCTATTCGATCGTCAAGTATCTCGACTGGCTGAAGGCTTACGCGCCGCCGGAAGCCCAGGGCATGACCTTCTCCGAATCCGGCCCGGTGCCGGCCCAGGGCGCGATTGCCCAGCAGATCTTCTGGTACACCGCCTTCACCGCCGACATGGTCAAGCCCGGCCTGCCCGTGATGAACGAGGACGGCACGCCGAAGTGGCGGATGGCGCCTTCGCCGCACGGCGTCTACTGGAAGGACGGCATGAAGCTCGGCTACCAGGACGTCGGTTCGTGGACGATCCTGAAGTCGACGCCTGACGACCGCGCCAAGGCCGCATGGCTTTATGCGCAGTTCGTGACCTCGAAGACCGTCGACGTGAAGAAGAGCCATGTCGGCCTGACCTTCATCCGCCAGTCGACGCTCGACCACAAGAGCTTTACCGACCGTGCCCCACAGCTCGGTGGCCTGATCGAGTTCTACCGTTCGCCGGCCCGCGTTCAGTGGTCGCCGACGGGCACCAACGTGCCTGACTATCCGAAGCTGGCTCAGCTGTGGTGGCAGGCGATCGGTGACGCGTCTTCGGGCGCCAAGACGGCCCAGGAAGCCATGGACTCGCTGTGCGCCGAGCAGGAAAAGGTGCTTGAGCGCCTCGAGCGCGCCGGCATCCAGGGCGATATCGGCCCGAAGATGGCGGAAGAGCACGATCTCGCCTACTGGAATGCCGAAGCGGTCAAGGCCGGCAATCTCGCGCCACAGCTGAAGATCGAAAACGAGAAGGAAAAGCCTGTCACCATCAACTACGATGAGCTGGTGAAGAGCTGGAGCAAGTAAGCGTTCGGGCGGATCATCCGCCCGGCCAACTATCCGGGGAGACGGCGCAGCGCCGTCTCCCCTATTCATGCAAGTGACTGCGGAGGGGGAAGATGAGCGGCTTCATTCTGGCAATCGACCAAGGCACCACGTCGAGCCGGGCCATCGTGTTCGACCAAACGATGAAACCTGTCGGTGTCGGCCAGAAGGAATTCACCCAGCATTTCCCTGCTTCCGGCTGGGTCGAGCATGACCCCGAGGAAATCTGGGACAGCGTCGTCACAACCTGCAGGGCGGCGCTGAAGAAGGCCGGCACGACCGCCGCCGACATTGCGGCCATCGGCATCACCAACCAGCGCGAAACCGTCGTCATCTGGGACCGAACGACGGGCAAGCCGATCCACAACGCCATCGTCTGGCAGGATCGGCGCACTGCCCCTCTCTGCGCCAGGCTGAAGAAGCAGGGGCTGGAGCCGAAATTCACTGGCAAGACCGGGCTTCTGCTCGATCCCTATTTCTCCGGCACCAAGATCGCCTGGCTGCTCGACAAGGTGAAGGGCGCGCGCAAGCGGGCCGAACGCGGCGAGCTGCTTGCCGGCACCATCGACAGCTTCCTGATCTGGCGCCTGACCGGCGGCAAGCTGCATGCGACCGACGCCACCAACGCCTCGCGCACGCTGGTCTACAACATCGCGAAGAACGACTGGGACGCCGAGCTGCTCGACATCCTGAAGATCCCCGCCGTCATGCTGCCCGAGGTCAAGGATTGCGCCGCCGATTTCGGCGTGACCGAGAAGGCGCTGTTCGGCGCCGAAATCCCGATCCTCGGCGTTGCCGGCGACCAGCAGGCGGCGACCATCGGCCAGGCCTGCTTCGAGCCCGGTATGATGAAATCGACCTATGGCACCGGCTGCTTTGCCATCCTCAACACCGGCACCGACATTGTGCGCTCGAAGAACCGGCTGTTGACGACGATCGCCTATCGCCTCGAGGGCAAGACGACCTATGCGCTGGAAGGCTCGATCTTCGTCGCCGGTGCCGCCGTGCAGTGGCTGCGCGACGGCATCAAGGTGATCGGCAAGGCCGAGCAAAGCGGCAAGCTGGCGGCCGACGCCGACGACAGCCAGGACGTCTATCTCGTGCCGGCCTTTGTCGGACTCGGCGCGCCGCATTGGGATGCCGAGGCGCGCGGTGCGATCTTTGGCCTGACCCGCAACACCGGGCCGGCGGAATTTGCCCGCGCAGCGCTGGAATCCGTCGCCTATCAGACCCGCGACCTGCTCGACGCGATGAAGAAGGACTGGAAGGGCGGCAACGGCAAGACCGTGCTGCGCGTCGACGGCGGCATGGTCGCCTCCGACTGGACGATGCAGCGCCTGGCCGACATCCTGGACGCGCCGGTCGACCGGCCGACGGTGCTCGAGACCACGGCACTCGGTGCTGCCTGGCTGGCGGGATCGCGCGCCGGCGTCTGGCCGAAGGCCAAACAGTTTTCCAAGGCCTGGGCGCTCGACCGCCAGTTCAAGCCGGTCATGGAGCCTTCGCTGCGCAAGGCCAAGCTGAAAGGCTGGCGCGACGCCGTGCGCCGGACGCTGACGCCGAAATAGGCGGCTTATCGACCAGAGCCCATTCTCATCAGATGATTCGGAATGGGGCTCTATCTTCTTGTTCTCGCATGATCTTTTGCGAAAACCGGCCACTACATCAAGGGATCATGCCATAGGCTGGCGGCCGAAGCGCGACAGCAGAGCCTGTGTTTCCGCGGCAAGGGCGCGCGTCAGGTCGGCCGCCGGCATGTCGCGGCCAAGCCGCGCTGCCTGCCCCGACCACAAGGACATGAAATCGCCCGAGCCCTTGGGTTCCGACGCCGCTCGCAGCGGTGCCAGTGCCCCGCCTGCCAGCGGGAATGCCGGCGCGTCTTCAGACAGTGGACCGACCTCGCGCATGATGCGGTTGACGATGCCGCGCGCCGGCCGGCCGGTGAACAGATTGGTCAGCGCGGTATGGTCGTCCTTGGCCGCGTTGAGTGCGGCCTTGTGCGGTGCTGCCACCTTGGCCTCGGGGCAGAACAGATAGGCGGTGCCGACCTGCACCGCCGACGCGCCAAGGGCAAAGGCGGCAACGATGCCGCGTGCGTCTGATATGCCGCCGGTGGCGATGACGGGCAGCTTGACCGCATCGACCACCTGCGGCACCAGAGCGAAGGTGCCGGGCTGGTTGGCGACGTCGTCGGTCAGGAAGATGCCGCGATGACCGCCGGCCTCGGCACCTTGCGCAATGATCGCATCGCAGCCCCTCGCCTCGAGCCACACCGCCTCGTCGGCCGTCGTCGCCGACGAAAGCACCTTGGCGCCCGTCGCCTTGACGCGATCGAGCAAGGCGGCATCAGGCAGGCCGAAATGGAAACTCACCACCTCCGGCCGGAACTCTTCGACGATGTCGCAGAAGGTCTCGTCGAAAGGTGCACGCGCCGAACGCGGCGCAGGCGCCGCGGGATCGAGGCCGAGTTCGAGATAATAGGGCGCGAGCCGCTGTTTCCACGCCGCTTCGCGGGCGAGGTCGTCTTCGGGCTGCTTGTGGCAGAAGAAATTGACGTTGATCGGCTTCGAGGTGCGCTGCCGGATGATGCCGAGTTCGGTGCGCGCCTTCTCAGGCGTCATCAGCGCGCAAGGCAGCCCGCCGAGGCCGCCAGCCTCGGAGACCGCGATCACCATTTCGGAATCGACGGGACCGGCCATCGGCGCCTGGAAGATCGGAAGCTCGAGGCCCAGGAGATCAAGAATTCGACGATCGGGCCACATGATGTCTTCCTCTTCTTGGGGCCGTCAGCCCTGCTGGCGCTCGGCCCTCCGAGCGGCAATCTGGCGCATGGCCGTGACACGGCGGCGCCAGATCTCGGTGCGCATCGCCATTAGATGCAGAGTGAAGAACAGAAGGGTAAAGCCAAGCGCCATGGTCATGAGGGGCCAGAGCATGCTCGGATCGATGGTCGGGCCGTCCATGCGGAACACCGAGGCCGGCTGGTGCAACGTGTTCCACCATTCGACCGAAAACTTGATGATCGGAATGTTGATGAAGCCGACAAGCGTGATGACGGCGGCAGCACGCGCCGAACGCGCGGGGTCGTCGAGCGCGCGGGTCAGCGCGATGATGCCGAGATACATCAAAAACAGCACGAAGACCGAGGTCAGCCGGGCGTCCCATACCCACCAGGTGCCCCACATCGGCTTGCCCCAGATCGAGCCGGTGAGCAATGCGAGCGCGGTGAACACGGCTCCGACCGGTGCGGCCGACTTGAGCGCGACATCGGCGAGCGGATGACGCCAGACCAGCGTTCCCAGCGCCGAGATGGCCATGACCGAATAACACATCATGGCGAGCCAGGCGAAAGGCACGTGGATATACATGATGCGAACGGTGATGCCCTGCTGGAAATCCGCCGGTGCGGCGAAGGCCAGATAGAGCCCGATCGCCAGCACCAATACTGAGGCGCCGCCGAGCCAGGGCACGATCTTGTCGACCAGCGAGATGAAGCGGGTCGGATTGGCCAGGTCGCTGAAACGCCAAGCCTGCGAGGTCGTCTGTGTCATGGACGCTAAATAGCCTTGGGCGTGCGTCTTCGCAATCTGTTCCGGCGTCGCGGGCAAACGCAAACGGGGCGCCAAGGCACCCCGTCCGGATCCGGTTTCAAGTAAGGACTAGGCCGCAGCCTCGACATGGGTGACGCGGCGGACTTCCTCGTCATTGAGCAGGCCGCCGGCGCGCAGCAGGGCGGCGAAGCGGCCATTGCGGGTCGACAGCTCGTTGAAGCCGCCCATCTCGACGACATGGCCGTGATCCATGAACACCACAAGGTCGGCGTCGCGGACAGTGCTGAGGCGATGCGCGATGATGAAGGTGGTGCGGCCGTCGCGCAGCATGTCGATGGCGTCCTTGACCCGGTTCTCGGTCTCGACGTCGAGGGCGCTCGTCGCCTCGTCGAGCACCAGGATCGGCGCGCTTTTGAGGATGGCGCGGGCAATGGCGATGCGCTGGCGCTCGCCGCCGGACAGCTGGCCGCCACGCTCGCCGACATTGGTGTCGTAGCCTTCGCTCTTGGACAGGATGAAGTCCTGCGCCGCAGCCGCGGTCGCTGCAGCGTGCACTTCCTCGTAGCTCGCACCGGCGCGGCCGACGCGGATGTTGTCTTCGATCGAGCGGTTGAGCAGGCCGGCGTCCTGGAAGACGGTGGCGATCGAGTGGCGCAGCGACTTCTTGGTCACGGTGCGGGTGTCGATGCCGTCGATCAGGATGCGGCCATGCTGGGGCGTGTGCACGCGCTGCAGCAGGTTGATCAGCGTCGTCTTGCCGGCACCGGTCGGGCCGACGATGGCGATGGTCTGGCCGGCGCGCACTTCGAAGGAGACGTCGGTGACGCCCTGCCCCGAATTGGGGAACTCGAAGCTGACGTTTTCGAAACGGACGTGGCCGGTGACGTTGTCGAGCTCACGCAGGCCTTCCGGCTCGCGGTTCTCGCCGGCGGCGTCCTCGAGGCGATAAAACTCCTCCAGCTTCGAACGGGCGTCGAAGATCTGGTTGGCGAAGTTCGAAACCTGGTCGAGGCGGCTGATCAGCAGGGCGGCGAAGCCGGTGAAGGCAACGATGTCGCCGATGCGCAGCTGGCCCTTGCTGACCAGATAGGCGCCGATCAGAAGCACCACCATCATCGAGATCGTCGAGGCCAGGCGGTGCATGGCGGATGCCAGCGCCCACCAGTCGAGCACCGGGTTCTGCGTGGTGATCAATGCCTTCACATAGGCACGCAGCGATTCCGTTTCCTGGCCGACGCGGTTGTAGCTCTGCAGCACGGCGACGTTGCTGACCGAGTCCGAGACGTGGGAAAACACCTTGTGATAGTGGCGCTCGACGGAGGCCTGGCCTTCCTTGGTCTTGCGCATGACGAGCCGGCCGATGGCGAGATACAGCGCGCCAAGCACGATCAGCACCAGTGACATGCGGACGTCGAGCGAAAAAGCAGTCGGGATCAGCAGCGCCAGCGCCACCGCCGTCGACAGATGGGTGCGCATGAATTCGAGCCACAGGCTGAACAGCGCTTCGACCGCGCGCAGCAAGGTGTGCAGCGAATGCGAGGTGCCGCGCTGCTGGTGCCAGGCCAGTGGCATGGTGATGACGCGTTCGAACGACTGGCACAGCACCTCGCCGCGGCGCGCATGCGCCAGGCGGTCGGCGCCGCGTGCGACCAGAACGAAGGCGACGATGTTGAACGCGCCGAAGCTCGCCCACAGCGCCATTGTCGGAACGACTTCCGTCTTTCCAGCGATGGCATCGATGATACGCCCGAACAGGATCGGTTCAGCAATGGTCACGATTGCCAACACGACGTTGGCTGCGCAAATCAGCCCGACCTTCTTGCCGTCGGCGGCAAGATAGCGGAGAGCTCTCCAATAGACTTCAAGCAACGACACTTTGGTACCCCTTGAGTCCCGTTCGTCCCTTTATTGTGCACTGCACCATAGCCGACAAATAGCGGTCATGGGTCCGCAAGACAATGCGCAGATAGCCGCTCCGTTCAAAAAAATCGAACAACACATGGCTACGGCCGGTAATCTGCTGTGATCCGATAAGGAATTGAGATTTAACGAAAAAAGGCATCGTTGCGGCAAAATGATGACAAAGCCGGCAACCAAGTTGACGCAGGGGCATCCCGGCTAGGCCGGGATGCGGATCACAACGTCGACTTCGCCGCTGTCGCGCATGGCAAAGGACGCGTCCTTGCCCTTCACGCCATCGACCTCTGCTTTCGCAGCTTTAGCGGCTTTGTCCCTCACCACACGCAACCTGTAGACGGCACCACCCAAACGGAGCGTCGCCGAATAACCTTCCCAATGCCTGGGAATGGCTGGTGCCACGACGAGCCTGTTGCCACGCTGGCTGATGCCGAGGATGCTTTCGACCGCCGCGCGATAGAGCCAGCCTGCCGAACCTGTGTACCAGGTCCAACCGCCGCGGCCCGCCTTGGAGGCGTCGGCATAGACGTCGGCTGCCACCACATAGGGTTCGACCCTGTAGGTCTCGGCCGCCGCCTCGTCGAGCGCATGGTTGACCGGGTTGAGCATCGAGAAGCAGCGATAGGCCTCGTCGACCTGCCCCATTTCCGCCAAGGCAATGACAAACCAGGTCGCGGCATGGGTGTACTGACCGCCATTTTCCCGCACGCCAGGCGGATAGGACTTGATGTAGCCCGGCTCCTTGTCGGTTTCGGAAAATGGCGGGGTGAACAGCTTGATCAGCTTCAGCTCGTCATCGACCAGCATTTTGGTCGCCTGTGCCATCGCCGTGCGCGAACGTGCCGGATCGCCCTCGCCCGAAATGACGCTCCACGACTGCGCGATCGAGTCGATCTTGCATTCATCGGAGTTGCGCGAGCCGAGCGGCGTGCCGTCGTCGAAGCTGCCGCGACGGTACCATTCACCGTCCCAGGCCGCATTCTCCAGCGCGCGCTTCAATGCCGTGGCATGCTTGTCCCAGGCGTTGGCGCGTTTTGTATCGCCCTCGGCCTTGGCCAGCGGGGCGAACTCGCCCAGCGTCCGCAATAGGAACCAGCCGAGCCAGACGCTGTCGCCCTTGCCCTCCTCGCCGACGCGGTTCATGCCGTCGTTCCAGTCGCCGCCGAGGATCAGCGGCAGGCCGTTCTTGGCCGTCCGCTTGATGGCGAGGTCGAGCGCGCGGGCACAGTGCTCGTAGAGCGAGGCCTTCTTCTTGGACGGCTCCGGCGTGAAGAAGGCGTCGTGCTCGCCCGGATTGAGCTGCGGGCCCTCGATGAAGGGCAGTTGCTCGTTGAGGATCGCCGCATCGCCGGTCACCGTGACATAACGCGCGGTGGCACTCGCCAGCCAGACGACGTCGTCGGAGATCATGGTGCGCACGCCGGCGCCGGTGCGCGGCAGCCACCAATGCTGCACGTCGCCTTCGGCAAACTGCCGGCCGGCAGCGTTCAGGATCTGCGCACGGGCAAGGCTTGCGTCGTGCATCAGCAGCGCCAGCGTGTCCTGCAGCTGGTCGCGGAAGCCGAAGGCGCCGCTGGCCTGGTAGAAGGCCGAGCGTGCACGGATGCGGCAGGCCAGGCTCTGGTAAGGCAGCCAGTTGTTGACCATGGCGTCGAGCGCCTTGTCGGGCGTCTCGACCTCGATGGTGCCGAGGAACGAACGCCAGTTGCGCTCATTGTCGGCCAGCCTCTGTTCGAAATCGACCTTGAGGTGGTGGGCGACCAGCGCGCTCGCCTCCTCGTCCGAACCGGCATCGCCGAGCAGCCAGAGCAGGGAGATCGAGCCGCCGGCAGGCACCTCGACATCCCTCGAGATCGCAGCACAGGGATCGACACCCGCCTCGACGCGGCCGGTCAGATCGGCGCCGAGGGTCACGGCGCGCGGCGCCTCGACGGTGCCGCCCAAGCCGATGAACTCGTGGCGATCCGAGGTGACCGAGTTGGTCTTGCCGTCCATCGCCATGAAGGCGACACGCTCGCCGAAATCGAGGCCGTAGCTGTTGCGGGCGAACAGCGCGCCCGTCGCCTCGTCGAGCGACGGCACGATGTTGGGCGCTGTCCTGGCCCGACTGTTGCCCAGCACCCACTCGGCATAGGCGTAGACCTTGAGCTTGGCCGGCACCGCGCCGGAGTTCTCGATCTTCAGCCTGGAAATGCGCACCGGATCGTTCGGATCGACGAGATGCGTGAGTTCAGTGGCCAAAGTGCCGCGCTTGGAGCGGAAGGTCGAGAAACCCTGGCCGTGACGGGCTTCGTAGCTGGCGCCCGCGTCACGCGCCACCGCTGCAATCGGCGAACAGGTCCTGCCGTTGGCGCGGTCGAAGACATAGATCGCCTCGCCCGGCCGGTTGGTGACCGGATCGTTCGACCATGGCGTCAGCTGGTAGTCGCGGCTGTTGCGGCTCCAGGTGAAGGCAGCGCCTTCCGCCGAAGCGTGGAAGCCGAAACCGCCATTGGCGATGACGTTGATCCAGGGCTGCGGCGTCGACCGGGCGCCATTGAGGCGCACGACATAGTCGCGGCCATTGGCGTCGAAGCCGCCGAAACCGTTCCAATAGGACAGGCCGTCACCGCCGCTCCTGCGGGCGCTGCGCAACGGCGAGGTCTGCAGCGCCGAAGTTTCCGGCCGGTCGGTCGCCTGTGCAGCGGTCAATGCGTCGCGGGCCGCAAGGGCTGCCGCCTCGGCACGCTCGATCTGGTCGAAGATCGTGCCGTTGCGGGTGTGCAGGCAAACGCGTGCGACGGCCAGCAGCGTGCGATAGGACGCCTCGTCCATCAGGTCGCGGCGGACGGCGAAGATATGCTGGCGCGGCCCGAGTTCCTTGCCGCGCAGGCGGCTGTTCTCGCACAGATGCTCGATCGCCTGCTGCAGGTCCTGGACATAGGACGAGGCCTGCTCGTTGACGATGACGAGATCGGCGAGGAGGCCGCGGGCGCGCATATATTCCTGGAAGCGCAGCGCCTGGGCGACGATCTCGATATCGGCGACGTCGCCGATCCGGATCGCCAGGATCGGGAAGTCGCCCGAGATCGCCATCGGCCACAGCGCCGACTGCCGGCCGAGGCCGGAGGCGATGGCATCCGCCGACAGGCGCAGGAACGGATCGGGATAGATCAGGAAGCGGGCCAGCTTCTGGACGTTTGCGGCGTCAGCCAGGTTGAGGCCGAGATGGCGCGTCTGCACCTGCGAGCGGGTCCAGGACAGCATGGCCTGGCGCTGGAAGCCTTCGGGGTGGTCGAGCTTGGCGACAGTCTCTTCGACCTCTTCGCGGGTCGAGCCGACGATGGTCCAATAGGTCAGCGTCACCTTCTTGTTGGCCGGCACGCGGACGCGGCGGCGCAGGGCCGCCACCGGATCGAGCGTGAAGCCGGCGCTGCCCGACAGCTTGGCGCCCGGATCGAACGCCGCCGGATCTGATATCGTGCGGCCACGGCCGATGAAGGCGCGGCGGTCGGTCTCGGCCTCGGTGTCGCGCACGAAGCCCGACTGATCGGTGACGAAATGCGCCGCAACGACAGACGGCTCGTTGGCGGCGCGGGTGCGCCGCGTCGCCAATATGGCGCTGCCATTGTGGGTGATTTCGGTCTCGACGAACATTTTCGAGAACGCCGGATGGGCGTTGTCATTGGCCTCCGGCGCCAGAACCAGCTCTGCAAACGAGGTCACCTCGATGTGGCGGTCGACGGCCGAGTCGTTCCAGATGGTGACCTTGCGCGCCTCGCCATTGCCTTCGGAGACGACGATGCATTCGACCTCGCTGCGCAGCGTGCCGACCGTCTTGATGAAGCTCGCCTTGTCGTCGCAGAACAGGGTCTGGGTCTGCTCGCCGGTGGCGCGCTTCGGCTCCGACGTCGCCGACCACCAGTCGCCTGTCTCGGTGTCGCGCAGGAACAGATAGGTGCCGAGCCGGTCCTCGGTCGGATCCGGCTGCCAGCGCGTGATCGCCATGTCGTTCCAGCGGCTGTAGCCCGAGCCTGTCGCCGTCACCATGACCGAGTAGCGGCCATTCGACATCAGGTTGGTCGACCGCAGGGCGCGCATCGGATTGAGCACCAGGCGCGTATCGGCGCTGTGATCGGCGGTCTCGTCCTTGGTGTGTTCGGCCACCTCGGTGCGGACGGTGGCGACGGGAATGTCGCGCGGCGCCTTTTCCTGCAGCAAAAGTTCAGCCGCCTCGATCACCGGATCGCTGTGGAAGCGGTCGCGCATGCGGCCTTCGAAAATCGCATTGGCAATCGCCACGATCGACATGCCCTGGTGATGGGCCATGTAGTTGTAGACGACGGCGTGGTCGGTGCCTTCGGGCACACGCTGCGGCGTGTAGTCGACGGCGTCGTAATAGCCGTAGCGGCCAAGCGCGCCGAGCTTGCGCAGGCGCCTGAGATTGGCCGTCGCCTCGCTTGGCAGAAACTGTGCCGCAAGCACCGTCGCATAAGGCGCGATGACGGTGTTCTGGCCAAGGCCGCGCTTGAGGCCAAGCCCCGGCACGCCGAAATTGGTGTACTGGTAGGTCAGTTCGCGGTCGCGGCCGTTATAGGCAGCCTCCGAGATGCCCCACGGAATGCCTTTCGAGCGGCCATACTGGATCTGCCGGTGGACGATCAGCTTGTTGGTCTGGTTGAGGATGCCGCCCTGCGGCTCCTTCATCACCAGCGGCGGCATCAGATACTCGAACATCGAGCCCGACCACGACATCAGCGCGCCCTGGAAGCCGATCTCGACGATCGGACGGCCGAGGCGGAACCAATGCTCGGTCGAGATGTCGCCCTTGGCGATGCCGAACAGGCTGGTCAGCCGTGCTTCGGAGGCAAGCAGGTCGTAGCAGCTTTCGTCGAGCTGGTGCTCCTCGACGCGGTAGCCGATGGACAGAAGCTTGCGCTCGTTGCGCATCAGGAACGAGAAATTCATCTCGAAGGCGAATTTGCGGGTGCGTTCGCGCAGTTCCATCAGCTTGCTGCGCAGGGCCGCGACCGCCTGGTCATCGCTGTGCGCGTCATGCACATGCGCCTCGCAGGTGACTTCCAGCGTCCTCGCCCAGTCGGCCAGCACTTCGCTCTTGGTCGAGGCCGCTTCGGTGTGGATCGCGCCCGCCAGCTTGCGGATTTCGCCTGACAAGACGGCCAGGTTGATGGTGCGGATCGAGGCCATTTCCGGCTGCGACTTGATGGTTTCCACGGCCCGGCGCATGCCGTCGATGCGGTCGATCAGGCGCTGGCGCAGCGGCCTCAGCTGGCGGCGGTCGTCAGGCAGGTCGGCGACGCTCTCCTCGATGATCGAAACGATGTCGAGAATGCCCTCGAAATCGCCCTGCAGATGGACCGAGGGCGCCTCGGCCCATTCCGAACAGGCGGCGGCAACCGCCACGAGATGGCCGGCGAGATTGCCGCTGTCGACACTCGAGACATAGAGCGGATAGAGCGGCCTGAGGTTCGTCGTGTCGTACCAGTTGTAGAGATGGCCGCGGTAGCGCTCCATCTTTTCGATGGTCGAGACGGTGGCGTCGATGCGCGACACCGCGTCCGCCAGGCTGATCCAGCCGAAGTCGCGGGCCGAGACGACCGACAGCAAATACACGCCGATATTGGTCGGCGAGGTGCGCGTGGCAATCACGCCGGTCGGGTTTTCCTGGAAATTGTCAGGCGGCAGGAAGTTCTGCTCCGCCGTGACGAAGGTCTCGAAATAGTGCCAGGTGCGGCGTGCCACGGTGCGCAGGGTGTGGACGTCCCAGGGCGCGACATGCAGCCGGTCTTCGGTTTCGGCCGAGCGGCTGATCAGCCAGGCAAAAGCCGGCGAACCGGCCCAGAAGATGGCGAAGGCGAAGGCAACGAAGGCGCCGGTCGAATCCGTCATCACAGGCAGGACCAGGCCGACGGCGGCGATGATCACCGCGCCATACATCATGCGGTAATAGGCAGCGAGGTCGTTGCCGCCGGACTTGTGCGCCTGCGAGGCGGTGCGCCATTCCAGAAGGTTCTCGCGGCTGACGAACAGGCGATAGAGCGTGCGGATGATCGCATCGCCCATCATCCAGGCCAGATGCGCCATCAACACGACCTTGAGCGCCACCATCGCGGTGCCGAAGGCAAGGTCGCGGCCGAGCGCGCTGAAATGGCCGCGCGGGGTCGCTTCGCGGTTCTTGGGCAGGATGGCATCGATGATGTCGAAGGTCGGCGCCATGAACAGGCTGAGGATCAGCAGCGCCTGCCATTGCGCGGCCTGGGTGAAGGGCAGCAGCGTCCAACCGGCAATCGCCGCCATGACCCAGAAGATCGGCGTCAGCGAGCGCCTGAGATTGTCGACCATCTTCCAGCGCGACAGCGCCGGCACGCCCGACTTCGGGTCGAAGATGTAGCCGAGCAGTTGCCAGTCGCCACGCGCCCAGCGATGCTGGCGCGAAGCGTCGACCGAGTAGCGGGTCGGATAGTCCTCGACCACCTCGACGTCGGTGACCAGTGCCGAGCGGGCGAGCGCGCCTTCGAGCAAATCGTGGGACAGGATGGTGTTTTCGGCGATGCGCCCCTTGAGCGCGGCTTCCATCGCGTCGACATGGTAGAGGCCCTTGCCGGTGAAGGTGCCTTCGCCGAAGACGTCCTGGTAGAGATCGGACACGGCAAAGACGTAAGGGTCGAGGCCGCGATGGGCTGAAAACACGCGCTGGAAGAACGAGGCTTCGTCGCCCGTCGTCAGCGACGGCGTCACGCGCGGCTGCAGGATGGCGTAGCCTGAGGTCACCAGGCGCTTCTCTGCGTCGAACTCCGGCCGGTTGAGCGGGTGGCACATCTTGCCGACCAGCTTGGTGACCACGCCGCGCGTCATGCGCGTGTCGGCGTCGAGGGTGACGACGTGAACGACATTGTCAGGCAGCGGCGTATCGGTCGGCAGGAAGGTGGTGTCGCCGTCGCCGCGCAGCAAAAGGTTCAGCTCGTGCAGCTTGCCACGCTTGCGCTCCCAGCCCATCCAGCAGCCCTGCGACGGGTTGAACAGCCGGCGGCGGTGCAGCAGGTAGAAACGCGCAGCACCCTCGCTGGGATAACGCTGGTTGAGCCTGGCGATCTCGCGACGGGCATAGTCATAGATCTCGCGGTCGCCGACGGAGATTTCGGCCTGGCTGTCGGGCCAATCGGAGAGCACGGCGAAATGGATCTCGCCCGACATGTTGGCGAGGTGATGGATCTCGATGTTGCGGATGTTCTCCTCGACATCGTCGCGCGAGCCGATCAGCGACGGCACCACCACCAATGTCCGGGCTTCCGCCGGCACCCCGTCCTTGAACTCGTAGCCGATCAGGCGGGTCGGCTCGAGAAACTTCAGCACGATGGTGTTGAAGAAGGCGAGCGCACCCTCGCTGGCCGGAACCGAAAACAGCACCAGCATCACCACCACCGCCGCCGTCGGCAGGCCCAGCGCAGCCAGCGCGTTACCAGCCAGCAGAAGCAGCAGAACGGTCAGGGCAAAGACCGGGAGGGCAATGCCGAGCCAGTTGGTCTTGCGGAAGGCGCGGTTGACGATGCGTCCGATGGTCGGGCGGTAACCGATCGACTGTTCCAGCTCCTGCCGGCGCGGACCGACGAGGAAGAAACCGACGTCGGAGCGTTCCTTCTGCAGACCCGAAGGATCCTCTGATGAAGCAGGCGCTTCCTTGAGCGCAAAATCGGTCGCCTGTTCGGCGACTTCCTTACTTGCAAAGTCGGTCGCCTGTTCGGCGACCTGGAATTCCGACAGCTTGGAATGGCGCGCCAGTTCCTCGATTGCGGTGCGATACTGGTCGCGCGAGGCGAAGTCGAGTTCGGCAAAATTGGTGCGCTCGCGCAGCAGCGTGTCGACGCGGCTGACATCCTCGAACCAGACCGTCCAGTCCTGGTCATTGATCAGGCGCAGGCCACGAATGATGTTGCCGGTCGTGACGTTGCCGGAAGACAACGTGTGGTGCTCGCCGATGATGATCTCTTCGGCGTCGCTGCCCGACTTCTCGAGCTCGTTCTCAAGCCAGATCAACGCCTTGCCGGCGTTCTGCGAACCGTCGCGCAAGCGATAGAGCAGCTGCGTCGCAAAGGTCGTGTCGCGGGCGTGGGCAGCATAGGCCCTGAGCAGGGCCAGGCCGTCGTCCTGCTCCTGCACGCTCTGCAGGCGGTCGGCGACGTCGTTGGCGATTGCGCGCATTTCGCGGGCGCGGTTCACGCGGACGGCGATGCGGCGCAGATTCTCGACCAGAACGAAACGCAGCAGCGACGGCAGCGCCCAGAGCTCGCCGATATGCAGCGGCTCGACGGCCTGGTAACCCTCGACGATCGCCTTGAACATATGCGCCGAAACGGTGCTGTCGGAATGGGCGACATAGACCCAGGCGATGGCCAGCGCGCGCGGCACCGACTGGCCGTTGCCGAGATCGATCGTCGGCAGTTCGCGGTAGAAGCGCTTGGGCAGGTCGCGCTTGACCTGGTAGATGGTCTCTTCGACGAGATAGTTGTTGTCGAGCAGCCATTGCGCCGCCGGCGTGATCGGCTCGCCCCTGCCCTGCGCGGCATTGGTGTCGCGATAGACCTGGAGGATCTTCTTGGCGCTCTCGCGGATGCGGGCGTGGAAGTCGAAGGCTTCGAGACCGAAATAGGAGCGCAGCTCCTTGCGGGCCATGCTTTCGCCCGTCGCGCGCAGCCGGTCCTCATGCAGCACCGTCGCCCTGATCGGCTGTTCGGCCACGGCCGGAAAACTCGGCACTACGTCTTTGATCCGGCGCGGGTCGGTCTGAATATTCATCTACAGCATTTCCGTTTGACAGAAAGTCCGCAGCGCCTGCCGGCGTCGCGGACCTGCCACATAAACCGTTTCAAACAAGAATTGGTTGCATGCAACCAACAGGTCGATTGAGCGCTCTTGCACCTGGATGGAGTGAAAATATGGCGTCGGCGCCGCCAATCTCCCTCCGCGCCTCATAGCAGTGCAGGGCCGCGAGCGGAACGCAAGGATTGGGGCTTTTTCGTGTTCGCATGATGAATCTTTGCCATATTTCAGGCGCTGCGCGTCAACCTTCGCAACACCGGCATTTCTTCAGCCGAATTTCAGGCCACCACCGTGGCCAAACGGGCTTCGAACCGCTCAGCCGCCACTCAGCCGCCGCGGGGCAACACGGTGTAGACCCTGACCACGAAGGCATGGAATTCGGCCATGTAGTTCTTGAGGAATTCGGCGGTGCCTTCATTTGTCACCTCGCCCTCGTCGGTGATCAGTCCTGGCTTGAACTGGATGTAGGCTTCGGGCGCGTTCATCTGCGGCGAGTTGCAGAAACTCAGCACGCTGCGCAGGCTTTGCTGGGCGACAGCGGTGCCGATCGCGCCGGGCGAGGTGCCGATGACAGCAGACGGTTTGCGGGTGAAGGAATTGGTGCCGTAAGGCCGGCTCGCCCAGTCGATGGCGTTCTTGAGGCCGCCGGGGATCGAGCGGTTGTATTCGGGCGTGACAAACAGCACGGCATCGACGCCGGCCAGTGCCTTCTTGAAGGCGCGCGCCGGCGGCGGAAAGTCGGCGTCGTAGTCATAGCTGTAGAGCGGCAGGTCGCGAAACGGGATCTCTTCCATTTCGAGGTGCTTGGGCGCGAGCCGGACCAGCGCCTTGGCGAGCTTGCGGTTGATCGACGCTGTGGCAAGGCTGCCGACGAAATAGCCGACCTTGTAGGTGTCCATGGCACATACTCCACTGCGCCGCGCGATCTGGATCGCCGGCCTGACCCACCCGTCCCCCAGGGGAGTGTTTGCCAGTTCCGCGCCGATGTCACGACGATTTTGGAGATTGCCCTGTTATATCAGGCGAATGGAGACCTTGAGCAGCGATGCCGGCCCGTTCGGCGCGACCGTCAAGCTGGCCGGCCCGTCATCTGAATAGAGCGTATCGAAGGCCGCGACCGCTTCGCTGCCGATGCGCGCCGCACCTGATGCGACGAAGACCAGGCTGATGCCCTGCCCCAGGGCGATTTCGCCCGGGTCCGAAAATTCCAGCCGCTCGACAGCATGGCTGACACGGTCGCGCCGGGTCATGACGTTGAAGTCGAGCACCGGCCCATCGGTGAGCACGGCCTCGGTGCCGACATCGCCTGGGAAAGCGTAAGGCTGCGACTGCGGAGACAACGCCACCGGTGCGGCATCGCCCGCGGCAAGCTGCATCGTGCCCGACAGAACGGTCAGCGTCCGGTCGATGCCGGCAAAGACCGAAAACGGCCCGCCGCCGGCGACCTGCGCCATCGAGATGCGCCAGTCGAAGGCGTCGAGCCCGGCCGCAGGCGGCCAGGCCAGGATTTCGGTCGTCACGCCGCCGCCGTTCTTCCACGGCATGGGGCGGCAGTCGGCGTGACGGATGATGCGCGCTGCCATTACGCCAGCCAGCCCATGCTGATCGCCAGCCAGGCGATCGGAGCGGTGACCAGAATGCTGAGAGCGGTGCGGATATACCAGATGATGATCAGGTCCCGGAAAGACAGGGGGATGGACGTCGCCAGCACGCACGGGATCGATGCCGACAAAAACAGCACCTGGCTGACCGACACGACCGCGGCAACGAACCTCAGCCCGAGATCGGCTTCTTTCAGCAGGATCGCCGGCAGGAACATTTCCGCCAGACCGGAAGCCAGCGACTTTGCGGCAAGCATCGGATCGTTAAACTGCGCCAGCCAGGTGAATGGATACAGCGCCAGACCCAGTATGTCGAAGATCGGCGTGTATTTGGCCGCCAGCAGGCCGAGAAGCCCGACCGCCATGATGCTGGGAAGGATTATCGATGCCATGCGCAGGCCGTCAACGAAGGTGTCGCGCAGCAGCGCGTGCAGCGGCGGAGCCGCCTGGGCCTGGTCGAGACCGACATCGATCGCCGTCTGGATGCGGGACTTTCCGGCCGGCAGCGGCTGGTCGCGGTCGGCGGGATGATCCTTGCCGGTGATCGGCCAGATTCGGGCGGTGATTGCCGAAACGACGAACGTCACGACGAAGGTGGTCCAGAAGTAGAGGTTCCAGCTGCCCATCAGGCCGAGGGTCTTGGCGACGATGATCATAAAGGTTGCTGAAACGGTCGAGAAGCCGGTTGCAATGATCACCGCCTCGCGGACGGTGTATTTTCCTTCCTTGAAGACACGGTCGGTGATCAGCAGCGCCAGCGAATAGCTGCCGACAAAGGACGCAACGGCATCGATGGCCGACCAGCCCGGCGTCCGCCAGACCGGCCGCATGACCGGTTGCACAAGCACTCCGGTGAACTCCAGCAGGCCGTAACCGACGAGGAAAGCGAGCGCCAAAGCGCCGATCGGCACGATCAACCCGACCGAGAGCACCAGCTTGTCGAACAGGAAGGGCAACATGTCGGGGGCAAAGAAAGTTTCCGGCCCGACCCCGGTGAGATACATGACCGAGAGCCCGAGCCCGAGGACACGCAAGGCCGAAAAGATCGCTTCGGTGACGTTCCTGTTCCAGGAACCGCGGACGAACGGGCCGATGGCGCCATAGGCTATCAGAAGGCAGACGAAGGCAACCGCCACGGGGCGCAACTGGACTGCCAGCGCGGTCGCGGCATGATCAAGGAGGATGGTGGATTTTGTGCCGATCGTGACCGGTACGAAAAAGAAGATGATGCCAATGAGGCTGAAAAGCACAAGCTTCAGGCCGGCGCCGGCCCGCGATCCGCCTTCATGGCTGGTGATATCGGTCATGAGGGTCCTCCTCCCAGTAAGCCCAAAAAGAAGCGAGGCGGCACTGGGTGCCGCCTCGCAAGGTCGATCAGTTTCAAAGGATGCCGGGCAGGTTGAGGCCCTTGTCCCTGGCGCAGTCGAGCGCGATGTCGTAGCCGGCATCGGCATGGCGCATGACACCCGTCGCCGGGTCGTTCCACAACACGCGCTCCAGCCGGCGGGCGGCGTCCTCGGTGCCGTCGGCGCAGATGACCACGCCCGAATGCTGGGAGAAGCCCATGCCGACGCCGCCGCCATGGTGCAGCGACACCCAGGTGGCGCCCGAGGCGGTGTTGAGCAGCGCGTTCAGCAGCGGCCAGTCGGAGACGGCGTCCGAGCCGTCCTTCATCGCCTCGGTTTCGCGGTTCGGTGACGCGACCGAGCCGGAGTCGAGATGATCGCGGCCGATGACGACGGGCGCCTTGAGCTCACCCTTGGCGACCATCTCGTTGAAGGCGAGGCCGAGGCGGTGGCGGTCGCCGAGGCCGACCCAGCAGATGCGCGCCGCCAAGCCCTGGAAATGGATGCGCTTGGCTGCCATGTCGAGCCAATTGTGCAGGTGCTTGTTGTCGGGCAGCAGTTCCTTCACCTTGGCGTCGGTCTTGTAGATGTCCTCCGGATCTCCGGAGAGGGCTGCCCAGCGGAACGGACCGATGCCGCGGCAAAACAGCGGCCTGATGTAGGCCGGCACGAAGCCGGGGAAATCGAAGGCGTTTTCGACGCCCTCTTCCTTGGCGACCTGGCGGATGTTGTTGCCGTAGTCGACGGTCGGGATGCCCATCTTGTGGAAGTCGAGCATCGCCTTGACATGCACGGCCATCGAGGCACGCGCCGCCTTTTCGACCGCCTTGGGGTCGCGCTCACGCTTGTCTTCCCATTCGGCAACGGTCCAGCCGATCGGCAGGTAGCCGTTGACAGGGTCATGCGCCGAGGTCTGGTCGGTGACCGCGTCCGGCTTGACGCCGCGCTTGACCAACTCCGGCAGGATTTCGGCGGCATTGCCGAGAAGTGCGACCGAAATCGCCTTCTTGTCCTTGCAGGCCCTGTCGATGATGGCGAGCGCGTCGTCGAGATCCTTGGCCTGGACGTCGACGTAACCTGTCTTGAGGCGCATCTCGATGCGGCTCGCCTGGCACTCGATGGCGAGGCAGGCAGCACCGGCCATGGTCGCGGCCAGCGGCTGGGCGCCGCCCATGCCGCCGAGGCCGGCGGTCAGAATCCAGCGGCCGGCGAGGTCGCCGCCGAAATGCTGGCGGCCCATCTCGACGAAGGTCTCGTAGGTGCCCTGAACGATGCCCTGGCTGCCGATATAGATCCACGATCCCGCAGTCATCTGGCCGTACATCATCAGGCCCTTCTTATCGAGGGCGTTGAAATGGTCCCAATTGGCCCAGTGCGGCACCAGATTGGAGTTGGCGAGCAGCACGCGCGGCGCATCCTTGTGGGTGCGGAACACGCCGACCGGCTTGCCCGACTGGATCAGCAGCGTCTCGTCGGCTTCGAGCTTGCGCAGGGCAGCCACGATGCGGTCATAGCTGTCCCAGTCGCGGGCAGCACGGCCGATGCCGCCATAAACGACCAGCTCGCCCGGCTTTTCCGCGACGATCGGGTCGAGATTGTTCATCAGCATGCGCAGCGGCGCTTCGGTGAGCCAGCTCTTGGCGGTGAGCTCGGTACCGGTGGCGGCGCGGATGACGCGGGCATTGTCGATGCGGGAATGTTGGGTCATTGCGAAAACCTCCCTAGGAGTGGCGGCTGCTCGCCCAGGCGAGCGCGGTTTCAAGGATTTTTGTCAGCGTCGCACGCATCGGCGCGGCGAATTCGGGGTCGTAGCGGGTCGGCCAGTTGGCAGGCTCGACCTTGCCTGTCGGCTCGAGCATGTAGCCGCGGCAGGACAGTTCCATCTGCAAGGCATGGACGCCCTGCTCCGGCTGGCCGTGCCGGCGGGTGATCCATCCGCCCTTGAAGCGGCCATTGACCACCCAGGGCCTGCCGCTCGCCGCCATCAGTGCCGCGACCTGTTCCTGCAGAACCGGATCGGCACTGTTGCCGGAATTGGTGCCGAGGTTGAACAAAGGCAGCTTGCCTTCAAACAGCCTGGGGATGACCGAGCGGATCGAGTGGCAGTCATAGAGCACGATCACGGGATGCAGCGCCCTGAGGCGAACGATCTCAGCCTCGAGTGCGGCATGATACGGATCGTAATAGGTCGCGCGACGCCTTGAGACTTCGGCCTCGTCGGGCACCTGCCCTTCGATATAGAGCGCCTCGCCGTCGAAGGTCGTGGTCGGGCAGAGTTCGGTCGTCGCCTGGCCGGGATAGAGCGAGGCGCCTGAGGGGTCGCGGTTGACGTCGATGATCGAGCGCGACACCGTGGTGCGCACCACCGTTGCACCGAGGCCGGCGGCAAAATCATAAAGCTGCTCGATCCACCAGTCGGTGTCGCGCCGCGCCAGCCAGCGCGAGACGAAGAGATCGTCCAACCCGGCAAGGTCTATGCCGGTGTGGGGGATGCTGACGAGCAGCGGGGCGTCGCCACGCTGGACCGTCAACCAGGGCGCGCCGCTCATCTTTCGCCACCCGAGATCTCGGGCAGGCCGACGCCGGCGATCGCCTGGACGATGGCGCCGCTGCGGACAAGGGCGATGGCCTTTTCCATGTCGGGATGGAAATGGCGGTCGTCGTCAAGATGCGGAATCTGGGCACGAACGAGCTTGCGCACGGCCTCGAGCGCCGAACTCGAGGCCAGCGGCGCATGGAAGTCGCAGCCCTGGGCCGCGGCAAGCAGCTCGATGCCGAGCACGCCATTGGCGTTTTCGATCATGCCGAGCAGCCGGCGGGCGCCATGGGCGGCCATCGAGACGTGGTCTTCCTGGTTGGCCGAAGTCGGGATCGAATCGACGCTGGCCGGATAGGCCTTCTGCTTGTTCTCGGAGACCAGGGCAGCGGCGGTGACCTGTGGGATCATGAAGCCGGAGTTGAGGCCGGGCTTCGGCGTCAGGAACGCCGGCATGCCCGACAGGGCCGGATCGACCAGCATGGCGATGCGGCGTTCCGACAGCGAGCCGATCTCGCAGACGGCAAGGGCGATCATGTCGGCGGCAAATGCCACCGGCTCGGCGTGGAAATTGCCGCCTGACAGCGCGGTGTCGTCCTCGGTGAAGATCAGCGGATTGTCGGTGACGCCGTTGGCCTCGGTGCCGAGCGTGTCGGCGGCCTGGCGCAACAAGGTCAGGGCAGCACCCATGACCTGCGGTTGGCAGCGCAGGCAGTACGGATCCTGGACACGCTCGTCGCCGATGCGGTGGCTTTCGCGAATAGCGCTGCCGGCCATCAGATTGCGCAGCGTCTCAGCCGTCTCGATCTGGCCGCGGTGCTTGCGCAGGACATGGATGCGCGGGTCGAACGGCGCATCCGAGCCCTTGGCGGCATCGGTCGACAGCGCGCCTGACACCAGCGCCGAATGATAGAGGTTTTCCGCCTCAAACAGAGCGGCGAGCCCGTAAGCGGTCGAGAACTGGGTGCCGTTGAGCAGCGCCAGGCCTTCCTTGGCGCCCAGGGTGATCGGCTTGAGTTCGTGGGTAACGAAAGCGACCTTGGCCGGCACGATGCCATGCGGGGTGTGGCAGTCGCCGACGCCGATCATGGTTGCGGTCATATGCGACAGCGGCGCCAGGTCGCCCGAGGCGCCGACCGACCCTTGCGCCGGCACGACCGGAATGACGCCCTTGGCGAGCATCTGCTGCAACAGGTCGATGGTCTGTTCGCGCACGCCGGAGGCGCCCTGCGCCAGGCTGGCGAGCTTGAGCGCCATCATCAGGCGGGTCACGGCAACCGGCATCGCCTCGCCGACGCCGGCGGCATGGCTGAGCACGATGTTGCGCTGGAGCGTTTCGAGGTCGTTGGCCGGGATGCGGACGCTGGCGAGCTTGCCGAAGCCGGTGTTGATGCCATAGACCGGCTCGCCCTTGGCAACGATCCGCGCCACCGTCTCGGCGCTGGCCTTGATCCCGGGGCGACAGGCCGGATCGAGTTCAGGAACGGCGCCGCGATAGATGGCGCGCCAGTCGGCAAGCGTGGCATTGCCGGGGTTCAATACAAGCGTGGTCATTTTCCCCTCCAGATACGGGCATGGAGCGGGTTGAACCCCATGCGATAGACAAGTTCGGCCGGGCTTTCGATGTCCCAGATGGCGAGATCGGCCCATTTTCCTTTTTCGAGCGTGCCGGTCTCGGTGAGCAGCCCGAGCGCGCGGGCGGCCTCGCGGGTGGTGCCGGCGAGGCATTCCTCGACCGTCATGGCAAACAGGGTCGCTGCCATGTTCATGGTCAGAAGCAGCGAGGTCAGCGGCGAGGTGCCGGGATTGTTGTCGGTGGCAACCGCCATCCTGACGCCGTGGCGGCGGAACAGCTCGACCGGCGGCTTTTTGGTCTCGCGGATGAAATAGAAGGCGCCGGGCAGGATGACGGCGACCGTGCCTGCCGCAGCCATTGCGGTGGCACCGGCGTCATCGGTGTATTCGAGATGGTCGGCCGACAGCGCACCATAATGTGCGGCAAGGGTCGCACCGCCGAGATTGGACAGCTGGTCGGCATGGAGCTTGACCGGCAGGCCCTTGGCGCGCGCGGCGTCGAAGACACGCGTGATCTGCGCGGTCGAGAATGCGATGCCCTCGCAGAAGCCGTCGACGGCGTCGGCAAGGCCCTCGGCCGCGATCCTGTCAAGCATCGGGCCGGCAACGAGGTCGATATAGGCGTCCTTGTCGCCGTTGGCTTCCGGCGGCAGCGCGTGCGCCCCGAGGAACGTGGTGCGCACGGTCACCGGCCGCAGTTCGGCCAGCAGCCTTGCGGCGCGCAGCGACTTGGCTTCGTTGTCGAGGTCGAGACCGTAGCCCGACTTGACTTCGACGGTGGTGACACCTTCTGAAACCAGCGCATCGAGGCGCGGCAAGGTCTGGGCCACCAGATCGGACTGGCTCGCCGCGCGCAGCGCCTTGACCGACGAGACGATGCCGCCCCCTGCCCGCGCCACCTCTTCATAGGTCGCACCCGCCAGCCGCATCTCGAACTCGTTGGCGCGGTTGCCGGCATGGACGAGATGGGTGTGGCAGTCGATCAGGCCCGGCGTGATCCAGCGCCCCTCGCAGTCGATGAGGTCGGCACCGTCGCGCAGAGCCTGGGGCATGTCGGCTTCCGGGCCAGCAAAGACGATGCGGCCGTCATGGGCGGCAATCGCACCGTTTTCGACAATGCCAAGGCCGGTGGCAGCTTCAGCCAGCGTCGCCAGCCGCGCATTGCGCCAGATTCTTGCCGATGTCGCTGATTGGTTGCCAGCCATCATCTTTTTCGTTTCCTCCAACTGCGATTATGTATATACATATCAGAAAGGCGATGCAAGTGCTATCGTGCACATGAAAGGTGAGGAGATTCTGGTGGCGACGATCTTTGCGGAACAGGCGCTGCTGGCCGACGGCTGGCAACGCAACGTGCGGATGACATTGGCCGGCGGCCGCATCGCGACGGTGGAAACAGGCACGGCCGCTCAGCCCGGCGACGAGCGCCACGCCATTGTCCTGCCCGGCATGCCCAATCTGCACAACCATGCCTTCCAGCGCGGCATGGCCGGCCTCGCCGAAATCCGCGGGCCGTCGTCGGACAGCTTCTGGTCCTGGCGGGAGGTGATGTACCGCTTCGCGCTGTCGATGACACCGGAGCAGGTCGAGGCGGTCGCAGCCCAGCTCTATGTCGAAATGCTGGAGGCCGGTTTCTCCCGCGTCGGCGAGTTCCACTATCTCCATCACGACCGCGACGGCAGCCCCTATGCCAACATCGCCGAGATGGCCGAACGCATTGCCGCGGCCTCCGTCGACACCGGCATCGGGCTGACCTTGCTGCCGGTGTTCTATGCCCATTCCGGCTTCGGCGGTGCGCCCGCCAATGACGGCCAGCGCCGATTCATCAACGATACGAATCGCTTCGCCAGGCTTTTTGAGAGCTGCGGCGAAGCGCTGAAGGGCATCGACGGTGCGGTTCTCGGCCTTGCGCCGCACAGCCTGCGCGCCGCAACGCCTGACGAACTGGCAGCCGTCACGGCGCTGACGTCAGGGCCAATCCACATCCACATCGCCGAACAGGTCAAGGAGGTCGAGGACTGCGTCGCCTGGTCGGGCGCCCGGCCGGTCGAATGGCTGCTGCGCCACGCCGATGTCGACAGGCGCTGGTGCCTGATCCACGCCACCCACATGACCGAGGCCGAGACGATCGCCATGGCGCGGTCGGGCGCGGTCGCCGGCCTGTGCCCGATCACCGAGGCCAATCTCGGCGACGGCGTCTTTGCGGCACCGCTGTTTACAGAACATGGCGGCACATATGGCGTCGGCTCGGATTCGAATGTCGAGATCGGCCTCAGTGGCGAACTCAGGATGCTCGAATATTCGCAGCGCCTCGCCCATCGCGCCCGCAACGTGCTCGCCACCTCGGGCCAGTCGACCGGCCGCGCCTTGTTCGATGCCGCACTTGGCGGCGGCGCGCAGGCGCTCGGCGCGGGCACGGCGGGACTTGGCGTCGGCGCTGCCGCCGATTTCATCTCGCTCGCGCCCGACCACCCGACGCTTGCCGGCAAATCGGACGACGCCATTCTCGATGCCTGGATCTTTGCCTCAGGCGGCAAAGTCGACTGTGTCTGGGCAAATGGCCGCAAAGTCGTGACTGATGGCGCACATTTCCGCAGGGATGCTATTGCGGCCCGGTTTCGTAACGTGATGATGGAACTGACGGCGGCGTAAGAAAGGGAGACTGGGGTGTCCGATTCGATAGCGGAGATGGTTGAAGAGACGGTTGGCGGCGACGCATCGACATCGCTCTACCAGCGCATTCTCAACGACATCAGGGACCGCATCGTCTCGGGCGAATGGGAGCCCGGCTACCGCATTCCGTTCGAACACGAGCTGACCGAACAATATGGCTGCTCGCGCATGACCGTGAACAAGGCGCTGTCGCAGCTCGCCAAGGCCGGGCTGATCGAAAGGCGGCGCCGTTCCGGCAGCTTCGTGCGCCGGCCGCAATCGCAGGCCGCAGTGCTCGAAATCCACGACATCCGTGTCGAGGTCGAAGCGCTCGGCCTGCCCTACCGCTATGAGCTGATGGCCCAGACCAAGCGGCGCGCCACCAGTGTCGACCGCGACAGGCTCGGCCCCAGCCCGTCGACCGCAGGCCAGGTCCTGGCCTTGCAGTGCCTGCATTATGCCGGGGTGCGTCCATTCTGCGTCGAGGACCGGCTGATCAGCCTCGCCGCCGTGCCCGAAGCCGCCGATCAGGAGTTTCGCAAATCGGCGCCCGGGCCGTGGCTGATCGGACAGGTGCCGTGGAGTGCTGCCGAACATGTCATTCGCGCCGCCTCCGCCGATGGCGAGACGGCCGCCGACCTTGGCCTCGCCAGCGGCGCGCCCTGCCTGATCATCGAAAGGCGGACCTGGAGCGCGGAGCGCCCGGTCACCCATGTGCGCTTCACCTATCCGGCCAATGCGCATGCCGTGGTGGCGCGCTTCACGCCGTCCGACGGCTAGGATCTGTTGATACAGTGCTGTTGCCGGTGCGATCCACAGCGTTAGGGGATGCCATGGCGACACTTAGGATTTACGATCTCAAGCATCACGTCCTCGCTCTCGATCTCAGAGACTTACTGCGGCTTTTGGCACCTCGGTCTTTGGAGGCAAATTGGATAGTCACGACCGTCAAGTCGTCCAAACATGGGCACGAATGGTTCGAGGCCACAGGTGAAGGCGGCGAGCAGCTGGAGGAGTTGGCCCAGGACAAGGCCCGCCTTTCAGGCTCCGACCTAGCAGCCTTGGCCGAGAAGACGCAGCAGGTTATCTGGGGCGAGTTCGTCGGCTCGGGACCGATGCAGTCAGACAAGGCATGGGTTACGATCCGAGCCGTCGACAGTACGTTCTACGAGATCGATACGGACGATGAGACGGTGCTGAGTAAGATCAGCTCGACCTACAAAGACGTCCGAACGGGGGACGCTACGATTACATCATGGCTTTCGGACCGTTCCGGTGAATGATGGCAGCCAGACGCGAACGGCAGCTAGAGCAAGTAGAGCAGCGAACGACCTCGCCGTTTTATGATAGCGAGTGGCTACGCGCCGAGGCCGCAGGCTCGGTCCTGGCCAAGCTGTGGAGCCGTCCCGTGCTGAAGCGCGATGCCATGGGAATTCATGGCACCCTGTTTTACGACAATGAGCATCGGCGAGACCATCTGCCGTTGTTGAAGCGCGAAGTCGATTGGGACGATGGTTCAGTCAACCAGGCTCAGCGCGCGCTGTTCGCCAGACACCGCTAGTCTGTCCGGGTCGCTGGGTGCAGAATCAAAAACGCCGCGCATCCCCAGGAATACGCGGCGCTTTTTTGTCTTGGGGCCGAAACGCGTCGCTTATGCAGCGGCGGTGACGATGATCTCGACCTTGTATTCCGGACCGGCCAGCTTGGCTTCGCCGGTGGCGCGCGCCGGCGTGTTGCCCTGCGGCACCCAGCCGTCCCAGACCGAGTTCATCTCGGCGAAGGTCGACATGTCGTCGAGCCAGATGATCGCCTGCAGGATCTTGGTCTTGTCGGTGCCGGCCTTGGCGAGCAGCGCGTCGATCTCGGCCAGAATGGCCTTGGTCTGCGCGGCAACGCTTTCGCCCGGGGCGCCGACCTGGCCAGCCAGGTAAACGGTGTTGTTGTGGATGACGATCTGGCTCATGCGGGGGCCGACATCGATACGACGAACGCTCATGGGTGGGTCTCCTTCCGTTAGGGGTGGCGCCTTCTTAGATTTTGCCACCTCCCCCGGCAAGGCCGCAGCGGTCGATTTGCGTGGGCCAGCGGCTTTGCCGCACCGATCCACCGCTTTGTCGCCCGACCTCGTTGACTAATGTAATAACATCACATATCCAAGGGTCAGTTCGCTGCCGTTAAGCATGAAGCCGATGACCGACGCCTGCCTGACATTCAAGGACCTGACGCTTGGCTACAACAGCCATCCGGCAGTGCACCATCTCAGCGGCTCGATCCCCTCGGGATCGCTGACCGCGGTGATCGGCGCCAATGGCTCGGGCAAATCCACTTTGATGAAGGGCATCGTTGGCGTGCTGAAGCCGATGGCCGGCATCTGCACCGTCACACCGGGCAAACGCGTCGCCTATCTGCCGCAGCAGTCCGAACTCGACCGCAGCTTCCCAGCCCGCGTCGTCGATCTCGTCTCGCTCGGTCTCTGGCCGAGGCGCGGCCTGCTTGGCCGCTATTCCACGGAAGACCGCGATGCCGTCTCCAAGGCGCTGATGGCGGTTGGCCTCGAAGGTTTCGAAAAGCGCGCCATCGACACGCTGTCGGGCGGCCAGCTGCAGCGCGCGCTGTTTGCCCGTGTGCTGGTGCAGGATGCCGATCTGATCCTGCTCGACGAACCGTTCAACGCGGTCGACGCCAAGACTGTCGGCGACCTGATCCAGCTGATCCAGCGCTGGCATGGCGAAAGCCGCACGGTGCTGGTCGTCGCCCACGACCTCGAACTGGTGCGCGCACATTTCCCGCACACGCTGCTTCTGGCCCGCCGGCCGGTCGCCTGGGGCGAAACGCGCGAGGTGCTGCGCCCGGAAAACCTGCTCAAGGCGCGCCGTTTCGACGAGGCCTGGCATGACGATGCGCCCTGGTGCGAGCCGGACGACGGGCACGGCCATGCGCATTCCCACGCTCATGGACATGACCACGCGCATTCCCACACAGAGGGACATGACGGGCATCACCATCACGATCACGGCGAGGTCCACGATCGTCCCGACCATGAATCCGGCCCCCGGGCAGCGTGACCTTCGCCATGTATGAGTTCCTGATCGCTCCTTTCGTCGAATTCGGCTTCATGCAGCGCGCGCTGGCCGGCTCGCTGATGCTGGCGCTGGGCGCCTGCCCGGTCGGCGTCTTCCTGATGCTGCGGCGCATGAGCCTGACCGGCGATGCCATGGCGCACGCCATCCTGCCCGGTGCTGCCGCCGGCTTCCTGCTTTATGGCCTGCAGATCGTGCCGATGACCATTGGCGGGCTGATCGCCGGCGTCATCGTGGCGCTCGGCGCAGGTGCTGTGTCACGCTTCACCGTGCAGCGCGAAGACGCTTCGATGGCCGCCTTCTACCTGATCTCGCTGGCGCTCGGCGTGCTGATCGTGTCGCTGCGCGGCTCGAGCGTCGACCTGATGCATGTGCTGTTCGGCACCGTGCTGGCGCTTAATGACGACGCGCTGACGCTGATCGCGCTGATATCGGGCCTGACGCTTTTGACGCTCGCCATCTTCTGGCGCGCACTCGTCGCCGAATGCCTCGATCCGCTGTTTCTGCGCTCGGTCAGCCGGCTCGGCACGCCTGTCCATTTCATCTTTCTTGGCCTCGTGGTGCTCAATCTCGTCGGCGGCTTCCAGGCGCTCGGCACGCTTCTTTCGGTCGGGCTGATGATGTTGCCGGCGGCTGCCGCACGCTTCTGGACGGCGCGCGTCGAGCCGATGTGCGCGCTCGCCTTCGGCTTCGGCGCCATCTCCTGCATCGCCGGCCTGCTGGTGTCCTACCACGCCTCCCTGCCCTCGGGCCCGGCCATCATCCTCTCTTCAGGCGCGATCTATCTCGCCTCCATCCTTTTCGGCACACGCGGCGTCTTCAACACCAAGCTGCGCCGCCACCGCCACCGCACCGCCTGATCCGCTTCAACATGGAGAGACACATGCTCAGAACAATTGGCTTCGCCTCGCTTATGAGCGTTATAACATTAACGTCGCTGACCACGATTTCGGCCGCAGCCGAACCGCTGAAAGTGGTGGCGAGCTTCTCGATCATCGGCGATTTCGCCAGAAATGTCGGCGGCGACCGCATCGAGCTGACCACACTCGTCGGCCCCGACGGCGACGCCCATGTCTATGAACCTTCGCCCGCCGATGCTGTGAAGATGTCCAAGGCCGATGTCGTGCTGGTCAACGGCCTGCAGTTCGAGGGTTTCCTGCAGCGGCTTGTCGAGGCCAGCGCCACCAAGGCGTCGGTCGTCGAGCTGACCAAGGGCGTTGAGCCGATCAAGATGAAGGAAGAACATGAGCACGCCGCTGAGGCAGGCGGTGATGACCACCATCACGGCGACCTCGACCCGCACGCCTTCCAGTCGATCGCCAATGCCAAGATCTATGTGAAGAACATCGCCGACGCCTTCTGCGCGGCGGATGCCGCCGGTTGCGATGCCTACAAGAGTAACGCCGACGCCTATACGGCCAAACTCACCGCGGCCGAGACCGAGGTCAAGGAAGCGGTGGCATCGATCCCCGAGGCGAAGCGCACCGTCATCACCTCGCATGACGCCTTCGGCTATTTCGAAAACGCCTATGGCCTGACCTTCCTGGCCCCCGAAGGCATTTCGACCGAAGCCGAGGCCTCCGCTGCCGACGTGGCGGCCCTGATCTCGCAGGTTCGCGGCGACAAGGCGTCGGCGATCTTCGTCGAAAACATCACCAATCCGCGCCTTGTCGAGCAGATTTCGGCCGAAACCGGGGTCAAGGTCGGCGGCACGCTCTACTCCGATGCCCTGTCCAAGGCCGACGGCCCTGCTGCAACCTATATCGACATGATGAAATCCAATATCGCCACCATCAAGGGCGCGATCCTCGGCAGCTAGGACTGCCCGTCCGAAGCACCGGCGGCCCGCGCGATCGGGCTGCCGCACGACCCAACCAGCCTGGTGAAGGCGGGGCGCAAAACCTCGCCTTTTCTTCTCGCACATTCTGTTATGTAATAACATTTATGAGGATATCATGAAACACCTGCTCGCCACGGCATCCGCGCTCGCCATGCTGATCGGCCTCGCCACCGCCCCCGCCTCTTCAGAGGAAAAGACGGCATGGCGGCTGTTCGTCTCCGACCATGCAGCCTCAGTCGTCCATGCCCTCGACATGGAAACCGGCAAGACGATCGAAACCTTCGACGTCAAGGCGCCAACCAGCCTCTACCGCTCAGACAGCGGCCGCAGCATCTTTGCCGTGCAAGGCAAGGGCGACGTGATCTCGGTGCTGTCGAGCGGCATCGCCTTCGGCGACCATGGCGACCACGGCGACATCAAGGTCGAGGCACCCAGGCTGCTCGACGTCGCCTTCGAGGGCAAGAAGCCGTCGCATTTCGTCGACCATGACGGCGACATCGCCCTGTTCTTCGACGGCGAAGGCAAGGCGCGCGTCACCCGCGAGGCTGACATTCTGGACGGCAAGCCGGCCATCCGCGAGGTGGTGACCGACGCTCCCCACCATGGCGTCGCGATCGCCCTTGGCGACGACGTGCTGATATCGGAGCCCAACACGGACAAACCCGACGAGCTGCCGACAGGCATTCGTGTCGTCGATCGCGCCGGTGCGACCGTCGGCGATATCCATGCCTGCCCCGACCTGCATGGCGAAGCATCCTCGGGCAACCTGGTGGCCATTGCCTGCGCCGAAGGGCTTCTTATCACCTCAGGCGACGGCAAGATCGAGCTTTTGCCTTATGACAAGGCCTTGCCCGCGGGCAAATCGACGACTTTGGTCGGCGGCCGCGGCCTGCAATATTTCCTCGGCAATTATGGCCCGAGCGCCGTCGTTTTGATCGACCCGAAGTCTGAGGACGCCTTCCGGCTGATCGAGCTGCCGACGCGCCGGGTCCATTTCAGCGTCGATCCGGTGCGGGCGAAGTTCGCCTATGTCTTCACCGAGGACGGCCAGCTGCACCGCATCGACGTCGTCGCCGGCAAGATCGACGCCTCGCTGAAGCTGACCGAGCCCTACTCGATGGACGGCCACTGGAGCGATCCGCGCCCGCGCGTTGCGGTTGCCGGCAACCGCATCGTCGTCTCCGACCCGCTCAAGAGCGTGCTGCATGTCGTCGATGCCTTAACCTTCAAGCAAGGAGACGACATCGCGCTCGCAGGCAAGCCTTACAACCTCGTCGCCGTCGGCGGCTCCGGCGAGACGCACTGAGCGACAAGCACCCATCCAGCGGCACTGGCCGCCGGATTTTTCCCCCACGCCCCGGCCGGCGGCATTTGCCGCCGGATTTTCCCCCAATGTCCTTGCCGGCGGCATGCGCCGCTGGACCCCACCCAGGCCAATTCCGAGGGAGCGCCTCCATGCCCGTTCGATCCAAGCCAACACCTTTGCCCGTAACCGTCCTGTCCGGTTTCCTCGGCGCCGGAAAGACCACGCTTCTCAACCATATCCTCAACAACCGCGACGGCCTGCGTGTCGCCGTCATCGTCAACGACATGAGCGAAGTCAACATCGACGCAGCGCTGGTTCGCGACGGCGGCGCCGAGCTGTCGCGCACCGACGAGCAGCTGGTCGAAATGACCAATGGCTGCATCTGCTGCACCTTGCGCGACGATCTGCTCAAGGAGGTGCGCGCGCTCGCCGGACAGAACCGCTTCGACTACCTGCTGATCGAATCGACAGGCATTTCCGAGCCCCTGCCCGTCGCCTCGACCTTCCAGTTCCGCGACGAAAACGGCCAAAGCCTGTCCGACGTCGCCCGCCTCGACACGATGGTGACTGTCGTCGACGCCGCCAATTTGCTCAAGGATTATGCGTCGTCAGATTTCCTCAGGGATCGCGGCGAACAGGCCGGCACGGGCGACGATCGTGCCCTGGTCGACCTGCTTGTCGAACAGATCGAATTCGCCGATGTCGTCGTGCTCAACAAGGCGTCGACAGCAAGCACCGCCGACCTCGATGCCGCCCGCAAGATCGTCCGCGCCCTCAACCCGGATGCCCGGCTGGTCGAGACCGATTTCGGCCGCGTACCGACAGACGCCGTCCTCGGCACCGGCCTGTTCGATTTCGACAAGGCCGAACAGCACCCCTTGTGGTTCAAGGAGCTGAACGGTTTTGGCGATCACGTCCCTGAAACCGAGGAATATGGCATCCGCTCCTTCGTCTATCGCGAAAGGCGGCCGTTCGACCCTGAGAAGCTGCACGCCTTCATCAACCGCCAATGGCCCGGCGTCGTCCGCGCCAAGGGCTTCTTCTGGCTCGCCACAAGGTCCGAATTCGTCGGCGAGATCAGCCAGGCCGGCGCGCTGGTGCGCACCGGCAAGCGTGGCCTGTGGTGGTCGGCGGTGCCGCGCGGGCAATGGCCCGATCACCCGGAATGGCACGAGGCGATGAAGCCCTATCTCGACCCGGTCTGGGGCGACCGCCGCCAAGAGATCGTCTTCATCGGCTGCGATCCGATGAACGAAGTGCGCATCCGCGCCGAACTCGACAATTGTCTTGTCGACGCAGCGTCATTTACCCCAGGCAAATGGCGCGATCTCGCCGACCCCTTCCCGTCCTGGCAGCGCCCAGCCGCCTGACACAGCCGGACAGGAGTTGCCCCGCGGCGCCAGCGGTGGCAAGACTGGCGCCGACGCGCCGCCGCGGCGGCCAACAAACTGTGAGGACGAAGATGGAATACCGTCAGATTACCGACGACTACTCGGTTTCAGGCCAGATCACTCCCGACGAAGTTGCCGCCATCAAGGCCGCCGGCTTCAAGAGCGTCATCTGCAACCGCCCCGACAACGAGCAGCCCGGCCAGCCCTCCGCCGACAGCGTCAAGGCCGCCGTCGAAGCCGCCGGCCTGGCCTTCCGCTACATCCCCGTTATCAGCGGCGCCATGACCGGCGACAATGTTGCCGACATGGCCGACGCGCTCGACGAGATGGACGGCCCTGTTTTCGCCTATTGCCGCTCGGGCACGCGCTGCACCAATCTCTACATGGCGATCCAGCAGAGCAAGGGCTGACCGGCCAACCGGCAAGACGCGGTCACCGGCACGCGTCTTGCCCGCTCTAGATCCCCAGCCGCTCGACCTCTTCTCCCCTGAAGCGCAGATCATAGTCGAGGAAGAACTCGTCGAGCTGCGGCGGCGCGACCGATGTGCCCGACAGCATCGCGTGGATCTGGCCGCGGTGATGGATCTGGTGAATGAACAGATGGGCCAAGAGGTCGCCGATGCGTTCGGGGATCTGGCCGGCCTCGCCGCGATCCGACAGCACCCGCCTGTCGAGATCGGCTGCACTCAGACCGTCGCAACAGGCGACCAGTCGCCGGTCGAACTCGGCCTGCGCCGCGGCAAGGGCTGAGGCCGTGTCGAGCGCGACAAAACCATCGAACAGCATCTGCCCCTCGCCGCCTTCCTCGATCATGTCGAGATAGAACAGGTCGACTTCCAGAATGTGGTTCAGCGTGTCCTTGAGCGAGGGGAAAAAGCTCGTCCGTTCGGCCTCGAGCTCACCCGGCTGCAGGGCCAGCACGGCGCGGTAGATGCGGTCGTTGGACCACAGATTGTTCCGCGCCATGCGGCTGAAATGGCCTGTCATCTCCACCAGGTGGCTCAGGCCGGCTCGAACCTGCCGACCTGGCGTTCGATCGCACCAAATATCGAATGGCCGGCCTTGTCCTTCATTTCGACGCGCAGCGTGTCGCCGAGCGACACCGAGAGCGTCTCGACCGCGCCCCTGACGATGGCGCCGGTGCCAAGCGCGCGGGATGCGGCGGCGTCCGCTATCACCTTGGGAAAGCTGGTCCAGACGGAGGTGACGTTGCGCGCCCCGGCAATCAGCGCCAGGTGCACGGCCCCGTCCCAGGCGCCGCCCAGCTCATCGGGAGTGACAGCGACAGGCGACAGCGCCGAGGTGCCGGCCTGGCCGCCATCGAGGATGGTGTCGGTGGAGAGCACGATCAGCGCCACCGCGTCTTTCGCCTCATCCTCCGATGCTGCCATGGCAACGTCCGAGACGATCACCGCGACGGCGGCGTCGATTTTTGCGTCGCGGATCTTGCCGGGCAGTTCGATCGCATCGCGCGGGCCGGCAAAGGCATCGCCGCCGCCGAGCCGCTGGTAGGCGCGCGGCAAGGGCGAATGGGCGTCGTGCTCGTGGAAGCGCGACGACGGCACCGCGCCGATTTCGAGCGAGCCGGCCAAAGCCGCGAGATGTGGGGAAATCCGGCGCCAGTCGTCGAGCGCCGCCTGCAGGTTGGGTGCCAGGAACGAGGCATCGGTGTATCGCGTCAGGTCGCGCGAGACGATGACCAGTTTCCCGTCACGCGAACCGTTCTTCAGCGTCGCCAGTTTCATGCACGTCCTCCCGGTTAGGGGGCGTCTTCGCCCTTGTCAGTCACAACAAGCCCGTCGCGGCCAATCGTCAAGGGACCATTCCATGTTTTCCTGACAGCTTCGATCCAATCGGCCTCACCGATGTCGGGATCGTCGGCCGGTATCAGGTGATTGAGCACCAGGCGGCCGACGCCGGCGCGCGCCGCAATCGTGCCCGCCTCGCCGGCCAGGCTGTGGCTCGCCATCAGATGTTCGCGCAATCGCGCGCCATTGCCGGTGCGCGCCACCAGCCGCTCGACACCTTCCTCCAGCATCGCCTCATGCAGCAGGATATCGGCGCCGCGGGCAAAATCGGCCAAGGGCGGGAAAAAGGCGGTGTCGGCGGAAAAGACGATCGACGTGCCCTGGTGCTCGAAGCGCAGGGCAAAACATTCGGTGACGGGCGGATGGTCGACACGCAGGGCGCTAACCGACAGGCTGCCGTCGCGCAGCACCTCGCCTTCGCCGAACTCGACGACCTCGACCATCTCGCGCAGATCCGGGCGGCCTTCGTCGACGATGCGGATTTCGATGTCGAATTCAAGCGCTTGCACGAAACTCTGCCAGTATCGATTCAATCCGACCGGGCCGAAAAGCCTGACCGGCGTGGCAAGCCCCGCGGTCCAGGCGGTGTGCAGCAGCGGCCCGAGCTCGAGCACATGGTCGGAATGGAGATGGGTGATGAAAACCAGGTCGAGGGCTTTGAGGCTGAGACCGGCATCGGTCACGCCGCGCGTCACGCCTAGGCCGCAGTCGACGATGACGGTGCGGCCGCCGAGTTCGAGCAGCGTCGATGTCGGCCATGGCCCGCCCGGCCTGATCGCCGGCCCGCCCTTGGTGCCGAGCAGGACGAGACGGTCGCTCATGCGCCCCTGCCCGCGCGAACAGTTGCGATCTGCGACTCGGATTTCATCTGACACCTCTTTTTGCCTGCGCCCAAGCTAGAGCGGCGGCAAGCACCGAGGCAAGGTCAAAGCGTCAGTCGACGCGGCGCGGATATTGGGCGCGCGGCGGGATCCAGTGATGGACCAGCGCGAGAAGCAACAGGCTGATACAGCTCAACAGCACGACGATGAACAAGGTGCTGCCCTGATAGGGTGTGGCCGTCGCCACGAGCGGGATCGCACCCGCGGGTGGGTGCGTGACGCGGAACATCAGCATCAGGGCGATCGAAACGCCGACCGCCACCGCCGACACTTCCCACAGGCCGGGAAAAGCCATAGCCGCCGCAACGCCGATCAGCGTGGCGATGAAATAACCGGCAAATATGTTGATCGGCTGGGCCAGCGGGCTGGCCGGCTGGCCGAACAGCAGCACTGCGGTCGCGCCCAGCGGCGCGATCAGCATCGGCAGGCCGGTGACCGAGGCAAGTCCGCCGACAGCCGCCAGGCCGACGATCGCGCCCGATCCCGACTTGACGTGCGAGAGCATCTGGCCTTTCGGCTCATGCCGGGCAGTAAGGGTGCGTATGTGGCGGCGCATCGTTGGTTCCAGGCCGAAGGGCCCGCCTCAATAGCAAATCAGGGCTTCGGCTGGCAACGTCGCTTTGTTCGAATTTTTCACCCTACAGTGAAAAAACTTTCCCTGGAAATGCCCTACCAATCGCCCCTACCAGTCCATGACGACCTTGCCGGAATTGCCGCTGCGCATGGCATCGAACCCGGCCTGGAAATCGTCGATGCCGATGCGGTGGGTGATCAGGCCGCCGACATCGAGCGGCCCCTGCACCAGCGCGATCATCTTGTACCAGGTCTCGAACATTTCGCGGCCATAGATGCCCTTGAGATGCAGCATCTTGAAAATGACCTTGTTCCAGTCGATCTCGAAACCGGTCGGCGCAATGCCGAGAATGGCGATCTTGCCGCCATTGTTCATGGTGTCGATCATGTCGCGGAACGCGACCGCCGAGCCCGACATTTCCAAGCCGATGTCAAACCCCTCGGTCATGCCTTCCTCGCGCATCACGTCGCGCAGCTTCTCTTTCGAGGCGTCGACGACGTGGTGGATGCCCATCTTGCGCGCCAGCGCCAGGCGGGTCGGGTTGATATCGGTGATGACGACCTTCCGGGCGCCGACGCACTGGGCGACCAGTGCCCCCATGATGCCGATCGGCCCGGCGCCTGTCACCAGCACGTCCTCGCCGACGAGATCGAAGGACAAAGCTGTGTGTACGGCATTGCCGAGCGGGTCGAAGATCGCGGCGATCTCGTCGGAGACGTCGTCGGGGATCGGCACGACATTGTGCTGGGGGATGGCGACATATTCGGCGAAGGAGCCCGGCCGGTTGACGCCGACGCCGAGCGTGTTGCGGCAGAGATGTCCCCGCCCGGCCCGGCAGTTGCGGCAATGGCCGCAGACGATGTGGCCTTCGCCGGAAACACGCTGGCCGACCTTGTAGTCCTTCACTCCGGCGCCGAAATCGGCGACCGTGCCGACGAATTCGTGCCCCGTCACCATCGGCACTGGCACGGTCTTCTGCGCCCACTGGTCCCAATTGTAGATGTGGACGTCGGTGCCGCAGATCGCCGACTTCCTGACCTTGATCAGCACGTCGTTGGGGCCGATCTCCGGCACCGGCACCTCTTCCATCCAGATCCCCGGTTCAGCCTTGGCCTTCACCAGGGCGCGCATCATGTTCGACATTGTCTTGTCCTCGGAATCGCTTGATCCGGAATCGCTTTTTGCAACTCCGGCAGTATTACCAGATCACTTCGAGCTCGCGCCCGACCTCGGCGAAGGCCGCGATCGCGCGGTCGATATCGGCTGAAGAATGGGCTGCCGACATCTGCGTGCGGATGCGCGCCTGGCCTTTGGGCACAACCGGGAACGAAAAGCCGATGACGTAGATGCCGCGCTTCAGCATGCGCGCCGCCATCTCCTGCGCCACCGTGGCATCTCCGAGCATGACCGGGATGATCGGGTGGTCGGCGCCGGCGAGCTTGAAGCCGAGCTTGCCCATGCCGGCGCGGAAACGCTCGGCATTGGCATAGAGTTTGTCGCGCAAGGCCCCGCCTTCGGCGATCAGCTCCAGCACCCTGATCGAGGCGCCCGTGATGGAAGGGGCAAGCGTGTTGGAGAACAGATAGGGCCGCGAGCGCTGGCGCAGCCAGTCGACGACCTCGCGTCTGCCCGAGGTGTAGCCGCCGGAGGCGCCGCCCAGCGCCTTGCCGAGCGTGCCGGTGATGATGTCGACCCTGCCCTCGACGCCGCAATGCTCCGGGGTGCCGCGCCCGTTCCTGCCGACGAAGCCGACGGCATGACTGTCGTCGACCATCACCATCGCGCCGTATCTGTCGGCGAGATCGCAGACGCCCTTGAGATTGGCGATGATGCCGTCCATCGAGAACACACCGTCGGTGGCGATCAGCTTGAAGCGGCTGCCTTCGGCCTTCTTCAGTTCTTCCTCGAGGGCCGCCATGTCGTTGTTGGCGTAGCGAAAACGTTTGGCCTTGGACAACCTGACGCCGTCGATGATCGAGGCATGGTTGAGGGCATCCGAGATGATGGCATCTTCTTCGCCGAGCAGCGTCTCGAACAGGCCGGCATTGGCGTCGAAGCAGGAGGAATAGAGGATGGTGTCCTCCATGCCGAGGAAGCCGGAGAGTTTTGCCTCCAGTTGCTTGTGCTCTTCCTGGGTGCCGCAGATGAAGCGCACCGAGGCCATGCCGTAGCCATAACGGTCGAGGGCTGACTTGGCGGCGTCACGCAGTTCATGGCTGTCGGCGAGGCCGAGATAGTTGTTGGCGCAGAAGTTCAGCACCTTTTCGCCGCCGACCTCGATCTCGGCACCCTGCGTCGAGGTGATGACGCGCTCGGACTTGTAGAGCCCGGCGGTTTTGAGGCCGGACAGTTCCGTCTGGAGATGGGAGAGGAAAGCATTTCTCATCGCGTCACGTCCCGTTCGTTGGCCTGATATGGCGGCAAGACCTGGCCGATACTACAGGGCCGATACTACAGGAAATACGACCCGAGAGGTCGATCATCCATGGCACAGGATGCGGCCAAGCAGGGCCGCCTTGCAACGGGCATGTTTGACGAGAAGGGCCGACCGGGCGGCCGGCCCTGCAAGGCTGTCGGTCAGGACAGGGGCGCACCGATGATGTCGATGCCGTTGCGGGCACAGGCCTCGGTCAGCGCCTTGATGGCCTCTGGCGTCGGCGCCACCTCAAGCGGAAACTCGGCCTTGTCGGTCGGCACGCCGATCTCGCGCACCAGACGCTCGAAGTCGCCGCGCGTGGTGACGGTCAGGCAGCGGGCGCCCTCGGCGGATTCGACGCGATAGCTGTGCGGAACCCCCTTCGGCGCCATCATGGTCTGGCCGGCGCGGCCGAAGAACTCCTTGCCGCCGACATTGAAGCGCATCACGCCGTCGAGGATATGGAACACCTCGTCTTCGTTGACATGGATGTGCAGCGGCGGCGATGAGCCATAGGGCATCAGATGTTCGATGACGCTGATCGTGTCGGCTCCCGCCTCACCCGATACCTTGATGGTTGCCAGAGAGCCGGCAAACCACAACAACTCGCCGTCACTGTCGGTCTTCGCATGCATGGTCATTTCTCGTCCTTTCGAGCAGCGCGGTCTGAAAATCCGCGGTGCCCCGATCTAAGCGGCGTCCGTATCCGCTCGAATTCAGCGAAACCGAACGCTGTATCCGAAAGCTGAAACAATTCGCGTCTCATACGAAAGCAAAAGAACCCTGCACTGGAGAGCCCGACCTGTCAGGAAAACGACGCGGCCAAGCGCCGTTTCCCTCGCCGCGGCGGCCGACTGCCCGGTTTATCCTTGGCCGAGATCAGTCTGCGCCGAGGGGACAACATGGCCGACGCGACCATTTCAGGCATCCGCATCTACAGGCAATGGCAGCCGTTTCGCGACGGCACCTATCGCTGCTCCGGCGGCCGAAGTGCCGAAGGCTTCGATTCGACAATCGTCGAGATCACCAGCCGCGACGGCATCAGCGGCTATGGCGAGATGGCGCCGCTCGGCAGCTTCTACGATCCGGCCTTTGCCGCCGGCGCCCGCGAGGCGATGAAGGAGTTGGCGCCGCAATTGCTGGGCTGTGACGCGTCCGGCATCGAGGCGCTCAACCGGCGCATGGAGCTTCTGCTCAAGGGCCATCCTTACGCCAGATCGGCCATCGACATGGCGCTCTGGGACCTGGTCGGCAAACGTTCAGGCCTGTCGCTGGCAGCGCTCTCAGGCGGCGCCGAGGGAGAGCAGCTTGCGCTCTACCGCTCGATTGCCCAGCAGGCGCCCGAGGCGATGGCTGTCAGGGCGACAAAATACATCGCCGAGGGTTACCGCCGGCTGCAGGTCAAGGTCGGGCTCGACGTCAACGAGGACATCGCAAGGCTGGAAGCGGTGCGGGCAGCGGTGCCCACTAACACGGTGCTGTTCTGCGACGCCAATGCCAGCTGGGGCACAGCGGAGACGCGGCGCTTCCTGATGGCGACACGAAATCTCGACTACACGCTGGAGCAGCCTTGCGCCAGCTACGAGGAAAACCTCGCCATCCGCCGCGCCACCGACCGGCCGCTGGTGCTGGATGAGACCATCGACAGCGCCGACATGCTCATCCGCGCGATCGGCGACGGGCTCGTCGACGGCATCACCATCAAGCTCGCGCGGGTGGGCGGGCTCACGCGCGCAAAACTATTGCGCGACATCGCGATTGCCAAAAACCTGAAGGTCACGATCGAGGACACCGGCGGCGCCCAGATCGACACGGCCGCCTATTCGGGCCTGCTGTTGTCGACGCCCGAGCATCTCAGGCAGCACACAGTCGACTTCCACAACTGGGTGACGGTGGCCAATGCAAGCGGCGAATTTGCCATTTCAGGCGGCATGATGGCTTTGCCCGGCGGGCCGGGCCTCGGCCTCGACGTCGAGCCTGACCTGTTCGGCGCACCGCTGTTTTCCTGCGGCCTTTGAAGAGATGGCTGGACGGACACGCCCCCGCACCCGTCCAGCCTGATGTCGGCGCTATGGTAGCGGAGCGCCGACGACCTCGATGTTGCGTTGCGCCGGGGTGTCGAAGAAGCGCCTGCTTGCGTCCCGCTCGACCCTCGACGGCAGGACGTCCGCCTGTAGCGGCAGGCTCATCTGGCGAACCATCTGCTCGAAGACGCCACTCTGGGTGACGATCAGGCAGGTCGCGGCGTCGGTGGATTCGATCCTGAAATGGTGCGGCAGCCCGCGGGGCGCCATCACCGTCTGGCCGACATGGGCAAGGAAGTCCTTGCCGTCGACAAAAAACTGCATCGTACCTTCGAGCATGTGAATGACTTCGTCGCCGCTCAGCGTGACGTACAGCGGCGTCGTTTCGCCCTGCGGCATGCGGCATTCGATGACGCTGATCTCGCCGGCGCTCGCCGGCACACGGATGGTCATCAGGTTGTCGCCGAACCACAAGATCTGGTTGGCGTTCCCAGCCCTGGTCTGATCGCTCACAGATTATTCTCCCCGCACGCAGGCGAAACTGCCGCCCAGGTCCGGAGTTATCGATGCGATGTAACCGTTTGAGGTTGGCAGCCGCCGCCAGTGTTTCAAGCCAATGAAACAATTCGCGCGTAAGTCGAAATATATTCGCACTTCCTAAACCTGAAAGCGAAAGCCATTCTGCATGCGCGGGCAGTTTGCGGCGCCAAGCAAAAGCGGCCGCGAAGCGCTTGCTTCGCGGCCGTTTCAGCGATTTCGGGTTGCGGCTGACGCTTAGAAGAACGCCTGCAGGCCGGTCTGGGCGCGGCCCAGGATCAGCGCATGCACGTCATGCGTGCCTTCATAGGTGTTGACCGTCTCCAGGTTCTGCGCATGGCGCATGACGTGGTAGCCGATCTGGATGCCGTTGCCGCCATGCATGTCGCGGGCGATACGGGCGATGTCGAGGGCCTTGCCACAATTGTTGCGCTTGACGATCGAGATCATCTCGGGCGCGAATTTATGCTCGTCCATCAGGCGGCCGACGCGCAAGGACCCCTGCAGGCCGAGCGCGATCTCGGTCTGCATGTCGGCGAGCTTCTTCTGGTAGAGCTGGGTACCGGCCAGCGGCTTGTTGAACTGCTTGCGGTCGAGGCCGTATTGCCGGGCACGGTGCCAGCAATCCTCGGCCGCGCCCAGAACGCCCCAGGAGATGCCGTAGCGGGCGCGGTTGAGGCAGCCGAACGGACCCTTGAGGCCCGAGACGTTGGGCAGCAGCGCGTCTTCGCCGACTTCGACGCCTTCCATGACGATCTCGCCGGTGATCGAGGCGCGCAGCGACAGCTTGCCGCCGATCTTCGGCGCCGACAGGCCCTTCATGCCTTTTTCGAGCACGAAACCGCGGATCTGGTTGTCATGGGCTGCAGACTTGGCCCAGACGACGAAGACGTCGGCGATCGGCGCGTTCGAGATCCACATCTTCGAGCCGGAGATCTTGTAGCCATTGGCGGTCTTCTCGGCACGGGTCTTCATGCCGCCCGGGTCGGAACCTGCGTCCGGCTCGGTCAGGCCGAAGCAGCCGATCCACTCGCCCGATGCGAGCTTGGGCAGGTACTTCCTGCGCTGTTCTTCCGAGCCATAGGCATAGATCGGGTACATCACCAGCGACGACTGCACCGACATCATCGAGCGATAGCCGGAATCGACGCGCTCGACCTCGCGGGCGACGAGACCATAGGTGACGTAGCCGGCGCCAAGGCCGCCATATTCCTCGGGAACGGTGATGCCGAGCAGGCCGGCCTCGCCCATTTCGCGGAAGATCGCCGGATCGGTCTTCTCGTCGAGATAGGCCTCCTCGATGCGCGGCGCGAGCTTGTCGGCGGCAAAGGCTGCGGCGCCGTCGCGCACCATGCGCTCGTCCTCGGTCAGCTGGTCTTCGATCAGGAACGGGTCGGCCCAGACAAAGCTGCCGCCGCCGGCCGGTGTGGATGCGCTCATGGTTCCTCCGGAGAATGGGTGATTTCCCAGACATCCTAGACCGCTTCGGCACATTTCGCTAACAAGTAATCTCGCATAGTTTATGCGTAAATTCGATCAACTCGGTCAAAGGCCAGGCGATGCGCCGCAGCTATGTCCCAACGATTGCGGAGCTTGAGGCGTTTCGGGCCTGCGCCAGCCTCGGCACGACAATTCGCGCGGCCGATCAGCTCGGCCTGACACAGAGCTCGGTCAGCCGCTCGATCGGGCAGCTGGAGGACCGGCTGGGCGTGGCGCTGTTCCACCGGGTCAGGCAGCGGCTGGCCCTGTCGGATGCCGGCCGGCGCTTTGCCCGCGATGCCGAGGCCATCCTCGACAGCCTGCATGAGGCGGCGGTGCGCACCATGGCTTTCGGCGGCCAGTCCGACGTGCTCAGCCTCGCGGTGCTGCCGACCCTGGCCGACCGCTGGCTGATCCCCAGGCTTGCCGGCTTCCACGCCGCCCATCCGCATGTCGCCATCGATCTTGCGGTGCGGCTGGAAACCGTCGACTTCGAGACCGAGGCTTTCGACGCCGCGATCCAGCGTGGCCCGGCCGGGACGGGACAGCCCGGCATCGTCAGGCTGTTCGACGAGGTGCTTGTGGTGGTCGCAGCCCCTGCCCTGCTCGATGGGCGCGCCGCCCTCGACGACGACGAGTTGGCGGCGCTGCCGCTGTTGCAGCAGTCGACGCGGCCGACGCTGTGGCTGCAATGGTTCCAGGCCGCCGGCATCGACCCGCGCACCACCTTGCGCGGCCACCGCTTCGAGCAGTTCTCGATGGTGGTCGAGGCGGCGGTCGCCGGCCTTGGCGTGGCGCTGGTGCCGGAGGTGCTGGTCGAGCGCGAACTCGGCAGCGGCCGGCTGGTCATGGCCTCGCCCAACCGCATCGCCGGTGAGGTGCCCTACCGCCTCGCCTTCCGCCCCGGCGGCGAGGACCGGCCGGGCTTGCGCGAATTCGTGCGCTGGCTGACGGCGGAGACCGTCAGATCCTGAGGCCGTAGCGGATGCCGTCATAGATGGCAGCGTGGATGTTGCGCGCCTGGACCGCGTCGCCGATGCGCAGCAAGAGGAAACGGCCATCCGGATTGTTGTCAGGGAAGATGTCACCGCCATGGATCAGGCTGGTGTAGTCGATGGCGCCTGAATTCTTCGACAAAGGCTTGAGCTCGAGATAGAGTTCGTCGAGCGGCAGCGTGCCATGCTCGACCACCACCTGGTCGACGCGGCGCTCCTCGCTCCAGCCCTTGGCGAAATCCGAAACAAGCGTTGCCACCAGCTGGTTGCCGTCGCGCCGCACCTGCTTGAGCCGTGTGTTGATGGTGATCTTCACGCCATGGCGGTGAAACGCCTCCATATAGGGCACGTGGTTCATGCCGCCGATCTCGGGGGCAAAGAAACGCTCCGGCGTCAGCAATTCCAGCTTGGCGCCGGCCTTGCCGATCAGCTCGGCCGCCGTCATGCCCTGGTGGCCGCCATTGTCGTCGTAAAGCAGCACGTTATCGGCCGGCTTGACGCTGCCCGCAATGATGTCCCAGCTCGAGGTCACCAGCTCGTCACCGCCGTCGAGCGGCGGGTTCTGCGGCAGGCCGCCGGTGGCGATCACCACGGCGTCCGGATCGAGCGCCAGCACATCGTCCAGGCCGGCCCAGATGTCGTAGCGGATCTCGACGCCGAGGCGCTCCAGCTCGGCCAGCCGCCAGTCGACGATGCCGATCAGCTCGCGCCGGCGCGGGTTCTGGGCGGCCAGCCTGATCTGGCCGCCGGCCTGGCTCGCCGCCTCCAGAACGGTCACTGTGTGGCCGCGCTCGGCAAGGACCCGTGCCGCCTCCAGCCCGGCAGCGCCGGCGCCGACCACGACGGTTCTGCGCAGCGGCCCGTCGGTGCGGGCAATGACATGCGGGATCGTCGCCTCGCGGCCGGTGGCGGCATTGTGGATGCAGAGCGCGCCGCCGCCCTCATAGATGCGGTCGAGGCAATAGGTGGCGCCGACGCAGGGCCTTATCCGGTGCTCTTCGCCGGCCATCACCTTGGCGGTGATGTGTGGGTCGGCGATGTGGGCGCGTGTCATGCCGACCATGTCGAGCTTGCCTGATGCAATGGCATGGCGGGCGGTGGCAACGTCGGCGATGCGTGCGGCGTGGAAAACCGGGAACTTCGTTGCCGCCCTGATGTCGCCGGCGAAATCGAGATGCGGCGAGGACGGCATGCCATGGATGGGGATGACGCCGGTCAGTGCAGCATCGGTGTCGATATGGCCGCGGATGATGTTGAGGAAGTCGAATTTCCCCGACGCGGCCAGCCTCTGGGCGATCTCGACGCCCTCCGCCTTGGACAGGCCCTTGTCGAAATCCTCGTCGGCGACCATGCGGATGCCGACGAGGAAATCCGGCCCGACGGCGGCGCGCACCGCATCGATCACCCTAAAGGTGAAGCGCAGGCGGTTGTCGAGCGAGCCGCCATACCAATCGTCGCGATGGTTGGTGGCCGGCGACCAGAAGCCGTCGAGCAGGTGGCCATAAGCCTCGAACTCGATGCCGTCGAGCCCCGCTGCCTGCATGCGCTGGGCCGCTGCGGCATAGTCGGCGACGATGCGGTCGAGGTCCCAGTCCTCGGCGGTCTTGGGGAAGGTGCGATGAGCGGCCTCGCGCACCGGCGAGGCGCTCAGCACCGGCAGCCAGTCGGCCTTGTTCCAGGCGGTGCGCCGGCCGAGATGGGTGAGCTGGATCATCACCTTGCAGTCATGCTCGTGGCAGGCGTCGGCCAGTTCGGCCATCCAGGGCACGATGGCATCGTCATAGGCATGCAGATTGCCGAAGGCGGCCGGGCTGTCGCGCGAGACGATGGCAGAGCCCGCCGTCATGGTCAGCGCCATGCCACCCCTGGCCTTTTCGGCATGGTAGAGCCGGTAGCGCTCCTTGGGCATGCCGTCCTCGGAATAGGCCGGCTCATGGCTCGTCGACATGATGCGGTTCTTGAGCCTGAGATGGCGGAGCTGGTAGGGCTGCAGAAGCGGATCGTTGCTGGTCATTGCCTTCCCGCAGTGTCAGGCGTTAAGACACGCCACGTGAAAATCTGGTCCGTGCAATCTGGCGCATCGAGCCGTTCCGGCAATGAGCCAGGCCCCTTCAGAAGAGCCGCCCAATGACCAACACCGACAGCCTCACCCAGCTCGGCACCCAGGTGCAGACGCCGACTTCGCCCGAGACAGCCGTGCTCGAAACCGTGCCTTACGACCGCCTCGGCGGCCCGCCCGCCATCGTGCGCTTCACCTGCCCGGAGTTCACCTCGCTGTGCCCTGTCACCGGCCAGCCCGACTTCGCCCACATCGTCATCGACTATGCCCCGGACCGGCTGCTGGTCGAGTCCAAGTCGCTGAAGCTGTTCATGGTCTCGTTCCGCAACCACGGCGCCTTCCACGAGGATTGCACCGTGATGATCGGCCGCCGCGTCGTCGCCGCGACAAAACCTCTGTGGCTGCGCATCGCGGGCTACTGGTATCCGCGCGGCGGCATCCCGATCGACGTGTTCTGGCAGACCGGCAGGCCGCCGGAGGGCGTGTGGCTGCCCGACACGGGTGTCGCGCCCTATCGCGGCCGCGGCTGAACGCATCGAAGGGATAGCGGCGCTCACTGGCATTGATACTGGCTGAGCGCCCATTCATTGGTCACCGACAGTAGGTCGGCGACCTTCCATTCGCCGTCGACCTTCTTCAGCTTCCACTGCATGCGATGCGGCTCGCCCTGAGCCGTAAACGCCGCGACGACGATCGCGGTGTCGCCTGTTTCCGAGCCGATGATCTTCAGGCTCCTGTCGAGTTCGGCCTTGTCATAGGCTGTGCTGTCGAGCGGCATGTTGGCATCGAGGCAATCGCCCTGCTCCGATTTCTCGAGCTGGTCGCGGGCGTCGAGCACCGCCTTGGCCGGATCGACGAAACGGCCGCGCTCGGCCGGATCGAGTTCGAGCCCGACATGGTCGTAGAACGGCCTGACCGCCTCGACGGCGGTGCCGGCCATGGCAGGCGTGACCAGAAAGGGCAGGATGGCAGTTGCAAAAGCGGCTTTCATGGCGGCCTCGGCGTTGGCGTGATGGCCCTCAATAGCACGCATCATCGGCCGCTGCCTTGCGCGCCAGCGTCATCCTTCACCTCGACACGCATGATCCTGCCGTCGACGTCGAACGTCACCGTCTCCTCGCCCGACCTGACAAGACGGACACCTGACACGGCATGCGTCGCCTCGAGCCGCCAGCGCGACCAGGCGGAGTGCTGTGACAATGCCGCCACCTGCTCGTCCATGGAGACCTGGTCGCCGTAACAGGCGAAATAGCCGCGAAACGCCGCCATGATCGCGTCGCGGCCGACGACGGCGTCACCGACACCATCGGAGACATAACAGGCGTCAGCCGCGAAACAGGCTTCGATGGCGGCGAAGTCGAGCACGTCGATTGCCGCGTGGTAGGTTTTCAGAGCAGCGAGGGGATCGAAGGCCGTGTCGTGCATAGGCTGCGGCCCTCAATACCAGGCATCTTCCATCGACGCCTTCCTGCGCGCCATGAAGTCCTGCAGCGCCTCGTTTATGCCTTCATCGAGCGGCGGCGGCTGATATTCGGCGAGCATCGTCTTCCAGCGCCGGTTGGCGCGAGTGGCGGCGTCGACCGAGCCTGCCGCCTCCCATTTCTCGTAAGGCTCGTTGTCGGCGATGGCCGAATCCCAGAATGCCGTCTCGTAATTGGCCATGGTGTGGGCGCAGCCGAAGAAATGGTTGCCGGGGCCGACCTCGCGGAAGGCGTCGAGCGCCAGCTGGTTGTCGTCGATCTTGACGCCGTCGAGATAGGTGTGCAGCGCGCCGCAGAAATCGGCGTCCATGACGAACTTCTCGTAGGACATCGACAACAGCCCGTCGAGGAAACCGGCCGAGTGCAGGATGAAGTTGGCGCCGCAATGCACCGCCGCCAGCATCGACATGGTGCCTTCGTTCATGGCGTGGGCGTCGGGCAGCTTGGAGGTGGTGAAATTGCCGGAGCAGCGCAGCGGCAGGTTGAGCCGCCGGGCCAGTTGCCCGATGACCATCGAGCCGATCGCCGGTTCCGGCGTGCCGAAGGTCGGCGAACCCGAGCGCAGCGACATGGACGACAGGAAATTGCCGAAGATGACGGGCGCGCCGGGCCGTTCGAGCTGGGTCAGGGCACAGCCGGCCATGGTCTCGGCCAGCGACTGGGCGATGGCGCCGGCATTGGTCACCGGCCCCATGGCGCCGCCGAGGATGAAGGGCACGATGACAGCCGCCTGGTTGGCGCGGGCATAGGCGCGTAAAGCCGTGGTCATGGTGGCGTCCCAGACCAGCGGCGAGTTGACGTTGACATTGCCCAGGATGACGCAGTTCCGGTCAGTGAAGTCCTCGCCAAAGACGATACGCGCCATGTCGATGGAATCTTCGGCACGGCTTTCCGAGGTCACCGAGCCCATGAAGGCGCGGTCGGAATAGCGGATGTGGCTGTAGACCATGTCGAGATGGCGCTTGTTCACCGGCACGTCGACCGGCTCGCAGATGGTGCCGCCGGAATGGTGCAGCCAGGGCGAGGACTGCGCAAGCTTCACGAAATTGCGGAAATCCTCGATGGTGCCGTAGCGACGGCCCTTGTCGAGATCCATGACGAAGGGCGAGCCATAGGCCGGCGAAAACACCACGCTTTTGCCGCCGATCTCGACCGAACGTTGGGGGTTGCGGGCGTGCTGGGTGAAGCTTGCCGGCGCGGTCTTCAGCACCTCGCGCAGCAGGCCGGGCTCGAACTTGACCAGCCCCCCCTCGACCTTGGCCCCTGCCCGTCTCCAGTGATCCAGCGACACAGGATCGTCGCGGAACTCGATGCCGATCTCGGCAAGGATCCTGTCGGCGGTCGCCTCGATGCGGACAAGGTTGTCCTCGGAGAGAATGTCGTAGGTCGGGATGTTCCTCGTGATATAGGGCCGGCCATGCGCCTCGGGCCCATGCGAACGCTGTTCGCGGCGGGCGTTGCGGCCGCCGCGCTCGCGGCGCTTGGCGGGCTCACCAGGGGCTTCGGCGGTGGCGACGCTCATGTCAGGCTCCAAATCGTTCCAGCATGAAGCTAGCCTTTGGATCGGGTGCTGTGACGCTTGAAAATCCTCATCATTTGCATAAGCATGACTTATGCAAAGCCTGCGCCACCTGTTGCCCTCGGCCGGCAGCCTGATCGTCTTCGAAGCCGCCGGGCGGCTGGCGAGCTTCACCGCCGCCGGGCGTGAGCTCGGCATGACCCAGGCCGCCGTGTCCTACGCCATCCGCGGGCTGGAGGATCAGCTCAGTGCCAAGCTGTTCCAGCGCCGCCACCGCCAGGTGCTTTTGACCGAGGCCGGCGAACGGTTCCATGCCGACGTCACGCTCGGCCTGTCGCATATCCGCAAGTCGGCGGAAGAGCTCAGGGCACGGGCCGGCGGCATGCATGTGACGCTGTCGGCCTCAACAGCCTTTGCCTCGTTCTGGATGATGCCGCGGCTGCAGAAATTCCGCGACGACCTGCCCGGCATCGACCTGCGCATCCAGACCGCCGACCGCGACCTCGACCTTATCGCCGAGGGCATTCCGCTCGGCATACGCGGCGGCGACGCCGCCGACTGGCCCGACTACGAGCTGTTGCAGATCGCCGACGAAGAGGTCTATCCGGTCGCCGGGCCGGCCTATCTGGCGCGCGCCGGCACGCCAATGACGCCGGCCGAGATGACCCTGCACCATCTGATCCACCTCGACGAGCCCTATCGCCCTGCTGCAACCTGGAACGAATGGTTCCAGTCGGCCGGCCTGAACGGCGCCGTCGCCAAGCGCGGGCTGGTCATCAACGACTATGTGCTGGTCATCCAGGCCGTGATGGAAGGCCAGGGCATCGCGCTCGGCTGGCGTCACCTCACCGACCGGCTGATTGCGGCGGGGCTTTTGGTCCGGCTGTCCGATCACGTCATGACGACGAACAAGGGTTTCCACGTCGCCTGGCCTAGGAATCGCGTGCTCAGCGAAAGCGCTGAAAAGGTGCGCGACTGGCTGGCGGCGCAGGCGTAAAACATCATTGAACAGAGGGGCGCGCGCAGAATGCCAAATGAAATTTCTGGAGTTCACGAGCATATGGTCGGGCTAGGACTTGGAGCACTAGCCCATGCCAATTGGCACGCGAACTATCACAGCTTTTAAAACCGATACTGGCCGGAACTGTCCGTCCTACAAGCTGCACACGCTGCTGAAATTCTGATCAAGGCTAGGATAGCACAGGAGCACCCCCTCCTGATTTTTGATCAGTTGCCGAAACAGCCATCTGATGCAAAACCTCTCTCTCAACAACAGCTAGTTGAGAGCGGCAGAACAGTTCAATTTATGGATTTGCCAGATAGATTGTGGGCAACAACCGGAATACGTATCCCTGACATAGAAAACTATCGAGCGTTTGGACGGCTGAGAAACAGTATCCAGCATTTCAATGTGCCCGACAAAATTAATCCCTCGAACGAGGCCATAAGATTTATCTATGGTGTAATCGATCCATTTATCAATGAATGCTGGGACTTGTACGCCATAGATTACAATGAAGACTACGACCCATACATTAGTTTGGTAGAAGGTCTGATTGGGCGAGGTATTCGATTCCTGATTTCATCCGATGTCATTGAGCACCTTGAGCATATGAAACTGGACTGGCCGAAAGACGACGCAGAGTATCGGCAAGACATGGAAGCTAGGTTCGCAGAGGCAAGTAGGGCTGTTGTGTCCAGCTGAGCCGCAGCACACCGATACGGCTTCCTTGCACCTGTCCCGACCCAACCGAATCCCGCTATAGTCCTGCCATGCCCATTCGCCAGCTTTCCGAGACAATGATCAATCAGATCGCCGCCGGCGAGGTCGTGGAACGGCCGGCCAGCGTGGTCAAGGAACTGGTCGAGAACGCGCTCGACGCCGGTGCCGGCCGCATCGAGGTGGCGACAGCGGGCGGCGGGCTCAATCTGATCCGCGTCGTCGACGACGGTTCGGGCATGCCCGAAGACGAACTGGCGCTGGCGATCTCGCGCCACTGCACCTCCAAGCTCGGTGACGACATCCTCGACATCCGCTCGCTCGGCTTCCGCGGCGAGGCCTTGCCGTCGATCGGCTCGGTGTCGAAGCTCGCCATCCGCTCGCGCACCAGATCAGCCGACAGCGGCGCCGAGATATCAGTCGAGGGCGGCCGGGTGTCGGGCGTGCGCCCGGCGCCGAGCAACCGCGGCACGACAGTCGAGGTGCGCGACCTGTTTTACGCCACGCCTGCCCGGCTCAAATTCATGAAGACCGAGCGCGCCGAGGCGACCGCCATCGCCGACACCGTCAAGCGCATCGCGATTGCCTTCCCGGCCGTGCGTTTCACCCTGTCGGGCACCGACCGCTCGACGCTGGAATTGTCGGCGACCTCGGACGAGGTCGAAGGCCGGCTTGCCCGCATCGCCCAGGTGATGGGCAATGACTTCCCCGACAATTCGATCGCCATCGACGCCGCGCGTGAGAGCGTGCGGCTCGAAGGCCATGTCTCGATCCCGTCCTACACCAGGGGCAATGCGCTGCAGCAATATGCCTATGTCAACGGCCGGCCGGTGCGCGACAAGCTGATCGCCTCGGCGATCCGCGGCGCTTATGCCGACGTTCTGCCGCGCGACCGCCATGCGGTGACGGTGCTGTTCCTGACGCTCGACCCGGCCATCGTCGACGTCAACGTGCATCCGGCCAAGGCCGACGTGCGCTTCCGCGATCCCGGCCTGGTGCGCGGCCTGATCGTCGGCGCGATCCGCCAGGCGCTGGCCAATGCCGGCATCCGGCCGGCGACGACAGGCACGCAGGCGATGATGGGGGCGTTCCGGCCGGGGCCGACCAGCTACGGCCACCCCGGCCCGGCCAACGGCCATCGCGCCTACAACCCGCAGATACGGCCGGATTTCCGTGCCGCCACCTCGGCCAATTACGAACCGCAGCGCTCACCGTTCCGGCCGCTCGACGCGGGCTTTGCCGAGCCGGCACAGACGAGCTTCGACGCCGGACCGCTTGATAGTGCCGATACCCGCGCCGGCCAGTCAGAGGTGGTCGAAGCGCTGCTGCGCACCGAACTGGGGGCTGCCCGGGCGCAGGTGCATGAAAACTACATCGTTGCCCAGACCAGCGACTCGCTCGTCATCGTCGACCAGCACGCCGCCCATGAGCGGCTTGTCTATGAGGCGCTGAAGAACGCGCTGCATGCGCGGCCGATCCCCTCGCAGATGCTGCTGCTGCCCGAAATCGTCGACATGCCCGAAGAAGACGCCGAACGGCTGGCGCTGCATTCGGAAACCTTGGCCCGCTTCGGCCTCGGCGTCGAACGTTTCGGCCCTGGAGCCGTGGCGGTGCGCGAAACGCCTGCGATGCTCGGCGAAACCGACGTCGTCAAGCTGGTGCGCGACCTCGCCGACGAGATCGCCGACAGCGACACCGCCGACACGCTGAAGGAAAGGCTGCATGCGATCGCCGCCACCATGGCCTGCCACAGCTCGGTGCGCTCGGGCCGCCGTCTCAGGCCTGAGGAAATGAACGCGCTGCTGCGCCAGATGGAGGCGACGCCGGGATCGGGCACCTGCAACCACGGCCGCCCGACCTATATCGAGCTCAAGCTCGCCGACATCGAGAAGCTGTTCGGCCGCCGCTAGGGCGTTTCGCGCTTTTCATCCTGAATCGCGAAACCGCTCTATCTCCTTGTTTCTACACAATCTCGGACGGGAAAGCGCTGCACAACCTTGCTGGAATTGCGCCGGAGCGCAGCACTTGTGCCTGAATCAAGGAAACTTGCTATCTCCTTGTTTTTGCGCAACTCCTGGGGAAAACCGCTTCAGACATTGATGGCGCCAGGTGCTGCCACCTGGCGCCATCAAGTCGCTACAGCCCGCCCGCCTCAGCGTTTGAGATTGACCAGCACCACGCCGGCCAGCGCCAGCGCGCCGCCCAGGATGCCGAACAGGCCGGGGGTCTCGCCGAGCCAGACAAAGCCGATCGCCACCGCCACCGGCGGCACGCAATACATGAAGTTGGAGGCACGCGACGCCGGCAGGCGCGACAGCGCCACCGACCAGCTGCCATAGGCGATCAGGCTGGGCACGATGCCGAGATAGATGACCGACCAGAAGGGTTCCGATGAGGCGACCGACATCTGGGCAAGGCCGTTGGGCAGCGCCGGGGCCAGGAACAGCGCGCCGAGGATCATGTTCCAGGCCGAGACGGTCAGCGGCCGATGGCTGATGTACAGGCGCTTCTGGACGATGCTGCTCAGCGAGGTGCAGAACGCCGAGCCGAGGATCAGCAAGGCGCCGGTGTTGAAGGTCAGCCCCTGCCCCTCGCCGAGCGCGATGATGCCGATGCCGGCAAAGGACAGGAAGGTGCCGGCCCAGGCAAGCACCGGAAAACGCTCGCCGAGCAGGATCATCGCCAGCACCGCCGTGATGATCGGATTGACGTTGATGATGAAGCTCGCCGCCCCCGCCGAAACCGTCGTCTCGCCATAGTTGAGCAGCACCGTGTAGAGCGCGATGAAGACCGCGCCGCCAAAGGCAAAACGCCAGAGTTCGTTCAGCGCCGGCAAGGCCGGGCGCAGGATCATCAGGTAGATCGCCGACGGCACGGCCGCGATGGCGAAGCGCAACGCGCCGAGTTCGATCGGATCGATGGCATCGAGCCCGGCGCGGATGGCCGGAAAGGACGAGGCCCAGCCGACGATCGTCACGACCACCGCAAGCACGGTGACAGTAGAAGACCGCTGTGTCGGATTGCCGGTCTGGATGGTGGTCTGGGCGGTCATGGCTGGGCCTCGTCAGTCTGGGTCTGCATGCCAAGATGTCGCCGACACCGAGCTGATTGACAAACGAATAAATCGAGGCTCAGCTGTGAGCATGGATCACAGCTCAGAACAGATGCTCCCTCTCGAAACCTTGCGCGCCTTCCAGGCGGCGGCGCGCAGCGGCAGCTTCTCGGCGGCGGCCGAAAAGCTCAACATGACGCATGGCGCGATCAGCCGGCAGGTCGCCAAGCTGGAGGACTGGCTCGGCCTCCGGCTGTTCGAGCGCGGGGCGCGCGGCGTGACGCTGACGCTCGAGGGCCAGCGCCTGCATCTGCGCGCCAATGAGGCGTTCTCGCTGATCTCCGACACCACCGACCGCTGGGTCGAGCCGCGCGGTGCGGCCGTGGTGCGGCTGACCTCGATCCCGTCGATTGCCGGGCTGTGGCTGATGCCGCGCCTGTCGCAGCTCGAAGCGGGCGAGCCGAAGCTGCGCGTCGTGCTCGACGTCGACATCCGCCAGGCCGACCTCGCCGACGAGGGCATCGATCTCTCCATCCGCTGCGGCCGCGGCAAGATCCCGGGGCGGATCTCGACGCAATTGTTCGAGGAGCACTGCTTTCCCATCGCAGCACCCGCACTTGCGGCCCGCATCGGCAAGGGCGACGCGGCAAGGCTGCTGGACTTTCCGCTGATCCACGATTCCGATGCGTCGAGCTGGCGGTCCTGGTTCAGCACCCACGGCCTCGACTACCGACCGCGACCGCAGGACCGGCGCTTCGAGGACTACAATCTGGTGCTGTCGGCGGCGAGCCACGGTCTCGGCATCGCTTTGGCGCGGCCGCCGCTGACCGAAAACCAGCTCAAGGCGGGCCATCTCGTCATGGTCGACGAACACCGCGCGCTGAACCCTGTGTCCTACTGGCTCGATCGCCCTGCGGGACGGCCGCGACATGCTGCGGCCGAGCTGGCGCGGCGCATCGGCCACCATGCCGGGCTGTCGCTGGAGACGGTCGAACGCTTCCTCGCCGAGGACAGGTAACTTGACCCAGGACGTTCTGTGACCGTAAAAGCCGGGCAAGGCACGGCCCGCCCTTCTTGACGGGCGACCGCCTTGACGGCCCCCCTTCTTTAGCGGGTCAAGAAACTGTAGATTTCGGCAGGCGATGCCGCCGGCGACCGGCAGCCGGCACAGGGAGATTGAGCGAAAGCCCATGATGAACCGTTTCGAAGGCCCCGGCGCACGCGAAGCCCGCATCCGCTATCTCGACGGCGATTTCCAGGTGACGAGCCCCGGTTCCTTCGTGCGCTGCGCGGTGACGGGGGAATCCATCCCGCTGGACGAGCTCAAATACTGGAGCGTCGCCCGCCAGGAACCTTACCGCGATGCCGCGGTGTCGCTGTCGCGTGAAATCGACATGAACCCGGAGCTGCGCACGCGCAAATAAGCCGGCCAGCCTGAGATCTTCAGGCTGAGATTTTCAACCTGATATCTTCCGGCGGCGCCAGGCTTCGAGCGTCTCGCTGATGATGCGCTCGGGCGCGTTCTCGACGTCGAAGACGGCGTCGATCTCCAGCACATTCAGGTTTTCGAGAAATTCTGGCGACGCCGCGCCATGGCGCAACCTGGCGGCATCCTTGGACGTCGTGACCAGTTCGAGCTCGCCGACGCGCGCGGCGGTGACCAGATCCTCGAGTTCGTCGGGCAGGTAGAAATGATGGTCGGCGAAGGGATGCGCCAGCACCACCGTCGCCCCTGCCTTGGCCAGCGTGGCGAAGAACTTTTCCGGATGGCCGATACCGGCGAAAGCCAGGAAACGACGGCCGGCAAAGGCCTTCTTGCCGCGTGGGCGCGCCACAGCGGCAAAGACCGGCTTGCCGGCACGCGCCGCCCGGCGCACCACCGCATCGGCGCGCTCGCCCTCGCCCATCTTGAGCACGGCGTCGGCGAAGCGGAGCTGGTCGATCAGCCGCGCCCGCATCGGCCCGCCGGGGATGACGTGGCCATTGCCGAGGCCATAACGGGCGTCGACGACGATCAGCGCATAGTCGATGTGGATGCGCGCGCTCTGGAAGCCATCATCCATGATCAGGAAATTGCAGCCGCGCTCGATCAGCATGCGCGCGCCGGCGGCCCGGTTGGCCGACACCGCGACCAACGCATGTTCGGCCAGAAGCAGCGGCTCGTCGCCGACATGCTTGGCGCTGTCGTGATGAGGATCGACGATGTGCGGTTCGGAAAAACTGCCGCCATGGCCGCGCGACAGGAAACCGGGCACCAGATGCATGCGCTTGGCCTGCCTGGCAAGGGCTATGGCAACAGGCGTCTTGCCGGTGCCGCCGACGGTAAAATTGCCGACGCACAGCACCGGTGCGTCCATCTTTTCGCGCCTAGCCGCCTTCATCCGCCGGCCCGCCACCAGGGCGTACAGCGCCGACACCGGATAGAGCGCATAAGCGCGCCAGTCCGGCTTTTCCCACCAGAAAGGAGGCGCTTCGCTGGCCAGAGCTACCTCCCGCCCGCGCCCTTGAGGCGCGACTGCACGATCAGCGGGTGGATGAAGGGTTCGAGCGCCTTCAGCGTGCGGGCGAGCGCGCCGCGCATTTCCTCGACGGTGGCGGCACCGGCCAACATCATGTCGTGGCGTGCGATTTCGTTGCCGAGCAGGAAGTTGACGGCACCGGCGAGCATGTCGCGGTCGCGGACGATCTTGGCTCCGCCCTTGTCGATCAGGCGCTGGTAGGTGTCGCGGAAGTTCTGCACGTTGCGCCCGGCAAGAACGGCGGTGTCGAGCATCGCCGGCTCGAGCGGGTTCTGGCCGCCCTGGGCCGTCATCGAACGGCCGACAAAGGCGATCTCGGTCAGGCGCAGGTAAAGTCCCATCTCGCCGATGGTGTCGCCGAGCAGGATGTCGGTGTCGGGGGTGATGCGGTCGCCGGTGCTGCGGCGGGCGACATTCAGGCCTAGGGCGGTCAGTTCCGTCACCAGGGCCGCGGCACGGTCGGGATGGCGCGGCACGATGATGGTCAACAGGCTGCGATGACGGCTGCGCAGCATGGCGTGCACTTCGGCAGCCATCACCTCTTCGCCGTCATGGGTCGACACGGCAGCCCAGGTCGGGCGGCGGCCGATCTGGCGCTGGATGGTGTAGAGCGCGGTTTCGTCGGCCGGCGGCGGCGCGGTATCGACCTTGAGGTTGCCCGAGACGGTGACCGGGCGTGCGCCGAGCGCGCGGAAACGCTCGCCGTCGACCTCCGACTGCGCCACCACATGGGCCATGTTTTCGAACAGCGCCTCGGCGATGTAGGCGCGCTTCTTCCACGACTTGAAGGAGCGGTCGGACAGGCGGCCATTGACCAGGATCTGCGGCACGCGGCGGACGCCGAGTTCGAGGATGGTCATCGGCCAGATTTCGGATTCGGCAATGATTGCCAGATCCGGGTGCCAGTGGTCGAGGAAGCGGCTGACCGCCGGCTTGAGGTCGAGCGGCACATATTGATGGATGATGCGGCCGCCCAGCCGTTCCTCGGCGACCTGCGCCGAGGTGACCGTGCCGGTGGTCAGCACGATGTTGATGCCATAACCCAGGATGGATTCGATCAGCGGCACGACCGCGATCGTCTCGCCGACGCTTGCGGCATGGAACCAGACCAGCGGCCCGTCAGGCCGCTCCCGGCTCGGCACGCCGTAGCGCTCGCGCCGGCGGTTGCGGTCTTCCTTGCCCTTGGAGGCGCGCCAGGCGACATAGCCGCCGACCATCGGATAGGCAGCGGCACCTGCGTAACGATAGGCTCTGAGGAAGGCGCGAGCCCAGCGTTCGCTCATTTGCCACCGCTCCCTTTGCCACCATCGACCAGGCGGTAGGCCTGCTCGGTGGCATGGTCGATCGCGGCGGTCAGTTCCTGGCGCTTGCGCTCCATCTCGGCATCGTCGGCGTCGGCCGGAACCTCGATCAGCGGCGCGACGAAGATGGCGCAGCGGCCGAACGGCAGATTGATCGTGGTCTTGTCCCAGCTGCCTTCCAGCACCTTGCGGCGGCTGGTGGCAATCGCTGCGGGTGCGATCGGGCGCCCGGACAGCCGGGCCAGGAGGATGATGCCCATGCCGGCGTCGCGCGGCGTGCCATGCGGAATGTCAGCGATCATGCAGACGTTCTTGCCGGCATCGAGCGCCTTTTTCAGGGCGATCAGCGCCACGGCGCCACCTTTTTCGTGCTTGCGCCTGGTTTCGCGGCCGCCCGAGCCGCGCACGGCCTCGATGCCGAACTTGTTGATGACAAGCGCATTGAGCTCGGCATCGGCGCTGCGCGACACCATCGCCACCAGGCCGCGTTGGCTCGGATAGAGCGCCGGCGCCAATAGATGCTGGCCGTGCCACAGGCCGACGATCAGCGGCTCGCTGTCGGCATGGCTGCCGCCGGCCAGCGCATAGGAGCCCTTGACCATCGGGTTGGTCAGCTTGATGAAGCGCATCGCCCCGGCAAACAGGCTCGCCACCGCACCCTTGGCGAAGCGCGACTTGGCAAGCGGCTCGCGGATGCGGCGCCAGAACGTCTTCGACGCCGGCTGCTTGACGCGCTTCTTCTTCGCCGCGGGCCTCACGGCCGGCGACGCCATGCGGGGTTGCTCCATCAGTTCTGACCGGCAGCCTTCGTGTCGGGCTCCAGCAGCCGATGCAGGTGGACGACGAAGTAGCGCATGTGGGCGTTGTCGACGCTTGCCTGCGCCTTTGCCTTCCAGGCCAGCTCGGCCGACTTGTAGTCGGGATAGATGCCAACCATGTCGAGCGCATCGAGGTCGCGGAACTCGGTTCCGCCGAGCTTGGTCAACTCGCCGCCGAACACCAGATGCAGGAGCTGCTTTTTTCCGTTTTCTTCGGACATCTGTTTCCTTGATTCATCATCTCAGGGCTCGCCTGATCTAGACCAAAGCGCGCCGTTTTGGAACAGTCGGTAAAATCATCAACCGTCGTGGCTGGCAAGCACCCCGGCCATGACATCGAGCAGCGAGCCGCTGCCGGCCATCAGCGCGCCGTGAACGATGTCACTGCCGGCAAAGGCGAGCCGGCTGCCATGCCGGTCGAGCAGCTTGCCGCCCGCCTCGGTCAGGATCAGCTCGGCAGCGGCGATGTCCCAATCATGGGCATTGGGCTTGACGAAAGTCGCATCGAGCACCCCGTTGGCGATCATCGCCACGCGATAGGCCAGCGAGGGAATGTAGGTCTCGCGATCGAGCCTGCCCTGCCAGTGCACAGGCATCTTGTCGATCATCGGCTTGGGACCGGCAATACGCATGCGTTCTCCCGGTTCGCGCACCTTCAGGGGCTGGCCGTTGAGAAAGGCGCCACCGCCCTTGACCGCCCAAAAGGTCTCTTGCCGCGCCGGGCATTCGAGCACGCCGGCGAGCGAGCGGCCGGCCTCGACGACGGCAACGCTGACGCACCATGCCGTGCGCCCCTCGACGAAGCCGCGCGTGCCGTCGATCGGGTCGACGACGAAGGTGCGGCGCGCGCCGAGCCGGTCGGGATTGTCGGCGGTTTCCTCCGACAGCCAGCCATAGCCGGGCCGTGCCGCGGTCAGGGTTTCGCGCAGATAGTGGTCGGCGGCGTAATCGGCCTCGCTGACCGGCGAATTGCCGCCCTTGAACCAGACTTCCGGGCTCTGCCGGAAAAAGCCCATGGCGATCCGCCCGGCCTCGGTGGCAGCAGCACGCAGCAGGTCGAGCTCGGCCTTCAGGTCGGAATTGTCGATGTTGTCAGTCGCCTGCAAGGGTCATGCCTTCGATCAGAAGCGTCGGCGCGGCAGTGCCGAAATTGCGGTCGAGGTCGCTTGCCGGCACCATGCGCAGGAACATGTCCTTGAGGTTGGAGGCGATCGTCACCTCCGACACCGCCCAGGTGATCTCGCCATTCTCGATCCAGAAGCCGGAAGCGCCGCGGCTGTATTCGCCCGTCACCATGTCGACGCCCTGGCCGAACACCTCGGTGACATAGAAGCCGCGCTTGAGCGAGCGGATGATGTCCTCGGGCGAGCGCTCGCCCGGCTCGATGCTGAAATTGGTCGAGGACGGCGTGACCGACGAGCCGCCGCGCGCGCCACGGCCATTGGTGACGAGGCCGAGTTCGCGCGCCGCCGATGTCGACAGGAACCAGTGGTTGAGCACGCCCTTGTCGACCATCTTGAGCGTCGCACCTTCGATGCCCTCGCCGTCGAACGGACGCGACGCCTGGCCGCGCCGCTTCAACGGCTCGTCGATGGCGGTGATGGCGGCGGAAGCCACCGGCTTGCCCATCATGTCGCGCAGGAAGCTGGTCTTGCGGGCCACCGAGGCGCCGTTGATGGCGCCGGCGAGGTGGCCGGCAATGCCGCGCGCGACGCGCGGATCGAAGACGACGTCGACGGGTCCGGTTGCCGCCTTGCGGGCGTTGAGCCGCTTGACCGCGCGTTCGCCGGCGCTGCGGCCGATATCGGCCGATGCATCGAGATCGGCAAAGTGGATGCGTGACGAGAAATCATAGTCGCGCTCCATCGCCGTGCCCTCGCCGGCGATGACGCTGGCCGAGCGCGAGAAGCGTGAGCCGACATAATGGCCGACGAAGCCGTGCGAGGTGGCGAGCACCAGCCCGCCAAGACCGGCGGCAGCACCGGCGCCGGACGAATTGGTCACGCCCTTGACGGCGAGCGCTGCCTCTTCGGCGGCGAGCGCGTCTTCCTTCAGGCGTTCGGCCGAGACGATGGTGTCGTCGAACAGGTCGAGGTCGCGCGGCGTTTGCGCCAGCAAGGCGGCATCGGCCAGGCCCTGATAGGGATCCTCCGGCGATACCCTGGCCATCGCCACGGCGCGCTCGGCCAGAACCCTGGGGTCGGAGGCGGCGGTCGCCGAAACGCTGGCGACACGCTGGCCGACGAACACTCTGAGCGACATGTCCTCGCTCTCCGAGGCCTCTGTCGCCTCGACCTTGCCGAGGCGCACCGAAACGCTTGTCGAGCGGCCGCGTACCGCAACCGCGTCGGCGGCGTCAGCGCCGGCCTTCTTTGCCGCCTCGACGAGGCTCGCCACCCGGTCGGCCAGTTTCGCGGCGTCGTTGGTATCGTTCATTTGGCATGTTCCGATTGCTTGCCGCCCGTTGGACGCGGCCCGTACCACCCCATCTATTGTCCCCAACCCGCTTGTGCAATGGGCGGGTGCATGGTCAAACCACCGTGATGCGGTGCTTCGCCGCCGAAATTTCCAGGGAAATCGCATGTCCACACAGGCTCCGGCGGCGGCACCGGCAAAATTCACCACCGGTTCGACCATGCGCCATGTCGTGGTCATGACCGGCACCGGCTCGGTCGGGCTGATCGCCATCTTCATCGTCGACGCGCTCAACCTGTTCTACATTTCCCTGCTCGGCATCGAGGAGCTGGCGGCGGCCATCGGCTTTGCCTCGACGCTTTTGTTCTTCACGCTGTCGATCTCGATCGGCTTCACCATCGCCTGCGGCGCGCTGGTGGCGCGCTGCCTCGGCCGCGGCCAGCGCGAGGAGGCCCGCTCCATGGGCGGCGCCTCGATGGTGTTCATGGGCGTCGCCACGCTTGTGATGACGCTCGCTGCCTTGCCGTTCCTGCGGCCCCTGCTCGCTTTGCTCGGCGCCACCGGTGCGACGCTCGACCTGTCGACCCGGTTCCTGCAGATCGTGCTGCCGTCCTTCCCTGTCATGGCGCTCGGCATGTGCACGACAGGCATATTGCGCGGCGTCGGCGATGCGCGACGGGCAATGTATGTGACGCTCGGCAGCGGCATCGCCGCGGCCATTCTCGACCCGATCCTGATCTTCGGCTTCGACCTCGGCCTCGACGGCGCCGCCATCTCGACGGTGCTGACACGTTTCGTCATGCTGGCCATCGGCCTGCACGGCGCCCATGTTGTGCATCGGCTGATCAAGCTCCCGGATCTGAGCGGTTTGCGCGAGGCCGTCAGGCCCTTCTTCGCCATCGGCGTGCCGGCCATGCTGACCCAGGTCGCGACCCCTGTCGGCAACGCCTATGTCACCATCGAAATGGCTGCCTTCGGCGACCAGGCAGTGGCCGGCTGGGCGATCATCGGCCGTCTGGTGCCGGTCGCCTTCGGCGTCATCTTCGCGCTGTCGGGTGCCGTCGGGCCGATCCTCGGGCAGAACTACGGCGCCCGCAAGTTCGAGCGCCTGACCACGACGATGCGCGACAGCCTGCTGTTCACCATCGTCTATGTGCTGGCTGTGTGGGGGCTGCTGGCGATCTTCGCCAACCCGATCGCCAGCGCCTTCGGCGCTGACGGCATCGCCCGCGAACTGATCGTGTTCTTCTGCCATTTCGCCGCCGGCAGCTTCCTGTTCAACGGCGCGATCTTCGTGTCGAGCGCTGCCTTCAACAATCTGGGCTATCCGACCTATTCGACCGTGTTCAACTGGGGCCGCTCGACGCTCGGCGTCATCCCCTTCGTCTGGATCGGCGCGCATTACTGGGGCGCCATCGGCGTCATCGCCGGCTGGGGCCTGGGCGCTGTGGTGTTCGGTGTCGTCTCGATGTTCGTCTGCTTCCGCGTCGTCAACGCGATCGCGCGCGAACCGCAGCATCAGGACGAGCCGGTGCCGGCGCTGCCGCCGGCGGCACAGTCGCCCTTCTCCACCGGCAAGGCTTCGACGCTGCAATAGCTGGAGAAAGCCGCCCGCCGGGCCTAGCGCAGGATCTCGTCGAGGGCGTGCTTGAGCTCGTCCTTGATCGCCGCCGTCTCGGCCATGACCTGGTCGATCTTGAGGAAGTCGAGCGCCTTGAAGCGCGACACCGGCGGCCTCAGGAAAATGTCTGGCGGGTTCTGGCCGAGCTTGTTGGCGATGATCGACTGCATCATCAGCTGGCTGGCGCCGAACATCAGGTCGATCGAATTGGGCGGCTTGCGGCCGTTCTCGAATGGCGCGCCGACGACGTCGATGGCGATGACGTGGTCGGCCAGGCCCTCGAGCAGGTCGAACGGCACCGGATTGTAGATGCCGCCGTCGATATAGAGCGTGTTGCCGCGCGTCACCGGCTTGAACACCGCCGGGATCGCCGCCGATGCGGCGAGCGCCGAAAACAGCTCGCCCTCCTCGAACACCTTCAGGCAATGGCCGTAATAGTCGGTTGCCGTCACCTTCAAGGGCAGCTTCAGCTCCTCGAAGGTATCAGGCACGCCCTCGGGCAGAAACGACTTGAGGATGCGCTCGACATTGAACTGGGTGACCCTGATGCCGGTCTCGACCATCTCCGACAGCGTGCCCGGCCGGGCCCGCCACATGCGGCTGGCCACCTCGGCCGGCCGGCCGAGCACGGCGCGGGAGTGCTCGTGGATTTCCCTGCCGGTCAGGCCGGCGGCCATGCCGGCGCCCATCACAGCACCTATGGAGGACCCTGCGATCGCCACCGGCCTGATGCCGAGCTCGTCGAGCGCCTCGATGACATGGATATGAGCGAGGCCGCGCGCGCCGCCGCCGCCAAGTGCCAGTGCGAAGGTGGCGCTCATCCCTTGCTCTCTCCGAATTTCGGACCGAGGATCATGATCGCGGGGTCGACCGACAACAGCTTGCGCGCCGCCGCCCTGACGTCGTCGAGCGTGACGGCGTTGATCAGCTCGACGCGCCTCTGCATATAGTCGATGCCGAGCTTGTCGGTCTGCAGGTCGACAAGCGTGCCGGCAATCGCGCCCGAGGAATCGAGATTGTTGATGGCATAGGCGCCGAGCATGTACTTCTTGGCCGCGTCGAGTTCAGCTGCGGTAGGCCCCTCCTCCGCCATCTTGCGGATCACCTCGCGAATGACGCCAAGCGTCTCGGCCGCCCGGTCCGACCGTGTCGCGGTGCCGATGATCAGCGACGACGAATGCTCCTGGTTGATCAGCGCGGAGCTGACACTGTAGGCCAGCCCGCGCTTTTCACGCACCTCGTCGAACAGCCGCGACGAGAATGTGCCGCCGCCCAGGATGTGCTCCATCAGTGCCGCGGCAAGGAAATCGGGCGCTTCGCGCGGCACGCCGGGATAGACCAGCTGCAGCGAGGTCTGCGGCAGGGGATATTCGATATGCATGGCCTGGCCGAGCCTGGGCTCGACGCGTTCGACCGGCCGCAATTCGGCTTTGTCAGGCAATTCGCCGAACACCTGGTCGAGCCGCTTCTTCAGCGTCTCGGCGTCGATGGCGCCGACGACGGCGACATGGATGTTTTCCCTGGCGAAATTGGCCTTGTGGAAGGCGCGCAGGTCATCGGCGGTGATGGTCGCCAGCGACGCCTCGGTGCCCATGTCGGGCCTGGCGTAAGGATGCGTGCCGTAGATCGCCTCGGCCCATTTGCGCGCCGCCTGGGTCTCGGGGTCGCGCGCATTGGCAACGATGCCGTTGACGATCTGCGCGCGGATGCGGTCGAGCGGCGCCTGGTCGAAGCGCGGCGTCTCGACCGCAAGCTTGAGCAGTTCGAAGGCATCGTCCTGTCGCTCGGCGAGCATGCGCATGCCGCCGCCGACGGCGTCATTGCCTTCGTTGAAGCCCATTTCGGCGCCAGCCTTGTCGAGCTTGATCTGGAAGGCGTCGCTGTCGAGATCGCCGGCGCCTTCGTCGAAAAGCCCGGTCATCAGGTTGGCGAGGCCTTCCTTGCCCTGGGGATCCTGGGTGCTGCCGCCATCGAACAGGAATTTTATCGCGATGATCGGCACCGAATAGTCCTCGACCAGCCAGGCGGTGATGCCCTTGTCGGACTTGACCTCCTGGATACGGACCTCGGCGCGCGCGACCATGGCGGGCAGGACCAGGAAAACCAGTGCCAGCATCAGCGTCGCCGCTGATGCACGCGTCGTCGAGAAAGTGGGGGCCTTGAAACGCATTGCCATGAGCCTGGTCATCACATCACTTCTCGACTGATTTCGCCGGCAGCAGATAGCCGGCAACCGAATGGTCGGGATTGAGATATTTGGCGGCAACCGCCTTGATCTGGTCGGTGGTGACAGTGCGGATCCTGTCCGGCCACTGTTCGATGTCGGCAACCGTGCCGCCGGTCGCCAGCGTGCTGCCATAGATGTTGGCCATGCTGGCCTGGTTGTCGCGGGCAAAGATCATCGAGCGGACGAAACGGTCCTTGGCCTTTTCGAGCTCGTCCGATGTCACGCCGTCCTTGATGATGCGGCGGATCTCGACGTCGACGGCGGCTTCCACCTGCTGCAGCCCGGCTTCGCCACGCGGCGCGCCATAGACGGTGAAGCTGGTGTCGTCGACCATCGTGCCCTGGAAGAAGGCGCCGGCGGAGGAGGCAATGCCGTCCTTGACCACCAGGCCCTGGTAGAGCCGGCTGCGGCTGCCGCCGCCAAGGATCTCCGACAGAAGATCGAGCGCTTCGGCTTCGCCCGGCTCGGCCGTCTGGTAGGACGGCACCACCCAGGCCTTGGAGAAGCTCGGCACGCTGACACGCTCGTCGGTCAGTTCGACGGTGCGCTTGGTGTTCTGCTCCGGCTCGACCGGGCGGATGCGCGGCGGCAGTTCCGGCCCGCGCGCCACCTTGCCATAGGTCTTTTCGGCCAGCGCCTTGACCGTATCAGGCTCGACGTCGCCGGCAACGATCAGGATCGCGTTGTTGGGGGCGTAATACTTGACGTAGAAGTCGGTGGCGTCGACGCGGTTGAGCTTTTCGATCTCATGCATCCAGCCGATGACCGGAATGCGGTAGGGCTGGTTCTGATACAGCGTCGCGTCGACTTCCTCGTTGAGCAGCGCGCCAGGATTGTTTTCGACGCGCGAGCGGCGCTCTTCGAGGATGACGTCGCGTTCGGGCTCGATCACCGCATCGGTCAGCACCAGGTTGCGCATCCGGTCGGCCTCGAAGCTCATCATCGTTTCGAGGGCAGCGGGGGTCACCGTCTGGTGGTAGGCGGTGTAGTCATAGGTGGTGAAGGCGTTCTCGCTGCCGCCGATCTCGGCGATCTTCTGGCCGAACTCGCCGGCCTTGTGGTTGCTGGTGCCCTTGAACATCAGATGTTCGAAGAAATGGGCGATGCCCGACTTGCCGGGCATCTCGTCGGCGCTGCCGACCTTGTACCAGACCATGTGGGTGGCGATCGGGGCGCGATGGTCGGGGATGACCACGACCTGCATACCATTGTCGAGCGTGAAGCTGGTGACCTTCCAGTCGCTGCGCGGCGCTTCGGCGAGAGCCGGCGCCGACGAGGCCAGCCCCAGGGCCAACAGGGCTGGCAGCGAGGCTTTCGCCCGCAAGAATCTCAAGATCATCAACTGCCTCTGAATGTGGACGTGCCCGCCTTATAGGCTTCGGCACAAAGCGGCGGGAAGTGAATTGTTCGTAATCTTCCGGTCCGAAAGAGGCCGAAGTCGGGCGCCGCAGCTATTGCGCCTCGATGAAGCGGATCACCGTCTCGCCATAAGAACGTTCGTCGACGACGGCAAAGCCGGGTCCCGGCTCGAACGCAACGGATGCCGCTTCCTCGACGACGCAGAGCGCGCCCGGCGCCAGCCAGGCGCCGGCGCGAGCCGAACGCAAGGCTTTCTCGCCCAGGCCCTTGCCATAGGGCGGATCGGCGAAGACCAGGCCGAACGGCCCGAGCGTGCCGGCGTCTCCGAGAGCGGTTGCGTCGCGGCGGAAGATCTTGGTCCGGCCGGTCAGGCCGAAACTCTCGACATTGGTGCGGACAAGTCCGCGGCCTTCGGCCGATTCCTCGATGAACACGCAATAGGCAGCGCCGCGTGACAGCGCCTCGATGCCGAGCGCGCCGGTGCCGGCGAAGAGGTCGAGCACACGCACGCCGTCGAGCCTGCCGCCGAAGCGATGGGCAAGCATGTTGAACACCGCCTCGCGTGTGCGATCCGTTGTCGGACGAATGGCGTTGTCGCGCGGCGTGGCCAACGGCCTGCCGCGCAAATCACCACCGACTACCCGCATCAGCCGCGATCCCGGCGCGGACCGCCGGGCCGTCCACCGCGCGGGCCGTCGCCGCCCGGTCTGTCAGAATGGGGTCTGTCAGAATGGGGCCTGTCGGAACGAGGCCTGTCGGAACGAGGCTTGTCGGAACGCGACTTGTCGAAGCGCGGCTTCGACGCGGCATCGGCCTTGGCCTTTTCGCTCTGCGGACGCGCGCCCGGAGCCATCCAGACATTTGTCTTGCGCGCACCAGGCGTCTCGAACGGCTTCTTTTCGCGCTCGTCACCCTTCTTGCCGCCGAATTTCGGCTTGTCGCCAAACCTGGGCTTGTCGCCGAACTTGGGCTTGTCCCCGAATTTCGGCCGGTCCCCGGATCTCGGCTTGTCGCCGAACCTTGGCTTGTCACCGAAACTCGGCTTGTCGCCGAAGCCGGCAGGGCGTTCGGTCGACAGGCGGCCCAGCACGTCCTCGCGATGACGCTCGCGATCGCGCTTGCGGTTCTTGATCAGGCCGCCTTCGCCGATGTCGAGGCGGGGCGCACGCGGGGCGCGCGGCGCCTCTTCCTCGCGACGTTCCTCGCGGCGGAAGGTCGGCTTGTTGGAGAACGGCTTGACGATGTCGGCGTCAAAATTGGCCCCCGACTCCTCGATCAGCCGCTCGCCGAGCTGGTCGCGCAGCATCTTGCCCTTGATCTCCTGGACATGGCCCTCCGGCAGCTCGCCGAGCTGGAACGGGCCATAGGAGATGCGGATCAGGCGGTTCACCTCGAGGCCGAGCGCGCCGAGGATGTTCTTGACCTCGCGGTTCTTGCCTTCGCGCAGGCCGATGGTGATCCAGGCATTGCTGCCCTGCTCGCGGTCGAGCGTCGCCTCGATCGAGCCGTAGAACACGCCCTCGACGGCGATGCCGTCCCTGAGACCGTCCAGCGTCTTCTGCTCGACCTTGCCGTGGACGCGCACGCGGTAGCGGCGCAGCCAGCCGGTCGCCGGCAGTTCGAGCACGCGCGACAGGCCGCCATCATTGGTCAGCAACAACAGGCCTTCGGTGTTGATGTCGAGGCGGCCGATCGTCATCAGGCGCGGCAGCTCTTGCGGCAGCACGTCGAAGACGGTCTTGCGGCCCTCGGGATCGCGGTTGGTGGTGACCACGCCGGCCGGCTTGTGGAACAGGAACAGGCGGGTGCGCTCGATCGGCGGGATTTCCATGCCGTCGAGATGGATGATGTCGTCAGGCATGACGTTGACCGCCGGAGACGCCAGCACCTTGTTGTTGACCTTGACGCGGCCGGCAGCAATCAGCTCCTCGGCATCGCGGCGCGAGGCGAGGCCGGCGCGCGCCAGGCGCTTGGCGATGCGCTCGCCCGGCTCCGGTGCATCCTCGGAAGCACGCGGGCGCGGCTTGAAGCCTTCGCCGCGCTTTTCGAAGGGCTTGCCGCCCTCGGGGCGCGCGCGGTACGGGCGATCGCCGCCTGCCGGGCGCGCATCACCGTCGCGCGGGCGGAACTCGCGCTGCGGACGATCGCCGCCTTCGGCAGGACGGGCACGATAAGGCTTGTCACCGCCAAACGAGCGGCCGCCTTCACGCTTTTCATATGGCTTGCCCTCGGGGCGCGGGCCCTTGCGGAACGGACGCTCGCCGCCTTCAGCGCGCGCCTCGCCGTCGCGCGGACGGAATTCACGCTGCGGACGCTCCCCTCCCTCGGCCGGGCGCGCACGGTACGGCTTGTCGCCGCCAAAGGAACGACCGCCTTCGCGCTTTTCATATGGCTTGCCTTCAGGGCGCGGGCCCTTGTGGAACGGACGCTCGGCGCGGGCTTCGCCATCACGCGGCGCGAAATCGCGCCTGGGGCGTTCGCGGCCTTCGGCACCTTCGACGGCGCGCGCACGATAGGGCTTCTTGGCAAAGGGCTTGTCGCCGCCAAACGAGCGGCCGCCTTCGCGCTTTTCATACGGCTTGCCTTCGGGGCGCGGCCCCTTGTTGAACGGCCGCTCGGCGCGCGCCTCGCCGTCGCGCGGGCGGAAATCGCGCTTCGGGCGTTCGCCGCCCTCGGCACCTTCGGCGCGCTTCACGAACGGCTTCTTGGCAAAGGGTTTTGCGCCACCTTCGCTGCGCGGCTTGCCGAATTTCTTGGCACCGCCGTCACGGCCGCCCGCTCCAGCCGGTTTTGACCCGCCCTTGCGGGGGAATTTCTTACGATCGTCGTCCATGGTGGCCTTTGCCCTTTTCGGCGGCTAGATAACAGGAAGCTCGGGGGTTAGCGAGGGGTAACAGGATGGTTGAGGCGTGAAACGGCCCGATTACATGGCATTGGCCTTCGACGAGGCCGAAGCGGCAGCGGCGCGCGGCGAAGTGCCGATCGGCGCGGTCATCGTCCAGGGCAACGAAATCGTCGCCCGGGCCGGCAACCGCACCCGTGAACTCAACGATGCCACGGCACATGCCGAGATACTGGCGATCCGCCAGGCCTGCGTGCGGCTCGGCCAGGAGCGCCTGACCGGGCTCGACCTCTATGTGACGCTCGAACCCTGCACCATGTGCGCCGCGGCCATATCGTTTGCCCGCCTGCGCCGGCTCTATTTCGGCGCCGCCGACGACAAAGGTGGCGCTGTGGTCAGCGGCGTGAGGTTCTACGCCTCCCCCACCTGCCATCACGCACCCGACGTCTATGCCGGCATCGGCGAAACCCGCGCCGCCGAGATGCTCAAGAGCTTCTTCAAGGACAGGCGCGAGGACTAGAGCGTTTCCGCTTTTCTTTGAATCGCGGAATCTCTCCAGCATTTTTGTTGTTGCGCAATTCCCAGGGAAAACCGCTGCACACTTTTCCTGGAATTGCTCCTCTTTTTGTTTTGCGCAATTCCCAGGGAAAACCGCTGCACACTTTTCCTAGAATTGCTGCAGGCAGCCCCGCAAAAACGAAAACGCCCTGAACCAGTCAGGGCGCCCGGTCAGTCTGCAATTGTGGCCAGGATCAGAACGGCCACCAGCTCGTGCTCTTCTTGGCGAGCTTCTTCTTGCGGCGTTCCTTCTTGATCTCGTCTTCGCCGAGCTCATCCTGGGCGGCGGTGGCGGCTGCCTGGCGGTAAGCCAGCGGCGGCTCGCTCAGATATTTGCGGGAAGTGGTGCTGCCCTGCTTGTTCTCGCGCAGGCGGCGTTCGATCTCGGCCTTGCGCTGCGCCGGCGTCCACTTGCTCATGTCGGGGCCGTTCAGCGCAGACATGTCGTTGACGACTTCCGGCTCGAAATTCGGGTTGTCGCGATTCTTGGTGGCGTTGTCGCGGATGCGGGCGCGGCGCGCCTCGGGCGATTCGGGCCAGTCGGCGCTTGCCGTGGTGACGATGTTGTCCTGCGGCGCCGGCAGGGCGGCGACCTGGCCGGTCTTCGGCTTCACCAGCTCCGGACGCGGCTTGTAGTCGATGGTGTTGGTCTTCGGCTTCAACGACATGATGTTGGTCAGGTCGGTCGCGAGCTGGGTCGTCGCCGACTTGTCGGTGCCGTAGGTGGGCGCGCTCATGCAGCCCGTAAGCGCCAGGCCGGAAACGGCGAGCGACGCAAGCAAAGCTCCGCGCGCGCTGATGCGGTCCGTCATGCCAGTAATTTTCACTCGAACGCCTCTCGCTAGATGCCGGCCTTGAGCCGGGTCCCGGTCCGTATGCTCATCCGACGGAATTCCGGCGACAATTTGTCTGCCGGAGTTTCGCGCTTTTACCTTAATGGGCCGTCAAGGGCAACGACCGGCCGGAGATGTCTACCGGTCGTTGCATTTCAGCATCTGTTAGAACCGGCCCATCTCAGAGCCGGCCCATGCCAGAGCCGGCCCATGCCAGCCGGTCGGGTGTCAGAGCCGGCCGAGCGCCTTGAGTTCGTGCAGGGCCGCGGCGTCGCGCGCGGAGACGTCGGCAAAGGCGGCGTCGGAACCGACGTCGCCGGTGTAGCGCCAGGAACGCGCGCATTTGACCAGCCCACGGTCCTCCGCCTTCTCGACGACGACGGCAACGCCGGGAACTTCGCGCAGGACAAAGGCATCGGCCGGCGCCGCATCATGGGAGATGACGAGATCGCTGGTGATGCTGATCTCGGCCAGGTCGATGCCCGACAGCGCGTCTTCCAGCACCGCGTCGCTCATATGGACGACAGGAACCGCCTCCAGCGACGAGCCGATGGTCTTCTTGGCCCGCTCGAGCTCGAGCGCGCCCGTAACCACGCTGCGCACCTGGCGAACCTTGCGCCACTTCTCGGCCAGCGCCTCGTCGCGCCAGGCAGCCGGCACGTCGGGGAACTGTTCGAGATGCACCGACTCGGCGCCCGGGTTGCGTTCGAGCCAGGCCTCTTCGGTGGTGAAGGGCAGCATCGGCGCGAGCCACTTGACGACGCAGTTGAACAGCACGCGCACGACATGGACGGCCGCCTTGCGGCGGATGCTCGACGGCGCATCGCAGTAGAGCACGTCCTTGCGGATGTCGAAGTAGAAGGCCGACAGCTCGACGACCATGAAGTCGATCAACGCACGGGTGATACGCTTGAACTCGAAATCGTCATACCCCTTGCGCACCAGCGCATCGAGCTCCGACAGCCGGTGCAGCATCAGCCGCTCCAGCTCCGGCATCTCGGCCAGCGCCACCTCCTCGCCGTCGTCATGAGCGAGCGTGCCAAGCATCCAGCGGATGGTGTTGCGCAGCTTGCGATAGGCGTCGATGTTGGTCTGCAGCACGTTCTTGCCGAGGCGCTGGTCTTCCCAATAGTCCGTCGTCATCACCCACAGGCGCAAAATGTCGGCGCCCGACTGCTTCATGACGTCCTGAGGCACGACGGTGTTGCCGAGCGACTTCGACATCTTGCGGCCTTCCTCGTCCATGGTGAAACCATGGGTGACGACCGTATTGTAAGGCGCGCGGCCGCGCGTGCCGCAGCTTTCGAGCAGCGACGAGTGGAACCAGCCGCGATGCTGGTCCGAGCCTTCGAGATAGACGTCGGCCGGCCATTTCAGGTCGGGGCGATCCTCCAGCGTGAAGACATGGGTCGAGCCCGAGTCGAACCAGACGTCGAGGATGTCCATCACCTGGGTCCACGCCTCGTTGGCGCGGGAGCCCAGGAAGCGCTCGCGCGCGCCCTCGGCGAACCAGGCGTCGGCGCCCTCGTCCTCGAAGGCCGCGACGATGCGGGCATTGACCGCCTCGTCCTTCAGCACATTGCCGTCGGCGTCGGCAAAGATGGCGATCGGCACGCCCCAGGCGCGCTGGCGCGACAGCACCCAGTCGGGGCGGTCCTCGATCATGGCGCGCAGGCGGTTCTGGCCGGCGGCGGGCACGAAACGCGTGTCGTCGATCGCCTGAAGCGCGCGGCTGCGCAAGGTCGTGCCGTCGCCGAGCTCCTTGTCCATATAGACGAACCACTGCGGCGTGTTGCGGAAGATGATCGGCTTCTTCGAACGCCAGCTGTGCGGATAGCTGTGCTTGAGCCGGCCGCGCGCAAACAGCGCCGCGTGCCTGATCAGCTCGTCGATGACCGCCTTGTTGGCGTCGCCCTTCTTGCCGTTGTCGTCGATGACGCGCGCCGCACCACCTTCGCGGCCAGGACCGAAGCCCGGCGCGTCCTTGGTGAAGAAGCCGCCATCGTCGACGGTAAACGGGATCGCCGGGTCGATGCCGCGCGCGTGCAGATCCTTCGCCGCATCCATCCAGGCGTCAAAGTCCTCGCGGCCATGGCCGGGTGCCGTGTGGACGAAGCCGGTGCCGGCATCGTCGGTGACATGGTCGCCGGCAATCATCGGCACGCCGAACAGATAGCCGCCGCCGAAGCCCTTGAGCGGATGCGAAAGCACAGCCTTTCCAAGCTCTTCGCCGGAAACGCTGGCGATCTGATTCAACGTCACCTTGGCCTTGGCCGCGGCCTCGTCGGCAAGGGCTGCGGCAAAGATCAGCTTTTCGCCCGGCTGCGGGCCGAAATCGTTTTCGGCAGCGGTGACCTCATAGAGGCCGTAGGCGATGCGCGGCGAATAGCTGACGGCGCGGTTGCCGGGGATGGTCCAGGGCGTCGTCGTCCAGATGACGACATGGGCGCCGGCCAGGGCTTCGGAGCCGGAAGCGACCGGGAACTTCACCCAGATCGTGTCGCTCTCGTAATCCTGGTATTCGACCTCGGCCTCGGCGAGCGCGGTGCGCTCGACGACCGACCACATCACCGGCTTCGAGCCGCGATAGAGCTGGCCCGACATGGCGAACTTCAACAGCTCGCCGGCGATGCGCGCCTCGGCGTGGAAATTCATCGTCGTGTACGGGTTCTTGAAGTCGCCGATGACGCCGAGACGCTGGAACTCCTCGGCCTGGATGCCGATCCAGCCGGCGGCGAATTCACGGCATTCCTTGCGGAATTCGTTGATCTCGACCTCGTCCTTGTTCTTGCCGGCGGCGCGGTATTTTTCCTCGATCTTCCACTCGATCGGCAGGCCGTGGCAGTCCCAGCCCGGCACGTAGTTGGAATCGTAGCCGCGCATCTGGAACGAGCGGGTGATGACGTCCTTGAGGATCTTGTTCAGCGCATGGCCGATATGGATGTTGCCGTTGGCATAGGGCGGGCCGTCATGCAGGACGTATTTCTCGCGGCCGGCGGCACTTTCGCGCAGGCGCTTGTAGAGGTCCATCTTCTGCCAGCGCGCAACCGTCACCGGCTCCTTCTCGGGCAGGCCGGCGCGCATCGGGAACTCCGTCTGCGGCAGGTAAAGCGTCTTGGAATAGTCGAGCTTTTCGAACGTGTCGGTCATTTGTCTTGCCATCTTGCCCGGCAAAGCTGCCACGGGCGTTCAACTGTCATGATCTGGAAAAGGCGCCGGTAGCGCGCAGGCAAAAAGTCCCGGACTTGCGGACAGCCTCAGGCCACCCGGAAGGCCGGGCCTGTAATTCGTATCGACGTCGCAAAGACGGGCGCGAAAAATCTCATGGCCGCGCTTTTAGCGGAGCCGGAGCGCGGAATAAAGCGCCTAATTCGCCTGATATCAAAGGTTGAAGTCGAAGCGGTAGCTGGTCGACACGCCGATCGTCAGCTGGTCGCGCGAGCCGCGCTCCCTGACGATGGTCGAATCGGCCGCCGGCCCCATCAGGCGCGAATACTCGGTAAACAGGCTGGCGGTGACATTGTCGGTCGCCTTCCAGGTGACCGCGCCGCCGAGACCCGCCGAGCGCATGCCGCTGCCGGGATTGTACTGGCTGATGCCGGAAGCGGCGGCTTCCTGGGCGCTGACGCCGTAATAGGTGTCGAAATAATCGTTGGAGGCAAAGGACACACGCGGGCCACCCGAGACCCGGATTTCGGGGGTGACGTCGTGGAACGCATCGACGGCGATGTCGGCGACGATGCCGCTATGGGCGCGAATGCCATGCCGGACCTCGGCGCGGGCGCGCATCCAGTCGGTCGGGTAGAATTCGAAGAAGCCGCCGACCTCACCGCCCCAGCGCACGTCGTGCAGGCCCTGCAGCTCGTGCTCGGCGTCGCGGCCGAAGATGATCTTGCCGTTCAGGCCGGCGCGGACGCCGCCATCGTCGATCAGCGCCAGGGAGATGTTGTCGTTGCGCGAGGAAAAGCGCACCTCACTGCCGGCCTTCCCCAGCGAAATGATCGGCTGGGCGCTGAACAGATATTTCTTGGAGCCCTCGAAACGGGGCGCGACTATGCCGGTGGCGCCGAGCGTCAGGTACCAGTCGCCGGAGAGAAAGCCGAATGCGCCCTCGCCGGCGGTTGCCGGAACCGTCACCAAGGCAAGCGCGGAGGCTGCCGCCAAAATACGAGCGAAACTAGGCATCACAACCCCGCGTACACGAAACACACCCAACAGGACACCCCCCGGGTTTGGCCCAACTCGGTAAAATTTGATTTAATTTCTAGCCCTGGCACAACATTGGCCCACGCCCCGACGAAACCGGAATGCCGAAACCGGAATGCTGGACGGATACAACCGCCGGTACTAGCGTTGGCGGTGTGGCCGGAGGTCACGCAACTGAAGCAGGCAACTTTTCAGGAGAAGGGACCGATGGCAATTTCCGATCAAATGCCGCAAGGCGACATCGCCGCGTTGCGCTCCAAATGGGGCTGGTTCGTGCTTTTGGGCGCAGCACTCACCGTTCTCGGGATCATCGCGGCCGGCAACCTGTATATCGCGACGGTGACCTCGGTCTACCTCGTGGGCTGGCTGATGATCCTCGCCGGCGTCTTCGAGATCGTCCATGCCTTTGGCGTCAAGAGCTGGGGCGGCCTGCTGCTGTGGCTGCTCGGCGGCGTGCTCTACATCGTCGCCGGCTTCCTCACCTTCAACAATCCGCTGTTGGCATCCTCGATCCTGACGCTGTTCCTGGCGGCCAGCCTCGTCGCCTCGGGCCTGATGCGCATCTGGATGGGCATCAAGGGCAGAGGCCTGCTCGCCAGCTGGGGCTGGATCGTCGCCGCAGGTGTCGTGACATTGCTCGCAGGCATCGTCATCGCCATCGGCTGGCCGGTGAACAGCCTGATCGTGCTGGGCGCCTTCCTGGCGATCGACCTGATCTTCCAGGGCATCGGCTACATCGCCTTCGGCTTCGGCCTGAAAAGCGCCAACGCCTAGCGCTTTCGCATTTCTAGAACGCGATGGCCTGGTCCAGTTCGGAGAGGGGGCGCACGCCCTGGAGCAGCGCCCTCGCCTCGGCCTCGTCCTGTTTCATCTGGACGACGAGGGCGTCGAGGCCTTCGAACTTGACCTCGCCCCTGAGGTAGCCGAACAGCGACACCGAGGCGATCTCGCCATAGAGGTCACCGGCAAAGTCGAAGACGAAGGTTTCGAGCAGCGGCGCCAGATTGTCGCCCACCGTCGGACGGCGGCCGAAGCTGGCGACGCCGTCAAACAGCGTTCCGTCGGCGCGACGGAAACGCACGGCATAGATGCCTTCCTTGAGACCGCTCTCCGAAGACAGCCGCATATTGGCGGTCGGAAAGCCCAGGGTGCGGCCCAGTTGCGCCCCACCGACGACCTCTGCTTCGACCGTGTAGCGATAGCCGAGCAATCCGGCCGCTTCCGCCGCCTCGCCCCTGGACAGGAGTTCGCGGATCCGGCTCGACGAGATGATCTCGGTGCCTTCGTCGCGGAAGGCGTCGACAAGGGTCACGCCGAAGCCGTGCCGCTCGCCCGCCGCCATCAGGAAAGCCGGTCCGCCCTGCCGGTTCTTGCCGAAATGGAAATCGAAGCCGGTGACGACGTGGCTGATGCCGAGGCGCTGCTCCAGGATGGAGGTGACGAAATCCTCGGCCGACAGGCCGGCAAATTCGCGCGTGAACGGCGTTTCGACGACACCGGCAAAGCCGAGCGCCTCGATCAGCCGCGCCTTGACCGGCGGCGGCGTCAGCACGAACAGCGGCACGTCGGGCCGGAACACTTTGCGCGGATGCGGTTCGAAGGTCAGCACCAGTGCCGCCACGCCGCGCCGCTGCGCCTCTTCGAGGGCGCGCTCGAGCACCGCCTGGTGGCCGCGATGGATGCCGTCGAAATTGCCGATGGCAACGACGCTACCGCGCAACCGCTCCGGCACCGGCTCTTCCCCCGAAATGCGAAGAAAGCTCTGTGTCATCTTGGCGCTTACCGCAGCTTCGGAATGGTCGCCACCGGCGAATAGCCATGCTTGTCGAGGAACGCCGCGAGCATGTCAGGATCGGGCGCATGCGCCTCGCCATAGTCGCGGGCATGGATGCCGCCCGAGACGTAGAGCACGTCGATGCCGTTGTCGGCGGCACCCTTGACGTCGGTGAACATGCCGTCGCCGATCGCCAGCGCATCAGCCAGCTTGACCTCGCGGCCGAGCACTTCGCCCGCCGCCGCCAGTGCCGCCTCATAGATCGGCCGGTGCGGCTTGCCCGACACCAGCGTGCGGCCGCCGAGCTGGCCGTAGTCACGCGCCAGCGCGCCGGCGCACCAGATCAGCTCGTGGCCGCGCTCGACGACAATGTCGGGATTGGCGCAGATGAACGGCAGGTTGCGCGCGCGCAGGCGGCGCAGCATCTCGGCATAGTCGTCGGGCGTTTCGGTCTCGTCGTCGAAAAGCCCGGTGCAGACCACGACGGAGGCCTCGAACTCCTCGACAAGATCGACATCGATACCGTCATAGATCGGAAAATCGCGGTCGGGGCCGATGTGGAAGACCCGGCGCGGCCCCGAGCGGATCAATTCGCGGGTGACGTCGCCGGAGGTTACGACACGGTCCCAGGCGCTTTCGGGCACGCCAAGATTGGCGAGCTGGGCGATGACACCGGCGCGCGGACGCGGCGCATTGGTGATCAGCACGACAGCCACGCCCTTGTCGCGTGCCGCCTTGAGTGCTGCCGCAGCTTCGGGGAAGGCGTCGACACCGTTGTGGATGACGCCCCAGACGTCGCAGAGCAGAGCCTGATAGCGGCCGGTGAGCGCTTCGAGCGACGCGATTGATTGCGGCAAGCCTGCCATTTCCTGTCCTTCGATCGATCCCAACGGGAGACTTTGGCTGAACGGCCAAGTAGCCCGGAATTATCCGAACCGGTCCGTCCTGTCACCAGCTTTTGCCCCTGATGCAGCTATGCCAGCGGCGTCGACGACGTCCCGGCCACGACGGACCGGCGTCCGCTTGGTAAACGGGACGCTAATCCGGAGCTGCGACTTCTCGATAGATTAGGAACCTCAAATTTAACGATTGTGTGCGATTTTGTCGGGGTTGAGCTCGGGGACCCCCATCCATGATCCGCAAATTCTTGCGCGACCGGCGCGGTAGCTATGCAATCCTCACAGTCGCAGCAATGGTACCGATCATGGGGGCTCTGGCTCTCGCGATCGACTATTCGGAAATGTCGCGTCAGCGCGAGATCACACGCAACGCCCTTGACGCCGCCGGCATCGCCACGGCCAGGCGCCTCATCGAAGGCGCCACCGACGACCAGCTCAAGACCTATGCGAGCGACTTCTTCAAGGCCAATCTCGGTCCGGTGAACCCGGCGAACACCACACTCGTGGTCACGCTGCCGAGCAACAATTCGGGCGGCGGCACGCTGAAGCTCGAAGCCAATCTCAAATACGATCCCTATTTCGTGCCTGCCGCGGCAGCCCTGCTCGGCAAGGGCAGCGGGTCGAACCGGATGGATTTTGCCGTCAAGTCGGAGATACGCCTCAAGAACACGCTCGAGGTCGCGCTCGTCCTCGATAATTCGGGGTCGATGAGCTATCTCGGCTCCGGTACCGGCCAGAAGCGCATCGACCTGCTCAAGGCAGCCTCCAAGCAGCTGGTCGACAAGATGGCCGAACAGGCCGCCGCGATGAAGCAGATCGACAAGCCGGTGCAGTTCGCACTGGTGCCCTTCGCCGCCTCGGTCAACATCGCGCCCGACAATGACGACCAGTCGTGGATGGACACGAACGGGCTTTCGCCTGTCCATCACGAGAACTTCGACTGGTCGAAGATGACGCAAGCCAACATGACGAGCGCCGACATCGCCCAGATCGGCGAGAAGTTCGCCGAATATTCGGGCGGCATGTGGCGCAAGAAGGGGGCCGGCTGGGGAGCAGAGGCAGGCGAACCGCTCACCCGCTTCAGCCTGTATCAAGACATCATCGCGCAGACGGACCGGGAGGCTCTACCAAACACCGTCAGGCGGGTTTGCAAGCGCTACAGCAGCGGCAGGTGTCGCGAGTATACCAACGAACCAGAATACGAATACACGGTTACCCAATATACGAGCTGGCAAGGCTGCGTCGAAGCACGGCCGGCGCCCTACAACACCAATGACGCGGCAGCAACATCGACACATCCGGAAACGCTGTTCGTCCCGATGTTTGCGCCCGATGAGCCGAGGCATCTGTGGACCGACCTGAATGATGACGGCATTCCCGATCTGAACACCGACAACTGGAGCTACGACAACGACTGGTGGGCGGACTGGGAAAACACCACCACCAAGCCGAGACAGGCGGACATGCGCAAGTATTTCCGCGTCAAGCCTTATGACGCGGCAGCCGCCCCTGACGGCAATGGTCCGAACTATTCCTGCACCACCAATCCGATCACCCCGCTGACCGACATCAGCGTGACCGGCGGAAAAGACGATATCAAGAAGGCCATCGACGACATGGAGCCGTCGGGCAACACCAACGTGCCGGAAGGCACCGCCTGGGGCTGGCGGGTCGTCTCGAGCCCTGCGCCGTTCACCGGCGGCAGGTCTGAATCGGAAAAGGGCAACGACAAGGTCATCATCGTCTTGACCGACGGCGCCAACACCTACAGCTCGTTCGGCGATTCGAGCTATGCCAACAACCGCTCGACCTATGCCGCCTATGGTTATGCCGGCAAGGGCTACAACGGCACCAGCACCTCGCGCATCTTCATGGGCACCAGTTCGTCGGTGAGCAAGTCGACCTACACCAGCGACAACTTCCAGGCGGCGATGGACGAGACGATGCAGACGGTCTGCTCCAACGCCAAGGGTCCCAATGCCCGCAAGATCGACGGCCAGGGCAATGACGCCGTCGTCGTCATGACCGTGTCGCTCGACCTCAGCGAAAGCAAGACCGCCGAGAAGAAGGCCATCGACGCGATGAAGTCCTGCGCCTCCTATTCGCGCACGACCATCGGCAAGAAGCTCTACTGGAATGCCACCGGCGCCAATCTGATGCAGGTGTTCAAGGAGATCGCCGACGAACTGTCGAACCTGCGCATCGTCGGCTAGCCGCCGATACGGACATGAAAAGGCGCCGTCCTCGCGGGCGGCGCCTTTTCTTGTCGGTCCATATGCGCTGCCGGCGCAGCTCAGTCCATATGCGCTGCCGGCGCAGCTCAGTCCATATGCGCTGCCGGCGCAGCGCTGGCCGCCGCCTGCACCTTCGGCTTGCGCAGCAGAAGCGCCAGCGGAATGGCGCAGAGCGAGACGATCATCATCAGCTTGAAGTCGTCGATGTAGGAGATCATCAGCGCCTGGATGTTGACCAGGCCGTCGACCTGCGACAGCGCCGTCGGGTTGCCTGATACCGCCCCCGGCGACAGTGCCATCAGGTTCGGGTTGAACGGCGTGATGTTGGCCGACAGCTCGGCGTGGTTGATCTGGACATTGCGCGTCAGAAGCACCGAGACGATCGAAATGCCGATCGACGAGCCGATGTTGCGGACCAGGCTGAACAGGCTCGCGGCATCGGTACGGTATTGCGGCGAAAGCGTCGCGAAGGCCACCGTCGACAGCGGCACGAAGACGAGGCCGAGGCCCAGGCCCTGCACGACGCCGGTCGAAACGATCAGGAACGCATCCATCTGCGGTGTGAAGCCGGTCATGTAATAGAGCGACAGTGCGGTCAGAAGCAGGCCTGCGACGACCAGGTAGCGGTTGTCGACCATGCGCACCAGGCGTCCGACCAAAAGCATCGAGATCATCGTGCCGACGCCGCGCGGCGCCATGACCAGGCCGGTGGTGATGGTCGGGTAGCCATAGATGCGGGCCAGCATCGGCGGCAGCAATGCCAGGCTCGCCAGCAGGATCACGCCGATGACGAAGATGAACACCAGGCCGGTGACGAAGTTGCGGTCGGTGAAGATCCTGGGGTCGAGGAACGTATTCTTCGACATCGCCATATGAACGGCAAAGACCCAGAAACCTGTGATCGCCAGGCCGAGCTCGATCCAGATCTCGACGGCCGAGAACCAGTCGACCTCACCGCCGCGGTCGAGCATCAGCTGCAGCGCGCCGACGCCGAGCGACAGCATGGCAAAGCCGAAGAAGTCGAAGCCGCGCAGGCGCTTGCCGATGGCCGGCAGATAGGCGGCCGAGCCGAGGAAGGCGACGATGCCGACCGGCAGGTTGATGAAGAACACCCAGCGCCAGTTGAAGCTCTCGGTCAGCCAGCCGCCGAGCGTCGGGCCGATGATCGGGCCGACCATGATGCCGGCGCCCCACAGCGCCATGGCCTGGCCGTGGCGCTCCTTGGGATTGATGTCGAGCAGGAAGGTCTGGCTCAACGGCACGATGGCCGCGCCGAACACGCCCTGGAGGACGCGGAACAGCACCATCGTCTCCAGGCTCCAGGCGACGCCGCAGAGCATCGACATGATGGTGAAGCCGACGACCGAGACGAGGAACAGCTCCTTGCGGCCGAAACGGTCCGACATCCAGCCGGTCAGCGGCGTCATGATGGCGGCGGCGACGATGTAGGAGGTCAGCACCCAGTTGATGGTGTCCTGGGACGCGCCGAGATCGCCGACCATCGAGGGCAGCGCGACATTGGCAATGGTGGTGTCGAGCACCTGCATTACCGTCGCCAGCATGATGGCAACGGTGATCAGGCCGCGATGCGGCACGTCGGTGAGGGATTTTGCTGCTGACTGGCTCATTCGACCAACCCTTGGGACCTGATGGTCGTCAAGCGGCGACCAGAAGCCGGAGTTCCGGCCGCATCAACGCGACCGGATCCACTTCGAAAATTCACTTAGACATTGAGGTGACGGCGCCTATTCAGCCGCCACCGCGTGACCGAAAATGCTGCCGAAGCCGCGCGACACGCCGGTGTCGATCGACACGGTGGCGCTCATGCCGGTGCGCATGGCGAGACCGGCGTCAGTGGCGTCGACCTTGATCCTGACCGGAATGCGCTGCGTGACCTTGACCCAGTTGCCGGTGGCGTTCTGGGCCGGCAGCAGCGAGAACTCGGCGCCGGTGCCGGCGCCGATCGCCTCGACGGTGCCGCGGAAGGTGCGGTCCGGATAGGTGTCGAGCACGATCTCGGCTTCCTGGCCCGCCTTCATGTGGGTCAGCTGCGTTTCCTTGAAATTCGCCTCGATCCAGGTGTCGCCCGTCTCGACGAGGCTGAACAAGGCGGTGCCGGTGCCGACGAACTGGCCGACCTTGAAGGACGCGGCCTGCGAGACCACGCCGTCGGCGGGGGCGCGGACCGTCGTCTGGGCCAGGTTGAAGGCGGCCTTGTCGCGTGCGGCAAGCGCCGACAGAACCGTCGGGTGCTTGTCGGTCTCGATGTCGGGATTGCCGCCAAGCGCCGCCTTGGCGCTGGCGATGCCCTGCACCGCCGCACTGTGCTGCTCCTCAGCCTTGTCGAGGTCCATGCGGGCCTCGTCGAGCGACGACTTGGTGTTGACGCCCTTGGTGACCAGGCCGTTGCTGCGGTCGAACTGCGCCCGGGCATAGTCGAGGCCGCTGGCCGCGACCCGCTCCTGGGCCACCGCCTGGCTGTAGGCGGCGCGCAACTGCTCGACATTGAGCCGGGCTGCGGCAAGGGATGCGTCCGACTGCGCCAGCGCGATCTTGTAGGGCTCGGGATCGACTTCGAACAGGACGTCGCCTGCCTTGACCGTGGTGTTGTCCGACACGTCGACCTTGACGATGCGGCCGGCCGCTTCCGAGGCGATGTTGACCTTGGCCTGGCGCAGATTGGCGTTTTCGGTTTCCTGGTAGCGGCCGCCGGTGACCCAGAAATAGCCGCCGCCGACCACCAGGGCGAGCGGCAAGGCCGCCATCAACAGAACGCGGCCGCGCTTCTTCGGCGCAGGCTGAGGTGCCGCGATCACGGGCTGGAGCTGGGTTGCGGCCGCACCATCCAGTTCGACCTTTGTGCTGTTCTCGTTCACTTTCGCCACCGCGTTCATGTCTTCGTCTCTCTCAAACAATTCGCATCCGTGGGCTCGCCAGCGGAAAGGTTGTCGATAATGGTGCGCAGGCCATGGACCGTGGCGAGGCGCTGTTCGTCGGAAAGGCCCGCCAGCGCCTTCTCGTAGACTTCGCCGGCCACCGCCTTGACCTTGGAAAAGGCCTCCAGCGCCTTGTCGGTCGGAAAGATCATCCGCACCCGTCTGTCGCTGGCGCCCTGGCGGCGCTCGATCCAGCCGCCCTCCTCCATCCGGTCCAGCAGTCGCGAGACGCTGATCGGCTCGATTTCAAGGAGCTCGGCAAGCCGCGCCTGGGCCACGCCCTCTTCCTTGACCAGCCGGACCAGCAGGCGCCATTGCGCCGCCGACAGCCCGAATTCGCTGCCGCGCTGCTCGAAACTGCGCCGCACCAGCCTTGCCGCGTCGTGGATCAGGAAACCCAGCCTGTCGATGCCTTCGTTTTTCATGAGCCGCATATATTATAAGCATGCTTATCATTCAAGCGGCGTTTTTGCATTGCACACTTGCATTCACGTCCGGGCATCCACGTCCCGGCCTTCACATCATCGTGTGCCGGCGCGGCGATTAGGCGGCTGTTAATCATGCGGGCTCATCGTCTAGGACAATTCCAGGAAAAGTGTGCAGCGGTTTTCCGTCCGGAATTGCGCAAAAACAAATAGCTAGAGAGATTCCGCGATTCGAAGAAAAGCGGAAACTCTCTAGGACAACGCCACGACAAACAGGATCGATCGCATGCCCGACCGGTCGCCCAACCGGCGTCATATCCTCAAGGCCGTTGTTGCCCTTGGCGCGCTGACCCCGCTGCCGCTCTGGGCCAATCCGATGCCGAGCGTCGAAGACGTCGCCTTCGACCCCGATATCCCGGTGCTCGGCAATCCCGACGGCGACGTCACGGTGGTCGAGTTCACCGACTATCAGTGTCCCTATTGCAAGCTGAGCTTCCTGCAATTGTCCGAGGTGATGAAGGAAGACACGGGCATTCGCCTGGTGCTGCGCGACTGGCCGATCTTCGGCGAGGTCTCGCGCAATGCCGCCCTGCTCACCCTGGCCGCAAACAGCCAGGGCCGTTATGCCGATGCCGTGCAGACATTGATGACCGCCCGCGAACGACTGACATTCCGCAGCACCGCCAATCTGCTTGGCGAGGCCGGCGTCGATGTCGAGCGCGCCCGCGGCGATCTCCAGGCCAGGCAGGACGTGCTTGTCGGCGTGCTCGCCCGCAACGAGGCCCAGGCCACCGCTTTCCAGCTCCAGGGCACACCCGGCTTCCTGATCGGCAAGGCGCTCTACAAGCGCGGCATGACCTCGGACGACTTCCGCAAGGCCATCGCCCAGGCGCGCGGCTGACACCCCTAAAAACTCGCTGTCGCGAAGCTGTCATTCCCTTGACAGCCGAGGGGTGGCGGACTATCTCAGCGGCACGTTAGCACTCGCCTGAAGTGAGTGCTAACCAAGTCCGGTTCAGCCGGACCGAGGGTTCTCAACAGTTCACCGAGGAAGTTCAAATGGCAAAGTCGAAGTTCCGCCCGCTTCATGACCGCGTGGTCGTTCGCCGGGTCGAATCCGAATCCAAGACCGCCGGCGGGATCATCATCCCCGATACGGCCAAGGAAAAGCCGCAGGAAGGCGAAATCGTCGCCGTCGGCTCTGGCGCTCGCGATGAAGCCGGCAAGCTCGTCCCGCTGGACGTCAAGGCTGGTGACCGCGTGCTGTTCGGCAAGTGGTCGGGCACCGAAGTGAAGCTCAATGGCGAAGACCTTCTGATCATGAAGGAATCCGACATCATGGGCATCATCGGCTGATCGCCTGATATCCGCACCATCCAATCTGAAATTCGGGCCGTAAAGGCCCATCGAGGAGCTTAAAATGGCTGCTAAAGACGTAAAGTTCTCCCGTGACGCCCGCGAGCGCATGCTGCGCGGTGTCAACATCCTCGCCGACGCAGTGAAGGTGACGCTCGGTCCGAAGGGCCGCAACGTCGTCATCGACAAGTCGTTCGGCGCCCCGCGCATCACCAAGGACGGCGTCACCGTCGCCAAGGAAATCGAGCTTGAAGACAAGTTCGAGAACATGGGCGCCCAGATGGTCCGCGAAGTTGCTTCGAAGACCAACGACATCGCCGGCGACGGCACCACGACCGCGACCGTTCTGGCCCAGGCCATCGTTCAGGAAGGCCACAAGGCCGTTGCCGCCGGCATGAACCCGATGGACCTGAAGCGCGGCATCGACCTCGCTGTCGGCGAAGTCGTCACCCACCTCGTCAAGTCGTCGAAGAAGATCAAGACTTCGGAAGAAGTCGCACAGGTCGGCACCATCTCGGCAAACGGCGAGAAGGAAATCGGCTCGATGATCGCGGAAGCGATGCAGAAGGTCGGCAACGAAGGCGTCATCACGGTTGAAGAAGCCAAGACCGCCGAGACCGAGCTGGAAGTCGTCGAAGGCATGCAGTTCGACCGCGGCTACCTCAGCCCCTATTTCGTCACCAACCCCGACAAGATGGTTGCTGATCTCGAAGACGCTTACATCCTCCTCCACGAGAAGAAGCTGTCGAACCTCCAGGCCATGCTGCCGGTCCTCGAAGCCGTCGTGCAGACCTCGAAGCCGCTGCTCATCATCTCGGAAGACGTCGAAGGCGAGGCTCTGGCCACGCTCGTCGTCAACAAGCTGCGTGGCGGCCTGAAGATCGCTGCCGTCAAGGCTCCGGGCTTCGGCGATCGCCGCAAGGCCATGCTGGAAGACATCGCCATCCTGACCGGTGGCCAGGTCATCTCGGAAGACCTCGGCATCAAGCTCGAGAACGTCGGCCTCAACATGCTCGGCCGCGCCAAGAAGGTGTCGATCTCCAAGGAGAACACCACCATCGTCGACGGCGCCGGCAAGAAGGCCGAGATCCAGGGCCGTGTCGCCCAGATCAAGCAGCAGATCGAAGAGACCACGTCGGACTACGACAAGGAGAAGCTGCAGGAACGTCTCGCCAAGCTGGCAGGCGGCGTTGCCGTCATCCGCGTCGGCGGTGCGACCGAGATCGAGGTCAAGGAGCGCAAGGACCGCGTCGACGACGCGCTGAACGCAACCCGCGCCGCTGTCGAAGAAGGCATCGTTCCCGGCGGTGGCGTTGCCCTGCTGCGTTCGTCGCTCGCCATCAAGGCTGTCGGCGAGAACTCCGACCAGGCTGCCGGCATCAACATCGTCCGTCGCGCTCTGCAGGCTCCGGCCCGCCAGATCGCCTCGAACGCAGGTGCCGAAGCTTCGATCGTTGCCGGCAAGATCCTCGAGAACAAGACGGCTACCTTCGGCTACAACGCCCAGACCGGCGAATATGGCGACATGATCGCTTTCGGCATCGTCGACCCGGTCAAGGTCGTTCGTACGGCCCTGCAGGACGCAGCTTCGGTTGCTGGCCTGCTCGTCACCACCGAAGCCATGATCGCTGAAGCCCCGAAGAAGGACTCGGCCGGCGGCATGCCGGGCGGTATGCCCGGCGGCGGCATGGGCGGCATGGGTGGCATGGACTTCTAATCCAGCTACCAGCCTTAGTTACGGAAAGGGCGCCCTCGGGCGCCCTTTTTGTTTTTGAACATTCGTCCGCCAAGGTATTGGCCTGAGTGACGCGATCCCTAACCCGCGCGCAGGATCGAAACCCCGCTGCCGGCAAAAGCGGCGACGCGCTCATCGGCCACGCCGCCCTCGACAACGAGGGTCGAAATCTCGCCGATGCCGCCGATGCGGAACGGCGAGACGGCACCGAGCTTGTCGCTTGTCGCCAGCACTGCCGTCTCGGCCGACGCTGTCATCAGCTGCCTTTTGATCGCCGCCTCTTCCATGTCGCCCGTCGTCAGCCCCTCGCCGGCATGAACGCCGGTGACGCCAAGGAAGAAAAGATCGGCGCGGATGCGCGCGATCGCTTCGGCCGCCAGCGCGCCTGTCGCCACCATCGAGTGACGGAAAAGTTTGCCGCCGATGATGACGACGTCGACATCAGGCCTGTCCTCCAGCGCCACGGCAATCGTCGGGCTGTGGGTGATGGCGGTGAATCGGGCCTGCGCCGGAAGGTGGCGGATGATCTCCAGATTGGAGGTGCCGCCGTCGAAGACGACCGTCATGCCGTCCCGGATCATCGCGGCACCGGCCTTGCCGAGCGCCGACTTGGCGTCCCGGGAGAGGCTGCGCCGCTCGGCGATCGGCACCACCGTCGGCGACACCGGCATCGCCCCGCCATGAACGCGCAATAGCAGGCCTTCCGCCGCAAGCTCCCTGAGGTCGCGCCGGATGGTGTCTTCCGACAAAGCGAGTTCGTGGCTGAGCTGCTTGGCGACGACCTGCCCGTCCTGGGCGAGGCGATCGAGGATCAGACGTTTGCGTTGGCTGGTGAGCACTTCGAACGGCTCCGTCAATTCAATGATGCCACACGATATTGCACGATGATGCATGAAGCGATATTTATTTCGTGCAGATTCGTGCAATATCTGGAGATATCATGAACACCCCTGGAAAACCGCTGCTCATCCTGATCGCCGGCCCCTATCGCTCCGGCACGGGCGACGACCCGGTCAAGATGGCGGAGAATCTGAGCCGCCTCGAACGCGTCGCTGTTCCGCTGTTTCGCGCCGGCCACATCCCTGTCATCGGCGAATGGGTGGCGCTGCCGCTCGGGCGGCAGGTCGGCTCGAAAGGCGCCGGCGACCCGCTCTATGACGAGTTCGCCTATCCGGTCGCCGACCGGCTGCTGCATCATTGCGACGCCGTGCTGCGGCTGCCCGGCACTTCCAAGGGCGCCGACGAGGACGTGCGGCTCGCCCGCGAGCGCGGACTTCCGGTCTATTTCGAGCTGTCCGACGTGCCCGGCATGGCCTGAGGCAACCGCGCCGCGCCAGGCGCCCGTCCTGTCGGGGCGCGCCCGCCGCCGAGATTGACAGCCGCTGTCTGCGGGCCTAGTCAGCGCCCAGGGCACGAAGCGCCCGCCGCCCGCAGCGCAAGCACGGTAAAGCCTTCACTGTGTCAGTCGAAACCGACGCATCAGACCAATGGCAATGCGGGCCCCATTTGATCTCCGTTTGATGCGCTATCGGAGACGACGAGATGACTTCCCCCGACGCTCGAGGCGCGAATGCCTTTCTGCATGCCCCCTTGCCCGGCCTGTTCCTCAGGACGGCGGCACCGATCATCCTGATCATGGCCACCAACGGCCTGCTCGCCATCGTTGATGCCTTTTTCCTCGGCGAATATGTCGGGCCGGACGCGCTCGCCGCCGTGACCCTGATGTTCCCGGCCTTCATGCTGCTTGTGGCGCTTTCGACGCTGGTGGCGAGCGGCATGGCGAGCCAGCTCGCCCGCCTGCTCGGCGCCGGCGAGCGCGACAAGGCGCGCGCGACCTTCCTCGATGCGCACGGCCTTGCCCTGCTCGTCTGCGCACTGGCGATCGCTGCCTTCCTGCTCGGCGGCAAGGAGCTGGCCTTGCGGCTTGCCAACGGGTCGCGCCCGCTCGCCGAGATGGGCTACGGCTACATGTCCATCCTGATCTGGGGTGCGCCTGTGATGTTTGCGCTGTCGCTCAATGGCGACGGGCTGCGCTGCGAAGGCCGCCTCGGCATCGTCGCCGCCGTGAGCCTTCTGACCTCGGTCGCCAATGCCGCGCTGAACTATGTGCTCATCGTCGGCTTCGACTATGGCGTATCAGGCTCGGCGCTGGGCATCGTGCTGGCCCAGGCGTTTGCCCTCGGCTTCATCGTCGTCTACCGGCGGCGCGCCGGCACGGTGCTGCAATACGCAGCCGTGCCCGCGATGCGCTGGACCGGCGCCTGGCGGCAATTGCTGTCGCTCGGGGCACCGCAGAGCCTGAGCTTCATCGGCATCTCGCTGGTTGCTGCGACGGTCATCACCGCGACCCAGCTGTGGGAAGGCGAGGCCTATGCGGCAACCGTTGCCGCCTACGGCATCATCACCCGCATCATGACCTTTGCCTTCCTGCCGATGCTCGGGCTGAACATGGCGATGCAGACAATCGTCGGCAACAATTTCGGCGCTCGCCTGTGGCAACGCTCCGATGCCGGCCTGAAGCTCGGCCTTGGGCTGGCGCTGGCCTATTGCGGATTGTTCGAGGCGGCGATGCTGATGAGCCATGGCAGCCTCGGCGCGATCTTCGTCAACGATGCGGCGACACAAAGCGAGGTCGCCCGCATCCTACCGATGACGGTGTCGCTCTATGTGCTGGCCGGACCCGTGATGATGCTGTCGGGCTATTTCCAGGCCATCGGCGATGCCCGCCGCGCTTTGCTGCTCAGCGTCGTGCGCACCTACCTCTTGGCCATCCCGCTGACCATCGGCCTGCCTTATCTCCTGGGCGAACGCGGCATCTGGCTGGCCTCGCCCATGGCCGAACTGCTTATGGTGCTGGTGGTCTCGGTCCTGCTGGTTCACTCACGGGCACGGACCGGCTTCGCCTGGGGCCTGTTCCGGGCGAGAGTTGCCGCTGCCTGAAACGCCCCCCCCCCGCGAAAAAGTCGGATTTTTTTTCGAAACCGCCGGAACCTTTTTGCAGCTGATGCATTTTGGCTCTGTCGTCGGTCCCTGAAGAAGCAATTCGGATGGATAAAATCGAACGACGAACAGGACGCCTCCAGCACTCTCAAAGGTGCGGGAGGCGTTCTTTTTTGTGCGCCGGACCTCGGGTGCAGGCCTCAGTTCGCGCCGCCGGAGGCGACCTGCTGCTGGTCGAGCACGCCGGCATGGCGCCTGATGTCGGCAACTGCGCGCTGGAAGCTATCATTGACACGAAGCGCCTCACGCCCCGCCGCTATCGTCAGGTCGACCTGTTCGACCGGCAGTTTCAGCCGTGTCGGCACGCGGTTCAGCTTGGCCTGGGCCGCGGCATCGAGGTCCTGGAACGACAGATGCTCGACAACCAGCCGGATGTCGCGGCAGTTCCAGCCGGCAAGCGTTCCGCGATAACGCCTGACGGTTTCATCAGGCAGGCTGCAGCGATAACGGATGAGTTCGCCGCGCCACTCGCTCACCGCAAAGGTCAGCGCGTCGAGCTGATCGCGGACGGCAGCCGAGAAGGTGGTGTTGGTCACCGCCTCGAGCAGGTCGCCGAGGCCCGGACCGTGGATGGTTTCGCCCCAGTCGACATCATCTTCGCGACCGGCGTCCGCAACGATGAACAACAAGGTCCGCAGCTTGACGGCCGCCGCCGGCGACAGCGGACCATAGGGTGTGCCGGCCGACGAACGCTCGATGGTGAAGCCGGTGATGCCGAGATTGTCGGTCAGCCCGCCATCGAGCAGCTTCACATAGTCGAGCCGGTCGGCATGCTGGTAAGCCTTCAAGGCGCCGGCATAGGCCTTGAGCCGCACCGAGGCATCGGGATCGGCAAGCGCGCGGCTCAGCCACGCAGGCTGGCTGTACCCGCATTTCGGCATGATTGCCGACAGGACGACGGGTGCAAAGACCACGGGAACCGCAGCAGATGCTGCAACCGCATCGGACAGCCTGACCTTGTCGAGATCGCTGCACAGGGCAGCGAAGGTGTCATAGGTGAACAGGAACGGCGTGCGGTTGTAGATGTCGGAGGCGTTTATCCAGACGATCGGCGCATCCGGTCGTCTGAAATTGGCATAGGTCGCGCCATTGAAAAGATTGTCCTCGAGCCATCTGGCCAGGCCGTTGCGGTCGTTGACGCCGCCATTGAGCGCCCGCGCCAGGTTGAGCGGCGAGAGCGTCGAGGTCCTGAGATAGGCTTCGGCGTCCTTGATCAGGAAGCGCTCGCGGAAATCGCGATAGTCGTCCCGTCCCCTGTAGCCGAAATAGGACGCCGCGACCGCCCCGCCCGACGCGCCTGAAATCATGCGGATGTCGTCGACGAGGCTGCGCGTCGCCGGATGCTCGTCGATGATGGTGTCGTCGAGTTCGCGCAACACGCCATAAGCGAAGGCCGCAGCCCGCGTGCCGCCGCCGGAAAAACTCAGGCCCACCACCGTCGAGCCGTCATCGCCCATGTCGGGAATGAATTCGGGCGAGGCCTGGCCGACATGCGCGGTCAGCGTGTTGATCGGACCGACGTCGCTGGCGACGCAGCCGGCTGCCGACACTCCCGCCACCACGGCCCAGGCCGCGCGCATTGCCAACCGCATCCCCACCTCCGATGCCCGACAAGATCCGGCCGAGCCTAGCTCACCGTTTCACAAAGCGCATCCAGATTTGCCCTAGCCTTCAACGACTTCGCTGATCTGCACGATGGGGGCGATGTCGGTATAGTTGGCGACATCAGCGGCGATCTCGGCGCGGTGGGGAGCCAATGCTTCCTGGAAGGTCGCCAGGTCAGGCGAGTAGACGTGGCATGCTGCGACGAACTCCGGCGCGCTTCCGGCTTCGCGACCCGCAAGGCCCTTGTCGATCTCGTAGCGCAGGCAGGCATCGCCGAGCCGTTCCTGGAGCAGTGGCATATGACGGGTGCGGTAGTAGTCGTGATCGAAGGTCGAACCGCCATCGGCGCTATAGTAGACACTCATCTTGATCATGGTCATGCTCCTGCCTGAACGCCTCTCCGAGCGTTCGCCGGGCCTTTCTAGCTCGCCGGCTGGTGACGCGCATCCCGATTTGGTTGAGCCAGTTTGGCGAGAGCATGGTGGCTGTGCTCTTCGAAGCGGTGGCCACGGCACGGAAGTTCCTGAGTTTGCCGAGCACGCAGTCGACGATGTTGCGGCACCGACAGAAGCAGGCGCTGAACGGCGGGCGGCGATTGCGGCTGGCCCATCAGCACCTCCCGTCACGACCAGAACCCTGCAACCGGGCGCCGGAACCGTAACGCATGCCGAACGTTGTGCTGCGCCACCCACCACAGGAGATGCGACATGGTGAACAAGGATCAGGTCAAGGGCGTTGCCAAGCAGGTCGCCGGTTCGGTCAAGGAAGCCGCCGGCAAGGCCACCGGCAACAAGACGACCCAGGCCAAGGGCACGGCCGAAAAGATCGCCGGCAAGGTGCAGAAGGCCTATGGCGACACCAAGGAAAAGATCAAAAAGGCGCTCTGACCGTCAGCGAACGCCAATCGCGCAATCCCAGCCATGGGCCCAGCCACGGGCCCAGCCACGGGCCAAGGCACGGCCCCAGCCACGGGCATCCGGCAACTGTTGTCCCAACCACGGCTATTCCAATGGAGGCGGCGCCATGCGCCGCCTTTTTGCTGCGACTACGGCGCCGGCTGACATGAGGTGCCGCCTGGTCAGCCGTCTCGTCCCGTCGGTTCGAAACCGGCCGCACAGGACCGCAGCACAGCTGCATGTTGTGCGGTCTTGGCCATCGACATGGCGCCGGAATATGTCGCGACTGCCAGGGCAGCGAAGCGATCCGGATCCGTCTGCCGATCTTCGACCCCGCTGTGCTGGTCAGCCCTGATCTTGTCGGCAATGGCCGCCTGCCAATCGGCAAAAATCCGCGCCAGTGCGGCGCGAAACTCCGGATCGGCGAGCGACAATTCATGCGCAAGGTTGTTGAGCGGGCAGCCGCGCACGAAACCCTGGCGCTCCAGTTGATCGGCGACCCCGGCAAAAACCTGTCGCACGCCCTGCCGCGCCGAAAGCGCGCCCTCGACCGGCCGGATCCAGGTTTCCGCCACCGCCGCCGCCACCCTTTCGTTGATCACAGCCAGGCCAAGCGCCTTCTTGGTTGGAAAATGATGATGCAGCGCCCCGCCGGTCACACTGGCCGCCTGCATCAGGTCGCCGAGGCTCGTGGCGTGATAGCCCTGTGCCTGAAACTTCTCCTCGGCAACGTCCAGAAGCTTCTGGCGCATGCCTTCTGGGTCGTTGGTGCGGGTCCTTCGATCTGTCGGTTTTGCCATGCGCTGCTCCAGGATTGAGGATGCCGCAAAATACCAGTTTGACAAAACCGGGCAACCGGTCTTTTATTAAAACAGGTCAACCGGTTTGTTATTGAGAGGGAATGATGTCCGAACACCTGACCGTGCCGCCCCGGGCGGCCGCCGAACTCTGCTCGCCTGTTGTCGAACTCAGGCAATACACATTGCATCAGGGCCAACGCGACGTGCTGATCGACATTTTCGATAGCCATCTTGTCGAGAGCCAGGAAGCGTGCGGCATGAAAATCATCGGCCAGTTCCGCGACCTCGACCGATCAGATCATTTCGTCTGGTTGCGTGGCTTCGACGACATGGCTGCCCGAAAGGCCGCACTCGAAGCCTTTTACGGCGGACCGGTCTGGGCTGCCCACAAGGATGCGGCCAACAGGACCATGATCGATTCCGACGACGTCCTGCTGCTGCGCCCGGCCGGCAGTGGTTTCGATCTTTCGCGCAAGGCGCGCGGCATGGCTGGCCAGGTGCAGCCGGGCGCGATGATCGTTGCAACGATGTTCCACCTCCGCCCCGCAGCCGAAGCCGAATTCCTCGCGCTGTTCGAAAGCGACGTCGTTCCGCTGCTTGCCCGCCTCGGCGCGCCGCTGCTTGCGACATTCATCACCGAACATGCCGAAAACACCTTTCCGCGCCTGCCCGTGCGCGACGACGTCAACGTCTTCATCGCCTTTTCCGCGTTCGAAAACGCCGAAGCGCATGGCCGTCACCAGGCCGCTCTTGCCGCCGAGCCGTCATGGGTCGAGGGCGTCCTGCCCCGTCTTCACGGCCACCTCGCGCAACCGATCGAGCGGCTTCGCCTGATGCCGACCTCGCGCTCACTGCTTTGAACCGATTAGGATTTCGGCACGCCCCAATCTCCGCTTGAAGCGATGTTTGCAACGCGATAGGCCGATGCCCGCAACGAGATTTTTCGGAGACCTGATCGTGACAGCCCAGAAGACCAGAACCGAGACAGACACCTTCGGACCGATCGAGGTCGCCTCCGACCGCTATTGGGGTGCGCAGGCGCAGCGCTCGCTGGGCAATTTCAAGATCGGCTGGGAAAAGCAGCCGCTGTCGGTGGTGCGCGCGCTCGGCATCGTCAAGCGCGCCGCCGCCGAAGCCAACATGGCGCTCGGCCGCCTCGACCCCAAGATCGGCAACACCGTCGTCGCCGCCGCCCAGGAAGTCATCGACGGCAAGCTCAACGACCACTTTCCGCTGGTGGTCTGGCAGACCGGCTCAGGCACGCAGTCGAACATGAACGCCAATGAGGTGATCTCCAACCGCGCCATCGAGATGCTGGGCGGCGAGATGGGCTCGAAGAAGCCCGTTCATCCCAACGACCACGTCAATATGAGCCAGTCGTCGAACGACACCTATCCGACGGCCATGCACATCGCCTGCGCCGAGCGCATCGTCCACGACCTGCTGCCGGCGCTGAAGCACCTGCATGCCGCCCTCGACAAGAAGGCGCGCGAATTCGACCACATCATCAAGATCGGCCGCACCCACACCCAGGACGCCACGCCGCTGACCTTGGGCCAGGAATTCGGCGGTTATGCCGCCCAGGTCGCCTCGTCGATCAAGCGCATCGAGCTGACCCTGCCCGGCCTGCAGGAACTGGCCCAGGGCGGCACCGCCGTCGGCACCGGCCTCAACGCGCCGGTCGGCTTCGCCGAAAAGGTTGCCGAAAGCATTGCCGCCATCACCGGCATCGCCTTCGTCACCGCGCCGAACAAGTTCGAGGCGCTTGCCGCCCACGATTCGATGGTCTTCTCGCACGGCGCCATCAATGCGGCGGCCGCTGCCCTGTTCAAGATCGCCAACGACATCCGTTTCCTCGGCTCGGGCCCGCGCTCGGGCCTCGGCGAGCTGGCGCTGCCCGAAAACGAGCCGGGCTCGTCGATCATGCCCGGCAAGGTCAACCCGACCCAGTGCGAGGCGCTGACCCAGGTCTGCGTCCAGGTGTTCGGCAACAATGCCGCGCTGACCTTCGCCGGCAGCCAGGGCCATTTCGAGCTCAACGTCTACAATCCCGTCATGGCCTACAACTTCCTGCAGTCGGTGCAGTTGATGGCCGACGCGGCAATCTCGTTTACCGACAATTGCGTCGTCGGCATCGAGGCGCGCGAGGACAACATCAAGGCGGCGCTCGACCGCTCGCTGATGCTGGTCACCGCGCTGGCGCCGACCATCGGCTACGACAACGCCGCCAAGATCGCCAAGACCGCGCACAAGAACGGCACCACGCTGCGCGACGAAGCGCTGGCGACCGGGCTGGTCAGCGCCGAGGACTATGACCGCATCGTCCGCCCCGAGGACATGACCCGTCCGGGCTGATTTCGGCCCGGGGTCGATCCCCTTGAAACGGCGCGGCAGTCACCTGCCGCGCCGTTTCTTTATGTGCAGCCCAGATCGTTCGGCCGACGGCTTCGAGCAATTCATTCTAACTGTGAACGATCTGTCGACACATCCACACCTTTAGTGAACAGTCGAGATCGACTAGGTGTTGGCCATCGAATTTCAACGGAGCCCCAAGCCCATGTCCAACGCTTCCATCGCCACCGCAAAGTCCGGCCTCAGCACCAACGCCTCGGCCCTCACCCTTGCCGGCCGCGTGCTTTTGTCGATCATCTTCATCCTCGCCGGCTTTGCCAAGCTGACCGCCATTTCAGGCACCGCTGGCTGGTTCGCCAGCATCGGCCTGCCGCTGCCGACCGTCACCACCGTCGTCGTCGGCCTGGTCGAAGTGGTTGGCGGCATCGCCATCCTGGTCGGCTTCCAGACCCGCATCGCCGCGATCGTGCTCGGCCTGTTCACGTTGGCTGCCACCGCGGTTGCCCATCTCGACTTCGCCGACCAGGTCCAGGTGATGTTCCTGCAGAAGAACCTGGCCATTGCAGGCGGCCTGTTCGTGCTCGCCGCCTTCGGCGCCGGCGCCCTGTCGATCGACGGCCGCCGCCGCTAAGCTGCAGAAATTCCTCCCAAGAAATGGCCCGGGCTCGTCCCGGGCTTTTTTGTACCCTGGCCCTGACGCCGGTTCGAGACGGTGATGACATCGAAAGTGAGCCGGTGCATCCTGCGGCGACGAGGACATGCCGATGCTCAACAGCCTGCTTCTTCTTGTCGCCAGAATTCTGATCGCCGCGCTGTTCGTGCCGGCGGGCATCGGCACGCTGTCCAACATCTCGGGCACCGCAGGCTATTTCGCCGGGCTCGGCTTTCCCTTGCCGACGCTCGTCGCATTGGGCGTCGGGCTGTTCGAGCTGGTCGGCGGCCTGCTGGTGCTTACAGGTTTCCAGTCCCGCGTGGTGCCCGTCCTGCTCGCCGCCTTCGCGCTCGCTGCCGGCTTCATCGGCCATTACGGTCAGGGCGGCGACAATGCTGCCATGGCCTTCATGCACCAGCAGGCGCTGATGAAGGACATCGCCACCGCGGGCGGCTTGCTGGCGCTGTCAGTGGCGGGTGCCGGCGCGCTGTCGCTCGACCGGCTGCTCGCCCGCCAGCCTGTTTGACGGCGATGCTATTTGACTGAGATGCTGGGGCCGTCCTCGACCGCCAGCACCAGCTTGCGGCCGGTGACCTTGGCAAGTTGGGCCAAACGTCCCGCCGGCCGCTCGCCATAGAGCTGGCCGAACTCCGACGGGATCACCAGCGCCAACACGCCATTGCCCCTGTCTTCCCAGCGCAGCTTCGGCATCACCCCCGGCATCGAGGCCGAGAGCAGATAAACCACGCGCATCATCGCGCCGAGGATGCGGGCGCGCTCGAGATAACGCGGCGTCGCCAGTTCCTTGAGCTCAGGCGCAAAGCTGTCGTTGAAGACACCGTCATGGCGGAACAGATTGGCGAGCGCCAGGAAGGCACGGCCGGGATGATCGACGCCGATGAACGAGGCATGCGCGATGATGTTGAGCGACTGGCGGCCGCGATATTCCGGGTGCGCCCGCCAGCCGATGTCGGCGAGAAGGCAGGCGGCGTGACGGTAACGCGCCTCCTCTTCGGTTTCCTCGATGCCGAAGGCGGCGAAGGACTGCTTGGTCCACTCGGTCAGTTCATGGGCATGGCGCACCGAACGCGCCCGCAGCACGGCCAGCTCCTCGGCCGCCGAGATCAGCGGATCGGCGCGCTGTTCCTGCTCTTCGAGCAGCGAGAACAGAAAACCCTCGCGCACGCCGAGCGCCGAGACCACGATCTTCTCCGGCTTCATCGCCGTGATGATCTCCTGCAGCACCAGCGCGCCATAAGGCAGAAGCGACCGGCGGTTCTTGGAGACGCCTTCGATGCCCTTGATCTTCTCGACCTCGCCGCGCGCCACCTGGCGCAGGAACGGCACCAGGGTCACCGGGTCCATCTGGTAGTGATGCATCACCTCCAGCGGATAATTCGAGGTGTTCATGTGCAGCCGGGCGAGGTTTCGCCAGGTGCCGCCGACGGCATAGAATGTCCTGCCCTGCCCGCCCTTGAGCAATTTGGCGCGGGCGAGTTCGGCATGCGCGATCTTGGCGGCCGTTACAGGCGAGCCCTTGGCCATGTCCTGCAGCCTGAGGCCACCCAATGGCAAGGTGATGCCGTCGCCGATGGCTTCGCCCCTGACGTCGACAAGCTCGAGGCTGCCGCCGCCAAGGTCGCCGGCGATGCCGTCGGCGGGATGGAAACCCGAGATGACGCCGAGCGCCGAATAATAGGCTTCCTCGCGGCCTGTCAGCACCTGGATCTTGGTGCCCAGCACGTCCTCGGCACGCTGGATGAAGTCGGGGCCGTTGATCGCCTCGCGTGCGGCGGCGGTGGCCAGCACATACATCTTTTCCGCGCCGGCCTGCTCCGACAGCGCACGAAAGCGCCGGAACTCCTCCATCGAGCGGGTCACGCCCTCGGGGTCGAGCTTGCCGGTGGAGACGATGCCGCGGCCGAGGCCGGCGAGCATCTTTTCGTTGAACAGAAGGGTCGGCGAGCGTGCCAACCCTTCATAGACGACGAGACGTATGGAGTTCGAGCCGATATCGATGATCGACAGCGGTCGGCGGTCCTTGAGCCGGCCCTGCGAAAGCTGCGCCATCAGCCGGCCGCCGCCTCCGCCTTCTTGCGACGCTTGAACTGGGCAATGCGTTTGGGCGCGTGAGACTTCAGCGCGTCACCCCGTCCGGAGAGGCTCGGATTGGTCATGAAATATTCCTGCGCATTGAACGGCTCTTCGCCCTCGTCGAGCGTTATCCGCCGCGAGGTTCCATCCGCCAATACTTCGAAACTTTGCTGGTTGTCCATGATATTTCCCAGCATGACCTGGCCCAGCACCTGCTCGTGCACGGTCGAATGTTTGGCGATCGGCACCATGGTTTCGACGCGCCGGTCGAGGTTGCGCGGCATCAGGTCGGCCGAGCTGATATAGACGATCGCCTCGTCCGACGGCAGGCCGTGGCCATTGCCGAAACAATAGATGCGGCTGTGCTCGAGGAAACGGCCGACGATCGACTTGACGCGGATATTCTCCGACAGGCCGGGAACCTGCGGCCTGAGGCAGCAGATGCCGCGCACCACCAGGTCGATCTCGACGCCGCTGCGGCTGGCGTCATAAAGCGCGTCGATGACGTCGGGATCGACGAGCGAATTCATCTTCATCCAGATCTGCGCCGGCCGGCCGGCGCGGGCATGTTCGACCTCGTCGGCGATGTGCTTGAGGATGCGGCTGCGCAGCGTGTAGGGCGACAGTGCGATGCACATCTCGTCGGCCGGCTCGGCATAACCGGTGATGAAGTTGAAGATATGCGCCACATCACGCGCGATCGCCGAATCGGTGGTGAAGAAGGACAGGTCGGTGTAGATGCGCGCGGTGATCGGGTGGTAGTTGCCGGTGCCGAGATGGACGTAGTTGCGCAGGCGGCCGTCCTCGCGGCGCACCACCAGCGACATCTTGGAGTGGGTCTTGAGTTCGAGGAAACCGAACACCACCTGCACGCCGGCACGCTCGAGATCGCGGGCCCAGCGGATATTGGCCTCCTCGTCGAAACGCGCCTTGAGCTCGACGAGTGCGGTCACCGACTTGCCGGCCTCGGCGGCGTCGACAAGGGCGCGCACGATCGGGCTGTCGTTGGAGGTGCGGTAAAGCGTCTGCTTGATCGCCACCACCTCCGGATCGATCGCCGCCTGGCGCAGGAACTGCACCACCACGTCGAACGATTCATAAGGATGGTGGACGACAAAATCCTTCTCGCGGATCGCCGCGAAACAGTCGCCGCGATGGTCGCGGATGCGCTCGGGGAAACGCGGATTGAAGGGCGGGAACTTCAGGTCGTCGCGGGCGATCGAGACGATCTCCGAGATCTGGTTGATCGCCAGCGGCCCGCTCAGCACGCTGACGCGGTTCGAGGCGACACCCAGTTCGCTGGCAACGAACTCGCGCAGCTCGGCCGGCATCAGGCTGTCGAATTCGACGCGGATCACCGAGCCGCGGCGGCGGCGCTTGAGTGCCGTCTCGAACAGCCGGACAAGATCCTCGGACTCTTCCTCGACCTCGATATCGCTGTCGCGGATGATCTGGAAGGTGCCCGAGCCCTTGACCTCATAGCCGGGGAACAGCTTGCCGATGAACAGGTTGACCGTTTCCTCGATCGGGATGAAACGCACCGAGCGCTTGCGGTCGGGCAAGCGGATGTAGCGCTTGAGGGCGACAGGGAGACGCAGCAGCGCCGTCATCTCCTCGCCGCTCTTGCGGTGGCGCAGTTGCAGGGCGATCGAGAAGCCGAGATTGGGGATGAAGGGGAACGGGTGCGCCGGGTCGATCGACAAAGGCGTCAGCACCGGGAAGACCTGCTCCATGAAATGATCTTCGAGCCACTTACGCTCTTCCTTGGTAAGATCCGCCGAGGCGATGGTCTCGATGCCTTCGAGCTTGAGCAGCTCGAGCAGGCTGGCGAGGCTTTTCTGCTGGTCTTCCTGCAGCCGCTCGACCTCATGCAGCAGCTGGTCGAGCTGCTGTTCCGGCGTGCGGCCGTCGGCGCTGCGGATGGTGATGCCTTCGCGCACCTGCCCGGCGAGACCGGCGACGCGGACCATGAAGAACTCGTCGAGATTGCCGGCCGAGATCGACAGGAAGCGGACGCGTTCGAGCAGCGGATGGTTGGGGTTCTGCGACTGCTCGAGCACCCGCCTGTTGAACTGCAGCCAGGAAAACTCGCGGTTGACGAAGCGGTCCGGATTGCCGTCGATCGCGCCGGTCGGCGACTTGTCGTTGACGAAATCGGTATGGACCGGTTTCAGCTGATTCATTTGGACAACCCTTCCCCACTGCCGCGTTCCGCCGCTTATCCGGCTCAACTTATCCTCTGACAGGCAATTGCGACAGTTTCATTTCAGCATCTTGCAAAGCCGCCGCTTATGATACAAACGCTCTGCAATAAGGGTCCTCAGAAGGGAAAATACCATGGCCGGTGGCTCCATCCCCCACTTCCAGAACGACGCTGGACATGCCGTGATCGAGATCGGCGTCAAGGAGTTCATGTGCGTGGGCGCCAAGGCTCCGTTCGACCATCCGCATGTGTTCCTCGACATGGGCGCCGATTCCGAGAAGGTCTGCCCCTACTGCTCGACGCTGTACCGCTACTCCGCCAAGCTGAAGGCCACCGAGACCCTGCCGGCGGGCAGCCTCTACGCCATCGATCGCGCCGCCTGAGGCCCAGGCACGATCATGCGGTCGCCGCCGGTCGTCATTGCAGGCGCCGGCATCGCGGGGCTGACCGCCGCCCTTGCCTTTGCCCGGCACGGCGTCAGTGTCCACGTCCATGAACGTTCACCGGTGCTCGAAGAAGTCGGCGCCGGTCTCCAGCTTTCTCCCAACGCCACCCGCATTCTCGACCGCCTCGGCGTGCTCCATCTGGTCAGCAGGTCTGCCGTGCGGCCCGAGGCGGTGGTGCTGCGCTGCGCGGCAAGCCTTGTCGAGCGCGGCCGCGTGCCGCTGGGTGCTGCGGCCGAACGCCGCTGGAAGGCGCCTTACCTCGTTGCCCACCGCGCCGATCTGCAGTCGGCGCTGCTCAGCCGCGTCAGCGAAAGCCTGCTGATCTCGGTCGCCACCGGATCGACAGTCGACACGGTCGAGCCCAGGGCGGACGGTCTCGGCATATCGATCACCCAGGACGGCATCACGTCACAGCAAGAGGCCGGCCTGTTCGTTGCCGCCGACGGCGTCTGGTCGGCCAGCCGCCGCCTTGTCGGCCCGCATGAAAAGAGCCGGTTCTCGGGCGAGCTGGCCTGGCGCACGACGATCCCGGTCGACAGCGAGCCGGGCCGGCAGTTCGCCGGAGTGACATCGCTGACGACCGTCACGACCTTCCTGCATCCCGGCTTCCATATGGTCGCCTATCCGATCCGCGCCGGCCATGCGGTCAATCTCGTCGCCTTCACCCCCGGCACGGCAATTTCCGAGCAATGGTCCGGTGAAACCGATGCCGGCGCCTTGGCCCGCGCCATGCAGGGCACGGCCCCGGCACTCTCCCGGCTTGTCGAGGAGGCCGGGCCGTGGACGGTGTGGCCGCTGCACACTGTCGATGCCTCCCGTCCCTGGACCTCGGCATCCGGCATCGTGCTGATCGGCGATGCGGCGCACGCCATGACGCCCTTTGCCGCCCAGGGTGCCGCCATGGCGATCGAGGATGCCTGGACGCTGGCCGACGCCGTGCTCGCCGCCCAGAACAAGGCGGATGCGCTGCAACAGTGGGAAGCGGTGCGCAAGGCGCGTGTCGCCAGGGTGGCGCGGCGCGGCGCGCTCAACCATTTCGCCTGGCATGCGAGCGGGCCGGTGGCGCTCGCCCGCAACCTGTTCCTCAGGTTCAAGTCGCCGGCGAGCCTCGCCGCCGACATGGACTGGCTTTATGGCTGGACGCCGCCGGGCTGGTCGCCGCCTGGATCATCCGACGGCCGGTTGTAGAGGCCGAGCGAAAAATTCAAGGTCGCCGGCAGCGGGTTCCACCAGCCTGTCGTCAAGCCGGCTTCCCGGAGTGCCGCCGCCGTCCAGGTGTTGCAGCCGGCGAGTGCGTTGAACTTGCCATGGGCATCGAAGAAGCCGTCATATTCGCCATAGGCTACCCCGAAAATGCGCTGAACGGCCCCTTCGTCGCGCACGAAACTGCGCTCGATGAAGTCGAGCATGGCGGCAAAACCCGCCTCGCCGAGCTCGAAACGCTGGACGGCGGGCTGAGGCAGGTCGACGTCGCCGGCGAGATCGACATGCATGACCGAATTGTCGAGGGTCAGCGCCGCAAACACCGGGCCGGGCTTCAGCTCCGACCAGGTCGGCGTGCCGATATAGAAGGCCTTGCTGCCCCAGCCGAACACCAGGTAACGCGCCGCCGGCAGGTCGGCCTGGATGCCGGCGTCGAGCAGGAAGCCGAATTTCTGCAGCACGGCATCGTCGATCGGCACGGCTATGTCGGTGTGGATCGGGTTGGTGAAGACGAGGATATGGCGGGGACTTGCCCCGTCCGGAGCACCGCCGAACAGCGGCCGTGGTACGAGCGTACCCAACGCGAACGCCGCCACGGCGACAAGCACGATAGCGCCCAGCAGACGTAGAATTCTTCTCACCGCCGCCGTCCCCGCTTCCGCAGCACTTGTTGCAACAAAAAAGCCCGGCCGAAATACGACCGGGCTTTCTGATTTCCGGAATCCGATTCCTAGTGCAGGATCTGGCTCAGGAACAGCTTGGTGCGCTCATGGCGCGGATGGTCGAAGAACTCAGCTGGCGTGTTCTCTTCGACGATCTGGCCCTGATCCATGAAGATGACGCGGTTGGCGACCTTGCGGGCGAAGCCCATTTCGTGGGTCACGCACAGCATGGTCATGCCCTCTTCGGCGAGGCCGACCATGGTCTCCAGCACCTCCTTGATCATTTCCGGATCGAGCGCCGAGGTCGGCTCGTCGAACAGCATGATGCGCGGGTTCATGCACAGCGAGCGGGCGATCGCCACGCGCTGCTGCTGGCCGCCCGACAGCTGGCCCGGATATTTGTTGGCCTGCTCCGGGATCTTGACGCGACGCAGGAAGTGCATCGCCTGCTCCTCGGCCTGCTTCTTCGGCGTCTTGCGCACCCAGATCGGCGCCAGCGTGCAGTTCTCCAGGATGGTCAGATGCGGGAACAGGTTGAAGTGCTGGAACACCATGCCGACTTCGCGGCGGACCTCGTCGATCTTCTTGAGATCGTTGGTCAGCTCCTTGCCGTCGACGATGATCTTGCCCTTCTGGTGCTCTTCCAGCCGGTTGATGCAGCGGATCATTGTCGACTTGCCCGAGCCGGACGGACCGCAGATGACGATGCGCTCGCCGCGCATCACCTTGAGGTTGATGTCCTTGAGCACGTTGAACTCGCCATACCACTTGTGCATGCCGACGATGTCGATGGCGACGTCGGTATCGGAGATGTGCATCTTTGCCCCATCGACCTTGATGTCGTCGGCGCTGACTGCGTTTTCTATGGCCATGGGCCGTTCCCTTTTGTTGTTCGTTATCGCTTGTGCCCGGTGTCGAGGCGATGCTCCATATAAATGGAATATCGCGACATTCCAAAGCAGAACATCCAGAACACCAGCGCCGCAAAGACGAGCCCTGACGCCGGGGTCTGGGGCGACGCCCAGGCCGGATCCGAAAAATTCTGCCTGACGACGCCGAGCAGGTCGAACATCGAGATGATGTAGACCAGGCTGGTGTCCTTGAACAGGCCGATGAAGGTGTTGACGATGCCCGGGATGACCAGCTTCAGCGCCTGCGGCAGGATGATCAGTCCGGTCTTCTGCCAATAGCTGAGGCCGAGCGAATCGGCCCCTTCATACTGGCCCTTGGGGATCGCCTGCAGGCCGCCGCGCACCACCTCCGCCATATAGGCCGAGGCGAACAGCGACACACCGATCAGCGCCCGCAGGAACTTGTCGAAGCTGACGCCGGCCGGCAGGAACAGGGGCAGCATGACGCTGGCCATGAACAGCACCGTGATCAGCGGCACGCCGCGCACAGTCTCGATAAAGATGACGCTGAGCATCTTGACGACAGGCATCTTCGAGCGCCGTCCGAGCGCCAGGAGGATGCCGAGCGGCAGCGACACGACGATGCCGACATAAGACAGGGTCAGCGTCACCAGCAGGCCGCCCCAGAGCGGGGTCTCGACATGCGGCAGGCCGAAGAAGCCACCGATCAGCAGGAAGGCCGCGACGATCGGAAACACCACCAGGAACAGGAATGCGTTCAGCCCCTTGCGCGGCACCCGGGGGATCAGCAGCGGCACCAGCAGCGCCACGAACATGATCGCCACCAGAATGACGCGCCAGCGCTCCTCGATCGGATAGCGGCCGAACATGAACTGGCCGAACTTGGCGTTGACGAAGGCCCAGCAGGCGCCGGACCAGCCTTCCGGCTGGATGCCGCCCTGGGCGACGGTCGAGCAGAAGGTCCGGTCGGTGCCGGTCCATTGCGCCTGGACCAGCGCCCAGTCGACCAATGGCGGCAGGATCATGATCACGATGATCATGCCGATGATGGTCAGCACCGAATCGAACGGGTTGGCGAACAGGTTCTTGCGAATCCAGGCCACCGGCCCGCGCTCGCGAAGCGGCGCTGGTTGCGGCAGCGCCATTTCGGTGCGGACGTAATGAAGGTCGTTTTGCGACATGTCCGCCTCCTTACCTTTCCACCAATGCCATCTTGGCATTGAACCAGTTCATGAAGGCCGAGGTGATCAGGCTGAGGCCGAGATAGACGACCATCCAGATGACCACGATCTCGATCGCCTGTCCGGTCTGGTTGAGCACCGTTCCACCGACGGCGACCAGATCCGGATAGCCGATGGCGATCGCCAGCGACGAGTTCTTGGTCAGGTTGAGAAACTGGCTGGTCAGAGGCGGGATGACGATGCGCATCGCCTGCGGCACCACCACCAGCCTGAGTGCCTGTCCGGAGCGCAGGCCGAGCGCCGACGAGGCCTCGGTCTGACCCTTGTTGACGCCGCGGATGCCCGCCCGCACGATCTCGGCGATGAAGGCTGCGGTGTAGAACGACAGCGCCAGATAGAGCGACAGGAACTCGGGCTTGATCTGCAGGCCGCCGGTCAGGTTGAAGGTCGACTTCTGCGGCAGGTCGAAGCTGACGGGAAAGCCGGTGGCGACAAGCGCCAGAAGCGGCAGGCCGACGATCAGGGCCAGCGAGGTCCAGAACACCGGGAATGTCGCGCCCGTTGCCATCTGCCGCTGCCTTGCCTGCCGGGCGACGAACCACGACATGGCGATGCCGAGCAACAGGGCCACGCCGATCAGCCACGCGCCTTCGCCCCAGACCGCCTTGGGGAAATAGAAGCCACGGCTGTTGAGATAGGAGCCGAAGGGCAGCTCGATGCTCTCCTTCGGCAAGGGCAGCACGGAAAGCACGCCGAAATACCAGAAGAAGATGACCAGGAGCGGCGGGATGTTGCGGAACAGCTCGACATAGACCGTGCAGATCTTGCGGATCAGCCAGTTGTTGGACAGCCGTCCGATGCCGATCAGGAAGCCGAGAATCGACGCCGTGACGATGCCGGCGCCGGCCACGACCACGGTGTTGATCAGGCCGACGAGCAAGGCGCGCTTGTAGGTCGAATCGGAATCGAACTGGATCAGCGTGTCGCTGACGTCGAAACCGGCGCGGCCGTTGAGAAAGGCGAAACCCGAGGCGATGTTGGCGCGCTTGAGGTTTTCGATCGTGTTGCCGATGATCCAGTAGACGAAGGCGGTGAGCGCAACGACCACCAGGATCTGGAAGAAGATGCCGCGCACCTTCGGGTCGTAGAGCAGCGACGCGCGGCCGCCCCCTACGTCTTGGGGAATGTCCTGCGTAGCCATCGGAAGTCCCTTCAAAAGAGGAGCCGGAAGGCGGCAGCGCCGCCCTCCGGGTGAGACTTCGGATCAGCGGATCGGCGGTGCGTACTGCAGGCCGCCCTTGGTCCAGAGCGCATTGATGCCGCGGGCGATCTTCAGCGGGCTGCCCTGGCCGACATTGCGTTCGAAGACTTCGCCGTAGTTGCCCACTGATTTGACGATGTTGACGACCCAGTCGTTGCCGAGGCCGAGATCGGTGCCGATCTTGGTGTCGGCTTCGGTGCCGAGCACGCGCTTGACCTCGGGGTTACCCGACGCCTTCATCTCTTCGACATTGGCCTGGGTGATGCCGAGTTCCTCGGCGGTCAGCAGCGCGAAATAGGTCCACTTGACGATGTGATACCACTTGTCGTCGCCCTGGCGCACGGCAGGTCCGAGCGGCTCCTTGGAGATGATCTCCGGCAGCACGACGTGATCGTCCGGCGCGCCCAGCGTCAGGCGGATGCCGTAGAGGCCCGACTGGTCGGTGGTGTAGACGTCGCAACGGCCGGCGTCATAAGCGGCGTTGACCTCTTCGAGCTTCTCGAAGACGACCGGGTTGTACTCCATCTTGTTCGCCTTGAAGTAGTCGGCGAGATTGAGTTCGGTCGTCGTACCGGTCTGCACGCAGACGGCGGCGCCCGAAAGCTGCAGCGCGGAATTGACGCCCGGCAGCTTCTTGGCGTTGATCATGAAGCCCTGGCCGTCGAAATAGGTGACGCCGACGAAGTTGAGACCAAGTGCGGTGTCGCGATTGATGGTCCAGGTGGTGTTGCGCGACAGCAGGTCGATTTCACCCGACTGCAACGCGGTGAAACGCTCCTTGGCGGAGAGCGGCGTGAACTTGACCTTGGTGCCGTCACCGAACACTGCAGCGGCCACTGCGCGGCAGAAATCGGCGTCCAGACCCTGCCAGTCGCCCTTGTCGTTCGGCGCCGAGAAACCGGCCAGGCCGGTGCTGACGCCGCATTGCAGGAAGCCCTTTGCCTTGACGTCCTCAAGGGTGCCGGCAGATGCGGCCGTCGCCACCATGCCGAGCGTGGCTGCCCCGAGAATGCCTGAAATGATGTACTTCATGACCCACGAACCCTTCTGTTTTTTACAGGCTTTTTTTGCCTGCCTTTTTGAATTGTGAACTCAGCATCCCCTACCCGGCCCAAATCCGGATTGCGCGTCCTGTCCGGCGCACATTGCTGCAGTCCGGTTCACGGATGCATCGAAGGCGATAATTCTTGTGAGGTCAAGCAATAAAGGCCCGCTGCCGCCGGCTGCGCCTTTAGTATTAGAAATCAGCGGCAATGATTGCTGCGGCCGGTGTCCGCTTCACTTCGAAGACGTCAGCGGGCGGCGCGTTTTCGTCTGCCAAAACCGACAGCCGCCGGCAGCAGCTTTCCCGCCACCAGCCTGAAGCCGACCCGCCGCACGGCGAAGAATCGGGCGGCGACGATGGTCACGATCAGGCCGAACAGGAAGCCGGCGGTGATGTCGGAGGGATAATGCGCCGCTGCCGGAATCCTGAGCGCCGACAGCGCCAGACCGACGATGCCGATCGGCAGCCAGTGACGCGGAAACCAGATCATCAGGATCGCCGCCACGGTGCCGATTGTCGTGGCGTGGCCGGAGGGAAAGCTCGAGGAATAACGCGTCACCACGAAGGGGTCGAAATGATAGGCGCCATATTCGCCATAGAAGGCCGGCCGGGCGCGGCCGAAGAACAGCTTGACGATGTTGACGGCAATGCCTGTGAAGGCAACCATGCCGAAGACGAAGGCGGCCTGGCCGAACAGCGTCACCAGCCGCGCCTTCACGCCGTGACCGACGCCGCGCCAGTCGGCGGCGGCGGTGGCGAGATAGACCAGCAAGGCGGGCACGAGATACCATTCCGACTTGCCGATATCGCTCAGCCAGGCGAGCCAGGCGGTGAAGCCGTTTCGGTTGCTGAGCATGAAGTTCATCACCGCCGAATCGATGGTGAACAGAAGCGCGACGCAAACGGCGCCGCAGAACAGCAGCAAGGTCAGCCCGCGCGACCACACCGGCTGCGGCGCGCCAACGGGGCGGCGGCGGATGCGGCGCGAGGAAAACGCCACCGTCTCCCAAAGACGCCCGGCAAAACCCTTGGGCCAGATCTGGCCCAGCCGAACGGGCGCCTGCGGCGGTTGCACGGCTCGGGGCGTCGCTTTATGGCTGGCGTCTTCACTGAAAGGGTGCGGATTCATGACTCGTGACAATGGCAGGATCAAAGGCGTCAACACGCGGCTGACACATTCCGGGCACGATCCACACGGCTTTCATGGCTTTGTCAATCCGCCGGTCGTGCACGCCTCGACGGTTCTGTTCCCCAACGCTGCGACGATGGCCGGGCGTGCTCAAAAATACACATATGGCACGCGCGGAACGCCGACCAGCGACGCGCTGTGCCACGCCATCGACGAGCTCGAAGGCTCGGCCGGCACCATCGCCGTGCCCTCTGGGCTGGCCGCGGTGACGATCCCCCTGCTCGGCTTCCTGTCGTCGGGCGACCACATACTGATCACCGATTCCGTCTACTTTCCGACCCGCCATTTCGCCGACACCATGCTCAGGCGCCTCGGCGTCGAGGTCGATTACTACGATCCGCATGTCGGCGCAGGCATCGCCGCTCTGATCAAGCCCAACACCAAGGTGGTGTTCACCGAATCGCCTGCGTCCAACACCTTCGAGATCCAGGATATTCCGGCGATCTCCAAGGCAGCGCATGAAGCGGGTGCCATCGTCATGATGGACAACACCTGGGCGACGCCGCTCTATTTCAAGGCGCTCGACTTCGGCGTCGACGTCACCATCCATGCGGCGACCAAATATCCGGCCGGCCATTCGGACGTCTTGAGCGGCACGGTGTCGGCCAATGCCGCCTGCTGGCCGAAGCTGCACGACGCCTATGTCACGCTCGGCTGCTGTGCCGGCCCCGACGATGTCTACCAGGTGCTGCGCGGCCTGCGCACCATGGGCGTGCGGCTCGCCCATCACCAGAATAGCACGCTCGAGATCGCGCGCTGGCTCGAAGGCAAGCAAGGTGTCGCCCGCGTGCTGCATCCGGGCCTCGAAAGCCACCCCGACCACAAGCTGTTCAAGCGCGACTTCTCCGGCTCGAGCGGCATCTTCTCGGTGGTGCTCGCGGGCGGCGGCACTGACAAAGCGCATGCCTTCCTCGACGCGCTCGAGATCTTCGGCCTCGGCTATTCCTGGGGCGGCTATGAAAGCCTCGCCGTACAGGTCAGCCTCGCCGACCGCAAAATCGCCAACGGTCCTTATGAAGGCCCGATCATCCGGCTGCAGATCGGCCTCGAAGACGTCGCCGACCTGAAAGAAGACATCGCTGCCGGCCTGGCAGCGGCAAACGCCGTGGGGTGAGACCGGCGGCGGCCGGGCGCAGCTGCACCCGAAAGCTGACCGTGATACCTCTTCCTGCGCACGCGAACCAACAGGCAGCGTCGCCATCACGACGTTCGCCCTTCTGAATGTGGCACGTTCATCGGGAGTATCGAGATGACAACCTCAGGCCGCCCTGCCGAAATCGCCCACTGGAGCGAGGTCGAAAAGCCCGACGGCGAGACCTTCATCGGCACCTCGGAGCTGCGCGGGCTCGGCGCGCCGCTCGCCCAGCATTTCGGCCTCGAACGCCTCGGCATCCACCATGTCCGCCTGCCGCCGGGCCGGCGCACCTCGTTTCCGCATGCCGAAAGCCTGGAGGAAGAATTCGTCCATGTCATCGAGGGCGAGCCCGACGTCTGGCTCGACGGGGTGCTGCACCGCCTCAAGCCGGGGGATTCCGTCGGCTTCCCCGCCGGCACCGGGCTGGCGCACAGCTTCCTCAACAACACCGACGCCGAAGTGCGCCTGCTGGTGGTCGGCGAAACCAACAAGGACGAGAACCGGATCATCTATCCGGTCAATCTCGAGCGCAAGGCGATCCGCGAGGACTGGTGGCACGACGCACCGAAGCGGCCGCTCGGCGACCATGACGGCCTGCCGGACCGGGTGCGTGCTGAGCGGGACACCGGCGAAAGCCGCGACTAGCCCAGGACCAGCTGTCGTCGGATGCCAGCAACGGGCTGGCCGGCGCAGGCGCGTCCACGGCTCAGCGGGCGCGCAAGACCAATGTCGGGCCGCCGATGCTGCCCGATGCTGGCCGGCCTTTCGCCGCCATTCCTCCCAAACGCAGGAAAAGCCACCTGCCTCCAGGCAGCGGGGGCGTTTTGAACGTTCCGATGGGACGCCACGGCGGAAGATCAGCCGTCTTGTCTTGCGTTGCCGCCCGTGATAGTCGCAAAAATGCATCGCGAACGCTGCCCCGTTCGCTCAACTTGAGCTTTAGTCGGGGCTATCAGAGATGGACCACAGTTCCACCTTTCGCCAAAACATCAGAATACGACTGGTCGTACTGCTCTTGGGCGCGGCTTTGCTTGTCACCAACGAAACAGCCGATGCTGGCCAGAACGGCTCCGCGGTTGACTGGTCGGGCGTCTATATGGGCGGCATGGTCGGATACGGAACCGGTGATACGAGCGCATTCGATGGCGTACACTCCGATGACATCGGCTACTCGGGAGCCATCGGCGGCCTAACAGTTGGCTACAACAAGCAATTCGGCAACTTGGTCGTTGGCGTCGAGGGTGACGTTTCGGGGGCGGGCATGTCGGGTAAAGGCGACGGCGGCGACGACTGGGGCTGCGGTGTTGAGGATATCTGCACGTTCCGGGTCGATTGGGCAGCGACACTGCGCGCTCGTCTGGGGTATGCGGTCGGTCCAGTCCTGCCATTTGTTTCAGCCGGTGTCGCCATCGGTCGCGTCAGTGGTGAACTTGATGGCGGGTGTCCTGGCGACGTTTGGTGCGGCAGCGATACCAAGACCGGCTGGACCGCAGGCGGCGGCCTTGAGTGGGCTTTCAACGACAAATGGTCAACCAAGGCCGAGTACTTGTTCGTCGATCTTGGAAGAGCCCGTTTTGGCGAAGGCAACGGCGATGGTTTCCTGGCCGACTTCAAGTTCCATACCGCGCGGCTGGGCGTCAATTATCACTTCTGATCGCCGTTCGACGACAACAAGTTGACGGCACCGGAAGGCTGCTCCCGTAAAGGCTGGAGCTAGCCCACAATGCTGCGCCGGCAAGTTTGCCATGAGGGAGGGTGATGGCCCTGCCATGCTGGATGGCGGCAAGAGCCACTTTCACTATGGCAAGGATGAGGCTTGCTACTATCCGTGAACAACGATCGACCGCGTCCTGCGTGAAGGAGACGTAATTCGCCTGGGCGAAATTGCAGTCACAGCCTTGAATATGGGCGGACACACGCGGGGCAACACGACATTTGTGTTGGATGTCGTCGAAGACGCCAAGTCCCCGTGAAAAGCGATCTCCGTTCAACGCTCGGTTTCGATCTTGCCGACCACGCCACGTGGCGCGATCACGCTGATCAAATACGCACCCCCAGCCGCGTCATCTTCTCCCAAAGCGTCGAACGACCGATGCCGAGCAATTCGGCAGCTTTGATGACCTGTCCGTCGGTCTGTTCCAGCGCGCGTTCGATCTGCCGCCGTTCGGCTGCGTCGCGGACGTCGGCGAGAGGAAGGAAACCAGGTATGGGCCGCCTTCCCGGACTGTCGGGGAATAGATCGCCCGGCATGATCCATTCCGAAGCCGAGAGTGCGACCGCACGGTCGACGCGGTTGCGCAATTCGCGCACGTTGCCCGGCCACAAATAGACGAGTGCTGCCTCCTCCGTTAGTGCGCTGAAGCCGCGGATGCGGGCGTGGGAGCGCGCGACCGCATTCTCGAGAAAGCGGTCAAGCAGCCAGACGATGTCTTCGGGCCGTTGTCTCAATGGCGGAATCTCGACAGGGAGCACGGCGAGCCGGAAATAGAGGTCCTCGCGGAATCCCGACGCCTGACCCGGCGCCAGGTCTCTGTGCGTTGCGGCGACGATGCGGGCGCGGAAGGGAACCGGCGTCTCGCCGCCGAGGCGCGTGAAAGACTCGCTTTCGATCAGCCGGAGCAGCTTGGCTTGCAGCGCGGCCGGCATGTCGCCGATCTCGTCGAGGAAGAGCGTGCCGCCCTTCGCGCGTTCGGCGTATCCGAGGTGGCGCTGGTGGGCGCCGGTGAATGCTCCCTTCTCGTGGCCGAAGATTTCGCTCTCCAGGAGGTCGGCTGGGATTGCGGCGCAGTTCACCGCGACGAAGGGCTGCTCTGCCCGCGCGGAGATCTGGTGCAGGAGCCGCGCCGCGACCTCCTTGCCGGACCCGGTTTCGCCGGTGATCAGCACCGGCAGATCGTGCACGGCATAGCGATGGATGAGATCCTCGGCGTGCTGGATCGTCGGCGACTGGCCAAGCACATATTCCTTCAGCCGCATGCCGGAGCAGGCGCTCCGCCGGCCTGTGGCGATGCGTTTCAGAAAATCGTCCATTGCGAAGGGCTTGGTCATGAAGTCGGCCGCGCCTGAGCGCATGAGGCGAACGGCCTGGTCAATCTCGGCGAAGCCGGTAACGAACAGGAAGGGCGGCGCGTTGGGCTGCCGCGCTGCCTCTTCGAAGACAGCTTCGCCGGACATATCCGGCAGCCTTATGTCGCAGATCACGAGATCGAGCGCGCTGGCAACACGCCCCAGACCTGCGACAGCCTCGCGCCCGGTCTGCCACCAGGTCACCTCCCAGCCCTCAAGTTCCAGCCGCTGGACAATGGAACCGCCCATGACGGGATCGTCCTCGACGAGCCCGACACGCGCGCGGTCAGGCGGCATGACTGTCTTCATGCTTTGCTTCCTCCCCGATCGGCAAGATAAGCGTAACGATCGATCCCGACGACTGAGCTGGCTCTACGGTGGCCTTGCCTCCACAGGCGTCGACCATCCGGCGGGCCATCCACAAGCCGAGCCCTCTTCCGGCGCGGACGGCAGGACCGGGATCGTCGTCGCTCAGCATGGAGATCGATTCCCTTGGCATGCCGGGGCCTTCGTCGGAGACCGATATCTTCAACCGGTCCGCAGTCCGCTTGACCTTAAGACCGATCCTGCCGCCCTCGGGCGTCGCCGCGCTGGCATTGAGCAGAAGGTTGAGCACGGCTTGCCGTACCGGGCCGCCGGGGATCGTTGCCGCGGCGTCCGCAGGCCATTCGACCTGCCAGTCCAGCCGCTGCCTGCGCCTGCGCAGTTCCGGCTTCATGAGCACTTTGACGTCCTCGAGGTCGTCGGCGCTGAGCGGCCGGGCCGATCGCTCCGGCCGATAGGTAGCAAGCGCCGCTTCGACGACTTCCCTTATGCCGTGCAATCCCCGCTCGATCAGGCTGATGGAGGTGTCGCGCACACCGGGCGTCCTGCCGTGGGTCTTCAGCGTGTCGATGGCGTTGAACAGGCCGCCCAGCGGATTGTTGATCTCGTGCGCCATGCCCGAGGCCAGCCGCCCGAGACTGGCCAGCTTCTCCTCTTCTGCCAGCTGCATGGCGAAATTGGCGCGCTCGCGCTCGGCATGGACGAGGGCGTTGTAGCCGTTGAAGAGGCTCGCCACCTCGCCGCCGCGCGCCGGAAACTCGGCTGACGGAATGGGCTCGGCGACACCGTTCGCAGCGGCACGCATGTGATCCTCCAGCACGCGCATCGGTTCGATCATGCGGCGGACCAGCAGGAAGCCGCCGAAGGCGAACACCGCCGCCAGGATTCCGTTGGTGACGAGCAGCGTCACCAGGATCTCACGGCGCTCGGCGAAAATGTGGGAGGCGTCGAAGGCGGTGTGGATCGCACCGACCGGCTGCCCCTGATAGACGAGATCACGGTGAGCGAAGCCGGTGGCGGAGTCCCGGTCGAAAGTCACCGTGCTCGCACCGTAGCGTGAGGCATAGGCTTCCGGCAGATCCGAGAAGGAGGCAATGCGGGTCGGGTCCGTGGCCGCCAGAACCTTGCCGTCGGCACCGGTGACCACCGCCTCGATTGGCGAAAGTGCTTGGTAGGATTTTCGCGAGCGATCGAGCGCGTCGAAGACCTCCCACACGTCGCCACGCAGCACCGCTGGCAGTACCGCCGCGGTCAGCCCGTCGAGATAGCTGCCGGCGAGGCCGTCGAGGAAGGATTCCTGGGTGCGCGACAGCCGGTCGAGAACGCGCTCGGAAATCACCACGCTGATCGCCACCATCAGGAGCGCCACCAGGACGGGCACCCGATAGGAGACTGGAATGGTGCGCAGGCGGCCGAAGAACCTCATCCGAACCGCCTCACCGCATCGACCTTCGCCGCGATTGTGTCGAACAGCGCTGGCTCGGTGGCGAGGAAGCCGTCGAGTTTCAGCAAGGCCAGCACCTTGCGGCCCTCCTCGTGCCGATCCATCGTCGTCAGCGCCTGCTTGAGCCGCGCGATGCGGGGATCGCCTGCCAGGGCCTTCGGCGACGCAACCGGCGGAAAGCCGAGCCATTCGGAACGGCGCACGATTCGTGTGCGGCCGACGAGGCCTGGCTCCATCTCGCGCATGACGTCCCAGACATAGCCGTCGACGCTGCCGGACTGGGCGAGCCCGGAGGCGACGGCGCGGATCACATTGCGATGACCGTAGGTATAGAAGGTGCGGGCGAAAAAACCTTCGGGCTTCAGCCCGTTCTCCGCCAGAAGCGCTCGGGTGACGAGGAAGCCGGAATTGGAGTCCGGATCCGAGAAGGCGTGGATGTCTCCTTTCAGGTCTTGCCAGTGGTTTGCGGGCCTGTCAGGGGCGGCGATCAGGTAGGACTGGTAGAGCGGCTTGCCATGCCAGGACGGGGTGACGACGAGATCGAGCTCCGACTTGAACTGGACGTACGGATAGCCGCAGATCCATGCCGCGTGGAGCTGGCCCGCGACGAGCAGTGCGGTGATCTCCTGGTAAGTCCGGCGGCTGACCAGTTCCACGGGATGTCCGGTCGCCTCGGACAGATACGCGCGAAGGGCAGCGAGCAGTTCGAGATCGTTCGAGAGGAAGACGGGCGTCAGGCCGAACCTGAACCCCTCGTCCTTCGCGGAGGCGAGGCCCGGCGCGAACGCGACCGACGCCGCCGCGCCGCACAGCGCGATCGCCGAACGGCGCGTGAGTACCTGGCTCGCGGCTGGGTACCGTGCGGTCAAGACGCGAAATCCTCCCTGCCGGACAGACTAGCGCCGCACGCCGTCAAAATCGACCGGAAATCCCGCACTTTCGGCCGTCCGGGTTTCCGGACCTTCGGCGGCGCAGCATGTCCGGAATTCCGGACATCGTGATCGACGGCATTTGCAAAGTCCCTGCAACTGCGGCGTCGGGGTGGCGAACGGCAGCTGGCATGCTCCTTGCTGCACGCAATGCGTACCCAGTCGCGAACCAGGGAGGAAAACAATGGATCGTTGCGACAAGTTGGTCGATGTCGGTCGCCGTCAGTTTCTGCGGGGTGGCGCGATTGCCGCTGCCGCTACCGCCACCGCCGTCGCGCTTCCAGCGGCGCCTGCAAAGGCCGCAGCGCTTGCGCGGGTCGACTATCCCTTGAACCGCCTCGGCAATGTCGCCGACCTCAAGCCGAACGAACCCCTGGACGTCGCCTATCCGGACGAGAACGCCCCTGGCGTGCTGCTCAAGCTCGGCACGCGCGTCGAAGGCGGCGCGGGACCGGATGGCGACATTGTCGGCTTCTCGACGATCTGCCCGCATAAGGGCTTTCCACTGAATTACGTTGCTGCCGACCGCACGCTGAACTGCCCCGGCCATTACTCCCGCTTCGACTGCGAGGCCGGCGGCCAGCAGATCTGGGGCCAGGCAACGCAGAACCTTCCGCAATATGCGCTGAGGGTGGACGAGAAGGGCGACATCTACGCCGAAGGCGTGGACGAACTTCTCTACGGCCGCCTGTCGAACGTGCTCTGAGGGAGGGAACCATGGCTTACAAGCGAAACATCGACCGCCTGCCGATCATCCCGGCGGACGCGAAGAAGCATAACGTCACTTGCCACTATTGCATCGTCGGCTGCGGCTACCACGCCTACACCTGGCCGGTGAACAAGCAGGGCGGCACCGACGCCGCCGCCAACGCCTTCGGCGTGAACCTCGCCGAGCAGCAGCCGGCGGAGACCGAGGCCTGGTACGCGCCGTCGATGTACAACATCGTCAAGCAGGACGGGAAGGACGTCCATCTCGTCATCAAGCCGGACAGGGGCTGCGTCGTGAATTCCGGCCTGGGCTCCGTGCGCGGCGCCCGCATGGCCGAGAACCGCCGCTCCGACAAGACGGGTACGCAGCAGCAGCGTCTGTCGGAGCCGATGGTCTGGCGCTACGGCACCTGGCAGCCGACGAGCTGGGCCGACGCGCTCGATCTGGTCGCCCGCGTCACCACGCGCGTCATCGACAAGGACGATGAGGACGACCTGTTCGTCTCGATGTTCGACCATGGCGGTTCGGCCGGCGGTTACGAGAACACCTGGGGCACGGGAAAGCTCTATTTCGGCTCGATGAAGGTCAAGAACTGCCGCATCCACAACCGGCCGGCCTACAATTCCGAGGTTCACTCGACCCGCGACATGGGTGTCGACGAGCTGAACTACGCGTACGAGGACTACACGCTGACCGACACGATCATGCTGGTCGGCACCAACCCGCTCGAATGCCAGACCAACCTGTTCCTGAATCACATGGTGCCGGGCATGCGCAACGGGGCGAAGGTGATCATCGTCGATCCGCGCCGCACAGTGACCGCCAATGCCTGCGAAGTGGAGGCCGGCGCCGACAATGTGCTGCACCTGGCGATCAAGACCGGCACCGACCTGGCGCTGTTCAATACGCTCTTCACCTACATCGCTGACCAGGGATGGGTGGACAGTGACTTCATCGCGGCATCGACCCTCCAGGGCGACGTCGCGGTGCCGCTGGACGAGGCGCACCCTGCCGCTCTGGGCTCGTTCGAGATGGCGCGCGCCAAGTGCAAGATGTCGCTCGCCGAAGGCGCGTCGATCACCGGCCTGTCCGAAGCCGACATCGTCAAGGCTGCCGAGTGGATCGCCAAGCCAAAGGACGACGGCTCGCGCCGCAAATGCACCACCGGTTACGAAAAGGGTATCATCTGGGGCAACGACAACTACCGCGTCATCGGCGCGCTGGTGAACATCGGGCTCGCAACCGGCAACATCGGCCGAGAGGGCGGTGGCGTGTGCCGTCTCGGCGGTCATCAGGAAGGCTACTTCCGGCCCTCCGACGCACATGTCGGCCGGCCAGCGCCTTATGTCGATCAGCTCATCATCGGCGGCCAGGGCAAGGTGCATCACATCTGGGCCAACGACCACTACAAGACCACGCTCAACGCGACCGAGTTCAAGCGCGAATACAACCGCCGTACCAACATGGTGAAGGACGCCATGGACGCCCATGCGGGGTCCAGCCGCGAGGAACTGGTAGACGCCATCGTTGGCGCGATCAACGCGGGAGGCTTGTTCTCGGTCAACGTGGACATCATCCACAGCCAGATCGGCCAGGCCGCGCACGTCATCCTGCCGGCGGTGGAGTCGGGCGAGATGAACCTGACCTCCATGAACGGCGAGCGCAGGCTGCGTCTGGTCGAGAAATACATGGACGGTCCGGGCAATGCCAAGCCGGACTGCCTGATCGCAGCCGCAATCGCCCAGAACCTGGAGCGGGTCTTGCGCGAGGAGGGTCGCGACGCCTATGCCGACCAGTTCAAGGGCTACGACTGGAAGACCGAGGAAGATGCCTTCATGGACGGCTACAACTCCGGCAATCCGGAGGTGACGTATGACCGCCTGCGGGCCATGGGCAACAACGGCGTGCAGGAGCCTGTGGTCGGCTTCGAGAACGGCCAGTTGGTCGGGACCAAGCGGCTCTACACCGACGGCAAGTTCACGCGTCACGGCCGCGAGGACGGCAAGGCGCTGTTCTGCGGCGGCGAATGGCGCGGGCTGCAGGCGCCGGGCAAGGCCTACCAGAGGGACAACTTCGCGTTTCTCATCAACAATGGCCGCGCCAACGTGATCTGGCAGAACTGGTTCCTGGACAAGGCGAACGACTTCGTTTCCGACCGCTTCCCGATCCCGTTCATCGAGATCAATCCGGACGACATGGCCGAACTGGGGGTCAAGGCCGGCGACCTGGTCGAGGTGTTCAACGACGTCGGTGCGACGCAGGCGCTGGTCTATCCGACGCCGACTGCACGGCGAAAGGAGACCTTCATGGTGTTCGGGGCGCCGAATGGCGCGCAGGGCAACATCGTCAATGCCGGCACGAACGAGCTGATCCTGCCGAACTACAAGCACACCTGGGCCAATATCCGCAAGATATCGGATGCGCCCGCCTCGGCTGCGGATCTTTCGTTCAAGTCGATGGAATACAGCGCGGGCTGACCCGTGCATCGCGCTGCCGGACGGAAACGCCCGGCGACGCTCCCCCTCTCCCGTCGCGAGGCCCCTTCCGGAGCAGCCATGACCTCGCCTGCGCTCGCCTTTCAAAGACACTGCCAAGCCGACGCCGCCGCGGCAGTGATCCCGGTGGACATCGCTGCTGCGAAAGCGCTCGCGGTGGCGACGCCGGTCGCCAAGACGGAAACGGTCGACCTCCTCGCGGCCAGCGGGCGCGTGCTCGCCGCTGACATGACGGCGCGGCTCGATCTGCCGCCCTCCGATACCGCCGCAATGGACCGCCATGCGGTCAGGCTGGCCGAGCTGTTTGTACCGAGTCCCTGGCGGCTTCCGCGCCTGTCAAAGCTTCCGGACCATCTGGCCAGACAACACGGTGGCCGAAGACAGGGTGTTGAAGATCGTGCCATATTTGCGGACGTTCTTATGCAGAAGTTCGATCCGACGGTCGTGTTCGTCGGTATCGACGATGATCTCGTACTCCACCAAAACCATCCGCGGCGGACTGTCCTCGCGCACGCCGCGCAGGTGGACCTCAACCCCCCGGAATGCGAACTTCAGGAGCGGGGCCGCCCGTTCGATGCCCTTGATCATGCAGGCGGCAAGCGACGCCAGCAGCATCTCCGCCGGGTTGAATGCGTCGGCGCGTCCATCCATGTCAGTATCGAGACGGATCGCCGCGTCCTTGCATCGCGCGACGCTGCCGTGCTCGTCGATGCGCGTCGCCTGAATCGTATGTTCGAGCATCACTTGACCCTCTGGTGAACGGCGCAATATCTCGCGTTCGTTCCCAGAAAGCCCTGATCCAGATCAAACAGATCGTTTTCTGAGTCGCCGGCTGGACCATACGCGCCGGCGCGCAATATGCCCCCACCGACAACTGGTCGCTTCGCGCCGAGTATCTCTATGTCGACCTCCAGGACAGCCGGGGATCGTTCACGACAACGGCGAATAGTCTCGAGCGATGCTGCTGAACGCAAAGGCCCGCCGGCCGAAGCCGGCGGGATCGACGCGCCTGCCCAAAGATGGCCAGCCAAGAATGTTCAGATAGCGAATCCCGATCCAGCAGGTCACCGACGACGGAAATCGGCCACGCCTAACGGGTTGCCTGCCTCTGCTGCACTGTTGCCCGGCATCTGGGGCTCAGTTCATTGATCATCTTGCCAAGCCTGCAATCGGCGCCACCCTTGGATGATCCGCATAAACGGGCCCTATCGGCCGCGCACGCACCGTCACCCTTCGCCTCGCGCTGTTTCGGCGCCTTTCCTTTTGCCTCCCGCTGCTTCGGCACCTTTCCCTTTGCCTTCATTTCAGGCTCGATAACGGCCCTGCACATCGTAGAGAGTTGATCGACGTACCGCCCGAGTTTGCATTCATGCCTTGCCAAACCGGGGCATAACCGTGCCCGGTCGCTCTTGCAGCTGTCGAGTTTCTTCTCCGCTGTTGCAAGGCCCGGCGTCAGGGTGATCAATGCGAAGACGATGGAAGCTGTCAGCAGGACGAATGATCGCATTGCGCACGCTCCTTGCAGGATCGCCAAAATAGCACGGGCCGCACAAAGCCGCATCCGCAAGATCGGCCGAAACGACGAAAGCCCCGCGACCTTGCCGCGGCGGGGCGCCGTCTAGCTGTCAAATATCGCTGAACAAGAGCGATACCGCTGTCACGGCAGCTTGAAGCCCCCGCCCATCATGAAGGCGATGGCCAGGATGATGCCGCTGATGACCAGCTTGGCGATCCAGTTGAGCGTGCCGCTGACGCCGTCGATCCTGGCTGCCGCGACCGCTGGCTGAATAGTCAACCACCTTGCCCCTGATCATGACTCATGATAACCGCACGCTGTATCGTGAACGCTGCCCTTTTCGCTCGACTTGAGTCGTGAATGAGGGCAAGCCATGAACCCCACCATAATCAAGTCTATTCGCAAGGCGTCCTTTGTGACACTTTTTGCGAGTTCTTTGGCGCTCGCGGCCAGCTTGCCGGCAGCCGCTTCTGACGCCCTCTCCGCCCCTCCCGCAGGGTTTGTCTGGACTGGCGGCTATGCCGGCGTCCACCTCGGCTATGGCGGCGACCGAACCACGGTCACAGAGCTGGATGACTATTCCTTCTCGGCGTTCGGCGACACGCAGTTCAAATTCAACTCTAACGGCTTCCTTGGCGGCGTGCACGCTGGATACAACCGGCAGTCGGGTCAATTGGTATATGGCGTGGAGTTTGACTTCACCGGCGCAAATATAGACAAAACCGTCGCCAATCCCATGATGCCGATGTCCAACGAAAGCTTCTCGACCAGATCGACTGGTTCAGCACCGCTCGTGTCCGTCTAGGATACTCGATCGACCGTTTCCTGCCGTTCGTGACCGGTGGTGCCGCCTTGGGCCACATCAGAAGCAGTTACGACGACAACGACCCTAGCCAGAACAATCATGCCGTTGCGGACGAAGTTGTGGGTGGCTGGACCATAGGTGCAGGCGCGCAATACGCCCTGACAGACAATTGGTCCGTCCGTGCCGAGTATCTGTTTGTCGACCTCAACGACAGCCAGGGATCATTGCTGGATGGAAATGACCGCTACAGATACGATTTCGACAACAACATCCATGCCGTGCGGCTCGGCGCGAGCTACAGGTTCTAGCGCGCGAGAGCGATCGCAAACCCCGGCCTCGGGGCTCCTGTTTGCGCGCACAAAAAAGGCCTCGCCAGCCCTGGGAGGTCAGTGGCGCCAGCATGTTGCCGGCGCCTGCGGGATGACCTGGTCAGCGTGAAGGCGCCGCCCGCCATCAAGATGATGCGCGCGTTCCGGGCGGCTACGGCTCTGCGGGATCGAGAATGTCAGGCGTGTCGTTCCTCGGCGAGCCGACCTTGCGGCCGATCTTCCACATCGTCATCAGCCCGGCGGGGAACGGCTTCATCAGCTCGGCCGGATCGGCATCCGGGCCGATCCATCTCTGGTAATCCACTGGTGCCAGGATGACCGGCATGCGGTCGTGGATGGTGGCCATCAGTTCGTTGGGGGCACAGGTGACGATGGCGAAGCTGCGCAGAAGCTCGCCGGTCTCTGGGTTGCGCCAGAGATCGACGATGCCGGCGAGCGCGAAGGGTGAACCGTCCTTCATCGCAATGGCGTAAGGCTGCTTGTCCTTGCCGGTGCCGTGAATGTCGTGCCACTCGAAATAGCCGTCGATCGGCACCAGGCAGCGCCGGGAGGCATAGGCACGCTTGAACAGGCCGTTTGTGGCGATGGTTTCCGAGCGGGCGTTGACCGGCGGCGGACGGCCTGATGCCGCCTCCTTCTGCCAGGACGGCACCAGCCCCCATTTCGCCTGGACGAACATCGCGCTGCCCTTCTGGGCTTCGTCCTGCACGATGACCGGATAGATCAGGCTCGGGGCGCCGTTGTAGCGGGGAAAGCTGTTGTCGAGCGCGCCGACGTCACCGGGGTCGGCAAAGCTGAAGCCGCGCACCATCTCGGCAAGGGTCGATCTGACAAAGACACGGCCGCACATGCTCCAACTCTGCCGCAACGCGCCTGATAACGCCAGCCAGACAGGAGAACACGCCACGCCAAAGTTGCCTGGGGCGCTTGCACACCACCATAAGCTGCAGTAGACAGCCCTTTGTCACCACGAACGCTGCCCTGTTCGTTCTGCAGTCGCCAAAAACAGGGAAAGCCATGACCACGACAAGATTCATCCGCCAGGCATCAGTTCTGATGCTGCTGACGGGCTCGCTGCCTTTTGCCGCCTGCCTGCCGGCCAGGGCCGCCGACGCGGCCTCCGCGCCAGGGTTTGTCTGGGCCGGCGGCTATGCCGGCGTCCATCTCGGTTATGGCGGGGCCCGAACCACCGTCACCGAACTGGACGACTATTCCTTCTCGAATTTCGGCGACACCGAATTCAGATTCGATTCGGACGGTTTCCTCGGCGGCGTCCACGCCGGCTACAACTGGCAATCCGGCCGATGGGTCTATGGCGTCGAGCTTGATATCACCGGGACCGACATCGACGCCACCGTCGCCAACTCGATGATCCCGGGCTCCAATGAGAGCTTCTCGACCCGCATCGACTGGTTCGGCACGGCCCGCGCCCGCCTGGGCTATTCGGTCGACCGCTTCCTGCCCTTCGTCACCGGCGGCCTCGCCTTCGGCCACGTCAGGAGCAGCTATGACGACAACGATTTCAGCCCAGGCAACCACGCCGTCGCCGACGATGTCGTCGCCGGCTGGACCATAGGCGCCGGCGCACAATATGCGCTTTCCGACAACTGGTCGCTGCGCGCCGAATATCTTTATGTCGACCTCCAGGACAACAGGGGATCGTTCGGATCTGGCGACGCCTACCGCTACGATTTCGACACCAACCTCCATGTCGTGCGGCTCGGCGCGAGCTACGGCTTCTAGGTCGTGACAGCCGTGCCGTTGCCCGCCTCGCGCAGATGCATCGAGGCGGGGCCACCCAAAAACCCGCTCCATCGAGCTACGCCATCCAGCTGACTGTCGGCCGGCCGCTGCCTCAAGTAATATCAAGCATTGGCAAGGTGGGGTTGATCGCCGGCGCAACGCCTTACATCGACGAATGAGTGTTGCGTCGGCTGCCCCGCCAACCCATGCTACGCAACGAACGGCCCGACCTGGCGACGTCCAGGCGGGCCGTACTTGTTTGCGCTGGCGACTTTGCGCTCTCGACAAAAGCCCCGCGCCTTTCGGCAGCGGGGCAGGATGGGAGAGGTTCACGCACAGAGCATAACATGAGTCGCGCCGGCCTCGATGCGCTGCTCTCCCGCCACAAGCCCCTTGCCTGCCTGCCGCCAGCAGCTATGCTTTTTATCATTCGGGATGGCCATTCCGGAGGGCGGCAGGGGGCTCCGAATGTTCGCATGTGCAACGATCCGCGCGGCGGCGGAGAAGCCATGACGGCTCCGGCCGACATCAGCGATCCGGGACGGCGGCGACCGCATCTGCACAGCGCGATTGCGGGGGCAGTCCTGCTCGTCCTGCCTTATCAGGCCGCGCAGGCATTTGAATTCCCGATCGATTCTGACGGATACGGCCAGCACCTGCGCGAGCTCTGCCTGATCAAGGCAAGGGTCGCAATGCCGGGCACAAGCTTTTCGGCTTCGCACCGCTTCTGCAGCCTGTACTTCGCAATACCCATGCCGTTGGCCGCATCCTGCGCCGAGGCGCTGGAACCATGCACAAGGCGCTTCCTGAGTGACTACTTCAATGTGCGCCTGTCGAGGCCGATCGACAATCTGACGCGCTGCGACGACAGGGGATGCGCGGTCTACTACAATTTTCGCGACGCGGAGAACCTGTACGAATCCGCGACGGAATGCGGTTTCGACATCGGCGGCATCGCCCGGGCCGACAAACAGGGGAGGTTTTTCTCCCTGGTGTCGGTTTCCATCAACAGGAACTGCCTGAGAGACGGATAGTCTCGCGGCCTGCATGAACGAAAACGAAAAAAGGCCCCGCTGCTTTGCGGCAGCGGGGCTCCTGGGAGGTCAGTGGCGCCAGCATAACATGTTTCCGGTGTCGGGAGCAGATCTGTGGTGCCGTTCGCCAGCTTCGCCGAACCGCACCCGATTTAAGGCGACCAAAGACCCGCTCTACGGCGAGCACTGCCGAAATACGGCATGTGACGTATTTTTTCCGAAGCGTCCTCTGGGTAGACGGCCGACTTGGGAAACGTCTGCCGGGAGCTACCAGTGGGGGACTTGCATCGAACGAATGGGGGCATCTGGCTGGTACTGGCGACAGGTGCATGGCTTTTTGCAATGCCCTTTGCCCTCGCCTCGGACTTCGCAACGAAATGGGGCGCGCATCTGGAGATTGAAGGTCGAGTGAGCTCGGCCCGTACGCTGGGCGACGCCGCATTGTTCGCGCCGCTGTGGCAGAATGACGCCTCGCTTTTGTTCGCCGACGTCCGAGCGCGTTTCGACGACAACTCCAATCGCGAAGGTAATTTTGGCGTCGGTCTTCGCCACATGCTCGACAAGGGCTGGAACATTGGTGGGTACGGCTACTTCGACGTTCGCCGGTCGGTTCACGACAACACGTTTCGACAGCTGACCCTCGGCATCGAGGCACTCAATGCCGACTTCGAGCTGCGCCTCAATGGTTACCTGCCGATCGGGCAGCGCACCCGCGACACAGGCCAAGCCGCCACCGCATCGATTTTCGGTACCAACATCTGGATTCAGGGCACGGAAGAGCATGCCCTCGCCGGCTTCGATGGCGAGATAGGCTGGCGTCTGCCCATTCTTGACCCGAGCGACGCCACCCAAATCCGCGCCTATGCCGGTGGCTTCTATTTCGACAGCGACAAGGTCGACGAGGCTATAGCAGGCCCGCGCGGCCGCCTCGAGGTCAGCTTCGACGGCCTGTCGGATCTCATCGGTATGGCCGAAGGTAGCAGATTGACGGTCGGCGCCGAGCTGCAGCACGACAATGTCAGAGGCACCGAAGCGTCGGCCATTGCCCGCCTTCGCATCCCCCTTGGTCCAGCCGGCAGAAGCGGTCACCTGACCGCCCAGGAATCGCGGATAACCGAACGAGTGGTTCGGGACCTCGATGTCGTCACCCAGGTGACAGGTGGACCAGCAGAGCTGGCTACGCAAACGGCGGACGGTCGCTCGCTTTCGGTGATCAGCAGCAGCACGACGACTGGCGCAGATCTTGCCGGCGCAGTGGCCGGCGCAGGCGCCAACAGCCATGTCATATTGTCCGGCACATTCGACACCAATGCCCCGGTTCGACTTCAGACCGGCCAGACGTTGATGGGCGCCGGCGCCACGATCGTCAGCAGCGCTTCGGGCCGAAGCGCCACGTTGTACACCCAAGCAGCTACCATCAACTCGGCAATTTCAGGCAATCAGGCTGCGGTGGAGATGGCGGACTACAGCACATTTTCAGGAATGGTTGTTCATCGCCAAAATCCGGGAAGCTTTGGCAATCCTATCGCAATAGTCGCCAGAAACGTAAATCATGCAACAATTACCAACAACGCGGTGAGCACGACATCGGCGGGCCACACTGCTTTTGGTATCAGCGCTCGATGGTCTAACAATGTGACCATAGCCGACAACATCGTCGCCGTTGAGCACTACACCGATGGCAACGTTACTGGTGTTCAAATGTTCATGTCGAGCGGAACTGTCCGTGGCAACTCCATCGACGCTCGCGCATCTGACGTCGTCAACACGCGCGCCGTGCACATCTATGAGGCAAACATCTTCACCGGCTCGACAGGCAATACGATCGTCAACGGCAGATGCGACGCTGCGGCTCCAGGCTTCGGTGTCGCCGTTGAATTCACCAATGCCCCGGCCTGCGGGCCATGAGCACCCGCGCCAGCTTGCACAGAAAAAACTCGCCGCCTCCAGGCAGCGGGGCTCAAGGAACGTCGGCTTTCGGTCCATGATCAGGGCAGCTTGAAGCCACCGCCCATCATGAAGGCGACGATGGCGAGGATGATGCCGCTGATGACCAGCTTGGCGATCCAGTTGAGCGTGCCGCTGACACCGTCGATCTTGGCGTCGAGCGTCGAAAACCGCATGTCCATGTGCTTGAACTGTTCGTCCTTGCGTGCCTCGGCGATATCGCTCTGGCGCTGCCGGGCTTCGAGTGCCGCCAGGCGCTGGTCGCGGCTGGCGCCCTGATGCTCGAGCGCCACCAGCCGGGACCGCAGGTCGCCGTCGATTTCCGTGTTCCGTTCGTTCATGTCGGTGCCCCCCGCCGCCAGCCGGCCACCGCCAGCCAGCCGATCGACAGACCGAAGCCGATCAGCAGCACGTCGTTGATGGTGAGAAGCGTGGCCTGGATGATCATCTCGACCTCGGGCAGAGCTGTTCGCGCAGCTTGAGGGCGGCCAGGTGGCGCGCTGCCTCGGCTTCGTTCATGGCGTCATAGACCTGTTGCCGATAGCGGAGGTCTGGACCCAGGCAGATGCTGCCGCGCGCGGCGGTGCAGGCGGCAGCGCCCGTCAGCACGACGATCAGAAGCAGGATGCGGGTGATCAGGTCGAGCAGCCGGCGCTTCATTGTCGTGTCCTCATTGCCGTTTCCTCATGGTCGTGTGGTTCTGGCCGCGCCCTCATTGTCGTGTCCTTCTGGCGAGCTCGGCGCGCAGCTGGTCGGGAGACATGGCGCCAATGTCCGACTGCACCTCGTCGGCGATGTCCCTCGCCTTCTGCTCGGCCCTGGCCTGCCGGTCGCGCTCACGGCGGGCGCCGCGGCTGTTGCCTTTGAGGAAAGCGACCAGTGCGGCCAAAAGGCCGCCCATGACCGCCAGAAGCGTCGGGTTGGAGAGCAGGAAGCCGGTCATGAGCCGCCCCTTCCCCAGCGCTGCCGCGTGGCGTGCAAAACCAGCAGGATGACGACGGCAACGACCAGCCCCAGCATGGAGCCCATGACAGTCAGCGCCTCGCCTGATGTGACGGCGCGATCGGTCATTTCGTCCATCCGAAGCGGCGCGCGCCCCAGTACCAGCCCTCGGCGACCATCGAGGCGACGAGGCCAAGGCCGGTGCCCAGCCATTCGACAAGCTGCGGATCGGCGACGAGCGCCTGCTGTTCCTCGGGCAGGATCAGGCCGAGCGCCAGCAGGGGAAGCGAGACATAACGCAGCAGGATGCGGATTATCGGTGCCATGGTCGGTGTCCTCTGATGAACCAGGCGGCGATCGCCCTGGTGATGAGTTGCAGGAATGAAGCCAAGCCGCTCCCGCGCCCGGCGGGATGAGGCGCGGGTCTGGTGGGGGCTGTCGGTTGCTTGTCGTCCACTGGGTGCCCCACCGGCGCGGGTGACGGCGGCGCGTGTTCAGGCGCGTTGGGCGCGGCCAGCTTCAGCGCCGCCGACCGAACGGCGGAGACACGGGCCGTCCAGCCCTTGCCGAATGTCGGCCAGGTGGCGAGGCCGCGCAGGAAGGCCATGCGCCTGTCGCACAGGTCGTTGATGATGGTGGCGCGCATCATGGCGCTGACAGCGTTCAGCGTCGCCGGGCCGATCCGGCCGTCCTGGACGGCACCGACGACGCCTTGCAGATATCTGGCCGCCCTGCCCGGCCCGCTGTTCACGGCGAAGTCGAAGACGGCATGATCGACGCCGTCGGGCAGCTCGGCGCCATGCACGGCGTCCCAGTAGAAACGCCGGTAGACGGTGGCCAGCTGCGCGTCGGTGATCCCGCGCAGATCGTCCTTGGTTGCATCCGCCTTCACGTAGCGGCGGAAATTCGCCAGCGTCACCCCCTTCATGGTGGCGCCGCCAGGATCGGCCGGATGATCCGACCAGCCGCCTTCATGCTTCAGGACGAGCGTTAGCGCCCGCGCGAAATTGCGGTCCATGAAAAATTCCTTCGGTTGGGGTTGGTTTGAGCAGCCAGCAGGCGCGGTGACGCGACGTCGCGTTCGTCCGACGATCTGACATCGGCGGAATGGCTTGATCACTTCGGGGTCAGGCACCATATTGCGATTGCGCCTCTCACCGTTTCGGGAGTGACGCTTTCGGTTGCCGGCTTTTCCGGCATGCCATCTCAATCAGCGCTGACGCATTTCAAACAACCGCCAGCGCTGTACTCAAAATTTGGAGGCTAAATGTCTATTGCAACGCCCTTCGCGCTGCCGGCGCAAGTTCTGTCAGCAATTGCAAATGGAACGCCCGCCATCCAGGCTTACCGCCAATATTTGGGCTATTCGATCGGCGCCGTCGCTGTAACAAGCGGGCTTACGGTTGATGAAGTCGAAAGCATCGAGGCCGGACATCGCTTCGAAAAGGGATACCGGGACCGCATTGCGCGAGCCCTCGGCCTTCCGGATGGCATTTTCGACCAAATGTCGGACGTCTCGGACGCCGCGTAGTCCTGATGGGCCCCGCAGCAGTGAGCGGGGCCATCCCTCTTCCTCCACCGGGGGTGGCCCGGCGCCAGACTGCCCCGCACTGGCATGGAACGGTCAGCCGTCCAAGGAGTTAAGCAATCTTCTTGGGAGGCGAATATGACGGCCGATCTGAAGTCGTCCCGCAGCGACAATGACCTTGAAAGACGCGCTCTATATCTCCGTGGCTCAGGGGGCTCACGCGTCGAGCACATGGCACCTGTCGACCATCTGAGCGACGTTCCAGGACCGCAATGGACTGACCTGTTCTACATCGCCGTGGCGTTCGGTGCGGCTAGCGGCATCTTCTGGCTGGCCGGCTACTAGCTAGCGGCCATGGCATCCGGATCACGGTGCGATCAGCCCCCCTCACGTTTCAGGACGAGCGCCGGTGTAGATTGCGGCCACTGGTGATTTCCTTTGATGATGAAGTCGTTCAATCTGCCAGCATCAACGGGAGGGAGGGCTGAATGAAGTGGGTGATCCTCATCGCCGGCGTGTTCCTGTTCTTCAACGGAATGTTCACGCGAACCTACAGCTTTGACAACGAAAGCCCGGCCAGACATTGCTACCAGATGGATTACATCGGCCTCTATGGATGTTTCGGCAGTCCGATGATGCCGGCGCTGATCGCCTGGGGTGCAAGCCTGATCGGGGCCGGCCTGATTGCCTGGTCCGTATTTCGCGGCAGGCACAAGTCGGCCTGACTGCTCCGGCCACAGTTGAATGCGCACGCCAGGCCAGGTGCCGGAGCATGTGGCAGGCAATGCGAATGCATGGCGCCGAGGTGATCTTGCCGGCCGCAACGCAAATCGCGCCGACCGCTTGTGCGGATAGATCGAGCTCGATCTCTAACGCCACCAGATATGGGTGATCGCCCGGGCTCACGTCGCGGCGGACGTTCGCCAGCGTCACCCCTTCATGGTGGCGCTGCCAGGATCGGCCGGATGATCCGACCAGCCCCCTCATGTTTCAGGACGAGCGTTAGCGCCCGCTGGAAATGCGGTCCATGGTGATGCTCCATTGTGGGTGTCAGCCGGCGGTATTCCGGGTTGTGGGGAACGACGAGCCCCGCTAGGAAGTCCCGTGAATAATCAAGGGGCTTCGGACTGATGAATTTCCAGAGAATCGCAGAGCTTTACTCGGCCTATGACCTGGCGGCAGGACGTATCAAAGGTTCTTGACCTTCCCTGTGGTCACGGGCGGGTCTCCAGACACCTGAAGCTGCTTTTCCCGACCGCGGAAATGTTCTACTGCGACATCGACGCCGAAGGGGCAGATTTTTGCGCTCGGACTTTTGGCGGAACGGCCATCCACTCCCAACCGGATCTTCTGCAGGTCGGGCTCCCGCGCTCACTCGACGTCATCTGGATAGGGTCGTTGTTCACCCATGTGGACCGGAAGCGCACGGCAGATTGGCTGGGCTACCTGGCAGATCACCTGAGTGAACAATGGCGTGTCGCTGTCAAAACCGTCGACAATCCTCGACATCGCCGACAGTCTGCCTGGCCTGCGAGCCGGCTACATCGAGCGCGGTTGGGCCAACAACCACGATGTCCTCGTCCTTTGCAGGAACGACAGACTGGCGAGCTTCTAGGCCGTTCTCGCCTGAGCGCGGACTGGATCACGATTGCCTCGGTCGACGAGCCTGCGGCCTTGTTGCGTATGTCGAGGGTTGCCTATCCTGCCGCGCAGCGATCCCGCAGCGATTGGCCGCGACTTTTTGAGGCCACAACAGACTGACCCGTTCTCCCTCGCTTTGGCGTACGGGGACGCGCGGACGCTTCTGACTGGCCGCAGGGGCACGCACTGGCTAAAGTCGTCCGGGGTACAGATGGACGCTTTTGAGGAACTTGCCATTCTTGTGTCGACGGGCCGGACCCCGCTGCCAGTCGCGCGCATCGAGCGCCTGGTAGTGGAGGCGACCGCGCCCGTTGCAGCGGAACCCGACATCGCCAGCGCTACCGAGGAGTTTCTGGCGGCGGTAGGGTTCCTCGATCTCACGATGGAGATGAACCAGACAGACGATCCGCACCTTCGAAGAGAGGTGCTTGATATTCTGGCGGCGCTGAAGTCGGCATCCGCCGCCGCGGCGCGGCAACAACGCAGCTTACCCTGCCCGCCACCAAGGACGACGCTCCGGCCACTCGGCGCCATGGACGCGTCCCATGGTGCGTGTCGGCTGCCGTCATTCCTGCAGAGATGCGGCAGGTCACCGCGAAATTCGAAGCCGGTCTAAAGCGACCGGCTAGGCCGGGAGGGCTATGCGCACCAAGGCTTCCGCAGCGTGGCGGTCCGTATTGTTCGCCAGCACCCATTCACGCGGGGCGTAGCCGTCCATGCCGGATGCCAACAATTGCCGAAGCTCATCGCTGGTCGACCAGAAAGCGCCGGTCGCGTCAGTCAGATAAGGGGCTGCACTGCAAGGAGTGCCCTCGTCGGGGATGACATCAAAGCGCCGGACGAATGTCGGCACGTCCATTGACCACGCCTCGGCTAGTGCCAGGCCTTGGCTTTCGCTCTGTCCGACCACGACACATGCAACAGCTTCGTCCAGCGCTCGCTTGAATTCCTCGGGCTGGTAGTTGCCGTAGCGGATCGTCACAGGCTCGTAGCCTGCCGCTCGGATCACCTCTGCCGCATTGGCTGCCGCTTCGGGCTGGCGCTTCTCATAGAGTAGAACAGTACGGCGCTCCCCTCCCGAGGGCGCCCACTCATCGGCGTCCACACCTGCCGGCCAAACCGCAATCTTGCCGATCAGACGCGGCTCATCAGCCTCATATGCGGCTTTAACCCACCGACTTGGCACCAGCACCATATCGATTTCGGGAGACGCCAAGACCGCGTCGTCTTCAAAGGCACGAACAACAATGTTTGGCCCAACGATCAGCCTGTCACATAGACCGTTCCGCTTTGCTGCTATGCCGGTGCGCACAGACCGGACGTCCGCGACAGCATGTACGGTCTTGGCCCGAAGACTGCCGTAACGCCGCGCATAGAGCCAGTCGACGCCGGGAAGCTGCTGCAAGCCTTCGACCAGGCTGCGTGTGACGGCCGGGTGGCCACCATATTGCCGACCTTGGCCGCGCAGGCGCTCCTTAAGCTGAAGCACCAGATCGTTCAAAAGCGGGCGTTGCTTCCCCGTGAGAATGACTAAGTCGTGGCGCTTCATTTGCTACGCCATAGCTGGTCCCATTTTCGGCGTCAAAGCTTAGATGCGGCAGTGAAGAATGCATCCACGCGTTGCGAAGAGTAGCCGAGCGCAGCAAAGCCCGATTGCAACATGGTATCGTCTCGATTGAATGCCTTGCTCTCTACATAAGCGATCTGAACAAGCTTGGGCTGCGTGGCGATCCATGCTTCGACAGATGTGGTTAGACCGTCGATCTCAAGCTGCATCTTGAACCGCCGAGAAGAGACAGCGTCGGGGACAGGCGGCGGCGGTGCTGCCCGAATGGTGATGACGGTCATTTGCTTTCCTCGAGACCCAGTTCCTCAGCGTGCGCGGCGGCAAGAATTGCCTCCTGCTCGGCTAACCATGCGGCCGCCCCGATGCCGTGGCCGTCAGGGCTGCTAAAATCGGCGGTCCAAAGTTCACGTTGCGATCGATCAGTAGGAACATCGGCGGTCGCGACTATTCGATATGGCACGCCTTCAGGCACGTCTTTGCGAGCGATTTCCTCTATGGGAAGGCCGCTCTTTTCAGCCGGGATAATCACGGCCACGCCGTCGCCATTTGGATAAATAATGCGTTGCATGTTAGTCTCCGAAGATAGCCAAGCCCACAGTATCACTGTCGATGGCGGTGTTGTTGACAGCACGAGTACGTATCTGGCAAGACGTGGTTAGCTGAGTGATGGACGTGATACACACAACGTTATAGCTTCCTGCACCAGCATCGTCACGACCGCAGCCAACAACAGCATAGTTGGCGTTAGCCAATGCTATTGTGAAGTTCAGAGTGTAGTCACCAGTTCCGTTGTCTGTGATCGACGTAACATTGTAGCTGTCACGAATTGCGACAGTGCCGTCACCATTGAAATTGATCCATGCTTTGGCAACACCCTGATGGCTACCCATGGTCAAAACAGATGGCACCCTTGCAGCATCAGTTCCTGTGGCGACCTCCGGCCCAGTGGCGAGTTCTACAACGCCGGTTGCAGTGTCGCTTGCCGCCTGCTTCAGAGCATTGAACGCATTCGCCGCAGTGCCCTGTCCCGTGCCGCCGTCGGCAATAGCGATCACGGCCGCGCTGTCCTTGATCACCTTGCCGGTCGTGCCATTGAAGCGGGCGAAGCCGTTGTTGGTCGAGGATCCCGGCCCGGTGACATCACCGGACGCATTGTCCCCAGTCCTATTGAAGATCAGCCAGTGCCCCGCGCCATTGGTCAGCGCGCCCGAGCCTCCGATATAGGCAAGGGTGAGCTTGCGATACCCCGTCCCGTCGACCACGGAGCCCGTCACGTTGTAGGTGTGGCGGATCGTGGCGTTCGCCTTCGAGCGGATGGTGAGGACACCGCGCACCGTGCTCGTACTGTCGTCCCAGTTGTCGAGCACGCCCGTTGCCGAGACACCATCCGCATCGACGTTGTCGATGTAGGCAGCGGTTGCCGAGCCGGGAGCCACATTATTGAGCCGGAAGATGCCGGCTCCGGGGTCTGCATCGGTCGTCGTGGTCGAGAAATTGTAGGGCAGCGCTGCCACCGCGTTGGCCGCAGCGGTCGCGCTGTTTGCCGAGGCAGTCGCGCTGTTCGCCGCATTGGTAGCAGAGGTCGCTGCATTCGACGCCGAAGTCGACGATGAGCTTGCCGAAGCTGCCGCAGCGTCAGCCGACGCCTGTGCGGCCAGCACGGCAGACGACAGACCGCTGAGCGGAAACACCACCTCGAAGCGGACACCGGTGAAGAACAGCACCGCCTGCCGTCCGGCGCTGAACTCGGTCGCGCCGATGTCGGCGCCGTTGCCATATTTCACGCCATAGCTGCCGACACCGGCGACCGTGATGGTGGCAGCGGCACTGTTGTTCTGCGTCGGCGTCATCAGGTATAGCCGGTTCGCTTGGAACCCCACCGGCTGGCTGACCACGACGGCATTGCCTGTGCCGCCCGTCACCGTAAGCTTGTCCACGGCGGCGCGGCCGAACAGCCTGCCATAGCTCATCGGCACCCATGACGCCCCGGTCGCGTCCCACTCCTTGAGCACGGCCGGATCGACATTCTTGTCGAGCCAGAGCTTGTCGGTTGCGGGTGCGACGATGCCGTCGACCATGTTGCTGAACACGCCGGCCGCGCGAAGCGCCGACAGAACCAGCTCGGACACCCTGACATATTTTCCGGTCTCGCTGGTCAGCGTGGTTCCGGTGAGGAACAGGCCCCAATGCAGCGAATTGTCGAATTCCGTCGCCATATCTTGTCCTCAAAGCAATGGGGCTCGCCGCGGCGAGCGGTTCAGGGTGGTGATGCGGAGAGACAGGCCGATGCTTTTGCGCCTGGCGCGAACCACGCGCCGTCAGATCGATCGACGTCTGGGACGATTGTTGCCATCAGAAGTCAGGGCACCGGCGCAGAAGCAGCGCAGGTCGAGACGATCTGCGCTAATCTTGTTCGTCGCGGGCAGAACCGGCATGAAACCGCTGGCGCGAGCGAGCTCGGACCGCAGCGACCCTAGGGGCACCAATGCTTGTTCGTTTGTTTGACCGATGGTCGGAATGGCCGGCCTGGGCGCGATGGACATCCGGCATCGGCGCCATGGTGCCGCTCGGTTCTGTCCGTGCGGCATGGGGCGAGCGCGATTTCGTGGCCGAGAGCCGGCCTTGAAAGAGGTGGCAATTTCAGGTTGAATACACGTTATACGCGAAAACAAGCAAAGCTTGGACGATGGGCCTGTTTATCGATCTGTTGATTGACCCTGCACGGATTGCCTTCATGGCATTTCTGTTGGCGACCGCTCTCGAACTCAAGAGCAGGATTGCGGTCGGATTGACGATCACTCTCGGGGCGATCGTGTTTGCAGTCCTGATGCCCTTGGTCAGGCCGACCGAGGCTCCCGGCATAGCGTTGGGCCTGATCGCCAACCTTTTCCTGCTGGCGATCTTCTACCGTTTTCATACCCTGGTGTTGCGCCGCCTCAACCCAGGGTCAAACCGACCTTCGACTGGGCTTCTCATGGGACTGTTCGATCTGCTTCGCAGCAGAAAAGCCCGCAGGGAGCAAGCACTCCTCGCGGAGGCGCGCGCCAGAGGCCAAAACCTCGCCATGCTGCGCTCGGCCATCTCCACGATCGGCGGCGAGATGATAGCCGCCGGGTCCGATACCCAGCTTGCGCCGCGCTCGGCAGCGCTTCTCGTAAGCCACATCATTACACCCCGCTCGGTCGTCGACAGCGACGTGCGCTTGCTCGCGGGTCTGTTCGCCATGGTGGCCGCGAGACATTTCTCGTCCAAGATCGGCACGAATTTCGAGTATGCCAGCACGCACGCGGTGCTCGAAGTGATCGGCCTCCGCAATCGGGATGAGCTCGCCACCATCATCGAAAATTACAACAAGCCGTGTGTGACCAATGCCGATCCGGTCGCGATGGTCGGGTATTCCGTTGGCGTCTGGATGGCCTGTCCAACGCAGGAAAATCTGGGTTTCCTCAGGGGCCTGTTTTCCCTGCTCTTCGGGTGGATGGCCAAAGAACGAGGTTCGGCGCCGCAGCAGCCATCGCCTGCGTTGCAGGCCGGCGCAATCCCGGAAGCCGGAAGTGCACCTCCTCCAGACACGAAACCCTATAGGCGCGGCGCCCGATTGGTGGATTGGGACGGCTGTCCGGCGATCTTCGGTGAAGCTGGAGCATTCGCCATGCTCAAGCCAAACTCCCTCTGGGTGCCGGTGGACTTCGTAGATGTCCAGTGGTCCGGTGACATACTCCCCGAAGAGATCTGGCGCAAACGCTTCAAGCGCTTCGGCGAACTCGACCCGCCGATGTTCGACCAGGTTTTGCCCCGAGCGCAGGAACCGACCGGCCGGCCGGCTGCGGAGCCTTCTGCCTCGGCGCCGCCATCGCCTGCGCTCCCGGCCGGCGCAGCCGGGGAATCCGCAAGTGCTGCATCACCGGACACGGAACCCTACAAGCGCCGCACCCTTTTGGTAGATTGGGACCGCCGTCCTGCGATCATCGGTGAACGCGGAGCATTCGCCATGCTCAGCCCCAACTCCTATTGGGTAGAAGTGGACTTCGTCGATGTCTGGTGGAACGCTGACGTGCTCCCCGAAGAGATCTGGCGCGCACGCTTCAAGAGCTTCGGCGAACTGGACCCGCCGATGATCGACCAGCTGTCGCCACCCGGACCGCTGGATCCGATCGTCGGGCCGCCTGATCCAGACCGGCGCAGCCCCGGAATTCAGATATGGTACCCCAAACCCGAAACGCCATAGCGGCCCTCCAATTCGTGAGCATCGCCTGTTGTAAGGCCGCCGGACGTGTCCCCGTCCGGTAGAGAGCTGGCGGGCGGGAATCGGGCACAGCGGCACCCTCTTTTTCCCTCGACAGTGTCCGTCCACAGTCCAGCCCCGACATATGTCGAGATGAGTTGCAGCCAGTTGCCGTCCCCTGAAAAGCGCCGCCCTATGCGGCCAGGGAGGTGAGCTCAGGTTCGACACCTCTGAAATCGTCCGGCAACCCGAAGCCACCCTCTATGATCCAGCGCCAATAGGGCAGCGTCAGGAACGGCGCCATCCTGGAGCGGCGGTCAACATCACCAGACAACATAGCGAGATCACCTGATGAGGCGTGAGCGGGAATGCCGAGCAACCGCGCCGCATCTGTCCCAAGCCGGAATGACGGGCCGAGCCGAGAGCCGTAGGCGTCCCGATCGGCGACGCGCGCGGCGGGCCGGCGCGCCTCGGCTGTCGGATCGGGCAATTGCCCGCCTGCCGAGGCCAATGCATGGAAGCCGGGGCCGCCCAGCTTTTCCCAGGCGTTGTTGATCTCCATGCCGACCGACATGATGCCGGAGCGGTCCAGCCCTGCGGCAATCCATGTTTCGGAATCCTCCGCAAGCTCGCTGCCCGATTCCATGGCCTCGAGCCAGTAGACCAGCATGCCCAGAGCAGACATGCCCAGCGTGCCCGAGACGAACGAGCCCGGACCGTCTTGCAGGCCGTGCATCGATGCACGCTGATTGGCGGCCAGCGCGAAGCTCGTGAATTGTTGCAAGGCCCTGCCCTCCGGCGTGTGAGCAAACAGCGGCACATCCGCCAAGCTCTCGGTGACCACCGTGGTGTCGACGTCCTTGTTGACGGCGGCAGTGAAGGCGCGGCGCGCTTCGTCATCGGTCCAGCGCCCGATCAGCGGAATGTGGACAGTCTCTTCGATCTGTCCGAACAGTGAGTACTGGGCCGCAATTCTTAAGGCCATATCCTCGTCGATACCGACGAATTCCATGTATTTGCGGTCGGCCGCAGAAAGGCCCGCATAGCCCCGGATTCCCGGCTGTGTTACACTTTTTCCAAACAAGGAATCCGATATGCGCCCCACCAATTTAGTGAATTGGGATAACCGCCCAGCAGTCATCGGTGAAGCCGGAGCATTCGCCATGCTCAAGCCCAACTCCCCTTGGGTTCCGGTGGACTTCATGGATGTCTGGGAAACCGCCGACGTGCTCTCCGAAGAGGCCTGGCGCGAACGCTTCAAGAGCTTCGGCGAACTGAACCCGCCGATGTTCTCGCTCGACCAGGTCTCGCCTGCAGCAGCCCGCGCCGCCGAATAGAGCTTCTCGGCCTCCTTCTCCAGCTTGAGGAATTCCTCGGACGTGGGATCAAGATCTCGCGCGAGATTGTACAGCTCTTCCCCGCGTCCGAACTTCGCGTCACGCAGGTTCGATTCCCATAGCTGGACCTCACCCACCGTTCCATCGTCAAAGCGCAGGATGACCTTGCGGTCGAAGTAGCCGTTGGTCTTTTTCTTCCAGCCTTCGTCCAGAACGTCGTATCGCTCCGCCAGCTTCGCAACCACTTCGTCGGCCCGGGCAGGTGTCTCGACCACGAAACCGGCCCGGACCACATCCGTCAGGTGGGACGCGTCGTCATATCCCTTGCGCGCAATCTTGACTGCCGCTTTCTCCTTGTCCTTGAATCCAGAATTTACGAAGGTCGAGCCGGTTGCCTCGGCGACTTCGCTTCCCGCGGCGACGAGTTCGGCCTGCCGTTTGCCGACCACCGCATAGAGCTCATCAAGCGATACAGTCGGCTGCTCAAAGAAATCGCCAATGACCAGCTCTCGGGCCGGCAGGGAAGCGCCATCGCTCGCCGCCAGCACATTCTTCAAGATGCGGTTCTGGACCAGCGCTGAAGAAACGTGCGTGTTCACGTCGGTCAGGAACGGCAGCAGCGTCATTCTGGAGAAGGTGGTGCCCATGTTGTCGATCAGTTGCTCGAAGGGCGGAATCATCGCATGAGGATCGGTCAGCCCGGCCATGGCGGCGATACGCGAGCGCAACAGGTGTTTCACCACCGTGTAAAGGCGCCTGGCATCGGCGGCCGCGAACTTGATCGCGCCGAGATTGGTGACCAGCGGTGCGATACCTTCGTTCATATACCGGCCCAGCCCGTGGACCATCGCCGGCCGCACGGCATCTCCCAGCGACGAAACCAGCATGCCGCCGAGCCGGCCCATGACCTCGAACAGCCCCGCCGTCCGCAAGACGCGGGCGAAGTCGGTGTGCCGGCTGTCGAGCCCGGACTGCCCGCGCAGAAGATCGCGCATGGCGGTGACGTCCGCGATGTCGCTGCTTTCCCGGCGGGTCAGGTCCTGGAGTGCCTTGGCCTTGGCTGCTTCGTCCATGTCGGATGCCTGCACCTGTTCACGCAGTTGCCGGTAATCGTCTTCCAGCCGGCTCAGCTGGCTCTGAAGCGTCGGCTTGCCCGGCCCGCCAAGGCGCCTGTCCAGGCGTGCCAGTTGGACGTCGGCCGCAACGACGCGGGCAAAGCGCCGGCCGATCAATTCGACATCGTGTTCAAGAAACTCCTCGATGAGATCCAAATCGATGTCGAAGGGGCGTCCCGCCAGCAGCCCGTGTCTCGACATCACGATGTCATAGAACGGCATGTCCTGGTTTGCCCGACTGGTGACCTGGGAAAAGATGTCGTCGACAACGCCGTTCACATAGTCCGCCCGCTCCCCCGGCGACCGAAACCGGTGGCTATTCGGCTCGGCCTCCGGCGCCAACTGGTCGAGCGCGTCGGGTTTCACGCCCTTGATGCGGGCGGGCTTGCCCATCTTGTCAGCCTCGCGCTCGAGGCGCGCAAGCTGTTGGTCAACCCACTGCCTCACAATGGTCTTGAAGCGGACTTCGCCGGCTTTCAGCCGCGGGGCGTTGCCGAAGCGGGCCAGAAACAAAATAGCGCCCTGGTCGCTCACGCCAGCCGGCAGCAGCCCTGCCTTGATTGCCAGCTGCTTCAGCGGATAAAACACCGCCTTGCGCCAGGCAACGCCGGCTTTGTGCACCGCCTTGTTGTCGCTTTTATCTCCCTGACGCATGGCCTTGCCGACGGCGATTTTGAACTCTTCCCAGCCCATGTTGAAGCCGCGGGCCTTGCGCGCTTCGTCATAGATGGAGCGCATTCTGGTCAGGGCCTTGGCGACCCCGGCGCGCCCCCAGAATTTCACTTCACTTTCCAAGGCAATCTCACCCTCGCCGCGCGCAGTGTTGTCGAAATGGGAGCCGGTATCGACCAGGTCGGCCATGAGTGAGCGATGAACGGCAGACGGACTGTCCAGGGCGCGCCGCAGCGGCCCGAGATGATCGCTGGCCGGGCCAGCCGTCCCGGCCTCTGCGGCGTTGTCGGCATCTTTGATGTTGCCGTCCGCAGCGACGCCCGCGCTCTGTGCTTCGGCAATGCCCGCCCTGAAGTCAGCCGGCGCCGCGCCGTTGGTGTCGGCCTCGGCCAAGACACTGTCGACCGTGGCCAGCGGCTTTTCGCCCACAGCGTTGTCGACGTCTTTGATGTTTCCGTCTTCAGCAATGCCCGTGACCTGTTCTTCGGCAAGGCCCGCCCTGACTTCAGCCGGAGCCGCGCCGCTGTCGTCGGCCCCGGCCAATACACGGTCGACCGTGGCCAGCGGCTTGGCGCGCGCAGCATTGTCGACGTCTTTGATGTTGCCGTCCGCTGCAGCTTCCGCGAGCTGTTTTTCGGCGACGCCCGCCCTGAAGTCGGCCGGCACAGCCCCGCTGCCGTCGGCCTCCGCCAAAACACGGTCGACAGTGGCGAGCAGCTTTTCGCCCGCAGCGTCGTCGCCGCCTTTAATGTTGCCGTTCGCAGCAGTGCCCGCGACCTGTTTTTCGGCGACGCCGGGCCTGAATTCAGCCGGCACAGCCCCACTGTCGTCGGCCGCGGCCAAAACACTGTCGACAGTGACCAGCGGCTCGGCGCGCGCGGCGTTGTCGGAGTCTTTGATACCGCCGTTCGCAGCAGTGCCCGCGACCTGTTCTTCAGCAATGCCAGCCCTGAGTTCAGCCGGCACAGCCCCGCTGTCGTCGGCCTCGAACAAAACACGGTCGACAGTGGCCAGGGCCGCCTTGCGTTGAGATGCCGAAAACAATGCGCCGACACCCCCACCAAGGAGCGCGCCGAGAACCGCACCGCCACCGATGGCAAGCACGCTCTCTTCGAGAGGCCGCGTCTGCTGTGTTGCCTGCAGCGCCGTTTCGGACACGGTGGCCCCGAGCGCACCGGCAAAGCCGGTCGAGAGCGCCGTACGGGCGATGGTTGCACCGGTCGTTGCGCCACGCACCAGAGCCCCGCCCGGGAGGAGCGATGGCCAGTCGAACGCTTGAGCGCCGAATTGTGCAATTGTCGCAGTCCACCCGCCAGCTTCGAGAATGCGGTCGTCTTCCCGCTCCATGTCGATCTGGCTTTTCATGGCTGCGTGCGCGCGCCAGTTGCGCAGCGTGGTGAAGCGCTCCCAATGCGGTTCGTAAGCCGTGCCGCGAATGTCATTCCAGGCAGCTTCGCCTGTATAGCTCGCTTCGGGCGTCGTCCGATCGATGCCGGCCAGCTTGTTGTTGGCTGCCGAGCCGAACGTATTGCCATCTCGCCACGCTGCCCCGATCACCGTCGCCGTGTCGGGATCAAACTCCGGCTCGTCCATCTGCGTGTAGTCGAGCGCGCGGAAGGCGCCCAGCACAGGACGCTCATCGGGATACTCAATCTGCGGCATCGTCGCTCCACATGGCGTCGTTCATCGCATGACCGAAGGTGATTGGCAGTTTCTCGGGATCGAAGGTTGGCTTTGCCGGAGTCTCAAGCGGTCGCTTTCGGATTGTTTCGGACTGGGATCGGCCAAGCTCGCGGGCAGCTTCGGCCGCGCGTGCCTTCATCCAGTCGGGGCCGACGGTTGCCTCGAGCGCACGCATCGCTGCAGCATCGCCGGCGCGTGTCGCATCACTCGCAGCATCCTGGCGCGCGCGCTCGGCCATGGAGAGCTTGCCGAGCTTGTCGCTGTATCGCTTGAAGGTCGCAGCATCGACACCCCATGGCGGGCCGAAGACCTCACTGAACTGCGTCTGGCCGCCTGACGTGTATTGATAGAACAGGCGATAGCGTGGGGGGCGTTTTGCCTCGATGTCAGCACGCGTCTTGTCGGACGCCAGGATCGCGACGTTCTCGACCTTCCGGCCGAGCTTGGCGGCGTAGTCGCTGGCGGTCTTCATGGCATCTTCGCGCAGATAGTCGAGGCTGCCGCCGATCGCCGGATAGTGCAACTCGGGCGGCATCCGCATCAGATTCGGAGAGCCCGAAACGTTGCTGACGTTCCAACGGCGCTTGAGGTCGGTGAGCGCCGCGGCCTTCGCCGCAGCGGCATCGCCGCCATATTCGTAGAACTTTTCTTCGGCGATCTCGCGATATTCGGCCAGCAGACCGTTGGGCTGTTGCGGGACGATGCCGGCGCCGGGCGCCGAAGACAACCAGCCCGGGTCAAAGGAGCTCGTCACATCAGAGACGCTCAGATACTTGATGAACCTGGCCGCCTTGGTCTTCAGCACTTCGCGATTGGCCATCATCAACGGATCGGACGCGGCGAGAATGCGGGTTGCTGCTTCTTCGCCGCTGAGGCCGAGATCAACGACCATGTGGCGGAAGACGCCGAGCTTTTCGCGCGCCTGTGCACCACCTTCGAAGGCGCCGAACGAAACGGGCGCAAGAGGTTCGAGCGTGTCGGCCTTCGACATGGCCGCCGCGAAAGTCGCCGGATCGGTCGACGCCACACCCTTGCGAATATCAGCCTGCACGCTCTTCGGGATGTAGCCGGTGCGCGCGACAAACTCTGATGTGATTGCATTCTGCTGGACGGCATCTTCGGCTGCGGCAAAGAGCTTGTCATAGGTCTTGTCGGCAATGCTGGTCTGGTCGCTGTCGAAGCTGTCGACGTCGACCTTGCCGCCGGCCAGGGCGCCGATCATCGCATTGACGCCGCCGCTTTCCTGCTGCGCGACGCGGAGGGTCGTCACGAGGTCGGCCTTGTCGCTGCTTTCGAGCGTCGCGTCGGCCAGGATCACGCTTTCCCGAACCGTGTCCGGCTCGGTGGCAATCAGGTCATTATAGCGCTGCTTCGTCGTTGCGCGCTGCCGCGTGACCTGCTGGCTGTGTTCCGTCTCGCCCCATGACGCCAATTGGTCCCGGCGGTCATACGGAATCTTGTCGAGGTCGGCGTCTTCAGCCTGCGGGTTCTCGCCTGCGATACGAAGCGCGTTGTCACGCCGCCCCGTCCAATTGTGCGCGCCCCGCGCATTGCTGGCAGACCAGCCCGCCGGTCGCTCGTAACCGGTGAAGGCTGCAGCGGCGTCTTCTGCGTTCGTCGACCGCGCGAGATTTTCGCCTGCCGCGCGCTCGCTCGTGCGCAACTCGTGATCAATGAAATCGATCTGGGTATCGAAGTCGTGCCAGTCAGTGCCTTGCGATGCAGCGAACGCCTTGAGCGCCTGCGCGCGCTTTCCGTTCCATTGGGCAATGCCAATGCTGTCCGAGCCGTCGCTTCCGTCGCCAGCGTTGCGGGCCTGTGTATTGAGGCTGACGCCGGACTCCGCTTGCAGGTTGCCGACGATGCCTGCCGCCTGGTGCGGCGCCCAACCCTTCGCAATCAGGCGCTGATAGGCTCGCCCGACACGCCCGCCAACCGGAGCGCGCATCTGAGATACTGCAGCGGCCGGATCCTGCTGGAACGTCCAGCGCCACTTGCTTTCGGCAGCGTCGGCTTCCCACTGCTGCCGGCGCGCCGCCTTCCACGGCTCGGGCATGTCAGTCGAATTGATCGCTTCCAGACCCGCGCGCTTGAGCTGCACAAAATCGGCGGCATTGTTCTTTATCTGCGTGCGGTAGCTGTCGAGATTCCTGTTGGTGGTGCGGTCGTAATAGGCGCCCTTGGCGTTGCGCTCGTATTCGTCAGCCTTCTCATAAAGCGAATTGCCGCGGGACAGAATGTTGTTCAGGTATCCCGTCTGCGCATCCTTGGTCAGGCCTTCGAAATTGGCCTTGGCGAAGTCGTTAGCGCGCTGCTGGTGGCCTTCCATGAACTGGCGGGTGAAGCCGATGCCGCTTTCCGAACTGTCCTCACGCGCCTTGAGGAAACGCTGTTCCTCATCGGCGAGAAACCGGGTCAGGCTGGTCGAGACAGCGTTGGAACGGTCGTTGGCGACGTCGATCTTTTCGCGCTCGGCGAGCTCGAGCAGGCTGTAGCTCGCCCGGACGACGGCCTGGCCGGCGTCAGCAAGGGCAGCCCCCACCATCGGCGTCGGCCCGGCATTGGCGATGCGGCCCGAACGCGGATCGGCGTAAGCGACGTCGCGTGCTGTGGGAATGGTCACCATGCGCTGTTCACCTGGGGGCGTTGTAGGGGAGAGAGACCGAGCTCCGGTCCTGCGTCTTCTTGTTGCTTTCGCCGAAGCGGCTGAACAAAGACGACATGCCTGAGAACAGCGAGCCGGCCGCCCGGATGCGCGCCGCCCGCATGGCGCTTTCGGCGTTGTAGCCGGCGACCTTGGCGGCGTCGTTGTAGCCGCGCGCCTGCTGGTCGCCCTTGTAGATGTCGGTTTCGGCGGCGAGCCGCACCCGCTCCGACGTGTCGTCCATGATGTCGATGACAGAGGGATCGGTCATGCTGCCGCCCGAGCCGGCAATGGCCGCCTGCTGCTGCGACAGAAGCTGCCGGCCTTCGCGATAGCGGGCCATCGCGTCGCGCTGGCTTGCCGCCGCAGCCTCGTCGGCCTGCTGGGCGGCAACCTTCTGTTCGTACTGGAAGCGGGCCTTCTGTTCGCGACCCTCCTGCATGGCGCCGGCAACCGACATGATGGTGCCCCCGATGCTGGCGATCGTGCCGATCGCCCCAAGAACAGGTGTCAGGAAACCCATTGCCACACCACCTTTCCGTCCAAGATTTCGTCTGTCGGCCTGAAGCCGAGCTTCAGCATCAGCGCTTCGGCGCGGGGGATCGCGGTATCGCAGGTCGCCCTGATCACGCGGGCGCCGCTTGCCTTCACCTCCGCCAGCACCTGAAGGATGTGGCGGAAGATGAAGGGCCGGCGCGCTTCCGCCGGCACCTCGAGGAAGGCCATCCACTCGCCCTCACCCGTCTCGATGACGCAGCCGAAACCGGCGAGCAGGCGACGGCGCCACAGCGCGCGGCCGATCCACCGGCTTGTTACCTGCACGCCGCCATAGAAGCGGGCGAAGTCGATGTCGTCGGCGGGCCTGATGTCAGCCATTTGTCTTGACATCCATCACCAGCGAGCCGGCGGTGAACGGATAGGGCGAGCGATGTTCGAGGCAGAGCCGGCTGTCGGTGTCCCAGTCGCTCGACACCGACATCATGTCGGCGTCGAAGCTGGTGAACAGACTGTTTGCCGCGATCGGCTTGTCGCCCTTGGTCACCGTCAGCCGGTGCAGGCTGTCGAAGGTGTTGCCGACGCGCAGGCCGTCCAGCATGGTGTAGACCAGATACATGCCGAGCTGCGACACGCGTTTCTTGCGGAACAGTGCGGTGCCGTTGGCAGCGCCATAAGCCAGCTTGGTCGACTGCCAGCGCCCGACATAAGGCAGGCCGATCACCACTGCCCGGCCGGCCGGCTGCGGCGGCAGCACCACCTGCCCCGAGACAACGGGATAGAGGTTGTCCTGGTCATGCAGGGCCGCACCGTCGAGCCAGACGGTGACGCCCTTGCCGTTGAGATGCGGCACGGCAAATGTCGTCTGCCCCGCCGTGGTTGTGAAGCGCCTGAAACCGTCGGCCAGGCAGTTCACCTTGCCGCCGCGGCAGTCCTTCAGGTCGGCCAGCCTTTCCAGGCGTTGCGTGCCGTTGCGGAGCACGGCGAAATAGACATTGTCTTGGCCCTTGCCGCGACAGGCGATGACCTGCTTGAACGCACCGTCGGTGACGACGCGCGACCAGGCGACCACCTTCTCCGAAGGGCGATAGGTCAAGGCGCGGGCCTCGCCGTTTTCGAGGATGAACCACACCACCGTGTCGGGCTGGCGCTGCACGGCCATGCTGACGATGGGCGAGCCGCCGCAGACCTCCTCATGCATCGCCATCAGGTCCATGGCGCTGTAATCGAGCGTGCCCTGCTCGGCGATCAGCGCAAAGACCCTGAGGCCGGTGCTCTGCACGAAGATGCCGTCCTTGTCGCATTTGACCGCGCGCAGGTCGTAGCTGCCTTGCGTCGAGCCATCGACGGGAAACCAGCTCGACGCCGTCAGCGGCTCGTCGAAGCTCGACGACTTGATCGAGATCTCGGAATTGTCGGTGCCGGCGATGAGCCGCTGCAGGCCGAGCAGCCACAGGATGCCCCTGTCGGTGCTGGCGCCGATCGAGCGGTAGATGGGCGCGCTGTCGCCCTCGACATTGTCGTTGAAGCTGTGGAAGGCATCGGGCACCGAGCCATGCACGAAGTCGCCCTTGCCCCAGTAGAGCCGGCCGCCGAAGGCCTCGATGCCCCACGGCCAGCCGTCGAAATCCGACCAGGTCGAAAAGTCCCATTCGAAGGTCGGGCTCAGCGAATAGAAGCGGCTCAACACTTCGACGTTGGCAACGGTGGCGCTGCCATAGGCAGTCATGCGGGCGATGCCGACCTGGCTGCCGCCGGTGTAGACCAGCGAGGTGTCGATGGTGCCGCTGGTAAAGGTGACGGCGACGAAACGGAAGAACTTGACGACGTTGTTGTCGGGGTCGCGGTAGTTGGTCGGGCCGGTGTTGGCCGCATAGGTGCTCACCGTGCTCCAGGCGCCGGGATTGCCGCTGCCGTCATCGGTCGCGACCTCGAGGCGGACCGAACCGACCCAGGTGCCGGAGACCTGGAAGCTGAAATCGCGTGCCGCATTGACGCCGGACACGCGGATCGAGGCGCCATTTGCCGGGGCGGCGGTGAAACTCTCCTGCACGGTCTGGCCGGACTGGAACAGGCGGAACAGGCGGCCGACCATGCTCGCTTCGAACAGCGGCCGGCTGGCCGTCAGCGTGCCGTTGCCGGTGTAGACGGACGGGGTCAGCGCCACCGTGCCGTCGGCTGACACAAAGGGGCCGTCGTCGACCTTGTAGCGCTGGATGCCCCAGCTGGTGTCGCCGCGGCGCTGGATCTCACGCTGCTGGAACTGGCGCGAAGCGAGATAAAGCACGTCGATATTCTGCTTGTGCCGGGGGGCGGCGAGATCGGCCGTCGTCCATGGCGTCGAAATGACAAGCGTTCCCGGCGCATCGATCTGGCAGCGGGCAACCAGCGCCTGGCGCGCCTTGTCGGTGTAGATCTCGAGATGGATGCTTGTGCTGTTGGGCGTGAAGGCGATCGAATGGTCGCCGTCGTCGAGGATCGACAGCGGCAGGATGTCGCTGGCGCCTGCAGACGAGCCGATATGCACCCAGACCGGGCCGCGGACGATTTCGACACGCAGGCCGTGTTCCTTGCCCTGGTCGCCGGCTGCCACCGATATCGTCTGGCGCGCCGCCGCCCTGCCCTGGGTGGTGCCGGTCAGCACCAGATTGCCGCCCGCGACATTTGCCGAAGCGCCGACGGCGCTGGCATTGGTCCAGCCGGTGAAGGAATTGAAGTCGCCATTGGTAATCGTGGTCGAGACGGCGACACGCGAGACGAAGGCATTGTCCTTCAAAATACGCATCTCGTTGTTCGACAGGATCGGCACCAGCATCGAGGCGTTCGAGCCGGCGAAAGAATATTCGAGCAGCCGGACATCACCGAGATCGATGTCGGCAATGTGCTCGAGGCCGGGCCGCAGCGTCATCGAGCCGACGACGCGCGGCAAGATGTTCGAGCTCAGCGCCGAGGCGAACTGCATGCGCTCGAGGTCGAGGCGCGACAGCGCTTCCTCGCCGATCTCGCCGCCATTGACCGAATAGACCGGAGCCGAAACGCGTGGCATCAGACCTCCCCCTCGCCAAAGCTGATCTGGCCGCCGACAAGGGTTGCGCCGCCGTCATGACGGCCGCCGACACCACTGCTGCGCCGGGCGCGCAGCCAGCTGCCCGGCTCTATCAGCTTGTTGTTTTCGTTGCGGGCATCGATGTTCTTGGCCTGCACCAGGGCACGCTCCATGCGCTGGCGCAGCTTTTCTTCCAGCGTATCGCCCGAGGTCAGCTTGCCGCAGGTGTCGAAGGCGAGCTTGAGGGCGACGTAACGCCAGAACATCGTCGGCCAGGTCACGACCTTGTCGTCGGCGGCGTTCACATCGCTGATGAAGCGCAGATAAAGCGCCGGCGTCTGGGCATGCAGCCGGCCGCCCTCATCGGCATAGTCGTGGAAGGTCGCAAAGTCTGATGTGTCCGAGACAACAAGCGTGCGCAGCCAGCCCTGGGGGTAGTCGAAGGCATGGGCCCAGCCCAGGGCTGGTGTTGCGGCCGCGTTGGGCGACAAGGCAATGGAGGCCTTGGCAAAGTTCCAGTCGCCCGAATTGAAGGCTTCCTCGACAGCACCGCCCCAGGCGTTGGCGAAGACATAGGTGGCTTCGACATCGTCGGTGAGGGTTGTGATGGCGGCCTTTTCCAGGTGAGCCAGCGCCTGCTTCCAGATCTCGAGCTTTGTCGCCATGGCATTGTCAGCCCTTCATCTGCTGGACATACCGGTCGGCTGCTTTTTCAGCCGCGTCCCTGGTGTCGAAACCGGTCTGGATGACGTTGCCGCCATGCAGGAAACGCCATTTGTGGTGCGGGCCGCCGAAGCTGACCTCGGCCGGGCTGACCTCGGTGGCGGTCGCCCTGGGGGCGCTGTCCTCGTCGAACAGCCTGATGACGCGCACAACCGCCGTGGTCTTGGTGACGGCGAGCACACGCAGCGTGCAGTCGAGGCCGAAATCATCCGAAACGATGTCGATGGTCATGCCGCGCCGGAACACCGTGAGGTGGTTGGCAAAGAATTCGGGGTGGGTGACGTCGGCGAGCGTGGTGTCCGACGGCACTGTCGCTGCATAACGGCCGATGGCGTAGTCGGCCTGGGCGAAGCGATGCCCGGCAAGCTTGGTGACTTCAGTCATTTTTTTCACCTGGGATCAAAGGGAAATGAAAGGGGAAAGGGAGGCCCGCAGGCCTCCCCCAGTCGCTTCGAGTTAGTCGGTGTCGGTCGCGGTGATGGCGAGGCCGTCGGTCAGGTCGATGCCGCGACCGTCGCTGCCGGTCTTCTCGTCGATCACCCAGCAATGGTGGATCGCCGTCACCGGGCCGGCCAGCGTGGTCGTGCGCGTGCGCACGATGACGATGTCACCCTGGCGGGCGCCCTTGGCGTGGCCGTCGCTGACATAGTTGGAGGTATTGACCGTCGCGATGGCGTCGACCGAATCCAGCAGCCACGTCTTCATGGTGCTGGCGCCGGAAAGACCATCGGTCAGGAGCTTGAAGCCGTTCGTTTCATAAGCCATTTCCAAGCCTCCTCAGGAGAACGCAGCGGTGTCGTCGGTGACGACCTTGATCACGCCGGCCTGCTGCAGGATGGTGCTGCCGTCGTAGATCGTGGCACGGTCGTAGGAGTAGTCGTCCTCGCCGTTGAAGCCGGCATCGACCTTCACGTCGCCGGCGATGGCGTGACCCACGGCCGGCTTGGCGAAGATGAAGTTGGACGCGCTCGCCGTGCCCATGCCCGGCAGGCCGGTGTGCATGATGTGCTTGGCGCCGAGCCAGAGCTTCGGCCGGTCGAGCGTCAGGCCGACGAGCGGCTTGGCGTCGATATAGTCGGCCGACTTGAACTCCTGGAAGGTGAGCAGGCGGGCCCAGGCTTTCGGCGTCCACAGGCAGGTGATCTCGTTGCCGGCCATGACGTCGAGCTCGAACAGGTCGGACAAGGCGTCGACCGTCTTGCCGTAGGTCAGGGTCTGGGCCGCACCGCCGGCATAGGCGTTGGTGGCGGTCGACAGCGCCTCGATGATGGTCATGTCGATTTCGCGCGAGGCGGTCAGCGCACTGGCGTTCTGCATCGCTTCACGCAGGTTGGCAGCCGCGGTGAACACGTCGAAGCCGGGACGGGTTTCCTTGGTGTGCTTTTCTTCCAGCGTGATCGTCGGCTGGCTGTCGGTGCGGTTGCGCGACGGGATGAGACCGTTCGTGCCGCGCCTGGTCATGCGCCCGGCAGCGCCCTGGAGCGCGAACGAGGCGGTCAGGCCGCTGATCATGAGTTCCTTGGTGACGCAGTCCTTGAGGTAGGTTTCGCCGCGCTGAAAGGCGACGACCCACTCATCCCGGTACTGGGTTTTGGTGATGGCATAAGGCATCTCGATATCCTTCGATGATGATTGGAGGGTCTTTCAGCCGTGATCGGGGTGCAGCAGGCAGGGCTTTCGCGGGATGCCGTGCCGGGGGCACGGGGCCGCTACTCACCCCGTCGCGGGGCGTCACATCAGCTTTTCTTGTTGGAGCGTTTTGCGGGGCCGTTGCCGGGGTGCCGCGATAAGTCTTGATCCGCCCGGATCACTTCCGGGCGTTTATCTTGTCGAGCTGGGCATAGATCCTGGTCAGTTTGCCCTGGACGGCGTCGCTCTTGTATTTTTCCGGGTCGGAGACGCGCAGCGCCAGGAGCTCCTGCTGCTGGGCCTCAAGCGTCTTGCCGGTCGCCTCGATGTCGCCGGTGAGGATCGCCGTCGAGCCGTAATAGTCGGCGCCGATGGTCGCCATCATCTTGACGAAGCCGAGATTGTCCTGCAGGCGCGAGCCATCCATCAGGCGCAGGCCCATCATCTGGCCGAAACCGTCGTCGCCGAGATGCGCCCGCATCAGCTCCTGGGCGGCGCCAATCTGGCCGTCATAGTCGCCGCCCCATTCGCTGCGCAGGGTCTTCTGCGTGTCGCCGGCGACCTTGGCCAGCTGGGCATTCAGCTCCTGGGCCTGGGTGGCGGCGAAATCCTGGTACCAGTCAAGCGCTGCGGCTGCCACCTTCGGCGGCACGTGGCGCTCATGCATCGCCGCCTTGAAGTCGGAGAGGATCGCCCTGTCGGCGTCGGTGACCTCGAAACCCTCGCGGAACGCGCCGGGATATTGGGCGGCGTCATCAGGGATGCCGTTGGCCAGGCGATAGGCCTTGACGTCTTCCGGCGTCGACTTCTCGGTCAGTTCGACCTGCCGGCCGCCATTCTTGGCATTCCTGTAGCCTTCGCGGAAGGCCTTCGAAATCTCGTCGGTCGACCTGTAGCGCTCGAGCTGCTTCATCATCGCGGCATCGCCGCCGGCCAGCTGTTCGCGGAACGACTGCAGTGCCGCGTCGGCGCCAGGTAGCGGCGAATTTGGCGCCGGCGACGTCGAACCCGGCGAATGCGACACCGGCGCCGGGCTATTGTCTGGCGCGGTCGGCGTTGCGGTCGTCGGCTGGTTTGCCTGTGCGTCTGTCATGGGCTGGTCGGTCATTGCTCTCACCTGTCAAAATGGAAAGGGAATGGGAAATCAGCTTCCGGATCTGGAAGCCGACATGCTGCTTGCCGGCGGCAAAAGAACTGTCGCGCTCGCCGCCATGCTCCGACGGCATCCAGGAGGGTTGATGCAGGCCGCAAATATGCAGCACCGCGCCCAGCGCCCGCTTCTGCTGCTCCTCATTGGCAATGCCGGCGGCCAGCGCCTGGAGCGCTGCGCAATCGGCCTTGCGGATTTCCAGATCGCTGCGCGGCATCTCGTTGTCAGGGCGCACCGTGACCGGGTGCCAGGGGCGATAGGGCTTCTGGCTCATTGTCCGAGTGCCGCCCGGATCGACTGCGCGGCATCACCGACCTGGGTGGCGACAGCGGCGCCAGTGCCGACCTGCTGCATCTGCTGCTGTTCGGCCATGGCCTGCTGGCTCTGCTTGAGATTGGCCGCCGCATGCTCGGCATCGAGCAGCCAGTCGGCGCGGCTGTTCGGGATCGCGGCAAAGGCGTCGCGAAACATGGTGCGGGCATCGACCTCGCCGGCCAGCGACGGATCGAGCGACACGCCTACCTGCAGGATGGCGGCACTTTCCTGGAAGGCGTTGAGCACCTGCCGGTCGCGCGCTTCCTTCAGCGCATTGTTGAACTCGTACTGGATGTTCTGGCCGAGCAGGATGTCGGGCATGTCCAAGGGCACGCCGTTGCGGTCCACCGGGCCATAACCGCCGGCCCGCATCACCTTTTCCGTGGTCAGGTCGAGCACCGCACCGGTCCATTCATGTTCGATCGGGCCGAACAGCGGCATGGCGTTGCGGATCCATTCCTGGACGCGCTGCGCTGCCTCGTAAGCCGTCATCGTCTTGTCGGCCTGGGCGATCGGCTGCAGCTTGCTCAGGAAGAAGGCGTCGCCGAGCTGGTTGCGCTGGTCGTTGATCAGGTCGATGCCGAGGCCGACATTCTTGCCCAAGTCGAGCACGCGCAGTGCCGCCCCCAGGCGTTCGTCATACTGGCTGTCGATGAAGGTGATGCCGTTGGCGCCGAGATCGACCGGCGACAAAAGCGCATCCTGGGTGGCGACCAGCGGCGGGTCGACCTGCTTTTCGCCGGCCTCGATGATCGTCATCTTCATGCGTTGCAGCATGCGGCTTTCGGTCAGGCCGATCGACGCCGCCGTCGACACGGCGTAGAACTTGCCCGACAACAGCCACCAGCGCGGCACGACATAATCGAAGGTGAAAGCAGGCAGTTCCTGCAGGATGGTGCCGTCTTCGCTGACATAGACATCCGCCCACTTCGCCCCCTTGGGGAATTTGCGGCGCGGCTCGTAGAGCTCCAGCGGGATGAAGATGTGGCGGACCTTGAAGGTCGTCTTCGTATCCTTGTTGCGCAGCGCGTTCTTCACCTGCTGCGGCAGCCTCGCCTCACCGAACAGATGGGCCATGGCGGCAGCGGTCATGTCGCATTTGCGGTGGACATGGTTGACCTGGCCGTCGGGCCCCTCCTGCCCCGCCATGTTTTTGGGATGGTGGCAGCGGTAGATGAGGTTGTCGCGGTTCCTGTTGTAGCTGACCTGCAGCCAGCCCATGCCGAAGGCGGCGAAGTCATGCTCGACCTGCTGTGCGGCGCGGCGAAAGCCGCTGTCGCGCGAATTCAGGATGGCGCTGTTGACGTCTGTCATGAATTCGAGGAAAGACGCAGCATCGCGGTCACGGCCGATGCGCTTGTTGGAGGCCGCCGCCTTGAACCATTGGCGCCCATCGGGCCGCACCATCGAGCCGATCTGGTCGCCAAGCTCGCGCCGCATCAGCACGGGCGTGGCATCGGTCAGATGCGCGGCGAACTCCTGGCCGAGCACGATTTCCGTCGTGAAGTCGGCGCGCTCGGGGAACAGGAATTCGGCGATTTCCTGATACAGGCTGTCGAGCGCACCCTTGGCGGAAAAGAGGCGCGCATCGATCGCCATCAGGTCGCGGCCTGCCTGGTCGCTCATCAGCTCGCTCCGAGCGTTCCGCGCGAGAACTCACGCCCGATCGTACCCGGAACCTGGGCCAGGCGGTCGGTGGCGGCGCTGCTTTTGGCCGCCGGGGCCAGCGAGCGCGTCCGGCTGCGCTGGCGCTTGGCCAAGGGATCTTCCGGGTCGGGCATCGTTGCCGGCGGCTCCGGCTCGGGCATCGGCTGTTTCTTTCCGAAAAGTCCACTCATCGGCGTTTTCCTCGCAGTTTGGCCTTCAAGGCACTGTTTGACGTCACGGATTGAAGCCTGAGCCTCGATTGTTCGCGCCGTTCCTGCGCTGCCTTCGGGCGCTTCAGCCCGCTGATGGCAGACGCCGACAGCATGATGGTGGTGTCGCCCTTGTCGGGGGAGCGGCCGAGCTGTTCGCGCATGACATCCTTGGGCAGGACGAGGATGTCCTCGCCGCCGCCGCCGGCGCGGATTTCATAGCGGTAGGCGGCGAGGTCGGCCTCCAGCTCGGCATCGGGCGGCAGGGCGATACGCGCGCCATAAGCCGGGTCGAGCAGTTCGCGGAACTGCCAGACGGCCTGGGCCCGGAGATTGGCAAAACCATAGAGGCCGTCGCGTGTCGAAGCGGTCGAGCCGCTGCCGCCCTTGAAGCCGAAACAGTCGACATCGGCATGGGCAAGCTGGGTCAGCGTGTCGCCGCCATAACCGCCGCCGGCATCGACCACCACACGACAACGGTCGCGCATCTGCCTGACGATCAGCCCCGCTGCCGTCGGCCCGTCGGGCGTTTCGCTGCCCTTGTAGCTGGCAAACGGCGAATACCACCACTCGCGCCGGCTCTGGATCTGTGTCTTGTCGGACCCGCCCTGGGCGATGTCGGCGGCCACCGCCGTCATCGGCAGGTCAGGCGGGGTGGCGAGCCAGCGGGCCTGCGCCTGCCTGATCCAGCCGGTCGGGATCACCTGCCAGGGATCGTCCTTGCCGCCTGCCTCGAACGAGCCGTAGCGCAGCCGCTCGCGGATCTCGTCGGGCAGGCTTTCGAGCTGTGCGGCATAGCCCGTCGCCATCAGCTCTGGATTGTCTTCCAGCATCGAGCGAATGAAGGTCCTCGACCTCGGACGTTCGCCCTTCGGCCCCTCATAGTCAGCATCGACCTCGCGGTCCTCGCCGCCGACGGTGGTGAACCATCGGAGTTCGCCAGATGCCGCAGGCTTTGGATGGCTTTTGTCGAGCCATGGCGCCCAGTACCTGACCACCCACATGCCCTCGGCCGAGGTCGGCGGGTTGCCTGTTGCAACGACCCGGCAGCGCCGGCCCCTGGCATCGCGCAACCAGCCGATGATGTAGCGGTACTGGCTCTCGGTGAACTGGGTGATCTCGTCGAAGGCCTTCAGCCTATGCGCCCGGCCCTGGTATTTTTCCTTGTCGGCCTCATGCGGCACGCCGCCGAGCTCGATCTTGCCGCCATTGGCCAGGCGCCAGACATGCGACTGGCTGTTGTAGCCGCCGCGGCCGCCGAGCATCCGGGCGAGCTCGTCCTCGATGCCCTTGAGCTGGGTCGCCTGTCTGCGCAGGATCAGTGCCGGCTGGTAGTCTTCGAGCGCGAGGCCGCAGATCAACGTCGTCTTGCCGCCGCCGGCCGCACCGCCATAAAAGGTCTCGTCCGCCTCGGACAGCCACGCCTCGGTCTGCGGCCCGGGATTGGGGATCATGTAGCGGCCGACCGACGCCTTGACCGCCTCGTCGATCACCTCCTGGCGCGCCTGCGCCGGCAGGGCGTCGAGGGCCGCCAGCACCTCACTGAGCTGCACTGTTCAGTCCCTGCGCCAGCAGAAAGGCGACGCGGCGGGCAATGTCGTTCTTGGACAGCTCGTCCACCGCAGAGGTCAGCGGCGCCCCGGCCTTGCCGGTCACCTCCGCCTTGTCGGCCAGGCCGAGCTCGCGGGCGACAATCGTCGGGTTCAACAGATCGGCCGCCGCAGCCTCGAATTTCTGCGTCCGGATGACCGCCTCGGCCCGCGCGGTGACCTCGCCGAAGCCGTCACGCTCGCCAAAGCCGTCCCATGTCCCGCGGCCGATGCCGAGAAAGATGCACAGGCCCGAAATGGTCATCGCCCGCATCCGTTCGATCTGTTCGACCTTGACCTCGCCCTGATAGGCAAAGGGCCTGGCTTCAAAGAGCGGGTTGGCCTCGACCCAGTCGAAATATTCGACACAGGCCGCCCACAGCGCGTCGGGCGTGGCAAAGACCGCGCCATAAGAGCTGCGCGCCTTCCAGAACGGGGTGGGTGCGGGCATGGAGGTCCTTTCGCCGGGCGATCGGTTGAGGGCGAGCGCGGCGCGCTGGCTGCGAGGGGCGGCGCCGGTCAGGCTGACAGGTCACAACGCGCCGGCCCGCAAACATCCACCTGTGAACCAGAGTTGACAATCATCTGCCAACTGCAGTACACAAATCTCGTGATCGAAATTCGCAGGACCGCTGAGTTCACAGGCTGGCTCACCGACCTCAAGGACCTCAAGGCCAGGTCCCGCATCCTGACCCGTATCGACCGGCTGGAGTTGGGCAACTCAGGTGATGCCAAATATTTCGACGGCATCGGCGAGCTTCGCGTCGACACTGGTCCTGGCTACCGCGTCTACTTCGTCAAGCGCGGCACAACTGTCGTCATCCTGCTTTGCGGTGGCGATAAGTCGACGCAGGCTTCCGATATCAAGAAGGCCATTGCGATGGCAAAGGAGGTCAAATGACCATCAAGACCACAAAATGGGACGCCGCCGAGTTTCTGAACTCCAAGGAGGAAATCCTTGCCTATCTCGAGGCGGCATTCGAGGACGGCGACCCGTCCGGGATCAAGCTTGCCCTCAACAATGTTGCCCGGGCCCGAGGCATATCCGACCTGGCGAGAGAAACCAAAATCTCCAGAGAGGGCATCTACAAGGCGCTGAGTGAGGATGGCGACCCAAAGCTGTCCACACTGCTCAGTATCGTAAAGGCGTTCGGGCTCAATCTATCGGTCAGAGACCTGGAACACGCTTGAATGCTGGCGTCGCATCGTCCGGCTCGCAGTCCCTCGGCGCATGAAAAACCGCCCCGGCTACGAAGTGGGAAGGTGCCTTCGCCTCTATCGGCCCGGCATGTGCTGCCCTGGCTTTTGGCCTGCCCGCCTGGCGAAAGCCGTCACTTCCGCATCAGGTCGGGGTGACGGTCGCCAAGCCACTGCTTGCCATCCTTGTCGGAAGCCCAGGGATTGCCAAACAGCCGAACCGTGGGGCTGTCGTCGCCGGCCTTGATTGCCGACCTGACGATACGCCGCTCGCGGCGATGTTCAGCCACCTTGAAAGGCTTGTCGCTCTCAGCGGTCGTCATGCCGACGATGGGCGTCCTGCGCCGGGACCGTGACATCCGCTGCTCCTGATCTGGCCTGCCTGCCCTGCCGGGCAATCTGAAAAGCAAAAGGCCGCCGAAGCAGCCCCCAATCGACGCACTGCGCCATGTTGAGAACAGCATGCCGTATCGGGTAACCCGACGCAATCCCGTTTTGATCGACGGCGAGATCAGGTGGCCCCTCACCCCAGTTGCAACGTCGCGTCGCCGGAGGGCAAAACGGCGCTGCACCAGCTGCCCCTATTGCCGCGGCGGACCGGCTTTGCTTTGCTGCGCCGGGGTCTTTTCAAGGGGGCTGATGTGGCGGAGGCAAAGGGGCCACTTGGCAAGGCGGCCGCGATCCTGATGGCCATCTGGGTGCTGCTCGGCGTCCTGCCCGTTCTAGCCCAGATGCCATGATTGAACGAATGCGCGCTTCGCGCGTTGCGGAAGGCAACCATCAAGCTAACGAGCCCAGCCATAGAGCAAAGGGGCAGCCCGTGACCGCAGTTGTTCCACGTTTCAGATGTATCCAGGAGCCGAATGGATCATGGCAGGTCTGGGATGATGCCGAAGACCGGCCCGCAGCACTTGGCAATACCGTCCTTGTAGAGCGTTCGTTTGAAAGCGCCACATCTGCGTGCTCGATCCTGAACCGGATCTATGACGGCGACTTTCAGCTCAAGGTCAGGTCTACCCGTGGCGGCCCAACGCGCAGCCTGTGACCAGCCGGTGAATAAGTCCCTCATGAGCTGATGGCCCGGGGGCGGCTTCCTTGGGGCCGGTGCGCCTGGGCAGGCCGCGCCAGGACCCTGCCCCGCGGAAACGGAACCTTACGCCGCACCGCATGTTGTCTCAGGGACAGCAGGAGACCAATCATGCCTCACGAAAAAGCAATAGCGGCCCGCAAGCCGGCACCAAACTATCGCGACCCCAATGACAGTTCAAAGCCCAATGACAGGCAAAATGATGACGGTGTCAGCCAAAAAGCCGCCGAAAACAGGAAACCCGCCGACACATACGGCAACACCGAGCCTGTCGACGAGACCAACGAAAAGACCCGTCACGCCGACGGCCAGAACCCGCCAGGCACTGAGCGGCCAAACCCCGACCAGCCAAACCGGAACAAGCCAAACCCCGATCAGCCCGACATCGAAAAGCCAGGTGGCAGCGAGCAGGCCGGATACCGCATGAAGCGCGCCCGCTTCTGGCAGTCGTGACGACGCCTGAAAAGCGCTTATGACCTGAACGAACCGGTGAAGCGAAAAGGGCTGCCGAACCAGCCCCCAGCCGAGCGGCACAATGTCGACGCACCGCGCCATCTAGACCATAACATGACGTTTCGGGTTACCTCAGGCAATCCGTTCGCCGGCCCGTTCGTTCCCGGTCGGTTGCCTGCGAACGGCCTCTGAATCGACAGCTGGAGACTTCGGCGCGATGCGCGCCGGCCCCGCTTCTTTCCCAGCGATCAGCTATTCACACTCGTCGCTGTCGGCGACGCCGCGCGCCATCGGGCTCACTCCGGCAACCCCGTCCCTGGCCAGGAAACGCTTGACGAAATTGATGGTCGCCGGCGACACCTTCACCGCCTCGCCCGCGCCTGATGTCGCGGCCATCATGCTGGAAGGTCAGGGAGTACTAACAGGCGCGAAAAACTCAATTGGCCAGCGTGACGTCCCGTCGCGCTAGTCGGCAAAGGCAAAGCCCCCACCGCGTATGGCTGCGTGCCGATGTTCACCACCGTTCGTGACGCCTATCCTGATGGCCGCAGTGGTTCGTTGCCGCCGCCTCGGAATCGGCGCCATCGCCGAGAGGCTCGCGCTGGAGGCGAGCACTCTGAGGCCCTTGCTCAAACGGCTCCAAGCGGCAGGACTTCTCAGGCAACTGCGTGACGCGATCCATGAAGATACGGGCTTGGAACGAGCACGACCCAAGCGGGCAGGCATGGGAGGCTTCTTACACTGTGGGCACGGTTCCGCCGTCGATTACGTACTCCGCACCCGTGATCGAAGAGGCGCGATCGGAGGCCAGAAAGGCAACCAGATTGGCGATCTCGGCCGGGCTTGAGGGGCGACCGAGGGGGATTCCGCCGAGGGCGTCCATTATGATCTTCTTGCCGCCTTCAACGTCGGTGCCTGCCTCATCCGCGAGACGTCGGGCGAGCTTGACGGAAGCCTCGGTCTCTATCCAGCCCGGAGACACGCGAACGACACGCACGCCTTTCGGCGACACCTCCTTGGAGAGGCTTTTGCTGTAGGTCGACAACGCCGCCTTCGCAGCAGCGTATGCGGTCGTGGCGTCCGGCAGGGGGAGCAGCCTCTGGATGGAAGAGACGTGGATCACCACGCCGCTTCCCTGCGCGATCATTCCCGGTATCAGTTCTCGGTCGAGCCGCACGGCGGGAAACAGGTTGAGATCGAGTTCCTTGTGCCAATCACTGTCGCCCAGGGCCGAGAAGCCGCCTGCCGGCGAGGAAGAACCGCCGAGCATGTGAACGATGATATCGACGCCGTCCAACTGCCCCCTGACGGCTTCGGCCACCGTGAAGCAGCCTTCGCTCGTGGAAAGGTCGGCAGCCACGAAAAGGTCCGCAGACGCGTTCGCGGGGACCGAGCGGGCCGTCGTCAGCACACGTGCGCCGAATTTGCGGAAAAGGTCGACGGTTGCGGCACCGGCTCCCTTTGTGCCGGAAGTGATCAGGGCGCGCTTGCCCGATAGATTCAGGAAGTCGTTCATGCGCCGATCTCCAAGGCTGCGATCTTGTCGCCCACCAGACGGAAGACGTAGGTGAGATTTGCCGGGCTGCCGGGAAACTCGCCGGTGACCCTGGCGATCACCTTCGTCCCATGCTGGTCGGTGAGGGCCTCGAGCGGATCGGCGACATGCCGGTACATGGCTTTCGAGTACTCCCACCAATTGCCGATGGCATCATGTCCGGAGTGGGAGCGTCCCTCGTCATGGACAGCGGCGCTCGACGTGAAGCAGGCCAGCAGAGCCTCGCGGTCGTTCATCCGATCCGCTTCGAAATAAGCCTGGATTGCCTGAGGAAGTTTCATCTCTCGTCTCCTGTTGGGGATTGTTCGCTCCACAACTAGGCGTATTCCGATGTTCGGATAATTGGGATAAACATGGATGTCGAATTGCGGTAAGTGGGATAATGACGAGGCCTGGCCTTCACGATCTGGAAGCTGTCGTAGCCGTTGCTCGCAGATCCTCTTTCCGCGGCGCGGCGCTTGAACTGGGGATGTCGACGACTGCCCTTAGCAATGCCGTCGGCAAGCTGGAGACCCATCTCGGCGTTCGCTTGTTCAATAGAACCACCCGCAGCGTATCTCTGTCGGATGCCGGTCGCCTGTTTGTCGAGAGCGTCCGTCCGGCGTTGCAGGACATCCACGATGCCATGGATGCAGCACGCTCAAAGCAGGCAAACCCCACGGGAACGCTCCGCATCAATTCCTATGCCACGGCCGCGCGAGAAATCCTTTCACCCCTGCTCCTGGAGTTCGTCAGGCGTTACCCGCAGGTCCATATCGATCTGGTCACAGAGGGACAGCTCCTGGACATCGTCGCGGAAGGCTTCGACCTGGGCGTGCGTCGCGCCACCCTCGTGCCGAGTGACATGATTGCGATCTCGCTGGGTCGGCCGCAGCGAAATGTGGTCATAGGCTCGCCCGACTATTTCAAAAGCCATGGCACGCCTTCCACACCGACTGACCTCCTTCAACATCGGTGCATCCGTATCCGGCTGCCGAATGGCGCGCTCTTTCGCTGGCGCTTCGAGAAGGATGGGGAACCGCTATTGATCGATGTGGACGGACCGATGACTTTGGATGAGGCAAGCCTGTCCCGCGGCACAGTGCTTGCAGGCGTGGCGCTGGGCTACGTAATGGAGCGTGACGTGCGCGAGGATATTGCGGCAGGGCGCTTGATCAGCGTTCTGAAGGAATGGATGCCGCCTTCCGACGAGCTCTGCATCTATTACCCGGGACGACGCAATCCATCCGCGGCGCACAGAGCATTCGTTGAGCTAGCACGGGAACTCGGCTCAAAAGGCCGAAGCACGGCTGTATAAGCGCCGTTCCGCTCCGCGCCTGATTGCGGACGCTTGCGGTCGCGGGACGTAGTCCAGACAGCGGCCGTTCGTGATCCAGACTGCTCAAGCGGAAGTGACGGCCTGTGGGCGGTGTCTTCCGCCGGCTCCAACCCGATTGCTTTGATTTTGACGGCCTGCCCAGCCCTGCCCGATCCCGCCTCCCCCTACCCCCGCCCTGCCCCCATCCCCAGCAACTGCCGCCGCATGCTCGTAAACGCGTTGTCGTCGGCGTGGTTGGTGTTGTCGGCGTCGGGGTGGTGATGGGTGGCGCGCAGGTCGGTCGGGGACAGGCCGAAAGCCTGGCGGAAGGCGCGGCTGAAGACCGAGGCGCTGCCGAAGCCGCATCTTGTCGCGATGATGCCGACATTAAGATGCGCCTGGGCCGGGTCGGTCAGCGCGTGGTAGGCGCGCGTCAGACGCCGTTGCTGGATATATGCGCCGACGCCGCCGATCGGCTCGAACAGCCGGTAGAGCTTGGCCCGCGACATGCCGAGCCGCTGGCACAGAAATTCCGGCCCGAGATCGGGCTCGGGCACATTCGCCTCGATGAGCCGGCGCATTTCCGGCACAACAGGTTTACGACAATATCGGCCCGCGGGTGTTGAGGCCGAAGAAGAAGTAGCGGCAAGGTACTGACCGCCACGCCCCGAAAACCGAGTGGAATGCCGGCCCTGCTCCGGTGGGCCGGTTCGGCGCACCATTAGCTTGGCGCCGGGCGACCTTGATCAGTCGCGCGCCTTCGGCACGAAGCTGAATTGAACCTTGTCGTCCAGGTCTATGGCGACGTGGAGATTGGCCGTGTCCGACACGGCACCAAAAATCATCTGCCTGTGCCAGGTGGTTCGGCGCGGGCCGGGACCGGCCGCTTCGGTGTGGCTGTATCCGCCCGGCTGGTCGACATCAGGCGGCCCGAACGCCTTTATGACATCGTCCAGCGTCTTCAGACCCTGCGTCACCTGCCTCAGCCTTTCCATCTCTTCCAGGCTCACATGCATGAACAGCTCTGGCCTGCGCGAGGCCGGCGCCCGGCCGCCGCAGGAGATGCAGTGATGGATCATGACCTTCTCTCCGGCGGCTCCAACGATGTGATACTCGTTGAGCTCGGCATCGAAGACGATGGGGATCGACGGCTCCCGCGAAAACGCCTCGAGTGTTCCGCACGCACATTCGGCGACATCAGGGGCAAAGACCAACTGAACCTCCGTGGGATCGAACATATGGCAGGACGCCCGGATGCCTCCCTCTAGCACAACCGGTGCTTGCGGCGGAAGTTCGTGGATTTGACGCCCCCCGAGCAGAGACGGGGTCTTCGCAACCATCATGACGGTCATGAAGGCGCTCGGTCTGCTGTTGAGCCAGACGCAGAGTCCGGTCGCTTCCTGAGCACATGCCGTCTTGAATGAAGACCACCGCCATCGCTGGCAGCTTCGCGCACCATGGCAATCATTGAAGTCAGATCTGCCCGTGCCTGAGTGCGGACACTACCGGCAACCGCCTTGGAGATCGCGGTTTCGCCAATTTCGGACATCGTTTTATACCAGCATTGGGCCTTGGTTCTGTGACCCTCAGGTGTCTATTTTGCCTACCTCATTGTAGCTGCGAAATAGCCGGCGGCCCCCTCATGATGGAGAAGCTCGGTCGGACGCTTCAATACGAACTGGTTTTCGGCGACGATGTAGTTGTCGGCATGCAGGCGCGCGATTGGCTGGTAGACCTCCGGCCGGACATAGCGGCCGCGCTCGTCCATGCATTCGTCGCGGACATACATCTGCACGACCTCGCCGATGACGATGGTGCGACGGCCATAGTCGAGGATCTGCAACACCTTACATTCCATGGCGCAAGGCGATTCCTGGATGCGGGGTGCTGCGACCTTGACCGACGGCGTGCTGGTCAGACCGGCGAACTCGATCTCGTCGACGTCGCTAGGGAAGTTGATGCCGGTGACGATCATCTCGTTGGCGATCGCCATGTCGACCATGTGAACGACGAACTCGCCCGAGCGCCTGATGTTGGCGACAGTGTCCTTGGCGGTGCCGTCGGGACGGGTCTGCATGCCGAGGATGAGCAGCGGAGGCTCGTGCGAGAAGACGTTGAAGAAGCTCATCGGCGCGGCATTGTTGCAGCCGTGCTCGTCGACGGTGGTGACCAGCGCGATGGGGCGCGGACCGACGAAGTTGGAGAGCAGACGGTAGCGGTCGTTCTCGGGCAGTTCTGCGAAATCGAAATCCATGATCAGCTCCGCTGGATCGCTAAATAGGCGGTGCGCTCACGCTCATTGGCTGGAAACAGTTTTGCTGGCGCATAGCCAGAGAGCTTGCCTAGGTAGGGTTTTGGCAGCGGATATGCCAAATCGCCAACCTTGGACGTGCGCAGCCGCATCCCCACAATTGCTTCGGCAAACTTGATTGCAGCAGCCACGCCGTCGATCACCGGAATGCCGAGCCGTTCTTCCAGGTATTTCGCCAGGTCCGCCATGCCGGCGCAGCCGAGAACGATTGCTTCCGAGCGATCATCACGCAGCGCTTCCTCGCACTCGCCCAGGATGATTGCGCGAGCGCTGGACCCGGGCTTTTCAAGCTCCAGCACGGGGACATCGGTGGCCCGGACGCGCCGACAATAGCCCTGCATGCCGTAGTTGCGCACCAGCTGTTCGGAGATGACGCGGGTGCGTTCGAGTGTCGTGACGATGGAGAAGCTGGTGGCGACAAATGCTGCCGCATGCATAGCCGCTTCCGCAATGCCAATGACCGGAGCTGCGGTGATCTCCCTGGCTGCGAGCAGCCCCGGATCGCCGAAGCAGCCGATCACATACGCGTCGGCGGCATCCCCTTCGAGTATCTCATCGATGGTGCCCAGGACGCTTAAGGCTTCGTCATAGTGCCCTTCGATCGATGCTGCGCCGGACCGAGATGTCGCGAGAACAACTTCGGTGCCTGGTGCTGCGACTGCACGCGCAGCTTCGCCCATAAGCTCGGTCATCGAAGCTGTGGTATTGGGATTTATCAGCTTAATTCGCATTCGCTTCTCCAATATTGTATACAATATTTTGACATCAATGGATTCTCAACGGAGCGCGATAGTTCGCCTCCGAAATGCTTGCATGGCTGACGGCCAATTCTGTCCGCGGGGTTGCCGGCGAGCCAAAGCTTGCCTTTTCGGCAAAGCTTCACCGTTGCCTGGAGGGTTCCAGGCCTCTCGGAGCACCATCTACCGCGTCTCAGTGACCAGCTCAGCTCTCCTCCGTCGATCATGCCGTTCGCGAAACTTCCTTTCGAAAAATACGATGTTGACGAAAGATTGTATACATGCCTAGAATGATATGTCTATACAAGTGAGCGCTAAATTTCCGTAGCGGAAGTTTCAAGGCGCCAGGGAACGACCATCAAAGAGAGGAGCTACCCAATGTCATTGAATAGACGTTCATTTTTGCAGGTATCGACTGCGGCCGTAGGGCTGGTCATGGCCGAGGCCGCATTCGCCAGGATCGCGTATGCCGAGGGAGCCGCCGGCACGCTCCGTGTCGCCATTGCCAAGCCCGCCGGCAATCTCGATCCGCAGAGCCACTACGCCATCTGGGCGATCCAGGACCTGATGTTCGAGCCCTTGGTGAAGTACGGCAAGGGCGGCCAGATCGAGCCGTGCCTTGCGACCGACTGGAAGATCGAAGATGGCGGCAAGACGCTTCATCTCACGCTTCGGCAGGGCGTAACCTTCCAGGACGGTACGGTGTTCGACGCCGCATCGTGCAAGTGGAACCTCGATCGCTGGCTGGGCAAGGAACAGTTCAGCTGGATGAACTGCTCCAAGTATTTCGAGTCCCTCGAAGTGGTCGACGACTATCACGTCACCCTCCATTTCAAGGAGCCGGTCCTCGCGCTCATGCAGGAGCTCTCCTACACGCGTCCCGTTCGCTTCCTGAGCCCGAAGTCCGTCGGCGCCGACGGCAAGTTCGGCGAGCCGGTTGGCACCGGACCATGGCGCCAGGTCAGTGCCGACGACACCCAGAGCGTCTTCGAGCACCACGAAGGCTATTGGGGCGAAATGCCGTCCTACGAGCGGCTCGAAGCCAAGGTCATCCCGGATCCACGGTCACGGGTCGCGGCACTGCGCGCCGGCGAGATCGACCTGATCGGCGGTTTCTGGATCGCGCCATTGACGCCGGAGGAAGGCAAGCAGCTCGACGCGGCAGGCTTCAACGTCGTCATCGACCCGGGCAACGTCTCGCTGGTGATGGCCTTCAATCCCGATCGTGCCGAGGCGCTGAAGGACCAGCAGGTCCGCAAGGCGATCAGCATCGGCATCGACCGCGCGGCTATTTCCCAAGCTCTCTACCATGGCTATGCGAAGCCGGCGGGCAACCTGTTTTCGTCGGCCCTGCCCTATGCCGGCAAGCAGCACGACGCTCCCGTCCGCGACGTGGCTGCCGCCTCGGCCCTGCTTGACAAGGCCGGCTGGACGGGCAGTCCCGTCCGCTCCAAGGATGGCAAGCCGCTGACGCTCGAAATGGTCGTCAGCCCCGATGCCATTCCCGGCTCTCGCCTGATCGCCGAGGTGATCCAGTCGGAGATGAAGGAGATCGGCGTCGACCTCGTCGTCCGATCGGTCGACCATGCGTCAAAGCACACCGACATGCTGGAGAAGAAGTATGATCTCGGCTTCTTCCTGACCTATGGCGCTCCCTATGATCCGTTCGGATCGGTGGTGGCGCTCTGCCTGTCGACCTTCAAGAACGACGTCGAAGGCAAGCTGGTCACCGACGCCGTCAATCTGGACCCGCTGATCAATGCAGCGACGGCGGCGAGCGGGGATCAGATCGAGCCGACGATCCAGAAGGTCTACGACTGGCTCTATGACAACGACGCGATCGCGCCGCTGGTCTACGTTCCCAGCATCTGGGCGCACTCCAAGCGTGTCCAGGGCTTCACCAGCCCGGTCACCGAATACGACATGCCGTACGAAAAAATCGTGCTGGCCGACTAAGGGAGGGTGCCTTGATCCACTTCATCAGCAAGCGGCTGAAGCATTCCCTGGTCCTGTTGTTTCTGGCTTCCGTGGTCTGCTTCACGCTCGTCGTCTCAGCCCCGGGCAACGTTGCCGTCCTGATTGCCGAGCTGCGCGGCGCGGTTGCCGTCCCGGGATACGTCGCTCAGGTCGCCGAAGAGATAGGACTGAACAAGCCACTGCTGATGCGCTACGTGGATTGGCTGGGTGATGCGGTCCGCGGAGATTTCGGCATCTCCTACAGGACGGGCCAGGCGGTCAGTGCGGATCTGCCACAGCGCATGATGGTCACCGGGACACTTATCGCGGGCAGCGCTGTGATTGCGACCCTGCTCAGCCTGCTTCTCGGCTTCCTGGGGGCCTTCTGGCCCTACAAACTGCCAGACCGCGTTTCGCGCGGTCTGGCCCTCATCGGGGCGTCGACACCGACCTTCTTCGTCGGGGCGTTGATGATCTACGGCTTCTCCGTCACCTTCCAATTGTTTCCGTCCTTCGGTTTCAACGGTCCCGCGAGCTGGGTGCTGCCCTGGCTCACGGTTGCGGTCCTGCCGGCGGCAGTGCTCAGCCGTGTCGTGCGTGTCGGACTGGAGGAAGCCATGACCAGCCCCTACGTGCTGACGGCCAAGAGCAAGGGACTGGGGCGCACCGCCATCCTGTTTCGCGAAGCGCTGCCAAACATCACGCCTGTCTTCATCAATGCACTTGGCACCCAGGTGGGGTTGATGACGGCCACCGGGATCATCGTCGAGCCGCTCTTTGCCTGGCAGGGTGTTGGTGACTACTTCCTCGCAGGCGTGCGCTTCCGCGACTTCATGGTCGTGCAGGCATGCCTGCTGATCTTCCTCTCCTTCTTCATCGTGGTGAACCTGATCGTCGATCTTGCGGTCCTGATGACCGATCCCCGCATCCGGCGCCAATGGAGCTGATCATGAACAAACTCAATTCACTTTTCGGCCGGCTGAACAAGTTCCCCCGCGCGGCCCTGGTCGTCATCGGCCTGTTCGTTGCGCTGGGGACCTTTGCCCCCTGGCTCGCCCCTCAGGATCCCAGCGCGCAGAATCTGCTGGAGGGAAGTGCCGGGCCAAGTGCCGCTCACTGGCTCGGCACTGACCATCTCGGCCGAGACACCCTCAGTCGGCTGATCATCGCTGCGAACACTTCGCTGGTCAGCGTTGGTTCGGTCCTCATCATCGCAATGACGATCGGCATCCTTATGGGCACGATCGCCGGCTATCACCGTGGCTGGGTCGATGACCTGCTGATGCGTGTCGTTGACGTGGGCCTGTCGGTCCCCAGCCTGATTGTTGCGCTGGCGGTCATTGGTATTGTCGGCCCCGGCTACTGGACCATGGTGCTTGCACTTGCGCTGGCATGGTGGCCGATGAGCGGTCGCATCAGCCGGGCGGTTGCGGTAAGCATCATGAGCAAGCCACATATCGAGGCCCTGCGTGTGCTTGGCGCCAGCCCCTGGCGAATCTACTTCGGCCACCTGCTGCCCGGCACCATCGGCGCGGTCATGGTCTATGCCACAGCAGATGCCGGCACGGCCGCTTTGGCCGTCGCGACGCTCAGCTTCCTTGGTCTGGGCATCCAGCCGCCGACGCCGGAATGGGGGCAGATGCTTGTCGATGCATTGCCTTATCTCGAATCCGATCCGCGCCAGGTGATCCTGCCTGGCCTGGCTCTGACCGCTGCGGTCATCGGCTTCAACACGCTCGGAGAGTCCATCGCGCTCAATCGCATCCCGAAGCCGCTGACGCGGCGCATGCTCGCCGCGCGGCGGATCGAAGTCGCCGGCTGGGGCAAGGAGAATTCCGATGCATGACGAACCGCTTCTGAGCGTCAGCAATCTGACTGTTGATCTGTTGACCGCAAAATCCGCCGTGCGTCCCGTCGACGGGGTAAGCTACACGGTCCGCCAGGGCGAGTGCCTTGCCATCGTCGGCGAAAGCGGCAGCGGCAAGACGGTGATGAATTTCGCTCCGCTCGGTCTCATGCCCACCGGCGTGACAACGAGCCTGTCCGGTTCGGTACGCTTTGGCGGGCGTGAACTGATCGGATTGCCGGAACCCGATATCCGCAAGTTACGCGGCAAATCCATCGGCTTCATCTTCCAGGACCCGATGAGCGCCCTCAATCCGGTGCGGCGCATCGGTCGCCAGATTGCCGAGATGGCGGAGCTTCACCTCGCTATGACACCGCGCGCGGCGGAGGCGCGCGCGCTGGAACTCGTCAAGCTCGTCGGCATCTCCGATCCGGCTGCCCGGCTCCGCCAGTATCCTCATGAGTTGTCGGGCGGTCTCAGGCAACGCATCGTCATTGCCACGGCGCTGGCGGGCGAACCCAAGCTGCTGATCGCCGACGAGCCGACGACCGCGCTCGACGTGACGGTTCAGGCCCAGATTCTGCGCCTGCTCAAGGACCTGCAGCGTCGGCTCAACATGGCCATGGTGCTGATCACTCACGACATGGGTGTGGTCGCAGGTGCCGCCGACAATATCGTTGTCATGTATGCGGCACGGGCAGCGGAACGCGGTCCGGTGGACAAGGTTCTGGTCACGCCACGCCATCCATACACACGGGGCCTGATCAACGCGATTCCGAAACGGGAAGACCCGATTGGTTCGCTTTTCCGTGGACTACCTGGCATTCCGCCGACGCTCGGCGCTCCGCTCAAGGGTTGTGCATTTGCGCCGCGCTGCGACTTTGCAGTTCCCGCATGCACGGCCAGCCGGCCTCCCTTGGTGCCTTCGGCGGACGGTTCGGTCTTTGTCGCTTGTCCCGTCGTCAATGAAGGAAGGGCAGCAGCATGACACACGGACCTGTTCTCAAAGTCGAAAACCTGCAGACCAGATTCAAGAGCGTCCAGCGCGGCAAGTTTGTGCACGCGGTCGACGATGTTTCCATCGAACTCTATCCGGGTGAAATCGTTGGCCTGGTCGGCGAGTCCGGCTGCGGCAAGTCGACGCTCGGGCGCACCATCGTCGGGCTCGAGAAGGCAACCGCCGGACGTGTGCTGCTCGATGGCGTCGACCTCAGCACGCTTTCGGGCCCAGCTCTCCGCGACAGCCGCAGGGCGCTGCAATACGTATTCCAGGATCCGTATTCGTCCCTCAATGACCGCCAGACGGTCGGGGAAGCCATCGACGAAGCCCTGCAGATCGACGGGCTCAAATCCAGGGCCGATCGCGACCGCCGCACCAAGGAGCTTCTCGACCAGGTCGGCCTCGCGGATGCGGTCAAGGATCGCCACACGCGCGAGCTCTCCGGTGGCCAACGCCAGCGCGTTGCCATTGCTCGTTCCCTTGCCGTCAATCCACGGGTGTTGATCTGCGACGAGCCGGTCAGCGCGCTGGATCTGTCCATCCGCGCCCAGGTGATGAACCTGTTCCTGCGATTGCAGAAGGATTTGGGCGTCGCCTGCCTGTTCATTGCCCACGACCTCGAACTCGTCAGGCAGGCGGCCACGCGCGTCTATGTCATGTATCTCGGCAAGATCGTCGAGCATGGCCCGTCGCAGGAGCTCTACGACCATCCGAGCCATCCCTACTCGCAGATGCTGCTGGCCTCGGTGCCCGAAGCCGATCCCATCGCCGAGAGACAGCGCAAGGTCCCGTTGATGGTGGGGGAGGTGCCGAGCCCGACCAATCCGCCGTCCGGCTGCAGGTTCCGAACCCGCTGCCCCATGGCGGTCGAGGACTGCAAGCAGCAGGTGCCACCCGCGTTGAAGCTGTCCCCAGGGCACGATGCGGCCTGTGTGTTTGCCAAGGATCTCCACCGCGGCAAGCGATCAGCTCTGCTGGAGGCGGAGGCTGCAGCAACACGCATTGATGCCTTGGCCTCCTGACCCGGTCGCAAAGAAACGCCTGGTTTTCCGCGGCGCGCTACCACTCCCGGCGCGCCGCGTTATCCCAACTCCAGGCGTCAGCCGGCAGTGCGTTCGAGGTTCCCTATCTCGGTAAACGCACTGCCGGTTCCCGGGACGAACATCCCCGAGTTGACGCAGCCGTTCTGCACGAGAAGTCGGCTGGGATCGGGCCTGCGAACACCGCTATCCAAGACGATGGCTCTCTACCTCACGCCGTCCAAAACGCCACGGCAAGGGGTTGACAGCACGGTCGCCAAGTCGTTCGAGGTCGACGACCTGAATCATGAAAGAAGCGGCTCCACTCCAGTCCTTGATTACCTGTAGCCCCTAGCGCGAGCTCCGGCGCACTGGCGCTCCCCGATCAGCCTTGCGCCCCAAGATCGCCCCCAGCCCTGCCCCACCCCGCCTCCCCCTACCCCCGCGCCGCCCCCATCCCGAGCAACTGCCGCCGCATGCTCGTAAACGCGTTGTCGTCGGCGTGGTTGGTGTTGTCGGCGTCGGGGTGGTGATGGGTGGCGCGCAGGTCGGTCGGGGACTGGCCGAAGGCCTGGCGGAAGGCGCGGCTGAAGACCGAGGCGCTGCCGAAGCCGCATCTTGTCGCGATGATGCCGACATAAAGATGCGCCTGGGCCGGGTCGGTCAGCGCGTGGTAGGCGCGCGTCAGGCGCCGTTGCTGGATATATGCGCCGACGCCGCCGATCGGCTCGAACAGCCGGTAGAGCTTGGCCCGCGACATGCCGAGCCGCTGGCACAAAAATTCCGGCCCGAGGTCGGGTTCGGGCACATTCGCCTCGATGAGCCGGCGCGCGGCCTGCAGCGAGGTGCCGGCGGATGCCTGCTCGATCATCCCGCGGCCCTGGGCCGAGGCGCCGGCGAAGGCCGCCACAAGGGCTGCCGTGCCGTGGGCGGCGGCACCGGCGTCCTTCGCAGCCAGCCCGGGGGCCTAGTCGTAAAGCGCGCGCAGATGGCAGGCCAGCATGGCGTTGAGCGCGGTCGAGCGCTGCAGGATGCGCCCATGCAAGGCGTCGAGATCGGCGACCAGCGGGGCCAGCAGGGCGCGCGGCAAAACCAGCGAGAGGCTGCGGTAGCGCGGCGCGCGCAGGCTGGACTGCCGGGTCATGTCGAGAACAACTGCCGAAAGCGCGGCAAGACAACTCGACGAACTCATGGTCATCCTTTTTCGCCCCGAAGCTCCAGGTTCCTCCTTTCGACGCCTCCGGCTGGCTATCGGGTCTGACCGGGTTGGAACGGACGATACTGTCCGTTCCTTTCATTTGCCGGCATGCGCCACTTCCATTTTCTCAACCCTTTCCAACATCCGTTTTCGGGGTCGATTTTCCGGCTGACAACTGCCGTGCAGCCAGAAACATCACCGTGTACGCTGCCTTCCGCCGGTCCCAGCCCGCAGATTCTGCCGTGTCGAGCACCTCGGTCAGCACCGGCTCCAGCACGACTTTAAGATCGGCCTCATAATCGAGTTCGGTAGCCGCACGTTGCGGCGGCGCAATCTTGTTGATGTTGGTCGTATCCATGCCAATCACCCGTCCGTCTGGAGCCGTGTCCGCGCCTCGATGGACGCGGACACGGCCTCTCTGTCTGTCTCTTAGAAGTCCATGCCACCGCCGGGCATCGCCGGCAGCGGCGCGTCCTTCTTCGGCTTCTCGGCCACCATCGCCTCGGTGGTGACCAGCAAGCCAGCGACGGATGCCGCGTCCTGAAGTGCGGTGCGCACCACCTTCACCGGATCGATGACGCCCTGTGTGTAGAGGTCGCCAAACTCATTGGTTTGTGCGTTCCAGCCATAGCCGAACTCGACCTTGTCGCGCAGCTTGCCGACGATGATCGAGCCTTCGGCGCCAGCGTTTTCCGCAATCTGTCGCACCGGCGCTTCGAGGGCGCGGCGCACGATCTCGATGCCGTGTTTCTGGTCGGAATTGTCGGCCTGGACATTGTCGAGCGCCTTCACTGCGCGCAGCAAGGCAACGCCGCCGCCCGGCAACACACCTTCTTCGACGGCGGCGCGGGTGGCATGCATGGCGTCATCGACGCGATCCTTGCGCTCCTTCACCTCGACCTCGGTCGAGCCGCCGACGCGAATGACGGCGACGCCCCCGGCGAGCTTGGCGAGGCGTTCCTGCAGCTTCTCACGATCGTAGTCCGAAGTGGTCTCTTCGATCTGGGCCTTGATCTGGGCAACACGCCCCTGGATCTCGGTCTTGGAGCCGGCGCCGTCAACGATGGTGGTGTTTTCCTTCTCGACGACCACCTTCTTCGCGCGGCCCAGCATGTTCAGCGTCACATTCTCGAGTTTGATGCCGAGATCTTCCGAGATCGCCGTGCCGCCGGTCAGAATAGCAATGTCTTCCAGCATCGCCTTGCGGCGATCGCCGAAGCCAGGCGCCTTGACGGCCACGACCTTGAGGCCGCCACGCAGCTTGTTGACGACGAGCGTGGCAAGGGCCTCGCCCTCGACGTCCTCCGCGATGATCAGCAGCGGCTTGCCGGATTGGACCACCGCTTCCAGAACCGGAAGCAGCGCCTGCAGGTTGGACAGCTTCTTTTCGTGGATCAGCACGTAAGGTTCGTCGAGCTCGACGCGCATCTTGTCCTGGTTGGTGATGAAATACGGGCTGAGATAACCGCGATCGAATTGCATGCCCTCGACGACTTCGAGCTCGGTCACCGCGGTCTTGGCCTCCTCGACGGTGATGACACCCTCGTTGCCGACCTTTTCCATGGCCTCGGCAAGGAATCGGCCGATTTCGGCGTCACCATTGGCCGAGATGGTCCCCACCTGGGCGATCTCGTCGTTCTTGGTCACCTTGCGCGCATTGACCTTGAGTTCTGCGACCACGGCGTCGACCGCCTTGTCGATGCCACGCTTCAGGTCCATCGGGTTCATTCCGGAAGCGACAGCTTTGGCGCCTTCCTTGACAATCGCCTGGGCAAGCACGGTCGCCGTTGTGGTTCCGTCGCCGGCGATGTCGCTGGTCTTGGACGCGACCTCGCGCACCATTTGCGCGCCCATGTTCTCGAATTTGTCCTCCAGCTCGATCTCCTTGGCGACGCTGACGCCGTCCTTGGTGATGCGAGGGGCGCCGAACGACTTGTCGATCACGACGTTGCGGCCCTTGGGACCGAGCGTGACCTTCACAGCGTTGGCGAGAATGTCGACACCGCGCAGCATCTTCTCGCGGGCTTCGGTGTGGAATTTGACTTCCTTAGCAGCCATTCTTCTTGCTCCTTCTCAAAACGGCAGGTTCCACTCAGGCGGCCTTCTTCGCCTGGACCGCGGCATCGATCACGCCCATGACGTCGGACTCCTTCATGATCAGGAGATCCTCTCCATTGAGCCTGATCTCGGTGCCGGACCATTTGCCGAACAGGATGCGGTCGCCAACCTTGACGTCGAGCGACAGCAACTGGCCGCTGTCGTCGCGGGCGCCCGGACCAACGGCGATGACCTCGCCTTCCTGCGGCTTTTCCTTGGCGGTGTCGGGGATGATGATGCCGCCGGCCGTTTTTTCCTCGGCCTCGATGCGGCGGACCAGAATACGGTCGTGCAATGGACGGAACGTCATGTCGTTCTCCTCATGGACAAACAGATTTTTGAGGTTCCTCCGCGCCGCATCCGAAGCGGTGCCGGCGCGGGGTGCGCGACCCTCTTCGGCATCGCGCGCAATCGATCTGGGTGAGGTGTTTTTGAGTTTCAAGAGGTGGCTGCAAAAATTCCAGCGCTCGGGTTTGCCGAGTGCTAGCGCGCTGAATTCATGAAGCTATCCGCCGCGAAGCCGCGAAAGCGGGGGCTTGCAATTTCGTTCGAATTCTCCAAATTTTTCTGTCCGACGGTGGTTCGCCTGGGACCATCGTCGGATCGTCAACGCAAGGAGATTTTTGTAACGGAGGACCATCGATGGAACGAACTGTCCCGACGATTATCCCCTCGACCGCCCCTGAAATCACGGATCTGTCACTGGACCGTCTGCTTTTCCCGGCCCGGTTCTTCAGCCATCCCGACGACGTGATAACGGACGATCAACTCGGCATTGAGGAAAAGCGCGCCATTCTTGCCTCCTGGGCATCGGATGCATGCGCGGTCGAATCCATACCGGCCCTGCGCAAGCCACCAGGCATTGCGGCCCCGGTGACTTTCGATGCCGTCATGGATGCGCTTCGCCGGCTCGATGAAATCCGCGCCGACGTCGCTTGCAAATTCGACCAGAGCGGCAACCGCGAACGCCCGGAAAGATTGGACGCTTGATGGTGACCGAGAAGAAGCTTGTGGTCAGCAGGGAATTCCGGCTCCAGATGGAGGGTTACGGCCTCACGACCGCGGAGATCCATTATCACCTTCCTGATTACCCGCGGTTGTTGCAACTTTATGTCTGGCAGGAATACGACCTCGCACCGGAATTCCCAACGCTGAGAGGTTTCCTGAGCTACTGGGAACAGGAACTTGAAGGTGCGCTGCATTCCGTGCGCGTTGCCCACCACCGCCTGATCAAACCTGCCGAGTGGCAGGCAGTGGATGGGGTATTTACGATTCAGTGAGCACCGGGGCCCGGTGCAGCCGGGCCCTCTGTCTCGTCATCGTCGGGTTCAATCAAGTCGATCAGTGCCGCAACCCGCGTTCCGGGCAGAGGGCGGCCTTGCCCCATCAACGCGTCGTCGCCGAAAGCCCACCCCCACGCCTCCCTGAGTTCCGCGAGCGAAGCGCCGGACAGGATCACTTGTGCAATCATCGTATCGTCCACCGGCCCGAGGACCGAGACAACGTCTTCCCGCGTCATGGTCATCGCTTAACTCCATCGTTTTGCCAGCAGACTAGATGGGCATTGGACGGAGCGCTTTCCAGCGGCCCCAGCCTGTGAACCCACCACCACGCCGTCAAAATGTCGGCTCGATGGCTCGCCCCTTGACGTCGCTCAAATCGCTTCCCAACTCATATTCCGTCGGCCGCTGCAAAGGGTCGACACGGTCAGGGAGCGCCAGGCTTCTTGGCGCGCCCTCGTACCTATGTTGCTCCAAGGAGGATGTAGCTATGAGAACAAATATGGACTTCTCTCCCTTCTACAGGTCGAGCATCGGCTTTGACCGGATTTTCGACCTGCTCGAAAAATCCAGTTCCCCACAGGCCGACAATTGGCCGCCCTATGACATCGTCAAGCTCGGTGAAGACACCTATCGCATCGCGCTTGCGGTAGCTGGGTTCGCAGAAGACGAGCTTTCGATCACCCATGAGCCAAACCTGCTCGTCATCAACGGCTCGAAGACGGAAAATGGCGACGTTTTTTATCTCCACCATGGACTGGCGATGAGGACCTTTGACCGTCGTTTCGAACTCGCCGACCATGTCAGCGTCACGGGCGCCAAGCTCGAGAACGGCCTGCTGATCATCGACCTCAAGAAGGAAATTCCCGAGGAGATGAAGCCGCGACGGATCGCGATCAACGCCGGCGCTGACACGAAGTCTGCCTCGAAGCGGATCGAAGGCAACGTAGCGGCATGATCTTAACTGAACCGTCCAGTGCGACACCCCATCTGGGGTGGGGTGTCGTCGCGACCAAACGAGAAAGGACAAACAAGAAAGACGAAAGGAAAAAGGCAATGAGTGTACGTGACCTGATCCCATGGAACCGTGGCAACAACCAGGCCCCGGCGATCAATCGCAGTGAGGACATGGATCCGTTCATGTCGCTGCATCGCAACGTCAATCGGCTGTTTGACGAGGTGTTCCGGGACTTTGACACACCGTCGGTTCTTGGCCGCATGACGCCTCGCAATGGCACCTGGCCAAGCGTCGAATTCTCGGAGAACGACAAGGAAATCCGGGTGGTCGCGGAAATGCCCGGGCTTGACGAGAACGATGTCGAGGTTCTGCTTGAAGACGGTGTTCTCACACTTCGCGGCGAGAAGAAATCGGAAACCGAAGACAAGGATCGTCAGTTCAGCGAACGCTATTACGGGCGTTTCGAGCGGCGCCTTGCTCTCGGCCGCGAGGTCGAGGAGGACAAGGTTGAGGCGGCATTCAAGAACGGCGTCCTCACCGTGACCCTGCCCAAGACGGAAAGGGCGCAGGCGAACGCCAAGCGCATCACAATCAATACCACCAAGTGACAGCTGACTGACCGGCCGGGTGCCCAAGCCCCCCGGCCGGCATCCTTCAGACGAGGAGGAGTCGATGGCGGAGCGGCTGACACCAAACAAGGAGACGAACCGCATCCGGTCGAATTGCGGGCGGATGGCGAAGGCAAAGAACCAGCTGACGTTTCCCGCCAAACGGCCACCACTGAGCGGGCAAATTTCGGCGCGGATTTTCCGGCCTGGCCGTTCCATCATGACCTCGGCCCGCGGCGGGGCTCAATCGTGGCGGCTGATGTTTGAACGGCGGACGCCGCCCTTCATTGACGCTTTGATGGGCTACACCGGAGGCGATGATACGCTGACCCAGGTCGAGCTCGAATTTCCGACCCTGGAAGCGGCCATAGCCTTCGCTGAAAGACAAAACCTAGCCTACGCCGTGCTGAATTCCCCACCAGAACGGCCTCGAGCAAATGTTCGATCGCTTCCCCGCGAGCCACGGAAAAGCAGATCGAGGCACCGGACACAACCACAAACAGGGAGGTAAGAATGGCAAAACTCACCTTCTTGGCTCCGGTGCAGGTTGAAACAAACGGCGGTGTCCACGAGATCGACTCGGTCCAGGATGCGATGATGTTCCTGAAGCACTGGCCGACAGGTCGTCGGGGGCCGGTGTTCACCTGCGCCGAGCGAAGCTGCAATGCGGCGATCGCCGGACAGATGTCCGTCGAACAGGCGCGACAGGCCTTTGTCAGCTTTGCAAGAATTGCCGGCGTCTTGATCAGCGCCGAGCCATTGTCGCCATTGCCGAAGGTCGGTCGAAAGCAGCCGCGCCAACGCGCAGTTTGAGTTCCGAGAAACGTCGGCGACGCCATCGTCGCCTATTTCGACAACACCGGCAGCATCCCGATGGTGTTTGGCGCCCTGACGCCGGCCGGATTACGCAGCTTTCCGCCGGGGCCGCCACCGGCGCGCAGCAGGCGACATCTTATGCCATGGACCAGTTCCTCGGCGTGCTCACCGACCCGTTCGTCGCCGGGCGCAGCGCACCGGCCGGTGACGCCGGCACCAATGGTGGTCTCGCCTCTGCAGAGGATGGCAAGGGTGCAGCCAATGCGGCTCTGACGGCCATCACATCGCCCGACAAGACGTTGGCACGCGACGCCGCACTGGTCGGCGCTGCGGTCGAGACGAGATGGCAAAACGGCTGGTCGGTGACGGCAGGCTTCGAAGGCGAATTCTCCGACGTGACGCGGTCCTGTTCAGGCAAGGGCGTGCTGCGTCACGCCTGGTGAAGCGAAACGTGCCGCTGCGCGCGCCTGCCCGCCGGACCGCGCCGCTCGAGCCATGCCGGGGGCACAATCAGGCCGGCACATAACTCAGCCGGATGACGTCGCCATCATAGCGCTCGGTTCCGGTCAGGCGCAGCGGCGGCCGGGGGCCGGCGAAAAAGGGCGTGCCGTGGCCGAGCACGACCGGGTGCAGGTAGATCCTGTATTCGTCGATCAGGCCCCATTCGGTCAGGCAACGCGCCAGTTCAGGGCCGCCGACCTCCACCTCGCCCTCCAGCTCGACTTTTAGCCGGCGGATTTCGGCCTCGGTCTCCGTGCCGAGCAGCCTTGCGTTGGGTCCGACCGTCTGCAACGTCCTGGAGACCACCCATTTCGGGTTCTTGCGCCACGCCGCCGCAAAGGCGCGCCTGTCCGCATCCCAGCCGGGCTGGTCCTCGTCCCAGTAGCGCATCGTCTCATAGAGGCGGCGGCCATAAAGGCTGCCGGAGAGCTTCTCCGTCTGCTCGACAAAGCGGCGATAGAGTCCTGGGCCCGGGGCGAAGGGGAAACGATCGTGATCGACAAAGCCATCCAGGGACTGGTTCATGCCAAAGAAGAAGAACGCCATGCAAAGGCTCCCTGAAACGGGCCATTCGACCTCGCTGCATCCTGCCGCGTGACCGCGGCCGGCGCAACGTTGACCCTCGCAACTTTGGTGGCCATCTCCGGCACGGCCGAGATGGACAGCACGGTCTACGCCAGCCTTGATCGCGTTCGGCTGCCGAACCTTGGCAAATGCATGGCGCTTGGTCATCTCCACAAGCTTGCGGGAGCGATCCGTGCGGCGACTTGGGAGGTTTCGCTTGTCAGCGCGAAGCGACAGCAGGTGGGCCGCTTGCCGAAGGGTCGTTGTCCTTTGAGTTGGCCCAAAACCAGGTCAGTCTGCAATCGGCCCCTTACTAGCTGCTCAAGTTTTGGCAGCGGGGAGTGTGGAGGTTCTCTCGGTGTGTATGGTAGGAGGGTGTGCCATCGGCTGGAGCCAATGGGTCAAAGGCGCTTCTCGAACTGGAACATGCCGTCGTCGCCAGGCAGGTCGGGCTCGTGTGGGCGGTGCGGATCGGGGTGGCCGGCGTGATGATATTCCACGATGTGGAAGCCGCAGACATTCACGTAGAAATGGATGTTGCGCTTTTCGAAGTAGGGCGTGTGGGTGATCCAGACTTTCGTATCCGGGTATGCCGCCTCGATGGCGGCCCAAGCCTTGCGGCCGATGCCGCGGCCAAGTTGGTCTGTGCGCACGTAGAAGAAGTCGAGCGAGTTGCGTTGCGTCTCGGTGTCGATCGACACCACTGCGCCGCCCACCCATCGGCCCTCCTCAAGGATCCGGTGGACGACGGCATTCGGTGCCGCAACGGAGGCAGCCACGTCGTCGTCGGACGGGATCGGCCCATCCTCGACCGACCCGAAGGCTTCCACGACGGCGACCGCGAAAGCGTCCTGAAGATCCTTTCGGAAGCGCGGCAGATCTGCCTCGGTTGCTATGTCCAGCGTCACGTGACCCGGTGCGGGCGCGGTTGTCATGGCAGTTCTCCATAATAAATGTCGAGAAATGGCTGAGAAAGTGGTCCTTTCGCGGCCTTCATGTTGTGCCGGTCTCGGCAACTCCGTTTTCTGTCTTTCGTTCAGCCAGCCGCATGACGAGCGTGAAGAACACCGGCACGAAAAGCACGGCAAGGACGGTTGCCGAAATCATGCCACCGAAGAGGCCGGTGCCCAGCGCGTTCTGCGTCTCCGAGCTCGGGCCCTTGGCGACGACCAGAGGCACGATGCCGAGCGTGAAGGCGAGCGAGGTCATTACGATCGGGCGCAGGCGCAGACGCGATGCCTCGACGGCGGCGTTGCGCAGGCTTCTACCTTCCGCGCGGAGCTTGCGTGCGAACTCGACAATCAGCACCGCGTTCTTGGCCGAAAGGCCGATCAGCGTGATAAGGCCGACTTTGAAGAACACGTCGTTCTCAAGGCCACGCAGATGGACCGCAAGGACCGCTCCGATGATACCCAATGGCACGACGAGCATGACGGACAGCGGGATGGCCCAGCTCTCGTAAAGCGCAGCCAGCACCAGGAACACCACCAGGAAGGAGAAGGCGACCAAGATCGGCGCCTGCGTGCCGGCCTGGCGCTCCTGGAACGACTGCCCCGTCCATTCCACGCCGTAGCCACCCCGCAGTTGCGAAGCCAGGCGCTCGATCTCGGTCATCGCGGCACCGCTCGACACGCCCGTTGCGGCATCGCCAGAGATGCTCAGCGAGGGATAGCCGTTGTAGCGGTTGAGCTGGAGAGGGCTGACCGACCATTCCGGCGTGACCACTTCAGCTAGCGGAACCATGCCGCCCTTGTCGTTACGCACGTGAAGACGGAGTACGTCCTCCACCTGCATCCGGTCCTTGGCCTCGGCCTGTATGATGACCTGCTGAAGCCGGCCCGCACGCGGGAAGTCGTTGACGTAGGTCGAGCCCATCGCGGCAGCGAGCGTGTCGCTGATCGTCGAGAAGCTGACGCCCAGCGCGCCTGCCTTGGCACGGTCGATATTGAGGTGAACGCCAGGGCCACTCGGAAGTCCGTCGACGCGGACGTTCAGCAGGAGCTTGCTGTCGGCCGCCAGCTTGACGAGCTCGTCGGCGGCTTTCTGCAGTGCACCGGCTCCGTTGCCGCCGCGATCGACAAGGCGCATCGCAAAGCCGGACGTGGTCCCGAGTTCCTCGATGGCGGGCGGTTTCATGACGAGGACTTCCCCTTCCGTCGCGTCCTGCATCGCAACGGTCGCAGCCTGAACTTCCGCGTCGGTGCTGCCCGTCCGTTCGCCCCAGTCGCGCAGTGTGGAAAACGCCAAGGCGGCGTTCGCGCCAGATCCGGAAAAGCTGAATCCCATGATGGACAAATTGTTCTCGATGTCAGGACGTGTCGCTACATGGCGGTCAAAACCTTGGACGATTGCCTTCGTGCGCTCAGCCGTCGCGTCGGCCGGAAGCGTGAAGGAGGTCATGAACGTTCCCTGGTCTTCGTCCGGCACGAAGGCGGTCGGCAGCGATGAGTAGCCGAAGGCCAGAGCGCCGACGATCGCGCCGTAGACCAGCATGACCCGAGCGCCACGCTTCACCAGCGCACCGACCCAAGCCGTGTAGCGAGCCGTCAGCCGGTCGAAGCCGCGGTTGAACCACGCGAAGAACCCTTTGCGCTCGTGGTGCGGCGCTATCGGCTTAAGGATTGTTGCGCACAACGCAGGTGTCAGGCTGAGCGCGAGGAAGGCGGAAAATAGGATCGAGACAGCGAGCGAGACCGTGAACTGGCGGTAGATCGCACCGACCGAGCCTGTCGCCAGGCCCATCGGCAGGAACACCGCTGTGAGAACAAGCGTGATGCCGATGACGGCGCCCGTGATCTCGCGCATGGCACGCCGCGTGGCTTCCCGGGGGGAGAGCCCCTCGGTCGCCATCAACCGCTCGACGTTCTCGACGACGACGATGGCATCGTCGACAATGATGCCGATGGCCAGCACCATGCCGAACATCGTCAGCGCATTTATCGAATAGCCGATCCCCCACATGACGGCGAAGGTGCCGAGCAGGGCGATCGGGGCGACGATTGCCGGGATCAGCGTGTAGCGGATGTTCTGGAGAAAGAGCAGCATTATGAGGAACACCAGCACCATCGCTTCGACCAACGTCTGAATGACCTTGGCGATCGAGACCTTCACGAAGGGCGCGGAGTCGTAGGAGACCGCGTGGGTGACGCCGGACGGCATCGACGATGCCAGCTCGGCCAGTCGCGCGCGCACACCTTCGGACGTGCTGACGGCATTGGCGCCGGGCGCGAGCTGGATAGCCGCCGCCGTCGCCCGCTTGCCGCCGTCGAGGATCGAGAAACCGGAGGACTGGGCTCCGATCTCGATGCGGGCGACGTCGCCGAGCGTCAGCTTCGATCCGTCGGGATTTGAGCGCAGCACCACCGCTGCGAACTGCTCCGGCGTCTCGAGCTGGCCGCTGACGCTGAGCGGCACACTGATCGTCTGGCCGGGGACAGCCGGCTCCTCTCCGAGTCTTCCCGGAGCCACCTGGATGTTCTGCGCCTGGATGGCCTGGATGATCTCGGCCATCGACAATGAGTAGGATGCGAGCAGAGCGGGATCCACCCAGACGCGCATCGCTGCCTCCGAGCCGAACGACTGCACGCGGCCGACGCCCGGCACGCGCTTCAGCTCCGGCGCAAGGCTGCGAGCGAGATAGTCGTCGAGAGCCAGAGGATCGACCGCGCCGTCGGCCGACCGCAGAGAGACGATCATGAGGAAGCCCGAAGATGCGGCTTCAACTGACAATCCGGCTCGCCGGACCTGCTCAGGCAGGCGGGGCTCGACCGACTTCAAACGGTTCTGCACGTCCACCTGAGCAAGCTCCGGGTCGCTCCCCGGCTTGAAGGTGACCGTAATGCTGGCGTTGCCAGAAGCGTCTGCCGAGGATTCGAAGTAGAGGACGTTCTTGACCGCCGACAGCTCGCGCTCGATCGGGGCAGTCACGCTGTCGGTGACGGTCTGCGCGCTCGCGCCGACATAGCTCGCAGTGATGCTGACGCTGGGCGGCGCGATCACGGGAAAGCGCGAGACAGGCATCTGCGGGATCGCGGCGATGCCGGCGATCGTGATGAAGATGGCGATGACCCAGGCGAAGACGGGGCGGTCGATGAAGAATTGGGGCATGGCGGAGTCTCTATTGTGCGTCCGCCCGGACGGCAGGCTGGTACGCCTGCGTCTGGAGCTTTGTTCCGCCCGTCGCGCGATCTTGGCCCTGAACCACGACCTCGTCGCCGGCGCTGATGCCTGACAGGATCAAATACTGCCGGTCGACCAGCGGACCCAGTTCGACATTGCGGCGCGATGCCGTCTTGTCAGCCCCGACGACCGTCAGCTGGGGCCGGCCGGAGCTGTCCCGCACGATGGCTTCCTGCGGCACCGTCAAGGCATGGGGATGGATTGAGCGGGGGATCCTTGCGCGAAGGTACATGCCGGGCAGCAGTTGGTCATAAGGGTTCGGCACCTCGACACGGATCGTGATGCTACCTGTTCCCGGATCGACTGCGCTGTCGGAGAAACGGATGGTGCCCATATACTCATAGGGCTTGCCGGAGATGGTCAGGATATCGACAGGCAGCTTGCCCGCCTCGTCCCCCTGTCCGTTCGCAAGAGCCTCTTCCAGTATCTCGCGCTGCATCGACGGCTGTCGGACATCCAGGAAGAGGCGATCCAACTGCTGGACGACGGCCATGGGGGTGGTAGCGCCCACCGTGGCGAGTCCGCCTTCGGTGATGAGCGCCTGCCCGACCCGGCCGGCGATCGGGCTGGTCACGGTGGCATGGGCCAGCTCGAGCTTGCGCCGCGTCAAGTTTGCCCGCGCCTCTGCCACACTCGCGCGCGATTGCGCCAGCGCTGCCTTCGCATCTCCCAGAGCGGCGGCGGTCGCGGTCCGGCTTTCGGCCAGGGCCTTGATACGATCATGCTTGAGGGAGGCATTGAGCTCGTCTGCCTCGGCGCGCGCCAGTACCGCCGACGCGGCCTCGACATCAGCGGCAAATGGCGCGGGATCGATCTCGAACAGAGACTGGTCGGCAGAGACCTCAGAGCCCTCCTTGAAGAGCACCTTGCGGACGATCCCGCTGACCTGCGGACGTATTTCGGCGGTGCGAAGCGCAGAGACGCGGCCGGGCAGCTCATCATAGACGACAACGCGGCGCGGCTGCACCGTCAGGGTCGCGACGCGCGCTGCGACCGCTTCAACCTGTTCCTGCGCGCCTGCTGCCTGGGGCGTTGCCTCCTGCGCATTGTCGGAACAGGCGACAAGAGCCAGCAAGGCAGTGCCGAGAGCTGCGCGGGTGAAGTGGCAGCGGGTACGCATCATCGGGACATCCTTCAAGACCATCGATCGCGCGGAGGCGACGACGTTCATATCGCTCCCCACCGTTGGCGCAGTGTGGAGGTTTCGTGGAGACTTGATGGACGAAAGGCCAAAGCTCTCGACGGCCGTTGCTGCGGATGGCATTCCTTGGGCAGGAGAACGCTATGGCCGCCCTTGTCCTGATTGCCGAAGACGACGACGAGATCGCCTCCATCCTGGATGCCTATCTCCAGCGGGAAGGGTTCAGGACCGTGCTCGCTCGCGACGGCCGCACCGCGCTCGATCTGCACCTCGCTTTGAAGCCCGACCTCGTCCTGCTGGACGTGACCATGCCGCGCCTCGACGGCTGGGAAGTCCTCGCGGAACTGCGCCGGCGCGGCACCACCCCAGCCATTATGATCACAGCGCTCGACAAGGACATCGACCGTCTTCAGGGTCTGCGGATAGGTGCCGACGACTACGTCGTCAAGCCGTTCAACCCCATCGAGGTGGTGGCGCGCGCCAAGGCTGTGCTCCGGCGCTCGGGGATGGCGACGGCAGGCGGCGTTCTGCGTGTGGGCGATCTCTCCATCGATCTGGATGGCTATCAGGCGAGCTTCGGGACCGGCAGCGAGGCGAAGCCGCTAGCCCTGACCCTCACCGAGTTTCGTATCCTGGCCCACATGGCGCGCAACCCCGGCAAGGTGTTTACACGCAATGAGCTTGTCGATGCTTGCCTCCCCGGATCGGACGCCCTGGATCGGACCGTAGATAGCCATCTCAGCAAGCTGCGGAAGAAGCTCGAACAGGCAGGAGCACATGGGCTGCTACCCGGCGTTCGCGGCATTGGCTACAGATTGTCGGCGTGAAAGATGGAAACGCGCGCGGGATTGAGCCGTCAGATCCTCATCGCCATGTCGACGATCACCGTTCTGGCTGGTGTGCTGGTGTTCTTCGGATCCTACCTCGTCTACTCGGCCATCGTCGCCGTCTACCCAATGCCGGAGACGGATGAATGGCTGACATCTCTCGACCTGGTGATCTTCGCCGCGTTGGTTCTCGTCACGCTTCCGATAGCCGCCTTCGTGGCGCTACGTCTTGCCCGCCGGATACTCGATCCGCTGGAATCACTGGCCCGGAGCGCTCGTCAAATCGCCGCCGGCGACCTGTCGGCCCGAGCTGAGGCAAGCGAAAAGGCGCTGGGCGAAACCGCGTCCCTTGTGGGCGACTTCAACACGATGGCGCAACGGCTGCAGGATATGGCCGCCGACATGGCGCTGTGGAACGCCACGATCGCACATGAACTGCGCACGCCGCTCACCATCCTCAAAGGTCGCCTGCAGGGGATCATTGACGGCGTGTTCGAACCGGACGAGCGCACGCTTCGCCGGCTCATACTGCAGGTCGACGGCTTGGCGCGGCTGGTCGAAGACCTGCGAACGGTGACACTTGCCGATAGTGGGCATCTGGATCTCCATATCGTGCCGACCCATATCGATCGGGAGCTCGAGGAGCTCGCCGAGCTCATGGCGCCCGAGCTCGCTGCCGACGGCTTCCATCTGACCCTCGAACTCGACGACATCGTCGCCGACGCGGATGCGACCCGTGTGCGCCAGGCGGTTCTCGCCCTGATCTCGAACGCGCGGCGCCATGCCAATCGGGGGTCGATAACCATCAGCCTGAAGACAGTTGATGGAATGGCGGTTCTCGCCATCTCCGACCAGGGACCAGGCATCGACCGCGACCTCGCTGGGCGGGCATTCGAGCCGTTCGTACGCGGCGATCCCGACCGTGCGAAGGAAACTGGAGGAAACGGGCTCGGTCTCTCCGTCGTGCGCGCGATCATGGAAGCCCATGGTGGAAGCCTTCGGTACAGGACCGCGCCAGGCGGCGGCGCACTTTTCGAAATGGGTTTCAGAACCTCAGCAGTGCCCCACGCGCAGTAGCGCCGGAGGTTCGTCAAACCTGGTAGCAACTCCCGGCGTCAACGCAGCCGAAAATTCTCGTCCAAGCGTGTGAGGCCGCCATATTCGTGCTGATTGTTGACAAGGTTGGAGAAAAGGACCGCAAAGACAGCGACGACCGTACATACTATGAAGAAATTTCGGGCAATCATTTCGTGCCTCCTTTCCGGAAGCTACCTACCGCCTTGAGATCGATGGAAGGTGGAGGGCCTGTGCAGAGTTAGTGGAGCGCTGGACGCGCAGGCATTGCAGCGGGGGACCAAGGCACATCGAAACGGTGACCTGCTTTTTTTGCTCGGCGTGAAAGGTTGAAGCGCGGATCGCCGGCTTCCCGGTTTCTGGGCCAGAACCGGACCGACAGCAGACGTCCCCAGGTCAGACATGCTGACGGATCAGCTGAGATCTGAGGCAATCTCGTAAATCCTGGGCACCAATCGCCCGTGGATGATCTGGACCCTTGCCAAGGTGATGGGCAGCCTGAACCTGCGCGGGCCTGCACTGCCCGGGTTGAGATAAATGGCGTCATCGCGGCTCTCGATACTGGCACGATGAGAATGACCGGAAATCACGAGATCGATGCCCATCATGGCTGGAGCAAACGTCATGGCCTTTCGGTCGTGGATGACGAATATCTTCTGCCCGAACAGCGTCACTTGAAGGGTATCCGCAAACAGAGACGCCCACGGCTCGACATCGACATTGCCGCGAATTGCCGAGACTGGCGCAACACGTTCCAATCTCTCGATGATGGTGGGGTTTCCAATGTCGCCCGCATGGACGATGTGGTCGACGCCTTGAAGAAGCGCAACGGCGTCCTCGCGCAGAAGGCCGTGCGTATCCGAGATCACACCGAGCGTGTTCATGGATCCCGGAACTATCAGTCCTCGCTAACACTGGCGAGATGCCGACTTCGGCGTCGCTGGTCTGCGCCACCCGGAACGAGGACGACGTCAAGAGCACCCATCAGACCCTCGGCCGCCCGCTTCCTTCCAGATATGGAATGGGGCTACGGCGACAACTGACAGCAGCTTCCTGGTGACAGCAGCTTCCTGGCTGGACGCCAACATCGGAAACTGCGATTGGGTTGCGACTTAACAGCCCCTCTCGAATTGCTGGCCCGCGCCTCGCGGCATCCCTATCTAGCCGGTAACCTGAACAAGCCCCGAATTGTCATGCGCAGCCCCCGGTTCCAACACACTTATGCCGCCGACCTCCCCGAGCGGCTTTACGCCAGTCCGGATCCATCCCAGGTTTCGACACCGCGTCTGCTCGAACTGAATGAAACACTGGCGACGGAGCTGGGCCTCGACATCGGCTGGTTGCGTGGTCCCCAAGGTATCGACATGCTGGCCGGAAACCGCTTCCCCGCTGACGCGCGTCCCATCGCCCAGGCCTATGCGGGTCACCAGTTCGGCAACTTCGTGCCGCAGCTTGGCGACGGTCGGGCGGTCCTCGTCGGAGAGTTGCCCGATACAACAGGCCAGTTGCGCGACGTTCAATTGAAGGGCTCCGGTCCGACCCGGTTTTCCCGCAATGGCGATGGGCGCGCAGCGCTCGGACCGATGATGCGCGAATACATCGTCAGCGAGGCGATGCACGCCCTCGGCATCCCGACCACGCGAACCCTGTCGCTGGTTGCCACTGGCGAGCACGTCTTTCGCGAGACCAGGCTTCCCGGAGCGCTGATAGCGCGCGTTGCCGCCAGCCACATCCGCGTCGGCACGTTCCAGTACCTTGCCGTACGGGAAGACAGCGACGGCCTGAGGGCGTTGGCAGACTACGCCATAACGCGGCACTATCGGCATCTCGCCGAAGCCCCCCGTCGCTACCTCGGGTTCCTCAATGCCGTGGTAGCAAGGCAGGCGAAGCTGGTGGCGCAGTGGATGCTGGTCGGCTTCATCCATGGCGTCCTCAATACCGACAACGTCGCAATTTCCGGCGAGACGATCGATTATGGTCCATGTGCGTTCATGGACGCCTATCATCCGGCGACCGTGTTCAGTTCCATCGACCATCAAGGCCGCTACGCCTTTGCCAACCAGCCCCGCATCACCGTCTGGAACCTGGCGCGACTGGCCGAAGCGCTGCTGCCCATTCTGGGAAGCGAAGCAGGCGGAGACGATGAAGGCTTCGAGCAGGCGAAAGCGGCGATCGGATCGTTCCAGGCACGCTACGAGGCTGCGTTTCATGAAGGCATGCGCCACAAGATCGGGCTGTTAACCGAACAGCCTGAGGACCTTGGTCTTGCTGCCGAACTGCTTGCGCTGATGGCGCGCAACGGGGCGGATTTCACCCTCACATTTCGCGATCTCGCCGATGAGGTCGACGGCTCCGGCCGCGTGCGCAACCACTTCATCGACCCTGCTGCCTTCGATAGCTGGGCTTTGCGCTGGCGTGAACGGCTGGCTCGCGAGCCGGAGACTGCAGCCGACCGCACGGCGCGCATGCGCGGGGTGAACCCGAAATACATAGCACGCAATCACCGCGTCGAAGCCGCCATCGCCGCCGCCACCAATGAAGGCGACTTTGGCCCTTTCCAGAGCTTGCTCACCGTGCTGGCGCGCCCGTTCGACGAGCAGCCCGGGATGGAGGACTATGCGCGGCCACCAAAAGACGAAGAACGCGTCCTGCAGACATTCTGCGGTACGTAACAGCTACAGGTGCCGAATGGTGGGTTGCTGTCTGACCCATGCATGGGTCGGCGAGAATGGGGTGGGGGAGGAATGGCAGCTGTCCCCCCCAATCTGTCGGGCAACAGCCGGTCGATCGGGCTGCGGCCGGAAATCTTGCAGAGCTTCTGAGCCCCGCGAAACAAAGGCACGGGTGCATGGCTGAGCGCTTCGACATCTGCCGATCCCAGCCTGGCGCCGATCTGCCCAGGCGTTTCAGCTCGTGGGCAGCTGCTGCGGCTGGCCTGCCCCGCCGCGGCGAAAGGCGCTTGGCGGGGTGGCGTTGAAGCGGCCCCAGGCGCGGCGCAACTGCCGGCTCGAGCTGTAGCCGACGCGCTCCGCCACCCGCTCGATGTCGAGCCGCGTCTCGCTCAGAAGCTGCTGGGCGAGAGCCACGCGCAGCCGGTTGAGATAATCCGGAATGCTCATGCCGGCCTGGTCGTTGAACAGGCGGCTGAGGTGGCGGGGGCTTGATATGGCGATGTCGGCCAGGGTCGAAAGCGACCAGTCCCGCGCCGGATCGGCAGACATGGCGTCCTGCACCCGGTGGATGGCGGTGTGGATGTGGTTTCGGCCTTCGAGCCAGGGCGACAGCTGCGGATCGCTGCCGAGGCGCCTGATATAGACGACCAGCGACTTGGCCACCGCCGCGGAGACGGCAGGATTGGTCAGCCGGCCGATGATGTGCAGCATCAGGTCGATGCCGGCGGTGATGCCGGCGCTGGTGTAACGTTCGCCATCCTCGACATAGAGCTTGTTCTCCTGCACCCGCGCCAAAGGTGCCAGGCGGGCAAGACGGTCGCAATCGCTGAAATGGGTGGTGCATCTGACCCCGTCGAGCAGCCCGGCCCTGCCGGCCAGAAGCGCGCCCGAGCAGATCGACACCAAAAGCATGCCGGGCCTTATGCTGCGCCTCAGCCAGCGGACCAGCTCGTCCGAATCCTGACCGGCCGCCTCGACCGGCTGGCCCGTATCCATCGGCTCGTCAGTGTCGCCCGACACCACGATCATGGCGTCCGGCTCGATGGTCTCGGGCAGCGGCGAGATGCCTGAAATGCGCAAGCCTATCGAGCTCGTCACCTCGGGCAAGGCGCCGACATAGGCGACGTCGAACCTGACGTCCTTTTGCAGCAGATTGGCATAACGCAGTGCCTCCATCGGCCCGGCGACATCGAGCAGAAGCGTCCGCGCCGGCATCACCACATAGGTCGGAATCCGGCGCGGCTCGATCATGCTGCGGCTGCCCTGCCCTCGTCGGCCAGGGATTCGTAGGCCAGCGCCTCGGATATGGTGCAGACGCGGGCGAAACGTCCATCGAGCACGGCCGCCGTGCGGGCCTTGATCTCTTGCGCCGTCCAGGTCTTTCCGCTCGCGTCGGTCAGCGGCATGGTGTGGGTCGCCTCGGTGACATAGTCGACCTGCCAGCCGAGATCCGAGCCATGGCGGGTGGTGGTCTCGCAGCACTGTTCGCTGCGGATGCCCGAGACGACGAGGCGGCGGATGCCGTTCTCGATCAGGAACACTTCAAGCGGCGAGCCGACGAAGGCGGAATGCCGGAACTTGTGGAATTCGAGGTCAGGCCTGTCGAGCCTGAGTTCGGCCAGCGGCCTGACGAAACCGGAAGCGAGCGAAAAAATGCCTTCAGGCTCGGCATGGAACACCCGCACGATCTTCCAGCCCTTCTTCACCGCGCCGTCGATCAGCGCCTGCTGGTTCCTGAGATAGGTCGGGCTGTCGACCTCGTGCCAGCTGGCGCGCTGCCGGAAACTTTCCTGGGCATCGATGACAAGCAGGGCGGTATCGGTCATTTCTGGACACTCCGTGGACCATGATGTGCTTGATCCTAGCCCTCGTGTCCAGCCGCGCCAGCCATGCAGCGGACAAGGATCGGACAAAAAAGGACAACCGCCTGCCGCCGGGTCCGGCCGCTGGGGCCGCTGCCCGGCAGCGGTGATGCGCCGGCGCCGCCGCGGCGGCGGGCGCAGAGGGCGGCAGCCGGTGGCGTCCAAGACCTGCCCGCAGGCAGGGCCGTGCCGCTCTCACCCCGCCCCGACGCCGGGATTGCGGCGCAAGATGCCGCACCGCCGCGCCATTCGCCGACGCCGCCGATCGGCTCGAACAGCCGGCAGAGCTTGGCACGGACCTCTGTTCAATCCACCTCTGAAAAGCGCCGAGCTACCCTTTTGCGAGCGCTGTCTCACATGCAATCGCAACCTCGGAGAGCGGTTTGTCGGACCCAAGTGGAGTGGCCCAGCCGGCGCGTTCAATGACCCCACGGCGGTTGAAGCCTCGGCTGGTCTCCAGCTCCGACAAGATTTGAGTGGAAAGCGGGTCGGATCTTGAGCGTTCCAGGCAATACGGCGTCAGCACAGACGCCACAGCCATTTGCGATGAGGCCTCGGCCATCAAGAGGGCCGTGCTTTGGGTAACCCATCCGCCAACGGTGAAGCCGATGGTTGCTGTAGCCAGAGCGCCGATGGCGGCGCCGTAAAGCACCGCTATCGAGAGCATAGGTGATCTCATGGTTTTTCCGATCAACGGAAATGCAGGCATGGCGCCCGCAATGGGTCAGTCATACTTTAACACAAAACAAGCCAGAAACCCATCACGATAGTATATTGCGTCTAGGTTTCGCCATATCTCCTGCTATGGCGAGCGCGCCTTCCAATGTCTCGGAGTAGCGCGCAGTGTTCTCGAGGCCGCCAAAACTGTTTAACCGGATTGTCGTCCCTCTCTTGCTCATGACTATACCAAGCGGTCGAAGGTACTCTTGAAGCTCACGATATTTCACGTCGATCTCCCTCATTGAGGATGTGCACATGCTGTTCGTTGGAATCTCGGTTCCGATATCGCGGACCATTGCCTGGGAGCGTCGACTGAAACTTGCCGGCCATGGAAATATTGAGCAAGTCGCTGGCGTCTCGAGAGCGGACGTAGCGAGCGGTCCGAGCCATGCCCGATCCGCGTCATCGTCCACTTCCTTCTGGCCAGATTCAACGGACAGAGCGCTCAACGTCGCTGGTCGTCGGGCACGATGGGCACAATAGCCTAAGGCTTGTTGAGATTCATCGAGAGTTGATGACGGCGGCAACGAGATAGATCATAGCGGCGAAGCTCTGGTCGGTTTTGTCTGCGCGCATGGCGATGCGCTTGAATTCCTTGAGCTTGCAGAAGAAGTTTTCGATGAGGTGGCGCCACTTGTAGAGTTCCTTGTCGAGCGGCAGCGGCTTTGTGCGCCTTGGGTGCTGGGAGACGACGATCTTGGCGCCGCGCTCATTGAGATCGGTGATTATGTGATTGCTGTCGAAGGCCTTGTCGGCGATCAGCCCGCCAAAGTTGATGCCCTCGATCAGCGGCGCCACGCCGACCGTATCGAAGCGATGGCCGGGCATGAGTTCGAAGCGGACCAGATTGCCAAGCGCGTCTGTAAGGGCGAGGATCTTGGTCGTCATGCCCCCCTTGGATCGACCTATGGCCTGCCGCGTAGTCCCCCTTTTGCACCCTGGCCGTGACGATGGACCTTCACAATGGTGGCATCGACCATCGCATATTCCATATCCGGTTCGTCCGAGCAGACCTCGAAGAGCCTGATGAAAACATCAGCTTTCAACCAATCCCGATAGCGTTTGAAGGCCGTGTTCCAGTTTCCGAAAAAGGCCGGAAGATCGCGCCAGGGGCTACCCGTTCGCGCGATCCACAGCACCGCTTCGATGAAGCGGCGGTTGTCGCTCCCACTGCGCCCAGGGTCCGTCGGCTTGCCCAAACAATGAGGTTCCATCTTTGCCCATTGGGCGTCCGTCAAAACAAAGCGATCCATCCAAAGTGTGAATCACAATCCGCTCAATATGGGAATCCTGAATCTCAACAAGCCTTAGACCAGCTGATGTCGCGTGTGCGTTTCTCTTGCCCTGCGCCTGATGCCGCTCGTGTCGTTTTCGCTCCGTCGCTGGGTTTCGGTTCTTGGTCCTCTCACGGCGGCGCCCTCATCGTCCGATTTTTCGATATCCATCACCTTTGCGGCATCATCAGAATTGACGCTGGGCCCAGCCTTCGATGCTTCACTTGCGGTGGCGTATGCGAGCCTCATGCCTGATGTATCGAGAGGGAACATTCGCCTGGCCGCTCCAAAGACCTCGAGCATAGCGAACGGACGAGCTGCCTTCTTGCATGTGTTCAGCAGAGTGCGGCTCGCGGCTCGCGCGTCTTGTGGGAAGCTGTTGATGACGAAACTCCAGACCAGATTTTGAGTTGCTCATATTGGCTGCATCGACTTTTCGGGTTGCGACCCAATCGGCAGCCAACGGCGTGAACGCCTGGGACAGGATCGTGCGCAGGCACGATCGGTCCCCGGGGCATTGGCTGTCTCACCGGAAATCGACGGCAGTCAGCGTGTAGTAGGTGCGGCGACCATGGGAATAGGCTTCGCGCGCGACATCGTAGATTGACTTGCGCGCTACGTCGAACGCGGTCAGGCATTCTGACTCGGACAGCTGTGTCCCGCTTGCACAGGCCCCTGCTCTCGCCAATGCGCCGGCTTCGACGAAGAAGCGCACTTCGAACATGCCGTCGTGACCGATGAAGCGGACGGCATTTTTTGCTTGGTCGAAGCTGCGGCTCGGATTGAGAAATGCAAGCGTCACGTGTTGCCTCCTGTTGCGCTCAGCCCAAACGCTTCCGGCCCGCTCCGTCCCCTGTGGCGGCCTGTATTGCGAAGATTGAGAAAAATCATCCCGCTCGTCGCACGAGACCGGGTCAGCCCCGTCATCGCCTGGCCGTCGATATTGACCGGGATGCCCGTGAAGACATGATAGACGGTCCAGGAGCGATCCGCTTCGATGCGGCGGCCAACTTGATGTTCGATGGAGTAAGGCGCCCCGCCTTCATTGTCCCAGATGTCGATCGCGGCGGCATCGCGTCTGGGTTGGCTTTCGGTGCTGCGGTCCGTCATGGTCGTGACCTTCCTTCAGAGAGTGCGTCGGCATCTACGTCCCCGGAATAGAGAACCCTGCCATCCGCGTCGGTAATCGTGATGCCGTCCGGCCGCTGCGGCAGGTCGAGGGTTTGCGACAGGCGCAGTGCAAGCTCTATCGCCCCCTCGACGTCGGCGACTTCATCTGTCTCGCGGCCCACGACCGCATGGGCGTCGTCCTTGCCGCGGGTGCGATAGAATTCGATCACGATCTTCATCTGCCGCCCGCGGTCACCTTTCTGGCGAGCTTTATCTGGCTGCCGAACGTGACTTCACGCATCGGAGGTGTTTTCACCTGGGCCTGCTTGGGCTTTCGAATCTCGCGACTGCTGCGCTTTTGTCCCTTAGCCATGGCCGAATGCCCTTTCGATGAGACTTGCGTCGTCCTGCCCCAGTGGCGCGCCGAGCAGTTCGATATTGTCTTCGGACGTCACGCGCTCATGAAGTTCTCGTTCGTTGCGGATGCGGTACTGAGGCGAGTCTTCTCTCGCGGGCAACGTGCCCGTAATGCGGTATGCCTGCGTGCCGAAGCTTCGCTTCAACCGTACGGTCTGCCCTATCGAAAAACGATGGATCGTCGGGTCGCGCCGGGCAGGATGCTTGCCTCGCATGAGGAAGGTCGCAGTCATGATTGCCGGTCCCTTTCCAGTGCGGCTTCGAGGTCTGCCGGATTGATCGGCATCATCTGTTGTTTAGGCCCCGGCGTGTCGATCGCCGGCAGATGGAAGAATGTCTTGGTTCGCAGCCAGGCCACTCGGGAGACGCTTTCGATCAGTTCTTCGTCTCGATCGACACGGTAGGCTCCCGCCGGTTGCTGTCCGGCGATGCCCGCGAATGAAAATGCGGATGCGAAGTGGACGACGGTTTCTATGGTTCGGCTGGTCACGGCTGCGTTCTCCGCAGGATTGCGCGGGATACGTCCCGCAACGCTCTGACGCCACATTCACGGTCAACGTCAGAGATCACTCCAAGCTCCGAACCAGGCAAGATAAGCCCCGGATCGGTGCCCTGCATTCGCTTTCGAGAATTCGGCGGTGATGGCGGGTCGAAGGTCTTTGACACCGCGAAAGGCCAAGTCGGCAAAATCTACGAGTTTTATATATACGCCATTCCAGAGATTTTTTCAAGGAAAAATCTGAAATCTCCCGAAATAATATAAATACTCACCCACCTTAATTTAATCATCAATTTCATATTATGATCTTATAATTTGGAAAACAGTCTCAAGAAATCAAAAACAATCATATTTATTCTTGCAATACATAAGATTATTCAGTTTAGAGATTCTATTATTCGAGTTCCTCAGGCGCTATATATGTGGCGTGGTTGCCCTATGCGCCGACCGCAGAAAGAGTGTCCATGACATTCCATCGCGACCGTTCAAGGCGACAGCGGCAAAAGCTGTGCTGGAAAGGAGCAGGCAAGCGCTCACAACATTCCGGAAAAGGGTGTTTGTTCGCACCTCGTTTCCTCTGGCGTTTGGGTGCCGGAGAAATATTGAAGGTCTGAAAAACCTCTAAACTCCGCTTGAGCTGGATTCATGTGCCATGGGAAGGACGATCGCCCGCTTTCCGATGATGCCCAGTCCGCGGTGGCCACGACCCCGCCCGGCGCTCTAATGCTTCATCATCATCGGCAGCGTGCTATGCGACAACAGGTAGTGGGTGACGCGACCGAGCAGCAGCTCCAGGAAATATCCATGCTTGAAGGCGCCGATCAGCAGGCAGGTGGCCTTCGCGGTTTTCGCGAAATCGAGGATCGTTTCGCCGACGGAGCAGTTGCCTGAGCTGGTCGTGACAACGTCGCCGTCCAGCTCGAGCTGCTTGAGCAGTTCCCGCGCCGTGAACTGATTACGTCCGTCGGTTTTGTCGTTGATGCATAGAACGGTGATGTGATCGGCTGCCGCCAGCCAGCGTCTCGCTGCGACGACGGCGCGCTGGGCATGATCGTGCTGCTTCCAGCCAACCACGATGTGACCCATCAGATCACCGGCATATTGGCCGGGCGGCGGCGCCAGGACGAGCTTGTGTTCGTTGAACAGAAGGTCGTGAAACGCATCGCGGGCATCTATGTTGCCATGGCAGGGGGCGACGGCGAGTGCCGTCTCATGGCATTCGCTCGTCACGCAGCGATTAAGGTCGCCGCGGCAATCATCAAGACGAAGACGGTCTCGACCCGGCTTGCCTCGCTTCCAGTCTTCGAATGCGGAAGTGACCCGCTCCAACCGCTGCGCCGGCGAGCCTTCGTCGAGGTCACGCAGCATCTGCAGGTCGATCTCCTCGGCGGCCGCGATCATCCTTTCAGGATCGGCGCCGACATGGGCGGCGGCCATGGTGCCGCCGACGGCACACGCTGCGTCTTCGGCGATATCCAGGCAAAGCCGCGTGGTTGCCGGATCGGCTAACAAGGCGAGAACGTCGGCATGGACGGTCAGCTCGTGGACAGGGTCTTTGAGAATGACGCCAGCCTCCGCCGCCGGCGGTTTTTGTGGGTTGTCGTTCGAGGGCGCTTCCATGCCGGACCTCCTTCCGCAATGCTCCCGCATCGCTTCTGGTCCATCGGGTGTAAGTTTACTCCGGCGTCTCCCCGCTCGCAACGCCGCTGGCATGCCGGTTGGCGGCTGCGTTGGTCGGCTTCCGCTCGCTTCAAGCCGGTTGCGCGCACAGGCAACGGGACGGAATTTTTCGGTTCGGCCGTCGAGGATCGCCGCCCCGCAGAACCACTATTCGCTCAGCCGGAAATTGCGGATCCTGTCGAACAGCACGGCAAGCACGATGGCGCTGCCGATGAATGTGCCTTGCCAGAAGGCGTTGATGCCGAGCAGGCCAAGGCTGTTGCGGATCACCTCGATCAGCGCCGCACCGATGATCGCGCCGAAGGCAGTGCCGACCCCGCCGGCCAGGTTGGCGCCGCCGATGACGGCGGCCGCAATCACCTGAAGTTCCATGCCTGCGCCGATATTGGTGGTGACGGCACCGAGCCAGCCGGTCTGGATGATGCCGGCGATGCCGGCCGACAGCGCCGAGATCATGTAGACGGCGACCTTGATCTTGCGCACCGGAACGCCGGTCAGCGTCGCTGCGTGCTCATTGCCGCCGATGGCAAAGACGTAGCGGCCAAATCGCGTCCAGCGCAGCACAAAACCGGTGAGCAGCGCCAGAACGATCATGTACAGCACCGGATTGGCGATGCCGAAGAACCAGGCGCCGCCGCCCAGCGCCAGCAGCTTGTCGTGGTCGGGGCCAAACTGGAAGACGACGGTGTTGTTGGATGCGACCATGGCCAGGCTGCGTGCGATCGACAGCATGCCGAGCGTGACCACGAATGGCGGAAAGTCGAGATAGGCGATCAAGATGCCGTTGAACGCCCCGATCACCAGCGCGGTGCCGATGGCCGCCGCAATGCCGACCTCGATGCCGTATCCGGCATGCATGACCACCGCCAGCACCATGCTGCACAGGCACAGCACCGAACCGACCGACAGATCGATGCCGCCGGTGATGATGACCAGCGTCATGCCGAGCGCGATGATCGCGACGAAGGTGACGTTGCGGGTGATGTTGTAGAGGTTTTTCGTCGTCGCGAATGAATCGGTGGCGAAGGACAGGAAGATGCAGGCCAGAATGACGGCAATGAGGACCCAGAAGGTCTGGCTGCCGAGAACCTGCGCCATCCAGCTCTGCTGTTTCTGTGAAATGGTCTGGTCAAGGGTAACAGCCATCATCGACCTTCGTTTCGTCACTGCGCGACCGGCAGGGTTGATCATACCTGTTCGATGGCACCGGTAATAAGCCCCGTCACTTCCTCCGGCGAACTCAAGGCAATCGGCTTGTCGGCAACCTTGTGGCCACGCCGCATGACGATGACACGGTCCGCCACCGTAAAGACATCAGGCATGCGGTGGCTGATCAGCACGACGGCAATGCCGCGATCGCGCAGCTGGCGGATCAGGTTGAGGACTTCCGCCACCTGACGGACCGAGATCGCCGCCGTCGGCTCGTCCATCAACACGATCTTGGCCTCGGAAAGCATGGTGCGGGCAATGGCCACCGCCTGCCGCTGCCCACCCGACATCTGCCGGACGAGGTCGCGCGGCCGCGTCTCGGACTTCAGGTCCCTGAAGATCTCGCCGGCCCGCTTGTACATCGCCTTGTAGTCGAGGACGCGCAGCGGTCCAAAGCCCCGGCGCAGCTCGCGGCCAAGGAAGACGTTCGCCGCCGCCGTCAGATTGTTGCACAGCGCGAGGTCCTGGTGGACGATCTCGATACCATGCTGCCGCGCTTCCACCGGGCGATGCATGACCAGCTCGGCCCCCTCCAGCCGCATCGTGCCATGGCTCGGCCGAAAGTTGCCGGCGATCATCTTGACCAGGGTCGACTTGCCGGCGCCGTTGTCGCCCATCAGGCCGACGACCTGTCCCGCCTCGAGCGAGAACGACACGTCGCTGACCGCCTGGATGGCGCCGAAATGCTTGGAAATGTTGGCGAGTTCGAGAACTGCCACCAGCCTCTAGCCTCCCGAAACATGCAAGCCTCGCAGCCGTCCCGCACGCGTCACGCACGCGTCACGCTCGGGCACTGCGCATTCACGTTCCCCGATCTCCTCCCGGGAAACGCGAAGACCCGCATTTATGCAAAACGCCTCGACAGCGTCAATCAATTGTCGGGTGGGTTCGGCACAAATGTCTCAAAAATCTGTTTTGTCGGACAAATAGCATTGACGACGACGGCGCCAGGATATTAGCTGGGCATCGGAGGAAGAGCATGCTGATCCTTGTTACCGGTGCAACGGGCAAGGTCGGGCGGCACTTCATCGCTGGGCTGCTTGACGATCCGCGATTTTCCGAGACCCGCATCCGCGCGCTTTGTCACAACCGCTCCGTCGATGAAGGCGACCGCATCGAGATCGCCCGCGGCTCGATCGCCGACCGCGACGTCGTTGCCAACGCGCTTGTCGGCGTCACCCACGTCGTGCACCTCGCCACATGCAAGGAAACGCCAGCTGACGTGATGGACGTCGCCATCAAGGGCCTGTTCTGGCTGCTCGAGGCGTTTCGGCTCAGTCCAACCGCCCGACAGTTCATCCTCATCGGCGGCGACGCGGCGATCGGTCATTTCCACTACCGCAACGATGCGCCCCTCACCGAGGCGGCACGCTATCAGGCCTATCCCGGCAGCTATGCGCTGTCGAAGGTGCTCGAAGAGGTCATGCTGGAGCAGTTCGGCATCCAGTATGGCCTTAACTGGTGCTGCCTGCGCGCGCCGTGGATCATGGAGAAGGACGACTTCCGATACACGCTGTCTTTCGGTGACGACGTCTTTGGCGGCCCGGACTGGAAGACACTGGTGCCGGAGGCAGACGCCAGGCGTCATGCCAGGGCGGGCACCGTGCCGCTGCTGCGGGATGCCGACGGGCAGCCGCTGAAACGCAACTTCGTCCATGTCGACGACCTGGTGTCGGCGATCCTTGCGGCGATCGACAATCCGCGCGCCAGGCAGCAACTCTTCAACGTCTGCATGGATCGTCCGGTCGATTATGGCGAGGTCGCCCGCCACCTCGCCCGCACCCGTCACCTCGCCTCGGTCGACATTGCGAGCCGGTACCACTCGAACTGGATGGACAATGCCAAGGCCCGGCACCTGCTTGGCTGGCAACCCCGATACGACCTCGAAATGCTCATCGACTCGGCCTGGCAATACGAGCGTTCGGAGAACGATCCGCGCATTGTCTGGTATCCGGGTTGATTTCGTCGCGGGCACGCCGTGCCCGTTTGTTCAAATGGGAGGAAACAATGAGGAAGGCATTATTGCTTGCTACCGCTGTCCTGGCACTCAGCGCTGGAAACGCGTTCGCCAAGAAGCAGCTGGTCATCGTCGTCAAAGGCCTCGACAACCCGTTCTTCGAAGCCATCAACCAGGGTTGCCAGAAGTGGAACAAGGAAAACGCCAGCTCGGAATATGAATGCTTCTACACCGGTCCGGCATCGACGTCGGACGAGGCTGGCGAAGCGCAGATCGTCCAGGACATGCTGGGCAAGGCCGACACCGCCGCCATCGCCATTTCGCCGTCGAACGCCAAGCTGATCGCCCAGACCATCAAGACCGCCAACCCGACTGTTCCGGTCATGACGCTGGACGCCGATCTCGCCGCCGAGGACGCCGCACTGCGCAAGACCTATCTCGGCACCGACAACTACCTGATGGGCGCGCGCATCGGCGAATACATCAAGAAAGCCAAGCCCAGTGGCGGCAAGATCTGCACCATCGAAGGCAATCCGGGCGCCGACAACATCCTGCGCCGCGCCCAGGGCATGCGCGACACGCTGACCGGCCAGAAGGGCCTGACCGAACTGAAGGGTGAAGGCGGCTGGACCGAGGTTGCCGGCTGCCCTGTCTTCACCAATGACGACGGCGCCAAGGGCGTCCAGGCGATGACCGACATCCTTGCGGCCAATCCCGACCTCGATGCCTTCGGCATCATGGGCGGCTGGCCTCTGTTCGGCGCCCCGCAGCCCTATCGCGACCTGTTCAAGCCGATGGCCGACAAGATCGCCAAGAACGAGTTCGTCATCGGCGCTGCCGACACGATCGGCGACGAAGTGGCGATTGCCAGGGAGGGCCTCGTCACTGCGCTGGTCGGCCAGCGGCCGTTCGAAATGGGCTACAAGGCACCGAGTGTCATGATCGACCTGATCGAAGGCAAGACGGTCGATGATCCGGTCTTCACCGGCCTCGACGAGTGCACCAAGGACACGGTCGATACCTGTATCCAGAAATAGGTGCAGGCCAGAAGTAGGTGCAGTTCGGAGCGCCCGGCTCGCCGGCGCTCCGACAAGCCTGCGCGGTTGATGTCGCGCGCGGACGGTTCCGCCGCCCGAGCCGGCTTTTGCTGCACCAATCAGAACGGAATTGATCCAGCAGAGATCAACTCGGTCGATGGCAGACGGAACGTCCAAAAGGCCTGAGGAAACGGTCGCCGACCGCCCGCCGGCGATGCGTCGCCCCAACGCCGCGCGCATGAGCGGCTCGAGCGTACACGCCTGGCTCGCCAGCGAGATCGGCCTCCGGATCGTGCGCGGCGACTATCCGCCTGGCACCATCCTGCCGAACGAGGCGAAGTGGTCCGAGACCTTCGATGTCAGCCGCTCGGCCGTGCGCGAGGCGATCAAGATGCTGATGGCAAAGAGCCTTTTGGCATCGCGTCCCAAGGTCGGCAGCTGGGTCGAACCGAAGGATCGCTGGAACCTGCTCGATCGTGATGTGCTGAGCTGGTATGCAGCCTCGCCTGATCGCGAAGCCTTCCTGCGCACAGTGCAGGAGTTCCGCCACATCATCGAGCCGGAGGCCGCCGCCTTCGCCGCGGAACGCCACAGCGAGGCGCAGATGGGCGAGATCAGCCAGAGCTGTCGCGACATGGGCCAGGCGACATCATTGCAGGAACGCACCCAGGCAGACACGCGCTTTCACCTTGCCATATTGCGTGCATCCGGCAACGACCTTCTGGTGCCGCTGGGCGTGCTGATCGAATCCGCGCTCCATCACCTCTTCACCTTCGTGACGCAGGAGATCAGGGACGAACGCGCCCAGAGCCTGCATGAAGCGATCGAGACGAACATCCGGCTGCGGCGCCCCAGGGCGGCGCGCAACGCCGTGCACAGGCTGCTGGCCGACACCGACGACGTGATCGCCCGCTCGGGACGGTAGACGCCTGTTCCGCGACGGGTTCACTCAGCTCTTTTCCGGCGGCGCCAGGTCGACGCCGTTGATTTGCCCGATATGTGTCGCCAGCATCGGCACGTAGCGTTCGCCTCCGCCGGCGGCGACGGCGCCGGCAAACGCGTTCTTGGCGGCATTTCCCAGCGGGTTCACCATGCCGACGGAATCGGCCATCGATTCGAGATAGGTCAGGTCCTTGACCGCATTGGCCAGCGTAAACTTGTGGGCGTCGCGATCCCCTTCGAGGGTCCAGCGCATGAAGGTCTGATAGAAACCGCAGTCCATGCGGCCGTTGCGGATGACGCTGTCGAAGCGGGCGGGCGAGATGCCGACCTTGCCGGCCAGGGCGAGCGCCTCGGAATAAAGTGCTGCATAGCCGAGCGACAGGAAATTGTTCAACAGCTTCATCCGGTGGCCGTCGCCGGTTTGGCCGACATGGACGACACGCCCGGCCCAGGTGTCGAACACCGGTTTCAGCCGGGCAAACATCGTATCGGAAGCGCCGACCATCGTGTCCAGCGTGCCCTCCCACGCCTCCTTCGGCGTGCGGCTCAACGGTGCGTCGACCAATGTGACGTCGACAGCGGCAAGCTCGGCTGCCAGCGCCATCGTCGACACCGGGTCGGACGTCGAACAATCGACAACCACCGAACCCGGCTTCAGCGCCTGCTTCAGCCCACTTGGGCCGCGGACGACGTCTTCGACCTGCCGCGAGCCGGTGACGCAGACAAAAATGACGGTCGAGCGGGCGGCAACCTCGGCCGCGGTCGAGACCTCGACGGCGCCGCGGGCGATCATGTCTTCGGCCGGGCCGCGGTTCCTGCGGCCGAGGAAGGTCAGCGGATAGCCCTTGTCGACGATGTTCCTGGCAATGCCATGCCCCATCAGGCCAAGGCCGATGAAACCGATCTGCTCGGTTGATCTGGTGCTGTTAGCCATCTTCCCTACCCTCCGGTCGCAGGTTGAATTCGGCGCAGTCGTCACCGATGATATTGTCTGACAATATCCAATGATCTGGCAGAATGTGGAGGACAAAATGTCGAAGCGGATCATCTTTACCGGCGGCAGCGGCAAGGCCGGCCGCCACGTCGTCCAGTACCTTGTCGACCAGGGGCATCAAGTTCTCAATCTCGACGCCAGGCCGCTCGACAATCCAAAGGTCCGGACGCTGATCACCGACATCACCGACAGCGGCCAGCTCTTCAACGCGCTGACCAGCTATATGGGGCTGCACGAGTTCGACCCGTCGTTGCGGCCGCAGCCCGTCGACGCCGTCGTGCATTTCGCCGCCATTCCTCGGATCATGCTCACACCTGATAACGAGCTGTTCCGCATCAACGCGCTCGGCACCTACAACGTCATCGAGGCGGCGGTGAAACTCGGCATCCGCAAGATCATCATCGCCTCGAGCGAGACGACCTATGGTCTTGTCTTCGCCAATGAGCCGCGAAACCCGCACTATTTTCCGCTCGATGAGGACTATGACGTCGATCCGATGGACAGCTATGCCCTCTCCAAGGTCGTCAATGAAAAGACGGCACGGGCCTTTGCACTGCGCAGCGGCTTCGACATCTATGCCTTGCGGATCGGCAACGTCATCGAGCCGCACGAATACGAGCTGTTTCCGAAGTGGTTTGCCGATCCGGGTTTCCGCAAGCGCATCGCCTGGAGCTACATCGACGCGCGTGACCTGGGTCAGATCACCGACCTCGCGGTCAAGACCGACGGCCTGGGCTATCAGGTCTTCAACGCGGCCAATGACGACACCTCGTCCGACCTGCCGACACAAGAGCTGCTCGAGCGGTTCTATCCCGGCGTGCCGTTGAAGCATGAACTCGGCGCATTCGAAACGCTGCTGTCCAATCGCAAGGCCAAGGAGGTCCTGGGTTTCCGCAGCCAGCACAGCTGGCGAAAATACGTCTCGCAAAACTGATTGGCCGGCGCCGGGAAGCGACGCTTGACACTTGGGATGGCGCACCACTCTGTTGCGAAGGCGGCCCGAAATTCCAGCATCGGCCAGACGACAACAGGAAGACGACAACAGGAAGACCAATGGCCTCGAAGCCGACAGACGCACTCATCACCGACAAGCCGCTGGCGAGCCGCCGAACCGACGCCACGCGTATTTCGGGCGCCAGCGTACATACCTCCCTTGCCAGCGAGATCGGCCTCAGGATCGTTCGCGGCGACTATCCCCCCGGAACGATCCTGCCCAACGAGGCCAAGTGGACCGAAATCTTCGATGTCAGTCGTTCCGCGGTGCGCGAAGCGATCAAGATGCTGATGGCCAAGAGCCTGCTGGCCTCCCGCCCCAAGATCGGCAGCTGGGTGGAGCCCAAGGAGCATTGGAACCTGCTCGACCGCGACGTCCTGAGCTGGTACGCCGCCTCGCCCGACCGCGAAGGCTTTCTCAGGACGGTGCAGGAGTTCCGCCACATCATCGAGCCGGAAGCGACGGCACTGGCCGCCGAGCGCCGGACCGAAGCGCAGATGGCTGAAATCAGCCAGGCCCTTCACGACATGGGCAATGCCGCTTCGCTGCAGCACCGGACACAGGCCGACACACGCTTTCACGTGGCAATCCTGCGCGCCTCGGGCAACGACCTTCTGGTGCCGCTCGGTGTCCTGATCGAATCTGCCTTGAACCACCTGTTCGTTCACGTGACCCGCGAGGACAGCAGCCTGCTGCGCGCGCAGAAACTGCACGAGAACATCGAGAAGTGCATTCGGCTGCAGAAGCCGAATGCCGCGCGCAACGCGGTCCGCAAGCTTCTGGCGAATACCGATGAGATCATCGCTCGACGAGCAAGATAGGGGCTGCAGTCACCTCGCTCTTTGGCGCCAAGATCCGCCATTGCCTGTTCCGGACCTTCGACCCGGCCGAACGCATCGACACCGGACTGCATGATCTCTGGTATCCAAAGAACGCCGGCTTCCGCGAATAACGCAGCGGGCTCAACCTCTATCATCTGAAGATGAACGACCCGGCCCGGCGCAGCGCCCGGCGCGACCTCCTCTCGACCCGCACCGCCGCGACCAGGCCGTCGGTTACCTCGCCGACGAAACCGGCGTGCAGCTCGAGCCCATCCCGGCCGACCGTCCTTATCATCGGCCTCATGTCGACGATGGCGGCCTGTGGATGTTCGACCTCCGCGACAAGGCCGGCGCAGAAGGATGGCAGGGCTAGGCTTGTCCAGCTGAGATCACTCTGCCATTCAGGCCTGCGGCGGCCGGATGCCGCCGAAACAACCACATCACAAAGCGGCTTCTCATCGGCCGACGAGCTTCGGCGGCAATGCGCCCCGTTGCGGTCGTTCAGCTGCCCGCGATCGGATACTGAAACTTGTCTTTTCAAGTTCATGAGAGGACCGCGCAGGGCGCCAAAAGCGTCAGGGGTGGTGTCGTTTCTGCGCTGTTCGTGGTGCCGTATCAGAGACAACTCGACCATCCTCCAGCACAAGGATACGGTCTGCGCGTTCGAGTATCCGGCTGTCGTGGGTGACAAGGAGAGTGGTCGTGCCGCGGCTGCGGCCGAGGCGCTTGAGGAGATCCACGACTTCGGATGCACTGTCGGCGTCGAGCGCGGCGGTGGGCTCGTCAGCCAGCACGAGTGCCGGGTTGCCAACGAGTGCGCGGGCAACGGCCACGCGTTGCTTCTGTCCGCCCGAGAGGTTGGCGGGCAGATAGTTGATTCGATCGGACAGGCCCACGAGTTCAAGGACATGGACCGCTGCCTTGTGTGCGAGTTCATCCGAAACATCACCATGAACCTGAACGCCCATGATCACGTTCTGCAAGGCCGTCAGGCTCTCATGCAGATTGTGCGCTTGGAAAATGAAGCCGAGGCGCCGTCTCAGCGTCATCAGCGTGGTTTCACGGGCACCGTTCAGTTGCTCCCCGAGCAGGCGCACAGATCCGTCCTGCACGCCGCGAAGACAACCGAGCAGGGTAAGCACCGTCGTCTTGCCGGAGCCGGATGGCCCCATGAGCACGGTGAAGCTTCCAGCCTCGATCGCGAAATTGAGATCGTAGAGCGCCTGCTTGCGGGCATCGCCTATGCCGAACCAGTGGTTAAGCCCACGGACTTCGATGACGTCGCGATCTGGCGTTTCCATGATCAGAAGAGGTCCGCCGGATCTGCGGCTGCGACGCGTCTGGTGGCGATCGCGCCCGACAGGGACGAAACTGCGATCGTTCCGACGAAGACAGAAGCCGCCATAACGAGCGTCATCGATAGCGGCAGCGTCGTCACCTTTGCCATTACAGTCAGAATTGTCGTGCCGACGATCAGGCCCGGGATGAAGCCGAAGACACCGAGGATCAACGCTTCCTCGAATACGATGCCCAGAAAGAACCGCGAGCCATATCCCATGGCCTTGAAGGTCGCGTATTCCCGCAAGTGGTCCGCCACATCGGTGGAGAGTACCTGATAGATGATGATCAGGCCAACCAGTATGCCGATAAAGACGCCGAACCCGAATATCACGCCGGTTGGACGTCGCGTCTGCTGGTACCGCAAATCCTCGGCCATCGCGTCTGCATAGCTGCGGATGCGCAGCGAGGAATCCGAGATCTGGCCGCGCAGCTGTTCCGACACTTCGTCCACTGACGTGCCGGGTCTCGTGCGCAGGAGGATGTGATCGGGCGCGGCCGAGCTTCGCGCGGGAAACAGCGACAGGAAGGTCTGGTCGGAGACCAGCATGTAGCCGTCGCCGCCGAACCCTCCACCGCCGGAAAACGTGTTGTAGGCCTTGATGGTGCGGCCGTCAGTCTCGAAGGAGAGCGGCGTCTGCGGCCGGATGGCGACAGCTTCGTCTCGCGTAATTCCGCGCGCGAGCCTGTCCAGGATCGCCGCGTCGTTCACCTGCAGCAGGTTCAGGTCGGCCGCAATCTTGGGCGAGATGAAGTCCTGCTTGAACGGATCTATCCCGAATGTTGTGAGGCTGATGTCCGTCTGTCCGCGGTCCCAGGGCACATTGGCGACAAAGAGGCCCATGCCTGCGATGACGTCCGGATTTGCCAGCGCCTGCAGCATCCACTGGCGGGCAACGTTCCCCCCGTCCGCGATCGCATTGGCGTCGGCCGCCGAAATGATGATGTCGGCCCGAAAAAACTCATACGGTCTGAGCGTCGCAACGGCCATCGAGTTCATTATGCCGAGCTGGACGAAGACCAGTACGTTGGCGAAGGCGACACCCGCGATCGCAGCCGCGAAGCGAGTGCGATTATGGGTCAGCTGCAACCAGCCGATAGGGAGCCGCCCAAAGAGCCGTTGCAGCAGGCGGCTCATCGTGCGGCCCGTGTCGCCGCTGACGTGTCGATGCGGGCAATAGCCTCCAGGTTGGTATAGCCCGAAGCCAGCTTCGTCGACGAGGCGTCAAGAGCCACGAGGATGCGAATGACCCTCGCATCGGTGTTCGCGGCGGCATCGTCGGAGATGAGGCCCTGTCGGCCAACAGTCAGGCCGATGCTTTCCACCGTTCCCAGCAATGTCCGCCCCAGCGCGCTGGCGACCAGTTCCACCGGCTGGCCGGCTCGAACGCTGGCAATCCGGTCCTGATAGATCTCGACCTCCGCCATCATTTGGCTGGTGTCACCCATCTCCATGATCCCTTCCGTCGGTGGTCGCTGCCCCGGCGTCGCGTGAATATCGAGGATCGTTCCTGCAATAGGCGCGACAACGAGCGCCCGCTGCGTGTCGAGCTTCACCCGGGCAAGATCGGCCTCGGCGGCAGCAACGTTGCGGCCGGCGACAACCACGTCCGGCTGCTCGTCGGGGTGAACCGAGGAAAAACGGGCGAGCGTTGCCTCGGCACGCGTCACGCTGAGCGCGGCACCCTGGACGGCCGCGCGCACCGTATCGAGCGTAGCGCCGGTCGCAACCCCGCTACCGGCAAGCTTCCCGGTGCGATCGAGATTGGCTTCGGCTTCACGCAGATTGGAGCGAGCCTGGTCGAGCGTCGCCTGCGCCTCGTCGCGGCTCGACAAGACGGTGCTGCGGGTCTGAAGCAGTGCAGCCTGACGTACCGCCAGATTTGCCTCAGCGAGAAGAACGGCGCTTTCGAGTGCGTCGCGGTTGTCCAGGCGCGCCAGTGGCGTGCCCCGGTCGACCCAATCGCCGACACCGACGAGCAGTTCGGAAAGCCTGGCATCTCCGGCCCCGTAAGGCGCTGCAACGATCGAGACGTCACCGCGCGGTATCACGCGGGCGAGCCCCACGACGTCGGACGGCAGCATCGTTTCGGCCAACTGCGCCGGCAACTCGATATTGGGAGGCAGCGCGATTGGCGAGGCTGATCCCGCACCCGGCGTCAGCCCGGTAATCTCATAGAATTTCTGGAGGGGTACGGGCTGGAAGTACATACCCAGGACGCCGCCCAAGAACATGAAGACCGGTATCAGCAGGACGAGCAAATATCGTTTGTGGAACCACCGGCCGCTGCGACGCGGCATGCCATCCGCAAGCTTTAGATCCATGGGCAGATCGCTGCCCGGCGTTGCTGACATATCCCTTCCTTTTTCTGCGTCCGGCGAGTGGCCGACGCTTTGTCCAGTTTGCGTGCGAGACGGCGCGTAGGCACCACAATCCGACGCCAGCCTATCACCTGGCCTGCGGATCCGAATTGACGCAGAGCAAGCGCACGAAAACGCGGAAACGAACGATTTTTGAGAAGGCAGACGATCCCGACCGCCGCGACCAGGCCATTGGCTATGATGACCTCGCCGCCAAAACCGGCGTGCGGCTCGAACCGGCCGGCCGCAAGCTCGAACGTCCGGCGACGCGATTTTGATTTCGATCAAGGACAGCTTGCGGGATGGCCTTATCGTGTCAACATGGTTTGGTTGTGCGATGAACTCCGGCTTCTGGCGACGGCGCTGATTTTGAGCCTGGCGTTGGCGCTTGGCGTCGGCGCTGCGGCGGTTGCCGCTTTGCCCGGCACGTCCGTCGAACAACTGCACCATCTGGCCATCGTCCATCCTGCATCGATCGCGCACGACGCCGACGGGCAAGAGCCGTGCGATGATCGGTTCGCCGATTGCTGTTCAAGCCTGGCGCATTGCAGCGGCATTGCCCTCGTGGCGCCGGCTGACGCGCCCGGCTTTGCCGGTTCCGCGCACCGGACCTGGACCTTGGCAGGAGCGCAATGCCTCCACGGCATCGATCCGCTCGTCAACCGCCATCCGCCCCGCGACCTCGGCTGACACAAGCGACCTTGACGGCCGCGGCGTTTCGCTTCTCACCCGCGCACTGCCCTGCATTGCACCGTTGTCCGGCGTCTCGTCACCACCCATTCAATCCAGCACAACGCAAAGGGAGAAGACCCATGCGCGTTACCAGGCCCCTGTTCATGGCGGCGCTGTTCCTCAGCCTCGCCAATCCTGCGATCGCCCAGACCGACCCGCATCACCCCGAGGGGGCCGATACCCCCTCTGCCACGACCGGGACACCGGCAGGCAACATTGCCCAGCTTCCTGCCCCGCCCGCAGCCAACGCGACGGCCCAATGCCCGGACATGATGGGCATGATGAAGGGCGGCGGGGGAGCAGCCATACCGATGATGCAAATGCACATGATGACGATGATGCAGATGCACCTGCAACTCATGCAGCAGATGCAGAGTGGCGGGATGATGCAGCCAGGCGCCGGCGGCTCGCCGCAGATGCAGATGATGGAGATGATGCGGTCCATGCAGATGATGCAGATGGACATGATGCGGATGATGCGGCAGATGCAGAAGGACATCCCCGCACCCGAGGCCCCTGCTGAGGGAGACATGCCATGACCGACATCGTCAATAGACGCACGCTGTCGATGCTGGGGCTGGCAATGGCGGCCAGCGCAGCGCTGATCGTGCTGTTCGTCCTGTGCGCGCTCGTGGGAGTGCTGTTTCCCAGCCTGCAGGTGACGCATGCCTGGGTAGGACTGTTCACGCTCGCACCCGTGACGTCGCCCCAGGCTTGGCTCGAAGGCATTTTCTTCAGCCTCGTTTTCGGCATCATTGCAGGCGCGATCGTGGCTGCGGTGCATAACGCCGTCGCGGCACGCGGACTGTGAGACGGGCCGGCCGCAGGGCCGGCGCGGTCTCAATGACCAGCAGCGGCAGTTCCATGCCATCCACCCAACCGCGACCGTCCAGTCGCGGTTGGAACAGCATCAGACGACTGCAACCACCTCTCCCACAAGGCGGCCGGCATGATGTCGACCTTCGGCTGCCGACCCCGAGGCCCGAGCGTGAAAAGCGTCACCCTCGAAGTCACCGACTTGCAGAGCATATGTCTCGGCATGTTTCGCATGGCTGACCATGCCTGCCTCGCGGGACTGGGAAGAAAGGTCCGGACCAGCACGATGCCTGTGCTGCCAATTGATCCCGATCAAGGGCGCGATCGCCGCCGCGTGTCAGTCTGCCGTCCATGACAAACTGGTACGTGATCACCGGCGGACCGAGTTCGGGCAAGACGACGACCATCGAATTGCTCGCCAAGCGTGGCTATCGCACCACGATCGAGCACGCACGGCACTTCATCGACACGCAGCGCGTTACCGGACGGACGGTCGCCGAGATACGGGCCAACCAGCGCGAGTTCCAGAAGGGCGTTCTCAAGATGCAGATCGAGCAGGAAGGAATGCTCGACCCGGACGAGGTCTGCTTCCTCGACCGCGCGCTGCCCGATGCCTTGGCCTACTACCGCTTCCTGTCGCTCGAGCCGGAGCCGGAACTGATCGAAGCGCTGAAAACCGCCTCCTACCGGAAGGTGTTCGTCCTCGACCCGCTGCCGCTCGCCAGGGACTATGCGCGGACCGAAGACACCGGTGCACAACACCGGATCCATGCGTTGCTGATCGACGTGTACCGGTCCCTCGGCTTCCCTCTCGAAACCGTGCCGCCATTGCCTGCCGATGAGCGGGTGGAGTACATCCTGCGCCGGCTCGCTGCAGCATGAAGCGCGCTTCCACCGGCCGCCCCAACCATCGGCGCGGGGGTCAGCAGGCCAAACGCCCTGTGGTCGATCAGCGCGAGCGCGACACATCGCTCAGCGAAGCTGACGCGTGCCGTCATCAGTCAACTCGACGTGTCAAAACGTCGTTCGCACGCCCCAAAGGACGCGCCGCGCTGCTTAGAACGTGAACCACAGTGCTGGAGGATAGGACGGGGCTTTGCCGGTTTTATCGGCCGGTTCTGTGATCGCATCGAAAGCGGGCCTGACCGATCCGGTGGACCTTTTGTCGAGAGCCGGCGGGCTTTCCTCTGATATGACCGCTTTCTTTTTGACCACAACTGTTTTCGTATCCGCCTGTGCCTCATGCGACAGTACGAGCGATGCAAGAAGTACAGGCAATGCAAGAAGTACAGGCAATGCAAGAAGTGCAGATAGCGCGCGTTTCATGATCAGCCCTCCCTAAGCGAACTGGTAGTTGCGCTTGGTGTCATAGTGTCGGTTGCCTGGCAGCCGCAGGGGCGGCTGCGCTGCTCAACGGCAAGAGAGCCGGACTGAGCGCGACAGGCCTAAGTTAATGCTACGATAAGGCTGCGTTCTATGCGGAAAACGAAAGAGCAGGACAGATCGCGCAAACATCGCGAAAGCGGCAAACCGCCCTCACCTGCTGTGTCGTCGATGTCCTGAACCGCGACGCAAGGCGTCGCGTGGGGCCTCACCGAATGCCGCCTTGTAGTCGTGCGCGAAGCGGCTGGGATTGGTGAAGCCGAACCGAAGGGCGAGGTCGGTGACCGTGCCCGCGATGTCGCCGGTCCTGAGCGCGTCGCGCACCGCGACGAGGCGGGCGAGGCGGATCGCTTCCAGGGGCGTCGTCTCGCGGAACCGCCGGAAGCCAAGCTGCAGGCTGCGCACACTGCACCCCGCCGCCGCCGCCACCTCGTGCAGCGCGATGGGCTCTTCGACATGGGCGTGGATATAGGCCTCCGCCCGCCGTATGATTCCCGGGACAGCGGGGCTGCCTGCCCGGGCAAGATGATCCGAATGGTTGTGAGGGAGTGCGCGCAGCAGTGTGTAGAGCATGAGGTCGATGAAGGAGTGGCTGGCGAGTTCGCTGCCCGCAAAGGGTGTCGGCGCGCGAAGCTCCTCCACCATCAGCTCCATGAGGCGCCTCAAGCGCTGCGCCGGCACAGCATCCCAGTCGAAGACCGGCTCAAAGGCGATGTCCTTCGTCACGGGCCCACCCAGCAACGCAGCCAATCGCTGGTTCAGGCTCGTCGCAGGAATCCAAACCGAAAGTCGCTCGTGGCTCCCGGTCGCGGACAGCGTCGTTCCGGGCTCGCCGCGGTATACCAGGCCCACGCTGCGGTCGATTCCAGGCACTGTCCGAGCGCCCGGCGCGCCGCCGAACTTCAAGGCGCCCCTGCTCACGGCGGTGAGGCAGTAGTCGGGTATGCCGGATCCGGTGACGGTCAGCGTCGCGGCGAGCCGATCCGCAACATAGGCGACATCCAGATCGCCGACCCCGCTCGCGCCCCGGACCGAAAAGAATTTCGGGGTCCGGTCGGCCCCGGTCCTTTCCTGGATCCTATAGCGCAACAGCTTGAAATGAGGCTTGAGGAAGTGCGGCTGGAGCCGCGGCCAATACACGCCGCCTTCCAGATCCTGCAGGTCGCCTATGCGTGCGAGCCTGAACCCTTCCGGCTCCTCGCCATAGGGCAAAGCAGGATTGTTCGGATCGGTCCCAGCCTGCATTGCCCACCGCAATCGGTTCGAGCGCGGATCGGTTGCTGATGACAGGATGCCGATGTCAGCAAACCGAATTGTGACAACCATATTACAGAGGCAGCTAAAATGCCATTGATGAGGACAAGCACGCAATCCGCGTCCGCCGCGATGAAGGCGATGAGGGAGGCCCACAGCGCCGTTCCATTGGAACAGGTTGCGATCGAGACGGCGGCCCGCCGGTCTTCTGCTCCGGCTGCATGTGCCCATGACCGAAAAACGCATGCTGCAGATCGGTCCCGCGCCCCCATTTGCGCAGAACATTCTCATGGATGTCGAGGCGCCTTGATCGGACTGTCTGGATCCGGCCCAAAGCTGCCACCAGGCTAGGCCAGAAAATCGTCGACGATCATCTCCGCGACCTTGACGAAGCGCGTTGCCGCGCCGCCAGGCCCGGCGCTGCGCCAGTTGGTCCTGGCGCCTTCGACCAGAAGCGTCAACGCATCGACCATCAGCTCGGCGTCGGCAGCACCCGCTGCTTCGCAGAGCTCGACCAGGCGCACGCGGTACAGGTTGCGAAGCTCCTCGACGAACTGCCGAGCCGGGTGGTCGATCTCGACCAGTTGGGCTGCGGCATCCAAGAGCTCGCAATTGCAATGTTCGACGGTGACGAATTCGCCGGCGCAGCGGACCCAGTCGCGCAATTGCGCCTTGGCATCCCCGGGATTGGCCGCCTTGATGCCCTCCCAGAAGGCGTCGGCCTCGGCGGCCGCCTCCTTGAGGCAGACGAACACCAGGTCGTCCTTGGAGCCGAAATGGCGGTAGAGCGTCATCTTGTTGCTCTCGGCCGCCTCGGCGATGGCATCGACACCAATGCCCTTGATGCCGTGCTTTCGGAACAGGTCGCGCGCAGCGTCGATGATCCGCTCTCTCGGGGGACATTTGACAGCAACTGTCATCAACGTTTCCTCGCTTCCAGTCTTGTCGCTGGAACGCCCTTGACAATGTTACCGATCCGTAACATTTATCCTGTTACTAGATAGTAACATCCATCGTCTGAAGTCAATATCGGGTTGTTCAGGAGCAGCGCACGGTTCCGTGCGCTGCATCGGTTTTTCGTTGCCATCTCCCAGGGCAGCCATCGACCATCACGAGCCGCCTCGGAGAGAGCCATCATGGTCAACTTCTTCATTTTGCGGCCGATCTTCGCTTCGGCGATCGCCATCATCATGGTGCTGGCCGGCGCCATTTCCTACTTCCTGCTGCCGGTCTCGCAGTTTCCCGACATCACCCCACCGCAGATCGTGGTTGCCGCCAACTATCCCGGCGCCAGCGCCCAGGTGGTGGCCGACACGGTGACGACGCCGCTGGAGCAGCAGCTCAACGGCGTGCCCGGCATGCTCTACATGTCGTCGACGAGCTCGAACGACGGCTCGGCGCGCATCACCATCTCGTTCCAGGTCGGTTATGACGTCGACATCGCCGCCATGGATGTGCAGAACCGCGTCTCGCAGGCGGCCCCCTCCCTGCCGGCTTTGGTCAACCAGACCGGCGTCACCGTCATCAAGCAGAACCCCAACTTCAACGTGCTGGTCAATCTCAGCTCGCCTGACAAGTCGGTCGATTTCACCACTCTGTCGAACTACGCCTATCTGCAGATCCTCGACCCGATCAAAAGGCTGCCCGGCGTCGGCGACGTCCAGTTCTTCGGCGAGCGCCGTTATTCGATGCGCGTCTGGCTCGACCCGGACAAGATGGCGAGCCTCGGCGTCACCGCCGTCGATGTCCAGAACGTCATCCAGGAGCAGAACATCCAGGTCGCGGCCGGCAAGATCGGCCAGTCGCCGGCGCCGTCGGGCACGCCGTTCGAGATGCAGGTCAGTGCCGTCGGTCGCCTGAGCAACCCCGAGCAGTTCGGCGAGATCATCCTGCGCGTCGATCCCGAGACCCACGCCGCGATCCATCTGCGCGACGTGGCGCGCATCGAACTCGGCGCGCTGTCCTACTCCTCGTCCTTCAGCCTCGACGGCGAGGACAGCGTCGTGCTCGCGGTGCTCCAGGCCCCGGGCTCCAACGCGCTCGACCTGCAGGGCAGCGTCAAGGCCAAGATGGACGAGCTGTCGAGCCGCTTCCCCTCGGGCATGTCCTACAACATGTTCTACGACACCACGCGCTTCGTCTCGGCTGCCATGGATGACGTGATCACGACGCTCGTCGAAGCGTTGCTGCTCGTCGTCTTCGTCGTCTTCATCTTCCTGCAGAGCTGGCGCGCCACCATCATCCCGATCATCGCCATTCCGGTGTCGCTGATCGCCACATTGACGGTGATGTATCTGCTTGGCTTCTCGCTCAACATGCTGTCGCTGCTCGGCATGGTGCTGGCCATCGGCCTGGTCGTCGACGACGCCATCGTCGTCGTCGAGAACGTCGAACGCCAGCTCGAAGACGGCCATCCGCCGCTGGAGGCGGCAAAGATCGCGATGAAGGAGGTCACCGGCCCGATCATCGCAACGACGGGCGTGCTGCTCGCCGTCTTCGTGCCTGTCGCTTTCATTCCCGGCGTCGCCGGCCAGCTCTACAACCAGTTCGCGCTGACGGTGGCGATCTCCTTTGCCATCTCGGCCTTCAACTCGCTGACGCTCAGCCCGGCCTTGAGTGCCGTGTTCCTGCGCCATCGCGGCCCGCCGAAATTCATCCTGTTCCGCTGGTTCAATTCAGGCTTCCGCTGGCTGTCCGACGCCTATGCCGGCAGCATCCGCAGCTTCGTCCGCTGGCGCTGGGCCTTCATCGGCCTGTTCGCGCTGGCGCTTGCCGCAACCTACGCCCTGTCGCAGCGCATTCCCTCCACCTTCCTGCCGGTCGAAGACCAGGGTTATTTCTTCGTCGTGCTGCAATTGCCCGACGGCGCCTCGGTGGAACGGACGGCTGCGGTGGCCAAGAAATCGGAGGAGATTCTCCGCGCCCTGCCCGGCGTCGAATCCGTCGGCTCCGTCGTCGGCTTCTCCTTCCTCACCTTCGCCAACCAGTCCAATGCGGGTGTCCAGTTCGCCGTGCTCAAGCCCTGGGACGAGCGCGGCCCAGGCGAAAGTGCGACCGAGCTCAAGAACATCGCCCAGGGCAAGCTGATCCAGATTCCGGAAGCGCTGGTGCTGGCCTTCGACCCGCCCTCGATCCAGGGTCTGGGTGCGACCGGCGGCTTCGAGTTTCAGGTCGAGGACCTGACCGGCCGCGGCGCGGTCGCCCTCGACGAGGCGACGCAGGCCCTGCTTGCCGAGGCCCGCAAGCAGCCGGAGTTGAACCCGTTCACCCTGTTCACCACCTTCAGCACCTCGACGCCGCAATATTCCTACGACCTCGACCGCAACAAGGCCAAGCTGCTCGGCCTCGACCTGCCCGACATCTTCTCGACGCTGCAGATCTATCTCGGCTCGCTTTATGTCAACGATTTCAACCTGTTCGGCCGCACATTCCGCGTCACGCTTCAGGCCGAACAGCAGGCGCGCGCCTCAGCCACCGACATTTCCCGGCTCTATGTCCGCAGCCATTCCGGCGACATGGTGCCGCTCAGCACGCTGGGCGCGCTGAAGGCGGTTTCGGGACCGGAAACGGTCACCCACTACAACAATTATCCCTCGGCGCTGGTCAATGGCGCCGCCGCCGAAGGCTACAGCTCGAGCCAGGCGGTCGCCGCCATGGAGCGCGTCGCGGCAACCGCCTTGCCGCGCGACTTCGCCTTCGAATGGACCGGCATCACCTATCAGGAGATCCGCGCCGGCTCCATCGCCAACCTAGTCTTCGGCCTCGCCATCGTCTTCTGCTTCCTGGTTCTGGCCATGCAGTACGAAAGCTGGTCGATGCCCTTCGTCGTGCTGCTCGCCGTGCCGCTTGCCCTGCTCGGCGCATTGCTGGCGATCTGGCTGCGCGGCCTGCAGATCGACGTCTATTCGCAGATCGGCTTCGTCATGCTGATCGGCCTTGCCGCCAAGAATGCGATCCTGATCGTCGAGTTCGCCAAGCGTAGGCGCGAAGAAGGTGTCGAGATCGTCGCAGCCGCCGTCGAAGCCGCACGCCTCAGGCTGCGCCCGATCCTGATGACCGCCTTCGCCTTCATCCTCGGCGTCGTGCCGCTGATGCTGGCCTCAGGTGCGGGTGCGGCAAGCCGGCAGTCGATCGGCACCACCGTGTTCGGCGGCATGTTGATCGCCACCGTTTTGACGCTTGCCTTCGTGCCGATCTTCTACGTCGTCCTCGAAACCTGGCGTGAACGTTTCGCGCGCCGCTCGCAGCCCGCCCATGCGGCCGAGCCGGCCGAATAATCAGGAGTATTACGATGCGTATTTTCAAACTCGGCCTCAACGCCAGCCTTCTCGCTCTGGCTGTGGCGGGCGGCTACCTGCTTGCCCAGCATGGCTGGAACGTCGGCAGCACCTCTGCCGGTGCCGCCCCTTCGGCCCCGGCGCCCCAGGCCATGCCGGTGCCGGTGGTCGGCGTCGTCAAGAAGACGATCCCCATCTATCTCGAATATGCCGCGCGCACCGAGGCCATCCGCAACGTGACCTTGCGCGCCAAGGCGTCGGGCTATCTGCAGGAACAGCCGGTATCCGACGGCACTGATGTCAAGGCGGGCGACCTGCTCTACCGGATCGAGGCCTCGGACTATCAGGCAGCACTCGATCAGGCCAAGGCGCAGATCGAACGTGACCAGGCATCGCTCGAATACCTCAAGTCGAGCCTCACCCGCGGCAACAAGCTCGCCGACAACGGCTATCTCGCCAAGGACGGCTTCGACCAGCGCCGCAGTGCCGTGCGACAGGCCGAAGCCGCACTCGCCATATCGCGTGCAGCCTTGCGCACCGCCGAGATCAATCTGAAGAACACCGAGATCCGTGCCCCCTTCGACGGTCGCCTCGGACGCAACCAGGCACCCGAAGGCACGCTGGTCACCAGCTCCGCCGGCACGCCGCTGAACAATCTGGTCCAGCTTTCGCCTGTTTACATCACCTTCAACCCTGGCGAGACCGAGCTGGCCGAGATCCAGAAGGCCTTTGCCGACGGCACTGTCGACACCGAGGTCATCATCCCTGGCAGCGACGGCAAGCCGCGTCAGGGCAAGCTGACCTTCATCGACAATGCCGTCGAGCGCAACACCGGCACCATCGCCGCCCGCGCCACCATCGACAACCTCGATCTGTCTTTGCTGCCCGGCCAATATGTCCGCATCCGCCTGCACATCAGGGAACTGCCCAACGCGCTGATGGTGCCGCAGACCGCACTCGGCTCCAGCCAGTTCGGCAAATATGTCTATGTCGTCGGCAAGGACAACCTCGTCGAACAACGCGTCGTCGCCCTGGGCCCCACCGACGGCGAGCTGGTGACGCTGACGTCAGGCATCAAGGAAGGCGACAAGATCATCTCCGGCAATCTGCAGAAGATTTTTCCGGGTGCTGCGGTGCAGCCGCTGGATGGCGGCGGCGGTTGAGCGGGCTGCGGTTTGGCTAACGGGTGCGTGGGAGACGCGGGAACTGCAGGGATGGGCGGCTTCGCGCCTCATTCCGGACATAGAAGGCGCACTTAGGTTCTGCCTGAAAGCGGTCGATCGGATAGTGCGAAGGCGTATCGCGTCGAGGGGGAACTCGAAGATGCGCGGACGGTCACCCACCACGTTTGAACAAGCTCAACGACGGGTCTATTAAGTTTTCTCGCGAGGCGGCAATTTTCTTCCGAGAAGTCGCCCTTTGTCCCCGTCATCCGTCAGCCGAAGACGGATAGCACCTTTGATCTCGAAGGAGCCGAGATGCTCGAGCGGCAGCGCACCCGAATTGAGGCAGCAGATATATTGGAAGCCCTCTTGCTCGGCTTTGCTGGCAGCAAGCTGTAGCGCTAGTCCATATTGCCGTGGATCGACATCAGCGAACATGGTGCTGTCATGAATAAGCACGTTGAGCGGCGCCCTGCGCCTCGCCCGTAGGGTAGCGATCGCCAGATCGAAACAGAACACGACCATCTGGTCTACACCGTCGCTCCCCTCCCGATCGATAGAGATTCCGAAATTGTATCCGGCTTGCTTCACGTCGATGCTCAGCCGACCGGAGTTGCCGTAAAGGAAGCGCGTGTAATCGGCGAAAAGGCCAATTACCTCGTCGGTCGTCGCGCGACGATCCTCAAGATCACGCTTAAGGAGGGCGCGCGTTTCGATCATGCTCGCAGACAACGTATCTTTGCGCGTGTCGAATCTCTTGCGCTCGTCGATCCTAGCGACCAGCGAGTCATGGAGTGCCTCTAGGTCCGTGAGCCCACGCTGAAGCTCGATCAGCGTAGCAAGTGCGCCGCTCGATTGCAGCGTGCGAAGGAGCTCTCGCTTCTCCGACGACAGGGCGTCAATCTCGCGACTTCTTGCGCCAATTTGCCTGCGTAGCCGCGCTATCTCCGCCCTTAGAAATTCGTGGCGGTTTCGGTAAATTTGCGCATGGAATTGCGCGACCTCGGCCAACGACCGCAGCGCTTCTTCCTTGAAGATGGCGCCCGCGTCGCTCAGGATTTGAAGCGGCTGGTCTGGGTCGGAGGCCGGCGCGTCCCTCGCGCTTCGCTCGTAGTATTCCAGCAGCCGCGTGTCGCTGTGATTGTCATTGACGAGGTCGTGTATTCGGCGGTCAACCTCGTTGAGCCGCGACTCCAGGGCGTCATAATCTTGGCGAACGTTGAAACCGGCAACCTCCTTGCTCTTTGCCTCGATCTGTTTTTCGAGGACAACGCGCTCGGCTTCGAGGTCGCCGATGCTCTGCTCGTCTGTGGAGTCTTTGACCTCCTCGAGCGCGGCAATCGCCTTTGAAATTCGGTCTTTCTGCTGCTGCTCTTCCTGCAGGTCCCGTTGCTTGTCCCAATTCAAAGATAGCATATACGAGATGACCAAGCGGCGCTGCGGGCCGGACTGATTGCTAAAGGCCTGCAACGGATCGACATAGGCCTCCTTCCCAATCCGGGCCTGATAGAGAAACAATTCTCGAAAGCTGGGAGTGTATTTCCCGAGTTTGGCGACGTATGCGTCTTTCACGAAAAGGCGCGACAGAACCTTCAGCCAGTCATCGCTGGAAATCAGGGACTGATCGCCGTGGGTGGAAATCGCCTCGACATCGGCACCCTCGATGAACGCTGTTGAGACAAGAACGCCATTCTCGTTGGTGCGACGGTCAACTCGGACATCGCGGCCGTCATGTGTAAACGTAAGTCCGAATGACACGCCGGCTAGTGCGGGATGACTAAGGACCCGGTCGCGCGCGATACTGCCGCCAAGGCAGAAGTGAATTATGCGGATGAGCGTTGTCTTGCCCAAGCCGTTGGTGCTCTCGTGCTCCGTGGAGTCCGTTGCAATTTCAGCGAGCACGATGTTCATGCCCGCCTCGAAATGGGCGGTCCGGAAATCCTTCAGGTCCGACCGGACTTCCGTGATCATTGCTGACCGCCGAGAATTGGCGTGCGCCGAAGGATGCCGCCTTCAAGCGAGATGACGGAGCCTGCGAACAGCAGCGTCAGCGCTGCCGCGAAACGGTCGAACGTTCTCACCTGCGGATTGTCGGCGAGACGATCCCAAAGGCTGGAGACGGTGTCGTTGCTGCGCATTTCGGCAATGATCGTCGCCGCCACGCCCAACACCGAGAATTCGATCGGCACATATTTTGTGGGGAGGGCCGACATCTATTTCTCGAAAAGGTCGCAGATGATGAACAGGTGGGTGAGCATGCAAAGCCCTGCAGCGCCGCGCGCACTCTCCAGCTTCTCCCCCGCTCCCGCCCAATCATTCAGTAGAAGGAAAATCTCGTCTCCGGTGTAGCCATCATTCTTGAGCTGCTCATAGCGCTGGATGAAGCCGTTGCGAAGCCGGTCGGGGAAGCCCGGATCGAGCTGGGCCGCTTTGCGAATGACCTCCTCGCACTCCTCCGACTTGGCAGCGCCCATCGTGAGGAGGAACTCGATGCTCGGCCCGAGTCCGTTCTTGGCAATTTTGTCCTTCGGTGGAATTTGCTTGAGCGAGGATGCCGTGGCGGGAGCGCCTACCGCCAGCAGCGCCTTCGCCGCGATCTCCAGTTCCGCAAAGCCAACATCGGTGATCGCTCGCGTCAGCTTGCGGCTGAATTTCGTTTCGTGCCGCTCTTTCCAGCCGATCAGCAGCGTTGCCGGATAGGTCTCGTACTGGGTGTCGACCTTAACGTGATGCGTCGGACAAAGCAGTATCAGATTCGATGGTGCATCCCTTTCCGCTGACGTCAGACCGGGCTTGGAACGCGGCCCCGTATCGCTGTGGGCGTAGATGTGCGCAATCTGTCCGATCACCTTCGCATCGGAATACTCAGTGGCTGAGCTGATAATCGGCTCGTGGCAATCTGGATGCGCGCATTGATTGCCCGACATTCCGAACAACACTTTCAGGGTTGTCTTCGAATAGTTCCGCGTCGGCGGCGCGGGACTCTTTTTGAACAGTTCATCTGGACTCACATCGGAAGGCATCAGAATTTGTAACACATCGCTCTACGGCCGCTTCAGAAAATAGCGGCGGTGAGTATTTTCATATTCAGGAATCTGATGCCAACGCTTGCAGGCGCGCGGGCCATGCCCGTAGCTTGTGCGCGCTGTGCACCTTGCGCCCAGAGGACGGCAAAGCCCACTGATCAGAGCGGCAAAAAAGCTTGTACGTTGAGGATGTGAAGGGTGAGCGTGAGAGGCAGCGTGCGTGAAAGATGAAAGATCACCGCTCAAATCGGAGTAGTTTCGTGTGGTTGGAATACATGCTGCGACTGCCGATTTGGCATCGAGTGCGGGTTGCGCGTTTCTACAGGCTTCCTGCGCGGCCTACAGCCTGTCCTGAATCTCCCGGACGAAGCTGGAAGGCGCCGCTCCCGAATATACCATGTGGACCTCGCTTTTTGCGCGGGTCAAACCGACGTAGAATAGCCGGCGTGCTTCAAGCAATTGCTTTTGCGTTTGGTTGAAACGCGGCATCTCGCCTGCGTCCATTCCGAACAACACGACAATCGAGAACTCCCGGCCCTTGGCGCTATGCAACGTGGAAAGGACAAGCCGGCTGGTGCCTTCTCCGACGCCAGCGAAAAGTCCCAACGTCATTTCTGACGTATCGCCGTCGTCGGAAACGCGGGCCGAGAATGAATCCAGGATCGCTTGCTCGTCCTTGAGCATGCGACATCTGTCAAAAAGGTCGTTCAGGAATTCTTGGCGGCATCCAGTGAGCCACTGGTGCAGCTTCATATCTGGATTGCGACGTGACCAGAGCATAGATACCAGCCCCTGCTGGAACTCCGCTTCACGCTCGCTTCCGACGATTGCCTCGCTGAAGAGACGCAAGCCCTCGGCAGACATCAATGAAAATCTGGGCGTGCCTTTCTGCCAGCCACCTGCGCACCAGAGAGCGCACTGTTCCAGCCATCGCATAACGCGACTGCTGCGGGGGTATATGGCATTTGTATCCGTCCTGATGATGCCAAGTCCGCGCGCTCGTGCAGCGTCTGCCACCGCATTGCCGATTTTTGCGGTCGGATAGAGAAATGCAATATCGCCTAGGCGAAGGCTTGGGTTTCGAGCCTGTATCTGCGGGAAGATCGATGCAAAAAAGTGATCGGCTCGGGCCGCATGCGCTCCTTGAAGGGGGTGGAAATACACCTGCCCCTCGGGCGCTCCCTGCCGTGCCTGATACCCGCGGCCCGCTCCCAGCGCAAACTCCGATGCTGCGACGATTTTTGAGCCGCATCGATAGTTCATTTGCAGGGGAATAGTCTCGACGTCCGGCCGCTTGCTGAGTTGCTCCAAGAGCTCTGGATACGCTCCGTTGAATCCGTAAATGGATTGATCGACATCGCCGACCGCGAACAAGCGCATCCCGGTAGTGAAGCAAAGGCCGAGCACCATGCGATGCAGAGCACGCCCTAAATCCTGATACTCATCGACCGCGAGGATCGGAAACTTCGCCAAGAGCGCGCGTTGAATCCACTCGTGATCTCGCAGTGCACGTACCGCCAGCAAGGGCATGTCTTCAAAATCGATCAGCCCGCGATCTCGAAGCCCCGCCTCATACGCTTCGGCGAGCTTGGCCAACTTCTCGTTGATCCCATACCAGTCCTTTGACTCGCGGTTCAGGATGGAGCGGCGGTAGGTGTTCATGTCAAACTTGAACGGCGCGGGATTGCCGCCGCCATAGACCTTTGAAAAAGCCTTTCCGAGGACCTGTTCTTGCTGTTGCTGGTTTGCGATCGCGAAGTCGTCGGGTAGCCCGAGATTTGCGCCCTTGGCGTACGGTAGGACGATCTGGGTGAGCGAAAACGAGTGAACCGTGCCTATGAAAACGCGCCGGTCCTGCTGCACGCCAAGCACATCGAGCCGGGTTTCGAGCTCGCGTGCGCATTCGTTGTTGTACGTGATGCAGGCGAGCCCGCGAGGCTCCTCCACATCTTCGGCAAGCATTCGTGCAAGTTTGATGGTGAGCGTCTTGGTTTTGCCACTGCCCGGCCCAGCGAGAACTACGCAGTTACCCGTTGAATTGTAGGCATCCCACTGCCCCTTGTTTTCTCGGAGCTCCTCGGCAGCGCGCAGGTACAGTTTACTATCAAACACGGTCCGCCACGTGCTTCAGCGCCCCTTTGATGTATCCAGGCGGAGAAATTCCCTCAATCTTCGCGGCGAGGCGCTGGGCAAAGCGCCCTTTGCCGATGTCTTCGATAAGAGAAAGGTACTTTGCCTTGTCCAACGTGTCATAGTCCGCCTTCCATCCAGCAATGACCGCCTTCTTCTCATTGCTGAATGGGGTGTCCTCGAGTACCTCGAGAATGGGCTCGGCAAAATCGTCCTCGAACAGGTCTATTTCGAGCGTGTGGTGGTTCGAGAAAATGCCGTAGGCTTCACAGCGATCACAAAACGCGCCCATTTTTTCAATCGCCTGCAGCTCTTTCATCAAAGCTATCGGCGGCTTTCCGGTGCGCACTGTCTCGATGGTGCGGACCAGATTTAGCGTGCGGTTGTAACCCAGCGCTGGTCCTTTGGGCATTGGATCCCAGTCGGTCACTACGGCGAACGGTATCTGCAATGCGGTAAGCAGTTTGACATACGGCGTGAAGTTCGTGCCGGAGACGGAACACACGCTAATCCCCAGCTCGTCGAGCGACAGCTTGGACTCCTGGGCGAACTCGGGGAACAGAAACCGTTCCGCGTCGCCTTCGACGAGGATCACACCGCGCGCAAACAGTATCTCGGCACGTGTGACGTCGAGATAGCGTTCCAGATCATCAAATTCCGCATCGCTCAGCGCAAGGGTCGCCGTAGAGCGGCCAATCGTTCCGTGGTCCTTTGTATCCTTTAAGAGCAGGATGGACCGAAGGGGCGCGACACTCGCGATATTGGGTGAGTGGGTCGTCAGCAAGACCGAGAGTTTCCTGTTGGCGTCTTCGTCCGCGCTCTCGAACAGATGGCGGTAGACGGAGCGCTGCAGGTGCGGATGGAGGTGAGCTTCCGGCTCTTCGATCGCAAGCAGCGTGTGATCGCGCTTGTTTTCGCCGATCAACTTCCTGATTTCGAGCGCTTTGAGCGTGAGGAACACGATATTGGCCGAGCCAAGACTGGCCTCGCCTATCCCACGCATTCCGTCATCGATGAGGAGACGGATGCTGCGATAAAGGCGGTTTGTATCAAGGGGTGCCAAGCCGAGGGTTGGCATAATGTCCTGCCGCACCCCGCTCATCGATCTGAACAGGTCTCTTATCCCAGTCTGAAGATCTTTGACTTCCTTGAACTCCGTAAGTTTGTCGGTCGCCTCCTCGATCGCATCGGTGACATCGGAAAGGTCTTCATGATCGATGCCGCTGAATGCGTCCTCGATTAAAGGCCGCAATGGCGAGCGGCGCCAGTTTGCAAGATCGCCTTCCGCATCACGGAGAGCAGGCATCAAATCCATGATAATGCGGCGCCGGAGAGCATGACCAAAACGCTTGTTCTCGTGCTCTCCGCCGTAGCACACGAACTCCAGGTCATCGTCGCTCGTCGGGTCTCCGGCGAGGTCCACTTTGGCGCGACACACGTAATTCAGGCGCACGGTGTCGGGGTCGTCATCAAGACGGAATTCGGTGAGCATTGCGAGCACATTCAGGTCGCCCGCAAAATCCCGAATGTCGACGCACACCATGATGGTGTCGTCAACACTGGGGCCGTCCAGTCCGTCCCAGAAGTCCGCAAGCTGCAACTCACGGGCAGAATCCGGCATCGTAGGATCGAAAATCAGGCGCAGGGCGTGGATCAGATTGCTTTTGCCGACACGGTTTTCGCCGACGATGACGACGTCCCCCGAGAGCTTGACGTCGAGAGATTTGAAATTGCGAAAATTGCGGATGATGATCCGTGAAAGCTGCATGGTTCCCCTCACATGCAACCATGTCGGAGGGAAGACTGAAATTCAACGAAAAGAGTGCACGCCAAGGGTTACACAAAATAGTTGGCCGCTTGCTTTGGCAATCGTAGTCGCGGATCAGCCTTTGCTGCGGGCGGCTTACCGAAGCCTAGCCTCGACTTGTGGCTAGGCAACCCATTCGATGTGGAAATCGACGCGCCCGACGTCGTCGCCTGCCGGCAGTTCTACAAAGGCACCAATGTGGTAGCGCAACTGCTCGCGGTAGGCTTCGAGCTTGAGAAGATCGCAACGCCGCGATTGCCTGTTGGTTGTCTTCTTAATCTCGACGACCAGGATGTTCTCGTCGTTGTCGCCGCGATGATGTACGACAATATCAGGGTAAACGGGCGTATTTTCGCCACCGCATTCGATAGGCAGGTTGAGCCGCTTCGGCCTGCCATCAAGGCCGACGCGGTTATACTCCGCATCGACCTTTTGGTCGGGAAAGAGCTCGCGCACGAAAAGATGCGCGAGCGTCGCCCCGAGTGCGCGCTCGTTCACGTCCAGTTCGAGTAGCTGCTTTTGGTCGTCCAAGAACCATGTGACGGCCTTTTCCAGACGAGCTTTGATTTCCTCGGTGTCCATAGAAAGAATTCTGCCACAGTCATGGTAGGACCGAAACCTGGCGTCGATGCCTTGTTTGCATCCTCCCCATTTGGGCACTTCGTGTGCTCAGTCAAGCGAATGGACCGTTTCCACCTCGGCTTGGGGATGATGAGGTATGCGCCTCCGAACGTCTGGTCTAATCGAAACAGCACCTAATTGCGGACGTTCCGCTTACGGCCCCAAAGCCGCCGGACTGGCCCGGATGGAAACCACATAACAAAAACTACAGCGTGTCCTGCGAGCGGATCAGCTCCCGCTCCCTCATCGAATTCAAACGTGCCTGGGCGTCCGCATCACCTTGAGCCGCAGCCTTGCTGAACCAGCGCGCCGCCTCTTCGTAGTCCCTTGCCACATCGATGCCGTTGTAAAAAACCGTACCGAGATTGTACTGGGCGACAGCATGGCCCTGATCCGCTGCCTTGCGCCACCACATCAAGGCAGCGTCGATGTCCTTGGCTACGCCGTCGCCGTTTGCGTAGGCGATGCCCAGACGCTGCTGCGCGTCAGTGTCGCCCTGCTCTGCCGCCTTGCCCCACCATGACACCGCGGAACTGCTGCTTTGCGGCACCCCGTTACCATTCAGATAGACGAAGCCCAGCTTCAGCTGGGCCAAGGCCTGCCCATGCTCGGCCGCCTTGTGCAGCCAGGCTAGGGCCTTGGCATGGTCTGCGGTGACGCCGCTGCCGAGCGAATAGATCACCGCCAGGCTGTGCTCGGCATCAGGATAGGCCTGATCCGCGGCCTTGCTTATCCATTCGAAGGCTTCGGCGTCGTCCTTGAGCGTGCCTTGTCCATCGGCATAGGCGCGGCCGAGATGGAACTGCGCCTGGGCATTTCCCTGAAGCGCGGCCTTGCGCCACCATTCGACCGCCAGCCGGTCATTCCTGGGAAGTCCCAATCCCTTGACATAGAGGTTGCCGAGTTGGCCCTGAGCCTCGGCATGTCCCCGCTCGGCGGCCTTGCGCAGCCATTCTGCAGCCAACTTGTTGTCTCTCTCGCCGCCGGTTCCGAGCAGATATGCAGCGCCGAGCGTATAGGTCGCCTCCAGGTGCCCAGCTGCCGCGGCCTTGCGCCACCAATGCGTGGTTTGCACAAGATCCCGGGCAGCGCCCTGGCCTTGCGAATAGAGAATTCCAAGATTGAACTGGGCGTCTGCATCGCCTGTCTCCGCCAGCAGTTTCCACTGACTGAAGGCAGCATCATAATCCTTGCGGGCGTAAGCTGCGTGCGCGTTGCGGTGCTCAAGATAGCTCGTCGCGAAAGCAAAGTAGGCCAGGCCCGAGGCGGAAAGTACGACAAATAGAACAAATATCGTTCGAGACGCTCCGATCCGCTTCATGACAACCGCTCCCCCCGGGCAATCCATGGATATTCTATCCACACCAGCTTGTGGGAGTACAGATCGGCGACACTCCGAGGTCATTCCGCACGTTGCGGCCGCGCCACCTGACATCTCGGAAAGTTCATCACCCTGACGGCGTGTCCGGGGTATCCGCTTTCAACAGCTCGATCAGGCCGACGACATCGCTGCGTTGTCTTTTGGCGTGCGGTACGAAGGCGCAATAGGGCTGCCCGAGCCTGATCGATGCGGAAGACAGCGCAATGAGGCGTCCGGCCTCGATGTCGTCGCGGGCAAGAACGCGCTGGCCGAGCGCGATGCCCAGGCCAAGACGCGCCGCCGAGATGGCGAGGCTGGACAGGCCGACACGCCGTCCCCGCGACGGGTCGGGGCGCCGCGCGCTTGCCTGTGCCGCAAACCACTCCGACCAGGTCGGATGGGAAGCGTAATTGGGTCCCCAATTGGTGTGGATGAAGACGCTGTCGTGCACTTCGGCGATATCGCCGGTGTCGATATCAAGACGGCGCCGGAACTCCGGTGAACAGACCGGCAGGACGTCGTCGTGCAGCAGGCTCACCCTGACCAGTTCGGGATAGTGATAGTCGCCATAGCTGATGCGCACATCCGTGCCATGGCGCGCCATGTCGATCGGGTCGTCCTCGACACGAATGTCGATCGCCATGCGCGGCTGCTCCGCAAGCAGCATGCCGAGACGGGGCGTCAGCCAGTGCTCGGCCAGGGAGAAAGGAACGCTGACCACCAGCCGCGTGCGCACTTCGCCTTCAAGGATGCGGGACGTCACCGTGGCGATGTCTCCCAGGGCGCGTGCCGTCTGCGGATAGATGGCATGGCCGGCATCGGTGAGCGTGATGCGATTGCCTATGCGCAAAAACAGTTGCTTGCCGAAATAGGCTTCAAGATTGCGCACCTGCTGGCTGACCGCAGCAGACGAGACCCCCAGTTCACGCGCCGCCAGCGTGAAGTTGCCGGTGCGTGCGGCGACCTCGAATGCCTTGAGCGCATTGAGCGGCGGAAGCCTTTCCATCACAGCCTCCAGAAGTTTTTCTTTCGGGCAAATAACAATTTTCCACGTTGAGCGAAAGGTTTTTTTGCCGCCACATGAGACCGCAACCCAGGAGGACAGCACGTGAAAAACATCATCGATTTCGACCGTTTCCCGCTCGATCGCGAGGGAAGTGCCGATTGGACGGCACTTGTCGAACGATCGCGGGCAGCCCTTGCGGCCGACGGCATGTACGACCTCGAGGGCTTTCTGCTGCCCGGTGTCGCCGAGCGCGCGACCGCCGAAATCAAGCCGGTCATGGACAGCCGCTCGCATGAGCATCGGCGTGTTCACAACATCTACTTCAGGCCTGAGATCCCCGAGCTTCCGGCCGAGCATCCGGCGCTGCGGAAAGTCGAGACGATCGGCCACACGATCTGCGCGGACCAGATAACGGACAGCATCCTGTTGTCGATCTACGAATATGCGCCACTGGCACGGTTCCTCGCTGCGACGATGGGCAAGCCGGATCTTCATATGATGGCAGACCCGCTGGCGCGGACCAATGTGATGGCCTACCGCAGCGGCGAGGCACTCAACTGGCATTTCGACAGGTCCGAATTCACCACCACCCTGCTGCTTCAGGCTCCGGACCAGGGCGGCGTGTTCGAGTATCGCACCGACCTGCGATCCGACGACAATCCCAACTACGATGGCGTCTCGCGGCTGCTCGAGGGCAACGATCCGCAGGTGCAGGCAAAGCGCCTCAAGCCGGGAACACTGAATGTCTTCAGGGGCAAGAACACCGCGCACCGGGTCACGCCCGTCGCCGGCAGCCGCGAGCGGATGGTCGCCGTCTTCTCCTATTACGAGCGGCCAGGCGTCGTTTTCAGTGCCGAAGAGCGGCTCGGCTTCTACGGGCGGGCTGCCTGACGGGCCGCCTGCGGCGTCCACTGCCATTGCATAGCCAGGTGAATCCGGGGAGACGAGCATGACATTTTTCAAACGCAACGGCACGCCGGTGCCGGCTTCGATCGACAGGCTCGCCGTGGCGGTCCGCTCGGGGCTGTATGACCGGCGGGAATTCCTCGCCATCGCAAGCGCTGTCGGTGCCTCCACGGCGGTTGCCTACGCGATGCTCGGCCTGCCCGAGCCGGCACGCGCCGGGCAGCCTGCGCCGAAGAAGGGCGGAACGCTGAAGGTCGCGATGTTCGTCAAGCCGCTGAAGGATCCACGGCTTTTCGACTGGTCCGAAATGTCGAATGTCGCCCGGCAGGTCATCGAACCACTGGTGCGCTACACGCACGACTTCACCTTCGAGCCCGTGCTGCTCGATGGCTGGGAGGCCAATGACGACGCAACCGAATATGTGCTTCATGTCCGCAAAGGCGTGACCTGGAACAATGGCGACGCTTTCGATGCGGATGACGTGATCTTCAATCTCGGCCGCTGGTGCGACGGCAGTGTCGAAGGCAACTCGATGGCCACGCACATGGCGTCGCTGATCGACCCTGCCACCCGCAAGGCGCGGGCCGGATCGATCGTGAAGGTGGACGACCACACGGTCCGGCTTGTGCTGGCCAGGCCGGACATCTCCATCGTGGCGGGGCTGGCCGAGTATTCCGCGCTTCTGGTTCATCGCACATTCGACGAATCCGGCGGCGACCTCACCGCAAACCCCATCGGCACCGGCGCTTTCGAGCTCGTCTCCTACGCTGTCGGCGAGCGCGCCGTGTTGCGGCGGCGCGCCAACGGCAGTTGGTGGGGCGGCGAGGCATTGCTCGACGGCGTCGAGTTCATCGACTACGGCACGGATCCGGCAGCCACGGCCAGTGCCTTCGAGGCGGGCGAAGTGCATGCCAACTACGAGACGTCGGGAGACTACGTCGCGATCCTGGATCAACTGCAGCTGGTCAGATCCGAGGTCGTCACCGCCGGCACGATCGTTGCCCGCACCAATCTGTCGACCAAGCCTTATGACGACAGGCGTGTGCGCAACGCGCTCCAGCTTGCGGTCGACAACGCGGCAGTGCTCAAACTCGGCTATGGCGACCTCGGCACGCCGGCGGAGAACCACCATGTCTGCCCGATCCATCCGGAATATGCCAAGCTGCCGGCGATCGGTCGGGACGTCGCAAAGGCGAAGGCGCTGATGGCGGAGGCCGGCCATCTCGATTTCGAGCACGAGCTCATCACCGTCGACGAAGAGTGGGAAAAGAACACCGGCGATGCGATAGCCGCGCAGCTTCGCGAGGCCGGCTTCAAGGTGAACCGGACCGTCCTGCCCGGGTCGACCTTCTGGAACGACTGGACAAAATACCCCTACTCCCTGACCAACTGGGCGATGCGGCCGCTGGCGGTTCAGGTGTTGAGCCTGGCCTACAAGTCGGATGGAACATGGAACGAGACGGCTTTCGCCGACAAGACATTCGACGACAGGCTCGCCGAAGCACTGGCAATTCCCGATCCGGACAAGCGCCGCGTCCTGATGGCGGAGATCGAAGCGATCCTCCAGTCTTCAGGCATCATCATCCAGCCGTTCTGGCGCAAGCTCTACCACCACACGGCGGCGCAGGTGAAAGGCATGGCCATGCACCCGACATTCTGCCTGTTCCTGGAAAAGGTCTGGCTCGACGCATAGCTGCCTGCTCCGGCGCGCATTGCCGGGCAGCCCGGGAGGGGGCGTGGTGCAGTCCTTGCGTGGTCAAACAGGCCGCGTCGGCACGCCGGGCATGCATTGACTCGGCCGACGCGCGATAAGACCGTGCGATCCAAGGGTTAGGATGTCTTTGTGTCGCAAGTTCCGATTCGCTCGATCTGGGTGTTCCACCTGGTGGCCCGCAGCCGCAGCATTACGCGTGCGGCAGGCGAACTGGGCGTCACGCCGTCGGCCGTCAGCCAGCAGATCCAGTCTTTGGAAACGCAGCTCGGCGTGTCGCTGCTGGCCAAGGTCGGGCGCGGCGTCGTCTTGACCGAGGCCGGGGAACGCTTCTTCGAGTCCATCGACGAAAGTGCCGAACTGATCACCGAGGCGACCAACGCCATCCGCGGCTACCGCTCGGTGACGACATTGACTGTCAGGGCGACGCCGACGCTGTCCAACAAATGGCTGCTTCCGCGCCTCGGGCAGTTCCTGGCCGCCAACCCGGATCTCGAGGTGCGGCTGGACGGAACCAACGAACCGACCGATTTCAACCGCGAGGCGGTCGATGTCGAGATCCGCCATGGCGACGGCAAATGGCCCGGCCTGTTCGTCGAGGGACTGACCGAAGAGAGCTTCATTCCGGTCTGTTCGCCTGGACTGGCCGGGCCAGGCAGCCTCGAGGCCGGGGATGTCCTGGGATATCGCCTGATCCACTCGGTCAAATCGCAGGCGCAATGGCCGCGCTGGCTGGCGCTTGCCGGCGTCGAGCCCAGGGAACGCTGGCGCCGGGTGCTGTTCGATCGCAGTCACATGGCAATCGACGCTGCCGCCGGCGGCATGGGGATCGCCCTCGAAAGCACGCTGATGATGCAGCGCGAGCTTGCCGCCGGCGCCGTCGTCTGCCCGGTCAAGACCCCGCCCGAGATCCGCATCGTGACACAATGGATCGTTTGCCCGCGCGACCACCTGCGCCACAAGAAGGTCAGGACGTTTCTCGACTGGCTGCGCGCGGAGCGCAGCGCCGGAGCCATAGCCTGAAGCTGAAGCTGAGCCGGAGCCTGATCAAGCGAAGGCTGCGGCGGCCGTGTCGACGATGCGATCGGGGCTCCAGGCAATCGGCAGGGCGATGAAGCGTTCGTCTGGTTGCGGACGCTCGAGCGTCGCCAGCTGGCTCGCCAGAAGCGACGGGCCGGCAAAATGGTCGGCGCGGTCGCCGAGCCGCTGCCGGATCAGCTCGGCCTCGCCGTCCAGAAACACGAAGGCGACATCGCCCAGGCGCTGGCGCAGAAAATCGCGATAGCTGCGCTTCAAGGCGGAGCAGGCGACCACGGCCGGCCGGCCGGGCAAATCAAGGGCGGCTGCCGCCACGGCCGCGAGCCACGGCCAGCGCAAACAGTCGGTCAAACCCTGGCCGCTGCGCATGCGCTCGACATTTTCTGGGCTGTGATAGGTGTCGGCCTCTATCCAGTCGACACCGAGCCGCTCGGCCAGGCTGCGCGCGATCACCGACTTGCCGGTGCCGGAGACACCCATCACGACGATGAAGTCGGGCTTTTCCATCAGTTGGGGGCCATCATTTGGGGGGCCATCAGTAGAGCCCCATCAGCCGGATCGGCCCGAGCGTCAGCACCGGAAACAGCACCAGCGCCAGGATCGCCAGCACCAGGATCGACATCGGCGCCATCGCGCCCCTGATGACGTCCTCGATCGACATCTTTGCCACTTGCGCTGCAGCGAACAGGCAGACGCCGACCGGCGGCGTCACCAGCCCGAGCGTCAGCGTGATGACGGTGACGACAAGGAAATGCATCGGATCGACACCCAGCGAAACCGCCGGCGGCAGAAGCACCGGGATGAGGATGAACATCGCCGCGATCGCGTCCATGAACATGCCGACGACGATCAGGAACAGGAACACCAGGATCAGCACCGTTGTCGGGCCGGTGCTGACGGCGCCGAGGAAGGCGGCGACCTGCTGCGGCAGGCCGTCGAAGGTGAAGACCCATGCGGCCAGCTTGGCAGTGGCGGCGATGAACAGGATGGTGCCGGAGGTGCGCGCCGTCTCGACGACGATGCCCGGCAGCTCGCCGATGCCGATGGTCCGGTACAGCACGACGGCAAGAAACAGCGTGTAGAGTGCAGCGATCGCCGCCGCCTCGGTCGGCGTGAAATAGCCGTCGACGATGCCGACCAGAAGGATGACCGGTGTCAGCATCGGCAGGATGGCACCCATGCCGGTGACGATTATCTTGCGCAGGTTGATCGGCGATGGCGGATTGTAGCCGTGCCGCACGGCATAGACATGGTTGAACACCATGAAGGCGAAAGCGATGAACAGGCCCGGGATCAGTCCCGCCACCAGCAGCGTGCCGATCGACACATTGGCGATCGAGCCGGCGATGACGATCAGGATCGACGGCGGAATGATCGACGACAGGGTCGAGGTGCACAGCGTCATGCCGACGGCATAGCCTTTGGGATAGCCGTGGCGTTCCATCGCCTTGATCTCGATCGCGCCGATGGAGGCGATGTCGGCGACGGACGAGCCGGATACACCGCCGAAGATGACCGACGAAACGACGTTGACATGGCCCATGCCGCCCGGCATCCAGCCGACGCAGGCTTCGGCGAAGTCGAACAGCTTCTCGGCGACCCGGCCCCGCTCCATCAGCACGCCGACGAAGATGAACAGCGGCACCGCGACGAGCAGAAAGGAGTTCATCGCCGAGAACATGCTCTGCGACAACAGGTCGATCGGGGTCGAGGTGAAGGCGAAGATCACGGCGACGGCTGCCAGGCCGAGCGCCACGGCAAGCGGAACGCCGAGCGCGCTCAACAAAAGGAACAGGACGAGCAGTGCGATGCTCATGGCTTCGGCTCCGTGTCGGGAACGTTGACGTCGACGTCGACTGCCTGCCCCACCTGCAGATCGAGCTCAGGCAGCTCGATCTGCCTGCGGCGTGTGCGAAGCGACTCGAAAATGGCTGCGATCGCCAGGATGGCCGATATCGGCATGATCGAGCCGATCACCCACATCGGCACGATCAGCGTGGCGGCGGTTTCGTTCATCATCCATTGCTGCTGGACCAGTTTCCAGCCGGTCCATGCCATCAGCACGAAGAACAGCACCGACGAGGCGACATAGATCGGAACCGCCAGGCGGCGCAGCCCGCCCCTGAACATGCCGATGAAGACGGTGACGCGGGCCGTTTCCACGGTCCGGAAGCCGGCCCCGATGCCGAGAAAGATCATCCAGACGAACAGGAAGCGCGTGGCTTCCTCGGTCCACGACAACGGCACGCCGAGCAGGCGGCTGGCGACCTGTGCCAGGACGACGACGATCACGCCTGTCATGGCGAGGCCGGCGAGGCCGTCCAGCAGGACGTGAAGCGTCGCATCGCAACGGCTGCGCGGCCAGTCCACCGGCTTGTCCACCGGCTCGTCCATGGGCTTGTCCATATGCTCCTCCCAGAAGCAGCGGCGGGCCCCCTCTTCCCGCCGCCTTGGCGCCAGCTGTTACTTCTTGCCGACGAAGGCAACGCTCTTGTCGAAAAAGGCCTGGTCCTTCACCAGGCCGGCGAACACCGGATAGAGCTCCTTCGACACGGCGACGAAGGCGGCCTGCTGTTCCGGGGTCAGGCGATTGACCTTCATGCCATGGCCCTCCAGCTCCTTGAGGATCGTCTCGGCCTGGGCGGCGTCGTTGTCGGCCTTCCAGGCTTCCGTTTCCTTCGCCGCCTCGTTGATCGCCGCCTTTTCGGCGTCGCTCAGGGCGTCGAACTTGGCCGGGTTGATGCCGAGCACCCAGGAGTCGGCCATGTGGTTGGTCATCGAGACGAAGCCCTGGACTTCGTAGAACTTGGCCGCCAGCGGCACGCTGATCGGGTTTTCCTGGCCATCGACGACCTTGAGCTGCAAGGCGTTGTAGACTTCGGCGAAGGCCATCGGGGTCGGTGCGGCGCCCATCTTCTTGAAAAACTCGACCCAGAGCGGGTTGTTCGGCACGCGGAACTTCAGCCCGGTGAGATCGGCCGGCTTTTCGATCGGCAGCTTGGAGTTGGTCATCTGGCGGAACGGGCGGGTCCACAGGCTGAGGCCCTTGATGCCGATGCCGTTCAGGTCGGCGACCAGCTCCTGCCCCTGCTCGCCGGCCAGATAGGCGCGCAGCTGTGCCTCGTCGTCGAACAGATAGGGGATCGAAATCGCCGAAAACTTCGGATTGAAGTTGGCATAGAGCGATCCGGCAAGCACCAGCATGTCGAGCGAACCGCCGGCAAGCTGCTTGACCGCCGCCGAGGGGTCGCCGCCATAAAGCGTGCCGTTCGGAAACACCTTGATCGTCACCTCGCCCTTGGTCTTGGCCGCCACCAGTTCGGCGAACTTGTTGGCCGCAACGGTGATCTCGGCGGCATCCGGATCGGGCGTCGACAGCGTGAACGTCGTCGCTGCCTGGGCAACGCTTGCCGCAAGCATCGCGGCACCGGCAAGCAGGCCACGAATGGCTTTGTGCATGGTCATGTCATTTTCCTCCCTTGACAGATCTTAGAGGGCGCCAGCGCCCCCGGCTTGGTTCATGTTTTGCAATGTCAGAAAAACCGCACTGTGGTCGAGATCGCCGCCGCCCTCCTCGACGAGCCGGCGAAACAGCGCGTCGACCGTCTCGGCGATCGGCAATTGCAGCTTGAGCGCGCCGGCCAGCGCCAGCGCGGTGCCGGTGTCCTTGAGCTGGTATTTCGCCGGTCCGCCCGGGGTGAAATTGCCGTCGACCATGCGCTGGCCGTGCTGGCGCAACACCGTCGAGTCGGCGAAGCCGCCGAGCAGCGCCTCGCGCACCTTGGCCGGGTCGGCCCCGCCCCGCTCGGCCAGCACCAGGGCTTCGGCGGCCGCACAGATGTTCGAGGCGACGATCAGCTGATTGGCGAGCTTGGCCAGCTGGCCTGTGCCTGCCGGGCCGATATGGGTGAGACGGCCCAGCGGCGCAAAGACATCGGCAAGCGCCGCAACCTCTTGCGCCGCGCCGCCGGCCATGATGGCCAAAGAGCCGTCGCGGGCGCCGGTCTCGCCGCCCGAAACCGGGGCGTCGACGTAACGGACGCCCCTTTCGGCCGCCTGCCCTGCCTGGCTGCGCGCGGTCTCCACCGGAATGGAGCTCATCACCACCAGCGTCGCGCCGGGGCGCATCGCCTCCAGCACACCGCCTGCAGCCAAGAGGACCTCGTCGCAGACCGGCCCCGAGCTCAGCATGCAGATGACCACGTCCGCCTCGCTGGCGGCGCCGGCCGGGCTACCGGCCAGCTCGACGCCTGCTGCGGCCAGTGCCGCGGCCTTGTCGGCCGTCCGGTTCCAGGCCGTCACCCGGAAACCCGCCTGGGCGAGCCGGCGGGCCATGTGGCCGCCCATGATGCCGGTGCCGACGAACCCGATATGCCTGCCTTGCCTGTTGCCCATTGTGCTGCCTCCCCTCACCTTCTAGCCATTCTGCAAGGCGGCAAAACGGACGACCGTTTCTTCGACGCCGAGCGTCTGCATCGCCGCCTGGAAGCGTTTGAGATGCGGTGTCTCAAGATGCGCTTCGAAGGCTGTGCGATCGTCATAGACTTCGTAGAACACCACCGTCTCCTCCGCGCCCTCGGGGCAGACCACGTCGAAGCGACGGCATCCCGCTTCGTCGGCAAGCGAATGCCGCGCGTCGTCCAGGGCAGCCTCGAGGAACGCTGCCCTGGCCGCCGGCCTGACCCGGAATTCAGGGATCACCACGAAAGGCAGGGCCTCGGCCATCGGCTTTCCCTCCCAACGATCAGGCGGCCACGCCCGGCTTCGGCGCGAAGCGGCTTTCCATGTCGCGGCGCAGCGCCACGACATCGAGATCGTCGACCAGTTCGACGTCGTCGAAGCTGACGATCTGGTCCTTTTTGATCGCGCGCTTCAGCCTGACATTGTGGGCAAGGCCGATCGGCAGGGCGCGATGGGCCAGGCTGCGCGTCGCTGGAATGGCATTGGCCCAGACCGCAAAACCGCCCTCGCCATCCAGCATCTCGCCCGGCTGCATGTCCTTCTTGGCGGTCGCCACCGCATCGCCGCGGAACTCCTTGGAGCAGCCGGTGGCTTCGCCGCGCAGCACGGCCGACAGCACGCTGATCGACGTCTCCAGGCCGATGATGTGGAACGGACGCCACATCGAGGCGTACCAGCCCGACGGGTCGGTCAGCAGGCCATACTGGTTGAAGCAGGCTTTTGAATATTCATTGTGCGCCTTGAAGGTGACGAAGACGCCGTAGCGGATGTTGTTGAACACCTCGCGGCCGTCCGGCTCCTGGCTGGCGGCGATGTCGACGAGACCGCTGCGGTCCATGCGGCCGCCGTCCGCCGCCGGCCGGAACACTTTTGCCAGGTCGTGCAGGCCGGCCGGCGGGAAGGCCAGGCCATTGTCGGGGCAATCGAGGCCGGTGCCGTTGGCCACCGCAGCCATTTCGATCGCCGCCTTGGTGCCGTCGGTGAAGGAGTTGTACATCTTCGGATTGAAGTCGCCCTTGGCGACATATTCCTCCGACCAGCCGAAGAAGCCCCAGACCGTATCGGGGGTCGAATAGCGGTAGCGCGGCTCGAAATTCATGCCCTTGCCGGCTGCGGTCACCTCGAAGCCGGTGGCGCGGGCCCAGTCGACCAGCTCGCAGATCAGCGCCGGCTGGTCGCCATAGGCCATGGAGTAGACCAGTCCCTTTGCCGCCGCCTTCTGGGCCAGGATCGGCCCGACCATGACGTCGGCCTCGACATTGACCATGACGACATGCTTGTTCGCCTCGATGGCGGCAAGCGCGTGGCGCGTGCCGGCAATCGGATGGCCGGTCGCTTCGATGACGCATTCGATCTCGCCGCAGGCCAGGAGCCTGGCGACGTCGTCGGTAACGAAGGTCGTGCCGTTCTTGACCGCATCGGCGGCACTGGTCGCCGCAAAGCGCTCCTTCGGCCAGCCGACACGCTCGAGCGCGTCCCGCGCCTTGCCGACATTGAGGTCGGCAACCGCGACCATGTGGTAGCCGGGAATGCGCTGGGCCTGCGCCAGCACCATGGAGCCGAACTTGCCGGCGCCGATCAGTCCGACCCGAACCGGCTTGCCCGCGGCGGTGCGGGCGGCGAGAAGTGAGGCGAGATTCATGATGGAAGGTCCCTTTTGTTCGCGAGCGGTCGCGCGAAATCCATCCGTCGCCGCAGGCAGTCGGCCGCCAGGTGCAACAGGACGGAAACGCGCAACGATCCGGCGGCTGCGCCGGACGGTTGAAATTCCAGAATATGCTGGGAGGCTCCTCCCTCCAGGCCGGCGCAGGACTGACCGCGTTCCGACCCGTCCTGATTAGCGCGCTTGCCTGTTTAGCTCAATTTAGAACGAAAGCTCGTCTGTTTAGGCAGGCTAACAAATCAGCAGCTTGTTCCGGCGCAGCGAGGCAGTTCAGCGCGCAAGGTCGCACGCGCCAGCGTTTGCGGATCGCGGCGACGGCGGCGGGCGGAGCAGCCGTCCACCGACCGGGCGTGTCCGCGGCAGCCCGCATCGTTGGCTATCGGCAGGCGCGTGGTCGTCGAGGCACTCGGAAGATCGCGTCGACCCGCCTGTTGCGGGTGGAGCGCAGCACGACGCCGGCCTTGGCCAAGGCTTCACTCCACGATCTTCCAGTAGGAGTCCTTGCGGATCACCTCGCCGTTGCGAAACGTGTAGAAGTCGCAGCCACGGACTTCCTTTCGAACGCCATCCGGGGTCGTGCCCGTCAGCGTCCATTTCGAGATGCCGGTTTCAGCCGCCGCATCGACGAAATGCTCCGGATTGCCGTAGTGGACGTCAGGCAGACCTTGAAAGCGCGATGCCAGTGCCTCCCGCACCTTCGGTTTGCCTTCGAAGCGTGCGCCCCACGGCGCATTGCCCCTCGGCATCTCCAGAACGCAATCGTCGGCAAACAGCGCGAGGATGCGATCGAGATCATGGGCGTTGAAAGCGTCGCTCAGTTCCGTCAACAGCGACCTGATATCCATGGCGCGTCTCCGACCATCCAGAGCCCTGCCCTCTGTTCGCCAGGCAACGGCTCGGGCATGTCCTGATTATGTCCGCCTTCTGCGTCCGGCGCCATCCCCGCGAACCCGACCTCTCGTCACAGCCCCTCTGCCCCACGACTTTATGATCGTGCCGGCCGGCGCAGATTATCGAAGTTTTAACCATGATCCTCCCAACCTCGCTTAGTATTTGAATCATTTCGGTTTTCCATGTTGACGCATCGCCGCCCGTTTGGGGCTTTCCAACTGTCCCGCCATTGCCTGCTTATGGCAGCCGCGCCTTTGGCCTTGATGCTGGCGAGCGCGCCGGTGGCGGCGCAGCAGGTCGTCCTCAGTGGCGACACCGATCCTTCCGATCCGACCGGTATCACCAGCGGCGACGATCTGCAGATCGGCCGCACCGGCATCGGCGCCTTGACCATCCAGGATGGCGGCACGCTGACCAACAGGCAGGGCACGCTTGGCAGCGATATCGGCGGCAACGGCACGGTTGTCGTCAGCGGGCACGATGGCGCGGGCAACGCCTCGACCTGGACCAACACGGATTTTCTCACTGTCGGCGGTCAGGGCAGCGGCACCCTCGACATTCTCGATGGCGGGGTGGTGACCGACAGCGGCGGCTTTGTCGGAGATGCGGCCGGCAGCACCGGTTCGGTTACGGTGTCCGGCCACGGCTCATGGTGGAACAATCTCGGTGACGTCGTCATCGGCCAGTCCGGCGATGGCACGCTCGATGTTCTCGCCGGCGGGCGCGTCAGCAGCGCCTCGGGCTATGTCGGCGCAAGCCCCGGCAGCGTCGGTGTCGTCACCGTGTCGGGCGACGATGGCCAGGGCAACGCCTCGACCTGGACCCAGCAGAACGACCTCAATGTCGGCTATGAGGGCAGCGGCACATTGAACGTCGCCCATGGCGGCCGGGTCGTGACCGACGGCCGCATCAACATCGGCACTTACGGCCAGGGCGAAATTGCCATCTCGGACGGCGCCACCGTCTCGAGCCACGACGCGATCGTCGGCGTCGCCGGATATGGCGAGGCGCTGCTGACATCGGCCGGGTCCTGGACCATGACCGGCCAGCTGACGGTCGGCCTGGGCGCCCAGGGCGTCCTGCGGATCGAGGACGGCGCCCGGGTGAGCAGCAACCAGGGTTATGTCGGCGCCAATGCCGGTGGCGACGGCTCCGTCACCGTGACGGGTGCGGGGTCGAGCTGGGAGATGACCGGCTCCAATCTCACCCTGGGCAATTACGGCGTCGGCGCCATGACCATCGCAGACGGCGCCCGGGTTTTTGCGCAGGGCGGCGTCTATCTCGGCATGTCGGATGCGGCGGCAAGCGGCACGCTTGACGTGCTGGGCACCCCAGGTGCCCGCGGGGTCGTGGAAACCAGCGGCTTCCGGGGCGGCCTGGGCACGGCACATGTCACGCTGGATGGCGGCATCATCCGCGCCATCGCCGATAACGCGACCTTCTTCCGCAACTACGGTGCTCAACAGATCAGCCTTGGCACTGCCGGCGGCATCGTCGACACCAATGGCCACGATATCGGCATCGCCCCCGCAATGACCGGCGCGGGCGGCATGACCAAGGATGGCTTGGGTAGGCTGACGCTGAACGGCGCCAACAGCTATGCCGGCGGCACGACGGTGGCGTCAGGCGTGCTGGCCGCAGGGGCTGCCAATGTCTTCAGTGCCGGCTCGGCGCATATGGTCCTCGGCGGCTCAACGCTTGCGCTCGACGGTTTCGACCAGTCTGTCGGATCGCTGGACAATGCCGGGCGGGTGACGTTCGGCGGCACACCTGGCACGACGCTGACGGTTGCCGGCGACTATGCCGGTCACGGCGGCACGCTCGAGATCGCCACCGAACTCGGCACCGACACCGCGCCGACGGACCTGCTCGTCATCGGCGGCAACAGCATCGGCGGCAGCGGCACCACGCTGGTCAGCGTCATCAATGTCGGCGGCACAGGTGGCCTGACCACCGCCGACGGCATCCGCGTCATCCGGGTCGATGGCATCTCCGATGCGGCTGCCTTCGCGCTCGCCGGGCCGGCCATCGCCGGCGCCTATCGTTATGGCCTTTACCACAACGGCATTGCCGACCCCGCCGATGGCGACTGGTATCTGCGCTCGTCCGGCCTGGCGCCGACCTTGCCTGTTTACGAGACCTACCCGCAGCTGCTGCTCGGCATGGTCGAGCTGCCCACCCTCAAGCAGCGCGTCGGCGCCCGCTACGACGCGGCGCTGGACGGTGCTGCGCCGATCGGCGGCACGACTTCGGGCGGCGCCGCTCCAAGTCCCATCTGGGCCCGCATCGAGGGCGCGCATGGCCGCGTCGCGTCAGCCAGTTCGACCAGCGGCGACGCCGGCTTCGACACCAACGGCGTGCTGTTGCAGGCCGGCCTCGACGGCCAGCTGGCGGCCAACGCCCAGGGCATGTGGGTCGGCGGGCTGACCGTGCAATATGGCCGCGCCGGCGCCGACATCTTCTCCGGCATCGGCGACGGATCCAGCGCCACCACCAGCTACGGCCTCGGGGCTACGCTGAGCTGGTTTGGCGAGAACGGCTTTTATGTCGACGGACAGGTGCAGATGGCCCTGTTGCGCAGCGACCTGGATGCCACGGGCATCGGCAGGGTCGGCGACGACATCCACGGCAGCGGCCAATCGCTCAGCCTGGAGGCCGGCCGGAACATCGCGCTCGGCGACGGCTGGTCGCTGACGCCGCAGGCGCAGCTTGCCTGGTCGTCGGTCGACTTCGACAGCTTCACCGACCGCTTCGGCGCCGTCGTCTCGCTCAAGGACGGCGACAGCCTCAAGGGCCGCATCGGCATCGCCGCCAACCATGAAGCGGCGGGAATGCAGCTCCACGGCATCGCCAACCTGACCTACCAGTTCGGCGACGGCACAAGCGTGATGGTCTCAGGCCTCGACACGTCTTTTTCCGCGCAGCGTTTCGGTGCCGAACTCGGCTTGGGCGCAACCTATCGCTGGGCCGGCGGCGCCCTGCACGGCGAAGCCCTCGCCTCCACCAGCTTCGCCGGCAGCTATGGCGTCAAGGGAACGGTCGGATTTGCGGTGAGTTTTTGAGCGGATTCGGGCGGGTCGCAGGTTTGGCCGGGTGATTGCAACGGCGCTGGGCTCCAGCCAGTTCGGCAAATAGTCGTCGGCAAGGACAATCTCGTCGAACAGCGCGCCCTCTGGGCCTACCGATGACGATCTCGTGATGCTGACAAACGGCATCAAGGAGGATGACAAGATCATCTTCTGCAAGCTCCAGAAGATATTCCCAGGCGCACCGGTTCAACCGCCCGATGCCGGCGGCAGGTGATCTGGCTGCCTGACGAACGCGCAGGAGATGCTGCAGGGACGGACGGCTTGGCGGCTCATTTGGGCCATTCAGGCCGCTTGGAGTGCTTCCCGAAAGCCGACATGAAATCTGTCGTATCGATGTGCCAGTAATTGCAACAGCAGGCTACACGCCCGTGCGGTCCGGAGGGCTATCTCGACCGTTCGGTGGCAACATTTGCCACGTCGGATCAAACCCGTCTCGCCAGGACACGAGGGCCTTGTCAGCATAATAGGTGGTGCGTCTGTTAAGCACCGCCACAGTCGATGCACGTGCTCTTCGATAGCTCACCCGCTTCACGAAGGGCGTCATCGGATGATGCAATATGATCGAGTGTCGCGGCGAAAGCGGCATCGTGACCTCGATGCCCGGGTCCGATAGCGAACTCTTGTGAGTCAGAAACTTGTCCCTGGCCACTGTCGGGTCGAACCACGTCACCGGACTGTCTGAGGTGATGAAGCTGGGCTCATCGGTGCACAAGATGGTCATCGTCATCTGGCTTAACATGGGCAGCCCGTCGGCTATAGCCCCCGGCAGCAAGAACTGCATGGGGGACTCTACCGCTCTTCGAAGGTTATCCAGCGTCACCTGAGGACTTGAAGGTAGAGGCGAGACTCCGGCCGCTCGCTGCTTCTTTGAAGCGCTCGATATCGCAAAATCGCCTTCTTGCCACTCGGCAACATCCAAGGTGTTCTGCCAAAGCGTTCGTTGGATCTCTCGAACTTGGGGCGTACGTGCGTGCATCGCCGCGATGAACGCGATCAACCTTGATTGCCGGGGGTGCGGCAACTGGCGGTGTCGGGCGACGAAGTCCGTGACGAGAGTTTTCAGACCCTTCTCCAGTTTCGATAATTCATGTTCGATCCTCAGGTCTCGGGAGCCATCCGGCATCGACACCGTGTAGATATCTGTCTCAGTAAAGAGGTTGCGGGGTGCGCGCTTTTTGCCTGGGCCTCCAGAGCGATCAAACGTCCACACATAGGGCTCCATTCCAGCGGGCGTGTCTGGATCGCACCAAGCAGAGATGTAGCTTTGGGGGACATAGTGCTGCGCTTTGTGACTGCCGGGTCTAGACACTGGCCGCTACCATGGCCTTTGCGTCAGCCACCATTTCGTCTTTGTCAGCTGTCATGCCCTTGACCACGATTGCTATGCGACGTGTGTTCCTGAGATCATTTCCGCGCATACCTCGTCGGGATGACGATGAGAGAGCATGTGCTCAATGGCATTGCGCCAAACCAAAAGGTTTTGTGCTTCACCCTGCCCGCGCACGGCATAATATTGAGAGTCCGGCTCTGAACGCCGGTTGTCCAAGTACAACATGCGCGTCGGACTGAGTGGAAACAGAACACTGGTCTCTGGGTCCTTCAGTCCCCGAAACTGCAGACTTGGATGAATGATCGTGACTGGGTTGTCCGACGTGATGAATACTGGAGTGTCGGACGCGATGATTGCCCACCTCATTTTCAGTAGCAATTCGGCCATCCAAGCGGCCTGGTTCAACGAACCGAGCCACATTCGCTTTATGTCATCTGGTGCCGCATCTCGGTACGCAGGCCAAGACTCCTTATCGACCTCGAGCCTTCGTCCCGCGATCTCAACGATATCCGGCGGTTCGTCCTCCGTCATGAAGAGTTCTCGGAACCTTTCATATATGTCGGTCGTACGTTCGAGCATCTTTGGATTCCGGAGGTGCATTACCGCTGTCAAAAGAGCGACCCCCTTGCGGATTGTGGGCTTGTTCAGATCGATGAAGCCGGTACTAACTTTCGACCAAAACGGGTTGCCGAATAGCTGCTCTAGGTCGCCCAGCTTTTGTTCGGTACTGTAGTCTCGTTGGCCATTCTCTCCCGGCGCATATAGGTAGAACTTTACGGCAACCTTGGAGATCGGTTTCAGCATCGGATCACCATCAGTTTTTCCGAACGTCCATATTTTTGCCCGATTGGAATCAGCCGCAAAAGCCCGCAAATAGGCTTGCGGGACCCAATGGTTGCGTTTGTATTTCTGCTGTCCCATTTGGCTTCGACCTCGAATCCCTATTCTTTTATCATAGAGGATCAGGCCTTCGCCTGTTTGTGCTAAACTACGATCGAATCTTTGAGGCGAGGTCGCATTTGGTTGGAATTACTTATCTGGGACCGGGGCAAGCTGTGCCGGAGGAACGCCATGTTACCGTTGTCATCCACCGCGAACGCACGGGTGGAGAAAGGGGTTACTTCTTCGATAGCGTGAAGGGGGACCACGGCGGTAGTGGACCGCTGGATTGGTTAATGAACGAAGCCATCAAACGGGCCGAAAAATACGCCTCTGACAATGGTATCCGGCATGTTGTGGTCCGCGGTCAGATAGGGCGCTAAACCATGCGGAAATGTCTCGCGTCAGCGCGCATCCTGACGAACGGGCGTCAGACCCCCGACCTGCCCACACCAAACACCATGTAATTCAACTGCAGGCGTTTGGTTCTGTCCGTCTTAGGCTGGACCAATCCCGATCCAGTATTCCATACGAAGTTCGACCAGTCCCATTCTTGTTCGTCAGTCTGCACGACAACGTATGATCCAAGCCCCAGCTTGGCCGAAGTCATGCTTTTTGAAAAATCCAGCCCGAGGGCAAACTTGAAGACCTCGTGGTTCGCGCTCCTCTTGGCGACGGACGTAACGAGGCCTTCGGCAAGCTTGACGAATGGCTTGAGCACGGGCTGGACCGTTGTCAGCAGTGACAGGCCATCCTTGAAGGTAGCGTTCCCGAGGGCCTCCAGCATAAGGTCGTCGTCTTCGCTCTTCACGTTAACTGTTCTTCCTTCGAACGAAAGGCCGTCCCTTCCTACGTTAACGTCGACGAATATGGGCTTACCGATGTGAGCGGCCGGGCTCTCATCGTTTGCGGCAAGATCCACCGCGAAACGCATCAGTTCAGATTCCTTGTCCGTCTGGTTCTTTCCGCTGAATTCGCAGAGGATTCGATGCTTTCCCATGCCCGGGTAGTCATGGACGTAGAATACATCCAGGCTGACCTTGAGGGATGCTTCCTTGAGCGTATGGTCTGGGTCCATACCTATCGCGTCGATGATCTCGCAGTCGCCTGCACCGCTTCCCTCCGGGATGAAGCCGACCTTCGCGCCCGTATTGCCCCAAACGTATTTCCAGAACGGAAGAGCGAAGCTCTGTCCGCCTCCGCCCAGCTTGTGGAATTCGGCCGCGGTTTCATTGTCGCCGATACGCTCGAGGTACTCGGCGATAGCCTTCGGATGCGCGGCTCCGAGCATCGTGCTCTTGTCGATGGCCATGGGTTCCTCTCCGTCAGACGCGGGCGCGTGGCCTGATGGCCGCAGCAACTGTTTCGTAGATGTCTTCTTCGACGGTCGCCGCGATCTCCAGCGTGATCGCGAGCGCGTACGGGATCGAAGTGTCTCGGAAGCTTGGATTGAGCGCCCTCGCCTGCACTCCTACGAACAGTCCCTGCGCGTCCGTGAATACAGTTCTGTTATCGCCCTCCAGGACGAAATGTGTGATCGTTCCTCGTCGCATGTCGTCCGGGTGGGGCTGTGCGACGTTCTGTACGCCGCGCCAGAACTTCCGCTTTCCGTTCTGGTCGACGATGTCGAGCGTAGCTCCACGATAAGCGATCGAGGTCGGATGGAATGGTGGCGACCATGCCAGCGTCATGACGATCCGTCGCAGTTCGCGGCTCCTGGTCATACTTCGCGGCATCGGGATCCGGAACTCGTGGAGTTGCTCGTTCCTGATCACATCATCTGCAAGCAGGGTAATGCGATTGCTGTCGCCAGCGATAACCCGTTGAAAATCCGGTTTCCCGAAACCAAGGAATCTTGTGATACTGGCGCGGCGCGGTCGCCACTGCCTTGGTCCTTGGGGAGGGTAGACCTGATCCAAGATGTCGCCATGATCCCGCCATGCGGAGCCGTGTACGAGCAGCGCCCTGGTCGCGATCGCAGCCCGGTCGAACGAGGACAGAGGAACGCCCTCCGCCTCCAGAGCCTCTTCGATGGCATCGACAATCCTGATCCCGGCGCGGGTGATCAGCGCAGCCGCGTTGCTGGTTCCCGTGGACCTTACCGTCCTCGACGAACTCCCTGCGATAGGATCGGGTGCTGCCGCCTTCTGGCCCAGCGGCGCCGCATTGCTCGCCCAGGCCATGTGTCCGGATGGTGTGTCCGCGGTTCGTGCAACCTGCCTCCCTCCGGCCTCGACCACGTCGGGCTTCAAGGCCCGGTTGATGCCTGGCCCTATGGCGCTGCCCAAGTTCGTCACAGCAGATTGGGGGAATGGATCCTCGACGCCCGCAGGGCATCGCCCTGCGGCATCGGAATGTAGAGCGCCGACAGTGATCGCGTTCATCGCTTCGGCCGGACTCAAAAGACTGCGGATGCCCTTGGTGGCCTCAACGGCGAGCATCGTTGCCGCCTGCCTGCCGATCGGGGTGGCGGCGACGTAGGCTGCCTCGTCAGGGAAGCTCGTCGGGAATTCACGAGTGATGTTTCCCGCGCTCACCACGAACAGGACACGATATTCCACGCTCATCCAGTCCAGGAGACGCGCCCAGACACTTGGCCTCCTGACGAAACCGCCTTCCGCATCGCAAATGGAATGGTTGATGAGGATGACACCTGGTCCGGTCGGTCCTGCGCCGTTCAGGCCGACCTTCAAGGATTTGACCGCGCGATAGATCAGCCCGATGGGGAGATAGTCGGAATCGAGTCTCTCGTCCCCGAGTCCTTGCGGGGCTGCGAGGATCGGAACCGACTTGAGCTTCCTGGAAAGCGGCGGCTCGCCCGCTGCGAGATCACCGTGCAGGATGAGCGAGGCGATCGCAGTGCCATGGTAGCGTCGGTCAACTGGAACCGTTGCAGCCGCGATATCGACTTCCTCGACCTCCACCCGCCCGGCGAGAAGCTGATGGTTTTCCATGGGATAGCCATCAAGGATTGCGGCAACTGCGGGACGGGAATCCTTCTCCTCGAACCCTTCAACATCCGGCAGCGTGCCGCCGTCATCCTCGGTCGGTGCCGCATGGAAGAAGGATTGGGGCCGGATCGACATGATCTGGTCTGCGTTCGCGACAACCCCGGATCTGGATTCGACCTCCTCCGCCTCCTGGGATGGCACCTCGACGAGCGCGACCTGGTATCGAATGGGATCGATGGTGACGAAGTCCACGATGCGACCACCCACCTCGTCGAGGACTACCTGCAGTCCTTCACGACCTCTGGCACGAAGAAGCGGATCACCACGGAACCACAGATCCACCTCAAGCCGGACGGGCTGATCTGGATTGCGCGCGAGCTGCCGTCCGATGAATGCCTGCGTCGCGGGATCGATGCGATCGGAAGCATTCCACGGGCGGATGGCATTCAGGTAACCGAAGACCTTCCACCAATCCCCCTCGCCTTCGCCCGCAGGACGCTTGGCGGTGTACCTTTTCCACATCGCGAGAAGGCGATCCACGCCCTGCACGGTCGGCATCGTCAGATACATCAGCGAGGTGGCGGCTTCTTCGTCGCCTTGGTCCGGCTCTACACGTTCCAGCTCTGTGTTCGCGTAATCTTCAGTGAGCCACTCGAAGCCGATCTGTTCCACGGCTTCCACGAACTTCTCGATGCGACCGATAACCTCGAAGACGAGGGCTCTGTCGGGTGAGGCGTAAATCGGATCGTTGGCGACACCGGCGGCGAATGACTGGCGAAGCAGGTCCATGCTTGGACCGAGACGCCTGGCCTGGTTCTCAGATGAGAGTGCCCTCGGCGGAATCATCCTTCTTCCGCTTTTGATTCTTTTTTGCACGCGCTGGATGCGCCGGATTCGAACGATAGGACGGTTGGCTATTTTCCGCATCCCCCAAATGCGAATTAGTCTGCTCGAGCTTCGCTAAAGCCGTCTGGATGGCCTGATCCGGCGAAACCCTTCCTCGGGACAGAACCAGCTTGCGGCGGATGTCCAAAGTGAAGGATTCGATATCTGAAAAGTTCATTCCGAGCAACGATTCGACGAATAAACTCTCGCTTACGTTGCACTTGCCCCCGAAATCCTTGACGAGCCTGCGGAACCAGCGGCCGATCTCATCTCGGCCTGGCAGCGGCACCTCGAGACGGAGTTCGAAACGTCGCCAGACGGCCCTGTCGAGAAGTTCTGGATGGTTCGTCGCACACACGATGACGCAGTGGCTCGGTATGGAATCCATCTGCAGCAGAAGCGAGCTTACCACGCGCTTGATCTCGCCCGTCTCCTGGGCGTCGCCGCGCTCCTTGCCGACTGTGTCGAACTCGTCGAAGAAGACGACGCATGGGCGCTGGGAGACGAAATCGGTCAGCTTCCGCAATCGGCTGGCGGTCTCGCCAAGGTAGCTCGCAATCAGGCCATCGTAGCGCACGACCAGGAACGGCAGATTTAGTTCAGCAGCGAGCACCTCGGCGAGGCTCGTCTTGCCAGTGCCCGGTGGGCCGACGAGGAGAACCTTGTGTCGAGGCTCGAGGCCGTGGGACCGAAGCAGAGCGATTTCCGCGTATTCGTCGATGAATTCTTGGATTTCGGCGGTCGCATGCGGTGGGAGCACGAGATCCGTTAGCTTTCGGTGGGGAACCATCTGGACGAGCGAACCTTCCACGCCCGACGGAAGCGTAACGGTCCGCGTCCGCGTGTTGGACTGCGGTGCGCGGACGCCGGCAGCGGCCTTTTCGAGACGGTCGGCGAGACCGATGTGCTGCTGGGAGCGCGCTTCGGCGGACAGCGCCTGCAGTGCTGCGCGCGCCGGACCCGTGTCTATGACACGCTCGTCCCGTTTCCGCGCCTGCTCGTTGCGTGGCATCTGCTCGATAGTCCCCTGTGAAGCTTCCTTGATGATCATAGGCAAACCCGCAGCCATGACTAGAGTTTCATGTTAACTTTTTACGACCGTGTCTTCGTCGTCCACCGCTACTCCGACAACGCGGGACTTGGGTACACCCGATTTCCCGGTTTCAAGAAACGATTCTCTGGCGAAGGTACACGCGGGCACCTTCACCATTCATGAACAGCCACCGGTGCCGGATCGACCGCGCTGTCGGCCTATGGCATTACTCGGACTCTAGAACGATTCTCCATCAGTCATAACGAACGAGTCTTGCGGGCGCCGCTAAGGGTTGCATCAACGGTTGCGCCTGGAGGACAAGGGGAAGGACCTTGGGCTGGAGGACAGCGTTGCTCGCCCTCACCTGCCGTCACGCTGCGCCATCGCAAGCGCGTCGGCCACCCTGTTCGTCATTCCACGATATGGCTCAGTCCGCACAGCAATTTCGTCGAGTTCCTTCTGGTCCTTCGACACCTTCGCTGGTCGGCCACCTCGCTTGGCGCGTATCCGGTCGAGGTCATCGAACGACAGTTCACCGCGCGGCTTCCTATCCCAGCGGTTCTTGCCTAGTTCATCGATGTAAGGAACCGCGACGCGCTTGCCGAGGCCGTAATGACCGAACATGTCCGGCTCCGGATCGCCCGTCTTGTTCTTCGCTCTGCAGTTGTTTCGAATAAGGGCTCGAAGGCCCAGTACATCAAGATGCGTTCGGATGCTCTGAAGCCGCTCAGGATGTTCAGCAACTACCTTGTTCACAATCTTGTCGACAGAGAAGCGACCGCCCTGAAAGGCCTCGTCGATCAATCCTTCGAGGAATGAATGAAATTGGCGCAATTCCAAATCGCTCATCATCCATACCTAGCGGAATCAAAGAAACAAATCAAGAACAGAGATGCATAATGTAGCGGACTAAGTCAGCGGCAAAAGCGGTGCACCAGGACTGCAGAAATTCGCCGTAGTCGACTCGCTTTCCATCCAATGCATGATTAATTCGGCGTAAAGGATGACCAGAATTTCCTTCATGTCACTGCAGCGATGCTCCATTCAGTCCGCTGAGAGACCCACGGCCAGCAGTGGCGCTTTGGGTTTGGAGATGCCTGCCGGACGCGCTGCTCCTAGCGCACCGAAACGACATTTGACGTTGTCCGACGCGGCGCCGACGGCCACTTCGTCGCCCGCGATAGCTTGCGTGTCTTTCGCGGGTGATTTTCTGTCCGTCAGCTTCTGGCCATTCTCCGGGCTTTGGCCCCCGCTCACTCAAGACTACCTGGGCCGGCGAACGGCTCTGACTTTTCCACTGTTGCCGCCGCCGCAGAAAAAGCGGTCGCCGCCATCGGATTCAAGCCCGGAAACGCCTATGCCGGCCGGCATGTCGAGTTGCTCGAGCACGTCGCCCGTTTCGGGGTCGATGCGGCGGAGATCGCTGCCGCTGTCTTGCCAGGAGCCATGCCAGAGCTCGCCATCGACCCAGGTGACGCCGGTGACGAAGCGATCGGATTCGATGGTGCGCAGCACTTTTCCGGTTACGGGGTCGAGCTGATGGATCTTGCGGCCACGATGCTGCCCGACCCAGAGCGAGCCCTCCGCCCAGGCCAGGCCCGAGTCGCCGCCATCCCCGGGCGCCGGGATCGTGGCGATCACCGCGCCGGTCCTGGGATCGATCTTGCGGATTAAGGCATCGCCGATCTGATACAGGTGCTCGCCGTCGAATGCGGTTCCGGCATGGGCTGCGACGTCAAGCGATCGCAGGATCTCTCCGCTTTCGGGATCGAGGGCATTCAGCCTGTCGCCGCTTGCGAACCAGACCTGATTGCCGTCGAAGCTGACCCCGGCGACGTCGTCCACATCGGCAAAGGGACCATAGTCCCGGATGATTTCGGCGGTCGACTGTTTCATGCCCTCATACTAACCGGAAATGCCGGTGGCGGGGAGCAACAAGCTTGTCGGGAAACCGGGCACGCTTGACGCGATCCAGCGGCGGGCCCGCCCGCGTCCGAAGGCCTCGACCTTGCCGTCATGGGCAAGCTGTTCGAGCGCCCGCTGCACCGTGCGCGGGCTCACGCTCAAGGCGAGCGCCAATGCCGAACTCGACCAGGCCTCGCCGTCGCCGAGCAGAGCGAGCACTTGGCCGTGATCGCTTTCGACGGGCGGCGCCAGCACGGCAACATCGGCTGTTGCGTGAGGCCGCAGAACGAAGCCGTCCCGGGTCGAGCTCAGCGCCGCCAGCGGCCTGATCGCCTCGCGCAGCCGGGCGATTTCGACGCGCAGCCGCGCACGGTGCGCCTCGTCGGCATGCCGTGCCCCAAAAGCGCGTCTGAGCAGTGTTTCGCGCGCCACATCGTCCGGCCAAGCCTCGGCGAGCGCACGCAAAAGGGCGACCAAGACGGGACGGCTGGCGAGCGGAACCAGCTTTGTCCCTCTGCGCACCACGTTGCGGCAAGCGTCGACGACAAGCGTATCGGAGGCCAATAAATTTTCGACCTCTTCGAGATCGAGGAGCCGCCCGACGCCGCGGCTGACCAGGCGCGCCGTCGGTGCAACGAATGCCCGCACGGCCTGGTCGACCTCGGCCGCGAGCGCCGGAATGCGCGCGTCTTTTGCCGCCCGTCCTGCCCGTTCCAGCGCGATCTTCGCCGGCCTGGTCTCGATGCGTCGGATGGCTATGCCCGCCACCACCAGTTCGCGCCCGACCAGCGACGCGGGCGGCAGGGCAGCGGCGTCGAACGCAGCGAGCACCGCTTCGGCGTCATCCAGGCGGCCGATCAGGAGAAGGTGCCGGGCCTGGAGATAACAGGCATGGGCTGCGTTCCTGCGGTCACCTGATGCTTCGAGCACCCTGCGCGCCGCATCGAGCGTTTGCAGGGATCGGCCGAGATCACGCGACACAAGCGCGATTTCGGCTTCGGCCAAGGCACAACGCGCTCGGGCCAAAGGTTCTTTTGGGCCGAAGCCACGCGCCGCGCAGCGCAGAAGCTCCCTGGCGCGCGCGAGGTCGCCGAGTTGCGCCATGGCGATGCCGCGCAACGCCAGCGCCGGCGGGTCATCGCGCAAGGCGACCCGTTTCAGCGCAGCGAGAGGATCGCCGGCCGAGAGCGCCTGTGCGGCGGCAGTGATCAGCTGGTCCATGAAAATCCCGTCACCTTTGTAACTCTCACCTGCCCCGTGCCCGCGCTAGCCTGTTCGTATCGCAACCGCTGAAACGGCGAATTGGATGAGAGGACCTGTCATGACGATGCGCGCAGCACCAGAAAAGGCCGCTTCGTCGCCGAGGGCAACGATCGACGCTGCCGGTTGGCTTGGTCTCGCCGTCGCGCCGACCTGCGCGCTGATGGCCTGGATTTCCGCCGTCGGCTCGCCCGGCATGACGATGTGCTCGGCAGCCTCGGCCTTCGCGCCGATCAACGACATGGCCCTCATGTACGTGCTGATGAGCCTGTTTCACCTGTCGCCGTGGATGAAGCTCCTTTCCTCCCGTTCGCAGCACCCCACTACACCCGTCACCCAAACCGAAGGAGACTGACAATGCAACACTCTGTGCAACACGCTGTTGTTTCGCACGATGACTGGCTGACTGCCCGCCGAGACCTCTTGAAAGCGGAGAAGGAGCTGACGCGTCATCGCGACAAGGTCGCCCGCGAGCGGCTCTCTTTGCCCTGGGTGCGCATCGACAAGGACTATGTGTTCGACACGCCGGAGGGTCCGCGCAGGTTGGCCGATCTCTTCGACGGTCGGTCGCAGCTTCTGGTGCAGCATTTCATGTTCGCGCCGGGGTGGAAGGAAGGCTGCCCGAGCTGCTCCTACATGGCCGATCACACCGATGGCATGAACAGGCATCTGGCGCATCACGACGTCACCATGCTCGCCGTCTCGCGCGCGCCGCTTGCCGAGATCGAGCGCTACCGCAAACGCATGGGCTGGCAGTTCAAATGGGTGTCATCCCTCGGCAACGACTTCAACTTCGACTTCCGCGTCAGCTTCACGGCCGAGGAGGTCGCCAGCGGACATATAGACTACAATTTCGGCGAATGGCGGGAAACCGGCGAGGAATGGCCCGGCGTCAGCGCCTTCTACAAGGACGAGGCGGGCGAGATCTTCCGCACCTACTCCACCTACGGGCGCGGCGTCGAGGTGATGATGGGCACCTACAACATGCTCGATCTCGCGCCGAAGGGGCGCAACGAGGCCGAGGGAATGGACTGGGTGCGCCGCCACGATCGCTACGCCTGACCGCCCCAGCGGCACGACGACCGGATGGCAGCGCGAACATGAGGGGATCGCCGGATTGCTTCGACGCCCCCTACTCCACCGCCACTTCCCGGCGTTCGCGCGAGGCCTTGAAGGCGGCCTCTATGCAGGCGACGACGTGCAGGCCGTCTTCGGCTGTCACGGGCGGCGTGGTGCCGTCGCTTATGGCCTTGATAAAGGCCTGCCATTGGCGGACGAGGCCGCGGCCGGCGACATCCGCTTCGATCGAGTTTTCGACCTTCTGCCATGTCTGGTCGCGGCCGAGGGTCACGCCGTTGAAGAAATCGACAGTGAGCACACCGCGATCGAAGGCCAGTTCGTCGCCCGAGATGAAGGCGCCGTCGGCATAACCGATGCTGGCGACCTGGCCGACGGCCTCGTCGCCGAAGCGCAGCAGCAGAAGGGCTACGTCGTCGGCCTTCTGCTGGTGGAAGGTCGTTGTGGTGATGGCGCTGACATGGGTGGCGCGGCGGCCGGCAAATGCCAGCAGCCTATCGAGCGCATGAATGCCAGCGGTGAACAGCATGCCGCCGCCGGTCACTGGGTCGAGGTGCCAGTCGCGGCGGTTGCCTTCCATCCAGAGCTTGACCATGCGGCTCGAGCCGTAACGCATGGCCCCCAGTCCACGCTCGTCGATCAGGCGCCGGGCAGCGAGGTACGGCAAGGTGAAACGCATGGTGTGGCCGGGCATCAGCACAACACCGGCGGCTTTTGCCGCAGCCATGATGCGCCGGCACTCGGCGACGGTCGGCGCCATCGGCTTTTCGACCATGATGTGTTTGCCGGCCTGAGCGCAGGCAATGGCGACCTCGGTGTGAAGATGGTGCGGCAGCGCCACCACCACGGCGTCGACGTCAGGATCGGCGAGCAGCTCGCGATAGTCGAGATGGCCCTTGCCGCCGAATTCCCCGGTGAAGGCCGCGAGCCCGTCGACATCGTTGCGGCAGGAGGCAACGAGGCGCGCGCCCTCGACGTCACGCAAGGCACGCGCATGGGCCGCGCCAAAATGGCCGGCGCCGATGATGCCGATCCCGAGCATGGTCATGCCCCCCGGTGTCATGCCTGCCCCGATCCTGCTCGTCATGGTCGTGCTCCCCTGCCCGTGCCTGCGACGGTCACGCCTGCCGTTGTCATGTCTGCCCCCATTGTCATGCCCCCACGGTCATGTCTGCCATGGACATGCCCCCAATGCTCACGCCCGTTCCAGTGCGTAGCAGCGGTCGATGATGGCCATGGCGCGCCTGGCGTCGGCGAGCGACACCGCCGGCGGCCGGCCGGCGGCCAGGCGCTGCAGGGTGTCAGCCATGACGTCGTGATAACGGCGGGCGATAGGCGTCGCCGGCAGGTCGGTCTGTTTCTCGTCATCGAGGGTCGACAGCGCCAGCCGGTCGCCGAGGTCGCTCAGCGTGGCATTCGCAGCGGAGACACGCCATTCGAAGAGGCCGCGTTTCATCGAGGCAAAGGTGTAACCGGCTTCGATCAGCCCGAGCATGCCGTCGGCGGCGCGCAGCACGATTGCCGCGTAGTCTTCGACCTTGGTTCCGTGAAGCGGTCGGCCGAACGAGGCGCTTGCTATCTCGACCTCCTGCCCGGCCGCCAGCATCAGGAAGGCATTGATGCCGTGGATGCCGAGATTTCTGAGCGCGCCGCCGCCGCCGATCCCGGGATCCAGCACCCAGGCGACGCCGTCGTCGACATAACGTTGCGGCGGCCCGTTGATCAGGCGGAAATGCGAATGCGAGATCGGCCCGCGCCGCCCTGCGGCATCGAGATCGCCAAGGGCCGCCAGCATCGCCATGCCGTGCGGCAAGGCCATGGCGGCGAAGACGCCCTTGCGCTGTGCCGCCGTGATCAGCGCGTCGGCGGCTTCAGCCGAAATGCCGAGCGGTTTTTCGAGCAGCAGCGGCACACCGGCCTCGATGACCTCGAGACCGCGCTCGACGATTTCGAACGGCCGGCCCATGACGACGGCCAGATCGGCACCTTCCAGCGCGACCTGCAGGCTCGGCGCGACAGGACAGCCGAACTTTTCGGCGAAACCGGCGGCCGCCGCGGGCGCGGGGTCCCATGCCCAGGCAATGCCGGCGCCTGCGGCGATCGCCGCTTCGCCATGCATCGTCGCATGCCAGTGGCCGACACCCAAGAAGGACAAATTCATCGGGGACCTCACACTAAAAACGACCGCCTGAACGGCGCGACCTGGGATACCGGCCCAGGACGGCGGCTCAAGGCAGCGGCTGGACAGCTGATGGAAAAGGTTTCACACGACGGTCTAACTCTTTGTTTTTGCGCACTTCCTTGGCAAAGCCACCGCAGTTTTCCTGGAATTGCGCTTTTGTCTTTGCGCAGCTCCTAGGGAAAAGCGCTGCGCAGTTTTCCTGCGCTAGAGATCATCGCGGATGCAGGCCTTGAAATGGCCCGGCCTGACCTCGCGCAGCTGCGGTGCTGCTGTTGCACAGGCGTCGAGCGCGCTGGGGCAGCGGGTGCGGAAGACGCAGCCGCTGGGCGGATTGGCCGGGCTCGGAATGTCGCCCTTGAGAATCTCACGCTCTCTCTTCGCCTCCGGGTCCGGCGACGGGATCGCCGACATCAGCGCCCGGGTGTAGGGGTGCTCGGGCCTGGCATAAAGATCCTCGCTTGCGGCGATCTCCATGATGCGGCCGAGATAGAGCACGATGACGCGGTCGCAGATATATTCGACCACGGCGAGGTCGTGCGAGATGAACAGCATTGTCAGGCCGAGCCGCTGCTGCAGGTCGCGCAGCAGGTTGATCACCTGCGCCTGGATCGACACGTCGAGCGCCGAGACCGGTTCGTCGGCGACGATGAATTCGGGCGCCAGCGTCAGCGCCCGGGCGATGCCGATGCGCTGGCGCTGGCCGCCGGAGAATTCGTGGGCGTAGCGGTTGATGGCGTCTGCCGGCAGTTCGACCTGTTCGAGCGCCGTCTTCGCCCGCTCCAGCCGCTCCGCCTTGGTGCCGATGCCCTGGATTTTCAGGCCCTCGGTCAGGATCTCGCCGATGGTCATGCGCGGCGACAAGGAGGCATAAGGATCCTGGAAGATGTACTGCATGCGCGGCCGCCGGCGCCGCATCTCGCCATTGGACAGTTTTGTGATGTCGGTGCCGTCGAAGCTGACCTCGCCCGCCGTCGGCTCGATCAGCCGGAGCACCGAGCGCCCAATGGTGGTCTTGCCGCTGCCGGACTCGCCGACGAGCCCGACAACCTCGCCCTTGGCGACGTCGAAGGAGATGTCTTCGAGGATCTTCAAGGTCGCGCCGCGCGTCTGGTAATGTTTGGCGAGGCCACGGACCGAAAGAAGCGGCTGAGACATCATCGGGCGATCTCCTGCCAGCGGATGCAGCGGCTGCCATGGCCGGCAGCGACGCTTTCGAGTTCGGGAATTTTGTCGCGGCATGCCTCGATGGCAAAACCGCAGCGTGGCGCAAAGGCACAGCCTGCGGGCATGTCGGCGAGGCTCGGCACCATGCCGGGAATGGCGTTCAGCTTCTCGCCGGCGCGCTTCATGGCGCTCGCCGCACCCAGCCGCGGCATCGAGTTCAGCAGGCCGAGCGTATAGGGGTGGCGCGGATTGCGGAACACCTCGGCCACCGGGCCGCATTCGACGATGCGGCCGGCATACATGACAGCCACCCGGTCGGCGATCTCGGCGACGACGCCGAGATTGTGGGTGACGAACAAAACGCCCATGCCGCGCTCGCGCTGCAGGCCCTGCAGCAGGTCGAGGATCTGCGCCTGGATGGTGACGTCGAGCGCCGTCGTCGGCTCGTCGGCGATCAGAAGCGTCGGGTCGCAGGCCAGCGCCATGGCGATGGTGGCGCGCTGGCGCATGCCGCCCGACAGCTCATGCGGGTACTGGCCGGCACGGCGGCGGGCATCGGGAATGCCGACCTTGTCGAGCAGGGCGACCGCAGCCTCCAGCGCGGCACGCCGGCCGGTGCCGCGATGCACCCTGAGCGATTCCGAGATCTGGTCGCCGATGCTGTAGACCGGGTTCAGGCTGGTCATCGGCTCCTGGAAGACCATGCCGATGTCGTTGCCGCGGATGCGGCGCATCGCTTCCTCGTCGAGGCTGACGAGGTCGCGGACATTGCCGTCCTTGCCGCGGAACAGCATCTCACCGGCATCGATCGCGCCGATGCCGCGGGCCAAAAGCCGCATCACCGACAGGCTGGTGACCGACTTGCCCGAACCCGATTCCCCGACCAGCGCCACCGTTTCGCCGGCATGCACGACAAGATCGATGCCGTTGACGGCGGCGATCTCGCGGCCGCGCACCCGGAACACGGTTCTCAGGCCCTTGATCTCGAGGATGGGTTCGGTGCGCATCGGACGCCTCAGTTGAGCAGGCCGACCGAGCGCAGGATCTCGTCGATCCGGGCGGTCTCCATGTCGTTGAGTGCTGCGCGCGGACGCGCCATGACATTGGTCGAAATGATACCCAGGCTGCGCATCGCGGTCTTGAAGCCGCCGACGCCTGACGCGCCACCGCTGACGCGGCCGGCGGCGACCCAGACGATCTCGAACAGGCGGCAGAGCCGCTCCTGCTCCTTGCGCGCGGCCTCCCAGTCGCCTTTCCGGGCGTGGTTCCAGAGCCTGACGTAACCGGCCGGATCGACATTGGCGAGGCCGGGCACGACGCCATGCGCGCCCATCTGCAAGGCATTGTCGACGACGATCTCGGAGCCGGTCATCAGGAACACGTCCTTGGTGTCGGCAAGGTCGCTCAGTGCATAGCGGAAATTGCCGTCGTCGCCGGAGGAGTCCTTGAGGCCGATGATGGTGCCTTCTCTCGCCAGCGTCACAACCGTCTGGCGGGCGAGCTTGCTGTGGACGCAGACCGGAATGTCATAGGCAATCAGCGGAATGTCGACGGCGTCGCGGATGATGCGGAAGTGGTCGAGCGTCTCGGCCTGGCTGGTGATGGTGTAGAAAGGTGCGGTGACGACGACGGCGTCGGCGCCGACATCCCTTGCGGTCTGCGCGTGGCGGATGACGCGGTCGGTGGTCGGGTCGATGACACCGGCAATGACCGGCACGCGGCCATTGGCGACCTTGACCGTGTGTTCGAGGATCTTGCGGCGCTCGGCATCGTCATAAAACACCACCTCGCTTGTCGATCCGAGCGGAAACAGGCCGTGGCAGCCATTGTCGATGAGATAGTCGAGGACACGTGTGTAGGACGCGTAGTCGACGGAAAAATCATCGTTGAGGGGGGTGACGACGGGCGGAACGACACCGAAGAATTTGGACATTTTTTTGCTTCTCTTCCAGAGGGTTAGTTGAGGTCGGCGCGAGGGTCGAAGGCGTCTCGCAACCCGTCGCCGATGAAGTTGATGGCCAGCACGACAAGGACCAGTGCCGCGCCGGGGAACAGCCATTGCCAGGGGAATTGTTCGAGCACCGCCGTCGAGCGCGCGGCGTTCAGCATGTTGCCCCAGCTGGCCGCCGGCGGCGGCACGCCGAGGCCGAGGAAGGACAGGCCGGCCTCGAGCAGGATGGCGTTGGCGACCTGCAGCGTGGCGTAGACGACGAGGATGTCGATCGAGTTGGGCAGGCCGTGGCGGAACAGGAGATGGCCGAGGCCCGCCCCCATGCCGCGCGAGGCCATGACGAATTCACGTTCGCGCAGTTCGAGCAGCCGGGCGCGGATCATGCGCGACAGCACCGGCCAGGACAGAAGGGCGATGACGACGACCGTCGACCAGATGCCCGAACCGACGATGGAGGCGAGCACGAGCAGGAAGATGACCGGCGGCAGCGTCATGGCAAGGTCGACGGAGCGCATGGCCAGCGCATCGGCCCAGCGGCCGCCAAAGGCCGAGATCGCGCCGACGAGGAAGCCGATGCCAGTCGACAGCACCACCGAGGAGACCGCCACCAGAAGCGAGATGCGGCCGCCCTCCAGTGTGCGGGCCAGCACGTCGCGGCCGACGCCGTCACTGCCGAACCAGTGTTTCAAGGACGGGGCGCCGTTCATCGCCAGAAGGTCGATGTCGTTGGGCTTGTAGGGCAGCCACAAAGGATAGCTCAGCACGGCAACGAGCATCGGCAGAAGCAGCGCCGTGCCGAACAGGGCCGCCCGGTTCTGGGTGAAGCGGTTATAGGCACGGGCCATCGGGCCGGTCGAGGACAGGGTCAGAACGCTCATGTCAGGCCACCTGGATGCGCGGGTCGATGACCGCATAGGCAAGGTCGGTCAGAATGTTGACAACGATGACGCAGGCGCCGATGACCAGCGTGGCGCCCATGATGACGGGATAGTCGCGGGTTTCGACCGCGCTGATCAGAAGCAGGCCCATGCCAGGCCAGTTGAACACGCTTTCAATGAAGATGGCGCCGCCGACGGCGAGGCCGATCGTCGAGCCGATCAGCGTGACGACGGGCAGAAGCGCGTTGCGCAAGGCATGTTTGGTCACCACCCAGAACTCCTTGACGCCCTTGGCGCGGGCCGTGCGGACATAATCCTGGTTCAGCACTTCGAGCATCGAGGCGCGCATGTAGCGCATGATCAGCGCGGCATGGCCGATGGACAGAACGCAGGCCGGCAGGATCAGGTGGTGCAACAGGTCGGCGATCGAGAAATCGCTGGCCGGCGTCAGCATGCCGCCGGACGGCGCCCATTTCAGCCTGACCGAAAACAGGTACAGGCCAAGAAAGGCGGTCAGGAAGGCCGGGCTCGAAATGCCGAGCAGCGCCAGCACCGAAAAGGAATAGTCGGGCAAGGAGTTGCGGCGCACGGCACTGACGATGCCCGAGGCGATGCCGACAACGATGGCGATCGCCAAGCCGGCGCCCATCAGAAGCAGCGTCGGGCCGATGCGCGAGACGATCAGGCCTGACACCGTCTCGTTGAAACGCTGCAGCGAGTGGCCGAGATTGCCTTGCACGGCCTGCGACAGCCAGGCGAGATATTGCACCGGCAGCGGCCGGTCGAGGCCGAGCTGCGCACGAAGCGCGTCCATCGCCTCCTTCGACATGGCGACGTTGGGGTCGATATAGGCGTCGATCGGATCGCCCGGCGTCAGCTGCAGCAAGACGAAGATCAGCACTGTCAGTGCGAGCAGCATGCCGAGCCCGATCAACAGGCGATTGAGGCAATAGCGGAGCATTGGGGCTCTCTGTCTAGGGATAGCCAGGCCAGCGGCGGCAAGTATCCAGCAAGAAACGGGCATCCAGCAAGAAACGGGCTCCAGCAAGAAGCTGGCGTCCAGGGGGAACAAGCTTCCGGGAGGAAAAAGCGTCCGGAAAAAATGGGGGGGACGGCCACTGGGATGGCCGCCCCCCCGAGGGAGGAGTTGGCCTATTCGGCGATCGACCACTTTTCCGGGTGGGCCTGGTAGGGACCACCGGCCGGCGCCGGCGTCCAGACGAAGTCCTTCAGCTTGCTCGAGGCCACGCCGTAGCGGTTGGCGACCCACATCGTGCCCCAGGGCAGGTTGGCGTTGGTCGCCTTGCAGACGTCCTGGTAGCGGGCGTCGCGCTTGGCGGCATCCGTCTCGGCAAGTGCTGCATCGAGCGCGTTGGTCACCTCGGGCATGCGGATGCGCATCAGATTGGCGCCGGCCGGCGGGATCTGCTTTTCGTTGAGGCCGATATTGATGTTCGAGGCGTCGGGACCGTTCTGCAGGCCGGCATAGATCAGCGGGAAGTCGCCTGCATTGCCCGACTGCTGGTAGACGATCGAATTGTAGGTCGGCGTGTCCACGGCGCGCGGCACGATGTTGATGCCGACCTGGGCCAGCATCGCCTGCATGGCGGCCAGCACGTTGGTGGCGAGCGGCGAGGTGTAATAGGTCAGGATGGTGATCGGCTTGTCGCCGTTGATCTTGTCCCAGCCGGCCTCGGCGAGCAGTTGCTTGGCCTTCTCGGGATCATAGGCGTATTGGTCGATGCCCTGGGGCACCAGCCGGTCGGCGACATAGACGCAGTTGGCCGGCTTGGCGGCGCCGCCATAGAGGCTCTGGATGATGGCGTCGCGGTTGATGGCATGCATGAAGGCCTGGCGGACCTTGAGGTCCTTCCACAAAGGCACTTCCTGGTTGAAGCCGACATAGTTGACGACATAGGAGTCGCCCTCGATGACGGTGAAGGCGTTGTCGCCGGTGAAGGTCGAGACGTCGTTGGAATCGACATAGGTGAACTGGATCTCGCCGGCGCGGAGCGCTGCGATGGCCGCTGCCGGATTGGCGAAATAGCGGTTGATCAGTTTTTCCGCCGCCGGCTTGCCGCCGTGAAAATCGGGGTTGGCGGCGAGCTCGACATACTGGTCGGCGACATATTTGGTGAATTTGAACGGCCCCGTGCCGACGGGCTGCGTCGACCACCAGGCATTCTTGGCGATCTGTTCCACAGGGATGGCGGCGAGCGCATGCTCGGGCAGCATCATCAGCTTGGTCAGCGTGTCGAGCATGCTCGGCGTGGCGGTGCTCAGCTTGACGATCACGGTGCGGTCGTCGGGGGTCTCGACGGTTTCAATGGCGCCGAGGCGGGCGGCAAACACCGAGCCTGCCTTGTCGTTCTTGGCGAGCTCGATGGTGAACTTCACGTCTTTTGCGGTGAAGGGCTTGCCGTCGTGCCATTTGGTGTCGGCGAGCTTGAAGGTGTAGGCCTTCTGGTCGGCGCTGACCTCGTAGCTGTCGGCTAGCGCGCCGATGATTTTGGCGAGCTTGTCGTCATAGATCACCAGCGGCTCGAAATAGGTGACCAGCCAGGTGAAGCCGCCGGTGGCGGCCAGCGGGTTGAAATTGCCCTGGAAGCCGCCGGGGCCGACATCGAAGCCGCCCGAGATCGTTGCCCCCTGGGCATTGGCCGGCGCGGCCGTGGTGGCGGCACCTGCAAAGAGCGCCGCCGACAAGGCAAGCGCCGAGATCATCGTCCTGTAGTTCATGTACTCCTCCCGTTTGATTGATGTGTCTTGTTGTCGGCGATCACTTTGGTGATGCCGGCATAATGGTTGGCGAGCCGGTCCTTGGCGGCGGCGAGATCGCCTGCTTCAACCGCGTCGACGATGGCCGCGTGGTCGCGCCAGGTCTGGACAGGGTCGGCATTGTCGAGGTTGACGAAGTCGGAGGCCTTGTAGAAGGCGAGCCAGAACACCTCGATCAGGCGCGACAGCACCTCGTTGTCCTGGCAGCGGAACAACAGATAGTGGAAGTGGCGGTCCTCGTCGGGAAAGCTCTCGCCGCGTTCGGCCAGCGCCTTCATCTTGTCGAGCGTCTCGCGCAGCTCGGCGATGTCGTCCTTGCCGATCAGTTCCAGCGTCCTGTCGATGAGGCCGACCTCCAGCGTGCGCCGGATGGTGATGACCTCCTCGATCTGCTTCAGCGCATCGCCCAGGCCATAAGCGAGGTTTTCGAGCAGCGGCTCGAAGGAGAACGCCTTGACGAAGACGCCGATGCCGCGCCTGGACTCGAGCACGCCGAGCGACTCCAGCGCCTTGATGCCCTCGCGCACCGAGTTGCGGCTGACGCCGAGCTGGGTGGCAAGCTCGCCTTCCGGCGGCAGAGGTGCTCCGGCGGCTAGGCCGTTGTCGTCGATATAGGCGCGCAGGCTCTCCTGCACGGACACATGCAGAAGCGGCGCGCGCTTCAACGGCTTGATCGATTTCAGGCTCATCTTCGTCTCCGGTTGCCTGTGGGCGTTCCGAAAAACAGCTACCGGTGAAGTGATTACCCACTTGTAGGATATCTGTCAACAGGATATTGGAATGCCCACTTGTTGCTCATTTCCACCCGAGGGATAGCGCAGATGCCTGGAGGACCGAAGTCCATTCGCCGCCACGTGCCGGCCAGCGCTCCGTCGTCCACAGCTGACCAGCCGCACCGACCCGCCGGAGGCCGCCGGCCGGAACCCCTACCGGCCGGCGACGCTGCGCCGCTTCTGCCGAAGCCGCCGCCCAAGACAGCAGCCCTGCCCGCCGGCGCGCTGCGTCGGCCGCGCCTGCACGCAACAACCAAGGAGAGCAGTGCCCACATGCCCAGCAAAGCGTCCCGTTCGCCCCTGCCCCGCAGATCGCCCCTGCCCCGCAAATCCCTGTTGAGAGCCGTCATGACCGCCACAGCCCTTTCCCTCTCCTCTTCCCTCACCATGGGGACGGCGATCGCCGCCGAGGCCTGGCCGGACCTGCCCGTCGGCATCAAGAGCGGCATCGCTGCGCGTGTCGGCGACACGCTTTATGTCGGGCTCGGCTCGGCGGGCAGCGACTTCTACGCGCTCGATCTCGCTGATCCCGCTGCCGGCTGGGTCAAGCGCGCCGCATTTTCGGGCCCCGCCACCAATGGCGCGGCGGCGGCGGTGTCGGGCGGCCGGATCTTCGTCTTCTCCGGCAACGGCAAGGCAGATGCCGAGGCAAAATCCGCCATCATCTTCGACACGGTTTATGCCTATGACCCTGATACCGACGGCTGGAGCAGGATCGACACCACCACGCCTGTCGGCCTGTCGGGCGCCAAGGCGCTGGCGCTGCAGGACGGCCGCATCGCCCTTGTCGGCGGCTACAACAAGGAGCTGTTCGACGATTACCTCGCCAAGGTCACAGCCACCGACAAAGAGACGAACCCGGACGGCTTCAGGACGCTGGTCGAGACCTATATGGGCATGCCCCCCGCCGACTATCGCTGGAATGCCGAGCTGCTGTCCTACGATCCCCGGGCCAACAGCTGGAGCAGCCTCGGCGACAGCCCGTTCCTGCCCAATTGCGACGCGGCGGTGGCAGCTCTTGGCGACGATGCCTTCACCCTCATCAGCGGCGAGATCAAGCCGGGCCTGCGCACGCCGGAGGTCAAAAAGGTCAGCATCTCAGGCCAGTCGGCCTCATGGCTTGAGCTGGCCGACCTGCCCAGCCCTGAAGCAAACGACCGCCAGGAAGGGGTTGCCGGGGCCTTTGCCGGCGACGTCGGCGGTGCCGTTCTCGTTGCCGGCGGCGCCAATTTCGTCGGCGCCCAGGCCAATGCCGCCGATGGCAAGTGGTTCGCCCATGACGGGCTGAAGAAAGGCTGGCGCGACGAAGTCTACGCCTATGACGGCAACGCCCCTGACGGCAAGCATTGGCAGGAGGTCGGAAAACTGCCGACCGGGCTCGCTTATGGCGCCTCGTTCCCTGTATCCGGCGGCCTGCTCGTCGTCGGCGGCGAGGACGGCGAGGCCACACCGCGCCGCGAGGTCTTCCTCATCAAATGGGACGGCAAGGCGCTGTCATTCGAACACTGATCGCAGCCAGGCCGTCGTCGCTCTTCTTTGGCGGGGGCGACGCCTGCCGCTCGGCCGGCGCCGCCCTTCGTCATCCAGGGCGGAACAGGAGCGCAGCTCCGCCGCGAAGACCCGGGGACGCCTGCCGTGACCTGGCGGCAGTGCACAGACGGTTCAGAACGTCTGCCGCGCACCTACACCTTCCTTGCCGGCAAGCGGTCACAGCGATTCCGCTCATGCCTTGAATCGCAAAACCCCGCCATCCCTTTGTTTCGACGCAGGAAAAGGCGCTGGCTGCCTAGCCGAGCAGATCATCGGCGAGCCGGGCAAAGACCCGCACCCCGATCGGGATCAAATCGTCGGGAAAATCATAGTCGGGATTGTGCAGCGACGGGTGCGCCTCACCGGCGCCGAGGAAAAACATCGCCGAGCTGGCCGAGCGGCCGAACAGGCCGAAATCTTCCGAGGCCCGCATCGGCAGGGCCTCTTCGCTGTGGCTTATGCCCTCCATATCAAGCGCCTGCCTGAGATGCTCGACGGCATCCTCGGCATTGACGCTGGCGACGAAGATCTCGTGGTAGCTAACGGCGTGGTCGAGGCCAGACGCCCCTGCCGTTTCCGCCACCAGCTGTTCGGCCGCCTGGCACAGGCTCGCCATGGCATCGTCCTGCCGGGTCCGCAGGCACGCCCAGACCTCGGCATAACCAGGCGCGATGCCGAACACCGCCTCGCCCATCGTCGCATGGGTGACGGTGACCATGCGAAAAGCATCATCGGCAAACGTCGCTCTGCCCAGGCCGGGAAATGCGGTGATCAGCGCCGCCACGGCAAGACGGGGCGAGGTGCCGGTCTCGGGCATGGAGGAGTGCGCGGTCTTGCCCTTGAGCCGCACCCGCATGCCGCGCGAGGCGCAGTTGACGGTGCCGGCCTTGAGCCTGACGTCGCCGAGCGGCACGCCGGGCAGATTGTGCAGCGAAAAGGCAAAGTCCGGCGCGATCTCCTGATAACGCGGATCAGCGATAACGGCGGCCGCTCCGTCGCCGGTTTCTTCGGCCGGCTGGAACATCAGGACGACGCGGCCGCGTGCCGGGCGTTTGCGCCCCAGCCGCCGGCCGAGCCCGGCCAGGATCGCCATATGCCCGTCATGGCCGCACATATGCGAGGTGCCGGGCACACGCGAGGCGTGCGCCACACCGGACAGTTCCTCGATCGGCAGCGCATCGAGCTCGCAGCGAAACAGCACCGTCGGCCCCGGTGCTGCACCGCCATAGACCAAAGCGACGCCATGTCCGCCGATCCCGGTCAGCACCTTGTCGGGCCCGCTGTCGCGCAGAAACGCCACCACCGCTGCTGCGGTGTTTTTTTCCTCGTTGGAGATCTCGGGCTGCTGATGCAACAACCTGCGCCAGGCCGTCAGTTCCACCACATCGTGATTGGTCAGGGTCAATTCGAACTTCTCCCGCTGATATGCTGGTCGTGACGGCCGGCCATGATGGCCGCTCGAACGGCTCCGGAGGCTGCGACCGCCCTGCTCCACCCACGACCATAACCGCTTCGGTTCGATCCGGCATGGTGGCGCAGCGGTTGCAACGCCTGTGCCAGCGCGAGGATGGCCGCGCTTGGCTCAAGCCGATTGGAGAGATGGGCCTTGTCGGCTTGAGCCAAGCGGCACGTTCCGAACGGCGGCCCACATCGCGTATCGGCAAATCATGACGCCTGCCTGGAAAGCGAAAGGAAGGCTGCGGCCAGGGGACGAACACTCTGCCTGCATCCCGTGTGGTCGCTACGCGCCGCCCGCTATCCGCCTGCCCGCCATCCGCCTGCAGCTAGCTCCTTCGGTCACCTGTCAGGCATCCAGCATGTGGCGTAGCATCCGACCTGGTCACCCGAGGGATTGGGGGGCAAGATGGGCGTTGACGGGTTTCGACCGGCGGGCGTCGTTGCGGTTCCAGTTGCGGCCGCGAACGCCCTGGGCCGGTCACTGGCGATACTCGCAGGCATGATGCTGCCTCCGCCGGCACATGCCACCCATGTGGACACCGCGATCGTGTTCGCAGTCGATGTCTCGGCATCCATCGATCCGACCACGGCCGCCCTGCAGCGCGACGGCCATGCCGCAGCGATCTCCTCGCCCGAGGTTCTCGCGACCATTGCCCGCAGCCGTAGCGGCTGCATCGCCATCACCTATGTCGAATGGTCGAGCCAGGGACAAATGCGCCTGGTGGTGCCGTGGACAAGCGTCTGCGGCGGCGCGGACGCGCAAGCTGTCGCATCCGGCATCCGCAACGAGGGCGACAAGGGTTATGGATGTCATACCTATTGTGCGACATCCATTTCGTTCGCCATCGATCTGGGCGTTCTGCTGCTTGAGAGCTACCCTGGGCATGCCGCCCGCAAGATCATCGACATCTCGGCCAACGGCACCAACAATGATGGCGTGCCGGTTGAAGAAAGCCGGCTGCGGGCGATCGCCAATGGCTGCACGATCAACGCAATCGCTCTGCCGGAACTGATACGCGGCATTCCACGCGATCTCACCCGGTATTTCGCCGACAGTGTGATTGGCGGTCCAAACGCCTTCGTCATGCCGCTGTCCAGCCCGCGCGACTATGCGCTGGCGCTCAGGTGGAAGATGGTGAGAGAAATAAGCCAGTCGCCCAGCTCGCCCGGCAACACAATGCTAGCCCACCGCTAGTTGCCCGGAGCACGTCGAGGACCGGAGCACGTCCAGGACCGGAGCAGTTCGAGGAAAACTGCGCAGCGGTCGGCCCAGCCATTGCCCGGCCGATCCCTTGCTTCGCATCACGGTCCGTAGCTGGCGCCTGTCTCGGCCGACATGGCCGGCTGCGTCGAACGACCTTTTGGTGACGTCGAACCTGGCTCACGCCGCTCCGCAGAGGCGGGCCAGGCATTCCAGACGGCTTGGTCAGGCAGGCGGATCCTGCGTGGGCACGGCAGGTGTGTCTGGCTTGGCGTTTTCGCGCAGCGTCCTGGCCAGGGCCTTGCCTTTGTCGAACTCGGCGCGACGGCGCGCAATCTCCTCGGCGGAGATACGGTCGACATTCTGGTAGTCGAGCTTCCAGTCGGGGCTTGCACCCCACACCAGCGGCGATTGCACGGTCGTACGGGCAGCGGGCGCGCGCTCGAGCACGTCAAGGGCAAGCTGCAGCGTTGCGGCTTGAGAAGCCGGATCATTGGGCCGCCCCGCGGCATTGCCAAGCGGAAAATCCGAAAACACAAACCGCGGCACGCCGACGAACTCGACGATATCCTTGGCGCAGCCCATCACGACGGTGGCGATGCCGCTGGTTTCCAGCGCGCGGGCGGCAAGGCTGACGCTCTGGTGGCAAACGGGGCAATTGGCGACCAGGATGGCCGCGTCGACGGCATCGCTGCGGCAGCGCGTTACGATTTCCGCACAGTCGACTTCAAGTGTCGTGCGATGGCTGCGGTTGGTTGGAAGCCCGTGAAAACGCGGCGCCACTGGCCCGGTACGGCAGCGCTCCGCCGCGCGACGCATTTCCGGCAGCGGAAAGTAAGTGCCGGAATCCTCCGCCGTGGTGTGCTTCCGGTCAATGGCGACGTGCGAAATGCGCAGATCGTGGTCCTGGGAGCTATCGCCGGAATAGACGGTGTAGAACTTCGCCGCAGCGTTGTAGGCCGCGCCGGGTCCCTGATCTCCCTTGCCGGGCTGATAGGGCGCTGCCGTCGTGACGATGGTCACGCGACAGTGCTTCAGCGGCTTTTGCAGCGGCTGAAACGGCACGGTGGCGTAATGTGCCCACCTGTATGGCTCGCCATAGCCAAGCGCCAGATAATAATCGCGGATTCGTTGCATGTAAGGGATCGGCGCATCATCGGCAGACGCGAAACCGAACCTGTCGTCATGCGCGCTCGTCATCGCTGCAAGATCGCTCCGTCAAACGACTATGCCCTATTGATATCAGGAGCGGACGTTGGCGCTAATGAAATCTGCAAGCCGCAGCCCGTCGCGCCGGTCCGGTCGTTCGGGCGGGGCCGCCGAATGGCCTGGCCGGGTCGCGCCGAGGCTGCCATGGTGCCCCAAGCCGCGTTGCCGATTGTCCGGGATGGCAAGCAGCCGGTCGCACCCGCCCCCGGCTGGCGCGCCCCGCATCGCCGCACCATCTGCATCCCCCACATCGCGGCGTTGTCGGCGCGCTCGGCCGCGCCCCGCGGCCGGCCCACCGAGCCGCCGGCAGCGTCGCGATTTCAGCCACGAAACCCGGCACCTCAGGCCGGCCGGCGCACCGCCGGCGTGCCCCCGTCAAGGAACCATCCGCCCGAAAGCCGGTTGACCAACATGTCATGTCGACTTTTCAGGAGGTTCCAATGGACCGTCGATCATTCTTGACCGGCATGCTCGCCGTGGCCGGCGTCGCCGCCGCAACCAGCTTCGCCCAGCCGATCCAGGCCTTGCCGCTGCGCTCCACGCCGCGCGGCATCCTTGACGAGCTCGATGCCCAGCCCGAGCGCGAGGAAAACCGTGAGCAAGCGACACCCGTCAACCACCGCCGCTGGCACCGCCGGCCGCGCCGGCGCCGCGTCTGGCGCCGCTTCTGCCGCCGCCACTGGTACCGCGGCCGCCGCGTGACGCGCTGCTACAGGCGGCGTGTCTGGGTCTGGTATCGCCACTGGTAGCTGACGGCGTCGGGCCCGCCCCTGTCCAGGGGCGGGCCGCGCCTTGCAACCATGCCGAATGGAAAGATCGCGACCGGCGAGCCGAGCGCCGGTCGCTGAGGCCGGCGGCGCGCTGAGCGACGGCAACAGCCGGCGCGCGGCCGACCGGATCCGACGCGCCTTTCCGGACCGGACCGGCCGGCGGCTGCGCCGCCTGCGGAACGGTCATGTTCCAGCCAGGCGAATTCCAACATCCGACTTCCGGCCATCCGCAACCTCGTCCGCCGGCACCGGCGTTGTCGCCGGCAGGCCCTTGGCCTAAGATGAGCCCGTCATGGAACTCCTCAGCTCAGAGGATGCGATGATCAAGCAGGCACGCATGTGGATGATAGGGGCTTCGGCGGCCCTCTGGCTTGTTGCGCTGCCGGCCCAGGCGAACGAGCTGGGCGATCTTGTCAGGAGCGGCGACGTCGCGGCGGTGACCGCGGCCCTGGACCGGGGCGCTGCCGTCGACGAGATCGACGGCGTCACCGCACTCTACATCGCCTGCGAAACCGGAAATGCCGCGCTGGCCGAGCTGCTGATCACGCGTGGCGCCGACGTCAATCGGCCCGTCAGCTGGCAAAGAACGCCGCTCTACGCCGCCACCAAGGCCGGCTTTGCCGACATCGTCAAGCTGCTGCTCGGCCATGGCGCCGATCCCAACCAGCTGGCGAAAGCACAGACCCCGCTGCATGTCGCGGCCGAGGCCGGCTGCCTTGCCTGCGTGACGTACCTTGTGGAGGCCGGAGCCGACGTCAATGCACTGACCTCGAATGGCAGTCCGCCGATCCATCTCGCCAAGCTCGCCGGTCACGACGACGTCGTCGCCTATCTCAACAGCCACGGCGCCCAAGGACCGACAATCGAGCCGATTTCGCCACGCCTTGCCTCGGCGGACGCGCAAGCGGGCAAGGAGATTTTCGGCAAGAGCTGCGCGGCCTGTCATCTCGCGGCGCCGGGGCTCAAGGTTCCGAAACGCGCCAATCTCTGGGGCATCGTCGGGCGGCCGAAGGGGTCTCAGGGCGACGTCGCGTATTCGGCGAGCCTGAAGCAGGCCGGCGGCGTCTGGAGCTTGGAGGATCTCAACGCCTTCATCTCCAACCCCGCCCTCACCTTGCCCGGAACCGACATGTCGTTCCCCGGCCTGGCCGACGAATCCCAGCGCGCCGACCTCATCGCCTATCTCCGGACCCTGAGCGAGACACCGGTTCAGCTGCCCGACAAGTGATTGGCTCTGAAACTGCAACGGATGCGGATGCACTGGACTTGCCGAACGCGTGTCACCGGCATTGACGGGCGAAACGGCAGCGACATGCAAATCTGTGAGCCGGCAGCCGGCCAGCGGACCTCAGGTTCATGGCCAGCGGTCACGACTTCGGTTTGGGCTTCGCGGGCGCCGGCTTCTTGCGGATGCGCATGCCCCGCCCTTCCGGATTTTCGATCTCGAAGACATTGGTTCCGCGGACGAGATCGCTGAGCTTGCGGAAGCCAAAATTACGGGGATCGAAGTCGGAGGACAGGTTCGACAGTTGCTTGCCGACCGCCGACAGGGATGCCCAGCCATCTTCCGTCTCGACCTGGTCGAGAACGCGGCGGATGATCGGCGCGGCTGCACTCGGCGGCTGCAGCGGCTTGGATTTGCTTTCTGCCGCCTCCGCATTGGCCGGCGCATCGGGCAGCAGGTTCTCGGTGTAGGTAAAGCGTCGACAGGCCTGGCGGAAACTCTCCGGTGTCTTCTGCTCGCCGAAGCCGAAGACATCGACGCCCTGCTCGCGGATACGCGCCGCCAGCCGGGTAAAATCGCTGTCGGACGAGACCAGGCAGAAGCCGTCAAAACGGCCGCTGTGCAACAGGTCCATCGCATCGATGACCAGGGTGATGTCGGAGGCGTTCTTGCCGGTTGTGTAGGCGAACTGTTGCTGCGGGATGATGGCGTGCCGTGCCAGGACATCGATCCACGCTTTCGATCTCGGGCTGGCGAAATCGCCATAGATGCGCCGCACGCTGGCCTCGCCAATCTTTGCGATCTCATCGAAAAGACCATCGACGATCTTCGCCGACGCATTGTCGGCATCGATCAGCACAGCGAGGCGCGGGGAGCGATTGTCGTTGGCCATAACTGGAAGACCTTTCAGCCGGGTTGCCTGCCATCACGTGTGTTGAACAGGTGATCCAAAGTCGGTTCACAGTTCAAGGGGGCTCTGACTTGAAGTGCAAGCCATTGGTGAGCGACGGATCAACTCCAGAAGATGCCTGCTATCCCCGGCCGGAAACCGATCCGTCCGCACCCCCTGCTGGGCCCACCCCACTCTCGCCGTGGCACGCACCGCAGCCGCGACCTATGGCGTTCTCGTTGAATGCCAACAGGAACAATGCCCAATCGATCAAAGCGAAAGAAGAACAGATTAGGGTCTTGCGTATTGATCGCCACCGACGATGATGGGTTGAGAGAAAGTAGCCTTGGGGGGCCGGGGGAATTGGATACTGTCGTTGTTAAGTCGCGATACCTGAATCATATCGACTTGGGAAATCTGACCGCGCGCCATAGTGCCGACGGATCGCGCGTCCTACGTTTCTACGTCGACCTTCGTCACGATCTGCTCAAGCTCCACAAAGAGCTGAACGCTCCGGAACTCTTCCTGCTGCAGCACAAGGTGAACGCGCTCGTCGCACAATGGGACGAGAAGACAGACGAGTTCCAGAAGAGGCGGGCCATATTCGGCGGCAAGGCTAGTGCTGAGCAACTGACTTTGGACGCCACGGCAGCTATTGACAGGCTATCCGGAATTCTCAGTCACACGCTCGGCGTCAACGATCGGATCAACTGGGAGGCCATGAAGGACCGGTCCCCTTATTCGGGCCAAATGACTTACGACAAGCCCGAGCCTCATCGCCTGAAAACCAAAGAGCCTCAATACGTTGCACCGGAAATAGGCTTCTTTGACAAGCTTTTCGGCCGAGCACGCACAAAGCTGGAGACTGCAGCGACCGATCATCATCATGTTGTGGAGAACTGGCGGCAAGCTGAGTTGAAGGCTGATCAGGAGTTGGCCCGGCAGAGAGCCGCCTGGACCGCTGCAAAAGCGGCGTTCGAGGCGCAGGCTCAATCTGCGAAACAGGAATTCTTCGCGGCACAAGTCGCTGATAACGCGAAGATCGACAGGCTTGCTGCCGGTGTTGCAGCGGGAGACCCGTCATCTGTCATCGAGCATGCCAGCCTTGTTCTTGATGAGTCCGATTACGACGATCTCTTCGAAAAAGCCTTCGAGATCGAATACGATAGGAATGCTAAGACGCTACTCCTCGAATATCGCCTGCCTTCACCGGATGACATGCCGCGAGTCAAGGCCGTGCGATTCGTCGCTGCATCCGGCGAATTCAAAGAGACATACGTTTCGGACCGAGAACTCAAGGCCAACTACGACCACGTCGGCTATCAGATTTGCCTCAGAACACTTCATGAGTTGTTCGAAGCTGACGAACACACCAACCTGGAACGCATCCTGTTCAACGGCTACGCCAACTATATCGACCGCTCCAGCGGACGCGACGTCTCAGCGACGATCATGTCGGTGCTGGTCGATCGCAAGAGCTTCCTGGAGGTCGATCTGTCGCGTGTCGACCCGAAGGCCTGCTTCAAGAGCCTGAAAGGCGTTTCCGCGTCCACGCTTTCGGCATTGGCGCCTATCGCCCCTGTCATGAAATTGAACAAGGAAGACCGTCGGTTTATCGATGCGAGAGACCAAGCGGAGTTTCTGGATGACACGACCAATCTTGCTGCAATGGATTGGGAAGACTTCGAGCATTTGGTTCGAGAGGTCTTCGAAAAGGAGTTTGCGGCCCGCGGCGGCGAGGTCCGTATCACGCAGTCCAGCAATGACGGCGGCGTGGACGCAGTGGCTTTTGACCCGGACCCGATTACCGGCGGCAAGATCGTCATCCAGGCAAAGCGCTACACTCGCACCGTTGGCGTGGCGGCCGTACGCGATCTGTATGGTACGATGCAGCACGAACAGGCGTCTCGCGGGATCTTGGTGACCACGGCTGACTATGGTCCGGACGCCCATAAGTTTTCTTCGGGCAAGCCGATCACCTTGATGACCGGAGCGAACTTGCTCCACCTGCTCGGCCGCCACGGGATCAACGCCAAGATTGACCTTAGAGAGGCGAGGAAGACAATGAATTTGCGAGACTTCGGCTAGGAAAATGACACCCGACTGCCTCGACGAGTGCCTGTCAAGCGTGCCCGCCGAAGCGCAGGCCATGGGCCGCACCACGGTTCACGTCGAGTATATCTGGCAAATTACGACACCTGCCTGCTGCACGAAACGGCGCAAGCGAAGTAATGAGAACAGGCGTTTTGCTTGCCAGTGTGATTGAATAGGTATCGGCTGGCTTGAAGTGTGGGTTCGCCAGTCTCGTCGCATGGGATGCCGTCTGCCCAGACGGCAATCAGTGCAACGATGACCGGTTCGTTATGTGGCATGAATTGGTCATTGCCACAGTGTGTCTCACCATAGCCCTTGCCGCGATTTTTCGGCTCAGGCGTTGATTTTGAGATAGTCCTGGGGAGGCTTAGGCATGAGACTTCAGGGGGTTGCTGTAGCAACCGCATTTATTGTGCTGACGGGATGCAATAGCACCGCGGATCAGTGGAAGTCCGCAGCGGCTTCAGGGGGCGGCCGCATCGAACAAGCGCAAGAAATCTGCAAGGGCAGAGCGGCTGGTAATTTCGGCCAAGTCCGCGGGGGGCTCCTCGTTCGCGCAATCACTTCCGATTCCGTGTTCCGAGGTTGCATGGCGGAGCAAGGGTTTGTGCAAAAGCCGTGACGCACGACCGCCTTGACGAAAGCCTATCCATCATCCGGTGGATGCCTAACACGCTGGCGCGGTGCTTCGGCTGTGACGTGTTGCTGGTCGACGCCTGGCTGTCGGGCGAGATCGAGATACCCGCTAAGGCCGGGGCGTGGGTCGAGGTCTTGGCGCAGGCGCACCAAGCGGCGGAGACGGTTAAGCCGAAGGGGCACATAGGGAAGAAGTTTGACGCGTAGACCGCGGGGGCGAGGGAATGGGGAAACTTGTCGACGGTGACGACGGCCTACCGGCAGAAGAGATCGGCGAGTGGTCCTCGGAAAAACACGACCTCCTTTGCGCTTACATCAAGATATCATCTGCAACCCGCAAGAAGTACCTGCCGCCACGTGGCAACGGCGGCGCTTGCTACATCGATCTGTTCTGCGGACCAGGACGCGCACATATCAAGCAGACGCGTGAGTTCGCCCCGGCTGGGTGCGTGGCTGCATGGCAAGCGAGTGTAGAATCCGGCGCGCCGTTTTCGAGGGTGATCATTGGGGACATGGACGAGGAACGTCTATCCGCCGCAGCGACGAGGCTAGAAAGGCTTGGCGCACCCGTCACCGCGTTGCTTGGTATAGCCAAGGAAACAGCCTTCCCCGCTATCCAGAAGGCAGGGGGATCGGGCCTTCATTTCGCGTTCCTTGACCCTTACAATCTTGGATCGCTCGACTTCCACGTGATCGAAACACTAGCCCGGTTGAACCGCATAGACATACTGGTGCACGTCAGCCAGATGGACCTTCAACGGAATTTTGACCGCCATTCTGTTGCTGAAGGGTCGCCGCTAGACACGTTCTGTCCAGGCTGGCGTCTGGCTGTGGATACAGTTTCCTCGCAGCGGACGGCACGTCAAGCATACTTCGAGCATTGGAGAACACGGGTCGCAGCTACCGGCGTGCTCACGAATGCTGAGATGCGACTTATTACAGGCCCAGGAAACCAGCCACTCTATCTGCTCCTACTGGCAGCGAAGCACGAACTCGCTCACAAGTTCTGGCAAATTGTTGCAAAGAAGGATGATGGACAAGGCCGCCTCATCTAAGTGGCACTTGCCGCCGGCATCTCGTCGTATGTGCGGCCATGCAGCATTCGCCCGGCAGCCTTCTTGTTCCGGCCGCCCCACTGCTTGAAGAAGAACGCTGTGCCGTTTCGGCGACACATGCTCTCGATCTCGTCGACCCAAGTCGGCTCCATATGCCGAGCTTTCGGGCCACTCTCTCCGCCGACAATCGCCCAATGAATGTCTTTCAGGTTGGCGCCGGCGACAGAACCAATCAGGGGCTCGAACGAAATGAAGCGCACGGTAGCCGGGACATTGCGCAGTTCATCTATCCGATACAGCACGCGACGATCCTCGACGCTTGTTCCGAGCCAGACGTTGGGAAGCTTCGGAAGACCAGGCACGATCTCAAGCATCCGGTCGGGACGCTTCGTCAGGATTTGATAGGTATGACGCGACGTTTCCGCCATCACCTGCCACACCTCGGCGATGAACTCTGGCAGCACGTCTGAATGAAACAGGTCGGACATCGAATTCACGAAGACCTGGCGTGGCTTCGACCACGAAGTTGGGATCGATAGAGCCTTTCGATCAAGGTAAATCTTGCCGGTCCACTTCGCCCGCCCACCGGTCTTGCGCGTCAGGCCAGCATATTTTTCTACACCCATCGCCTCCAGGCGCGCCGCCATTCGCATCGCGTAGCAGTTGGTGCAACCCGCGGTCAGGATCGTGCAGCCCGCGACCGGGTTCCAGGTGGCATCAGTCCATTCAATCGAGGTCTCAGCCATAGGATGATTCTCCTAAATCGCGATCATGGTTAATCTGAGGTCATGAAGGTTCCGTAAAGGTTCTGTTGGTCGCGCTAAGGCACATCCGAGCCAACTCCCCCTCACCCCACCCGCCGCCGCGCCGTCTGGATCCCCCACATCGCTGCCAGATCATCCAGGTCAGCGCGCAAATTGTCCGCCATGGTCAGGCGTTCGCGTTTGTGGGGGGTGATTTCGGCCAGCGCTCTGCCTTCGGCGCAGACCAGTTGCAGCACCTGGTAGCCGCGGTGGCCGATGAGCTGGCGGCAGCGGGTGAGCTCGTTGGCGGCGACGATGCGGGCGGCGAGCGGGTCGCCGCGGCCGCCGTCGACGCGGTCGAGCGTATGGTCGAGGCTGCGCACCGTGCCGCCGGCCTTTTCCCAACAAGCGCGGAAGCGGTCGGCCGCCTGCTTTTGCGCGCGCGCCAGGAAACCGCGGGCAAACAAGGTCTCGACGGCACTTTCCCGGATGTTTTTCTGGGCTGCAATGATGCGCGGAAACGCCTTTTCGCCGTCACGCGCCGGCCGCCAGTCGGGGTTTTCGACCTCGACGGTGACCAGCGGGCTCGGCGGCTTCGGCTGTTTTTTCGCCCTGCCCGAAATGCTTTTGGCCGTCTTGCCCATGCCTGCCTCGCCTGCCTTGCTCATATTGGCCTTGCTCATAGTGGTCTTGCCCGCTTGGCTCGTGGCCGCCTTGCTCGTGCCGACCGTGCCCATGCCGGCCGCGCCCGCCCTGCTCATGTTGTTCGGCCTGGCCCTGCTCATAGCGGTCTCGCCCGGGCGCGTTCGACGGCGACGGGCTTCTTGCAGGGCCTGAACAGCCGCTCGGCCTCGGCCCTTGCAGCGCAAACCTTGTCGCCGAAGCCGCGGATGGTGCCGTTGAGGTGTTTTTCCTGGGCCTGGTAGGCGGCGATCAGCGCCTTGTCGCGCGAGGCGAAGCCCGCCGGCGTTTCGCCTGACATGACCGGCCAGTAGTCGGCCTTGTGGCTGTAGCGGACCAGCGCGCGCCAGGCGCCGTCGATCCATTCGGCCTTGGCATGGAAATGGTTCATCGCCGGCCTCCTGCCATATTGTCTCGGGGGATGTCGTCTCGGGGCATCTTGTCTCCTGGGGTCTTCTCTCCGCAGACCTTGTCGCCGAGGATCGACAGGCGCGGCAGGGTGATGTTGTTGCTGGCCGCCGGCCGCAGTGCTGCCTTGGCGGCGGCGGAACGGGCAAAGACCGGGTCGCCGAGCACACGTGCGGTGAGGTCGCGGTCGTCGTTTGGCAGCTCGGCCAGGCGCGCGGCAAATTCGGCCCGCGTCACCCTGTCGTCCTGGCGGCGGAAGCCGGGAGCCACCGGTTGACAGCGCGCAAGCTTGGCGTCGGCGCGCTTGCGCCGATAGTCCGGGTCGAGCCGGCAATGCACAGTGTCGGGCGACAGGCCGAAGACCACGGCGATCTGGTTGAACTTCATGCCGGATCCACGCATCCGGCCGGCGAGATCGAGGTCCCAGGTCATGGGTCGGGATGTCATGGGTCGGGATGCCATGGGCTCGGCTTGCTGCTGTTTCATTGTGCCCTCTTCAGCTGCGTCAGGATTGTTTCCGACACCGGCACGCGCCAGCTCCGGGCCAGCGCCACCAGCTCATCGAGGCCGTGGCGGCTGGCCTCGGCCAAAAGGTCGGCGCGGCCGTTGCGGATGGCGGCCTGCAGCAAGGGCAGCTTGAGGCACATCCGCGCCCGTTCGTCCGGCCTCGGCTCCCGCCGCAGCAGCCGGGATGGCGCCGGCAGGGCTTTTTTGCCGCGATGGGGCAAGACGCCGGCGATGCGGCGCGCCTCGTGGACGAATTCGGCGACCGAGGGCGCAAATGTCCTGTTCTGGCCGTCGACGGCGCCTGACGTGAACCGTTGTGCCGCCTCGATCACCGCCTGCGGCGTGACATCGGCCAGCACCGCCTCATAGGTCTGCATCGTCAGGTCGGCATTGCCCGCCGTCTGGGGGAAAGAATTCAACATTGCGGTGAGTGCCAAATAGGCTCTCTGGTCCATGGGAAGCTCCTAGTCGGTCCATTGCCACGTCGACGAAGGTGCGTTTGCGCTGGGGTGGCGGGCGCGGGCGGCGCTCGGCGGCATTGCGGCACCAGTTGCGCCAGGTCGCCGGCCAGTCGAGCTTGACGCCCCTCTGCCCGGCCTGCGAAATCCAGTAGTCGCGGAATTTCTCCGCCTCGCGTGTCGCCTCCCCTCGGGAAAGCCCTGCCTTGGCCGCGTCGTCGAAATCAGGAATGAAGCCCTGTGGCAGCCGGCTGCCGCGCCTTTTGCAGGAAGCTTCCGTTTCTCTGGGTCTGGTCTCTGGCTTCTGGCTGGCAGTGCCAACGCTGTGCGGCGGCACAGCATCGGCATCGGCGGCCCCTTGATCTTGCTCGGTTTTGCGCCAGCGCGCCCGGGCCGCCTGTTTGCCGGCCAGCGACTTTTCCGCGCGGATGGCGCATTCCCTGGCGACACGCCCGTTCCACAGCCCGCCGTCGATGCGGTGGATCTTGCCGTCACTGACCAGGCTTTCGAGTGCTGCCTTGAAGGCAGCGCTCGAGGCGCCGCACAATCTGGCGAGGCGGAGATGGTCTTCCGGCACGGGCGCGCCGCGCTCATACATCGAGGCCACCAGCGTGATGTAGATGCCGGTTTCGGCGGCACCCATGCCGCGTGTGCCGGCCAGCCAGTCCGAGGCAAAAAAGCGAACCCAGGGCATGTCGCTCATGCGGCCACCTCCGGCTGGATCAGCACGACGCAGCGCGGGCCGTCTTCAGCCCGCTTGCCATCTGCAACCCACGCAACCGTCAGCCGGCGAACCAGGCCGTCGATCAGGCCATGCGCCGTGAGCGTGTCGAGAATGCACCGGCCAAAATCGGCGGCGTCGCCGCAGCCGGCCTCAGCGCGGGCGCCTGATGCCGCGAGGCGGACATGGACCGCGACCGGCCCCTTGAGCCGGCGCGGCCGCTGGCTTGACAGGGCGGCCTCGAGGTCAGCGCGCCGGTCGCACGCCGAAGGCACGCGGCCCCTGGCCCTGGCGATGTCCAGCTCGAGCCGGATCATCTGAACGTCCCCGCCTGTCGTGCGGCGCCGGCCGGCGTGTCGAGCTCGAAGCCGCCCGCGGGGCGGACTGCGTGCCGAGGGCGGCACAGGCGGCGCGACGGCGCTGCCCGGTCGGCCGATTTCAGCGCCGCGTGGCGCCGGTCTTTGCTGGATGTGAACATGAGCGAATGATTTCCATAACGGAAATCATTCGTCAAGCAATTATTTCCATTTTGGAAATTTTGCGCTTTCCGTTCTGGAAAGCTACATTCTGGCCATGAAAGAGTTAGCCATGACAGATTTCGAGGCGCCGCGGCTCTATATCGAAGAATGGATGGCGACCATTCCTGGCCTGGACAGGAAGCGGCTGGCCGAGCGCATGAAGGTCGCCGGCGGCACCATCAGCAAGAAGCTCGCCAGGCCTGAAAACATCGACGGCGTCTGGCTGGCGCAGTTTGCGGCAGCGCTCGAGCTTGCGAGCCCGATCGAGCTTTACCGCGATCCGACGGCTGCTGCTGCCGTCATTTCGCCGGAGAGCAAGCTGCGCGCCGCCCTTCTGGCCTTCGGTGTCGACAAGGACGACCTCGGCAAGGCGGTTGCCGTGGTCAAGGGTTTCCTCGATGACGACGGCGAACGATCAGAACCAGCCCTTCCTGGTGATCGATCTGCACCCGCCAGTCGCCGCCGTGCAAAAGAGCCATCGCGGTAGAGATTTCCGCCGCCTTGCGTTTCACCACCATCATCGGATCAAGCGGCGCTGCGGCGTGCGCGGCATCACGCAGCCCGGCGACGATCTCGTCATTGCGGGATCGGTAGCGCGCCTTGATCTGATGTCTGATCGCCATCCCGGCTCCCTTTTTCTGCGACATATAGGAACATTTTCCTTGAAGCAGTGTCAAGAACATCAGAGGAAAATATTCCTCCATCCCCTGATTGTGACTTCAGGCGAAAGGTGATTGGATCGGGCTGGTCGATTTGGGGGGCTGAGCTGTCAATGTCCTGGTGGAAGACCGTCACCGTTGCTGTTGCTGCTTTGGGATCCTTGCTTCTGGTCGAGGTCCTGTCGGGCGGTTTCGACGCTGTATCAGGCGAATATTTCCTGAAACAACCGGCTGGCCGCCCCTCCGCCGAAGATGTGTTCTCCGACCTTCGAAGCCAGGGCTACCGCATGTACGACACGATCAAGCAGGAGCTGCCGGAGGCGTATGTCGCGCTGAAAAGCGAGATGGAGGCGATCGCAGCGAGGAGCGCGACAGCCGCCGAGGCCAGAGACGAGACCCTGCAGGCGGTCGTGGCCGTTCGCCGCAAGCACGCGCAATCGATCTATCAGGCGCCTGATGACAGCCTCTATCCTGCCATCAAGTCGCAGCTTGACCTGCTCGAACTTGTCGATGCCAGGGAGACCCCGGCGACCTGCGCCAGCTTCGTCGTCAGTGGCGGCGCAGCCCTGGGCAGACCGGACCAGCATTATCTCCTGGCTTTCGATGCCATTGCCGCCGATGTGTTCCAGGCGATCGGTGCGGCGCGAGAAAACCCGCAGCCGGCCGAAGCGTCCACGGACGCCGATTGGCAAGAGCTTTACAAGACCATGACCGCCCAAGGCGCAACGACGGATGATATCAGGTCGCTCACCGCCCTCGACCCCCGGGACGAAAATTTGTGCAAGGTGATGAAACTGTTCCTACGCGGTATACTGGCGGTTGAAGCGCCGGGCGGGCGGCGGCTGCGCGCCGAGATTGCCTATGGCATTGCCGTCAGCTAGGCGCCCCTGCCCTGGCCTTGCCATTAGCCGATTCGCGGCATCCGCCGCTGATGATCTCCACATCGCTTTCCGTTTTGGAAATCAACGATTGACAAGACTATTTCTATAATGGAAACTTCCTCCATCGTCTTTGGGATGGAGCAAGCGATGAATGCCAGCAAAGCCTTTGCCGAACAATGCGGTTATGCCGGCCAGAGGCCTGCCATGCTCGCCGCCTTCGAAACCATCCGCCGGTCCGGCATCGCCGAGGCGCGCGCCGCACATTTCGCCCGCAAGAAGCTCACCGACGCTCTCGCCAGGGATCCCGCGCTGTGTCAGGTCATGATCCATCCGGCCGAGACGGTCGACGAGGCGCTCGAAGACATCAAAGCCTTCATCCTCCGCATCCGCGCCATGCCGACATGGCGCCGGCACAACCACGCCGCCGCAATCGCCAAGGCCAAGGCCAGGCGCCTGCACCTGCGCTTCTTCCGCCGCTTCGCCGACCGGATCCTGGCGCGCCAGGCGGCCTGATGCATTTCGGCTTGATCCCCGACGCATGCGACGGCGTCCGCCTCGGCCTTTCGGCCGTCGTCATTGGCCCGGCCAAAAGGCCATGAGCTGCGACGAGGACCGCTACCTGACCAACGCGGCCATGGCGCTCGGCGACGAGTTCGCCGCCCGCAAGTGCCGCGAAGCGCCGACACCGGCGCAGACGTTTGCTCCCCGCCGCGCGTTGCGCCGCACCCGCCTGGCCCTCACCTCTCCCCATGCTGCGGCGCCAGTGCAGCGGGACGCAAAGCTCGATTGGCAATGAGGATGTTACATGCAACAAGACATAAGAACATCCGGGGGGATTCATGAAGAAGCTGGTACTGGTCGCGCTTGCGGCCTTCGCAGGCTGCGCAACGCCGCCATCCAATATCAAGGCCGGGCCGTCAGACGGCAAGCAATGCACCCAGGCTGATAAGGATCGCCTCGCCGATATCACATCGCGACAGCAGCGCGTGGCCAATCAGGACGCGCTTGGGGTCTTCATGATCGGTGTCCCGCTCGGCGGCTCGGAGACACACGAGCCCGAAATCGCCCGGCTGAAAGGCCGCTGCGGCGCCAGGTAAGCCTGTTCGGGTCAATCGGCGGCCGGCGCGATCCCTTGACCCGCCGGTCCCATCTTCATGACTGCGCGTCCCGACCTGCCCTGGCAAGGGTGACGCCAGCCATCTCGCCATGCAAGAGCCAGTGGGACTGCGCTGGTGCTGCGGCCGCATGACCAAGGGGATAGCAAGGAAACGGCACTTCTCGCCAAAAAGCCCCGCGTGTCAGTCGCAAGATGAGGTTCGATGCGGGCGAAACTGCTCTTGTGTAAGCCGGAAATGGTCCCGCTTCATCACGCCTCCCTTTGGGAAGTCGTGAATCACAAACCCGAAGCGAGCATCGAAATATGCATCGCGTTCGCCGACCCGTGTTCATCGAACCTGTCTCGCACGCAGTCGAAGGACGGAACGAACCGATCAACAAAGTGTTGACGTACATACGTTGTCAATACGTTGTAATCTATGTTAGGGCATCTCACATTCAACCTGCCATCGAGCCATGGGGCTTGGGCGGTCTATGTGTACGAGTATGGAGGCTGCCATGGCTGCCACAGCTAAGAGAGACAACAACATCAACATGCGTATAGCGCCTGAGCAGCTTGATCTGATCAAGCGCGCGGCGGACACGTGTGGTAAGAGTCTGTCGAGCTTTGTCATCGAAGCAGCTACCTACAGCGCCCAAAAAACGCTTATGGATCAACGCTTCATGAACCTCGATGCGGATCTCTTCGATTCCGTTGCCGAGACCATTTCCAAGCCGGCACAGGTGCATCCTGAACTTGCCACTCTTCTTAAGAACGGCAGCGTATGGGCGACTTCCGATCGCTAGGGCTTTTCGCCCCAGCCCCTCTTTCGCGTGATCACGACTATTCAGGATTCTGCAGCGGAAAGCAGATCCTGGATAGTTGGCTGCATGACATGGCCATATACAATCAAATGTCCAATTACACGCGGACGTTTGTGGTTTGTGATGCGCAGAACCGCGTGAAGGCGTATTATGCGCTATGTGCTGGCATGATCCTCCGGAAGGAAGCCGGTAAGAAGCTTGCCCCGCAGGGCACGCCAAACGAAATCCCCATTGCTCTTTTGGCGCGCCTCGCCGTCCAGCAGGAATTGCAGGGCAAAGGCATAGGAAAAGCCCTTCTCGCGAACGCGCTGCGCAATGCAGCATCAGCGTCACAAACTGTGGCTTTTCGTGCTGTCGTTGTCGATGCCGTGGATGAACAGGCTGCCAGATTCTACCTTTCGGTTGGCTTCAAACCGACGAAAATCAGCCCGCTCAAGCTGCTTTTGCCGACGCAGGACATCTTGGCTTCGATGAACGGCTTTTAGACTGCGCTCCGCTCAGCCACTTCGGCTTGTCGCTGGGCAAGGGCTGACAAAATGCGCTTGTCGATGCGGCGAAGAATTGCCACCTCCTCCCGCCGGACAACGGCGCCTTTGAGCGCGACCAGTTGGCAAGCTCAGTCGACATTCCCGGACCCGGGACAATGGAAACCAAGCCTGGTCTTTACGGCGCCTTGGCTGCCACAGGAAGCATCACGCCTGAGGTTTCGACGACCTCAAGACTTTCGTCAGATATGTCCATGACTATTCCCCTCTCCCAGGATTCCTTGGGATCCCGCAGGAAGAGAAATTCAAGCGCTCTTGCCTGGCCATTCCGTCATCGCCCAGAGCAAGTCTGGCGCTTGCCGTGAAGGCGCGCCGAAACCGGTTGCACCGAGGCGTGGCCAAATCGCGTCTGCCGCTCCGGTGATCCGGAAGCTACCGCAGCTGTTTCATTGCTGCTGGCTGCAGGTGGCCTCCTGAGCGCTCGCCCATCCCGGCGCCAGGCCATCGCCGGCCTCTCATTTGTCACGATGGCGGGCGGACGAGATCAAGCCCCATCGGCCCTGGCCTTCAGACGTTTGGCACTGAGATACATCATGGCGGCCGCCGCTTTCGTGCGCTCCCAGCCGGCGGCCTCGGCATGGTTCAGAAGCTTGTCGACATGTTCTGCCAAGGCGCCTTGGCATTCGGCATCGTAAGCCAGGGCAGTCGGGTGATTTTCGGGCGATTTCATCATAGGTGGCTTCGTCATTCGTCGCGTCCGCATAGACCGGAGAGGGCGCCGGCCGGCTGCCGCCCTCTCCGATCAATCAGGCGTGGGCCGATCGGAACCCCGCAGTTTCCGGCGGCATCTCGCCGTCCTCGACCAGGATGTCTTTCTTGCGCACAAAGGCGGCGAAGACACCCCTGGCTGTCTCAGCGTCGACGTCTCCAGCAAGTGCAGCTTTGCACGCCCTGATTGCCGCTCGCTGCTCGGGGCTGTTTCCGCACCACTCCATCGCAAACTGAAAGGCATCGACGACGGTGTTGAGTTGGCGCGGGAAGCCAAGTCCGACCCAGACACGGATGGCTTTTCGAAAGATTGTGCAAGCATCGCGCGATCCTCCGCCTAGGCACCGAGACCGCTTGCGCCAGCCTTTCCCCCTGTCATCCATGGCAGCGGGCCGGCCGAATGCGGGCGCGTTGCTCGAGGCCGGTGAGAGCGATGCCGGCGAGCTATGTGCCTAGCCATCGCGACGCGGCACCAGGCCGAGATCCCGACTGCGGTAATCGAGGCTTCGGCCGGTAATTCTCTCCAGAACGGCGTCCAGACCGGCGACGTGGTGATGCAGCAGCGAATAGGTCTCGTTGAAGGGCTTCAGGCTGATGAAGCACTTCTGGATCGCCATACGCAAAGGGATCGCCGCCAGGACGATCGCCTCGATCTCGCTCTCGGTCAGTCTGTCGTTTCTGTGGTGCCTGCGCGACATGTTTGCTCCTGTCTGACCGGACTGCGACGCGGCCGCGATGCGACCAGGCCGGCGCCCTCACCATCGCCTGGCGCGCGCCCCTGATCGCCGAGGCGATACGGCAGCTCATCCACGACGCTCATCGGTCCGGCGCGCGATGCGACGTCGACATCCCCAGCAGCCGCACCAGTTCCTCATATTTGGCGCCGCAGCGGTCATAAATGTTGAACGTGTTGGTCCGCGTGCAGCCGATGCGCGCGACAATCGCGTCCAGCAGAAGCGCCAGCGTGCGGTCGCCGCCTGCCCGCACCATCGCGTCGCGGTCGAACTGCTTGCGCATCCCGCATTTGTCGCAGGAGACGATGATCTTGTCGGAGGGAAATTCGGATAACATCGGCATGGGAACAAAATAGGAACAAATACCTCCGGGCGTCAATTCACAAAATGCTAACGCAAGGGCAATGGCGCGCGCCGCAGGCTTCGCCCCGGTGCAGGCCGTTGCGAACGAAACGGAAACGATGCTTCATGCCGGCATGAACATCGCCATCCGTGATTCGGCAGCAGAGCCAGGTTATCTCGCCCGCCTCAACCCGGGCCAGCGCGCCGCCGTCCTGCATGGCGACGGCGCGGTGTCAGGCCCCTTGCTGATCATTGCCGGCGCCGGCTCGGGCAAGACCAACACGCTCGCCCACCGGGTTGCCCATCTCATCGTTCGCGGCGCCGACCCCCGGCGCATCCTGCTGATGACATTTTCGCGCCGTGCCGCGGCCGAGATGAGCAGGCGCGTCGAGCGCATCGCCGCCGACGTGCTGCAGGAGCGCGCGGCGAGCCTGATGGAAGGGCTGAGCTGGGCCGGCACCTTCCATTCCGTCGGCGCGCGACTGCTGCGCGACTATGCGCTCGACATCGGGCTCGAACCGGCCTTCACCATCCATGACCGGGAAGATTCGGCCGACCTGATGAACCTGGTGCGCCACCAGCTCGGTTTTTCCGAAACCGAGAAACGGTTTCCAACCAAGGCGACCTGCCTTGCCATCTATTCCCGTGTCGTCAATTCGCAGGAGCCGATCGAGGCCGTGCTCGGCCAGGCCTTTCCCTGGTGCGTCGGCTGGAGCGACGAGTTGAAGCTCCTGTTCGGCGCTTACGTCGAGGCCAAGCAGGCGCAGAACATCCTCGATTACGACGACCTCCTGCTCTACTGGTCGCAGATGGCGGCCGAGCCTGACATCGCCGCCCATCTTGGCCAGCGCTTCGACCATATCCTGGTCGACGAATACCAGGACACCAACCGGCTGCAGGCGGCAATCCTGACGGCGATCAAGCCCGACGGACGCGGCCTGACCGTCGTCGGCGACGACGCCCAGTCGATCTATTCGTTCCGCGCCGCCGAAGTGCGCAACATCCTCGACTTCCCCACCTTGTTCGCCGAACCCGCCGAGGTCGTCACCCTCGACCAGAACTATCGCTCGACCGACGCCATCTTGAACGCTGCCAATGCCGTCATCGGCGAGGCCGAGGAGCGTTTCACCAAGAACCTGTGGACCGAACGCCGCTCGCTGGAAAAACCGCGCATCGTGACGGTTGCAGACGAAGCCGAACAGGCCGGTTATGTCTGCGACGAGGTGTTGAAGGAGCGCGAGGCCGGCACGCTGCTGAAGGAACAGGCGGTTTTGTTTCGGGCAGCGCATCATTCGGGGCCGCTCGAGGTCGAGCTCACCAGGCGCAACATCCCCTTCGTCAAGTTCGGCGGGCTGAAGTTTCTGGACGCCGCCCATGTCAAGGACGTGCTGGCTGTCCTGCGCTTTGCCCAGAACCCGCGCGACCGCATTGCCGGCTTCCGGGTGATGCAGTTGATGCCCGGCATCGGCCCGTCCGCGGCGTCGAACGCCATCGACAGCATGGAGCAGTCGCTCGACCTCGAAATGGGGCTGGCGCGCTTTTCCCCGCCGGCCCGGGCAGCCGCCGACTGGCCCGGTTTTGTCGAGCTCTTTTCACAACTCCGGCGCGGCCCCGGCTGGCCGGCCGAGATGGAGCGGGCGCGGCTCTGGTATGAGCCGCATCTCGAGCGCAAACACGAGGATGCGACGACCAGGCGGGCCGACCTGCTCCAGCTCGAACAGATCGCCTCGGGTTATGCCAGCCGCGAGCGTTTCCTCACCGAGCTGACGCTGGACCCGCCCTCGGCGACCAGCGACGAGGCCGGGCCGCCGCATCTCGACGAGGATTATCTCATCCTGTCGACGATCCATTCGGCCAAGGGCCAGGAGTGGACCAAGGTGTTCGTCCTGAACGCGGTCGACGGCTGCATGCCGATCGACCTCAGCGCCGGCGAACGCAAGGAGCTCGAGGAAGAACGCCGGCTGCTTTATGTCGCCATGACCCGGGCCAAGGATTCGCTGCACCTGATCACGCCGCAACGTTTCTTCACCTCCGGCCAGGCGGCGCGCGGCGACAGGCATGTCTACGCCTCGCGCAGCCGCTTCATTGCGCAGCATCTGCTTACCCATTTCGAGGCGACCGCCTGGACCAGCCAGTCGTTCCAGAAAGACAAGGCGACGCGGCCGCGCACCTCGGTCGACATCAAGGGCAAGATGCGCTCGATGTGGACGTAGCGGGGTCGAGGGTGTTCTTCGGCGACGTTGTAGTCGAACTGCGACATCGATGCCCGACACCTGTTACCTCGGTATGACACCGTCTTCCCAACCGCTGCGGCGCCCTCTACTTTGCCTCGACTTGCGCTCAGGACGGATGGGAGATGTTGTGTTCAGAAGTGTCTTGTCGACATTCGCACTTGTTCTGTCGACCCTCCTTGTTGCGCCTGCCGCAGCCTCGGCGGCCGAAACGCCGCCGGCCACGGCCCAACAGGCGCTCGAACAGTTGCTGCCCAGTTCCGTGTTCCGCCCTGGCATGTCCCTGGAGGAGTTGGAAGAGGTGATCGCTGCGCGCTTTTCCGACTGGCAGCGCGAAGACCGGACCCGCGCCCTCAACAACCGCAAGGACATCGAGCTTTCCCCGGAAGCCCGGTCCAGCTATCTGCATAAAGTGGTGATTGCTGGCGCCGACAAGGTGGCGGGTCGGTCCTTCCAGTATGATTTCGCCCTGACCTCGCCGCTATCGGGCGCCCGCGTCTATTCGATCGTCCATACCGTCGAGGCAGCAAAGTCGGAGCTGATCGCGCGGAACGATTGGGACCGCGCTTTGCGTGCCCGGTGGGGAGATGAACATGGGTGGCTGCGAACCGACACACGCCTGCGGGCAACATATTTCTTCGATGCACGATGGCTGCCGGTCGAAAACCGCGGCGAAAAGTGCATTGCCATCTACCCCGCGCTTGTTCGCCTGGACGAAAAGACCGTCGATCAGGTCGCTGCGACGTCGCAGCTTCTGCAAACAACGGGGTGTTCATTCAGTCGCGACAGCTTCCTGACGCTCAGGGATGGCGTTGCCGCTCGATCGACCTTTTATACCATCGACTTCAGGCTGCAGGTCGATGACGTGTCGAAGCGTGTGTCATTTGGGCTTCGTTAGCCGCGGGCCCGATCGCCGGCGGGCAACGCGACCGCCGCGTTTCGACCCGTTGCAATGTCTGCTCTCTGCCTGGCAGCTGTCACGATGCCGAGGCTGGTCGTGACCAAGAAAACGAGGACAAACGTGTCGATTGCCCGGACTGGACTGCGCGCTCTCATCGCAGCTTTCGTTCTCGCCCTTGCGGCCCCTGCCCATTCCCAGGACTGCGGCTCTCCCACGGGCGAGATGGACGCGTGCATTTTCGCCGAGCTGGCGGCAAGGGAATTTGCCGCGTCATTGCCGAAGCGCATGGACGAGTTTCAGACACTCGACATGGTCGTCGCCAACGGGCGAAGGTCCGTCTTCAACATCGTCTGGAACCAGACGAAGGCGGAGATGGATCAGATGCTTGCCGCCAAGGGTACGAGCTGGGCTGCCATCACCGACGACATCGATACGAACTTGTCAAAATTCCTCTGCGACATGAGCGGCACCTCCGACTTCATCAGGATGGGCGGCATCATGCAGGCCAACTACCGGACGAAGGACTGGCATCCGTTCCACACCGTGCAGGTCTCCAGCTGCCCTTGAAGCCGCCGTGGGCCAGCAGCTTCATCAGTTCCGCAAGATCGGCCGCCTCACAGGCGACAGGACAAGCGCCCTCGCCTTCAAAGCGAGCCAGATCGAGATTTCCAGTGTCGGCAAGTTATAGGCCGCCTACCGGCAAACAGGTGCGAAACCGATGAACTGTTCAGAATGTGCGCCATATGATCTTCAACGGCTTATCCGGTCGCCCGGCGAGCTGTCCAAAGTCATCAAGACGGTCCGCGAAGCCGTCCTTTCAGGTGCATTGTTCGCCGATGCGCATCCTGGCCACCCCTTCCTGGACCTTGATCCTGATGGCCCGTGGCAAGACGTCATCAGCTACGGCTTCCGCTGCAAAAGTTGCGCCCGGGGCTTTGAGCTCCAATGCGAAACCTACCATGGCGCAGGCGGCGCGTGGGCGCCTGCGGAATCATAGCCCGAGCCGGCGCCTCACTTCGCCAGTCTTCTCCTGCCAGCCCATTCGCACCGACGACTCCAGCAGCAGGGGCGGTCGCGAATTGAGAGTTCAAGCGATGCCTTGCACCACCCTCGCCAAACAACGCTGAGACGTCAGTCGTCGAGCATGGCGTCGACCACCTGTTCGACATCCATGGCGGATGAATCGATCCACCGGCCGAGGTGCGGCGTCTCGCGGGCAAGTGCCTCGGCGAGGATTGCGGGCGGAAAATGGTCGGAATAGCCGGTTTTTGCCCGGTCCCTGTCGCGCTGCGCCAGCACCTCGGCCGACGGCGCCAGCACCACGACGCGCGGAGTAAGGTCGGCCAGGCGCTCGACGGCGGCGACAAGATCCTGCCCGATGAGAATGTCCTGATAGACAACGGTGAAGCCGGCGTCGTGGTAACGACGCACGGCATCGGTGGCGATCATTTGGCGCAGCGTCAGTTGCGCGCGCGCTTCGGCGTCGAGCGTCGGCCCCATGACGGCTGCGCCGTTGACGATCATGCGACGGAAGACATCGCCGCCGACGACGGCCGAGCGGGGGAAACGTTGCGCCAGCGCCTTGGCGACGGTGGTCTTGCCGGCAGCCATCGCGCCGGTGATGACAAAGAGGCTCATGCGGAAATCCTGGTTGTTGCTCGCCCTGTGCGCATGGCAGTGGGCAGATCAAGGCAGCTGGGCAAATCCGGGCGCCTCGACGGATCAGGTCACCGCGACAGAAACGTCTCCGCCGCAGCCCCACGGCAGGCGTGAAAAATGCCGACGAACAGCGCACCGCGGGCCGACAGCCCGGCCCGGCCCCACAGCGCGTTGACCGAGGGTTTGTCCGCCGGCGTCGTCCTGAATGCCTGGGCAAGCGCGGCGTTCATGCAGCCGAGCACATGGGCGCGCACGACTTTGATGCCGCATTGTGCGCCATCGGCGTTGAGCGCGCTGGGCTGCATCTCCTTGAGCCGCTGCTCTGCACCAGCCAGCAGGAAGGCCCGTTCGGCTTTGGGCACGCCGTTCGATGAAAGCAGTTGTTGCAGCTTGCCGCGTTCGGCCGCCTGGCTGACCGCCGGGCACGCACCGGCGGCAGCGGCCGCGCTCGAGGCGAGCACGGCAAAAGCAAAAACCAAGGCTCAAGGCGATTCTGTAACGAGATGGCATCTGGCAAAGCTAAACCACGCGCAACACTGTCGACAACTTGCGGCAAGTGAGATTTCGTGCCGTATTATACGGGAGATCGCGGGTCGAAAGACAATGAACCACGCTGCCGGTGCCGTTGGAATATTGATTTTTTCATTCCTGACCGTGGCCGGATATGTCCTGTGGGGCCAGGGTGGAGCTGCCGCCCTGGGCGCGGTCGGGGCGATACTCGGCTTTTTCGTTGCCGTTTTTCTCGATGAAATCCTGCCCGGCAAATATGGCGACTATGTCGATACAGCTTTGGCCGCCGCGATACTGCTGACCATGGGATGGATGATCGTGGATTTTGCCATCACGAACTGGGGCGTTCGCTAGACGCGTCGATGTCATCAACCGGAGAAAAGGAGGAAAAACCATGCCCAACGAGGGAAAAATTGTCGGTGCAGCCGAAGCGCACCAGAAGGCGATGGAACAGGTCAAGGAGATGGACAAGCAGTTCCGGCCGGAGCCTGTCGAAAAGACGCTGTTCGAGAAGACCCACGAAAAGCTCGAAAAGGCGCAAAAAGAGGGCAAGGTCTGAGCTCAGGGCCGCACAGAGGCAACCGCCCTAGCCGCAGCAGGGCTGGCCATCGCCTTTGGCGGGGCCGCAGCAGCTGGCCTTCGCCTGCTCGACAAGCCAACGGTCGCGCGGCTTGCAGCTCGACGCCCGGGCGGAGAGCTGGACATGGACCTCGCCGCCCTGGACAAGCGGCATGGATGCTTTGTGGAGCTGTATCGCGGCGATGCCGTCGCTGACCTCGAAGGTCAGCCTGGCCCCGGGATCAAGAGCCACATGCGCGCCGACCTTGCCGATGATGGCCGCGAATTTTCCCGCCGGCATATGGGTCCGTCCGTCTTCGTCGACATCCCAGAGCTGGATGAAGAGCTCGGTCCAGGCCTCGGGGTTTGCGCCGCAATCAAGTGCTGCAAAGGCTCCGGCCTTCACTTCGGTGACGTGGTAGCCCGGCTTCACCGTGCGGCCGCCATAGCTGAACAGCAACGGCTTGTCCTTGTGCCCGGCAAGGACGGACAACAGCGCGCCGATCGAAATGCCGTCATCTGCGAAATCGGTCGAGCCGGCAAAATCGTGGTTGTCAGGGGTCGGCATCTCGGTTATTCCTCATTTTGACATTTCTAGGATTGTTGAAATATGGATGAACGTCAAGCGCTGATCGCCTTCGGGGCGATGTCCCAGGAAACGCGGCTGAAGATCGTCCGGCTGCTGGTCAAGGCCGGGCCGGACGGCATGGCCGCAGGCAGCATTGCGGAGGCCGCAGGGGTTACGGCATCGAATGTGTCGTTCCACCTCAAGGAGCTGGAGCGTGGCGGGCTGGTCACCGCCCGCCGGGACGCACGCTCCATCGTCTACTCGGCCGACTATCAGGCGCTGAGCGGCCTGATCCGGTTTCTGATGGAGGACTGCTGCGCCGGCAACCCGGCCATCTGCCAGCCGGCCCTTGCGCCCGCTTGCTGTTAAGGGACGGCCAGAAATCATGTCGACATTCGAACGTTACCTGACCCTCTGGGTCGCGCTGTGCATCGTCGTGGGCATCGCGCTTGGCCATCTGCTGCCAGCTGTCTTCCAGGCCATCGGCGGCGCCGAGATCGCCAGGGTGAACATTGCGGTCGCCGTGCTGATCTGGCTGATGATCATCCCGATGCTGCTGAAGATCGATTTCGCCGCCATGGGCGAGGTCGGCAGGCATTGGCGCGGCATCGGCGTCACGCTGTTCATCAACTGGGCGGTGAAGCCGTTCTCGATGGCGCTGCTCGGCTGGCTGTTCATCGGCTGGCTCTTCCGCCCGCTTCTGCCCGCCGACCAGATCGATTCCTACATTGCAGGGCTGATCATCCTGGCAGCGGCCCCCTGCACGGCCATGGTTTTCGTCTGGTCGAACCTGACCAGGGGTGAACCGCATTTCACCCTGTCGCAGGTGGCGCTCAACGATGCCATCATGGTGGTTGCGTTCGCGCCGATCGTCGGCCTGCTGCTCGGCCTGTCCGCGATCACCGTTCCCTGGGGCACGCTGGTCCTGTCGGTGGTTCTCTACATCGTCATTCCCGTCGTCATCGCCCAGCTGATCAGACGCCGGCTGCTCGCCGCAGGGGGCCAGGCCGCGCTCGACCGACTGCTGCACACCTTGCAGCCGCTCTCGCTGGTGGCGCTTTTGGCGACGCTGGTGCTTCTGTTCGGCTTCCAGGGCGAGCAGATCATCGCCCAGCCGGCGATCATCGCGCTTCTGGCGGTGCCGATCCTGATCCAGGTCTATCTGAATTCGGGCCTGGCCTATCTGCTCAACCGCATCTCGGGCGAGCAGCATTGCGTCGCCGGTCCGTCGGCGCTGATCGGCGCTTCCAATTTCTTCGAGCTGGCGGTCGCCGCCGCCATCAGCCTGTTCGGCTTCAGCTCGGGTGCGGCACTTGCAACCGTCGTCGGCGTGCTTGTCGAGGTTCCGGTGATGCTGTCGGTCGTCTGGATCGTGAACCGCAGCAAGGGCTGGTACGAGCGCGGCGCGGCCGTCAAATCCTCCACCGAAGCTGAAAGGTCCGCCTGATGGACGTCACCATCTACCACAACCCCGTCTGCGGCACGTCGCGCAACACGCTTGCGCTCATCCGCAATGCCGGGGTCGAACCCACTGTGATCGACTATCTGAAAACGCCGCCCGCGCGCGCCGTGCTGCAGGACATGATCGCCAAGGCCGGCCTCAGCGTGCGCGAAGCCATCAGGCAGAAGGGCACGCCCTATGCGGAACTGGGCCTGGACGATCCGAAGCTGACCGACGACCAGTTGCTGGACGCCATGCTGGCGCATCCGATCCTCATCAACCGGCCATTCGTCGTCACGCCCTGGGGCGTGCGGCTCAGCCGACCTTCCGAGATCGTGCTCGACATCCTGCCGCTTCCGCAAAAAGGGCCGTTTCACAAGGAAGACGGCGAAGTGCTGATCGATGCCTGGGGAAACCGCGTTGCCTGACCTGCCCAACATCGCCAGCAACGCGCTGGACCTGCCTGACCGCAGCAAGCTGTCCGTCGAATTGTCGACCCACAAGCCGCGGATCCTGCTTCTCTACGGATCGCTTCGTGGACGCTCATACAGTCGCTTCCTGACCCAGGAAGCTGCGCGCCTGCTCGAGCACTTCGGCGCCGAGACCTGCATCTTCGATCCGGCCGGCCTTCCGCTGCCGGACGGCGCGCCAACCGATCACCCGAAGGTCAAGGAACTGCGCGAGCTGTCGCTCTGGTCGGAAGGCCAGGTCTGGACCAGCCCGGAACGACACGGGGCGATGAGCGGGGTGATGAAATCGCAGATCGACTGGATCCCGCTGGCCACAGGTTCGATCCGGCCGACGCAAGGGCGCACATTGGCGGTGATGCAGGTCTCGGGCGGCTCGCAGTCGTTCAACGCGGTCAGCCAGATGCGCATCCTCGGCCGCTGGATGCGGATGATCACCATCCCGAACCAGTCTTCCGTGGCCAAGGCCTACCAGGAGTTCGATGAGGCTGGCCGCATGAAGCCGTCATCCTACTACGACCGCGTCGTCGACGTGATGGAAGAGCTGGTCAAGTTCACGCTGCTCACCCGCGATGTCTCGGACTATCTGACCAACCGCTACAGCGAACGCAAGGAAGATGCCGAAAAGCTCGAGGCGCGCATGAAGCTCAAGGCGATCTAGAGCATCTGGTCCCGCCGTTGGGGTCGTCGGCAAGGTCGTCGTCCGAACGGCATATTTCTATCATTCTCGAAATACCCATTGACGTTGCCACGCGGTGGGCGCTAGCTATTTCCATGAAACTCGAAACAGCAGCTACCCAGCTCGAAGCGCTCGGCAACCCGACGCGACTACGGATTTACCGAGCCCTCGTTCGCGCCGGCGAACAGGGGCTCGCTGTCGGCCATCTGCAGGAGAGGATCGGCATCGCCGCATCGACCCTCTCCCATCATCTGCATCGACTGATCGCCACTGGTCTCGTTGGGCAGGAGCGCCAGGCAACAACACTGATCTGCCGTGCCAATTACGCCGCAATGAACGGCCTTCTCGGTTTCCTCTCCGACGAATGCTGCGCCGACGTTCGCTCCCCGCAGACGAAAGACAACGCGGCATAGTTTTTTGACAGCTATTTCGATAATCCCGGAAAGATGGAAAATGGCACCGCCCGTTTCAACTGAACAGCGTAGCAGCACCGTCATCTGGGGCCTGGGTCTGACCCAGATCATCGGCTACGGCACGCTCTATTACAGCTTCAGCATCCTCGCGCCCGGGATGGCCAGGGATTTCGGCTGGACGCAGGAATGGGTATTCGCAGTCTTTTCCGCCGCCTTGCTGATCGGCGGTCTCGCCGCGCCGTCCATCGGCCGCCGCATCGATCGCCATGGCGCGGGTGCGATGATGGCCCTGGGCTCGCTGGTCGCGGCCTTGTCGCTGGTCCTGTGCGCGCTCGCGCCCGATCGCCTGACCTTCGTCGCCGGCATGATCGTCATGGAGATCGCCTCGGCCTTCGTCCTCTACAACGCGGCCTTTGCGGCCCTGGTGCAGATCACGCCGCAAAGCGGCCAGAAGAGCATCACCCATCTGACACTGATCGCCGGTTTTGCCTCGACCCTGTTCTGGCCGATCACCACCGAACTGCACGCGCATCTGACATGGCGGCAGGTCTATTTCGCCTTCGCCGTCCTGCATCTGGTGGCGTGCCTGCCGTTTCACTGCTGGCTGGCACGCGCGATGAACGCCGATCGCCGCGGCGGCAAGGACAGGGCCAGAGCCGTGGCAGCGATCGCAGGAAGCGTCGCCTCCGGGGATCGGCGCCGGGCGTTTGCCCTGATGGGCCTGGGATTCGCGCTCGAAGGCTTCGTCCTGTCGGCGCTGCTCGTCCACATGGTTCCGCTGCTCAGCGCCGTCGGGCTTGGGGCGAGTGCTGTGCTGGTGGGCACGCTGTTCGGCCCTGCCCAGGTGTTCAGCCGCTTCATCAACATGCTGGCCGGCCGCGGGCTGTCGCAGTTGGTGCTGGCGGTGATCTCCGCCGCTTTCCTCGTCGCCGGCTTGTCGACCTTGCTGGTGTCGGCTCCCTGGATCTGGGGTGCGGCGGCTTTCGCCATCCTTTTCGGCCTCGGGTCGGGATTGACCAGCATCGTCCAGGGGTCCCTGCCCCTGGCCCTGTTCGGCTCCGAGGGATATGGCGCGTTGCTGGGCAAGATATCGTCGATCCGGTTGATCGTATCGGCACTGGCTCCGTTTGTCTTTTCAGTGCTGATGGCGCGTTTCGGCACCTGGCCTGCGCTGGCCATCGCCATCGTGCTGGGCATCGCCGCGGCCATCGCCTTTGCCAGCATCGGCTGGCGCCGCCGTGAAACTGAAATGGTGCCGGAGACATGATCCGCCTGGCGGCGCCCCCGGGGGCAACGACCGTTGTTTCGCCCTCGGCCGTTCGACGGCGGTTTTGGGATCGTGGAGAACATCGGCCTGGTCTTTGCCGATGCCGGAGCAATCGGACTTGTGTCAGAGCTGTTGGTGCACATGGCTGCGAGGCCGGGCGTCGGCCAAGGTCTGAGGCTGCGCCTTAGCCCCAGGTGCTTGTCACCAAAGCCTTGGGATGACCGATGCATAAAGTCAGGGACGCGCTCGTCGACGTCCTGATGTCGAACACGCAAGACCGCCTTGCCTGGGACCCGGCATCGCCGGCGCAGGCGGCACAACATCTCGGCCTGACCCAAGCGCCCATCCAGCGGGCGGCCGACCGGCTCTGGCAGCGCATCGTGCAGGACAGGTCTTCTGGCGAATTCCACCTGTGGACGTAGCCAGCGCGAGCGGAAGGTGGCGCAGGCGCCGACAACACCAGACCCTGCGAAACCGCCACGCCGCCTGGCCGCTGCTACCAGCGGCCAGACCCACAAGGTCTTCCGATTCCGGATCGTGCGGGGCGCGTCGGGGAGACAGAGGTCGCGAACAGCCCTGCCCGCCACCCAGATCAGCACCGGCCAGCCTGCCCGGCCAAGGCCTGTTGAGGCGGCGGCCTCAGCAGGCCTTTGTCGCGCCTGCGCGGCTGGAAACTGCGCCGCGCGATTTATTGTGCAGTGCAGCAACGATAGACGCTCATCGGCGTTGTGGAGGGCGCGCGGTCCGGTCAGGGCTGCGGAAACAGGACACCGCCATGAGAAACCTATCTGATACGATCTCGCGCCTGGCAGCACGGCGTGCGCAAACGGTCGCGCCGGAGCGGCATGACGACCCGCTCAGGGATCTGGTGAACTTCGGCTCGAACCCCGGTGCCCTGCGCGCCAGACGCCATGTCCCCGAGAACCTGCCTGGCTCAGCGCCGCTGGTCGTCGTGCTTCATGGCTGCACCCAGACCGCGTCGGGCTACGACCATGGCGCCGGCTGGTCCGCCCTTGCCGACAGCCAGGGCTTCGCGCTGCTGTTTCCGGAGCAGCAGCGGTCCAACAATGCCAATCTCTGCTTCAACTGGTTCGAGCCGGGCGACATGATGCGCAACGGCGGCGAAGCTCTGTCGATCCGCCAGATGATCGAGGCGATGGTCCTGGCGCATCGGCTTGATCGCAGCCGGATCTTCATCACCGGGCTTTCGGCCGGCGGCGCGATGACGTCGGTGATGCTGGCGACCTACCCGGAGGTGTTTGCCGGCGGCGCCATCATCGCCGGCTTGCCCTTTGGCACGGCCAATTCGATCCCGACGGCCTTCGACCGCATGCGCGGCCATGGCAGCCGCTCGCAGGCGCGGCTTCAGCAGCTGCTGCGCGCCGCCTCGCCCCACACGGGCCCATGGCCGACACTTTCCGTCTGGCACGGCTCGGCCGACCAGATCGTCGTCGGATCAAACGCCGACGACATCATCGGCCAATGGCGGACCATTCACGGCATCGACGATGAAGCGCCGCCGTCGACGACCATGGTCGACGGCCACAGCCGTCGCGTCTGGAAAGACGGCTCGGGACGGGAGGTGATCGAACAGTATCGCATCAAAGGCATGGGGCACGGCACGCCGCTGGCTGCAAACGGCATCGGGACCCCCGGCCCGTTCATGATCGACGCCGGCATCTCGTCGACGCAGCGCATCGCGCAATTCTGGCAAATCGCAGATCCGCAGGTCGAGATCCTGCTGCCGCAAAAACGAGAAAGAGCAGCGGCTCCCGACAAGCCGGCCCGCGCCGAGGGGATCACCAGGACAATCGAGGATGCGCTGCGATCGGCCGGGCTTCTGCGCTAGAGCAATTCCAGGAAAAGTGTGCAGCGGTTTTCCGTCAGGAATTGCGCAAAAACAAGAAGATAGAGAGATTCCGCGATTCGAAGAAAAGCGGAAACGCTCTAGAGGATACGCGCCGGCTCCGGCCAAGGCGAGCGGGCCACCGGACCCGCTCGCCTGCGTCTGACATGCGTCAGCGCGCTTCTCTCTTCCACACCCGCAATCTGCCCAGAGCCTCGACGAAAGCCGGCATGTCCCGCGGCGTGGCAAGGCGGATGACGCCCTCATCTTCCAGTGCGCCGTTGCCGCAAACCTTCTCGACCAGCCCCTTGGCAGCCGTGACATGGCCGATGAACTTGCAGTGCGCGAAAGCATCGGAGACAAAGTCACGAACATCGGGATTGTCCGACAAGGCTGGCATCGTCTTCTCGTCCGGCAGCAGCGCGACCGCGTCATAGAGCACCGAGGGCGCCCCGGCGATCATCTGGTCCGCCGGCACCAGGCTGCCGTCGCTCAACTTGGCCCCGCCGACCTTCGGCGCGATGATCTCGCAGCTGGCCCCAGCCTTGGCGATCGCGTCCTTGAGCGCCGAAAGCAGGGCGGCATCGGTGCCGTCGGTGACGAGAATGCCGAGTTTTCGTCCTTCGAAGCGCTCGGGTCCCTTGGCGAGAATGCTGAGCGAGGCTGCCGGCTCGAGATCCTGGCGCGTTGGCATTGCAGCGTCGGCCGCCTTGGGCATGGACTGCAGGCCCAGATTGGCGGCGACGCCATTGGCCAGGCCGCGATCGACATTGACCAGATGCGACACCATGCGCTCGCGGATGACCGGCGTCTTGACCTTGGCGAGTTCGAAGGTCAGGGCCGCTGCGATATGGGCCTGCTCCGGCGGGGTCTGGCTCAGGTAGAATTGCCTGGCCTGGCTGTAGTGATCGGCGAAGCTTTCGGCGCGCAGCCGCTGCTTGGGCCCGCTCTCGACGTCGGCAAAGGAGCGGAACCCGGCTTGCGGGGATTCGCGCGGTCCCTCGCCCCAGGAATTCGGCTGGTAGTTGGCGCGGCCGACCGGGTTGCGCATGGCCATGTGACCGTCCTGCTGGAAGTGGTGGAACGGGCATTTGGGCGCATTGATCGGAATATGGGTGAAGTTGGTGCTGCCCAGCCTTTTGATCTGGGTGTCGAGATAGGAAAAGTTGCGCCCCTGCAGCAGCGGGTCGTTGGAGAAGTCGATGCCGGGCGGCACATTCTGCGTCATGAACGCCACCTGCTCGGTCTCGGCAAAGAAGTTGTCGGGCATGCGATCGAGCACCAGGCGGCCGACCGGGACAGGCGGCAGCAGCTCTTCGGGAATGAGCTTGGTGGCGTCGAGCACGTCGAAGTCGAAGCTGTCGGCGAACTCCTGGTCGAACAGCTGGACCTGCAGTTCCCACTCCGGAAAATTGCCGGCCTTGATCGCGTCCCAGAGGTCGCGGCGATGGAAATCGGGATCGGCGCCGTTGATCTTCACCGCCTCGTTCCAGACCACGGACTGGAGGCCGAGCTTCGGCTTCCAGTGGAACTTGACGAAGGTCGATTCATCCCTGGCGTTGACCATCCGGAAGGTATGGACGCCGAAACCCTCCATGAACCTGAACGAACGCGGGATCGCCCGGTCGGACATCACCCACATGATCATGTGCATGCTCTCGGGCGTCAGCGAAATGAAGTCCCAGAAATTGTCGTGGGCCGATTGCGCCTGTGGAAAGCCGCTGTCCGGCTCGGGCTTCACCGCATGGATGATGTCGGGAAACTTGATCGCATCCTGGATGAAGAACACCGGGATGTTGTTGCCGACGATGTCCCAGTTGCCCTCCTGGGTGTAGAGCTTGACGGCAAAGCCGCGGACGTCGCGCGCCAGGTCGACCGAACCCTTGCTGCCGGCGACGGTGGAGAAGCGGACAAAGGCCGGGGTCTTCTCACCGGCACGCTGGAAGATGTCGGCGCGGGTGTATTTTGCCAGCGACTTGTAGGTCTCGAAATAGCCATGCGCGCCGTAGCCGCGGGCATGCACCACGCGCTCGGGAATGCGCTCATGGTCGAAATGGAAGATCTTCTCGCGCAGGTGGAAGTCTTCCAGCGCGGTGGGTCCGCGTGCGCCGATCTTCAGCGAATTCTGGTCATCTGAGACCGGGCCACCCTGGGCGGTGGTCAGCACGGGGGTTGCGCCTTCGGCCAGCTGGTGCAGCTCGCCGCCTTCGCCGCGCTGGAGTTTCTGGTCATGGATCGTGGCAATCTTGCCGCGGTTCGTTGACTTGGCCATGGCTCATTCCTTGGAGAGGGGGTGCGGGTGCGCACATCACCCTCAATGCCGCGACGCCGGTGCGGTTCCCTTGGTTCTCGAAATGAAGTTGGGGCTCACGAAATGAAACGGGGGCTCGCGAAATGAAGTCTGGCCGCAACATATGAAATTGGCGTGGGCACTGCCGCCCGCCGGCTGAGCCGGCATTGGCCACATCCCGGCCGCCCCGCCGAGCCGCCCCGCTGATATGTCCGAGCGGCCATGGATGCCAGGCGGCCGACTGAGCCGGCGCGCCGAAATTGTGCCGGCACTTTTTGGGAACCAATCGTCCTGCCAACGGTTTTATTGTCGCAAGTCAGGAGAAAATAATGAAAAATCTTATACTTAGCGCGGCCATTCTGGCTGCCACGGCTTTCCATGCCCAGGCGCAGACCCAGCCGTCGAGCGACCCTCAGACGCCGGCCATCGCCACGCCTGATACTGTCAATCCGACGGCTCCGGTAGCCGGCGCCAACAGCTTCACCGAAGCGCAAGCCAAGGCCAAGATCGAAGAGGCGGGCTTTCAGAACGTGACGGCGCTGGTCAAGGCCGAGAGCGGCATCTGGCAGGGCAAGGCGACCAAGGACGGCAAGGAAACAGCCGTTTCGCTCGACTACCAGGGCAACGTCGTCGCCCAGTAATCCGGGCCCAACATTTTCACCCCATTTCAGGACGTAGAAGGAAGATCACCATGGTAAGTGTGACAGGATTGTTCGACCATTATTCCGACGCACAGGCAGCGGTCGAAGAGCTGCACCGAGCCGGCATTTCGCATGACGACATCAGTGTCGTGGCGAGCAATGTCGACGGTTCATATGACGCCCGTTCGTCGGATACGGCAGACGCTGCCGGCACCGGCGCGGGCATCGGCGCCCTTGTTGGCGGCACAGGCGGCCTGCTCGCCGGCCTCGGCGTCATGGCAATCCCCGGGGTTGGCCCGGTGGTGGCAGCCGGCTGGCTGGCGGCGACCGCCGCAGGTGCTGCGGCCGGTGCACTCGCAGGCGGTGCGACTGGCGGTCTCATCGGGGCATTGACCGATTCCGGCGTCCCCGCCGAAGACGCCCATGTCTACGCCGAAGGCGTGCGACGGGGTGGCACGCTGGTGACCGCACGCGTCACCGAAGGCGCTGAAGAAGACACCGCAAGGTCCATCCTGCACAACGCCAATCCAGTCGATGTCAGCGAGCGCCGGGCAGCCTATGCCGATGGCGGCTGGACGGCCTTCGACGAAACGGCCGACCCGTACTCGCCCAAGGACATCGAAGAAGAACGCCGGCGCTACGCCACCCGCATCCCTCCGGTGGTCTGATCGCGCCGTAGTCTGGCCCTCCGTAGTCTGGCCCCCCGTAGTCTGGCCCCCATAGTCTGAACCGGTGAGCCGCCGCTGTCTTGTCTACGACGCGGCGGCAAAACCTTGAAATGCCGAGGGGCTAGATGCCGAGGGTGAGATGCTGGCGACCCGATCTTCCGGTAGGGCCGCTTGGCTAGCACACATAGCTGCCGGCCGAGGGATCGATTCGCCCGCATGCGCGTTTCATCACTCTCTAATACAGGCTCTTATACAGGAGGCCGACATGCCGGACGATCCGAAGAAAACCGCTGAGGACCGCAAGCTCGTCTCGAGGCAGGAGTATGAGATCGAGGAATTTGCGCGCAAATATGATCTGATGCGCGGCGAAGCCGCGGCGATGATCAGGCGCTATGGTCCATCGCGCCGCAAACTTGACGCCATCATCACGCAGCGCCCGCGCGGGTAGATGGCCAGGACAGATGCCTGAACAGAGCCAGCCCGCCGCATTCAGCGTCGACGAGACGGTCAGTCTCAGGTCCCGTGCCGGCGTGCCCCTGGGCACGCCCAACAGCTTCACCGTCAAGACGATACTGCCCAGCGACAACGGCCACCGTCACTATCGCATCCGCAGCATGGAAGAGGCCTTCGATCGCATCGTGCCCGAGGCCAATCTGGTCGCCGCGGACCAGTGCCAGACGATTCATGACGATGAAGCCCGACGGAATTTCCGCATGCGCTTTGCGCCCAAGCGGCGGCGATAGCGATGCTCTTTATGCGCGCACATTGGCACGTCAGCCCCCTCAAATACCGTCAAAGGCAGTCGCTGACGAAGACGACGGCAAAGCTGCTCAATTTCCGGATGCAACCGCGCAGCTGTGGCTGTTCCCGTTATGAGGGTGTATAGTCGAGACATCGACGATAACTGGAACGGGCATCGTCGGCTGCGAGCGAAGATCAGGCTTCCGCCCCACTTACGGGAGGAAGCTATGAACAGCTCCTCGAACATCTCAGCACTGGATTTCGAAATAGCCCTGGGCGCGTTGCGCCGCATAACCCCCTTGCCGACCGACCGGTCCGACCTTGATGCGCTGGCACGAGGCCTGATCGCCGAACTATGTCCCGACAAGGCCTATCCCGACGCCCTCATAGAGGCGTTGGTGCAAGCTGCGGCAAGCGAACCTCACCCTATCCGCCGGTACGACGCAGGGTAGCCAGGCGCTGGTCGGCATGCGATTCCGCCACCGACAATAGAATGTCGACGTCGTCGAAACTTCTGCGATCATGCAGATCGGCGATGCGTTTCCTGAGCAGCCTGAGGTCGTCACGGATGGCTTCAGCGTCACTCAGGTGATTGCTGGTGGTCTTCATTGAATTCTGCCTGTCGGGGAGGTGCGGCCCTGTTGGCTGGCGAAGAAAGCAGGCGCCACGCCAGCGGCAGCCTGCACAACGGACAAGCGCCCGCTCGCAAGCTCAATCGCCGAGATCATCACAGGTTCCATGGAAAAGGCCTGCCGGATGGGGCACATCCGGCAGGCCTGGTGTGAGCATGACCGGAGGGGGGAGGCCATGCTCGCGACCACAACGCCTGTCGTCCCGATAAATTCCCTGGACGAAGGCCTGCCGGAGGGTTTTCTCGCACTGCGCGGAAAGAAACGCTCAGGCACTGATATCGGTGGGCCTCGCGACAAACCTCGCTGTCGAACGCCCGACGGTTGGGGTCGTCGCAGCCAGATCAAGCCCGGTCGCCAGATCAGGCCCGGTCGCCAGATCAGGCCCGGTCGCCAGATCAGGCCAGGTCGCCAGATCAGGCCCGGTCGCCAGATCAGGCCCGGTCGAATGTGAACGATGTGAGCAAGGTGGTCACGAAATTGCTCGCCTTTTCCTTGACCAGCATATTCGTCCAGTCGTCCGTGCCGCGCAGCCTCAGGTCGGTGTAGATGCTGTCGACAGCCGCCTCTTCGATGCGCTTGATATGCGCCATGAAGGCAACCTCCCCGTCCGCGCGATACATGTCACGGATGACCATGCGCAGGACCTCCTGAATCGCTATTTGCCAGGCAGTGTTGATCGCGTTAATTTCATTCGTGTCTTCTGACATCGAGGTTCCTTTGGGTGGCTTGGCCCTGGACAATGTTCACCCAGGGTTTGAGCAGCCGCCTGATGGCGCGCGGATGACAGGGCGTCCGCGTCAGACCTGTCTCGTAACAGCTGCCGTCCGTTGGTCTCGGATCGCTGGGCCAGGAGCGATCGCGGTCGCCCCTGCACGATCGTGCAGTTCCTTTGCAAGGCGCGCTTGACGAAGCCGGAGCGTCTTTTCCGCGCGCGAGCGAACGAGCACGTCCACCGCATCGAGGGGGGTGTTGCGTGCGAAAAATTGCGATTGCGCACGGCTGAAGGCAATCTCGGCCTGTTGGCGAGATTTGCTGTGTGTCTGAAACAATGGGTTTTCCGATTGGGAGGCCGCATAGGGTGCGCGGCAATAAAAAAGGTCAGGCGGACTGCCTGACCTTGATCGTTATCATGCTCTCACAGTGCCAGTACATCCGTGGTCAACGGAGAGACAGATACTGTATGGCTTAGGCGGCCTGCAGATTGCAGGCAGACATCTTGCCGGACTTGTTGTCGCGCTCCATCTCGAAGCCGATCTTCTGGCCCTCGACGAGTTCGCGCATTCCGGCGCGCTCGACGGCAGAGATGTGAACGAACGCATCCGCGCCGCCATTGTCGGGCTGGATGAAGCCGAAGCCTTTGGTGGAATTAAACCATTTAACGGTGCCAGTGGTCATGATGAACCCTTTCATAGCAAAAAGTGGACCACAACGCCGAAGCGCTGCGGATGGTGATAGCGATTTTTGAAAGAAAAGGTTCGTTCAGGGCGCGGTGCCAAACGCGCGGTAACCAAAGCTCAGCAAGCAAATATCGATGATGGACATGTAGGGCAGCCCTGTCGCGTTGTCAACTCAAGCTTTTGGAATTCAGCAGATTCTACCTAAGGTCGTACAGAGCAGCCGGAAAAAGGCGGTGAAAGCCTTGGTGTAATGTGCCCGAAACCAGAGGATACCATCCATTGCCCTGCCGATCTCGCGCAGGGCGCGTGCCGCAAGCCTGTCTAACAGCCAGGCTGACCACCGGCCGCACGCCGGGAGCCGTACCGCGCGGCGACGCGCAGCAGTTGCACGCCCGACGGGGTCCGTCTTCCACCCATTCCGCCAGGGCCGAGATCGAGTTGCCGGCATTGCGGTCAAGTTGGAACAATTGATGCAAGGCCCGCGCATCAACCGTGGTACAATACTTGTGTCGGACCTGGCCAATCAGCCTTTCGACGCAACTGCCGAGTCATGACTTGCTTCGTAAGTCTCCGGCCCTTGAGGGCCTCTCCATGCCACATCCGACAGAGCATTTTGAAGCGGCGAGCACCCTTGCCGTGGTGATGTCTTCCAACGAACCGCTGCTTTTCCTGTCTGACACTCTCAGAATTATTGCGGCAAGCGCGTCGTTCTGCCGGGCATTCGAGATCGACCCCGCGTCAGTCGCAGGCAAGCTCCTCGGCGAACTTGGAAACGGGGAGTGGGCGATGCCCAAGCTCGTTTCACTGTTGACGGCGACCGCGACCGGCAGTGCGAGCATCGATGCCTACGAGATCGACCTGAAGCGACCAGACCAGATGACGCGGCAGTTGGTCGTCAACGCAAGAACGCTCGACGACGGCGACCTCCACCATATTCGCCTGCTTCTCGCCATAACCGATGTGACCGACATGCGCGCCCAGGCTCGCCTGAAGGATAATCTGGTTCGCGACAAGGCCATCCTGCTGCAGGAGGTCCAACATAGGGTCGCCAACAGTCTGCAGATTATCGCCAGCGTCCTGATGCAGAGTGCACGTCGTGTGCAGTCGGAGGAGGTTCGTGGACATCTTCACGACGCCCGTCATCGCATCATGTCAATCGCAGCGCTGCAACGACAGCTTTCCACATCCGATGGCGGCAGCGTTGAGCTCCGTGGCTATCTCACGCAGCTTTGTCAAAGTCTTGGCGCATCGATGATCGCAGACGCCGAGAGGCTGTCAATCCAGGTGAAGGTCGATGACAGCACCGTGGATGCGGACATATCCATAAGTATGGGGCTCATCGTAACCGAACTCGTGATCAATGCCCTCAAGCATGCCTTTCCCGGCGAGCGGACCGGGACGATCGTGATCGAGCATCGATCGTCGGGTAAGGACTGGACGCTTTCCATTGCCGACAACGGGATCGGAATACCCGTGGGGGACGATGCGCCCAAGGCAGGGCTCGGGACTAGCATCGTGGAAGCGCTCGTTAAGAACCTGAACGCCGAAATTACGGTGAGCGACGCGGCCCCAGGTACGGTGGTCACAATCAGCCGTCGGGAAACCGCGGGCCTGCGGACCGACCTTTGTTCAGCGGCGTAGAAACCAATCTGCTCCCACAAACTGCAGTGCTGCAGCCCACCTCATACATTGAGTGACCAATGAAGAACGGCAAACCGGTCGTCCTGATCGTGGAAGACAGTCCAATCATACGAATGAGCGCAGTCGATCTTGTCCTGTCGGCGGGCTACGAAGCGCTGGAGGCTGGCGACGCCGACGAAGCAATCCGCATCCTCGAAATGCGAGATGACATCGATCTCGTGTTCACCGATGTGCAGATGCCGGGGACGATGGACGGTATCAAACTGTCCCACTACATCCGCGATCGATGGCCGCCCGTGAAGCTGATCGTAGCCTCAGGTGCTGCCATCATCGAGGAGAGCATGCTACCCGGAGGCAGTCGCTTCTTTTCGAAGCCCTACGACGATCTCACCATCACCGAGGCAATGGCACGCCTTCTTTCAAGCGACAAGCTGGACTTCGACAGCGGGGCAATGGGGAAATAGTTCGCGTGCGTTTTCCCTTGCGTCAGGCGCCGCAGCATCGGCAGCACCCCGGCCTTCACCCATTCTTGTTCCGCTTCGCCGCCGGCTTGCGGCTGCTCGGGATCGGCGAGTACAGACCGGCTCGTTGATGATGATGGACGCCTGAGCGCCATACCCCGCTCGACCCTCATCGGAGCCGAGCCCGAAGCGCCTCGACCTGACGAACGCCTTTTGATGAGCCCTTGGGGATCGGGCCGGCGGCCCCCTGCCATGAAATAAAAAAGCCCGCCACCTCAAGGCAGCGGGGCTCGATCTGGAGAACCAGATTACACGCTGGAGAACCAGATCACATCGGCGGTGACAGCGTCACCTGCGTGACCTTGGTGATGTCGTCGCCGTCCATGGTGACCACCACCTTCTTGCCGACCGCAAGCTCAGCGGGAACGGCAACGTCGGCGCCGACCGTGAAGCTCTTGCCGTCCTCCAGCATGATGACCTTGGTCTCCTTGTTGTATTCCTTGATCACGCCTTCAGCAGTTCCTGCGAAAGCCGTGCCGGCAAGGAACAGCGTGGCGCCAAGCGCCAGAATGAGCTTTTTCATTTTTTGATTTCTCCTGGCCTTTCAGGCGTGTTTGCCTCTAGGCCACTCACTCAACCTTCTCGCGCCACTATGGTTGCCATGGCTGGCCGAGATAACGGGGGCTGGCCGAGATAACAGGGGCTGGCCGAGATAACTGGCGCGCACGCTGTTGCCAATGCAGCAGCGGCGGCGACGTTCTCCTCAATCCTCCGGAACCGTAAGCGCCATCAGTCGTTCTGGCCCCGAGGGATCTCAACCAAAGGAGCCAACCATGCCGACCAAAGAAAAGGGCCTTGAAGACCTCTTCCACGACACTCTGCGCGACATCTACTACGCCGAGCGCAAAATCCTGAAGGCGCTGCCGAAGATGGCCCGCGGCGCCAGTTCCATGGAATTGAAAGCGGCGTTCGAGAAACACCGCGACCAGACCGAAGGCCATGTCGAGCGCCTGCAGCAGGTCTTCGCGCTGATGGACAAGCCGGCCAAGGGCAAGACGTGCCCCGCTATCGACGGCATCCTTGAAGAGGGCGAGGAAATCCTCGAGGAGTTCAAGGGCACGGCGGCCGGCGACGCCGGCCTGATCTCGGCTGCCCAGGCCGTCGAGCATTATGAAATCACCCGCTACGGCACGCTGCGTCGTTGGGCTGAAATCATGAAGATGCCGGAGGCAGCGGAACTTTTCGCCGCCACCCTGGCCGAGGAAGAAACCACCGACAAGGATTTGACCATGCTGGCAGACAGCAAGGCCAACCGCCAGGCCTTGGCCGCATGATCAACCGTCCTGGAGCTCTGCCGAACAAACCGGCAGAGCCGCGGGACCCCTCAAGAGCAACCGCAGGCGCGACCATGAAATCGACGACCCCACCTCTCCCAACCGATGACGAACTCGTCAGACACCTCGTGGAAACCAGCGATCTGTCGCCGCTCCAGGCCGCAGAACTTGTCAGGCTGCATGGCCGGGACCGTCAAAAGCTCGAGCAGATGGCCAAGATATCCAAGGCGGAGGGTTAACCGGTGGCTTCCTTGCAGCCAGCCGCCGCCGCAGGCAGGCAACGGGCAATACAGGCAAAGATAGACAAGGACGACGGGCGCAAGGCGCCGCGCAAAGCCAGGCCCGCCAAGGCGATGCAGGCCGGCGCCAGACGTTATCCTGCGCCGCCCTTCCCGAAGCAGCATCTGCCGAAACCCGGCCACGAAACCGCGGTCGAGCCGGCGCCGATGTATGACGCGCCCTATTATCTCGGCTCGCAGAAACTCGCCGGCAAGGTCGCGCTGATCACCGGCGGCGATTCAGGCATAGGTCGAGCGGTTGCGGTGCTGTTTGCGCGGGAGGGCGCCGACATCGCCATCGGCTATCTCAGCGAAGACGTCGATGCGAAGCAGACAAAGCTCGCCGTCGAAGCGGAAGGCCGCAGCTGCATCCTGCTTCGCGGCGATGTCAGTTCGCCCGCCGCATGCCGCAAGGCGGTGGCGAGGACAGTCAAGCAATTCGGCAAGCTCGACATCCTCGTCAACAATGCCGCCTTCCAGGTGCATTCGGCCGATATCGCCGACCTCACCGAGGCGCATTTCGACACCACGCTCAAGGTCAATCTCTACGGCTATTTCCACATGGCCAAGGCAGCGCTCGCGCATATGGGGCCAGGCGCCGTCATCCTGAACACCGGCTCGGTGACCGGCATCAGGGGCAGCAAGGAGCTGGTCGACTATTCGATGACCAAGGGCGGCATCCATGCCTTCACCAGGGCGCTTGCCGCCAACCTTGTCGATCGCGGCATCCGCGTCAACGCGGTCGCACCGGGACCGGTTTGGACGCCGTTGAACCCGTCGGACAAGCAGGCTGAGGACGTGGCGCAGTTCGGCGCAAAGACTGCGATGAAGCGTCCGGCCCAGCCCGAGGAAATCGCCCCCGCCTATGTGTTCCTCGCCTCGTCGCACTGCTCCAGCTACATCACCGGCGAGATCCTGCCGATCATCGGCGGCTACTGAGAAAATGCCTGCCGGCCGAGGCCGGCACGACACGTGCATGCAAAGGTGAGCGCCATGTTGCCGCCCGAAATCATCGACAACCCCGACCTGTCCATCGATGAGAAGATCGGTCGTCTGCGCAACCTCGATGCCAGCCTGCGCAGCCTGTACCGGGCGCTCTACCCCGGTGAAACGCCGTGGGACGACCTGGCCGAGATCGAAACCGGAATCCGCAGCCTCGAACAGATGCTGCCGTCGGGAACCACGGTCGATCGTTGCCGCGACGACGACAGACAATGACACGTCCCGGGTCCCGACCAAGGGGTTACCGGGACCTCCGCCGCTGCAAGGACCTGACGGCGCTGGCCGACAACAAGGCCAATCGTCAGGCACTTTCGGCATGATCCATGACCACCGGCCGGTCGTCTCGCGCAGAGGGCAGGCCCATGACCTCGAGAGGGCAGAGATGAGCAAGGCATTGTTGGCACTCCCGCTGGCGCTGATGTCGCTGTCGGCGGCCCCTGCGACGGAGAAGGACTTTCTTCAAACGCTTTCCGGCAGTTGGCAGGGCTCCGGCCAGGTCCGGCTGCGGCCTGATACGGCGCCGGTCCCGGTCGTCTGCACGCTGCGATCACGCAGCAAGGGCGCTTCGCTCAATCTGGACGGCAATTGCCGGGCAAAAATCGTCTTCTCCAGGCGCATCGGCGTCGATCTGCGCGCCGAAGGGGCGCGTTATTCCGGCACCTATGTCGGTTCACGTCGCGGTGCGGCCAGCCTTGCGGGCAGACGCAGCGGCGATACTGTCACGCTGCAGATCAACTGGCCTGACCGCGGCTCAGGCGCGCGGGTCGCCACCATGCAGGTGGCGAGCAGGATTGCCGGCAAAATGCGCATCGTCACTGTCGAACGACACCCGCAGACCGGAAACCGGGTGGTGACGGCTGATATCGCCTTCAGCCGCAACCAGACGGGCCTCTTTTACAGACGCACATTTTTTGAGCCGGGCGGCATCCTTCGCTGCGTGGGGGAACCCTAGCTGAGCACGGCGGGTTGTTGACAGGAAACGGAGACCCACCATGGCCAAGACAGCAACGCGGCAAAGCCCAGCCGAACCCAGGCCGGCACTGCCCCCGGACAATCCGACGCCCAGGGTGAAACCGACGCCCCAGGACAAACCGACGCGCAACGACAAACCGACGCCCAGGAACGAACCGACGCGCAACGACAAACCGACACGAGACACGCGGGACGACCCGTCAGCCAATCCGGACGCCGACGAAAACCAGCCCGACACCGCGCCCCACAAGGACGTCGAAAAGCTTCAGCGCAAGCTGAAGCGCTGATGCACCAAAAAGAAAGGCCTGCCCACGTCTCCGTCGGCAGGCCGTCAGGTTCTGGGATGCGCAGCCGGGAAAGGGACGAAACCGGCTACATGTGCAGTGTCTAAACCCGACAACAGCGCCGAAGTTCCATCGTTGGGTGAGCACCCAGCCGAGCCCCGCCCGGATCGAACCGCGAGCCGGCACCCGCAGCCGCCGCTGCATGATCACGATTGTCGCCGCGCGGTGGGTTTGTCGGAACGGATCGCCGACTGGATGGTTTCGCCAATCCACCCACCAAGAGGAGACCAGTCATGGACCACAGCAATCACGTCCGCCTCACCGAGGCCGAACTCACGCCCGATCTGCTTGCCGACGCCACCATCTATGGCCCCGACGACGAGGACATCGGATCGGTGTCGCATGTCCACGGATCCGGCAGCACGGCCCAGGTGATCATCGATGTCGGCGGCTTCCTCGGCATCGGCGCAAAACCGGTCGCGGTGCCCGTCAGCCAGCTCGATTTCATGCGCGACGAGGATGGCGAGGTCCACGCGGTGACATCGTGGACGAAGGACCAGTTGAAAGACATGCCGGAGCATCTCGACTGATCTGCATGTCGCGTCAGTGGCGCGGGATGGGCCCGCGCCACGGGGCAGGCGCGCACCTTCACGCGAAATGGCCATGATTGGCCGCCGATGAAAGATGCGGCGCCCGGACATCTGGTTCTGGCGCCCGCCTCTGCCGGCGCCTGCAGGTTGCGGGCCGCGTTCGCGGCCTGTGAGCGCGCCGCCAAGCGAACGCTCACTTTTTGATGATATCCCTACAGTAACGCTTGTTCACGATCCCGTGAGGGCGGCCCCACAGATCGAAATAATGTGTTACACTTCGTGAATGCTCAATCTCGCAGCAATCAATGCGGAAGGAGCCCGAAATGAATCAGGCGAACAATGACCGGAAGTCCTTGGATCAGAGGATTTCAGATTACAGACCAAGCAAGAAGAGTTTGGCTTGGTCAATTGTGATCAGCGCTATTTTGACCATGATATTCGGTTTTACTGCTGGAGGCTGGGTTACCGGCGGATCCGCGAGGCTTATGGCGACGGTGGCGGCGCGGGATGCCGTGGCGGAACTGGCCTCTACGGAATGTGTGAACCGCTTTCTCGGTGGCACCGATGCGGCCCAAAGACTGACCGACCTGAAAGCTCTCAGTTCCTGGCAACGAGATGACTTTGTCAAAGACGGCGGCTGGAGCCAGTTCGGGTCGGAGGAAGTCGCAGGCGCTGCCGTGATGTGCGCTGACAAGCTCGCAGCCATGGACGGCGTGCCCGAAACGACGTCCTCGGCGGCGGTCGAAGGATAGCCCCGCGCCGGGAGTTTCAACATGGACAAGGAATTCAACCCACCGGTGGTGATAGCACGCGAGAACCGAGCCGGACGCAGGACGATAGCGTCCGCCTGGGAAGCGCTGGAGTGGTTGCGACTGCGAAGACCGGCTTGCACAGGCCCGCGATACCGTTCGGCCGTTCGCATATGTCGCGATGTGCTCGATGGGTTGCGGGCTCCCCCGGACGCCCGCCGAGCCTTCATATCAGCCGCCAGGGAGGTTGGCCGGCGTGTGTTCTGACGTGAAATGAAGGGGGTGGAGAGGGATGAAGTATCGCGACGTGCAGGAAAGGCTGAGGATGGTTGGCATCGTCATGAGCAAGTCCCAGGGCCGAATACGCATCAACCACTTCGGGGCGACTGCGGAAACCGCGTATTTCACCTGTTGCCTCGAGGATGCGCTTAAGACGGGGCAGGCTATGGCCGAGCCAAGTGCACTGCCCGAAGCGTGGTGTGCGGAACGCACATAAGACTTCAGGAGATGGAAGGACGGCAGGCGATCTCCTGAAGCGACCGCCCGGATCGGGAGGAACATCCGGGCGGTCTTTTCCGTTGGGGATGACCGCTGCCCAGAAGAATGAACGCCAACAGGATCGGCGACTGCCGAGGATGTGGCGCACGTGGTCGTCGCCGTGAACTGTGCACTGTAGAACGCTCTTCCGGCTGCGATGACGCGGCCGCGTCTGCTGCAACAGGAAGGAGAGCTAAGTGGCTTTGTCGGTCAGCGCGATTTTTATCCTGCTCGCGGTTGCCCTGTTGCCTGTGCTCACGAACTTCCGAACGTCGTTGCCTGGCGGCGATGTCGCCGCGTTTGTCGTTTATCCGATCACCATCCTCGCATTGGCAGCCTTCGGAATAGCCGGCGCCATCGCTGCGCTCTTCTAGGCGCAATCGACCCGCCAAGGGCACTTGGCGCCAGAATGACCTATTGTCGGAACATTGACGGTTGCTGATATGCGCCACCGTCGACTGCGAGCGATTATCGGTAAGCTTCCGCCCCGAAACGTGAGGGAGGATGCTTTGAAAAGCTCCACGGTGTCGGCCTTCGAATTCGACCTACCCTCAGCGCTCTCCATAAGATCGTAACAGGCGATCTGTCCAAGCGGCCGAGCCTGGCGCGACTTAAGCCATTGAATTAAGTGGCGATCCCGACAGGATTGCCAAATCCGCAAAATTCATTGTGGAATCAAGGACGTCCGCCCGAACTTCCAAATGAACTGGCCCACTGATTCAGTTACAGAATTGTTGTGCCGCCCTACCCGCTGATACGGTCAAGGAGATGGTGATGAGAGTGCTTGTTTGTGGTGGCCGCGGCTGGTGCGACATCCTCGCAATGATGACGGTCATGGATGAGCTGAATGATGCGCATGGCCCAAGCCGCCGGATCTTCTTCCCGACCATCTCCCTGGAACCGGAGAAAACGCGCTCGACCTTGAGGAACCCATGGCCGCCGGGGACACTCTCACACTTCATCCGACCGGAAAGAGAATCGACGTCAACGTCGCCGAACAGTTGGATCAGGTCCGTCGGGTAATAGACGTGAGCTCGCCTGCATAGCGCACCGAACCTCGACCAAATCGCGGGCATCGTTCAGCTTGGACAGCGGAAAGGGTGTGGTTCGGCTCGGCTGTGGCATGAGAACGAAATAGGAACAAACTCCTTTTGGAGTCAATTCACATCATGTCGGAACGAAGCTCCGCGGCCAGCTTTTCGAGGCCGTCGACTGACCCTTGATAGGACGCTGCATAGCGCGGAAACAGCTCCTGCTGGTTCCTGTAAAATGCGAGCCACTTCGGCAGGTCCGAGATTGGATAGGTGTTTGTCCAGTCACCATTCGCCATCGTGAAGGTGCCGGCTGCAGAATCATAAGTGACGTTCATGCCCCGCCCTAGCGCGCCGGTTGGCAGTTGAAAACCACCGCCCCAATTGACGCCGCACCCGCCGTGACATGACTGGCTTCAACGAAGCGTCCCGTGACGTCTACCCCGGCACGCTGGCGCCGACGGCAACCGAGCCTGGCGCCCGCTTCATTCCACCCTCCGGCAACGGGCGGGCGCGCCATTTTCTAATCCATTGCTGGCCGCATCCCTGCTTTGCCTCAGCGAGCCAAATGAGTTGCAGCATTGCAACTAGGGAGCGCCAAAGGTTAGGCCCCGAAGTAGATTGTGTTTGCTAAATTAGTTCCGCCACGTAATGCTTGAGGCAACTCTTAACTGGAGGGGGTACCTGGATGAAAAACTTCCTTGTCGCGACTACCTTTCTATTGGCAATCGCCGGATCTGCTAACGCGGCAGATGTCGTGGTCGAAGAGCCTGCTCCTATCGTCCCAGCGGGCTTTGTCTGGACGGGTGGATATGTCGGTATTCAAGCCGGTTGGCAGTGGGGTAGAGACCACACCGAAGAGTTCTTCGGTGGCGTCGCCACTGGTTTCGATGAAGACCTCGACAGCGATGGCTTTATTGGGGGTGTCCACGCCGGTTACAACTGGCAGTCAGGACAGGTGGTCTACGGTATCGAGGGCGATTTCGAGTTCGCCGCTGTCGATGGCGGATACCGCCTCGACAACGGCAATGGCACTGACTTCGATATGAATTGGCAGGCGTCCATTCGTGGCCGACTTGGTTTCGTTCCGATGGAGCGTCTGTTGGTCTATGGCACTGTTGGCGCCGCTTTTGCCAACCTCGAATATACCTACGTCAGCGCCAACACGACGTTTGAATCGTTTGACGAGACGAAAGTCGGTTGGACGGCCGGCGCAGGCATTGAGTATGCCGTTACCGACAACATCACCACCCGCTTGGAATATCGGTATACCGACTTCGGAAGCGTTTCCAATTTGTCGGCGGTCGCTTTCCCAGGCTTTACCTATGATCACGACCCGCAGTTCCATGCTGTCCGTGTCGGTCTCTCATACAAGTTTTGAAGTTTGGACTGATCCATGCTCTTTGACCCCGGCTCAGCGCCGGGGTTTCTTTTTGTGCGGACCGCGGCATCGGCCTGACAGCAAAAAGACATCAAAGCCAACCGGTCGGAATGCCAAGATCTAATGCACGCCGGCACCGCACATTGGCTAGGTCGCCCTCATCCCTTGGGCTGTTGCCCGCAACCATGCCCACCCCACCACGCAATGCGGGCGGCCCGACTTGGCAACAACCAAGCGGGCCGCTTTCGCAATCCTTGCCCCTTGAAATCCGTCCTCGCCTGAACGTCCTCGCCTGAATACGATTTAGGCATAGCGGGAGGATCTGACCATGGGCGACGCTCAGTACCTCAATCACAAACTCGAATGTCCTTACTGCGGCACCATTCGCCTGCGCATTCCTGACGATGTGCAGCCGGATTCCCCGATCTCGTGTGAGGATTGTGGCCGACATCTTGGTATGTGGGATGAGTTGCAAACCGACTTTGAACGCCAGGGCGGTGCAGATGGTGTATTTCGTATCGATAAGGGCCGGATCAGACGCCTAGCGTGAGTTGCTTGGAGCGTGTCCACAGAGACAAAGGCCCGCCGCTTTGCCTCGGCAGGCCTTTGCCCTCAACGTGGTTGAAAGGGTTCACCACGTCACCCGCCTCGAACCGGGTTATCCTCACAATTCGATAGATCGGTTTCGGTTCCGCAGACTCGCCGAGACAAAAACCGCTGTCCGTTGGAACTTGCGGTGGGTGCCAACGTTCCAAAGCCGAACCTCTCTCTCACCCGGAGCAAATGCAATGGCCACGACCAAGGCAGGCGGCAAGGACTCGCTCTCGAAAAAGGGGACCGAAGCTTCCAAGCATCTTCAGACGGCGACACCGAAAAAGGAAACCGGGGGAAAAAAGGTCGATGAGGGAAAGCGGGCGAAGCCATCAAAATAGTAGGGCGACATCTGGCGAACCGCCATTCGCCCAGAGGAAATGAACCCGGCGACGATCGTGAGCAGCACGCAGCAGCGGCTATACGCCGACTAAGGCATCAAGACAGAACAGGATCTCGTCGATGCGGTTGAGCGGTGTCTCGCCAAAACGCGAAAGCCCCGCGACCTTACGGCGGCGGGGCATTGTGTCCTGCGGCGCTAGAGATCATTTCTTTGAGAATGGCCGGGTCGCCATCGATCTTGGCGCGAGCGTCGAAAACCGCACAGTCGAGCGATGCCGTCATTCTCCGCATGGAGAAGAACCCATGACGAACATTTTCGGCAAACGCTATGTAAACCGGCAGGAATCCTTGCCTTCTGGCGGTCTATGATAGGCTAACACATTGAAAATATTGGCGATCCCGACAGGATTCGAACCTGTGACCATCGGCTTAGAAGGCCGGTGCTCTATCCAGCTGAGCTACGGGACCGCTGGCCGGCGGGGCCGGCGTGATCGTGGACGTCAGTGCGTCCAGGGCGTCCTGCGGTCATAACGGAAATTGTCGGAGTAGGAAATCTGCCGGCGCTTGGCTTCCTTCGGCTCCTGCACGCGGAAGGCGATGCCTTCCTTCTCGGCGTAGGCGACAGCTTCTTCGCGGGTCTCGAAGGTCAGCCGGATCTGGCTCATCATGTCGCCGGAGCTGGTGTAGCCCATCAGCGGGTCGATCTTCTTCGGCTTCTCGGCGTCGAATTCGAGCACCCAGTGCCCGGTCTTGGCTTTGCCCGACTGCATGGCGGTCTTGGCAGGGCTGAAAATTCGCGCGGACATTAATTCCCTCATTCGTGAGTCCGCAGCGAGCGCGGACATCCAGATGCGCCCGTCATTTACTGCGCAATCGCCAATGCTGCAAGGCGAAAGCCGGTTTCCGCTTTTTTGCCCTTGCCATGTCGAGCGGAAGCCACTAGGCACGGCGTCGAAATGTGATTTCGGAGTGTAGCGCAGTCTGGTAGCGCATCTGGTTTGGGACCAGAGGGTCGGGAGTTCGAATCTCTCCACTCCGACCATTTTCTCCCCGCGACAGCTTTTCCCAGGACATCGATCTGTCCGCCCATGGCATCTGGCGTGCGCTGGCAACGGCCTTGCGCATCACGCCACGGCCATGCGCAGGCGAATCGCGCGCGATGGAACGGCCGACATCGGCCAGCGCTCAGCCCGTCCCTGCCTTCCGGCATGACGCGACCGAAAGGAAACGCACCGGCAGCTCAAGCAATTGCTCGGGGCCGTGCGGTGCTGCGGGTGCAGAAAGAGCACTGGTTCTCAACCGCTTGAGCCCGGCGGCAAGGTCACGGCATGGATCCCAGGGTCTCCGCGACGGAGCTGCGCTCCTGCTCCGCCCTGGGATGACGAAGGGGTGGGCCTGAGGCCAATTATCAGTGGCGGCGACCGGCACAGATCGCCTAGCGATGCTCTGCGGTTGCCACGAGCTCTTGCCAAAAGCCAGCCTTGGAGCCTGCCCAAGCGCCAACCGTGGCGGTTGGCCGAAACCAATGTGCCTTCGTCATCCCAGGGCGAAGCAGGAGCGCAGCTCCGTCGCGGAGACCCTGGGATGACAAAATGGTGGGCTCCCGACATCACCACCCAAGCCCACGAAACAGTTCGTGCCATTCGGGATTGGTCTTCTCGATCAGCTCGACCTTCCACTGGCGTGGCCAGCGCTTGAGCGATTTCTCGCGCTGGATGGCGTCGCGGATGTCGAAGTGCTCCTCGTACCAGACGAGGCGATGCACGCCGTAACGCGCGGTGAAACGAGAGCCCTCGCTTGCCTTGTGTTCCGGCAGACGGCGCGCGAGATCGTTCGTCACGCCTATATAGATCGTGCCGCCCTTCTGGCTGGCGGTCATGTAGACATATCCGGTCATCGCGAGAGATTATTCGCGGCAAGGTTGCGCGCAAGGCCTGCCACATGGGCGCACGCCCCGCAGTTGAACCCCACCTGGCGACGGCCCACCCCTTCGTCATCCTAGGGCGAAGCAGGAGCGCAGCTCCGTCGCGGAGACCCTGGGATCCATGCCGTGACCTTGTCGCTGGGCTCAAGCGGTCCAGAAAGCTCTCCTGCTTCAGCCCCAGGTTCCTCATCCTCGCGCCTCAGCCATGCCCAGTTCAATCGTGGGCAATGGAATGCGGCCGGCCATCGCTCAGCCCTTTCTGGCCGGCCGGCATGACGCGACCGAGACGTATCGGACCGGCAGCGTCAGCAGCTGATCGGAGCCGTGCGGGGCGGCTGCGTCGAAGAACAGGCTGTCATCAGGGGCCATGCGGTAAAGTTCCATGCCGTGGCGCCAGACCATCTCGCCTTCCAGCAGATAGATGAATGTCGTGCCGGCATGCTGGCGCAAGGCGGGGCGGTCGGCGTCATCGGTCAGGAAAACGAGACAGGGGTCGACCGACACACCTGCAGCATCGGGGACGACATAGCCGAGCGGGCGATGACCGGCGCGCGTGCCGCAGCGCTCGGTTGGCAAGCCGGCCTTCACGAACCTGGCGTCGCGCACATCCTCGGACGGTTTCAGCAAGACGCTCAGCGGCACGGCCAGGGCGCGCGACAGCTGGTGCAGCGTGGTCAGCGACGCCGAGATGATGCCGTTTTCGATCTTCGACATCATGCCGAGCGACAGGCCGGCGGCCCGCGCCAGCTCGATGATGGTCATGCCATGCCTGCGCCGGCAGGCCCTGACCTCGCGGCCGATGGCCATTTCGAGCCGGTTGCCGGCAGCGCCGCGCAGCGCGTGCGGGTCCTGGTTCAAAGCCAGAGCTGCGTCGGCCATGTCGCCTCCGCCAAAGTCGAAGCCTGATATTGTCATGCGCGTCACCTCCTGAAATGACCATGTCGATGGCCTCGTCGCCCCCCCCTGTTGCCGGCATCTTTCGCCGGCATCCTTCACCGGCATCTGTCGAGGTGTCTGTCACCGGCATCTGTCGCCGGCGTCTGCCGCCCCTATCGCAACGGCGGCCGGTCGCGACGGCCCGACCCGAAATCCGCCGCTCAATTCGGCACGTCGGCGCGACGTCAGTGGTCTGCGGACCTCCGCGACGGCGCGAGCCCGCCTGCTTGCATCCAGAACGCAAAAAGCTCCCGGCGGGGTGACCCGCGGGAGCTTTTTTGCTCTGCCATCGGCCCGCATCGGTGCGGGCGCGATGGGGTGAAGCGTCAGGGATTTAGGCGGTCATGTCAATGGGCATGCGGGGGGCATGCGGGGGGCATGCGGGGGGCATCCCGGGGGCATCCCGGGGGCATCCCGGGGTGGATCTCTGGGACTCGGGGCGGACAAGTCGAGGGTGCTCCGGCGCGCCGGCACTGCATGCGTCACGGGCCACGCGGGCTCGGGCCGAATGGCGAAACGCCTCAAGCGCGGCGCGACGGCGGCGCGCCGGCATGCGATGCGCCACAGGCCCGGGCCACCGGCATGTCAGGCCGACCGGGAGCGACCGCGGAGCGCATCGGCCGGGAGATGCCTAGGCAACGTCCACGGCCTCCTCGACCGGCAGCTTGAGCCGGGGACACGTCGAGGCTGATGCGGCGCGCCGGCATTCGATGCGCCACAGGCCCGGGCCGCCGGCATGTCAGGCCGACCGGGAGTGACCGAGGAGCGCATCGGCCCCTCTCCCGGATGCCTAGGCAACGGCCTCCTTCACCGGCAGCTTGAGCGCGTCGCTGGCATTGATGATGGCAAGCGCGATCGCCTCGATGGTGGTGCGCTTGTTCATCGCCTGCTCGCGCAAGGTCTCGTAGGCAACCTGCTCCGACACCTTGTTGGTGGCCATCAGGATTTCCTTGGCCTTGTCGATGTCGCGATGCGCCTTGAGCTTGGCGGAGAGCCGCTCGACGCGGATGCGCAGCCGCTCTTCGCGGCGGTGGTTGTTGACGCTCAGAAGGATGTTGGCGAGGATTCCAAAAGTCCTGAGCGGCAGGCCGATCACCGCCTGCGCCCTGAGCCGCAGCACCTTCTCGACGATGATCGGGTTCTCATAGTCGACGATGGCGATCAGCACCGCCGGCGGGTCGTCGGCGTTCCAGTTCCAGCTGATGCCGCCTTCGACGAGCGGGCGGATGAAGGCGAACACCACGTCGATATTGGCAGGAATTTCCGCCGGCGGCGGCCAGTTGGTCTGGACCTGGCAGCCGATGCGGTTGAGGTGCTGCCAAAGCTCCTCGCCCTCGCTGCTCTTGGGCTGCAGCAGAAGCACACGCAGCGAGCGTATGTCCTTGATCTGGATCGGCGCTGATCCGTCATGCGGCGCCACGTGGGGGCTACGTGATACCATTGGTCCTCATTACGGCAATGTCGTCGGCAACAACGCTTGCCCAGGGTGTCGTTTGCCCTGATGTCGGGCGGTTTCTTGTCCCCATGCCCCTCGGCACAGGGTCATCGCTGAAGTCCCTTGCCTCCCAGCACGGGTCATAAGGAATGCATGGCCAGGCGCTCCCCCCATTCCTCGGGATTGTAGCTGGCGAGATAGGGATCGGGGCGGATGGCCGTTGCCGATCTCGACAGGATCTCGAACTGGCCGTCCTCGCGCGCCCGTGCCACCCGCGGCCACACATAGGTATGCGCATTGTCGGGGTCGATGCGGATGCGCCCTTGCGGGGCGTCGAATTCCGAACCGAGGATGGCCGGCCTGAGCGTCTCGACATCGTCGGTGCCTGTCTTGCGCAGCGCATTGGCCACGACATGGACCTGGAAATAGGCCGCCTCCCAGCACATGTTGGTCACCGCATCGCTGCCGAACCTCTTCTTGTAGCGCTCGACGCAGCGTTCGTTCTCAAGCCCGCCGACCGACTGGAAATAGCTGGCCGAGGTGATGTGGCCGGCGCCGACGTCGATGCCCATCGCCTGGATGTCGGTTTCGCTGGTGGTCAGGCTGGCGATCGGCATCGCCCTGGCATCGAGGCCGGCTTCGGCGAAGGCCTGGTAGAAATGGACGATGCTTTCGCCGACGAAATTGCAGAAGATCACATCAGGCTGCTTGCGCTTGATGTCTGCTATCAGCGGCTTGTAGGCTGAGCGCCGGGCGTCGAGCTTGAGATAGCCGCGGCCCGCCACCTCGCCGCCATGCCTCAGCAGCATCTCGTTCATGATGCGGTCGGACTCGCGCGGCCAGATATAGTCGGAGCCGACCATGTAGAAGCGCTGGCCGACATGGTTGAGCAGATGCTCGCCGAGCTGGACGCTGTTCTGGTTGGGGGCGGCACCGCAATAGATGGCGTTGCGCGAATATTCGAAGCCCTCATATTGCGCGGGATAACAGAGCAGCCCGTTGCGGTGCTCGACCGCCTTCAGCACCGCCTTGCGCGTGCTCGACATGTAGCAGCCGAAGATGATCCGGACGCCGTCCTCGACAAGCAGGCGGTTGGCGAGGTGGTGATAGGCAACCGCATCGCAGCCCGGATCGTAATGGACGGCAACAAGCTCACGGCCGTCGATGCCGCCTGCTTCATTGACCTCGTCGATGGCAAACAGCGTCGCATTCAGCATGCTGCGTTCCATCACCGAAGTGACGCCGGTCTCAGAGAACAACACGCCGACCTTCATCGGCTCCTCGGTTCTTGTCGCCATCGATTGCCAACTCCGTCAGATTGTTCATCCGCGAACTCGACACAAAAAAAGCGCCCAGCGCGGGTTACCGCAGCAAGCGCCTTTGCTCGACTGATCGGGACATCGCTGTCCTTGCGTAAACTGTGCCTCAAGCGCCCTGCCCCGTCAACTCGCTTGCGCCTGGGCAAACGATATCAGGCAACTGCCCTGTTCCGGCAAAGCCTGTCCGACGCTCGCAGGCGAGCCGACAAACCGCCAGACACGTTGCTTTGCCTGATGTTGCGCCGATCGGACGAAATCCCGGTTGACAGAAATCGGGAAGTTGCGGATGATCATCGACATCAGGCCTGCGACGCTGCGGGCTGAGACCAGAGCAAAAAGGCTCCCGCGGTTCATCTCCGCCGGAGCCTTTTTGCGTTTTACCACCAGTGCGCTGCGCGCCCCGTCTCTTCGGCTGCGCAGACAGCAACGACGCTGACGATACCCATTGCCGCTTCGAGCGACTGACCTCGCTCGCACCCCGAATTCCCTGGGATTCCGCAAGGATTCCAGACGTGCGGAGCTGTGCCAAAACGGCCCCGCCCGGCGGAAGCACGACAACACCAATCAGCCTGAGGAGGAACTGGACGTGAACAAGGTAGAGACATTTGGCACTGCGGTGCGTGTGGCCTGCGATGTGGGCGGCACATTCACCGATGTGTGCATCCTGAACGAGGCTTCCGGCAAGATCCATGTCGCCAAGACGCCGACCACGCCGGACCCGATCGACGGCGTGCTCAAGGGCATCGAGGCGGGCGGCGTCGCGCTGCGCGACATCATCCTGTTCTCGCATGGCACGACGCTTGCCACCAATGCGCTGATCACCCGCCGCTTCCCGCCGGCCATCATGGTCACGACCAAGGGCTTTCGCGACGTCATCGAAATCCGCCGCGGCACGCGTGACGATCTCTGGGACACCTACAAGGAAATGGCCCCGCCCTATCTGCCGCGCCGCGACCGCCTGGTGGTGACGGAGCGCATCGACTATTCGGGCAAGGTCATCGAAGGCGTCAATGAAGCCGAGGCGCGCGAGCTCGCCCGCGTCATCAAAAAACGCAACGTCAACAACGTCGCCATCTGCTTCGTCAATTCCTTCGTCAATCCCGCAAACGAGCAGCGCATGCGCGACATCCTGCTCGAGGAACTGCCCGGCGTGTCGATCTCGCTGTCGAGCGACATCATGCCCGAGATCTTCGAGCATGAACGCTTCAACACCACGGTCGCCAACACCGTGCTCGGACCGGTCGCCGGCCAGTATGGCGCCGAGCTCGAAAGCCGCATGCAGGACGGCGGTTATGCCGGCGACGTGCTTTTGCTGCATTCCGGCGGCGGCGTCATGACCGCCAAGGGCGCCACCAAATTTGCCGCGCGTCTGGCGGCATCGGGCATCGCTGCGGGTGCCATTGCCAGCCGCTTCATCTCCGAGCTTGCCGGCTACAAGAACTCGATCAGCCTCGACATGGGCGGCACCAGCACCGACATCAGCCTGTGCTCCGACGGCCATCTCCACGTCACCAATGACTGGCATGTCGAATATGGCTATCCGATCCGCTTCCCCAGCATCGAGGTGCTGACCATCGGCGCCGGCGGCGGCTCGCTGGCCTGGCGCGACGCGGCCGGCGCGCTTCGCAACGGACCGCAATCGGCCGGCTCGACGCCGGGACCGGTGTGCTACAATCAGGGCGGCACGGAGCCGACCAACTGCGACGCCAATGTCTATCTCGGCCGCCTCGGCACCAAGCTCGCCGGCGGCAGGGTCGAACTCGACGTCAAGCTGGCCGAAAGCGCCATCAACCGCGTCATCGCCGAACCGTTCGGCATGGATGCGGAACAGGCGGCACTGTCGATCCTCAAGGTCGCCAACGCCAACATGGCGGATGCGGTGCGCCTGGTGTCGCTGCGCAAGGGCTACGATCCGCGCGACTTCGCACTGGTCGCCTTCGGCGGCGCCGGTGCCCTGCATGGCGTGGCACTGGCCCGCGACCTCTACATCCCCGTCGTTTTGATCCCGCCAAATCCCGGCGTCACCTCGGCCATGGGCTGCCTGCTCGTCGACATCACCCATGACATCACCCAGATGTACACCGACACGGTCAGCGACATCGACATGGCCGAGCTCAACAGCGCCTTCCGCCTGCTCGAAGAAGACGGCCACGACCGCCTGCTGAGCGAGGATATCTCGCCCGAGCAGATGCTGTTCCAGCGCTACATCGACATGCGTTATCTCGGCCAGTGGCGCTCGATGTCGATCCCGGTCAGCGCCGACATCGAAAATCTCGACGAGGCGGTCAGGCAGTTCCATGAGGAGCATGGCCGCGAGCACAATTATTCGCGGCCCGATGCCCCGGTCGAAGTGTGCCGCATCCAGGTCAAGGCCACCGGCCTCAACCGCAAGGCGGAGCTCGCCCGGCACGAACTGCGCACAGCACCCTTGCCCGACCCCGTCGGCGAACGCCTGGTCCGCTTCGACGAAGCGCCGGAGCGCATCAAGACCCCGGTCTATGACCGCTCGACCCTGCATGCGGGCGCCGTCGTCGCCGGCCCCGCCATCATCGACCAGCTCGACTCGACCATCGTCGTGCCGCCCGGGATCAAGGCCGAGGTGGACGAGTACCTGATCATCAGGATGCACGTCCCGCAGCAGTCCTGAACGACCGAGCTTTAGCCCTCACGCAAATTCTGAATTGGAGATTGGAAATGGCACCTAGAAAAGATCGCCGCACGCTCGATCCGGTTACCTTCGAGGTCCTGAAGAACGCCTATGTCAACATCGTCGACCAGATGGCGGAGCAGATCCTGCGCACCTGCTACTCCTTCGTCATCTACTCCCGCGACTTCTCCTCGGCGCTGTGCGACCCGACCGGCGACACCATCATGCAAGGCAGCGGCGACATCGCCGCTCACGTCGGCACGCTGCACCTGACCGCCAAGGCGGTGATCAAGAAGTTCGGCCATGACGTGCACCCGGGCGACGTCTTCGTCATCAACGACGTCTACCAGGGCGGCACCCACTTCAACGACACCCGCCTGTTTGCGCCGATGTTCTACAAGGGCGAGCTGCTCGGCTTCGCCCAGGCCAACGGCCACTGGGCCGATGTCGGCGGCGCCGTGCCCGGCTCGTTCAACGTCAACGCACTCGACCACATGGCCGAAGGCCTGCGCATCACCCCGGTCCGGGTCTACAGCAAGGGCGTCTATCTCTCCGACGTCGCCGAGCTGATCGCCCACAATACGCGTGCGCCCAGCGACATCATCGGCGACCTCCAGGCCCAGGCCGAAGCCTGCCGCCTGGCCGAGCGCGAGATCCAGCGCCTGTGCGACAAATATGGCGTCGAGACGATCAAGAAGTCGTTCAACGAGGTCCAGGACTATGTCGAGGACATGACGCGCCAGCGCATCTCCGAGCTGCCCGACGGCACCTGGGAGACCATCGACTATATCGACGTCGATCCCGACGAGGGCGAAGGGCTGGTGCCGATCAAGGTCAAGATGACCATCGACGGCGACCGCGTCCATTACGACCTGACCGGCTCCCACCCCAAGACGGTCGGCTCGTTCCTCAACTGCTGCTATGGCGGCGCCTTCGCCGCCGTCGTCGCCGGCACCAAGATGCAGTCGCCTGACATTCCGATGAACTCCGGCTTCTACCGGGTGGTGACGGTCGATGCCGGACCGCTCGGCTCGGTGGTCAATGCCGAATGGCCGACCCCGGTCGCCGGCTTCGCCTCCGGTCCCTTCGAAAAGATCATGAACGCGGTGTTCGAGCTCTGGGCGGAGGTCTTGCCGGAACGCGCCATGGCCTGCACCTTCAACCTCGACTATCTGCTGATCGGCGGCCGCGACACGCGTCACGAAGGCAAGCCCTACTTCATGTGGTACGACTGGATGGTCGGCGGCTGGGGCGCGCGCAACGGCCGTGACGGCTGGGCGGCAACCGGCCCGGTGTTCGGCGTCCAGCTCGGCACCCAGCCCTTCGAAGGCCAGGAGCGGCTGTCGCCCGTTCTCACCACCTGCCACGAGCTGATGGTCGATTCCGGCGGCCCCGGCGAATTCCGCGGCGGCCTCGGCGTCCAGAAGGGCGGCACGCTTTACGCCTGCGAACGCACCGTGGTGTCTTATTGCTGCGACCGCGAGCGCTCGATCACCTGGGGCCTGTGGGGCGGCCTGCCGTCGATCCCGCACGGCGTCTGGGTCAATCCCGGCCAGGACAAGGAGCGTTATCTCGGCTCGCTGTTTTCAGGCGTGCCTTTGCAGCAGGGCGACACCGTGCAGCGGCCCTCGGCCGGCGGCGGCGGCCTCGGCGATCCGCTCAAGCGCGATATCCAGAGCGTGCTCAGCGACGTGGTCGAAGGTTATGTCTCGGTCGAGCGGGCGAAGAAGGACTATGGCGTCGTCGTCCATGTCGTCGATCTCGATCTCGACCAATACAGGATCGACGAGAACGCCACGCTGGCCGAACGGGCGCGCATCGCCAGCCACCGCAAGGACTGGCTCAACGAGGACGCCGAGAAGATCGCCGCCCTTTATCGCGACAAGAAGCTCAACATGCTCGACCTGATCCGCCAATACGGCGTCATCGTCGACTGGGGCTCGGGCGAGCTTCTTGCCAAGACCACCGCCGAGTTCCGCGAGATGCTGAAGCGGCGGACGGTTCCCTACTGGACGGCATCGGGCCAGGCCGCCAACGCGACCCTGAAGGTCGCCTGATCAAGGGAAGGCAGCAGGCTCCAGTGGGCTTGCTGCCTTCTTCGCCAACGGGGTTCGCATAATCAACAATCAAGAATCTGCCAAAAAACAAAAATTCGGAGATGAACCATGTCTGGAAGTCTCGATGTCGCAGGGGAACTCGACTATTCGCAACGGCCCGTCCCACCCAAAGGCCGCATGCCCAAGCTCAATCTGACGATGGCCTTCTGGGCGATCTGCAGCGCCATGTTCTTTCTCATCATCTCGGCGACGCTCGCCGAAATCTATGGCACCGCCAATACGATCATCGGCCTGATACTGACTGTTATCTCCTACTCCGCCATCAATGCGGTCATCACCCGCTACGCGATCAGGAGCGGCCTGTCGGTGTCGCTATTTTCAAGGCTCTTGTTCGGCCGCTACGGCTCGGCGATCGCCACCTTCATCTATGCGGTCTCGAGCATCTATTACGCCGTGTTCGAAGGCTCGGTCATCGCCACGGCGGCGACCTACTATTTCGAAGGCCTGACCTTCGCGGTCGCAGCGCTTATCGTCTGCATCTACAGCGTGCCGCTGATCCTCGGCAGCGTCCAGCACTGGCTCGACAAGTTCAACGGCTATCTTTTGCCGCTCTATCTTGTCGGCCTGATGGGCACGGTGATCTACGCCATCTCGCATTACGGCTATTCCAACGCCTGGCTGACCATGACGCCTGATGGCGGCGCCCCGCCCTATGGCTGGATCAACGTCTTCATCGCCTTCATGGGCGTCTGGTGGATGATGATGTGCACCTTCGACTTCGCCCGCTTCGGCAAGAAGGAGGACGAGACCTACCACGCCGTCTTCAATTTCGGCCTGCCCTTCTACACGCTGACCTATTTCGTCAACGGCCTGGTCGGCATCTTCCTGGTGCAGACGATCCCGCTCGAGGGCGCAACCTCGGAAGTCTCGGTCGTCAAGGCGCTGATCGTGATGATGGGCGCGCTCGGCCTGCTGTTCGTCTGGATCAGCCAGACGCGCATCAACACCACCAACTTCTACCTGTCGACAGTCAACATGCAGGCGTTCTTCCGGCTGGTGTTCAAGCTGGAGATGCCGAAATATGTATGGGCGATCATTGTCGGCGTCATCGTCTATGTCGTGATGCTGGCCGACATCTTCCAGTATCTGCTCGTCGCACTCGCCTATCAGGGCATCTTCGTCGTCGCCTGGGTCGGCGTGGCGCTGGCCTATATCATGTGCGGACAGCATGACGGCAGCGGCGAGGAAAGCGCCCGTCCCGACGACGATTTCCCTGCCTATTACGCGCCCGGAATGGTCGCCTGGTTCGGTGCTGTGGCCATCGGCATCATCCTGCTCGCCATCCCCAACCTCGAACTGCTGTCGGCGCCGGCAACCGTCACCAGCAGCTTCCTCCTGTTCTGGGCGCTGTCGTCGCGCATCAGAACCGTCGCCATAGCCTCCTGAGGCCAACCGGGCGCGGGCGCGGTCTCGACCATCGAGACCCGACCGCGCCCGGATGTTTTTTGTGCCGCGCCTTGCCGTTCCGGCTCATTCCCCCGCCGTCACCGCCCTGCCCTCTGCCCATGCCGCCTGGATCGCCTGGCTGAGTTCGGTTTCCGAGATCGGCTTGTGCAGGATGCGGCTGCCGCCGGCGCTGACCTCCTTCAACCGTGACGGCGAGGTGTCGCCGGTGACGATGATCGACGGCACGCTGCGGCCGAGATAGGCGCTCAGCATGCGGATCGCCTCGAGCCCGGTGGCGCCATGGGCCAGCCGGTAGTCGGAGATGATCAGGTCGACCGATGCCACGCCGCGCAGGGCGGCGGCCGCATGTACCGCCTGGGCCTCCGCCGCCGAGCGTCCGGCATAGACGCTGTGGCCCTCGATGGTCAAAAGCTGCTCCATCGCCTCGAGAATGTCGGTCTCGTCCTCGACGACGATGATGCCGCCTGAGACCGGCTCCGGCTTCACCTCACGCTGAACAACAGGCGCCGTTGCCGCGGCGACGCGCGGCACGGTGATCGAAAACATCGAGCCGCGCCCAAGCCGGGATTTCAGCGTGAGCGGATGATCCAGCAAGCCGGCGGTGCGGCGGACGATGGCGAGGCCGAGGCCGAGCCCTTGAGTGCGGTCGCGCGCCGGGTTCTGCAGCTGCACGAATTCCTCGAAGATCGCCGCCTGCTGGTCGTCTGGAATGCCGGGCCCGGTGTCCCAGACCTGGATCTCGACCAGTCCACCGCGCTTGCGGCAGCCGAGCACGACGCCGCCCGCTTTGGTGTAGCGGAAGGCGTTGCTCACCAGATTGGTCAGCACGCGCTTCAGCATCATCGGGTCGCTTTCGACCAGCAGATGGCAGTCGACCACCCGCCATGTCAGGCCACGCTGTCTGGCCTCAGTGGCGAACTCCTCGCGGAAGTCGCGCAACAATTCGCGCAGGCAGACGCTTTCGCGGGCAACGGTGACGATGCCGGCATCGAGCTTGGAGATGTCGAGCAGCGCGTTCAGCAGGCCGCTGAGATTGCCGATGATCGATTTGGCCCGGCCGGCGAGGCCGCGCGCCTGCTCGGCCGGCACGTTGCCGCGCTTGGCCAGCACGGCAATCGTCGACACCAGCAGGCTAAGCGCATGGATCGGCTGGCGCAGATCGTGGCTGGCGGCGGCGAGGAAGCGGGTCTTGGCGCGGTCGGCGGTCTGGGCGCGATCGCGCTCCTCCTGCAGATGCTCGACCAGCCGCTCGTTTTCCAGCCGCAGGCTGATGGTCTCGCGCAACATGCGATAGGTGATGCGGCAATAGTAGAAATTGATCACCACCAGCGAGACGAGCAGGAACAAAAAACCCGCCGAGATGGCGCTGCCGCTGGTGATGACGCGGGCGGCGACCGGCAACACCGTCGCCAGGATCGAGCCGATCAGCGCTGGCGGAAAGGCCGAAAGCGACGGTACGGTGCCGCAGACCAGGCCGGTCAGCACCACCACGGTGAAGGACAGCAGAAGCGGCGCTTCGGGCAGGAAGCCGACCCAGCCGAAGATGCCCCACAACAGCCCGGAGACCCAGGAAAAGCCGGCTGCCAGCCAGGCCCAGCGCATGATCGTCCTGATATCGCGCGGTCGGCTGAAGAAGCGGCGGGAGGCGAAAACGCGCAAGCCCGTCAGCGTGTACAGCGCAGCCAGCCAGCCGGCCAGCCAGGCTGTGGAAATGCCGCTGCGCAAGACATAGACGGCGCCAAGCGAAATGACGATGTTGGAGATGACCACGCCATATGAATTGCGATAGAGCAGCTCGACCAGCGCCTGGCGTATCTTGTCTTCCTGCATCCGCTTCCCCACCTGCCGGATGAACATCACTTCAACTGTCCTTCCCGGGACAGTTGATCTACCGGCAATTTATTTCCCATAAGTTGGCAACTGCCTCCACGCATCGCTGATTCACCTGTGGTGACCACATGAACCGCCCGCTCACCTTCATCCTCGCCGACGACCATGCGCTGGTGCGCGAGGGGCTGAAGATGCTGATCTCGACGATGGACAACATGTCGGTGGTGGCGGAAGCGGCGGATGGCGAGGCCTTGCTGGACAAGGTGGCGAAGACCCGCGCCGACATTTTGCTGCTCGACCTCGGAATGCCCGGCGTTGCCGGCATCCAGTTCATCGCCGACATCAGGGAGCTCGTGCCCAGGCTGAAGATCATCGTGCTGACCGCCAATATCGAGCCGCGGACGGTGCGCGCCGCACTCGAGGCCGGCGCCAGCGGCTACCTGACCAAGGACGGCGACCCCGAAGAACTCGGCGAGGCGATCGAGGCAATCGGGAAAGGCGGCACCTACCTTGCCCGCACAGTGCGTTTCGCCGTCGGCGAGGCGTCCGGCAGCGGCAGGCCGCACGCCGTGCCCGACATATTGTCGCCGGTGCCGCTGACCCGGCGCGAGCGCGAAATCCTCGCTCTGGTGGCGCAAGGGCTGACGGCGCGCGCCACGGCCGAGCGGCTGGGCATCAGCCCGGCGACGGCGCGCAAGCACCGCGAAAACCTGATGGGCAAGCTCAATCTCCACAGTGCCGCCGAACTGACCGCCTATGCGGTTCGCCTGGGTTTGCCCACAGCCTGAAGCCTGCCGCGCAGCGCCCTGACGGCGCCCGGCATCACGTCAATATCTCTTTAACCATCAGCACTTTAGCCAAGGCCGGGCGCGCTCTAAATACGGCATCTGTCGTATGTCTTCGCGTCAGCGACGAGCCTACTCCTCCCTTCCATCGCGTCATTTGGCGATCGCGTCATCGGGCCAGCGCGCCATTTGACGGTCGCATCATTGGGGAGGAGCCGTCATGCCATCGCTGGAACTTTGGATTCCGTTTGCCCTGGCAACGCTGGCCTTCGCCTGCATGCCGGGACCGGCGATCCTCTACATGACGGCACAGACGGTGGCGCTCGGCCGCCGGGCCGGTCTGATGGCAGCCTTTGGCGTCCATATCGGCTGTTACGTCCACATCTTCGCCGCGGCCATCGGCCTGACCTCGCTGATCGAGCAGGCGCCGATGCTCTTCGAGGCGATCAAGCTTGCCGGGGCCGCCTATCTCGTCTGGCTCGGCCTTCAGATGTTCACGGGCTGGGGCAAGTCGCATGGCGACGTCGCCAGCCCGGCATCGCCCAACCTCGCGTCACAAAGCCTGCGCGACAGCATCATCGTCGAGATCCTCAACCCGAAGACCGCCCTGTTCTTCCTGACCTTCCTGCTGCAATTCGTCGATCCGGCGGCCGCCTTGCCGGTGTGGCTGCAGTTCCTGATGCTCGGCATGTTCGTCAACCTGGTGTTCTCAGTCGCCGACATTGCCGCCGTCGGCATCGCTTCGGTCACCCTTGCCCGTGTCGCATCGGGCAATACCGGCTGGATCGTGCCCAAGGCCTGCGGCACGATCCTGGTCGGGCTCGGCCTGGCGCTGGTCGGCCACCAGATCTGACATGACACGACGCCTGTCCATGCCTTCGCCCGGATCCATGCATTCGCATCTGCCCCCCCCTTGACTGAAGAGCGCGACAGGCTAGGCTGACCTCAAATACCGGCCCCGACTGCCGGGTGGCAAACATGCCTCGTATGCCTCGCCTCCCGGCGGTGGCTGCGGGGCATTTTTGTTTTTGGGAGGAATTTTTGAAGTCGCGCATCGAAATCGGCGTGCTCTATTCGCGCTCGGGCAGCTATCAGCTGGTCGCCAATGCCTGCCATGCAGGCACCATGCGCGCCATATCTGATGTCAATGCCGACCCGGCAAGCGGCATCGAGCTGGTGGCCATCGATCGGGACCCCGGCGGCAATATCGACCGCTACGCGCCGCTCTGCGACGAGATACTGCGCCACAGCAGCGCGCGCCATGTCGTCGGCGCCGTGACGTCGTGGAGCCGCAAGGAGGTCATCCCGGTGCTGGAGAAGTCGGGGGCGGCACTGTGGTATGCCTGCCCTTATGAAGGTTTCGAGGCCAATGAGCATGTCGTCTACATGCATGCCTGCCCGAACCAGCATCTGGTGCCGCTTCTGGCCCATGTCGTGCCGCGCTTCGGCGCCAACGGCTTCCTGCTCGGCTCCAACTACATCTGGGGCTGGGAGACCAACCGTGTCGCCCGCGACCTGATTGCCGACGCCGGCGGCAAGGTTCTGGGCGAGCGTTACCTGCCGATCGGCGACGCCGACGTCTCCAGGCTGATCGAGGAGATCAAGGCGACACGGCCGTCCTTCATCCTCAACAATCTGATCGGCACCTCGTCCTACGCCTTTTTCGCCGCCTACGCCGATCTCGCCCGCGACGACCCGCATTTCGGGCCCGAGTGCTGTCCGATCCTGTCCTGCAACCTGACCGAGGCCGAGCTGCCGGCAATCGGTGCGGCCGGCAATGGCCACCTCTCGGTCGGGCCCTATTTCCGCAATGCCGCCACCGCCACCGACGAGACGCCGGCGTCGTCCTTCGAGGCCTCAGGCTACGCCTCGGTCATGGTGCTGGCCAAGGTGCTGGCGCAAAACCCTGTTGCCGGCTTCGCCGAACTGTCCACAGCCTTTGCCGGGACCAGTTTTGCCACGCCCTTCGGCAGCATCACCGTCGACCCGCAGACCCAGCACGCCACCTTGCCGGTCGAGATCGGCCGCATCTCGGGGCTCGGCTTCGAACGGGTCAGCCATATCGAACGTGTGGCGCCGGACCCCTATCTCTCGCGCTACGACCGGGCCAGGACCTTCGGCCGCCAGCGGCTCAAGGTCGTATCATGAGCCGGGCCGCGCACATCCCCAATCTCGGCGGCGCCAGGGCATTCGTGCTGCACCGCCCGCATGCAACCGTCAGCGCGATATCACGCCAGCTCCAGGCGATCGGCCTCGAGGTTGTCGACTGCTGGCCGGAGCTGCCGGCCGAGGCGCTGGCCGCCGACTTCGTCTTTTTCGATGTCGATCTCGGCTTCGACCAGCAGTTTCCATGGCCAAGGGGTGCCGCCCCCATGCCGACCATCGCCTTGATCGGTTCGGAAGCGCCGGGCCGCATCGAATGGGCGCTGGCGCACAAGGCCGATGCGCAATTGCTGAAGCCGGTCGGCAATGCCGGCGTCTACAGCGCGCTGCTGATTGCCCGCCAGAGTTTTGCCGCGCGCCGGCAGCTGGCCGACGAGATCACGGCACTGCAGCAGCGTGTCGCCGAACGCCAGACCATTGTCCGCGCTGTTTCCGCGCTGTCGGGCCAGGACGGCGTCGACGACGAACGCGCCTATGCGCAATTGCGCGCGCTCGCCATGAACTGGCAGGTCAGCCTCGAGGACGCCGCCCGGCGTGTCGTCGCCCTGACCGAAAAGGAGGCCGGCGTTGACCAGTCCCATCGCGCCTGAGGTATCAGCCATCACTGTGCCAGCCCGGCCGCGCGCCGGTGTCTGGCGCCGCCTGGTCAGGCGGCCGCTGGCGCTGACCGGCCTGGTGATCATTGCGCTGACCGTCGCAGGTGCGGTGCTCGCGCCCTATCTCACCGGCTACGACCCCAACGAGCAGATGTTCGACGGGCTGACGCTGGAAGGCGCGCCGCTGCCGCCCAGCGCCACCTTCTGGCTCGGCACCGACCTGCTCGGCCGGGACCTGCTGACCCGCATTCTCCATGGCGCGCGGACCTCGCTGATTATCGGCATCGTCGCCAATGGCGCTGCCCTCCTGATCGGCACGCTCGTCGGCATCACCGCCGGTTATTTCCGCGGCTTTGTCGGGGCAGCGCTGATGCGCTTCACCGATTTGATGATGGCCTTTCCGGCCCTTTTGCTCGCCATCTGCCTGGCCGCCGTGTTCCAGCCCAGCCTGTGGATCGTCGCCATGGTGATCGCGCTGGTCAACTGGGTGCAGACGGCGCGCATCGTCTTCACCGAAACCAGCTCGCTGGCCGAACGTGAGTTCATCGACGCCGAGCGCACCATCGGCGCCGGCACCTTGCGCATCCTGTTCCGCCACATCCTGCCGCATCTTCTGCCGACCATCATCGTCTGGGGCACGCTCGGCATCTCGACGACGGTGCTTCTGGAAGCGACTTTGTCCTATCTCGGCATCGGCGTGCAGCCGCCGACGGCGTCGTGGGGCAACATCATCTTCGAGAACCAGACCTATTTCCAGGCAGCCCCCTGGCTGGTGTTCTTCCCAGGTGCGGCGATCCTGGCCCTGGCGCTGGCCTTCAACCTCGTCGGTGATGCGCTGCGCGACATTCTCGACCCGACGCAGCGAGGCCGGGCATGATCGCCTATCTCACCCGCCGGCTGATCCAGGCCGCCCTGATCCTGCTCGGCGTGTCGCTGATCACCTTTGCCCTGCTCTATCTGCTGCCGGCCGATCCGGTGCGCCAGATCGCCGGCCGCAGCGCCACGCCGCAGACTGTCGAGAGCATCCGCCAGCAGCTCGGGCTCGACCAGCCCTTCGCGGTGCAATACTGGCGCTATCTGACCAACCTCGTCAGCGGCGATCTCGGCCGCTCCTACATCCAGCGTTCGGAGGTCAGCGAGCTGATCGTGGCGCGCCTGCCGGCCAGCCTGCTTCTGATGGTCGGCGCCATCGTCTGCGAGCTGGTCATCGGCCTGAGCATGGGCCTGGTGGCCGCCGTCAGGCGCGGCAGCGCCACCGACCAGGCGCTGATGGTCGGCTCCTTTATCGGCGTGTCGGCGCCGCAATTCGTCGTCGGCCTGCTGCTGCTCTACGTCTTTGCCGTCAAGCTCGGCTGGTTTCCGATCGGCGGCTACGGCACCTTCAGCCACATGGTGCTGCCGTCGCTGACGCTCGGCATCCTCGGCGCCGGCTGGTACTCGCGCATGATGCGCTCGTCGATGATCGACGTTTTGCGCCAGGACTATATCCGCACCGCCCGCGCCAAGGGCCTGGCCCAGCGCGCCGTGCTGTTCGGCCACGCTCTGCCCAACGCCATCCTGCCTGTCATAGCCATGATCGGCATCGACATCGGCCTGTTCATGGGCGGCATCGTGGTGGTCGAAAGCGTGTTCGGCTGGCCCGGCATCGGCCAGCTCGCCTGGCAGGCGATCCAGCGTGTCGACATCCCGATCATCATGGGCGTCACGCTGGTGTCGGCCTGCGCCATCGTGCTCGGCAACCTGCTCGCCGACATCGTCGCCCCGTTCATCGATCCGCGCATAAAGCTGCGCTGATCCAGACTGCCAACAGACAGACGACAACAAACAAAGAGAAGGGAACCTCGGATGAGACATTATTTGACATCAACGGTCGCCGCGTCGGCGCTTGTGCTGGCGCTCGGCCTGGCCTCGGCCAGCGCGCAGGAAACGCTCGACCCCAAGGCCAAGCAGGGCGGCGCGATCACCATCACCTACAAGGACGATGTCGCCACCCTCGACCCGGCGATCGGTTATGACTGGCAGAACTGGTCGATGATCAAGAGCCTGTTCGACGGGCTGATGGATTACGAGCCCGGCACCACCACGCTGCGCCCAGAACTCGCCGAGAGCTACGAGATCTCGCCCGACGGCAAGACCTTCACCTTCAAGCTGCGCAAGGGGGTGAAATTCCACAATGGCCGCGAGATGACGGCAGACGACGTCAAATATTCGCTCGACCGCGTCACCAACCCCAAGACGCAGAGCCCGGGCGCCGGCTTCTTCGCCTCGATCAACGGCTATGACGACGTCGCCGGCGGCAAGTCGGAAAGCCTGTCGGGCGTGACTGTCGTCGACCCCTCGACGGTCAGAATAGAGCTGTCGCGGCCCGACGCCACCTTCCTGCATGTCATGGCGATCAATTTCAGCCATGTCGTGCCGAAGGAGGAGGTCGAGAAATACGGCGCCGATTTCGGCAAGCATCCTGTCGGTACCGGCGCCTACAAGATGGCCGAGTGGACGCTCGGCCAGCGCCTGGTGTTCGAGCGCAACGCCGACTACTGGCACAAGGGCCTGCCCTATATCGACAAGATCACCTTCGAGATCGGCCAGGAGCCGATCGTCGCCCTTCTGCGCCTGCAGAATGGCGAGGTCGACGTTCCCGGCGACGGCATTCCGCCGGCCAAGTTCCAGGAGGTGATGGCCGATCCCGAGCAGAAGGCGCGTGTCGTCGAAGGCGGCCAGCTGCAGACCGGCTATGTCACCATGAACACCCAGATGCCGCCCTTCGACAACGTCAAGGTGCGCCAGGCCGTCAACATGGCGATCAACAAGGACCGCATCGTCAAGCTGATCAACAACCGCGCGGTGCCTGCCAACCAGCCGCTGCCGCCGTCGATGCCCGGCTATGACAAGGCATTTGCCGGTTATGCCTATGATGTCGACAAGGCCAAGGCGCTGCTCGGCGAGGCCGGCCATCCCCAAGGCTTCGAGACCGAACTGTTCGTCATGAACACCGATCCCAACCCGCGCATCGCCCAGGCGATCCAGCAGGATCTGGCGGCGATCGGCATCAAGGCGGCGATCCAGTCGCTGGCCCAGGCCAATGTCATTGCCGCCGGCGGCGAAAAGAATGGTGCGCCGATGATCTGGTCGGGCGGCATGGCCTGGATCGCCGACTTCCCCGATCCGTCCAACTTCTACGGCCCGATCCTCGGCTGCAGTGGTGCGGTGCAGGGCGGCTGGAACTGGGCCTGGTACTGCAACAAGGAGCTCGACGACAAGGCGGCCGCGGCCGATTCGATCGTCGATCCCGCCAAGGCCGAAGAGCGCGCCAAATTGTGGGGCGAGATCTACGCCAAGATCATGGCCGATGCGCCCTGGGCACCTGTCTTCAACGAGCAGCGCTTCACCATGAAGTCGCCGCGCATGGGCGGCGACGACAAGCTGTATGTCGACCCGGTCCATATCCCGATCAACTACGACTATGTGTATGTGAACGATGTGCAATAACTGCAACTACACCATCCACGGACGCCATCATCACTTCGGCTGGGACAATTCTTTTGCCCCGGCCGAGCGGGTGACGCCCGGCTCGACGATCGAGTTCGAATGTCTTGATTCCTCGGGCGGCCAGCTCACGGCCCAAAGCACCGTCGGCGACATCGCCAAGCTCGACTTCGACAGGATCAACCCGGTGACCGGGCCGATCTTCGTCGAGGGCGCAGAACCTGGCGATGCGCTCAAGGTGACGATCGAGGCGTTCAAGCCGTCCGGCTTCGGCTGGACGGCCAACATTCCGGGTTTCGGCCTGCTCGCCGACGACTTCACCGAGCCGGCGCTCAACATCTGGAAATATGACGCGACCTCGCTCGCACCGGCTTTGTTCGGCAAAAACGGCCGCGTGCCGCTGAAGCCTTTCGCCGGCACCATCGGCAACGCCCCTGCCGAGATGGGGCACCACTCGGTGGTGCCGCCACGCCGCGTCGGCGGCAATCTCGACATCCGCGACCTTGCCGCCGGCACCGTGCTCTATCTGCCGGTCGAAGTGGCGGGCGCGCTGTTTTCGGTCGGCGACACCCATGCCGCCCAGGGCGACGGCGAGGTCTGCGGCACGGCGATCGAAAGCCCGATGAACGTCGTGCTCACCCTCGACCTGGTCAAGGATGCCAGGCTGAAGACGCCGCGCTTCACCACGCCGGGGCCGGTGACACGGCATCTCGACGCCAAGGGCTATGAGGTGACGACAGGCATCGGTCCCGATTTGATGACCGGTGCCAAGGAGGCGGTCGCGCAGATGGTCGACCTTTTGTCGGCGCGTTACAAGATGGATCCCGTCGACGCCTACATGCTGGTGTCGGTGTGCGGCGACCTGCGCATTTCGGAGATCGTCGACATGCCGAACTGGGTGGTGTCGTTCTACTTCCCGCGCTGCGTGTTCGAATGAACGCTGCCACCGATATCAAACGCGACGTCGGGGCCCCTGCCCCGACGTCGGAAAAGCCGGTGCTCGACGTCGCCGGGCTGACCATTTCGGTGCGCGGCGAAGACGGCGAACGGCCCGTCGTCTCCGAGCTCTCCTTCTCCCTGGCACGCGGGGAGACCTTGTGCATCGCCGGTGAATCCGGCTCCGGCAAGTCGATGACCTCGCTGGCGATCATGGCGCTGTTGCCGCAGCCGGCAGCACGCATATCGGCCGGCGCGATCCGGCTCGGCGACACCGATCTCGCCTCGCTCGACGAAGGCCGGATGCGCCGCATCCGCGGCAACCGCATCGCCATGATCTTCCAGGAGCCGATGACCTCGCTCAATCCGGTGCTGTCGATCGGCCGCCAGCTCGTCGAGGCGATCGAGGCCCATACCGGTGTTTCCAGCGCCGAGTCGCGCAAACTCGCCATCGAGGCGCTGACCGCTGTGCGCATTCCCGAGGCCGAAAGCCGGCTGAAACAATATCCGCATGAACTCTCGGGCGGCATGCGCCAGCGCGTCATGATCGCCATGGCGCTGGCGCTGAAACCCGACGTGCTGATCGCCGACGAGCCGACAACGGCACTCGACGTCACCGTGCAGGGCGAAGTGCTGGAACTGCTGCGCGACCTGCAGCGCCGGCACGGCACCAGCGTCATCCTGATCACCCACGACATGGGCGTCGTCGCCGAAATGGCCGACCGCGTCATCATCATGCGTCACGGCCGCATGGTCGAACAGGGCAAGGTGACCGACATTTTCGAGCGACCCCAGGTCGACTACACACGCGACCTGCTTGCGGCGGTGCCGCGCATGGGCACTGGCGCCGCGCGTCAGGCAGCGCTGCCGGAGATCGCGGAGGCGAAGCCCGCGCCGGTCGCGGTGGCGCGCGACCTTCATGTCCGCTTCGACCTCACCGGTGGTTTCTTCGGCCGGGTCAATCGCCGCGTCCATGCCGTCGAGGGTATCAGTTTTGCCATCGCCGCCAACGAGACGCTGTCGCTTGTCGGCGAATCCGGCTGCGGCAAGTCGACGACGGCCAAAGCCCTTGCCGGGCTGGTGCCTTATCACGGCGAGCTCGAGATCGGCGGGCGCAACCTCAAGGGCCTCGGCCGCGACGCGCGCAAGGCGGTGCGCCGCGACGTGCAGATGATTTTCCAGGACCCTTACGCCTCGCTCGATCCGCGCATGCGTGTCGGCGAGCTCGTTGCCGAACCGCTTGTGATCCACGACATCGGCACCCCAAGGGAACGCACAGAACGGGTCGCAGCTCTGTTCGAGCGCGTCGGTCTTTCGACTGAGCAGATGGAGCGTTATCCGCACGAGTTTTCCGGCGGCCAGCGCCAGCGCATCTGCATCGCCCGCGCCCTGGCGCTCAGGCCCAAGCTGATCATCGCCGATGAAAGTGTGTCGGCGCTCGACGTCTCGGTGCAGGCGCGGGTGCTGCAGCTGCTGAAGGAGCTGCAGGCCGAATTCGGCGTCGCCTATCTGTTCATCTCGCATGACATGGCGGTGGTCGAGAACATCTCCGACCGCGTCGCCGTCATGTATCTCGGCCAGATCGTCGAGATGGGCACACGCGACCAGATCTTCTCCAATCCGCGCCACCCCTACACCAGGCGGCTGATCGAGGCGGTGCCGGTGCCCGATCCCCAGAGGCGCCGGGCCCGTTTCGCCCGCATGGAGCGCGAGATCCCGAGCCCGGTGCGCAAGCTTGGCGACGCGCCAAAGAAGCTGGTGCTCACCGATGTCGGCGGCGGCCATCTCGTCGCCGAATCGTCAGAAAGCCAGGCCGGCTGAGCGCGCCGCCCGGCGCGGCCGGCGCCGGGCTGCCTGGACATCCTCCACCCGAACAACCGATGTGCGTGGCGGCGGCGGCCATAGATTGTGGAAAGATCACAGGGAGTTGTGCCGTTGCGACGTTTGCGCAGGGCAGCCAGCATTTGATGAATCAAAGTGTAGTGCTATCGTCCGATCAAGCATGGTCAACAAAAGCTGAATGACAGCAGTGCGTTCCACCATGCCCAGGCCTGGCGGATCCGCTCGCCGGCTTTGCGCCACGCGCGAATGACTTTGCATAACCGGTCGCGGGCCAGGGTGGGAGTGGCAACGATTGGCGGAGCTGTCGGAAAAATTCATCGACCAGATCTATGAGGCGTCCTTCGTCCCGGAGAAATGGCCCGCCTTGCTCGACGACCTCGCCAGGGCCGTCGACGGCATCGGCGGCTATCTCTTCACCATCAGCCGCGGTGCTTCCGCCTATGTCGCCTCTGAGGCGGTCGCGCCCCATGTCGGGGCCTTCATGGATGAAGGCTGGATGGCGGTGAACGGCCGCGCCGCGCGCGCCGAGGCGCTGGCCTATCCCGGCTTCATCACCGATCTCGATGCTTTCAGCGCAGAGGAGCTGGACAGCGAGCCGATCTACCGCGACTTCCTCAGGCCACGCGGCATGGGCTGGGCCGCCGGCACCCATATCCCGCTGCCCACCGGCGACGTGCTGTCGTTCAACCTCGAGCGTTCCACCGCCCGCGGCCCGTTCGAGCGTCCCCTTGTCGAGGCACTCGACCGCTTACGCCCACATGTCGCCCGCGCGGCCATGGTCGGTGCGCGGCTCGGGCTGGAAAAGGCGCGTGCCGGGGCCGACGCGCTGGAGGCGCTTGGCCTGCCGGCGGCGGTGCTCGGTGGACGCGGCCAGCTGCTTGCCTGCAACGCGCTGATGGACAGGCTGATCCCCGACATGGTGCAGGACGGCACGGCGCGTGCCCAGATCACCGACAGGAAGGCCGATGCCTTGCTCGATCAGGCCCTTTCGGCACTGGCCGGCGGCACCAGGCGCGGCATCGTCCAGTCCTTCCCGATCAAGGGCGGCGACGGCAAGCCGTCGGGCGTCGCCCATCTGTTGCCGGTGCGCGGCTCGGCCAACGACGTGTTCAGCCGCATGAACAGCATCCTCGTCATCATGCCGCTGCCCGGCCCGGGCGCACCGCCGGTCAAGGTGCTGCAGGCGCTGTTCGACCTGACGCCGAGCGAAGCGCGCATCGCCGCGGCCCTTGCCGACGGCCGCAGCATCGATGCCATCAGCCAGGATTTCGGCATCGCGCGCGAAACCGTGCGCTCGCATCTGCGCTCGATCTTCGCCAAATCGGGGGTCTCCAAACAGTCGTCGCTGGTCCGGCTGCTGCTCGGCGTGACGCTGCCGCGACCGGGCAGCTAGGGTGTGATCGCAGGAGGGGGAAACCGGTGTTCGGGATCAGGCTCGCGCAGAGAGGCGGCTCTGTTCGAAGGCGGAGCCAATCTAGACGATAGGCTTACTCGACAGTTGGCCTGCGACCTGCGCAACTGGCGTGGGGAGAAACGACAATGCCTTATCTCGACATCTATCTGGCCCAGCTGACCGACCCGTTCCGCATCGGCCTGCTGGTCGCGCTGCTGGTCACCGCCGCCAACACCGCGCCGACGCTGAACCGCTGGATTCCGATCGCGCTCGGCGTCGTCTTCGTCGCTGTGCTGATCCCATTCAGCTTCGGCGCCTCCGACGAGATCGCCAAGGCCTTTGCCGTCGCCGTCGGCCTGGTCTCAAACGTCACGCTGCTCGCAGTGCTGCTCGGCGCCAAGGCGCTCTACGCGCGCTTCGCCAGGGGCTAGAGCGCTTCCGCTTTTGGTCGAATTGCGGCGGCGCTTTCTGTTCCTGGGCAATTCCAAGCAATGCAGAACACAGGCAGTTTATGCCACCCGCCCCACATTCCTCACCCTCACGGCAGGATCCTCGGGTCAAGCCTCTGGGATGACGAAGCGAGGAGCCATTAGGCCCTACAGCTCGAACTCGCCCTGCCCGGCGTCGAGGGCGCCGATGGTTTCGGCGGCAAGCGCCCGGGTGATGCGGCTTTTCTGTTCCAGCGCTGCGCGGTCGAGGCGTTCGACGACGCGGATGGCGGTCGACAGGGAGCGTTCGATGCGGCGGACCAGGAACTGCACGACATGCGGCTCGACCTCGACCTGGCGGTCGGCGAACAGCTTGGTGATGACGCCGGCGAGCAGCAGGTCGTCGGGCTCGTCGATCTCGACGGTCGCCGCAGCCTTCAGCCGCGAGGCGAGGTCGGGCAGCGTCACGCCCCAGGCGGTGGGAAAGCTGCGCGCGGTGAGCAGCAATTGCGCGCCCGAGCCGCGCACCGTGTTGATGAGGTGAAACAGCCCGTTCTGGTCGAGCCGGCCCTGGTCGGCATCGTCGATCAGCACGGAGGCCGTGCCGATCTCGCCGAGATGGGCCGAAATGTCCGAGACGTCGAGCTGAAGTGCGTCGGCATTGTCACGCCAGATCGCGGCGAGATGCGACTTGCCCGAACCGGCCGGACCGGCGAGCAGCACCACCGGTGCCGGCCAGTCGGGCCAGCGGTCGATCAGCGACACGGCTTGCGCGTTGGCCCCTGAGACGACGAGGTCGTCGCGCGAAAACCCTGGTGAATGACCAAGGTCGAGCGGCAGCTGGCGCGGTTTGATCGGCTCGCGCGACACTGTCATTTTTCCGGTTTCGCATCGCCCGGCTTGCGGGCCTGGACTTTGGCGCGGCTCGGCCTATCGGCCTCGGTTTCTGCACGGCTCCGCATGGCAGCGGCGGTCTTGGCGCTACCCGGCGCGACAGCCTCGGTCTTGGCATCGCTCGGCACGCGGGCGGCCTCGATTTTTGCACCGCTCGGCGCGGGCGCCTCCACGGCATGGCCGTGATAGAGCGGGGAATCGAGGTAGCGGCCAATGGCGAAACGCACAAGCACCGCAACGGCCGCCGCCGACGGCACCGCCACCAGCAGGCCGACAAAACCGAACATCGCGCCGAAGGCGACGAGTGCGAACATCAGCCAGACCGGATGCAGGCCGACACTCTTGCCGACGAGGCGCGGCTGCAGGATGTTGCCCTCGATGAACTGGCCGATGAAAAACACCGCCGCCACCGCAGCCACCATGGTCCAGTCGGGCCAGAACTGGACGAAGGCGACGCCGATCGACAGCACCAGGCCAAGCAGCGAGCCGACATAAGGAATGAAGCTGACGAGGCCGGCAAACAGGCCGATCAGCACGCCGAAATTGAGCCCGGTCAGCGTCAGGCCGACGGCATAGAGGATGCCGAGGATCAGGCACAAGGTGCCCTGGCCGCGGACGAAGCCGGCGATCGCGGTGTTGATGTCGCGGGCGATCTGGCGGACTGTTACAACGTGGTCGCGCGGGATCCAGCTGTCGACGACTGAAACCATGCGGTCCCAGTCGAGCAGCATGTAGAAAGCGACGACGGGGGTGACCACGAACAGGCTGGCGATCGAAAACAGCGCCACGCCGGAGCTCCAGATGCCCTGGAAGATGGTGGTGACGAAGCCGAAGCCCGACTTGATCAGCGAATTCAGCCCCTCGCGCAGGCCTTGCGCATCGACGCCGAAACGCTGCTCCAGCCATTGCGGATTGAAGTCGGTGATCAGCTGCTGCAGGCGTTCGAGATAGCCCGGCACCTTGGCGGCGAAGTCGGCCATCTGCGAGGCCAGCACCGGAATGATGATGACAAGGCCGAGAACCAGAAGCACCAGGAAGCAGACCAGGATGACGACGGTTGCCATCAACCTGGACAGGCCGAGCTTCTGCAGCCGGTCGGCGACCGGGTCGAGGAAATAGGCCAGCGCCATGCCGGCGACGAAGGGCAAAAGAATGTCGCTGAACAGATAAAGGAAAGCGGCGAACAGGACGGCCGAAATCAGCCAGAAGCGGATCTGCTTGCGGAATGCCGCCGCCGCCGCTTCTTCGGCCGCGTCGTTATCGGTTGGGAGTGTCGCCTTCGCCATAACCGCTCATGTGCCTCAGCCAAGCCACGAGATAGGCTGCCGCCGAAGCGACGGTCAAGAGGCCGGAAATGGTTATCAACGCCGGCCGGACCGGGCCGAGCGCAAAGCTGAAGGCAAGTTCGGCCAGCACCACCGCCGCCAGAACGATCTGGATCGCGGTGTTGACCTTCGACACCATCAGCGGGCTGACCTTCACCGGATGGCCCATGATCGTCGACAACAGCACGGCGCCGATGATCAGCGCGTCGCGCGACACCGCCAGCATCACCAGCCACAAAGGCAGGTGCCCCATGATGCCGAGCACGACAAAGACGCTGACCAGGAGCAGCTTGTCGGCCATCGGGTCGAGATAGGCGCCGAGTTCCGAACGCTGGTTGAAATGGCGGGCGATGAAGCCGTCGACGCCGTCGGAGACGCCGGCAATGACAAAACCGGCGAAGGCCCAGTCCCACTCGCCCGCCAGCATGGCGTAGATCACGCAAGGCACGAGGATCAGCCTCATGATGGTGATCATGTTCGGAACAGTCACAATCAGCATCCCGTCTCGGCTTTTTGCCATTATGCTTTGTCTTTTTGAGATATTTTGTCTTTGGTCGATAAATGGGCGAGACTTCACGGCATCGCAAGAGAGCGGGCCGCGTCAGCCCCCTGTCCACCGCTTTGGCGGCCGTTTCCAAGGCAATCTGGCCGTCTCGCTTGCGGGAACCGGCCGTTCATGCGAATAGCGCCGCAAAAGCGCACCAGGATTTGGGCATCAGGATTTGGCGATGAGCGAAGGCAAGAACGGTCTCACCTATGCGCAGGCGGGCGTCGACATCGACGCCGGAAACCTGATGGTCGAGAAGATCAAGCCGCTGGTGCGCTCGACGCGCCGGCCGGGCGCGGATGGCGAGATCGGCGGCTTCGGCGGCCTGTTCGACCTCAAGGCCGCCGGTTTCAACGACCCGATCCTGGTCGCGGCCAATGACGGCGTCGGCACCAAGCTCAAGATCGCCATCGATGCCGGCAAGCATGACACGATCGGCGTCGACCTCGTCGCCATGTGCGTCAACGACATCGTCGTCCAGGGCGCCGAGCCGCTTTTGTTCCTCGACTATTTCGCCACCGGCAAGCTCGACCCCAACCAGGGCGCCGACATCGTCTCCGGCATCGCCGAGGGCTGCCGCCAGGCCGGCTGCGCGCTGATCGGCGGCGAAACCGCCGAAATGCCCGGCATGTATCATGGCAACGACTACGACCTCGCCGGCTTTGCCGTCGGTGCCGCCGAGCGTGGCCGGCTGCTGCCGACCGACGACGTCGTCGAGGGCGACGTGCTGCTCGGCCTCGCCTCCTCCGGCGTGCATTCCAACGGCTATTCGCTGGTCCGCCGCATCGTCGAGGTCTCGGGTCTCAAGTGGAGCGACCGGGCGCCTTTCGCCGACGGCCCGACGCTTGCCGAAGCGCTGCTCGAACCGACCCGCATCTACGTCAAGTCGCTGCTCCGGGCGATCCGCGAGACCAACGGCATCAAGGCGCTGGCCCACATCACCGGCGGCGGTTTCCCCGAAAACATCCCCAGGGTGCTGCCCAAGGAATTCTCGGCCGAGCTCGATTTGTCGGCGATCGAGGCACCACGCGTGTTCTCCTGGCTGGCTTCCACCGGCGGTGTGTCGCCCGAAGAAATGATGCGCACCTTCAACTGCGGCATCGGCATGATCGCGGTCGTTGCCGCCGGACAGGCAGCGCAGGTCGCCGCCGTGCTGCAGGAGGCCGGCGAGACCGTCACGCCGATCGGCCGCATCGTGCCGCGCCGCGACACCGGCGTCATCTATCGCGGGTCGCTCGCCCTATGATGCAGCGCAAACGCACGGTCATCCTGATCTCGGGCCGCGGCTCCAACATGGCCGCGCTGATCGACGCCGCCGCCGACCCGGCATTCCCCGCCGAGATCGTCGGCGTCATCTCCGACAAGGCCAACGCGCCCGGCCTCGGCATCGCCGCCAGCCGCGGCATCGCCACCAAGGTGGTGACCCGCGCGGAGCACGCCAGCAAGGAAGCGCATGACGAGGCGATCGGCTCGGCGCTCGACACCTTCGGCGCCGAGATCGTGGCGCTAGCCGGCTACATGCGTCTGTTGACCACCGGCTTCGTCGAGACATGGCAGGGCCGGATGATCAACATCCATCCGGCACTGTTGCCGTCCTTCAAGGGGCTCGACACCCACCAGCGCGCGCTCGACGCCGGCATCCGCGTGCATGGCTGCACCGTGCATTTCGTCACGCCCGAAATGGATGACGGCCCCATCATCGCCCAGGCCGCCGTGCCGGTGCTGATCGACGACGACGAGCCGACACTGTCGGCCCGCGTGCTCAAGGCCGAGCACCGGCTCTATCCGCTCGCCCTCAAGCTGTTTGCCGAAGGCAAGGTGCGCATGGAGGGCAGCCGCACGACCTATTCAGGTTTCAGCGACAGCATCGGCACCGACGAGATCGCAGCCCCCCATCCGGCACGCGACGAGATCGACCTGGAGCAGCTCGCCCGCATCACGCCCTGAGCCGAAAGATCCCGCATGGCAAAGGCAGGCATGGCAAGGACGAGGCATCTTCTTCTTCTGCGCCATGCCAAGTCGAGCTGGGACGACGAGGCGCTTGCCGATTTCGACCGGCCCTTGGCGCCGCGTGGGCTGAAGGCCGCACCGCGCATGGGCCAGGAAATCGCCCGACGCGGCTGGCTGCCCGAACTGGTCTATGTCTCGCCTGCCGCGCGCACCCGCCAGACATGGCAGCTTGCGTCAGCCGACTGGCCGGCGCCCCTGCCCGCGGCAAGCTTCCACGACAGCATCTATAGCGCTTTGGCCAACGACCTGTTTGCGCTGACCAGATCCGCACCCCAGGAGATCGGCAGCCTGCTGGTTATCGGCCACAATCCCGGGCTTGAGATCTTCGCCGCCCAGCTGGCCGGTCCCGGCTCGGACGCCGATGCCGTCAGCTCGCTCGAAGAGAAATTCCCGAGCGGCGCGCTGGCCCGCTTCGAGATTGACGGCGACTGGGCTCAGCTCAGCCCCGGCGGCGCGCGCCTGACCCATTGTATCAGGCCTAGAGAGTTGGCCTGAGGCGCAGCGGCGCGGACGAGCGACTGCCGGGTCAGTTCCCTGCCATCCCAGCATTCTGAAGATCGGCCAGCTTTTGAGATTGGCCAGCGCCTGAAACCGGCGAGAGACCGGCAGGCCGCCCCCTGCCCGGCAACATCAGGCCATTCAGTCCTTCGAGGTCACCGCCGTGTCACGGTCGGCCGCGCGTTTTTCCGGCCGGGGTCAAAATAATAATTGCATATGCAACTACTATGAGCTATACCGTCTCCATGTTCGACCGTTGCATCTACTTCAACACCACGGCGCTTGCGCGCCAGCTCGACCGCGTCTGGACGGCGGCCTTTCAGCCCTTCGGCCTGACGCCGCCGCAAGGCTTCATGCTCAGGGCGGTGCTTTTGCGGCCGGGCCTGTTGCAGAGCGAACTGGCCGACGAGCTGAAGATCGCCCGGGCAACCGCGACACGCGGCCTCGACGGGCTGGAAGCCAGGGGCCTGATCGTCCGAACAAAATCAACCGGTGACAAACGCGAGTCCCTGATCACGCCGACGGCGGAGGCGATTGCGATCAAGGACGCGCTGAACGCCGCCAGCGGCGCGGTCACCCAACGCCTGCAAGGCGTTTTCGGCGACCAGGTGTTTGCCGGCTTCGTCGAGCAGGCCAAGGCGATCGCCGCCAAGCTGGAATGAGCCAATCACGACCCATGAACCCTTCACAATAGTTGCATAGCTAATCATAGGAGAGAGAAAATGCCTATCCTCACCGTCAAGATCGCAGCCCAGCGCAGCGACATGCTGACCGACAAGGTGGCGGCGATGCTCGCCGAACACACCAGCACAATCCTCGGCAAGAAGCCCGAAGTGACGGCAATCGCCATCAGCTATATCGACCCGCGTGACTGGATCATCGCCGGCCGCTCGCTCGCCAGCCACGGCAAGTCGAGCTTTGCGCTGGAGATCAAAATCACCGACGAGACCAACACCAAGGACGAGAAGAAGCGCTACATCGCGGCGGTTTTCCAAGGCTTTGCCGACATCCTCGGCGACATCCACGAAGAGAGCTACATCCACGTCCATGACGTGCGCGCGGCGTCCTACGGTTATGGCGGCAAGACCCAGGAGTTCCGCTATCACCATCCGTGATGGCACCCCTGATCACCGCATCCGACGTGGCGCCATGCCAGGTCCTGGGGCGCGTGGCCTGTCTTGAGCCACGCAAATCCTGGGCGTGCCTGTCTTGGCCGCGCCGGGCCAAAAACCGCCTAGCGGAACTTGCGTGTGAGCAGCGACACCAGCCTGGGTGCCGCCATGATCAGCACGGCGCCGACCAGCCAGACCACGACCACCAGCGGCTTGAGCACGGCACCGACGAGCGCGAAAAATCCGCCGAGCAGGCCCGACGTCTCGGCACTGCCGACGACACCGACAACCTCCGAGCCGATGCCGGTCGCGGCCGCCGCATCCCGGCCGGTCTGCACCAGGGCGCCGGCATTTGTCGACGTCCAGGCGAGCACGCCGTCGACGAGGCTGTAGCCGCCCCAGGCCAAAAGCGTCCACACCACCAGCACGACAAGCGCTGCCGTGCTGCCGAAGCCGGGCAAACGCGAGCGCGGCGCGGTTTTTGCCGACGCCACACGCCCGTCGCGCCCGAAGGCTCCGTCGTTGCCCGAACGCTGACCCCAGTTGCCGCCGCCATGGCCGCTGCCGCCGCGACTGCTGCCGCCATGGCTGCTGCCACCGTGACTGCTGCCGCCATGGCTGCTGCCACCGTGACTGGTGCCGCCATGACTGCCGCTTGAGGCCTTGTCGCCAAGCCGCTTGCCGATTTCGCCGAGGACCGAGCCAAGCAGGCCATCCCGGCCCTTGCCGCTGTATTTGTTCCTGAAATCAAACCCGCCCATCGACGCTCTCCTAAGGTTCCGCGCCGAACACGCATCGGCCGGGCCATAGATAGGCATTCCAGATGTTAGAGATAACGTGACAGAGTGCTGACAGTTTGACGCAGGCAGGGTCAGTGGATGCGCTCCAGCGGCGCACAGCTGACCCGCTCCATCTGCAATGTGGTGTGGTGCAGGTCGAACTTTTCCTGCAGCCGCACCTCCACCGCCCGGCGCACCGTCTCGGCATCGGCGCCCTCCTCCAGCACCACATGCGCGGTCAGCGACGCCTTGCTCTGGGTGATCGCCCACAGATGCAGATCGTGCACCGAGGCCACGCCGGGCACGGTTGATATCGCCAGTTCCACCTCGGCCAGCTCCATGCCAGGCGGCACGCCTTCGAGCAGGATGTTGATGCACGCCTTGAGCAGCACCCAGGTGCGCGGGAAGACCATGAAGCCGATTCCGACGGCAATCAGCGAGTCGACCCACGTCCAGCCGGTCAGCCAGATGACCACAGCACCAGCAATGACGCCGAGCGAGCCCAGCATGTCGGCCCAGACCTCGAGATAGGCGCCCTTGACGTTGAGGCTGTTGTCCTTGTGTTGCGTCAGAAGCCGCATCGAGAGGAAATTGACGGCAAGGCCGATGACGGCGACGACAAGCATGCCGAGCGAGGCGATCTCGGTCGGCTGGGACAGCCTGACATAGGCCTCATAGAGGATGTAGAAGGCGACACCGAGCAACAGCAGCGCGTTGAAGGCGGCGGCCAGGATCTCGAAACGGGCATACCCATAGGTGCGCAACAGGTCGGCGGCGCGGCGCCCGACCTTGATGGCGATCAAAGCGATCGCCAGCGCCATGGCGTCGGTCGCCATATGCATGGCATCCGAAATCAGCGCCAGGCTGTTGGTGACGATGCCGCCGATCACCTCGGCGACCATGAAGCTGCCGGTCAGGCCCAAGGCCAACCACAGCCGCGACACCGGCGTGTTTTGCATGTCGCCATGATCGTGGTCGCCGCTCATCAAGGCCTCCGCTCGCCTTCTCCTGACACAGGCTAGACCGAGATGGGCGACGGACGAAAGACGCAGCGCTCACACGTCTGTGCGAACGGCGACGCTACCCGGCCGCCGCGACGCCGTCCGGCTCCTTTTCGAGCAGGAAGTCGATCACCGCGCGCACCGCCGGCAATTGGCCGCGCCGGTGTGGCGTCAGGATCGTCGTGGTCACCTGGCCTGCCGTCCAGTCGGGCAGCAGCCGCACCAGCCTGCCCTGCGCCACCGCATTGGCCGAGATCAGCTCGGGCAGGCAGACGATGCCGAGGCCGGCTTCCGCCGCCATCAGCAACGGCACCGATTCATCGGCATGGAAACGCTGCCGCGGCGCCACCTCGACGATGCGGCCTTGCCCATGGCGCAGCCGCCAGCTCCTAGACGTCATCGAGCTCATCAGCCCGTCATGGCCTGCAAGCGCCTCCGGTGTCTCGGGTTCGCCATGTGCCGCGACATAGGACGGTGCCGCCACCACCGTGATCGCATCTTCGCTCATCCGCCTCTGCATCAGGTCGGAATCGGGCAGCGGCGCGAAGTGGCTGCGCAGCGCGATGTCGAAACCGTCCTGCACCAGGTCGACGAAGCGGTCGGTGACATGCAGCTGGACCAGAAGCCTGGGATGGCGACGCGCCAGCAGCGGCAGCCGATGCGCCAGCCGGAACTGCGCGTTGGGCACCGAGGTGGTGATGCGGACTGTGCCGGCCGGCTCGGCCAGCCGCTGCAACACAACCGTCTCCACTGCCTCGGCCTCGATGACGGCGGCTCGGGCATGGTCATAACAGTCGCGGCCGACGTCGGTCAGCGTGAAATTGCGCGAGCTGCGGTGGATCAGCACCGCGCCGAGCGACGCTTCGAGTGCCGCCACCCGTTTGCTGACGGTCGATTTGGGGCAGCCGAGGCGCCGGGCGGCGGCGGCAAAACCGCCGTGATCGACGGCAGCAGTGAAGAACTGGAGATCGTTGAGGTTCAGCATCAAAGTCTACGTATGTGGACGTTTTGTTTCAGATTGCCCGACTACAGCATCAAAGTCCACGGGAATACATCAGGGTTCTCAACAATGGAGACCTGACATGACAACCCTACCGATCTTCACCTCCGGCTTCCCGCTCGGCTCGTCGGCCGGCCTCGTTACCGCCTTCGAATGGCTCGGCCAGCCCTACCGGCTGACCCGCGTCGACATGCTGGGCGAGATGCGCACCGAGGCATACAAGCGCTTCAACGGCCGCGTGGAAACGCCGGTTCTGGTCACCGATGACGGCCGCGTTTTGACCGAAACAATGGCGATCGCCTTGTGGCTCGAAGCCCGCGACACCGAGCGCCGCATCAGCTTCGAACCGGGCACGCCGGAGGCCGACAGGATGCACCAGATGATCGCCTTCCTGAACACTGCCTTCACCGGCGCCTTCGGCCCGCTCTGGGTGGCGCTCGAAGCCGAACACGCCACCGAAGCGGAGCGCGAGACGCTGCGCAAGTTCGGCCGCGACTTCGTCACCACCCGCCACGCCCAGCTCGAGGCGATGATCGGCGACAGCGCCTATCTGCTCGGTGACAAGCCGACGCTGGCGGATGCGGTGTTTTCAGGCGTGGCGCGCTGGGTCGAGTTCCATGAGGCGGTCGACCCGGCCGACTACCCGCGCATCCTCGCCCTGCGCAACCGCCTCGAAGCCGACCCGGCCTTCCGCTTCGCGGTGGCGATCGAGGACGGCGACGTCACGGCCAAGGGCAGCGGCGCGATGAAGGGGCTGGTGCCGCTCGCCCAGGTGCTGCGCGACACCGCTGCCGCGCAGGCCGCCTGAGCGGTCAGGGAGAAAGGGCTGCGCGTTGTCCGGCGCGCAGCCCTTTTTCGGTGCGGGTGGAAAGACGACGCTCGATATGGTCAAGTCCACGGCATGAGCAGATCTCGAACGATGCGGGGTGGATTCCTGACCTTCAGCTTCTGTTCGCCGAAATCGGCGACCAAAGGGTTCCAATCGTAAACCGGCCTACCAGCTGAGCGCCTCCAATTCTGTCGTCATGGGCTTCTGAACCAAAGACTTAAAACCTGCCATTCGTCGCGGCGTTCAGATCTTGCTGCCAGATGCCATGTAGAGGCGTTGCTGTTTCGCGATGTCGGGCGATCAACTCACCACGCAAACGGACGAATTGGCTCGAACGACACGGAGATGGATGCGTCGCCGTAATCGAGTCTCTTCATGACGCACTCGACATCTGGTTGTCTCAGACCGGAGCAGCACGCGCCCCTACAGCCCCGGAACGTGGTCAAGACCGTCGTCCGACCGGCCTCGAGCCAGAGGGACACAGTCCACTTCACAGTCTGGACGCTGCCGGTTCAGCGCCAGTCCTGTTCTTTTGGCGGGAACATCGGCGCAACCTCGTCAATTGTTGGGCCGCACCCTGGCCGCCGATTTGTCGGCAAAGGCCGCAAGACGGGCGCGGGCGTCAGGCTGGGTGTTCACCACGCCCGCCACGACCGCCTCGGCATAGGCTGCATCCAATGCCGACATGTTCTGCATGTGGCTCACGGCCGAGCAGATGGCAAAGTTCGAAAGCGGTAAGTTCTGAGCCGCCTTGCGAGCCAGTTCCATTGCCTTTTCAAGGCTGGAGCCTTCGGTGATGTATTGCGCAAGCCCCAGACTGACCGCCTCTTGCCCCTGATAGACACGGCCCGTCAGCATCATGTCGATCATCCGCGACTTCCCGACCAGATCGGTGACGCGGATCGTGGCGCCGCCGCCCGTGAAAAGTCCGCGTTGGCCCTCGGGCAGCGCGAAATATGTCGTCTGGTCCATCACCCGAATGTGGGCCGCGCTAGCTAGTTCCAGACCGCCGCCGACAACGGCACCCTTCAGTGCGGCGATGATGGGGACACCACCGTACTCCATCTTGTTGAACGCCTCATGCCAACGCATGCAAAGATGCATGAACTCGGCCGGGCTGCGGTCGGCCTGATGATGCTCGACCAGGTCCAGCCCGGCGCAGAAATGATCCCCGTTGGCGGCGAGCACTATGGCGCGGATCCCTGCGCGCGGCGCAGTCGAGAAGAACTCGACTAGCTCTTCGATCATGTGCGAATCGAGCGCGTTGCGCTTGGCGGGACGGTTCAGGGTGACAACCCAGACGCCGTCATCATGCGCCTCGATGGCCAGGTTTGCGAAGCGGGTGCGGTCGATCTCAACGGTCATTCTGCGGTCCTGTTCAAAAAGGCAAGTGGATCAGAAGGCGGCGTCCAGGAGGCTTGCCTCACCCTGGATGACGCGGGCGCGCTGGAGACCAGTCTCGGGCAGGATGTGATGCGCGTAGAACCGCGCGGTGGCAGTCTTGGCGATCATGAAGTCGCGGTCGCCGACGAATGCTTCGCCCGCAAGGACCGAGCGCGCCATCTGCCAGCCTGCGACCAGGTTTCCAGCCAGAATGAGATAGGGCACGGCACCGCCATATGCTTCGGTCGGGGGGGCGGACAGAAGGTAGGCGACGGTCGCTTCGAAGTCTTGCCGCGCTGCGCCGAGCCGTGCAGCGATCTCCTGCGCGACCGGTGAGCCGCCATTGAGCGCCTTTTCCGTCTCTGCGATCATCGCGGCGATACGGGTTGCCGTGGTACCACCGTCGCGCAGGGTCTTGCGGCCTAAAAGGTCGTTGGCCTGAATGGCAGTGGTGCCTTCGTAGATCGGGAGGATGCGGGCGTCTCGGTAGTGCTGGGCGGCTCCGGTTTCCTCGATAAAGCCCATGCCGCCGTGAACCTGCACCCCCAGAGAGGCGACGTGCACGGCCATTTCGGTGCAGTACCCCTTGACCAGCGGCACGAGGAATTCCGCAATCGCCGCGTCGCTACGGTCCTGCCAACCCGCAGCAAAGACCGCCAATGCACGGCAAGCTTCGGTTGTGGCGCGCATGTGCGAAAGCATCCGGCGCACATCGGGATGCTGGATGATGGCGACCGCCCCGGGGGCGCTGCCGTCGACCGGGCGGCCCTGGATGCGGGCTTCCGCGTATGCCAGTGCCTGTTGGCTCGCGCGTTCCGAGATCGCAACCCCCTGGATGCCGACCGCAAAGCGGGCGGCGTTCATCATCGTGAACATGTACTCCAGCCCAGCGTTTTCGGCCCCGATCAGAAACCCGGTCGCGCCCTCGTAGTTCAGGACGCAGGTCGGACTGGCCCGGACTCCCAGCTTATGCTCGATACTCTGGCAGGTCACGCGATTGCGGCTGCCGTCGGGAAGGACCTTCGGCACCAGGAACAGGCTGATCCCCTTGACGCCCCCCGGGGCATCAGGCGTGCGGGCAAGGACGAGATGGATGATGTTCTCGGCCAGATCATGTTCGCCATAGGTTATGAAGATCTTGGTACCGGTGATCCGATAGGTGCCGTCGCCTTGCGCCTCGGCGCGCGTTCGCAGCAGTGCCAGATCGCTACCGGCCTGCGGTTCGGTGAGGTTCATGGTGCCGGTCCAGCGCCCCGCAACCAGATTCGGCAGGTAGACGGCCTTCATCTGATCCGAACCGAAATGGCGCAAGGCTTCGATAGCGCCATCGGTCAGGAGAGGGCAGAGCGCAAAGCTCATGTTCGCGGCATTCAGAATTTCGCCCGCCGCAGCGCCCACAGTCCGGGGTAGGCCCTGGCCGCCGTACTCCACGGGATGCGGCAGACCTTGCCAGCCCATTTCAACGAACTTGGTATAGGCTGCGCGAAAGCCTCCGGGTGTGGTCACCCGACCAGCGTCACAGCGCGACCCTTCGCGATCGCCGGGGAGGTTTAGCGGTGCGATTTCCTCCGCGCAAAAGCGGCCGAACTCCTCAAGCACGACGGCAGCCGTATCCAGATCGATTTCGCCCGGCGCGGCAAGGGCGATGTTGAAAAGCAGGTCCTTTACGGGAGCTTCCCAAGTCATGATTTTGACCCCAGATCACGAGCGGCTGCGCGCAAAACGAACTTCTGGATCTTGCCCGTGGCGGTCTTTGGCAGTGCGCCAAAAACCACCGTCTTCGGCGCCTTGAAGTGAGCAATGCGGTCGCGGCAAAAGGCAATGAGTTCTGCCTCGGTCGGGGCCGGGCCTTCGCGAAGTTCGACGAAAGCACATGGGCTTTCGCCCCATTTCGGGTCCGGGCGGGCCACGACGGCCGCCGCAAGCACGGCAGGGTGGCGATAGAGGACGGCCTCGACCTCGACCGAGGAGATATTCTCGCCGCCTGAGATGATGACATCCTTCAGCCGATCGCGGATTTGCACGTAGCCGTCGGGATGGACCACGGCGGCGTCGCCCGACCAGAACCAGCCGTCGGCGAAGGCTTCGGTCGTGGCGGCGGGGTTCCTGTAATATCCCTTCATCACAGTGTTGCCCCGGATGGCGATTTCGCCCTGGGTCAGGCCGTCGCGCGGCACGTCGGCTCCGGTCGTGCGGTCCACCACACGGATATCCTCGACCATGGGAAACGCCACGCCCTGCTGCGCCTGCTTCTCGGCTCTGGCAGAGGCGGGCAGCCTATCCCATTCGTCCTGCCACAGGCACTGCGAGATATGGCCGAATGTTTCGGTCAGGCCGTAGACCTGCATGACGTCGAGGCCGAGGGCCGAGGCCCTTTCCAGGATGGCGGGCGGCGGCGGGGCGCCTGCGGTTAGCACCCTGATCTTCGGATCGAAGGGGCGTGCATCGGGACTGTCGCAGAACATCTGCAGCACGATCGGCGCCGCGCCCATATGGGTGACCCGATGCGCGGCTATGGCAGCCAGCAATTTCGCCGGGGCGATGTCGCGCGTGAAGATCATATGGCCGCCGACGATCGCCATGGCCCAGGGATGGTTCCAGCCATTGCAATGGAACATGGGCACGACCGACAGGTAAGTCGGGTGCGGCGGCAGGGCCCAGCCCGCGACCGTTCCCATCGCCATCAGATAGGCGCCACGATGGTGATAGATCACCCCCTTCGGCCGTCCCGAGGTGCCCGAAGTATAGTTCAGTGCCAATGCCTGCCATTCATCTTGCGGCAGCGCCCAGTCCATCGGAGGATGGGCGGTCAGATCGTCAAAGGTGGTCTGGCCAAAGCCGGCATGGCCCGGAAGGTCCGTGATATCGACCACCGGAAGGTCCCTGCCATTGATCTCGAACGCATGACGCAAAAGGGGAGCAAGCGCGGTGTCGGCGATCACCAGCCTGGCGTCCGAATGGTCGATGATATAGGCGACCGTTTCGGGCTCCAGCCGCGTGTTGATAGTGTTCAATACGGCGCCGAGCAGCGGAACGGCGTAGTGCAACTCGAACAACTCGGGGATGTTGGGCGACAGAACCGCCACCGTATCCCCCGCCTTGACGCCCAATGCTGCCAGCCCCGCGGCGACGGACCGACAATGCGCAGCGGTCTCGCGCCAAGTGCGGCGACGGTCGCCGTAGGTCAAGGCGGGGAGGTTCGCGTAGACCGTTTCCGCCCGCTTCAGAAAGGACAAGGGCGACAGCGCCACGTGGTTGGCAGCGTCCCGCATCGGCGCGTCAAAGTGCTGTTGCATGGCGCGCCTCAGAGGAAAGGAAGATCGACCAGCCTAGCGGCAACCGGACCATGATCGCGCAGAACCTGGACCGTTTCGCCGGTGGGAACGCCTGCGTCGACCAGCGCATAACCGATGTTGGCTTTCATGCGCGGCGACCAGACGCAGTTCGTCATCATTCCGATGCACTGGCCATTTCGGGTGATCTGCTCGCGGTGGAAACCGAGCGGCGCGGGCGCCTCGCCCTCCAGCACCAGGCCCAGCTGATGTCGCCTTATTCCTTCGGCCTTGATCCGGCGCAGGGCCTGAATTCCCACCACGTCGTCGGGCACGTCAAGGTCCACATATTTGCCCAGACGCACTTCGAACGGGTTCGTCGCCTCGTCCGTGTCCCCGCCGACCGATATGAGACCGCTTTCGGTACGTTCCGCAGTGGCTGGCGCACCGGGCCCGATACCCCAGGGGCGGCCTGCGTCCTTGAAGATGTTCCACAACTCGGTGCCGCGTTTGCCATCCTTCAGGTAGATCTCGAAGCCGCCTTGCTTCGACCAGCCCGAGCGCTGCACCGCAACGGGGATGCCCTTGATCTCGGTTTCGCGGAACCAGAAGTATCTCAGGCCCCGTATCCAGTCGCCCAGCACATGGGCCACGACATCCTCGGCCTTGGGGCCCTGCAGGGCCATCGGCGAGACGTCGGGTTCGCTGACCTCCACATTCAGGCCGCGCTCGGCGGCGATGGCCCCGGCCCAGAGCCAGATGTCGCTGTCGGCGATCGAGAACCAGTAGAGGTCGTCGGCCAGCTTCAACAGGATCGGGTCATTGATGATCGTGCCCCGGTGATTGCACAGCGGCACATATTTTCCCTGTCCCACCTGGCAGGTCGAAAGATTGCGCGGCGACAGGATCTGCGCCAGCCGCCCGGCGTCCGGGCCCTTCAGCTGCACCTGGCGCTCAACCCCCACATCCCATTGCGAGACCCCGTTGATCAGACGCCAATATTCCGCCTCCGGGTCGCCATAGGAGGTCGGCATGATCATGCGGTTGTAGATGCTGGCAGCGGTCATGCCTTCGGCAACCGCGCTGGCGTAAAAGGGCGATGGGCGCAGGCGCGCCGATGGAAACACATTGAACATGAAACCTCCCTGGATGCTCCCAGAGACGCCTCTGGCGCGCATTGGTCAAACGACGTATTCGGGGGCAATGCCTATACAAATAGTTATATCTGCGTTTTGAGGCTGTGATGAATCTGGATCTCCCTCCCCTGACCTGGCTCCGCGCCTTCGAGGCCTCGGCCCGGACGCTGAGCTTCACACAGGCGGCTGCCGAATTGCATCTCACTCAAGCTGCCGTCTCAAAACACGTGAAGGCGCTGGAGCAATATGTGCGGCGGCCCTTGTTCATCCGCCGACCGCGCGGGTTGGAGCTGACCAAGTCCGGCGCCGCCTATCTGCCCAAGATCCAGGATGCAATGGAGCGTCTAGCCATCGGCACGCGAGAGGTCTTTGGCCAGCGCCGTAGCAGCGTCCTGACCCTACGCTGCGCGGTTTCCTTCGCCGTCAACTGGCTTGCCCCACGCCTTCCCGACTATCTGAATCGATATCCGGGCAAGACCATCCGCCTTTTATCCAGCGTCTGGAAAGATGCCTTCGACACCGAAGATTTCGACCTCGACATCCAATATGGCAACGGGCGGTGGCCGGGGTTCAATAGCCATCGCCTGACATGGGAGACAATTACCCCACTCTGCGCCCCTTCAAGCCTATTGCGAGAGACCGACGATCTGCGCAACCACAGGCTCCTGCATGTGCTCGGCTACCATGAGGGCTGGGGCATCTGGCTGAAGGCAGCCGGAGCTCCTGAGATCGACGCCGGCAGCGGCCTCCATCTGGACACGTCGCTGACGGCATTTGAACTGGCGGCGCACGGCGGAGGTATCGCGCTTGGGCGCAAATCGCTGGCCGAACATGCTTTGGCTTCAGGACGGCTTATCACGCCGTTTGCCCTCGCCCTGCCGATTGATGAGGCTTTTTACCTGGTTGAGCCCGCAGGCAATAGCACGCATCCAGACGCCGGCTTGTTTACAGACTGGCTTCTGTCTGTTGCGCAAGCATCTAGAACCGCGCGCAATCGCGCCACCTGATCGCACCCGCGCCGCCGCTCTCTGAGACGCTTCATGCCAAGAGTGACCCTCACGGGCCAACGCCGGCTAGGCCGTGGTGGTCATCGGCCCGCCACTCGGCGCGAAGCAACTGGACGGTATCATCCGACATGAACTGGCTACGTCCATTGGAAATTGCCTACGCCATTTACTATGGAGATAGTGACCTTGGCGCGATCTGATTTCCATGGCTTTCATGCGCACCTCAATCGCCTCCGCGGCCTTCTTGCGGTGTGAGGATGAGTCAGGCGATTTCCGGTCAAGAGCCGACTTCTTGCTTTCGAAACTGCGGTCCGAAGGCGCTGTCATCGGCATTGCCGGAAACCGGTGCAGGTCCGCAATCCAGAGGCCCGCGACCTGCAAACCCGCGACGGACCGTTCATGTCGTCGGCCTTGCCGATTGCGGGCTTCGCCATCATCGAGGCCGCCGATCTGGCCGCAGCAATCGAAAAGGTTTCGCAGGTGCCCTGCGCGGTGGCGCACGGCGCCTTTGAAGTCTGGCCATGACGACGCCGCGCTTGATCTTGTCGAACAGGCGGGCATGCAGCACGACCTCGCCGCGCATGTTGCCGATCTCGACCCGGTCGCCTGTGGTGATCCCGAGGGCTGCCGCGTCCTCGGAATGCATCAAAAGGTCAGCCCGCCCCTCCTTGTCGCGCGACACCGGCGGCTCGGTGAAGGTCGATTCCATGTGTCGCGATAAAACAGGTTGCATAATGCAATCAGATTTGTGACGCTCCGAAGCACCTCAGCATACCGACTTGGATCGTCTGCGGGCCGCCTGTTGTGCCGCAGCCCCCCAGAAGGAGACGACATCATGCCGAAATTCCTCACCATCGGATATGGCGACCAGGCCGGATATGACCGGACCTCACAACCCGTCCGCGACGCCGCCCACGCGCAGGATGCAATGCTGCGCGCGGAGGGCGCATTGATCGGAATCGCCGGTGCGCCCGTGCAGGTGCGCAATCCCGAAGCGGCGGGTCCGGAGACGCGGGATGGCCCATTCATGTCGTCGGCCTTGCCGGTTGCCGGCTTCGCCATCATCGAGGCTGCGGATATGGCGGAAGCGGTCAAGAAGATCTCAGGCGTTCCCTGTGCCGTTGCGCATGGCGTCGTCGAAGTGTGGCCGCTGGAGTAGGCAAACCGGCTCCAAGAGCCGACGCAGAGCAAATGCGCGCCGCCTCGACAGCCTGCGCAGCTATCTCACGCTGCCGAGATAGTGAAGATGACAGGTATGGGGTGGTTTTCTGCCCGGCTGCTTTTGGCGAGCAAATGATGTAAGCGGACGCTGGATCAGCCCGGCACGGAAATCGGCAATCATGCCTGGCGGTGAGGATCTGCGGTAACCTTGCTTCTTAATTATCGTGATCGTAGCGCACATTTTTCGTATGTATGTATAAGTCGCCGGAGCTGAAATTCGTGATGTTGTGAGATGCCTCCGAGCCCACACGCGTTCTCCTTGAATCAAATCGATCTGAATCTGCTTCGTACGTTCGACGCATTGATGCAGGAGCGCAGCGTCACAAAGGCGGCGGAACTGCTTGGTCGGACGCAGTCGGCCACAAGCCATTCACTTTCCAGGTTGCGGCATATCTTCAAGGACGAATTGTTTTCTCGCGATTCAGGGGTGATGGAGCCGACGCCTCGGGCGAAAGAACTGGCTGCGGTTCTTACTCGCGCGCTGGCTGACATTCGTCAGGTCGTCGAAAGGCATCTGAATTTCGAGCCGGCAAGCACATTCAGAAACTTCAGGATCGGCCTCTCGGATTCCTCGGCCGTTACGATCCTTCCGAGCCTCATCCAGAACTTCTCGGCTCAGGCGCCAAATGCCACACTCAACGTCTTGCACACCAGAGAGGCTGAAGTCCTCGACTTGTTGAAATCCAAGCAAATCGAATGCGCGGTGCTCGGCAACTTTTCGCTCAAGAGTGACCAGATTACAGTCGTGCAACTGTCGACGCACAAGATGGTCTGTGCCGGCTGGAAAGGGAATGGCCTGCTGGATGATTTCACCCAAGAGCGCTACCTGTCTTCGCCTCATCTTCAGATCTCTGCAGACGGCAAGGCGGATGGCGTTGCCGATATCGTTCTGAGAGGCCTTGGCCTCAAGCGGAAGGTTGTCGCCACCATTCCGCACTATCTCGTGGCGCCTTGGATCATCAAGGACACGCCTCTCATAACGGTTTTTGGCGACAACTTCATTTTCGCGGTCTCCGAAGAAACCGAGACCAAGATCGTTCCGGCCCCGTTCCCTCTCCCGGACGTTCGGGTCTCCATGATTTACGAACGTGGTTTGGAGGCCGATGCGGGACATGCCTGGCTGCGAAGCCTGATCATCGCCACGACAGAGGTTCAGCGGGCATTGAAAGAAGCGGCGTATGGACGCCTGAACATCTCCGGCGGCCGTCAATCTCAACAATAGGCGTGCGCCAGGCGTTGGCCCCTGATGGGCTGTTTCACGACGGCACTATGCATGGCATGCATAGTCTTATGTCACATTATCAATTTCACCGATCATGCAGGCGACTGCTATCCGTAGGCCACGGTTCAAACAGGGAGGAACCAATGAAGCGTAGCCTTACAACGAGTGGCGTGGTTCTTGCGCTCTCGGCATTTTCGACCATCAGCAGCTTTGCTGCCGACATTCCCGTAACGGATGCCGTCAAGACCAGTGGCAAGCTCACAATCGCCAGTTCGCTCGCCTACGCCCCCTTCGAGTTCACTGACGCCTCCGGAAAGCCGGCTGGCCTGGACATTGAGATGGCTCAGGCCGCTGCCGACCTGATGGGGGTGAAGCTGGAAGTCGTCACAATTCCCTTCGCCTCGCAGATTCCGGCTCTCGCATCGGGGCGCGCAACGATGGCCTGGACCACCTTCACGGTGCTGCCTGAGCGTTTGAAGCAGGTGGACTTCATCTCCTTCATGGAAACCGGCTCCGTGGCAACGGTGAAGCCGGAGGACAAGGACAAATTCACAAAGAAGCTTGACCTTTGCGGGCACGCTGTCGCGGTTCAGACCGGCACTTCCGGCGATATCGCTGCCGACCGGATCTCGGCCGATTGCAAGGCCGCCAACCTTTCGGAGATCAACAAGCAGATCTATCCGGAGCCAAAGGACAGCATCGCTGCGGTGCTTTCAGGTCGCGCCGAGGCCTGGTTGGATGACTCGACGGCCACAGGCTATTTTGAGAAAACGAGCAAGGGGCAGCTCGTCGTTACCGGCGACAGCTACTATCCGTCACCGCTTGGGATCGCAGTCCCGAAGGGAGACAAGGCTACGGCAGCCATGGTGGATGCCGTCCTCAAAGAATTGATGGCGAACGGCACCTACAAAAAGCTGCTCGACAGTTACAACATGGGCAAGTCGTCCCTGGACGCGCCGGTCATCTATACCGACGTCTCTCAACTGAACCACTAACCGCCATTTCTCATCCGAGATCGACTGAACGCCCGGTGGCCTCGACCGCCGGGCGGGGAGAGCTGTGCGACACCCATGAAAAACGATCAAAACTCTGCGGCAATTGCCAAGCTTAAAGTGGTTCCGCTGCCCCACCCGTTCCGCCTCGCGGCGATCATCCTTGTCCTGTCGCTTCTCGCGCTGGCAGTTCGCAGCGCGGCAATGAACCCCAAGCTGCAATGGCCCATCGCCGGAAGCTATCTCTTCAATCCGCTGATCATGAATGGTCTCCTGGTGACCCTCATCGTGACCGCTCTGGTGATGGTGATCGCCGTTGTCCTGGGCACGATTGCGGCACTTATGATCTTGTCGCCGAGCCGGCTGCTTTCAACGCCGGCAAAAGTGTTCGTCTGGTTCTTCCGGGGAACGCCGGCGCTGGTCCAGCTCATACTCTGGTACAATCTGGCGCTGATCGTTCCGCGCTTCGAGCTTTGGCTGCCTGGTCTTGGCACCATTTTTTCCATTTCGACCAACGACGTCATGACGCCTCTGGTCGCGGCCGTCGTCGGCCTTTCGCTCCACGAATCCGGCTACATGGCGGAAATCATCCGCAACGGCCTGCAGTCGGTCAACCAAGGCCAGCGGGAAGCGGCTCTGTGCCTCGGGATGAAGCCGAGCCTGTTGATGCGCCGCATCATCATCCCCCAAGCCATGCGAGTAATCATCCCTCCATCCGGCAACGAGACGATCAACCTGCTCAAGACCACTTCGCTGGTCAGCGTCGTTGCGGTGGGTGACCTGCTTTATTCGGCGCAATCCATCTACGCCCGTACGTTCGAGACCATACCGCTGTTGCTGGTTGTAACCTTTTGGTACCTCGTTGTCGTGGCGATCATGTCGATCGGCCAGTTTTACCTGGAACGCTATTTCTCCCGGGACAATGCCACCCGGCAAGGCAAGGGCATGCTGAAAGCAACATTCGGCAATGCCTTCTCCGTTCGCAGGAGGGTCACACAATGACTGTTTCAAGGACACATCACGGCCGCTTTGGTATCGACCAGAATGTCATGGTCTATGCCGAAGGCGTCCGAAAATCCTTCGGTTCCCTCGAAGTGCTTAAAGACGTCAGCCTGAGCGTCCCGACAGGCAGCGTCGCCTGCATCATCGGGCCTTCGGGTTCGGGCAAGAGCACGTTCTTGCGATGCATCAACCATCTGGAGAAGATCGATGGCGGCCTGCTCCTCGTGGATGGGGACTTCATAGGCTATGAGCTCAGGCAAGACCGGCTCCATGAACTGCCAGACAGCGCAATCTGCCGCCGTCGTGCCGAGGTCGGCATGGTGTTCCAGCAGTTCAACCTTTTCGGCCATCTGACCGTCCTGCAGAACGTCATCGAGGCACCAGTCCATGTCCGGGGTGAATCGGTCAAATCTGCCACGGAGCGGGCGGTCCATCTCCTTGGCAAGGTTGGTCTGGCCGAGAAGTGTGACGCTTATCCACGACAGCTCTCTGGTGGGCAGCAACAACGCGTGGCGATAGCTCGGGCGCTTGCCATGCGGCCCAAGGTCATTCTCTTCGACGAGCCGACTTCGGCGCTCGATCCCGAACTCGTTGGGGAGGTTCTTGCCGTCATGAAGGATTTGGCGCGGGACGGCATGACCATGGTGGTGGTTACCCACGAAATCGGCTTCGCGTCAGAAGTCGCTGACCAACTCGTTTTCATGGACGGTGGCGTGGTTGTCGAGCGTGGCGTTCCAAAAGAAATGATTGCAAATCCGCAATCAAAACGCCTCCGCGAGTTCCTGGCGCGCGTCAAGTAGTCCGCTTCCATAAGCAACCAGATATCGACCCCGTGAAACCACGGGGCAAGGAGACCCCATGTCCGCAAAAACTGCTCGGTCTGCATCCGAGCAATCGCTCCATGACTTCAGCAAGGCGATAGATCGGTCAGCTCTCAGCACCCTCAAGTGGGAGATGGAAATCGACCGACTGGGCGACAAAGACCTTTTCTCGTTTGGAACCGCCGATCTGGATTTCCGGTCGCCACCGGCCGTCGTCGAAGCGCTGCATCGTGCGGTCGAAGCCGGCCATTTTGGTTATCCCCTGAGACGACCCAGCTACTACGACGCGGTCACGGGTTATCTGAGCAGACGTTTTGGATGGCAGGTGGAGAAGACGTGGATCGACGCGTGTGTCGCGATTTATCCATCGATGCACTCGATTATCATGGAACTGACCCAGGCCGGCGACGAGATCATCTACCAGCCACCCGTCCACCACGTTTTTGCCGAGATCGTGAAGGCCAACGACCGCGTGCCCGTCGCCAATCAACTGATCAATCGCGGCGGCACATACGAGATGGATTTTGCCGGGCTGGAGGCCTGCATTACTGACCGAACAAAGTTGTTGTTGCTCTGCAGCCCGCATAATCCGGTTGGTCGGGTCTGGACTCGCGACGAGCTGAAGGAGCTGGCACGCATATGCTCCGAACGCGGAGTCATCGTGGTTTCCGACGAGGTCTACAGCGGGATGCTGTATGAGGGAACGGAATTCACACCCTTTGCTGCGGTTTCAGAATGGGCTGCGATGAATTCCTATTGCCTGTTCTCACCAAGCAAGCCCTTCAATCTCACCGGACTGAAGCATTCCATCGTTGTCACCCCGAACCCGGTCCTGCGGGATGCCTTCCGGCGCGGCTTGCTGCGCGCCAATCTACAGTATGGTGGCAGCGCACTTGGATACGCCGCTGCCGAAGTGGCGTTCCGAGATTGTGACGATTGGAGCCACGCGCTGATGCACCATATTGCCGGCAATCACGCATACGTCACGGATTTGATCCGGTCATTCCTGCCCGAGGTCACGGTTCCGGTCGCCGAAGCAGCATACTTCGCCTGGCTGGATCTCTCCAGGCTCAACACGCCGAAGACCGTCTATGAGCCGCTGATTGAAAGGCAGGCGAAGCTCGTCGTGACCTATGGCGAGCCGATGGGGCCTGGTGGAGAGAACCACATCCGCATCAACCTCGGCACTTCGAGATCGATCCTGGAGGCGGGCATGCGACGGCTGCTCTCCGTACTCGTTCCACTTACCGGACGTTCCTTTGATGAAAGCGCTTGCTGATGGCAAGCACGGCGGAGACGCGTCTCGCAGCCCTCACTGGGCATTGAGTTGCCGGACCTCCGACCGCAGTGGCGACGGCGCATCCCGCCGCCATTGCCACCTTGCTGTTCGATTCGCCGCCGGAGAGGTTGTGGACGAGGAGCCTGTGTTATTGCACGGGCGATATGACCAACGATGCGATGGCCAGTCCGGTGGCCACAAGCAGCAAGAACCATAATAATTCCTGTCTGTTCATGGGCTGCCAACTCATCTTCCCAGATGTTTGACGTCGGGGTCGTGCAACTGGGATACCGCTCCTTGGTTCACGGGTTTCGACAGTGATGTCGGCTGTGTTCACGCGTAGATTTCATGACCATCGCCATGGGCGGTCCGCCCGGCGTAGCGTATCAATGCGAACAGACAATCGCCAGACGCGCGATGCCGATGGTTCTTGCTGTCTGCAACGCCATGAGTTTCGGATCTGTGTCGGTCGTACCAACTTCCGATGCGCGTTGCGAACACTCTGTCGTGCCGGGGATGTCATGACCCCAACTCAAATGCGTGGGTCGCTGCGCGATCGGATCAGCCGGCCAGGGCCCGCATGATGTTGGGCACGGCAGGCAGTGTGAGAAGCGCTGCGCATCCCAGCCAGATCGACGCAACGACGACGCTTTGGGGGCGCGCCGAAAGGCGTTCGTAGAGTGCGGCCGGAACGCCTGCCACCATCAGGGTGAGCGTCGACAGGATGAGCGCGCTCGCCATGTAGACGAACTGGCTGGTCGGTGGCGCCCAGGACGGGTACCAGACCGGGTACAGCACGAAAAGCACAAGCACCCAGGGGGAGAAGATACCGTTGACGGTGGCGATCGCCATCACCGGAACCAGACCCGTGCGTTCCATGTCTCAGTTCCCCGCCGTTGCGCCGGGTGCCAGCCCGGCGTTGAAGAGCATCATGAAATAGCCAAGCCGCAGCGCCATCAGCCACAGTGCCGCGAAGATCAGCACGACCGGCTGGGCCAACACTGCAGGCGTGAGGTAGCGCACGGCGCGCACCACATGGTCCGTGACGAAGCGGAAGCCGCGCCAGATGAAGTTGTCCCAGTTCTCCGGCACGAAAAAACCGAGAACCAGCCGCCCGATCAATGTGTACATCACTGCTGCCAACACGAAATTGGGCAGGTGGAAATACCAGTAGCTCCAGAATTCGTTCATGCACGCGGTCCAATGGGGATCATGGGGGGGATCATGGGGCGGTCATGCGAGCCATAGCGGCATCGCGCAAAAAAGAAAGAGGGGTCCTGTCCGGACCCCTCCCCTGACGTCCGATGCGATGATCAGGCCGTCTTTTCTTCCATGATCGTCTTGCCGCGAGGAACACGGATCTCCTCGATGAACTCCTGCAGCTCGTGTGACGGCTCCTTGGTCAGGCGCGAGACGACATACATGACCGCGAAGCCGACGGGCAGGCCGAACGCCGCCGCCGACAGGTTCTTCACCCCGCCCCAGTTCGCGATCGACTGCGCATGCTTGTCGAACGCCGCCCAGGCGGCTGCCTGAGCATCGGGGGCAGCGGCCGCAAAGGCGGCTTTGAGCTCCTCGAACTTGGCCAACTGCTCGGCCGTTGCCGTCGACAGGCCGCTCCACATCTCCACGAAGCCGACCGCGCCATAGCGGGTGCCCAGCAGATAGTAGAGGCAGATGCCGAAGCCTGCGATCATGCCGGCAATCGCCCCCGCCGAATTGGCACGCTTCCACCAGACGCCGAGAACCAGCGCCGGGAAGAGGCCTGCCGCCGCAAGCGAGAACGCCCAGGACACCATGGCCAGGATGTCGGCAGGCTTGGTCGAGGCGACATAGGCCGCCGCGATCGCCACCAGCACCAGAAGCACGCGCGACACCACCAGGCGGCGCGCCGTCGGTGCGTTCTGGTCGATCATCTTGTAGTAGATGTCGTGGCTGAGCGCGTTGGCGATGGCCAGAAGCAGGCCGTCGGCCGTCGACAGCGCGGCCGCGAGACCGCCGGCTGCGACAAGGCCCGAAATGACATAGGGCATGCCTGCCATTTCCGGCGTGGCAAGCACGATCATGTCGGCATTGAGGTTGATGTTGGCAAAGCCGATATTGGTCACACCCTGTTCCGCGCAGGCTGCGGCGATGGCGGCTGCGTCGATGGCAGCCTTGCCGCAGATCTGCACCAGCGCGTTGTCGGCTGCGGCCCAGCGCATCATCCATCCCGCCTTCTCGGCGATGTTGTCCGGCGTCAGGCCGGAAGCCACCAGGTCGAGCATGGTCCACTTGGCGAAAGCGGCATAGGCCGGCGCCGTGAAGTAGAGGATGAAGATGAACAGCAGCGACCATGCCACCGAGACGCGCGCCTCACGCACCGAAGGCGTGGTGAAGTAGCGCATCAGCACATGCGGCAGCGAAGCGGTGCCGACCATCAGGCACAGGATGAGCAGGAAGAAGTTGAGCGCGTTGTAGCCGCCGTGGACGAACGGCGTGATGTGGTGGACCGCGATGCCCTGCGCGGTTTCGAGCGCGGTGATGTTGGCCAGCGCCGTGCCCTGCATGATCTGCGGGATGGGGACGCCGGTCTTGACCGTGGACATCCAGATCGCCGGAATGAGGTAGGCGATGATCAGCACGATGTATTGGGCAACCTGCGTCCAGGTGACTGCGCGCATGCCGCCAAGCATGGAGCAGACCAGAATGCCGGCAAGGCCGACATAGACCGCGACGTTGAAGTCGAGGCCGAGGAAGCGGGCCGAGATGATGCCGGTCGCATAGACCTGCGCGACGACATAGGTGAAAGAGCACGAAAACAGCACGATCACGCCGATGAAGCGGGCAAGATTGCCGCCATAGCGCGCCGAAAGGAAGTCGGGCACCGTATAGGCGCCAAATTTGCGCAGATATGGCGCGACCAGAATCGCGACCAGAACATAGCCGCCGGTCCAGCCCAGGACGAAGGCGAGGCCGTCATAGCCGAGCAGGTAAAGCGTACCGGCCATGCCGACGAATGAGGCGCCCGACATCCAGTCCGCACCTGTCGCCATGCCGTTGTAGATCGCAGGCACGCGGCGGCCGGCGACATAATATTCGCCGACCTGCATGGTCCGCGACAGAATGCCGATGACGGCATAGATCAGGATGGTGAAGCCGACGAACATGTAGCCGATGATGTAGTTCGGCACGCCGGCGGCGCTCAGGATCGCCATGAGGATGACGAAGGCTATGAAGCCTCCGGTGTAGATTCCGTAGATGCGGCCTAGATTGGAGACGAAATCTCCGCCGCCGCTGGTTGTCGTCGTTGCCATGGTTCCCCCCTCACTCTTCCGACACACCGTGCTCTTCGTCGATGCCGTTCTGCTTGCGTGCAAACCAGAAGAGCATCACGACGAAAGCAATGAGCGAACCCTGCGCGGCCATGTAGAAGCCCAGCGGGAAGCCCAGAATGACGATATTGTTGAGTGGGCCGACGAAGAAGTGGATGACATATCCGAAGAAAAACCACAGCCCAAGCATAAGAAACATGAGACTGCGGGTCTTATTCCAGTAGCTTACGCGGTCCGGCGTCGCCATCGCGTTGATCCCTCCCTTGATTTACAGCCTGTGCAGATTCTCCCCGACCAACCGGCCGTTCAGCAAGTCGCCAAGCTCCCGCAAACGGGAATCTGGCGAGCGTCGGCGTCATGATGGACTCAGCCGACGCTGCTTGAACTCTAGCTGTATTTGCAACTGCCCGTTATTCGACTTTAGAATCGGTTCGGCGGGCTGGCTAAGAGGTGTCGCGAAGGCTAACGCTTGGCAGCACGCGGCAGACGAAGGGAATATTGCAATGGGCCTTCTCGATGGTCTTCTTCCGGGATTTCTCCGCAAGGCCACGCCGATCCACAGTACCGCCGATCTGGCAGATTTCATGGATGCGCGCGCCTCGTTCCTGGCGCAGAAGTGCATCGTCGAATTCTGCCGCGTGCGGGCGGGCGTGTTCTGGCAGAAGCTGTTCAGCGAAAAGGAGTTCCAGACCGCGCTCGATCAGGCGCGCTGGCGGGCCTACCCGCCGTGCTACGCCATGGTCGCGGAGATGGTCGAAGGGTCGCTGCGCGAGGTTGCAGCCGGGCGTCAGCGCGGTCTGGAGACAGCGATCGAGCGGGTCGCCCGCATGAGTTTTGCAAAGCACCCTGTTCCCGACGGCTCGCCTGGGACCTTCTGGGAGGACGCGGCCGCCCTGGTGCGCGGCAGACTGGTGGCAGCGCAGGCCGGAGCGCCGCGGCCGGTGCGGGAGATCCCCGATCCGCTGGCGCGGATGGTGTTCGATGCGGTGCCGATCCATCCCGAGTTGCTGACCAACGACTATGACTACATCTTCAACTTCCTGCGGATGAACATCCTGAGAGCGCATGAGGACCTGCTGGAGCTGGCCGATCGCGCCGCGATCGTCGATGAACTGCTCGGCGCGCCCGGCGCTTGACGGGCCTCAGGCGAACATCAGGTCGCGCACCAGCCCCGGCACGGACTGAAGGCGCCTGACCAGCGTCTTCAACTCGCCTTGCTGCTCGCGCGGGATTGCGGCCAGGTCGACGCGGTTGGAGACGGGCACGCCGGCATAGACGTCGCGAATCTGTTGATCCAGCAGCAGCCCGATCAGAAACGCATGGCCGGCCAGCATCGCCTTCATGTCCTGCTCGCCGCCGACATCGCGGGCGATCAACGCCTCGAGACGGTCGCGCGTGCTCAGTGCCCGGATGCCGTGGCGAATTGCCAGCGTCCGTGCCGCCGCAACGATCGGGAACAGGCCGTGCATCTTGATATCGAGCCGGCCGTCGTCGAGCCGCAGGCCGCCCAGAAGCGTGAACGGGTTGTCCGAAACGATCTGCTCGCCGAGGAGCTTGGCAAAGACCGGCTCGGCGTGGCCGCGTGCATAGGCATGGTCGAACAGCGCGTCGCTCAACGCCACGTCACCGTGCACGGGCTTCAAATCATAGACGATGTCGACGTTGAGCAGGTCGTTTGGCCGCGAGCGCCGGACCCATTCCTCGACGCGATTCTTCCACGTTTCGAGACTGCCGCGGAACGCCGCGTTGCGGCCCATGACGCCGCCCTTGCAGTAAGGCACGCCGGCGGCGTCGAGCGTATCGGCGAGCTTTTCGCCAAACATCTTGAACCAGAGGTCCTGCCGACCATCGGGTTCGCCGTGCTCGAAGACGATGGCGTTGTCCTGGTCGGGAGCCAGCAGGCTTTCGCCGCGTCCGCCGGAGCCGAGCACCAGCACGGCGTATCGACAGGGCGGCGCGCCGTGACCCTGCGCCTGCATGGCAAGCTCCGCCAGCACGGCGGCGCGGCGGGTCATGGCGCGCAACTCCTCGGAGATGATCTCGGCGACGATGCGCGGATCGATCGCTTCGGCGAGCAGCGAGCGCACGACGCCGGGAAGCGTGGCCCATGCCGCCGCCAGTTCGGCGGCGCCCGTGGCATGTTCGATCTGGTCGTCGAGGTTGATCGCTTCGCTGGCACGCAGCCTCAGCAGGTCACGCGCCGACAGCACGCCCACCAGCGTTCCGGCATCGTCGCGCACGGCAAGGTGACGTATCTTCAGCCGGTCCATGCGCCCGATGGCGCGATAGGCAAAGGCTGTGGCGCGCACGCTGGCGAGCGGCCTGGAGGCGAAGGTGCCGACCGGCAGGTCCAGCGCATCCGCGCCGCTGCCGGACAGTCGCCGCATCACGTCGCGCTCGGTGACGATGCCGTAGTCGGCGACCGGTCGGTTCGGTTCTCCGGCATCGGACACCAGCAGGGAGCTGATCTTTCGCGTGACCATCAGCTCGATGGCCTGCCGCATGGTTTGGCCCGATGTCACCACCACGGCGGGGGTGCTCATGAGGCTGCCGACGCGGTGGCGGTACGCGTAAGGATCCACCGACTGGAAAACAGGAGCCTGAGGACGCGACACCGGTTCGCTCCAGCCGGCGCGATGGCCGGCTTCAAGATCGCGCGAAAGGGCAAGGCACGCCAGTTCGGCTTCGCCCAGCGTCCGGACGTTGCGCTTGCGCAATTCGGGCAGCAGCGCGATGAAGACCTTGCCAGCCGTGAACGCGTCCCCCAGAGCCGTGTGCCGGCCGGCAACCTCCACGCCCAGCCAGGCGGCGACCGCGTCGAGCGAATGGTCCGCCAGACTGGGATTGGCCACCGCCGCAAGAAGGCGCACGCATAGCGCACGCGGTTTGGTCCAGGGCAGGTTCGCAAGCCGGCATTCGCGCTCCATCACCGCCAGGTCGAAGCCGATGGAGTGGCCGACGAGAACCCGTGGTCCGGTGAAATGCTGGAACCGGTGCCAGGCTGCGGTGAAATCCGGCTGGCCGACGAGTTGGTCGTCGGTAATGCCGTGGATGCGGGAAGCCGCAGGCGGCACAGCTTCGCCGGCATCGACGAGAAGTTCGAAGCGGCGTTCCGGTTTGATCTTGCCGTGCCAGATGCCGACCGCACCGATCTGCAGGATACGGGCCTTGGTGGCGTCGAGCCCGGTCGTCTCGGTGTCGACCGCCGTCGCCGCCATTGAAATCAGGGGTGTCGCGCCGGTCGCCGGCTTCATGTCCGCTCCTGCGAGGTTGCTGAATGCCCGGCTCGGATGTCCCGCTGTTGCCCGGGCCGACAATATCGGCCAATTTTCTGCCGCGGCATAGCGCGACCGGCACGCCAGGTCGAAGGCTGCTCCAACAGCCTCACCGAACATGTCGGCAAGCCGGCCCGTTCCGTGAGGCTCGATCCTCGAGGTTCTCTTCCGCGCGGTATTCGCCTGAATGTGATTTGCGCGCAGCCTGGGCGTCGGTCCACCTTGCGCGGGTTCATCGCCAGGATGTGTCAATGCGCGAGATCAGGCGGGTCGCCGTGGAGTGCGTCGGGCGTGCGGTCATGTTCGGATCGCTCGCGATCGGATGCGTCATGGTCGGCTTCTCCTTCAACCCCGTATCGGCATTCCGCAGCGGCGCTTTCCTCACACTGATGATGGCGCTGGTGCTGATGTGGAAAGCGATGACCGCCGGCACCAAGGCGCCCAGGCGCACCGAGATCTGGCTCTATCTCGACGAGAAGTCGCGCCCGCTCGATGATCCTGCGCGGCGGGTGTTCGGCACCGTCATGCGCGACGTCTATGGTATTTTCGCGCGGATTGCGCTTTGCGTTGCGGTCGGTTTCTTCCTGCTGTCGCTGGTGCTGATGGCGTTTGGCCTCGAGGCCTATGTGCCGCCCGTGGGATAGGTCAGTGGTCCATCGAGCAAGGACAAGCGCAGGCGAAGATCATCTCTTAGATGTCGCGCTATTCGTAAGCGTCCCGGGGTTCAGGTCTGACAGCCATCCCGATCACTCCTTCAAGGCAGCCGCCAGCTGTTTCGCCGCGATGCTGTCGCCCGTTTCAGCACTCTTGTCGCCGCCGGTCTGCTGGCCCGGTTGTACGGCGGCATCACCGGCACGTTCCTGTTCGGCGAGGAGCACGCGGCCGCCGACTTCTATCTGTAACGTCATGCTGCTGTTCCAGGCCGAGCGCTTCGGCGTTCACGTTCCCGAACCGATGGCCGAACTGCGCGCGGATGCGCGAGCGGCCCGCCGTCGGTGCTGCGATGCGGGCCGAAGGCTTCGCCTGAACTCGATCCTGATAGACTCGCCGCCCAGTCCCTGCCCCCAATGCGCACGCGCCAGCACAAATCCCAATGCGACTGTGTTGGCGTCGGTTGCGCCGAAAGACAGGGTTATCGTCCCGATCGCGTCCCCCAGCTGCGCAATCCCGAAGCGGCGGGCCCGGAGACGCGGGATGGCCCATTCATGTCGTCGGCCTTGCCGGTTGCCGGCTTCGCCATCATCGATGGCTGCGGATATGGCGGAGGCGGTCAAGAAGGTCTCAGGCGTTCCCTGTGCCGTTGCGCATGGCGTCGTCGAAGTGTGGCCGTTGACTGGGACCTACATGGTCCGCTGTGGTCGTCTTCGGCTCCATCATCGAACGGACGCAATCGGTTGGCTGCAGAATGGCCGCTTTCATGTTGCGCCGTTCGGTTACCGATGTCTCGACTGGTAAACTGCAAGGCGTCAGCGAAAGATGGCGCAATCTGCCAGACGCTTTCTCGATGTCGGTCAAGCAGCGGCACGAGCCGGTGTATCTGACCGACTCCGGCGGGGTGACATAGCGTCTGCTCCCCGACAAGCGAGCAGCCCAATTCCGCGCCATCGCGCAACCGGCCTCGATACGGCTGTGGGACGGCCCCTACGCCGCCCTCACCCAGACCTTGTTGTCATGCACGGCAGCGCCGCCATAAGGCGCCGGCGCGTCGGCGCCGGTCAGCACGTTGATGCCTTCGCCGCGCTCATGGTCGGAATTCGGCCAGATGCCTTCGGCGATGACGACGCCGCGCCTGATCTTGTCGAACAGGCGGGCATGCAGCACGACCTCGCCGCGCATATTGCCGATCTCGACCCGGTCGCCTGTCGCTATCCCGAGTTCTGCCGCGTCCTCGGAATGGATCAACAGTTCCGGCCGGCCCTCCTTCTCGCGCGACACCGGCGTCTCGGCGAAGGTCGAGTTGAGGAAGTTGCGCGCCGGCGACGTCGCCAGGCGGAACGGATGGGCCGCATCGGCCACCTCGATCAGGTCGACATGATCGGGGAATTCGGGCAGCTGCGCAACCGGGCCGAAGATGCCCATGCTGCGCGGCGGCTTGTTGGGGGCCGCACCGCCATTCCACTGCGGCTTGAAGCGGAACTTGCCGTCGGCATGGCCAAAGCCGTTGAGGAAATGCGCGCTGTCGAATTCCGGCTGCATGTCGGCCCATTTCTGGTCCTTGAAGGTCTCGAAATTGCCGAGGCCCTTCTTCTCCAGCATGACGTCGATATGCTGGCGTTCGGTCATGCCGAAGCCCGGCATGTCAGACACGCCAAGCCGCTTGCCCAGTTCCTCGATGACATAGTGGTTGGTGCGCGGCCCCTCGGGCGGGTCGATCAGCTTCGGCCCCAGCGTGATGTGCTGGTTGCCGCCGCCCTTGTAGATGTCGTCATGCTCGAGGAACATCGTCGCCGGCAGCACGACATCGGCGAGCTTGGCCGTGTCGGTCATGAACTGCTCGTGCACACAGGTGAACAGGTCGTCGCGCAGGAACCCCTTGACCACCAGCCGCTGCTCCGGCGCGACATTGGCCGGGTTGGTGTTCTGGATCAGCATCGCGGTGACAGGCGGGCCGCCATAGAGCGCGTCCTCGGCATTGGTCAGCACCGGGCCGATGCGCGAATGGTCGAGATAGCGGATGCCGGGGTCGCGGAATTTGGTGCCTTCGAGCAGCTCGCCATTGAGCTTGAAGATGCCCGAATTGGAATGGAAGGCGCCGCCGCCCTCATATTGCCAGGCGCCCGTCACCGCCGGGATCGACAGCGCCGCATGCATGTTGACCGAGCCGTTGCGCTGGCGCGAAAAGCCGTAGCCCAAGCGGAAGAAGGTCTTCTTGGTGGTGCCGACGAGCCGGGCGAAAGCCTCGATCTCCTCGACCGTCAGGCCGGTGATTGCGGCCGCCCATTCCGGCGTCTTGTCGGCGAGATGCGCTTCGAGGCCCCTGGGGTCGTCGGTGTATTTTTCGAGATAGGGGCGATCGGCAAACCCGTCGCGGAACAGCACATGCATGACCGCGCAGGCGAGCGCGGCGTCGGTGCCGGGCTTCAGCACCAGCCCCATGTCGGCCTGCTTCAGCGTCGCGGTCTCGTAGATGTCGATGACGACGATCCTGGCGCCGCGTTCCTTGCGCGCCTTGATCGCATGGGTCATCACATTGACCTGGGTGACCACCGCATTGGTGCCCCAGATGACGACGCAGTCCGACTTGCCGATCTCGCGCGGATCGGTGCCGCGCAGCGCACCTGTGCCCATGACATAACCGGTCCAGGCGAGATTGGTGCAGATCGAGCCGAAGAAGCCGGAATATTTCTTGGCGTGGCGCAGACGCTCGATGCCGTCGCGCTGCACCAGCCCCATCGTGCCGGCGTAGAAATAGGGCCAGACGGTCTCCGAGCCGTAACGCTCCTCCGCCGCGATGAATTTTTCCGCGATGAGGTCGAGCGCTGCCTCCCAGCTCGCTTCCTTCCAGTTGCCGTCGCCCTTGGCGCCCGCGCGGACCAGCGGCTTGAGCAGCCGGTCGGGATGGTGGACGCGGTCGGCATAACGGGCGACCTTGGCGCAGATGACGCCTGCCGTATAGCTGTTGGACTTGGCGCCGTGCACACGCCCGATGCGCTTGTCGTCGAGCAGCTCGACTTCGAGCGCACAGGTCGACGGGCAGTCATGCGGGCAGGCCGAATGGCCGATCTTGATCTTGGCGTGCTGGTTCATGGCGCCCTTTTACCCTGATGTCGGCGCGGCGTGTAGGGCCAATTCGAGGGGCAACGCTGCCCCTCATCCCCCTGCCGGGACCTTCTCCCCGTGAACGGGGAGAAGGGGCAAGTGCAACAGTTGCGGCCAGCCTCCTTCTCCCCGTCACTATACCGGGAGAAGGTCCCGGCAGGGGGATGAGGGGCGGCGCTGCGGTGACAGATGATGCCGGATGGCCGTGCAAGGCCAGCATGGGGCACGACATTACCCTCCCCCTTGTGGGGAGGGTCGGCGAGCGAGCGTTGCGCAGCAAAGCGAGTGAGACGGGGTGGGGGTATGCCGAGCGCACGGTTACCCCCTCCCCGGACCTGCGGTCCGACCCTCCACACAAGGGGGAGGGTGAAGGCCCTACTCGGCTATGCCTTCTTCATATTCGGCCGACATTGTCAGCCACTTCTCTTCGTTGGTTTCCAACTGGGCGGAGAGCTGCGAGCGCTCCTTGGCCAGTTGCGTCGCCGTCGTCGGGTCCTTTTCATAGAGCTTGGGATCGGCGAGCTGGTCCTCGATGCCGTCGATGCGCTTGCGGATGCGGTCCATCAGCGCCTCGGTGGCGCGGATTTCCTTGGCCAGCGGCTCGAGGGCGGCGCGCCGTGCCGCGGCCTCGCGGCGCTTGTCGGCCTTCGAGGCCTTGTCGGCCTCGCGCTCCTTGCGCCGGTCGCCCGACACGCCGGTCACCAGCGTCTTGTAGTCCTCGAGATCGCCGTCATAAGGATTGACCGCGCCATCCTTGACCAGCCACAGCCGGTCGGCCGTCGCCTCGAGCAGGTGGCGGTCGTGGCTGATCAGGATCACGGCGCCGGGAAACTCGTTGAGCGCCATGATCAACGCCTCGCGGCTGTCGATGTCGAGGTGGTTGGTCGGCTCATCGAGGATAAAGAGGTTCGGCCCGTCAAAGGCCGACAGGCCCATCAGCAGCCGCGCCTTTTCGCCACCGGACAGGTCCTTGGCGGCGGTGTTCATCTTCTCTGTCGGCAGGCCGAACTGGGCGACACGCGCCCTGACCTTTGACTCAGGCGCCTCCGGCATCAGCCGGCGCACATGCTCATAGGCGTTTTCCTCGGGCCGGAGATCGTCGAGCTGGTGCTGGGCGAAGATCGCCACCTTGAGCCCGGGCGCGATCGTCACCGAGCCGGTCTCGGCCTTGAGCCGGCCGGCCAGAAGCTTGGCGAAGGTCGACTTGCCGTTGCCGTTGGCGCCGAGGAGCGCGATGCGGTCGTCGGCGTCGATGCGCAAGGTCATCTTCTTGAGGATCGGCTTGTCGGCCTGATAGCCGACGCTGACCCGGTCGAGCGCGACGATCGGCGAGGCCACCGTCTTGACCGGCTCGGGGAAGCTGAACGGGCGCACATTGTCTTCGATCAGTGCGGCGATCGGCTTCATCTTCTCCAGCGCCTTGATGCGCGACTGTGCCTGGCGCGCCTTCGACGCCTTGGCGCGGAAGCGGTCGACGAAGGACTGCAGGTGCTTGCGTGCCGCCTCCTGCTTGACGCGGCCCTTTTCCTGCAGCTCGCGCTGCTCTGATATCTGGCGCGCGAACTGGTCGTAGCCGCCGCGCCAGAAGGTCATCTTCTTCTGGTCGAGATGGACGATCGAATTGACGGCGCGGTTGAGCAGGTCGCGGTCGTGGCTGATCAGGAGCACGGTGTGCGGATATTTCGAGACATAGTTCTCGAGCCACAACGTGCCTTCGAGATCGAGATAGTTGGTCGGCTCGTCGAGCAGCAGAAGATCGGGCTCGGAAAACAGCACGGCGGCAAGCGCCACGCGCATGCGCCAGCCGCCGGAGAATGACGATGCCGGGCGCTTCTGCGCCTCGTCGTCGAAGCCGAGGCCGGCGAGGATGGTGGCGGCGCGGGACTCGGCCGAATGGGCGTCGATGTCGGCCAGGCGGATGTGGATCTCGGCGATGCGGTGCGGGTCGGTGGCGGTCTTTTCCTCGGCGAGCAGTGCGCTGCGCTCGACGTCGGCCTTGAGCACGATGTCGATCAGCGGCTCCTCGGTGCCGGGCGCTTCCTGCGCGACCTGGCCGATACGCGTGTTCTTGGGCAGGCTGATGCTGCCGGTTTCCGAGCTGAAATCGCCGGTGATCGCCTTGAACAGCGTGGTCTTGCCGGTGCCGTTGCGGCCGACAAGGCCGGCCTTGGTGCCGGCAGGCAGGGTCAGCGACGCGTGGTCGAGAAGCAGGCGTCCGGCAATGCGGAGGGAAAGGTCATTGATGATGAGCATGGCGTGGCGGTTTTGGCCGAGAGTTACCGATATGGCAAGAGCGCGCCGCAGCAGCTTGTTGTTGCGGCATGATCTTTTCCTGGAACCGGCCACCACTTCCAGGGATCATGCCGTGCACCGACGCATGGGCGAACGGGCCGTTGCCTGGCGATCAGGCGAAGGCCGGCCTGTGGCTGCGCTGCAGCGCTTCGCCCGGCACCTCGCCTGCCGCATCGATCGCCGCGCCGTCTGACGTCGCAGGCGGCGGCGCGGCGTGGCCGATGGCAAACAGCACGGCACTTCCGGCGGCCAGCATGGCAAACAGCATGAACATGCCCTGCCCGCCAAAGGCGCCCAGCGCCAGCCCGCCGAACAATGGGCCGATGAAATTGCCGACCGAACTCAGCGAATGGGCGCCGAAATAGGCGCCGCGGTTGCCGTCATTGGAGATCCTGTCGACAAGCACATATTCGGCCGGCACGACCAGCACCTCGCCGATGGTGAACAGCACCATGAAGCCGATCAGCATGGCAGCATTGGTGGAGACGGCAAAACCGAGCTCGCCGCCGAGGAACAAGAGGCAGCCCAGCACCATCGCCCGCAACGGCCCGATCTTCTCGATCACCAGCCGCGCCGGCGCTGTGGCGAGCACCACCACGGCGGCGTTGGTGGTGACCAGCCAGGCAAAGATCTTCATGCCGTCGTCAACGTTGGTGGTCAGATATTGCGACAGGGTCACCGACCACTGGCCGTAGACCGCCATCAGCAGCGTGCCGCCGCCGACATAAAACAAAAGCCTGTTGTCACGCAGGGCAGCCCCGAGCCGGCGCAGGCCCGGCGCCTGCTGCGGCGCGGCCTGTCCGCTGCGGTCGGCCAGCGCCGCAGGCACGACGGCAAAGATCGCCGCGGCAAAGACGAAATGCACCATGCCGGCAATGACGAAGGGCAAGGGCGAATTGGCGCCGATGGCCAGGCCGATCATCGGCCCGACGGCCCAGCCGGCATTGATGACGAGGTAGCGCCACGAAAACATCCTGAGCCGGAGTTTCTCGGGCGCCGCATCGCTCATCAGCGCCCGCGACACCGGCTCATAGACCGCAGCCGACACCGACGAGACGACATGCGCCAGCGCAAAAGCCGCGACCGATTGCGCCAGGCCGAGGCCCACGAGCCCGAGCCCGGCAAACAGAAGTGCGGTGACCAACACCACGCGCCGGCCGATGCGATCCGAAATCGTTCCGGCAAACGGGCTTATGGCAGCGCCGAGCAACGGCCCGGTGCCGATCAGCACGCCGATCCAGGCCGGGCTCAGGCCGAAATCGCCCTGCAGGCGGATGGCCAGGAAGGTCAGGCTCATGCCCCGGGCGATCGCCACCATGCCGGAGCCGGCAATGAGCAAGAGCACGATGGCCTGGCCGGTCTTGTCGCCGAATGGACGCACGTTTTTTATCCCGATACAGAGAAAGCGACGTCAGGCCGGCTGGCCGGGCGCGGTCGCAGATGCTTCGTCTGGCCGAGATGACGTGCAAAGGCAAGGCAAGTCACGCTGCCCAGAGGCAGCTATCTGATGATCCAGACATCTCATGACAAATACTGGGGTCATGACAAATACCGGGGCATGCCAAAAGACCGGCTCATGACGACATCCGGGCCGGCGCCCTGCCGGAATCGAAACGGCCCGCACATGGCGGGCCGTCCGAAACGTCTTGGCGAAAGGCTCAGCGGCTGGCGGTGCGCAAAAGCTTGCACAGTTCGCGCAGGTCGCTTTCGAATGCCATCGGGTTGGACAGCACCATCTTGCAGCGCTTCACATAGGCAGCCACCTGGGCTTGCGACATGCCGCCGATGACGCCTGGGTTGATGCCCGGGCCGCCGGGGCCGCCAGGACCGCCGGGGCCACCGGGACCGCCGGGTCCGCCAGGGCCACCCGGCAGGCCGGGCCCGCCGATGTTGATGCCGATGTCGGCGAGCGTGTTGCCGCCGAGGCCGAGATTGGCATTCACGCCGGCCAGGCCGTTGTTGCCGCCGACATTGGCGCCGACATTGGCGGCCAGCCCGTTATTGCCGCCGACGGTGGCTTTGGCCGTGGCGTCAACGAGGCCTTTGCTTCCGCCGGCGCCCGCGTTCAGACCCGCATTGATGCCATTGGAACCGCCAACGCTGGCGCTGACGTTGGCACCCGTACCGCCCGGATTGCCGCCGGAACCCAGGCCTATGTCGGCATTGACGCCGCCGGACCCGCCGACGGTAGCGCCCACTCCGCCTGAATCGATCGAAACGCCGAGCCCGCTGCTGCGGTTGCCTATGTCCAGGGCGCTGGCTGGCGCGCAGAGCGCCACAAAAACGATACCACCCGCCAGTGTCTTGGCAATTGCCTTCGATATACCAGTCATGGAAGTCTCCCTGTGGTTGCCGATCCCAGCACCCAGCCTTGAGACTGGCTGCCGGCATAGTAACGAACCCAAGTGGCAATAAGTTTCACCTACCCCCCTAGACATCATCAACTTTTTTACTGCTCACCATGAATTGCGTTACATGAAGCAGTAGACGATCGAATCCTTTTGATTATGTTCGTTGAAAGCATAAAATTTTATGCAATTTAGGCGAATGCTCTACCGTCTTCGGTGCGCTGGAAGTATATGAGATCGAGAGCTACGGACGGGCGCCCGAGAACTGTCAGGATCATGTGCGCCTGGCCGCGATGATGCGTCTGGTGGTTGAAAAGGTGCATCAGGGCCGGCGCCAGCCGCTGCGAGATGGTGCGCATGTCGGTGATGGTCATGTAGGTGAAGCGCCCGGTGAATGCCTTGTCGCCGAGCGAGCCGATCCACTCGACGATGCGCCTGTCCTCAGCCTGGCGCGCGGCGCGCAATCTGTCGAAATCGGCATGGATGATGGCATCGAGCTGAGATGGCGCGTCGCCCTCGCCGGTGAAGCGCTTCAGCCAGACCCGGTCGGCGACCAGCAGATGATTGAGCGTCCCTTTCATCGACTTGAAGACGGCGCCGGTGTCGCGCTCATAGTCTGCCACGTCGAGTTCGGCTGCTGCCTCATAGATGCGCTCGTTGGCCCATTGATTATAGGCAGCCAACATCATGAAATGCTGTTTCATCCGATATCCCTAAGTGTTTCGAAACCAGCTTCTTACTACAGCCCATCGGGAACCCAATGACCATTCTCCTCTACGACCTCGTCGGCAGCGATATGACGCGCCCGTTCAGCCCGCATTGCTGGAAAGCGGCGATGGCTTTGGCACATAAGGGGCTGGACTTCAGCACCGTGCCGACGCGTTTCCTCGAGGTATCAGGGATCGAGGGCGGTGCGTCGAAAACCGTGCCTGTCATCCGCGACGGCGATCGTGTGGTCGCCGATTCCTTCGCCATCGCGCTCTATCTCGAACAGGCCTATCCGGATCGGCCGTCGCTGTTTTCAGGCGCCGGCGGCGAGGCCCATGCCCGCTTCATCGAGCGCTGGTCGCAGTTGACCATCCATCCTTATGTCGGTGCTGCCGCGCTGACCGCGCTTTGCGGCATGCAGGACGAAGCCAACGCCGCCTATTTCCGCGAGAGCCGCGAGACACGTTTCGGCAAAACGCTGGAAGAGGTCAGCGCGGCACGCGATGCCGGGCTGCAAAACTTCAGGGCGTCGCTCGAGCCGCTGCGCAGCATGCTCACCTACCAGCCGTGGATCGGCGGCGATCGCCCGCTGTTTGCCGACTACATCGTCTTCGGCGCGCTGCAATGGGCCCGCATCGCCACGCCCTACCAGTTGCTCGACGCGGCCGACCCGATCGCCGCCTGGTTCGGCCGTTGCCTCGAGCTCCATGACGGCCTTGCCGGCCGTGTGGCTGCGGCCGCCTAGCCCCTTGGCAATGCGGCGGGCGGCCTGTATAGAGCCCGCCACACTGCAAATCCCAGAAATCACAAGGACCAGACATGGCGATCGAACGCACATTTTCGATGATCAAGCCGGACGCAACCCGCCGCAACCTGACCGGCGCCATCACCAAGATGCTCGAAGACGCCGGCCTGCGCGTCGTCGCTTCGAAGCGCGTCTGGATGAGCCGCCGCGAAGCCGAAGGCTTCTATGCCGTGCACAAGGAACGCCCCTTCTTCGGCGAGCTGGTCGAGTTCATGTCGTCGGCGCCGACCATCGTCCAAGTTCTCGAAGGCGAGAACGCCATTGCCAAGAACCGCGAAGTGATGGGCGCCACCAACCCGGCCAACGCTGCCGAAGGCACCATTCGCAAGGTCCACGCGCTGTCGATCGGCGAAAACTCGGTGCATGGCTCGGACGCCCCCGAGACCGCCGCTGAAGAGATCGCCTACTGGTTCTCGGGCACCGAAATCGTTGGCTGATCCAGCCGGTCAACAGCAGGCGTCAAGCTGCTGATCCAGATTCGAAAAGGCCGGTGCGCACGCTCCGGCCTTTTTGTTTGGGCCGCTGCGGAAATCGAAAAAGCCGGGGTGTGCGCGCGCCCCGGCTTTTTCCTTGGGTCTCCGCCCCTCGCCTGCCGGCCAAGGATTTCAACGGCTTGGCGGCATATCAGGTGAAACCGATTCAATCCGTTGCCAAACTGATTCAGCTTGCGCTGGCGAAACGCACGATGTCCTTGCCGTCCTTGTCGGCCAGCACGAGCTTGCCCTCGACGATCGTGAAGCTGGCAGCGCGCTCGAGCGCCTGATGGAAGCTGTGTTCCTGGTCCATCACCGCCTGTTCGCAGGCCATCTCGGTCGAGCCGATCTGGCCGAAGGCCACCTTCTGGCCGTCGACCTTGGCGCTGCCGAAGAAGCCGTTGCAGCCGCCGCGGCCCGACACCTTGCCGTCGGTGGCGATGCGCAATGTCGCCTTGGCCTTGTCATGGGCGGCTGCGCCGTCGATCTCCTCGGCGACCCAGTCACGGTCGAAAATCGTGAGCTCTTCGGCGGCACCGGACTGGCGGACCATCTTGACTACAATGGTCTGCGGCCCCGCCGTCAGCGGATCGAGCGCATGGCGCACGTCGTTGATGAACCAGAGCTGGTCATCGACGCTGATGCGCGCCTGCAGCGCGTAGGTCATGTTGGTCTTGATCGCAGTGGGATCGAAGGGGATGGCAAATCTGATCGGCACCTGTCCCGCCGGATCGATCTTCTGCGCGCCGAGGATCCTCGCCGGCGCGTCGGCGAGCGAGACATCGGCAAGCTGCACCTCGAGCACCGCATTCGCAGGCAAGGCGATGCGCTCGCGATACAGCACCTCGCCGGTGACAAGGGTCTCGTCAGCCGTTGCCAGGGTGGGAACGACCATCATGCCGACCAGCAGCGGCGTCATGCCGAAAATGAGGAACTCCGCGAGCTTACCAAGCAAGGCTGCCTCCTGGTTCGTGTTGCCAAAACGATCAATGTTGCCAAGACAAAGAATCTGACCGCGCGCCCGGCATCAACCGGGCGTTTCGACAGTGAATAACAGGGAATGAGGTCGTTCCATGGCCGCGGCGTGACAGCGCGGCCGCCATCGCTCAGGACTTCGCCCAGCGGGCAGCGGCGGCGTCGTCGCTTTCCTTGGCGTCGACCCAGCCACCCTCGCTGCCGTCGAGAAGATGTTCCTTCTTCCAGAACGGGGCGCGCGACTTGAGATAGTCCATCAGGAAATTCGCGGCGTCGAAGGCGGCCTGCCGGTGCCGGGAGGCGGTGACCACCAGCACGATGTTTTCGCCGGGCCTGATCTTGCCGAAGCGGTGGATGGCGGTGATGCCGGCCAGCGGCCAGCGCGCCAGAGCCTCTTGGGCGATGCGGGTGATCTCGGCCTCGGCCATGCCGGGATAATGTTCGAGCTCAAGCGCGGCCAGGCTGCCGGCCTCGTCGCGGCAGAGGCCGGTGAAGGTGACGACGGCGCCGACATCCGCCCTGCCCGCCGATATCAGCGCGATCTCGGTGGCGACGTCGAAGTCGCCGGCCTGGATGCGCACCACAGGCACGACGCTCATTGGGTCAGCCGCCCGTCATCGGCGGAAACAGCGCGATCTCGCGCGCGCTGCCGATCTCTTCGCGGTGATCGACATGTTCCTGGTTGATCGCGACCCGGATCACCTCGGGGTGCTGCAGCGCGCTTTCGAATTCCTCGCCGCGCGACTTGAGCCACAACAACAGGTCACGGACCGTCCTGACCTCGGCGGGCAGCTCGACCTCTTCCTCGGCCTTGCCGATCCGCTCGCGCACCCAGGCGAAATAGATGAGCTTGGTCATGGTCTCACTCGTCCATGATGTGTTTCAGGCCGGCACGGAAATAGTCATAGCCGGTATAGAGCGTCACCAAGGCTGCGATCCACAACAGCACAAGGCCGATCTGGGTGGTCAGCGGAAAGATCTTGTCGCCGGCCGGGCCGGCGAGCAGGAAGGCGATGGCCACCATCTGGATCGCCGTCTTCCACTTGGCAAGCTGGGTCACCGGCACGCTGACCTTGAGTGCCGCAAGATATTCGCGCAGGCCCGAGACCAGGATTTCGCGGCACAGGATGATGATCGCCGCCCACAGCGACCAGCCGGCGATGCCGCCGCGATTGTCGGTGTCGGCGGCGAGCAAAAGCAGGCAGGTGGCGACAAGCAGCTTGTCGGCGATCGGGTCGAGCATGCGGCCGATGTTGGAGGTCTGCTTCCAGGCGCGGGCCAGATAACCGTCGAGATAGTCGGTGATGCTGGCGACGACGAAGATCGCCAGCGCGCTCCAGCGGGCGAAGTCGGACGATTGCAGCCGGCCTTCCAGGAAGAAGCAGAGCACGACCATCGGCACGGCAAGAATGCGGGCATAGGTCAGCATGTTGGGCAGATTGAATGCGCGCTGGGCCATGGTTTCTTATGCTCTTTCGTCTGCCGTATTGAAATCAGAAGGCGGGCTTGGGGGTCAACTGTCTAGAGATAGCCCGGGCAGGCGCCGGACGACAATTCCCGTTGATCACCCATTATCGTGAAAATGGTTGTAAACAAGGCGCGCGATGGATTCCGAGATGCCTTCGACGGCCATCAGGTCGTCGACGGCGGCGCGGCTGACCGCCTTGGCGGTGCCGAAGGCCAACAGCAGCGCGCGCTTGCGGCTCGGCCCGATGCCGCCGATCTCGTCGAGCGGGTTCTTGACCATTTCCTTCTTGCGCCGCGCCCGGTGCGAACCGATGGCGAAGCGGTGCGCCTCGTCGCGCAGGCGCTGGACGAAATAGAGCACGGGGTCGCGCACCGGCAGCGAGAACGACTCCTTGCCCCTGACGAAGAAACGCTCGCGTCCGGCCTCGCGGTCCTGGCCCTTGGCGACGCCGATCGCCACCACGCGGTCCTCGATGCCGAGCTCGGCCAACATGGCACGCACCGCCGTCATCTGGCCCTGGCCGCCGTCGATCAGGATGACGTCGGGCCAAGCCGGAAAGGCGCCAGTTTCCTCGATGCCTTCGGCATCCCCCTCCTCCGGCTGGTCGCCGCCATGCTCCTTGAGCAGGCGCGAAAAGCGGCGTGTCATCACTTCGCGCATCATGCCGAAGTCGTCGCCGGGGGTGATGTCGGTCGAGCGGATGTTGAACTTGCGGTACTGGTTCTTGACGAAGCCTTCGGGGCCGGCGACCACCATGCCGCCGACGGCATTGGTGCCCATGATGTGCGAGTTGTCGTAGACCTCGATGCGCACCGGCGGCTTGTCCAGCCCGAAGGTCTGGGCAAAACCTTCGAGCAGCCGCGCCTGGGTCGAGGTTTCCGCCAGCCGGCGGCCGAGCGCCTCGCGGGCGTTCTGCACGGCATGGTCGACGATGTCCTTCTTTTCGCCGCGCTGCGGCACCGAGATCGCCACCTTGTGGCCGGCGCGGGTGGACAGCGCCTCGGCCAGAAGCTCCTGTTCCTCGACGCCATGCGACAACAGGATGGCGCGGGGTGACGGCTTGTCGTCATAGAACTGGGCCAGGAACGAGCCCAGCACCTCGGCTGCCTCCAGCGACGGGTCGGCCTTGGGGAAATAGGCGCGGTTGCCCCAGTTCTGGCCGGTGCGGAAGAAAAACACCTGGATGCCGGTCTGCCCGCCCTCCTGGTGGATGGCGAAGACGTCGGCCTCGTCGATGGTCTGCGGGTTGATGCCCTGGTGGCTCTGGACATGCGACAGCGCCGCCAGGCGGTCGCGATAGATGGCGGCGCGTTCGAAATCGAGCTCCTCGGCAGCATGCTGCATCTGGCTCGAAATCTCCGTCTTCACCTTCTGGCTGCGGCCGGACAGGAAGTCCCTGGCCTCCTGCACCAGCTCGTCATAGCCCTCGCGGGAGATCTCGCCGGTGCAGGGCCCGGCACAGCGCTTGATCTGGAACAGCAGGCACGGCCGCGTGCGGTTGTCGAAGAAACTGTCGGTGCAGCTGCGCAACAGGAAAGCGCGCTGCAGCGAATTGATGGTGCGGCCGACAGCCTGCGCCGAGGCGAAGGGCCCGAAATAATCGCCACCTTTGCGCGAGCGCGCGCCGCGATGCTTGTAGATGCCGGGCGCGGTGTGGTCGCTGGTCAGCATGATGTAGGGAAACGACTTGTCGTCGCGCATCAAGACGTTGAAGCGCGGCCGCAAGCGCTTGATCAGGTTGGCTTCGAGCAGCAGCGCCTCGATCTCGGTGCGGGTGACGACGAACTCCATCGTCGCCGTCTCGCGCACCATCTTGCCGATGCGGTTGGTGTGGAAGCGCCCTTGCGCGTAGTTGGTGACGCGCTTCTTCAGGCTGCGCGCCTTGCCGACATAGAGCACGTCGCCCGCCGCATTCATCATGCGGTAGACGCCGGGCGCATTGGGCAACCGCTTGACCAGCGTCTGGATCACCTCGGCGCCGACCATGCCGTCGGCATCGCCAGCATGCGCGGTCCAGTCTATGGCGGTGAAAGGCAGGTCCGGACCGGAGGCTGCGACGATCTCGTCCGCCGCCTCGTCGTCATCGAGCTCGGCTTCGGGCATGTCTTCGGCAGCCTTGCCGCCCTTGCGGAGGCTTGTGCCGGTATCGGAATGGCGTGGACTCATTCCACCATGCCTGTCACGTCAGGCGTCTGCCAGGCAAGATGCTGGCCGCCGTCCAGCGCGATCATCTGGCCGGTTATCGAGCGCGACTGCCAGAGATAGCGGATGGTGGCGCCGAACTCGCCTAGGGCGGGACCGTGCTTGAGGATCAGCCCGTCGAGCTGGGCGGCGAAGGCTGCCGCATCCTGGCGCGCGCTCGGCAGCGTCGGGCCGGGGCCGATGGCATTGACGCGAATCCTGGGCGCCAGCGCCTGCGCCATCGTCCGTGTCGCCGCCCACATCGCCGCCTTCGACAGCGAATAGGAGAAATAATGCGGTGTCGGCTTGAGCACGCGCTGGTCGATCATGTTGACGATCAGGCCGTCCGTCCCCTCGGGCAAAGCGGCGGCGAAGTTCCTGGCCAGCAGTGCCGGCGTCTTCACATGCAGGGCGAAATGCCTGTCCCACACCTCCCAGTCGAAATCGGTCACCGAATCGACCTCGAACACCGAGGCATTGTTGACCAGAAGCGAGATCGGGCCGAGCGCTGCCGCGGCAGCGGCGACAAGCCCGTCGACATCAGCCATGTCGGCGAGGTCGCATTGCACGACGGCGGCGCGGCCGCCGCCTGATGTAATGGTGGCGGCGAGATCATCGGCGGCCTTGCGCGCGTGATTGCAATGGATGGCGACGCCGAAGCCATGCGCGGCAAGGTCTTCGACGATGGCGCGGCCGATGCGCTTGGCCCCACCCGTCACCAGCACATTGCCCGCCATCTCAGCCATCCCAGTCCTCTCATGCTGTCTGCCAGCTTCCGCGCGGGCAGCTTTCGGCTACCCCTTGGTAACCTCTGTAAAAAGCCGTTCATCGATCCGGCGGCAATGTGGCGAATGCCCGGGATACCGCCTCAAATCATGCCCGCGAAGCAGGCTTGCATGCGAGATATAGAACGGCCAACGCCTTGTACCAAGCGGCTTCAGGCAGAGGACTGGCAAAGCTCCTGACACGGCTGTTGCAGCGATGCAACGTCACGCTTCAGCCTCATTTGCGCCGGGCAATCACCCAACTTCAGGTTCGGTTCAGCCGCATTTCGACCCGACATTCGGAACCGTTCGGCGCCCAGCCCGTTTCTCCCCCCGGACGGGCTAGGGGCGCCAGTTGAAAAAGAGCCAGTGTATCGTTGGCTTAAGGAGTAAAACAATGACTGCCATTCTCAAGCACGCTCGTCCGCTCGCTGCGGCGTTCGGCCTGGTCGCGCTGGCTTCGATGCCTTCGTTCGCTGCCGACGTCGTCATGGAAGAGCCGCCGGCACCTGCCGCGCCGATGGAACAGCCCCCGCTCAACACCTGGTCCGGCCCCTATGCCGGTGTGACGCTGGGCTACGGCTTCAGCGGTGAAGCCGACGCTGCCGGCAACAAGATCAGCACCAGCGGCTTCCTCGGCGGTGCGTTCGCCGGTTACAACTACCAGATGGACAACTTCGTCCTCGGCGCCGAAGGCGACCTCGGCTACAGCGGCGTCGAAGGCGACAATGCCGGCACCTCGGTCAAGAACGGCTTCGAAGGCTCGCTGCGCGCCCGTCTCGGCTATGTCGTGACCCCTGACATCCTGCTCTACGCCACCGCCGGTGGTGCTGGCGCACAGGTCAAGGCAACGCAGGGCGGCATCGAAGACAAGAACACCATGCTCGGCTGGACCGCCGGCGTCGGCACCGACGTCAAGCTCACCGAACAGGTCTTCGGCCGCGTCGAGTACCGCTACACCGACCTCGGCACCGACACCTTCGCCCTCGGCGCAGGCAACACCGAAATCTCGAACAAGGATCACCGCATCCAGTTCGGCGTCGGTATGAAGTTCTGATCCCAGCGATCAGCACACACGAAAAAGCCGGGCTCGTGCCCGGCTTTTTTGTTGGTTGAAGCTTCGAGCGGAATGCTCGTCGGGGAGCGCTCGAATGGAGTAGCCGTCTCGCCGATGACATCTTTACGGGGCCATGTCGACCGGCACGTTCTGGGGAGGTATTCCAGCTCCCGCGCCGGTCAACTGATAACGTGACCGCATCTCGATCGGCGCCTGGCAATAGTCGTAGCCACCCGATAAGGGCATTGCCCGCAAGCTGGATGACATAGGCGAACAGCGTCTGGCACCGCGCCCTGATGCGCTCAGCATCGCGAGCTACCCGCTCAGCCTCAGCAGCTCGCCGCGCCCTCTTGCCTGATCTGGCGCATCATCGTCGCCGGGTCCGGCAAGCGGGCCGAAGATGCTTTCGAGGTGATCGAGTTCATCACCACTCAGTTTCGCCAGGTCGACTGTCTGGATCGGGCCGCCATTGCGGCCTGTGTGCTGCACGACTGCGAGCTTGGGATGCACCTGGGACGCCGCGGCTCAGCCATGTCATCGCGCCTGGAGGCATCGGCCTTGGGCTTCCGCATGACCTTCAGCATGTAGTCGAGGAGTGTATCGCCACCCTTGGCGATTTCCTTTTCTCGGCGAGCCATGGCCTTGCCTGGAGTGCCTTTCGAGCGTCCACCAGTCTTCTTGCCGACTGCCATCTATCCTGCTCTACTTTTTGTCTATTCTAGAAGGGGACAGATGGCCAATCCATTCAAGGAATACACATTGGACCAATTGATGAGCGCTGGTGAGCAGCCAGGCTCTCAAGCGTCCTATTATGTGGACCGCGAGATGCAACGCCGCCGGGAGCTAGCTCAGCAGGAGGTTGACGCGAAGGTCATTGCAGCGGCCGATGCTCAGATCGAGGCAGCGGCACATGCTAGGCGCGCTGCAGACGCAGCTATCGCAAGCGAGCAAGCCGCTAAGCACACGGCGCGGTGGACGAAGGTTTCCGCCGTTGCAATTGCCATCAGCGTTGTGGTCATGGCGATTGGCACCATGATCACTGCGACGAGTTAAGCTCTTTACCGCGTGCTGTGGGGACAAGATATTGGACGATCGCGCAGAAAGGTGCAGGCTTTGCGGGGACCGCGCAGTCAAAACGCACATCCTGCCTCGGGCCTTAATGCATGATCTTCGCGATGGCGAAGGGCACTTGATTGTTGGTTATTCCCACCAAGATGGCGTGGACTTTAGCCAAAGCGGGTCGTGGGAGTACCTGCTTTGTGACCATCATGAGCAACGGCTATCCATTGCGGATACCTATGGAGTCGACTTTTGCCGTCGGTCACGATCACTTCACGACCTCCGTGGCGAGTTATTCGAAGTTCCGAATCCCGCTCCGAATTTGCTACTTCGGTTTGCGTTGAGCATTGTGTGGCGCCACGCACACTCGAAAACAGGACGAGCGATCGGCCTTAGCCTTGGCGCCCACGAACGGAGAGTTCGCGACGCAGTGTTCGATCACTCTGACGTGGGTTATCAGCTCGTGCTGACTTCGTCCCATCACAGTATTAAGGGCGAACCCGTTGATATCACTTCGCTCCCCGCGAGGGGTCGAATAGGCGGCCTAAACACGTGGCGTTTCACGCTGGCCCAAATCAACTTTTCGCTCGCTATCACGAATGAGCAGTGGCCTCCACCGTTGAGCAACTTGCTTGCATCCACTCGTGACCCCGCAATTGTGTTTACTGGGCCGCTGATCGAAACTGCAGATCACCCGGCACACCAAGGCATCCTTGCGCGCATGAAGCGTCCTAGACCGCCCAACACTAGGAGATGATTGATCTTGCCGACCGAATATTGGTCCGGCATGGGTTAGATCTCCGATTGTGAAGTCTGCCCTTGGCAATCCACAGAAGCGGAGCGGGCCGGTGCCGCAGTAGGCAACCGGCCCTCTAAGGGTTAGGCGACCGCAAGATGCGGATCGATGTGCGAATCGCTGTCGACGGCGACACGCCAGGTGGTCAGCGGCTGGTTGGCAACGGCGTAGGCCACAGCGTGGGCGTCGCGACTTCGGATCTCGTGCCGTCGCTCGTCGACGAGGATCGCGTCGACCGAAGCTGCATTGGGCAGCACGTAGACATAAGCGGCCGGTGATGCGCCGTAGATACCGACTTCGCGGTCCAGCGCCGAGGCTGGCATGGAGAAGGAGATGGCAGCCGCGAGCATGGCGAGGCCACCGAAGAAGAGACTTCGGAACGTTCGAACCATCTGGTTCCTTTCGGGGTTGATTTCCGGGATCACCCGCCCGGTCGGGATCACACTTGATCGGGAAGGATCAGGGACTTCTCCCAGAGGCCTTCACGTTTGATTTCGTCAGCGGTCTCGGCCGGCACATACCGATATTGGTAGGGCCGTTGCAGGAGTTCCACAGCATCAGACGGTGGTGCATCCAGCCCTTTTCGGCGGGAAAGCGCGTGAACCTTGCCGCCCACACCGATTGCTCGGCCGAGCCAGACGCTACATGGCTCACTTACGGGCGGTCGTGTCCGTTGAGCGACCCGAGACATAGGTGACGTTTCGTACCGGACACATGGGTAACACTTTTGGCTTTTGGCCGGAGGTGTTGATGCCGTGGAAGGAGAGTTCGGTGATGGAGGAACGTCTTCGTTTTGTTGCGCGGCTTCTGGATGGCGAGGGCATGAGTGATGTGTGCCGAGAGTTCGGGATTTCCCGCAAGACCGGCTACAAGATCCTCAACCGCTACAAGGACGACGGCCTGGAGGCGCTGACCGACCGGTCACGGCGGCCGGTCCGCTATGCCAACCAACTGCCCTGTCAGATCGAGCAGGCGATTGTGAAGGCCAAGAAGGACAAGCCGCACTGGGGCGCCAGGAAGATCCGTGAGCTTCTGGTGCGCAAGCTGGCCGGCGACGTTCGGCTGCCGTCGACGAGCACGGTCCATGCCGTGCTCGACCGCCACGGCCTTGTCACGCGCGCCCGTCAGAGGCGGCGCTGCAAGGCCGAGGGCACGCCGCTGTCGGCGGCATGCTGCCCCAACGATCTGTGGTGTGTCGATTTCAAGGGCGAGTTCAGGCTCGGCAATCGCCAGTACTGTTACCCTTTGACGGTGACTGACCAGGCCTCGCGCATGATCCTTCTGTGCGAAGCCCTCGAATCAACGCGGGAGGTGCCCGTCGTCGAAGCCTTCGTGAGGTTGTTCAAGCAGCGCGGCCTGCCGGCGGCGATCAGAAGCGACAACGGGCTGCCCTTCGCCTCTCCCAACGGGCTCTACAATCTGTCCAGGCTCTCGGTCTTCTGGCTGCGGCTGGGCATCGACATCGAGCGCATCAAACCCGGCAACCCGCAGCAGAACGGCAGGCATGAGCGTATGCACCGGACCCTCAAGCAGGAGACGACCCGGCCGCCGGGCATGAACATTCTACAGCAGCAGGCCAGGTTCGATGCATTCGTCAGCGAATTCAATGCCGAACGACCGCACCAAGCGATCGGCATGAAGGTGCCGGACGAACTCTATAAGCCCTCTTCAAGAGCCTATGAGGGGCTGCCAGACCTGCATTACCCCTTCCATGACCGCGACATCCTCGTCACCGCCTGTGGCCGCATCTGCATGCACCGCAAGAAGATCAATATCTCGACCGTGCTCGCCGGCCAGAGGCTCGGAATCACTGAAGTCGACGACGCCATTTGGCTCGTCTCCTTCATGCACTATGATCTTGGCTATATCGACCTCGAACAGAGGACCCTGCAGACCATCGACAACCCGTTCGGCACGAGGTTGTCACCCATGTCTTAGGTACAAACTGTTACCTATGTCTTCGGGCTGTACACGTCCTGATCTGGTTGCAGGGGGAGGATTTGAACCTGCGTCCTTTTGGTTATGAGCCAAGCGAGCTACCGGGTCGCCCTGACAGACGACCGTTAAAGTGTCTGGCGTCGCCGATAGCGGCGATCATCGATCAGCGCCTTTACGACCACTCCTGCTGTGCAAAACAGTCCGCCCCCCACGAACCAGCCTACCGGCCCCAAAAGCCATCCGGCGAAGACAACCCCGCAGCAGAGCGCTAGAAGGACCCCAATTGCTATGAAGTAGAGTTTGCCGTCAGACATAACGCGAAGAGTAACACCTTCTCCACAGGCGGCAATATCACCCCGCCCGCTTAACGGGTGCCCTTTGATCCAGAAGTTCAGGGAGGTGTTGGGGGCTTGGCATCGGCGGCGCGCCAGTGATTGGCGTAAGTCACCGAAGATATCTGTTCTGGGTCTGGTTCTGCCTGCTTTCGGACAGCGGGTCACCGCCACTGTTCAACCGATCAAGCTGCTTCCGGTTGAGATCGTTCGCACTCTGTTGACAAATACGGGTTACAGCCCGGCGAAGCGTTCGGACATTCATGCCCTCGCGACTGGCGAAGTCGTTGATTGACCGGCCACCGCGCACCTTCACCCAGGCCCAAGCATAGCCCCAAACGAAAAAGCCGGGCTCGCGCCCGGGCCTTCTTTGTTGCCGTTGCGACGCTTTCCGCGCTCTAGCGGCGCGCTTCCCTGATGCTGTCGCTGAAGCGGCGGAGGGGGCCGAACAGGCTCTTGCGCAGAAAGAGCTGGTCGCCATGGTTCGGCGGGCGCCTGGCCTCGATGAAGCCATGCTGCCTGAGGAACCGGCGCAGCTCCGGCTGCAGCACGCCGCCGTCATAGAAGCGCTGCAGCGACACTTCGACGATCACCGCCTTGGCTTGCGCCAGCAGGCCGGTTGCGCCCTTCAGCACCATCAGTTCCGCGCCCTGCACGTCGGCGGCGACCAGGTCGGCCTTTTCGAAGCCATTGACCATGGCGATGTGATCGAGCGTGTCGGTGCCGACCTCTTCGGAACCGCCGGTTTCGCTGACCTCCGGCCACGTCTGACGGAACAGATCCGTCGCCGCGAAGATCGAGCTCGAAGCCCCCTCATTGCTGAACTGGCGCAGCACGACCTCGTCGCCTGCCTTGTCGGAAGCGAAGGCATTTACCGCGACATGGCGCGTGCCGTGTCCGGTCGGCTTTGCCAGGCGTTCGACGAGTTCCTGGTAGACGCCTGTCGAGGCCTCGACCCACAACACATCGGTCAGCCCGAGCGCCTCGTAAGCATCACGCTCCTCGCCATAATGGGCGCCGACGTGGATCGCCCTCTTCAGTCCGAGGCGAGCACACAGGCCTTCGCGCAGCAGCACCAGCGGCTCGCGCGGCCTTTCGAGAACACCAAACTGGCCGAGTAACTGTCGGAACATTGTTGACCCTGTGCTGGCTGGCGGCATTGTAACGCCTGCCTCGACCGCCCATTAGACGAGACATTGCGGGTTGGATACAGCGGTGGCGAGACGGCTGTGCATAAGCATGGTCGGCGGCCCGTGCTTGCGACCCTCGGCGACGCCCCCGTCCTTCGTCATCCCAGGGCGAAGCAGGAGCGCAGCTCCGTCGCGGAGACCCTGGGATCCATGCCGTGACGTTGCAGCGGCGCGCAGGCGGTGTAGGACGTGTGCTCTTCTACACCCTATTTAGCCTTCGTCACCCTCACGGCATGGATCCTCGGGTCAAGCCCGAGGATGACGAAAAGAGGAGGCCGTTCGCGGCAACCGAAGCGGAGGGGCCGCTCGCGGCAAGGACCATCGCGACGCCCCCACCCCTTCGTCATCCGAGGGCGCAGCAGGAGCGCAGCTCCGTCGCAGCCGCTTCAAATTTGATTTCCGTTTCCGCCGCTGGCACTAAGCGGCATGATTTGCAGCGACCGACACCGATGAAAAAGAGCATCGTCAGCACCATCTATGGCGGCCTTGGCAACCAGATGTTCCAGTTCGCCATGGGCCGCGCCATGGCGCTGCGCAGCCGGAGCGCGCTTGTGCTCGACACCAGGTGGTTCGACAGCTCGCCCTCGGTGAGCTTCCGGCTCGGCCATTTCAACATCGGCCCGGCCGTGACCTCAGGCACGCTGCCGCCACGGCGGAGGCAAGAGCGGCTGAGTTATTATCTCTGGCACGCGACAGGACGCTTCCCGACCCGGGTCAGGGAGAACGGCCTCGGCTTCGATCCGGCGATGCTTTCCCCGCGCAGCAATCTCTGGCTCGACGGCTACTGGCAGTCGCAGCGCTATTTCGCCGATTGCACTGAGACGATCGCCAACGATTTCCGCATCGTCACGCCGCCCAGCCCGGAGAACGCCAAACACCTCGCGGCAATCGCCGCCTGTCCGGCGATCTCGCTGCATGTCCGGCGCGGCGACTATCTTCTGCCGGAAAACCAGGCGCTGTTTGCCGCCTGCTCCAAGCAGTATTACGCCAAGGCCGTGGACCAGATGATCGCGAAGATGACTGAGGAGCCGGTCATCTATGTCTTCTCCGACGATCCCGACTGGGCCCGCGACAACCTCGCCTTCCCGGTGGAGAAACGGGTGATGGGCCATAATGGCCGCGACGCCGACTATGAGGACATGCGCCTGATGAGCGCCTGCCGGCATCACATCATCGCCAACTCAAGCTTTTCCTGGTGGGGCGCCTGGCTCAATCCCTCGCCCGACAAGATCGTCATCGGGCCGGCGGCATGGTTTGCCGATCCCACGGCCAGCAACCCCGACATCTTGCCCGATGGCTGGCTGCCCTTGTCCAATCAAGGCTGAGTGCCGGGCCCGAGCACAAGGGCTGAGCAACCGTGTCCGGCCGCAGGCTCTCAACCTTGCGGGACGATCGCCTTCAGCTCCGGGAATTTTTCGTCGAAGCGGGCGGCCCAGCGCTTGAGGCGTGGGCGGCCCTTCTCCCACTTGCCGGGGAAGCGCAGGTCGAGATAGCCGATCGCCGCCCTGAGCGCGATCTGGCCCGTGGTGATCGCCTTGGGCAGTTTCGGCGGATTGGCGTTGAGCAGGTCGAGCGAGCGCGTCACCTTCGACCACTGCTTGTCGATCCAGGGCTGGTGGACGATCTCCTCCGGACGCCCGCGGCGTTCGTAGACGATCGCGAGCAGGCAATCGCAGATGCCGTCGGCCAGCGCCTCCAGGCGTTCGGCATCGAGGCGCTTGTCGGCGTTGCGCGGGAACAGCTTGTTGCCGGACAGCCGGTTCAGGTATTGGGTGATGACGCGGCTGTCATAGATGCTCTGCCCGTCATCTGTGATCCAGACCGGGATCTTGCCGAGCGGATTGGCGTCGGTCAAAAGCGCCGGCTGCGGGCCGGTCTCGACGGTGACTGTTACAACCGGAATGCCGGCATAAGCGGCCGCCATGCGGACCTTGCTGCTGTAGGGCGAAGCGGGAGAATAGAAAAGTTTCGGCATGGAGGTCCCCTTTTGCGCCGGCGACCATATCAGCACGTGCTGTTCCGGCAACATCCGGCTGCCAGAATGAGGGGCAAAAATCAGCGGCCGCGCACCGGCGGCATCACGACCTTGTCGAGCCGACAGCCGCGGCGCTCGATCTCGGGACAGGCGCGGAAGGCGAGATCCTTGCCCATGCAGATGCGCAGCTCGCGCAGATAGCGCCTGTCGCAGGTCACCGCGACCGCATCGGCCGGCATATCGGGATTGGATTGCAGGAAGGCACGCTCGGCCTGGCCGGGCGCCAGCGTGCGATAGCTGGCCAGGCTCTTGAATTCCTTTGGAATTTCGATTCTGTCGCGGGCCGCCCGCAAGACCTTGAAATAGTCGTCCTGGCCAAGCCCGCTGCAGGTGCCATGCTTGCGCCACTGGTGACGGATCAGGCCGGCCGAGGGGATCAGGTCGTAGAGGCCGCGCAGCCTGTCGCTTGACACGTCGCTGACGTTTGTCGGGCAGTTCTCGGGATAACCGCGCTCATATTGCGGCCACAGGCCATGCACGACGAAGCCATAGGGGCGGCCGGTGCGGCATTGCTGGCCGTTGGCCTGCTCACCCTCGGCCTCGCAATAGCTCGGCGACCAGGACAGAGCCAGCACGTAGAAGTCGAACCCTTGTCCACGCGGGACAGCCGCGTCGCTGGTCCCGGTGGCAGGCCCGGTGGCAGGCTTGCCGGCAGGCCCGGTGACGGGCTTGTCGGCAGCCCCAGTGGTAGCCTTGTCGGCAGCCCCGGTGGCAGATTTGTCGGCGGGTTGCGACTGCTCGGCCGGCGCACAGGCCGCCAGCAAGGCAAAGGCCGCAGCTGTCAGCGCGGCCTTTACGAAATTGCGGATCATGTCAGCCCGGCTCGCCTCAGCGCAGGACGCGGCAGCGGCCGTTATAGACATACCAGCGGTCGAAGCCCGAGACGCAGAACTCGACATTGTCGCCGATCGAGGCAAAACCCATGCCCTCCTCGATCAGGTACCAGATGTCGCGGTCAGCACCATCGGACAGGACCACTGTCGCGCCGCAATAGCGGCGGCCGATCGGATGGTTCTCGTCGGCCGGCTCGTAGCGGTGTTCGTGGATGCGCTGGAAATCGGTGATGGCAACCTGCGGCAGGTTCGGCACGTGGCGGACCTGGTAGCTGAAGCGGCTGGTGATGCGGTTGAGCACGGCAGCGTTGCCGCAGATGCCCGGATCGGAATAGTCGGCGCCGACGGAGAGGTCGGCTGCCTGCGCGGAGCCCGCGCCCGACAGGGCCGTTCCGAGGCCGATCATAACGGCAAAGATGGTGCTGGCGACGCGACTCATGGTTCCCACTCCAAGGCTTGTGGGGCGCAGTTTGCGGTGTCGCCGCTTCGCGGTCAAGAAGCGGCGTCTTCGCCCGCCAGCCACTCGACCGACCAGCGCGCGCCGGGGCCTTCGGCCAGCAGCTTGCCGAGCGCCGGCAGCATGGTGTTGAGCTCGGCTTCGAGCTGGTAAGGCGGGTTGACCACCACCATGCCGGTGCCGTCGAGCCGCGGCTCGGCCGAGGGCGGCCTGATGTAGAACTCGATGTCCATGATCTTGGGGATGCCGGCATCGCCAAGCGCCTCACGGAACGCCGCCACCGCCTTACGGTCCTTGACCGGATACCACAAAGCGAAGATGCCGCCCGGCCAGCGCCGGTGCGCCTTCTTCAGGCCCTCGACCAGCCGCTCGAACTCGCCGCCGATCTCGAAGGGCGGATCGACGAGCACCAGGCCGCGCTTTTCCTTGGGCGGCAGATGCGCGCCGAGCGCCAGCCAGCCGTCGAGCTCGGTGACGCGGGTCTGGAAGTCGCCTTCGAAGTGCTGGGCAAGCGTCCTTGCGTCCTCGGGGTGCAGTTCGATCGCCGACAGGCGGTCCTGCTTGCGCATGAGATGCCGCGCAATGACAGGCGAGCCGGGATAGCGCGAGATGCCGCCCTCTGCGTTGACGGCCCTGACTGCGTCGAGATAGGGCGCCAGCAGAGCTGCGGCGTCAGCGGGCAATCGGGCCTCAATCAGGCGGCCGATGCCGTCATGCCACTCGCCCGTCTTTTCGGCCTCTTCCGATCCGAGGTCGTAGAGCCCGATGCCGGCATGGGTGTCGATGACGCGAAACGCCTTGTCCTTGCGCTTGAGATAGTCGACCAGCCGGGCGAGCACGGCGTGCTTGACCACGTCGGCAAAGTTTCCGGCATGATAGGCGTGGCGATAGTTCATGACCTGTCGGCGTCCCTGCCCCAACGCGGCGCAGGAGGCGGCGAATTGGGCGGCTGGGAATTGGGATTGTCGGGCCGGCTGTCCTTCTTGCGGCGCAAGGACAGCACCAGGCCGACAACGCCTATAGCCATCAGCGACAGCCCGATCGGTTGCGCCCGCTGGTCGACCTCGAGGCCGCCCGAACGCAAGATGAGATCGACGCGCTGGATCTGGATGTTGTCGGCGTCGCCCTGCTCGATGACGAAGCGGTAGCTGCCCGGCTGGACCTCGCGGATCAGCCCGGCATCGTCGCGGAACACCGGATCGGGCAATTGCGGGCTGCGCTCGCGCGGCGTGGTGTCGTAAAAATTCAGCGCCTCGGCGAGCACGGTCTGGCCGCGCGTCGAGGCGGTGATGGTCAGCACGGCACTTGCCGGATTGACCTGCGGCGGCGCCAGCGTGGTCAGATCCACCAGCACACGCACCGGCGCATCGCTCGACGCCAGCGCGACCTCCACCGGGCGATACCCCCCTGACCGGTCATAGGCGCGGTAGGTGCCGATCTCGCGGCCGGCAAAATTGGTCGCCGCCCAGGGATAGAGGATGCCGAGACCGGTGCCGGCAAGCAGGATGATCAGAAACAGGAACCGCATGTCGCTCGTTACTCTGGACCGAAACAGCAATCGCCCCGACCGGGCGATTTTTTCGTACTACGGCTTTTGCGGCGTGGCGGAAAGGGTCGCCCGGCCATGCGAGGCAACTTCCCGTTCCATCTCGTCGAGCAGCATGTCGAGCCCGAGGTCGAAGGTCTTGTCGAACTCGGCCACTGTAAAGAATGCGCCGGCCGCAGCGACATTGGGAAAGTCGCGCCGCATTTGCGCGTCATCGACAACAGTCACAGCCGAGGCGCCCCTGGCGTAGCCTGCCGTCTCGTCGAGGATCGCCCCCATCAGGTAATAACCGACCGCGCGGAACAGCCGGGCGGCGCGCTCCTTGCCGAAGCCGCCATCCTCAAACACGCCGAGCACGCCGTCGAGCCAGGCCAGGCATTTGGGCGAATTCATGCGGTAGGTGACGAGGAACGGCGCGAAGGCCGGATGGGCGCGGCCGATGGCGCGGAAATCGCCCATGACAGCCCGTGCCCGCTGCCGCCAGGGCAAGGTGCGCGGCGGGACCTCCAGCTCGCCGACCAGCCTTTCGACCAGCGCCTCGAACAGATGCGCCTGCGAGGCATAGTGATGGTAGATACTCATCGCCTCGCAACCGAGCGCCTGCGCCAGCTTGCGCATCGAAAAGCCGGCCAGGCCCTCGCGCTCGATGACCGCGAAAGCGGCCTGCTCGATCATGTCGCGCGACAGCTTCACTCGCTTTTTGTTGATCGCCCTGTCCATCCGCCCGCCTTGACAACTTACACTGTAAGGATCATCAATTCGCGTACCTTACACCGTAAGGGAAAAATGATCCAGAGGAGGAAGTCATGCCCTTGAATGACGCATACACCTTCGCCTCGTTCCGCCGCACGATGACGGTCCTGGCCGGTACAGCTAGCCTTGCCATCTCGCTTGCCGCAATGCCCCTGCCCGCTGTCGCCGACGACTATGACGCGACAGTCAAGGACATCCAGAAGACGATGGGCACAGTGCCCGCCTTCATCAACCAGTTCCCGAGGGCGGGCCTGCCCGGCGCATGGGCGGAGCTGAAGGCGATCGAGCTCAGCGACAAGACCGCCCTGCCGCCGAAGACCAAGGCGCTGATCTCGCTTGCCGTCGCCGCCCAGATCCCGTGCAGCTACTGCATCTGGGCCGACACCGAGAGCGCCAAACAGGCGGGTGCTTCGCCGGAAGAGATCCAGGAAGCCGTCGCCATGGCGGCGCTGACGCGCCACTGGAGCACCATCTTCAACGGCATGCAGGTCGATTTCGAGACCTTCAAGAAGGATCTTGGCGGCGAGAAAAGCGCTGCCAAGTAACCGACCGGCGTCGGCGTCGGCAGCGGCGCGGCGGCCTGTCAGGTGCGCCGCGCTTTCTTGTGCGCCGCGCCCGTCTGGCCGTCAGGCCTTGCGCTCCCAGCGCTTGTCGGCGCCCTGCTGCCAGTAGGTCACCGTGTGGCCGGCTGTTTTCATCGTCTTCCAGTGTTCCCTCGCCCCTTCGAGCTGGGCGGCGTCGTGGCCGTCGAACAGGAACACCGCGCGCTGATAGGGCGTGATGTCGGGCGGCGCAGCACCATCGACGAGGAATCGGATCTCGGCGGCGTTGGCATTGGCGTCCGTCACCGTCAGCACCACCGGCTGGTCGGCGGCGTGCGCCTCGCGGTCGCTGCCGTGGGCGAGAAACGAATCGTCGCGGAAAGTCCACAGATGCTGGTCGAGGGCGTCGCGGCGCTCTTCGCTGCCACACTGCACCACCGCCTTCCAGCCGCGCTGCAGACTGCGCTCGAGCAGGCCCGGCAAGGCATCCTCGAGCGTCGATTCGGTCAGGTGGTAGAAAAGGACTTCAGCCATGAGGCAATGCTATGCCCCAATTCCAGTCGCGGGTGAAGCTTCCCAGGCAACCGCGCTGACGACGCGCGGTTGCCTGGACTTGGGCCTTAGCCCTCGTAGTGATCGCGGACGAGGCGATCGAGCAGCCGCACGCCGTAGCCCGACCCCCAGGACTGGTTGATCTCGTTGCTCGGCGCGCCCATGGCGGTGCCGGCGATGTCGAGATGCGCCCAGGGCGTGTCCTTGACGAAGCGCTGCAGGAACTGCGCCGCGGTGATCGAGCCGCCATAACGGCCGCCGATGTTCTTCATGTCGGCATTCTTGGAATCGATCAGCTTGTCGTAGTCCGAGCCGAGCGGCATGCGCCACAATTTCTCCTGCGTCGCCGTGCCCGCGACGGTCAGGCGCTCGGCGAGCTCGTCATTGTTGGAGAACAGGCCGGCATGGCTCTGGCCGAGCGCCACCATGATCGCCCCGGTGAGCGTCGCCAGATTGACCATGAATTTCGGCTCGAAGCGCTGGTTGCAGTACCACAGCGCATCGGCCAGCACGAGGCGGCCTTCGGCGTCGGTGTTGAGCACCTCGATGGTCTGGCCCGACATCGAGGTGACGATGTCGCCCGGACGCTGGGCGTTGCCGTCGACCATGTTCTCGACGATGCCGATGATGCCGACGACATTGACCTTGGCCTTGCGGGCGGCGAGCGCATGCATCAGGCCGGTGACGGCGGCGGCACCGCCCATGTCGCCCTTCATGTCCTCCATGCCGGCGGCCGGCTTGATCGACACGCCGCCCGAATCGAATGTCACGCCCTTGCCGACGAAGGCGACAGGCTTGTCCTTGGCCTTGCCGCCGTTCCACTGCATGACCGCCAGACGCGGCGGACGCACAGAACCCTGGGCAACGCCGAGCAGCGAGCCCATGCCGAGCTTCTTCATTTCCTTCTCGGTCAGGATCTCGACCTTGACGCCGAGCTTTTCGAGCTCCTTGGCTTCAGCCGCGAACTCGACCGGGCCGAGGATGTTGGCCGGCTCGTTGACGAGGTCGCGGGCAAGCAGCACGCCGCCGACGACGGCCTCGGCGTCGGCAAAGGCTTTCTTGGCGGCAGCCGGATCGGCGCAATGGATGGTGATCCGGGCCGGCTTCCTGTCCTCGGCCTTGCCGTCGCCCCCTTTGTCACCATTGTCTTTCTTGGTCTTGTATTTGTCGAAGCTGTAGCTCCTGAGCAGGATGCCCGAAGCAATGCCCGCCGCGGCCGCGCCATCGGCATCGACATCAGGAATGTCGAGGATCACGGCCACTTCGGTTGCCTTGCGCAGCTGTGCTGCAACCACGCCGCCGAGCTTCAGCCAGGCATAGTCGTCGAGCGAAGACGCCTTGCCCGTACCGATCGCGACGAGACGGTCGACGGCTGTGCCTTCGGGCGCCAGCACCTCGACGACGCCGGCGAATTTGCCTTTGAAATCGGCGACGGGAAAAGCACGATCGAGCGCCTTGGCCGGATCGTTGGCACGCGCCGCATCGCTCAGCCCGCCCTCGTCTGCGGAAAAGACGATGACGGTGCCCTTCTTGGGCGTGCCCGGCTTGGCAAAACTGATCGACGGCTTAGAAGTCATGATATCCCGCTTTCGGATCCCGTTCAGATGGTGCGCGACATTTCGTCGTTTTCGCCGGTTTGGCAAGCCTCCCGTCATCTTGGCCCGATATGATTAAAGCTGAAAATTGTTCGGAAACCTCGTGTTAACCACTTCCGTTCGGCGTTTCTTAGCCATTGGCTAGGAGAGTCCGAATGGCGGGAGAAAGTGTTGGCGGTGCTGACGGCAGTTGTGCCGGCATGCCTTGGACTATAGTTTGGACACCCACCGGCCACGCGACGACAGTCGGCCGGCCAAGTCGGAAACACGGAATCCTGATCATCGATGAAGGTTGTTGAGCGCTACATTCTGCGTCGTGCGTTCGCGGTGTTCATCGCGGCGTTGACGTGGACATTGGCGATCGTCTGGACCACCCAGGTGCTCGGTCGCATCGACCTCGTCACCGACAGCGGCCAGTCGGCGCTGACCTTCTTCGAGGTCGCGGCCCTGATCCTGCCGACGGTCATTCCCATCGTCGTGCCGTTTGCCGTCATCATCGCCGTGGCGCTGACGCTGAGCACGATGAACAGCGATTCCGAGCTGGTGATCCTCAATGCCGCCGGCGCCTCGCGGCTCACCGTCATCCGGCCAATCATCATCCTCGCGGTCTGCGCGGCGATGTTTTCCTTCATCGTCGACAACGTCGCCAACCCGATGGCGCGCCAGCGCAACCGCGAGCTGATCGCGACCTCGCGCGCCGACCTTCTGTCGCTGATCATCCAGGAAGGCACCTTCCGCAAGGTCGACGATGGCCTGTTCGTGCAGGTCGGCGAGCGCCTGCCCAATGGCGGGCTGGGCGGCATCTTCGTCGCCGATTCGCGCGAGCCCAATGTCGACCTCGTCTATTATGCCAAGGACGGCTCGTTCATCGAACGCAACAACAAGCAGATGCTGGTGATGAATGAGGGCGTCATCCATCGCAAGGCGCCGGGCGGCGAAGTCTCGGTCATCAGCTTCGACTCCTATGCCTTTGATCTCAGTGAGTTTTCCGCTGCCGCCAACGAAGTCACCATGCAGCCGAAGGACCGCTCGACGTCCTATCTGATGCAGCCGCAGCACGGCGACAAATTCTACCAGCGCAACCCGCGCCTGTTCGACGCCGAGCTCAACCGCCGCTTCTCCGACTGGCTCTATTCGATCGCCTTCGCCTTCATCGCACTTGCGGTTGCCGGCGACGCGCGCTCGCACCGCGAGGCCCGAATCCATCCGCTTGTCACCACGGTGGCGATCGCCCTGTTCTTCCGCTGGCTCGGCTTCTTCGCCAACAGCAAGGCCGAAGCGTTCGCCTGGATCGGCTATGTCGTCTACGCCATTCCCATCGGCGCCTCGCTGTTTGCGCTGTGGTTCATCCGCAACCACCGCAGCATGGAACTGCCGGTTTCGGTCGCCGACCGCATGGCAGCGGCAGCCGCACGGCTGCGCGACGGCTTCACCGCCTTCCGCCAACGCATCACCGGCCGCGCTTCGGGTCAGGGAGCGGCATGATGGGCTGGACGCTTGGCCGCTATTTCCTCATCCGCTACGCCGTCATCACGACGTGGTTCTTCATCGGCATCTACGCGCTGATCTTCATCATCGACGTCACCGAATTCTCGAGCAATGTCGGCGGCCTGCCCGGCTTCAAGTTCTCGATCGCGATGACTGTTTCGGCGCTGCGCGTGCCGATGATCATGCAACAGACCGTGCCGTTCGTGGCACTGTTCAGCGCCATGGCGACGCTGGTTTCGCTCAACCGGCGTTATGAGCTGGTGATCGCGCGCGCCGCCGGCATCTCGGCCTGGCAGTTCCTGTTGCCCTGCTGCATCGGCGCGCTGCTGTTCGGCCTGGTCACCGTCGGCATCCTCAACCCGATCGCCGCTTACGGCTTCTCGCATTCCGAAACCATCGAATCCGAGCTGCGCTCGCGCCAGTCCAATTCGGTCTCGGCGTTCTCGGCGCCGTGGCTGCGCCAGAAGGCCGAGGGCACCGAAGTCATCATCGGCGCCCGCGCCGTGCTCAACCAGGGTCTCGAGCTGTCGGACGCGGTGTTCTTCATCTTCGACGACAAGGGTGACATGGTCGAACGCAAGGACGCCGAGCGCGCCTATCTGCGTGACGGCCACTGGGAACTGGTCAATGTCCGCAGCATGAAGGGCGGCAAGAATTTCACCTCCCAGCCGGTCGATCAGGTGCCCACCAACCTGAAGCCCGAATTCGTGCAGGAACGGCTGGCGCGGCCCGAAACGATTCCCTTCTTCGAGCTGCCGTCGAAGATCGAAGTGGCGCGTTCCTTCGGCCTCAGGGCCAACGCATTCGCCATGCAATTTCATTCACTTGTCGCCCTGCCCTTCCTTTTGGTTGCAATGACGCTCATTGCTGCAACAGTGTCGATGCGATTTGCACGTATGGGGCAGTCGGCAACGATGATTCTGGGTGGCGTCGTCGCCGGCTTTCTGCTTTATGTCGTTTCGGTTCTGGTCAAAGCATTTGGCAATGCGGGATTCGTGCCGACTTATATTGCGGCGTGGTTTCCAGTAGTGGTCGCAATGTTTTTCGGGGTGACGTTCCTGCTTTATAAAGAGGACGGTTAGTTGAGGGGCGCAATGGCCAACCGCAGGGCCCATATGGCAGGCCTTCTGGGCGCAACCGCGCTCGCGTGCCTGTTTGCGGTCGCGCTGCCGTCCGCACCTGCTTTCGCGCAGACTGTCGCCGACCTCGCACCCAGCGTGCCGGAAGGCGCGCAGATGCTGCTCGAGGCGGACACGCTGGTTTATGACAACGACGCCAGCACCGTCACTGCGGTGGGCGGCGTGCAGATCGACTATGCCGGCAACCGCCTGGTCGCCCAGCGCGTCACCTATGACCGCAAGACGTCGCGGCTGATCGCCAGCGGCAATGTCGAGGTCGTGAATTCCGACGGCACCAAGATCTTCTCGCAGGAGATCGACATCACCGACGACTTTGCCGACGGCTTCGTCAACACGCTGCGCATCGAGACCGTCGACAAGACCTATTTCGCCGCCGAAAGCGCCAAGCGCGAAGGCGGCTTCCTGACGACCTTCAACAACGGCGTCTACACCGCCTGCGAACCTTGCGAGGCAAAGCCCGACAAGGCGCCGATCTGGCGCGTCAAGGCACAGAAGATCATCTGGAACGGCAAGAAGAAGACAGTGCGATTCGAAAACTCGAATTTCGAGTTCTTCGGCTTCCCGATCGCCTTCCTGCCGGCCTTCGAGATCGCCGACCCGACGGTCAAGCGCAAGAGCGGCTTCCTGATGCCCGGTGTCAGCTTCAACAGCAAGCTCGGCATCGGCGTGTCCGTTCCCTATTATTTCGCGCTTTCGCCGACCTACGACCTCACCGTCAAGGGCACCGGCTACACCAAGCAGGGTTTCCTCGGCGAGGCCGAGTGGCGCCAGCGCTTCAACAATGGCGAATACAGCCTGAAGATGGCCGGCATCTACCAGATGAATCCGGACAAGTTCGACCTCAACACGGTCGATCGCGGCCCGACCGGCGACGAAAACAAGCTGCGCGGCATGGTCGGCACCAAGGGCCATTTCGACCTCAATCCGCGCTGGGCCTTCGGCTGGAACATCCTTGCCCAGACGGACAAGAACTTCTCGCGCACCTACAGCATCAACGGCTTCTCCGAGAGCACGCATCGCTCGGAAGTCTACCTGACCGGGCTCAACGACCGGAACTATTTCGACCTGCGCGCCATGCGCTTCCAGGTCCAGGAAGAAGCGCTCGACAGCGACCCGAATGCCCGCGCCGACAAGCAGCCCTGGGTGCTGCCGTCGCTCGACTATGCCTATATTCCCGACGCGCCGCTGGCCGGCGGCGAGTTGTCGTTCAACGTCAATTCGCGCGTCATCCAGCGCTCGGATCTCGATGCCAACCTGACGGCGCCGAACGGTCCGACGGTCCACGGCATCGAAGGCACGTCGAGCCGCATCACCGCCGAAGCCCAGTGGAAGCGGACCATCGTCACCGATGGCGGCCTGCTGGTGACGCCGCTGCTCGCCTTCCGCGCCGACGGCAGCTATGTCGACGCGTCGGCCGCTTCGCTCGCCGCCATCAACACCATGGCCGCCGACCCCCGCATCAACGTCGCCGAGGACGTGCGCTCGTCGCTGTTCCGCTACATGGCGACGCTTGGCCTCGAACTGCGCTGGCCCGTGCTATTCTCGTCGACCAGTTCGACCCATGTGCTCGAGCCGATGGCGCAGATCTTTGCCCGCCCGAGCGAAAGCGCCATTGGCGGCCTCGGCATCCCCAACGAGGATGCGCAGAGCTTCGTCTTCGACGCGGCGTCGCTGTTCGAGCGCGACAAGTTCTCCGGCTACGACCGCATGGAAGGCGGCACCCGCGCCAATCTCGGCCTGCGTTATTCCGGCAGCTTCAACAATGGCTGGACCACCAATGCGCTTGTCGGCCAGTCCTACCACCTTGCCGGCGACAACTCGTTTGCCGCACCCGATCTGGTCAATGCCGGCGCCTATTCCGGCCTCGAGACCGACACGTCGGACTATGTCGCGCTCGCCGGCATCGCCAGCCCGAACGGCTTCTCGGCTTCGGTCAGCGGCCGCTTCGACGAGCGTACGTTCGATGTCCGCCGTGCCGAGATGAAGGTCGGCCTCGACGCCCGTCCGCTCGCCGTGTCGGCGCGTTATGCCTTCATCCAGGCGCAGCCGCTCTACGGCTTTGCCAACGACCGCCACGAAGTGACGCTGGGCGCCACCGCCCGCTTCAACGACCAGTGGCGCGTCTTCGGCTCCGGCACCTACGACATCCAGGGCGACCTGCTGGTCAAGAACGGCGTCGGCTTCGCTTATGACGACGAGTGCTTCACCTATCTGATGTCCTATTCCGAGAGCCGCGATCACAACAAGCCGGACGACGTCTCGCGCACCGTCGGCTTCAACATCTCGTTCCGCACGATCGGCGACTTCGGCAACGCGACGAGCGCCTTCTAGGCCAGCGGCGGGAACGGCGGCACTGAGTTGTCGGGGCGGCCCGACATCGTTTTGCCGCATAAGACGGCAATGACGGGGCAGATGTATCCGGGCAATGCCCGGATCAGGGGTTTGAACGGGACTTTTTCTATGCGGAAGCACCTCTTTTCGGCAGGCCTTGCCCTGCTCGTGGCGGCGACGTCGCTTTCGATCACCGCCTATGCACCGCCGGCTCAGGCCAGCGAGATCAAGTACATCGTCAACGATGTGCCGATCACCAGCTACGACATCCAGCGCCGCGCGGCGTTCCTCAAGCTGCAGAAGCGCAAGGGCGATGCCGGCCAGGAGATGATCGAGCAGACGCTGCGCATCGCCGAGATGAAGCGGCTCAACATCCGCATCTCCGACAAGCAGGTCGACGACGCCTATGCCCGCTTCGCCGGCTCCAACAAGCTCAAGCCGGCGCAGATGGACCAGATCCTCGGTCAGGCCGGCGTAACATCGAGCCACTTCAAGGACTATATCCGCGCCCAGATGGGCTGGAACCAGGCGCTCGGCGCCCGCTTCCGCTCGGCTGACGGCGGCGGCATGTCGACCGAGCAGGACGCGGTGCGCCGCATGCTGCAGCAGGGCGGCGCCAAGCCGAGCGCCACCGAATACATGCTGCAGCAGGTGATCTTCGTCGTTCCCGCTTCCGAGCGCGGCACGATCGGCAAGCGCAAGCGCGAGGCCGATCAGATGCGCGCCCGTTTCAACAGCTGCGACCAGACACGCGAATTCGCCAAGGGCCTGCTCGACGTCACCGTGCGCGACCTCGGCCGCGTCATCGCCCCGCAGCTGCCGCCCGAATGGGCCGATCAGATCAAGAAGCTCAAGGCCGGCGGTGCCACGCCGGTGCGTGAGACCGACCGCGGCGTCGAGTTCATCGGCGTCTGCAGCTCGCGCGAAGTCTCCGACGACAAGGTCGCCCAGATGGTCTTCCAGGCCGAAGGCGCCACCGGCAAGGGCGGCGACGCCAAGGCCGAAGAGCTCAACAAGAAGTACCTTGAAGAGCTGCGGGCCAAGGCCCGCATCGTCACCCGCTAGGCCGTGGCTTCCAGCAGCCTGCCACTGGCGCTGACGTCGGGCGATCCCTCGGGCATTGGCCCCGAAATCGCTGTCGCCGCCTGGCGGCAGCGTGTGGCGGCCGGCGTGCCGCCCTTCTATCTGCTTGGCTGTCCGAAGCTGATTGCGGCGCGGGCGCGCGCCCTTGGCGTCGACGTCGCCATCGTCGAGACCGACCCCGCAGGTGCTGCGCAAGCCTTCGCGGAAGCCCTGCCCGTGGTGCCGCTCACAGCGCCATTCATCGACACGCCGGGCCAGCCCGACAAGGCAAATGCCGCCGGCATCATCGAGGCCATCGACCGTGCGGTGGCCGACACCTTCGAAGGCCGGGCCGCTGCCGTCGTCACCTGCCCGATCGCCAAGAAGCCGCTTTATGACGCCGGCTTCCGCTTTCCCGGCCACACCGAATATCTCGCCCATCTCGCGACCGAGCGGACCGGCGTCGACACCACCCCTGTGATGATGCTCGCCGGGCCGGAACTGCGCGCGGTGCCTGTGACCATCCACATCGCGCTGGCGGAGGTGCCGAAGGCGCTGACCACCGAGGCCATCGTCGAGACCGCGCGCATCACCGCACGCGACCTCAGTGCCCGCTTCGGCATATCAAGGCCGCGCATCGCCGTCTCCGGCCTCAACCCGCATGCCGGCGAAGGTGGGGCGATGGGCCACGAGGACGAGCGCATCATCCGCCCGGCGATCGCCGCGCTCAAGGCGGAAGGCATCGACGCCTTCGGCCCCCTGCCCGCAGATACGATGTTCCACGCCCGGGCGCGTGCCGGCTACGACGCAGCCATCTGCATGTATCACGACCAGGCGCTGATCCCGGCCAAGGCGCTGGCCTTCGACGAGACCGTCAACGTCACGCTCGGCCTGCCCTTCGTCAGGACCTCGCCCGACCACGGCACCGCCTTCGACATTTCAGGCAAGGGCATCGCCCGGCCCGATAGCCTGATCGCGGCGCTGAGGCTGGCGCGGCTGCTCGCCGACGGCGAGGCAAAGGCATCATGAGCACCAGCATCGACGGCCTGCCGCCGCTCCGCGACGTCATCGAACGCCATGGCCTGCAGGCCAAGAAGGCGCTCGGCCAGAACTTCCTGCTCGACCTCAACCTTACCGGCAAGGTGGCACGCGCCGCCGGCGACCTGACCGGCGTCACCGTCATCGAGGTCGGCCCCGGCCCCGGCGGCCTGACACGCGCGCTGTTGATGCATGGCGCGAAGAAGGTCATCGCCATCGAGCGCGACGAGCGCTGCCTGGCCGCCCTTGCCGAGGTGTCCGACCACTATCCCGGCCGGCTCGAGGTGGTGTCGGGTGATGCGCTGAAGACCGATTTCGCCGGCCTCGCCGCTGGTGAGCCGGTCAAGATCGTCGCCAACCTGCCCTACAATATCGGCACCGAGCTTCTGGTGCGCTGGCTGACCGTCGAGACCTGGCCGCCCTTCTACCAGTCGCTGACACTGATGTTCCAGCGCGAGGTCGCCGAGCGCATCGTGGCAAAGCCAACCAGTTCCGCTTTTGGCCGGCTCGGCGTGCTGGCGGGCTGGCGCACCGATGCCCGCATCGCCTTCGACGTGCCGCCGCAGGCCTTTACGCCGCCGCCCAAGGTGACCTCGTCGGTGATCCATCTGGAGCCGCGCAGAGAGCCGCTGGCAGCCGATGTGAAGGTGCTGGGCCGGGTCACCGAGGCCGCCTTCGGCCAGCGCCGCAAGATGCTGCGCCAGAGCCTGAAAAGCATGGGCGGCGAAAAGCTGCTGCAAGCCGTCGGCATCGACCCGACCCGCCGCGCCGAAACGCTCAGCGTCGAGGAATTCGTGGCGCTGGCAAAGGCGGTGTGACGGCAAAGGCGGTGTGACGGCAGGTTACCCTCCTCCTTGCGGGGACACTTGTATACTTGACAAGTACGGTGGCTGACTCTATATTAAAATTCAAGGGGTTACGCCATTTCCGTCCTTACTCAACCGCACTTCCACAACGAGACCGCAGCAATCGCGCGGCTTGAGGCTATCGGGTGGCCGCAAGGCCCGCATTGCCCGCGCTGTGGCGGCTTTGACCGTATCACCACGGTTAAGGGTGGTCGCGAAGGTTTGCGCCGCTGTGGCCCATGCAAGCGCGAATTTACGGTCACTGTCGGCACCGTTTTCGAGCGCAGCCATGTGAAGCTGCACATCTGGTTTCAGGCGGCGCACTTAATGGCCTCCAGCAAGAAGGGCATCAGCGCCCATCAGCTTCACCGGACGCTTGGCGTCACGTACAAGACGGCTTGGTTTATCGAGCACCGACTGCGCGATGGCACTCTTCCGATGCTTGGCGGCGAAGACAAGGATGTTGAAGCAGACACCACTTACGTGGGCGGCAAAGAGAAGAATAAGCACACCCGTAAGCGTGACCCGCGCGCTATCGGTGGCCTTGGGAAGCAGATCGCTCACACTCTGGTTGAGCATGGCGGCGCTGCCCGGTCCAGCCATATTGCCGACGTCACCGGCAAAACGCTGCGGACGGTCTTGAATAACGTTGATTGCAAATCCGCACTTATGACCGATACCGCTGGCGGTTACCTCCATGTAGGCCGTGAATTTTCCAGCCATGATACGGTTGACCATGGCGAGGATGAGTACGTGCGCGGCAATGCCCATTCGAATGCCGTGGAGGGCTATTTCAGTATCCTGAAGCGCGGCATCATTGGCACGTTCCACCACATGAGCGAGCAGCATTTGCACCGCTATCTAGCGAAGTTTGATTTCCGGTATAGCAATCGCTCCGCGCTGGGCATAGAGGATGAGGCTCGCGCTGCACTGGCGATGCGTGGTATTGTTGGAATGCGGCTTATGTACCGGGACTCATCGCTGGCGTAGCTGGCAAATCTTCGGAAGAGGATATTCTTGCAGTCATGGCCCGCCTCAGAATTCGCTTCTTGATCAACAAAGGGCGGCACGGCGCGCCTCTGGCGAAGCTTGGGCGCATTTCCGAGCAGGCCGAAAAGTTCTTGCGGTCTCTCGCGGCCGATGCCGGCATCGATGTGAAACCGGGCGAATGGTTGGCGGTCAACTTCAACAATGGTTCCGTCGAATATGACGCTGAGTTCCAAGGTTCCATGCAAAATGGAGCGGCCCAGGTATTTGTTCGAGGCGCTGAACTGCTTGCCGACTATGACCCGGAAAATGAAGGCCTGAACTCGGCGGTCTCCGAAGCCACTGCGCTTGAGTACTCCAAGATTGGCGCCTTAATAGACCCCGATGAAACTATTGGGATGGGGATCTATCCCGCACTAGGCGGTTCGCCGAAATGGCGCCTGATAACTTACGGGAAAACTGTAGCGATCAGGAAGCAGATGGAGGCGCCGATACCTTCTCACGGCACCGTCCAAGGCATCATACATACCCTGCATAAAGAGGCGAAAGAGCCGTTTTTTCAATTGCGCGAACTCGCCACTGAGGGATTGGTCAAAGTATTCTATCCGAACGCGCTCTATTCGGAAGTTGCCGACGCGCTTCGCGAGCGCAATACTATGATTATGGCTTCCGGAAATATGCTATACGATCGCGTTAGCCGAGCCGCCTCCGAAATGCGAATGGAGCGAATTGCCAAGATGCCCACGCTGTCGAGCGCTGAATTTGAACGGTTTTTCGGCAGCGCGGCAGATTTCAAATATGTCGATTTTGATAGCGAACACCAATAAATGGCCGATCTTCCGCGTGTCTATGTGGACGCTTGTTGCTTCATCGACATGGTGAAAACCGAAGTCGGGGCACAGATCGAGTCCGACCGTGAGCATGATGTTTGGCATCTGAAGCGATTGCTTGAGGCAAACCGCGATAGGGAGGTCGAGATATATACCTCGACGATCACAATCGCGGAATGCCAGCACGTCGGCGATGAAGATGTTACCGAAGCCGTCAAGGCAAGGTTTTCGGCTCTGCTCATGTCCGGCCAATATGTCCGCCTCGTTGAGGTAACGCCGTTCATTGCCCAAGACGCGCGTGATCTAAGATGGGTTCGGAACGTTGCACTGAGGGGAGCTGATAGTATCCATGTGGCGTCGGCGCTTGATCGCAGGTGCGGCGAATTTCTCAGCACGAACGGTCGTTTTGCCAGAGTCGACAAGTATTCCGGGGTGCTTTCGAACCTTGGCCTCAACGTCAGGCGAGCGCGGAATACGATTTTGCTGCCGTCGAAGTATCGCCAACTAAGGCTGGGAGATCAGTCGAATGGGCACTAAGCGCGACGACAAGAAGCAGTCCGCTGCCTTCATCAAGAAGGCGCGTGAGCTTGAAGCGGATGGCGAAGAATCGGCGGCGGACGAACTTATGAAGCGACTGGCAAAGACGCCACCGGAGCCGCGCCGCCCGCCGGCGCCAACACGATAACGCACAGCCATGGTAAGCTTCCTATATGGCCTCTTGGGCGGCTTCATCGCATGGTCCGTGACGTGGTTCTTTCTCCAGCCACTGTCTTCTTTCTTCAATCTGCGTGGGCAAGCGGCCGAAGTATTGGTTCGGTACGAGGATCGATTCGACCCGGACCCTGATGTGCCGGCGCCAACCCCAGAATGGCTTGCGGATCGAAAACGCGCTTATGAGACCTGTGGAACAAGCCTTACTGCGTTCGCCTTTTCAAATTCGTGGTTCTCCAGTCTTCTCTACAGACTGCCGTTCGGCATTCCTCGCTATTATGTGAGGAGTGCCGGATCGAGTCTAATAACATTGTCTCAGGCGACACCGGGAACGCAGGCAGCTGATCAATTGAGGAAACAGGTCGAGTCAGGTCTAAAGCTTCACTATGCTGTCCCTAGACGGAAGCGGCATTAGCCATCGTAGTTGTCAAGTATACAAGTGCCCTTGTGGGGAGGGCGTCGGCGAAGCCGACGGGTGGGGGGCCTTAGGGTGTTTCCGCGATTCGAAGAAAAGCGGAAACGTTCCAGTTGAGTGCGATCCTTACCGCCCCCACCCCGACGCTACGCGTCGACCCTCCCCACAGAGAGAGGGTAAGAAAACCTCAGAGCTTTTCGTCGAGCAGTTTCGACACGAAATCGAACAGGCCGGGCCGGCGGTCGCGGCGCAGGCGTTCCGCGGCGACGATGGCGCGGACTTCGGCGAAGGCGCGGTTGAGGTCTTCGTTGATCACGACATAGTCGTATTCGCCCCAGTGCTCGATCTCGTCGCGGGCGTTCTTCAGCCGCGTCTCGATCACCGCGTCCTGGTCCTCGGCGCGGCGCTTGAGGCGGGCCTTCAGCTCGCCCATCGACGGCGGCAGGATGAAGATCGAGACGATGTCGCCGCGCATCTTTTCCTTGAGCTGCTTGGCGCCCTGCCAGTCGATGTCGAACAGCATGTCGCGGCCCTGCGACATGGCAAGCTCGACCGGCTCGCGCGGGGTGGCGTAGAAATTGCCGTGGACCTCGGCCCATTCGAGCAGCGCGTCATTGTCGCGCAACAGCTCGAACTCGCGCTTCGAGGTGAAATGATAGTGGGCGCCGTCGATCTCGCTGCCGCGGCGCGGCCGGGTGGTGACGCTGACCGACAGCTTCAGTTCGGGATCGGTCTCGATCAGGTTGCGCGAGATTGTCGACTTGCCGGCGCCCGACGGCGACGACAGGACCAGCATCAAGCCGCGCCGCTTGATGACGATGGATGGGGTCTCGGCGCTCATGCGCTACTCCAGATTCTGAACTTGCTCGCGGAACTGATCGACCACGGCCTTCAGTTCCAGCCCGATGGCGGTCACTGCGGCGGCATTCGACTTCGAACACAGCGTATTCGATTCGCGGTTGAATTCCTGCGCCAGAAAATCGAGCTTGCGGCCGATGGCGCCGCCGCCGGCAAGCAGGATGCGTGCGGAGGCGACATGGGTCTTCAGCCGGTCGATCTCCTCGCGGATGTCGGCCTTGGTGGCGAGGAACGCCGCTTCCATGTTGAGCCGCGTCTCGTCGAGCGCGGGGGACGCCTCGAGCAGCAGCCGCACCTGTTCGGCCAGGCGCTGGCGGATCTGCGCCGGCTCGCGCGACGGATCCGCTTCGGCCTGCACCGTCAGCGTCTCGATGGTTGCGATGTGGTCCGACAAAAGCGCGCGCAGCGCCTCGCCCTCGGCCTTGCGCGCCTCGACGAGACCGGCGAGGCCCTTTTCCAGGCCATCCATGATCACCGCGTCGATCGCCGCCCGCTGCTCTTCCGTCTCGACGGCCTCGGGCATGTCGAACACGCCGCGCAGGGCAAGCAATCCGTCGGCGCTGGCGGGGGCCGCGCCATATTGCTGGACCAGGCGGGTGGCAAGCTCGGCCACGTCGCGCAGGAAATTTTCGTTGATGACCGGCTGCACCATAGCGCCGGCCGTGCGGCTGACGGTCAAGGTCGCCTGCACATTGCCGCGCGAAAAGCGCTTCTGGATCGCCTGCCTGACCGCCGGTTCGAGCCGCTCGAAGCCCTGCGGCAGGCGCAGGCGCACGTCGACGCTCTTGCCGTTGACCGACTTCACCTCCCAGGCGATCGCCGTTCCCTGGTGCTCGGCGGCCACGCGGGCGAAGCCTGTCATGCTTTGTAGAGTCATTTGGGTAGGGTCATCTGGGCAGGTTCATCTCAAGAGGTTCATCCGGGCAGCGCGTCCTGTCTTCCTGCAGCGTGCCCTGCGCGCGCCCCAGGCGGGGCAATGCAGGCCTGTTCCTACTTCTTGACGGCGTTGGTGGTGGCGGCGTCCTTCTTGGCCGGATCGGCCTCGTCAGCCGCCTTCTCGTCCTCGACGACCTTGCGCTGGAAGGCGCGCCAGCGGGCGACGTTTTCGTTGTGTTCGTCCAGCGTCTCGGCAAAGACGTGGCCGCCCGAACCGTCGGCGACGAAATAGAGATCCTTGGTCTTCGAAGGATTGGCCACCGCCTCCAGCGAGGCCTTGCCCGGATTGGCGATCGGCGTCGGCGGCAGGCCCTTGATGGTGTAGGTGTTGTAGGGCGTCGGCTTGTCGATGTCGGAGCGATAGATCGGCCGGTCGGCCGGTTTCCCCTTGCCGCCGAAGATGCCGTAGATGATCGTCGGATCGGACTGCAGCCGCATGCCCTTGTTGAGGCGGTTGATGAACACCGCCGCAACCCGCGAGCGCTCGTCGCCGCGCGCCGTTTCCTTCTCGACGATCGAGGCCAAAGTCACGAACTCGTTGATGTCGGCGAGCGGCAAATCGGGCGAGCGCCGGGCCCAGATTGTCTCGACCAGTTCCTTCTGGTCAGCCAGCATCTTGTTGACGATCTGCTGGCGCGTCAGGCCGCGGGTGAAGCGCTGCGTGTCGGCGGCAAGCGTGCCTTCGGCCGGCATCTCGGTCGGCATGTCGCCGCTCAGCGCTTCCTGCTCGGCAATGCGTTTCCACGCCTGCTCGACGGTCAGGCCCTCTGGAATCGTCAGCGAATACTGTACCGACTTGCCGCTTTTCAGCAGTTCCATGATGTCGTGCATCGAGGCGCCGGCTTGGATCTCGTATTCGCCTGCCTTGAGCGAGCCATCATTGCCATAGGCGCGCACGCCAATGCGGAAGATGCGGGCGTCGCTGATCAGGCCGCGCCGCTCGAGCTGGTCGGCGATGTCGGCGACGCCTGTCGAGGGCTTGACCAGGAAGGTCGCCGGCACCGTCGAAGGGCCCGCGCCGCCAAATTCCTGCTTGCCGAAATAGAGGGCGGCACCGCCGGCGAGGATCACCAGCACCGCCGTCGACATCATGAAATTCAGGAACACGACGACCTGGTTGCGCGAGGCGCGCGAACGCTTGGAGGGCGGCGGCGTGCCGGCTTCCGGCCGCAGCGCTTCCTGCGCGGTCTTTGGAACGATCGGATTGGCCGATATCGGATTGGCCGGTGCGGCGCGTGGTGCGCCCTCTCCCTGCCCTGGCGTATTGATGCTCATCTTGCCTCGCCTTTGCGTCGAATCCCCGCCGGGAGACTAGGCTTGAATGTGGCAAAAATCACGGCAAAGGGCCCTGAACGGGCCCCTTCCCACAACCTATCAGCCGTTGAAGCGCTGGAACACCAGCGAGGCGTTGGTGCCGCCGAAGCCGAAGGAGTTCGACAGGGCGACGTCGACCTGCCGCTTGCGCGGCGTGTTCGGCACCAGATCGATGGCCGTCTCGCGCTCCGGATTGTCGAGATTGATCGTCGCCGGCACGATGTTGTCGCGGATGGCAAGGATCGAGAAGATCGCTTCGGCCGCACCGGCAGCACCCAAGAGGTGGCCGATCGACGATTTGGTCGACGACATCGACACCTTGGAGGCGGCGTTGCCGACGAGACGCTCGACGGCGCCGAGTTCGATGGTATCGGCCATGGTCGAGGTGCCATGGGCGTTGATGTAGTCGATGTCGGCCGGCGTCAGATTGGCGCGCTTGAGGGCGGCACTCATGCAGCGGAAGGCGCCGTCGCCATCCTCGGCGGGTGCCGTGATGTGATGGGCATCGCCGGTCAGGCCGTAGCCGACCACTTCGGCGTAGATCTTCGCGCCGCGCGCCTTGGCATGTTCGAGCTCTTCGAGCACGACGACACCGGCCCCCTCGCCCATGACGAAGCCGTCACGGTCGCGGTCATAGGGGCGCGAAGCCTTTTCGGGATCGTCGTTGCGATCGGTGGAGAGCGCCTTGCAGGCGGCAAAGCCGGCCAGCGACAGGCGTGTCACCGGCGCTTCGGCGCCACCGGCCACCATCACGTCGGCATCGCCGAACATGATCAGGCGGGCGGCATCGCCAATGGCGTGCGCGCCGGTCGAGCAGGCGGTGACCACGGCATGGTTCGGGCCCTTGAGCCCGTGCCGGATCGACACCTGGCCGGAGACCAGATTGATGATCTGGCCCGGAATGAAGAAGGGGCTGATGCGGCGCGGGCCGCGCTCCTTGAGGATCAGGGCGTTTTCGGCGATGCCGTCAATGCCGCCGATGCCCGAGCCGATCATGACGCCGGTCGAATTCTGTTCGTCCGGCGTCTTTGGCGTCCAACCCGAATCCTTCAATGCCTCGTCGGCGGCCGCGATCCCGTACAGGATGAAGTCGCCGATCTTGCGCAGTTCCTTGGGTTCAAGGACCGCTTCGGGATTGAAGCTGTTGTTGGAGCCGTCGCCGCGAGGGATGACATTGGCGATCTTGCAGGCGAGGTCGTCGACCTCGAACTCCGTGATCCGACGGGCTGCGCTGCGGCCGGAAAGGAGCTCTTTCCAGCCGTGCTCGTAGCCCATGCCGAACGGTGAAAGCAGGCCAAGGCCTGTGACGACCACACGCCTCATCGCAGGCATCCCTGACAATTCGCGATCGCTCAGGCCGAAGCCTTGTCGATGTACTTCACGGCGTCGCCAACGGTGAGGATGGTCTCGGCCGCGTCATCGGGGATCTCGACGCCGAATTCTTCTTCGAAAGCCATGACGAGCTCGACCGTGTCGAGGCTGTCCGCGCCCAGATCGTCGATGAAGCTCGCAGCTTCCGTCACCTTGTCGGCGTCGACGCCAAGATGTTCGATGACGATCTTCTTGACGCGCTCTGCGGTGTCACTCATGTGGGCATCCTCAGTCTGGTGTTGTTAGGTCTTCGTTAGCGGGCGGATTGCCGCTAATCAAGCTGTAATCTACGCTTTCCCAAGCGCTCGGGCGGCGGTCGGGTTTCGTCCTGGCCACCTGATGGAGCGCGGCAATACACGAAAAATTCACCGCGTCCAAGGCAAAAGGGCCGGTTATCCCGGCCAATCGGCCAATCAGATCCCAATCAGATCCCAAATCAAATCATTGCCATGCCGCCATTGACGTGGATCGTCTGGCCGGTGACATAGGCCGCCTCGTCGGAGGCGAGATAGGCGACCGCCGAGGCAACTTCCTTACCGGTGCCCATGCGCTTTGCCGGGATCGCCGCCATGATCGCCTCTTTCTGCTTGTCGTTGAGCTTCTCGGTCATCGCCGATTCGATGAAGCCCGGGGCGACGCAGTTGACGGTGATGTTGCGGGTGGCGATCTCCTGGGCCAGCGACTTGGAGAAGCCGATCATGCCGGCCTTGGAGGCGCAGTAGTTGGTCTGGCCCGGATTGCCGGTGACGCCGACGACCGAGGTGATGTTGATGATGCGGCCATGGCGGCGGCGCATCATCGGATGCGTCAGCTCGCGCGTCAGGCGGAACATCGCCGTCAGGTTGATCTCGATGACCTGGTCCCAGTCGGCGTCCGACATGCGCACGAACAGGCCGTCCTTGGTGATGCCGGCATTGTTGACCAGGATGTCGACGCCTTCGAGCTCGGCCTCGGCCTTCTGGCCCAGCGCCTTGACCTCGTCGCGGTCGGCGAGATTGGCCGGGAACAGCTTGACCCGGTCGCCGAGTTCGCCGGCGAGCGCCTCGAGCTTTTCGATGCGGGTGCCGTGCAGGCCGACGATGGCGCCCTGGCTGTGCAGGATGCGGGCGATTTCTTCGCCGATGCCGCCGGATGCACCGGTGACGAGTGCCTTGCGGCCGGTCAGATCGAGCATGTTGCTACCTTCCTTGAAGAGCGCACCCTTCACACGGGTGGGGTCGTTTGAATCGTTCAGGCGAGCGCGGCAATCGCCGCCTCGACATCGGCCGGCGTGTTGACGGCTGACGTCGCGATCTCCTTGTTGATGCGGCGGGCGAGGCCCGACAGCACCTTGCCGGCGCCCACTTCATAAAGCGTGGTGACGCCGTTGTTGCCGAACCACTCGACGGTCTCGGCCCAGCGGACGCGACCGGTGACCTGTTCGACGAGGCGGGCGGCGATCTCTTCCGGATCGGTGATCGGCTGGACGGTGACATTGGCGACGACCGGAACGACCGGCACATTCTTCTGCACCCCGGCCAGCGCCTCGCGCATCTTCTCGGCAGCGGGTGCCATCAGCGCCGAATGGAAGGGGGCGGAGACCTGCAGCATCAGCGCGCGCTTGGCGCCCTTGGCGGTGCAAAGGGCCGCGGCGCGCTCGACCGCCGCCTTCTCGCCCGAAATGACCAGCTGGCCGCCGCCATTGTCATTGGCGATCTGGCAGACCGAACCCTGCGCTGCCTCGGCACAGGCGGCGTCGACGTCGCCCTGTTCGAGGCCGATGATCGCAGCCATCGCGCCCTGGCCAGCCGGCACCGCCGCCTGCATGGCGTTGCCGCGGATGCGCAGCAGGCGGGCTGCGTCGGCGACCGAGACGAAACCGGCGGCAGCAAGGGCCGAATATTCGCCGAGCGAGTGGCCGGCGACGTAGGACACCTTGTCCCTGAGCGACAGGCCGCGGGCTTCCAGCGCCCGGAACGCCGCCATCGACACCGCCATCAGCGCCGGCTGGGCGTTGGCGGTCAGGGTCAGCGTCTCCTCCGGCCCTTCCCAGATCAGCTTCGACAGCTTTTCACCGAGCGCGTCGTCGACTTCCTCGAAGACGCGGCGCGCCTCCGGAAAGGCATCGGCCAGTTCCTTGCCCATGCCGACGGCCTGGCTGCCCTGCCCCGGAAAAGTGAATGCAACGGCCATGTCGATCTCCTGGCTACTTGCCGCATCGGCCCGAACCGGAATCGGTTGTTTCGGGGCATGATGCGCAGACTTATCACGTCGGCGCGCCGTTGCACGTTGGGGAACAAGCCGCGCGCCATATCGTTGTGCCTCTGGCGCAATGGATACCGTCAAGTCAAGCCTTGAGGGCTTTGGCACCCCTTTGGGGCAAATAATCACAGAGAATTAATGCGAAAAACGTTTTGTTTGCCCCATCCTTCTCAATTTTGCCATATGCGCTAGGTTTTCGATGACAGTTTCGTGACGGTTGCGTGACGCCGCCGTCCAGCGTTCGAGGAAATTGAGTTGGCAAAGCTGTTCGCGACGGGCAAATCTGTCGCACATCAAGAGGAAAACGAGGCTGAAGCACTCAGCCGGCGTGCCTATGCACTGGGCGTTCTGCGCTCGGTGATGATCACGCTCGCCGTCTCGGCCGTGCTCGTCTTCGCCATCGAATTCGTCGCGCGCGGCTCCTTCACCGACACGCTCAATTTCTTCCAGCAGCCGTTCAAGCCGAGTTGGACGACTGTGGCGCTGTTTGCGCTTTTGATCATCGGTTTCGACGCCCTGCTCGGCCGGCCCTATAACGGCCTGCTGGTCGTGGCACCCGTGGCGCTGATGCTTGCCTTTGTCGGCCACCAGAAGTCGCTCTATCTCGGCGACCCGCTCTACCCGACCGATTTCCTCTATGTCAGGCAGATCGTCGAACTGATGCCGCTGCTCGTGCGCGAGCGGCCGCTTGCCGGCATCGGCATCGCGGTCGGCCTTGTCGCCGGCATCACCATGCTGGTGCTCGCCTGGCGCTACTGGCGCCGCCGCATGCCGGCGCTGTCGTTCTGGGCGCGCATGTCGCGCCTGGCGATCGCCCTTCCGGCGCTGGCCTTCTTCGTCTCGATCATGGACTACGCCACCTTCTCGTGGACGCGCGACCGCCTGCAGATCATCCCGATGATGTGGGACCAGAAGGAAAATTACGCCTCCAACGGCTTTGCCATCGCCTTTGCGCTCAACGTGCCGATGGCCAAGGTCAAGGCGCCGCAGGGCTATTCCGACAAGGCCATCGACGCCATCGCGGCCCCCGAACAGGCCGCTGCCGTGCTGCCCGAGGAAAAGCCCGACGTCATCATCGTGATGAGCGAATCTTTCTGGGATCCGTCACGCCTGCCCGGCGTCTCGATCACGCCCGACCCGATCCCGAACGTGCGCGCGTCGCAGTCCGGCCACGTCTTTTCGCCCGAATTCGGCGGCATGACCGCCAATGTCGAGTTCGAGGCGCTGACCGGCTTCTCCAATGCCTTCCTGCCGGCCGGCTCGATCCCCTACCAGCAATATGTCCGCGCGCCGGTGCCGTCGCTCGCCACCTTCTTCAAGAGCGAAGGCTACGACACCAAGGCCATCCATCCCTTCGGCGGCTGGTTCTGGAACCGCGCGCCGGTCTACAAGGCCTTCGGCTTCGACAAGTTCATGTCGGAAGAGAACCTGCCGCTGCTCGCCAAGCGCGGCCCGCTGGTCTCGGACGCGGCACTGACCGAAGAGATCATCCGCGAGGCCGACGCCACCGACCATCCCTTCTTCATGTTCGCGGTCTCGCTGCAGAGCCACGGCCCCTATGAGCCGAACCGCTACAGCGACACCAGCCACAAGGTCGACGCGCCGACGTCGCAGTGGACGCGCGATTCGATCCTGACCTATGCCGAGGGCGCCTCCGACGCCGACCGTGGCCTGAAGCGGCTGATGGACTGGGCCAGCAAGCGCGAGCGCCCGACCGTCATTGCCTTCTTCGGCGACCACCTGCCGCCGCTCGGCCCCGTCTATGTCGAGACCGGTTTCATGAAAGAGCCGGTCGCCAAGCGCAGGGCGCCGATCGACGAGATGCTGGTGCAGCACGAGACGCCTCTGGTGGTGTGGTCGAACCGCACCGGAACCGCGCGCGACATCGGCTCGATCAGCCCGGCCTTCCTGCCGCTGCATGTGCTCGAGACCGCCGGCATCAGCCACCCCTATTACACCGGCTTCCTCGGCGACCTGCATGACCGCTACCGCGTCGTCGACCGCAACATGCTGTTGCCGCGCCAGGGCGAGTCTGTGTTCGACTGGTCGCGCCAGAAGGAACTCGACCCGGCGATCCGCGATTTCCGCTGGCTGCAATATGACATGATGTTCGGCAAGCGCCGCGGCGCCAAGGGCTTCTTCCCCGAGACCGTCGACAAGGTCGTCGCCAACCGCACCCGTTCGCCGCTGTTCCTTCGGGACGAAGCCTTCGGCTGAGCATCGAAATCGGGCGCAAAAGCCCGACTTATCACCCTGGAAGCCTTCGGCGGAACATCGAAATCGGGCGAAAAAGCCCGATTTCTCAGGGAATCTCGGCCCTTCCCCTTGCCTTGGCCCGACTTAGCATGTAGACGCGCGCCATCTGCCGGTCCCAGCTGGGGGCTGAACGGAGGGCCGGAGGTTTTCTTGAAAGCCGCCGTGTGAAGCGAAAACGCTTCCGCCTCCCGTGTCTCCGCTCTCGACCGTCTCGTCGTGCACCTTTCTTCTCCCGAGGTGGCCAATGGCCCTCGAAGGATCAGGGAAGTCGCAGAGGCTCTAGCCGCCGGGACCGGAAGATGGAAACGAAGAAAGGCAAAAACTATGGCTCTTTATGAACATGTGTTTCTTGCCCGCCAGGACCTCTCGCAGCAGCAGGTCGATGCACTTGTCGAACACTACAAGGGCATCATCACTGCAGCTGGCGGATCGGTTGGCCGGGTCGAGAACTGGGGACTGAAGTCCCTCACCTACCGCATCAACAAGAACCGCAAGGCGTATTACACGCTGATGGACATCACCGCGCCGTCGGCTGCCGTCAAGGAAGTCGAGCGTCAGCAGGGCCTGTCCGAAGACGTCCTGCGCTTCATGACCGTCAAGGTCGAGGCGCATGAAGAAGGCGTCTCCGCCATGATGCAGAAGCGCGAAGAGCGCTCCGAGCGTGGCGAACGCGGTGGCTTCGGCGACCGTCCGCAGCGCAGCTTCGGCGATCGCGGCGACCGTGGTCCGCGCAGCTTCGGCGACCGCGATGGCGGTGGCGATCGTGGCCCGCGCCGTCCGCGCGAAGGTGTTGAAGGGGGTGCAGAATAATGGTCGACATCAACCAGATCCCGACCCGTCGTCCTTTCCACCGTCGTCGCAAGACTTGCCCGTTCTCCGGCGCCAACGCTCCGAAGATCGACTACAAGGACGTGCGTCTGCTGCAGCGCTACATTTCCGAGCGCGGCAAGATCGTTCCTTCGCGCATCACCGCCGTCAGCCAGAAGAAGCAGCGTGAACTCGCCCAGGCGATCAAGCGCGCCCGCTTCCTCGGCCTGCTGCCCTACGTGGTGAAGTGATATCGGTTCCGGCCCGGCGGCATTCGCCCCGGGCCGGACCATTCCCTGCCGCGACGGGCGCGGTCGGGTGAACCTTCAAATCCCGGGTTGGATTTCTAAGGGAAATCCTAACTGCCGCGACAGGCAGGACAGCGAAACCGGCGGCAACGCCCTCATTGCTTCCTTGCCCGTTGAATTTTTCCGCTGCCTTTGCAGCCAACGAAAGGACAAGGACAATGGACGTCATTCTCCTCGAACGCATTTCCCGCCTCGGCCAGATGGGCGACACCGTCAAGGTCAAGGACGGCTTTGCCCGTAACTTCCTGCTGCCCAAGGGCAAGGCGCTCCGTGCCAACGAAGCTAACAAGAAGAAGTTCGAAGGCCAGCGCGCCCAGCTCGAAGCCCGCAACCTCGAGCGCAAGTCGGAAGCCCAGCAGGTCGCCGACAAGCTCGACGGCAAATCGTTCATCATCGTGCGTTCGGCTGGTGAAACCGGCCAGCTCTACGGTTCGGTCTCGACCCGCGACATCGCCGATCTGCTGATCGCCGAAGGCTTCACGGTTGCCCGCAACCAGGTCGAGCTCAACCAGCCGATCAAGACCATCGGCCTGACCAATGTCGCCATCGCGCTGCACGCCGAAGTCGAAGTCACCATCACGCTGAACATCGCACGCACGGCCGATGAAGCCGAGCGTCAGTCGAAGGGCGAGACGCTGACCACCGCCGAAGCCATCTATGGCGACGACATCAACGAAAACGCCCGTCCGGACAGCTTCTTTGATCCGAACGAGGACGGCGAAGGCGACGAGGGCTGATCCAGCCTTCTGTCCCGATCCAAGTTTACCGGCCGGTCTTCCGGCCAGTTTTCTGGACCAAGCCCGGATGGCAACATCCGGGCTTTTTTTGTGCCAGGCGTGGAACTTGGCAGCGTCGCTCCTATTTTGAGGAAAGGACTACACGACTGACCTTTTCGCGAGCACGCCATGAATATGCTGTTGCAACGCATCGTCGGGAAGCTTGTGCGTACCGGCAATCTGACAGTCACCGGCCCCAACGGACGATCGCACCGTTTCGGCGATGATACGGGCGACCCTGTCCACCTCCTGATCAAGACGCGGCGTGCCGAAAACGCCATCACGCTCGACCCGATGCTGGCTTTGCCCGAGGCCTATATGGACGGCGATGTCGACATCGTCGGCGGCGACGTGCTCGGGCTGATGCGGGTGGTATTCCAGAACCTCGGCAATGGCAGCATCGACACTGCCTGGACCAAGGCGCTGGACAATCTCCGGCTCGCCTTCCGCCGCTTCCAGCAGGTCAACACCACAGCCCGCGCCAAGCGCAACGTCCAGCGCCACTACGACCTGTCGGGCGATCTCTACCGGCTCTTCCTCGACACCGACATGCAATATTCCTGCGCCTATTTCGCCGATCCCGACATGACGCTGGAAGAAGCCCAGATCGCCAAGAAGGCGCATATCGCAGCCAAGATGCGGCTGAGGCCGGGCCAGTCCGTGCTCGACATCGGTTCCGGCTGGGGCGGGCTCGGGCTCTACCTCGCCCGCACCTTCGAGGCGCAGGTGCTCGGCGTGACCTTGTCAACCGAGCAGCATGCGGTCGCCACCGAACGCGCCCAGGCCGAGGGCCTCGAAAACCGGGTCCATTTCGAAATCAGGGACTACCGCGACCTCGTCGAGCGTTTCGACCGCATCGTCTCGGTCGGCATGTTCGAGCATGTCGGCGTCAACCACTACCGCACCTTCTTCGACAATGTCGCCAAGCGGCTGAAACCAGACGGCGTCATGGTGCTGCATTCGATCGGCCGCGCCGGCCCGCCGGCCTCGACAAGCGCCTTCATCCGCAAGCACATCTTCCCCGGCGGCTACATTCCGGCGCTGTCGGAAGTGCTGCCGGCAATCGAAAAGGCCGGCCTGATGGTCACCGACGTCGAGATTCTCAGGCTGCATTATGCCGAGACGCTGCGGCACTGGAGCCTGCGTTTCCAGGCCAACCGAGACAAGGCCAAGGCGATCTATGACGAGCGCTTCTGCCGGATGTGGGAGTTCTATCTCGCGGCGTCCGAGGCTGCCTTCCGCTGGCAGGACCTGATGGTGTTCCAGATCCAGCTCAGCCACCGCAACGACACGCTGCCGCTGACCCGCGACTATATCGGCAAATGCGAAAAGGCGCTGGCCATGCACGAGATGGGGCACCGGCAGGCGAAGCTCGCCGCCGAGGACAAACCTGCCGCCCAGCCTGCAGCCAAGGCTCAACCTGCCGCCAAGGCCGGAGCCGCCCAGGCTGAAGCTGGAAAGATCGGCCGCCGCAGGAAGGTTGCCGACAAGGAATAGCATGGCAACCACGCCTGGCCCTTGCGCCTCATGCGTCTGCCATAGGAAAAAGCCCGTCTCGCCATGAGCCGGGCTTTTTTCATGACCCCAGGGTTTCCTCGATGACCTATGCCATCTACGTCCTGGCAGCCCTTGCCGAGATCGCCGGCTGCTTTTCCTTCTGGGCCTGGTGGCGGCTCGACAAGTCGGCGCTGTGGCTGATCCCCGGCGTCGCCGCGCTCATCGCCTTCGGCTGGCTGCTGGCCCTGGTCGATGCCGACGCCGCCGGCCGCACTTACGCCGCTTATGGCGGCATCTACATCGCAGCGTCGCTGGCCTGGCTTTGGCTCGCCGAAGGCATCCGCCCCGACCGCTGGGACATGATCGGCGCCGCCATCTGCATCCTCGGCGCCTCGGTCATCCTGCTTGCGCCGCGCGGCGCCTAGCTGACCTCCGGCCAAACCGCGCGGCCTCGTCACCATTTGACCTGCAGGCCGATATTGCCTTCGAAGCTGCGGCTGCGCTCGCCGCCCAGATTGAAGCTGTAATCGGCGACCGCAAAGGCGCTCACCTTGTCGGTGAAGGCATGGCTGATGCCGGCGCCGAGCTCGAGCCGGGTGCCGCCGGTTTCAACCCGGATCGCGTCGCTGTCGAAATAGGTGACATCCTCGCCGTCGAAGCCGTGCCAGAGATTGGCCTTGAGATAGGGCTTGAGCTGGCCCGAGGCGGTGTCGAACGTGCCCTCGAGGCGCGCGCCGATGCGGCCGGTGACGCCGCGCCCCTCGTCGAAGCGCACGCCCGACAAGGTGTCGTCGGCGTCTTCAAGGGACACATCCTGCCAGATGATCTGGGCCTGCGGCTCGAGCATCCAGCTTGCGGTCAAAGCGATCGGCGCCCCCGCCTCCAGCGAGGCGGTCACCACGCGGCCGTCGGCATCGATGGCGATGGCGCGGTCGGAGCCTGCATCGCCGCCGAGCCAGCTTCCCATCAGCACGGCATCGACATACCAGCCGCCCGCACCGACATGGGTAAAGTAGCCGCCGACGCTGTAGGCATCGAGGTCGAGCTTGCCGGCGGCCAGATCGGCCTGGCCCTGCACCGCACCGCGGATATCGGCGTTGAGGCTGGCATAACCGAGGAACAGGCCGGCGGCGTGACGCGCGCCCGCTTCGGTCTCGCCGCGCCAGAGATCGAGGCCGGCCTGGATGCCCAGCGTCGTGCTGTCGGCCGACGGCGACACCGTGCCGGCCCAGTCCTGGCTGGAGCTTGAGCCGAACACCCGTCCCCATCCGACCGAAAGATCATCGCCGCCGGCAAGGAAACCCTGCTCGCCGCGGCGCTCGTGGAAGGTGCCGAGCGTCGCCAGCGCGACGTCGCGGGCCATTGGCGGCATCACGGAATAATCAGCCGTCTCGGGCCGGATCAGCGGGATGCCGGGCTCGCTCGGGTCAACCGGGTTGACCAGTTCGGAGCGCAGATACCAGTTCTCGCCCAGCCCCGCGGCATCGCCCCGGAACAGCAGATATTCGTAGGCGCCATAAGCCACCGGGCTCGCCAGCGTGAAGGCGCCGGCATCGGTGGTGCCGCCCGAGGTCGTTTCGACGACCAGGATGCCGTCGGCATCGGTCTGCTCGCCGGTGCCGCCGAGATTGACGATGATGATGCCGGTCGAGCCGCTGGCGTTGCCGCCCTCGATCACCAGCCGGTCGGACGGCGCGCCGTCACCTGAAACAACGGTGTCGAGCCTGATGTAACCGCCGGCGCCGATGTAGTTGCCGACGACGGTGAAGCTGTCTGTGGCACTTGCCGCACCATTGGTCAGGTCGACGGTGCCGGCATTGGTCAGCATCACCGCATTGCCTCCGGTGAAGGCGCGAACGGCGGCATTGACGCCGGCCCCGGCGCGCAGCGTGCTCGACGCGTCGATGCTCAGGCTGCCGGTGTTGGACAGGCCATCGCCCAGCACCAGATCGCCGTCGAGCGTGAATTGGGAGCCCTGCGTCAGATTGACGGTCTCCCAGTTGACGTAGCGGGCGACCGAGGTCGAACCGGTGCCCTCGAAGGTCAGCGTGTCGATACTGGCGCTGGAGCCACCGTCGATGAGCTGGCCGGCGGCAAAACTGGCCTCCGTCAGGCCGCGCAGCAAGGCCGTGTCCTGCCCGGTGCCCATCGTGACATTGCCGCCGATGCTGCCGCCGCCGAGCCAGCGGAAAATGTTGTTGCCGTTGCCGAGATTGATGAACGTGCCGACAGCGGCGGTTCCGGAGATCTCAAGCAGGTCGTTGCCTTGCACCGCGACAATCGAGGTGTCGACGCTGCCGCCCGACATCCGCATCTCGTTGTTGGCCTGCTCGAGATTGACGTTGCCGATGCGCCCGCCGGTCATGGTCACGAAGTCGCCGGCGAAGAATTCACCGATGATGTGGCCGCCGCTGATCGTCGCCGTATCGAGGGCACTGCCCTGGTTGAGCGATCCGACCACGCCGCCTGACATGACGAAGTCGTCGATACCGCCGCTCTGGTTGACCGCGCCATTGATCACCCCTGAATGGATGGTGACGACATCGCGGAAATTGCCGAAGACGACGTCGCCGTTGATCGTGCCGGTGCCGCCAGCAGGCATCGTCAGCGCATTGGTGCCGTCCGTGTCAGTCAGCCCGGCGCTGGCGCCGCTGTCGCAGACATAGACGCTGTTGCCGGCCGTCGGCGTCAGGTCGCAGGCGGCGAAACCGGCCTCGGTCGAGGCCAACACAACCATGGCGGTGGAAGCCAGCCAGACCAGTCGGGCCGGTGCCGAGCGAAGAACGTGCATGTTGCCTCCTCAAGCAGACGAGGCCCGCGCCGCAGCAGCGCAGAATTGGCCCCTGACAGCCCTCGGACATATGCTTCGCCATGTGCCGCATCGCGATGAACAAGCCCTCGGGATGGCAAGGATCAGCGAATGTCTGAATAAAATCAACAGCCGATGTATACGAACGACCCTGGAATTATGCTGAGCAGCTTCTTGGTAAACAAAACTGCTTGAGGAATATTCCTGTTTTGTTCCTTCCGATTTCCGGCTACGATTGCGCCGATTCGCGGACCGGTTTCCGCTGCCGGCGGCTGTGCCGTGGGGAGTCTGACTCGCAGGAGGCATCTTTCCCGTGGTTCGATGCCGTGCCGCGTGCAGTTCGGCCCTAAGGATTCGATGGTTTTGGAGAAATACGCGAGCCGGGATTCGGCAACAGTCAAATTGATTCCGGCGGTAGGATTCATGTCCTGTGGATGGTTTCGCCCGACCTGTGAATTCTTGGGCAAACTGGCCTTGAAACCCAGCTAAAGCAGATTGAGCCAGCACTTCGATATCGGACTCTGCTACGGGAGTATCTGGTTCAGCGACGGGGACGACATTGGCAGAGGCAGCACGCAAATTCGAAGTGGCGGAGGCGACCCCGCTCTATCGGGAAGCCCCCAACAACATCGAGGCTGAACAGGCCCTGCTCGGCGCGATACTGGTCAACAACGACGCCTTCTACCGCGTCTCCGACTTCCTCAAGGCGACCCATTTCTACGAGCCGCTGCACCGCAAGATCTTCGAGGTGTCCGCCGAGCTCATCCGCATGGGCAAGATGGCGAACCCGGTGACGCTGAAGACCTTCCTGCCGGCCGACGAGAAGGTCGGCGACATGACGGTCATGCAGTATCTCGTCGCCCTTGCCGCCAACGCGGTGACCGTCATCAACGCCTCCGACTATGGCCGCGCCGTCTATGACCTGGCCACCCGCCGGGCGCTGATCACCGTCGGCGAGGACATGGTCAACATCGCCTATGACGCGCCTGTCGACATGTCGCCGGCCGAGCAGATCGAGGACGCCGAACGGCGCCTGTTCGAGCTCGCCGAAACCGGCCGCTATGACGGCGGCTTCGAAAGCTTCTCCGATGCGGTCAAGACGGCCATCGACATGGCCAGCGCCGCGTATATGCGCGACGGCCATCTTTCCGGCGTCGCCTCGGGCCTGCACGACCTCGACGCCCGCATGGGCGGCCTGCAGTCCTCCGACTTGATCGTGCTCGCCGGCCGCCCGGGCATGGGCAAGACCTCGCTGGTCACCAACATCGCCTTCAACGTCGCCCATGCCTATGTGCCGGCACAGCAGGCGGACGGTTCGTTCAAGGCCGAAAACGGCGGCGTGGTCGGCTTCTTCTCGCTCGAAATGTCGTCCGAGCAGCTCGCCACCCGTATTATTTCAGAGCAGGCCGAGGTGCCCTCCTCCAAGATCCGCCGCGGCGATCTCACCGAGGCCGACTTCGAAAAGCTGGTCAGCTGCACCCAGACGCTGCAGAAGATCCCGCTGTTCATCGACTCGACCGGCGGTATCTCAATCGCCCAGCTCGCGGCACGCGCCCGCCGCCTCAAGCGCCAGCGCGGCCTCGACCTGATCATCATCGACTATATCCAGCTGATGCAGGGCTCGTCGGCCAAGGCGTCGCAGAACCGCGTCCAGGAAATCACCGAGATCACCACCGGCCTCAAGGCGCTGGCCAAGGAGCTCAACGTTCCGATCATCGCGCTGTCGCAGCTGTCGCGTCAGGTCGAAAGTCGCGACGACAAGCGCCCGCAGCTCTCCGACCTGCGTGAATCGGGCTCGATCGAGCAGGACGCCGACGTGGTGATCTTCGTCTACCGCGAGGAATATTACCTCAAGAACAAGGAGCCGAAGCCCGGCACCGACGAATACCTGCAGTGGGAAGCCAACATGAACGACGTGCGCGGCAAGGCCGAAGTCATCGTCGCCAAGCAGCGTCACGGCCCCACCGGCACCGTCAGCCTCGGCTTCCAGGGCGAATTCACCCGCTTCTTCGACCTCGCGCCCGAGCATCATCTGCCCGACAGGTTCGGGGAAGAGTAGCGCATGGAGCTTCTCTCTGGTGATGGCGGCGGGGCAGCGCCCCCCTCTGTCCTGCCGGACATCTCCCCCACAAGGGGGGAGATTGGCTGGCCGCTCGCCTCTCGCCAATTTGGAGCGCCGCAGATTGAGGCACCGTCGCGCCTGACGGCTGATCTCCCCCCCTGTGGGGGAGATGTCCGGCAGGACAGAGGGGGGCAACATAGAACTCTGCCTTTCCATTTTTCCGAAAGGCATCCCCTCCATGGCTAAAGCCCGCGTTCAATTCATCTGCCAGAACTGCGGTGCCGCGCATCAGCGCTGGGCCGGCAAGTGCGATTCCTGCGGCGAGTGGAACACGCTGGTCGAGGAAGGCACTTCAGGCGGCATCGGCAGCGGTCCGGGCTCGCTCAAGAGCGCGCGAAAAGGCCGCGCCGTCACGCTGACCTCGCTCGACGGCGACATCGAGGATGCGCCGCGCATCGTCTCGGGCATCGGCGAACTCGACCGCGCCACCGGCGGCGGCTTCGTGCGCGGCTCGGCGCTTTTGATCGGCGGCGATCCCGGCATCGGCAAGTCGACGCTGTTGACCCAGGCGGCGGCGGCGCTCGCCGCGCGCGGCCACCGCGTCGTCTATGTCTCGGGCGAAGAAGCGGTTGCCCAGATCAGGCTGCGCGCCCAGCGCCTCGGCGTCGCCTCGACACCGGTCGAACTCGCCGCCGAGACCAATGTCGAAGACATCCTCGCCACCATCGCCGACGGCAAGCGGCCGGACCTGGTCATCATCGATTCGATCCAGACCCTGTGGACCGACCTCGCCGATTCGGCGCCTGGTACCGTCACCCAGGTGCGGGCGGCGTCCCAGGCGATGATCCGCTACGCCAAGTCGACGGGTGCGGCGGTGGTGCTCGTCGGCCATGTCACCAAGGAAGGCCAGATCGCCGGTCCCCGCGTCGTCGAGCACATGGTCGACGGCGTGCTCTATTTCGAGGGCGAAGGCGGCCACCATTTCCGCATCCTGCGCACGGTCAAGAACCGCTTCGGCCCGACCGACGAGATCGGCGTCTTCGAAATGTCCGACAAGGGCCTGCGCGAGGTCGCCAACCCGTCCGAGCTGTTCCTCGGCGAACGCCATTCCAAGGCGCCGGGAGCCGCGGTCTTTGCCGCCATCGAAGGCACGCGACCGGTGCTGGTCGAGATCCAGGCGCTTGTCGCCGCCTCCAGCCTGGGCACGCCGCGCCGTGCCGTCGTCGGCTGGGATTCGTCGCGGCTGTCGATGATCCTCGCCGTGCTCGAGGCGCATTGCGGCGTGCGTTTCGGTCAGCACGACGTCTATCTCAACGTTGCCGGCGGCTACCGCATCTCGGAGCCGGCGGCCGATCTGGCCGTGGCTTCCGCACTGGTTTCATCGCTCACCGGTATTGCCCTGCCTGCTGATTGCGTCTATTTCGGCGAAATCAGCCTTTCTGGCGCCGTGAGGCCGGTTGCGCATGCGCAGCAACGCCTTAAAGAGGCCGAAAAGCTGGGCTTCGGAAGGGCCGTGCTGCCCTCCGGCAGTGGGGAGCTCGCAGGTGGAATCGGAGCCGGTTCGTTCCAGCCGACCGCACTGGCGGATCTGGTGGCGCGGATAGCCGGCTCAAGGCGAAGCCGCGCGGAAGAGACGGACTGAAACCGTCGCCATGGAGTGAGTGGACACGATGCCGATTACGCTGCTTGACGGAATTCTTGTCGGCTTCACCCTGGTCTCGGCGATGCTCGCCATGGTGCGCGGTTTTTCCCGCGAGGTGCTGTCGGTCGCCTCATGGGCCGCTGCCGCCGCTGCCGCCTTCTTCTTCTACAAGCCGGTCGTGCCTTACGTTCAGCCCTATATCGACAACGAAAAGATCGCCATGGCGGCTGCCGCCGGCATCGTCTTTATCATCGCGCTGATCGTCGTCACCATCATCACCATGAAGATCGCCGATTTCATCATCGACAGCCGCATCGGCGCGCTCGATCGCACGCTCGGCTTCCTCTACGGTGCCGCCCGCGGCATCCTGGTCGTTGCCGTCGGCCTTTTGTTCTTCAACTGGCTGGTCGGCCCCAACGCTCCGGCCTGGGTCGCGGAGGCGAAGTCGCGGCCGCTGCTCGAGAGCATCGGCACCTCGATCGAGAACCTTCTGCCCGAGGATCCCGAGAATTCGATCCTCAAGAAGCTCAATTCGCAGACCGGCGAACCGGAAGCCGGCGCCACCACGCCGCCTGCCGAGGCGCCTGCCGAAGGCGAGGCGCCGGCCGAGCCGGCACCGACCAACAACTGATTGCGCCTGAGGCGGGATGGCGCGTTGCCCTTGCCGCCTCATCGCACTATATAGCGTTTTTGCTAGAAGAGGCCGCCCCCGATGGCAGACGCAGCTGACGTGCTTTCCGCGGAAGCCGATGATCATTTCCACGACGAATGCGGTGTGTTCGGCATTTTTGGCCGACAGGACGCCGCGGCAATCGTCACGCTGGGGCTGCATGCGCTCCAGCATCGCGGCCAGGAGGCCGCCGGCATCGTCAGTTATGACGGCAGCCAGTTCCACGTCGAGCGCCATGTCGGCCTGATCGGCGACACCTTCACCAAGCAGCGTGTCATCGACAGCCTCAAGGGCAACCGCGCCATCGGCCACACCCGCTACGCCACGACGGGCGGCGCCGGCGTCCGCAACATCCAGCCTTTCTTCGCCGAACTCGCCGATGGCGGCTTCGCTGTCGCGCATAACGGCAACCTGACCAATGCGATGACGGTGCAGCGCGCGCTGCAGAAGCAGGGCTCGATCTTCTCGTCGACCTCCGACACCGAAACCATCCTGCATCTCGTCGCCACCTCGAAGGAACGCGACCTCAATGCGCGCTTCATCGATGCGGTGCGCCAGGTCGAGGGTGCGTTTTCGCTGGTCGCGCTGTCGTCGAAGAAGATGATCGGCTGCCGCGATCCGCTCGGCATCCGCCCGCTGGTGCTCGGCGATCTCGACGGCGCCTGGATCCTCGCCTCCGAGACCTGCGCGCTCGACATCATCGGCGCGCGTTTCGTGCGCGACCTCAAGCCCGGCGAGATGGTGATCGTCACCTCCAAGGGCATCGAGAGCATCTTCCCGTTCGAGCCGCAGAAGCCGCGCTTCTGCATCTTCGAATATGTCTATTTCGCCCGTCCCGATTCTTCGGTCGAGGGCCGCAACGTCTATGACGTGCGCAAGCGCATCGGCGCCGAGCTGGCGCTCGAAAGCCCCGTCGACGCCGACATCGTCGTGCCGGTGCCGGATTCGGGTACCCCGGCAGCCATCGGCTTCTCGCAAGCCGCCGGCCTCCCCTTCGAGCTCGGCATCATCCGCAACCACTATGTCGGCCGCACCTTCATCTCGCCGGGCGATTCCATCCGCCACATGGGCGTCAAGCTGAAGCACAATGCCAACCGCCGCATGATCGAAGGCAAGCGCATCGTGCTGGTCGACGATTCCATCGTCCGCGGCACCACCAGCCAGAAGATCGTGCAGATGGTCCGCGATGCCGGTGCCAAGGAGGTGCATATGCGCATCGCCTCGCCGCCGACCCGCGCCTCCTGCTTCTACGGCGTCGACACGCCGGAAAAGTCCAAGCTTCTCGCCTCGCGCATGACGATCGAGGAAATGGCCGAGTTCATCCGCGTCGACTCGCTCGGCTTCCTGTCGATGAACGGTCTCTACCGCGCCGTCGGCGAGGCGAGCCGCAATGACGAGCAGCCGCAATATTGCGATGCCTGCTTCTCCGGCCAGTACCCGACCCGCCTGCTCGACCTCGAAGGCGCCGACAATGTGCGCTCGCTGTCGCTTCTGGCCACCGGCGGGCTGTAGCAGCGGCACCTTCAGCATGCTTCCGCGTCAATGCGCGGAAGCAGCCTTGTCCTTCCAGATCAAGCCTTGCCGCAGCGCGAGCCGCTCGCCCGGGCCGTGGACGGCTGCGTAAAGCAGTCCGGCCAGGAAGGTGAAGTGATCGACGAAGAAGCCGAATTCGGCTGGGTTTCCCTGCCAGTGCGACGGACCGTGGAAGGCGAAGGCCAGGAAAACGACATAGGCGCCGGCCAGCAGGGCCGCCTCCGAAAAGAACGCGCCGGTGAGGAAGGCCAGCACAAGCCCGATTTCGAAAAAGGCCGCCAGCCATGCCAATGGCAAGGCAAAAGGAAAGCCGGCGGCCGAGATGTAGGCGGCGGTTTCAGTCATTCCGGCGAATTTGAACAAGGCCGCCATGCCGAAGGCGCCGGCGAAGATCAGTCTGGCCACCAGGATTGCAACGCTTCTGCCCATCATGTCCTCCTCCAGGGTATGTTTCATCCCTAGGACGGATACCGGCCGGCATTCCCGACATCGTCGGCAGGAAATAGGGCGATTGCGAGAAATAAGGCCTGCCGCCGGCGCCTGCGGCATCCATTCCGGACGCGTGGGGTTTTGTTCGGGACAAAATCGTCCTATCAGGCTGCGGACCGACAAGATCGAACTGGATGCCATGATGACAACCACTCCCGACCTCTCCGGCCGCATCGCGCTCGTCACCGGCGCATCGCGCGGCATCGGCTACAACACGGCCAAGCAGCTTGCCGCGGCGGGTGCCCATGTGATTGCCGTGGCGCGTACGGTCGGCGGGCTGGAAGAGCTCGACGACGAGATCAAGGCATCAGGCGGCCAGGCGACGCTGGTGCCGCTCGACCTCACCGACATGGCCGGCATCGACCGTCTCGGCAGCTCGATCAACGACCGCTGGGGCAAGCTCGACATTCTGGTCGCCAATGCCGCCGTGCTCGGCGTCATCGCCCCCATCGGCCATGTCGAGGCCAAGGTCTTCGACAAGGTCATGGCCGTCAACGTCACCGGCACCTGGCGCCTGATCCGCTCGGTCGATCCGCTGCTGCGCAAGTCGGATGCCGGCCGCGCCGTCATCGTCAGCTCCGGCTCCGCCCATTCGGCGCGCGCCTTCTGGGCGCCCTATGCCGCCTCCAAGGCCGCCGTCGAGGCGCTCGCCCGCTCCTGGGCCGACGAGACCAAAAACACCGCCTTGCGCGTCAACATCTTCGACCCCGGCACCAGCCGCACCGCGATGCGGGCGTTGGCCGTGCCCGGCGAGGATCCGGCGACCGTCACCCATCCGTCTGAGACGGCGCGCCACATCCTTGGCATGGTCGACCCTGCGCTGACCCGCACGGGCCAGATCTACCAGATCCGCGAGCAGCGCTGGGTTTCGCACCAGAAGCCGGCCTGATCTTTCCGCGCGACGCGTCGCTGCGGCTAGCGGCGATGCCGGCAACGATGTTGCCGCCGTCGCGTTGACCACTGCTTGAGCGCATCGCAGCGATGCGTGGAACGAAAGTCTTGCAAGTGCCCGCCCGGGCGCTCTATGTCCAGGCGCCCGGGCGCTCTATACTGATGTGGGGGACATCGGCCGCATGACCACCGACCAGTTGATGTCCTTCGCCGTCATAGCGCTGATGATGGCGGCATTCGTCTGGGGCCGGTTCCGTTACGATCTCGTCGCCTGCGGCGCGCTCATCGCAGCGGTTGCGATCGGCATCGTGCCGCAGGCCGAAGCGTTCAGCGGCTTCAGCGACGACATCGTCATCATCGTCGGCTCGGCACTTCTGGTCAGCGCCGGCGTCGCGCGCTCGGGCATCATGGAATATGCCATCCAGCGCTTCGCCCCCGACGTCTCGAGCGTCAGGGCGCAATTGGCGCTTTTGGTGATCATCGTCACCATCCTGTCCGCCTTCGTGAAGAACATCGGCGCGCTGGCGATCATGATCCCCATCGCCTTCCAGTTCGCCCGCCGCTCCAACACCTCGCCCTCGGTTTTCCTGATGCCGATGGCCTTCGGCTCGCTGCTCGGCGGGCTGATGACGCTGGTCGGCACCTCGCCCAACATCGTCGTGTCGCGCGTGCGCCAGGACATGACCGGCGACGCCTTCTCGATGTTCGACTTCACCCCTGTCGGCGCAGCACTTGCCGTCGCCGGCCTCGTCTTCCTGGTGCTGTTCTACTGGCTCCTGCCGATCCGCACCCGCGCCTCGGCCTCGATCCACGAGGCGCTCGACGTCAACAACTACGTCACCGAGGCCCGCCTGGTCGCCGACTCCACCGTCGTCGGCAAGACGCTGGCCGACCTGTTGAAGCTCGGCGGCAGCCGCGCGGTGGTAACCTCTATCCTGCGTTCGCGCGCACTGCATGTGACGCCGTTCCCCGACGTCGTGCTGCGCGAGGGCGACATCCTGTTGATCGAGGGCGCCCCTGAAGCGCTCGACCGCATCGTCACCCAGTCCAAGCTCAGCGTCACCGGCAGCCGCGATTCCGCCGGCGGCAAGCATGCGGCCACCGCCGTCGAGGCGATCATCGGCGAAAACTCCACCCTGATCGGCGGCTCGGCGCAGCGCCTGGCGCTCTATGACCGTTTCAACGTCAACCTGCTCGCGGTCAGCCGCAAGGGCGAACGCATCCAGGAGCGGCTCGGCGCCGTCATCCTGCGCCTCGGCGACGTCGTCGTGCTGCAGGGCAACCCGCAGACGATGCCCGACATATTGCGCGAGCTCGGCTGCCTGCCCTTGGCCGAGCGCCCAATCCTGCTCGGCAGTTTCAGGCGCGGCATCGTGCCCCTCGCCATCCTGGTTGCTGCGATGGGCGCCACCGCCCTTGGCCTTTTGCCGGTGCCGCTCGCCTTCTTCATCGCCGCTGTCGCCATGGTGCTGTTCCGCGTCATCCCGCTGCGCGAAGTCTATGGCGCCATCGATGGCCCGATCCTGGTGATGCTCGCCGCCCTCATCCCGGTCAGCGACTCGCTGCGCCGGACCGGCGCCACCGACATCATCTCGGCCTGGCTCGCCGAATTCGCCTCGACGCTGCCGCCTGCCGGGGCGCTGACATTGATCATGGTCGTGGCGATGGCGGTCACGCCGTTCCTCAACAATGCCGCCACCGTGCTCGTCGTGGCACCGATTGCCGCCGGATTTGCCACCACGCTCGGCTTCCGCCCCGAAGCGTTCCTGATGGCGGTGGCGATCGGCGCCGGCTGCGATTTCCTCACCCCCATCGGCCACCAGTGCAACACCCTTGTCATGGGCCCCGGCGGCTACAAATTCTCCGATTATCCGCGCCTCGGCCTGCCGCTGTCGCTGCTGGTCATCGTCGTCGCCGTGCCGATGCTGATGCTGGTCTGGCCGATGTAGCGACACGCAAGCGTGATTGGCCGGTGAATTCGGCCAGTCCTAGTTTTGCGGCCCTCAAATCAAGAAAATGAGGGAGGACCACGCGATGAAACGCATTCTTCTGATGTCTGCGCTGCTTTTATCAGGCCTGTCGGCGGCCAGCGCGCAGGACGCCACGATGAGCTTCTTCGTCACCAGCAGCGGCATCGGCAAGGGCGCCAATCTCGGCGGCCTCGCTGGCGCCGACGCCCATTGCCAGAGCCTGGCCGAGGCCGCGGGCTCGACCGGCAAGACCTGGCACGCCTATCTCTCGACCAAGGACGTCGACGCCAGGGACCGCATCGGCCAGGGACCATGGGTCAACGCCAAGGGCCAGAAGATCGCCGACGACGTGGCGTCGCTGCACAGCGACGCCAACAACATCAACAAGGAAACCGCCCTCGACGAGAAGGGCAACACCATCAATGGCCGCGGCGACCAGCCCAACAAGCACGACATATTGACCGGTTCCAAACCCGACGGCACCCGCATCGCCGACCAGACCTGCGGCGACTGGACCCTCGACGGCACCGAAGGTGCTGCGATGATGGGCCATCACGACCGCATGGGCCTCGACGATTCCGCGGCGGCCAAATCCTGGAACTCGTCGCATGCCTCGCGCGGCGGCTGCAGCCAGGAGGCGCTGAAGGGAACCGGCGGCGACGCCCTGTTCTACTGCTTCGCCGCCAATTGATGGCAAGCGTCAGGCCGCGGCGCCTGGAACAGCTGATCTGTGAAGGCTCACCGCCACCCGGTGAGCCTTTGCACATCTGAGGCGCGCCACGCGTCAACGTTCGCCGCAAGGGGTCGGCGCAACTGTACCTTAGCGTTCGGCCGAAACGCTCAGTTCCGGCCGGACGTTCAATGTCTGGAACACCACGCAATAACGTTCGGTCAGCCTGATCAGAGCATCGATGCGTTCCTGCGGCTCGTCGGTGTCGAGCTTGACGGCAAGCCGGATGGCGCGAAAGCCGACCGGCGCATCCCTGGCGACGCCCAGCGTGCCGCGAAAATCGAGGTCGCCCTCTGCCGAGACCACTGCCTGGCCGAGGCGGAACTCCAGTGCGGTCGCCACCGCCTTCAGGGTCACGCCGGCGCAGGCGACCAGTGCCTCGAGCAGCATGTCGCCCGAGCACAGGTCCATGCCGCTGCCGCCTGTCGCCGGATGCAGGCCGGCGGTGACGATTGCCTTGCCGGTGTCGATCTTGCAGGAAATCGACTGCTCGTCGACGGCGCCGCGCGCCCGAAGCGTGATCAGCGCGCGCCCGGCATCCGCGCGATAGGCGTCCTTCATCGGCGCCTGCAGCGCCTTCAACCCAGCAGCATCCATCATTTTCCTCCCGGTCGACGTGGCGTACCATCCTGGCAGCCACCCTAGCATGCCGGCCTGCTGACAGCAGGCTGGCAGTTGCACTGGGATAGGCTGGACCCGACAGACTGGGCCCCTGACCGGGAAAAGAGGATGACGACAGCAAGCGAGACCGCCGCGCAGCACCGGCTCGGCATGCTGCTTGTGGCAGCATCGGCGGCCGTTTTCGGCCTTGCCGGCATCCTGACAAAATCCGTCGACGCCGATCCGCTGACCATCACCTCCTGGCGCGGGCTGGTCGGCGGCCTGCTGATATCGGCCTATGTGCTGTGGCGGCGGCGAAACGGCACGGGCGAAAGCCTGCATCTCGGCTGGCAGGGCTGGCTGCTGGCCGCACTCGGCACGATCTCCAGCGTCGCCTTCATCGCCGCCTTCAAGAACACCTATGTCGCCAATGTCGTGGTCATCTACGCCACCGTTCCGTTCGTCGTCGCTTTGTTTGCCTGGCTGATCGCCGGCGAGGTGTTCCGGCGCCAGACGGCGGTGGCGGCGACGGTGTGCCTCGCCGGCGTCGCCATCATGTTCTGGTCCGGCCTCGGCGGCGGCCATGCCTTCGGCGATGCGCTGGCGCTGATGATGACCTGCCTGTTTGCCTTCTACGCCGCCCTCGTCAGGCGCTTCCGCCACGCCTCCGTCGTCTGGGCCGGGGCCGTTTCCGCCTTTCTCGGCGTGATCCCGGCCTGGCTTCTGACCGATCCGCTCACCGTGCCACGGTCGAGCATCGCGCCGCTCGTTTTCTTCGGCTTCACCTTCGCCCTTGCCGTCATCCTGTGGACCGAAGGCGCGCGCCGCATTCCGGCAGCGGAGGCGGGCCTGCTCGGCACGACCGAGGTACCGTTCGGCATCTTCTTCGCCTGGCTGTTCCTGGCCGAGCTGCCGCCGACGGCGAGCCTTTTCGGCGGCGCCATCGTGCTTGGCGCGGTGTTCTGGCACGCCTGGCGCGACGCCCGCTCGGCTGAACGGTTCGAGACTGGCGGAAAATTCCGCCGTGAAACGAGCTAGACAGCCAGTGGCAATTCGAGATCCTGCCGTGAAGGTGAGGAATGTGAGGCGTGCGGAGGAATGCGGAGCGGGTGGAAGAAAGAGCCCTGTTGCTCGCACGAACACAGCCGCCTGCCCGACCCTCGGCGGTCGCGACCTCCGGCACGGGCACGTTCTCCGTCTCTCGGCTGCTTCTCTGCCTGGACCGGCGCGACGACCGCATCGATATGGCGGTTCGCGACAGGACGCGCCGCTTGGTGCCTGCCGTCGCCTGATACAGCCCGCTTCCGGGCCAGAACGACTAGAAGCTGGTAATGGGTGGCTGATGGATCCTGATCCGCCGGCCATTGACGATCATGATGAGCCAGGTGCAGCCGGAGGATGTCGCTTCGAGCTTGGTCTCGACCTTGAACTTCAGGTCTCCTCCGCCGTCCCGGCTTCTTTGCTCCAGCGCCTCTTCGAGAACAGCCGCAACAATGCTGCGCCCGAAGGACTCGTAATTGTGAGCGCCTAGGTGATCCTCAACATACTGTCTGTCTAGAGTATTGGGCATCAGGGCCTCCGTCGCCTTTCTAAGTTGGCAGGAGCGGCGCGACTAAACACGGACTTACAAGCACGGTCTAATATGAACATCGCCTTGGCGAGGGTCGCGGTCAATACGTCATGCCGAATACTGCAAGCGATCCGGTAAAGGTGAGCAGCTTGTCCTGGTTGCGCCCGAAACCAGATGCTCGAACACATCAGGCCCCATCGTCGCCGCTCGCCGGCAGCGCACTTCCGGCTGCGCAGAAGGATACCGTCAGCCGGCGAGAACTGCCCCCTGCCCGGCCCGATCGAAAAAGAATCACAAAAAGCATGATTGCCGTGGAACCAAATGTTAGCGACCGCGTTGTTGGGCTCAGGACGGGTTGCCCCATCCCCCCATCCCCTCCACCCGTCCCTCTGCTTCAAGCCGGTCGCAAGACCGGCTTTTTCCTGTGCTGGTGCCAAGGCCCGACGGCAGCGGGCCTGATGGCAGCGGGGGTGGCGGGATGACGATGCGCATTGACGTTGCGCCGTCATCGTCTAGTTTCGATGCGCGCGGTGGGCTTCGCGTGCATTGGGAGGTGCGGCATGGTCCTGGCCAGTGCAATTGTGCTCGGCTTCGTTGCGGCATGGATGCTTGCATCAGGCGTCTTGATGCACGGACGCGGCATCCGCTTCCGCCAGGCGCTGCTCTATCTGCCGCTCAAGCTGCTCTACCGGATCGATGACCGCGCGCTGATCCAGGCCCGCGACGCCGAAGCACCCGTCATCTATGTCATTTCACACCAGTCGCGCCTCGAACCGGCGCTGATGCTGTCGCTGCTGCCCGATCAGACGCTGCATATCCTCGACGATGCTTCGGCCCAGGCGTTCTGGCTCGAGCCGTGGCGCGAGCTTGGCCGCACCATCGCCTTCAACGCCGAGCATGTCTTCGTCAGCCGCCGGCTGGTTCGCGTATTGCGCGGCAAGGGCCGCCTCGCCGTCTACCTGCCCGACACCGTCGAGCCCGACGTCAAAGCCTTCCGGCTGTTCCGCGCCGTCGCCCGCATCGCCATGCAGGCCGACGCGCGCATCGTGCCGATCTTCGTCAGCGGCGCCCGCCACCTGCCGTTTTCGCTGACGCCGGCCGAACGGGCGCCGCGCCACTGGTTCCAGCGCCTCCGTATATCAGCCCTCGCCCCGATGACCATGGCCGAGCGGCTGCAGCGCGCCGGCTACAGCCAGACGACGACAGCCAACGCCCTGTTCGACCGCTTCGCCGAGGCCCGCCTTGCCGGCACCGATCTCGACAGGGGCGTGTTCGGCGCAATGGTCGACGCTGCCAGGCGCTACGGCCCGTCGCAGCCGATCGTCGAGGATGTCGTCAGCGGCGCGCTCAGCTACCGCAAGCTGCTTGTCGGCGCGCGCGTGCTCGGCAGCCGCTTCGAAGCCATGTCCAAACAGGGCGAAGCCGTGGGCATCCTGTTGCCCAACGCCAATGGCGTGGTGCTTGCGATGCTCGGCCTGATCTCGGCCGGCCGCGTCGCTGCGATGATCAACTACACGGCGGGAGCCGCCAATGTCGCCTCGGCGGTGAAGACAGCGGCGATCGCGACCATCGTCTCATCACGCGCCTTCGTCCAGAAGGCCGATCTCGGCGACGTCGTTGCGGCGGCAGAACAGGCCGGCGCCAAGATCGTCTGGCTGGAAGAGCTGCGCGACAGCGTCACGACGCCGGAAAAGCTGACGGCCGCCCTGCAATGGTCGCGGCCGCTTGCGCCACAGGATGCGTCAAAGCCGGCCGTCATCCTGTTCACCTCAGGCTCCGAGGGCACGCCCAAGGCGGTGGTGCTGTCGCACCGCAACCTCGTCGCCAATGCCATGCAGGCCGAAGCGCGCATCAGCATCTCGCCAAAAGACAAGCTGTTCAACGTGCTGCCGGTGTTCCACTCCTTCGGCCTCACCGGCGGCACCATCCTGCCGCTTCTGACCGGCATCAGGCTGTTCCTCTACCCCTCGCCGCTGCACTACAAGATCATTCCCGATGTCGCGCGCAAGATCCGTCCGACGATCATGTTCGGCACCGACACCTTCCTCGCCGCCTATGCCCGCACCGCCGAGGACGGCGATTTTTCCAGCCTGCGTTTTGTCGTCGCCGGCGCCGAACCTGTCAGGGCGGAGACGCGCCGGGTCTGGCGCAGCCGCTTCAATGCCGAGATCATCGAGGGTTTCGGCCTGACCGAGGCCGCACCCGTCGTTGCCGTCAACACGGCGACGCATGGCCGCGACGGCACCGTCGGGCGGCTGCTGCCCGGCATGCGCATGCGCCTCGAAGAGGTCGAGGGCGTCGCCGAGGGCGGCCAGCTCTGGCTCACCGGCCCCAACCTGATGATGGGCTACATGACATCGGACCGGCCGGGCGAATTGCAGCCGCTCGACGGCTGGCACGACACCGGCGACATCGTCTCGGTCGACCGCGAGGGTTTCATCACCATCAAGGGCCGCGCCAAGCGTTTCGCCAAGATCGCCGGCGAAATGGTGTCGCTCGGCGCGGTCGAGATGCTGGTCCAGGCGCTGTGGCCGGAACAGCGCCACGCCGCGGTCGCCGTGCCCGACAAGCGCCGGGGCGAGCGCATCGTGCTGGTCACGACAGCCGGAAATGCCGATGCCGAGGCCCTGCGCCTCCATGGCAAGCAGGCCGGCGCCACCGAGCTGATGGTGCCGCACGACATCATCAAGGTGCATGAAATCCCGGTGCTCGGCTCGGGCAAGACGGACTATGTCGCCGCCCGCCGCCTGGCGCTCGACCAGCTCGGGCTGGCGGCCTGACGCAGGACCTCCAATTCGTCATCCCAGAGGCTTGACCGGAGGATCCATGCCGTGAGGGTGAGGAATGTTATGCAGGGGTTGAGAAAGAACACACGTTCGTGACGGCTTGAGCCTGGCGGTAATGTCACGGCATGGATCCCAGGGTCTCCGCGACGGAGCTGCGCTCCTGCTCCGCCCTAGGATGACGAAGGCAGGTGGCGTTCTCCGCCAATCTGCGACGTTTCCTATTGGCTCGAGACAGGCGTTGGAGAATAGCCGGCAACGTCCCCGCTTCGTCATCCTCGGGCCTGACCCGAGGATCCATGCCGTGAGGGTAAAGGGCGTGATCCGGGTGGAGGAAAGTGCAGGCTTTCTCAACCGTCTGTGCACTGCTGCAGCATCACGGAATGAATCCTAGGGTCTCAGCGACGTCGCTTCGGTACGGCTCAAAACTGTCCCGACTAGGCCTTGGGTTCGGCGGGCGTTTCAGCCGCTTCGGCCGCAGCCGCAGCTGCAGCAGCTTCGAGCTTGGAGCGGCGCGCATAGGCGCTGGCACTGAGCGGCAGGAAGATCAGATATGCGCCGACCGAGGCGGTCAGCGTCTGCCAGGGATAGACGGTCAGAAGCAGCACGTAGAACACCGCCAAAAGCATGACAGGCAGCAGGTGCTCGCGTTTGATCTTCAGCTTCTTGCCGGAATAGACGGGCAAGCGGCTGACCAGCAGGAAGGCGACCAGAATGGTGAAAACGGTGGCGATGTAGGCGGCGTTGCGGGTGCCTTCGAGGCCGAGGAAGCCGAGATACATCGGCAGCATCAAGGTGATGGCGCCGATCGGCGCCGGCACGCCGACGAAATATTCGGCCTGCCATGCCGGCCGGTCTAGATCTTCGTCGAGCACGTTGAAGCGCGCCAGCCTCAGCCCCATGGCGATGGCAAACAAAAGCGTCGCGATCCAGCCGAGCGAGCCGGCCTTGTCGAGCAGGTAGGCGTAGAGCACCAGCGCCGGCACGACGCCGAAATTGACGATGTCGGCGAGCGAGTCCATCTGCGCGCCAAAGCGCGAGGTCGCCTTGAGCATGCGCGCCAGGCGGCCGTCGATGCCGTCGAGAAAGGCCGCCAGCAGCACCATCACGACGGCCGATTCGAAGCGGCCCTCGAAGGCGAGCCGGATGCCCGACAGGCCGGCGCAGATCGCCAGCACGGTGATCAGGTTGGGCAGCACCATGCGCAGCGGGATCTCGCGAATGCGCGGGCCGCCGCTGCCATGCGGTTCAAAGGGCTTGAAGGGCGCAACCATCAGGAGACCCGCACCAGCGGCGGATGGCTGGCGCCACCGAATTCGGCAAGCACGGTTTCGCCGGCGACCGCGGTCTGGCCGACGGAAACGCGGGCAACCGCATGGTTGGGCAGGAACACGTCGACGCGCGAGCCGAAGCGGATCAGGCCGAAACGCTCGCCAACGGCGATGTTGCCGCCGACATCGGCCCAGCACAGGATGCGGCGGGCGACGAGGCCGGCGATCTGCACCGCCGCCACCTGGCCGTTGGGGCTGTCGATGACGATGCCGTTGCGCTCGTTTTCCTGGCTTGCCTTGTCGAGCTCGGCATTGAGGAACTTTCCGGGACGGTGCTCGATGCGGACGATCTTGCCACGCACCGGGGCGCGGTTGATGTGCACGGAAAAGACATTCATGAACACCGAGATGCGGGTCATCTCGGCGGTGCCGAGATTGAGTTCGCGCGGCGGCACTGCCGGGCCGACGGCCGACACCACGCCGTCGGCCGGGCTGATCACCAGCCTGTCGTCGACGGGGGTGACACGCTCTGGGTCACGGTAGAAATAGGCGCACCAGGCCGTCAGGATCGCGCCGATCCAGAACAGCGAAGTAGAAAAGAAGCCCAGCAGGACGGCAACAGCCGCAAATCCGGCAATGAAGGGATATCCCTCGCGATGGACCGGAACGAAGGCGTTGCGGATCGTGTCGGCTATGCTCATGAAGTGGAGGCCGTTGCTGTTGAAGTCCCGGAGTGCTTACCGGAAACGACCGTCAGCCGCAACGCGGCATTGCCGGCGCCCACCGCTATCGCGGGCGGCAAACGGCGCTGTCGCCGCTCGCATGAGAAATGATCATGCGAGCCTGATCATGGCAGGCTGTTCGTCTCAGCCGGCTAGCGAGCCGGCGGCTCACTCCGCGTCGTTGGTCACCTCAGGCGTGCGGCGGCGCACGACGACGCCGAGCTCGTCGCCCTCGCGGGCCTGGCGCAGGCGTTCCTCGGCCTCGGTCGCCTCGCGCTGGCGATCCCACATCGAGGCGTAGAGCCCGCCCTGCGCCAGCAGGTCGGCGTGGGTGCCGCGCTCGGCGATGCCGCCATCGGCGAGCACGATGATTTCGTCGGCCGAGATCACCGTCGACAGGCGGTGGGCGATGACGAGCGTGGTGCGGCCCTTGCTGACCAGGTCGAGCGCGCTTTGGATTTCCTGCTCGGTCTGGGTGTCGAGTGCGGAGGTCGCCTCGTCGAGCATCAGGATCGGCGGCGCCTTGAGGATGGTGCGGGCGATCGCCACGCGCTGCTTTTCGCCGCCCGAGAGCTTCAGGCCGCGTTCGCCGACCATCGCCTTGTAGCCGTCCGGCAGGCGCTGGATGAAGCCCGATATCTGCGCCAGCTCGGCTGCCTTGCGCACATCCTCCTCGTCGGCGTTCACCCGGCCATAGCGGATGTTGTAGGCGATGGTGTCGTTGAACAGCACCGTGTCCTGCGGCACCATGCCGATCGCTCCGCGCAGGCTCTGCTGCGACACGTCGCGAATGTCCTGGCCGTCGATCAGGATCGCGCCCTGCTGAATGTCGTAGAAACGGAACAGCAGGCGCGAAATCGTCGACTTGCCGGCGCCCGAGGGACCGACGATCGCCACCGTCTTGCCGGCCGGCACTTCGAAGCTGACACCCTTCAGGATCTGGCGGTTCGGGTCATAGGCAAAATGCACGTCGCGGAACTCGACGCGGCCGGTGCCGACGACAAGTGCCTTGGCATCCGGCTTGTCCGTCACCTCTTGGCTGACGTCGAGCAGGTCGAACATCTGTTCGATGTCGGTCAGGCCCTGGCGGATTTCGCGATAGATGAAGCCGATGAAGTTGAGCGGCACCGAAAGCTGCATCAGCATGGCGTTGATGAAGACGAAATCGCCGACGGTCTGGGTGCCGGCCATCACCTCCATCGCCGACATGGCCATGACGATGGTCATGCCGATGCCGAAGATGACGCCCTGGCCGAAATTCAGCCAGCCAAGCGAGGTCCAGATGCGGGTCGCCGCCGTCTCGTAGCGCGCCATCGAGCGGTCGAAACGCTCGGCCTCCATGGCCTCATTGTTGAAATACTTCACCGTCTCGAAATTGAGCAGCGAATCGATCGCCTTGGTGTTGGCGTCGGTGTCGGAATCGTTCATCTCGCGGCGGATGCCGATGCGCCAGTCGCTCGCCCAGACGGTGAACCAGGTGTAGAGCCACACCGTCGCGGCCACCACGGCCACATATTTCCAGCCATAGGCGAAGCCGAAGATGCCGGCGGTGAGGCCGAATTCCAGCACCGTCGGCGCGGTGTTGAGGATGGTGAAACGGACAATCGTCTCGATGCCCTTGGTGCCGCGCTCGATGATGCGCGACAGGCCGCCGGTGCGGCGCTCGAGATGGAAGCGCAGCGACAGCTGGTGCATGTGCACGAAGGTGCGGTGGGCAAGCTGGCGCACCGCATATTGGCCGACGCGGGCAAACAGCGCGTCACGCAGCTGGTTGAAGCCGAGCTGGACGATGCGCACCACATTGTAGGCGATCACCAGCATCACCGGCGCCACCAGGAAGGCCGGCAGCGGCAGCGGCGAACGCTGGTCGCCGGCGAGCGCATCGGTCGCCCATTTGAAGAAATACGGGCCGGCGACCAGCGTCAGCTTGGCGACGAACAGGAAGATCGTCGCCCAGATGACCCGCGCCCGGAGGTCGGGTCGGTCTTCCGGCCACATATAGGGCCACAGGTTCCTGATCGTGCTGAAGGTCGAGCCGCGTTCGGCGGATACGGTTTTGCTGGCCACTGTGCTTGCCTTGATTAGATGTGCGCGCCGCCGGCGGCGCAAAAGGTGTCGACCAGCGCCGTGACCGACACGGAGACGGCGCGCAGCGCCGCCTGGTCGATCTCATAACGCGAGCGCTGCCGCTCCGGCGCGTAACGCACCAGACCGGCTTCGACGAGGATTTTCAGATGTTGCGAGACTGTCGACTGGGCGAGGTCGAGATGCTCGACCACTTCCTTGCAGCAGCATGACCTGCCGCCGGCCAGGCATTTCAGGATTTCGAGCCGCGCCGGATGCGACAGCGCGGCAAGCTTCTGCGTCACGTCGGTGACGGAGCTGCAGCAGGATGGCGGTGAGGAGAAAGAATTCATCGTTTATCGACGATAGACGATGAACTCTTTCCAATCAACCGGGAAAGCGGAAAACCGTTCCCGGCACTTACGGCTTGGGCGCCGGCATCGCCTGCTCGCCCATGGCGCCCATATTGGCGGCCTCGCCCTCTTTCGACTTTTCCGGAACGCGGAACACCTGGCCCGGCCAGATGCGGTCCGGATCCTGGATCTGGTCCTGATTGGCGAGATAGATGTTGGAGTAGCGCACGCCGTGGCCATAGACGCGGCGCGAGATGCGCCACAAGGAATCGCCGCGACGGATGATGACGGCGCCATTGACGGCTTCGAGCTTGGGCGCCGTGGTCTCTGGCGCAACAGGTGCGGCGGCGACTTCAGCCGGCTTGTCGGCAGTAGCCGTGGCGGCCGGAGCAGTTGCCTGTGCCGGTGCCGTCGCTTCGGCAGCCGGGTCTGCAGGCTTGGCAGGTACTTCGCCCGCCATCGCCGTCTTGGCCTCGGCCGTTGATGCAGCTGCGGGCGCGGGTGCGGCTGCGGGCGCGGGTGCATCGACGGCCGGCGCTGCTGATACCGTCGGCTGCGGCGCGACCGCTGCCACCGCCTCGCCCGGCTCGCGCTGGAACGGCACGGCGGCGCGGGCGACGACCTTGGCGCCGTTCGGCTCGAGCGCGTCGACGCGGATGATGTAGTCGCCGACCGGCAATTCACGCTCGGCCTCGATCAGGAAGCGGCCTTCGGGCGAGGTCTGCGTCTCGCCGATCAGGATCTCGTTGGCATAGGCGCGCACCTTGCGCCCGGCATCGGCCGAGCCGGCGATGAAGATCTTCTTGCCTTCGATCTCGACGGCCTCGACGGCGACCTTGATCTCCGCTGCCGGCGCGGCCGACTTGGCCGGTGCGGGTTCTGCTGCGGGGGCGGTCGCAGGCGCGCTGGCCTGTTGTTCGCCGCTGGCCGGCGCCGCTGGCGCGTCAGCCGGCTTCGGCACGGTGATCAGCTGCGCCGGCTTGCCCGGTTCCTCGACCAGGGCCAGCACCTGGCCACCCGGATCGGACGGCACCGAAACCACCGCTGTCTCGGTCGAGGTCGCGACAACATTGTCGGGCGCGGTTGCGCGCAGCACGATCTGGTAGTCGCCGGGCTTCAGCGGATCGTCGAGCACGACGGCGAAATCGCCGTCAGCGCCGGCGACGGCAGCACCGATGACCTTCGATCCGGTAACGATCTCGACCTTGGAATTGCCGGCGGCCTTGCCGGCGATGACCACGGAACCGTTGTTTTCGACACGCACCACGTCGAAGGACGGGGCGATCACGGCAGCGGCTGCGGCAGGCGCTGCGGGTGCCGGCGCGACCGCGGCAGGCGTCTCTGCGCCGGCTGCCGGCTTGGCCGGATCTGCGGGCTTGTCGCTCGTCGGCGTCGTTGTCGCGGGTGCCGGCAGTGACGCGATCGCGGCCGGCGGCGCCAGATAGGGATCGAGTGCTCCCGACACATATGCAACGGTCGCAGCAGCGGCTGAGCCACCTGCTGCGAGTAGGAAAATCTTCAACGGATTGATCGCCATATTCCTCTGCCCCTAGCCGCCCGCCGGGCATACCTTGTTTTGCCGGCAGCGACAAGAAAAAGCCCGGTTCGGGCTTGACCCTGCCTGTGGAGGCAATACCCAATCAGCCGATGAACAAGATTCGATCCATCTGCGTCTATTGTGGCTCCTCGCCGGGCCGTGACGAGGTCTACATCAAGGCCGGGCACCTGCTCGGCCATTCGATTGCCAAGGCCGGCGTCCGGCTCGTCTATGGCGGCGGCACCAAGGGCATCATGGGCGCTGTCGCCGATGGCGCGCGGCGCGCCGGCGGCAAGGTCACCGGCATCATCCCGCGCTTCCTGATGAACAGGGAAGCGACGGAAAGCGCGCTGACCAAGCTCGACGAAGTCATCGTCACCGACAACATGCACGAGCGCAAACATCTTATGTTCGAGAAATCGGACGCATTCGTGGCACTGCCCGGCGGCATCGGCACGGTCGAGGAGATCGTCGAGATCATGACCTGGGCCCAGCTCGGCCATCACCGCAAGCCGATCGTCTTTGCCAACGTCAAGGGTTTCTGGGATCCGATGCTGACGCTGCTCGACCATATGAAGACAGAGGGTTTCGTCCATACCTCGCATCTGGTCCAGCCGCTTGTCGTCGACCAGCCGGAAGCGGTGGTCTCGGCGATCATGGTCGCCGCGGGTGCTGATTCCACGCCGACCGAAGGCGTCCAGTCGGTCATCGACAAGATGTAGGTTCGAGGTCGGATCGAACCACGCTCGGCCAGTTTCAGGTCAGGCCGAGCCAAAGATGGTCGTTACCGAGAACCGGAACGGAGCGTACATTCGGGTACGCGAATACCGGAAGCGCAGGCAACGGCGATTTGCAGACCGGCCTCACCTGAACCTCAGCCGTTCTTGGCGCGTTCGGAAAACATCGACCAGGTATAGATCGCCAGTGCCGCCCAGATCAGGGCGAAGGCAACAGCGCGTTCGCTCGAGAACGGCTCCCTGAAGATGAAGATGGCGATGACGAAGATCATCGTCGGCGCGATGTACTGCATGATGCCGATGGTCGACATGCGCAGCAGCTTGGCGCCATTGGCAAACAGGATCAGCGGCACGGCGGTGACGATGCCGCAGCCGAGCATCAGCCAGACGTCGGTCATCCCGGTGGTGCCGAAATGGCCGGCGCCGGTGCCCTGGAGATAGGCGATGTAGACCAGCGCCGGGATGCCGAGGATCAGCACTTCGAGGAAGAAGCCCTGCGCCGGGCCGATCGGCAGCGTCTTCTTGAACAGCGCGTAAAAACCCCAGGACAGCGCCAGCACGATCGACACCCAGGGCAAGCCGCCGCTTTCCCAGGTCAGGAGTGCCACCGCGATCACCGCAAGCCCGATCGCCACCATCTGCGCCCGTGTCAGCTTCTCGCCGAGCACGACAGCGCCCAAAAACACCGAAAACAGCGGGTTGATGTAATAGCCGAGTGCGGTTTCGAGCGCCCGGTCATTGCCGATCGCCCAGACATAGACGCCCCAGTTGATGGTGATCAGCGTCGCCGTCAGCGTGCCCATCGCCAAAGTGCGCGGGGTGCGCAAGGCGGTCTTGATGTCGGAGGTGCGGCCGAGCCACCACAACAGCAACGCTGCGATCGGGATCGACCAGGTGATGCGGTGCGCGATCACCTCGGGCGCCGGAATATGGGCGACCGCCTTCATGTAGAAGGGCAGGAAGCCCCACATCAGATAGGCCGACAGGGCAAACAGGAAGCCGCGGGTGGCTTCGTCGCGGGAAATCGCGGGCGTGTTGGTGCTCATGGCGGGCACCTATGCGCCCGCCCGCCAGCGCATGCCATTTCAAAATAGTGATGGTCCACCCGCTTTTCGTTGATGGATCAATCGACAGGGCCAGCCGCTGCGGCTGGCCCATCATCGCTCACCGCGCCTATTCGGCCGCCACCAGCCCGGCCATCTCGCGGTTCTTCATCAGCTTGTAGATGATCGAATCCATCAGCGCCTGGAACGAGGCGTCGATGATGTTGGTCGACACGCCGACGGTCCACCAGCGGGCGCCGGTCGAGTCATGCGATTCTATCAGCACGCGCGTGATCGCCTCGGTGCCGCCATTGAGGATACGCACCTTGTAGTCGACGAGCTCGAGGTCGCCGATCTCGTCCTGGAACTTGCCGAGATCCTTGCGCAAGGCGATGTCGAGCGCATTTATCGGGCCGTCGCCTTCGGCCACCGACATCTTTTCCTCGCCGTCGACCATCACCTTCACCACGGCTTCCGACACGGTCTTGAGATTGCCATTGGCGTCGAAACGGCGCTCGACGAGGCAGCGGAACGAGGTCACCCGGAAGAAATCCGGCAGGCTGTGCAGCATGCCGCGCGCCAGAAGCTCGAAGCTGGCATCCGCCCCTTCATAGGCATACCCCTCGGCCTCGCGCTCCTTGACCACCGCGATCAGCGCATCGAGCCGGCTGCTATCCTTGGGCACGTCGATGCCGCGCCGCCTGAGCTCGGCGATGAAGTTGGCCTTGCCGCCCTGGTCCGACACCATGACCTTGCGGCGGTTGCCCACCGTCTCCGGCGGCACATGCTCGTAGGTCTTCGGCTCCTTGACGATCGCCGAGGCGTGGATGCCTGCCTTGGTGGCAAAGGCCGATGCGCCGACATAAGGCGCCTGCGCCTCGGGCGCGCGGTTGAGCAATTCGTCGAAAGCGCGCGACAGCCTGGAAAGGCCCGCCAGCGCCTCGGCCGAGACGCCGGTTTCGAAACGTTCGGCGAAATGCGGCTTGAGCGCCAGCGTCGGAATGATGGTGACCAGATTGGCGTTGCCGCAGCGCTCGCCGATCCCGTTGATCGTGCCCTGCACCTGGCGCACGCCGGCTTCGATCGCCGCCAGCGAATTGGCCACCGCCTGGCCGGTATCGTCATGGGCGTGGATGCCGAGATTGGCGCCCGGAATGCCCGCGGCGATCACCTGGGCGACGATGTCGCGCACCTCCGACGGCTGGGTGCCGCCATTGGTGTCGCACAACACCACCCAGCGCGCGCCGGCGTCATAGGCCGTCCGCGCGCAGGCCAGCGCGTAGTCGGGATTGGCCTTGAAACCGTCGAAGAAGTGCTCGCAGTCGACCAGGGGCTCGCGGCCGGCGGCACGCGCCGCCTCGACCGAAGCGCGGATCGTTTCAAGGTTTTCCTCATTGGTGACGCCGAGGGCGACGCGGACATGGTAGTCCCAGCTCTTGGCGACGTAGCAGATGCCGTCGGCCTTGGCCTGCAGCAAGGTTGCCAGGCCTGGATCGTTGGAGGCAGAGACGCCTGCCCGCTTGGTCATGCCGAAGGCGACGAACTTCGCCCGCCTGGTCCGCTTTTCCTGGAAGAAGGCGGTGTCGGTCGGATTGGCGCCGGGATAACCGCCCTCGACATAATCGAGGCCGAACTCGTCGAGCATCGCCGCGATCGCGATCTTGTCCTCGACGGAAAAGTCGATGCCCGGCGTCTGCTGGCCGTCGCGCAATGTCGTGTCGAAGAGATAGATGCGTTCTTTCATGGCAACACCTTGTGGGCTAGCGCGCTATGGCACCCCCGTCTGTCCTTGGGGGCCAGCGCCCTTTGGCGCCCCCCTCTGTCCTGCCGGACATCTCCCCCACGAGGGGAGAGATCGGCAGTATTGACGCCTCGCTCCGTCCTGCAACGCCGGCGATTGGCGAAAGCCGGCATACCAGCTGATCTCCCCACTTGTGGGGGCCGGCAGGACAGAGGGGGGCAACGTAGGGCGGAAGCGGTCACGACGTTTTCCCTGCAAACCTGTCGGTCGCCCGGACCAGCTGGTCCAATATGCCCGGTTCCGAATAAGCGTGACCGGCGCCCTCGATCAGGTGGAACTCCGCCTCGGGCCAGGCCTTGTGCAGTGCCCAGGCATATTTGGCCGGGCACGGCATGTCATAACGCCCATGGACGATGACACCGGGAATGTCGCGCAGCCTGTGGGCGTCGCGGATCAGCTGGCCTTCCTCCATCCAGCCGGCATGGACGAAATAGTGGTTCTCGATGCGGGCGAAAGCGACGGCGAAGTCGTCCTCGCCAAACTTGCCTGACGTGTCGGGGTCGGGCAGAAGCGTGATCGTCTCGCCTTCCCACAGGCTCCAGGCCAAAGCTGCCTCGACCTTGGCCTTGCGGTCGTCGCCGGTGAGGCGCTTGCGGTAGGCGCCCATCATGTCGCCGCGCTCGGCCTCCGGGATCGGCTTGACGAAACGCTCCCATTTGTCGGGAAACATTTCGGAGACGCCGAACTGGTAATACCAGTCGAGCTCGGCGCGGGTCAGCGTGTAGATGCCGCGCACCACCAGTTCGCTGACGCGATCCGGATGCGTCTCGGCATAAGCGAGCGCCAGGGTCGAGCCCCAGGAGCCGCCGAACACCAGCCATGTGTCGTGGCCGGCCATCTCGCGCAGCCGCTCGATGTCGGCGACCAGGTGCCAGGTGGTGTTGGCGTCGAGCGAGGCATTGGGCAAAGACTTGCCGCAGCCGCGCTGGTCGAACAGCATGATGTCGTACAGCTTGGGGTCGAACAGGCGGCGATGCTTGGGCGAGGTCGCGCCGCCCGGGCCGCCATGCAGGAACACCGCCGGCTTGCCGCCCTTGGTGCCCGAACGTTCCCAATAGACCTGATGGCCGTCGCCGACATCGAGCATGCCGCTGTCGAAGGGTTCGATCTCGGGATAGAGGCCGCGCAGTTCAGTCGTCATATCTTCAGTCCATGCTCCGGCCAATGGGCCGTCTCTTCATCGGGATGCTGGAAGGAGATGATCTGCTCCTGCCGCTGGTAATAGTCGGGATTGTCGAGCACCGGCTGGTCGAAGATCGTCTCGACCCAGGGCAGGCGGAAACCATGATTGATCTGGATCGTCGGCGCGAGGTCGGAGCGGTCGTCGAACGAGCCGATCGACAGCTCGAGGCCTTCCGCGTGGCGGTAGGCCATCGGCGTGCCGCAGCGCTGGCAGAAGCCGCGCGATATGTTGATCGACGACTGGAAGTAGCTCGGCTCCTCGCGGATCCACTCGACGCCATCCACCGGCACCGCGACGAAGGCGCCGAAGAACGAGCCGAACTGCTTCTGGCACATGCGGCAATGGCAGATCGAGCTGCGCCCCAGCGCGCCGTGGATACGGAAGCGGACGGCGCCGCACTGGCAGCCGCCTGTCCTTGCAGTCTCGGTCATGACCTTTTCTCCGCTGGCCATTGTTCAGTGTCGTGGTCGGGGTGCTGGTGGTTCGAAGGGGCAACCGCCGCGTACCAGGCGGTTTCATCGTCCGACAATTCGACCGTGTCGAGCTCGCCGAACCATGGCATCTTCTCGGCCGATCCGCACTGGAATGTCGGTATCACCGCCTTGGGATCGTCGAGCGCGCCGAGCACGACATTGATCGTGTCACGGTCGATCACGTCGAACAGAAGCGGCGTGCCGCAGTCGCGGCAGAAGCCGCGGCGCACGATGTCGGACGAGCGGAACCAGCCGATCTCGCCGCGCGTCACCGAAAACTTCGCCTTCGGCGTGCGCGCCAGCGGCTGGAAGTAGTTGCCCGATGCCTTCTGGCACATGCGGCAATGGCAGATATGCGCATTCTCCAGCGCCTGGTCGATGCGGTAGCGCACGGCACCGCACTGGCAACCGCCTGTCGTGACGGTCATGTGCGCTCCTCCGGCGGCCAGGTCTCGGTGTCGTGGTCGGGGTGCTGGAACGAGACGATGTCGTTGACGAAGTCGGCCGCGTCAGGGTCCTCTTCGGTCGAATAGCCCTCGAGCTCGTGGATATTGTCGACATAGGGCAGCTTGCCCTCGAGCCCCCACTGCATCGTCGGCGCGATCTCCTCCGGCTCGTCGAAGGCGGCGATCGCCAGCGCCACGCCGTCGGGTGCCTCGTAGGTCAGCGGCGTGCCGCAGTTGCCGCAGAAGCCGCGCAGGCCGAAATTCGACGAGCGGAACTTCTTCGGCTCGCCGCGCGTCCAGACGAGCCTGGAGTCGCGATGCACCGAAACCAGCGGCGCATAAAAATTGCCGAACGCCTTCTGGCACATGCGGCAATGGCAGACCGAGGCGGCGCCGAGCTTGCCGTCGACATGGAAACGCACGGCGCCGCACTGGCACCCGCCGGAATAATGCGGCCTGTTGTCGAGGCTCATTGCGTCACCCCCTCACGCTTCAAACCCTCACGCCGGGACATGGCACACCGCCTCGATGTTGTTGCCGTCGGGATCGAAGACAAAGGCGGCATAATAGTCGGGGTGATAATGCGGCCGTGGCCCCGGCCCGCCATTGTCCCGTCCGCCGGCGGCGATGGCGGCGGCATAAAACGCATCGACCTCGGCCCGGCTGCGCGCGGTGAACGCATAATGCCGCCCCGGCCCGGCCGGCGCCTCGTGCAGCCAGAACACCGGCCGCTCGCGGCCATAACCGCCGACCTTGACCCCGCCGGTATATTCGCCCGGCACCATCATCAGAAGCTGTGCCCCCAGCGGCGCGAACGCCTTGTCGTAAAACGCCTGTGCGGCATCGAAATCGGCGACTGAAATTCCCGTATGGTCGATCATTGCACGAACTCCTCCGTCATGCGGACGGCCATCCCGGCCGAGATCACAATGTTCTGGCAGACGTTATCCATATCGCGAACAACGTCATCGTTCCAGAAGCGGAGAATGGTCCAGCCGTCCTGTTCCAGGCGGTGGGTTCGGACGGCATCGACCTCCGCATTGGCCGGTTCAGCATGCTGTGAGCCGTCCAGCTCAACGATCAGCTTGTGTGTCGGGCAAGCGAAATCGACGATGTAGCCTGCAACTGGATACTGGCGACGAAATCCGAGCCCCATCAACCGGTGGGCGCGCAGCTCATTCCACAGCTTCAACTCGGCATCGGTCATCTTCCGACGCATCGACTTGGCATTCTTGCGGTTAGCGGGCGCGACCGGCGTGTGTGGCATCAGCGATGCCCCCTTGGTGAGGTCGTAGCCCTACGTTGCCCCCCTCTGCCCTGCCGGGCATCTCCCCCACGAGGGGGGAGATTGGCAGCTGCGCTCAGACCGCTCATCCTGCGATGTCGGCGATTGGCGAAAGCCGGCATGAAGGCTGATCTCCCCCCTCGTGGGGGAGATGTCCGGCAGGACAGAGGGGGGCGCTGTCCCGCAGCCATTGCCACCCTATCCTGCCCCGCCATCATCACCGCTTCACTTCCCACGTCGTCACGCGCTCACCCGTGACAGGGTCCTTGCCGTCCTTGAGCTGCACGCCCTGAGCCAGAAGCTCGTCGCGGATGCGATCGGCTTCGGCCCAGTTCTTGGCGTTGATCAGCTCCAGCCGCCGCGCGATGGTAACCGCGACCGCCGCCTCGTCGACCGCGGCCGCCTCGAGCCCGAAGCCGAGGAACAGCAGCGCTGCCTTGAGTTCGGCCGCGGCTTGGACATTGCCGGCCGCCTCGCCGGCCAGTTGCGACAGGCCCTGGAAGACGCTCGACGTGGCAAGGTCGTCGCTCAATGCGGCGATCAGTGCCGCCGGCACCTCGGCTTCGGTGGCGCCGGCGCTGTCGGCCGCACGCTTCCATTTGCGCAATGTGTTTTCGGCTTCCTCCAGCTTGCGCAGCGAGAAGTCGATCGGCTCGCGGTAATGGGTCATCAGCATCGCCAGCCTGAGCACCTCGCCCGGCCAGGTGCGGCCGCCGAAATTCTCCGTCGCGAGCAGTTCGTGGATCGAATAGAAATTGCCCAGGCTCTTGGACATCTTCTGGCCCTCGACCTGCAGGAAGCCGTTGTGCAGCCAGTAATTGGCCATCACCTCGGTGCCGTGGGCGCAGCGCGACTGGGCGATCTCGTTCTCGTGGTGCGGGAAGATCAGGTCGAGCCCGCCGCCATGGATGTCGAAGACCTCGCCGAGATAGGCGGCCGACATCGCCGAGCACTCGATGTGCCAGCCCGGGCGGCCGCGGCCCCAGGGACTATCCCAGCCCGGCTCCTCGGGTGAAGACGCCTTCCACAGCACGAAGTCGCCGGGGTTCTTCTTGTGCGCCTCGACCTCGACGCGGGCGCCGGCCTGCTGCTCGTCGAGATTGCGCTTCGACAGCTGGCCATAATCTTCCATCGAGCCGGTGTCGAACAGCACTTCGCCTTGCGCTTCATAGGCATGGCCGCGTTCGATCAGGCGTTGAATCAACGACACCATATCCGTCTTGCCGTCCGGCCGCGCGAGCACGAACTCGGTCGCCCTGGGCTCGACTGAAGGCTCGAGGCAACCGAGCGCCTTGACGTCGGCCTGGTACTGGTTGGCGGTCTTTTCGGTGACCCGCCGGATCGCCTCATTGAGCGGCAGATTGGGAAAATCGCGCAAGGCGCGGGCGTTGATCTTGTCGTCGAGGTCGGTGAGGTTGCGCACATAGGTGACGTGGTCTTCGCCATAGACATGGCGCAGCAGGCGGAACAGCACGTCGAAGACGATCGCCGGGCGCGCATTGCCGATATGGGCGAAGTCGTAGACCGTCGGGCCGCAGACATACATCCTGACATTGTCAGGATCGATCGGCACGAAGTCCTCCTTCGTGCGCGTCAGCGTGTTGGTAAGGCGCAGGCCCTTGAATGCGTCAGACATGGTTCTCCCCGTGTGCGTAACCCCTTGGGATTCTGCACGCAATTTCAGTTTCACGGCGTCCTTTGCGCGTCCAAACGGACGCGCGGCGCCGTGCCTTCAGTTTCACGGCGTCCTTTGCGTGTCCAAACGGACGCGCGGCGCCGTGCCTTCAGCTTCACGGCGTCCTTTGCGTGTCCAAACGGACGCGCGGCGCCGTGCCTTCGGTTTCACGGCGTCCTTTGCGTGCCCGTAAGGACGTGCGGCGCCGTGGCCTGCTGGCCCGGGCGTTCAACCTGTCTTGTGTGAAGATGAGGCGAAAACGTCCTGACCAGCGCGAACGCTAGCCAATAAAACAAATGCCGGAAATGGCGAAAGACGTTTTCATCAGGGGCTTTATCGCCTCACCGAGCTGTTGCCGTCAAGACGCATCGACATGAAACTTTACCGCCCGGACCGGAACGGAAGCGGTACTGAAACACTTTGTTAAACATCCCGGCACCGTAATGAAACATCGCCCGGATAAAAGGCGCCGCACTGCCACGAATTCGACCGAATCCGTAAGCAAATGCAGCCGCTCTCAACAGAGCTGACTTTAGGGAAGAGACCGATGAAACGAAAACAATCCGACCAGGACCGAGCGCGTCACCAGTACGCCGAACTGACCAAGCACTACCGGGCCATCGGCCCCGCCGCAATTCTTGCCGCGCTGATCTGCGCGCCGAAGAAAGACAAGACGGCCGTCAAGCTAAACAAGGCTGCCTAACAGGCTGAGGCCGATCGCCGCCATCACCAGGCCGATCAGCACATCGAGCACGCGCCACGCGGCAGGCCGGGCAAACACCGGTTCCAGCAGCCGGGCGCCATAGCCGAGCCCGAAAAACCAGACGAACGAAGCTGATGCAGCGCCGATGCCATAGGCAAGGCGCGCCTGTCCTTCATGGGCTGCCGACAGGCTGCCCAGCAGCACCACCGTGTCGAGATAGACATGCGGGTTGAGGAAGGTGAAGGCGAGACAGGCGGCGACCGCCGGCCACAGCTTCGTGCCGACCGATTTTGCCGCCTGCATCGCAGCGGGTTTCATGGCGCGGCGGAAGGCAATGATCGCATAAGCAAACAGGAACAGCGCGCCGCCGACCGTCACCACTGATATCAGGCGCGGCGACTGCGAAATCAGCGTGCCGAGCCCGGCGACGCCGAGGCCGATCAGCAACGCATCCGAGGCGGCGCAGATCAGGCTGAGGACGAAGACATGCTGGCGCAGCAGCCCCTGGCGCAGGATGAACGCGTTCTGCGCGCCGATGGCGATGATCAGCGAGGCACCAAGCAGGAATCCGGAGATGGCGGCGGTGAGAATGGGCGTGGACACGCCGCTCTTCTAATGCACTGCCCGGAAAATCAAAATCGAATTCCGGCAGGCAGGATGCAGGGATTGATGATGCCAGAGCGCCCAGCAGCGCGCTGTTCTGCTGCAATCAGAACAGCGTCATCTGGCCGTCATCGGGCTTTTGCTTCTCCGGCTTCGGCTTCGCCGCCCGCTCAGGTGCTGCTTCAGGCAGCGGCTCGACCCGCGCCTGGATCTCCGGCCCCGTATTGGCGACCTTGTTGACCAGCTCCGACACCGGGATCTGCTCGAAGAAATCGGGCTGCGCCGGCCGCATCAGACGGGCGACATCGCGCGGCTCCTGGGTGCGGCAGTCGAGCCAGCGGGCAAAATCCTCCGGCTGGATCACCACAGGCATGCGGTCGTGGATATGCATGATGTCGGCGCTGGCACCGGTGGTCAGGATCGCCGCGGTGTCGATCTCCGAGCCGCCCGGCTCGCTCCACGTCTCCATCAGCCCGGCCAGCGCTACCAGCCCGCCCTTGCGCGGCCTCAGCCAATAGGGCTGGCGCCGGTTGCCAGGCAGCTTTTTCCACTCATAGAAACCCGAGACAGGGATCAGCGCCCGCCTGTGGCGCATCGCGGTCTTGAACGACGCCTTTTCGATCGCCGTTTCGGAACGCGCATTGATCAACAGCGGCATGTCGGCCGGGTTCTTGGTCCAGGCCGGGATCAGCCCCCAGCGCGCCAGAAGCGCCATGCGGTCTGAGCGATTCGAGCCCGGCGGCCGCTGCGGCCCTGCCGTCACCACCAGGATCGGCTGCGTCGGCGCCACATTGTAGCGCGGCGGAAAGCTCTCGAGATCGTCCAGCCCGAGAAAGGCGGAGGTTGCGTCGGGCGACGCCAATACCGCAATGCGTCCGCACATCAGGTCAGGTTCCGGTTCATCGCCTGAAAGTGGCGATGGATCGCGCCGGCCGCAACCGCTAAAGCGGATAGGATCGGCTGTTCCACAATGGAACGCATTGCCCGAGGTAAAATCATGATCGACGCGACCATCATCCCTGCCGTCTCCGTCGCCGTGCTGCGCGACCGCTCGATCATGCTGGTGCGCCGCGGCCGCGCGCCGTCGAAAGGGCTCTACGCCTTCCCCGGCGGACGTGTCGAAGAAGGCGAGGCGCTGGAAGATGCCGCCCGCCGCGAGCTGATGGAGGAAACGGGCATTGCGGTCGGCGACCTCGTCCGCTTGCGCGAGCTGCTCATCGACAGCCGCAACGACAGCGGCTCGGTTTACCTGCTCACCGTCTTCGGCGCCCGCCACCTCGAAGGCGAGCCAGTTGCCGCCGACGATGCCGACGAGGCCGCCTATTTCGACCTCGTCGAGATCGAACGCCTGCCGCTGACCGATTCGACGCTCGAAATCGTGCTCGAACTGCTCGGCGGTGCGGTCGTACTGCCGGCATAGAGCAATTCCAGGAAAAACCGTGCAGCGCGCATCCCAAGGATTTCGCAAGTCGAAGATCGAGGGATTCCGCTTTTTGACGAAAAGCGAAAGGGATAGAGGCCTCGGCGGCCTTGCCGGGGACAAATTGTTTCGCCACAAAAGCTTATGATGCGCGCTTCGACCTACATCATGGCTATCACGCTTGCCGCGACGACCGCGTTCGCAGCACCGGTGCGCGCCGTCGAAGCGCCGTTCGAGCCGGGCCTGATGCGCCTTGCCGAGGTTCTCGGCTCGCTGCATTTCCTGCGCAATCTGTGCGGCGAAAAGGGCAGCCAGTGGCGCGCCGAGATGGAAAAGCTGCTGCAGGCCGAGAACCCCTCGCCCGAGCGCCGCGCCCGTTTCATCGCGTCCTTCAACCGGGGCTATCGCTCCTTCGACGGCACCTACACCGCCTGCACGCCGTCGGCGACCGAAGCGATCAGCCGCTACATGAAGGAAGGCGAGGCTTTGAGCCGCGACATCGCCTCCCGCTTCGGTAATTAACAGGCTATTTACTCTCCCGGCATTGCTTGCCGTACACGAACGGGCGATTGTGCTAGGTGTCTTAACGGGACATTAAAGGGATAGCTCAAGTTGATCCGAATCATCGGGTTGCTGGGCAGGGTGAAAGACCGCAATGGAACAAAGCGTAAGCGACATCGACGCCCTGGTTCGGGAAGAAAAGCGCCTGACCGCTGTCGAGAGCCACAATGAGGCGTGGGCCGAAGGCCTGTCCGCCGGCATCGAGCCCGAGATCATCGCCGAAGCAGCCCTTGCCACGGCTTTTGCCGAGATCGTCGCCGCCAATGGCGAACCTGCAGCACTGGCCATGCTCGAACGCATGCGCGCCAGGGTGGAAGCCGGTGACTTCGAGCCGGTGCGCCTGCGGCATTGAGCGCCGCCCCACTTCTTTGACTAGCCGACACGGTTTCGGCATCATGCTGGCACATTGAGGGCGTAACCACGCATTGTCGGAACATGATTCCGGGCGGGGTCATGCGATTGAAAGCGTTGCAGCGTCGGCCCGAGAGGGGGCAAACGCTCGGGAATACCGGAGCCAGGGATTTGATGCGGCCAAAGACTGAAACTGCGCCCCGCGGCGCAATGCGACTTGCCGTTCTCGGCCTTGCCGCCTCGCTCGTCCTGCCGCTCCATGCCTCGACGGCTTTTGCGCTTTCCGAAATCAAGCGCGAGGAAATCCCCGCCCCCGTCATGCCGCCCAAGCCGGCCGCCGACCAGGATGCCGTGCCGGAAAAGTCGGTGCCGATGCCCGACCCGATCCAGACGCCGGCGACCACGGCACCTCAAGGGACCGAAGCACCTGCAGGCACCGAAGTACCGTCCGGTTCCGAGCAACCGGCCGACGACCAGCCGGCCGAACCGGATGCCACGCCCACCGAACCGGGCGGCGCCACCGGTCCCGCCGCCCCCAATCTCGATCCGGAAGGCCCGCTGCCCGAAATCGTCTACGACCTCAGCCGCCTGCCCGAGCCGGTGGCGCGCATGCGCAGCCTCTTGGTCGAAGCCGCCAAGACCGGCGACATCGAAAAGCTGCGGCCGCTGGTCGGCCAGGGCGAAGCGATGCCGCAATTGTCGTTCGGCGACATCGAGGGCGATCCGATCGCCTTCATCAAGGGCCTGTCAGGCGACGGCGAAGGCCAGGAAATCCTCGCCATCATGGAAGAGGTGCTGAACGCCGGCTACGTCCATTTGGGCGAAGGCACCGACGAGGACCTCTATGTCTGGCCCTATTTCTTCGGCATCCCGCTCGACAAGCTCGATCCGCGCCAGAAGGTCGAGCTGTTCAAGATCGTCACCGCCGGCGACTACGAAGACATGAAGCAATATGGCGCCTACGTCTTCTATCGCCTCGGCATCACCCCCGAAGGCCGCTGGGCGTTTTTCGTCGCGGGTGATTGACCCTCGTTCCTTCGCCCCGTTCACGGGGAGAAGGTGGCCCGAAGGGCCGGATGAGGGGCGGCGCTGACGGCCGGCAAATGTGGAGAGCACTCCCGATCGCCGGCTTCGCTTTCACAGGGCTTTCGCACCAGTCGATCTTCCAGCAACGGCATGGACTGGGATGACGAATTGGAGAGGCCGCTCGCGGATGGCAGTATTGTCAGCCATTGAGGTCGCATGACCGAGCGCCCCCCATGCCCTGCAGTCCGATCTCGCCCACGAACGGCGGGAGGAAAGACTACTTCACCAAGGCTTCCGAAAACTCCACCGCCCTGCCCTGCGACGGCGTGGTGATCTCGGCTTCCCACATGACGCGGATGCCGCGGACGATGGTGCCGACCGGCCAGCCGGTGACCTTCTTGCCGTCATAAGGCGTCCAGCCCGCCTTGGAGCCGGCCTGGGCGTTGGTGATGGTCACCTCGCGCTTCATGTCGACGACGGTGAAGTCGGCGTCGTAGCCGGCGGCGATGCGGCCCTTGCGGGCCATGCCGAAGATGCGGTTGGGGCCGTGGCTCGCAAGGTCCACGAAGCGCTCCAGCGTCAGCCGGCCCGCATTGACGTGGTCGAGCATGATCGGCACCAGCGTCTGCACGCCGGTCATGCCCGAGGGCGAGGCCGGATAAGGCTTGGCCTTCTCATTCAGCGTGTGCGGCGCATGGTCGGAGCCGAGCACGTCGACGATACCTTGCGAAATACCGTGCCAGATGCCGTCGCGGTGACGTGCTGCGCGTACCGGCGGGTTCATCTGCAGCAGCGTGCCGAGACGGGCGTAGTCGTCCGCGCTCATGGTCAGATGATGCGGGGTCGCCTCGCAGGTGGCGACGTCCTTGTGCTGTTCGAGGAAGGTGATTTCCTCCGCCGTCGAGATGTGCAGCACGTGGATGCGGGCGCGCTCTTGCCGGGCGATGCGCACCAGCCGCTCGGTGCATTGAAGTGCTGCGATCTCGTCGCGCCAGATCGGGTGCGAGGACGGGTCGTTTTCGACGCGCAGGTTCTGGCGCTCGCGCAGGCGGAACTCGTCTTCCGAGTGGAAGGCGGCACGGCGGCGGGTGTTGCGCAGGATCGATGCGACACCCTCGTCGTCCTCGACCAGAAGGTCGCCGGTCGACGAGCCCATGAACACCTTGATGCCGGCAGCACCCGGCAGACGCTCCAGCTCGGCGACGTCGCCGGCGTTGTCGCGGGTGCCGCCGACCCAGAAGGCGAAGTCGCAATGCATGCGCGCGGTCGCCCGGCTGACCTTGTCGGCCAGCGTCGCTTCGCTCGTCGTCAGCGGGTTGGTGTTGGGCATCTCGAAAACAGTGGTGACGCCGCCGAGAACGGCCGCGCGCGAACCACTCTCCAGGTCTTCCTTGTGCTCCAGCCCCGGCTCGCGGAAATGCACCTGGCTGTCGACGACGCCGGGCAGGATGTGCAGGCCGGTGCAATCGATGGTCTCGCCGGCCGAAGCGCGGCCGAGATCGCCGATGGCGGCGATCCTGCCATTGGTGACGCCGACGTCGCGAACGCCGCTGCCGTCATGATTGACGACCGTGCCGCCCTTGAGGATGAGATCGAAGGTGGTAGCCATGTCGCGCGTGCCCTTGTCTGGGAATTGCCTGCGGCTTACGTAATGGCTCTCCGAAATGCAAGATCAGGTCCATGCCGACAGCCATCCTCGCCGACCGCGCCATCATCGATGTTTCCGGCCCCGATGCCGAGCATTTTCTGCAGAACATCCTGACGCTCGACCTCGATGCGCTTGGCCGCAACGAGGCCAAACCCGGCGCGCTGCTCGCCCCGCAAGGCAAGATCATGTTCGATTTCCTGGTCTCGCGCAGCACAGACAATGCGCTCAGGCTGGAATGCCGGGCCGACATTGCGGATGATTTCGTCCGCCGCCTGATGCTCTACCGGCTGCGTGCCAAGGCCGATATTTCCAAGCAGGATCAGGCTGTTGTTGCGGTTACGTGGCAAGATGATTCAGCTGCTTCGCACTCTGATTCAACTGTCCGCGACAGCCGCTTCCAGCAGCCTGTCTTCCGCCATTACGGCACTGCCCCCGCGGCCCCCACCGCCCAGGAAGCCTCCGAGGCCGACTGGCACGCGTTCCGTATCGACAATGGCGTCGCCGAAAGCGGCCCCGACTACGCGCTCTCCGACGCCTTCCCGCATGACGTGCTGCTCGACCAGATGGGCGGCATCGGTTTCAGGAAAGGCTGTTTCATCGGCCAGGAGGTCGTGTCGCGCATGCAACATCGCGGCACCGCCCGCCGCCGCGTGCTGCTCGTCTCGGCTGCTTCAGGCCTGCCGGCGCCGGGCACCGAACTTAAGGCCGACGGCAAGGTTCTGGGCACGCTCGGCTCCGTCGATGGCTCGAACGGCCTCGCCATCGCCCGCATCGACAGGGTCAAGGCCGCACTCGACGCCGGCAGCGCCATCACCGCCGGCGACGTCACCGTGGCGCTCGCCATCCCTGCCTGGGCCAGCTTCACCTATCCCGAAGCCACCAGTGCGGAAGACGCCTGAGCCATGGCCGACCGTCCCGGCGCCCCGCCCCGCGCCTGGCAGCGCATGCTGTCGGGCCGCCGCCTCGACCTGCTCGACCCCTCGCCGTTCGACGTCGAAATATCAGACATCGCCCACGGCCTGGCGCGTGTCGCGCGCTGGAACGGCCAGACCTCGGGCGACCACGCCTTCTCGGTGGCGCAGCACTCGCTTCTTGTCGAGCAGATCTTCCGCCGGATCGTGCCGGATGCCGCACCCGAGGCGCTGCTGGCGGCGCTGCTGCATGACGGGCCGGAATATGTCATCGGCGACATGATCTCGCCGTTCAAGTCGGTCGTCGGCGGCGGCTACAAAAGCTGCGAGGAGCGGCTGCAGCACGCCATCCATCTGCGTGTCGGCCTACCGGCCGAGATCGGCCAGGGCCTGAAGAAGGACATCAAGCGCGCCGACCAGATATCGGCCTATTTCGAGGCGACAGTGCTTGCCGGCTTTTCGGTCACCGAGGCGACCGAGTTCTTCGGCCGCCCGCGCGGCATCACCGCCGACGGGCTCGAGCTGTCACCGCAGCCGGCCAAACGTGTGCAGGAGGCCTTCCTCAAACGTTTTGCCGCGATCGAGAAGCTGCGCGCTTTCAGGGCGTGAACGCGAAAAACCGCCCGTCTGTTTCCGGGCAGGCTCTGCCGAAAATCCTCAGGCCGGCGGGATGAACTCCTGGCTGATCTCCTTGAACACCGCCGTTGCCTCCAGCCGTGCTGCATCGGCGGCAAGGGCGGGGAATTCGGCCATGTCGAGCAGGCCCTGATGGGCGTCGTTGATGAAGCGCAGCACACAGACAACGGCAATGTCGGCATGGCCGATATGGTCGCCGAACCAGTAGGCGCTGCCGCGTTTGGCGCGCTCGGCCTCCAGCACCGCCAGCACCGAGGCGATCTGCGTGCGGCAGCGTTCGACCCAGACCTCCGAGACATGGGTGTGCAGCCGCTTCTCGTAGAACAGGCTGACCGCCTTCTCGCCGACGCCGGTGGCGAGCGTCGCTATCTTCAGCGCCTGGTGCCGGGCCGGCTCGGCCTGGGGGAACATCGCCTCGCCTGCAGGCGCAAGGTGGTCGAGATAGTCGAGCATCATGTGGCTGTCGATCAGCACCTCGCCATTGTCGAGCACCAATGTCGGCACCCGGGTCAGCGGGTTGTAGGCACGGATCTTGTCGGCGTCGCCGAAGGCCGACCAGGTCTCATGCCGGAACGGGATGCCGTAGAGCCTGAGAGCGATGCCGACGCGGCGGACGAAAGGGCTGTCATACTGGCCGATGAGGATCATGTCGTAACGTCCCGGAGCGAAACCTCGGGGGATAGTACACGAGGCAGAGTGCCGTTCCAGAAGCCTGGCCGCGCCGGTTCTTCGTCCAGAGCTCCGGTTCGTCGTCCAGAGCTCCAGTTCTTCGTCCAGAGCTCCAGTTCTTCGTCCAGAGCTAATGCGCGTGATGTCTGGCCGGCTGCCCCCTGAGTTCGAGCACTGCAACCAGCACCATCACGACAGTGGTCGCCGCCCCGATCGCCAGCGGCGACAGGTGGCTGGCAAAGGGCACCATGGCCGCAAGGATGGCGATGCCGATGATGTGCGACAGCGGCGCGCGGCCGACGACGTAGAATTTGAACAGCAGGTTGCCGGCGAGATAGAGCGCCGAGCCGCCGATCGCCGTCCAGATCAGCGCCGGCTCGGCATGGCCGAGCGGATGGGCAAGCACCAGCTCGTCCGAAACCGCCACGACGATGATGCCGGCGACCAGGATGACCGGGATGTAGGTGTAGGCGACACGGGCGATCTGGCCGGTGTCTGAGGCCGAGGCGATCTTGTGGTGGGCGAGTTCCTGCCCGACGTTGAAATAGACCAGCCACATCGCCACCGAGGCGAAGAAGGTGGTCAGGAATGCCGCCAGATTGACCCAGTTCAGTTCGAGCTCGGCAAAGGTCACGCCGGAGACCAGGATCGATTCGCCGAGCGCGATGATGATGAACAGTGCCGAGCGCTCGGCCATGTGGCCGCCCTCGACGTCCCAGCCCGTCGTCGACGAGGCGCCATGCCAGGGGGTCCAGAAGCCGAGCGCCGGCGACACCAGTTCGATCAGCAGGGCCACCGCCCACAGCGCGAAACGGTTCTCGGGCTCGGCCAGTCCGCCTGATATCCAGAACACACCCGACAATGTGAGCCAAAGTCCGATGCGGACGAAGTTGAGATAGTTGTCGCGGTTGTGGTTCTTCAGCGCCCAGATCACGAACAGGGTGCGCCCGACCTGCATGACGACATAAGCGAGCGCGAATTGCAGGCCACGACCCTCGAACGCTTCGGGGATAGAGGTCGACAGCATCAGCCCGGCCAGCATCAGGGCAAACAACATGCCGCGCACCGGCGCCTTGCGCGGGTCGAGCCAGTTGGTCACCCAGGCGGTGTAGTTCCACACCCACCAGACGGCGACCAGCATCAGCAGTCCCTCGAGCGCGCCTGCCACCGACAGATGCTTGAGCAGGAAATGCGACAGCTGCGTCACCGCAAAGACAAAGACGAGGTCGAAAAACAGCTCGACGAACTCGACCCTGGCGCTCTCGCCCTGCTGCCGCTTGCGCTGGTAGTCGTTGCTTGCACCGCTCAATGCCATGCCTGTTTCCCCTGATGTTCAATCATCGATAGCCTTGCGGCATTCCGTTCGGTCCGGGCCCATGCACGGGCTGACCGGACGGCCTTGCCACTCAATCCGGCGGCGGCGGCAAGGATTTGTCGGCCCGGCACCTGGCGAGCGGCAGGATGTCACCGGCAAAAACCTTTCTAATGCGCTGGTTGCCGGCATCGGTCTCGACGGTCATGCAGGCGCAGCCATAACCATAGCCGGCCCCCCGCACATTGGTCTCGACGAACTGCCTGGGATTGAAGTCAGGCGCCTTGTCGGCACCGGCCGCGTCGGGCCCGTCGGCCTCGCCCTGCGATGTGATCGTCCAGGTCGCATCCTTGTCGATGAGCCAGAGATTGCCCGGCGTCGGGTTGGCGTACCAGCCGCAGCGGCGCTCGGCCGCCGATGCATCACCCAGCGACGCGAGTGCTCCAACCGCAAGAGCAAGAGAGAGAATCCGCCGCATGCACGCCTCCAATGCATCGGCAGGAAAACAAGCCGCCCGGTCATTTGCAAGCGGCATTTGCAAGTCTCGATTGATATGGCGCGCGAGCACACGCGGCTCAAAGATGGGGCGCCAGCCCCGCGGCGGTATCTTTGCTCGATGCCACCGGCACGATCTCGAAGCCGACAAGGTCGGCCCATTCGACGACCCAGCGCTGCAGCAGCGTGACGTTTTCGGCCTCCACCAGCATGAAGCAGCGGCTCATGTCGGCGGCGATCCAGCTGTGGTGAACGATGAAGCCTTCGGGTGCCAGCCGTCCCTTGTCGCGAAATCGGCGGTAGATCGCCTTCGGGTCGCGCCCGCGAAAATCCTCGATGACAAAGAAAAGCATCTTTTGTCCGTGCCCCCAACTCTCCGTGGGAGAAGATCAGGGGGCACGGAACTTGGCAAGCGGTCAGTCGACCAGCGTGCCGCAGCTCAGATTGGCGATTGCCCCGGTCATCGCGCCGGCACGGTCGGATGCGGCGAAGGCGGCGAAATCGCCGATCTCGGCCAGCGTCGGAAAGCGCCTGAGCAACGGCCCGCTGGCGGCGCGGGCGGAAAGCATGTCGTCGACCGACATGCCCGCGCGCAGCGCAAAACCCTCGAAGGCCGCGCGGACATGCGAAACATCAATCGCTTCCGGGATGGCGTCGGGCCGGAGGCAGATCACCCTGATGCCCTGCGCCCCGAGCTCGCCGGCGAGGATGCGCGAAAACGCCTCCACCGCCGCACTTGCCACGCCGTTGCCGAGAAAGCCTGCACCCGACAGCCGCGCGCCCGGTGTCGACAGGGTCAGGATCACGCCCCTGCCCCTGAAGTGCCGCGCCACCGCTTTCGCGGTCAGGAAGTTGGTCCTGGTGTAGGCTGCGACAGGCAGCTCGAAATCGGCATAGGACAGCTCCGCCAGCGGCGTGCCCTGGACATGGGATATGCCGATGGCATTGAGCGCGATGTCGATGCCGCCTGCTTTGGCCGCCACCATCTCGGCGTGGCGTTCGACTTCGTCCTCGTCGAGCGCGTCGACGACGGCGATATCGACGTCACCGCCCAGCGCCCGGATGTCGCCGGCAACCGCCTCCATCTTCGCCCGCGTCCGCCCGGCGAGGAACACACGCGCCCCGTCGCGGGCGAAGGCCCGGGCAGCGGCGCCGCCGATCGCGCCGCCGCCGCCATAGACAACCGCAACGCGGTTCACGAGCGACATGTCACGCTCCACCCGCACTGCCGATACGCTCGGCATATTCGCCGACAAGCCTTGTGTGGGTGCGCCAGAAGCCGTCGGGTTCGCGGCCCTCGAGTCTGTCGGCCAGGATGCCGAGATGGGTGTGCCAGCCGGCGGCGACATTGAGCATCGCGCCATGGTCGGTGAGCCGGCGATGGGTGACCGTCAGCAGCACCTTGTCGTTGCGCGGCTCGAGCTCGAAGCGCACTTCGGAGCTTTCGCCGGCTTCCGCAGCCCCACCCCAGCTATAGGCCAAAAGATGCGGCGGCTCGCAGGCGATGATCTCGCCCGGCACCCGGTGTTCGGCGAAAGCGGCGAGATGGGCGGGCGGCGGATCGTCGTTGCGGGTCAGTTCGGAGTTGCGGAAACGGTTCTCGACCTTGCCGCCCGCGCGCAATTCCATCGGGCCGCCGGCAAGCCAGGTGCTGCGCTTTTCGGAGTCGGTGAGATAGCTCCAGATGCGCTCGACCGGGCCGGGCAGCAGGCGCTCGATGCGCACGGTTCCGGGCTCGGTGACGACGCCGTAAGAAGTATGGATATTCATGACCTTTTCCCTTTCTTCTTCGCTTCAGTGGTTTCGGATGGTTTGTTCGCCGCGGCCTGGTCCTCGGCGACGAGCAGGGCTTCGAGGACGTCGAGCTGCTGGTTCCAGAATTTCTCGTAGTGCCGCATCCACTCGACGCCGGCATGCATCGGCATGGCGTCGAGGCTGCAGAGATGGGTGCGCCCCTGCACGCTGCGGCGCACCAGCCCGGCCTTCTCCAGCACCTTGATGTGCTTAGAGGCGGCAGCCAGCGTCATCTCGAAGGGTGCGGCGAGGTCGCCGACATTGCGTGGCCCCTTGGCCAGACCCTGGAGCATCGCCCGGCGGGTCGGATCGGACAGCGCGTGGAAGATCGCGTCAAGATGTTCGGAATGCTCAACCATAAGGTATAATATATGGCTGCAAATCCGAATAGTCAACCGTTCGGTATAATGTTTTCCGAGGCTACTTGCCGTTGCGCTCCAGCCGGTCGAGGAACCATTGGGTCAGGCGCACCCAGACCTCGTCCTTCTCGCCGGAGTCCTCGACGCCGTGGTCGAGGTTGGGATTGTCGTTGACCTCGATGACGAAGACACCCTCCTTGGTCTCCTTGAGGTCGACACCGTAGAGCCCGTCGCCGATGCAGCGCGCGGCGCGCACGGCGGTGTCGATGACATGGACCGGCGCATGCTTCAGCGTGAACGTCTTGATGCCGCCCTCGTCGGGCTTGCCGGCGCGGTCGTGGTTGACGATCTGCCAGTGTTTCTTGGCCATCAGATAGTGGATGGCAAACAGCGGCTGGCCGCCGAGCACGCCGACACGCCAGTCATACTGCGTCGGCATGAACTTCTGCGCGATCAACAGGTCGGAATCCTCGAGCCAGGCGGTTGCCAGCGCCTTCAGCTCGTCAAAGTTCGACGCCTTCTTGACGCCGCGCGAGAACGACGAATCGGGGATCTTCAGCACCAAGGGAAAGCCAAGCGTGTCGGCGGCGAGCTGCAGGTCCGAGACACCCGCAATCATCACCGTCGGCGGCACCGGCACGTTGTTGTAGGTCATCAGCTCGTTGAGATAGACCTTGTTGGTGCAGCGGATCATCGACAGCGGATCGTCGATGACAGGCATGCCCTCCTGCTGCGCCCGCCGGGCGAAGCGGTAGGTGTGGTTGGAAATCGAGGTCGTCTCACGGATCAACAGCGCATCGTAATTGGCGAGCTTGGCCAGGTCCTTTTTGGTGATCGGCTCGACCTCGACGCCCATCTTCTCGGCGATACGGGCCCAGTAGCGCAGCGACGATATCTCCGACGGCGGCAGCTGCTCGTTGGGGTCGATCAGCGTGGCGAAGGTGTAGCGCGACGGCGTGCGCGCCTTGGTGTCGCGCCACTCCCGGCTGGTATAGGTCTCGAGCGCCGCAACGAAGCGCTTCTTGTCGGCATCGTCGAGCCGGCCGAGTGCGGCAAAACCTATTCTGTGGATCGAGGCCCATTCGCCGTCCTTGATCGCCACCTCCAGCGCCGGCGCACGGAACCAGTCGAACAACAGCCTGCTGAAGCGATCCCAGGCCTTGGACGGGCCGATGCCGAAAAAGATCGTCACCTTGGCCGGAAACGAGCCGCCGAGATCCTTGCGGCACTTGTTCAGCGCCAGCTCCAGTTCGGGCAGCGCGTTTTCATAGAGCTTGCGTTCCGACAGGTCGATCATCGTCTCGACCGTCGGGATCACCTTGTGGCCGCGCGAGCCGGCCAGCAGCGAGGCGTAATAGCCCCGGCTCTGATAGGCATAACGGTTCGACAGGTTGATGATCTTCGGCCGCTGGCCGCGAAACAGCGCGGGGTGGGCGAGATAGTCGCGGTTGGTGATGATCTTGTGCGGCGTCGCCGTCTGGTCGAGATCGCTTTGGCGGCCGGTAAGAATGACCCAGGTCATCGTTTCGAAGGCTTTCCGAGAGTGATGGCGGCGCGCAGGCCGTCGCGGCCGAACTGCGCCATGCGCATGAAGATGTCGTAGGGGACGGGAATGTTGGCGGCGTCCGACGCCGTCTCGCGCTGCTCGTCCTCGATCCAGGGGTCATGGATCAGGATGTGGCCGCCATCGTCGCCGATGGCCAGCACCCAGTGCGGCACCTTCTTGCCGAACATCAGGAAGCCCGAGATCAGCACCAGCACCAGCTTGCCCTGAGCCAGCCTGGCCCTGATGTCGTCGAGCGCGAAGGGACGGTAGGTCACGGGGATGGCGTATTTCTCGGCGCGGGCGCGAAAATCGGCCTGGGCCAGCTCCATCACCCGACGCTTTTCGGCTGTTCGCACCGACTGCAGGAACAAGGCGCCTTCGGCCGAGACGAAGATCTCGGCGCCAAGCCCGGCCTCGTGCCCTGCCACCGCCAGCCCGAACGGCTCGCAGCCGCCCGGCCCCGACATCATGAAGATGGTGGTCGCCTCACGCCACAGCCTGACCTCCATCACCGGGTCGGGTACGAATGTGCGGTCGAAATTGGCCATCGCCATCATCAGGCAGCACGGGCCGCAGGTGAAATCACAGGTCTGGGCGTAGAACGGCACCCTGGTTGCCACCGGCACGTCGCCGCGCAGCGTCTTTTCGTAGCGAAGGGCCGCCATGCCGTCTTCGTAATAGTCGGGCTCGTGGCCGATCCGGCGGTAGCCGTTCTTTTCATAGAGGCCGATAGCGCGGGCATTGTCCTGGCGCACCTCGAGCCTCAGAAGCATGCGGCCATGCCCGTAGGCGACGTCTTCGGCAGCATCGAGCAGCAGGCGGCCGATGCCCTTGCCGCCGAAGTCGGGGGCGATGGCAAAGGAATAGAGCCGGGCGACGCCGCTGCCCTTACGACACCATGGCGTAGCCGACAAGACGGCCGCCACTTTCCGCAACCAGCGCCTCGGCGGTTTCGTGATCGATCAGCTGGCGGAAGGAGCGGCGCGAGATCCTGTCGCCCGGAAAGACAGCGTTCTCGATGGCGACGAGCGCATCGACATCTTCAGCGCGGGCCGTACGAATGTCGGCAGCCATCTGGTCCTGAGAACCTCGTCTGGGCAGGAGGAGCCCTGAAGGAATGACCTGCGAAGCGCTGGCGCGCGCCGCATTTGCCCTGCGCATTCACGCCTCGATTCGGGCCTTATTGTGTCATGGGCGGGGGCTGGTCGGGCATATGAATCTGATGGGGAGAATGGCGAAATCAGGTGGTGCCGGCACCCCCTGTTTCCCGATCTCGCCAACTGGTGATCGCCGTGTCGTGGTGGATGGATGAAGCCGTTGCCATCTCTCCCGGCTTGAACCTGATGGCGTGTGGCCACTCGACTGTCACGGCATGGCAGCTGGTGATCGCCATGTTGCGCATGTGGATGATCTGCAAAGCCGTTGCCGTCTCTCCCGGCTTCTCCTGATGGCATGTGGCCGTTCGACCGTCACGGCATGGATCCTAGGGTCTACGCAGTTCGCTGCGCTCCCTGCTTCGCCCTAGGATGACGAAGGCGCAGACGTTGTCGGCCAATCTCCGACGCTTGGCTCAAGGCTTCCGCCAACAGGAAACGTTGGCGATTGGCGGAGCGCTCCCGCACCTTCGTCATCCTGGGGCGGAGCAGGAGCGCAGCTCCGTCGCGGAGACCCCAGGATCCATGCCGTGACCTCCCAACGACCGCAGGCCATCAGGATCAGGCCGTCAGGATCAGGCCGTCAGGATCAGGCCGTCAGGATCAGGCCGTCAGGATCAGGCCATGACACTCAAGCCATTGCGCTCAAGAGAAACAAACACGACCAACGCCGACGCTCAAGTCCGCGCCTGCCCCGCCCCGGCGATCAATTGCTTGTAGGCGTTCCTGGCGACCGTTCCCATCTGCTCGGGCGGCAGCGTGCCGACGATGGCGCAGCCATAACCTTCATCCTGCCAGTAGACGGCCTCGGGGCCGCCACTCGCCAGGGTGAAGGTGCCCTTGCTCCGCTCGGTGCCTTCGGCCACGACATAGACCGAGATGCGGTTGCCGTCGGCGTCGGCATAAAGCATCAGCGCCGCGGTGGCGCCATCCGCCGGCACCAGGCGGCCGCCGAGCAGCGTGAAGCCGTCCTTGCTGAGATCGGGCGCCACCAGGGTGAGGCCAGTGCGTTTGGAGAGCCAGCCGGTCAGATAGGCCTGGTCGCTGCCGTCGACCTCGACCGGCCGGTTCTTGTCTGCGGCAAAGGTCTGGTGGGCGGCGATCGCCAATTGGGCCATGCGGTCGTCGGAATCGCCGCCGATGCCAAGGCCGTTCATGCCGGCAAGATAACCGCCGAGACCGCCTGCGATCAGCAATGAAGCTGCCGCCGCCATGCGCCACCACGGCGTCGCCTGCTTACGCCTGGGTCCCTCGCCATTGACCACAGCCTCCAGCCGCGCCGGCACCGGCTCCTCGAGCACGCCGGCAAACAAATTGCGCAAGGCGGCGTTGTCGGCAGCATAACGCAGGCTCCTCGCCTTCATGTCGGGATTGGCTTCCAGCCACATCTGGTAGGCGGCGCGCTCGTCCTCGGGCAGCTCGCCGTCGAGAGCCAGATGAATGTCACGGTCGGTGAAGCTGCGCGCGCTCATTTCTCGACGATCCTTATCGCCCGCCGGCGTGCCTGGTCGTCTAGCAGCCCGCGCAATTCCTCGCGGCCACGCGCGATGCGCGACATCAGCGTGCCGGCCGGCACGCCGAGCATGGTTGCGGCCTCGGCATAAGAAAAACCTTCGATCGCCACCATCACCAGTGCCGCGCGCCGGTCGGGGCTGATCTGCTGCAACGCGTCGACGATCTCGCGCGAGGCGACGCTCTCGGCCTGGATCGCCGGCGTTGCCAGCGCCTCGCTTGCCTCGAGCGGCAGGATCGCCGCTTCGCCGCGGCGGCTGACCTTGCGCATCTGGTCGATGAAGAGATGATGCATGATGGTAAACAGCCACCTCCTGGGGCTTTCTCCTGTTCGCCAGTTGTCCATGCGCAAAAGCGCGCGCTCGAGACTGTCCTGGACAAGATCGTCGGCGGAATCGCGGTCGCGCAGCAGCGCCCTGGCATAGCGGCGCAGGCGGGGGATTTCCTGAAGTATCGCTGCCTTCTTGTCGTCCATGAGCCGGGATCGCAAGCCGTCCTCTTCCACGCCGATTGAACGCGCCCAATTGAACGCGGCTTGTCGGCGCTGCGCAAGCACCCGGCCACGGCTTTCGCCACCCCGGCCACCCAAGCGCACAACTAACGAATGGCTGCGCCATTCTCTTCCCGACACATCAGAAATCTTGAACCATTTCCCTAGTTCAATTGATTTTGAACATCGCGGCGGATCGGGTAAAAACACTCCACTCACGGGAGACTTGACGATGACGGCAGCGGCGGTGAACACCAGGTCGGGGTCGAAAATACCCTGGCTCATCATCATTTGTGGCTGCCTGATCGCAGCGCTGACCTTTGGCCCGCGCTCGGCGATGGGCTTCTTCCAGCTGCCGATGCTTGCCGAAAAGGGCTGGGACCGCACCACCTTCGGCCTCGCCATGGCGATCCAGAACCTGTGCTGGGGCCTCGGCCAGCCGATCTTCGGCGCCATCGCCGACCGTTTCGGCAGCTGGCGCGTGCTGACGCTGGGTGCCGTGCTTTATGCGCTCGGCCTCTATCTGATGGCGCATGCCGACAGCGCCGGCATGCTGCATCTCGGCGGCGGCGTGCTCGTCGGCCTCGGTGTTGCAGCCGGCTCGTTCAGCATCGTGCTGGCCGCCTTCGCCCGCAACACCAACCCGCGGAACCGTTCGATCGTGTTCGGCATCGGCACCGCCGCCGGTTCCGCCGGCATGTTCATCTTCGCCCCGATCAGCCAGGGCCTGATCGACGCCTATGGCTGGTCCGACACGCTGGTCTACATGTCGCTCGCCATGCTGGTGATCCCGGTGCTGGCGATCCCGCTTGTCGGCAATTCGCGCTCCGGCAAGGTCTCGCAGGCCGAGATCGAACAGACGCTCGGTCAGGCGCTGTCGGAGGCCTTCGGCCACAAGAGCTATCTCCTTCTGGTCTCCGGCTTCTTCGTCTGCGGTTTCCAGGTCGCCTTCATCACCGCCCACTTCCCGGCCTATATCAGGGACATCGGCATCGATGCGCGTTATGCCGTGATCGCGCTGGCGCTGATCGGCTTCTTCAACGTCATCGGCTCGCTCGCCTCCGGCGTCATCGGCCAGAAATACTCCAAGCCGCATTTCCTCGCCTGGATCTATCTCGCCCGCTCGGCGCTGGTGACCGCCTTCCTGCTGCTGCCGCAGACGCCGACATCAGTCGTCGTCTTCGCCATCATCATGGGCCTGTTGTGGCTGTCGACGGTGCCGCCGACAAACGGCCTTGTCGCCATCATGTTCGGCACCCGCCATCTCGGCATGCTCGGCGGCATCGTCTTCTTCTCGCACCAGATCGGCTCGTTCCTCGGCGTCTGGCTCGGCGGCTATCTCTACGACCATTTCGGGTCCTACAACCCGGTCTGGTGGCTCGGTGTGATCCTTGGCCTCTTTGCCGCCGCCGTGCACTGGCCGATCAAGGAACGCCCGGTCGCCCGGCCGGCGGTGCTGGCCCCGGCGGAGTGATCTGCCTGCCGGCCTGGCGACCCGCGTCAGGCCAACTTGGCTAGGCAAGATCGGTCAGGCCAGATCGGTCCTGGAAAAGTTGTTGCCCTTGTAGAGCAGTCCGGCACCGAGCGAGATGGCGCAGGCATAGGCAAAACAGTCGCCGAAATTGAGGTCGGCCGGATGGCCTACCGCCTTGCCGTAGCGCATGCCGGCATCGATGGCGAGCGAACCGACATCGCTTGAGATCGCCATGTCCAGCGCCCCGATCTCGACAATGAAGTCATCGACCAGTTCACGCGCCCGCTCGACGAGGTCGGGCGTCGGCTTCCGTCCCGTAGGCTCGGCGGCAGCGCGAGCCAAGGCCATCACCGCCTCGAAGCGAACAAGTGGCGAAACATGAAAGGCGCTGGGCAGGTCGCCCAGCCGCTTGACCAGCTCTTCCCAGCCGGCTTCCTGGTTCAGTATGGCGACGATGACCGACGCATCGACGAACATCATTCGCCGTCCCACATCTCGTCGCTGAATTTCTTCATGTCGAAATCGCTGTTGGGCAGGCCGATGCCGGCAGCCCTGGCCTGCAATTTGGCCAACCGGTCGCGCAGCGGCACCTTGGCGCGGTTGCGCGCAAGTTCATGCAGAAGTGCTGTGCGCACCGCCTCAGTCTTGCTTACGGCACCCGAGACCGCCTGCAGCTCGGCAGCCAGGGCATCGACTTCATTGTCTCTGATGTAGAGCGGCATCTGAATATTCCTTGAAGATATTCAGATATCCCATTTTGCATATTCATTCAAGGTCACCACGCGACTGCCGGCCCTTACCGACAGTAGAAGCGCCGGCCGCCCTCGCCGATGAAGGTGTTGCTGCGGCGGTCGTAGCCGTAGCGCCGGTGGCACGGGCCGCTCCACTGGTCGCGCTGGCGATCCCGGGAATTCTGCTCGGCCACCGATCCGGCGACGATGGCGCCGACGGCCAGGCCGAGGATGCCAAGGCCGATGGCGGCTTCGGTGTCCTTGTCGCGCTTGTGGCGGTCGCGACGATCCTGCCTGTCGCGCCAGCGCTCGCATTGGCGGCGCTCGTAGCGGTCACGCGGCCAGTCGCAGTCGATGTCGTCATCGTCGTCCCAATAGCCGCCGCCGACCAGCAGCACCGGCGCGCTGCCGGTGAAGCTGCCGCCGGCCTGCGCCGGCAGGCTTGTGGGCAGGCTGCCGCCGGCCTGCGTCGGCAAGCTTGTGAGCAGGCTTGCGGCAATCGCGCAGGCCAGGATCCGTGACACGGACATGAGACATCCTTTCCGGGCATTGCCCGATCATCGAAAACAGGCCGATCGGGAGCTGGACCTGCCTTCGATGCGCTGGGACACCGTCGCCGGCGCGGCTCGCGTCCCCCTGGAGGACCGGGACGCTGGCCAGCACCTTGACGGGCAATCTCCTCCCGGGCGACGTGAGCGCCCGGAAAGTGCTGATCAGAAGCCGTAGTTCAGGCCGAGCTTGACGCTGTGGCTGGCGAGGTCTTCGCTGCGTTTTCCGCCGCCCTTGACCATCGCGTTGACGTCGCCATAGTTGACGTAGTTGTACTCGACACGCGCCCTGAGGCCGCCGTCGAAGGCCTGTTCGATACCGCCGCCGACGAGGTAGCCGCCTTCCCATTTGTCGTCTGATATGACGTTGCCCTTGCCCTTGAACTTGGCCATCGAGTAGCCGGCCGTGCCGTACACCAGCGTGCGGTCGAGGGCGACGCCGGCGCGGACCTTGGCCGCACCGTTCCAGGTGCGCTGCAATTCGGCGCCGCCGCCGAGATTGTATTTCGAACCCTTGGAGTAGCTGCCTTCGAGCTCGGCGCCATAGACCATCGAGCCGGACTGGAAGTTGGTCCCGACCTGGCCGCCGAGCTGCCAGCCGCTCTTGTCGGCAAACGGGTTCGGGAAGCCCGAGGAGGCCGAGCCGAGATGGACGCCGGCATAAGTGCCCGACCAGTCATAGGCCTGGTTGGAAAAGTCCTGCGGCGCCTCATAGTTCTGGGCGATATCAGCGGCCATTGCAGGCATGACGAAAGGCGCGAGGCCCGCGAATACGACGAAAAACAGATTTCGCGTGGACATGATAGATCTTGCTCCGACATTTGCGTGGGGCTGCGAAGCAAAGCCTCGCAGCCCGTTGACGGGGCCTCGACGCAGCGGCAACGGGGGGAGATCCCGCCGGCCAAGTCCCGTGCACCATATCATTGGTTGCGAGCGTAACCTCGGCCTTCTGCATTGCAGCAACATTGCATCGAATATAATAAAATCAACTATTTAGCGGTAACCTTTCGGTAATCTTCATTAAGCCTTTCTTAGGCTGACACGCGCGGACAGGCGGCGGCCCGGGATCAACCGAACCGCAGCTGAAGGCAACGCGTCGTGAAGATTGGCTCGCTGGAAGTGAGGCCGGCGCTGACACGCCGACCTCATCCAGCACATGTCAGCGCGCTGCCCGCGTCAGCAGGCGCTGGTAGAACAGGCCGATGCCGATCAACACGCCGCCCAGGCCGATGAAGGACAGCGCCCGCAGCACGCCCTCCAACTCGGACATGTCGAACAAAAAGACCTTGGCCACCGCGATCGAGATCAGCGCTGCCGAGGCGATGCGCAGGACCTGCGACTTCAGCGTCACCCCGGCGACAAGCAGACCGACGCCCATGACCAGCCACAGCGCCGAATAGCTGTAGGTCTCGACCTGGCCGAGCCCGGCCCACATGCCGATATGCTCGCCCTGGAACAGGCGCCGGACCGACAGCGTGGCATAGGCAAAGACCAGCAGGGCTGCGACCAGCGCCAGCATCGCCGAATACCAGTGCGGCCGCTTGTTGCGGGCATAGAGCGCGAGGCCGGCGGCGGCCGCCGCCGGCAGCAGATAGGCGAGGAACAGAAGGTTGAAGAAGACGATGGTGCCGGTGTTTTCGTTGGTGAACAGCGGATTGAGCACCAGGAAGTGCTGGCCGACGATCGACAGCACCGATACGACGCCGATGCCGAGCGAGCCGTAGCGCAGCACCGGGCTCGGCGAGCGCATGTCGAGCGCCACCAGCATCGCGCCACCGCCAAGCGCGATCAGCGTGTAGATCGCCTGTTCGGCCAGCGTCGGCACGTCGGAGGTGATGACGCCGCCATTCATCGCGTGACGCCCCAGCATCGCCAGCGTCAAAAGCGCAAACAATGCCGCCACCGCCTCCATCACCAGCCGCGGCCGGCCATTGGTTGTGCGCGCCAGCTGCCAGGCGGCAAAACCGAAGGCTGCCGCCGGGATGCCATAGCCCGGCAGGATCCAGTTGAACACAGGCGTCGTGCCCAGCACGTCGGCGCCGACGATGGTCGGGTCGAAGGCGATGCGCGCCAGCACTGCAACGGCCGCAGCCACGCTCAGCCAGCCGAGCACCGGATAGGAGCGCTCCCTGGTCGCCAGCGCCGGCAGTGCGGCGGCAGCGCCCAGCAGCGCCGTCGTCCAGCCCGAGCCGAAACCCATATGCAGGGCGAGCAGCAGCGCCACCCCTGCCCCGCCAAGGGCGAAGGACACGGCATGCCCGCCGGCCAGCGGCGGCTGCTCGCTGCGGGCGATCCATTCGCCGCCGGCAACGAAGGCGGCAACCATGGCAACGGCCAGAAGCGCGCGCAGGAGATCGCGGTCGGGATTGCCATAAGCGAGCCAGAGCGAGAACAGCACCGCCAGCGGCACGGCAACGCCCCAGCCGGCCCAGGACGCCGCACGCCAAGGCGCTGCTACGACCTCGCGCCGTGCGTTCCACAGGCCGGCCGCTGCAAAGACCAGCCCGAGCAGCCAGCCGATCGGCGTCAGCGACGAGCCGGCGACCTCGATCGGCAGCCCCTCGACGGTCAGCGCGCCGATCGGCAGGTCGAGGTCGAAGGTGCCGCCCAGCGCATTGCGCAGATAGACCAGCACTGCGGCGATGCCTGCGGCAAACAGCAAGGACAAAGCTTGCGGGCGATACAGCGCCACCGCCAGCATGCCGACCAGAAGGATGGTGCCGCGCAGCGGTCCGCCCAGCGAGGCATAGGTCGGGTGGATGAACAGCACGACGGCGGTCACGGCGACGAAAAAGGCCGGCACCATGGACGGCCAGTCGAGTGCCGATGGCTCCTCGTCGCGGCCGAGCCACACAAACGCAAGCGCGCCCAGCGTCACCGCGCTGATGAACAGCACGACGGCGAAGCTCGCCAGCGGGGCGTCGGCAAGATAGAGCAGCGTCCACAGGCCGGTGCCGATGAAGGCAGCGCCCATCAAAAGCGACCAGCGGCGGATGCGGGCAACGGCTGATGTCGCCACCAGGACGATGGCGAGATAGCCGAACAGCGCCCAGTAGCTCGGCGCCGTAGACGCCACCAGCACCGGCGTCACCATCGAGCCGAGAAGGCCGAGCCCGGCCAGCGCCTGGCCGTGGGCAAGGGCCGCGGCAATCGTCGCGACGCCGACGATGCCCAGAAGAACGAAGGCCGGGCCGGCACCGATGAAGCCGTAAATGCCATGCGCGGCATAGATGGTGCCGAACAGGGTGAAGGCGCCCGCCGCCGTCAGGATCGCAGGGATATAGGCATTGGAGCCATTCTGGATCGGCACGCGGTAGCCGGTGCGGCGGATGAATTCGCCGCCGCCGACAAGCACCAGTCCGAGCAGTGCTGCCATGCTCAAGCGCAGGCCGGGACCGAAGATGCCGGATTCGATGGAAACCTTGATCAGGAACACGGCGCCGAAGGCCAGCGCCAGGCCGCCGACCCACACCGCCCAGCGGGTGCCGAGCGTTGTTTCGATGTCGGGCGCAGTACGCGCGGCTGCCTGTGCCGGCGCGGCGCGAGCGGCCGCCCACGGCCCGGAAGCTGCCGCATCCGCCTCGACATTCGCCGCCACGGGAAGCTCTTCGGCAGGGGCTGTCTCCGGTATCGTTGCCGGCGCCGCTGCGGCGGGCTGTTCAGCCGCTGCCGGCGCTTCGGGCACCTCGCTCACCGTCTCGGCCGCGACCTCCGCCGGACTGACCTCCACCGGCTTGACCTCCGCCGGCTTGGCGACAGGCGCCGGTGCGGCGCCCGACAGCACCAGCGAGCGCAGCGCACCCAACTCGCGCTCGAGCAGGCCGAGCCGACTCTGCTGCTTCGAAATGATGATGAACAGCGCCACGATGGCGATGACGCCCAACAGGCTCTCAAGCATGGCCGTTCCCCCTCAGATTGGCCGGCTTACCGCGCCGCCAGATTGGCGACCGGAAAGATCGAACATGTTTCGGTGCCGAAGGCGAGCAGCTTGCCGTCCTTGTCCTTCAGCGTCGCTTCCGACACGGCAAGCGTGCGGCCCTTGTGGATCACCCTGCCCTCGCAGACCACTTCACCGGTTTTCGGCGTGATCGGCCGGGTCAGGTTCACCTTGAACTCGACAGTCGTGTAGGCCTCGCCCTTGTCCAGCGTGCTGTGCACGGCGCAGCCCAGCGCCGAATCGAGCAAGGTCGCGGCCCAGCCGCCATGCACCGTGCCGAGCGGGTTGAGATGGCGGTCGCCGGGCAGGCCACGAAACACCGCGCGGCCCGTTTCGACCTCGGTCAGGCCGAAATTCATCGCAGCCGCGATCGGCGGCGCGGGGTAGAGCCCGTCGACGACGCGCTGCAAAAGCTCGGTGCCGGAATGGAGATGCACGTCCTCATGCGGGATCGTGCCCAGGCCAAGCGGAGACACCAGGCCGGGGAACAGTTCGACTTCGCTCATGCGGCAGTGTCTCCATGGGAAATCGCGCCGGGCGAGATGGCTCGGGCGGCGTGGAATTTCCGCAGCGCCGTCAGAAGCCCGCCGCGCGCATCCGGCGGCTCTATGCCGCGCGGCTCGTAGACATGGCGGGCAAAGAAGAAGCTCGACAGCCGGAAGGCATCCTCGATGGCCTTGAGGTCGGCGCCCTGCCTCGCCCCGCGCTGCAGGAAATGTGGCAGCGGCAGCAACTTGTCGCGCCATGGCTCACCGGCGGCGCGCGACACGGCGCGGCCCGACTTCGGCGAGACATAGGTCAGCTCCTCGAGCGCGCCGGTGGCGGCGCATTCGGTGAGATCGAGGCCGAAGCCGAGCTCGTCGAGCACCAGCAGCTCGAAGCGCACCACGAGTTCGCCGACGGCGTCGGCATCGTTCAGATGTTCGATCAGGATCGCCAGCGTCTCGTAGAGGCCGGCATGCGGGTCGCGCTCGGGCAGCAGCCGGAGATGGGCGGCGAGTGTCTGCAGCGCATAGACGGCAACCGCGCTGTCGATCAGCCTGGCTGCATTGAGCTCGATCGGCTCGGCCTGGAAGGTGCCGAGATGTTCGTCGAGGCGGGCGCGCCAGATCAGCTCGACGCGGTTGCCGGCCTGCAGCACCGGCTGCTGCTTGCGCGAGCGGCCGCCGCGCACCAGGCCGAGATGCCGGCCATGGGCGCGCGTCATCACCTCCAGCACGGCGGAGGTTTCGCCATGCCTGCGGGTGCCGAGGATGATTCCTTCGTCGCGCCACTCCATGGCCGGACCATCAGCCGGTTGGGCGACGAAATCAAGAACTATGGCTGGCCAAGACGGTTGGCCGGAACCAGGCCCGGCGGCTCAGCGCTCGGGCAGCGGCGGGATCAGTGCCAGCAGCAGCAACGCGCCCAACACCAGTGCCGCTGCGGCGAGCGCCAGCGGCAACAGGCCAAGCGTGATGAAGGGCGCGACGACTGCCGTGCCGGCCGCCGTCGTGCCGAGGATGGCGACAACCACGAGGGCTGCGCCGCGGGCATCGTCACCATGCGCGGCAACCACCGCGCGGTGGAAGCCGGGCGGACCACGGAAGCCGAGGCCGAAGTTGAACGGCACGAACAGTGCGGTCACCACCAGCGTGCTCGCCCCGCCGATCAGCGCATAGGCGAGCATCGCCACGCCGCCGAGGGCGGAAAGTGCAGTGCCGAACCAGATCATCCGTTCGGCGCCGAAACGCGCCGTCAGCCTGCCGGTGGCATTGGCGGCAACGATGAAGGTGGCGATACCGGTCAGCTGCATGGCGATGAAATCGCTGAGCCCTGCGCCAAGGGCCGCGACGAACACCGTCGGTGCGGCAAAGACGATGACCAGCAGCGCGCCGAGCGTGAAGGCATGGCTCACCGCATAGCGCAGGAAGGTGGCGTTGCGCAGCAGATGGGCATAGCCGCCGCTGCGGCGGCCGCTGACGACAGCGGGCAGGTGCCGCCCAAGCGTGGCGACGGCCGCGGCAAGCAGCAGCGCGAGTGCGGCGATGACCTCGAACGAGGCATTCCAGCCGGCGACCGACAACAGCCAGACACCGGCTACCGGCGCCAAGGCAGGGGTCAGCGATTCGATGCTTCCGAGCAGGCCGAGCTTGCCTATGGCGCGCTCGTCGCCATAGAGCGCGCGGATCATGCCCGGTGCGAACACCGCCGCGGCCGATCCCGCCGCCCCTTGCAGGAAGCGCAGGCCGATCAGCATGTCGAGCGAGGTGCTGAAGCCGGCCAGCGCCGAGACCAGGCCATAGGCGACAAGCGAGCCGACCAGCAAGCGGCGCTGGTCATAACGCGCGCCGAGCGTGCCGAAGGCCAGCAGGCCAACTGCAGCGCCGGTGACGAAGGCCGCCAGCACGAATTGCGCCTGGGCATAGGTGCCGCCCAGCACCTCGGGCAAGCCAGGCACGGCCGGCAGCACGAGGTCGGTGCCGGCGATGCCGAGCACGGTGCTTGTCACGATGAGCGCAAAGGCGATGCCTGCATGGCCGCCATGCTTGCCGGTTGTCATTGTCTTGCCTGTTCTTGTCTTGGCCCAGCCTTGACCTTGGACCGATCCCGGTCTTGGGCCAGTCCTGGATCGAGGGCTTTTTCGGGACGGCGTCAGTGCCCCAGGACAGGCCACGGGTCAAGCAAAGCCGGTTGGTCCAGCTTGCTGGCGAAAGCCGTTCGAGCCTTACGGGCAGTCGCTGTCGCGGACAAAACGCGCCTTGACCCAGCCCTTGGTGGTGCGGTCGCCATTGTAATGGGTGACCGGGCACCAGCGGCTCGCCCAAGGGGCGCTCGCCGGCCGGCAGGCGGCGTCGAGATGGATGATGCCGTGCGTCTCAGGCGGCAGCACGTCGACGATGCGGGCATTGGCCGAGGGCCGCGCCCGCATGTTGAGCGCATCATTGCCAGCGACATTGACCACCACAAGGCAGCCCGGCCCTGAGGTCGCCATCACAGGCGTGGCGATGGTCAGCGTCAGCAGTGCTGCCAGAAATGCTCTCCGCATGTTGGTCCTCGCTTGCTCCCGGCCGATGACGCCGGCGCGTGAGCTTAGCCCGACGACTGAGCTGCGCCAAGGCGGCCGCCGCCGATCAAGCGGCGGCCGCCCCCCTGCCAGGCAAAGCATGTCAGGCGAAGCGTGGTCGCATCACCCGCGTTCCGGCCCAGTCGAGCACGAGCATCACCAAAAGCGAGATGCCGACGAGCGGAAAGGCGATGCCGCCCAAGGCAAGGATGGCGATCAGACCGCGGAACACTCTCGTGTCCTCAGGCAGCGGCGGCACGCCGAGCGAGCCGGACGGACGGCGCTTCCACCACATCACCCCGGCAGACACCGCAAGCAGCACGATGCCAAGGCAGGCGGCGAGCAGCACGAGCTGGGTGACCAGCCCGAACTCCTGGCCCATATGCACCGAGATGCCCCACTCCATCCATTTGCCGCCGAGGCCGTAATCGGCAAAGCCCATATCGATCAGCGGCTCGCCGCTATACTGGTCGAGATGGATCACCCGCTGCTGGCTGGCAGCATCCGGATAGACCGAGCCGGTGTAGACGCCGGCCGGCTTTCCTGGGATCGCCACCGTATAGCCGCGATGCAGCCCCAGCCTGTCGAAGGTCTCGACAGCCTTGTTCAGCCCGATCGGCGTGCCCGCGGCAGCAGACGATTCCGGCAGCCTGGCCTGCTCCAGCGACCACGACGTCTTGGCGACATGGTCGAGATGTTCGCCCGACATCGGCACGTCGACGCGCACGCCCGAGGGGTAGCCAAAATTGCTGCCATTGGCCCATTCATTGACCTTTTCGCCCCAGACACCCGACCAGGGCATGCCTGTTATCGCCAGGAAGACGATGAAGACGCCTGCGAACAGGCCGGTCACCGCATGCAGGTCGCGCCAGAACATGCGGTTCCTGGGCTTGCCGCGCACCGAAACGACGCCGCCCTTCTTGCCGCGCGGCCACCACAGATAGATGCCGGTGCCGACAAGCAGGATCGACCAGCCGCCGGCAAGTTCGATCACCATGCGTGCGCCGTCGCCGAAATATTTCAGGCTGTGCAGGTAGCGGATGGTCCACATGATGGTGCCGCGATCGGGCAAGGCGCCCAGCACCGACCCGTCATAAGGGTTCACATAGACGGCGAGCTTGCCGAAATCGGCTGATGCGACAGTGATTTCGGCCGAACTCCCAGGCGTTGCCGGGTCGAGATATTTCACCGCCGTGCCGGGATAGTTGGCAAGGGCTGCGTCGACCATGACCTCGGGCGTGACCTTGGTCTGCGCGACGGTCACGCGCTTGAGGTCGGAGTAGACTGACGTGTCGATCTCGTCCTTGAACAGATAGAGCGCGCCAGTGACGGCGAGCGTGATCATGAAGGGCAGCACCATCAGCCCGGCATAGAAGTGCCAGCGCCAGACGGCGCGGTAAAGGTTGGACGCGGAGCGCGCGACGGCGTTCTCCCGTCCGAGGGTCATATCGGACATTGTTGTCTCCATAGCGTGGAAGCACGGGCCTATCGGCCCGCAGGGTTCGACGTCAGACGGAGACAGACGGAGGCGCCCTCGCCTCGGCGATCAGGCCGCGTTGGCCCTGGGGCGCAGGCTGCCCAGGTTCGGCAACGACAGTGCCGGAGGCTTCGGGCCGTTCGAGAATGAAGGCAAGCTGCTCGCCCGGCAGGCCGGGCGTCGTCGCAACCGCAAGCTGGCAGAGCGTGCCGCAGGGACAGTCGGCCGGGCTGCGGGCGGGCCTGGTGTCGCCGCCGGCCGGGCCCATGCCGTCCATGGTGCAGATGACGCCGAGCGGGTCGGCGGCGGACGCGGCCATGGCGCCGGAAGCAGCGCCCGAAAGCAGCGCCTGGAACAGCAGCATGAAGGCGATCATGCCGGCGATGACGCCAGCCGACAGCCTGTCCCGCAAGATGAGCCGCATCCCCTTCATGTCAGCGCCATGCCACAGTGCCGCCGCAAAGTCACTGCGGCACGAGCGCTTGATGCGACAGCCGTGTCAGATCTGCAATGTCACGTCGGCCGTGGCCTTGTCAGCCATGGCGCGGCCATTGCTGGTGCAGCGTATCGATGACGAAACCATGGGCATGGCGGTGGCCGAAGCGGTGTCCGCCCTCGGCCCAGTGCGGGTCGTCGTCGGAAAGATCGTGATGGTGATGGTCGACGATTTCGGGGTCCGATGACGGCCACAGCGCCAGGGCAGTGGCGACCGCAGCAGCCGTGATGCCGGCCATGATGACGAAGGTCATGGGCAGGCCGACCGAGACGCCGAGCCAGCCGGCCAGCGGATAGGTGATGAGCCAGCAGGCATGCGACAGCGCGAACTGCGCGGCAAACAGCGCCGGCCTGTCCTCGGCGTGCGACGAGCGCCGGAGCAGCCGGCCCGCCGGCGTCTGCGCCATCGAATAGCCGAGGCCGAGCAGGAACCACAGCGGCAAGAGCGCGGCAAAACCCTGCACCAGCGTGCCGGAAACAAGCCCGACAGCCAAAAGGGAAATGCCCGCCAGCATGATCGAGCGGTCCGGCACCTTGTCGAGGATTCTGGGCAGCATCAGCGCCGCCGTCATCGAGCCGGCGCCATAGGCGGCGAGCGCCACTGCGGTCGCCTTCTGCGTCAGGCCATACTCGCCCTGCACGATGACGACGGTGTTGACGATCACCATCGCGCCCGACGCCGCCACCGCCATGCTCACCGCCAGCAGGCCCTGCAGCCGCGGCGTCGCCAGATAGATCTTCAGGCCCCTGGTGGTGCGCTCATAGATGCCGCGCGGCACAGACGGTTTCGGGCTCGGCAGCGTCACCGAGACGACAAGTGCTGCGGAGGCGAGGAAACCGATGACCGTGCCGGCAAACAGCTCGTGGAAGCTGACCACCGTCAGCAGTGCCGCAGCCAGTATGGGGCTGACGAGGCTCTCCAGATCATAGGCAAGCCGGGTCAGGGACAGCGCTCGCGTATAGTCCTTCTCCTCGGGCAACACGTCGGGGATGGTCGCCTGGAATGCCGGGGTGAAGCCGGCGGAGGCCGACTGCAGCACGAAGATCAGCACATAGACCTGCCAGACCTCGGTGACGAAGGGCAGAAGCAGCACCACCGCCGCGCGCACAAGATCGAGGCAGACAAGCATCGAACGCCTGGGCAGCCGCTCGGCGAAGGCTGCGGCAACGGGTGCGACGAGGACGAAGGCGATCATCTTGATCGCCAGCGCGGTGCCGAGAACGACACCCGCATCGGGTCCGGCCAGCTCATAGGCCAAAAGCCCGAGCGCCACGGTGGCGAGGCCGGTGCCGAGCAGCGCAATCAGCTGTGCGGCAAACAGGTGCCGGTAGGTTCGGTTGGACAGGATCTGAAGCATGGTCGGGCTCTGGCGGTATCAGGCGGCCCAAGGGCCAGTCAGTTCTTCGGCATCGGGCGCGGCCGCAGAACGGCCGGCGTGGCCTAAAGATACTTGGTGATTTCCTTGAACGCGTCGATCGACTGGCGCTGCGCGCGCGGCAGGCTTCCGACCGCGTCCTCCAGGCAATGGTCGAGATGATCCTGAATCAAAGTGCGCTTGGCCTGGCCGACGGCTTTTTCCACGGCATGGAGCTGCTGGGCGATGTCGAGGCACGGCCGGCCCGCCTCGATCATGGCGATGATGCCGCGCAGATGGCCCTCCGCCCGTTTCAGCCGCTTGATGGTGTCGGGATGGGAGGCGTGTTGGTGAGCATGTTCCGTCATGCCTAATTGCTATCCCCCCGGAGGGGATATGGTCAAGGCCGGCCCCGTGCGAAAATTCCTGGCCTACCCGCTCACCAGCCGCGGAAGCGTGGCCCTCCAACAGGCGAGGCGATGAAAAACGCCGCCGGCCGATCTCCGCCATGCCATCGGCATCTCGGGGACTGGCGCAGACCCGGCTGCAGACGCGTCGTCGCGTTCAGCGATAGCCCGTCGTATCGGCCGGCTTGCCGGCATCCTGCACCTCGACGACATAGGGCCAGGCATTCGGACGGGAACCGTCGAGATCGGTGAAACCATAGACCTGCGCCAGGCCGCCGCTGGACAGCGACTGGCCGTTCCAGCGCGCCACATCGGGGTCGGCCGCCAGGGCCGCCACGGCGCGGCCGACGAAGCGCGGCGTCTCGGAAATGGCGAAATGCGGAACATTTTCAAGCGCGTCGCGCCAGTTGGCTTCGGTGACGCCGAAATGCTCGAGCATCATTTCCGAGCGCAGCCAGCCGGGCGTGATCGCCACCGCGGTCGCGCCATGCGGCGCGAGATCCCTGGCATGCGCCCAGGCCATGCGCAGCACCGCCGACTTGCACAGGTCGTAGAAGGGCGACAGGCGGTAGTTCACCGCATTGTATTCGGCCGTGCCGTCGGTGACCTCGACAAGCAGGCCGCCCGGCTTCTCGATCATCAGCGGCAGCGCGTGATGGGCAGTGATCAGATGGGTGTCGATGGACAGCCTGAGCATGCGCAGGCCATTGTCGAGATCGTGGTCCCACACCGGCTTGTTCCACTCGAACAGCTTTTCGCCGCCCCAGATGTCGTTGACCAGTATGTCGAGCCGGCCCTCGTCCTTGCGGATGCGGGCAACGAGGTCGCGGACCTCGTCGGAAACGAGATGGTCGACGCGCACAGCGATGCCCTTGCCGCCAAGCGCGTCGATGGCCTCGGCGGTTTCCTCGATCGTCTCCGGCCGCTGGTATTCGGACTGGCGGTCGCGCGTCGTCCGCCCGGTGACGTAGACGGTGGCGCCGGCCGCGCCCAGTTCCATGGCAATGCCCCTGCCCGCGCCGCGGCTGGCGCCGGCAACAAGCGCTACTTTTCCTTGCAGTGTCATCGATCTCTCCCGAGAGTGTTTCTTTCGGAGGCTGGTCATCGGCTTCGAAGCGATATATAAATGAATATTCGTTTATAAATAAAGGTCAAGATGCCCCGCCGCAAAACCCTGTCCGACGAAGAGGTTCTGATCGCTGCCTCGCGGCTGCTGCATGAGCACGGCCCCGATGCGCTCACCTTCGAAAGCCTGGGGCGCGCCTGCGGCCTGTCGCCGGCAACGCTGGTGCAACGCTTCGGGACCAAGGCCAGGCTCAAGCAGGCAACACTTCTGCACGCCTGGGACGGGCTCGACGCCAAGACGGCAGCACTTGCCGCCGCGATGCCGAAAACGCCTGAGGGTGCGATCGCCCTGCTTGTCGGCCTGTCGGATTATGGCGGCATCGAAACCTATGCCGAAGGTCTTCTGGTGCTGCGCGAGGATCTGCGCGATCCGGTGCTCAGGGCGCGCGGCGCTGCCTGGAAGGCTGCGCTGTCGGCGGCACTCGACGAGCGTTTCGCCAGGGTTGCCGCAGCACCCCAAGGGATCGGCCTGCTCATGGCCTCGCAATGGCAAGGCTCGCTTTTGTGGTGGGGTTTCGACCCGCAGGGGCGTGTCGAGGATTTCGTCGCCGACGCGCTGCGCGGCTTCATTGCCGCGGTGCTGGCCGAGCCGGCGACGACATGAGAGGGCTGGCATGGCAGCCCGCAGCCTGCCGCGAGCCTGTTCGGCCACCTCACAAGCCTCTCCATAGTGCAGGGATACCCGCATTGACGTTAGGTTATTTTAGACTTAAAAAATTTAAGCTCAAAATAATTTGATTGCTGATTGGGAGGAACTTTATGAGCCATTCCGGTTCCACGTATAGCGGAGCACCTGCATCGAAGATCGGCCGTCGCGGCTTTCTGAAGGCAACGCTGGTCATGGGCGCCGCTGCTGCCGCGCCGGTCGGCAGCAGTGCGCAGACCCAGGGCGCTGCAGCCGGAAATCCGGCATTGGGCAACGAGTTCGTCATTCGCGCCGGTCACATCCTGTCCATGGATGGGGACGTCGGCGATTTCGCCAGCGGCGAGGTCCACGTCAAGGACGGCCGGATCGTTGCGGTCGGCGAGAAACTGAGTGTTGCGGGGATCGAGGCAGTCGATGCCACCGACATGATCGTCATGCCTGGCTTCATCGACACACATTCCCATCTCTGGAACGCCTTCCTGCGCGGTTCGATAAGAGGCGACGATCCTGTCCGGGGTTACTTCCCGACGACCAATAGGGCAGCCCCGCTGTGCACGCCGGACGACGCGTCCGCCTCGGCGAGGTTCGGGCTTCTGGAAGCGCTTCTCTCCGGCACCACCTGTATCAACAACTTCAGCCACAACACCCGCTCGGTCGAGCACGCCAACGCCGAGATACGCGCCTCGATCGATCTCGGAGTCCGCACACGATACTCCTATGGAACGCCGGGCCGCGGGGAACGCCTCGACACCACCGGCGTCGAAGCGGTGCGCAAGCAGTGGGCCACGGGACACCCCCTCATCACGGTCGGCGTCAACCTCCAGACGCCCGCCCCGGACATCCTGAAAAGCGGCGGCGACGACGACAAGTTCGTCGCAGAAGCACGGTTTGCAAAAGAGCTCGGATTGCCAGTTTCGCTCCACTACGGCAATACCGCCCACGGGCTGGTCGCCTTCATGGACAAGCACGACTTGCTCGGCCCCCATATCCTCTTCATCCATACCCAGGGACTGACCGAAGCAGAGCGCAACACGCTCGTCGCCAAGAACGTGCAGTTCTCGATGTCGCCAGCGATCGAAATCCCCTACTCGACGGTCAGGAATGGCTACATCCAGTTCGCCGAGCTCGAGCAGTTGGGCGCGAGCCTCAGCCTGTCCGTCGACGCGTCGAGCGCCATGGCCACCGCCGACTTCTTCACCGTCATGCGGGCACTGCAATGGTCCCACAAGCAGCGTGCCGACGTCGACCGGACGCTTGAGCCGAAACGGATCCTTGAAATCGCTACGCTCGGAGGCGCCAGGGCCCTCGGCCTCGATCGGGAGATCGGCTCGCTGACGCCGGGAAAGAAGGCCGACATCATTCTGGTCCGAAAGACCGACCTCAACATCGCGCCGGTGATCGATCCGTATTTCTCCCTGGTCTTCTCGGGAGGCGCGCGCAACGTCGACACCGTCATCGTTGACGGCGTCCTGGTCGTGAAATCTGGCCAGCATGTCCGAGTCGACGGCTCCGACGTGGTGGCGAAGGCCGAACAGGCCGGGCGTGCCATGCACGAAAAGCTCGAGCACATCATCGCCAACACGAAGGAAAGCGTCGAGCAGCTGAACAAAAAGGGATAGTGCGGGCCGGGCGCAGGTTTCGCCTGCGCCCGGATGCCTGATCTCGCAGCCAGACGAGTGTCCAGCAGACGGCGACAGCTACTTGTCGCCGGGCTTCCTCTTGCCGCTGAGCAGCGCATAGACCGCCATCGAATGGCCGTGGCCGAGGCCGAACTCGGAGCCCAGCCATTCGACGATCTGCCCGGCCTTCACGCCAGCCTTCAGCTTGCCGGCGTCGGAAAATCCCTTGCCGTCGGCGAGTGCGGCCAATTCCTCCGGTCCCTTGCCGGTCTTGGTCTTGATGGTGTCGAGATAGGCCTGGAAGGACATGTCGTTCTCCTCGTTGAAGTTTGATTGATCAGGCGCGCTTGCGGTTGGCCAGCACGCCGCCGGCGATGATCGCCGCCAGACCTGCGACCGACAGCACAGTCAGCACGTCGTTGAACAGCATGGCCGCCAGCACCACACCGAAGCCGGTGCCCCAATAGCCGAGCTGGCTGAAGAACACCGGCCCGCCGATCTCCTGCAGGCGGAAGTTGAGCAGATAGGACGAGGCTGACGTCGCGACCATGCAACCGATCCAGAACAGGATGTCGCGGTCGAAAAAGACCCAGCTCGACGGCGCCTCGAAGAACGGCGCCACCAGCGCCACCATCAGGCTCGAGCTCAACAGGATGCCGCAGGAAAAGGCGAGCGCCGACGAGCTCTTGGGCCAGTACGCCGTGCGGATGATGTTGCCGGCGGCGGCACAGGCCGGAACGATGATGCCGAGCAGCACCCAGACAGTCTGCGAGAAGTCGATCTCGGCCAGTTGCTGCTGCACCAGGGCCGCCATGCCGGCGAGGCCGATCAGGATGCCGGCGAAACGCCTGAAATACATGCGCTCGATGCCGAGGCCGGCGGCAAAGCTCATCGTCAGCAGCGGCGACAGCGAATAGACCGTCGAGGTGTAGGCCGGCCCGACCCGGTCGACGATGTAGTAGCCGAGCACCGTCGGCACGGTGAAGCTGATGATGCCGAGCACCAGATAGAGCAGGATGTGGCTGCGCTGGCGCGGAATGCCCTGCCCGGAAGCGGCGAGCAGCGGCAGCAGCACCATGCCGGCGCCGACATTGGCGACCAGCGCCAGCTGGAATGGCTGCATGCCGGCATTCAGCGCCGCCTTGGAGATCATGATGCGGGTGGCGAAGACCAGGCCGCACAAGGCCAGCAGGATCAGCGGCGAGCGCGCGGCATAGGACACCGGCAAACGAAGAACTTCCTGTTGCGTCATGGTCATCTCCGAGATATCTTAGCACTAAGATAAATATGGAATTATCTTAGTGTCAAGACATCTCGACGAGAATATTGGGGAACTGGCCGGCGACGGCCTGCAGGACGGCATCGATGCCCGCCGGGCGCAATGGGCCAGGGAACTGCCGCATCTCGACACGCGCGGCATGGCGATCCTCGGCCGCGCCCGCTGGATCACGCTTGCCGCCCGGCCCAAGATCGAGGCGATCTTCGCCTCCTACGGGCTCGACACCGGCGAGGCCGACGTGCTGTTCACGCTGCTGCGCTCGGGCCCGCCCTACCGGCTGCGTCCGACCGAGCTCTACAAGTCGATGATGATCTCGTCGGGCGGCGCCACCAACCGCATCGTCAAGCTGGTCAAGGCGGGCCTGATCAGGCAGGTCGCGTCCGATGGCGACGGCCGCAGCCTGCCGGTCGAATTGACCGAGGAAGGTCTTGCCCGTGCCCGCGAGGCCTTCGAGGCCGACATGGCGGTGGAAACGCTGATGCTCGAAAGCCTGAGCTGGGACGAGCAGGCGCAACTCGCGCGGCTGCTGCGCAAGCTGGCGCTGTCGCTCGGCAGTTCGCCGTCGCTGGAGTGAAGACCGTCGGCCCCGCCTCGCCGAGCCTTCGCTCAGGACTTCGTCCTGCGCGCCAGTTCCCGGTCGATCTGGCCGATCTCCCTACCCGCCTGCTCCAGTTTCAGCAGGCAGCCGAGGATGCGTCTTTGCAGCTCGCGCACGGGACCGCTGATTCGTGCTGCGTCCAGTCCGCCCATTCCCAGGCGCAGCAGCTCATAGGCGGCGATGGCCAGCGACAGGCCGCCGGTGACAGGCGAAGCGATGATCCCGATCACGAAGACGGTGCCGTCGGCGGCCAACCACAGGCCAGCCGACCGCAGTTCCGCCTTGCGGACCTTCAGCTCGGCCTCGAGCTGGTCGAGTTCGACCGAAATGGCTGATACTTCCGCCCGCCTGGCGGCCCGTTCCTTCAACAACTCTGCCTGGGGAAATCCGGCAAAGCGGGACATGACAGCAGGTCAGCCGCCTGGAGAGGCGTAGCCGCTTTCAGCCTCCTCCCGTTGCGCACCCGATGCTGCGTCACGATACCCGAGACCACGCGAAATCCGCGCAGCCTCCAGCCTGGCGGTGGCGAGACTTCGCTCAGTGCTCTCGATGGCCCGCCGGTCGGCAAGCAGGCCCTGCAGCCGCACCGCCACCACGGCGGCGCCGATGATGCAGAGCCCGACGACCACCGCGCCATGAAGAATGTCTGCCTCAGCGCCAAACAAGCGGGGCAGGTTAATGCCCAGGGTGGGCGCCAGGATCATCGCGGCGAGCAGGATCACGGCGGCCGACAGCGACAGCAGCGGCCAGAGCTGTGACCGCTTGCCGTAACCTTCATCCACCAGGACGGCTGTCGGAACAGGCTCTCGAACGGGCTCCGGCTCAGCCGCACCGGCGACCTCGGCCGGGCGCTGTCCGTCATTTGCCCCGTCGCCGCCGAAATCGGGGGCGACATCGGGCGATCGATCGAGGAGATCCTGAAAACGCTTTGGCATGCTTGCGACATAACCGGCCCCGACGAGGACCTCGAGGGCTTTTGCCGCGCCTGGCTGATACTGGCGAAGTCCGTCGTCGATGTGCTGCAGCTTGCTTGCCGCGACCCACAGCAACCGCTGCAATTCGGACACATCCGCCGCCGAACCGGTCTCTTGACCAGTCACCTCGCGCAGCAGCCACTCCAGGTTTCTGGTCCGCTCGTCCAGTGACGATCGCTCGAAAGCGCCAAGGCGCACCGATGAGCTTTTGCCTGGATGACCAAAAAGAGCAACGAAGCCGATGACCTCGCGTATCGACAGCAGGATCGACGGATCCCAGTCGAGAGCAAAGTCGAATCCACGGGCTTCGCTGTAACTGCGAATCTTTGCGAGGCTTTCCAGCAATTCGGTATCGGTCATAAAGCGCCCTGCGCCCCACGAACAACTTGGCAACGACAGCATATTAGCAAACCCACATCGAAGAATACAGGCCGACTGGAGAGACGTTCGTCGCGCCGCCGACACGGCTGGCCAGGCTGTTACGCCAACTGGCGCTATGCCTCGCCGGCACCGCCGGAGAGACTGACCCGCGAATCATGATGCGGCCGCGTCGCCACTGGGAATATGGAATGAACCGGGAAACGCTTGTCGACCTTGTCCGTGACCAGCGGATCCCGCTGGCACTCTACGCCACCGGCCAGGGCCTTGAGCGGCCCTGGGCCACGGCATCGGGCATGGCCGACGAACAAGCCGGCCGACCGATGTCGCTCGACACGCCGCTCCGGGTCGCCAGCAACACAAAGACCTTCGTTGCCGCCACCATCCTCCGCTTCTGGGAACGCGGGCTGATCGATCTCGACGGCCCGATCGCACGGTTGATCGACCCGCTGTTCAACGCGTTGCTCGCTGCCGCCGGCTACCGCACCGACAGGATCACCCTTCGCCACCTGCTGAACCACAGCGGCGGCCTTGTCGACCACACCAACGCCCCCGAATTCTTTGCCACCGTCCTGCGCGAGCCGCAGCATTTGTGGACGCGCGAAGAGCAGGTTCGCCTCGGCGCCAAATTCTCGGCGCCGCTCAGCGAACCGGGCACGCGCTTCAGCTATTCCGACACCGGCTATATCCTGCTTGGCGACATCATCGAGCGCATCTCGGGCACGACGCTTGCGGCAACCGTCCGGCGCGAGATGGGATTCGAGCGGCTCGGCCTTGCAACGAGCTGGTGGGAGATATCAGAGCCGCAGCCTGTGCACGTCGAGCCGCGGGCGCGCCAGTTTTTCGGCGATGTCGATGCCACCGGGATCAGCGCCTCGATGGATCTTTATGGCGGCGGCGGGTTGGTGATGTCGGTGCGCGACCTCGCCACCCTCTTTGCAGCGCTGTTCGAAGGCCGTGTCTTCGACAGCCCCGACACGCTGCGCGAAATGCTCTCCCAGGGCAGCCACGACGGTGCCGCCACCTATCGCCTCGGCATATCAGTCGACACCGTCGACGGTGCCGAGGTCTACTCGCATCTCGGCTTCTGGGGCACTGCGGCCTATTACGCACCGGCAAAGGGCATTGCCGTCGCCGGTTTTGCGACCCGGCGCGACGCACGCGACACGTTGGTGTCGGTCATCCAGCAGGTGCTCGCCGCCGAGGACTGGCGTGGCTGACCCCGCCACCGGCAGCGAACCGCTGTTCGAATGGCGCGGTGCCTTTGCCAATGCCGAGCTGAACGCCTTGCACGCCGCATGTTTCGAGCACCGGCTCTTCGACGACGACTGGTGGACGCAGGTCAACAGGTTCAGCCTCGGCTGGGTCTGCATGCGGCAATCCGGCAGCCTCGCCGGCTTCGTCAATGTCGCCTGGGACGGCGGCCTCCATGCCTTCCTGCTCGACACGATGGTCGCCGCACCGCTGCGCCGGCGCGGCCATGCCGCGACCCTCGTCCGGCTGGCGATCGACAATGCCAGGAACACGGGCTGCGAATGGCTTCACGTCGATTTCGATCCGCATCTGCGCGGCTTCTATCTCGATGCCTGCGGCTTCGAGCCGACACAGGCCGGGCTCGTCCACTTGCTGTAGCCGGCCACGATGAGGACCGCCGCCGGGATCAGACGGCGGAATCGGGCGAAACCACCTCCCAGGTGCCGAACAGCTCGAGGCCGGCCTTGCCGGCGAGCAGGATCGACGCCGCATTGTCGAGCTGGCATCGGTACTGCGGCTCATAGCCCAGGTCCCAGGCGTGCCGGCTGATCGAACGCACCACCTTGCGGGCGTGGCCCTTGCCCCGGTAGGGCTCGAGCGTCAGCACGCCGAGATCGGCGACGCGACCGTTCATCCAGGGATACATGCTGCCGGCACAGACAAGACGGTCCTGCTCGAAGGAACCGAACACCAGCCAGTGGTCGAGTTCGACCGAGGCACCATCGAGGTCCTGCTCCGACGCCTGCGCCTGGAAACCTGAAAACAGCGCCGCGTCCTCGGCGCTCAGACGCCTCGGCCCAACAACCGGCTCGTCCAGTGCCAGCCGCTTCTTCTCCGCCTCGGTGAAATGATAGATGCGGTCGGCGCCATGCAGCATCACACCCGCGCCATCAAGGGCGTGGCGAAAGCCGGCGATGGACAGGCCCTGCCTTTTGCGCAGGCCGGCCCTGGCCGCCAGCTCGGGCGTCACCACCGCCATGGCCCGACCATCGATCGTCTCCAGCACCATGACCCGGCAGTCCTCGTCGAGATCAGGGTCGGCGGCGACAGTAAAATTGTCGTCGCTGTGGAGAATGTCGCCGTTGAGAAACTGCGCCCGCCAAAAATCGACGATCGTCTGCGAAAAATATGACATTGTGAATACTCGGTCTCGTCTGGACGAGCGTGAGCGCGGAAAGTGTAGGCCCACGATTCTCACGACTTCGTGAAGAAAGCCGTAGCCAGCAAAAACCGGCAAATGTGCGGCATAACAGCGCTTCGCGATCGCTGGACCAAATATAGGCCGGGCTGGCAGACGGGTTTCGCCTACCGAACGATCGCGCCCTATGCGAATTTGCCGGCATGGGTCGCGCCATTTTGGTGCGACGGGAGCCTGCCATGCCGTCAGCCGAACTGTTGATCGCCTTTGTCGCCACCACCGCGATCTTCGCCTTCATGCCGGGCCCGGCCATGCTCTATGCCGCAGCCCAGACGCTGGCACGCGGGCGCTGGTCGGGGCTGATGGCGGCACTCGGCATCCATCTCGGCGGCTACGTTCACGTCATTGCCGCCGTCGCCGGCCTGTCGGTGCTGTTCCACGCCGTGCCGCTGGCCTATTTGGTCGTCAAGCTTGCCGGTGCCGCCTATCTCGTCTGGCTCGGCATCGCCATGTTCCGCGCCAGGAATGAGGGTGACGGCAACCTGCCCGCCATCGCGCCGAAATCCGCCCGCCGCGCCTTCGTCGAGAGCATCGCCGTCGAGGTGCTCAACCCCAAGACGGCGATCTTCTTCATGGCTTTCCTGCCGCAGTTCATCGACGCTTCGGCGGCCTTTCCACTCTGGCTGCAGTTCTTCATCCTGGGCACCGTGGTCAATGCGATGTTCACCCTGGCCGACGTCGTCGGCGTCATGCTGGCCGGAGCGATGACCGACCGGCTCAAGCGGTCGCGCCGCGCCCAAAGGCTGATGCAGCGCGCCGGCGGTGCGGTGCTCGTCGGCCTTGGCGTCCACGTCGCGCTGCAGAAAAGCTGACCCGCCGACACCGCGACGCGACAGTTTCGAAAAACCATGCCAGCCGACCCGCCCGCCACCGCCCTCGTCGACCTCATCGCCCAGGGGCAGCGCTCCTTCAGTGGCCTGCAACTGGCAGGCCACGATCTGTCGCGGCTCGACTTCAGCGGCTGCACCTTCGCCGACTGCACTCTTTCAGACGCCGACCTCAGGGGTTCGACGCTGACCGACACACGCTGGACCAGCTGCCGCATGGCGGGCGCCAAACTCATGGCCATCGATGGCGTCGACGCACAGTTCCACAATTGCGACCTCTCCAACACCGACTGGACAAGGTCGCGGCTCAACGGCTCGACCTTCAGCCAGAGCAAGCTGACGGGGGCGAATTTCGTCGCCAGCGCGTTCATCGGCGCCGACTTCCGGCAATGCCGGCTGGTCAGCGCCCTGCTGCCGGCGATCTCGTTCCGGCGCAAGACGCTTGACCATCTCGATTTCAGCGACGCCGAGCTCACCGGCTGCGATTTCCGCGAGGCGATTTTCGACGGCTGCAGCCTGCGCGGCGCCAGCATGCGCTCCTGCCGCTTCGAAGGTGCCGATTTGCGCGGCTGCGACCTCGGCCCGCTGAAGCTCAACGAAGCGGCGATCCTCAAGGGTGCGGCGATCTCGAAAAGCCAGGCAACCGAGCTGTTGCGCGGCCTCGGCCTGCTGGTGCTGTAGCGCACCGCCTCATGCCGCCACGCCTCGGCTGTGCCCGGCTTCGAACAGCTTGTGGCCGATGGCGTGCGCCGCTTCGAGATGCTCGGCCGCCCCCAGCGTTTCGGTGTCGAGCAGAAGCTCCGATGTGACGACAGGCGCGCCGACATAGTCGAAGATGCCGTGGTCGATCTGCGTCTGCATCGCGCCGAAATAGCCGTGCCGGGCATAGGTCCGCATGGTTGCGCCGCCAATGGCGACAAGATGCACCTTGAGATGACGCAGCCGCTTGACCGGCCTGATGCCGGCGCCTTCGTCATAAGCCCAGCCATTGGCGAACACCCTGTCGATCCAGCCCTTGAGCAAAGCCGGCATCGACCACCAGTAGACGGGGTAGACCAGCACCAGCGTGTCGGCGCGGTCGATCCGCGCCTGCTCGGCGGCGACGTCGGCAGCAGGTGCCACTTCCCGGCGGTGAACGGCGAGATCGGTGGCGGTGTAGCGCGGGTCGAAGCCTTCCCCGGCAATGTCGGCGATCTCGTGGGTGTGGCCGGCCATCTCAACCCCTGCGGCGAGCTGTGCTGCGATGCCGTGGCTGAGTGACTTGGGATCGGGATGGGCGACGACGATGAGCGCGTGCATATGGACATTCCTGTTGGCAGTTGCGGGCGACGGTCACAGCTTATATACTTTTTGTAACCTACTTTTCGTATATACTTTTGGTACATTATGACGTCAAGCGCTGAAACACCGGAACCGCGCCGCCGCCTGTCGCGACAGGACCGGCGGCGGCAGCTCGTCGACGTCGCCTGGAGCATCATCCGCGCTGAAGGCACCGAGGCGCTGACCTTGCCCCGGCTGGCCGAGCAGGCGGGCGTAGCAAAACCCGTCGTCTACGATCATTTCGCCACGCGGCCTGCCTTGCTCGCAGCGCTGTACCAGGAGTTCGACACGCACCAGACCGCGCTGATGGATGCGGCATTCCAGGCCAGCGAGCCGACCCTGCCGAGCCGGGCGATGGTCATCGCCGCGTCTTATGTCGACTGCGTGCTCGAACAGGGCCGCGAGATCCCCGGGGTGATCTCGGCCCTTGCGGGCTCGCCGGAGCTGGCCAAGGTCAAGCGCGACTATGAAGCTGTTTTCATGGAGAAGTGCCGGACCCTGCTCGCCCCGTTCGCGCCGGCCGGCACCGTAGCTGCGTCAGGACTTCTGGCGATGCTGGGTGCCGCCGAAGCGCTGTCCTTCGCCGCCGCAAGCGGCGACATCACCCCTGACGAGGCCAAGGACGAGCTGTTCCAGACCATCCTCGCCATTGTCGCCCGAAACGCGCGGTGATTGCGCGACAGCGGCAGATCGGCCCGCCGCCGGTTTCGAAGACATGCCTCGGCGCCTGCGGACCTTCGCAGCGGCGCCGGCCAGTCCAGCCGCCATCGCCATCGCGGCCAGCAGCAGCGCCGTGCCGCCGAACAGCGTTCCGTAGCCATGCCAAGCGATCAAAGGCGTGACGAGCAGCGGCGAGACGAACTGGCCGATGAAGATCGACGCCGTCAGCACGCCGCCGCTGACGCCCCGGTGCCGCAACGGCGCAAGGTTCAAGGTCAGCGCAACGAAGCTCGGCGAAACCAGCGCGTAACCGGCGCCGATCGCAGCGGCCGCCGCAAACAGCACAGGCGTCGTTGCGGCCAGGACCAAAAGCAGGAAGCCAAGCGCCATCGCTGCATAACCGATGAGGAAGATGCCGGCATAACCGGTGGCGCGCTGCAGGCGGGGATAGAGCAGCGCGAAGCTGCCGCCGGACAGCATCACCGTGCCGAGGATCGCGCCGGTCATCATCGCGGCGTCATAGCCTTTGGCTTCAAGAAAGAACGACATCTGCGTCGGCATGACGAAGAAGATCATGTTGGTGAGCGCCTGCAGCAGCACCAGCAGCGACAGCAACAGCACAAAGGACGGATGCCCGGCAGCGTCACTTGTTGCCTTGGCGCCCGGTGCCTGCGACCGCCTGGGGTCGACGATGACCATCCACATCAGGGGCAGGAAGACAATGGCGAGGCCATAGATGGCGAAGGGCCAGCGCGGCGAGATTGCCGCCACCCATCCGGCAAGCGAGATGAAGACGAGGCCGCCGAAATTGCGTGCCGAAATCTGCAGCCCGGTCATGGCACTGCGCTTGTCGCCGTTGAAATAGTCGCCGACAAGGGCGGTCTGCGCCGTCATGATGAGTGCCACCGCCACCCCGAGAACGAGGCGGCTCACGAAGATGCTGGGCAGGTCGGGCAGGACCAATCCGGCGCATCCGGCAACGGCAAACAGGATCACGCCCCAAAGCAGCAGCAGGCGGCGGCCGAACCGATCCACCGCCAAGCCGGCAAAGGGCGCGAACAAGGCGACGCTGAGCGACGGCGCCGGCACCAGCAGCCGGGTCAGCATCGCGGCGTTCGGATCGCCTGCAAACAGCCGCTCGAGCCCGGGCAGCGCCGGGCTGATCGTCGCGTTGGCCATGGTGGTGAGCGATGCGGCCAACAGCAGGGCGAGCGCGCGCCCGTCCATCCAGACCGGCCTTTCCAGTGTTTGTTGAATGACTTGCATGATTTTTCCTCTTGCTGAATTCGACTGTTCGGCACAGCGTACGAATTCAAGCCAACTTGAGGTCAAGCATGCATTTCCTGGATATTGGCGAGGTCGTTGCACGCTCCGGCGTGCCGCCGTCGACGCTGCGCTATTACGAGGAGATCGGCCTGATCCGCTCGGTTGCGCGGCACGGCCTGCGGCGGCAGTTCGACCACGACGTGCTGATGAAGCTGTCGCTCATCGCCATGGGCAAGGCTGCCGGCTTCTCGCTGCCCGAGATATCGGGCATGTTCGGCAGCGATGACCGCCCCGACATTCCGCGCGACCAGCTCCATGCCAGGGCCAGGGAGCTGGAGCGGCAGATCATAGAGCTCAGGATGCTGCGCGACGTCATACGCCACGTCGCCGACTGTCCCGCGCCCTCGCACATGGAATGCCCGAGCTTCCGCAAATTGCTGAAGTCGGCGACGACGACAACTGCCAGCCGTTCGCCGAAACCGCCGACGACACGGGCAAGGTCCGCACGTCGGCGCTAGCCTGCTGATGTGGCGTGGGCAGCGGCTGCGCATGCTGGCCGTCCAGGGACCCAACAGGACGCCAGCTCTTTTTCAGAGCAGCAGTGGGCGCGGCGTTTCCTGATTTTGCCGGTCAGCCTGACAGCAGGTGGGCAAACATCTCGGCCAGTTCCTTGTCCATGAACGGCTTCTTCAGGACCGGCCGATCACGGTAGCCGTCCTTCATGTGGCCGCTATAGCCCGTCGAAAAGACGAAAGGTACGCCGCGCGCGGCGAGCGCGTCGGCCACGACATAGGTGTTGTCGCCATTCAGGTTCATGTCCACCATGGCGGCATCGAAATCATGCGCCGTGATGAGGGCAAGCGCCTGCTCGACCGTGGCGGCAGCGATCACCGACACGCAGCCGAGGTCGGCCAGCATGTCTTCGATCATGAGGAGGACGAGCATCACAAAGCAGCCTATTCATCGCGAACACCACAGGCGGCAGGAAAGTCCATCGTGCAGACAACGCCTTCCACCCGGTAGTCGAGATCGACCGCGCCATCCAGTTCGTGTGCCAGGCCGCGCTCCAGGACCCGCGAGCCAAAACCCTTTCTGGACGGTGGCATGACCGGCGGACCGTCCTTCTCCTGCCAGCGCACGACAAGCCGACCGCCCTCAGGCGAGGGCTCGATCGTCCATGAAATCAGGACGGACCCAACATTGTTGGAAAACGCGCCGTATTTTACCGCATTGGTCGCAAGTTCATGGAAGGCGATGCCCAGTGCCAGGGTAACCTTGGGTGAGACGCGGATGTTGCTGCCGGTGATGACAACGTGCTGCGACCTGCCATTTGCGATCCCGAACGGCTCCAGGGCTGCCTTGATCAGATCGAGCAACCCCGCACCTTCCCAGTTCTCGCGGGTCAACAGGTCATGCGACCGTGAGAGCGCAAAGAGGCGCGACTCGATGGAGTCCCTGATCACGTCGGGATTGGAGGTGTTTCGCAGCGCCTGCCAGACAATCGACTGCACAGTGGCAAGCGTATTCTTCACCCGATGACTAGAACTCGCTGCCGTTCTTTCGGCGGTAGCAGATTTCCGAGCCGCCATTGGCGTCGCCCGCGAAAGTGGCTTCGATGCGCGCCAGAGAATCGAGGTCGGTGCCGCCCGCGATCAGGAAGTTGAAGCTTTGGCCGAGCAACTCGTCGCGCGCAAATATCCGGTCAGACGGAGAAAGGCGTCATTGGCGAAAATGATCGGACTGCCGGGCTCTTTCGCATCCGTGAAAACCATCGCCATGCGTGTCGTTTCAGCGGCAACGACAAACGGTCCGAGATCCCTCCGAAAGCTTTCGACTTCAGCTCCGGCGACCTTTTGGCCTTCGGATTTGACTACTGGTTCAGCCATGCCTCAACTTCATTCGATTGGCGGCAGGCAGCAGCTAACGGGCAACGTTTGGAGCCGTGCGGAGTTATTGATGCGAGTGCGAGCACGAGGCTATGACCTGCGTCGCTGACGTCTTGCCGAACAAGAAGCGCAAAATTACCGCCACGCCCGCTCTTGAAAGCGTTGATTAATACCAGCGACCGCGGCCAAACCAGCCGCCGCCCAGCAGAACAAGTACGATAAGGATGATGAGAAGAGTGGTGGTATCCATGTCAGTCTCCTGGGAGTGCTCGTGCACCTCACGGAGCGGTGCATTGCCCGCTCATCGCACTCCAACACTAAACAACGTTTCACATGCTTTCTTGTTCCAACGAAACAGCGACTCTGGCGCTCTATTCGCGCGAACATTTTTATCGTTCAACCGGCAACATTGAGTTTTAAGGATCACACCTTCCAAAACATCAAAGCATCCTTTATTCGCTGCTTGCTCTTAGCGGACAGAATGGATCGAGACGTGATCAGGCCGGCCAACTTGACGGATGCCTCCAGCCTCGCAGCACTCGGGCTGGAAGTCTGGCTGAACACCTACATCCGCAACGGTGTCAGTGCCTTCTTCGCCGACTATGCGCTCGAGCATTTCACCGCCGCCGGTTTCGAGGAGATCTTGGCGCGGACAGACCAGACAATCCTGGTCTCGCAGAACACCGTCGGGATCGACGGCTTCATCCAGATCACATCGGGCGCCCCCTCCCCTGTGCCCGGCTGTTCCGATCTCGAAATCGCCAAGCTCTATGTCCAGCCCCGCCACCAGGGCTCGGGCGCCGGCGGCAGGCTGCTTGAGGCGGCACTGCGCATCTGCGCCGGCACCGGCCGGCCCGACGTCTGGCTTGCGGTCAATGCCGAAAACCAGCGCGCCACCGACTTCTATCTGAGGAAGGGTTTTGCCAAGGCCGGCGAAACCCGCTTCCAGATCGACGACCAGTTCTACCCCAACCACGTGCTGCGCTACGATCTGACTCTTGTTGGAGCATGATCTTTTCCGAAAACCGGCACCCACTTTTCGGGATCATGCTCTTGTCGCAGCATGATCTTTTCCGAAAACCGGCACCCACTTTTCGGGATCATGCTCTGACTCAGCCCGCCTGCGCCAGGGCCACCGCGTCGGGTCCCGCCGGAAAGCGCAGCTGCCCCGACACATCGTTCGCGGCCAACCACACGGCTTCGGCGACGTCGGTTTCCTTCGTCACCATTTCAGGTGTCGCAAACCCGGCGAAGATCGGCCCGGCAAAGCCGGCATAGGCTTCGGGAATGAGATCCTCGACCCGCAGCTCGGTGTTGTGGGCAAAACGCGTGCTTGGCGCATAGCCCGGCTCGACCAGCTTGACCCTGACATCGAAGGCGCCGAGCTCATGCGCCAGCGAGCCGGTGAACCCCTCGATCGCCATCTTGCTTGCGGTGTAGGCGGCGGCCAGCGGCATCGGCGCCAGCGTCACACTCGACGTCACGTTGACGACGACGCCCGACCGGCGCGCGCGAAACTGCGGGATGACCGCCTGGGTCATCGCCATCACGCCAAAGGTGTTGGTCTCGAACAGCTTGCGCACATGCACCATCGGCATCGCCTCGAAGGCGCCGACGAGGCCGATGCCGGCATTGTTGACCAGCACGTCGATCGGGCCGCAGGCGGCGAGCGCCGCAGCGATGCTGTCCTCATTGGTAACGTCGAGCGCAACCACCCGCATCCGCTCCGAGCGCGGCAGGATGTCCTGGCGTGGGCTGCGCATGGTGGCAACGACGTTCCAGCCCCCGGCATGGAAGTGACGGGCGGTCTCCAGGCCATAACCCGAGGAGCATCCGGTGATCAGTACGGTTTTCATGACATTTTCCCTTGATGATGTTGACGCCACGAAAATACCGTCCAATATCAGGACTATCATCAATCCATAGTCCGTATTTTATTGGCAACAGTCCTGAAATGGCAGACACTCTCACCACCGACCCGCTCGCCCAGGTCATCGAGCTGCTGCAGCCGCGCACCGTGTTCTCGAAGGGGATCAGCGGCGCCGGCGCGTGGGGCGTGCGTTATTCGGAATTCGGCCAGCCCGGCTTCTGCGCCGTGCTCGAAGGCCGATGCCGCCTCGCCGTCGATGGGGAAGCACAGGTTGTACTCGAACAGGGCGATTTCGTGCTGTTGCCGGCCACCCCTGCCTTCACCATGTGCGGTTTCGAGCCGGTGACGCCACGGCGCATCGATCCAAAGACTGCACCGGCGCCGACGGAGGAGGTTCGCCACGGCCGGCAGGACGGCCCCGCCGATGTCCGCCTGCTCGGCGGCTATTTCGTCTTCGGCTCGCCCGATGCGGCACTTTTGGTGTCGCTGCTGCCAGCCATGATCCATATCAGCGGTGTCGAGCGGCTTTCGACGCTGGTGCGGCTCGTCGGCGAGGAGGCGAGCCGGGACAATGCCGGCCGCGAGCTGGTGCTCGGCCGCCTCGTCGAGATCCTGCTGATCGAAGCGCTCAGGGCAAGCCGGGCCAAGGGCTCGGCCCCCGGCTTCCTCAGCGGACTTGCGGATGCCAGGATTTCAGCGGCGATCAGGCGGATGCATGGCGATCCGCAGCGGCCGTGGACGGTGGCCGACCTGGCCGGCGCGGCCGGCCTGTCGCGCTCGGCCTTCTTCGACCGCTTCACCCGCACGGTCGGTATCAGGCCGATGGAATATCTGCAGGCCTGGCGCATGGCGCTGGCCAAGAACCTGCTCGCCGGCAAGGACATCGCGCTCGACGAAGTCGCCCGCCAGGTCGGCTACGGCTCGGCCAGCACCTTCAGCACCGCCTTCAGCCGCCATGTCGGGCAATCGCCGGGCCGCTACGCGCGCGGCGATCGGGAGTGATGAAAGGGCGGTCATGTGCATGTCGCACCACCTCGCCCCGATTCAGAAAAAGCATTGCGAGAGCGATAGTTCCAGATCGGTAACCAGCCCAAGCTGAACTTGTTGCTCCAACACGAACTTGTTCCTTAGACTGTCTTGCGTGGAAAAGCCTGCGAGGTTTGGCCAAAATGAGCCTGTCCATGCGAACAACAGAGCAGGCTCCGCGGTGAGGCGAGCCCTGGTATCCTGCGCAACATATACTCTGCTGACGATAGGGTTTTACTTGGCCCTACGGGCGGGCGACAGGCTTGGCATGTGGGGCATCATGGCTTGGCCGCTGCTGCTCGCGCCGATCATTTTTTGCGCCTATTCACTTGTGAAATGGCGGACAATCCAGCGCCTTGGAACCCGTGGCTCGATCATTGCAGCGGTTTCGGCGGCGATATGGACGGGCGCAGCGCTCGTGGTCGCCGCCCTCATGGCGTTGGGCCTGCTGATCGCAGGCGAACATCCTCTGTTCGCCATCGCCATGCTGCTCATGGCCGCCCCATCTGCGGCGGCCATTCCGATCAGCGCCCTGGCGGGCTTTGCAGCCCACAGGATCGCAGGGCTGAACTGATCGTGCCTTGCTGCGCAAGAAAATGCGCTAGCGCGGGAAATCCAGCCCCATCTCGCGATAACGCTCGGGGTCGTCGCCCCAGTTTTCGCGCACCTTGACGAACAGGAACAGGTGCACCTTCTGCTCGAGGATGCCGCCGATTTCCATGCGCGAGGCCTGGCCGATGGCGCGGATGGTCTCGCCCTTGTGGCCGAGCACGATCTTCTTCTGGCTGTCGCGCTCGACATAGATGACCTGCTCGATGCGCACCGAGCCGTCGGGCTTTTCTTCCCACTTCTCGGTCTCGACATGCGAGGAGTAAGGCAATTCCTGGTGCAGCCTGAGATAGAGCTTTTCGCGGGTGATCTCGGCCGCCAGCTGGCGCATCGGCAGGTCGGAGATCTGGTCTTCCGGGTAATACCACGGCCCCTCGGGCAGCCGCCTGGCGAGATAGTCGAGCAGATCCTTGCAGCCTGAGCCGGTCAGCGCCGACACCATGAAGGTGCGCTCGAAGTCGACGCGCTCATTGGCGGTTGCGGTCAGCTTCAACAGCTTTTCGGGATCGACCCGATCGACCTTGTTGAGGATCAGCACCTTGGGTTGACGCACATCCTTGAGCCGTTCGAGGATGGCGTCGGCATCGCCCTTGATGCCACGCTCGGCATCGATCAGCACCAGGATCAGGTCGGCATCCTTGGCGCCGCCCCAGGCAGTCGTCACCATCGCGGTGTCGAGGCGGCGCTTCGGCTTGAAGATGCCCGGCGTGTCGATGAACACGATCTGGGCGGTGTCGTGAGTGGCGATGCCGCGCACGATGGCGCGGGTGGTCTGCACCTTGTGGGTGACGATCGACACCTTGGCGCCGACGAGCTGGTTGACCAGCGTCGACTTGCCGGCATTCGGCGCACCCAGCAGGGCGACGAAACCCGAGCGGGTGCCGCCCGTTGCGGGCAGTGTGGTTTCAGGGGCATCGGTCACGATGCGGTCTCCTCATTCTTCCATACGCCCTCGCGCACCAGCAAGGCTGCGGCAGCGCTCTGCTCGGCCTCGCGCTTGGAGCGTCCGGTGCCGGTGGCGGGCAAAAATTGTCCGACCCGCACGATCACCGAAAAGACGGGGTCGTGATCAGGGCCGGTGCGGCTTTCGATCTCGTAGGCAGGCACTGAAGTCGACGCCTGGTGCGCCCATTCCTGCAGTTCGGTCTTGGGGTCGCGGCGTGCCGCCCCCACGGCCTTGGCGCGCGGCTTCCAGAATTTGTGGATGAAGCGCTTGGCCGCGTCCAGCCCGCCGTCGAGATAGATGACGGCGATCAGCGATTCCAGCGCGTCGGCACGCAGGTTGACGCGTTTGCGCTCGGCCAGATTGCGCACTTCCGAGCCGGCGCGGATCAGTTCGGCAAGGCCGATCTCGTCGGCGATCTGGGCCAGCGCCTCGGCGTTGACCAGCGCGTTGAGACGGACCGACAGCTCGCCTTCGGGCGCATCGGGAAAATCCGACACAAGCATGTCGGCAACGGCGAGGCCGAGCACCCGGTCGCCCAGGAACTCGAAACGCTCGTAGTCGACGCCGGCATTGGCGCTGCGCGCGCTGCCATGCGTCAGCGCCCGTTGCAGGCGCTGATGGTCGCGGAAATTATGGCCGGTGCGGAGTTGCAGCGCGTCGGCGAGTTCCGTGGCGGTGAGCCGTTTGCCTGCCATGCCTATCGGACGAAGTTGAACAGGCGCGAGGCGCGCATCTCGGTCGGCCACTTCCAGATCTCGAGCGGGCTTGCGCCGCTGGCGATCGAGAAGAAGACGATGTTGGCGCGGCCGACGAGGTGATCGGCAGGCACGAAGCCGACATTGAAGCGGCTGTCGGTCGAGTTGTCGCGGTTGTCGCCCATCATGAAGAAGTGGCCTTCGGGCACGACGAATTCACGCGTGTTGTCGCCGATCGCATCCGGCGTCAGGTCGAGCGTGTCGTAGGAGACGCCGTTCGGCAGCGTCTCGCGATAGACGTCGACCGGACGGTTGACCTCGGTGATATCGGGGTTGTCGATCTGGCCGACCTTCTCGCGCGGCACGGCGGTGCCGTTGATGTAGAGCTGGCCGTCCTTCATCTGGATGCGGTCGCCGGGCAGGCCGACGACGCGCTTGATGTAGTCGAGCGACGGATTGGGCGGGAACTTGAAGACGACGACGTCGCCGCGCTCGGGATCCGAGCCGAAGAGGCGGCCCGAGAACAGGTCCGGTGAGAACGGCAGCGAATAGCGCGAATAGCCATAGGCCCACTTGGTGACGAACAGATAGTCGCCCTCGAGCAGCGTCGGCCGCATCGAGCCCGACGGAATCGAGAACGGCTGGAACAGCAGCGACCGGATCACCAAAGCGAGCAGCAGCGCCTGGACGATGACGCTCACGGTCTCGCCGAGCCCGCCGGACTTCTTCTGTTTTTCAGCCACGCTCATGTCGTCCTCGTTTTCAACCACGCCCTTGTCGTCACCGATTGGGGGCGCGATGGGTATAAGGGCTCACCGCCCCAGGAGCAATGTCCAAGCCGGTGCCAAAAGCCTAAGATAGTGGCGGTTGTTCGACCGGCAGCGCCTCGATGATCACAAAGGCTTGCGCAAGCGGAAAATCATCCGTGATGGTCAGGTGCACCACCGCGCGATGGCCTTCGGGCAACATCGTCGCCAGCCGGTGCGCGGCGCCGCCGGTCAGCTCCATCGTCGGCCGCCCGCCCGGCAGGTTGACCACGCCCATGTCGCGCCAGAACACACCTTCTGATATACCGCAGCCGAGCGCCTTGGAACAGGCCTCCTTGGCGGCGAAACGCTTGGCATAAGACGCGATCCGCCCCCGCCGCCCCTCGGCGCGCGCCTGCTCGGCATCGGTGAAGATACGCTGGATGAAGCGCTCGCCATGACGGACGATCGATTTCTCGATCCGCCTGATGTCGACAAGATCGCTGCCGATGCCGAGGATCATATTTTCCCTCTCGGGGCAATTGGCCCAAGCTGCTGATCTCCCCCCTTGCGGGGGAGATGGCCGGCAGGCCAGAGGGGGGTGACCGGGCTCAACTGAAGCCTCAGATATTCCGGCTGCCCGGCTTGATCGCCGGGATCGCCGCCAGTTCCGGCGGCAGCTGGTCGGCCGGATAGGCCGGCACTTCATATTCGGCAAGGGCTACCAGCGGCACGCCGACATCGGTCTTGCCGCCCGAGCGGTCGATGATGCAGGCGGCGGCCACCACCTCGGCGCCGAGTTCGTTCAGGCAAGCGATGGTCTCGCGGATCGACAGGCCCGTCGTGACGATGTCCTCGACGATGACGACACGCGCGCCTTTCTCGATCTCGAAGCGGCGCAGGCGGAAGGTGCCCTGCTCGCGCTCGACCCAGATCGCCGGCACCTTGAGGTGCCTGGAGGTCTCATAGGCCGGGATCAGCCCGCCGATCGCCGGGCCCACGACATAGTCGATGTCGCCCTTGACCTCGGTGCGGATCTTCTCGGCCAGCGCCTTGCACAACGCCTCGGTCTTGTCGGCATGCATGAAGACGCGTGCCTTCTGCAGGAACACCGGGCTGCGCAGGCCCGAGGTCAGGATGAAATGGCCTTCGAGCACGGCGCCGGCCGAGCGGAAAATGTCGAGAACGTCTTGTGTCTGCATCGTCGTCTTTCCTGTCTTCAGTCCAGCGCGCCTGCCTCAGCCCCTGCCTCAGCCGTTAACGCGGCGGGCATCGCTGACGCTGGAGTTGTCCTTGAGCTGGGAGATCAGCCGGTTCAGGTGCTTCAGATCCCAGACTTCGAGATCGAGCAGCATTTCGGTGAAGTCGGGTGCGGTGCGGATCATCGACAGCGTATGGATGTTGGCGTCGTTGGCCGCCACCACCTGGGCGATGTCGGCGAGCGAGCCCGGCGCATTGATCGCGGTCACCGAAAGCCGGGCCGGGAAACGCTCCTTCGAGCCCTCGTCGAGGTCCCAGCGCACGTCGATCCAGCGCTCCGGCTGGTCGTCAAAGGCCATCAGCGACGGCGACTGGATCGGGTAGATGGTGATGCCGGAGCCCGGCTGCATGATGCCGACGATGCGGTCGCCCGGCACCGCCCCCTCGGGGGCGAAACGAACCGGCAGGTCGCCGCTGACGCCGCGGATCGGCACGGCACTGCCTTGCGCCTTCTGTTCCTTGCGCGACGGCGCGGTCGAGCGGCCGGGAATCTGGAACAGCATGCCGGCGGCGTTGCGGATCTTCGACCAGCCCTCCTCGCGCGGCTTGGCCGGATGGGTGGCGCGCTCTTCCTTGTAGTCGGGGAAGACGGCGCGGACGACGTCGTTGGACGACAGCTCGCCACGACCGACGGACGCCAGCACGTCCTCGATGTCCTTGCGCGCCAGGCGGTGCAGCACCGACTTCAGGCTGTCCTTGGAGAACTTCTTGCCGGCGCGCTCGAAGGCGCGTTCGAGGATGCGGGCGCCGAGGCCGGAATATTGCTTGCGGATGGCGTTCTTGGTCGCCCGCCGGATCGCCGAGCGCGCCTTGCCGGTGACGACGATCGATTCCCACGCCGCCGGCGGCACCTGCGCCTTGGAGCGGATGATCTCGACCTCGTCGCCATTCTTGAGCTCGGTCATCAAAGGCATCACCCGGCCGTTGACCTTGGCGCCGACGCAGGTGTCGCCAACGTCGGTATGCACCGCGTAGGCGAAGTCGATCGGGGTCGCCCCCCTGGGCAGCGCGATCAGCATGCCCTTGGGCGTGAAGCAGAAGACCTGGTCCTGGAACAGCTCGAGCTTGGTGTTTTCGAGGAAATCCTCGGGATTGTCGCCGTCGGCGAGCTGCTCGATGGTGCGCCTGAGCCAGCCATAGGCATTGGTTTCCTTGGAGATGGTGTGGCCGGCGCCATTGGTGGCCTTGCCGGCATTGTCCTTGTAGATCGAGTGCGCGGCGACGCCATATTCGGCGATCTTGTTCATCTCGCGGGTGCGGATCTGCAGCTCGATGCGCTGGCGCGACGGACCGACGATGGTGGTGTGGATCGAGCGGTAGTCGTTCTGCTTCGGCGTCGAGATGTAGTCCTTGAACCGCCCCGGCACCATCGACCATGTCGTGTGGATCGAGCCGAGCGCACGATAACAATCCTCGACGGAATCGACGACGACGCGGAAGCCGAAGATGTCGGACAGTTGCTCGAACGACAGCGCCTTGGTCTCCATCTTGCGGAACACCGACCACGGCTTCTTCTGCCGGCTCTTCACCTCGGCCTTGATGGCGTATTTCTCGAACTGCGCCGACAGCGCCTTCTCGATGTCGCCGAGCACGCCCTTCGAGCGCTCCGACATCTCGGCCAGCCGTTCGGTGACGGTGCGGTAGGCCTCGGGATTGATGTAGCGGAAGGCGAGCTCCTCGAGCTCCTCGCGCATGCCCTGCATGCCCATGCGCCCGGCGAGCGGCGCATAGATGTCCATCGTCTCCTCGGCGATGCGCAGGCGCTTGCTCTCGGGCACGTGGTGCAGCGTGCGCATGTTGTGCAGCCGGTCGGCGAGCTTGACCAGGAGCACGCGCACGTCCTCGGAGATGGCCAGCAGAAGCTTGCGCAGGTTTTCCGCCTGCTCGGCCTTCTTGGAGACGAGGTCGAGCTTCTTGAGCTTGGTCAGGCCCTCGACAAGCTTGCCGATGTCGGGACCGAACAGCTCGTCGATCTCGGCGCGGGTCGCCGAGGTGTCCTCGATGGTGTCATGCAGCAGGGCGACCGCGATGGTCGCCTCGTCGAGATGCATGTCGGTGAGGATCGCCGCCACTTCGAGCGGATGCGAGAAATAAGGATCGCCAGAGGCGCGGCGCTGATGGCCATGCTTCTGCATGGCGTAGACATAGGCCTTGTTGAGCAGCGCTTCGTTGACGTCAGGCTTGTAGCGCTGCACGCGCTCGACAAGCTCATACTGACGCATCATGGGCGGCTTCCCGGAATTCGAAATGAATCATGCGCCGCAAGGGCTTGCGACGCATGTCATAGATAAACACAGATATGGCGGCGCGGAAGTGCCGATAAGCCGGTTTGGCAGCGTTTTGGCACGCCGCGAGACCTTTTTGAGAATTCGCCCTGCCGAGTCAGATGGCGTGGCTTTCGAGAACCGGAGCGGAGCGGACTTTCGGGTCCGTGAGCACCGGAAGCGGTGAAAGCCGCGTCAGGTGGCCGGCAGGGTAGAATTCTCGATAGGTCTCAGTAGTCGTCGCTCTTTTCGGGAGCGACCAGGCTCTCGATGCCGGCGAGCAGGTCTTCTTCCGACATGCGGTCGAAGTTGATGTTCTCTTCCGGCTCGTCCGCGTCGATCGCCGAGGCGGTCGTCTGGTCGGCGGGCTCCGGTGCCTCGGGCTCCGGCTCGTCGACTTCGACATGCTTCTGCAGCGAGTGGATCAGGTCTTCCTTGAGATCGTCGGGCGACAGCATCTCGTCGGCGATTTCGCGCAGTGCCACGACGGGGTTCTTGTCGTTGTCGCGCGGCAGGGTAATCTGCGCGCCCTGCGAGATCTGGCGGGCGCGGTGGCCGGCGAGCAGCACCAGCTCAAAGCGGTTGTCGACCTTGTCAATGCAGTCTTCAACGGTTACGCGGGCCATGAAGTGCCCCTTTCATGCATGGATTTGACGGAAAGCTGACGCGTGCCATAACCTGAACGGCCGCGCAATTCAAGCATCAAGCCGGCTTTGCCACCGACGCGTCGGATTTCGGACAGCCATCCACCCACAATTAATTTACCGCTCCGCGACCCTGCCCCCTTGGAATGAACCATCGCGAGCGATATTTGCCGCAGTGGGGTAAGTCATTGATTTGGGGGAACGGGCGCTCGGTTCAGCGCATGTGGCGTCAGCCTATTTCAACAAGGAAATTTTCCTATGTTTGATCCTCGCGAGAAAATCGCACTTTTTATCGACGGAGCTAATCTCTACGCAACCTCCCGCTCCCTCGGCTTCGACATCGACTATCGCAAACTGCTTTCCAGCTTCCAGAAGCGCGGCTATCTGTTGCGCGCCTATTATTACACTGCACTCGTCGAGGACCAGGAATACTCCTCGATCCGCCCGCTGATCGACTGGCTCGACTATAACGGCTTCAAGGTCGTCACCAAGCCGGCCAAGGAATTCACCGACGCCTCGGGCCGGCGCAAGATCAAGGGCAACATGGACATCGAACTGACAGTCGATGCCCTGGAACTAGCCGATGTCGTCGACCACTACGTCATCTTCTCCGGTGACGGCGATTTCCGCACGCTTGTCGAAGCGCTGCAGCGCCGCGGCCGCAAGGTCTCGGTCATTTCGACGATGGCCTCCCAGCCGCCGATGATCTCGGACGATCTGCGCCGCCAGGCCGACCACTTCATCGACCTGATGACGCTGAAATCCGAGATCGGCCGCGAGCCGTCGGAGCGTCCGGTGCGCAAACCCGACCCCGTCGATCCGACCACCGACGACGCTTGATGTCCGGCACCACGCTTCAAGCCGGCCGCCCGGCCTTGCCGGTCGATCCCGACCGGGACTGCCCGCTCTGCCCGCGCCTGCACGACTTCATCGCCAGTTGGCGCGCCCGCGAGCCGGGCTGGTACAACGGACCCGTCCGCTCCTTCCTTCCTCCCGAAGGCGAAGCGGCGGTGCGTTTCCTGATCGTCGGGCTGGCGCCGGGCGTGCGCGGGGCCAACCGCACCGGTCGCCCCTTCACCGGCGACTATGCCGGCGAACTGCTCTACTCGACGCTCAAGCGCTTCGGCATGGCCCGCGGCGTGTTCGAGGCGCGGCCCGACGACAGCCTGGAACTGATCGGCACGGCGATCACCAATGCCGTGCGCTGCGTGCCGCCCGACAACAAGCCGGTGGGCGCCGAGATCAACACCTGCCGTTCCTTCCTGGTGCCGACGATCGCGCGCTTTCCCAACCTCAAAGCCATCCTGACGCTGGGCTCGATCGGCCACCAGTCGACGGTCAGGGCGCTCGGCGCGCGTGTCGCGGCCGTGCCCTTCAAGCACGGCGCGCGATGCGATGTCGGCAACATCGCGGTGTTTTCGAGCTATCACTGCTCGCGCTACAACACCAATACGGGCGTGCTGACCGAAGAGATGTTCGTCAACGTCTTCCGTGACGTGGCCGAATTCCTGCAGCAATAGACGGCCCATATAGACCGCCTTTCCACCGCGCATGAAAAAAAGCCCGGTTGCGCTGAGAGCACAACCGGTCAAGGGGCACTTGCAAATGGAACGGCTGGCTACTGCGCCAGCCGGTAGATGGTGCGGTCGCTGGCGCGGGGGCCTGCCTTGGCCCCGCCCGCGACAGGATCAGCCGAAGCCGAAACCGCGGCCCGGAATGAGGCCGTTGCTCCTAGGCAATCCGATGCTTCCGGACCTGTTGCGGCCGGCGGCCAGTTGGACTGCCTCGTCCTTGGTCGCCTGCGCGCTGATTGCGGCCTCTCCACCGTCCTCATTCGCCACCGGCGCTGCGGCATAAGCCGTCGGCACCAGCAGCAGCGACACCGCCGCCGCCGTCATGATCGTCTTCATTTCTGCTCCTTTCACCGGTTATCCGGCCTCAAGGCGCTCAGGCACCGCCCCCGGTGCCAAACCACGCCGCGCCGCTCGTGGTCTGCGTAGAGAAGTGGCAGCAATGCGCTGACTTGTGCATACGGCAAATGGCGTATTTCGACGGGACGTCGGCAGGGGAATCAGCGCGTTGGTTAAGCGATTTTGCGCCGAGCTTCGCACCCAAGGATGGCGCCGGTCGCGCTCATTCGCACCCCCCTCTGGCCTGCCGGCCATCTCCCCCACAAGGAGGGAGATTAGTCACTCCGCCGGTGCCGCCCATCCTGCAACGTCGTAGTGATAAGCCTTGCAACGTTGGTGATTGGGCGAGGCGGCGACGAGACTAATCTCCCTCCTTGTGGGGGAGATGGCCGGCAGGCCAGAGGGGGGTGCGAAGGATCGGGACACAGAATGTTGGCATCGCAAGACACCACGCGATCCTCGATCGCTGCCGGGCTTAGACGCCTATTGCCAGCTGCACTTGAAATTGGGATGCCCCAATCGATTTAGGGACATTCTTCACCCGCGGCAAATTCGCGAAGGCCTGAGAGATAAACCTGCCCAGTTCAACCGAGACGTTGCCCTTGACGACCTTTACGTTGGTGATCGAGCCGTCGGAATTGATTCGAAATGTGACGGTGGCGATCTTCGGATCGCTCGATGGCCGGGCCGCTGCCTGAACGACAATCCTGTCGTAACGAACCGCGTCAACGTGCTCGCGCACACGCTTGATGTAATCCGCCTTCGATTCTTCAGAAAAGCCGGAAACAACACTTAACAGCAGGAAGAAAAACGCAAAAATTGCACGCATTCCATGTCTCCGATCTTCGCTCGGCAGAAAACTGGAAACGCACTTGCTGTCAATCTACCGCCAAGGGAGAAGGCAGCGCAGCCCCCTACCCCCGCTCCTTCAGCAGCCGGCCCTTTTCGCGGTTCCAGTCGCGCTGCTTTTCGCTTTCGCGCTTGTCGTGCAGCTTCTTGCCGCGGCTGACGGCGAGCAGCATCTTGGCCATGCCGCGATCGTTGAAATAGATCTTGAGCGGGATCAGCGTCATGCCTTCGCGCTCGATGTTCTGGGCGAGCCTGGCCATTTCGCGCTTGCTGACCAGAAGCTTGCGGCGGCGGCGTGTCTCGTGGTTGAAGCGGTTGGCCTGCAGATATTCCGGGATGTAGGAATTGATCAGCCACAATTCCCCACCCTCGAACGAGGCGTAGGAATCCTGGATATTGGCCTGGCCCAGGCGCAGCGCCTTGACCTCGGTGCCGCTCAGCACGATGCCGGTCTCGAGCGTGTCGAGAACCTCATAGTTGAAGCGCGCCTTGCGGTTTTCCGCGGCGATCTTGTTGTTGGGGTCGGATTTCTTGCCCTGGCTCATGACGTCGCTACTTTTCTGGTGCGTCCACCGATGCTCGGCCGCCGGGCACGCATCTCAGGATGGGAAAGCACTGCGCGCCCACAACCCTGCGCCAACAGCGCATCAGATCCCGGACGCCATGTGCTGACTGCCCCTCTCCCGAGGCACGAGCTCAACAGCAAGCCTCGAAGGACGCACAATTCGAAGAGCGCTTACATGGCTGCGAAGCGGCTGTTTCGCAACCCTTGGGCACTCAGTTGATGAGGCCGGCAAATTTCATTGCCGCGTCGATCTTGTCGGCCGTCGACTGCTCGATCGTCACCAGCGGCGAACGCAGCACGTTCTCGATGCGGCCGAGACGCGACAGCGCATATTTCGCGCCCGAAGCGCCCGGCTCGATGAAGATCGCCTTGTGCAGCGGCATCAGGCGGTCCTGCAGCTCGAGCGCCTTGGCGTTGTCGCCCGACAGGCTGGCGTTCTGGAACTCGGCGCAAAGGCGCGGCGCGACATTCGAGGTCACCGAAATGGCGCCGACACCGCCATGGGCGTTGAAGCCGAGCGCCGAGGCATCCTCGCCCGACAGCTGGATGAAATCGGTGCCGCAGGTGATGCGCTGCTCGGAGACACGCTCGACCTTGCCGGTCGCGTCCTTGACGCCGGCGATGTTCTTGAAGTCATGGGCCAGCCGGCCCATCGTCTCCGGCGTCATGTCGATGATCGAGCGCGGCGGGATGTTGTAGATGATGACGGGCAGCGTCGTTGCCTGGGCAACGGCTGCGAAATGCGCATAAAGGCCGCGCTGCGTCGGCTTGTTGTAATAGGGCGTAACCACGAGCACGGCGTCCGCGCCAACGCTCTGGGCATACTTGACCAGACCGACGGCCTCTTCGGTGTTGTTCGAGCCGGCGCCGGCAATGACCGGCACGCGGCCGCGCGCAACCTCGACGCACATCTTCACGACATGGCGGTGCTCGTCATGGGTCAGCGTCGGCGACTCGCCCGTGGTGCCGACCGGCACGAGGCCCGTGGTGCCCTCGGCGATCTGCCATTCGACGAGTTCGCGAAAGGCTTTCTCGTCGAGACGGCCATTCTTTTCGAATGGTGTCACGAGCGCGGTAAGTGAGCCTCTCAGCATGTCGTCCAACTCCGGGAATCCTACGGTTTCACAGCCTTTTCAATGCCGCCGGCTTTCTAGCCGAAAGCAGGGCCGGGCACCATAGTCTCGACACCAATTTGCGGCAAGTGTGGCTGCACCCCATATCCGACCGAATCGAACGACCGCGCTAACCTTTCATTAACCCGCTCTTCACCACATGAACCTAGGCTCGAAAGCCCTGCTCCCGATCGTCACCCGCAAGGATAAGGAATGACTAGGATCATTCCGGCTGCCAGGCCGCATCATATCGCGCTGTTGAGCGCCTTCATCGCCCTGGCGCCCGTCCCCGCCGGCAGTTCGGCGCTCGACCCGCAGGCAACCTCGGCCATCCCCTTCGCCAGCATCGGCAAGGGTGACGCCGCACGCGCCGCCTTCGGCACCATCGACCAGCTCAAGAGTGGGCTCGACGCGCTGTCGAGCGGCGATCTGGCGCAGGCGCGCGCGGTTCGTGACGCCCTGCCCGCGACAGCGCTCGACCGCCACATATTGATGTGGGCGATCGCCATCAATGGCGGCGACCAGGTGCCGAGTGCCGATATCGCCGCCGCAGCCCAGGCCATGCCGGGCTGGCCGGGCCTTGCCACATTGCGCCGCAACAGCGAGCGCGCCATGGCGCGCGAAACGCCTGGGCCCAATATCGTGGTTTCGGCCTTTGCCGGCAGCGAACCGCAAACCATCGAAGGTGCGCTTTTGCTCGCCCGCGCCCACAAGGAGCTCGGAAATGCAAAGGCGGCACTTGCCGTACTCCAGCCCTTTTGGCGCACCGAAAAACTGGATGCCAAATATGAGGTGGCGATCCTCCAGGATTTCGGCAGCCTGATCCCGGCCGCCGACCACCGCATCCGCATGGAACGCATGCTTTATGCCGACCGGGTCAATTCCGCCGCGCGTGTCGCCGAGTTCGCCGGGGCAAAGCCGCTGGCCGACGCCTGGGCTGCCGTCATCAAGGGCGACAAGAAGGCACAAGCGCTGCTCGATGCGGTGCCCGCAAGCCAGCGTTCGGCCGGCTATGTCTTTGCCAAGGCGCGCCTCTTGCGCAAGCAGGAGAAGTTCACCGAAGCCGCAGCCGTCATGCTGAAGGCGCCTGGGGATCGCGCCAGCCTGATCGACCCCGACACATGGTGGGTAGAACGCCGCGTGCTGTCGCGCGAACTGCTCGACGAGGGCGACGTCAAGACCGCCTACCGGATTGCCGCGGCCCATTCGGCCGAAAACGCGACGAATGCCGCCGACGCCGAATTCCACGCCGGCTGGTATGCGCTGCGCGGCCTCAACGACGCCAAGCTGGCATCAGGCCATTTCGAGCGCATCGCCAAGATCGCCGGCAGCCCGATCTCGCTGTCGCGCGCCTATTATTGGCTCGGCCGCAGCGCCGAAGCCGGCGGTCCCGGCAATGCCAAGGACTATTTCGCCCGCGCCGCCACTTATGGCACGACCTTCTACGGCCAGCTTGCCGCCGAACGAATCGGCCGCAAGGCGCTCAATGTCGTTTATCCTGCGCCGACTTCGGCCGACCGCCAGGCCTTTGCGCAGCGTGAGGCGGTCAGCGCGATCACCCGGCTCGAAAGCGCGGGTTATGCCGCTTACGCCGAGATGCTTTATCGCGACCTCGCCTCGCAGTTGAACAGCCCGGGCGAACTCGCGCTGCTCGCCGTCATGGCCGAGAAGCAGGACAACCATTATCTGGCGCTGCGCGTCGGCAAGATCGCCGCCCAGCGCGGGCTCGACGTCGGCGCCCTGTCGCATCCGATCGGGGTCATCCCCGGCTCGGCCAACATTTCGGGCTCCGGCAAGGCGCTCGCCTATGCGATCGCGCGGCAGGAAAGCGAGTTCAAGGTCTCGGCCGTCTCGAGCGCCGGGGCGCGCGGCCTGCTGCAACTGATGCCGGGTACAGCAAGGGATCTGGCGAAGAAAGCCGGCATGGCGTTTTCGCAGGAGCGCCTGACGTCGGATGCCGGCTACAACGCCACATTGGGCGCGAGCTTCCTCGGCGAGCAGCTCGGCCGCTTCAACGGCTCCTATGTGCTGACCTTCGCCGGCTACAATGCCGGCCCGCGCCGTGCCGACCAGTGGATATCAAGATATGGCGATCCTCGTGGCAAGGATGTCGACACCGTCGTCGACTGGATCGAGCGTATCCCCTATGCGGAGACGCGCAGCTACGTCCAGCGCGTGATGGAGAACTATCAGGTCTACAAGATGCGGCTGTCGGGCAGCTACGACATCAATGGCGACCTGGTGAATGGCCGCTAGGCTTGCCCAGGCAGGTCTCGGTGCATCCAGCCACATTGCGGCGTCGCCCCCGCAGATCGGCGGCGGGTTTGACCGCGCCCCATGGCTTCGTTAGCTAGGTCGGGCCGACACGAGGTCGTGTCGGGAGCGGAGAGGCAGCCTGATGACCGATGCGCAAGGCTTTGCGGACTTCTTCTACACCTCGCAGGACGGGCTCAGGCTGCACGCGCGACTTTATGGCGCCGAGGCTGGTCACGAAGATACCGCTCGCCGCGGCAACCGCCCGGTCGTCTGCCTGCCTGGCCTGACCCGCAACGCCAGGGACTTTCACGAGCTGGCACTGCATCTTGCCAACGACGTCGAAAACCCTCGCCGAATCATATGCTTCGACTATCGCGGCCGGGGACGGTCGGCCTATGACCCGAACTGGCAGAACTATAATGTCGGCATCGAAGCGACCGACGTCATCGCCGGCCTCGACGCCCTTGGCGTCACTGAAGCAGCCTTCGTCGGGACGTCGCGCGGCGGGCTCATCATCCATGTGCTGGCGATGATGCGCCCTGCCCTGATCAAGGCGGTCGTGCTCAACGACATCGGCCCGGTGATCGAGACGGCAGGTCTTGCCCATATCAGGTCCTATCTGGAAAACGCCCCTCGCCCCGTTGATTTCACCGATGCCGTCCAGATTCAGAAGGCGGTCCATGGCGAGGCGTTTCCGGCGCTGTCTGATACCGACTGGCACCGCTTCGTCCACGCCATCTATCGCAACGAGGCGGGTGTGCCCGTCGCCGATTACGACCCGGCCTTGCTCAACACCGTGCGGGCGCTGGATCTCAGCCAGCCGCTGCCGGATCTCTGGCCGCAGTTCGAAGCGCTTGCGTCCGTGCCGGTGCTGACGATCCGCGGCGCCAACTCGCGGCTGCTGACGGCAGAAACCATTGATGAAATGGGCCGACGCCATCCGCGCCTTGAAGCGGTCACCGTCGACGGACAGGGCCACGCGCCGGCGCTGGAGACGGGAAACCTGCCGGCGACAATCACTGGCTTTCTGCGACAAGCAGAGGCGAAGGCTGTGAAAGCCTGATCGGCGGCGGGGCCGACCGAATATCGGGCTGGCTTCGCCGCCAGATTGTCGACTTGCCATAGAGCACACAACGAACAGGCATGGTTGGAGCAAACTGGCAACGGTTCGCCCTGCACGCTGTGATGCGTCACCCGACCACCGCGACAAAACGAAAAAACCCGGCGGTTGCCCGCCGGGTTTTCCCTGGATCAGCCTTGTGAGCTGATTAGAACGAAGCGTCGAGACGCAGGAAGCCCGAGAACGAGCCGTCTGCATAGTTGTCGCCATCGTCGTAGTTGACGGCGAGCTTGGCGTTCAGGTTCTCGACGACCTTGTAGTCGACCACAGCGCCGATAGCCCAGTCGTCCTGGCTGTTGACGAAGTCGTCGCCGAAGAACTGACCACCAGCACCAATGCTCAGACGGTCATTGACGGTGTACTTGGCGTAACCGCCGACCGACCACTCGTAGCCGAAGCTGTAGAAGCTGGGGCCGGAGTTGTAGGTTGCCAGAGCTTCCAGGGTCAGAGCGTCGGTTGCCTTGAACTTGGCGACGGCCTTCAGGCCGTACTCTTCAGCGGTCGCATCGTAAGCGGCGAACAGGTCGACCGAACCCCAACCCTGGGCGATCGACAGCTTGCCGGCGACGTTCGGGGTGTAGTCGTAGTCGTAGTCGGCCTCTTCAAGTGCCACCGACGCTGCGATGCCGTTGCCGGCGTCGAAGGTGTAGCGAATCGAGTTGATGAAGTCGCCGCCGCCGCTGTCGAACTCGCCCGAAAGCGCGCCATCCCACAGGGTGTCGTTACGACCGATCATCAGGCCGCCGAGTTCGAAGTAGGCGTAGCGAATCCACACAGCCGTATCATCGTATGCCGACTGGTTCTGGAAGTGCAGCTCGATGAAACGACGGAACGTGCCGTATTCGGTCTCCGAACGCGCGTCGAGGTTCAGACGAGCAGCAGCCGTCTTGCGCCAGCCATCATCGTTGTCGTCCCAGTCGATCTGGTAACGAACGAGGCCGCCGACCTTAAGGCAGGTCTCGGTGCCGGGGATGTAGTAGAAGCCCGCGCCGTAAACGTCGCAGATGCGGACATATTCCATGGGTTCCGGCTCAGCGACGACGACAGCGTCGGCCGCACGAGCGCCGGAGACTGCGAACAGAGCCGCAGCGGAGCCGAGAAGAAGGCTCTTAATGTTCATTTTCTGACCTCCAGTCAGAATCGCGGCTGGAGATCGAGGAATTCAGGCGGAAAGCCATGAAAATCAGGCTTCACCGCGCGCAATGGCGCCGCAAGCGATTGAAATGTCTAGGCATTTTGAGATCTGAAAGGGAAGGTAGCCTGAGGCTGGCGGAGAGGATGGGATTCGAACCCACGAGAAGCTTTTGACCTCTACTCCCTTAGCAGGGGAGCGCCTTCGACCACTCGGCCACCTCTCCGTTGCGCCGCTGGATAAAGAAAAGGCGCGGCACAATCAATAAGCCATTCTACATATCGGCATGAAAAAGCACCGCCTGGCGAGCTCGGCGCACGAATCGTCCGCTTAGCCGGGCTCCCGAAGAATCGGATCACCCACGATTCTGCGGAAAGAGACCTCGATCAGGATCTGTGCCAGGCGCAAAAGCTGCGCTGGAATGGCTCCATTTCTTAATGACTTCTTTATGGGGGGTATCAAATCGTGTCATTTGTGCAACATGCCCCGGCGATCCAGCGTTGCGGGAGGCTTGCGGGCCGTGTTGGCTGTTGAACCGCGAACGCTCATGGGTAATGTCGGGGTCGAAGAGGGAGCGCGGTGCGCATCTTTTTCAAACGGGGATGGGGCAGGGAACGCTGTCCTTCAGCAAAAAATACCCAGACCCTCTTTTGAAACTTTTGACTGGAGGTCAGAAAATGAACATTAAGAGCCTTCTTCTCGGCTCCGCTGCGGCTCTGCTCGCAGTCTCCGGCGCTCGTGCGGCCGACGCTGTCGTCGTCGCTGAGCCGGAACCCATGGAATATGTCCGCATCTGCGACGTCTATGGCGCGGGCTTCTACTACATCCCCGGCACCGAGACCTGCCTCAAGATCGGCGGCCTCGTTCGCTACCAGATCGACTGGGACGACCAGGATGAAGGTTGGCGCAAGACCGCTGCTGCGCGCGTGAACCTGGATGCTCGCTCGGAAACCGAATACGGCACCTTCCGCCGCTTCATCGAGCTGCACTTCCAGCACAACGGCCAGGAATACATCGTTAACACGCCCGATGGCTCGTCCGAGTGGTCAGACACCCAGGGCTCCTGGATTCGTTATGCCTTCTTCGAACTCGGCGGCCTGATGATCGGTCGTAACGACACCCTGTTCGACGGCGCCCTGTCGGGTGAATTCGACGCCGGCGGCGGCGACTTCATCAACTCGATCCGCTACACCTTCGACGCCGGCAACGGCATCGCAGTGTCGGTGGCTCTCGAAGAAGAAGACAACAACTTCGACTACGTCCCGCTCGTCGTCGGCAAGGTTTCGGTTGCCCAGGGCTGGGGTTCGGTCGACCTGTTCGCCGCTTATGACGACCGCTTCTCGGAGTTCGCTCTGAAGGGTGTCGCCAAGATCAAGGCAACCGATGCTCTGACGCTCGAGCTGCTCGCAGCTTATGAGTCGGGCGCCACCTGGTTCGGTCTGGCTGACTTCTATGCCGGCTACGAATGGTCGGTCGGCGGTTACCTGAAGTATGCCGTCAACGATCGCCTGACCGTCGGCGCCGGTGGTCAGTACTTCGCTGACAGCCACTTCGGCAACTTCCTCACCAACACCACGACCGAAGTCGGCAACGACGACTGGTCGATCGGCGCGGTCATCGACTACAAGATCGTCGAGAACCTGAACGCCAAGCTGGCTGTCAACTACGACGACGGCGACAGCTTCACGGACGGCTCGTTCAACGGCTTCCTCCGTCTCGACGCATCGTTCTAATCGACTGACGTCTTAAGCATAAGCGGCCCGGGTTTAGACCCGGGCCGTTTTTCTACCAGCGGAAAGCGGCTGGGACATCGAACCGAAAGGGAGAAGCACGACGCTGTCAGGCGATTGAAGCCGAGCCCGGGTCGATCTGCCCCCTGCCCGTTCAACAGCCCGAAGCTTGATCCATTAGTCCCCTTGCCTTGGCGGCCCGAGTGCGTAACTTTGCGCGCGGGGGAGTTGCCGAGGACTTATGAAAAAAGCAACTTCAAAGGACGATATTGTGAGCGGCCACATTTCAGCCGCCCTGATGACTGATTGCAAGGTAACTTACAATTTCAATACAATTAAAGAAGTAAAGTCATTCAGGGTCATAGACCTTTTTAATTCTTACAAAGACATTCTCTGGGACGACGGCAAGCACAAATACAACGTCAGCTCCTTCATCGGCGAGATCGACGAGATTCTTCTAGGCGAGCGCTTCAGCGCTTTCTCCCAGGAGACACTCGACGGCCTGATAGGCTCCCTGCGCCAACGCGGTAACAGCAACGCGACCATCAATCGGAAGATGGCCGCTTTGAGCAAACTGCTGCGCAAGGCCTACAAGATGGGAGATGTCCATAGCCTGCCCGAGTTCCGCCGCCAGAAGGAGCGGGCGGGACGAATCCGTTTTCTCGAGCTCGAGGAAGAGGACAGGCTGTTTGCTGCCATCCGGGCCAAGAGTGAAGACGCCTACCGGCTTTCCGTTTTCCTGGTCGATACCGGTTGCCGCCTCGGCGAGGCGATCGGATTGATCTGGAACGACATCCAGGACACACGCGTCAGCTTCTGGATCACCAAATCCGGGCGCAGCCGGACGATTCCCCTGACCGCACGCGCCAGAGAAACGGCCAAATGGCCGGCTGATCGTGGGCCGCGTCCGAAAGGACCGTTCGCCATGCTGACGCAGCCGCAGTTCCGGGCCATCTGGAACGAGGCCAAGGCGGAAGTGGGTCTCGGCGCCGACGATCAGGTGGTGCCGCATATCCTGCGCCACACCTGCGCCTCGCGCCTGGTCCAGGGCGGCATCGACATCCGCCGCGTCCAGATGTGGCTCGGCCACCAGACGCTGTCGATGACGATGCGTTACGCGCATCTCGCGACCAACGATCTCGATCGCTGCGTCGTGGTGCTGGAGCGGCACTGAATCAGGCCAATGATTCGTACGATGCGCCCGGTTTCGGGCCGCATCTGCACGCCCGCCGGCAGCAACGTGGTCGTGACGGCTCGCGGGCTTGCTCATTGTCACACTGAGACGACCGTTCGGGCTTTGCCGGATCGCCACGTCGCGGTGGCGTGAAGCCGGTCGGCTGGCGCGCAAATAGGCTCACAAAGCATATCCCTGCCCGGCTGCTTTTGTCGTATAGGCAAAACATCCAGAGATTGCCGCGCCCGGCCAGGGCCGGATGACGCCATCGAGTATGCTGCCATGACCAACCGCCCTGCCCTCACCCCCGTCATCGACGCCCTGCCTGTTACCGTGCCGTTTGTCGGGCCGGAGGCGCAGGAGCGCGACCGCGGCGCGCCGTTTCGGGCCCGAATCGGCGCCAATGAGAGCGGCTTTGGTCCTTCGCCGCGCGTGATCGCGCGGATGGCCGAGGCGACAGCCGAGATGTGGAAATATTGCGACCCAGACAATTACGAACTGAAAGTCGCGCTGGCGCGTCATCTCGGCATAGGCATCGAGAACGTCGTCGTCGGCGAAGGCATTGACGGCCTTTTGAACCTCGTCGTGCGCATGTATGCCCGCGAGGGTACACCAGTGGTGACCTCGCTCGGCGCCTATCCGACCTTCAATTTCCACGTCGCCAGCGTCGGCGCGCGCCTGGTGCCGGTGCCGTTCCGCAACGACAAGGAAGATCTCCAGGGCCTGCTCGACGCGGTGAAGCGCGAGAATGCGCCTGTCGTCTATCTGTCCAACCCGGACAATCCGATGGGCAGTTGGTGGGAAGCGGAGGAGATTCTTCGCTTTGCCGAGGCCTTGCCCGAGACGACGATGCTGGTGCTCGACGAAGCCTATGGCGAGACGGCGCCAGCCTCGGCGCTGCCGCCGGTCGACATTGCGCGCCTCAATGTCGTGCGCATGCGCACCTTCTCCAAAGCCTATGGGCTTGCCGGCATCCGCTGCGGTTATGCCTTTGGCGATGCCGAGGTGATCGCGAACTTTGAAAAGGTGCGGAACCACTATGGCGTCAGCCGGATGGCGCAGATCGCGGGCGAGGAAGCGCTCGCGGACCAGGCCTATCTTGCCGAGGTCGTCGCCAAGGTCGACGCCGGACGCAAGCGGATCGCTGGAATCGCTGCGGACAACGGGCTGAAGCCGCTGCCGTCGGCGACAAACTTCGTCACCATCGACTGCGGCGGCGATGCTGCCTTCGCGCTTGCCGTGATGCGCAACATGCTTGCCCGCGACGTCTTCATCCGCAAACCGATGGCGCCGGCGCTCGACCGCTGCATCCGGGTGAGCGTCGGGCTCGACCATGAGCTCGACATCTTCGCCGAAGAACTGCCCAAGGCGATCGCTGCCGCCCGCGGCTGATCACGACACGGGATTTTCAACCGTCGATAGACGGCGCATCCGCGCCCTGTCGTCTCGCGCGAAGATATATGCGTATATCCTAATTTATTCATTTCAGCGCCGCATCATCAACACACTTCCTGCCTAGGCCGGACGTGGGACGGACGGGACATTTGGGGGTTCATCAGCAATCAAGAACCAAACCGGGGAGACCCTATGCCTCAGCACAGCGCCAACGAGCAGTATTTGCTCGAGCTCATCAACGCGGAGCGCGCCAAAGTCGGCGCCCAGCCTCTGGCATTCGACAACGACCTAAGCGAAGCCGCCGAAAACCACGACAAGTGGATGCTCTCGGCAGATGTCTTTTCACACACAGGCTCCGGCGGCTCGTCGCCGACGACACGCATGAAGGCGGCCGGCTACACGCTCAGCGGCTCCTGGGCGACGGGCGAGAACATCGCCTGGGCCACGACCCGCGCGCCGACCGGCTATGTCGACGAAGTGAAGCTGCTTCACACCAACCTGATGAACTCCTCCGGACATCGGGCGAACATTCTCAACCCGAACTTCCGCGAGGTCGGCCTCGGCTTCGAGGTCGGTGACTACAAGGGCCGTTCATCCGCCTTCGTGACCGAAGATTTCGGCAAGACCGGTTCCGACCTGTTCCTGACCGGCGTGACCTTCGACGACAAGGACGGCGACCGCTTCTACGATCCCGGCGAAGGGCTTGGCGCGATCACCGTGACAGCCAAGAACGCCGCCGGCCAGACCTTCAAGACCACGACCTCGGCGGCAGGCGGCTACGACCTGGTGCTGAAGCCCGGCACTTACACGGTGACCTTCACTGGCGCCAACATCGCGACCTCGACGCAGACGGTCACGATCGGCACCAAGAACGTCAAGAAGGACCTGATCGACCCGGTGATGAAGTCGGGCACGCTGGCAGCCACCGCTTCGGTCGACGATGCCGGCGCAACAGCACCGACGACGCCGACCAAGACGGTCGACGTCGCCGACACCACCGATACCGGCGGCGACAATACCGGCGCAAACCTTGCGAACAACTGGCTCGCCGACTTCTTCAAGAAGATGGACCATTTCGGCCAGGACCAGGGTACGCGTAGCGACCCGGGTACGCGTGGCGTACGCGAGGTGGCCGGCTCCACTGAGACTTCTGCCAAGAAGACGGTGGCGTTCGATGGCGACCACTTCAACTTCAGCTCGAAGGTGGCAGCACATGTGAATGCCGATCATGTCAACGACATCGTCGATGGCGGCCATGTGCAGCAGGCCATCGACCACGTTGTCGCGACGCTGCAGGCCCATCTGCCGGCGGATGGTCACGCGGTGGCAGATGCGGGCGACGCAGCCCAGGCGGCGGTCGCCAAGATCCTGGCGCAGATGGCCGCCCATTCGAGCCATCAGAATGCCGACGTCGTCGCCTGATTTTCTGGCGATTCCAAAAAGGCGGGCTTCGTTCGGCGAGGCCCGCCGTATTGCAGTCAATCAATTGACCGCCATCAAGGGGAATGACCCTGTCTCACCCGTCCACTGACCTGAACCGCACGTCAGAGCTTTTCAAGGCGCTGCATTCGTTCAAGGGCGCCTTCGTCGCCGTTGCCGGCTTCAGCGGCCTGATCAACATCCTGATGCTGTCGGGCTCGCTGTTCATGCTGCAGGTCTATGACCGGGTGCTGCCGAGCCGCAGCGTGCCGACGCTTGTCGCGCTGATCATCCTGGTGGCCGTGCTCTATGCCTTCCAGGGCGTGCTCGAAGCCGTCAGGGCACGGGTGCTGACGCGGATCGGCGCCGGCATCGACGAAATCATCAGCGGCCGCGTGTTCAACTGCATCGTCAGGCTGCCGCTGCGCACGCGCGACCGCGGCGAAGGCCTGCAGGCGCTGCGCGACCTCGATCAGGTCAGCGGTTTTCTCTCCGGCGCGGGACCGGCAGCCTTGTTCGACCTGCCGTGGATCCCGATCTATGTCGGCATCTGTTTTCTATTCCATCCCTGGATCGGCGTTGCCGCACTTGCCGGTGCTGTGCTGCTTGTCGCGCTCACCGTCCTGACCGACCGCCTGGTGCGCGGGCCGACCAAGGCGATGTCGGGCTTCAGCACACGGCGCAGCGCGATCGCCCAGGCCGGCGCCCGCAATGCCGAGGTGCTGGCCGCGATGGGCATGGGCGACCGGCTGGCGCAGCGCTGGGCTAAGGCGAATGGCGACTTCCGCGAGGCGCAGGAACGCGCCAGCGACCTGACCAGCGGCTTTGGTGCCGTGTCGCGCATCCTGCGCATGATGCTGCAGTCGATGGTGCTGGCGCTCGGCGCCTATCTCGTCATCTACCAGCAGGCGACGCCCGGCATCATCATTGCCAGCTCGATCCTGACGTCGCGCGCATTGGCGCCGATCGAACTCGCCATCGCGCATTGGAAAGGCTTTCTCAACGCACGCCAGAGCTGGCACCGGCTCGACGCATTGTTCGCAGCAATGCCGGCGTCGGAAGGCGGCATGGAGCTGCCGGCGCCGACAGACGAACTCACTGTCGAGGGCATCAGCGTGGTCGCGCCCGGCGATCGGCGATTTGTGCTGCAGGACGTCGAATTCTCGCTTCGGGCGGGAGCCGGCATGGGCGTCATCGGCCCCAGCGGCTCCGGAAAATCCTCGCTGGCGCGCGCGCTGGTCGGCGTCTGGCCGCTGATGCGTGGCAAGGTGCGGCTCGATGGTGCGGCGCTGGAGCAGTGGCCGGCGCTGGCGCTCGGCCGCCATGTCGGCTACCTGCCGCAGGATGTCGAACTGTTTGCCGGAACCGTCGGCCAGAACATTTCGCGTTTCGAGGATAGCGCTCCTTCCGAGACGATCATCGCGGCGGCGAAGGCTGCGGGTGTGCACGACATGATCCTGCGTCTGCCCGAGGGCTACCAGACCGAGATCGGCGAGAGCGGTGCTGCCCTGTCCGCCGGCCAGCGCCAGCGCGTGGCGCTGGCCCGCGCGCTCTACCGCGATCCGTTCCTGGTCGTGCTCGACGAACCCAATTCCAATCTCGACGCATCGGGCGACCAGGCGCTGACGCAGGCCATCGAGCGCATCAAGGCGCGCGGCGGCATCGTCATCGTGGTGGCGCACCGGCCGAGCGCGCTGGCGGCACTCGACCATCTGCTGGTCCTCGGCGGCGGCAAGCAGCAGGCCTTCGGCCTGAAGAGCGAGATTGCAAGGCAGGCACTGCAACCGGTGCCGGTGCCGCTGCATGCGGTGGGAACGGCGGGCTGACCATGACACTGGTGACCAACCATTTTTCGGCAGACCGGCTGAAGGCAGCGAGAGATCTTGCGACCTCGGCAAAGACGCAAATGCTCGCCCTGCTCGACAAGGGCGCGATGCCGGTTGCCGGCGCCACTCCGCAACAGCAGCGGCTCCGCAAGGACATCAGGCGCAACGTCCGCCTGGGCGGCTTCGCCGCGCTGGCGCTTGTCGGCGGCCTCGGCCTGTGGGCGGCAACAAGCAGCCTGTCGGGCGCGGTGGTGGCGGCGGGTCACCTTGTCGTCGATTCCAACGTCAAGGCGGTCCAGCATCCGCAGGGCGGCGTCGTCGGCGCGCTCAACGTGCACAATGGCAGCATGGTGTCGGCCGGCGAGGTGCTGGTGCGGCTCGACGACACCGTCGCCAAGGCCAATCTCGCCATCGTCGACAACGGCCTGGACGAGCTGATGGCGCGACGCGCCCGGCTGATCGCCGAGCGCGACGGAACCGAGGCGGTCGCCTATCCGGCCGAACTCACGGCCCGCGCCGCCGATCCGGCGATCGCGCAACTGATCGAGGGCGAGAACAAGCTTTTTGCGCTGAGGCGGCAGGCCCGCGACGGGCAGGTGTCGCAATTGCGCGAACGCATCGCCCAGTTCCGCGAGGAGATTTCCGGCGTCGAGGCCCAGCAGAAAAGCAAGAAGCAGGAGATCGCCCTGATCAAGGTCGAGCTCGCGGGCATGGAAGAGCTGTGGAAGAAGAAGCTGGTGCCGATCTCGCGGCTGGCCGACCGGCAGCGGGCCCAGGCGCAGCTTGACGGCGAGGACGGCCAGCTGACGGCGGCGGCGGCGCAGACGCGCGGACGGATCAGCGAGACCGAGCTCGCCATCATCCAGATCGACCAGGACATGCGCAGCCAGGTGGCCGGCGAGCTGCGCGAGATCGACGCCAAGGCCGGCGAACTCAGGGAACGGCAGGTCGCCGCCGAGCAGTCGCTGAAGCAGATCGACATCCGCGCGCCGCAGGCCGGCCGGGTCCACCAGCTGGCGATCCACACCGTCGGCGGCGTGGTCACGCCGGGCGAAGCGATCATGCAGATCGTGCCGACGGCGGATGCGCTGGTGGTCGAGGCGCGCGTTGCGCCACAGGATATCGACCAGGTGCGCATCGGCCAACCGGCGACGCTCAGGCTGTCGGCCTTCAACCAGCAGACCACACCTGAGGTGGAAGGCACGGTCGACCGGGTTTCGCCCGATATGATCGAGGACCAGAAGGCCGGGCTGTCCTACTATGGGGTGCGCATCACCCTGTCGGCCAAGAGCCTGGAACAGGCGGGCTCGCCGGAACTCAAGCCGGGCATGCCGGCCGAGGTGTTCCTCAAGACCACCGACCGGACGGTGCTGTCCTATCTGTTCAAGCCTTTGACCGACCAGGCCAGCCGCGCCTTCCGCAGCGACTGACGCCGGCCGTCATCCACAGACGGCGTTTCGTACCCCTTGAATTAATTAAACGTTCGTTTTATTAATCCAGCCATTCGGGAGGAATGGCTGGATGGCGCGAACGGCGGGTTCGGACGGCGGCAGGACGGAAGCGGCGATCCGCGAGGCGGCGGTGCAGTTGATCGCGCGCCACGGCTTCGAGGCGGTGACGATGCGCCAGCTCGCCGCCGAAGTCGGCGTCCAGGCTGCCGCGCTGTACCGCTATTTCCCGACCAAGGAAGACCTGCTCCACACGCTCATGCGCGAGCATATGGAGGCGCTGCTCGGCGCCTGGGAGGCGGCGCGCCCCGACAATGACGATCCGTTGGCGCGGCTGACCAGCTTCGTCGCCAACCACATCCGTTTCCATGTCGAACGCCGGCACGCCACCCATGTCTCCAACATGGAGCTGCGCAGCCTTTCGCGCGATAATCTGACCAGCATCCTCAAGCTCCGCTCGGCTTACGAGAAGGAGCTCAGGACCATCCTGCGCGACGGCGCGGATGCCGGCCTGCTTGAGGTCGACGACACCGGCCTGACGGCGATGGCGATCATCCAGATGATCACCGGCGTCATCGTCTGGTTTCGCCCCGATGAGAGACTGTCGGTCGATGAAGTCACCGCGACCTACCTTGCCATGACGATGCGCCTGACCGGCGCCAGGACCAATGCGGAGGACCGCCATGTACGACAAGACGCTGAACTTCGGGCTCGGTGAGGACATAGACAGCCTGCGCGAGATGGTCCGGCGCTTCGCCCAGGAGCGCATTGCCCCCATCGCCGCCGACATCGACCGCAGCAATGAATTTCCCGCCCATCTGTGGCAGGAGCTGGGTGCGCTCGGCCTGCTCGGCATCACTGCCGAGGGCGAATATGGCGGCTCGGAAATGGGCTATGTCGCCCATGTCGTGGCGGTCGAGGAACTCTCCCGCGCCTCGGCCTCGGTCGGCCTGTCCTATGGCGCGCATTCGAACCTCTGCGTCAACCAGATCAAGCGCTGGGGCACGCCGGAGCAGAAGGCGAAATATCTGCCCAAATTGTGCTCGGGCGAGAATGTCGGCGCGCTCGCCATGTCTGAAAGCGGCTCCGGCTCCGACGTCGTGTCGCTGCGCCTCAGGGCCGAGAAGCGCAACGACGTCTATGTGCTCAACGGCTCCAAGATGTGGATCACCAACGGGCCCGACGCCGACACGCTGGTGGTCTATGCCAAGACCGATCCCGAGCGCAAATCGCGCGGCATCACCGCCTTCATCATCGAGAAGACGATGAAGGGCTTTTCGGTGGCGCAGAAGCTCGACAAGCTCGGCATGCGCGGCTCCAACACCGGCGAGCTGGTGTTCGAAAATGTCGAGGTGCCGTTCGAGAACGTGCTGCACGAGGAAGGCCGAGGCGTCGAAGTGCTGATGTCAGGCCTCGACTATGAGCGCGTGGTGCTGGCCGGCGGGCCGATCGGCATCATGGCGGCGTGTCTGGATGTCGCCGTGCCTTACGTGCACGACCGCAAGCAGTTCGGCCAGCCGATCGGCGAGTTCCAGCTGGTGCAGGGCAAGCTTGCCGACATGTATTCGACGATGAATGCCGCGCGCGCCTATGTCTATGCCGTGGCCGCTGCCTGCGACCGCGGCCAGACGACCCGCAAGGACGCCGCCGGCTGCGTGCTGTTTGCGGCGGAGAAGGCAACCTTGATGGCGCTCGATGCGCTGCAGCTGCTCGGCGGCAACGGCTACATCAACGACTATCCCACCGGCCGGCTGCTGCGCGACGCCAAGCTCTACGAGATCGGCGCCGGCACCAGCGAGATCAGGCGCTGGCTGATCGGCCGCGAGATCATGGCGGAAGGCTGATGAAGCCTCCCGCCCGGTCACTGGAAAGCCCTTGGCAGATCGGCCGTCGGCTTCGACACGATCTGATGGGCGTCGCGCCAGATGACCTCGCGCTGACCGGCCGTCTTGATCGTGCGCACGGGCAGACCGCCCTCTCCGATCAGCCAGGCGCAGTAGCGCGCACGGCTGATCGCCTCGGCGGCGTGCGGGTCGAACCAGCAGATGCCCCAGATCGAGTTACGCCGCTTGAAGTGGCGACCGATCCTGCCGGGTATCGGCAAATGCTCGTTGAACCAGTCGAACTGCTCACGCAATTCGGCCAGGATCCAGTCCGGGCAGCCATTCCTGTAGAGATACCAGGACGCGCGGAAGAAGCCGGCCTCCACCCGGCTGTTCGGGTGGATGAGCGGCGTAACGAAACGCACATACATGATGACAACCGCGCGGCCTCGACGGCGGCGCGCTCCCCTGCAACTTCGGTGAATTCAAGCTGTGAAAGTGCCGCCCTTCGGCGGCCTCAGCCTTTTGCCGAAGGGAGACGGAATGTCAGGCGCATGTCGATGCGTCTCATCGGTCGTCTCCAAGAGGACGGGTTGCGGAGCATGCGGACGAGCCAGCGGCTCGTCCAATCGGGAGCGGGCAATTACACGCAATCCGGATCGATATCAAGCCAAAACAATCAGAGGTTTCCGCAACTGCCTGGCAGCCTGTTTGCCGCAAATGGTCATTCATGGCACAATCTCTCTTTCTGCCACAGATCGGGGTTTGCGCCATGACTGAGCCAGAGACGCCCAAAGGCTTCGCCGAGGAGCCGCAGAAGCCATACAACTCCAGGATCCGGGCCGAGTTGCTGCGCAAGCCGCCGAAGTTCGAGCGCTTGCGCGTGGGCGACGGCGGCCGCGTCGTCATCCCCGCCGCCATGCGTGAGGAAATGGGCATCAAGCCCGGCGACGATCTCGTCGCCCATGTCGAGAACGGAGAGCTGAGGCTGATCTCGCACCAGATGGCCCTCACCCGTGTGCAGCAAGAGATGGCCAAGTACAAGAAGCCGGGAGAAAGCGTTGTCGACGAGTTCCTGGCCGAACGCCGCGCGATGTGGGGTGAAGAGTGATCGTGCTCGACGCCTCGGCCGTGCTGGCGGCGATGTTGCAGGAGCCCGGAGCCGACCGGGTCCATGCGCTCGTCGACAAGAGCGTGATCTGCGCCGTCAATGTCACGGAGGTCATCTCGAAGCTGACCGACAAGGGCTACGACGAAGTTGACGTACGCCAGCAGTACGAGAACTTGAGTCTCGATGTGGTGTCGTTCGACCAACACCTGGCGCTGGTCGCCGGGCACCTGCGCGCATCGACGCGCCACAAGGGCTTGTCGCTGGGTGACCGCGCCTGCCTGGCGCTGGCGATACTGACGGAACGAACGGCCGTCACCGCCGACAGGAAATGGGCCGACCTGGATGTCGGCTGCAAGATAGAGGTCATTCGCTGAGAGGCGATCGAGAGCGGAGATGGCTCGACAGCAACAAACCGACGTCTGGACTTCGCCGAAATTACGAGGCTAGTGCGTTAGATTCGCCACCCACCATGACTGCTTCGCGCTCTTGCGCGCTGCATCGCATGGGTATCACTCCAAGAGGAAAAATGCCGACGCTTCATTCCCAGCTTTCCCCCTCCTCCGAAAGCTTCAAGGCCAATGCGGCGCGCCTGCGAACGCTGGTGGCCGACATCAGCGAGAAAGCTGCGACGGTGGAGCGCGGCGGTTCGGAGGATGCGCGCAAGCGGCATGTGTCGCGCGGCAAGCTGTTGCCGCGTGAAAGGTTGGCGCAACTGCTCGACGCCGGCTCGCCCTTCCTCGAGGTCGGCCAGTTCGCCGCATTCGGCCTCTATGGCGGCGACATCGCCTCGGCCGGCGTGATCGCCGGCATCGGCCGCGTCGAGGGCACCGAGGTGATGGTGGTGGTCAACGACGCCACGGTGAAGGGCGGCACCTATTATCCGATGACGGTGAAGAAGCATCTGAGGGCGCAGGAGATCGCGCTGCAGAACAATCTGCCCTGCATCTATCTCGTCGATTCCGGCGGCGCCAACCTGCCCAACCAGGACGAGGTGTTTCCCGACCGCGATCATTTCGGCCGCATCTTCTTCAACCAGGCCAACATGTCGGCGGCGGGCATTCCGCAGATCGCCTGCGTCATGGGCTCGTGCACGGCGGGCGGCGCCTATGTGCCGGCGATGTCCGACGAGACCGTCATGGTGCGCAACCAGGCGACCATCTTTCTCGCCGGCCCGCCGCTGGTCAAGGCGGCGACGGGCGAAGATGTCAGCGCAGAAGAACTGGGCGGCGCCGACCTGCACACGCGGGTGTCGGGTGTCGCCGACCACTATGCCGTCGACGACGAACACGCTTTGGCGATCGTCCGGCGCATCGTCAAAAACCTGAATCGGAAGAAGGACATCGGGCTGGTCCTGAAGACATCGATTCCGCCCGTTCATGCGCCGGAAGAGGTCTATGGCGTCATCCCGGCCGACCTGCGCCAGCCCTATGACGTGCGCGAGGTGATCGCGCGCGTCGTCGACGGCTCCGAATTCGACGAGTTCAAGCAGAACTACGGCACCACACTGGTGACGGGCTTTGCCCATGTCCACGGCATGCCGGTCGGCATCATCGCCAACAATGGCGTGCTGTTTTCGGAGAGCGCGCTGAAGGGCGCACATTTCATCGAGCTGTGCTGCCAGCGCAAGATCCCGCTTGTCTTTCTGCAGAACATCACCGGCTTCATGGTCGGCGCCAAATACGAGGCCGGCGGCATTGCCAAGGACGGCGCCAAGCTGGTGACGGCGGTGGCGACCGCCCAGGTGCCGAAGGTCACCATCATCATCGGCGGTTCGTTCGGCGCCGGCAATTACGGCATGTGCGGCCGCGCCTACTCGCCACGTTTCCTGTGGATGTGGCCGAACGCGCGCATCTCGGTGATGGGCGGCGAGCAGGCAGCGACAGTGCTTGCCATGGTCAAGCGCGAAGGCATCGAGCGCAAGGGCGGCAACTGGAGCAAGGAAGAAGAGGCCGAGTTCCGCGCGCCGATCCTCGAGAAATACGAGCGCGAGGGACACCCGCTCTATTCGTCGGCCAGGCTGTGGGACGACGGCATCATCGACCCGGCCAGGACGCGCGAGGTGCTGGCGCTCAGCCTGTCGGCAGCGCTCAACGCGCCTGTGCCAGACACCAAATTCGGCGTGTTCAGGATGTGATGGGGGATCAAGGAATGTTTTCAAAAATCCTCATCGCCAATCGCGGCGAGATCGCCTGCCGCGTCATCCGCACCGCCCGCAGGATGGGCGTTAAGACGGTGGCGGTCTATTCGGACGCCGATGCGCGCGCGCTGCATGTCGCCATGGCCGACGAGGCCGTGCATATTGGCGGCTCGCCTGTCGCCGAGAGTTATCTGCGCGGCGACGTCATCATCGCGGCGGCCAAGGCGACCGGCGCCGAGGCGATCCATCCCGGTTACGGCTTCCTGTCCGAGAACCCCGGTTTCGTCGACCATGTGACGCAGGCAGGCCTCGTCTTCATCGGCCCGTCGGCAGATTCGATCCGCGCCATGGGGCTCAAGGATGCCGCCAAGCGGCTGATGGAAAAGGCCGGCGTGCCGGTCGTTCCAGGCTATCACGGCGAGGCGCAGGAGATCGTCATCCTCGCCAGCAAGGCGCGTGAGATCGGCTATCCCGTACTGATCAAGGCGCGTGCCGGCGGCGGCGGCAAGGGCATGCGCCGCGTCGACCACCCCGACGAATTCGCCGACGCGTTGTCCGGCGCACGGCGCGAGGCCAAGGCCGCCTTCGGCGACGACCGCGTGCTGGTCGAGAAATATGTCGACAAGCCGCGCCACATCGAAGTGCAGGTGTTCGGCGACAATTTCGGCAATGCCGTGCATCTGTTCGAACGCGACTGCTCGGCGCAACGCCGCCACCAGAAGGTGATCGAGGAAGCCCCTGCCCCCGGCATGACCGCCGAATTGCGCGCGGCGATGACCGTTGCCGCCGTCAAGGCCGCCAAGGCGATCCAATATTCCGGCGCCGGCACGATCGAGTTCATCGTCGATGCCTCGGACGGGCTGAAGCCGGATCGCTTCTGGTTCATGGAAATGAACACGCGGCTGCAGGTCGAGCACCCGGTGACCGAGATGATATCGGGCGTCGACCTTGTCGAATGGCAGCTTCGGGTCGCCTCGGGCGAGCCGATACCGCTGGCGCAGGAGGACATCACGCTATCAGGCCATGCCTTCGAGGCACGGCTCTATGCCGAGGATCCCGCCAAGGGTTTCCTCCCGGCGATCGGCACGCTGCATCATCTCAGCTTCCCCGGGGAAGCCGCGGCGGGCACCGAACTCCGCATCGAGACCGGCGTGCGCCAGGGCGATGCGATCTCGCCCTTCTACGATCCGATGATCGCCAAGGTGGTGACGCACGGGCCTGATCGCACAACCGCGCTCGCAGCACTCGCCGACGCAGTCACCCGCACCGAAGTGGCGGGCTCGACGACAAATGCGGCGTTCCTGGCTGCCCTTGCCCGTGACCCCGACTTCGCCTCAGGAGATGTCGACACCGGTCTGATCGGGCGCAAGCAGGACGAGCTGACGGTGACCGCGCCGCCGAGCAGCCGGGCCGTGGCGCTTGCCGCACTGGCTGCCACCGGAGCCATGGCATCTGCTGCCTCTGACGATCCGTGGTCCAGCCTCACCGGCTATGCCCATTTCAACCCGCTGGCGCGGCGGGCGACTTTGTCGTTCGGCGGCGCCGACATTGTCGCCCACATCACGGCGCGGCCGGACGGGCGTTTCCAGGTCAGGCCGGAGGGCGGCGAGGCCTTCGTGCTAAGCGCGGGCGCGGGCGAGGCGGGTGCGACCGTCGCCGCCTGGCCCGGCCATGTCACGGTGTTCGAAAATGGCCGCTCCTTCGACTTCGCCATCAGCGATCCGTTCGCACGCGCTGCCGAAATCGGCGAAGGCACATCAAGCATGCGCGCGCCGATGCCGGGCCTGGTCAAGCTCGTTCGCGCGACAAAGGGCGACAAGGTGGCAAAGGGCCAGCCGCTGCTGGTGCTGGAAGCGATGAAGATGGAGCACACCATCACCGCCACCCATGACGGGGTGATCAGCGAGATCGCCGTCGAGGGCGCGCAGGTGACCGACGGAACGGTGCTGGTGCGCTTCGAGGAGTAGTCAGTCTCCGCTTTTCTTCGAAACGCGGAAGCGCTCCATCTTCTTGTTTTGCGCAATTCCCGGGAAAACCACTGCACAGTTCTCCCGGGAATTGCCCTTACGCGAGCCTTGCTGTTTGCGCATGCCAGACCAGCCCGAAAATCTGTATCGGATTCCGGGCTGGTGCCGTATTGCTGCGATGCAGCAAACATGGACAGGCACGCGCAGTGACCAATATCAGCAACAGTGATGCCCTCCCGCATCGCCAGTACGAGGACGTGCTGGCACTGCTCACCGGTACCATGATGGTGGCGCTCGGGCTGGTGCTCTACACCAATGCCGGGCTGATCACCGGCAGTTCGGCCGGACTGGCGCTGCTTGTCCAATACGCCACCGGCTACGGCTTCGGCGCCATCTTCTTCGTCATCAACCTGCCGTTCTATTATCTCGCCGTGAAGCGCATGGGCTGGCCGTTCGCGCTGCGCACCTTTGCCGCCGTGGCGCTGATTTCGCTGCTGTCGCGGCTAGTGCCCGACTGGATCGGCATCGGCCACCTCAACCCGCTCTATGCAGCGATAGCGGGCGGCGGCCTGATGGGCATGGGCCTACTGGTGCTGTTCCGCCATCGCGCCGGGCTCGGCGGCTTCAACATCCTGGCCTTGTACCTGCAGGACAATCATGGCATCCGCGCCGGCTATTTCCAGCTCGCGGTCGACCTTGTCATCCTTGTCGTGTCGCTGTTTTACCTTGAGCTCGACAAGGTCGCACTTTCGGTGCTGGGTGCCGCGGTGCTCAACCTGATCATCGCCATCAACCATCGCCCCGGCCGTTATGTCGGCATGAGCTGAACAGGCACATGAAGCATCGACGCCGGCGCAATGTTCGTGCGCTGTGGCAAGCAAACGCGCGTCATCCCGGGCACGCAGACGCGCGTCATCCCGGCCGAGCGCAGCGAGAGCCGGGACCTATTGGTCGCAGCATCGTGTGGCACGGCCGGGTCCTCGCCTCGGCAATCGTCATGAACGTCTCGGCAAACCCGGAACCCGGCCGCGCCAGTCAATAGGTCCCGGGTCTCGCTGCGCTCGCCCGGGATGACGTCGGTTGGTTCTCAGCTGGCGGTCGGTCTCGTCATCCTGGTCGTGTCGCTGTTCTGTCTCGACCTCGACAAGGTCGCACTTTCGGTTCTGGGTGCTGCGGTGCTCAACCTGATCATCGCCATCAACCATCGCCCCGGCCGTTATGTCGGCATGAACTGAGCGGCGCGATGAAGCGGCGACGCCGGCGCAATGTTCGTGCGCTGTGGCAAGCAAACGCGCGTCATCCCGGGCAAGCAAACGCGCGTCATCCCGGCCGAGCGCAGCGAGAGCCGGGACCTATTGGTCGCAGCATCGTGTGGCACGGCCGGGTCCTCGCCTCGGCAATCGTCATGAACGTCTCGGCGAACCCGGAACCCGGCCGCGCCAGTCAATAGGTCCCGGGTCTCGCTGCGCTCGCCCGGGATGACGAAGCTTGGTTGGCCTCTTCTCAACTGGCGGTCGGCTGCTTGGTCTTCCTGAGATAGGGCAGGACGCGCTCGAACGAGCCGAAGCGCTTGATCGCGTCCTCGTCGGAGACGGCTGCGGTGACGATGACATCGTCGCCCTGCTTCCACTGCACCGGCGTTGCCACCTGGTATTTGGCGGTCAGCTGGATCGAATCCAGCGCGCGCAGGATCTCGTCGAAGTTGCGGCCGGTCGACATCGGATAGGTCAGGGTCAGCTTGACCTTCTTGTCGGGGCCGATGACAAACACCGAACGCACCGTGGCATTGTCTGCCGGGGTGCGGCCTTCCGAGCTGTCGCCGGCCGTCGCCGGCAGCATGTCGAAAAGCTTGGCAATGGCAAGCGTCGGGTCACCGATCATCGGATAGTCGACCTTGTTGCCGGAGAGCGTCTCGATGTCGGCCTTCCATTTGTGGTGGTTCTCGACCGGATCGACCGAAATGCCGATGATCTTGGCATTGCGCTTGGCAAAGTCGGCCTTCAGCCCGGCCATGTAGCCGAGTTCGGTGGTGCAGACGGGCGTAAAATCCTTGGGGTGCGAAAACAGCACGGCATAGCCGTCACCGATCCAGTCGTGGAAGCTGATCGCGCCTTCCGTCGTGTCGGCCTTGAAATCCGGGGCAGTGTCATTGATGCGAAGGCTCATGGTCGGTTCCTCCTGAATGCGACGCACACGGCTTGCGCCGGCCAGAACGGCCTGATTTCGGCGTCCACGTGCGAAAATCTCATTTTGCGCCAAGCGCGTGAAAACGACAATGGCCGGGACGTGCCCGGCCATCGAATGCATCTCTGTGGCTTACTGCCACAATGGCCGGGACGTGCCCGGCCATTGAATGCATCTCTGTGGCTTACTGCCACAATGGCCGGGACGTGCCCGGCCATTGAATGCGTCCAGACGGCTTACTGCTTGATCGGCGCGTATTTGCCGTCGTGCCACTGGTTGATGTCATAGCTGGCGTTCTTGAGATCGCCCTTCTCGTCGAAGACGACATCGCCGACGACGGTGCTGATCGGCTTGCCGTCCTTGAGCGCCTCGGCGACCTTCATCGGATCATCCGTGCCGGCACGCTCGATGCCCTGCGCGAAAGCCTGGATGGTGGCGTAGGAGAACAGCGTGAAGCCTTCCGGCACGAAACCGCCGGCTTTGATCTTCTCGACAGCTTCCTTGGCCTCGGGCTTGGCCTGCGGGTCGGAGGGGAACACGAACAGCGTGCCCTCGCCGGCCGGGCCGGCGATCTGCCAGAACTCGGGCGAAGCGATCGAGTCGGGCATGATCAGCTGATACTTGAAGTTCTGCTCGGCCGACTGGCGCAGGATGAGGCCGGCCTCTGGGTGGTAGCCGCCGAAATAGACGACGTCGGCCTTGAGCTCCTTGAGCTTGGTGACCAGCGCCGAATAATCCTTCTCGCCGGCATTGATGCCTTCGTAGAGAACTTCGGTCAGGCCACCGGCATTCATCGTCGCCTTGACGGCGTCGGCGACACCCTGGCCGTAGGCGCTCTTGTCGTGCAGCACGACGACGTTCTTGCCCTTGTACGTCTCGGCGATCCACGGGCCGATGAAGGCGCCCTGGGCGTCGTCACGCGTGTAGAGACGCATGATCGTCGGCCAGCCCTTCTTGGCGGCGTCGTCGGTCAAGACCGGGTTCGAGGATGCCGGCGACATCATCAGCGCGCCGCTCTCGGCATAGACGGCGGAGGCCGGAATGCTCGAACCCGAGCAGGCGTGGCCGTCGATGAACTTGATGCCGTTGGCAACGATGCGGTTGGCGACCGAAACCGCCTGCTTGGGATCGCAGACGTCGTCTTCGATCGACAGCTTGAGCTGGCGCCCGAGAACGCCGCCCTTTTCGTTGATCGCCTTGACGGCGGCTTCCGCACCTTGCTTGAACTGGTCGCCGATATTGGCGAGCTGGCCGGTCATCGGGCCGGCGACCGCAATGCCGATATCCTGCGCATAGGCAGCGCCGGCGCTGAGCGACAGGCCGACCAGTGCCGCGCCGAATGTACGTTTCAAATGCATTGTTACCCTCCCTGGGACGCTCCGAATTTCCCGGATCGCGTCATGCGTGCAATCGCCGAAAGCTGTCATTGCGACCGGGGCTTGTCTTGGCGCATCGGCGTCAGGATGTTGTGCCTGCAAACGCGGGTGCGGGCAATGCGGTGGCCGAACGATGCTGCCACGCTTGGCCTCGCCAAAACAAAAAGGCCGCGCCGATCTTATGCGATCGGTCACGGCCTTTTTCGTGGAGAGCGCCCGCGAGCATCTTCGGCCCGTCGGACATTCGCCTGCCCTGTCTAACTCGGTTCAGCTGGTGATGAGACATGCTGGAGGTCATGTCCCTGGCACATCTTGCTCGTCCTTCAAGCAGTGCGCTCTTGGAATTGGGGGCTGCCATCCCGGCGCCCCGGCTCTTCCCCCGAAGAAGCTTGGTCAGTGCATCGTCATCCATTCGCGCGCTTCGCGCAGCGCCTTGACGATGTCGAGCTTGGACATCGTGCCGGAGAGCTCCGAGCGCAGGGCGGCCGCCCGGGCCGAACCCTTGATCGCGGCGATGTTGAACCATTTGTGGGCGGCAACCACGTCGACCTCGCAGTCGCGGCCGGTCGCATACATCATGCCGAGTTCGAGAAGAATGTCGGCCTGAGCGGTGGTTCCCATCGCGCCGAAGCCAGCGTCAAAGATTTCGAAACGTGCCATTTTCTTATCCCCTGCCTGTCTCCTGAGAGCCGGCCCGGTGGTGTTCCGGAGCTGCCCTTTCGATGCTTCCGAGAATGCCGGGGAGCCTTGAATCCGCCGTTAAATGGCTTGCTTAACTCGAAGAAAACAAACTGAAAACAAAGGGTAAAGCTCGGAATTCATTAAGGATAGGAGTCCTTGCGGCAGCTGGAATTTGCAGAAAATGCGATGAAAATTCTCAAGTCGCCGGATAAGTCTTTGATAACCACGCGGCACATTGATCGATAGCCAGGGATGAACTTCGGCACCCGGATGGCGCTTTTCGGCGGTCTCAAAAAGGCTCAAAACTTACCCAGCGGCACCACTTTCGTTTTGCCGACGGCTGCATTACGCTTACGTTTGCGTAAACGTCAGGCAGGGAGAGTGCCTGTGAGCGACAATTCAACCGGGAGGACTTCAATGCTTCGCAAGATGAGCCTGGCCATCGCGGCCACCCTGATGATGGCGGGTGCGGCCTATGCCGATCCGATCGAAGGCAACTGGAAGACGGAAGCCGGATCGACTGCCGCGATCACGCCCTGCGGCGGCGGCTTCTGCATCACGCTGAAGGACGGCAAGCACGCCGGCAAGAAGATCGGCACCTTCAATGCCAATGGCGGCACCTATGCCGGCAAGATCACCGACCCGGCCAATGACAAGACCTATACCGGCAAGGCCTCGGTCGCCGGCTCGACGCTCAAGATGAGCGGCTGTGTGCTCGGCGGCCTGATCTGCAAGACGCAGAACTGGAAGAAGCTGTAAGGCGACCAGGAAACAGTCGTCAGTATCAGGGGGAGGCAGTGCCGGCGGGCCCTGCCTCCCCCATTCGTTTTTGCGCTGTCTGCGCGTTCAGGCCCTGGCGCGCTGGCCGAACAACACCTTCTGGGCTTCCTTGTCGTCGGCGAGGTTGCGGCGGTGGTCCTCACCGACGGCGAGGCCACGGCTCACTGCCGGACGAGCCAGCAACGTGTCGAACCAGCGCTTGAGATGCGGGAAGTCCTCGAGCTCCTGGCCCTGGTTCTTGTAAGGCTTGACCCAGCCGAGCGAGGCGATGTCGGCGATCGAATAGTCGCCGGCAAGGAATTCGCTATCGGCGAGGCGCTTGTTCATCACGCCATAGAGCCGGTTGACCTCATTGGTGTAGCGATCGATGCCATAGGCGATCTTCTCCGGCGCATATTGCCGGAAGTGATGGGCCTGGCCGGCCATCGGGCCGAGGCCGCCAACCTGCCAGAACAGCCACTGATCGACCTCGGCGCGGCCGCGCTCGTCCGAGGGATAGAGCTTGCCGAACTTGCGGCCGAGATATTGCAGGATCGCCCCGGATTCGAAGATCGAGATCGGCGCGCCGCCCCATTTGCCGTCAGCGGTCGGCCCTTCCGGGTCGATGATCGCCGGCATGCGGTTGTTGGGCGCGATCTTGAGGAATGACGGCTCGAACTGCTCACCCTTGCCGATGTTGATGTATTTGACGGTGTAAGGAACGCCCAGTTCCTCCAGCATGATCGAAATCTTCCAGCCATTGGGCGTCGGCCAGTAATAGAGTTCGATCGGCAATGTCTGGCTGGTCATTCCGCAGTCTCCGTTGGTGAGCGTTGCTCAGGAGATATGCGCAGCGGGGCGAAACACAACCCTGCGGACCCATTAAGGCTCGTCAATAAATTTGAACCGAAGATGAACGGAGGTCTCAGAACCCGTTCAGTCGCAGCTTGGCATAGTCCGATCCATCGAAGGAGAAGACACCAATGCTCGCCCGCCGGTTCACCATCGTCTGCCTGCTCAGCGCCCTGTTCGGGATCATGTTCGCAACGCTGGTGGCAGAGACCAGCCGCCCTGCCCGCTCCTGGGAAATCGTGAAGAAGTAACGACGCAACACAAGATCGAAAAGAAGCAACGCCAATGACCCGCACCGCAACCCAGATCAAGAAGACGCTCCGGCTGCTGCCGCGCGCCGCCATGATCCTGATGGTCCTTGCCGCTCCGGTGCTGGCCGTTCCGCAGCTTCGCGCCGATTACGGCTCGACCATCGAGGCACCTGCCGCCCGCAAGAGCGGCGTCGGCTTCGTGCTCCTGGTCAGCCTGCAGCGCACCTGAGAGATTTGAAAGGACGCGCCGCGAGACCTCTCGCAGCCGTCATAATTGATCTCTATAATAGGTCATGGAAAAGCGAATCTATCCTCAACCTATCGAATCGATCTCTTCGCCGCTGCCGTTTCCTCGGCAGAGCTTTACTGATGCCGACAAGGCGGTTGCTGCCTTGCAGGCGCTTTACGAGCGCAACACCGCCTTCCTGCGCGACGCCTTCGCCTCGCTGGCAGCCGGCGCCGACACCAATGTCAGGTTCCGCGCCTGCTATCCCGAAGTCGGCGTCACCACGACATCCTACTCCCAGGTCGACTCGCGCCAGGCCTATGGCCACATGCCGACCCCGGGGCATTTCTCGACCACGATCACCCGGCCGGACCTGTTCCAGAGCTACCTCACCGAGCAGCTCAAGCTGATCATGCGCAACCATGGCGGCCCGGTGACGGTTTCGGAATCGACGACGCCGATCCCGCTGCATTTCGCCTTCCTCGAAGGCACCCATGTCGACGGTGCCGCCGCCGACCGCATCCAGCGGCCGATCCGCGACCTGTTCGACGTGCCGGATCTCGACGGCACCGACGACCACATCGCCAACGGCACCTTCGAGATCATGCCGGGCGAATCCCGCCCGCTGGCCGTGTTCACCGCCCAGCGCATCGACTATTCGCTGCACCGGCTGGCGCATTACACGGCAACAACGCCGCATCACTTCCAGAACTTCGTGCTGTTCACCAACTACCAGTTCTACATCGACGAGTTCGTCGTGCTCGCCCGTGACCTGATGGCCAAGGGCGGCGGCGGCTATACGGAATTCGTCGAGCCGGGCGGCGTGGTGACCAAGGCGGGCCAATCGGCGCCATCGGAAGGCACGCCGGCGGCACGGCTGCCGCAGATGCCGGCCTATCACCTGAAGAAAGCAGGCCATGCCGGCATCACCATGGTCAATATCGGCGTCGGTCCGTCCAACGCCAAGACCATCACCGACCACATCGCCGTGCTCAGGCCGCATGCCTGGCTGATGCTCGGCCACTGCGCCGGCCTGCGCAACACCCAGGCGCTGGGCGACTATGTGCTGGCGCATGCCTATGTCCGCGAAGACCACGTGCTCGACGACGACCTGCCGGTGTGGATCCCGATCCCGCCGCTGGCCGAGGTGCAGGTGGCGCTGCAGGAGGCCGTCGCCGAGGTGACGGGGCTCTCCGGCTATGACCTCAAGCGCATCATGCGGACGGGAACCGTCGCCACCATCGACAACCGCAACTGGGAACTGCGCGACCAGCGCGGGCCGGTGCAGCGGCTGTCGCAGTCGCGCGCCATTGCGCTCGACATGGAGTCGGCGACGATCGCCGCCAACGGCTTCCGCTTCCGCGTGCCCTACGGCACGCTGTTGTGCGTGTCCGACAAGCCGCTGCATGGCGAGCTCAAGCTGCCGGGAATGGCGACCGAATTCTACAAGCGGCAGGTGGCGCAACATCTGACCATCGGCATCCGCGCGATGGAAAAGCTGGCCGAAATGCCCAATGAGCGGCTGCATTCGCGCAAGCTGCGCAGCTTCGCCGAGACGGCGTTCCAGTAGGGTGCGGACCGAGAGCTCAGCGCAGCCTAGTGCTTGCGGCCGAAGACGGCGGTGCGTCTGACAAAGCCGCCGCCGAAACGCGGCGGCGATCCTGCAGGCGGCTCGTCCGAGCCGCCCTCGCCCTTGCGGTAGAGCTGCAGGCTGTTGCCCACGGCCTTTGCCGTGCGCTCCTTCTGCTCCCAACCGGCGATCAATTCGCGCCGCTTGTCCCGGTCAGGCTCGACCGAGGCGGCGACCGAGCGCATGCCGCCTGGGACCAGCGTGCGGCTCTCGTGTTCCATCGTGGTGTAGCTGTGCTGCCGGGAGAAGCGCAGGGTCAGCGCGTAGCACGGCTCGCGCATGCCGATCGGGTGCTGCTCGGCAGGGAGATGCCTGACGCGATAGGAATAGTCGCCGTTTTCGGGACCGAAGGTCTCGTCGTCGGGGACGACATAGCCATTGGGCTGAATGGCGACGCGGATGAAGGCAAGCGCTGCGTCGTAAAGATCGATCCACGGAATGGGCGCCGGTGCGACATAGACTTCGCGGCCGATATAGTCGGCGCCGCCCAGGGTCAGCAGGCCAGCCGGCTGTTCGTTGAAACCGGGCACCGGCTCGCCGGCGAAAAGCTTGGGATGGACGGTCAGCATGCTGGGCTGCGGCTGGTCCAGAAACGCCGTGAACTGCTCGCCGGCGATCAGCATGTTGCTCTGGGTCCAGTGAATGGCGCTGGCGGGCTGCAGCTTGAGCAGGTGGCGGCAGACCTCGCCGAGGATCTCGACGCGCATGTTGAATTCGCGCAGCGTCGCCCCCGGGCGCTGCATGCCGATCTGGCTGAAGAAGCCCGCAATGTCAGGAATGTCGGTGACGCCGCCGAGGACACCATGATGGACTTCGACAAGCACATGCGCCGTGTGCCGGCGCACGCGCTCCCGGGCATCCGGCATCAGCAGCGTGGTTGCCGCGGAGCCGAGGGTCGGGGCGAAAACCGCCGCATCGGCGGGCCGGGGAAAATAGGTGACGAGGATCTGGAATTCGCCGGGGCCCCTCATCAGGACGAAATGGCGGTCCTCCTGGACGACGTTGAGCGGCAATTGCCTCTCGAGCATCGCCTTGCGGAAGGCGTTGAGATGCAGCGACGGATAGATCTCGTCGCCGCCCTCATAGAGGATCGCTGCCTGGATGTTGTTGGTGTACCTGCCGGTCATGGTTGCACCTCGCCTCACCGCAACGGTGCCATTTGGCCGCAAAAGCAAGGTTAACTTCCAGCGCAACCACAAGCTGTGGTTAAGAATCCCCTTGCGTCATGCAGCTTTGCGCCCGAGGCGGGCAAGATCACTGCCCGTTGACGAAGGACAGGATCAGGCGATGGACGTTGCCGCCATCGTTGAGCTCGACGCGGTCGAAGTCGCTGCTCTGCTGGCGTTGCGCCAGCGACGCCTCCGACAGCGGCTTGATGATCTCCTGCCTGATCTTTTTGCAGCCGGGATCGCCCGGCACAGAGAGGCCGATGGTGGTCCGCTCGATCGTCGCCACCATGTCCTTGATCATCTGGCCGTGCACCAGCTCGTGGCGGCGGACGCCTTCGTAAAAGACGTCCCAGCGCTGCTTCAGCCCGTCCGGCAGGCGTCCGGACGGTTTGGGCAAGGTGTAGGTGATGATCAGCTTGGGCTTTGCCGAAACCAAGGTGCAGCCGTCGCCTTGCGGCACGTAGTTGCGCTGCCATGTAAGCTTGAAATTGGTGTGGGCGATGGCGCGGCCGATGCCGGCCTTCGGGCCGCGCTCGCCGATCGAGGCGTAGAGCTCGGGGGCCGTGCTTCCCGAGATTGCGTAGGTCTTGACCTGCTCGACCACCTGCCCCTCGGCATGCGCGGCAAAGGGAGCCATGACGAACAGCGCCGCACATGCGCGCAGCCAGCGATGGGCGGTCGAATTCATTCCAGTCTCCACAAGGCCGATCAGTTGCGCATCACGAGCGCATCGATGCCGATTTCCCGGCCATCGGTCTCACAAGTCGCCCGGCATTTCAACCGCCGGTCGCCAGCGCTGCCACCTTGCCCGTCCTGCGCCGACGGAGCTTTCCAGCAAAGCGCAAGCGGCCCATAATCGATCATCAATGGGCCGCATTTGTTGCTACATGAAACTGGAATGACGACGTTCTACAGACTGGGCAGGATCGCCTGCTTCCTGGCGATGATGATCTTGTCGGCGCCGCTGGTCGCCGGCTTCTTCGGCGCCTGGCATCCGGCGCTCGACTCCTTTGCGCATTTCAGGGTGCACCTGGCGGTGGCGATGATGCTGGCGGCATTGCCGCTGCTGTTGACCTCGCTGCGCTGGCAGGCCGTTGCTGCGCTGGCGTTCGGTGCCGCAGCCCTGTCCACCACCTCGAGTTCGCTGCCTTTGCCCGGGCTCGGGCCGGTGCATGCGGCGTTCCAGCCGCGCGCCGATGGCCGGCCGGTCTACAAGATGCTGCAGATGAACCTGCGCTTCAAGAACACCCAGCCTGAGAAGGTGCTGTCGCTTGTCGGTCGCTGGCAGCCCGACGTCATCACCTTCCAGGAGGTGTCGGCGATGTGGGAAGGCAAGCTGCAGCCGCTGTTTGCGCGCTACCCCTACCGCATGATGTGCCCCTATCCGAACGGCATCTTCGGCTCGGCGATCCTGTCGCGGCGGCCATTTGTTGAAGGCAGTCAGCCGCAGTGCTTTGGCGGCGGCGCGCTGGCAACGGCCAAGGTCGATTTCGGCGGCCGGGCAAGCGACGTGGTTTCGATCCATCTCGGCTGGCCCTGGCCGTTCGAACAGTCGGAACAGATCGATCAATTGGGCGGCAATTTCGCCGCCCTGGGCCAGAACGCCATTCTCGGCGGTGATTTCAACGCCACGCCATGGAGTGCCGCGGTCGCCCGTGTCGCCCGGCTTGGCGGACTGACGCCGATGCCGGCTGCCGGCCGCACCTGGCTGACCTTCATGCTGCCCGACTTCATGCGCTTCGCCGGGCTGACCATCGACCACGTCATGGCCAAGGGCGACGTGCTGGTCCACGCGGTGACGATGGGCGAGGATGCCGGTTCGGACCATCGGCCGCTGCTGGTCGAGTTCTCGTTCCGTGACACGGCGACCCATCCGGAAGACAGCGAAACGGAGACGGTGTCGAGCGAAGGCGCAGCAACACCCCGCAGCTAAACGAAACGGCCCGGAAATCAGGAGATTTCCGGGCCGTTTGGTTAGTCAGCCAGAGGTCAAGCGGCCCCGATCATATTGGGCCCCATCACATGTTGGGATAGACCGGCCCTTCGCCGCCCTGCGGCGGCACCCAGTTGATGTTCTGGTTGGGATCCTTGATGTCGCAGGTCTTGCAGTGGACGCAGTTCTGCGCGTTGATGACAAACTTCGCATCGGCATGGCCGGGATCGCCGGCGATCGAATTGCCGTCCTTGTCGACCCATTCATAGACGCCGGCCGGGCAGTATCGGCTCGACGGGCCGGCGAAGACGCCATATTCCGAGCGCTTCTGCAGTTCCATGTCCTTGACCTGGAGGTGGACCGGCTGGTCCTCCTCGTGGTTGGTGTTGGACAGGAACACCGACGACAGGCGGTCGAAGGTCAGCACGCCGTCGGGCTTGGGGTAATCGATCTTCTTGTGCTTTGCGGCCGGCTCGAGTGACTGGGCGTCCGACTTGCCGTGCTTCAGCGTGCCGAAGGGCGAGACGCCGAACAGCGTGTTGAGCCACATGTCGAGGCCGCCGAGGCTGACGCCGAGGATGGTGCCGAAGCGCGACCACAGCGGCTTGACGTTGCGGACCTTCTTCAGATCCTTGCCGATGTCGGTCGAGCGCCAGGCGGCTTCGTAGGTGGCAAGCTCGTCATTGGCACGGCCGGCGCCGATGGCCTCCGCCACGTGCTCGGCGGCGAGCATGCCCGACAGCACGGCGTTGTGCGACCCCTTGATGCGCGGAACGTTGACCAGGCCGGCCGAGCAGCCCATCAGCACGCCGCCGGGGAACGAAAGCTTCGGCACCGACTGGTAGCCGCCCTCGGTGATGGCGCGCGCGCCATAAGACAGGCGCTTGGCGCCGTCGAAGGTGTGGCGGATCGCCGGATGCGTCTTGAAACGCTGGAACTCCTCGAAGGGCGACAGATAGGGGTTCTTGTAGTTGAGGTGGACGACGAAGCCGACCGCAACCATGTTGTCCTCGAGGTGATAGAGGAACGAGCCGCCGCCGGTCTTGAAATCGAGCGGCCAGCCGAAGGAGTGCTGGACGAGGCCCGGCTTGTGATGCTCGGGCGCGACCTGCCACAGTTCCTTGAGGCCGATGCCGAATTTTTGCGGCTCCTTGCCGGCGCCGAGATCGTATCTGGCGATCAGCTGCTTGGCGAGCGAACCGCGGGCGCCCTCGCCGATCAGGACATATTTGCCCATCAGCGCCATGCCTGGCGCGAAGGACGGGCCGTGCGAGCCGTCGCGCTCGACACCCATGTCGCCGGTGTAGACGCCGGTAACGGCGCCTTGGTCGTTGTAGATGAGGCCGGCAGCGGCGAAGCCGGGATAGATCTCGACGCCGAGCGCCTCGGCCTTCGTTGCCAGCCAGCGGCAGACATTGCCGAGCGAGACGATGTAGTTGCCGTGGTTGCTCATCAGCGGCGGCATGAACATGTTCGGCAGCTTGACCGAACCTGCCGGCCCGAGGACCAGGAAGTGGTCGTCGGTGACGGGCGTCTTGAACGGGTGGTCGCTGTCGTCGCGCCAGTCGGGCAGCAGCCGGTCGATGCCGATCGGATCGACGACGGCACCGGACAGGATGTGAGCGCCGACCTCGCCGCCCTTTTCGAGCACGACGACGGACAGTTCGGGATTGACCTGCTTGAGCCGGATCGCCGCCGCCAGACCCGCCGGACCTGCACCGACGATGACAACGTCGAATTCCATGCTCTCGCGTTCGATATCGCTCATCAATCCCTCCGCGTTGGCTAGCCCTGTCCCAGGGGCAATCTGTAGCTAAGCGCTGCATAGCGCATCGTCGGCAAACGTCAAACGGACCAATCCGCACATCGGCTGTTTGGCCTAACGACGCTCTCCTCCGAGCAATGAATTATCTTACGTTAACGTAAAGGTCAAAAGATTTCACCTTTCGGCTGTGGGTTATGGCCCGTACTGTCACGAAACAGGTGTTGTTCAACAGCCTTTTCGTCCATTGATTCCATATGCGCCAACACGTGCCTTGCAGGACCGGACTGGAGCGCTTGCACCCCAAACGCCACATCCTGGCTGGGGCTGCCCTTCTTATTGCGACATGTCTTGTCAGCGAAGGTCGCTCGCAGGAGACCGAGGCCGGTCAAAAGGTCTGGAATGCCGGGGCCTATTCGTTTTCCGATGAACTCGGCGGCTTCCAGATCACCGGCGTTTCGGGAACCGGCACCAGGGAAGACCCCTTCGTCATCAGGGAAGAACTGGATTCGTCGACGCCGGTGACGCTGACGATCCGCACGACCCGGCCGATCCGGCCCTTCGACAGCTCGGGCTTCTATGCCAATGGCATCATGTTCATGCGCATCGAGGCGCTGAACAACAGCGGCCAGGCGTGGGTGGAATTCGAGTTCGAGCTGCAGGAGCAGCAAGGCCAGGCCAGCGTGTTCGGCGACGGGCTGTCCTTCGACCAGCGCCGCACCGACAACGTCAACATCTCCTCCGACAGCTTCGCCCAGTACAGCCGCGACTTCGAACCATATGACCGGCTGCGCTTCATCGACGGCAAGGTCGACCCGCTGGCAATTGCCGGCTTCAGCTTCCTGGTCACCGACTACACACCACGCTGGCGCTTTTATCTGGTGCAGGACCCGCGCATTCCGTCCTCGTGAACTTGCAAACCGGCGGCGTAACGCCGTAACTGTGCCAATGGCCTCACTTTCGGGAAACGAACCTCCGGATCTGCGCGATCTGCTCGCCTTCTATGCGGCGGCGGGGGTCGATGATGCGCTTGTCGACGACCCGATCGACCGCTTTGCCGAAAACGCCCAGCAGCGCCTGGCGGCATCACGGCAGCTGGCGGACAGGGCGGCCGAGGCGCCCCGCCCCGGCGCCGCCCCTGCCACGGCACCGCCTCAGCCGCGACCGGCAGCGGTTGCCGCCGTGCCTGACGAGGCGCAGGCCGCCGCGGCACGCGAACTTGCCTCCAAGGCAGCAACGCTCGACGAGCTCAAGCAGATCATGGAAGGTTTCGAGGGCTGCAATCTGAAGGCCACGGCCAAGAGCATGGTCTTTGCCGACGGCAACCCCGAAGCCGATCTGATGCTGGTCGGCGAAGCGCCCGGCCGCGACGAGGACCTCGAAGGCCTGCCGTTCGTCGGCCGCTCGGGCCAATTGCTCGACCGCATCCTTGCAGCGATCGGGCTCGACAGGACATCAGCCTATATCGCCAACGTGATTCCGTGGCGTCCGCCCGGCAACCGCACGCCGACCCCGCATGAAACGGAGATCTGCCGGCCATTCGTCGAGCGCCAGATCGCCCTTGCCAGGCCCAAGGTGCTGGTGACGCTTGGCGGCCCCTCGGCCAAGCTGCTGGTCGGCTCGCAGGACGGAATTCTGAGACTGCGCGGCAGCTGGAAAAACCATGTCACGGCAGACGGCACCGTCATCCCTGTCATGCCGACGCTGCACCCGGCCTATCTGCTGAGAAATCCCGCCCACAAGAAGCTTGCGTGGCGGGATTTCCTCGAGGTCAAGGCGAAGCTGCGGCAACTCGGCAGCCTCTAGCTTTTGTCGCCGATCAGGCAGCCGCGACCACTGACGTGGCGCGGCGGATGCCGATGAACTGCAGTTCGGCGAAGACCGCGACCGCCAGCGCCTGGGCAACCACGAAGGCGATGCCGACTGCATTCGGCGCCACGACACCGCTGACGAGCAGGCCGAAGCTGGCGACCACCCACAGCACATTGATGGCGATGATGTCGATCATGACGAGCTTCGACACCGTGGCGCGGCGGGCGATGACCACCAGCATGGCAACGAAGGGCACCAGCACCAGGCCTGCCCAGAACAGCAGTTGCGCCGGCAGTTCGAGCAGCGGCGACAACAGCGGGGTGCCAAGCATCATCAGCAGGCCGGCCGCGCCGCTGATCAGCGCATCAGCATGGAGGACGTTGCGAAGGAAGGGGGTGACGGTGATGGACATGGCTGGCTCCTGTTCGGTTGTGGAGGCCGTCTGCGACCGCCTTCCTGAAACCGAACATCTCACCGCCGCTGAACCAATGCGATTACGCTTGAGGTAATAGCAATCAGAATTGCCTCTGCTTAGTGTGGCGGCATGACAAACACACAAAACTCCGTAGGCGACCTCATCCGCGAATGGCGCACCAGGCGGCGCATGAGCCAGCTCGACCTGGCGATGGAAGCTGAAATCTCGCAACGGCATCTGAGCTTCATGGAAAGCGGGCGCTCGGCGCCGTCGCGCGAGATGGTACTGCATCTGGCCGAACAGCTCGAAATCCCGCTGCGCCAGCGCAACCAGCTGCTGCTCGCCGCCGGATACGCACCGAGCTTCAGCGAAAAACCGCTCGACCACCCCTCGCTGGCACCCGCCATGGAGGCGGTGCGCATGGTGCTGAAGGGGCATGAGCCCTACCCCGCCATCGCGGTCGACCGGCATTGGAACCTGATCGAGGGCAATGCGGCGCTCGGCCCGATGCTTGCCGGCGTCGATGCCGCCCTGCTCGAGCCGCCGGTCAACGTGCTCCGGCTCAGCCTGCACCCGAAAGGCGTGGCGCCGCGCATCGTCAACCTGCATGAATGGCGCTCGCATCTGCTCGAACGGCTGAAGCACCAGAACGACACGGCAGGCGACCCGGTGCTCAAGGCGCTGGAGCAGGAATTGCTGACCTATCCCGACGGGCCGCGCCAGGGCCGGCCGCTGCAGGCCGATCCGCTGGCGATCGCCCATCCGCTCCGGCTGCGCGTCGGGGACGACGTGCTGTCCTTCATCAGCACGATCACCGTGTTCGGCACGCCGCTCGACGTGACTCTGTCGGAAATCGCCATCGAATCCTTCTTCCCCGCCGACGAAGAGACGGCGGCGCGGCTCAGGTGCCTGGCCGTTCAATAGCGTCAGGCCGCGATAAGACACGATCCTTTTCGAACGGCGACGGGTCCGGAAAGATCGCCGCCAGGGCTGCCTGCATCTCCACGGCCCTGACACCGGCACGCGCCTCGTCGTCGATCTCGTCATTGAGACAGAAAAAGGCCGGCGGTGCTGCGACCAGGCCTGCCAGCGACCGACTGAACGCCTCGTCGTCCCGGACGGCCACGACATTCTCCTGTACCAGCTTCACCTGCACGACGCCGTCGGCGCGGCCGCGATCACGCTCGGCAATGGCATTGATGTAGAGCACCTTCGCCGACGCGTCCGTGCTCTGGCGGAAACGATGCCGCGCCGTGCGGCGCAGCCAGAAGCCGAAGCGGTCGTGCAGCCAGGCCAGCTTGTCGAGTTCCAGCAGCAGCGGGACATGCGGCGGGTAGGACCAGCGCCTGCGGCGGAACGCCAGGCACAAAAGCAGATTGTTGAAGGCGAGCGTCCTGATGTAGCGATCCGCCCGCAGCCGAAACCGTGGCAGCCTCGCCGCCATGACGTGAAGCCGCGCACGACCATCGGGCAAGACGAACTCTTCCTTCGATACCATCTGGCCGACGAAGAAGTCGTCGTTGAACAGCAGGAAGCGATTGGCGACACCGGCCCTCCCGATGCCGTGCAGATTGGCTTCGATGGCGCTGGAACTGAACACCGGCAGGCCGGAAGGCTCGGCGAAGAATTCCGCATGGGTGACGAGGTTGATGCCGGGACGATCGAGGTCGAGCCATGACGGCACCTGACCGTTGGTGACGAGATGGATGGTGCGGACCCAGGGCAGATGGAAATGGATCGACCGCAGCGCATAACGCAACTCGCCATTCTCGCGAAAACGACAGGATGCCGGCCTCAGCCATGGCCGCTTCGGCCAGTGGCGCAGCAGGCTTTCACGGTGGACAGGATCGCTGCCGTCGACCCAGGGCATGACGACGTCGATCGGGTCGGAAAATGCGTTCAAAGTCATGGCTCGCCCTTCGACGGGAATTCGGTCGCCTCAGATCAGTCCGAGGAGCGGGCAGGCTCCGGATGCATTGCCGTCGCCGCCTATTGCGGCGAGGACGCTTTCTTGACCGCCTGGCGTTCCAGGCCAAGGCGTTGTTCGCGCCAGATGATGAAGATGCCGGCGGCGATGACGATGATGCCGCCGACCAGCGTATGGATGGTCGGCAGGTCGCCGAAGACGAGATAGCCGACGGCGATGCCGAGCAGCAGGGAGGTGTATTCGAAGGGCGCGACGGTCGAGGCCTCGGCGTGGCGGTAGGCCTCGGTCATGAACAGCTGGGCGATACCGCCGCAGAAGCCGCCGGTGACGAGCAGCGCCGTCTGCTGCCAGCTCAGCGACTGCCAGCCGAAAGGCAGGCTGAACAGGGCCATGACGCTGGCGGTCAGCGAGAACCACAAAACGATGGTTGCCGTGCGTTCGGTGTGGACGAGGTTGCGCACCAAAAGCATGGCGATGGCCGACAGGCCCGCGCCGATGATGGCGGCGACAGCTCCCATCGCCGCCTTGTCGCTGACGCCGCCGGGAGAGGTGAACAGCGTCAGGTTGGGCCACGACACGATCAGCACGCCGACGAGACCGACGGCAACCGCGGTCCAGCGATAGGCGCGAACGTTTTCGCCGAGGATCAGCGCGCTGAAGACGACGACGAGCAGCGGCTGGGCATAGTTGAGCGTGATCGCCTCGGGCAGCGGCAGTTGGGTCAGCGCATAGAAACCGAAACCCATGGCGGTGACGCCGGCGAGCCCGCGCATGATGTGGCCGAATGGCCGCCTGGTGGTGACCGCCGTGCGCAGCTCACCGCGGCAGGCGAGGAAGACGAGGATCGGAAAGATGGCGAAGAAGGACCGGTAGAAGACGATCTGGCCGGCGGGCACCTGGCCGGCCAGCTTGATGGCCGTCGACATGCCGACGAAGATCGCCACCGAAATGACCTTGAGAGCGATACCTGTAAGCGGCGACGACGCCGCCTGAACCACGTTTTGCTTCACTGCTGCCGTGCCGCCTCTATCGCCGCCCAGATGCGCAACGGCGTCGCGGGCATTTCAATGTGGGTGATGCCATAGGCGCGGTGGAGCGCGTCGGTGACCGCGTTGAGCGCCGCCGGCGTGGCGCCGATGGTGCCGGCCTCGCCCGCGCCCTTCATGCCCATGGCATTGGTGGTCGAGGGCACGTTGCGCGTCTCGAAATGAAAGGACGGCACGCTGTCGGCGCGCGGCATGGTGTAGTCCATGAAGCTGGCCGTCAGCAGCTGGCCGTCCTCGCCGTAGACGGCCTCCTCCTGCAACGCCTGGCCGATGCCCTGGACGACGCCGCCATGGACCTGGCCGGCAAGCAGGATCGGGTTCACGGTTGCGCCGAAATCGTCGACGATGGTGTAGGCGACCACTTCGGAGGTGCCGGTTTCCGGATCGATCTCGACCTCGCAGATATGCGTGCCGTTGGGATAGGTCGCCTCGTCCTGAACAAATTCGCCCATCGCCTTGAGATCGTCGGGGTTTTTCGCCGCTGCATGGAGATCGGCGAAGGCCATGGCGCGGTCGGTGCCGACGATGCGCGCCTCGCCATTGCCAAGCTCGATATCGGCGGCCGCCGCCTCCAGCTCGTCGGCTGCGATCTTCTTCAGCTTCTCGGCAAGGGCTGCACCAGCGCGGGAGGCGGAAACGCCGCCAAGCGGGATCGAGCGCGAGCCACCGGTGCCGCCGCCCTTGGCAAGCTGGTCGGTGTCGCCCTGGTGGACACTGATGCTGGCGACGTCGAGATTGAGCTTTTCCGAGACGAACTGGGCATAGGCAGTGGCATGGCCCTGACCGTTGGACTGGGTGCCGATGAACACCGAGACGGTGCCGTCGGCATTGAGTTCGACCCGCGCCGGCTCGGAGCCGGCGAAGGCGCAGGCCTCGATGTAGGTCGCCATGCCGAGGCCGCGGATTTTCCCACGCGACCGGGCTTCGGCAAGACGTGCGGGGAAATCAGTCCAGCCGGCGCGTTGCATCGACAGCTCCATATGCGCTGCGAATTCACCGACGTCGTAGAGCCGGCCGGTCTGGGTGCGGTAAGGAAACTGCTCGGGGCGGATGAAATTGCGGCGGCGGATTTCGTCGACGGTGAGGCCGAGGTCGCGGGCGCAGGCATCAGCCAGCTTCTCGACCAGCAGTGCGGCTTCCGGGCGTCCGGCACCGCGATAGGCATCGACGGGACAGGTGTTGGTGTAGACACCTTCGATCGTCACATCGAGCGCCTGGATGTCGTAGACGCCGGTCGACATGCTGGCGCCGATATAGGCGATGACAGGGCCATATTGCGAGACATAGGCGCCGACATTGGAGAGCAGCCTGACGCGCAGGCCGAGGAAGCGGCCGTTCCTGTCCATGGCCATCTCGGCTTTGACGACATTGTCGCGGCCTTGCGCGTCGGTGAGGAAGTGTTCGGTGCGGTCGCTCGCCCATTTGACCGGCCGGCCAAGCCGCCTGGCCGCTTCCAGCACCAGCGCATGCTCGCGGTAGACGAAGGCCTTGGTGCCGAAACCGCCGCCGACATCGGGAGTGACGACGCGCAGCTTGTCGCTCTCGATGCCGAACACCTGGCCGGTCAGCACGGTGCGCATCGAATGCACGCCTTGCGAGCCGGTGGTGAGCACGAAGCGGTCTTCGTCGTCGCGCCACTCGCCGATCGCCGAGCGCGGCTCCATGTAGTTGCAGATCAGGCGGTTGTTGATGAATTCGATGCTGGTGACGTGATCGGCTTTGGCAAAGGCGCTGTCAGCCCTCGCCTTGTCGCCGAGATGGTAGGTGAAGGCGCGATTGCTGCCGAGCTCAGGCCAGACCAGCGGCGCCTCGGCGTCGAGGGCGGTCGCCGTGTTGGCGGCGGCGTCCTCGCCGTCATAGTCGACCTCGATCAGTTCGGCGGCGTCCTGGGCAAGCGCGCGGCTGTCGGCAACGATGAAGGCCACCGCGTCGCCGACATAATGGACCCGGTCGCGGCACAGGATCGGAATGTCGCGCGTCGGCGCACGGGTGCCGTCGGGCTGCTTCTGCATGACTGTCGACTTGAGGGCGCCGAGATGGGCGACATCGGCGCCTGTCAGCACCAGATGGACTCCAGGTGCTGCGCGCGCGTCCTCTAGCGAGCCGATGGTGAAGCCGGCCTTGGCGACGGGCGAGCGCAGGACGTAGCCATGCAACTGCGCAGCGGCCGCGATATCGTCGGTGTAACGGCCCTTGCCGGTGATGAAGGCGCCGTCCTCGACACGCAATACGGACGCGCCCATTCCGAATTTCGGCGTGACGACTGTCATATCTGCCTCGTGAGGATTGGTGGGGAGCGCAGCGAATGTGCGGTCTCCAACAGTTTTGCCGAGGGGGCGTTTCGTGTAAAGAGCAGCGGCCGCATATTTATTCTGCCAGGCTGCGGCCAGCATCCGGAAGTCGACAGGAAGGCCATCACATGCGCACTGATACTGGACAGGTGTTTCGTCTCGAAGACTACCGGCCCAGCGACTACCTGATCCCGAGGACCGAACTCGACTTCCGGCTCGGCGAGGACAGCACCAGGGTGGTGGCGCGGCTGACGATCGAGCGGCGTGCCGGCATCGACAAGCCGGTGCGGCTCGAGCTCGACGGCGACGGCCTGACCATGCGCCGCATCGAAATCGATGGCGAAGCCGTCGATGCCGCCGATTTCGACGCGACGCCCGACCGGCTGGTCATCTACAATCCGCCCGCATCCGGCCGCTTCACGCTTTTGATCGAGACCGAGCTGGCGCCGTCGCGCAACGAGGCGCTGATGGGCCTCTACCGCTCCAGCAACGTCTATTGCACCCAGTGCGAGGCTGAGGGCTTCCGCCGCATCACCTATTTCCTCGACCGGCCCGACATCCTGTCGGTCTATACGGTGCGGATGGAGGGGCTGCGCAGCGAGGCACCGCTGCTGCTCTCCAACGGCAATCCGGTCGAGCATGGCGACCTCGAAGACGGCTGGCACTATGCCGTCTGGCACGACCCCTTCCCCAAGCCGTCCTATCTCTTTGCGCTGGTCGCCGGCGATCTCGGCTGCATCAAGGACCGCTTCGTCACCGCCTCGGGCAAGCAGGTGGAGCTCGGCATCTATGTCGAGCGCGGCAAGGAGAACCAGGCCGGCTACGCCATGGACGCGCTGCGCCGCTCGATGACATGGGACGAGGAGGTGTTCGGCTGCGAATACGACCTCGACGTGTTCAACATCGTCGCGGTGTCGGACTTCAACATGGGCGCGATGGAGAACAAGGGCCTCAACATCTTCAACGACAAATATGTGCTGGCCGACGAAGAGACCGCGACGGATACCGATTTCGCCAATATCGAGGCGATCATCGCGCATGAATATTTCCACAATTGGACAGGCAACAGAATCACTTGCCGCGACTGGTTCCAGCTCTGCCTCAAGGAAGGCCTGACGGTTTTCCGCGACCATGAATTCTCCGCCGACCAGCGTTCGCGGCCGGTCAAGCGCATCGCCGAAGTGCGCACGTTGCGCGCCCACCAGTTCCCTGAGGACCAGGGCCCGCTGGCCCATCCGGTCCGCCCCAGGCGCTATCGCGAGATCAACAACTTCTACACGCCGACCGTCTACGAAAAGGGCTCGGAAGTGGTGCGCATGATCCGCACCATCCTGGGCGCCGAGACCTTCCGCCGTGGCATGGACCTCTATCTCGAGCGTCATGACGGCGATGCCGCGACCATCGAGGATTTCGTCAAGGTGTTCGAGGACGTGTCGGGCCGCGACCTGTCGCAGTTCGCGCTCTGGTACCATCAGGCCGGCACGCCCAATCTGAGCGTGACGACCAAGCACAGCCCTGCCACCGCCGAGTTCATCATAGAGGTCGAGCAATCGGTGCCGCCGACACCGTCGGAAAGCCGCAAGCGGCTGATGCACATCCCGCTTGCCTTCGGCCTGGTCGGCAGCGACGGCAAGGACATGGCCTATGGCGGCGCCGAGGGCGCTGTCGTCGAGGACGGCGTCATCCATGTGCGCAAGCGCAAGCATGTGGTGACCTTCTCCGGCGTCACCGAGCGGCCGGTGCTGTCGCTCAATCGCGGCTTCTCGGCGCCGATCACGTTGAGCATCGAGCAGCGGCCGGAAGACCAGATCTTTCTTGCCTCCCATGACAGCGACGCATTCTCGCGCTGGCAGGCGTTCAACACGCTTTTGACCGATGCGATCATCGCGGCATTCAGGAACATCCTCGGCGGCAAGCAGCCGAAATTCGGCGCCGAGCTGACAGGACTGGCCGGGCGCATCGCGGTCGACGACACGCTCGAGCATGCCTTCCGCGCTTTGGCGCTCGCTCTGCCCGGCGAGGCCGACATTGCCCGCGAGATCGGCAAGAACATCGACCCCGACGCCATCTTCGCCGGACGCGAGGCGCTGGCACGCAGCATCGCCGAAGCCAATGCAGGCGTCTTTTCGCAGCTTTACGACGAGCTGCTGATATCAGGTCCGTTCTCGCCGGATGCGGCGAGCGCCGGACGGCGGGCGCTGCGCAACACGCTGCTCGACTATCTCGCGATCCTGCCCGATGGCGCCAAGCGCGCGTCGGCACATTTTGCTTCCGCGACCAACATGACCGACCGGGCCGCGGCCCTTGCCGTGCTGGCGCATCGCCATGCCGGCAGCGCGGAAGCCAAGGCAGCACTTGCCGAGTTCGACAAGCGCTATCGCGGCGACCCGCTTGTCATGGACAAGTGGTTCATGATCCAGGCGACGGCGCCGGGCGCCGGCGCGGTCGATGCGGTGCGGGCGCTGACCGAACACCCGGCCTTCTCGATCGCCAATCCCAACCGGGTGCGCTCGCTGATCGGCGGTTTTGCCAGTGCCAACCAGACCGGCTTCCACCGCGCCGACGGCGCCGGCTACACCTTCTTCACCGAGACGGTGCTGACGGTGGAAAAGCGCAACCCGCAGGTCGCGGCGAGGCTGGCAACGGCACTCAGGTCGTGGCGTTCGCTCGAGCCCAAGCGCCAGGCCAAGGCCCGCGATGCCTTGCTGGCGATACAGGCCAAGGAAGGTCTGTCGGCCGACCTGCGCGACATCATCGAGCGCACGCTGGCCTGACCGGGCCGGCTTGCCACCGACATCGCCCGAAATGAGGCGGCTTCCGAAACCGGGGGCCGCCGCTTTCATTTGCGCGCTACCACGCCGCCAATTCGTCAGGCTTTTAGTCGAACTTTAATCTTTTTCGCGCCGGCCACTGGACAAGGCGAATCAGCTTTGATTCTTTAGTGACGATTCGGATGTTCGGCGTATTCCGCATCGAGTTACCAGGAAACGGGATTTGGGGAGCCATTTATGGCAAAGGCGGACGCGTGGGGCGCGCCCGATGAGACTGCTATTGGCCGTCGCAGGCAGGCGCGCAGCGCTGGCCTGGCGGGCAATGCACGCCTCATCGCCGAACCCGCATACCGCCGCCTGCTGGCCGCCGAGCCGCTGCTGCGCCGCTCGATCCCGACGCTGATCGTCGTCTTCCTGATCGTGATCGCCGGCACACGCTTCCTGTCGCTGATGGCGCAGCGCGACGACGTCGAGCGCAACGCCAAGGCGATCCTGGCGCTGTCGGCCGGCGAGTTGGTCAACGCGCTGATGGTCGGCGCCACCACCGAGCGGCCGCTTGCCGCCGCAAGCCAGGACCTGCTCGAACGCACGAGCCAGCAAGGCACGCTGAGCCGCAGCCATGTGGTTGCTTTGACCGACCAGAATTTCCGCATCGTCGCCGTCAGCCCGCAGTCGACCGGCTGGCAGGGCCAGGCGCTCGACGGCCTCGTCTCCGGCGGGCAGCCGCTGTTCATGTTCGGCGACCGCGCCGGCGTGATGGAGGTGCGCATCGGCGGCCGGGACTGGCTGGCAGCGGTCAGCATCGCCGACGACAAGCGCGCCGCGGCCGCCGCCATGGTGCCGCAGGATGCGGTGTTTGCCGACTGGCGCAAGACGGTGTCGCTCAATGTCGCGCTGTTCGTGATGACCGCCGGGATGCTGATCGTCATCCTGTTCGCCTATTTCAGCCAGGCGGCGCGCGCCCAGGCCGCCGACGGCATCTATCTGGAGGCGCATGAGCGCATCGACCTGGCGCTGGTGCGCGGCAAATGCGGGCTGTGGGACTGGGACATGGTGCGCGGCAAGATGTACTGGTCGCGCTCGATGTACGAGTTGCTCGGCTACGAGGCCTGCGAGGCGATGCTGTCGTTCGGCGAAGTCGCCCGCATCATCCATCCCGAAGACGGCGACCTGTTCGAACTGGCCAACCAGGTGATCATGCGCGAGGTCGACCATATCGACCGGGTGTTCCGCATGCGCCATGCCGACGGCCGCTGGGTGTGGATGCGCGCCCGCGCCCAGGTTGTCGATCCGGAAGCGCCTGAGATCCAGATGACCGGCATTGCCGTCGACATCACCGAGCAGCGCCACCTCGCCTTGCGCTCGGAGGCCGCCGACCAGCGGCTTCGCTCGGCGATCGAAAACATCACCGAATCCTTCGTGCTGTGGGATGCCAACGGGCGACTGGTGATGTGCAATTCGAAGTACCAGCACGACAACGGGCTCGCCGACCGCGACGTGCTGCCGGGCACGGCGCGCGAGGAGATCGAGGAGCGCATGGTCGCGTTCGCCTCCGAGCGGCGGCTGGCCAATGCCAACGGCCCGCGCGGCGGCGCCACCTATGAGCGGCAGCTGGCCGACGGCCGCTGGCTGCAGGTCAACGAGCTCACAACGCGCGATGGCGGCATGGTGTCGGTCGGCTCCGACATCACCCAGATCAAGCAGCACCAGGACAAGCTGATGGAGAGCGAGCGCCGGCTGATGGCGACGATCCACGATCTCAGCCTGGCGCGGCGCTCCGAGGAAGAGCGCTCGCACGAACTGGTCGAGCTCAACCGCAAATACATGAAGGAAACCGAGCGCGCCGAGGCGGCCAACCGGGCCAAGTCGGAATTCCTCGCCAACATGTCGCACGAGCTGCGCACGCCGCTCAATGCGGTGATCGGCTTCTCCGAGCTGATGGAAGGCCGCCTGTTCGGCCCGATGGGCTCGCCGCGCTACGAGGAATATGCCCGCGACATCAACTCCAGCGGCAAATACCTTCTGGGCGTCATCAACGACATCCTCGACATGTCGAAGATCGAGGCCGGCCAGTTCTCGATGGACCGCGAGGAGATCGATCTCTGCCCGCTGATCCGCGAGACGGTCCGGGTGGTGTCGCTGCAGGCGGCACAGAAGTCGATCACCGTGGAGACGCAGATCGCCGACTCGATGACGCTGTTCGCCGACCGCCGCGCGGTCAAGCAGATCGTCATCAACCTGTTGTCCAACGCGGTGAAGTTCACCGGCGAAGGCGGACGCATTTCGGTGCGGGCGCGCAACGCCTCGGGGGCGCTGACGCTGTCGATCGAAGACAATGGCTGCGGCATTCCCAAGGACGCATTGGGCAAGCTCGGCCGGCCGTTCGAGCAGGTGCAGAACCAGTTCTCGAAGAACCATGCCGGCTCGGGCCTCGGCCTTGCCATTTCGCGCTCGCTCGCCGAACTGCATGGTGGGGCGCTGAAGATCCGCTCGACCGAAGGCGTCGGCACCATCGTGTCGGTGCGCATCCCGGTGAAGAAGGTCGAGCGCCTGGCCAAGGCCGCCTGAGCATCACGGCATTTCAGGCAACCGCGCCTCGATGAACTCCAGCGGCCGTGTGCTGGCAGGCGGATCGAGATTGGACAAGGACACCAGCACATAACCCAGCTTGGGGAACACATGCAGGTCCCCGCTCATGCCCGGCGCGCCGCCATTGTGGCCAAACCCCTTCCAGTTGCCCTCGCCGACAACCGCGAAGCCAAGGCCGAACATCTGGACCTGCGTGCTGGTCGCCTGATCGAGCATGTTCTTCGAAATCAGCCTGCCCGTCTGTAGCGCGTCGACGAAACGCCAGAGGTCGCTGACGGTCGAATAGCCGCCACCGGCGGAGGTTCCGCGCCAGGGCAGCGTGGCCGTGTTGGGCGCAAGCCTGCCGCCTTCATTGAGATAGCCGATCGCGCGACCGGGGACAGTCTCGCTTTCCGGCAAAGAGCCCGTCGATGTCATGCCGGACGGCTCGAAAACGTTCTTCTCGACATAGTCGTCATAACTCATCCCGCTGACCTTCTCGATCAAGGCGCCGAGCAGGATGAAGCCGTAGTTCGAATAACGCTGCGTGGCGCCGGGCGCAAACAGCGGGGCGCGCGCACCATAGAGCGCGATGTAGTCGTCAACAGCTTTGAGCTTGAGCCGGTTACGGTCGAATTCGGGACCGAAGATATCTCCGGTACCGCCGGTGTGGGTCAGCAAATGGCGAACGGTGACCTTCCGGGCAATGTCCTTGTCGGGATAGTCGGTGAGATGTTTGCCGACCGGGTCGTCGAGGCCGAGCCTGCCGGCTTCGACGAGCTGCAGGATTGCCACCGCCGTGAACATCTTGTTCATCGAGCCGATGCGGAAGCTGCTATCGACCGTCACCGGCAGGCTGCGCTCGCGGTCGGCCAGACCCCAGGCTTTCTCCAGCACGACCTTGCCGTCCCTGGCGACCAGCACCGCGCCGGAAAAGCTGTCGGCAACAGCCGCCTCGTCCTGGCGTTTGACAAGTGCTGCGAGCGCCTCCGTCAAGGACAGGCGCTTGGGGCCCAGACCAGGCGGCGGCGCCACCGGGTCGAGGCGGAAGCCCGTCAGTTTGTGGTCCGAGCCGTCGCTCAACGACAGGTGCAACCGGGCAAAGCGGTCGCCGGCCTTTTCCCGGAGAATGGCGGTGAGCGCGGTGGCGTCGCTGGTCTCGACCTTGACCAGTTCGAAGCCGCCCGTCTGGGCGCGCAGGGCAGTCATGCCGGCGATCGGGTCGCTGGGCCGATAGGCGCGGTCGAAGGCCTCGGCCTTGGCCGCATCGCCGCTGTTGAACGCCTCCAGCAGTTCGGCCAGCACCTTGCCCGCCGGCGTCGGCGGCAAGGCCGATTGCGCCAAGGCGCCGGTAACAATGAACATCGAGAGAATGGCGGCGATCCAGCCCATGACGGGTCCTCCTGTGCAGGAGGCAAGCAGAGGCCGGCTTGATTGCGACAAGGTTGCGCGAGGCCGTGTCCGGACAAAACAAAACCTCCCGGAGAGGCAATCTCCGGGAGGTTCCTCAGCTCAGGTCACGCGTCGACGTCAGCGCTTGCCGTCGCGGCCATGCCAGCCGCGAACCGGCATCTCGTCCTTGACGATCTTGCCGTCGTCGTTGCGGTCGAGCAGCGCAAACAGCTTCTTCTGGCGCCCTTCGATCTCGGCCTTGGTCAGCTCGCCATCGCCGTTGGCGTCGAAGCGCTTGATCAGGCGCGCGGCCATGCGCTCGGCGCGCATACGCTGGATCTGGTCCGCCACCTCGGCAACGGTGATCTTGCCGTCGGTGTTCTCATCGGCATCCAGCAGCCGCGTATTCATGGCGGCAGTGAACTCCTCGAAGGTGACGTCGCCGCTCTTGTCGGCATCGGCCCTTTCGAAGCGCATCTCAGGCTTCATGTTCTGGCCGCGCGGCCCTTGCCCGTTGGCGGCAAAGGCTGAGGTTCCGGCCGTGCCCACGAGGGCGAGAAAGGCGATCGCGATCCTTGTTGACGTGTTCATGGGGTTTCTCCTGTTGCATCGACACCCCCGATGCTGATCGAAGTGCTCATGCGGCGTCCCATCGCCTCATTTGCCCTTCGCACGGAGCAGAAGGTCAAAGTGGCCCCTGACCTTTTGCGACGTCTCCTTGAGATGTGCCTCCAGCACGCTGAAATCGGGAAGGTCGGTTGCCGCAAGCAAAAGGTCCGACAACCCCGGCGGAACGTCGTTCCGCTCGAACGCACCGGTGAGACACAGCCTCGTCATCTGTGTGATCGCCTGATAGAGCCCGTAGGCATCGATGAGATCCTGCCGTACCTGCGCATCGGCAAAGCCAGGCGCAAGCCGGTGTAGCGTCTCGGCCGTTCCGGTGGCGTGGCCTTGGCCCTCGATCCGGCCGGTCAGGACCGCGACCTGAGCGATGAATTCCAGGTCGATCAGCCCGCCGGGCACAAGCTTGATGTCCCAGAGATCGTGCGGCGGCTTTTCGTCCTCGATCATCTCACGCATCTCGCGGGCCTCGGTCGTCACCTTGGCGGCATCACGCGGCAAGGCGATGATGGCGGCGACCTCGGCTTCGACCTCGGTGCAGAGCGAGGCGTCGCCGGCGATCGGGCGGGCGCGGGTCAGCGCCATATGCTCCCAGGTCCAGGCTTCGCCGCGCTGATATTTGCGGAACGAGTCGATATGGGTGGCCACCGGCCCCTTGTTGCCAGAGGGGCGCAGCCGGAGGTCGAGCTCATAAAGCACGCCTTCGGCCGTCGGCGCGGACACCGCAGCGATCAGGCGCTGGGTCATACGCGAGAAATAATGCGACGGCGCCATCGGCTTGTCGCCGTCGGACTCCTCCGCGGTCTCGCTGTGGTCGTAAAGCAGGATCAGGTCGACGTCGGAGCCGGCGGTCAGTTCGCGGCTGCCGAGCTTGCCCATGCCGAGGATCGCCACCCTGCCGCCGGCAACCTTGCCGTGGCGGCGGGCGAATTCGGCCTCGACGGCCTCGAGCGCCGCTCCGACCGTCAGGTCGGCGAGATCGGAAAAAGCCTTGCCGGCACGGGCGGAGTCGATCGCGCCGGCGAGCAGGCGCACGCCGATCAGGAATTTCTGTTCGGCGGCGAAGATGCGCAGGCGGTCGAGCACCTCCTCATAGAGCCGGGTGCTTTCGAGGAAGGCCGCAAGGCGCGCGGCAAGATAGGCGCGGTCGGGCAGTTCGGACAGCAATGCCGGGTCGAGCAGGCCATCGAAGACATGCGGCCGGCGGGTGATGATGCCGGCCAGCCGGGGGGCTGCGCCCATGATTGTGGCGAGCAGCTTGAGCAGGGCCGGATTGGACTGGAGCAGCGAAAACAGCTGGATGCCCGCCGGCAGGCCGGCGAGGAACTCGTCGAAACGCATCAGCGCCTCGTCGGCGCGGCGGGTCTTGCCGAAGGCTTCGAGCAGTGCCGGCGTGAGCTCGGTCAGCCGCTCGCGCGCCTCGGCCGACTGGGTCGCGCGGTAGCGGCCGAAATGCCAGCTGCGGATGACGCGGCAGATGTCGGAGGGGCGCTGGAAACCGAGCTGGCGCAATGTGTGCAGCGTGTCGGGATCGTCGACGTCGCCGGTGAAGACCAGATTGCCGACGCCGGAGGAGAGTTCGGGTGCCGCCTCGAACAGCGCTGCATAATGGCGCTCGACCTCCTGCAGCGAAGCGCGAAACGCCTTGGAGAAGGCATCCGCATCGGCAAAGCCGAGCATATGGGCGATGCGCTGGAGGCCTTCGTCGTCCTCCGGCAGCATGTGGGTCTGCTCGTCGGCGACCATCTGGATGGCGTGCTCGACGCTGCGCAGGAACCAGTATTGCCGTTCGAGCGCGTCGCGCGCCTCGGGCGTAATCCAGCCGCGCAAGGCAAGCTGCGTCAGCATCGGCACCGTCGCCTTGCCGCGCAATTCAGGGAAGCGGCCGCCGGCGATCAGCTGCTGGGTCTGGACGAAGAACTCGATCTCGCGGATGCCGCCGCGGCCGAGCTTGACGTTGTGGCCCTTGACCGCGACCTCGCCATGGCCCTTGTGGGCGTGGATCTGGCGCTTGATCGAATGGACGTCGGCGATCGCCGCGTAATCCATGTATTTGCGCCAGACATAAGGCTGGAGCTCCTTGAGGAAGGCCTCGCCGGCTGCGATGTCGCCCGCCACCGGACGCGCCTTGATCATCGCGGCGCGTTCCCAGTTCTGGCCACGGCTCTCGTAGTAATGCAGCGCGGCCAGGACCGGAATGGCGAGCGGCGTCGAGCCGGGATCGGGACGCAGGCGCAAATCGGTGCGGAAGACATAACCGTGCTCGGTGCGGTCCTGCAGGATGCGGACAAGCCGCCGGGTGAGCCGCGCGAACAGCTCCGTTGCTTCATACGGGTCGGCAATCGCCGGCGCCTCGGGGTCGAAGAACACCACGAGGTCGATGTCGGAAGAGAAATTCAGCTCATGGGCGCCGAGCTTGCCCATGCCGAGCAGGATCCAGCCGGAGCCGACAGTCGGGTTTTCGGGATCGGGCAGCTTGAGCTTGCCCTGGTCATGGGCGTCGCGGAGCAGGAAATTGACCGCCGCACCGGTGCACAGGTCGGCCAGGTCGCTCAGCCGGCGCACGCTATCCGCTGCACTCGCCTCGCCCGACAGGTCGGCAAGCGCAATCAGGAAATGCGCCTCGCCCTTGAGCCGGCGCAAGCGCATCATCAGGGCGTTTTCGGCGATGCCGTCCTCGAACGGGATAGCGGCAATCGCGATGCCGATGTCTGAAAGCCGCTGTTCGATAGTCTGGTCGAACAGCCTGTCCAGCATCTCCGGCTGGCGTCGGGCGCTGTCGCGCATGAATTCGGAAAGATCGAAGACGGCAGCGAGAAAGGACTGGGCCGGGCCTTTCGCCTTGAGGAACGTGGCCAGACGGTCGAGCCCCTCCTCCTTGGCCGTGCCGGCAAACTCCGCCAGCTCGCCTTGCGCGCGTGCCGGATCGAGCGGGGCGACGGTGCTTACCGGCTCCAGGCGCCACTCGATCGCTGTCTTCTTGGCGGCCTCGATCTTCATCTATGCGTCCTTCGATCCGGGAAAGCCCATCAGGACCGATAATCCGGGATTGCCGGGCAGAAGATCAAGCCGCCCATTGTGAAACTTCATCACCGCCTTGGCGAGGCTGAGCCCGAGGCCCGAGCCCGGCTGCGAGCGGCTCTTTTCCAGCCGCACGAAGCGTTCCGTGGCGCGCGCCCGATCGCCTTCGTCTGGAATGCCGAGGCCGTTGTCCGACACCTGCAGCCTGACTTCGTCGCCGTCGCGCTGCAGGGTGACGCCGACATGCGGCTTTTCGACCGCGCCGGCGGAATATTTGATGGCGTTGTCGATGATGTTGGACAGCGCCTGAGCGATCAGCTCGCGATTGCCGTTGACGACGACCGGACCGGCGACGGACGCCTCTAAGCCAACGCCCAGTTCCTCGGCGACCGGCTCGTACAGTTCGACGACGTCGTGAACCACGGCGGCGAGATCGACCTTGTCGGTGGATTCGGCGGAGTAGCCGGCCTCGAGGCGCGAGATCATCAGGATGGCGTTGAAGGTGCGGATAAGCTGGTCGGACTCGGCAATGGTGCCTTCGAGCGCCTCGCGATAATCGGCGCCGGTCTTCTTGCCCGACAGCGCCGCCTCGGCGCGGTTGCGCAGGCGCGTCAGCGGGGTCTTCAAATCATGGGCGATGTTGTCGGAGACCTGCTTCAGCCCATCATTGAGATGGGCGATGCGGGCCAGCATGGCATTGAGGTTTTCCGAGAGCCGGTCGAATTCGTCGCCGGCGCCTGTCACCGGCAGGCGGCCGCTGAGGTCGCCGGCCATGATGCGGCGGCTGGCCTCCGAGACGCCGTCGATGTGCTTGAGGGCGCGGCGGCCGACGAAATACCAGATCAGCAGCGCGCCGAAGCCCATCATGGCCAGCGCCAGCATCAGCGAGCGCTGGATCACGTCGCGGAACCGTTCGGGTTCGCCGAGGTCGCGGCCGACCATCAGGATCATCTGGTTGGGCAGGCGCAGCACCACCGCGATGGCGTTGTGGCCGACCTCGGTCGGTGTTTCCGTCTCGGCAGACTGGCGCCTGCCGGCAGCTTCGCCGTAGCGCTCATAGGAAAAGGGCAGTTCGGTCCAGCCTTCGCGCTGCAGCACGCCCGGCTGGATGCTCTGGACGTTGCCCGACAGGATCTGGCCGTTGGGGTCGGCAAGCAGATAGAGGTTGGCGCCGGGCTGGCGCGAACGCTGCTCGACCACGCGTACCAGCACCGGGATGCCGCCGCGCTGGTAGCCGCGGGCAAGGCCCTGGACCTCTTCGTTGATGGTTTCCTGGGTCTGGACCATCAGCATGCGTGCCGACAGCGACGTCATGTAGAAGACAAGCAGCACCGCGCAGAGGGCGAAAAGCAGGAGGTAGAGCGCCGAAAGGCGCGCTGCGGTCGTCTTCATGATGGCCGGCAGCCTGAATGCCATCAGCCCGCCTTGAGCATGTAGCCGGCGCCGCGGATAGTGTGCAGGATCGGCTTCTCGAAGCCCTTTTCGATCTTGCCGCGCAGGCGCGAAATGTGGACGTCGATGACGTTGGTCTGGGGGTCGAAATGATAGTCCCAGACGTTTTCGAGCAGCATTGTGCGCGTCACCACCTGGCCGGCATGGCGCATCAGATATTCGAGCAGGCGATATTCGCGCGGCTGCAGCACGATCTCCTGCGCAGCGCGCCGCACCGTATGCGACAGCCGGTCGATCTCGAGGTCGCCGACCCGGTAGAGCGTCTCGGATTCACGCGTCGGCGCACGCCGGTTGAGCACTTCGACACGGGCCAAAAGCTCCGAAAACGCATATGGCTTGGTGAGATAGTCGTCGCCGCCGGCGCGCAGGCCGGTGACCCGGTCGTCGACCTCGCCGAGCGCCGACAAGATCAGCACAGGTGTCGTGTTGCCGCGCGAGCGCAGGCCGGCAATCACCGAAAGACCATCGCGCCGCGGCAACATGCGATCGACGACAAGCACATCGTATTCGGCAGCATCGGCAAGGGCGAAACCTGAATCGCCATCGCCCGCGACATGGGCGGTGTGGCCGGCTTCCGCGAAGGCCTTCTGCATGTAGTCGGCGGCCTCACGGTCATCTTCGATGACAAGAATCTTCATGCCGTCGTTATACGCGATTTTGCGGGATGTCAGAGGCGACATGTCGTTTCCTCTCAACGTGAAAGCGGCAGCGGGCTGATGGGAGTCCGCTGCCGCCGGGCCGGAATAGAAGACTGACAGACTATCCGGCCGTCATCTCCCGTCATGCGGTCGGGGGTGATGAAACCACGCGACGGGAGCGACCGATCAGCCCTGGTTCAGCGGCAGGGCGACGAAGCGGTTGGAGTCTTCGCGGCTGATCTGGAACAGCACCGCCTTGCGGCCCGCCTTCTCCGCCTGGTCGAGCGCCTTGGTGACGTCGGCCGCCGACTGGACCTCGACAGCGTTCACCGCGGTGATGACGTCGCCGGCCTGGATGCCGCGATCGGCGGCGTCGCTGGAGGGATCGACGTCGGTGATGACAAGGCCTTTGCCATCCTCCGAGCGGGTCACGGTCATGCCGAGATCGGCCAGCGTGCTCGGCTCGGATGGCGATGCCGGCTGGTCGGCGGAGGCCTTCTTGTCGCCGCCCGGGATTTCGCCGAGGTCGACCTTCAGCGTCTCGGCCTTGCCGTTGCGCCAGACAGTGATGTCGACCGACTTTCCTGGCGTGATGCCGGCGATGAGGCGCGACAGTTCCTTCGGCGAGGCGACGTCCTGGCCGTTGACCCCGGTGATGATGTCACCGGCAGCAATGCCCGCCTTCTTGGCCGGGCCGGCGTCCTGGGCGCTTGCAACGAGCGCGCCCTTCTCGTCCTTGAGACCGAGGGACTCCGCGACATCGGCAGTGACCGGCTGGATTTCCACGCCGAGCCAGCCGCGCTGCACGCTGCCGTTCTTCATCAGATCCTGCACCACCTGCTTGGCGGTCGAGGCGGGAATGGCGAAGGCGATGCCGACATTGCCGCCCGAGGGCGAGAAGATGGCGGTGTTGATGCCGACGACTTCGCCGTTCAGGTTGAAGGCGGGACCGCCCGAATTGCCGCGGTTCACCGCAGCGTCGATCTGCAGGAAGTCGTCATAGGGGCCGGCACCGATGTCGCGGCCACGGGCCGAAACGATGCCGGCAGTGACGGTGCCGCCGAGACCGAACGGATTGCCGACGGCGACGACCCAGTCGCCGACACGAACCTTGGCGTCGTCGGCAAAGCCGACATAGGTGAACTTGGTGCTGGCATCGACCTTGAGCACGGCGAGGTCGGTGCGCGGATCGGTGCCGATCAGCTTGGCGTCATATTCCTTGCCGTCATTGGCGACAACGGTATAGGCGGTGCCGTCCGAGACGACATGGTTGTTGGTGACGAGATAGCCGTCCTCGGAGATGAAGAAGCCCGAACCCTGCGCCACCGGCCGCGGCTTCTGGCTGCCGTCGCGACGGTTGAAGCGCGGACGGTTCTGGTCGCCATAACCATCCTGGCCGAACTGACGGAAGAAGCGCTTCAGCGGGTGGTTGTCGGGGAGATTGTCAAAACCCTGCTGGTCGGAGAAAGGCGACATGCCACGGTCGGAAGCCGCATCGATCCGGGCCTTGACCTGCACGCTGACCACGGCCGGCGAGACCTGCTGGACGACATCGGCAAAACCGGGCGCCTGGGGCGCTTCGACGCGCACGGCCTCGGCATAGACGGGCGCGGTTCCGCTGGTGACGGCGCCGAGGCCGATCGCGCCCGCCAGGGCGACGGATGCGGCGGCAGCCATGAGACGCTTGCGAGAACGCGAAAGGGGGGTGGTGCTCATTGTCTCTGATCCTCTTGAACAGGATGCCGGGGTGCGCATCCGTTGGTTCAAGAGATAGAGGAGCTCACATTACGCGATCATTTCCGAAGCATGAAACTTTGGTAATGTTGACGTGGCTCAGGCGTCCTTGTTCAGGATCGCGTCGAGTGCTGCCTGCTCGTCCTTTGTCAGGCCGGCCGGCTCCTGCCTGCGCCGCGAGCGGGCCTGCAGGACGACAAAGGCGCCGCCGCCGAGCAGCAACAGCACCGGCGTGCCCCACAACAAGGCATTGCGCAGATTGAACTGCGGCTTGAGCAGCACGAACTCGCCATAACGCGAAACGATATAGGCCATCACCTGCTCGTCGCTGTCGCCGGCCAGCAACCGCTCACGCAGCAGCACGCGCAGATCGCCGGCCAGTTCGGCATCGGATTCGTCGATGGACTGGTTCTGGCAGACCATGCAGCGCAGCTCTTCCGAAAGCAGCCGCGCGCGCGCCTCGAGCTTCGGATCGGCGAGCGTTTCGCTGGGCTTCACCGCAAGCGCGGTTCCCGCAAACAGCAGTGCGGCGACAAATCCGGCAAGCGCCGCCAGCCGGGTCTTCATGGCGTCACCGCAGCTGGTTTGGCGGCGGACTTGCGCCGCGCCGGCGCGCCCACCCGCAGGCGGCGGTCGAGCAGCGAGACGAAGCCGCCCAGCATCATGACAAGCGATCCGCCCCAGATCAGCGTCACCAGCGGCTTCCACCAGACACGCACGACCACGGAGCCGTCTCCCGCTTCATCGCCGAGCGAGATGTAGAGCTGGCTGAGCCACATCGTCTTGATGCCGGCCTCCGTCGTCGGCATCTGCCGCACCGGATAGAAGCGCTTGGACGACATGATGACATCGCTCGGCTGGCCATTGGTGCCGAGCAGGGAGAAATGGCCCTGATCCTCGGTGAAGTTGGGTCCACGCACCGGCGTCAGCCCGTCGAAGCGCAGGCGGTAGTCGGAGATCTCAACCACCTGCCCCGGCTTCATGACAAGGATCGCTTCCTTTTCGAAGGAGAGCACGCCGACGATGCCGAGCAGCGTCAGGCCAAGGCCGAGATGGGCGATCGCCGTGCCGAACACCGAGCGCGGCAGGCCGACGAAACGGCGCAGCGCCATCCTGGGCGCGACATTGCCGATGCCGGCCTTCAAGGCGAGGTCGGTGAGCGCGCCGAGCACCAGCCAGGCCGAGAGACCGGCGCCGAGGGCGGCGAAGACGGAGGCGCCGTCGATGAACAGGTAGGTCACCAGCACCGCCAGCAAGGCAGCACCAAAGGCAAACATCAGCCGCTGCGCCACGGCAAAGACATCGCCGCGTTTCCAGGCCAGCAACGGACCAAACGGCACGACGACCAGCAGCGGGATCATCAGCGGGCCGAAGGTGAGGTTGAAGAACGGCTCGCCGACGGAAATCTTGTCGCCGAACAAGGCTTCGACGACCAGCGGATAGAGCGTGCCGATCAGCACGGTCGCAGTCGCCGTGGTCAGGAACAGATTGTTCAGCACCAGCGCGCCTTCGCGCGAGATCGGATGGAAGATGCCGCCGGCCGCAAGCTGCGACGCCCTGAAGGCAAACAGCGCCAGCGAACCGCCGATGAACAGCGTCAGGATGCACAGGATGAACACGCCGCGGCTCGGGTCGCTGGCGAAGGAGTGGACCGAGGTCAGCACGCCCGAACGCACCAGGAAGGTACCGAGCAAGGACAGCGAAAACGTCAGGATGGCGAGCAGCAGCGTCCAGATCTTCAGCGCCGAGCGCTTTTCCATGACGATGGCCGAGTGCAGCAGTGCGGTGCCGGCCAGCCAGGGCATGAAGGACGCGTTCTCGACCGGATCCCAGAACCAGAAGCCGCCCCAGCCGAGCTCGTAATAGGCCCAGTAGGATCCCATGGCGATGCCGCCGGTCAAAAACACCCAGGCGGCAAGCGTCCACGGCCGCACCCAGCGGGCCCAGGCCGCGTCGATGCGGCCTTCGATCAGGGCTGCGACCGCAAAGGAGAAGCAGACGGAAAAGCCGACATAACCGAGATAGAGCAGCGGCGGATGAACGGCGAGGCCGATGTCCTGGAGGATCGGGTTGAGGTCCTTGCCCTCGATCGGCGCCGGCACGAGGCGGGCGAACGGGTTGGAGGTGATCAGGATGAACAGCAGGAAGGCCGTGCCGATCCAGCCCTGGACGGCGAGCACATTGGCGCGCAGCGTGGCCGGAAGGTTGCTGCCGAAGGCCGCGACCAGGGCGCCGAAGAAGCTGAGGATCAGCACCCACAACAGCATCGAGCCTTCGTGGTTACCCCAGGTGCCGGTGAACTTGTAGATCAGCGGCTGCAGCGAGTGCGAATTCTCCCAGACATTGGCAACCGAGAAGTCGGACTGGACATAGGCCATGGTCAAGGCGGCGAAAGACAGGGCGATCAGGGCAAAACCGGTGACGGTCACCGGACCACCGACCGCCATCAGCCTGGTGTCGCCCTTATAGGCCCCATAAAGCGGGACCAGCGACTGCACCAGCGACAGGGCGAACGCCAGGATAAGCGCGAAGTGACCCGTCTCGACCATCAGCGCTGCCCGCCATTCATTGCGTCGTTTCCTGCCATACACCCTTTGCCTTCAGGCTGTCGGCGACTTCCTTGGGCATGTAGTTCTCGTCGTGCTTGGCCAGCACGCTGTCGGCGATGAACTCGCCGTCGGGGCCAAAGCTGCCTTCGGTGATCACGCCCTGCCCCTCGCGGAAGAGGTCGGGCAGGATGCCTGTATAGCGCACCTTCACCGTCTTTTCGGAATCGGTGACGCCGAACTCGACCTGGGTGCCCTGCCCGCGCAGGATGCTGCCGTTCTCGACAAGGCCGCCGAGGCGAATGCGCTGGCCGGGCTGCAGGGTCGCCGTCTGCAGGTCGGCGGGCATGTAGAAATAGGACGCCTTCTGGCCAAGCGCGTAGAAGGTCAGCGCGGTGGCGGCGCCCAGGAAGGCCAGCGCGCCCGCGATCACCGAAAGCCGTTTTTGCTTGCGCGTCATCGTCTACTCCGTGACATCAAGGCCAAGCGAGCCTGCAAGTTCGGTCAGCTTGCGGCCGTCCTCGCTGTCGCGGCCCAGCGCCGCATAGGCGCGGCCGAGCGCATCCTGCGCCAGATCGGTCTTGCCGAGCACCTGGTATGAACGCACCAGCCGGACCCAGCCTTCCGGATCGCGCGGGTTCTGGCGCAGCTTTTCGTCCAGCGTCGCCACCATGCCCTCGATCATCGCCGTGCGATCGCCCGACGACATGGATGCGGCGGCGTCGATGTCGTCCTGGCTCGGTGCAGGCGCGCCGGCGGCCTCCTTGACCGGTGCGGTACGCACCTCCGCCTGGGCTATCGCCTGCTCGGTTGCCGCACGCCACGGCGAGTCGGCAGGCAGGCTTGCGGCCAGCAGCCGCCAGGCAGCGGCGGCGTCTGAAATCTTGCCCTCCTGGGCGAGCGCCAGCGCCAGGAAATAGCGGGCCTTGGCATCGGTGGGCTCGAGCTTGAGCGCGGCCTCGAAGGCGATACGCGCGTCCGACGTGACGATGCCGCCCGCGGAGGCGGCAATCGCCTCGCCGAGGCCGGCCTGGCGCGCAGTGGTCGAGCCGAGGATGCGGATGGCGTTGCGATAGGCGGTGACGGCGTCGTTGGCGCGCCCGATCCTGAGATAGACAGGGGCGAGCACGTCCCAGCCGCGGCCGTCGGACGGATTGGCCACCAGATGCGCCTCGGCGCGGGCAATCAGCTCGTCGACCGAGCTGTCCGCCGGTTTCTGCGACAGGCGCGCACTCAATGGCTGGGAAGGAACGGTGGGCGAGCCGATCGCGGTGTAGACGCCCCAGCTCAGCAGCGGCACGGCCAGCACGGCGATCATGCCGACGAGACGAGGCCCAAGCTGCGATGCCTTCTTTGGCTCGCGCGCATTTTCGGCATCCAGCCTGATGATCCGGCGCGCGATCTCGGCGCGGGCCTGTTCGGCATCCGCGGCGGCAATCAGCCCGCGCGCCGCATCCCTGTCGACCTCGCCAAGCTGGTCGCGATAGACTTCGAGGTCATGGCTGGCATCGTCCCTGGCCCTGGTCTGCCGCGTCAGCGGCAACAAGACCGCAAGGCTTGCACCAAGCGTCAGAACAGCGGCTATGATCCAGAACAGCATGTCACCTAAATAGCCAGCAGCCTCCAAGCTGCCAACATCTCCGTGCTGCGGCTTATTGACGGTTCGAACGCCCCTGCCAAAGCAACAACACGTGAAGACTTAGGTCAGCGGCGTCCAGCTTCCATCAGCATTGCGGCAGGCCGTGCCGCGCGCGATCAACGGCGTGCCGGTGGTGAACACGGTCTGCGAATACTGGCGGCAGTCCTGAGAGCCGACGCGATAGGGCTGCGCGGCCACGACTTCGCCGGAACGATCGCCGCCCTTCCAGGCGACCGCCTGTCCACCCTGGCCATATTCCAGCGCGCGGTATTCGGCTTCCAGCGCCTTGCGCCGGTCGTCGCCGTTCAGGCCATTGCCGATCGTGCCGCCGATGAGGCCGCCATCCATGGCATTGATGATGCGCGTGGCAACCTTGCCGCTCGAGCCATCGTCACCGCCGCCAAGCGCCGGCACCACGCCGCCACCGCTGCTCAAGCTGGTGGTCGTGCAGCCTGAGCCGGCAAGCAATGCTGTAACCAGTGCCACCCGAAATCTCATGCTCATCACCGGTCCCGAATTTGCGTCCGCTTACAAGGGCTTGGCGCCGCGTTAGATTGCATCTTTGGCCGAAATGGGGCCGATTCGGCCAGCCATTTCTCCTGCTATTCCCTACTGGACGCCGCGCAACTCGACGACGGCCTTCAATCCGCCCATCGTCGAGCGCTCGAGCCGAAGCGTGCCGCCATATTCCTTGACCAGATCGGCGACGATCGCCAGCCCGAGGCCGGTACCCGGCTTGGTCTCGTCGAGACGCTTGCCCCGCTGCAACGCCTCGCGCGCCTTGTCCTCCGGAATGCCCGGACCGTCGTCCTCGATGAGGATCGAAAACCGTGGCGGCTCCTCATTCGCCGGCTCGGCCGCTTCGACTGAAATCCTGACCGCACTGTGCGCCCATTTCATCGCGTTTTCGAGCAGATTGCCGACGACCTCCTCGAGATCTTCGCGTTCGCCGGCGAACACCACCTCGGTCGCCGGCAAGTTCAGCGAAAACGCCGTCCCCCGCGAGAGCTTCTCCATCACCCGCACCATGCGCTGGAGCAAAGGCGCCACCGGCGTGCGGTAGACCACGCTTTCGCGCTGTGCGGCCACCCGGGCGCGCTGGAGATAATGGTCGATCTGCTTCTGCATGGCGGTGGCATGGTCGGCGAAAAGCTGCCCCTTGGGCCCGCCCAAGGCGCGGCCCTCGTTCAGCATCACCGCCAGAGGTGTCTTCAGCGAATGCGCCAGGTTGCCGACCTGGGTCCGTGAGCGCTCGACGATGCGGCGGTTGTTTTCGATCAGCGCATTGGTTTCGTTGGCGAGCGGCTGGATCTCGGCGGGAAACCGCCCGGTCAGGCGCTGCGCCGTGCCTTCTCGCACCATGGCCAGCGCGTTGCGCACGCGCGCCAGCGGCTGCAGGCCGAGCAGGATGGCGATGGCGTTGATCGCGATCATGCCGAGGCCGAACAGCGAGAGATAGGTGAACAGGCGCCATTCGAAGCCGCTGATCTCGGCTTCGAGCTCGGAGCGGTTGCCCATGACGCGGAACCGCGCGATGCGGTTCTGCGCATCGAGCACGAACTCGGTCTCGAAGACCTCGAGTTCCTCGCCGACGATGCCGGCGACGCGATAATGGCGCTGGAACTCGGCGTTGAACGGCACGTCGGCGACGTCAGGCGATGTGACCGGCTCGGTCATCGACGACGACCTGAGCTGGCCGACGAGGCCCTTGGACACCGGCTCGACAGACCAGTACCAGCCCGATTCAGGCTCGGAGAACCTGAGATCGCCGAGATCGGGGCCGCCGGTCAGCGTGCCGCTGTCCGAAACGCCGACAGAGCCGATGAGATTGAACAGATGCGCCGACAACAGGCTGTCGAAACCACGCTCGCTGGTCTGGCGGTAGAGCGAGCTGATGACGGTGAAGATCAGGGCAAAGGCGAGGATCGCCCAGACGGTCGAGAACGCGATGACGCGAAACGCGAGGGAACGCGGTCCGAGCCCGAGTGCGTAACGCTTCCAGCGCCCCAGTCGTTTGGCCAGCTGTTCCGCCTTACGCCTCCGGCTCGCGCATGCGGTAGCCCATACCGCGGACGGTTTCGATCATGTCGATGCCCATCTTCTTGCGAAGACGCCCGACAAACACCTCGATCGTGTTGGAATCCCTGTCGAAATCCTGGTCGTAGAGATGCTCGACAAGCTCGGTGCGCGAGACGACTTCGCCCATATGGTGCATCAGATAGGCAAGCAGCCGGAACTCGTGCGAGGTCAGCTTGAGCGGCACGCCGTTGACGTCGGCCTTGGAGGCCTTGGTGTCGAGCCGGAGCGGCCCGCAGGACAGTTCGGACGAGGCATGGCCGGCGGCGCGGCGGATCAGCGCCCTCACCCGCGCCAACACTTCCTCGATATGGAACGGCTTGGTGACGTAATCGTCGGCGCCAGCGTCGATGCCGGCAACCTTGTCGCTCCAGCGGTCGCGCGCCGTCAGCATCAGCACCGGCATCTTGCGGCCCTCGCGGCGCCAGCGCTCGACGACGCTGATGCCGTCCATCTGCGGCAGGCCGATATCGAGCACGATGGCGTCATAAGGTTCGGTGTCGCCGAGGAAATGCCCCTCCTCGCCGTCAAAGGCCTTGTCGACGACGTAGCCTGCATCGGTCAGCGCCTCGGAGATCTGGCGGTTCAGGTCCTTGTCATCTTCGACGACGAGTATGCGCATGCGGTTTTGCGACCAGTGAAAAGATGATGGAGATATAGGCGATTCCGGAGTTGCGGGAAATCCAGACTAGTTGGCCGGCACCACGACCTCGACGCGACGCGGACGCTGGCCGTCCTTGGCCGGAACCAGCACCACGATGACGCAGACCGACTGGCCGCCCTGGTTGGATTCGGACGCCCGCGCCAGGGTGCCGCCATGCTCGTCGGCCACTTGCTGGCCGATCGAGTAGCAATCCGCGGCAGCCACGAGATACTCGCCACCTTCCGCCGACGGCATCGGCGCCGCTGCCGCCGAGGTGGCAAACAGGCCAAGCGCGCAGACCGCAGTCATGGCAGGCCGGAATATGGAGCGAAGCGTTTTCATGGCAGGATTTCTAATACGCCAGTGCTGAACGTGGAATGAACAATGAATTCATGCAAACACGCGCATATGCAAGTCTGCTCATTCTCGCCGATCCGCTCTTTGCCGACATCCGGGCGAAGATCGCAACCGGCGCCGGATGCCCAGGGATCACCCGCATCAGGGTATCGGTCATCGCCGCATCGTCGACACCGCCAAAAAGCCTGCCCCGATCGGCATGGTCATGGCGGCGGCCCGGATCGCAGATTTCGGGGGTTCGGGTTCAATATGTTCATGATCTCAGGGGTAAAACAGCTTGCCTGCTAATCGCTGGACTGTGTTCAACTTGCTCTTGTCGCGGCAACAAAAATCGGGGACAAGTCGAAGCTGGGCCGAGGGACGCGCGCCCTGAATTCGCCAGCAAAAGCGTTTTGGTGTAAGCTGCAGTCACGTGCCGGGCTCGTCTCGAATGGAAAATCCCATCCCACCGCGCAGGAAAAGAGGCCGCATCTCGGCGGGTCTGCTGGCATTCGACGCCTGGCTCGACTCGTCGCTGTATGAACTCCGCTTCCGGGCGCAGCAGTTCTGGGAAAATGCCACTATCTTCTTCCGCCGCTTCCGCGTCAAAGGCTGGCGCCGCGGAGTCATCGAGGTCCTGAGCGAATCCTTCACCATGGCCGCAGGCGGCTCGGTGGTGATGCTGGCGCTGGCCATGCCGGCCTTCCAGGAAACCACCGGCAACTGGCGCAACCAGGACGACTTCGCCGTCACCTTCCTCGACCGCTACGGCAACGAGATCGGCCAGCGCGGCATCATCCAGCGCGACTCGGTGCCGGTCGACGAGATGCCGGACCATGTCATCAAGGCGGTGCTGGCGACCGAGGACCGGCGCTTCTTCGAGCATTACGGCATCGACTTTCTCGGCCTTGTCAGGGCCATGTCGGAAAACGTCCGCGCCAATTCGGTGGTCCAGGGCGGTTCGAGCCTGACCCAGCAGCTGGCCAAGAACCTGTTCCTGACCAACGAACGCACCGTCGAGCGCAAGGTCAAGGAAGCCTTCCTGTCGATCTGGCTCGAATCGAACCTGTCCAAGAAAGAGATCCTGCAGCTCTATCTCGACCGCGCCTATATGGGCGGCGGCACCTTCGGCATTGCAGCTGCGGCCGACTTCTACTTCGGCAAGCAGGTCAAGGACCTCAACCTCGCCGAGGCGGCGATGCTTGCCGGCCTGTTCAAGGCGCCGACCAAATACGCGCCCCACATCAACCTTCCCGCCGCCCGCGCCCGCGCCAATGTCGTGCTCAGCAACCTGGTGCAGGCAGGCTTCATGACCGAAGGCCAGGTGCTGTCGGCACGGCTGCATCCGGCCGACATCGTCGACCGTGGCGACCGCAAGAGCCCCGACTATTTCCTCGACTGGGCCTTCGACGAGGTCAAGAAGATCGCAGCGAAATCAGGCATCCACTCGCTGGTCGCCCGCACCACCATCGACATGAACATCCAGAAGGCGGCGGAAGAGTCGGTCGAATTTCACCTTCGCCAGTTCGGCAAGGAGTATCACGTCACCGAAGGTGCGGTCGTCGTCATCGAGACCAATGGTGCGGTGCGCGCCATCGTCGGTGGGCGTGACTATGGCGCCAGCCAGTTCAACCGCGCCACCAGGGCGCAGCGCCAGACCGGCTCGTCGTTCAAGCCCTATGTCTATGCCACCGCCATGGAAAACGGCTTCACGCCGGAATCGGTCATTTCGGATGGCCCGATCAGCTGGGGTGCCTGGTCGCCGAAGAACTACACCCGCGGCTATTCCGGGCGCATGACGCTGTCGACCGCGCTGATCAAGTCGATCAACACCGTGCCGGTACGCCTTGCCAAGGACCATCTGTCGATCCCGCCGATCAAGGCGATGGCCGAGGCGATGGGCGTCGAATCTCCTGTCAGCTCGCACAAGACGATGGTGCTCGGCACCTCGGGCCTGACCGTCATGGATCAGGCGACCGGCTACAGCGTGCTGGCGCAGAACGGCATCGTCGGCACCCGCCACGGCATCACCCAGCTCGTCACCCATTCCGGCCAGCTCATCTACGACTACAGCAAGGATGCGCCGCCGCCGCACCGCGTGCTGTCCGAGCAGGCGGTCGCCTCGATGAACTCGATCATGGTGCAGATCCCCGAGGTCGGCACGGCGCGCAAGGCGGCGCTGCCCAACATCCGCTCCGCCGGCAAGACGGGAACCACCCAATCCTATCGCGACGCCTGGTACATCGGCTACACCGGCAACTACACAGCCGCCGTCTGGCTGGGCAATGACGACTTCTCGACCACCAACAACATGACCGGCGGCTCGCTTCCTGCCATGGTCTGGCAGCGCTTCATGGCCTACGCCCACCAGAACATCGACCTCAAGCCGATCCCCGGCATCAAGGATCCCTATGTCGATCCGGCGGCCATCGCCAAGGCCGAGGACGCCGCCAAGAACGGGCCGCAGCAGGCCGTCGATACCTCCGACCGTCCTCCCGTCCTGTCCAGCACGACCACCCGTGCGCTGCGCGACATCGCCGACGTCTTCCACAAGGCGCCCGCGATCGTTGCACCGCCCGAACCCGAGACGCTGTCGGCACTGTGACATCGGGGCAAGGATCCAGCCAGCACATGTTCGCCCACCGGTTGCAGCCGCTGCCCGCTTGCCTTCCTGTCAAAGGGCAGGATATTCCTCCGCCAACTCCATCCTGCGGCGGCTCATGCTGAAACAATCGATCCTGATCGCCCTCGCCATCGCCATCGCTGTCGGCGGCGGCGCTGCCAGTGTCGGCATGGTGCTGAACTCGCAGGAGGGCATCGGCGCCGTGTCAGTCGGCCCCTGGACCGCCTTTCCCGACATCGGCACCCCGGAAGCCGACCCCTATTCGAAAGCGCGTGTCGCCCGCGACGGCGTTCTGGCGCTGGGCCGCGCCGAAGGCCTCAGCTTTGTCGCCGACCGCGACTCCGCAGGCGTTACCCTGAAGAGCGAATGCAACTACCGCATCGAAGGGTCGCTGCCGGTCGCCCGATTCTGGACGCTCTATGCGACCGACAGGGCGCATATCCCGCTCAAATCGGGGATACGCCGCGATGCCACGCTGCATTCACTGGAAGTGCTGCGCCAGCCCGACAACTCGATCAGCGTCGCGGTCGGCACGCGGCCCGAACCAGGCAACTGGCTCTCGGTCACAGGTGTCGGCGCGATGAACCTGGTGCTGACCTTCTACGACACGCCCATTGCCAGCAGCACCGGCCTCTCCGGCATCGAGATGCCGCGCATCGTCAGGGTCCAGTGCAATGCGTAGGCTGCTTCATGCCCTGGCGATCGGCCTGATCGGCGCCGGCATCGCCCACATCGTCATCCTGCTTCTGGTGCCGAGCTTCTCCGAGCGCGATGCCTGGTCGCGCCTTGCCATGGTCGCCGGCCCCAACAAGGTCGTCCGTCTCGACCAGGAGATCGGCGGCACGCCGGTGGTGAAGGCGCTCGATCCGTCCTTCTTCGAGGCCGCCTGCCGCTTCGATCTCGACGAAGGTGTCGTCCGCATCGACAATGCCGGCAAGGTCCCCTACTGGTCGGTCTCGGTCTACGACCGCAGCGGGCAGAACATCTACAGCTTCAACGACCGCACCGCGACCGACGGCACCCTCGATTTCGTTGTGCTGACACCGGCACAGATGATCGACCTGCGCAAGGAGCTGCCAACCGAGTTCGAGAAATCGATTTTCGTCGAAACGCCCATCGATGAAGGCATCGTCGTCGTTCGCGTCTTCGTTCCCGACGACAGCTGGAAGCCGACGGTGTCGCGCTTCCTCGACGGCATCAACTGCGACATCCAGTAAGGGTGCGCAGCAAGCCGGGCGTGCAATGCCTAGCCTTGCGGATGCTCCGCTCCGTTGCCTTCAGTGACGCGGCACCGGATCGTTGCGGCGGGGCGCATCGTTGCGCAACTCACCGGCACCCGAAGCCGGGCCCTTGGTCCGCTCGTAGCGCACGCCTGGAAAGATGATGATGGATGCCGAAGTTTCCGCTGTCCGGGGAGACCGGCGGATGGCCGCCTGACGCGGCATGAATGACACAACACTGCCCATGGTTCGCGATTTCCCTCTCGGTTCGACCGGAGTAAGCACGCAACGCCTCCGCTTCGATAAGGCCAGCAGAGAGGTTAACAGACCGTTACTGCCAAGGATTTGATTCAATTCCTGGTTCTCGCCTGCGCCCTTGGCACCCCCTTGATATCCGATCGCCGTTAGACGCGCGTGAAAGCAGCAGCATTGCCGATGACGCGGGCCTGGTGCGGCCCGCTTTGCCCGGTTTCGCTGGAAAATCCGCGTAACCAATTGGTAACAAACGGATTCCTTAACGCCAGAGTTAACAGTGCGCTAACAAATCCTCGCTAAGTTTATGTTCACCTTAGGAAGCCATGGCGCGTGGGCGTCAGACGATCCAGGGCAGTGTCGAGTTTTTGTCAGGCGTACCCGTTCGTGTCAGCATCGGACTTCAGGCAGATTGCCATCGGACGCGAAACCGGTAAGCCAGAGCGGCTGTTCCGAGCAGCAGTCTCAGCCTTCTGCGCCCTGCCCCGGCCTTCGCGCCGCGAGATCGCCCAACTGGAAGACCTGACCCTGCCGCTGTTCGACAAGGTGTCGGTGGAAGCCCGCCGGTTTGTCGCCGCAGCCCTTTCGGAAAGCGAATACGCGCCGTTCGGCCTGGTCCGCAAACTCTGCGACGAACCCGTCGACATCGCAGCACCGCTGCTCGTGCGGTCACCTGTTCTGTCCGACGTCACGCTGATCGCGCTGATCGGCCGTCACGGCCTGCCGCATGCGCGCGCGATCGCCCGCCGCCCGAACCTGCACAAGACCATTGCCGACCTGATCCGGGTGCTCGAGCGCCCACGCCTGGTGTATCCCGAAGTGACCAGACAGCAGGAGACGGCCGCCAACGCGTCGCAAGCCGCCGAAGCGATCGCTGCACCCGACATGTCCAATGGCCCCGTCCCCGGTGAGCTTGCCGAGAATGTCCGCCGCAAGCTGCGCGCGATGATGACGCCGGCCACGCCCCGCCAGGCAATGCCGGATGAAGAGCGCGCGCCGGCCTACGACAGGCTCAAGACGACGGCGCTGACGGGCAACGACAGCTTCTTCCAGACAGCGCTTGCCGACGCGCTGGAAATCGACCTTCTCGCCGCTCGCTCGATCACCGAGAAGTCTGGCTATTCCCAGCTCATCGACGCGCTCAAGGCGCTCGACCTCGCCGAAGAGCAGGCATTCCTGCTCGCCGCCGCCATCCTGCCCGGCCAGTTCGCCCATGCGGAATCGGTCAGGCTGTTCCTGGAGCGCTATCGCGCCCTGCATCGCGACGTGGCACTCGACCGTGTTCGCGACTGGAAGGCCGCGTCGGTCGGTGCCCGCATCCGCAGCAATGCCGAGCGCCTGCAGACGAGGGTCAAGTCCTCTACGCCCAAGGGCGACCGGCTCAAGGCGTCGTAATCGCAACGAGGTCGACGATCCCGGTCTTGCCGGGCTCGATCTCGACCACCCAGATGTCGGGGTCGAAACGCCGCTCGCGTTCGAGCCGCTTTTCGATCGCCGTGCCGTCATCATCGCTTTCAAGCAGGCTGAACTGGCGTTCGCCGGGTCGGGCCATGTCGTAGCTGGTCTGCGGTGCCGGGCCGTAGAGGTTCGAGCGGCCGAAACGATCGCGGGTGAGGATGAAGACGGCACCGGCTTCCAGCGCGCCACGGTTGAGGATCGCGCCAAACCCGCCTTCGCCGAAGACGCGACGCAAAAGGGCCGACACCCAGAAGTCAGTGGTGAGACGCATAGGACCGGCCCGATCGCAGTTTCGACGAAGCCTCTATAGCGGCTCGGCGCGCACAGGCCAATCCGAGCCAATGCTGCCCTGCTTCAGTTGGTCAGGCCGATCTCGCGCATCTTGGCATAGACGCCAGGGTCGGGCTCGCCCGTTTCCGGCAGCCCGAACAGAGCCTGGAATTCACGGATTGCGGACTTCGTCCGTGCCCCGGGGACGCCGTCGATCTCGATGCCGTCATTGCCGAAAGCCTTCAGCCCGGCCTGGATCTTCATGATCCGTGCGCTGGTATCTGCGGCAGGCTCGGCACGTGCCGGCGTCGCAGCCTGTGTTGCCCTTTGTGCCGCTGCAGGCATCACCTGTTCACGTGGTGTCGGTCGCGGGGCTATGCCTGCGGTGGTGTCGGCCGCGCCCAGTTGCTCGAGCAGCTGCGCGTCGATTTCGCCTGATGCCGCCATGCCGACCTTCTTCTGGTAGGCCTGGATGGCGCCGCGCGTTGCCGGACCGTTCAACCCGTCGACGTTGCCGTCGTAGAACGCAAGGTCCTTGAGAATACCCTGCACCCGTTCGATGCGCGGATCGCCCTGCGGGCGCACGGCCTCCGCAGCCTCCTCGGGACGTTCGATCTTGATCGTCGTCTCGGGCGCGTTCTGGTTCATGTCGGGAAACTTGACCGCTTCGCGGGTCGAGAAGAAGGCGCCCTTGTGCGCATAGGGCTGATACCAGAGCGCATTCGCCGAGACATAAAACAGCGCCACGATGAACGCCGTCGATCCGCCCACCAGGACCGGGTTGCGGGCAATCAGCCCGCCGAGCGCCAGGACGCCGTCCTGCAGCGGGCTACGTTCCTCAATGACCTGCCGTTTAGCTTGCTTTGCGGAGCGGGCCACTGCGCATCTCCTTGTTCCTGCCGGCAGGAAGCTTCATCAACTCGCCCCGCGCAGGCTCGGGCCGGTAGGCGGGGCCCTCGATGGGCAGGCTGATGGTGACGGTCGTTCCTTCGTCCGGCGCGCTCTCGATCGACATCGTGCCGTCGTGCAGGGCAACCAGTCCCTTGACCAGCGACAGTCCGAGGCCGGTGCCTTCGAAGCGGCGGGTATAGTCGTTCTGGATCTGCGTGAACGGCGTGCCCAGCCGCGACAGGTCGTCCTGTGCAATGCCGATGCCCGTGTCCGAAACCCAGAAGTGCAGGCGCGAACCGAGACGCTTGGCGCCGATCTCGACCCTGCCGCCATCGGGCGTGAACTTGACCGCATTGGAGACGAGGTTGATCAGCATCTGCTGCACGGCGCGCCGGTCAGCCTTCAGTTCCCCCGTTCCGGCCGCCACCTCGACCGCCAGGTCGAGCGACTTGGCCTGCGCCTGCAGCGCCAGCATGGAGGCGCACATGTCGACAGCATCGCGGAACCTGAACGGCTCAGGCGTGATCGCATAGCAGCCCGATTCGATCTTGGTGACGTCGAGGATCGAGTTCACCACGTCGAGCAGGTGCTGGCCGGAATCGCGGACGATACTGACATATTCCTTCTGGCGCGGCTCCTTGAAGCCACCGAACATCTCGTGCAGCAGCATGTCGGAAAAACCGATGATGGCATTCAGCGGCGTCCGCAGCTCGTGGCTGACGGCAGCCAGGAAATTGCTCTTGGCGAGTTCGGCGCTCTTGACCGCGTCAGCTGCGGTGGCCAGCTGATCGCGCAGTTCGGCAACCGTGTCGTTGTTGCGGACGACGGCAACGAAGGCCTGGCCGTCGGCCTTCATCAGCTCGAGCGCGAACGGCCGGAAATTGTCACCGGCGTCGCCCTCATTCTGCCTGGGCAGGCGCAGGCGCAATTCAACCTCGCGCAGTTGCGCACCGTCGCGCATGTCAGCCAGCGCGCAGAGATAGCCGACACGATCGGCAACATGGATGCGGTCGAAAAGCGCCGTTCCCAACAGCAGCTCCGGCTGCAGCCTGAGCATGGTCCGAGCCTGCTCGGAGACGTCGGTCACGTCGCCATTATGGGCAATGCGCAGCACGACCGCCTTGAGGATCGTTTCGAGAGAACCAGCGGGCGCGTCTTGCTGTTCGACGCGGCGATCGAGGAAAGCACCGGCACGAACGGCAAATGTGGCAAGCCAGGCAACCGGCAGAAGCCACTGCCAGGCCGAGACGGCTGCGCCATCTGCAAAAGGCATGGAACCGAGAGCAGCCTGGGACAGCAGCGCGACGGCGGCCGCCACAGTGCCGAGCTTTGCCGCCTTGCGCGTCCGCCAGACCCACAGCGCCTCGAGCGGGAGTGCCGCGACAAGCAATGTCGCCGGCGACGTCAGTCCGCCCGCCGCGGCAACGATCGCAGCGATCGCAGTCGTTGCGACAACAAGGGATGTCGCGCCGATCTGTCCGGTCTTGCCGGTCGCAGCAATCAGCAATGCAGCAAGCCAGCTCAGGCTGAAGGCCGCGAAAATGACGGCAAAGGTCGAGGCTGCGCCGAGATTGGCAGAGACCAGGAACACACCCGCGCCGGCAACCAGGAAAGGCGCCGCCAGCAGCAAGCCGACGAGGCGCCGCTGGCGCGAACGCTCGATGCCATCTGCTGACGGATGGACCAGCCGGTCGCAGCCGCCGGCCATCGCGCCGGAAAACTCACCGTATCTGGTCATGACAAAACTCAACGCTACGCACTCTTCCGTGGCTCGCTTTGCGGCTCTTCTGTAGTTGTCCCAAACTCGCACCGAGCCTTTAATGAAGGGATAAGGCTGGCCGACCGAAACCCGGCTACGCGGCGAATATCGGGATCACAGCGCCGACATTCGAGAACAGTTATCGCCATGGTAAACAGGGGGTTATTTGCCGACTTGGCGCCTGCGAATCTGTCCTGGCCGCATTTGCCCGCGGTTTTTCAATTTAAATCAATTGCTTACGGAAACCGTGAGACATCGCCTGCGAAACCACCTGCGCAAGCCGAGCCAGTCCGTTAAACTTTGGTGAAAAGCCTGCGCAAAATGCCACCGTTTGCAGCAATCGCTCCTTTGTTCCTCCATGTCATTGTCGGCTCAACAAGATGTGGGTCGACAAAAAACAAACAGGCCCGCCACTCAGTAAGAGGCACACCATGGGCTTTCTCATCAGGACCGCATTCTGGTTCTCGCTCGTCCTTCTTCTTCTGCCGCTCGGCACCGGGCCGAATGGCGAGAACAGCGTGAGCCCGCTGCAGGCGATCTTTGCCGCCCGCGAAGCCGTCGGCGACCTCGCCGGCATCTGCGAGCGCAAGCCTGACGTCTGCGAGACGGGCAAGGCCGCGATGCAGACCATCGGTGTCAGGGCCCGTGAAAGCGCCCGCATCGCCTATCAGGCGCTCGATGAGCAGTTCGGCCAGCCCGACACGGCAACGCAGACCGGCAGCGTTCCCGAGGCTGCTCCAGAGGCTGGCCCGGAAGCTGGCCCGGAGGCTGGCATCGTGCCGGCCGAGGCTGCCGCCGTGCCGACCCCGAGGCCCGCGGCTCCGGCCAACTGATTTCCGACACAAGGCATTGCCGCGAACGGAGCAGGCGTTCGGGCAGCCAATCCCTTTCGGTTCAGCGCTTCGGCTCAGCCAGCCCGGCTGCAAGCTCAAGGCGCCAGGCCCCACCGCAGGTCGCCCGCCTCTGGCGCCTGCGGTGTCTTTCTTTGTTCGTGACGGGCTTTTTTCGTGACGGGCAGCGATGCTGCGACTATATCCAACCCATCATGACGGCTTCGATCGACACCATTCGCGACGACTTCTCATTCCTCGAGGAATGGGAGGACCGCTATCGCTATGTTATCGAATTGGGTGAAGCGCTGCCGCCCTTTCCGGAAAGCGCCCAGACCGACAGCAACAAGGTGCAAGGCTGCGTCAGCCAGGTCTGGCTGGTGACCCATCTTGGCGACGGGACCGACCCGGTCATCCATTTCCAAGGCACTTCCGACGCCCATATCGTGCGCGGCCTGGTTGCCATCATGCTTGCGCTCTTTTCAGGCCATCGCGCCAGCGAGATCACGGCCATCGACGCCGAGGCGACGCTGAAGGAGCTTGGCCTCAACGAGCATCTGTCGCCCCAGCGCGCAAACGGCCTGCGTTCGATGGTCAAGCGCATCAAGCGTGATGCCGAGGCAGCGCTCCACCAGATCGCCTGAGCCTCCGTCTCAGCCGCATCTCGGGCGCCTCCGTCCCTTGATGCTGGGCAGCACCTTTTCAGCTCGGCAGCACCTTGCGGTGACGTCGACGCATTGTCGTGCGGCGAGCACCGCATCGGCCGAGCAGGCGATCGAACGCGAGAGGCCCAGAGGATCGCCACCGGAGCGATGATCTCGATCGCCGCATCGTCCTCAGGCAGGTGCGCGACCGGCTGACGAGCGTCTTTCCTGGCCAGCCGGACCAGCTGTCGCTGTGCCGCACCATCCCAGGCCAAAACGCAATGCGGCGCCCGCGGGCGCCGCAAGCTGAAACTCTTTCGAAGGGCGTTACTTGCTCTTGCGCTTGCGGCCGAGGCCCATCTTCTTGGCGAGTTGCGAACGCGCAGCCGCATAGTTGGGCGCCACCATGGGATAGGCGGCGTCAAGGCCCCACTTCTCGCGATACTGGTCTGGGGTCATGTTGTAGTGCGTCATCAGGTGACGCTTCAACGATTTGAACTTCTTACCATCTTCAAGGCAAATGATGTAGTCGTCATGCACCGAGCGCTTGGGATTGACGGCCGGCTTCTGCTTGTCGGCTGGCGGCGTCTCGGTGACATTGCCAACGCGGCCGAGAGCTGCGTGGACATCTGCGATCAGGCCCGGAAGTTCTCCCACCGGAACTGGATTGTTGCTGACATAGGCAGCCACCACATCGGCGGTCAACTCGATCAGCGTGTCATTGTTGGTTGCAGGCGTTTCGGAAGTATCCATATGCTTAGGCCCCAATGTGACTGGATGTTTTTTTGCCCGATATTCCGATCGGGATGCGGTGCGTTCTTGTATCGTAGATTGCCTCTGCGACTCGCACTCCATCACTTTAATGAGCCCGTCTCCAGAACAAGTCAATTCACTATTCTTTGTGAACTACAACAACAATGATTTCATCACTTCTCTAACAAATGAACCTTTTTGATACGCTGACGCCTTCAAATGAGATGATTTTTGACAACGCTGAAAGTTGTCCCGAAAGGTCATTATCAACCTTCAGTGCCAGAGGGGCCGTTCTTCTTTGCCACGGCAGCCGTTTCAGCCAAATCGTCGCTCACTGCCCCCTCCCACATGCGATAACCGGCCGAATATGCCGCCTTGGCAAGCAGATGGGCCGAGATCGGCGCTGTCAGCAGGAAGAACACGACCCCAGCCAGCGCCCGCAATGCGGTTGCCGGTTCGCCGATGTGCGCAGCAAGCGCGATCAGCATCAGACAAGATCCCACCGTGCCGGCCTTCGACGCCGCATGCATGCGCGTGTAAAGATCAGGAAGTCGCAACAACCCGACAGATGCCACAAGCGCAAACAACGCGCCGACGATGATGAGACCTCCGGCCAGATAGTCGGCTGCTCCGTCGATCATGGCCTGTCCTCTTCGGCTTCTTCTTTCTTCGCATCGATGCCGCCGCTCAACACGAAACGCGCGAAGGCAACCGTCGCCAGGAAGCCGACAAGACCAAGCGCGATGGCGACATCGACATACAATGTGAAGCCCGAACGCACGCCAAGAACGGCAATAAATCCGATAGCAACGGCAACAAGCATGTCGAGCGCCAGGATCCGGTCCGGCAAGGACGGCCCCTTCACGACGCGCACCACCACCAGCAGAAACGAGATGGTGAGAACGCCCAACGCAAAGATCGCGCTGATGTTGAGGAAAGCAGTTCCAGACATCATCTGAATGCCTCCAGTATTCTGCGCTCGAAGCCTTGGGCGATGTCGCGCCGCGCCTGGTCCAGGTCGGAACAGTCCATCCCATGAATAAACAGCGTGCGCCGGTCATCGGAAACGTCGACTGACAAGGTGCCGGGCGTGAGCGTGATCAGATTTGCGAGCAAGGTGATCTCGAAATCCCGGTCGACCTTCAAAGGATAGGCGAAGATGCCGGGTTTGATGTCCATGCGTGGCGACAGCACCAGCTTTGCAACCCTGAAGGCCGAGAGGAAAAGTTCCTTGATGAACAAGGCAATCAGCAGAAGAAGCGCCACCGGGCGGATGACGGCCCTGGTGGCCTGGATCTGGTCGCGCACCAGGAACAGGACCACCCATCCGACGGCAAAACCAAAGACCAGATTGGGGATCGAGTAGCTTCCCGAGACAGCGACCCAGACAAGCGCCAGTATCAATTCGTTGCGGAAAGGGATCATGATCCACTCCCCGCCGGGAAGACTGCCTGTATATAGGCCGAAGCGTCGAGCAGTCCGCTGGCCGCCGCCGTCGAGAGCCGAATGAAGGGCTCCGGCAGGACGCCCATCGCGAGCATCGCCGCAACAAGAACGACAAGGGCTGAGCAACCCGGCGCCGACATCGGACCAGCGGCCGCTGTCTTGTCACTTGAAGCTTTGTCACCTGGAGCCTCGCGCCAGAAAGCGAGGATGAACACACGACCAAGGGCCACGGTCGCCAGGAAGCCGCTCACCAGGATAGCGGCCGCAATCTGCCAGGCGCCACTGTCGAGCGACGCCCGCACCAGCATCACCTTCGGCCACAGTCCCGAGCCGGGAGGCAGGCCGGCTACCGCGAGCGAGATGATGAAGGCGAGCGCGGCGAGAAATGGACTTGCGCCATAGAGCCCTGACAGGCTGTGCAGCGAAAAACTGCCGCCGCGCTGGCGCATCAGCCCGCCGAGCAAGTACAGCGCCGACAGCGCCAGCATCGAATGCAGTGCGTAGAAGATCGCGCCCGACAGCCCGCCATTGCTGCCCAGCGCGATGCCGGCAAGCATGATCCCGACGCCCGAGATGACCAGGAAGCCGGCGATCCTGCGGATGTCGGATTGCGCCAGGGCGCCAAGCGCGCCGATAAGCATGGTCGCCACCGCCACCCAGCCGATGAGACCGGCCAGCACCAACCGTTCGGCGGCGAAGATCATCACCAGCGTCCGCAACAGTGCGTAGATGCCGACCTTGGTCAAAAGACCGCCAAACAGCGCGCCGGTGATGACGGGCGGCGTGTGATAGGACGCCGGCAGCCAGAAATTGAGCGGAAAGGCCGCCGCCTTCATGCCGAAGGCGAGCAGATAGAGCGTGGCCAGCGTCATCAGCGGCGCAGCCGTGCCGATCTGGCCTGCGCGTGTGGCAAGGTCGGCCATGTTCAGCGTGCCGAACGTGCCATAGAGATAGCCGGTCGCGATCAGGAACAAGGTCGTGCCGACCAGGTTCAGGATCGCATATTTGGTGGCGCCGTCGATCTGCGCCTTGTCGGACCCCAGGATCAGCAAGCCGAAGGACGAGATCAGGAAGACCTCGAACCAGACATAGAGGTTGAACATGTCCCCGGTCAGGAAGGCGCCGCTGACGCCGGCCATCATCAGCATCAGGAACGGATAGAAGCCGTAGCGCCTGCCGGTCGCGTCGATGTCGCGCAGCGAATAGGCGCAGCAGACGAATGCGACGAGCGAAGCCGTCAGCGAAAATGCAGCCCCCAGCACGTCAGCGGTAAAGGAGATGCCGAATGGCGGCAGCCAGCTTCCCATCGTCATCGACACCGGGCCTGTTGCCAGCACGCGCTGCAGCAGCAGGCCATTGGCGCCGACCATGACCACGAGCACAACCAGCGCCAGCACCGCATGCCAGCGAATGCTGTGCCGGATCAACAGAAGCACGGCCCCCCCAATGATCGGCAGTACGACCGGGGCAATGACCAGCCAATCGACTGATGCAATCGGCCCGGCAACCATCGCAGCGGCCTTGTCGACGATCTCACCTTGCACGGCCATGGTCTCAGTACCCCATCGGCGGCAAGCCGTCGTCCACGGGCTCGGCGACACGCATGCTGTCGGTGTCGTCGGTACCGATCTCCTGATAGGCGCGATAGGCAAGCACCAGCAGGAAGCAGAAGAAGCAGAACGAGATGACGATTGCCGTCAGGATCAGCGCCTGCGGCAACGGATTGGCCACGGCGCCCGCCGGCACGTCGAGACCTTCCGCGATGATCGGCGGCACCTCGCGGATGATGCGGCCATTGGTGAAGATCAGAAGATTGACCGCGTTGCCGAACAGCACAACGCCGAGCAGGATGCGGATGATGTGCCGCGACAGCATCAGATAGATGCCGGCAGCGAAGAACAGGCCGACGAGGATGGCGAACACGGCTTCCATCAGTCGTGCTCCCTATCTTCGAGCGCCAGAGCGATCGAGGTGAACGAGCCGACCACGACCAGATAGACGCCGATGTCGAAGACGATGACCGTCGACAGGTCGATAGACATCCCGAAGAAGGCGGGCGACATCCACAGCCCGGTCAGGAACGGCACGCCGAACAGAAGCGACGGCAGACCAGCCGCAGCGGCGGCAAACAGCCCAAAGCCTGATATCGCCATGGGGTGGAAGTAGAGTGCCCGGCGCACCGCCGGCACGCCAAAGGCGATGCCGTGGATGGCGAAGGCGGATGCCGCGATCAGGCCGCCGGTGAAACCGCCGCCCGGCTCATTGTGGCCGCGCAACAAGACGAACACCGAAAACATCAGCATCAGGCCGGTGAGGTAGGGTGCGGCGGTGCGGAAAATCAGCGTCTGCATGTTACGCCTCCTTCCTGACCGGGGCATGAACGTCCGCCTTTTTCGAGCGGATGCGTATCAGCGCAAGGATGGCGAGGCCCGTCACCATCACCACGGCGATTTCGCCCAGCGTGTCGAGGCCGCGGAAATCGACGATGATGACGTTCACCACATTGCGGCCATGGGCGATGGTCTTGGCGTAGGTGTTGAAGAACTGCGACAGCCGGTCGTCGAACGGCAGTTGCGTCACCTTGAGCAGAAGCAGCGCGAAGGCCGTACCGCAAGCTGCGGCAATTGCCATGTCCAGAAGCTTCTGCGCATGCGGGCGGCGGTCGGTCGGCGCAAGCCTGAGCCGCGTCATGACCAGCGCCAGGATCACCACCGACAGCGTCTCGACCATGAACTGGGTGAAGGACAGGTCTGGCGCGCCGAACAGCATGTAGAGCAAGGCGACGGCAAAACCCTGGATGCCGAGCGAAACGATGGCCGTCAGCCGGCTGCGCGCCTTGACCACGGCAGCGATGCCGATCACGGCGATGGCCAGAACGCCCCATTCATAGAAGCGCAATGCCGGCACATCAGGCATCGAGGGCAGCTCGCCGAACAGCACCATCGGCAGCAGCAGCGCTGCCGCCACCGCGACGAAGGTAACGGTCATGTAGATGTCGAGGCGGCCGTTGTGGATGATGCGTGTCAGACCTGTCGCGAGCCGCAAGAGGCCGCGCAGCACCTGGTCGAAGCCACGGTCCGGGCCCCAGCCGATCGCCTGGAGAACGCCAGCCGTCGCGCCGCGCAAGCTGTCGAGCCTGACATAGGCGGCGATGCCCAGCGCGACCGTCAGGCCGGACAGCAACAGCGGCACGCCGATGTGCGGGATCGTCGAGATGGTGACCTCGATGGGGCTGCCGGCAACGGCGCTCGCCGCGGGCGACGACAGGAACCGATGCGTGATCGGCGCGGCAACGGCCGCAGCCAGTCCCAAGGCTCCGAGCACAGCCGGCCCCAGCCACAGCGATATCGGCCCTTCATGCGCCGCCTTCGGCGTCCTCAAGGCATCGCCGAGGAAAGGCCGAAGTGCCACCGCAAATCCGATGGCAAACATCAGCGCATTGCCGCAGACGGCTATGACGAGCAGCACGGCCTGCCAGCCCTCCGGCGAACCAAGTGCATAATAAATCTGTTCCTTGGCCAGAAAGCCTGAGAACAGCGGCAGCCCGCCCATCGAGAGTGCTGCAAGCATCGCTGCCGCGAAGGTGATCGGCATGGCCTTGCGCAGGCCGCGCAGGCAGGTGATGTCGCGCGTACCCGCCTCATGGTCGATCAGGCCGGCGACCATGAACAGCGCGCCCTTGAACATCGAATGGGCGATCAGATAAAGCGCCGCCGCCTCGATCGCCTTGTCGGAACCAAGGCCTGTCAGCATCACCAGCAGTCCGAGAGAGGAGACCGTGGTGTAGGCGAGCATCAGCTTGAGATCGGTCTGCCTGACAGCGAGCAACGTGCCAATCGCAAGTGTCGCGCCGCCGAACACTGGCAGGATCGTCTCCCAGGCCGCAGTGTCGCCCATCACGGGATTGAGGCGCATCAGCAGATAGACGCCTGCTTTCACCATGGTCGCCGAATGCAGGTAGGCCGAGACGGGCGTCGGCGCTTCCATGGCGTTGGGCAGCCAGAAATGGAACGGAAACTGCGCCGATTTGGTGAAAGCGCCGCCCAACACGAGCAACAGGGCAGCAAGGTAGAGCGGGCTGTTGCGCAAGGCGTCGCCGGAGCCGAGCAGCGACGAGAGCTCGCTCATGCCGGTTGCCTGGGCGATGACCAGCAGACCTGCCAACAGGGAAAGCCCGCCAATGCCGGTGACCAGCAGCGCCTGCAGTGCTGCGCGCCGCGAAGCTTCCCGCCCGTGGTCGAAGCCGATCAAAAGGAACGACGTGATCGACGTCAGCTCCCAGTAGACGAACAGCATCAGGAACGAATCCGAGACGACAAGTCCCAGCATCGCCCCCATGAACAGCAGGATGAACGAGAAAAAGCGGCCCTGATGCGGGTGCCCTTTGAGATAGCCGCCGGCATAAATCACGATCAGCGTGCCGATGCCTGATATCAGCAGGGCAAAGGTCAGTGACAGGCCATCGAGAAACCAGGAGAAGCGAAGACCGAGACTCGGAGCCCAGTCAAATCCACCAGAAATCGAACTGCCTTTGCTGACCGCATCGAGCATGCCGGCAAGATGCAGAAAAACGACCAGTGGAATGGCGGCCAGCAGCCAGCCGGCATTGTGTTTCATCACGCGAACGAGCGCAGGTGCAAGCAACGCTCCCGCAAACGGCAGCATGAGTATCAGGAAGGTCAGCGGACGGGCCCTCTTTGTGTCTCACGTTGTTGACCTGAGGGCATAGACGTCGGGCAGCCAAGGGGCAAGCGCAATCGGACCTTGTCAACGACAACCGCTTTCCGCCGTTGCGGCAGCTGCGGCAATGTCGCCTGGAAACGCGTCAGTACGGGGTGATGTAGCGACCATAGACCCAGCCGGTGACGTAGTTGCCGTTCTGTGCGGGGTCATGCCAGACCTGGCACCAGCTGTAGCGGACCCGCTGCTCCTGCTTCCACACGGGCAGACGGCTGATGTCGCGCAGATCGACCCCGCCGGTGCAACGGCCGGTCATCTGCAGCACCTTGCCGTTGGGATAGGCCGCCTGCTTCTGCGAGCCGTTCGACGGGAACTTGCGGATGTTGAGCGTATCGCCCCACGGCACCCTGGCAACTTCCCAGGCGGAAAAGGCAGCGGCATGGGATTCGGCCGCGAAAACGGCGACTGTCGAGGCAATGGCAACTGCTGCGGCTGTCTTCTTGAACATCTGGTCTTCTCCTTCGGCATGGCCGGTCACATATACGTTGCCGCCACACTGCAACTCCGCCCTTGAACCCGACCTGATCGACGTGTTCATTCGGCATTCAAGATTCAGCACCCACGCGAGACCTAATGACCCGACCCAAGATCTTCGCCGACATCGCCGCGCCCGTGACCGACAAGCGCCCCGTCTCCGACACGCGCCACGGCATCACGCGCGTCGACGAATATGCCTGGCTGCGCGCCGACAACTGGCAGGAGGTGTTCCGCGACCCGAGCGTGCTCGATGCCGATATCCGCAGCCATCTCGAGGCGGAAAACACCTATCAGGCCGAACTGATGGCCGACACCGTCGAGCTCAGGAAGGCGCTGTTTGCCGAGATGAAGGGCCGCATCAAGGAAGACGATTCCTCGGTGCCGATGAAGGATGGCCCTTTCGCTTATGGCTCCTCGTTCAAGAAGGGCGGCGAGCAGCCGCGCTACTTCCGCATTCCGAGCGAAGGCGGTCCGGAAGAGATCATCCTCGACGGCGACAAGGAAGCCGACGGCCACGCCTATTTCCGCCTCGGCGGCATCGACCACTCGTCGGACCACAAGCGCCTGATCTGGGCCTTCGACGACAAGGGGTCGGAATTCTACACGCTGCGCGTGCGTGACATCGGCAGCGGCGCGGAACTTGACGACGTGGTCGGCGACACCGGCGGTTCGGGCACATGGGACGCGGCGAATACCGGCTTCTTCTACACCCGCCTCGATCCCAACCACCGGCCGTCAAAGGTGTTCTACCATGGGCTCGGCACGGACGCCGCAGCGGACCGGCTGGTCTATGAGGAAACCGACCCCGGCTTCTTCATGAATGTCGGCGGCACGCGCTCCAACGAATGGATCATGATCTCCATCAGCGACCATGAGACATCGGAGTACCGCCTGTTTCCGGCGACCGATCCGCTGGCGGCGCCAAAACTTGTGGCAGCGCGCGAGATCGGCCTGCAATACGACCTCGAAGAAGGCGGCGACATCTTCTTCGTGCTGACCAACGCCGATGGCGCCAAGGACTTCAAGATCATGACGGCGCCGGTCAGCGATCCGGCGCGAAGCAACTGGAAGGAGCTGGTCGCCCATGAACCTGGCCGCCTCATCCTGTCGGTGGTCGGCTTCAAGGACTTCATGGTCCGCCTCGAGCGCAAGGAGGGCCTGCCCCGCATCGTCGTCCATGAGCGCGCCACGGGTGCCGAGCACCTGATCTCCTTCCCCGAAGAGGCGTTCTCGCTCGGGCTGTCGGGTTCCTACGAATACGACACCGACACCATGCGCTTTTCCTATTCGTCGATGACCACCCCGTCGCAGCTGTTCGACTACAACATGCGGACACGCGAACGAACCCTGCTCAAGACGCAGGAAGTGCCGTCGGGCCACAACATCGAGGACTATGTCACGCGCCGCCTGATGGCTCCGGCGCCGGATGGCGAACTGGTGCCGATCTCGCTGATCCATCACCGCGACACGCCACTCGACGGAACAGCACCCTGCCTGCTCTATGGCTACGGCTCCTACGGCATGACCATTCCGGCTTCGTTCAACACCAACTGTCTGTCGCTGGTCGACCGCGGCTTCGTCTATGCCATCGCCCATATCCGCGGCGGCAAGGACAAGGGTTATGCCTGGTACGAGGACGGCAAGCGCGCGACCAAGGTCAACACCTTCACCGACTTCATCGCCTCAGCCCACCATCTCGTCGCCGAGCGCTACACCGCGCATGAGCGCATCGTCGCGCAAGGCGGCTCGGCCGGCGGCATGCTGATGGGAGCGGTGGCCAACATGGCGCCCGAGGCCTTTGCCGGCATCATCGCCGAAGTGCCCTTCGTCGACGTGCTGACCACCATGCTCGACGACACCTTGCCGCTGACGCCGCCGGAATGGCCCGAATGGGGCAATCCGATCGCCTCGGAAGCGGACTACAAGACCATCGCCGCCTACTCGCCCTACGACAATGTCGCTGAGGTCGACTATCCGCCGATCCTGGCGGTGGCCGGCCTGACCGATCCGCGCGTCACCTATTGGGAGCCGGCCAAATGGGCGGCACGGCTGCGCGAGCGCAAGTCGGGCAACAGCCCGGTGCTGTTCAAGATCAACATGGATTCGGGCCATGCCGGCGCCTCCGGCCGCTTCTCCAGGCTCGAGGAAGTCGCCTTCAACTACGCTTTCGCTCTGAAGGTGGCCGGGCGCGCCTGACATCGCGATGGAGAGACCGGCGGCCTCTGGCCGCCGGTGGGGCTCAACCCGCGGGCTTCGGCTGCTGCGCCGGGTAACCGTTGGCCTGTGGCGGGATCGCCTTGAGATAGGCGGCGATCGCCTCCCGGTCGGCGGCAGTCAGTCTCGCCATGTTCTTCTGCACCTCGACCATGGTGCCGCCCACGGAATCGAACTCCGGCGTGAAGCCGGTTTCGAGATAGCCGGCGATATCGGCTTCGGACCAGCCGCTGATGTCCTTGCCTTCGGGCGTGATGTTGGGCACGACGCCGTCGCCTTCGGCTGCCCTGGCGCCGGCCAGCCACTGGCCCTTTTCGGTGCCGCCGGCAAGGCTGCGCGGCGTGTGGCATTCGCCGCAATGGCCGGCACCCTCTACCAGGTCACGCCCATGCAGCACCTTGTCGGGCGTGCCCTCGGCAAAGGCGACCACCGGCTGATCGCTGAGATAGAGCTGTTTCCACAGTCCCAGCCCGCGCCGTATGTTGAAGGGGAAGCCAAGTTCGTGATCGGGCGCCCTGCCCTCAACCGCCGGCAGCGTCTTCAGGAAGGCGTAAAGGTCGGCGACGTCAGCCGGCTTCATGCGGGCGTAGGAGGCATAGGGAAATGCCGGGTAGAGATGCTGGCCCTCGCGCGACACGCCTTTCAGCATCGCATTGGCGAAATCTTCGAGCGACCATGCGCCGATGCCGTCATTGGGATCGGAAGAAATGTTCGGCGCGACGAAGGTGCCGAACTGCGTCTTGAGCTCGACGCCGCCGGCGAGCTGCAGCCGCGCGTCGCCTTCGGATTTCGGCCTGGCGTGACACGAGGCGCAACCGCCGGCGTCGAATATGCGCTGGCCGCGGCCGGTGTCGCCGGTTCCCAACGCAGCCAACATGTCAGGCGCCAGCCTCTCCGGCACCGTCAGCCACCAGAAAATTGCGGCCCCGGCGCCGCCAAGCGCCAGAGCCGCAACTGCGATTTTCCTGAAAACAGCCATCCGCGAGGGGTCAGCCCTTCTTCACGCGGAACGCCTCGTGGCAGGTGCCGCAGGTCTGGCCGATGGTGCCGACCTGCGCCTTCAACGCATCCAGATCCGCAGCCGGGCTGGCGACTGCGGCGGCAGTGACTTCCTTGAACTTGTCGACCTGGGCCTGGAAGCCGGCCAGGTCTTCCCAGATCTTCGGCGAGGCGGTGGTGTCGCCCTTGTCGCTGCCGGCGGGGAACGACGCTGCCACGTCGATCTTCTGGACGTTGTCGTTGAGCGCGGTCAGGGCGGCGACGACAGCCGCCGCATCGAACGGCGCCTCGCCCTTCACCATCTTAACCAGTGTGCCGACTTGCTTCGCATTTTCCTTCATCACTGCCTGGCGGTCAGCAATCACATCGGCGAATGCTGCGGTGGTGGCGAGCGCGAGCGCTGCGACGGCAAACACAATCTTTTTCATCAGGTCCTCTCTCGGTTGCAACAGCTGCCTAGGGCCAACGGCGAAACTGGCCGAATTCGTCCTGAAATTCTCTTCACGCTTCCGTGACTGTTAGAGTTTTTCGAACATTTCCACCCAAACGCAAAAACCCCGGCGGTTGCCGGGGTTTCAGATGCGTCGGCCGGTCACCGGTCACATCAGGGGATGCGACCGGGCGGGTCTGCGGCTCAGGCCTTTTCGTAGAGCTCGAGCACGTAGTCCCAGTTGATCAGGCTGTCGACGAATGCCTCGAGATACTTCGGACGGGCATTGCGATAGTCGATGTAGTAGGAGTGCTCCCAGACGTCGACGCCGAGGATCGGGGTCGCGCCGTGAACCAGCGGGTTCTCGCCGTTCGGGGTCTTGGAGATGGCGAGCTTGCCATCCTTGACCGACAGCCAGGCCCAGCCCGAGCCGAACTGCGTGGTGCCGGCAGCGATGAAGTCGGCCTTGAACTTGTCGTAACCGCCGAGATCGGCATCGACAGCCTTCTGCAGTGCGCCCGGCAGCTTGTTGCCGCCGCCGCCCTTCTTCATCCACTTCCAGAAGTGGACGTGGTTGTAGTGCTGGGCGGCGTTGTTGAACAGGCCGGCGTTCTTGCCGAACGACTGCTTCACCACCTCTTCCAGCGACAGCTTGTCCATGCCCGCTTCGGCAGCCAGCTTGTTGCCGTTGTCGACATAGGCCTTGTGGTGCTTGTCGTGATGGTACTCGAGCGTCTCCTTCGACATGAAGGGCTGCAGCGCCTCGTAGTCGTAGGGCAATTCGGGCAATTCAAAAGCCATGGATCATACTCCCTTGCTGGCAATTTCGCGGCATGACTATGCCGTCTACAGATAGGTCGTCGTCATCTTGGAAACAGATGAGAGGCACTGTTTTTTCTTCGCTGCACTCAGGCCTTGCCGGTAGAGTGAGCCCACTCCCAATATAGCTCGCGAGACTTTTTTGCTACCGGTCCCGGCTGCAGATTTCGGTCTTCGATGCGCGTCACCGGAACGACCTTGGAATGGTTTCCGGTCGAGAAAATCTCGTCGGCTTCGAGGAATTCGCGCACCGAAAGCGTCTTCTCGATAACGGTGTGGCCGCTCTCGGCAAGCAACGACATTGTCCGGCTGCGGGTGATTCCGGACAAGAAAGTTCCATTCGGCGCCGGGGTGAACACCTGGCCGTTCTTGACCAGGAAGATGTTCGACGATCCGGTCTCGGCGACGTTACCCAGCATGTCGAGCACCAGCGCATTGTCGAAACCGCGCATCTTGGCATCGAGGATGGCGCGGCCGTTGTTCGGATAAAGGCAGCCGGCCTTGGCGTTGGTCGGCATCGTTTCCATGCTAGGCCGGCGAAACGGCGACAGGCCGATCGAAAATCCGGTCGGCGGCAGCATCGGTGATTCGTAGAGGCAGAGGCAGAACCGCGTCGAAGACGGGTCCGCCGGGACACCCATGTAGCCGCCATGCTCGGCCCAATACATCGGCCTGATGTAAACCGCCGTCTTGCCGTCGAATTTCTTGAGCCCATCCCAGGTCAGCCCGACGATCTGCTCCGGGCTCATCGTCGGCTTCAGACCGAGCGCGATCGCCGAGGAGTTGACCCGCCGCGAATGCGCTTCAAGATCGGGCGCCACGCCCTCGAACCAGCGGCCGCCGTCGAAGACGCTGGACCCAAGCCACATGGCGTGGCTGCGCGGGCCGATGAGCGCGACATTGCCCTCGTGCCAATCGCCATCGACATAGGTCCAGGTCGTGGATTGTGCAGCCGCAGCGAGCGTCATGGTCTTTTCCCGTCGCATCTTGTTGGTGTCGGGCATCGAAAAGGCTTTGGCCGGCCCCGTCAACCGGCAGCAGGCCTAAATGTTGGAGCCAGCCGATAGTTGTGCTTGCGCTCGCCGCCAAGCCGTTGGAAAACCAAAGCATGCGCCACGCCGCCTACATATTCGACGCCTATGGCACGCTGTTCGACGTGCACGCCGCCGTTCGCCGCCATGCCGCCGACATCGGCCCGGACGGCCAGCTGCTGTCCGAGATCTGGCGGGCCAAGCAGCTCGAATATTCCTGGGTCCGCACCCTGATGGGCGCCTATCTCGACTTCTGGCAGCTCACCGAACAGGCGCTCGACTTCGCCTTCCGCAAGGTGCCCTCCGTCGATCCGGCCATGCGCAGCAAGCTGCTCGACGCCTATTGGCGGCTCGATTGCTATCCGGAGGTCCCTGCCGTCCTGCGCAATCTGAAGGACAATGGCGCCAGGCTGGCGATCCTGTCCAATGGTTCGCCCGCCATGCTCGAGGCAGCCACCCGTTCTGCCGGGCTCGACCTCATCCTGGACGAGATCTTCTCCGTCGACAGTGTGCGCCGCTTCAAGACGGACCAGTCGGTGTATGATCTGGTGGCCAGCAGCTGGCGCCTCTATCCCGAAGCGATATCGTTCCAGTCGTCCAATCGATGGGACATTGCGGGTGCCGCCAAATTCGGCTGCCGCACCGTCTGGATCAACCGCGCCGACCAGCCGGACGAGTACCGCGACTTCCCGCCATCCCTGATCCTGCCGTCGCTGGAAGGTTTAGTTACAATTGGTTAGCTAACCATAGGTCAGGCATGTTGCCATAACGCAACAGTGATTGGCGCGTCACATCGTTGCCATGCTTTGTCCACCCTAAGGTCTGATTTTGACCTGCCTATCTCCGTGAGCGTTAAGGGAACGCGACCGTTTCCTTGAATTCACCATTTCTTTCGAACTGGACTCCTAGATCGCAGCCATGCCCATATCACATGATTCATCCCGCCCTCTGACGAGGCGCGGCTTTCTCAATCTGGCGGCCGCAGGTGCTGCCACGGCAGCGCTTTCGGCCTGCTCGACCGTCAGCGGCGGCGGCCAGTTCGTGCAAGCGCCTCAGATCGTCCCGCCGACGCCGACCATCGATCCGGCCTTCGGCGACTACGTCAACATGTATGGCCCGGTCAGCGACGAGGGCTATGAGGTTCCCGGCATTCCGGTCAAAAAGGTGAAGCCCCAGTTCCTTCGCCAGATCGTCGCCGATCCGACCGGCGAACGTCCCGGCACGCTGGTCGTCGATACCTCGACCCACTTCCTCTATCTCGTGCGCGAAAACGGCCAGGCGATCCGCTACGGCGTCGGTCTGGGCCGCGCCGGCTTTGCCTGGCAGGGCCGCGCCGTCATCCAGTGGAAGCGCAAGTGGCCGAAGTGGACGCCGCCGGACGACATGATCGGCCGCCAGCCGGAACTCGAGAAGTACAGCGTCCGCAATGGCGGCATGGCCCCGGGGCTCAACAACCCTCTCGGCGCCCGTGCGCTCTACATCTTCCAGAACAACGAAGACACGCTCTACCGCGTCCATGGTTCGCCGGAATGGTGGACGATCGGCAAGTCGGTGTCGTCGGGCTGCGTGCGCCTGATGAACCAGGACATCATCGATCTCTACGACCGCGTGCCGTCCAAGACGCCGATCCTGGTCACCAACGGCCTCGGCATGGCCTGACCAGCCCAGGGCGGCCCATCAACGAAAAACGGCGCGTCATCGACGCGCCGTTTTTCTTTGGAGCCTCAGGGTGTTTCAAAAGCCCTTCTTCAGGCTGCCCAGAATGCCGCGCACCAGCGCACGGCCGACCGACGAGCCGACGGAGCGCACGACCGACTTCAGCGCAGCTTCCGTCACCGTCTGCCGGTTCGAGGTTCGCGGCCTGGGCGCAGTGCCGGTGTTGCGACCACTGGGCGCCGGCGCATCATTGCCAAAGCCCGGAATGGTCCAGCCGCTGCCGCCGCCGGTATTCGCCTGCTGCTGCGCCTGCTCCTGGGCCTTTTGCGCCTCGAGCGCTTTCTTCTGCAGCATCTCGAAGGCCGATTCGCGGTCGACCGTCTGGTCGTACTGCCCGGCGACAGGGCTTTCGTTGATCAGCTTCTGGCGCTCTTGCGGCGTGATCGGCCCGAGCCGCGATGCCGGCGGCCGGATCAGCGTCCGCTGCACCATGGACGGCACACCCTTGGCCTCGAGCGTCGAGACCAACGCCTCGCCGGTGCCGAGCTGGGTGATGGCGGTGGCGCAGTTGAAGTCGGGGTTCGGACGGAAGGTATCGGCAGCGGTCTTTACCGCCTTCTGCTCGCGCGGCGTGTAGGCGCGCAGCGCATGCTGGACACGGTTGCCGAGCTGGGCGAGCACGGTTTCGGGGACGTCGAGCGGGTTCTGGGTGACGAAATAGACGCCGACGCCCTTGGAGCGGATCAGGCGCACGACCTGCTCGACCCGGTCGACGACGATCTTGGGTGCCTCATCGAACAGAAGGTGGGCTTCGTCGAAGAAGAACACCAGCTTCGGCTTGTCGGGATCGCCGACCTCGGGCAGCACCTCGAACAGCTCCGACAGCAGCCAGAGCAGGAAGGTGGCATAAAGCCTGGGGTTCATCATCAGCTTGTCGGCGGCCAGCACGTTGATCGCGCCGCGGCCGTCGCGCGTCGTGCGCATGATGTCGGCGATCTTCAGCGCCGGCTCGCCGAAGAAGTGGTTGCCGCCCTGCTGCTCGAGCACCAGCAGCGACCGCTGGATCGCGCCGACCGAAGGTTTGGTGATATTGCCGTAGCGGGTACCGATTTCGTCGGCGCGATCGGCGATGTTGGCCAAGAGCGACTGCAGGTCCTTCATGTCGAGCAGCAGCAGGCCTTCCTCGTCGGCAATGCGGAAAGCGATGTTGAGCACGCCTTCCTGCGCCTCCGTCAGGTTCATCAGCCGCGACAAAAGCAGCGGGCCCATTTCGGAAATGGTCGCGCGGATGGGATGCCCCTGTTCGCCGAACAGGTCCCAGAAGATGACAGGGAATTCCTGGAATTCATATGGGTCGAGCTTGATCGCCTCGGCGCGGGCAGTGAGAAAATCCTTGGCCTCGCCGATCATCGAGATGCCCGACAGGTCACCCTTGATGTCGGCGCAGAACACCGGAACGCCGGCATTCGAGAAGCCCTCGGCCAGTATCTGCAGCGTCACCGTCTTGCCGGTGCCGGTCGCGCCTGTAACCAGGCCGTGGCGATTGCCGTATTTCAACAGCAATTCTTCGGGTCGTTGATAGCTATTGTCCGGCTTGCGGCTGGCACCAATGAAAATGCTGTCGTCCTGCGCCATGGGCGTTGTCTCCGGCAATGCTATTTTCCGACCGCATCGGCGGCCACCCGCAAGGTATAGTGGCGGTCTACGCAAGCGACAATGGGTTGGTTCCAGCCGGGGGCTTGGTCCCGGAGAGTCGGCATGTTATACATAAGTTATAACATGGAGACTTGGCCATGAATGTGACGGTGCGCAAGATCGGAAACTCGGAAGGCGTGATCCTGCCGAAGGAAGTATTGGAGCGGCTCAACCTCAAGGCAGGAGACACGCTTGAGGTAATCGAATCCAATGGTGGCCTGACGCTCAAGCCCACTGACGACGCTTTCGAGCGCCAGATGGAAGCGGCCGGCAAGTTCATGGACAAATACAAGGTGGCGCTGCAGAAGCTCGCCGAATGACCCAATTTCTCAGCAGGCGCGTGGTCGAGGCCATGCATGCCGAGCAACTCCGTCGTCATGGCGGAGCGCAAGGGCTTCGCGACGAGAACGCGCTGGAATCAGCACTTGCCCGCGCAGAGAACAAGGCGGCCTATGATCATCCAACCGTCGCGGAAATGGCGGCTGCGTATCTGTTCGGGCTCGCACGAAATCACGCCTTTGTTGACGGCAACAAACGAACCGCAATCGTCGCCGCAGGCACGTTTCTGGCGGTAAATGGCTATGAGCTGACGGCTGACGACGGTGCGCTCTACTTGTTTGTCATGGGCGTCGCAGCCGGCGAAATCGATGAAGCCGGTGCGGCTGCCTTCTTCCGCGACCATACGGTTCCGGTCGAAACCTAGCTGCCCAGTTCGACGATTTCCCATTCATGGCCGTTGACCGAGGCGAGGTCGCCAACGGATTTGCCGAACAGTGCGACTGCCATCGGCGAGGCATGCGAGATGCGACCCTTGGCGGCGTCAGCCTCGTCTTCGCCGACGATCTGCCAGACGTTGCGCTTGCCCTTGTCATCCTCGATGACAACCTTCATTCCGAAGCGAACGACCGTGCTGTCAGGTTCGGGAATGGACACCTCTGCCGTCTCGCGGCGCGACTGCCAATAGCGCAGGTCGCGCGACACGGTCGCAATGCGCTCGCGGTCGGCATCGGCCTCGGCCTTGGCCAGATCTTCACGCAGGCTGGCGAGCTGGGCTTCGATATGGGCGAGGCCTTGCTCTGTGACCAGGTTTCGCGACGTGCTGACCGGCCGCTCGCCGATGTCGGCGATTACGTTTTCGCTATCGTCTTCGCGGGTAAAAGCTCTGCTCATCAACCGAACCTAGGTGTTCGCTGCATGGATAACAAGCCAGCCAGGCTGACCCGCCCATTGCGTCCTCAGCCGAATGCAGCGCTGGGCCGAAGTGACGCAACTTGAATGCCGTTCCAGTTCTTGAGCACAGGATTGGCAGCCTTTTTCATGGTGCCGGACAGCGCTTCGTCAACGGCCAGAAGCCTGGCCAGGGCCGCCGCGATCATGACCTCGGCCGCCCTGCCGGCGCCGTCGTCGCATTTCAACGCAATGCCGAGCCCAAGTTCGGGCACGGCCGCGCAAAACACGCCTTCGGCGCCGACCTTGACGAAGATCCGTCCGGGTGCAGTCTGCATCAACTCCGTATCGGCCCTGTCGGTTCCAGCGACCAGAAAAGGTTCGCTCATACAGGCCGACATCAATCGGCGTGCAGCCACTGCCCGTTCCGCGCCGAGACCATTGCCGGTGACCATGCGCGCGAACCCCAAGGCAAGGTTTTGCAGCGGCACGGCAAAGGTCGGGATCGAACAGCCGTCAATGCCGCGATTGGCCTCGTCGTGCCGGGCCCCTGTTACCGCTTCCATCGTCTCGCGAACCATCTCCTGGAAACGATGCTCGGGCCTGACATAACCCTGATGCGCGATGCCGAGATGGCGGCAGGTGCAGACGAAGGCGGAATGCTTGCCCGAGCAATTGTTGTGCAGCGCACTTGGCGAGGCGCCGCTGCGTGCCAGCGCGATGGTGGCGCCGTGATTGGACGGCCAATGCGCGCCGCATTCGAGCGCGTCGACGTCGAGGCCGGCCCTGGCCAGCATGGCATTGGCGAGTTCGGCATGGGCGACCTCGCCGGAATGCGAGGAACAGGCCAGCGCCAGTTCACGATCGCCGAAGCCATATGCATCGGCCGTGCCGCTTTCGACGAAAGGCAGCGCTTGGATCGCCTTGACCGCCGAGCGCGGGAAGACCTGTTGCTGCGCATCGCCCATGGCCCAGACCTGCTTGCCGTCGCCGTCGACGACGACCACCGCACCACGATGCACGCTTTCAACGAGGTCGCCGCGCAGCACCTCGACAAGAACCGGATTTGCCATTTTCAACGTGCCTTCATGCGCTAGCGGACGATTTTTGCCGGGCGTGACGCCTGCCCGACTAGCCGTGCAGCATCATGCTTTGTCACCCGATAGCGCGGCGGCGAGGAATCCGCCATCCACTGCGAGCGTATGACCGTTGACATAACTTGCTTCCGGCGACAGCAGGAAGGCAACCGCGGCGGCGATCTCCTCGGGCTCGGCATAACGGCCCTGCGGCATCAGCCGCGGCGCGATCCCGCTGCCATTGCCATCCGCTTCGATCTCGGTCGGCCCGGCTGCGACGGCGTTGACACGAACGCCACGATTGCCGACCTCCAGCGCCAGCACCTCGGCCATCAGCTTCAGCCCGGCCTGCGAGGCGGCGACGGCGAGCCTGCCGCGATGCGCGCGCAGGCCGGCGACCGAACCGACATTGACGATGGACAGGGACGCCCCCATCCGCTCGAGCGCGGCATGGGCGGCGATGAACGGCCCGACCAGATTGACGTCGAGCGCTTCGCGCAGCATTTCAGCACTGGTGTCTTCGGCACTTGCATGCCGGTCGAAGCCGGCCACCGCCACCAGTCCGCCAATGAGACCAAGGCTGTCGACCACCTGGTCGAACGCTTCGGCGACATTGTCCTCGTCTGTCGGGTCGGCCTCGATAAAGAGGACATCGTCATTGTCGATTGCGTCTGCGGCAGCGGCAAGGGCTGCCGCATCGCCATCGATCATTGCCACCGGCCATCCATCTGATACCAGGCGCTCGGCCACGGCAAGGCCGATGCCCGACGCACCGCCGATGACGACGGCCGAATGCCTCATCTGATGCGGTCCAGGATCGACACGTAGTTGGCGACCGCGGCACCGCCCATGTTGAAGATGCCGCCGAGCCTGGCGTCCTTGACCTGGATGCCGCCGGCCTCGCCGGCAAGCTGCATCGCGGTCAAGACATGCATCGACACGCCGGTCGCGCCGATCGGATGGCCCTTCGCCTTGAGACCACCCGAGGGATTGACCGGCAGGCGGCCATCCCTAGCGGTGATGCCTTCCATGACGACGCGGGCACCCTCGCCGCGCGGCGCAAGCCCCATCGCCTCATATTCGATCAGCTCGGCGATGGTGAAGCAGTCATGCGTCTCGACGAAGGACAGATCGTCGAGCGAAACGCCAGCCTGCTTCAGCGCCTGGTTCCAGGCCAGCTCGCAGCCTTCGAACTGCAGGATGTCGCGCTTCGACATCGGCAGGAAGTCCTGCACATGCTCGTTGGCGCGGAAGGCAATCGCACGCTTCATCCCCAACGCCGTCGTGGCGTCGGTCAACACCAGCGCCGCCGCCCCGTCGGAGACCAGCGAACAGTCGGTGCGCTTCAGCGGGCCGGCGACAAAGGGGTTCTTCTCGCTCTCCTGGCGGCAGAAGTCGAAGCCGAAATCCTTGCGCATCTGGGCGTACGGGTTTTCGACGCCGTTCTTGTGGTTCTTGGCGGCGATCATCGCCAGCGCGTCCGACTGGTCGCCGTACCGCTGGAAATAGGCCTGGGCGATCTTGCCGAAGACGCCGGCAAAACCTGCCGGGGTGTCGCCATCCTCGGGCAAATAGGAGGCGCGCAACAGGTTCTTGCCGATCTCGGGGCCCGGCGTCGTGGTCATCTGTTCGGCGCCGACCACCAGCACGATGCGCTGGCCGGCATTGACGGCACGGATGCCCTGGCGCACGGCGGCAGAGCCGGTGGCGCAGGCATTTTCGACACGCGTCGCCGGCTTGAAACGCAGGCGGTCGTCGGCCTGCAGCACAAGGCTCGCGGTGAAATCCTGGGCGGAGAAGCCGGCATTGAAATGGCCGAGCACGATCTCGTCGACATCTTCCGGCCCGACGCCCGCGTGCGCCAGCGCCTCGGTGGCAACCTGCGTGATCAGGCTTTCCAGCGTCTCGCCTTCCAGCTTGCCGAAACGCGAATGCGCCCAGCCCACGATGCATGCGGTCATCTTCGTCTCCATCGTCATTGGTATGTTGCGCCATTTGGCGGGCGATTCCAACGCCCTTCAATTCCGTTCAAATATGAACAGTTTTCGACAACATTCAATGGTCCAGATGGGGGTTCCATGACGCATTCGAGACGACATGCGCCGTGATTTTTATTGATTGACGAGTCAATTAAAAATACTTTGGCCACTGGAGGATCCCGCATGCCCAAAGTCGGAATGGAGCCGCTGCGCCGCAAGGCGCTGATCGACGCGACGATCTCGGCGATCGGCGAGCGCGGCAACCTGGACGTGACCATGTCGGAGATCGCCGGACGCGCCGGCGTCTCCTCCGCGCTTGCCCATCACTATTTCGGCGCCAAGGACGAACTGCTTGCCGCGACCATGCGGCACCTTCTGTCCGAACTGCTGATCGACACGACCGCCGCACTTCGACAGGCGGAAACCGCGCGCGCCCGCGTCTCCGCCGTCATCGCGGTCAACTTCTCCGACAAGCAGTTCCGGTCGGAGACGATCGCCGCCTGGCTTGCCTTCTATGTCGAGGCGCAGAAATCGCCGGCGCTGCGCCGGCTGCTGCGTGTCTACGCCCATCGCCTGCATTCGAATCTGATGAGTGGCCTGACCCGGCTCCTGCAACGCCATGAGGCTGAGCGCGTCGCCGAGGCGACAGCGGCGCTGATCGACGGTCTCTACATTCGCCGGGCGTTGCGGGAGGGAATTCCCAATGCCGCCTCGGCCATTGCACTGGTCGAGGACTACCTCGAAACCAAGCTCTCGCAGGCGGGCAACGCATGAAGACCAGTCAGCCCAACATCCTCATCGTCATGGTCGACCAGTTGGCCGGGACGTTCTTCCCCGACGGTCCAGCCGACTTCCTGCACACCCCGCATCTCAAGGCGCTCGCTGCGCGCTCGGCACGTTTCCGCAACAACTACACCGCCTCGCCGCTCTGCGCGCCGGGCCGCGCCGCCTTCATGTCCGGGCAGTTGCCATCGCGCACCGGCGTCTATGACAACGCCGCCGAATTCACCTCGTCGGTCCCGACCTTTGCGCATCACCTGCGCGGTGCCGGCTACCACACCGTGCTGTCGGGCAAGATGCATTTCGTCGGCCCGGACCAGATGCACGGTTTCGAGGAGCGGCTGACGACCGACATCTATCCGGCCGATTTCGGCTGGACGCCGGACTATCGCAAGCCGGGCGAACGCATCGACTGGTGGTACCACAATCTCGGCTCGGTCACCGGCGCGGGCACTGCCGAAATTTCCAACCAGATGGAGTATGACGACGAGGTCGCTTTCCTGGCTGCCCAGAAGCTTTACGATTTCGCCCGCGTCTCCGATCAGGCCGAGCGCCGTCCCTGGTGCCTCACCGTCTCCTTCACCCATCCACACGACCCCTATGTCGCGCGCCGCCAGTATTGGGACCTCTATGAGGACTGCCCCGCCCTCGACCCCGAGGTCGGCTTCATCCCCGAGGACCTGCAGGACCCGCATTCGCAGCGCCTCTACCTCGCCAGCGACTATGCCAGCTTCGACATCACGCCGGAGCAGGTGCGCCGCTCGCGTCGCGGCTATTTCGCCAACATCTCCTATATCGACGACAAGGTCGGCGAGCTGCTGTCGGTGCTCGAACGCACGCGCATGCTCGACGACACCGTCATCCTGTTCTGCTCCGACCATGGCGACATGCTCGGAGAGCGCGGCCTGTGGTTCAAGATGTGCTTCTACGAAGGCTCGGCGCGTGTCCCCCTGATGGTCGCGGGCAAGGGCCTGCCGGCGGGCCTGATCGCCGAACCGACCTCCAATCTCGACGTGCTGCCGACGCTGTGCGACCTCGCCGGCATCGACCTCTCCGCCATCGCGCCCTGGACCGACGGGCAGTCTTTGCTGCCATTGGCGCGCGGCGAACAGCGCAACGCGCCGGTGCTCATGGAATACGCCGCCGAAGGCTCCTATGCGCCGCTGGTCGCCATCCGCGACGGCCGCTTCAAGTTCGTCCACTGCGAGATCGACCCGCCGCAGCTGTTTGATCTGGAATCGGACGCCAGCGAACTGCGCAACCTCGCAGTTGACCCCGCTTATGCCGATCTGGTCACCGACTTCATGGCAAAAGTCCGAGCCCGCTGGGACATGGCGGGCTTCGACGCCGCCGTGCGCGAGAGCCAGGCGCGGCGCTGGGTGATCTATCCCGCGCTGCGCAACGGCGCCTACTACCCATGGGATTTCCAGCCGCTGCAGAAAGCGTCGGAGCGCTACATGCGCAATCACATGGACCTCAACGTGCTCGAAGAGAGCAAGCGTTTCCCGAGGGGTGAATGATGAGCACCGAAGTTCCAGGTCTCGACCGGCTGCGAGAAGCCTATGCCGAGACGTCGCAGGCGACGCAGTTGACGCCGCTGCTCGAATCCGCCGTCCTTGCCCGTGAGACTGGTGCTGCGCGTGTCTTCGTCAAGGCGGAGTCGCTGCAATGGTCCGGTTCGTTCAAGGCGCGCGGCGCCTATTGGCGGCTGAAGCAGCTTTCACCTGAAGAAGCCGGACGCGGCGTTGTCGCCTTCTCCTCCGGCAATTTCGCCCAGGGCCTTGCCGCGGCCGGCCAGTCGCTCGGCATACCCGTCACCATCGTCATGCCCATCGACGCTCCCGCCGCCAAACGCGAGGCGACCAAGGCCTATGGCGCACGCGTGGTCCTGACCGACCATGGCGACCGCGCCCGCGAAGAGGTCGCTGCCGCCAGGGCACGCGAAATCTCCGAGACGGAAGGGCTCGTCCTGCTTCACCCGTTCGACGATCCCGAGATCGTCGCCGGCCAGGCCGGCGCCGGCCTCGAAGCGCTCGACCAACTGGCAGCAAAGGGTGTGGTCGCCGACATCGTGCTCTGCCCCGTCGGCGGCGGCGGGCTGATCGGCGGCGTGGCTTTGGCCTTCCATCACCTTTCACCGTCGACCGAAGTGTTCGCCGTGGAGCCCGAGGGCTTCAACGGGCTGGGCGCATCGCTCGCCAATGGCGTGCTTTCCGCCGTGCCGCTGGCGGAGAAATCGATCTGCGACGGCCTGATGGCGCGCCGGCCGGGCGAAGCGCCCTTTGCCGCCATCACGACCACCAATGTTCGCGCGCTGACCGTCGACGATGCCTCTGTCCGCCGCGCGATGACCACGGCCTTCGAGCGGCTGAAACTCGTGCTCGAGCCGTCGGGCGCCTCGTCGCTGGCGGCACTTCTGGGAGGAAAGGTCGACGTGACCGGCAAGACCGTGCTCGTCGTCGCAACCGGCGGCAACGTCTCGCTCGCCGATTTTTTGGTCCATGTGAACAATGCTTGAAGCAGATTACGTAATCGTCGGCTCCGGCTCGGCCGGCTCGGCCATGGCCTATCGCCTGTCGGAAGACGGCAAGCACTCCGTCATCGTCATCGAATATGGCGGCACCGATTTCGGCCCGCTGATCCAGATGCCGTCGGCACTGTCGATCCCGCTCAATATGAGCCGCTACGATTGGGGCTTTGCCAGCGAGCCGGAGCCGCATCTCGGCGGCCGCGTTCTCGCCACCCCACGCGGAAAGGTTCTCGGCGGCTCGTCCTCGATCAACGGCATGGTCTATGTCCGCGGCCATGCCCACGACTTCGATCACTGGGCAGAACAGGGCGCCACCGGCTGGGGCTATGCCGACGTGCTGCCCTACTTCAAGCGCATGGAGCATTCGAATGGCGGCGAGGAAGGCTGGCGCGGCACCTCGGGTCCGCTCAACGTGCAGCGTGGGCCGCGCAAGAACCCGCTCTACCAGGCCTTCGTCGAGGCCGGCCGTCAGGCCGGTTTCGAGCTGACCGAAGACTATAATGGCGCCAAGCAGGAAGGCTTTGGCGCGATGGAGCAGACCATCCATGGCGGGCGCCGCTGGTCGGTCGCCAATGCCTATCTCAGGCCGGCGCTGAAACGCGGAAATGTCCGTATCGTCAATGGCTTCGCCCGGCGCGTGGTGATCGAGAACCAACGTGCCACCGGCGTCGAGATCGAGACTCGCAGGAAGATTCAGGTCGTTAAGGCACGACGTGAGGTGATCGTCGCCGCCTCCTCCATCAACTCGCCGAAACTGCTGATGCTGTCGGGCATCGGACCGGCCGAGCATCTCAAGAAGCACGGCATAGCAGTCGTCGCCGACAGGCGCGGCGTCGGCCAGAATCTCCAGGACCACATGGAGCTCTACATCCAGCAGGAGGCGACCCAGCCGATTACCCTGCACTCGGTCTTCAACCCGTTCTCCAAGGCGCTGATCGGCGCGGAGTGGCTGCTGTTCAAGACCGGCCTCGGCGCCACCAACCATTTCGAAGCCGCAGCCTTTGTGCGCTCGAAATCAGGCGTCGACTACCCAGACATCCAGTTTCACTTCCTGCCGGCGGCCGTACGTTACGACGGCAAGGCGGCGGCCAAGTCGCATGGCTTCCAGGCCCATGTCGGGCCGATGCGGTCGAAGTCGCGCGGCGCGATCACGCTTCGCTCAAACGACCCGTGGGACAAGCCGGAGATCCGCTTCAACTACATGTCGCATCCCGACGACTGGGAAGACTTCCGGCACTGCATCCGCCTCACCCGCGAGATCTTCGGCCAGGCCGCCTTCGACCCGTTCCGCGGCAAGGAGATATCGCCCGGCAGCCATGTGCAGTCGGACGAGCAACTCGACGCCTTCATCCGCGAGCATTCTGAAAGCGCCTACCACCCTTGTGGCACCTGCCGCATGGGCCGCGCCGACGACCCGACCAGCGTCGTCGATCCCGAGTGCCGGGTGATCGGCGTGGACAGCCTGCGCGTTGCCGACTCCTCGATCTTCCCGCGCGTCACCAATGGCAACCTCAACAGCCCGTCGATCATGACTGGCGAAAAGGCGTCCGACCACATATTGGGGCGGACACCGCTCGCCCCGTCGAACCAGGAGCCGTGGATCAATCCGCGCTGGCAGGTCTCCGACAGATAAAGCATCATCCGGCCTACCCGCCGGACCATCGAATAGACAACTGGAGCAAACGCATGCGCGCCCAGCCCAAAGCCTCGCATTATGTCAACGGCCGCTACATCGACGACGAGCGTGGAGCATCGATCCCGGTCATCTATCCGGCAACCGGTGAGACCATTGCCGAGCTGCGGTCGGCAACACCCAACATCGTCGAGCTGGCGATCGAGGCCGCGCGCGAGGCGCAGCCGGCCTGGGCACGGCTGAAGCCCATCGAGCGCGGCCGCATCCTGCGCCGTGCCGCCGACATACTGCGCGCCCGCAATGAGGAGCTGTCGCGCATCGAGACGCTCGACACCGGCAAGGCTATCCAGGAAACGCTGGTGGCCGACGCCGCCTCCGCCGCCGACTGTCTCGAATATTTCGCCGGTGCGGTCGCTGCCTTCAACGGCGACTATGTCGATCTCGGCGGCCCCTTCGCCTACACCAGGCGCGAGGCGCTCGGCGTCTGCGTCGGCATCGGCGCCTGGAACTACCCGATCCAGATCGCCGGCTGGAAGTCGGCACCCGCGCTCGCCATGGGCAATGCCATGGTGTTCAAGCCGTCTGAGAACACGCCCCTGTCCGCTCTTGCGCTGGCCGAAATCTACACCGAAGCCGGCCTGCCTGACGGGCTGTTCAATGTCGTCCAGGGTTACGGCGATGTCGGCGCGGCACTCGCCGCGCATCCGGTCGTCGACAAGATTTCGCTCACCGGCTCGGTGCCGACGGGCAAGAAGGTGTTGTCGCTCGCCGGCTCGCATATGAAACACGCGACGATGGAGCTCGGCGGCAAGTCGCCGATCATCGTCTTCGACGACGCCGATCTCGAAAACGCCGTCGGCGGCGCGATGCTCGGCAATTTCTACTCGACCGGCCAGGTCTGCTCCAACGGCACGCGCGTCTTTGTCCAGAAAGGCCTGCACGATCGTTTCGTCGAACGGCTGGTCGAGCGCACCAAGTCGATCCGTATCGGCGACCCGCTCGACCCCGAGACGCAGATGGGCCCGCTGGTCAGCAAGGCCCAGCACGACAAGGTTCTCGATTACATCGGCGTCGGCAAAGGCGAAGGTGCCGAGTTGCGTTGTGGTGGTGGAGTGCCCTCACTGCAGGGCTTCGAAGGCGGCTTCTTCGTCGAGCCGACCGTGTTCACCGGTGTGAAGGACACCATGCGCATCGCCCGCGAGGAGATATTCGGCCCGGTCATGAGCGTGCTGTCCTTCGACCGCGAGGACGAGGTCATCGCCCGCGCCAACGACACCGAATTCGGCCTCGCCGCCGGCGTCTTCACCAAGGACATTGCGCGCGGCCATCGCATGATCGGCGAACTCAAGGCCGGGACGTGCTGGATCAACGCCTACAATCTGACGCCGGTCGAAATCCCCTTCGGCGGCGCCAAGCAATCGGGCATCGGCCGCGAGAACTCGCTCGCCGCCCTGTCGCACTATTCGCAGCTCAAGACGGTCTATGTCGAAACGGGCGACGTCGCGAGCCCGTACTGAAGCTTGGCCTCGTTGCCGGGCTGGCTTGGTGTGCCGCTGAGCTGAAAATTGGGGATGCTTGGAGGTGTCGGCGCGGCCCCTCCTCCACCCTTCGGGCGCCTTCTCCCCGTAAACGGGGAGAAGGAAGAAGCGGCAGCGTCGCGGCCAGCCCTCTTCTCCCCGTTTACGGGGAGATCCCGGCAGGGGGATGAGGGGCAGCGGACCAAGGGCCAGCAACAACCGCGGCGCTCAAGCCGCCTCGCATCGCCTGAATAGCAAAAGCCGGCCAATTGGCCGGCTCGGCTTTTTTGTTGGTTCGAAGTCAGTGCGCGACGTCCTCGGTCTTGTCGAGATACTGCGTCAGCGCCGTCACCAGATGGTAGAAGATGCTGGCCGGCACTTCCTTGGCCAAGGAGCGGCCGCGCTCGTCGATCTGGTCGATCCACAGGCCCTGCGGTGCGGGGTCGATGTGCCAGCGGAACAGGCGGCCGACACGTGCTTCGATCTCGGGCTTGAGATCGGGGCCGCCGGTGCCGTCGAGCGCCACGGCCGCCTTGATCGCCTCGGTCTGCGGCCAGCTGCGCGAGATGCTGTCGAGCGGCAGGCCCTGCCGCGACACCGCGCCATAGGCCAGCCCCGTCGCACGGTTGAGGCCGTTGGCGACTGCCGAGGCATAGAGCTTGCGGCCGAAGGCGACGAGATCCTTCTGGCCGCTCTTGTCGGCAAAATCGACAAGCAGCGAGGCCCATTCGAAGTGATGCCCGGGTTCGGTCCACTGGCCCTTTTCGCCAGGTGCCGGATGCCAGTCGCGGTCGAAGAACTCGCCCAGCGTCCAGCTGTCGACCTCGAAGAAGTGGCTGCGGAACAGATCGATGATGCGCGCGGCGCGCCTGAGATAGGCGCGTTCACCCGTCACCGCGTGCCAGGCGAGAAACGCCTCCAGCAGATGCATGTGCGGGTTGGAGCGGCGCACGCCCTCGCCATCAGGGCTTTCCATGAAGCCGGTCATGCGCTCGTCCTCGAGGTGTTTGTCGAGGAAGGCGAATGTTTCGGTGGCCAGCACCAGCGCCTCGGCATTGCCCGAGCGATGCGCATGGGCCAGCGCCAGGAGCACGCAGGCGTGATCATAGGCGTCCTCGACCGGATCGAGCACGCTGCCGTCAGGGTTCAGCGTCCGCACCCAGCCACCGCGTTCGGTGCGGCCTTTGTCGGCCATGAAGCGGATGCCGTGGTCGATCAGTTGGTCGGCCCTGCCATCCCAGCCGCGCTGCTTGGCCACCGCAAAGGCATAGACCTGTCGCGCCATGGTGCGCATGCGCTTGGGCTTGGCCAATGGCCTGGCGTCGAAGCCCAGTGCCTCGTAGAAGCCACCGAACTGCTCGTCGACACCCGATGTCGACCACAGCGGCAGCGTCTCGTCCATCAGCCAATGCTGCACCCGCCGACGCCAGGCGCCGTTGGCGATGACACGGCCATGCGCCGGCGTGAACTTGGTCTCCAGCCGGCCGCTCTTTTCGAGCTGCTCGACGATCTTCTTGACGTTCTGGCTGTGGCTGACCGGGGCGACGAAGGTCGCGTCCGAGGTCGAGACGATGGCGACGTCCTTCAGACCGATGGCCGAAAGCAGGCGGCCTTCGCCGCGCAGATAGGAATTCTCGCAGTCGATGGCGACGACATCGCCGACGATGACGTTGCCGTCCTTGTCGGAGGGGCTGACGTCGAGCAGCGACTGCCACGACCCGAGATCGTTCCAGCGGAAACTTGCCGGCACCATGGCGATGCCGTCGACACGCTCCATGATGGCGTAGTCGATCGAGTTGGACGGGATGTCCTGGTAGAGATCCAGCGGCATGTAGACGCCGGAGAGGTCGCTGGTCTGGGACTGAAAGGCTGCTTCGGCCTTCTGCCAGATGTCAGGCTGGTGCTTGAGGAAGGCGGCGCGCATGGCGCTGGCCTTGAACAGGAAGATGCCGGCATTCCAGAAGAAGTTGCCGGCGGCGAGATAACCTTCGGCCGTCTTGAGGTCGGGCTTTTCGACAAAGCGGGTGACGTCGGAAACGCCGCCGCCTTCGGCACCGGCCTCGATGTAGCCGTAACCCGTCTCGGGTGCGGTCGGGCGGATACCGAACACCACCATCCGGCCGGCCACGGCTGCCGGCACCCCGTTTTCGACGGTTTCCCAGAACTGGCGCTGCGTCGAGATTTCGTGGTCCGAAGGCACCACCAGCACGGTGCCGTCGCCATAAGCCTTGATCGTCTGCAGTGCGGCAATCGCCACGGCCGCAGCCGTGTTGCGGCCCGTCGGCTCGAAGATCGCGCCGCCGCCGGCAAGATCGATCGCCGCGAGATCGGCGCGCACCCGTTCGGCATGGCGCTCGGACGCGATCAGATAGATCGGCGTTTCGCCTTCGTCGCGCGCGGCAAGCCGCTTCAGCGTCTTGACCAGCATCGAGCCGTCGCCCGACAGGTCATGGAACTGTTTGGGGTTGTCCTCGCGCGACAGCGGCCAGAGCCGGGAGCCGACGCCGCCGCTCATGACAAAACTGACGATCCTCTCGGCCATGCCCGCTCCCCCTCAGAAGGTCTGGTTGTAGGCGCCGACGGACGGATTGCGCCGCAGCACCGCGTCAACCGCCTCGAACATCTCACGCCGACGCTCCGACGACACCGGGCTTTCCACCACCACGACCAGTTCCGGCTTGTTGGAGGAGGCGCGAACCAGCCCCCAGGTGCCGTCCTCGGCAACGACACGCACGCCGTTGACGGTGACGAGATCGACGATCTTCTGTCCGGCGAAGATATCGCCATTGCGCTTCATCGCCTCGAAATCGGCAACGACCTTGTCGACGACGCCATATTTCAGCTCGTCGTCGCAATGCGGCGACATTGTCGGCGTGCCATAGGTCAGCGGCAGGTCGCGATAGAGATCGGCCATCGACTTGCCGGGGCTGCGGTCGAGCATCTGGCAGACGGCGATCGCGGTGACGATGCCGTCGTCATAACCGCGGCCGATCGGCGGGTTGAAGAAGAAATGGCCAGACTTCTCGAAGCCGGCGATGGCGCCCACTTCGGCGACGCGGCGCTTGAGATAGGAGTGGCCCGTCTTCCAGTAGTCGGTCTTGGCGCCATTGGCGGCCAGCACGGTGTCGGTGTTGAACAGGCCGGTGGATTTCACGTCGACGACGAAGGTCGCGTTCGGATGGAGCGCCGAGATGTCACGCGCGAGCATGACGCCGACTTTGTCCGCAAATATCTCGTTGCCCTCATTGTCGACCACGCCGCAGCGGTCGCCGTCGCCGTCGAAGCCGAGCCCGACATCGGCGCCTGTTTCCAGCACCTTGTCCCTGATCGCATGCAGCATCTGCATGTCCTCGGGGTTGGGGTTGTAGCGTGGGAACGAATGGTCGAGCTCGATATCGAGCGGGATGACCTCGCAGCCGATGCGCTCGAGCGCTTCCGGCGCAAACGCCCCTGCCGTGCCGTTGCCGCAGGCGGCGACGACGCGCAGCTTGCGGGTGATGCGTTTGCCGGCCACCAGGTCGTCGATATAGGTCTTGCGGAAATCGGGCACGAACTCATAGGAGCCGCCGCCGGTCAGGTCGAAGTCGCCATTGAGCACGATTTCCCTGAGCGCCGACATTTCGTCCGGGCCGAAGGTCAGCGGCCGCTGCGCGCCCATCTTCACGCCGGTCCAGCCGTTCTCGTTGTGCGAGGCGGTGACCATGGCGACCGACGGCGTGTCGAGCGCGAACTGGGCGAAATAGGCCATCGGCGACAGTGCCAGGCCGATATCCTTGACCCGTGCGCCCGCCGCCTGAAGACCTGACACCAGCGCCAGCTTGATCGACATCGAGTAAGAGCGGAAATCGTGGCCGACGACGATGTCGGGTCCGGCGCCGAGACGCCGGATCAACGTGCCGATGCCCATGCCCAGCGCCTGGACGCCGATCAGATTGAGTTCCGGCTCCTTGGGCGAGCTCGGATGGCCGAACCACCAGCGCGCATCGTATTCGCGAAAGCCGGTCGGCTTGACCAGTGCGAGCGTCTCGAATTCGAACGTATTGGGAGATGCTTGGGCGACTGGCTTGAAATTCACGACTGCACTCCGGCGCCATGCTGCGCATAGATTCTGTTCGGCATCGAATACCGCAAGATCGGGGCACTGTCCCCTCCCGCCACGGCAGCAAAAAGGCTTAAAAGCACAACAAGATTACTCACTTGCGAAAAATTGCGCCAGTCGAACCTTTGGCGCTTGCAGGAAGCAAAAGCGGCAGCTATAAGCCCGCCCACTGGTCACGGAGTGTAGCGCAGCCTGGTAGCGCACATCGTTCGGGACGATGGGGTCGCAGGTTCGAATCCTGCCACTCCGACCAGAAAAATCCCGAATTCCCAATTCTTTAGACTGAAGCCGCAAAGCGCCACGCCTTTCGCGCTGCGACCGGCCAGGATCAACCTTCGTCCCGAACCGAAAGACGGCGTGAACAACCCGCTTTCCGGGCCACCAGCTTCGCGACAACGATTGCCAAACCCGATCTCATCAATCGAGGGTTGTATTCTTCTTGCTGTCGCTTGGCGAAAACTTCCTGCGACCACGGTATTCTAACAAAATCCGTCTGACCTCATACAAAACAAGATCATTTTAGTCGGATTTTACTGTCGAGATTCAGATTCTCTTGGCCGTTCGCCACAACCTGCAAGCACATTAGCAAATCGATAATCTTCTGGGACCACTCTGGTACTAATCTAGTTCATCTCTGGTAGCGAGGCGGATGATCTTGGCAGTGGCCAAACAGGTGGCATATGAGTGAGAATAAATACTTTGCATACAAACAATATTTCCGCAGGATGGCGTCGCTTGCGACGACCAGAAATCCAGGGGGCTCGCGTGTTCTCAGACACCGCCGCAAGCTGGGCGCAGACGCATCCAAGTCCTTTACCGAGCGGATCAAGCACTTGGAAAGATGGGCAAGGACACTGATCCGCATAAGGCCCCCCGATAGTAGCGGGTTCCTGCAGTCCCGATCCGGCACATCAGCAATCGAATTTGCAATTGTCGCACCGGTCTTCATCCTGCTTGTGTTTGGAATGATCGCTTACGGAATTTACTTCGGCGCCCTGCATTCCGTCCAGCAGATGGCAGCCGACGCAGCCCGCACCGCCATCGGCGGGCTCAACGAAGCCGAGCGCAAGACGCTCGCACAGCGATACATCGATCTCAACGGCGACGGCTACGTCCTCATCGACAAGACAAAACTGACAGTAGACGCCAAGGACAGCGCCAATGACAGCGAACAGTTCGTCGTCTCCTTGAGCTACGACGCCCGCCAGCTTCCGATCTGGAATCTGCTGACAATGCTGCCAATGCCGGAGCAGACCATCAAACGCAGTTCGACAATTCGGGTGGGGGGCATCTGAATGTTTACGGCAATCCTGAACAGACTGTCCGAGTTCCGGCGCGCGCGAAAAGGCAACATGGCGACCATGTTCGCGCTGTCGCTGCCGATCGGCCTTGCCACGGCTGCACTGGCAGTCGACGAAGGCTCGCTTTATGTCGAGCGCCGCGAAGCCCAGTCGATTACCGATCTTGCAGCAATCTATGCCGCCGGCAACATCGCCAAGGCCGATGCCGCGGTGCTGAAGGTGTTCAACAACAATCGTCAGAACAACGTCGTCCTGGTTGACGGCTCCACCCCTCAAACACTCACTGTCGGTTACAAGCGCGTGCTCGTCGAAAAGGGGCGCTATGCCGCCGACCCCACTGTCGCAGTCGACGCGCGCTTCGTCGTCGGTGCAGCGCCGCCAAACGCCGTGCGCGTCACCTATTCCAAGGACGGCACGACCTTTTTCGCCAATGCGCTGATCGGTGAGCGCAAGATTGTCACCACAGCGGTCGCGACCGCGCCGGCGGAAGCCGCCTTCTCCGTGGGCTCCAGGCTTGCCAGCCTCAATGGCGGCCTGCTCAACAGCCTTCTTGGCGGCCTGCTGGGTACGACGCTTTCGCTCAATGTGATGGACTACAACGCGCTACTGGGGGCCGACGTCAACGCGCTGCAGTTCATCGATGCGCTGAAAACCGGATTGAACCTGACGGCGGGTACCTACAATGAGGTGCTGCAGGCTGAAGCGAGCGTCGGGCAGATACTGTCGGCTCTGGCAACGGTCAACAAGGACAGGGACGCCGACATCGCCTTGAACAAGCTTCTGGGCTCTCACATCCCCGGTTCGCTCAAGGTACCGCTCAAGAATTACATCGACCTCGGCGCGATCGGCAAACTGTCGACGGGTCGTGGCGCCGCCGGGCTGGACGCCGATGTCGGCATCATGGAACTGGTCAGCGCTGCAGCCGCCATCGCCAACGGCAAGAACCAGGTCGCCGTCGACCTTGGCGCCGGCGTGCCGGGTCTGCTCGGCGTCAAGCTGAACGTCGCCATCGGCGAACCACCGCAAGGATACAGCTGGTTTGCGGTCGGCGAGCCGGGCAAGATCGTGCGTACGGCGCAGACAAGGCTGCAACTCGTCGTCACCGTTGGCGGCACCGGGGGATTGGTCGACAGCGTGCTGGGCGGGTCGGTGCGCGTGCCGCTCTATGTCGAGTTGGCCTATGCCGAGGCCCAGTTGAAAAGCGTTTCCTGTCCCACCGGCAAGCCGGCAAGCGCGATCGTCACGGTCGACGCCCAGCCCGGCGTCGCCGAGATCTGGCTCGGCGACATCAACCCGGAGGAACTCAGGGTCTTTACCAAGAGGCCCGTGGTGCAGCCCGCGCAGCTGGTCAAGCTCAACCCGGTCGGCCTCAACGTGCTGACCGTCGACGTCAAGGGTGCCGCGAATGTGCGGATCGGCAACATGACGCCGCAGGCCCTTACGTTCAACAAGAGCGACATCGACGCACGCCGGGTCAAGTCGGTGTCGACACGCAACCTGACGCAGTCGCTGACCGCCTCGCTGTTGAGCGGGCTGACGCTGGATGTCGATCTCAAGGTGCTGGGCCTTGGCCTCGGCCTGTTCGTGCCGACAGACGCCGCGGTCAAGACCGCCATCGTCGGGCTGCTGTCAGGCGTGACCGCCCCCATCGACGGGCTGCTTTACAACGTCCTGACGCTGGTCGGCGTAAAGGTCGGCGAAGCCGATGTGCGGGTTCACGGCGTCAACTGCGGCCGCTCCGTTCTGGTGCTCTGAACGCGAACAGGCCCGGAGACTGACGTCTCCGGGCCTGTTGCTGTTTTTCACCAGGCTGTGGCCTGCCAAAGCCGTCAGGCTGCCAAACCGTCAGGCCGATTGGCGGAACTTCGTCTCGTCGATCGCCGCCGCCATCAGGGTCTTGGTGTAGGCTTCACGCGGCGCCCCGAAGATCTCCTCGGTCGGCCCCTCCTCGACGATCTTTCCCTGCTTCATCACGATGATGTAGTCCGACATGGCGCGCACCACGGCCAGATCGTGACTGATGAACAGGTAGGACAGATCGTGGTCGGCCTGCAGCTTGCGCAAAAGCTCGACGATCTGCTTCTGCACCGATCGGTCGAGCGCCGAGGTCGGCTCATCGAGCACGACGACCTTGGGCTTGAGGATCATCGCGCGCGCAATGGCGATGCGCTGGCGCTGGCCGCCGGAGAACTCGTGCGGATAGCGGTTGCGTGTTTCGGGGGATAGCCCGACTTCACGCAGGGCCTCCACCGCCCTGTTGTCGCGTTCCTTGGACGACAGCGACGGCTCGTGCACCAGAAGGCCTTCGGTGATGATCTGGCCCACCGTCATGCGCGGCGACAAGGAGCCGAACGGATCCTGGAAAACGAGCTGAAGCTCCCGCCGCAGCGGGCGCATGTCGGCACGGTCGGCCTTGGACAGATCCTTGTTGCCGAAGCGGATCGTTCCCTGGCTCGGCAACAGCCGGAGCAGAGCCCGGCCCAGCGTCGACTTGCCCGATCCCGATTCACCGACGATGCCGATCGTCTGGCGCTGCTTGAGCATGATCGAGATGCGGTCGACCGCCCGCAATAGCATCGGCGGGCCGGCAAGGAAGCCGCCGCCGATCTTGAACTCGACCTCGACATTGCGCCCTTCGAGCAGGATCGGCGCATTGGCGGCAGGCGGCGCCTTACGACCGGTCGGCTCGGCTGCCAGCAGCATCTTGGTGTAGTCGTGCTGCGGATTGGCAAACAGCTCGTCGGCCTTGCCCTCCTCCACCACCTCGCCATAGCGCATGACATAGACACGGTCGGCAAAGCGCCGGACGATGCCGAGGTCATGGGTGATGAAGACGATGGCCATGCCGAGCTTGCGCTGCAGTTCGGCCAGCAGGGTCAGGATCTGCGCCTGGATCGTCACGTCGAGTGCAGTGGTCGGCTCGTCGGCGATCAGGATGTCGGGGTCGTTGGCCAGCGCCATGGCGATCATCACGCGCTGGCGCTGGCCGCCCGACATTTCGTGCGGATAGGATTTCAGGCGCCGCTCGGGGTCGGGAATCTTGACCAGTTCGAGCAGCCTGAGGGCTTCGGCGCGCGCTGCCGCCCCGCTCAAGCCGCGATGCTTGCGGATCGGTTCCATCAGCTGGTTGCCGATGGTGTAGAGCGGATCGAGCGAGGTCATCGGCTCCTGGAAGATCATGCTGATCTTGCGGCCACGGACCTTGTTGAGTTCCGATTTGCCGAGTGTCAGCAGGTTCTTGCCGCGGTAGTCGACAGCGCCTGTGGCCTCGCCATTGGATGCCAGCAGGCTCATCGCCGCCATCATCGTCTGGCTCTTGCCGGAGCCGGATTCACCGACCACGGCAACCGTCTCGCCGGCGTCGACGTGAAGGTGGATGCCCTTCACCGCCTCCACCACGCCGTCGAGCGTGCGGAAGCGGACGCGCAGGTCCTTGACCGATAGGATTGTTTCTCCAGCCATCTCACCTGTCCTTCGGATCGAGAGCGTCACGCAGGCCGTCGCCGATGAAGTTCAGCGCGAACAGCGTCGAGACCAGGAAGAAGGCCGGGAACAACAGCAGCCAGTTGGCGGTACCGATGTTCTTGGCGCCCACGGAGATCAGCACGCCCCAGCTCGTCATCGGCTCCTGCACGCCGAGCCCCAGGAACGACAGGAAGCTCTCCAGGATGATGACCTGCGGCACCAGCAGCGTCATGTAGATGACGACAGGTCCAAGCAGATTGGGGATGACGTGACGCTGCACGATGCCGCGCGAGCGGACGCCGAGCGCTTCGGCCGCCTGGACGTATTCCTGCCGGCGGATCGACAAGGCCTGGCCACGCACGATGCGCGCCATGTCGAGCCACAACACCGCCCCCACAGCCAGGAACATCAGCACGAAGTTTCGCCCGAAGAAGACGACCAGCATGATGACGAAGAAGATGAAGGGAAGCGAATAGAGCACGTCGACGATGCGCATCATCACCTCGTCGGTCTTGCCGCCCATGAAGCCGGCAGTGGCGCCATAGATGACCCCGATGACCACGGCGACGATGCCGGCCAGAAGGCCGATCGCCAGCGAGATGCGGCCCGCCATCAGCGTTCGCGACAGCAGGTCGCGGCCGGTGTTGTCGGTGCCGAACAGGAAGTACTGCTGCTTGATCGAGGCGCTCATCACCGCCGTCAGCCCATCGGCAGAGGTGCTTTCGAGCTTGCCGTCATCGAAGGTGTCGGAACGGTCGAGATAGCGGATGTTGCGCTCGTCGAGCGGTTTGCTCGACGTCACGGTGATGAACACCCGTTCGCCTTCCTGGCGCCATTCCTTGACGTCGACACGCATGCGCTTGACGGCGTCGTTCATGGCGGTCTCGATCATTTCCGGCTTGGGATAGGCCGAGAGACTTGGCGGCGTCCGGACATAGTCGGCGTAGATCGTCGTGTACTGATGCGGCACGAAGAACGGTCCGACGATGCAGACGGTCGCCATGGCGATCAGGTAGAAAAGGCTGAACATCGCAGCCTTGTTGGCCTTGAGGCGTGCCCACGCATCGCCCCAGAGCGATCGCCCGACGACGGGCGCTGAAATGGCTGTATCAGTCATAGCGGACCCGCGGATCGAAGAAGGCATAGAGGATGTCGACGATCAGGTTGAAGGCGATCGTAAACAGCGCAATCACCACCACCGTGCCCATGACCAGCGTGTAGTCGCGGTTGAGTGCCGCATCGACGAAGTAGCGGCCTATACCGGGAATGGCGAAGATCGTCTCGACGATGATCGAACCGGTGAGCAATGCCGCCGCCGCCGGGCCCGCATAAGACACGATGGGCAGGACAGCGCCACGCAGTGCGTGTTTGACCACCACCGACCAGTCGGACAGGCCAAGCGCACGCGCCGTCCGGATGTGGTTGGAACGCAGCGACTCGATCATCGAACCGCGCATCAGGCGCGCCACGATGGCGATCTGCGGCAGTGACAAAGTCAGGATCGGGCCGATCTTGTTGATCCATGCCCCATCGCCCCAACCGCCGATCGGCAGCAGCTTCCAGGTCAGGCCGAACAGCAGCTGGATCACAGGGGCAATGACGAAGGTCGGGATCGTGCTGCCTGCAGTGGCGAGTGCGATCACCGAATAGTCGCCAAGCTTGTTCTGGTTGAGGGCTGCGACGATACCAAGCACCGTTCCGACGGCAAGCGCCAGGACAAGAGCCGACAGGCCCAGCTGAACCGAGATCGGCAGGCCATTGGCGAACAGCTCGGTGACGGTGAAGTCAGGCAGGTTGTAGCTGGGCCCGAAGTTACCGTGCAGCAGGTTCTTGAGATAGTTGACGTATTGCAGCCAGATCGGATCATTAAGACCGAATTGGGCCTCAAGATTGGCCTTGATCTCGGGACTGAGTCCGCGCTCCTGATTGAATGGGCCGCCCGGAGCGACGCGGATCAGGAAGAAGGCCAGCGTGACGATGACGAACATCGTCGGAATGGCGGTCAGAAGCCGCCTGAATACATAGAGAAACATAGCTACCACGCCTTCGCAGGTTAGCCGGGACCGCCGCCCCCTTTTTCAGGGGCGGCGGCAGAGCCGGGACTAGTCCTTGCTGACGAAGCGTGAAGGATGAACGTCCATGACGTTCTCGTCGAAGCCCTTGATCTTCGGCGAAACGAGGTTCTTGTAGCTGTAGTAGAGCAGCGGGATCTGGCCGACATCATCGATCAAGATGCGTTCTGCTGCCGCCATTTCCTTCAGGCGTTCTTCCGGCTTGCCGCCAGCGGCGGCTGCCTTGTTCATGGCCTCCTCAAACTTTGGGCTATTGTAGTTCGAGTAGTTGTTGCCGGAAGCCTTGCGCGAGATGCCGAGGAAGCTTTCCGGATCCTTGTAGTCGGCAATCCAGCCCGCACGAGCGACGTCGAAGTCACCCTTCTGCTCGAGATGACCGTAGTGGGTCTTGGTGTCGGTGTTGAGCAGCGTCACCTCGATGCCGAGCGGCTTGAGCTGCTCCTGGATCGCGACTGCCGTGTTCTTGTGGTTCTCCGACGTGTTGTAGCGGATTTCCATCTTCAGCGGCTTGTCGGGGCCGTAGCCGAGCTTCTCGAGAACCTTCTTGGCTTCATCCTCGCGGTCGATCTGCGACTTGTCGGCGAAGGTCGCCAGTGCCGAAGTGTAGCCTTCGATACCGGGCGGCACCATCGAGTAGCCGGGGATCATCGAGTTCTGCCAGACCTTCTCGGCCAGGAAGTCGCGGTCGATGGCCATCGACACTGCATTGCGCAGCTCGACATTGTCCCACGGCGCCTTGTCCGTCTTGATCGCGTAGTAGTAGGTGCCGAGATAGGCGCCGATACGCAGCTGATCGCCGAATTTGGCCTTCAGGTCAGCCATCTGCTCGGTCGGGATATCGTCGTTGCTGTCGAGTTCGCCAGCCTCGAAGCGCTTGATGGCGGTCGAGCGGTCTTCCGTCGGGAAGTAGTTGACGGCGTCGAGCTTCACATTGGCGGCGTCATGGAACTTCGGGTTCTTGACCAGCTTGATGTGATCGTTCGGGACGAATTCAGCGAGCGTGAACGCGCCGTTGGAAACCAGGTTGCCCGGCTTGATCCAATCGGCGCCGAGCTTGTCGATGGCGGCCTTGTTGACCGGATAGGTCGACTGGTGCGTCAGCATTTCGAGGAAGTATGGGGTCGGTGCCTTGAGGGTCACTTCGAAGGTGTTGGCATCGACTGCCTTGACGCCGAGTTCTTCGGGCTTGGCCTTGCCGGTGTTCACTTCTTCGCCGTTCTTCACGACATAGAGCATCGAAGCATATTCGGCGCCGGTGGCCGGATCCTCGAGGCGGCGGAAGGAGTAGACGAAGTCTTCGGCGGTAACCGGGCTGCCATCCGACCAGGTAGCGCCCTGACGGAGCTTGAAGGTGTAGACGGTGCCGTCGTCCGAAACGGTCCAGCTCTCGGCTGCACCCGGAATGATTTCGGCATTCTGGTCCTGCATGACAAGACCTTCGAACAGGTCGCGCAGGATGTGGGCTTCATAGACCGTCGATGTCTTGTGCGGATCCAGCGATTCCGGATCGGCCGAATTGCCGCGATTGAAGACGACCTCCGCAAAAGCCGGAACGGACAACGCTCCAGCAGACAGCGCAAGCGTCGTAGCGAACACTGTCGCTTTCAGCATGTTCTTCAGCATGTGTTACTTCTCCCAAATAGGCGTGTTCCCCGTAAACACGGCCTCGCCTGGTTAGCGCCCGAATGCCGGATCTGTCCGGTTTCGTTGAGCGAGCCGGCAGCTCCCTACCGCCAGCGGTGGCTGACACTAGACACGACAATTTTTATTTTCAACACGACTCGTGCTCACCTAAAGTCAACTTGAGCGAGTTCAAACTAAGCGCCCGATAAAGTAATCGAGCGGCGCCAAGGTGATACGGTCTTTTTCGACTTCACCCAAAGCTCCGGGAAACGGCACCGGGCTCAAGCCGCCAAGCCTTGCCGGAACTGGCCATGACGCCGCTTTCTCGGAAAAATTGAACACGCACAGCAGCCGTTCGGCCCCTTCCTCACGCAGGAAAGCGAGCACGTCGCCCTTGGTTTCCAGCAGCTCAATCGAGCCGTGGATAAGTGGCGGAAGCGTCCTGCGCGCCGCGAGCACCGCCCTGTAACGACACAGAACTGATTCCGCGTCGCGCTGCTGGCGGTCGACCGCCAGGGCACGATGGGCAGCCGAAATCGGCAGCCAGGGCTTGCCGTCGGAGAAGCCACCCTGCTCTGCCTGGGCCTCCCACACCATCGGCGTGCGGCAGCCGTCGCGGCCCTTGTAACCCGGCCAGAAGCGGATGCCGTAAGGATCGCGCAAGTCTTCGAAAGCAACGTCGGCTTCTTCAAGACCAAGCTCCTCGCCCTGGTAGATGCAGATCGAACCGCGCAGGCAGGCAAGCAGGGCAATGGAGAATTTGGCCACCGCCTCCGGGTCGCCGCCGGGCCGCGTCCAGCGCGTGACATGGCGGATGACGTCATGGTTGGAGAAGGCCCAGCAGACCCAGCCGTCGGTCACCGCCGCCTCGAAATCGGCAATGCATTTGCGGACGTGGGCGGCGGAGAATTTCGGGCCAAGCAGGTCGAATGTGTAGCACATATGCAGCTTGTCGCCGCCCGAGGTGTAGGCCGCCACCGTCTGCAGCGAGCGCTCGCCGTCGCCGACCTCACCGACCGAACTGCGACTGCCATATTCGTCGAGCACGGCGCGAAAGCGCTCGAGAAAGGCGATGTTTTCCGGCCGCGTCTTGTCGAACAGATGGTCCTGGTACTCGTAGGGATTGGCTTCCTCGTTCTCGCCGGCAACGCTTTTCGCCAAGGGCGGGTTGTCGCGCAGCCACTTGTCGTGGACGTAGAAATTCACCGTGTCGAGCCGGAAGCCGTCGACCCCCCGATCGAGCCAGAAGCGAACCGTTTCCAGAAGCGCTGCCTGCACTTCGGGATTGTGGAAGTTGAGATCCGGCTGCGAGGCGAGGAAATTGTGCTGGTAATATTGCTTGCGCGTCGAATCCCACTCCCAGCCCGGACCGCCGAAGATCGACAGCCAGTTGTTCGGCGCGGTGCCGTCGGGCTTGGGCTGGGCCCAGACATACCAGTCGGCCTTGGGATTGTCGCGGCTCATCCGGCTTTCGACGAACCAGGGATGCTTGTCGGACGAGTGCGACAGCACCTGGTCGATGATGATCTTCAGCCCGAGGCGGTGCGCCTCCGATATCATCGCGTCGAAGTCGGCGAGCGTGCCGAACATCGGATCGACGTCACAATAATCGGAGACGTCGTAGCCCATGTCGGCCATCGGCGACTTGAAGAAGGGCGACAGCCAGACCGCATCGACGCCCAGCGAGGCGATATGCGGCAGGCGCCTGGTGATGCCGGCGAGATCGCCGCTGCCGTCGCCGGTGCTGTCCTGGAACGAGCGCGGATAGACCTGGTAAATGACGCAGCCGCGCCACCAGTCGGCACCGGATTGCTGGGTCATGGCTGATCTCCTGGGCTTTCGGCCTGAGGCCGTTCGATCGCAAATGAAACGCTGCGCGCCGGCACGGCAAAACGCCCGCCGCCCGGATGTGCCCCGGCCATCGCCTGTCGCCATTCGAAGGCCGAACGCGCAGGCAGGGCAAAATGGACATCGCGCCGCGCGCCGTTGATCATGACGGCAAGCCGGCCGCCCTCTGCGGCACCATTGCCCAGAAGCATCGTCAGGCGGTGACGGTCGGGTTCATGCCAGTTGGCGTCGCTCATCGCCCGGCCGGCCTCGGTCAGCCATTCGACGTCCGCCACCTGCGCGCCATCAGGGACTGCGCCGCTGAGGAAGCCGACTTGCGCCAGCGCCGGCACCTCTCGCCTCAGCTTGCCAAGTTCAGCAACGAAGTCCTCCAGGGCGACGTCACGCTCGGCCCAGTCGAGCCAGGTCAGTTCGTTGTCCTGGGCGTAGGCATTGTTGTTGCCGCGCTGGCTCCGGCCGAATTCGTCTCCCGCCGTCAGCATGATGGCGCCACGCGAGGCAAACAGCGTCGCCAGCAAGGCGCTGATATCGCGACTGCGCTCGGCCGATATCTCGGGATCGCCGCTCTCGCCCTCGACGCCGTTGTTCCAGGAAAAGTTCTCGTTGTGGCCGTCGTGGTTGTGTTCGCCATTGGCCTCGTTGTGCTTGCGCTCGTAGCGGACGAGGTCGGCGACCGTCATGCCGTCATGGGCGGCAATGAAGTTCACCGTCCGCGTCTGCGCCCCGCCGCCGAAGCTGTCGGAGGATCCGGCGAGCCGTGTCGCCAGCGCGCCGACCAAACCGCGGTCGCCGCGCCAGAAACGCCTGACGTCGTCGCGGTAGCGGTCGTTCCATTCGAGAAACTCCGGGGGAAAGCCGCCAAGCCGGTAGCCGTTGTGGCCGATGTCCCAGGGTTCGGCGATCAGGACGCGGTCGCCGATAACGGGGTCCCGCCGCATCGCCTGCAACAACGGTGCGTCAGCACTGAATTCACCGCCGACCCGCCCCAGCACCGGCGCGAGATCGAAGCGGAAGCCGTCGATGCCGGCGTGGACGATGAAATGCCGCAAGCTATCGAGCACGAGTTCCCCGACCACCGGATGGTCGCAGGCGAGCGTGTTGCCGGTTCCGGTGTCGTTGGCATAACGGCCGGGATCGTCGACCGCCGGACGATAGTAGGCGCCATTGTCCAAGCCGCGCAGCGACAGGGTCGGCCCGAATTCATCGCTTTCGGCGGTGTGGTTGAAGACCAGGTCGAGGATCACGCCGATGCCGGCGGCATGCAGTGCCGCCGTCGTCTCGCTGAGATCGGCCAGGCCGCCGGGCGCCAGGCGCGGGTCGAGCGCCATGAAGGTCACCGGATTGTAGCCCCAGGCATTGCTGAGGCCGAGGCGCGGCAAGTGGCGTTCGTCCATCGTCGCCGTCACCGGCATCAGCTCGACCGCCGACACGCCGATCTTCAACAGATGGTCGATGATGACAGGCTCGGCCAGCGCCCGGATGGTGCCGCGCAGGCGCTTGGGCACATCGGGATGGCGCAGGGTGAAGGCGCGGACCGGCACCTCGTAGATCAACCCGCCCGGCCGAAACGCCGATGCTGCGTGCGGCACGATGGGCAGCCTCTCGGCCACAGCCTTAGGCATCAGCCCGGCACTGTCGCCGCCCTGCCCCCTCGGGGCCGCAAGCCGGCCGTCATAGCGATAGGACCGGTCGAGCCTGAGCGCATAAGGATCGACCAGCAGCTTGTCGGGATCGAACCACAAGCCATTGTCGGGCGCATATGGCCCGTCGGCGCGAAAGCCGTAGCGGGTGCCTGCGCCCAGTCCCGGGACATCAAGGGCGAAAACGCCGTCGTCACTGCGGGGCATTTCCAGCCGGGCCGTCTCCGCCTTGCCGTCGGCGTCGTAGACAGACACCCAGATGCGTTCGGCGGCGCCGGACCAGACGGCAAAACGGATACCGTCATCGGTTACCGTCGCGCCGAGAGCCGGGGTGCTGCGACCCTGGATCATCGGGCAGCACCGGTGCGGCCAGCCAATCTCCCCCCTTGTGGGGGAGATGTCCGGCAGGACAGAGGGGGGCGCGAAGGATCGCGACCTCTCCGGACAGGGAGCAGGCTCGTCCGGCAAACGTCGGAGGAAAGCGCTCTACGTTGCCCCCCTCTGTCCTGCCGGACATCTCCCCCACGAGGGGGGAGCTCAGCCGAAATCGACCATTTCACGTAATCACGCTCGGCTTGTCGCGGCCGGTGTGGCTGCGGATGCCGGCGATGTCGTCGGCGGCCTTGATCAGGTCGGCAAGTGCGGCCTGCGTGTCCTGCCCGTGCCGCGCCGGATCGGGTTCGTAGCGCTCGATATAGACGCGCAAGGTGGCGCCCGAGGTGCCGGTGCCCGACAGGCGGAAGACGACACGCGAACCGCCTTCGAACAGCACGCGGATGCCCTGGTTCCTGCTCACCGAGCCGTCGACAGGATCGTTGTAGGCAAAGTCGTCGGCACTGGCGATCTTCATGCCCTGAACGCTGGTTCCCGGCAGCGACGCCAGCTTGCCGCGCAGGGCGTCGACCAGCGCATTGGCCTTGTCGGTCTCGACCTCTTCATAGTCATGGCGCGAATAATAGTTCTGGCCATAGGTCGCCCAATGCTTGGCGACGATGTCCTTGGCGCTCTCGCCGCGCACGGCAAGAATGTTGAGCCACAAAAGCACCGCCCACAGCCCGTCCTTCTCGCGGACATGGTCTGAACCGGTGCCGGCACTCTCCTCGCCGCAGATCGTCGCCATGCCGGCGTCGAGCAGATTGCCGAAGAACTTCCAGCCGGTCGGCGTCTCGTACATGCCGATGCCGAGCTTCTCGGCAACCCGGTCGGCGGCACCGCTGGTCGGCATCGAGCGGGCGATGCCCTTGAGGCCGGCCTTGTAGCCCGGCGCGAGATGGGCGTTGGCCGCCAGCATCGCCAGCGAATCCGACGGCGTGATGAAGATGCCGCGGCCGATGATCAGGTTGCGGTCGCCGTCGCCGTCCGAAGCGGCGCCGAAATCAGGCGCATCAGGCCCCATCATCTCGTCATAGAGATGCTTGGCGTGGACCAGGTTCGGATCGGGATGGTGGCCGCCGAAATCCTCCAGCGGCACGAAGTTGCGGGCGGTGCCCTCGGCAGCGCCGAGGCGGCGCTCGAGGATCTCCTTGGCGTAGGGGCCCGTCACCGCGTGCATGGCGTCGAAACGCATGCGGAAGCCCGACTTGAACAGGGCGCGCAAGGCGTCGAAATCGAACAAAGTCTCCATCAACTCGGCATAGTCGGTGACGGGGTCGACGACCTCGACCTTCATGCCGCCGACCTCGAAGGTGCCTGTTTTGTCGAGATCGACAGCGCCGATGTCGGCGATCCTGTAGGCCGAAATGACCTTGCTGCGGGCATAGATCGCATCGGTCATCTTCTCCGGCGCCGGACCGCCGTTTTCGGCATTGTACTTGATGCCGAAATCCTCGTGCGGGCCGCCGGGATTGTGGCTGGCCGACAGGATCAGCCCGCCAAAGGCCTTGCGTTTGCGGATCAGGTTGGAGGCCGCCGGCGTCGACAGGATGCCGCCCTGCCCGACAACGACGCGGCCGAAGCCGTTGGCCACCGCCATGGCGATGACCTTCTGGATCACCTCGCGATTGTAGAAGCGGCCGTCGCCGCCGACGACCAGCGTCTTGCCGGCGAAACCTTCGAGCGAATCGAACACCGACTGGATGAAGTTCTCGGCATAGTTCGGCTGCTGGAAGACCGGCACCTTCTTGCGCAGGCCCGACGTGCCGGGCTTCTGGTCGGTATAGGGCGTGGTGGCGACGGTGCGAATCATTCAGGCATCCCTTTTTGAGAGAAGCATGCGGTAAAGTGCGGCATATTTCTGGGCGCTGCGGTCCCAGGATACATCCGACTTCATGCCCTGCTTCTGGATTGCCGCCCAGACTGCCGGCTCGGCATGCAGCGCATTGGCCCTCGATATGGCGTGGTGGAAGGCGCCGGCGTCTTCGGGCGCGAACTGGAAACCGGTGGCGACGCCGGCCGCAACCGCTGCCTCGTTGGCGTCGATGACGGTATCGGCCAGCCCGCCGGTGCGCGCGACGATCGGCACGCAGCCATAACGCAGGCCATAAAGCTGGGTCAGGCCGCATGGCTCGAAACGCGACGGGATCAGGATACCGTCGGCGCCGCCCTGCAGCAGATGCGACAGGCCCTCGTCATAACCGATGACGACGCCGACACGGCCGCGATGGCGGGCGGCAGCGGCGAGAAGCGCGCCTTCCAGCCCGGCATCGCCCGAGCCCAGTATCGCCAGCCGCGCGCCGGAGGCGACCACCGGATCGATGATGGTCGAAAGAATGTCGATGCCCTTCTGCCAGGTCAGGCGGCTGACGACGCAATAGATCGGACCGTCGTCACGATCGAGCGTCATGCGCTCTTCGATCGCCCGCTTGTTGGCCTTGCGCCCCTTCAGGCTCTTGGACGTGTAGGTGGCCGCAAGATGGGTGTCGGTCTCCGGGTTCCAGATGTCGTCGTCGATGCCGTTGACGATGCCGTAAAGGTCGGGCGAGCGCAGGTTGATCAGCCCGTCGAGCCCCATGCCGAAGGCCGGAGTGCGAATTTCCTGGGCGTAGGTCGGGCTGACGGTGGTGATCGCCCACGCTGCCTGCAGGCCGGCCTTGAGGAAGCCGACGCCGCCATAATATTCGACGCCGTCGAGCGCCATCGCCTGCTGCGGCAGGCCGAGGCCGGCAAAGATGCTGGCGCCGAACTGCCCCTGGAAGGCGAGGTTGTGCACCGTCATGACAGACGGCACATCAGCCGCCTCGCCATAACGCATATAGGCAAGCGTCATCGCCGACTGCCAGTCATGGGCGTGCACGATGTCGGGCCTGTAGTCCTTGACCACACCCGCAGCGATGTCGGCGCCGACACGGCCGAGTGCTGCAAAGCGCCGCCAATTGTCCTGCCAATCGGCACCGGTGACGTCGCCATAGGGTCCGCCGGGCCGGTCGAACAGATGCGGCGCGTCGAGCACCAGCATGTCGAGGCCGGCGATCTCGGCTGAATGGAGCGCTGCCTTGCCGCCTTGCAAGGCGGGGTAGTGATGAACCGTCTTTTTCTTCTTCAGCGCGTTCATCACCACGGGATAACCCGGCACCAGGCTGCGGGTGGCGACGCCGAGCCCGGCAAGTGCCGCCGGCAAGGCGCCGGTGACGTCGGCCAGCCCGCCGGTCTTGATCAGCGGGAAGATCTCGGGCGTGACCGAAAGCACCTGCACCGGTTACGACTCCAGCCTGTTGATCATGTCCTGGGTGATCAGGCAGATGCCTTTTTCCGAGACGCGGAAACGCTTGGCGTCGAGCACCGGATCCTCACCGACGACAAGTCCCTCCGGTATCTGGACGCCATGATCGATGACGACCCGTTTGAGCCGCGCATTGCGGCCGACATAGCAGGCCGGCAGCATCACCACATCCTCGAGCGTCGAATAGGAATTGATGCGCGCGCCGGTGAAGATCAGGCTGCGCTTCAGCGAGGCGCCCGAGACGATGCAGTCGCCCGAGACCAGTGACGATATGGCGGACCCGCGCCGGCCGTCCTCGTCATGGACGAACTTGGCCGGCGGCGTCAGTTCCGAATAGGTCCAGATCGGCCAGTCGCGATCATAGAGGTCGAGTTCGGGCGTGATGTCGGTGAGGTCGATATTGGCTTCCCAATAGGCGTCGACGGTGCCGACGTCGCGCCAGTAGGCCTCGCCTTCCATGCTCGAGCGCACGCAGGACTTGGCGAAACGATGGGCGACGGCTTTGCCGTGCTGGACGATGTAGGGAATGATGTCCTTGCCGAAGTCGCGGCTCGATTCCGGTTCGTTGGCGTCGCGGCGCAACTGCTCCATCAGGAACTTGGTCTTGAAGACATAGATGCCCATCGAGGCCAGCGCATAGTCCGGCTTGTCGGGGATGCCGGGCGGATCGGCCGGCTTTTCGATGAAGGAAATAATGTTGTCCTTCTTGTCGACATGCATGACGCCGAAGCCGGTCGCCTCCATGCGCGGCACCTCGAGGCAGCCGACGGTGACGTCGGCGCCGGCGTCGACGTGCTGGCGCAGCATCAGCTCGTAATCCATCTTGTAGATGTGGTCGCCGGCGAGGATGACCATGTATTCGGGGCCGTAAGCCTCGATGATGTCGATGTTCTGGTAGACCGCATCCGCTGTGCCTTCATACCACTGCGTTTCGGAGACGCGCTGGCTTGCAGGCAGGATGTCGAAACTCTCGTTGCGCTCCGGCCTGAGGAAGTTCCAGCCACGCTGCAGGTGGCGGATCAGCGAATGCGCCTTGTACTGGGTGGCAACGCCCAGGCGGCGAATGCCCGAGTTCAGCGCATTGGACAGCGCAAAATCGATGATGCGGGTCTTGCCGCCGAAATAGACCGCGGGCTTGGCGCGCCGGTCGGTCAGTTCCTTGAGCCGGCTGCCGCGCCCGCCGGCAAGCACATAGGCCATGGCATCGCGCGCCAGCGGCTGGTTTCTCTTCAGTTCCATGCCATCCTCCCTGCTCAGTCCGCCACAAATTCGAGCATGATCGTCGCGAGCGGCGGCAGAAGCAGCACAGCCGCTGCCCCTCCTCCATCCGTCGGGTGCGCGGTGACCATGCCGCTGTTGCCTTTGCCCGACCCGCCATAGTCCAGCGCGTCGGAGTTGAAGATTTCCCGCCATGTGCCTGCCTTTGGCAGCGGCACGCGATAGCCGTCGCGCAGAACCGGCGTGAAGCTAGAGATGACGGCGATGGGTGCAGCGCCAGGCGCCTTGCGCAGCCAGGCGAAGACGGAATTCGCGGCATCGTCGACGATCAGCCACTCGAAGCCTTCGGGCTCGCAGTCGCGGGCATGCAGCGCCGGGCGCGAGCGGTAGAGCTGGTTGAGATCACGCACCAGCTGCCAGACACCGCGATGCGGGGCGAAGTCGAGCAGGTTCCAGTCGAGCGCCCTTGCCTCGCTCCATTCCGCGCGCTGGGCAAACTCCTGGCCCATGAACAGGAGCTTCTTGCCGGGATAACCCCACATGAAGGCATAGTAAGCGCGCAAAGTCGCGAACTTCTGCCAGTCGTCGCCGGCCATCTTGGCGAGCAGCGTGCCTTTGCCATGCACGACCTCGTCATGCGACAGCGGCAGGACGAAATTCTCGCTGAAGGCGTAGAGCAGCCCGAAGGTGATCTCGTTGTGATGATGCTTGCGATGCACCGGCTCCTTGGCAAGGTACTCCAGCGTGTCGTGCATGAAGCCCATGTTCCATTTGAAGCCGAAGCCGAGCCCGCCTTCATGCACCGGCTGCGACACCTTGGGCCAGGAGGTCGATTCCTCGGCGATGGTCATCACACCGGGATGGGCGCCATAGACAGCCGCATTCATCTTCTGCAGGAAACGCACCGACTCCAGGTTCTCGCGGCCGCCGAACTCGTTGGGGATCCACTCGCCTTCCTTGCGCGAGTAGTCGAGATAGAGCATCGAGGCCACAGCATCCACGCGCAGCCCGTCGACATGGTATTTCTCTGCCCAGAACAGGGCATTGTTGACCAGGAACGACACCACTTCGCGCCGGCCGAAATTGTAGATCGCGGTGTTCCAGTCGGGATGGAAGCCCTGGCGCGGGTCGGCATGCTCGTAGAGTGCTGTGCCATCGAAATGCGCCAGTCCGTGTTCGTCGACGGGGAAATGCGCCGGCACCCAGTCGAGGATGACGCCGATGCCGGCACGATGGGCGCCGTCGACGAAGCGGGCAAAACCTTCGGGTTCACCGAAGCGGGCGGACGGCGCATAAAGCCCCGTCGTCTGGTAGCCCCAGGACGGGTCGTAGGGATGTTCCGAGATCGGCAGGAACTCGATATGGGTGAAGCCGGTGTCGACGGCATAAGGGATCAGCCGGTCGGCCATCTCGTCCCAGGACAGGAAGCCGCCGTCGTCGCGGCGCTGCCACGAGCCGGCATGGACCTCATAGATGCTGATCGGCTCGCGCCTGTGGTCGGCCGACTTCCAGTGGGCGCGATGCTCGGCATCGCCCCATTCATGCGCCGGCGGCGTGTCGGTCACAGAGGCGGTTGCCGGGCGCAGTTCCGAGCGGATGGCGAAAGGATCGGCCTTGAGCGGCAGCCTGACGCCGCGGGACCCGATCAGCTCGAACTTGTAGGGCCGGCCCGGACCGATGTCGGGCACGAAGATCTCCCAGATGCCGGTGTCCTGGCGCAGGCGCATCGGATGCCTGCGGCCGTCCCAGTCGTTGAAGTCGCCGACCACCGAAACCCGGTGCGCGTTGGGCGCCCAGACGGCGAAATGCACGCCGTCAGCGCCTTCATGCGTAATCAGATGCGCGCCGAGCTTGTCGAACAGGCGGAGATGCGAGCCTTCAGAGATGAAGTAGTCGTCCATCGGCCCGAGCACCGGGCCGAAGCTGTAGGCATCGGTCACCCACCAGTCGCCGCCGGCATTTTTTGCCAGATAACGCAGCGGCTGGCGCTTGCGGATCGACAGCTTGCCTTCGAAGAAACCGGCATCGTTGCGGCGGGCAAGATCGCCGCACGCCTTGCCTTCAATCGTGTGGACGGTGACGGTCTCGGCATGCGGGATGAAACAACGTGCAAGAAAGCCCTTGCCCGACTGCTGGAGCCCGAGCACCGCGAACGGGTCGCCATGGGTGCCGTTCACGATCGCCTCGATATCGCCGTCCGTGGCTCTGTCGAGCTCCGGTTTCGTTTCGGCGGCCGCGCCGGGCTTCAGCATGTCTTGGTGTCCCCTCCCAGGGTTTCTTCGGCGAGGTCAGTTCATGCAATCACATCAGGCCGGTACGTTCCAGATTTCTTTGGCATATTGACGGATTGTCCGGTCCGAAGAGAACCAGCCGACACGCGCGACATTGCGAATGGCGCGCGCGTACCAGTCCGGGCTGTCGCGCCAGACAGTGTCGACCTGGCGCTGGGCAGCGGCATAAGAATCGAAGTCGGCGGCGACCATGAACCAGTCGTGCTGGTAGAGCCCGTCCATCAGCTCGCGGTAGCGCGCGGGGTCGTCGGGCGAGAACACGCCTGAGGAAATCGCAGCGACCGCCTGCTTGAGTTCAGGCGAACCGTCGATCACCGCCGCCGGCTGGTAGGAGCTGTTGCGGCGCTGGGCAACCTCCTCGGTGGTCAGGCCGAAGATGAAGATGTTGTCGTCGCCGACATGCTCCTTGATCTCGACATTGGCGCCGTCGAGCGTGCCGATGGTGAGCGCGCCGTTGAGCGCGAACTTCATGTTGCCGGTACCAGACGCCTCCATGCCCGCCGTCGAGATCTGCTCCGACAGGTCGGCCGCCGGCATCAGGATCTCGGCGACGCTGACATTGTAGTTCGGCACGAAGACGACCTTGAGCAGCCCGCGCACCGATGGATCGCTGTTGATCACCCTGGCGACGTCATTGGCCAGTTTGATGATCAGCTTGGCGTTGTGGTAGCTGGGTGCCGCCTTGCCGCCGAAGAACTTCACCCGCGGCATCCATTCGCGCTCGGGATGCGAGCGGATCTGGTCGTAGAGCGCCACCGCCTCGATGATGTTCAGCAGCTGGCGCTTGTATTCGTGGATGCGCTTGATCTGGATGTCGAACAGCGCCGACGGATCGACCTTGATGCCCAGCCGCTCGGCGACGAGGTTCGACAGCCGCACCTTGTTGGCGCGCTTGACGGCGGCGAACTTGTCGCGGAACGCGGCATCTCCGGCAAAGCCGTCGAGCTCGCGGATCGCCTCGATGTCGTCAAGGAAGCGGTCGCCGATGGCTTCGCGCGCCAGGCCGGTCAAGCCGGGATTGCACTGGATCAGCCAGCGCCGCGGCGTGATGCCGTTGGTCTTGTTGTTGATGCGGTCGGGATAGAGGCTGTGCAGGTCGGCAAACACCGTTTCCTTCATCAGCTCGGTGTGCAGTGCCGAGACGCCGTTGACGCTGTGCGAGCCTGCGAAGGCAAGATTGCCCATGCGAACGCGGCGCTCGCCATTCTCCTGGATCAGCGAGATACGGCTGATCTGCTCACCATTGAAGCGGCCGGTCGCCCTGGCTTCGAGCAGAACCTCGGCATTGATGGCGTAGACGATCTGCATGTGGCGCGGCAGAAGCCGCTCGAACAGCGGCACCGGCCAGCTTTCGAGCGCTTCCGGCAAAAGCGTATGGTTGGTGTAGGCAAAGGTCCGCCTGGTGATGTCCCAGGAGGTGTCGAAATCCATGCCATGGACATCCATCAGCAGGCGCATCAGCTCGGGCACGGCGACGGCGGGATGGGTGTCATTGAGGTGGATCGCCGCCTTGTCGGGCAAGGAGATGAGGTCGCCATATTTGCTGATGTGGCGCTGCAGGATGTCCTGCAGCGAGGCCGTCGAGAAGAAATACTCCTGACGCAGCCTGAGCTCCTGCCCCTCCTTGTGCGAGTCGGCGGGATAGAGCACGCGCGACAGCGCGTCGGCCTTATTGCTTTCGGCCAGCGCACCGATGTGGTCGCCGGCATTGAACCTGTCGAGCAGGATCGGATCGAGCGGCATGCCAGACCACAGCCTGAGCGTGTTGACGCGCGCGCCGCGCCAACCCACCACGGGGGTGTCGTAGGCAACCGCCAGCACGCGGTCGGTCGGTTTCCAGACGTGGCGTTCGAGCCGTCCATCCGGTGCGGTGATCGACTCGACCGAACCGCCGAAGCCGACCTCGAAGGCGCGTTCGCGGCGCTCGAATTCCCAGGGATTGCCGTGTTCCAGCCAGGTCTCGGGCAGTTCGACCTGCCAGCCGTCATGGATTTCCTGGCGGAACATGCCGTTGGCGTAACGAATGCCGTAGCCATGGGCCGGAATGTCGACGGTCGCCATGCTTTCCATGAAGCAGGCGGCGAGCCGGCCGAGACCGCCATTGCCGAGTGCCGCGTCGGGCTCGAGCCTGGCGATGACATCGAACTCGACGCCGAGCGAGGCCAGCGCCTGGCGCATCGCGTCCATCAGGCCGAGATTGGAGAAGGCGTCGCGCATCAGCCGGCCGATCAGGAACTCCAGCGAGAGGTAATAAACCCGCTTGGCGCTCTGGTCGTAGGCCTCCTTGGTCGAGGAGATCCACTCGTCGACGATGCGGTCGCGCACCACCTTGATCGATGCGGTCAGCCAGTCATAGTCGGTCGCAACCGTGGCGTCCTTGCCGAGCCGGTACTTCAGCGCGCTGAGGATTTCGGCAGCCAGGGCCTCGGGGCTGGTATCGCCAAGCGGCGGTTCGGGGATTTTGGGGGTCACTGCGCGGGTCATCTCGCCTCTCGCATGTTGTTCGGCCACCGTTCTTCTGCCTCCCTTGCCGACACCTGTCCTCCCACACGCATGTTAGCTATTCCGAATGCGATCTCAATCGATTTAAATCTCCGCGTCAATATCTCACGACGCGGAGACAGGGGGATCTCGCGAGCGGAGACCCCCAGGTTTAGGCCGGCCGGTCAGGCAGCGATGGCCGCTTCCGGCGGCGCCTTGGCGCCGGTCATGAAAGCCACCGCATCGGACATCGAGTATTCCTTCGGATCGATGACCGTCAGCCGGCGGCCGAGGCGGTGGATATGGATGCGGTCGGCGACCTCGAAGACATGCGGCATGTTGTGCGAGATCAAGACAATCGGCAGGCCGCGCCGCTTGACGTCGAGGATCAGTTCGAGCACGCGCCGGCTTTCCTTGACGCCAAGGGCCGCCGTCGGCTCGTCCATGATCACAACCTTGGAGCCGAAGGCAGCCGCGCGTGCCACCGCCACACCCTGACGCTGGCCGCCGGACAGCGTTTCGACAGCCTGGCTGATGTTCTGGATGGTCATCAGGCCAAGTTCGGTCAGCTTTTCGCGCGCCCGCTTTTCCATCGCGCCCCGGTCGAGCATGCGGAACCAGTTGCCCATGATGCCGGGCTTCCGGATCTCGCGGCCGAGGAACATGTTGTCGGCGATCGACAGCGCCGGCGACAAAGCGAGATTCTGGTAGACCGTCTCGATGCCGGCGTCGCGCGCCTCCATCGGCGACTTGAAGTGGACCGGCTTGCCTTCAAGCAGGATCTCGCCTTCGTCGGGCGTGACCGCGCCTGAGATCGCCTTGATGAGCGACGACTTGCCGGCGCCGTTGTCGCCGATCACAGCCAGGATTTCGCCCGGATAGAGATCGAAGTCGGCATTGTTGAGGGCAGTGACGCGGCCATAGCGCTTGACCAGCCCACGGGCGGTGAGAAGAGGTTCGGTAGCCATCAGCCTGCAACCTTTCTGATCCACTGGTCGATTGCGACCGCGATGATGATGAGGGTGCCGATCAACAGATAGGTCCATTGCGGATCGGTGCCGATGAGGCGCAGGCCGAGCTGGAACACGCCGACGATCAGCGCGCCGAACAGCATGCCGAGGATGGAACCGCGACCGCCGAACAGCGAGATGCCGCCGATCACCACCGCAGTGATGGATTCGATGTTGGCGAACTGGCCTGCCGTCGGCGACACCGAGCCGATACGACCGATGAGCATCCAGCCGCCGAGCGCGCAGACCAGGCCGGAGATGACATAGACCGAAATCAGCACCCTGTTGACACGCACGCCGGAAAGCTGGGCGGCCTCGGGATCGTCGCCAATGGCATAGACATGCCGACCCCAGGCGGTGTGATTCAGGATGTACCAGAGGACGGCTACCAACAGCACCATGGCGACGACACCATAGGTGAAGACCGCATTACCGAGCCGAAAATTGGCCCCGAAGAACTGGAGGATCGGAGCCTGGGCCTCGATGTCCTGGGCGCGGATCGTCTCGTTGGCCGAATAGAGGAAATTCGTTGCGAGCACGATCTGCCAGGTGCCGAGCGTGACGATGAAGGGCGGCAGCTTCATGTAGGAGACGAGCACGCCATTGATCCAGCCGCACAATGCGCCGACGGCGAAGCCGCACAGGATCGCCAGCGACGGCGGCAGGCCGTATCGGAACGTGAACTGCCCCATGACCACAGACGACAGCACCATGATAGCGCCGACGGAGAGATCGATGCCGGCGGTCAGGATGACCAGCGTCTGGGCGGCGCCGATGATGCCGGTGATCGCCACCTGCTGCAGGATCAGCGTCATCGAGAAGGCGGAGAAGAACTTGCCGCCGATGATCAGGCCGAACAGCGCGACCGAGGTAACCAGCACGATCAGCGGCACCGCCGCGGGATTGGAGTGCAGGAAATGCTGGATCTTCTCGATTGGCGACCTTGTATGCGTATCGAAGCTGGCCACTGACGTGTCGCTGCCCGAGAGAACCTTCTCGAACTCCTGCGGCCGCCTGGCATCTGCCGAAGCGTCACTCATGTCGATTTCCTCCCATCAGGGATTTCATAGCCCCCTTGTAGGAAGGGCGACCAAGGGGTCGCCCTTCGTCTGCAAGGAAGTGTCTCGCCGTCAGGCGGTCAGATCAACCCCAGCACTTTTCCAGGCCGGTCTTCACGTCGATCGATTCCACGCCGGTGGCCGGCTTGTCGGTCACGAGCGAAACGCCGGTGTCGAAGAAGTCCTTGCCTTCGGTCGGCTTGGGCTTCTCGCCGCTGTCGGCGAACTTCTTGATCGCCTCGATGCCGAGAGCGGCCATCATCAGAGGATACTGCTGCGAGGTCGCACCGATGACGCCATCCTGGACGTTCTTGACGCCCGGGCAGCCGCCGTCGACGGAGACGATCAGCACGTTCTTCTCCATTCCCACGGCCTTGAGTGCTTCATAGGCGCCGGCAGCGGCAGGCTCGTTGATGGTGTGGACGACGGTGATGCCCGGATCCTTCTGGAGCAGGTTCTCCATCGCCTTGCGGCCACCTTCTTCATTGCCGTTGGTGACGTCGTGGCCGACGATGCGGGCATCGTCTTCGTCGCCGATCTTGTTGGCGTCCTTCACGTCGATGCCGAAGCCCATCATGAAGCCCTGGTCGCGCAGGACGTCGACGGTCGGCTGCGACGGGGTCAGGTCGAGGAAGGCAACCTTGGCGTCCTTGGCCTTGTCGCCGAGCGTGGCGGCAGCCCACTGGCCGATCAGCTTGCCGGCAAGCAGATTGTCGGTGGCGAAGGTGGCGTCGGCAGCGTCAGCCGGCTCCAGCGGGGTGTCGAGTGCGATGACCAGGATGCCGGCATCGCGCGCCTTCTTGACCGCAGGCACGATGCCCTTGGTGTCGGACGCGGTGATCAGGATGCCCTTGGCACCGTCGGCGATGCAGGTCTCGATCGCCGCGACCTGGCTTTCCGAGTCGCCGTCGATCTTGCCGGCATAACTCTTCAGCGTCACGCCGAGCTCAGTCGCCTTGGCGGTGGCACCTTCCTTCATCTTGACGAAGAAGGGGTTGGTGTCAGTCTTGGTGATCAGGCAGGCGCCGACGTCGGCAGCGGATGCAGGGGCTGCGACAGCGGCGAGCGCGGCAACGGCCGCACCAAAGACAGTCGTCTTCAGAACCGAAAATTTCATAAGGGGCACTCCTCCCAGAACCAAACCATGCACGCCCGTCAGCGGGCCGTGCTCCGGATGCTCGTTCACTCTTCCCAGTCGAGTATCCGGCGCCGACGAAACACCAATCGGGGCCGCCTGTCAATAATTAAATCACTCTTATTTATTATTGACAGGATTGCGGTCGGCCCGCATTCTGCCGCAAAAGAGAATTGCGGATTTTCAGGAAAACCGCTGAGCGGATCTCTGGAGAAGACCGCGGGCGGATCTTCTGAGAAGACCGCGAAGTATGGGAGGAAGCCGGTGGAGGCCGGGAGTTTGAGGCACGGTTCGCCCGATGCTGCGGAGACCCCGCAATTGCGCGGCACCAACCAGAGCGGCATGCGCGACCAGAACGAGCGGCTGGTGCTGTCACTGGTCAGGCAGAGCGGCGCGCTGGCCAAATCCGACATCGCCCGCATGACCGGCCTGTCGGCGCAGACCGTCTCCGTCATCATGCGCGAACTGGAGGTCGAAGGGCTTCTGCTGCGCCAGGAGCCGATCCGCGGCAAGATCGGCCAGCCCTCCATTCCGATGGCGCTCAACCCGGAAGGCGCCTTCTTCATCGGCCTCAAGATCGGTCGCCGCAGCGCCGAACTCGTGCTGATCGATTTTCTCGGCAGAACGCGGGCGATGCTGCAGAATTCCTATGGCTACCCGACGCCTCAGGACACCATCGAATTCGTGAAATCAGGCATCGCCCAGATGCGTGCCGGCCTGACGCGCGAGCAGGACAAGCGCATCGCCGGCCTCGGCGTCGCCATGCCGTTCGAGCTCTGGAACTGGGTCGACACGGCGGGTGCTCCGCGAGAAATCATGGATGCCTGGCGCAACCGCGACATCCGCGCCGACCTGCAGGCGCTGTTTTCCTTCCCCGTCTATCTCCAGAACGACGCCACCTCCGCCTGCGGCGCCGAACTGGTGTTCGGCGACATGGGCGCGCTGCGCGACTTCGTCTATTTCTACATCGGCGCCTTCGCCGGCGGCGGCGTGGTGCTGAACGGCAGGCTCTACAGCGGTCCGACGGGCAATGCCGGCGCGCTCGGCTCGATGCCGGTGCCGGGCCCCGGCGGCAGGCCAACCCAGCTCATCGACGTCGCCTCCATCGCCGTGCTCGAAAAGGCACTGAACGCCAGGGGTATCGAAGCGGCCTACCTCTGGACATCGCCCGAGGAATGGCAAGATCTCGGGCCCGACATGGGCCCCGACCTCGACAACTGGATTACGACCGCCTCGGAGGCGCTTGCCTATGCCATCGTGGCGTCGGCCTCGGTCATCGATTTCGAAAGTGCTGTCATCGACGGCTGGATGCCGGCGTCGATCCGCGCCCGCCTGGTGCAGGCAGTGCAGTCGGCGATCGGCAGGATCGACGTCGAGGGCTTGCGTATCCCGTCCGTCCGCGAGGGCACCGTCGGCATCCATGCGCGCGCCATGGGCGGCGCCAGCCTGCCGCTGTCAGAGCGCTTCCTCATCGGCTCGACCGCACCGTCGCGAGGGGTCTGATCGTGCTCATCAACATTCCCGCCCTGCTCGGACCCGAACTGCTCTTCACCTTGCGGGCGATGGGCCATGGCGACGAGATCGCCATCGTCGACGGCAACTATCCCGCGCTCGAGCATGGTCGCCGCGTCGTCCGCGCCGACGGGCTGGACCTGATCCCGGTGCTCGACGCCGTGCTGCAGGTGCTGCCGGTCGACGATTTCGTGCCGCAGGCGATCTTCCGCTCCTCGGTCAAGGGCGACCCTGACGTGTCCGACCCCGTGCATGGCGAAATCGCAGAGGTCTGTGCCCATCGCGCACCCGGCTTCGCCGTCGTGCCGCTCGCCGGTGATGCCTTCTACGACAGGGTCAAGGCGGCCCACACCATCATTGCCACCAGCGAGCCAAGGCTCTACGCCAATGTCATCGTCCGCAAGGGCGTCATCTATCCAGAGGGAACCGGCAAATCATGATCCTGTGCTGCGGCGAAGCGCTCATCGACATGCTGCCACGGCAAAGTCCCGACGGCGAACCTGCCTTTGCGCCTTATGCCGGCGGTGCGATCTTCAATTCGGCGATCGCGCTCGGGCGCCTGGGCGTGCCGACCGAATTCTTCTCCGGCCTGTCATCCGACCTGTTCGGCCAGCAGATCCGCGACGTGCTCGCAGCGAGCAATGTCGGCTCGCGCCACGCCAATCTGTCGGGACGGCCGACGACGTTGGCCTTCGTCCGGCTCGACAACGGCCACGCCACCTACACCTTCTATGACGAAAACACCGCCGGCCGCATGCTGACCGAGGCCGATCTGCCGAGCCTTGGCGACGACATCGATGCCATGCTGTTCGGCGCGATCAGCCTCATTCCCGAGCCATGCGGTTCCGCCTACGAGGCGCTGATGAAGCGCGAGCACCAGCGCCGCGTCATGATGTTCGACCCCAACATCCGGCCGGGTTTCATCCAGGACAAGCAGGCGCATCTTGGACGCATGCGCCGCATGCTTGTCATGGCCGACATCGTCAAGCTTTCGGACGAGGACCTGGCCTGGTTCGGCGAGACCGGCAGCCATGACGAGATCGCGGCGCACTGGCTGGGCCAGGGCCCGAAGCTGGTGATCGTCACCAGGGGCAGCAAGGGCGCAACCGCCTACAGCGCCAGCCATACCATCTCGGTGACGCCGGAAAAGGTAACGGTGGTCGACACAGTCGGCGCCGGCGACACCTTCAATGCCGGCGTTCTCGCCTCGCTGCACGAACAGAAGATGCTGACCAAGGACGCTGTTGCGGACCTGTCGGAACCAGCCATCGAAGCGGCACTTTCGCTCGGCGCGCGGGCCGCGGCGGTAACCGTATCCAGGGCAGGCGCAAACCCGCCATGGCGGCGCGAACTGGCCTGAATCGGGCGTTTACAGGCGATTTCAGCGATCACTTTATGTTTCGCGTCGGCAAGCCGGCTTAAACGCATCTGCCTGAAAATCCCTGTTTTCCGCCATTTTCGACGCGAAATCGCTGCAACCGAAAGTAACAGGAACCGCAGCCGCGCCCTGCATGCCGCAGGGCGCTCGGCTTTTTCGGACTCCGCAACTCTGCTATCAGCGGCGCGAAGAAACGATTGGGTTTTGGGGCAATAATGCAGTTCATCGATCTCGGCGCGCAGCGCGAACGAATCCGCGACCGTCTGAAGGCGGCCATCGACAAGGTTGTCGATGAAGGACGCTACATCCTCGGTCCGGAAGTCACCGAATTCGAGAACCAGCTCGCCGAATATGTCGGCGTCAAGCATGTGGTCGCCTGCGCCAACGGCACCGACGCGCTGCTGCTGCCTCTGCTCGCCTCCGGCATCGGCCCAGGTGATGCGGTGTTCGTGCCGAGCTTCACCTTCGCGGCCACCGCCGAAGTGGTGGCGCTTGCCAAGGCCGAGCCGGTCTTCGTCGACATCGAGCCGGATACCTACAACATATCCATCGAGAGCCTCGAAGCCGCGATCGCCATGATCAAGGCCGAAGGCCGCCTGAAGCCCAAGGCGATCATCCCGGTGGACCTGTTCGGCATCGCCGCCGACTATGCGGCCATCGATGCGATTGCCAAGCGCGAGAACCTGCTGGTCATCGAGGACGCCGCCCAGTCGATCGGCGGCTCGCAGGACGGCAAGATGTGCGGCGCCTACGGCCATGTCGCCGCCACCAGCTTCTATCCGGCCAAGCCGCTCGGCTGCTACGGCGACGGCGGTGCGATGTTCACCAACGACGACGAATTCGCCGCGCGCCTGCGTTCCTTCGCCTTCCACGGCAAGGGCGAGACCCAGTACGACAACATCCATGTCGGCCTGAACTCACGTCTCGACACGCTGCAGGCGGCGATCCTGATCGAGAAGCTCGCCATCCTCGAGGACGAGATGCAGGCACGCGCCCGTATCGCCCAGCGCTACGCCGACGGCCTCGGCGACGTGGTGAAGGCCTCGCGCGCGCCGGCCGGCGGTCGTTCCGCCTGGGCACAATACGCCATCGAGACTGCGGACCGAGACGGCCTGAAGCAGCACCTGCAGGCCGAGGGCATTCCGTCGGTCATCTACTACGTGAAGCCGCTGCATGTGCAGGTGGCCTACAGCCACTACCCGCGCACGCCGGGCGGCCTGCCGGTATCCGATGCCGTGCCGGGCACCATCCTGTGCCTGCCGATGCATCCTTACCTCAGCGAAGCCGACCAGGACCGGATCATCACCACGATCCGCAACTATGTCGGCTCCAACTCGGCCAAGATCGCGGCCGAATAAGCGGTAATTTCAGATCAGAACATGAAGGCCGGGTCGATGATCCGGCCGCTCGAGACGAAATGCGGATTGGCGAAATCCGCATCATTGGCCTGGTTGCGCTTGCCATAGACCAGCGGCGCGCCATCCAGCGTATGGGTGGTGCCGCCGGCGGCGCGCAACACCGCATCGCCCGCCGCCGTATCCCATTCCATTGTCCGGCCGAAGCGCGGATAGAGGTCGGCCTCACCAGATGCCAGCAGGCAGAACTTCAGCGACGAGCCGACCGAGACGATCTCGGCGGCATGCACGCGCTTGATGAAGGTTTCGGTCTCGGGTGTCAGGTGCGACCGGCTGGCGACGATGGTCAGCGGCTCACGGCCTTCGCGCACATGAATCTGGCGGCGGCCGGCGGCCACGCCGTCGACGATCTCGAAGGCTTCGGCCTTGCCAGGGCGGCCGGCAAAGAACCGGCCGGTGCAAGGTGCATAGACGACGCCGATTTCGGGCGCGCCGTCGCGGACAAGCGCGATATTGACGGTGAAGTCGGTGCGCCGCTTGACGAATTCCTTGGTGCCGTCGAGCGGGTCGATGACGAAGAAGGCGCGGCCGAGATCGGGCGCAATCACACCCTCCGACGTCTCTTCCTCGGCGACACATGGCACACCTGAAAAGGCCGCGCGCAATCCTTCGAGGATGATCTTTTCAGCAGCCCTGTCGGCCTGCGTGACGGGCGAGGCATCCGCCTTGTCCGTCACCGTGATCTCGGAATTGTAGACCTCCATGATCGCTCGCCCGGCCGCGATGGCCAGGCGTTCGAAGGTCTCCAGTATGGCTTCGTCAGATACCGCCGCCGTCGTCGTATTGATGCTCTGCAAGGTCTCGCTCATTCAGCCAGTGCTCGACGGTCTCGACCATCTCTTCAGGGGTCTTGCCGAGTGTCTGGAGATGAATCTCAGGATTCTCCGGCGTTTCATAGGGCGAATCGACACCGGTGAAGTTCTTTATCGCGCCGGCGAGCGCACGGGCATACAGCCCCTTGGGGTCGCGCTTGGCGCACTCCTCGAACGGCGTGTCGACAAAGACCTCGACGAACTCGCCCTGCCCCATCAATTCGCGCGCCATGCGGCGCTCGGCGCGGAACGGCGAGATGAAGGAGACGATGACGATCAGGCCGGCATCGGCCATCAACTTGGCGACTTCGGCGACGCGGCGGATGTTCTCGACACGATCCTCGTCGGTGAAGCCGAGATCGCGGTTGAGGCCATGGCGGACATTGTCGCCGTCGAGGATGTAGGTGTGGCGGCCGGCCGCGTGCAGCTTCTTTTCCAGCATGTTGGCGACTGTCGACTTGCCCGAACCAGACAGGCCGGTGAACCACAGAACCGCCGGGCGCTGGTTCTTGAGGTCGGCGCGGGCATGGCGGGTCACGTCGAGCGACTGCCAGTGGATGTTTTCAGAACGCCGCAGCGGATGCAGGATCATGCCGGCGCCGACGGTGGCGTTGCTGATCCGGTCGATCAGGATGAAGGCGCCGGTGGTGCGGTTTTCGGCAAAACTGTCGAAGGCGATAGGCGACTGGGTCGAGATGTTGCAGACGCCGACTTCGTTCATCTCCAGTGACTTGGCCGCCTCATGGGCGAAGTCGTTGACGTTGATGCGGTACTTCAGCTCGGTGACGGTGGCGCTTGCCTGGTCGGTCTCGGTGCGCAGGATGTAGGAGCGCCCCGGCAGCAGCGCCTGCTCGTCGAACCAGACGACATTGGCGGCGAACTGGTCGGCGACATCGGGCCGGGCATCAGGCGAAACCAAAAGGTTGCCGCGCGACACCTCGACCTCGTCTTCGAGCACGAGGGTGATGGCCTGGCCAGCAACGGCGCTGCGCAGGTCGCCGCCATGGGCGACGATGCGCTTGACCGTCGACGGCTTGCCTGACTTGGCGACGACGATTTCGTCGCCCTGCGAGATCGATCCGGAGGCGATCGTGCCGGCAAAGCCGCGGAAATCGAGATTGGGCCGGTTGACATATTGCACCGGGAAGCGGAACGGCCGGTCGGTCGCCTCTTCCTCAACGACAACCGTCTCGAGATGCTCGATCAGGGTCGGGCCGGAATACCAGCCCATCTTGTCCGAGCGCCGCGTGACATTGTCGCCGAAGCGCGCCGACATCGGGATCGGCACGATAGACCTGAAGCCGAGGCTTTCGGCGAAGCTGGCATATTCTGCAGTGATGCGGTCGAACACGCCCTGGTCGAAGCCGACGAGGTCGATCTTGTTGATCGCGACGACGATGTTCCTGATGCCGAGCAGCGAGGCGATGATCGAATGCCGGCGCGTCTGGCGCAGCACACCCTGGCGCGCGTCGACGAGAACGATGGCGAGGTCGGCGGTCGAGGCGCCGGTTGCCATGTTGCGGGTGTACTGCTCATGGCCGGGCGTGTCGGCGACGATGAACTTGCGCTTCGGCGTGGCGAAGAAACGGTAGGCGACATCGATGGTGATGCCCTGCTCGCGCTCGGCTTCCAGCCCGTCGACCAGCAATGCGAAATCGACATCCTCGCCCGTGGTGCCATGCTTGCGGGAATCGCGCTCCAGGGCCGCGAGTTGATCCTCGAATATCTGCTTGGTGTCGGACAAAAGCCGGCCGATCAGTGTCGACTTGCCGTCATCGACCGAACCGCAGGTCAGGAAACGCAGGAGCGACTTCTGCTCCTGGCCGGCGAGATATTCGCGGACGCTTTCTGCAGCCTCGACCTTGTTTGCCAGTGCGTGCCGCATGCTCAGAAATACCCTTCGCGCTTCTTCTTTTCCATCGAGCCGGCTTCGTCGCGGTCGATGAGGCGTCCCTGCCGTTCGGAGGTGCGAGCCGTCAGCATTTCGCTGACGATGCCTTCGAGGCTGTCGGCGTCGGATTCGATCGCACCGGTCAGCGGGTAGCAGCCCAGCGTGCGGAAGCGCACCAGCTTGTTCTCCACCACCTCGCCCGGATGCAACTTCATGCGGTCGTCGTCGCGCAGGATCAGCATGCCGTCGCGCTCGACCACCGGGCGATGCTTGGCGAAATAGAGCGGCACGATCGGTATGTTTTCCTGCAGGATGTACTGCCAGATATCGAGCTCGGTCCAATTGGACAGCGGGAAGACACGGATCGATTCCCCAGCCGACACGCGGGTGTTGAATATCTTCCACATCTCCGGGCGCTGGTTCTTGGGGTCCCAGGCATGCTGGGCGTTGCGGAACGAGAAGATGCGCTCCTTGGCGCGCGACTTCTCCTCGTCGCGGCGGGCACCGCCGAAGGCCGCGTCGAAGCCGTATTTGTCGAGCGCCTGGCGCAGGCCGACAGTCTTCATCACATGAGTGTGGGTGTTCGACCCATGGTCGAACGGATTGATGTTGTCGCGGACACCGTCCGGGTTGACGTGAACCAGGAGATCGAAGCCGAGCTCGCGCGCCATCGTGTCGCGAAACTCGATCATCTCGCGGAACTTCCAGGTCGTGTCGACATGGAGGAACGGAAACGGCGGCTTGGCCGGGTAGAAGGCTTTCATCGCCAGATGCAGCAGGACGGAGGAATCCTTCCCAACGGAATAGAGCATCACGGGCTTGGTAAAAGTGGCTGCGACCTCACGGAAGATGTGGATCGCCTCCGCCTCGAGACGGTCCAGGTGAGTCAGTCTGGCAAGCATTGAAAAGCCTTCGGAAATCGTTCCTTGGCCGCGGCTCTGGAGCCGAAACGACCGATTGGCTGCAGTTTCCCCGCAAACCGGCGGCGTCTCAAGCAGCGCAAGTCCAAATTTCGCGGCCGGCCAAGTCAGTTTTGCCCCCTGCGCCGCAACTTCGGGAATGCCATTCCACCGCATGCCGAAACAGGGCTCGAAGCGTGGATAGACATGTCCGCTTTTCCACCCCCCTTCCGGCCGGCCCTATCATCGCGCAAGAGCCAACGAGAGGAGCCCGCCTTGGAACAAACGACCAACCTGAAAATGCCCTTCATCATGCCGTCCCAGGCACAGAAACATGTCACCCACAACGAGGCGCTGCAGGCGCTCGACATCCTCGTGCAGCTCTCCGTTCTCGACCGGCATCTGGCAGCGCCGCCTGTCTCGCCTGCCGAGGGCGACCGCTACATCGTCGCGGCTGCGGCAACTGGCGGCTGGGCCGGCAAGGTCGGCCAGATCGCCGGCTGGCAGGACGGCGCCTGGGCCTTCCACAACCCGGTCAGGGGCTGGCTTGCCTGGGTCGCCGACGAACAGCGCATCCTTGCCCATGACGGCACCGCCTGGGTCGACACCGTCGCGCTCGGCATCAACCCGGCGGCCATGGTCGGTATCAACACGACGGCCGACACCACCAACCGGCTTTCGGTGAAAAGCCAGGCGGTGCTGTTCGACAATCTCGGCGCCGGCCAGCAGGTCAAGATCAACAAGGCTGCCGCCGGCGACAATGCCTCGCTGCTGTTTCAGACCGGCTATTCCGGCCGCGCCGAATTCGGCCTCGCCGGCGACGACGACTGGCACCTCAAGGTTTCTCCCGATGGCGGCGCCTGGACGGAGGCACTGCAGGTCAGCCGTTCGGACGGGCGCGTGCTGTTGCCGGCAGCGTTGCCATTGACCGACCAGAACCAGGCAGTGGCAAGGCGCCATGTCCGCGAACTGCTCGCTGCCAACCGGACCTATTTCGTCCGCACCGACGGCTCGGATGCCAACAACGGGCTGACCAACACCAGCGGCGGCGCCTTCCTGACGATCCAGAAGGGGTTCGACGCCGCGGCGAGCCTCGACATGGCCGGTTTCACGGTCACCATCCAGGTCGCCGACGGCACCTATGCCGGCGCCATCGTCGTTCCAGCGATGACCGGCCAGGCAGGGCCATCGGCGCTCGTCATTGCCGGCAATAACGGGACGCCGGCCAACGTGATCGTCTCGACCACCAGTGCGAATGCCATCAGCGCGCCGTCCGGCACGGCTTGCCTGGTCAAGGACATGGAGATCAGGACGTCGGCCAGCGGCTTTGGCCTCGACGCGGACGGCGGCACGCTCCGGTTCCAGAACGTCCGTTTCGGGGCCTGCGCCCAGGCGCATATCCTGTGCCGGAACAACGGCGCGGCGATCGCTGCCGGCAACTACAGCATTTCAGGCGCATCGCCGATGCATTGGTCGGCGCAGAGCGGCGGGATCGTCAACACCGACGGCCGGACCGTGACGCTCTCGGGGACGCCCGCCTTCGCCACCGCCTTTGCCGGCTGCCGGCATGGCACGATCGCTTGCGCGGGCATGGCATTCGGCGGCAGCGCGACCGGCCAGCGCTACAATGCGGCACTCAACGGCGTCATCGACACCGCCGGCGGCGGAGCGACCTACCTTCCCGGAAGCGTGGCCGGCGCTGCGGCGACCGGAGGCCAATATGCCTGAATGCCCCGGCTATTGGACGCGGTAGTACCGGCCGTACCAATCGACGAAGCGCAGCAGGCCCTCCTCGATCGGCGTGTGCGGAAGCTCGCCGATCAATGCCTCGAGGTCGCTGACGTCGGCCCATGTGCTGAGCACGTCGCCCGGCTGCAGCGGCATGAAGTTCTTCACCGCCTCGCGGCCGGTCGCGCGCTCGAGGATGCGGATCATCTCCATCAGATGTTCCTTGCGGCGGTTGCCGATGTTCATGACGCGATGCGGCGCCCAACTGCCCGTGGCGCCGCCCGCGGCGATGTCATAGTCCGGATCGGCCTTTGGCGGCAGGTCGATGAGGCGGACGATGCCCTCGACGATGTCGTCGACATAGGTGAAGTCGCGGTACATGTCGCCGTTGTTGTAGATGTCGATGGGTTCGCCCGCGAAGATGGCGCGGGTGAATTTGTAATAGGCCATGTCAGGCCGCCCCAAGGGCCCGTAGACGGTGAAGAAGCGCAAGCCGGTGGCAGGCACGCCGAACAGGTGGCTGTAGGTGTGCGCCATCAGTTCATTGGCCTTCTTCGTCGCCGCATAGAGGCTGACGGGGTGATCGACGCCATCGCGCGGCGAATAGGGCTGCTTCTTGTTGCCGCCATAGACCGAGCTCGACGAGGCGTAGATCAGGTGCTTCGGCTGCGTTGCGCGGCAATTCTCGAGGATATTGAGAAAGCCGGTGACGTTGGCGTCGACATAGGCTTGCGGATTTTCGAGCGAATAGCGAACCCCGGCCTGTGCGGCGAGGTTGATGACGATCTCCGGACGGCATTCGAAGGCCGATTTCACCGCCGCGGCGTCGGCGAGGTCGGCCCGGATGAAGCGGAAATCGTTGTTCTCAGCCAGGATTTCCAGTCGCGACCGCTTGAGCGAGGTGTCGTAATAGTCAGTGACACTGTCGAAGCCGACAACTTCGTATCCCTCCGCCAGAAGCCGCCTGGCGACGTGGAAGCCGATGAACCCGGCGGTGCCGGTGACAAGAACGGTCATGATCCCAATGCTCTTCAAATGCAAAACGCCCCGGCCTTTCTAGAGCCGGGGCGTTGCTAAGACCAGTATGCAGTCGTTGGCCGGTCAGCCCTTCTTGGGAAGCAGCGCCCAGATCGCCGGAACGGCTGCGGCCGCGAGCGCCACCTTGATCAGGTCCGGCACGATGAACGGCACGACGCCGAACTGCCACGACTTCTCGGCGCCGATCAGCAGCGACAGCCAGGAGAAGCCCATCGCCATCATCACGACTTCGGCGACGAGCATGGCACCGAGCATCTTGACGATGCTGCGGCCCCAGCCGCGGTCGACGGCCCAGCCGACGATCGCCACCATGGCGACGAAGCCGGCGAGGTAGCCACCGGTCGAACCGAGCATGTAGGCAATGCCGAGGCCCTTTTCAGGCGTGCTCTGGAACACCGGATAACCCATGGCGCCCTGGGCCATGTAGAGCAGGATCGTCGCAAGGCCGAGACGCATTCCGTAGGCTGCGGCGATGCCGAGGACGGCGAGCGTCTGCAGCGACATGTCGACCGGCCCAAGCATGACCTTGGTCTTGGCCGAGGCGATGAGCAGCAGCGAACCGGCAACGGCCAGAAGAAGCTGGGTCGCCAGGCGCATCGCGCCCTTTTCGGGCAATGCCGCAGAGATAAGCGCGGTGGAACTGCTGGATACGGACATGTAAATCCCCTTGTAATGCGCGTGCCTAGACACGTCAGTCGTGGTTTTCCCTATATTGTCTTCCGTGCTAAGCGGCAAACGAATTTGCCACTGGCTCCTCGAACTCACAGATATCGGCCGGCCATGTCCCTCGACCTCGACACACGCTTCGATCCCGCCTACGGCCAGCCGGTCCCGGTCGCCGAGGGCGTCGCACGGATAACCGCCAACAATCCTGGCGCCTTCACCTTCCACGGCACCAACAGCTACATCATCGGCCATGACACCTTGGCAGTCCTCGATCCCGGCCCAGCCGACGACGCCCATCTGGAGGCGCTGATCCGCGCCATCGCCGGGCGGCCTGTCAGCCATATATTCGTCAGCCACACACATCGCGACCACTCGCCGCTCGCCGCGCGCCTCAAGGCCCTGACCGGCGCGGTCACGGTAGCCGAAGGGCCGCACCGGTCGGCACGGCCGCTGCGGATCGGCGAGGTCGCTCCGCTCGATGCCAGCAGCGATACCGACTTCGTTCCCGACCTCGTCGTGGCAGACGGCCAGCTTGTCGATGGCGATGGCTGGCGCATGCGCACGGTGCTGACGCCCGGCCATGCCGCAAATCACGCCGCCTTTGCACTCGAAGGCACCGGCGTCCTGTTTTCGGCCGACCATGTCATGGCCTGGTCGACCTCGATCGTCGCCCCGCCCGATGGCGCGATGTCGGACTACATGGCCTCGCTCGACAAGCTGATCGCGCGTGAAGACCGCATCTACCTGCCCGGCCATGGCGGTCCGGTGGTGTCGCCACCGTCATTCGTGCTTGGGCTGCAGGCGCACCGCAGGATGCGCGAGCAGGCCATCCTCGAACGGCTTGGCGCCGGGGACCGCTTGATCCCCGATATCGTGCGCGCGATTTATCGCGACACCGATCCCCGGCTCTACGGCGCCGCCGGGCTCTCGGTTCTCGCCCATCTCGAAGATCTGGTCGGGCGCGGCGAGGCCGTCAGCAACGAAGCGCCGGCGATCGACAGCGTCTATTCGCCGGCAAGATAGGATTATTGTTCGGGCTTTGCGGTTGTTGCCGTGCCAGCCTGGGCGGCAATCTCCTGGTCGAGCTCGGTCAGGAATGCCGTGATCCGCGCGGCATTGTCGCCGAGGTCGTGGCGACCGTAGCGCGAGGCGGAGCGCATGTCGACGAAGGTCGAATCGCCGTCATCGACCAGCCGAATCGCCACGTCCGATGGCAGGGCCAGAATGAAAGTCCGCGCCACTGCTTCGATGTCGACCTCGCCGCTGGCCTGCTCGGCAGCCGGCGGCGGCACGACGACCTCCCAGCCCTGTCGTCCCAGAACCGCCGTCACGCTCTCCAGAACCCGGTCGAGCGACAGGTCGTAACGGCGTCCGGCGACCAGCGGATAGGCCTGGGCCTGCAAGGCGCGCTCGCCTGCCGAGGGCAATTCCAGACTGTTCATCAACGGCGTTCGCAACGACACCGCCGCCGTCAACGCCGGCGGAACCTCGGCATCTGTCGAGATGTCGCGCAGCATCGGCAAGGTGGCGATCTGATAGGCGACGAAGCCAAAAGGCGTGAGAACGGCGAGCCCCAGCAAGGCACCGGCGGTCAGGTCGTGGCCGCCGCGATCGCCAAATTTCCACAGCCGCGAAAAGGCAAAACCTGACAGCAGCAACGCGAAGGCGGCGAGCAGGGCAACGATGCCAAGCACCCAGAAGAACGCCGTGGTTTCGACCAGGCCGCGGCGATGGCCAAGCACGGCGGTGATCAGCAGCACCGCGGCGAAGGACGCCATGCCGCGCGAAAGCCCGGCCGAGCGCGTGGTACGCTGCTCATGATATCTCGACTGGAACTCGACCATGGAACCCCGTACCCACCTGCAGTGTCGCAGCGCCGCCGTCCCCACGGCGAAAGTTGCTGCTGCAAACTAGAGGGTTTCCTGCGGCGGTTGAAGCGGAAAGGCGACGCTTGCCGCCGTCCCGCACATGAACCTGCTTACCCTGCGGTATCGGATGGCAGCCGATAGTCCTTGAACCTCTCGCGCAGCGCCATCTTCTGGATCTTGCCGGTTGCCGTGTGCGGGATCTCCTCGACGAAGGCGACATCGTCCGGCATCCACCATTTGGCGACCTTGCCGTTGAGGAAAGCCAATATGTCGGCCTTGTCAGGCTCCCTGCCCGGCTTGCGCACGACAACCATCAGCGGCCGCTCGTCCCAGCGCGAATGCTTGACACCGATCACCGCCGCCTCCTGGACGTCTGGATGCCCGACGGCGAGATTTTCCAGCTCGATCGAGGAAATCCACTCGCCGCCCGACTTGATCACATCCTTGGAGCGATCGGTGATCTGCATGTAGCCGTTGATGTCGATATGGGCGACGTCGCCGGTGTCGAACCAGTCGTCGGCATCGAACTGCTCGGCGCTGGCGCCGCCGAAATACGAGCCGGAGACCGCCGGTCCACGCACCTTGAGCCTGCCGAACGTCCTGCCGTCCCAAGGCAACTCATTGTTGTCGTCGTCGGTGATCTTCATCTCGACGCCGAAAGGCGTGTAGCCCTGCTTCTGCTGAAGGTTCAGCCTGTCGTTGCCTTCGAGGTCGTCATATTCCGGCTTGATCGTGCACAAGGTGCCGAGCGGCGACATCTCGGTCATGCCCCAGGCGTGGATGACCTCGACGCCGTAGTTGCGCTCGAATTTTTCGGTGACCGTGCGAGGGCAGGCCGAGCCGCCGATCACCACCTTGTTGAGATGCGGCAGTTTCTTGCCGGTCTCTTCGAGATGCTGCAGCAGCATCAGCCACACCGTCGGCACGGCCGCGGTGAAGGTGACGCGTTCGGTGTCGAGCATTTCGTAGATCGAAGCGCCGTCCATCTTGCCGCCGGGCATGACGAATTTCGCGCCGACCATCGGCGTGCTCTGGGCAAGGCCCCAGGCGTTGGCATGGAACATCGGCACGACAGGCATGACCACGTCGCGCACCGAAATGCCCATCGCATCCGGCATCACCGCGATCATGGCGTGGAGCACGTTGGAGCGGTGGCTGTAGACGACGCCCTTGGGATCGCCCGTCGTGCCAGAGGTGTAGCACATGCCGGCTGCGGCATGCTCGTCGAGCGCCTTCCAGACGTAGTCGCCATCGGCCTCGGCCAGCCACTCCTCATAGGCGGTGACATTGGGCAGCGTCGTCTGCGGCAGGTGGGCGGCGTCGGTCAGGACGATGACGCGCTTGAGCGAAGGCACCTGTGGCGCGATCTTCTCCACCAGCGGCAGGAAGGTCAGGTCGACGAACAGCGCCTGGTCCTGCGCATGGTTCATGATCCAGACGAGTTGTTCGGGAAAAAGGCGTGGGTTGAGCGTGTGGTAGACCGCGCCCATGCCCATGATGCCGTACCACGCCTCCATGTGCCGCGCGGAGTTCCAGGCCAGCGTCGCGATGCGGTCGCCAAGGCGGTAGCCGTCGCGCTCCAGCCGCTGGGCAACCTTCAGGGACCGCGTGCGCAACTCGGCATAGTTGGTACGGACGATGGGCCCCTCGATCGACCGCGACACGATCTCCCGGTGCGGATGCTGCCGTGCGGCATGGTCAATGATCTTGTGGCACAGCAGCGGCCATTCCTGCATCAGTCCAAGCATGCGGATCCTCCCAGATCATATGCAACCATTCTGGTCGCAATGGCGCGATTGTCCAGCCTGACCACCGCCAAGCCGAGCCGGCAAAATGTCGGCGGCCACATTGCGGCCACGGTCCCGGTTAACCTTTATTACCGGCTGGTGTGGTGGGTAGAGTAATGTGAGGGATCACATGGATACGCAGCCGCGCGCGGAGGACGAAGTCCTGCCGCAGACCGACACGCAATCTGAACAGACTGTTGCGCCTGAGCAGGCCGATGCGGATGTCAGTGTGCAATTGGCCGGCGACGGGACGGTTGCCCCCGTCGAAGACGCAGAGGTCGAAGCTGATTCCCGGGCGGAAGCCAGCGAACCGGTCATGGAAGCGACGGAACCTCTCGAACTGTCGGCGGAAGAAACGCCCGGCATGATCGAACCCGCGATATTCGCCGAGGTATTCGAAGCCGAGCAATCGCCGGAGACGACAGCGACCGAGGTGGAGGAGCCGATGGCGGAGGTTTTCACCGACGAACCGGAAACTGTCGTGCTGTCGCCGGAAGAGCTCTCGCCCGGCAACGCGGACGACGCGACGATAGAACAAACACCTGCCAAAGGCCTGGAAATCGCCGCCACCGGGGTGACGGAAGAGGAATTCACGCAACTCGTGGACGACGCGCTCGAAGCTGTTGGCGGCATCCTGCTGTTCAAGATGCGCATCGACGACGACGGCGAAGACAAGCATGTCGCGGCCGCCTCGATCGGCGACGGCGCGCGCCGCCAGTTCCTGCTGCTTTCGCTACCTGTCAGCGGCGGCAAGCTGAAAGTCGAATCGGCATCGCGCAGCACCAGCCCGCTGGCAAAGCTCGCCGAAGCCTATGTCGGCGTGGTCGAGGCGTTCCGCGCCGCAGCCTGAAGAGACCGGCTCAGCGCACGCCTATGTCCGCGTGGCGTCGCCGGGCGGCTTTCCGACCCCTGATACCCTACGCGAGTTGCTGATGTGGGGTATTTAATATACCCTATGTGAAGTATCGCCGTAGGGTATCCTCATGCGCTTACCGCTTTCTGTTCATACGGCTTACCAAGATCTCCTTGAAGCGCACCGAATGCGCGACGTGAAGACCATCGCCGGGTCTCCGTTCCTCAAGGAGCTTCCGCAAGGCAAATACTGGTACGCACGGCAAAGAATTGGTGACAAGCCGATCGATCGCTACATTGGCCCGGACAGCGAAGACCTCCGCCAGCGCATCGCTCGAATGCGGGAAGATATCGAAGACGACAAGCGCTTTGAACGGCATTGCGCGCTTCTAGTGGCGCAACTGCGCGCTGCCGGGCTTGCTACGGTTGATCGCCAGACCGGAAGCATCCTGAACGCCATGGCGAGAGTTGGCGTGTTTCGGCTGGGTGGAACGCTGGTTGGAACACATGCGTTCCGGCTCTACGGCGCTGAACTGGGATTTGCCTTTTCCGGTACGCTAGCCGTCACCCAGGATGTCGACATCGCAGCGTTCGAAAATCTCAAACTGGCAATCGACGATCCGGTTGATCCATCTCTGGCCGAAACGTTCAAATCCCTGTCGCTTGAACCCGCGCCCGGACCTGACCCGAAAGGAAGGTCTACGCGGTGGCGCTTGAAAGGCGGCGGAGCGATGGTCGATTTCCTTGCGCCCCGCATGCAGAGCAAAAGTGAGATCGTCCGGCTCGAACCATTGAACGTCTACGCTCAGACGCTCCCATTCCTGAACTTCCTGATCGCGGAGCCGATACCGGCTGTGGCGCTTTATCGAAGTGGAGTTCTGGTTCAGGTCCCGAAACCCGAGCGCTATGCCGTGCACAAACTGATCGTCGCCCAACGGCGAACGGGACCGGGCTTGGCCAAAGTTGCAAAAGACCTGGCTCAAGCCGAAACGCTGGTACGCGTCCTGGTCGAAGATCGCCCGCAGGAACTGGCAATCGCTTACGAGATCGCCCTGAATAGCGGAATGAAGTGGCGCGAGGCCATCACGGCATCGCTCAAGCAACGGCCCGAAATCAACCGCCTGCTTGGCGAAATCACCTGATGCAGTTGGTTATGCCCAATACGCGGATTGGGTATAACCAAGAAGAATCAACCAGTTGATAGCAGCGACTGCTACCTTTGCGCCTTCACCGCTGCCTGCGCGGCCGCCAATCGTGCGATCGGCACGCGGAACGGCGAGCACGAGACATAGTCCAGCCCGACGCTTTCGCAGAAGCGGATCGAGGCGGGATCGCCGCCATGCTCGCCGCAGATGCCGAGCTTGATCTCGGGCCTTGTCGCCCTGCCCTTCTCGGCTGCGATCTTGACCAGTTCGCCGACGCCCTCGATGTCCAGCGAGACGAAAGGATCCTGCTCGATGATGCCCTTCTGGCGGTAGGTCTCGAGGAACGAGGCCGCATCGTCGCGCGAAATGCCGAAGGTGGTCTGCGTCAGGTCGTTGGTGCCGAAGGAAAAGAACTCGGCCGCCTCGGCAATCACATGAGCGCGGATCGCCGCTCGCGGCAGCTCGATCATCGTGCCGACGAGGTAGTCGATGTTGACGCCCGATTCCTGCATGACGCTCTTGGCAACCTGGTCGATTCGCGCCTTGACGTAGTCGAGTTCCTTCATCAGGCCGACCAGCGGCACCATGATCTCCGGCACCACAGGGCTGCCGGTCTTCTTGCCGGCCTCGACCGCCGCCTCGAAGATGGCGCGGGCCTGCATCTCGGCGATCTCGGGATAGGAGACGGCGAGACGGCAGCCGCGATGGCCGAGCATCGGGTTGAACTCGTGCAGCGCCTCGGTGCGCTGGCGCAGCTTGTCGGCCGAGACGTTCATCGCTTCAGCGACTTCGGCGATTTCTTCCTCGGTCTTGGGCAGGAATTCGTGCAACGGCGGATCGAGCAGGCGAATCGTCACCGGCAGTCCGGCCATGATCTCGAACAGCTCGATGAAGTCCGAGCGCTGCATCGGCAACAGTTTGGCAAGGGCCGTGCGCCTGTCCTTCTCGCTGTCGGCGAGGATCATCTCGCGCATGGCGACGATGCGGTCGCCGTCGAAGAACATGTGCTCGGTGCGGCACAGGCCGATGCCCTCGGCGCCGAAGGAGCGCGCCATGCGCGCATCCGCCGGCGTTTCGGCATTGGTGCGCACCTTCATGCGCCGCGCCGCATCGGCCCACTCCATGATCGCGGCAAAGTCGCCGGAAAGCTCCGGTTGCAGCATCGGCACCGAGCCCTTCAGCACCTGGCCGCTGGAGCCGTCGATGGTGATGATGTCGCCCTTGCGGAAGGTGTGGCCCATCGCCATCAGCGTGCCGGCGCGATAGTCGACGCGCAGCGAACCGGCGCCGGAGACGCAAGGCTTGCCCATGCCGCGGGCAACCACAGCCGCGTGGCTGGTCATGCCGCCGCGCGTCGTCAGGATACCTTCGGAGGCATGCATGCCATGGATGTCCTCGGGGCTGGTCTCGATGCGCACGAGGATGACCTTGCGCCCGGCCGACTTCAGTTCCTCGGCCTCGTCGGACGAGAACACGATCTCGCCGGTGGCGGCCCCTGGCGACGCCGGCAAGCCGACGGCGACGACCTCGCGCTGCGCCTTGGGGTCGATCGTCGGATGCAGCAACTGGTCCAGCGACGATGGATCGATCCGGCCGATCGCCTCTTCTTTCGTGATCAGACCCTCGCCGGCCATCTCGGCGGCGATCTTCAGCGCTGCCTTGGCGGTGCGCTTGCCCGAACGGGTCTGCAGCATCCACAGCTTGCCGCGCTCGATGGTGAACTCGAGGTCCTGCATGTCGCGGTAGTGCTGTTCGAGGCGATTGGAGATCGCCACGAAAGTGTTGAACGCTTCCGGCATCAGCTTCTGCAGCGACGGCTTATCGGAACCGGCGGCGATGCGTGCTGCTTCGGTGATGTTCTGCGGCGTGCGGATGCCGGCCACCACGTCCTCGCCCTGCGCGTTCACCAGGAACTCGCCATAGAGCATCTTCTCGCCGGTCGACGGGTTGCGCGTGAAGGCAACGCCTGTCGCCGAGGTGTCGCCCATGTTGCCGAACACCATGGCCTGGACGTTGACCGCCGTGCCCCAGTTCTCGGGAATGTCGTGCAGGCGGCGATAGGTGATGGCGCGGTGGTTCATCCAGCTCTGGAACACCGCGCCGATGGCTCCCCACAGCTGCTCGTGCGGGTCCTGCGGGAAGGAGCGGCCGAGCTCTTCCTCGACCTTGGCCTTGTAGAGCTTTATGACATTCTGCCACTGCACCGCCGTGAACTCGGTGTCGAGTTCGTAGCCGAGACGCGCCTTTTCTTCTTCGAGCAGTTCCTCGAAGACCTCGTGTTCGAGGCCGAGGACGACGTCGGAATACATGGTGATGAAGCGGCGGTAGCTGTCATAGGCAAAGCGCGCGTCGCCGGCATCGGCGGCCAGCGCCTCGACGGTGACGTCGTTGAGGCCAAGGTTCAGCACGGTGTCCATCATGCCCGGCATCGAGGCGCGGGCGCCCGAGCGCACCGAGACGAGCAGCAGCCTTTCGGGATCGCCGAAGCGGCGGCCGGTGATCGCACCGACATGGTCGAGAGCCGTGCGGACATCTGCCTCAAGCGTCTCGGGATAGCTGCGGCCATTGGCATAAAACCAGTTGCAGGCGGCGGTGGTGATGGTGAAGCCGGGCGGAACCGGCAGGCCGAGACTGCACATCTCGGCGAGATTCGCCCCCTTGCCGCCGAGCAGGTCGCGATCGCTCGAACGCCCCTCCGCCGCACCGTCGCCAAACCTGTAAACCCACTTGGTCATGCCTTCTCCTCGCCGACTGAGTGTGGAACAGGGCGGTGGCCGCCGCCCGCTTCTCGCGGCAGCGATATGATGCTGCGCTGCGAAAGGCAAGGCGCAGTTCCGCCACCTGATGTCCTACAATCGATTAATGGAGCGACCGACGGGGAAGCTTGCGGCAGCCATCTACCTCATATAGAACATATCGAGAACAATTCCTGGAGACGACAATGCGAAAGACGGGCAAACTCGACTACATCGAAATGGCAGCGGTCGGCGGCACGCTCGACCATGTCAAATCCTTCTACAGCGCAGCCTTCGGCTGGACCTTCACCGACTACGGCCCGGGCTATTCAGCCTTTGCCGAAGGCCTCGACGGCGGCTTCCAGGCCGAAGTATCGGCCAAGCCGCTGCCGATCCTCTATTCCGAGGCGCTGGAACAAACGCTCGCCGCGGTCGAGGACGCCGGCGGCACCGTCGTCAAGCCGATCTTCTCGTTCCCCGGCGGCCGGCGCTTCCACTTCGTCGATCCCGCAGGCAACGAGCTTGCCGTGTGGGGCGAATAGTCGGCACTTTGGCGGAGGAAAAGCGGCAAAGGCGCGATTGTGCTTTTGCCGCGCACTGAATATAAGGCGGCGGTCGATTGACTCGCCTGCGGCTAGATACTTGTCGGCCCGCGGCCTGTTGGGGCGTCGCCAAGCGGTAAGGCATCGGTTTTTGGTACCGACATTCCCAGGTTCGAATCCTGGCGCCCCAGCCACTGCATTCGCAAGCCATTGAGACCATTCATGGATTTCTGGCGAAGACAATCTAAGATAGGCAAGAATTCCGGGGAGCCCTCTCGGCCCGGATGATGCCTATCGCCTGGCTCGGCCACGGACAGCGTTCCGATGGCCATCCAACACGATCTCGGCCATCAGAATGCGGCCTAATTCTGGCTCTTCGCGCCCTTGAGCTATTTAAATAACTATATGATTTTGTTACCTAGTTTCAGAATTTTTCTTGCCAATTCCGCATTCCGGCGCGGTGATCAGGATAGGAGACATCCAGATGCGCGCACTGTCCCAGGACCTAAGAGTCCTCGCTGGCAATGCCGCTGAACGGATGGCCGCCACCTTGGCGCCAGGCATCCCTCGTCAATCCTCTCCGCCCTGCGGGTAGGCGATGATCGACAGGAAGCGGATCGGCAGCCGGGCCAGTCGCTCCGGACCGTGCGGGGTGTCGGCTTCGAAGAACAGGCTGTCGCCGGGGGTCATATGGTAGAGGTTCGTGCCGTGCCGGTAGGTGATCTCGCCTTCGAGCAGGTAGAGAAACTCCATCCCCGGGTGCTGGAACAGCGGGAAGGTGTCGGTGTCGCTGGCCAGGGTGATGAGGTAGGGCTCGACCGACACCGTGCTGGAACCGGATCCGATATAGCCGAGGAGGTTGTATTGATGGCCCGCCCGGGTGCCGCGCCGCTCGACCCCGACGCCTGCGCCCGCCTTGACGAACACCGCGCTGCGCTCTTCCTCGAAGCTCCTGAGCAGCGCGGTCATCGGCACGCCGAGCGCCTGGGACAGCGCCTGCAATGTGGTCAGCGACGCCGAGATGACGCCGTTCTCGATCTTCGACATCATGCCGACCGAGATGTTTGCGGCGCCCGCAAGCTCGCTGGCCGTCATGCCATGGCGTTTGCGACAGGCCCGCACCTCCCGGCCGATCGCCGCCTGCAGCCCGTTCTCCCCAGGCGCGCGAACGGCGTGCGGGTCCTGCTGCAGCGGAACCGACACGACTTTCCTGCCGGCGACAGCCCCGCCCCGAAGGAACCCCACGGAGCGGGTCTGATGTAAAGGGGCTGAAGTACTCATCCAGGCACCTCATGCTGTTGGGCATATGCATGCTGCTGCGCTCGCGGAGCAGCAGATGGCTTCATCGGTCTCAGACGAGACCGGTCACCACGCCGACACCGGCGACGGCTGCCACTGCGCCGAGCGAACGAACAAAAAGCGCCCCCCTCGCCCCGCTCCTGCCATCGAGCAGCAAGCCGAAGCCAAGGCCCGCCGCATGCAGCATCGCGGTCGCCAGCACAAAGCCCAGGCCATAGGCCAGGCCGCTGACGCTCTCCGGCATCTCGGCGCCGTGGGCATAGCCGTGGAAGACCGCAAAGAAGCCGACCAGCGCCATGGCGGCCGCCACTCCGGCGCGCAGGTTGAAGGCGACAACGCCGCCGAGAACGACGATGGACAGGCCGATGCCGAGCTCGACGAAAGGCACGGCAATGCCGGCCAGGCCAAGTGCGCCGCCCAGCACCATCACCGATACGAAACTCGCCGGCACCAGCCAGCGGGCCCGGCCGGCCAGTTGCGACGCAAACAGGCCGACCATGACCATGGCAAGGACGTGGTCGAGCCCGCCCAGCGGATGGACAAAGCCATGGGTAAAGCCCTCGACATGGCCGAGGCCGGTATGGGCGTTGGCGAGGCTGGGCGCCAGGGCGAAGGCGGCCAGCGCGGCGGACCTGGCGAGAGACTTGCTGTTCATGATCGGCTTTCCTTCACGGTTGCGATGTGAGTGCGATTGTCATTTGCGTCGTGGCACGGGCCGGATGCCGAAGGCCGCGGCCACGGCGAGCTCGAAAAGGCTTTCGCCCATGCTGCGGGCGGCGATCGCATCGGCCGCCAGGCAGCGCAGGCCAAAGCCCGCCCCATTGGCAAGTGTGCTCACCCCTAAGATCGCCGAGGCCATGTCGTTCAGCGCCACAAGCGCTTCGGCCGTCGGAAGCCGGGTGGGATCGCCCAGCAGCATGAAGTTGGACACGACCTTCCAGCCGCCGATGGGCGAAGCCGGCCCTGCGAGATGCGCGCCGCTGACTTCGAGATTGTCCCGCACGAGCAGCCGGCCCGCGGCGTCGCGGATCGAGACATCGGAGCCAAGCCGGTCGAAGCAACGCAAGCGCCCCTCCGGATCGTGGCAGGTAAAGGCATCGGACAGTAGCAGTACGGCGCCGGGTGCGAGCCTGGCCCGCACTGTGCTTGAACTGGATGCGCCGGGAAACAGCACCAGCGGATCGGGCGTCAAGGCCAGGAACGCGTGCTCTTCCAGGACAATCTCGGTCTCCTGGTGCGCCGGCTGGCCGTGGCAATCATGCACCACGGTTGCCGCCTGGGTGGTGACATGGGCTGCCGCACCGGCGCCGAGCTCGTAGCGGCTCGTCAGCCTGTCGTCGCGATAGAGGCCCCCCGAGGAGGATTGCTGATAGACCGTCAGCAGCGACGGAATGGCCCTATCGAGCGCGAACGGCCGTGTCATGTGGAACGGGTAGCACACGAACTGGCGGCCCAGATGGGTGCGCGGCCCATGACGGGAGAAGGCGAGCTCGAAACGGCCACAGCGTGCCTCGGCCTGGCGCGGCTGTACCAGGACGTGAGCGGTACGCGGTTGGGGCCAATGGCTCGTCATCTGAACAACACGTCCGAGACGATGCGGTCGGCAATCGCGTCGACCCCGTCATTGCTGCGGCAATTGGTGAGCGCCATCGGCCGGCCAGCCCGCGCGGTGGCGGCTTGCGCTGCCATCGACGCGAGATCGACGCCGACATGGGGGGCGAGATCGGTCTTGTTGACCACCAGCAGGTCGCATTTGAGGACGCCGGGGCCCTTCTTGCGCGGAATGTCGTCGCCGCCGGCAACGTCGATGACGAACATCCACCAGTCGACAAGATCGAGCGAGAAGGTCGAGGCGAGATTGTCGCCGCCGCTCTCGATGAGGATCAGCTCGACATCGGGAAACAGCACTTCCAGATCGTCGGCGGCGGCGATGTTGAGCGTCGGATCCTCGCGGATGACGGTGTGCGGACAGGCGCCCGCCTCGACGGCTGCGACACGCGCCGGATCGATCAGGCCGGAGCGCCGAATGCGTTCGGCATCCTCGGCCGTCACCAGATCGTTGGTGACGATCGCCAGCGACACGCCGCGCTCGGCAAAGGCCGGGATCAGCCGTTCGATCAGTGCCGTCTTGCCGGAACCGACGGGTCCGCCGATGCCGATGCGGGCAGCCCCGACGCGCGAGGCCGACGGTGCAAAGGAAGAAGTCCTGACGTCCATGATATCACCTCAGCATGTAGCGTTGGGTCAGCGGCAGCTCATGCGCCGGCTCGCAGGTGGCCAATTCGCCATCGACAAAGACATCGAAGGTCTGCGGATCGACGCGGATGTTGGGGCAGGCATCGTTGTGCAGCATGTCCTTCTTCGTGAGGCCGCGATTGCCGCGCGAGGGCAGCAGCGCCTTCTTCAGATCGAGCGTCGCGGCAAGGCCCCGGTCGATGGCGAGCGGATTTACGAAGCAGGCCGAGAGCGCCTGCTTGGCGCGTCCGAAGGCGCCCCATTGCGGGCGCAGCAACAGCGGCTCGCAGGTCATCAGCGACGCGGCGCTGTCGCCCATGGCACCCCAGGCGATGAAGCCGCCCTTGATGACGAGCTCTGGCTTGATGCCGAAGAAAGCCGGCCGCCAGATCACGATGTCGGCCATCTTGCCGTCTTCGAGCGAACCGACATGCGCGGCGATGCCGAAGGTGCGGGCTGCATTGATGGTGTATTTGGCGACGTAGCGCTTGATGCGTTCGTTGTCGCCGAAGCGCGTCGCCTCCTCTGGCAGGCGGCCGCGCTGCTTCTTCATCTTGTCGGCGAGTTGCCAGGTGCGGCAGATCACCTCGTTGATGCGGCCCATGCCCTGGCTGTCGGAGCCGAGCATCGAGATCGCGCCGATATCGTGCAGGATATCCTCGGCGGCGATGGTCTGGGCGCGGATGCGGCTTTCGGCAAAGGCGACATCCTCGGGAATGGCCGGGTTGAGGTGATGGCAGACCATCGTCATGTCGAGGTGTTCGTCGAAGGTGTTGACGGTGTAGGGATTGGTCGGGTTGGTCGAGGACGGCAGGCACCACGGCACGCCGGCGACGCTGATGATGTCCGGGGCGTGGCCGCCGCCGGCACCTTCGGTGTGGTACATGTGGATGGTGCGACCGTTGATGGCGGCGAGCGTGTCCTCGAGGAAGCCGGATTCGTTCAGCGTGTCGGTATGGATCTGGACCGGGAAATCGAGCTGGTCGGCCACCGTCAGGCAGGTGTCGATCGAGGCCGGCATGGTGCCCCAGTCCTCGTGCAGCTTGAGGCCAAGGCAACCGGTCTCGATCTGCTCGACCAGCGAGGCCGGCTTGTGCGAATTGCCGCGGCCGAGAAAGCCGAAATTGATCGGCCATTCTTCCGCCGCCTGAAGCATCTTGCCGACATTGAACGGGCCGCCGCAATCGATGCCGACGGTGATCGGCCCGAGCGAACCGCCGAGCATGGTGGTGATGCCCGAGGCAATGGCATGCTCGCACAATTGCGCGCTGTCGAAATGGACATGCACGTCGAGCGCGCCGGCGGTGGCGATCAGGCCCTCGCAGTCGCGCACCGTGGTTGCCGCGGAGACGATCAGGCGCGGATCGACACCGTCCATGATCGCCGGATTGCCGGCCTTGCCGATGCCGACGATCTTGCCGTCCCTGATCCCGAGATCGCCCTTGACGATGCCGACCACGGCATCGATCACGGTGACATTGCACAACAGGAAGTCGAGCGCGCCCTCGGCACTGGTGACGCCGGCGGCAAGGCCGGCTCCGTCGCGCAAGGTCTTGCCGCCGCCATGCAGGCATTCGTCGCCATAGACGGCGAAATCCTTCTCGACGACGGCGACGAGCGAGGTGTCGCCGAGGCGAAAGCCGTCGCCGGTGGTCGGGCCATACATTGCCGCATAGTCGCGGCGTGACAGTGTTGCCATGGTCGTTCCTCCCCTCAGGCGCCGCGGAAGCCGCGGGCGCGGGCGTTATCAAGGGCAGCGGCCTTGACCGCCGCATCGTCGGCCGAGCCGTTCGACAGCCCGTTGAGGCCGGAGAGCTGTTGCTGCCCGCCGAAAGTGGTGAGCGGCACGTCCTTCTCCTGCCCCGGCTCGAAACGCACCGCCGTGCCCGCGGCAATGTCGAGCCGCATGCCGAAGGCAGCCGCGCGGTCGAAGTCGAGCGCCTTGTTGACCTCGAAGAAGTGGTAGTGGCTGCCGATCTGCACCGGACGGTCGCCGGTGTTGACCACCTTCAGCGTCAGCTTGCGGCGGCCGGCATTCAGCTCGATCTCGCCGTCTTCGGTGATGATCGCGCCGGGTTCGAGATCGTCGGCAACGGCACCGGCTGCCGGCCGCAGCGGCTCATGCACGGTGACCAGCTTGGTGCCGTCGCGGAACGTCGCCTCGATCTGCAACATCGGCAACATCGCCGCCACCCCTGGCATGACGTCGGCCTGGGTCAAGATGGCGGAGCCGAACGACATCATCTCGGCGACCGAGCGCCCTTCCCTGGCGCCTTCGAGAATCTCGTCGGAGATGATCGCGACGGCTTCGGGGTAGTTGAGCGACAAGCCTTTGGCCCGGCGTTTGCGCGCAAGTTCGGCCGCCGTGTAGATGGTCAGGCGTTCAAGTTCGGTCGGGGTAAGCAACATGGCGTGCGCTCCTCATCAATTGGAAAACAGGCGCTGGCCGGACGTGCCGTGCATGGCGACTGCGATCTCGCAAAGCGGCGTGAACGAACGCAGCGCCTCGCCATCCGCGACCGGCCTGCAGGCCGCGGCTTCGATCGCGGGTAGTGCCCGGGCCATCGAAGCCTGCGCGTCGATGGCCCCGATCAGGCCGAGCCGCACCGCAGCCGTCGCCAGCGAGGCGACCATCTGGTAGCCGCCGATCGCAACGGCCGTCGCCTCGTCGAGGCCAAGCGCCTGCCACACAAGGCCCTGGACGACGGCGAGGTGGCCGCAGGCGCTGCCATAACGGACCATTCCGCGATAGGCAGTCGCCCCCTTGGTTCCCAGGCGCCCATGGGTGGTCAGGAGGGCCGTGCCGTTGCGGCGCGAGCCCGACCGCAGCCCCTCCACGAAGGTCGAGGCCTCGACCTCGCGGTCCAGTTCGGCAAGCGCGTCGAGATCGCCGGCAAGCCGATACGCCCGCACCAGCGCGACACGGTCCGCATCGGCCCAGCGGTGGCGGATCTGGGTGTCGACGAAATCGGCGAATTCGAACACGCCCAACCGGTCGGCCAGCGATGACGATGCCTCGAGCCCTTGCGAAAAGGCAAAGCCGCCTGATGGGAATTGCCCGTCGGCATGCTGCAGGGCGACGAGCAGGTTCGTTGCGGAAAGGCTCATTCGGCCTCCTCGCTCAGCTTGACCCGACCGCCGGAAATCAACGGCTCGATGCGCGCGGCATAGGCCGAGGCGGGCCCGTCCTGCGCCACCAGAAGATCCTCACCGTCGAAACGCACCCGCCAGTGGAGATTGCCGGCGTGATAGCCGAGTTCCAGCGCATCGCTGGCCGAGTGCGGCGTGATCCTCAGCCAGCGCTGCTCGCCGGCCCTGACTATCACCGCGCGATGGTCGTCGAGCACAAGCACGGCACCATCGTGCAGCTTCTGGTCGCGCGGCAAGGTGATCGCCACCTCCTCGCCCTTGTCCGTCCGCGCCATCAGCCGCCGCCGGTCGAGATCGCCGGCCGCAACCGTCACGAACTCGACCGCATGGTGATGTTCGAGATGGTGGATGGCCTCGTGCAAGCCCGGATCGCTTCGGCTGCCTACAACGCTTTCAACTCGCAGCATCTCAAAATCCTTTCTGCGCTAGACCACTCGTCGGTGCCATCGGATATCCCGACCACCAAAGCCACTTCGGCTCTACAGGCTCATATGCTTGTGGATCAGCTCGTTGCTGAGGTCGGCAGTTTCGCCGGCTGCCGCGATTTGTCCCTTTTCGAGGATGGCAAATCGATGCGCAGCGGTACGCGCAAAGCGTATCTTCTGCTCGACGAGGATGATGGTCAGCCCATGATCCCGGTTGAGCGACATGATCGCTTTTTCGATATGCTCGACTATGTTTGGCTGGATGCCCTCAGTCGGTTCATCAAGGACAAGAATGCTTGGATCCGTGGCGAGTGCCCGGGCAATCGCCAGTTGCTGCTGCTGGCCGCCGGAAAGGTTGGTGCCACGTCGGTTCAGATGATCTTTCAAGAAGGGAAACAGGGTCCAGACCAAGGGAGGGACCGACATCTGGCGATCCGCCCGCGCGTTGCAGCCAAGCAGGATATTGTCGAGCACGCTGAGCCCTGGCACGATTTCACGCCCCTGGGGCACATAACCGATGCCGCGCCGCGCACGTTCATAGGTAAGGTCCCGGCTGATCTCGGTACCTTCGAATTCGATCGCGCCCTTGGTCTGCACGGTGATGCCGAGCAGGCTGCGCAACAGGGTCGTCTTGCCCACACCGTTGCGCCCCATGATGCAGAAAACCTCGCCCTTGCGGATTTCAAGATTGAGATCGTGGATGATGTGGCTGGTTCCGTAGAACACGTTGAGGTCTTTGAATTTAAGCATGGCTGAGCGTCGCCGATCCAAGATAGGCCTCGATGACCGCGGGGTTGCGTTCGATCTCCTCCGCGGTTCCCTCGGCAAGTACTGATCCCTGGTGCATCACGGTAATGGTCCGGCAGATGCGGCGGACGAATGCCATGTCGTGTTCGATCACCAGCACCGTGTGTTGGCCCGCAAGGTCGAGCAGCAACTCGGCCGTCTTGTCGGTTTCGGCCGAGGTCATCCCTGCGGCGGGCTCGTCGAGGAGAATGATCTTGGGGTCCTGGCTCAGGACCATTGCCAGTTCGAGCCATTGCAGTTGACCGTGCGACAGTTCCGATGCCTTGCGCTTCATCGAACCGAGCAACCCGGTCCTTTCTGCGACGGCGACCTCCCTGTCGCTTGGCCTGGGCTTCACCCGTTCGAACAGGTTCTGGAAAACACGGACCCTGCGGTTGCTGGCAACCTGCAGGTTTTCCAGCACGGTCATGTCCTTGAAAACCGTTGGCGTCTGGAACTTGCGGCCGACGCCGCTCCTTGCAATGGCAGCCTCGCCGATGCCGGTGATGTTGCGGTCATGCAGCCAGATCTCGCCCTCGGACGGCAGCGTCTTGCCGCAAAGGAGGTCGAGCAAGGTCGACTTCCCGGCACCATTGGCGCCGATGATCACCCTGAGTTCGCCATCGGCGATCGACAGATCGACGTCGCGAACGGCGGGAAATTCGTCGAACCTCACCGTCAGATTCTGCGTCCGCAGGATGGGGGCAGCTGATGCCAGTGCCGCAGTTCGAGATGGCCTGTGAAGGGCATTCATCAATCATGCCTCCCTTGCGGACAGTTCGGCCTCGGCAAAGCGCTCGGCCTTGCCGGAGCGTTCGACCAAAGCCTTGAATATCCCGGCAATCCCGTTCGGCATGAACAGAACGACGAAGACAAAAAGCAGACCCAAAATGATCGGCCAGACCGGCTGGAAGGTGGCGCTTTCGCTGGCAAGGGAGCCGACGAAATTGACGATCAGAGCGCCGATACAGGCGCCGAGCAGGGATGCACGGCCACCTGTCGCAGCCCAGATCACCATCGAGATGCTCAATGACGTCGCCATCAGCGACGGCGTGGCGAATTCGGAGGTCAGGGTGAACAGCATTCCCGCCAGGCCGGCGACACCGGCCGAAACGCAGAAGATGAAGAGCTTGTAATTCTCGACGTCGTAGCCGAGGTAGCGGGCGCGCGCTTCGTCCTCGCGAATGGCCTTGAGGACCTGGCCTATCCGCCCCGACAGCATGTAGCGGGCCAGGAGGATCACCGCGAGGAGCGTGAGCGCGACGGTGTAGTACGCGCTTGGGCCGTAGGGGTCGAATTCAAAGCCGCCAATTTCCAGCAGCGCAAGGTTGGCGAGGCCGTTGAAGCCGCCGGTGAGCGGCTGGTTGTTGATGATCAGCAACTGGCCGATCAAGGCGAAGGCCAGCGTGATGATGCTGACATAGACGCCGGTCGTCCGTCGCTTGAACATGACATAGCCGATCGCGGCAGCCAGTACGCACGGCACGACGATCGCAGCAATCATGCCGACCGTGATGGATCGAAATGGAATCCACAGGAACGATCCGGTGGTGACGCAACATAGATCGCGGACAGCATCCGGCTCCATGTTGAGAAGCATGAGTTGCGGTACCGGATTGTTTTCCGGTACGGCCAGGGTCAGCGACATCGCCAGCATGTAAGCGCCCATGCCGAAAAAAAGTCCCTGGCCGAGGCTCAGGATGCCGGCATAGCCCCACGACATGCTGATGCCGATCGCACAGATCGAATAGACAAGGTAAGTCGCGACACGGTTGGTCCAGAAGCTGTTGAGCACGAGCGGAAGCGCAAGCACAACGGCGAAGAACACTATGTATGCGATTATGGAAGCGGTGCGGTATGTCATGCGCTCGTCCATGTTGCAGCCAAGCTCAGCGGCTCTTGGTGACGAAGAGGCCCTGAGGCTTGAAGAGGAGAATGAGGATCACGACGGTGAACAGGACCGTTCGCCCGTAGACGTCGTTTGCCCAGGTGGCGACGAAGCTCTGGACTTCGCCGAGAATGCCTGCCGAGGCGAAGGTGCCGAGCAGATGGCCAACGCCGCCGGCGACGACAACGAGAAAGGCATCGACGACATAAGGCGTTCCCATGTCGGGTGACACGGTCTTGAAACCCGACACCAGCACGCCCGCAATGCCCGCAAGTCCGGAGCCATAGGCGAACGCCAGCATATTGACGCGCTTGTCGTTGATACCGCAGGCCGCCGCAGTATTCCTGGCAACCGAAACGGCCCGAAGCTGGCTGCCAAATCGCGTCCTGAAGATCAGCAGCCAACTGATAGCGCCCAACGCCAGGGCGGCCACGAACACGAAGGCTCGGTAGACCGGTATGTTGGCGCCGAAGACACGTATGGCCTGCTGCAGTTCGGCTGGAACAGGGACGTTCTGAAGGTCCGAGCCGAGGCCATCGATCTCGATGCCGAAGAGCCCGAGCCCAAAGTGAATTCGGATGAGTTGCTGCAGTATGAGCGCAATGCCCCAGGTTGCCAGCAAGGTGTCGAGCAGCCGCCCGTAGAGCCTGCGAACGACTGTTCGCTCGATGATCAGCCCGAAGGTCGCTGTCACCAGGAACGCCAGCGGCAGGCAGAGATAGATGTTGAAGCCAAGGTGCTTGGTCGCCAGGACCGTGGTGTAGGCCCCGATCATCACCATCTCGCCATGGGCCAGGTTGATGACGTTCATGGTGCCGTAGATTATCGCCAGGCCAAGGGCGACCATGAAAAGTATCGATGCGATACTCAGGCCGATGACAAATGTTTCCATGCCGCTTTCATCCGCGTCTGTCGAGGGATCGTGCCGGCGCGAGCATCCGCGCCGGCAAAGCTGGCTGATCGAGGACTAGAGGGTCGCCCCGCTTGTCGCGCAGACCCGCTTCTCGGCCGTCTCGCCGACACTCGAGTACGGCAGCGGCACAAGCGGCTCGGCATACTGATCGACTACGTCGAGCAGGCCGTCCGCACGGGTCTTGCCGATGCGCGGCGTCAGGTAGCTGTGCAGGTTGTCGGGATCGACCGTGACCTTGCCCTGCGGCGCGTCGAAGGACAGGCCGCCAACACTGGCAACAATGGCCTCCGGCGCGAGATCACCGGCCTTTTCTGCCGCCATTGCCCACATGTTGACGCCGATATACACCGCCTCCATCGCCGCGTGGGTTACAGCGTCGGCTCCGGCGTAGGCCTTGAATGCCTCGACGAAAACCTTGTTCTGCGGTGTGTCGACGGTCTGGAAATAGGGCAGCGAAACATAGCTTCCCAGCGCGTATTCAGGACCCATCGCCTTGATCTCGACTTCGGTTGTCGTCGAAGAACACAAAGGCAGCTTGTCGAAGTCGTAGCCCTGGTTGCGCAGCTCCCGGTAGAAGGCAACGATGGAGTCGCCCACGACGTTGGAGAAGATGACGTCTGCGCCGCTCGAACCGATCTTCGAGACCATGGACGCCCATTCGGTATGCCCGAGCGGGAGGTATTCGTCGCCGACAACCTCCATGCCGATCCTTTGGCAGATCGTCTTCGAGGTCTTTGCCATCCCGCGGGGAAAGGCATAGTCGGAGCCAACGATGAAGACCTTGTTCTTGCCGAGGCTCTTTTTCAGCCACGGCAGGGAATTTTCCAGCTGCTGGTTGGGCACTGCCGAGCCGGCGTAGAGCACGTTTTTGGAGCACTCCTCGCCCTCGTACCAGGTCGGCCAGACCAGCAGGCCCTTGCGCCGCTCCACGACCGGCAGGACAGCCTTGCGGCTGGCTGTGGTGTAGCAGCCGAAGATCACGGGAACCTGGTCTTCGATCGTGAGCTTGCGCGCCTTTTCGCTGTATATGCGCGGCTCGGATGCCGGGTCTTCGATGATGGCACGCAGCTGGCGGCCAAGAACGCCACCCTTGGCGTTGATTTCGGCAATCGCCATCTGGGCGCATTGGTTCATCGATTTCTCGACGATCGCCGTGGTGCCCGTCAGCGAATACATGATGCCGACGGGAATCTCATTTGCCGCCCAGGCCTTGCCCCCGAGACGCAGGATCGCCGGAGCTGCCAGTCCGACAGCCGCAAGACCCGATGCTTTAAGAAACGTACGTCGATCTTGGTTCTTCATTGTTCCTCCTGTTCGCATCTATGTGCGATTTATTTTTAGGAAGCCGCCCCATTCGCGGCCGTGCAGAACGTGTATTAGAACGATGTAATAATCAAAACTTATTCAGTATTTTTTCGCTCCTCCTGATATTTAGAAAGCTTAACTCCAAATCATACCATTCACTTCTCCGAAATAGTTGCGGAACACACGCGATAAGAATTTGGTTTTATTTTCTTGTTATTTACTATTACTACAGACATCCCTTTTCAGACGAACGAACGCTTGACTGACGATCCGGCACGCATGACGCCGAAACAGGTATCCGACTTTGGCCAAAGCAATGCCGCGCACGCGTTCGCACGCGCTGACCAATGAGCGTCGGGAATAGCTGTAAACTGAACCAACGGCTGCCAACGGCCCTGTCGGGAACAGCCGAAAACAAAAAAACCCGCCAACTCCGTTCAGGAGTCTTGCGGGCTACACAGCCTGTCAGTGCTGACGACCTTGTCTCGCACCGGATCGACGCTCAGGCTTCACCCGGCGTCAATTATTTTTCATTCTAGTCACGCATCTCTTTGAAGGTCAAGAGCTCATGTGCATTGATGATCGCACTCGCCAGATCGTCCATCGGAACGCGCTTTGCCATCGCCTGCCGACGAATGTTTTCGTAGGCATCATGCTCGCTAAGCCCTTGTGTTTCCATCAGAATACTCTTGGCCCGCAAGATCCGATTGTTTCCGGCCAGCTTTCGTTCGAGCTTGCGGATTCTCTTGCCCGCATTCTGTCGCTCCAGCCAAAGCGCGCGTGCGATCGTCAGGTTGGTCAGTAAGCCGAACGGGCGGATCGGCCGCTCGATGACTGCCAGCGCACCGCATTCCAGGACCACCTGAAGTGTGCTTGGGTCTTCGTAGGTGACCACCGCCAGCAAGGCGGGGTCGGACGGCTGCACCGGTCGAAACAGGCGCAGGATCTTTTCCCGGTTCTCCTGCTCGATCGAAACCAGGACCACCACCGCCGAGGGGCTTATGGCATCAGGCAGAGGCCAGGTCGTCTCACAGCTGCAGCCAATGCGGCGAAGATGCTCGATCAATGCCAATCCCTCCGAGTCCGGCGGATGGATGACTTGAACGCGCAAGCCTTTCAGGTCCTGGAGTATCCTGGCTGGCACCGAACGATCCACTATGCTTTGCGTTGCAGCTGATGTGGTTTGCTCATCCAATCATCGAATGACGCGGTGACGAAGTAAGGATCCGGCCTGACTCTCGTTTCGGATTGCCAGATGACGTCGAACTTGCCCTCCGAATTGACACGCCCGATCCGTGACCAGAGTTCTGTGTGGTGATTATCGGGGTCAATCCGTATGCGGCCTTGCGGCGCATCGAATTCCAGCCCGGCCAAGTGTTTGGCCAAAGCCTCAGGCTCATCCGTACCGGCCAATTCCAGAGCATTGGCGTAGAGATGAACCTGAAAATAGGCGGCCTCGGCGCCTGCCGTGACAGGAGCATTGGGGCCGAAGCGTTTTTTGTAGGCGGAAACAAACCGCCGCGCCTGTGGCGTGTCCAGAGTTTCGAAGAACGACGCCGAAGTCAGATGCCCCGCAGCAACCTCGGGCGCCATCTCGGCAACTTCGGCTTCGGTTGTCGTCAGGCTCGCGATCGGCATGGTCTCGACGTCAAAGCCGGCCTCTTTGTAGGCCTCGTAAAGCATGACCGCGCCGGTGCCCACCACCGTCGACACCACGATGTCCGGCTTCAGCTTCTTGATCTGCTTGATGACCCGGTCGAAATCCTTGCGGACGGCTTCGACAGGGACATAGATCTCGTCGAGAATGGTCCCGTTGGCCCTCGTCACAAGATCCATGACGACACGGTTGTACTCGTAGGGGAACACGTAGTTCGAGCCGACCAGGAGGAACCGCTTGCCGTAATTCTCTATCAGATACCGCGCGAGCTGGACCGCATTCTGGTTCGATGAGGAACCCGTGTAGAAACAACGTGTCGAGTACTCGAACCCCTCGTAGAAAGTTGGGTAGAACAGCAGTCCTCGGTAGGATTCTATTTCCGGGAGGACAGCCTTTCGCGCCGACGACATATAGCATCCGAAAATGATCTTGATGCCATCCTCGGCGAGAAGACGAACGGCGAGTTCCTGATATTTCTTGGCAGAACATTCCGGGTCATAAAAAACAGGCTTGATCGGTCGCCCCCGAACGCCGCCGGCTGCGTTGATCTCTTCTGTTGCCAGGCGTGTCGCATTCGCTTCCGCCATCTCGGCCGCAGCAGTTACCCCGCTGCTGGAGAACAAGACGCCAATACGCCAGTCGACATTTGCCATGCGATCTATGCCACCAATTGAGCAGGCCGAAACAAAGTACTCCGGTCATCAGCGTGAGCCGGACAGATTCTGCTTGGGGAGATTTGGGAAACGCCACTGTTTCCGGTGTCATAGAAATATCCTGCCGGCCGAAGAAAGGCAACGCGCTTGGGCAGCGTTACGTGTCAGGACCGTCAATCCAAACCGGCACTGCCCGTCGGGTCGCCTGAGCACACGGCTCCAGCCCCTTCGACTGATGGTCCTGCTTGCCTCACAGCCCAAGCCTCACATGGATCTGCAATCAATCCGCAACGTCTGGTGAAGCGTTCGCGAGGGGGATCCGCCTGAGGTTGCCAGCGTTGCCAACACCAGGCTCACATCGATCCCCCGCTACCATCTTCGGATATTACCCCTTTGCGGTCCGTTTTTTCTTTTCCGGATCGTCGAAGGTCAGCGTGTGAGCGATCGCGTTAGCCCGCAGCGACTTGCCGCGGACTTCCAGCTTTACGCCTTGCTTGGCATAGGGCACATCGAGACGGGCGATCGCCATCGATCGCTTGGTCAGCTTCGAATAGGACGGGCAGGTGATGACGCCGACCTTCTTGCCGTCGGCCCAGACCTCGTCGCCGAGATCGGCCATCTGGTCGCCCTCGATCAGCATGCCGAAGATCTTGAACCGCTCCTTGCCCTTCTGGCGATAATGCTCTTCCGCCCCCCGGAAGCCGGTCTTGCCAGGCGATACCGTGAAATCGAGGCCGAGTTCCCACAGGCTGTCTCCAACCGGCTCTCCTGCAATCGGGTACATCTGGGAATTGTCGTAGGGATAAAACAGCAGGTAGCTCTCGACCCGCAGCAGGTCGAGCGTGCTGAAGCAGCACGGGATGATACCCATATCCTTGCCTTCGGAAAGGATCGTATCCCAGACAAGCCGCGCATCCTGGCCGCGCACGAAAATCTCGTAGCCGCGCTCGCCGGTGTAGCCCGTGCGCGAGATCGTCACCGGAGCGCCGAACAGCGTGGTGTGGATGTGGTTGAAATAATTGAGGTCGCGGATTCCGGGCACGTGTTTGGCCAAGAAATCGACTGCCAGAGGTCCCTGCAGCGATAGATCGTGAAGGTCGTCGTCGAACAGCACGGCACAATTGCGCCCGGCGGCCTGCTTGATGATCTCCTCATGCGCCGTGCCGGTTCCGCTGACCAGCATCCAGGCGTTGGGTCCGTTGCGATACAGCACGCAATCGTCGGTCAGGTGGCCGCGCTCGTTGAGGATAGCGGCATAGACCGAACGGCCCGGCTGGATCTTGGCCACACTGCGGGTCGTGATGTACTCGAGGATCGCAATCGCGTGCGGCCCGATCAGGTGCATCTTCCGCAATCCTGAAACGTCCATCAGGCCGGCCCTGGTGCGGATCGCGACGTGCTGGTCGAACGGATCGGCGTCGTAGGTCCAGGCTGTTCCCATGCCGCTCCAATCCTCGAGATTGGAGCCGAGTGCTCGGTGACGATCGCCAAGGGCGGTAAAACGCCAGCTCAAGGTCATCTTGTTCCTCCGGTCATTTTGGCAAACAGGTTTCGTACCGGCGCGGCATCGCGCGCCAGGGAGTTCAATCGTTCGTCGCTTCCCATTTGCAGGGCATGCGACAGATCAGGATGCGGAGGTTTCAGCCGTATGGCCGAAGCGATGTGCCTGAGCGCCCTCCAACGCTCAGGCCGGGCGGAGGCGGCTGGGCGCCGGCTCCGCCGATCGATAGGCTCGACCGATCAGCCGGCCAGACCGGCTGCCAGGACGACGCCTGCGGCGGCGATGCCGCCACCGCCCACCTTGAGCGCGCTACGCCAGGACAAGCGGGCGACGAAGCTGGCAAGCGAGAAGCCCAGCGCATGCAGGACAACTGTCGAAGCGACAAACCCCAGCCCATAGAGGAAGGCATTGCTGGCAATCGGCAATTCCTGGCCGTGGGCGAAACCGTGCAGGCCGCCGAAGGCAACCGTCATCGCAAAGGCCGCACCGAACGGCACCCGGCTGCCCAGCGCCACGATCGCGCCCAGCAACACCACCGATCCGGCGATGCCCAGTTCGACAAAGGGAAGCGACAGCCCGGTCATGCCAAAGACCGCGCCCGCGATCATTCCGATGACGAAGCCGAGCGGCAGCCAGCGAAAATACGGCTCGTTGTCGGCATTCTGCCCGGCCCAGATGCCTACCCCAGCCATGGCCAGGATATGATCAAGCCCGGAGAGCGGGTGAGATAGTCCAGCCCCGAGGCCGCCGGCCTCGGGCAGAAAATGCGCGTAGCTCGGCATCGTCGACGCGGCATATGCAACGGCAACCGCCGCAGCGAACCGCGTGATCTTTGTTGTGTTCGTTGTCGTGTTCACCATCAACTCCTGTGGCCGGCGGCAGCCGGCCTTGTCCAAGTGGCTGTCTATTCGGCGGCGACCAGATCGGTGCGGCGCAGCTTGTCGTCGATGACGTCGCCATCCTGTGCTGCCAGCGAAGCCATCAGGCGCATGATCACGCACGCCGCCAGGCGGGCCGCCGTGCCGCTGATGTCGAAGATCGGGCATAGCTCGGTGAGATCGATGACGCTGACACCGCCACGCTTGGCGATCATGTCGACAATCCGCATCATCTCACGCGACTCGAGGCCGCCCGGTTCCGTCGAAGTGACGCCGGGTGCCGTCGACGAATCCATGACGTTGAAATTGAAGCCGAGGTACTGCGCGTCGGTGCCGCTCCAGACCCGGTCGATCGAACGCTCGACCAGCGGGTAGATGCCCGCGTCGAACAGGTCGAACATCGAGTCGTACTGAAGGCCTCTCTCCTTCGAGAGGTCGATATGGTCCTTCGGGTTCATGGCGTTGCGGGCGCCCAGATGCGCGACATTCCTGATGTCGAGATTGGGCAGTTCGGTGATGCGCGCCATGGCGCACGGGGCGAGATTGCGCTCGCCGGCCCAGCTGTCGGCCATGTCGAGCTGCGCGCCGAAATGCATGTAGCCCATCTTCTTTTGCGGGCCGATATGGTCGGACAGCGCCCGCGCCGCAGTGATCGAAATCGAGCGGTCGCCGCCGCAGATGATCGGGATGAGCCCGGACTTCAGCACTTCGCGGACCGCACGATAGATGCGCTCATGGGCCACCTCGGGGCTGACCTTCGGCATCGAAACGTCGCCGCAATCGACAGCCTTGCCATGCAGGTCGACATTGTATTCGAACCAGTAGGAAAAATACTCCTGCGTGATGAGGCGGAACTCGCGCGGAGCATCCTCCGAGCCGGGCTTGCCGATGTTACCCTCGTCGAACGGCACGCCGACGAAGGCGTATTTCGCACCGCAGGCCTTCAGCGCTTCGGCATTCAGCGGCACGTGAGCCGAACGCAGGAACGTGATCAGGCCGGGCGCCCGGTAGTTGTCGCCGGCGTCGCCGCCAAGCGGCGAGAACAGATGGGCATAGGATTTTGCTGGGTTCATGACTTAATCTCCTCCCTGAGAATTCTTACGGTTGCTTGCCCTGCTGGCGCAGGGTCTGGGCACGCGAGCCGAGATAGTGGTAGATCATGTTGACCGTCATCTTGACGCTGATCTGGCTCGGATCGAAGTACGGGCAGAGCTCGACGATATCGAGAATGTCGCAGCCGTGGCGGCCAGCGATGCGCGCAAGCTGGATCACTTCGCGCCCTTTCAGGCCGTAGCATTCCGGCGCGGAGTTGGCGGGCATGCAACTTATGTCGATCGAGTCCGTGTCCCAGGTGAAGTACAGCGAGTCGGTGTCCTTCTTCACCCGTTCGAAGATCTCGTTGGCGCACACTTCCAGCCCGCGCTCGATCATCTCGGGCATGGTCACAACGCGGATCTCGTTGTCGACGTAGAAGTCCCACCAGTCCTTGGGATTGAGGCTGTTGCGCGACCCCATATGCGCCATGTTCCTGGCGTTGCAATTGGGCAGGTCGAGCGCGCGCGGCGCGCCGGAGCAGTTGGTGATCAGGTTGCCGGCCCAGTCGGGTCCGGCGTCGAGATGGCAATCGACATGCAGATAGCCCATCTTGCCGCTGCCGGTGAAACGCGACAGCGCCTTGGCGCCGGGGATCGGCAGGGAGTGATCGCCGCCGAACAGGATCACCTTGGCGCCGCCTTCGAGGCACTCGGTGACGTAGTCGGCGGTATATTCCTGCGACTTGATGTTGTTGCCCGGCACGGTCGGCACGTCGCCGCAGTCGACGACACGGAAAAAGCTCAGCAGGTCGACGTCGTATTCGAACATGTAGGGAAAATACTGCGTCGTCGCGTCGCGCAGCCCCGCGGCGCCTTGCGAGGCGCCGGCGCGCACGATCTGGCCCTGGTCCCACGGCACGGCCAGGAAGCATATCTTGGCACCCATCTCGCGGATCTTGTGGCGATCCGGCGGGCAATAGGGCGCGCCCATAAAGGTGGCGAGCCCCCTGGATTTGAACGAACCATTGTGCAGCTTCGGCGAGTAGATGTGGTCATTCTCGCCGAACTGCTCGGCGGGGCCGCGATGTTGATGTGGCGTGAATTGCCACTTTGCTGTCTCTGTTTTTCGATCAAGCATGCTGTTCCTCCCAACAGATAACTACTGAAGTGCTTGCCGAGCCTGGGCCGCAGGGTGCTGCGCTTCTTCCTCAAGCTCGATGTGGATAAGCTCCATCTCGCGCCCGGACAGCACCTTGCGTGAAGGCCTCCCGCAGTCGGGGCAACGAAGATTGGAAAGCGAGAGCGGCGACCGCACCTCGGCGCAGTGCTCGCAGAATATGGTCAGCGGCACTTCCTCGATGTGCAGCTTGGCACCTTCACAAAGCGTGCCGCGCGTCGCCGGGCCGAAGCAGAAATAGAGCGAGCGGGCGATGCCGCACATGACTCCGAGGCGCACATGCATTCCGATGACCCGGGCCCGGCCGTTGCGCGCGGCGTGATCGCTGGCAAGGTCGATCAGGCTTGAGGCGATGGTGAGCTCATGCATGACACAACCTCATGCGTGCAGCGTGTTGCAGATGGAGTCCACCCGTGCCTGCAGGTCTCGTGCGAGGTCCTGCAGCTGCTGCTGACGGGCGCGGACGATCCACTCCAGCCATTCCGTCATCCCGGTGCCATCACGCGCCGAAACGACGATGCTTTCGATCGCCGGGTTCACCTCGCGGGCACGGGCAACACAGGCCTCGATGTCGAAATCGCAGTAGGGTGCCAGGTCCGACTTCGAGATGACCAGAAGGTCGGCCGCGGCGAACGCCTCGGGATATTTGACCGGTTTGTCATCGCCTTCGGTGACAGACAGAATGACCACCTTGTGGGCTTCGCCAAGGTCGAAGCCGGCCGGGCAGGCAAGATTACCGACATTTTCGATGAACAGAACGCCGCCCTGCCGTAGCGAAAGCGAAGCGAGCGCACGCTGGATCATGTCGGCATCGAGGTGGCAGCCCTTGCCGGTATTGATCTGCACCGCCTGGGTGTCCGTCGCACGAATGCGATCGGCATCATTGGTCGTCTCCTGATCGCCTTCGATCACCCAGGTCGGGAAGGTGCCCTTCAACCGCTGCAAGGTCTCGACCAGCAAAGTGGTCTTGCCCGCCCCGGGGCTGGCGATCAGGTTGAGCGCAAGCACGCCATGCGCGCTGAGTTCGTCGCGGACGTCGTCGGCAAACATGCCGTTCTTGGCCAGGATATCCTGCTCGATCTGCACCAGCCGCTTCTGGCTCATGCCCGGAACATGGGTCTTGGCGGCATCCTTGCCGAAATGCAGATCACCAGGACCCGCCCCAGCAACGGAATGCCGGTGCTCATGCATGTCGCCGTCGCCATGAACGTGACCGTGGGCGTCGCCGTGGTGGTGGTGATGATGTCCGTCATCGTGGTCGTGGTGATGGTGCCCATCATGGTGATGATGATGATCGTCATCATCATGGTGATGGGCATGCAGGTGCTCGTGGTCACCCCCGCCGCTCTTGCCGTCAATGCGAATGTTCTCAGGCCCGCAGCCGCATACCTGGCACATGGCTATCTCCCGCTCTTGCTTGTGGAGGGGCTTTTGGCGGACGGGTCGCCGGCATAATCAAGCAACCCCCAGATCACCCCCTTGAGGTAACGCATCGCAGCCGGGATCGGAGTTCCATGCGGCATGAAGCAGCCGAAGTAGATACCGTCGATGTTGCGCGAAATGAACGCCGCCATCTCATCAGGATCCGGGCAGGAAAAAATGCCCGCCTCGACGCCTGTGTGGATGCAATCGGCGAAAAGCCTCTTCTCAGACTCGTAGTAATCCTCGACGAAGCTGTCGATGAACTTGGGACCGGAGTCCTTGGGGCCACAGGCATTGACGAACATGATGCGCGCGAGGCTACGCAGCGTCTCCGACATCTCGACATTGAGGTCCAGACAGGCGCTCAGCCGTTCGGCCGGACTTTCATGTTGCGCGACGAGCTCGCTATAGCGGGTCATCATTCGGTCAAGCGCGTGAAGCACGGAAGACTGGTACAGCGATTCCTTGTTCTTGAAGTAATAACAGATGAGCGAGTGAGCAACACCCATCTTCTTAGCGATTAGCGGGATCGTTACTCTCCCGTAATCTTCATCGGCGAAGCATTCCAGCGCCGCCTCCAGCAACGACTCTGCCCGGACGCCTGGATTGCGGTAGAGGCGGGTCGTGGCCCGTTTGACTGATTTCACGCGATCTTTGAGATGGATGAGAGCGGCAGATTCCATGGATGATTTCCTGACTTGAGCACTGCCGGAGAAGCGCGACGCGACTGCGTCGGTTCAGCACCTGAAGTAAGGCCAGACTGCCGCTTCAGGTGTCGAGGGCACTGGTACTCGACTGCACTTTCGAGCTTGACGCTACGTAGCTTTGATATCACTGTCAACATCAGTTTTCAACCACTTTGCAACTTAAAGTATCCTGCCCGCATTAGAGCGTTCAAGGGCATATGCCTTTCGTCTTGATACGTGCGAACTCGCTACTATTTTTACAATTGTGTCAGGAAAATTGTTTGACACGGAATTCAAACTGCCGCAACGTTATGGCGTGATGGGCAGCGACCCTATGCGACAAGACAACGAGCGCGCCGCACATCCGACAATCCGATGGAACCTGGGGTCGATCAGACAGGAGAACCCTTTGCGAGCTTCCCGGTCCTCAACAGAACCAATGCGTCGGGCGAAACTTTTGCCCGCGGGGGAAGCCGCGATGATTCCGGACTGCCAGGAAAACAGGACGATGCCAACCCCGGGGCGTTGAAGGACAATCAACGCCCCGATCGGTGTTAATTTAATCTTTGGAGGAGGATGAAATGACTATAGCTGCAACGAGCCCCGACAATGAAATACGTCGGGAATTGAACAGGCGACTGAACATCATTGCCGATCCGAACTATGAGGATCCGGCGCGAACCGACATATCGGGCCGCGAAATCGGCATGTGGTTCGCCGTCAACTCCTTTATCCTCGTCGTCGCGATCGCCATGTGGATCGGGGGTAACTGATGGCGTCCCAACCCAATTTCACCGGCGCAAGCTCCGCCTTCGGCACGCTACCAGTGCTGAAAGAAGAACGCGAGATCGGCTTCCTCGATCATTCCTGGATCAGTATCGGCCTCGCCATCGCCACTTGGGCATTCTTGTTTGGCGGCGCCACAGCCCTGCTTGTAGGTGCCCGCGACGGCATCTACGCCATCATCATCGGCAACGTCATCGGCGTGTCGATCATGGCCGTCAGCGTCTGCATATCGACCGGAAAGTTCGGGATCGAACAATTCACACTGATGCGCAGCGTCTTCGGGCCTATCGGCATCCTGATCCTGGTCGGGATTTTCCTGGCCTTCGGCGTCGGCTGGTCGGCAATCCTGTCGATCATGTTCGGGCGCGCGATCAGCGGCGCCATGAACCAGGTCGGCGGCACGCATATCGGCGAAAACGACCTCGGGGTCACGCTGTTCGCGATCCTCGCGATCGCAATCTCGTGGCTATTGCTGTGGAAAGGCCCGACTGTCGTCAAATGGCTCAACCGCTTTGTCGGCCCTGGCAAGCTCATCTTGTGCTTCGGCATCCTGTTTCTCATCTTCAGCCACAAGAGCTGGAGCGACATCAGCAGTGCCGCTCCTCTTGCACCGTTTGACGACCACAGGCTCAACTTCATGATCGCGGTCGAGTGGAATCTGGCTGCCGGTTTTGCCTGGTGGCCGGTTCTGGGCAACATCACGCGCTTCACGCGTACACCCCGCGCAGCACTTTGGCCCAATCTGATCGGCGTCTTTGCTGCTACTGTTCTCGGCGAAACTGTCGGGTTGTTTGCCGCGCTCAGCCTCGGGTCATCTGACCCGACCGCCTGGATGATCCCGCTCGGCGGAGCCTTTGTCGGAGTGACCGCGCTGCTGTTCGTCGGACTGGCAAACATCACCGCCATCGTCAGCATCTTCTACGGCATGTGCCTCGCCATGCGGCAGGCTGGCGGACGCTATTTCGAAGCCCTGCCATGGGGACTGCTGACCGGTGCGCTGTTTGTGCCGGCGATCGTCATCACCTTCTTCCCGGGCGAGTTCTACGACAACTTTTTCAAGTTCCTCGCCTGGACAGCCCTTAGCTTTGCGCCACTCTCCGGCGTGACGGCGATGGACTATCTGGTCCTGCGGCGAGGCCGGATCAAGCAGTGCGACGTCTTCAACGACGGTGCCGATTCCGACTACGCCTTCTGGCGCGGCATCAATCCGGCTTCGTTCCTGGCTCTGGTGGGCGGAGGCCTCGTCTACTACGCGTTGTTCGATCCCCAGTCGCTTGCCGCGCATGGTCCATTCGTCTGGATCAGTGCGTCCGTTCCTGCCTGTCTGGTGGCAGCGATCCTTCACTACGTTCTAACCAAGACGATAGTGATGCCGGCACGGCGCGGAGGATATTGATCCCGGGCCTCGGGTGGTCCGTTCACATGACGGATCACCCGCCTCACGCAATCCCCAGCACCATCGATCCAGATCCCAAAGTGAAGCGAGCCAGGGAACCACTGTTGCATACGGCAATCGGTCGTGAGGTTCGCGCCTTCCGAACCAGGCACGGTATGAAGGTGAGCGACCTGGCGGCGGCCACGAACCTGTCGGTGGGAATGCTCTCCAAGATCGAGAACGGGGGCATTTCGCCCTCACTGACGACGTTGCAGGCGATATCGCGCGGCTTGGCTGTGCCCATTACCTGGCTGGTGAGCCGATTCGAAACTGAATGTACCGCCGTCTTCGTCAAAGCCGGTAGCGACGCTGTTCCGAACAGCAAGGCTGCCAGACAGCAGTGCAAGCCCCTCGGCCATACAGACGTCAACGCCAATGGACTGCTCGTCGAGCCCCATCTGATCTCCCTCACCTGTGAGACAGACGTCTTTCCGGCGGCCGGCCATCAAGGCACCGTCTTCCTCTACCTGCTGCAAGGCGAGATCTCGTACCGTCACGGGGCCAGTATTTATCGAATGTCTCCAGGGGATAGCCTGTTCTTCGACGCGACGATCCAACATGGTGCCGAGAAACCGGCCCAACTGCCCGTCCGCTGCTTGTCCATCATGACCCGCCGTCGGGACCGATGATACGAAGCTCCCAGTCGGTGAAGGTCTCGGAGCCATCGCTCGTGCGCTGCTGCTCGACGAAGTCGGCTACGGCGTAGGGCTCATAAGAAAAGGCCCCGGATCGCTCCGGGGCCTTTCGCATGTCTCATCCACCAGTTCAGTGATGAGCCGTTTCGGCCATCTGCTTGGCATCAGGCAACTCGGCATGTGCTGCCAGGTCCTTGCGCGAGATGAAGGTGTAGAACATCGGCACCACGAACAGCGTGAACACCGTGCCGACGATCACGCCCGAGAAGATCACCAGGCCCATCGAGTAGCGTGCGGCAGCACCCGCACCCGAGGCAACGATCAGCGGCACGACGCCGAGCGCCATCGCGGCCGTGGTCATCAGGATCGGCCGCAGGCGAACCTTGGCCGAGGCGATGATCGCCTCGCTGCGCGACAAGCCATGCTCCTCGCGCTGCTGGTTGGCGAATTCGACCAGCAGGATGCCGTGCTTGGTGATCAGTCCTATCAGCGTGATCAGGCCGACCTGGGTGTAGATGTTGAGCGTACCGAGGCCGAGGTTGAGCGGTACGATGGCGCCGAAGATCGAAAGCGGCACCGACATCATGATGATGAACGGGTCGCGGAAGCTTTCGAACTGTGCCGCCAGCACCAGGTAGATCACGACGATGGCAAGTGCGAAGGCGATCAGGATCGTGCTGCCCTGCTCGCTTTCCAGGCGCGACTGGCCGGAGTAGTCGACGAAGAAGCCACCCGGCAGCAACGGCCGCGCTATGTCCTCGATCGTCTTCAGGCCGTCGCCGGTGGTCACACCGGGCACCGGCAGTGCCGAGATCGTCGCCGAATTGAGCTGGTTGAACTGCTCGATAGAAGCCGGCGACGAGTTGGTCTTGATCGTCACGACGGCCGACAGCGGCACCATTTGCCCGTTGACGCTGCGAACGAAGAACTCGCCGAGCTTCTCCGGATTGTTCCGGTACTCCTCCGGCACCTGCATGATGATGTCGTAGCTGTTGGAATCGCGGTCGAACTCGGCGATCGCGCCGCCGCCGACCAGGAGGCTCAGCGTCGATCCGACATCGCTGACGGACAGGTTGAGCGCTGCGGCACGATCGCGGTCGATGGTCACGGTGACCTGCGGCGCGTCAAAGGACAGCGAGTTCTGCACGACGATGAAGCGTCCCGAGGCCTGCGCCTTTTCCTTGATCTGCTCGGCCACCTCATAGACCTGGCTCGGATCGCCGGTCGACTGGATGACCATCGAGATCGGCAAGCCGCCGCCGGCGCCCGGAAGCGACGGTGGTGCGAAGACCAGCGCCTGCACGCCGCTGACCTTTGACAGCCGACCCTGGATATCGGCCTGCAACTCGGCCTGCGACCGGTCGCGATCGGCCCAGTCCTTGAACGCCCAGACCGAGAAGCCCGAATTGGTCTCGCCGCCCATGCCAACGATGGAGAAGTTGGCCTTGAGCTCCGGCAGGTCCTTGGTCAGGTCGCGGATCTGGTCGGCGTAGAGGCTGGTGTACTCCGTCGTCGCATAGCGGGGTGCGGTGATCAGCGAGAACAGCGCGCCCGAATCTTCTTCAGGCGCCAGTTCGCTCGACGTCTTGAAGAACATGAAGCCCGTCACCGAAACCAGTGCGATGACGATCAGCAGCGTCACCGGCCGGTACTTGAGCGAGCCGGCCACCAACCGCTCATAACGGTTGGCGACCCGTTCGAAGGTGCGGTCGACGAACTGCGCGAAACGGCTGTGGTTGCCGGCCTTCAGCAGACGCGCCGACATCATCGGGGTGATGGTCACCGCGATAAAGCCGGAGATGACGACGGCACCTGCCAGCGTCACCGCGAATTCGCGGAACAGCGAACCGGTGAGACCGCCGGTGAAGGCGAGCGGGGCGAAGACGGCGGCGAGCGTGATGGTCATGGCGACCACCGGCGCGAAGATCTCGCGCATGCCCTTGAACGCCGCCTGCATCGGCGTCATGCCCTCTTCCATGTGGCGGTGGATATTTTCGACCACCACGATGGCGTCGTCGACGACCAGTCCGATCGCCAGCACCATGGCCAGCAGGGACAAGAGGTTGATCGAATATCCCATCATCAGAAGGATGAAGCAGACACCGATCAGCGACAGCGGAATGGTCACCACCGGCATCAGCACCGAACGGAACGAGCCGAGGAACAACAGGATGACGACGATGACGATGGCGACGGCTTCGGCGATGGTCTTGAACACCTCTTCGATCGAGGCGCTGATGGTCTCGGTCGAATCATAGACCATGGTGATGGTCATGCCTTCGGGCAGGCTGGCGCTGATGGCCGGCAGCTCGGCGATGACGGCTGCTGCCGTGTTCAGCGGGTTGGCCGAAGGTGTCGGGAAGATGCCGATGAAGGTGCCCGGCTCGCCGTTGAAATTGACGACGGTGTCGGTGCTTTCGGCGGCCAACTCGACATGCGCGACATCGCGCAGCCGGACGACGTTGCCGTTCGCGGACTTGAGCGGCAGTTCGGCGAAAGACTCCGGTGTCTGCAGCGTCGACTTCATGGTGATCGAGTAAGCGACGTATTCGTTCTTGGTCTTGCCCGGCGCCGACAGGAAGTTGGAGGCGTTGATGGCCTGCAGCACTTCGGCGGCGGTGAGGCCGCGCGCGGCGAGCTTCACGGGGTCGATCCAGACGCGCATCGAATAGTTGGCAGCGCCCAGGACCTGGACTTCGGCAACGCCTTCGATGGTCGACATGCGCGGACGGATGACGCGCTCGATGTATTCGGTCAGCTCTTCCGAGCTCATGTTCGGGTTCTGCATCGCCAGATACATGATGGCGAACTGCATACCCGTGCCCTTGACGATGGTCGGGTCCTTGGCGTCGCTCGGCAGCTGACCGCGCACCTGCTGGACCTTGGACATGACCTCGGTCAGCGCGGTATCAGGGTTTGAACCGAGTTCCATCTGCACGGTCACCGTGCTCGACGACGGGCGGCTCTGCGAGGTGACGTAGTCGATGTTCTCCGTCGTCGCCACCGCGGCGGCGATCGGCGCGGTGATGAAGCCCTGGATCAGGTCGGCACTGGCGCCGGGATAGACGGTGGAGATGGTAATGACCGTCTCCTCGACCTCGGGGTACTGCCGAACCGACAGGTTGAACAGTCCCTGGAAGCCCAGGAGCAGGATCATGAAGGCGACCACCGTCGACAGGACGGGGCGGCGAATGAAGATGTCGGAAAAACTCATTTCGCGGTTGCCTTCGCATTGGCCGAGGCTGTCGGCGAAACGGTGTTGTCGATCTTCACCGGCGTGCCGTTGGTCAGCCTGTTCTGTCCGGCAATGACCAGTTCGTCGCCCGCCGACACGCCTTCGGTGATCTCGACGCGGCCTTCGGAGCGGCGGCCGACCTTGACGAACACCTGCCTGACGGCAAGAGCCGGCTCAGCCGCCGCCGGCTGGGCGGGTGCGGCAGATGCGGCGGCGGAAGCTGCAGTGCCTGCGGCCGCCTTGGCCTCGGCCGGACGAACGACATAGACGTAGTCGCCATAGAGGCTGGTGGTCAGCGCGGTCTGCGGCACGGCCAGCACGCCGTCTTCCTCGGGCAGCTCGACGCGGACGCGCACGAACTGGCCGGGGCTCAGATTGCCTTCCGGATTGGTGATTTCGGCGCGGACCGAGACCAGGCGGCTCTGCGGATCGACCTTGGGGTCGATACCAACCACCGAGCCCTTGAACGGCATGTCGTCGGCGGCAATGCCGAAGCCTACCGGCTGGCCGATCTTCAACAGGCCAAGCTGCTGCTCGGGAACGGAAAAATCGGCGCGCATCGTTTCGAGATCCTGGAGCGTGGCGACGATCGTGCCCGGCGCCAGATACTGGCCGTCATCCACCTTCGGAATGCCGATGGTGCCGGAGAACGGCGCACGCAGCTGCTTCTGGTCGACCACGGCCTGCAGCTTCTGCACCTGTGATGCCGATGTCGAGGCGGCTGCCCTTGCAGCATCGAGAGCGACTTCGGAGCCGACGCCGCGACGCTGCAGCTCGATGGCGCGGTCGAGCGACTGCTGGTCGAGCGCCGCCTGGGTCTTGGCGGCCGCCAGGTCCGCCTGCTGAACTGTATCGTCGAGCTGGATCAGCACGTCGCCCTGGTTGACGCGCTGGTTGGCCGCGAACTTGATGTCCTTGATGATGCCGGCCTGTTCGACCGTCAGATCGACGCCCTGGGAGGCGTTGACCGTGCCGATGGTTTCGATGCCGGGCGTCCACGGTGCGGGCTCGACCTTGGCGGTCGCCACGGTCACCGAGGCGACCGGCATGTTGGCGAAGAATTGCTGGATCGCGTTGTCGCGGAAGACGTTGAATCCAACGATGCCGCCGCAGACGAGAACGAGCAATACGAGAGCGATGATGAGACGCTTGATCAAAGGAGATCCCCAATCGGCATCCGGGCGGGCCGCGATGCACATTGAACCTGTTTATATGAAAACCCAAGTGCGGGGCGCTTACTGTACCGTCTGGACGGTAATGTCAATCGACGATAATGTGAAGTTTCACGGAGACGCCATCATGTCGGGCCACAGACCTAGTTCACGCGACAAAATTCTCGCTGCCGCCGCCGAACTTGCCGACATTGTCGGCCCGGGCAACCTGTCGCTCGATGCGGTGGCCCAGCGCGCCGGGGTGTCGAAGGGCGGGCTGCTCTATAATTTCCCCACCAAAGCCAAGCTGATGCAGGCCCTGGTCCAGGATTACCTCAAGACCTTCGAGGAAGCGCTCAGCGCCAAATCGTCCGACGACGAAGCCAATAGCAGCCTGGCTGCCTATGTCGAGCTGTCGGCCCAGGAGTGCAGTCAAAAGCAGCACTCTGCGGCCGGCGTCCTTGCCGCCCTCGCCGAAGACCCCGATTTCCTCAATCCGGTCAGGGACTTCAAACGCCATCTGCTCGACCGCCTCAAGGCCGAAAATCCCGATACGGCCAAGCTGCTCGTGGCTTTCCTCGTCATCGAAGGGCTGCGCAGCATGAAGCTCTTCGACATGGACATACTCCACGAGGATGAACGCAACATGGCGATCGCCTATCTGCTCGAGCAAGCTGCAGTGCAGTAGGCGCGCCTCGCCGAGCCGGTCCCGGAGCGCCGGAAAGCCTCATTGGCTCGCATGGGCTGGCCGCGAACCGGTTGCGGGTCAGCTCGCCTCGCGCAGGGCCTCGGCGGCCTGGAGGTCGACTGAGACAAGCTGACTGACGCCCTGCTCGGCCATGGTCACGCCGAACAGGCGATTCATCCGCGCCATGGTGATCGGGTTGTGCGTGATGACGACAAATCGCGTTTCGGTCGATGCCGCCATCTCGTCCATCAGGTTGCAGAAACGCTCGACATTGTGGTCGTCGAGCGGCGCATCGACCTCGTCGAGCACGCAGATCGGCGCCGGATTGGTCAGGAACACCGCGAAGATCAGGGCCATCGCCGTCAGCGCCTGCTCGCCGCCGGACAACAGCGTCATCGTCTGCGGCTTCTTGCCGGGCGGGCGGGCAAGGATTTCGAGACCGGCTTCGAGTGGGTCCTCGGATTCGATGAGCTGAAGCTCCGCCGTGCCGCCGCCGAACAGGTGGGTGAACAAGCGCTTGAAATGGCCGTTGACGAGATCGAAAGCGGCCAGCAGGCGCTCGCGCCCTTCCCGGTTCAGCCCTTGGATACCCTGGCGCAGCTTGCGGATGGCCTCGATGATATCCTCACGCTCGGAGACGATCGCCTCGAGCCGCTCGGACAGTTCCTTCTGCTCTTCCTCGGCCCGCAGGTTGACCGCACCGAGCCGCTCGCGCTCGATCTTGAGGCGCTCCAGCGTGCGCTCGACCTCAACCGGGTCCGGCATCGGGCTGTCGGCTTCGAGACCGGTATGCCGAAGGACCAGATGGGGCGGTGTCGCAAGCACTTCCTGGATGCGTGCCTCGACCTCGCGGCGACGTTCGTCGGCGGCGGTCAGGCGCTCCTCGGCCCGCGCACGGGCCTCCCGGGCTTCGGCCAGCCCCTGGATCGCGGCGGTCGCCGCCTTGTCGAGAACGGCCTGCCTGGCCTCGGCCTCCTGCAGGCGATCGGAGACTTCCTTGCGCGAGACCTCGGCGCGGCCGAGCTCCGACATCAGCGCCCTGCGGCGGACGTCGAGTTCGTCCGGCGCTTCGGCCAGCGTTTCGCGCTCGGCTGCAGCTTCCTCGCGCCGCTCGGCGAGCGCCTCGATCTGCTCGCCAGCACTTTCGGCACGCAGCACCCAGCTCTGGCGCTCGGCGGCGATCGCCGCAAGCCGGCGCGCCCTGGCCTCGGCCTCGCGGCTGAGCCCGTCATGCACGGCGCGCGCATCGGCCACCGCCGAGCGATCGCGCGCGACGGCGCCCGAAAGCTGTTCGAGGCGCATCTGCAGGTCGGCGAGATCAGGTGCCGAGCCAAGCAGGTCCTCGGCCTCGACATAGGTCGCTTGCGCCTCTTCATGCGCATCGGCGACACGCGCCCGGGCCTCGTCGAGCGCGGCACGGCGGCTGGTCAATTCGCCCGCAGCCTTTTCGGCCTGGGCCAGCGCATCGCGGGCCGCCCCCACCTCGTGCTGCGCTTCGCGCCAAGCCTGCCGGGCCTGACGCTCTGCCTCGGTGCTTTCGCGTAGCGCATTTTCGGCACGTGCCAGCGCTTCTTCGGCCTTGCGCACCAAAAGTGTCGCCTCGACCGCCTCGGCGTCGAGTTCGGCAAGCCGGTTCTTCTGCGCAAGCCGTTGTGCTGCCGCGGTCGGGGCATCGGCGCTGGCGGTCAATCCGTCCCAGCGCCACAGCGCGCCTTCGCGGCTCACAAGGCGCTGGCCGGGCATCAGAAGCCGCTGCAGCTTTGCGCCCTCGGCGGCATCGACCACGCCGACCTGTGCGAGGCGTCGCGCCAGCTGGCGCGGTGCGCGGACAACCTCGGCAAGGCTGCGCGCGCCATCGGGCAGCTTCGGATCGCCCGGCGCCGGTTCGGCATCGCCCCAATGGACGGGCGCAGCACGGTCGAGCGCTGCTTCGAGATCGTCGCCAAGGGCAGCGCCGAGAGCCGTCTCGAACCCGCGTTCGACGCCGATCTGTTCCAGCACAGCCGGGAAAAGGTCGCCCGAGGCAGCATTGATGATCTTGGCCAGCGTGCGCGCTTCGGTCTCGATACGCGCCAGTTCGGCCTTGGCTTCTTGCAGCGGCGCGCGCGACGAAGCTTCCGCCTGCCGTGCCTCGGTGACCGCACGTTCGGCCTCGGTGGCAGCAAATTCTGCCTCTTCGAGCGCTTCCTGCGCTGCTTCGGCAAGCATCTGCTTTTCCGCCGGATCGGCGAGTGCAGAGATGCGGGCGGCAATCTCGCTTGCCTCGCGGTCGAGCTCGGCCAACTGGCGGGCGAAACGGTCGCGGCGTTCGGCGGCATCGCGCATCGCGCGCTCGGCCTGGGTGCGTCCGGCGGCGGCGTCGGCGCGTTCGGCGGTCACCCGGCCCAGTTCCGCCTCGGTCAGCGCCAACGTCGCCATCGCCTCTTCGAAGGCAGCGCGTGTCGCCGTCTCGCGGTCGGTCGCGCCGGCGTTCTCGTCGTTGAGCGACTTTTCCTCGGCGTCGAGGCGCGACAGGATCGCGGCGTTGTCGCCGATCATGCGCTGCTCGCGGGCAATGTCGGCGTCGAGCTGCTGCAGACGGCGGTCGAGTTCGCTCTGGCGCGAGTTGATGCGCCCAGCTTCTTCCTCGAGCTGCGAACGGGCAATGGAGAGCCGTTGGAAGGTCGCGGCCGCCGCAGCAGCGGCATCGCGCATTTCCGGCAACTTGTGTGCGCCGACCGCCTGGTCCCTCGCCGCCGCCATCTGGGCCGCGGCACGGTCACCGACCAGTGCCGTCGCCGTCGCCAGTGCCGACTGCGCTTCGCCTTCCTGGGTCTTGGCCAGCGTCCAGCGCAGATGCAGCAGCGTCGCTTCCGCCTTGCGGATGTCGGCGGACAGGTTCTTGAAGCGGGAGGCCTGGCGCGCCTGGCGCTTCAAGCTTTCGATCTGGCTTTCGAGTTCGCCGACGACATCGTCGAGGCGTTCGAGGTTCTGTTCTGCCGCGCGCAGACGCAACTCGGCTTCGTGGCGACGTGTATGAAGGCCGGAGATGCCGGCCGCTTCTTCCAGCAGCGCACGGCGCGCCTGCGGCTTGGCCTGGATCAGTTCGCCGATGCGCCCCTGCCCCACCATCGACGGCGACCGGGCACCGGTCGACTGGTCGGCGAACAGAAGCTGCACGTCCTTGGCACGCGCTTCCTTGCCGTTGATGCGATAGACGGAGCCTGCCTCGCGCTCGATCCGGCGCGACACCTGCAACTCGTCGGCATCGTTGAAGGAAGGCGGGGCTGTGCGGTCGGAATTGTCGAGGAACAGCGTCACTTCGGCGGTGTTGCGCGCCGGCCGGGTGCCCGAACCCGAGAAGATGACGTCGTCCATGCCGGAAGCGCGCATGTTCTTGTACGAGCTTTCGCCCATCACCCAGCGCAACGCTTCGACCAGATTGGATTTGCCGCAGCCATTCGGCCCGACAATGCCGGTGAGGCCGCGTTCGATCACGAACTCGCCCGGCTCGACAAAAGACTTGAAACCGAGAAGGCGGAGGCGCGAAAACTTCATTCGCGCCAGTCCGCACGCAAGGGTACGCCGAAGCCGCGTGGCCCCGGCGCTACGAACCTGTCAGAGCATGCCGTCGATAACCGCCGACATTTCCTCAATGGACATCGCCCCTTTGTAGACATTCCCGTTGATGAAGAAGGTCGGCGTGGAGTCGACCTTGAAATCCTTCTCGCCGCGGGCACGCACCGCCCTGATATCGTCCAGAAGCTTCTGGTCAGTCAAGCAGGCCTCGAACGACTCCTGTGAAAAGCCGGCCAGCTTGGAAATTTGCAGCAGCGCGTCCTTCGGGTTCTGCGACGCTGCCCAGTTCGACTGCTGCTTGAACAGCACGTCGACCATCGGGAAGTAGTTATCCTTCGAGCAGCGCGCAAGCATGAAGCCCGCCTCGGCCAGCGGGTCGAAGGGGAACTCGCGGTAGATCAGGCGCACCTTGCCGGTATCGATGTAGTTGGTCTTGATCGTCGGCAGCGTCTTCTCGTGGAAGCTGGCGCAGTGCGGGCAGGTCATCGAGGCGTATTCGACGATGGTCACCGGCGCGTCCGCCTTGCCGAGCACCATGTCGGGCAGGCTGCCGGCTTCGAGCAGCTTGGCCATGTCGACCGTGCCCTGCGCCTCGGGCGCCTTCACCGCCTGGACAGGCGTCGCAGGAGCGGCCGGGGTGGCGGCCGGCGTTGCCGGCTCGGCAGGCTTGGGCGTTGCCGCGTTGGCCTGCTCGCCGGAGTCGCTGCAAGCTGAAAGCAGCGCCGCGGCCGAAACGGCTGCGATCCCGGTAAGTGCGGTCCTGCGAGAAATCGAACGAAGCATACGAATCACCTGACGATGGTTGGATTTTGCAATGTGCGGTTACGTGAAAGCGAGAGTTGGCGCGAATTAAGGCATGGCTGTCCCCAAACCAATCGCGATTTGCCGCACTTTCGATCACGAATGCGCGAGAAAGACAGCCAGTTCTACTTTCGGCTGCCCAGTATGCTGGCGCCAAGCTTCTCGAGCGATGCCTTCAGGCCCTCGTCCTCGATCAGGCGCACCGCGCCCGACAGCTTGCCCTGCTCGGCGTCGGTCAGCTTGCGAAGGCGCGGCCGCGGCCTGGTTGCCGCTCCCGAAACCGGTTTCTGGACGATGCGGATTCGGCCTATGGCGTTGAAGCCGAGATAGGAATTGACCCGGCCGATGATCTCGCCGGTCTCGTGCTGGAGATGCAACGCTGCCGGCCCCGAGCAGGCGACGATCAGCACCGCCGGTTCGAACGGATCGTCCTCATGCATGCGCCGCGGCCACTGGATCTTTTCAGGCCGGGTGTTGTGGGCAAGGCGGGGGCCGACGATCTCTTCCCAAGACTGGACGAGCCCGACCGAGATGCCGGTGCGCTTGCGCAGGACGGGATCGAGGATGGCGCTCGCCAGATCGCTGACCGGGACGGGATTGCCCGTCCACCTTTTCCCTGCCATGTCGTTCTCCAGAATACCCCTGTCGACACGCAACGCCGAAGGCAGTCCAGACCATCAATGGCATCCCCGACCGATAGCCGCAAGCACGCCGCCGATGTCGACGGCAGGATCGCTGAACTGCTGCTCGCATGGTACGACGTTCACCATCGCGAGTTGCCCTGGCGCACGCCCCCCGCAGACCTGAAGCGGGGCATCCGCCCGGATCCCTACCGCGTCTGGCTGTCGGAGATCATGCTCCAGCAGACCACCGTCGAGGCGGTGAAGCCCTATTTCCGCGCCTTCCTCGAGAAATGGCCCACCGTCCGGTCTCTGGCGGACGCCGAAGCCGAGGACGTGATGAAGGCCTGGGCCGGGCTCGGCTACTACTCGCGCGCCCGGAACCTCAAGGCCTGCGCCGAACAGGTGGTGCAACTGCCGGGCGGACGCTTCCCCGACAGCGAGAACGGCCTGCGCGAACTGCCCGGCATCGGCCCCTATACGGCGGCGGCGATCGCTTCGATCGCGTTCGGCCGGCCGGCGGCGGTCGTCGACGGCAATGTCGAGCGCGTGGTCACCCGGCTGTTTTCGATCGCAACGCCCCTGCCCCAGGCCAAGGTGGAAATCCGTGCGCATGTCGAGCGCATGCTCGCCGCCGCGAGGCCCGGCGACTTCGCCCAGGCGATGATGGACCTCGGCGCCACCATCTGCACGCCGCGCCGGCCGCGCTGCATGCTGTGCCCGCTGCGTGACGACTGCAGCGCCATTGCCCATGGCGACCCCGAGCTTTACCCGGTCAAGCCGGCCAAGGCGGAAAAGCCGATGCGGCGGGGCGCGGCCTTCGTCGCCGTCACGCCGGACGGTTCGGTGCTGTTGCGCAAACGGCCCGGCAAAGGCCTTCTCGGCGGCATGACCGAGGTGCCGACGACGGGCTGGACCTCACGGATCGACGGCGCGACAGGCGCCGCCAGCGCCCCCTTCCCCGCCAGTTGGCGGCGTGCCGGCAGCATTGCCCATGTCTTCACCCATTTTTCGCTCGACCTCGAAGTCTATCGCGCCGAGGTGCCGCCGGGCGCGCCACCCCAGGGGCACTTCTGGTCGGCCGCGGTCGCGCTCAATGGCGAAGCCTTGCCAACCGTCATGAAAAAAGTCATCGAAGCTGCCATACCGGGCGCAACGAAACGAACACGCTAGGGAAGCCATGAGCGAGATCCGCCACATCGTCTACGACATCGGCAAGGTGCTGATCCACTACGACCCGGAAATCCCCTTCAGCCGCATCATCCCCGACGCCGCCCAGCGCCGCTGGTTCTTCGACAATGTCTGCACCAGCGAATGGAACATCGAGCAGGATCGCGGCCGGACCTGGGAAGAAGCCGAGGCGCTGCTGGTCGCCGATTTCCCCGAGCACGAAAACAACATCCGCGCCTTTCGCCAGAACTGGCACGAAATGGTGCCGCACCACTACGAGGACAGCGTCTCCTTGATGGAAAGCCTCGTCGCCGCCGGCCACGACGTCACCTTGCTGACAAACTGGGCCTCGGACACCTTCCGCGAAGCACGCGGCCGTTTCCCGTTCCTCGAAACGCCGCGCGGCGTGACCGTGTCGGGCGACGTCGGCCTGATCAAGCCCGACCGCCGCATCTACGATCTACATGTCGCGACCTTCGGCCTCGACCCGAAAGCTTCGCTGTTCATCGACGACAGCCAGAAGAACGTGAACGCCGCCATCGACGCCGGCTGGCAGGCAGTGCTGTTCACAAATGCGAAAACGCTCGAGGCGGACCTCGAGCGTCTCGGGATCGGACGGTGACTGGAAACCGGCCGATCGACGAATCCGGACTGGCTAGATTGGCTGCCGGAATTCAATTCTTATCGCAGGCCCGAACCGGGCTCTGAAGGTCCAGAACGGAGTGTCGATGCAGGCTGCGCGCCGGTTTATCCGGCGCGAGACTGATCGATCAGGCTCCCGCCTTTTCCATGCCGACGCGGACGATGCGGCGCAACTCGTCGATCTGGGTCAGGCCGCCGGCGCGTTCGTAGTGCCAGAAGGTCCAGCCGTTGCAGGCGTCGAGCCCCTGGACCGACGCACCGACGCGGTGGATCGAGCCGGCGGTGTCACCGATCGCCAGCGTGCCGTCGGCACGAACCTTGGCCGCCCAGCGCTTCTTGGCATCGTACAGCGTGGCGCCGGGCGCCAGCAGGCCCATGTCGAGCAGGCTGCCGAAAGCGACCCGCGGCTCGGCGCGCTTGCCGGTGAGCACGGTGAGTGCCGGGCCTTCGAGCGGACGCACCGAAGCGATGCGCTCGTTGGCGGCGTCGATATAGGCCTGCTCGCGTTCGATGCCGACGAAGTGGCGGCCGAGGCGCTTGGCCACCGCACCCGTCGTGCCCGAGCCGAAGAACGGGTCGAGGACCACGTCGCCGGGCTTGGTCGAGGCCATCATGATGCGGGCAAGCAGCGCCTCCGGCTTCTGCGTCGGGTGCAGCTTGTTGCCGTCCTCGTCCTTCAGGCGCTCGCCGCCGGTGCAGATCGGGAACAGCCAGTCCGAGCGCATCTGGACGTCGTCGTTCGACGCCTTCAGCGCATCGTAGTTGAAGGTGTAGTTCTTGCCCTTCTGGTCGCGCGAGGCCCAGATCATGGTCTCATGGGCGTTCTGGAAGCGGCGGCCGCGGAAATTCGGCATCGGGTTGGTCTTGCGCCAGACGACATCGTTGAGGATCCAGAAGCCGAGGTCCTGCATCGTCGCGCCGACGCGGAAAATGTTGTGATACGAGCCGATGACCCAGATTGTGCCGTTCGGCTTCAGCACGCGGCGGGCGGCAAGCAGCCAGGCGCGGGTGAAGGCGTCATAGGCGGCGAAGCTCTCGAACTGGTCCCAATGGTCGTCGACCGCGTCGACCTTCGACTGGTCGGGGCGATGCAGGTCGCCGTCGAGCTGCAGGTTGTAGGGCGGGTCGGCAAAGATGATGTCGACGGAGTTGGCCGGCAGCTTGTCGAGCGCCGCCACGCAATCGCCCTTGATGATGGTGTCGAGCCATTCCGACTGCTGGGGAGTGCGGGAAAGCTGGTCGAGAGGACGCACTGCTGACATTCTGATACCCGGGATGACGCGTTACTGTTTACTCACCGTTATGGTTACCGATCAGCGTAAACAATTGGTGAAGCGGCTCCGGCAATTTGCGGTTCGGGGCAGAATGGTGTAATCGCCGCGCCTTGAGCTTTTCGGCCTGCGCCCCGGCGCCGCCCCAGTTTCCCGGACCGTCATGACCCAGCCAGAACTAGTGATATTCGATTGCGACGGCGTGCTCGTCGATTCCGAAATCATCGCCGCGCGCATCGAAGCGGAACTGCTGACCGCAGCCGGCTTCGAAATCACCGCCGGGGAGATCGCCGAGAGCTATGCCGGCCTGACCTTCAAGGACATCATGCTGAAGATCGAGGAGAAGGCGGCCATCCCCTTCCAAGCCTCGCTCATCAGCCAGGCCGAGGAGCTGGTCGACCGTCGCCTCAAGAGCGACGTGCGCGCCATCGACGGCGTGCACGAGGCGGTCGCCGCGGTGACCGCGCCGCGCTGCATCTGCTCCAACTCGACCACCGAGCGCATCGAGATGATGCTCGAACGCACGCGCATCCTGCCGCTGTTCAAGGGCCGCATCTTCTCGGCGCTGGAAACGCCGAGCAAGAAGCCGAAGCCGGCGCCGGATGTCTTTCTGCACGCCGCAAGCACCTACGGCGCCGATCCGGCCAAGACCTTCGTCATCGAGGATTCGGTGCATGGCATATCCGGCGCTGTCGCGGCCGGCATGCGCGTCATCGGCTTCACCGGCGGCGCGCACAGCTATCCCGGCCATGCCGACATGCTGACCGAGGCAGGCGCCGAGACGGTGATTCGGCGCTGGGCCGACCTCGGCGGTGTGCTCGCTGCACTGAGCATGTGGTCCGAGCACGCCTGAACGCAAAAGCGCCGGCGAAACGCCGGCGCTTGATGCCTGAAGACGCTGCCCTGTAGGTCTTGCCTTACTGGGGCTTCTTCTTGGCCGGACCCTCGTCGAAGCCCGCATAGATCTGGATGTCGCGGGCGGTCGGAACCGGGATCACCACATTGGCGTCGGTGAAGACGAACTGGGTCGCGGTGGACGGATCGGACACCTGCACCACGTTCTTGTGGAGCTGCGAATAGAGCACCTCCTCGCCGCGGATCACGGCGATGCGGATCGGCATGTTGACCGTGCCGGCACCGCCGGCCGGGCCGACCACGACCTTGCCGGCAACGCCGACCTTGATCGTCATCTGGCCGTCAGCGCGCGTGCAGCTGCGGGTGACGTCGGTGATCGCCGACTGGTGGACCAGCTTGGTCGCGTCATCCTGGCCGCCCTTGGCGTAGCTGTTGAAGAACGCCGTGCCGTCGCGAAGCGTGACATTCGGGCAGTAGGCAAGCAGCTCGCTGGCCAGGATCTTGCCCTCTTCGGCGGCGATCTGCTTGGGGTCCTTCGGGGCGGGAGGGCTGAAAAAGCCGCCGCTGCCGCCCGATTGGCAGCCCGTGACGGCGAGCATAAAGCCTGCGGTCGCCAAAGCCGTCAGAAAACGGCCGTCGATCAAACGAAACACCATGAACTGCACTTCCCTCTCGCAAAGCAGTCGTTCTATATCAACCGCGCGGCAAAAATGCGACTGATGGAGCGCAGTTTTCCCCGTCCCGCCGATCACCGGCAGGTCGCTGCGCGTTGGAACGGATAGATATGCACTATGTGAGTACCCGTGGGGAAGCGCCCACGCTTGGATTTTCCGATGCAGTTCTGGCTGGCCTGGCCCGCGACGGCGGCCTCTATCTCCCGGCGACATGGCCCACCTTCAGCACTGCCGAAATCCGCGCCATGCGCGGTCTCGGCTATGCCGACCTGGCAATCCGCATCCTGACGCCATTCCTCGGCGGCGAGATCAAGCAGGATGTCTTCGAGCGCCTGGTGCGCGAGGCCTACTCCACCTTTCGGCACGACGCCGTCTGCCCGCTGGTCCAGACCGGCGCCAACAGCTTCGTGCTCGAACTGTTCCATGGCCCCACCCTCGCCTTCAAGGACGTCGCCATGCAACTGCTGGCACGCCTGATGGACCATGTGCTCGCCGAACGCGGCCAGCACGCGACCATCGTCGGCGCCACCTCCGGCGACACCGGCGGCGCCGCCATCGAGGCCTTTGCCGGGCGCGAGCGGACCGACATCTTCATCCTGTTCCCGCATGGCCGCGTCTCGCCGGTGCAGCAGCGCCAGATGACGACCTCGACGGCCGCCAACGTCCATGCCCTGTCGATCGAAGGAAACTTCGACGACTGCCAGGGCCTGGTGAAGGACATGTTCAACGACCACGGCTTCCGCGACCGGGTGCAGCTGTCGGGCGTGAACTCGATCAACTGGGCCCGCATCATGGCCCAGATCGTCTACTACTTCTCCTCGGCCATCTCGCTCGGCGCGCCCGACCGTCCGGTGTCCTTCACCGTGCCGACCGGCAATTTCGGCGACATCTTCGCGGGTTACGCCGCCAAGCGCATGGGCCTGCCGATAGACCAGCTGGTGATCGCGACGAACGACAACGACATCCTCGCCCGCACGCTGCAGAGCGGCGAATACCGCCAGACCGGCGTGGTCGCCACGACCTCGCCGTCGATGGACATCCAGGTGTCGTCGAACTTCGAACGGCTGCTGTTCGAGGCCTCCGACCGCGACCCGGCAGTCGTCCGGCGCTACATGGCAAGCCTCAAGCAATCCGGCGCCTTCACCATTGAGGCAAAGGCTCTGGCCGGCATCCGCGGCGAATTCGGCGCCGGTCGCGCCAGCATGGACGAGACGGCCGCGACCATCCGCACGACGCTCGAAGCCAGCGGCTACCTGCTCGATCCGCACACCGCAACCGCTTTCCACGTCGCCTCGGGGCTTCCCGGGAGCGACGTTCCAATGGTGGCGCTGGCCACCGCCCACCCGGCAAAATTCCCGGCCGCGGTGAATGCCGCCTGCGGCATCGAGCCCGCCCTGCCAAAATGGCTGTCGGGGCTGATGGAACGTAAGGAAAAGTTCACGGTACTTCCATCAGAGATAAAAATGGTGGAAGATTACATTAGCCGCCGCACACGAGCGGCGGGTTAGGGAGTACGCTTAATATGAGTGTTGAGGTAAGCCGTCTGTCGAACGGCCTGACAGTGGCCACTGAAACACTTCCAAGCGTAGAGACTGTAGCTCTCGGTACCTGGGTCAAGTCGGGCGCGCGCAACGAGCGCGACGACGAGCACGGCATGGCTCACCTGCTCGAGCACATGGCGTTCAAGGGCACCAAGAACCGCACCGCCTTCCAGATCGCCTCGCAGATCGAAAATGTCGGCGGCGAAATCAACGCCGCCACCTCGGTCGAGACGACGTCCTTCTATGCCCGCGTGCTGGCCGACGACGTGCCGCTGGCGGTCGACATCCTGTCCGACATCCTCCAGGATTCCGAATTCGATCCCGACGAACTCGAGCGCGAGCAGCATGTCATCCTGCAGGAGATCGGTGCAGCGCACGACACGCCGGACGACATCGTCTTCGACCGCTTCACCGAAACCGCGTTTCGCCACCAGACGATCGGCCGCTCGATCCTCGGCACGCCCGAGACGGTGCAGTCCTTCACCTCGGCCCAGCTTCACGACTTCATGCAGCGCCAATATGGCGCCGAACGCATGGTCGTGGTGGCTGCCGGCGACGTCAAGCATGACGAATTCGTCCGCCACGTCGAAAAGCGGCTCGGCAATTTCCGCTCCAAGGCCGAAAGCGCCATTCCGCAATACGCGCAGTATGTCGGCGGCGACTTCCGCGAAGACCGCGACCTGATGGACGCGCAGATCGTGCTCGGCTTCGAGGGCCGCGCCTATCATGTCCGCGACTTCTACGCCTCGCAGGTGCTGTCGATGATCCTCGGCGGCGGCATGTCGTCACGCCTGTTCCAGGAAGTGCGCGAAAAGCGCGGCCTTTGCTACTCGGTCTATGCCTTCCACTGGGGCTTCTCCGACACCGGCATCTTCGGCGTCCACGCCGCGACCGGCCAGAGCGACATCGCCGAACTGCTGCCCGTCATCATCGGCGAGTTGCAGAAGGCCGGCGACAGCATCCTGCTGGAAGAACTCGACCGCGCCCGCGCCCAGTACCGCGCCGGCCTGATCATGTCGGCCGAGAGTTGCTCCAGCCGCGCGTCGCAGATCGCCCGCCAGCTTCTGCTGTTCGGTCGCCCGATCGCCAAGGAAGAGCTGATGGAGCGGTTGTCGGCCCTCACCGTCGAGCGCCTGACCGACCTTTCGGCACGGCTGTTCTCCACCCGACCGACGATCACGGCGGTTGGACCGGTCGGAACCCTGGCGCCCTACGAATCGATCCTCGACGCGCTGCCGGGTGCACAGGCGACCGCGCGCAAGCTCGCCGTCTAACCAGCCTAAACTCGCATGTTGTCGTTCTCGCTCTTTCGCCGCGACACCCCGGCTCTGAAGGGCGAACGCGTCAGCCTGCGGCTGCCGACCTGGCGCGACTACCACGAGTGGGTGGCGCTCAGGGCTGAAAGCCGTTCGTTCCTGGAGCCCTGGGAGCCGCGCTGGGCACCCGACGAGCTGGATCGCTCGGCCTGGCGCGTCCGCCTCTCGCGCTACAAGGACGAATTCATCCAGGGCACGGCGCTCGCCTTCTTCATCTACGAAAATTCGAGCGGCAAGCTCGTCGGCGGCATCACGCTCGGCAACATTCGCTACGGCGTCGCCCAGACCGGGCATATCGGCTACTGGATCGGCGAGCGCTACGCCGGCCAGGGCTTCATGGTCGATGCCGTCAGGCTTGTGGTCCGGCATGCTTTCGATACGCTCCGGTTGCACCGGATCGAGGCTGCCTGTATCCCCGACAATGCGCGCTCTGTCCGCGTGCTTGAAAAAGCCGGATTCCGGCGCGAAGGACTTTTGCGATCCTATCTCAGGATCAACGGCGAATGGCACGACCACTATCTCTACGCACTGATCGCGGACGACCCGCAAGCTGTCACCATGAAGGCCTGAACTTGTCGAAGCATTTCCTGCTGGCGCCCTTGTTTGCGCTCATCGTTTCCATGATCGCCAGTGTCTGCGCGGTGTCGCCGGTACTCGCCGTGGAACCGATCAAGATCTCCCGTGACGACGTCGCGCTCAACCTCTCGGGCGCCGTTGAAATCTACCGGAATCAGGGCGAGAACTTCCAGGTTTCGACAGCACCAGGCCTCGACGGCATCGTGCGCCGCATCGAGGTCGAGGCCAACGACAAGCGCTCGTCCGGCGACTGGGCGGTCTTCGCGCTTGCCAACACCACCGACCAGGTCATCGACCGCCTGATCGTCGCGCCGCATTTCCGGCTTGTCGGCTCGGGCGTGTTCTGGCCCGACCTCGGCTCGAGCCGCATCGCCGCCATCACGCCGAGCGAGGGCTTTGCGCTTGACCGCCAGGCCAGCCCCGACGCCGACGTGTTCCTGGTCACGCTCAACCCGAATTCGGTGGTGACCTTCATCGCCGAACTCGCCTCGCCCAAGTTGCCGCAGGTCTATCTGTGGGAACCGGAGGCCTACAAGGACACGGTCAATTCCTACACGCTGTTCCGCGGCATCGTCATCGGCATTGCAGGCCTGCTGGCGCTGTTCCTGACCATCCTGTTCGTCGTCAAGGGAACCTCGATGTTCCCGGCGACCGCCGCACTCGCCTGGGCGGTGCTCGCCTACATCTGCGTCGACTTCGGCTTCCTCAACAAGGTCATCGAGGTCTCGCCCGGCAACGAGCAGATATGGCGGGCGGGAACCGAGGTGGCGCTGGCTGGAACCTTCGTCGTCTTCCTGTTCGCCTATCTTAACCTCAACCGCTGGCATGGCCATTTCAGCTACGGCGCCTTCGTCTGGATCATCGGCCTGCTGCTGATCGCCGGCGTCGCCATCATCGATCCCGCCGTCGCCGCCGGCATCGCGCGCATTTCCTTCGCCGCGACCGCGCTGACCGGCCTCGGGCTGATCGTCTATCTCAGCATCCGCGGCTACGACCGTGCCATCATGCTGGTTCCCAGTTGGGCGATGGTCCTGATCTGGCTGAGCGGCTCGTGGATGGCGATCACCGGCGTGCTCGACAACGACATCGTCCAGCCCGCCCTCGGCGGCGGCCTGATCCTCATCATCCTGCTCATCGGCTTCACCGTCATGCAGCATGCCTTCGCCGGCGGCGGGGCGCATCAGGGCCTGTTCAGCGACATGGAGCGGCAGGCCCTGGCGATTTCGGGCTCCGGCGACATCGTCTGGGACTGGGACGTGCTGCGCGACCGCGTCGTCACCCGCCCCGACGTATCGATCCAGCTGGGCCTGGCACCCAACAGCCTTGGCGGCGCCGCGCGCAACTGGCTGCCCGTGCTGCATTCCGACGACCGCGACACGTTCCGGACGACGCTCGACGTCGTGCTGGAGCACCGCCGGGGCCGGGTGTCGCAAAGTTTCCGCCTGCGTGGCGCCGACGGCCACTATCACTGGTTCTCGCTCAGGGCGCGGCCGGTGATCGGCTCCGATGGCGAAGTGATCCGCTGCGTCGGCACGATGGTCGACGTCACCGAGCAGAAAAAATCGGAAGAGCGGCTCCTGCACGACGCCGTGCACGACAACCTGACCGGCCTGCCCAATCGCGAACTGTACATGAACCGGCTCGAGGCGATCATCTCGATCGCCCGCACCGAGGAAAAGGTGCGGCCGTCGGTCTTCGTCATCGACATCGACCGCTTCAAGCTGGTCAATGACGGCCTCGGCATCTCCGCCGGCGACACGATCCTGCTGACCATCGCGCGGCGCCTGCACCGCCTGCTCAAGCCGAAGGACTCGCTGTCGCGCTTCGCCGGCGACCAGTTCGCCCTGATGCTGCTGTCGGAGCAAGACCCCACCCGCATCGCCGCCGTCGCCGACGCCATCAAGCAGGCGATCAAGGCGCCGATCACCTTCGCCAAGCGTGAAATCGTGCTCACCGCTTCGGTCGGCCTGATCACCTGGACCACCGCCCAGGCCTCGGCCGAGGACATGGTCAAGGACGCCGAGCTTGCCATGCACCAGGCCAAGCGTTTCGGCGGCGACCGTATCGAACCGTTCCGCCCGGCCTTCCGCACCGTCGGCACCGACCGCCTGCAGCTCGAATCGGATCTCCGGCGCGCCATCGAGCGCAAGGAGTTCACGCTAGCCTACCAGCCGATCGTGCGGCTCGAGGATGGCACCGTCGCCGGCTTCGAGGCGTTGCTCAGGTGGGACCACCCGCGCCGCGGCATGATCCCGCCGGGCGACTTCATTCCGGTTGCCGAGAGCTGCGGCCTGATCGTCCAGCTTGGCCTGTTTGCCATGCAGCGCGCGGCCGACGACCTCGCCGACTGGCAGAAGCAGATCAACGACGCCCCGCTCTCCGTTTCGGTCAACCTGTCGAGCCGTCAGCTGATCCGCCGCGACCTCGTCAGCGACGTCCGGTCGGTCATCGCGCGGGCCAACCTCAAGCCGCGTTGCTTCCGCCTCGAACTCACCGAATCGCTGGTCATGGACAATCCCGAGCAGACCAACCACGTGCTGACCAAGCTGAAGCAGCTTGGCATCGGCCTGTCGCTCGACGATTTCGGCACCGGCTACTCATCCCTCGCCTACCTGACCCGCTTCCCCTTCGACACCATCAAGATCGACAAGAGCTTCGTCGACGACACCTCGCCCAAGCGCGCGGTGCTGATCAAGTCGATGGTCAACATGGCTCACGAACTGGGGCTGTCGGTCGTCGCCGAAGGCATCTCCGACGAAAGCGATGCGCTGGAGCTGCGCCAGATGGGCTGCGAATATGTGCAGAGCTTCATGTTCGGCGCGCCGATACCGGGCGACCAGGCGCTCAAGATGCTGAAGGAACAGTACCCGCTCGCTCAGGCGTGACCGGCTGCCGTGCTCAATCGCGCCAGGTCGATGCCGAGCGTCGCCAGGATGCGGTCATATTTGCGGTCGATGTCGGCGTCGAACAAAAGCTCCGACGTCGCCGGGCAGGTCAGCCAGCCATTCTCGGCGATCTCGCTTTCGAGCTGGCCCGCACCCCAGCCTGAATAGCCAAGCGCCATCAGCGCATGGCGCGGCCCGCGGCCTGCGGATATCGCGCGCAGGATATCGACGGTTGCCGTCAGGCAGATCTCGTCCGAGACCGGCAGCGAGGACTCGACCTTGTAGTCGTCGCTGTGCAGCACGAAGCCACGGCTGCGGTCGACCGGCCCGCCATTGCGGACGATGAAGTCCTTGGCCTTCATCGGCAGCCGGATCGCCTCCTGCTCGTCGAGAATGCCAAGCTGGACCAGGAGATCGGGAAAGAGCAGCGGCTGGACCTGGTTGATGATCAGGCCCATGGCGCCCTCGTCGCTATGGGCGCAGATGTAGATGACGGCGCGCGAGAACCTGTCGTCCTTCATGCCGGGCATGGCAATGAGGAACTGGTCATCGAGAAAACCGCGCTGCGATGCGCCTTTTTTCTGGCGTAAGAGGTCCATAGCCAAGGGTAACGCGTTTCCCGCTGTCTTGAAAGATGGCTCAAGGGGACTACGCGCTCACCTTTGGCCCATGGCGTCACGCAAATATGATGGCGACGTGACCCAAAGGCATGTTGCGCGGACCGACGGAGGCTATCAAATCACCGCCATGAAATTCACGCTCCCGCTCGCCCTCTGCCTCGGCACCGTTTCTCTGGCCGCTGGCCCCGCCCATGCATCGTCGTCCGCCTGGTTCGAGACCGACGGCGGCCGGTTCCGGCTGGTGACGTCCGGTCAGCCCGACGCCTCGGGCAAGCTCCAGGGCGTGCTCGACATCGAGCTCAAGCCCGGCTGGAAAACCTATTGGCGCGACCCCGGCAATTCCGGCGTGCCGCCGCAGATCGACCTGTCGGCCAGCAGCAACGTCTCGGGGGCCGAAATCTCGTACCCTGCCCCCCAGCGCCACGATGACGGCTATGCCAAATGGGCCGGCTACGACTTCCCGGTCCGTCTGCCGGTCAGCTTCACCGTCCCGGCACCGGGCGAGCCGACAGCAATCAAGGCCGACGTGTTTCTCGGCATCTGCGAGACCATCTGCGTGCCGGTACAGGCGCGACTGGAGATCGACCCTGCCGCAGATCCCGCCAATGCCGGCGATGCCGCGCTGGTGACGGCAGCACTTGCCGCGCTCCCGTCGGGCGCCCAGCCCGATTTCGGCGCCACCCTGTCGCCCGCTCGGGGCGAAACGATCTCGATCGCGGCAACCGCGCCCGGCGACCCCGAAGGCATCGATCTCTTCCTTGCCGGCGTTGACGGCTACCAGTTCGGCACGCCAGAGCGGCATGAGCAAGCAGGCAAGCTCACCTTCTCGCTCAAGGTGATCGACCGGCCTGCGACAAAGCCCGCCGGGAAGGGTATCCCCTACACCCTGACCAGTTCCGGCGGTGCGGTGGAAGGATACCTCGCCTACCCCTGAACCCCTCGGCGAACCGCCGGCCATTGGATATCCGAAGCATCTGCGCTAGTGGATCGCTGGAGGCTACCCGACTTCAATCACATTGCCACGAGGACCGACATGACCATTTCGATCGGCGACAAGCTGCCCAGCGCCACCTTCAAGACGATGACCGCCGACGGCGCCAGGAATCTCACCACCGAAGAAATCTTCGCCGGCAAGAAGGTCGTGCTGTTTGCGGTGCCAGGTGCCTTCACGCCCACCTGCAGCAATAATCACCTGCCAGGCTACGTCGAGAACCATGACGCCATCGTCGCGCGCGGCGTCGACACCATCGCGGTGGTCTCGGTCAACGACGTACATGTCATGGGCGCCTGGGCGCGGTTCAGCGGCGGCGAAGGCAAGGTGCAGTTCCTCGCCGACGGCAGCGGCGATTTCGCCCGCGCGATCGGCCTCGACCTGGATCTGTCGGCAGCCGGCATGGGCCTGCGCTCGAAGCGCTATTCGATGATCGTCGAAGACGGCAAGGTCGCCCAGCTCAACCTCGAAGGAACGCCCGGCCAGGCGGTCGATTCGGGCGCGGCCCGCATTCTCGAACAGCTCTGACATGAAAATGGCGCGCTGCCTTCAGGCGGCGCGCCCCACTCAGGCCTGGCAGAAGTCCAGTCCTAGGCCTTGCGGCCGTTCTTGAACGGCGCCATGCCCTCGCGCGCCAGTTCGTCGGCGCGTTCGTTCTCGGGATGGCCCGCATGGCCCTTGACCCAGTGCCAGGTCACCTTGTGGCGCCTGTTGGCCTCGTCCAGCGCCTGCCACAGCTCGCCGTTCTTGACCGGCTTCTTGTCGGCGGTCTTCCAGCCGTTCTTCTTCCAGCCGTGGATCCACTTCGAGATCCCGTCCATGACGTATTTGCTGTCGGTGTGCAGGTCGATCTCGCACGGCTCCTTGAGGGAGTTCAGCGCGGAGATGGCAGCCAGCAGCTCCATGCGGTTGTTGGTGGTCTCGGCCTCGCCGCCCGACAGCTCCTTGACCTTGGCCTTGTAGCGCATGATCGCGCCCCAACCGCCCGGACCCGGATTGCCCGAGCAGGCGCCATCGGTAAAAATTTCAACTTGCTTCATTTCAGTCCGTATTCCTGAGCAGACTTGATCGTCCTGTGGAAGCGCATGCGGCGTATGTATTCCGAAGGATCGCGCTTCATCACCAGCCCGCCATCCGGCACCGTCAGCCAGTCATACAGCCTGGTCAGCATGAAGCGCAGGGCCGAGCCGCGCGCCAGGATGGGCAGCGCCGCCTTCTCGTCCTCGCTCAGCGGCCGGACGCTCTGGTAGCCGTCCAGCAGCGCCGTGCCCTTGGTCAGGTTGAAGGAAAAATCCTTCTCGAAGCACCAGGCGTTGAGGCAGGTGGCGAGATCGTAGGCGTAGAGGTCGTTGCAGGCGAAATAGAAGTCGATCAGGCCCGACAGCCTGTCACCGAGGAAAAAGACGTTGTCGGGAAACAGGTCGGCGTGGATGACGCCGGAGGGCAGATCCTTCGGCCAGTTCTTCTCGAACTCGGCAAAGTCGGCATCGACCTCTTTGGCAAGGCCCGGCTCGACCTCGTCGGCGCGCGGGTGCGCGGCGTCCCAGAGCTTGCGCCAGCCGTCGATGGCGAGCGCGTTCGGCCGCGTCATCGCAAAATCCTTGCCGGCGACATGCAGTTCAGCCAGCGCCCGGCCGACCTCGCGGCAATGCACGACCTGGGGCCGGCGCAGCCACATGCCTTCCAGGAAGGTGATGATGACGGCGGGACGGCCGGCCAGCGTGCCGATGACGTTGCCGTCCTTGCCGTCCACCGGCAGCGGGCAGGAAATGCCCTTGTGGGCGAGGTGCTGCATCAGGCCGAGGAAGAACGGCAGGTCGGACTTCTCGACGCGCTTTTCGTAGAGCGTCAGGATGTAGGAGCCTGTCGTCGTGTGCAGCAGGAAGTTGGTGTTCTCGGTCCCCTCGGCGATGCCCTTGTAGGACAGCAGGTCGCCGACCGGATAGTTGCGCAGGAACGCCTCGAGTTCGCCCTCGCCGACATCGGTATAGACAGCCATCAGCCGTTACCGTTGACAAAGGCCATGTCGGCCGGCGTCAGCTCGACGTCGCGCAATACCCGCATCACAGGGAAGTCCTCCGTCTCGGTCGCCGTGATGGCGAGTTCCACGTTCACCTCGAAGCGCTCGCGGAAGGCGTTGATGATCTCGTCGACGATGATCTCCGGTGCCGAAGCGCCCGCCGACAGGCCCAGCGTAGCGATGCCGCCGATGTCGTTCCACGGGATCTCCGACGCGCGCTGGACCAGCAGCGACATCCTGGCCCCTGCCCGCTCGGCGACTTCGACGAGGCGGCGCGAATTGGACGAATTGGGCGCACCGACGACGAGATAGAGATCGGCGCCCGGCGCCGTTTCCTTGACCGCATCCTGGCGGTTGGTCGTGGCGTAGCAGATCGATTCGGCGGCGGGCGCCTGCAAGGCCGGGAACTTCTCCTGCAGCGCCTTCAGGATGCCCGCGGTGTCTTCCACCGACAGAGTCGTCTGGGTGACGAAGCCGAGCGCCTCGGGATCGGCAGGCGTGAAGTTGCGGACGTCGGCCTCGGTTTCGATCAGCGTGACCGCGCCATCGTCCAGCTGGCCCATGGTGCCGATCACCTCCGGGTGCCCGGCATGGCCGATCAGCAGCACGTGGCGTCCCTTGCGCTGGTGGCGCATCGCCTGCTTGTGCACCTTGGAGACCAGCGGACAGGTCGCATCGAGATAGAACAGGTTGCGCGCCACGGCATCCGCCGGCACCGACTTCGGCACGCCATGGGCGGAGAACACGACAGGCGCATCGTGGTGCTCGTCGGGGATTTCGCTCAGTTCCTCGATGAAGACGGCACCCAGGTTCTGCAACCCCTCGACGACGTAGCGGTTGTGCACGATCTCGTGGCGCACATAGACCGGCGCGCCGTATTTCTTGAGCGCCAGCACGACGATCTGGATGGCGCGGTCGACGCCGGCGCAAAAGCCGCGCGGCTGGCAGAGCCTGATGGTCAGGGGCGGTTTTGCAGAGGTCTGGAGCATGTGATCCGGTTCTTCGTTCCGTGCCGAAATGATGTCTGCGGCCATGTGCTGTCAAGGCCGGCAGGTGCTGTCATTTGCTTTCCGGCCGCCGCAGCAACCAGAAGCCCATGACGCCGAGCAGTGCCGCCGCCAAGCCGTACCAGGTGACCGCATATTGCAGGTGGTTGTTCGGCATATCGACCATGGTGACGCCGCCCACCGGAAGGCCGCCCGGGTTCGGCGTCTTGTCGGCATCGACGAAGAACGGCACCACGGCCGCATCCGCCGGCAGGCCCGCAGTCGCCGCCATGACGCCGAGGTCCTTCCAGTAGAAGACGTTCTTTGCCGGGTCGTTGTCCGGCACCAGCGAGCCCGGCTTGCCCGCCAGCGGATTGCGCGCCAGGCCGGTGATGCTGACGGGGCCGGTGACCTGGCCCACCGGCCGCTTGGCTGCATCCTTGAAATCATAGGGAACGAAGCCGCGGTTCACCATGACGAAGCGGCCATCGTCCAGCTTGAGCGGGGTATAGACGTAGAAGCCGGACTGGCCTTCCCAGGTGGCGAGGAAATGCCGTTCGCCGGCGTGCTCGAAAGTTCCCGAAAGCGTCACCGGCCAATAGTCGACATCGCCGGTGGCGCGGTACTTCACTTCCATTTCAGCCAGCCGCAGCGGCTGCATCTGCGTGCGCTCGTTGATCTGAGCGATCAGCCCCTCTTTCCAGTTCAGGCGCTCGACCTGCCAGCTGCCGAGCCCGATCAGCAGCGCAAAGGCGATCGTGCCGAGCACGAGCATCAGAACGCGGCCGGAGCGGCGCGCCGGTGCAGGCAAGGTATTCTGTTCGATCATTGGCCCTTGTCCAATCGCCCTTCGGCAGCCTTGTTGCGGTATTGCAGGGTGATCAGCACGCCCTTGATCAAGCGAAGCGAGCCGAGGCTGAGCACGAGCGTCAGCGGTATCCACAAGAGCAGATGGAACCATAGCGGCGGCGACAGCGTCACCTCCATCCAGAGCGCCAGACCGACGACGACGAAACCGATGATCAGGATGACGAAGACGGCGGGACCGTCCCCGGCATCGGCAAAGGAATAGTCGAGGCGGCATACGCCGCACTGCTTGGCGACGGTCAGGAAGCCCGAAAACAGCCTGCCTTCGCCGCAACGCGGGCAGCGCCCCTTGAGACCCGCCGCCACCGGCTCGACCGGCGGCCAGATCGCCTTGTCTTCACTCATGGATTTATCTCGATGGGAGTGCCGTTTTCGACCATCTTCCAGATCTCCGCCATGTCCTCGTCGGTAACGGCGATACAGCCATTCGTCCAGTCGAACATCTGCATCAGCCAGGACCACCAGCCGAAACCTTTTGACTGGCCGTGGATCATAATCATTCCGCCGGGATCGACACCTGCCCTCTTTGCCGCAGCCTTGTCGTTGGCGTCGGGATAGGAGATGTGGATCGACTTGGTGAAGGCGCTTTCGGGGTTGCGCCAGTCGAGCACGTAGCGCCCCTCCGGCGTGCGCTCGTCGCCCTCCTGGCGCTTGTGGCCGACCGGGTTTGCACCCAGCGCTACCGCATAGCTGCGCACGACCTTGTCGCCGGAGAGCAGTTCCAGCAGCCGCTCCGACTTGTCGACCCGCACCAGGTCGACGGCCTCGGCGCGGGCCATCGACGCGGAAGCAAACAGGGCAAGAAAAGGAAGGGCGAAGCGGCTGGTCAGCATCCCGGATGCTTGACGCAAGAAAGCGCCCAAAAAGAGAAGGCGGCCGCGTTGCCGCGACCGCCTTGCTCGAAACGTCCCGGACTTAGTGGACAGCGATGGTGCCGCCGACCGAACCCCAGATGTAGATCGCGGTGAACAGGAACAGCCACACCACGTCGACGAAGTGCCAGTACCAGGCGGCCGCCTCGAAGCCGAAATGCTGCTTCGACGTGAAGCCGCCGGCCATCGCACGGAACAGGCACACCAGCAGGAAGATCGTGCCGATGATGACGTGGAAGCCGTGGAAGCCTGTCGCCATGAAGAAGGTCGCGCCGTAGATCGAATCCTTGAACGCGAACGGAGCGTGGATGTACTCGTAGGCCTGAACGAACGAGAACAGGATGCCAAGGCCGACGGTGAGCGCGAGGCCGTTGACGAGGCCCTTGCGGTCATCGTGCAGCAGGGCATGGTGCGCCCAGGTCACCGCCGTACCCGACAGAAGCAGGATGATGGTGTTGTAGAGCGGCAGATGGAAAGGATCGAGGATCTCGATGCCCTTGGGCGGCCACACGCCACCGGTGAACTCGGTGCGCATGACCTGCGTGGCCTCGCCCGGGAACAGGCTGGCGTCGAAGAAGGCCCAGAACCAGGCGACGAAGAACATCACTTCGGAGGCGATGAACATGATCATGCCGTAGCGCAGGTGCAGCGACACGACGCGCGTGTGGTGACCTTCGTTGCCTTCCTTGATGGTATCCGACCACCAGCCGAACATCGTGTAGAGCACGACCAGCAGGCCGATCGCGAAGATCCAGTAATTGGCGTTTGCGACGTTGTAGCCGAAGATCGGGAACTCGGCGCCCTTCAAGTGCTGCATCCAGGCGACGCCGCCGAACGCCATGATGAGCGCGCCCAGCGAGCCGAGGAACGGCCACGGGCTTGGATCGATGATGTGGTAATCGTGATGTTTGGCGTGTGCGTCTGCCATATCAGCCCCCCGCTTTTCCGTCGAAATTGATAGTTTTGGTTTCGCCGTCGGCCTTGGGCGCGGCAGCTACGGGCTTTTCCCCCTCAATCGGGAAAAAGGTATAAGACAAGGTGATCGTCTTGATGTCCTTGAGTTCAGGAACATTGACGATTTCCGGATCGACGAAGAAGACGACCGGCATGTCGAGCGTCTCGCCCGGCTTCAGCGTAGTGTCGGTGAAGCAGAAGCATTCGACCTTGTTGAAGTAGGCGCCGGCGAGATCGGGCGTGACGTTGAACGTCGCGCGGCCCTGCGTCGGCGTGTCGAAGATGTTCTTGGCCACGTACTGGATCTGCGTCGTCTCGCCGATCTTGATCTGGACGTCGCGCGCCACCGGTTTGAAATCCCAGGGCAGCCCGCCGGACGTATTGGCGTCGAAGCGGACGGTGATCGTGCGATCCAGGATCTTGTCAGAATACTGCTCGACGCGCTGCGTCGTGCCGCCATAGCCGGTGATCTGGCAGAACATGGCGTAGAGCGGAACCGCCGCATAGGCCATGCCGACCATGCCGCCGACAAAGGCGATGCACATGCCGGCAACCATGCGGTTGGAGCGCTGCTTCTTGGCGTCGGCGGCCTGCGTTTCGTTGGGCATGCTGTCACTCATAGCGGCCGGTCCAGGATGGCCGGGCCGAACTTCGCGATGGTGGCGAGATAGAAGATGATGACGAGTGCCGCCAGCGCCAGACCGATGGCGATATTGCGGCTGCGGCGTGCCTTCTTCTGCTTGTCGGTGAGCGTCACCAGGTGATCGTCAGACATCATGCACCTCCAAGCGCGAAGACACGCTCGACAACGCTGTCGGCCAGATAGGCCGCAAAGATCACGAACAGATAAAGCAGCGAGTAGCCGAACAGCGCCTTGGCCGGCTTCATCACCCGGTCGCTGTCGGGCATGCGCAGCACCTTCCAGGCGTACCAGACGAAGCCGATGCCGAGGGCGAGCGAAACGACGCCGTAGCCGATGGTGGTGTAGCCGAGCAGCCATGGCGCCACGCCGACAGGCGCGAGCAGAAGCGAATAGGCGAAAATCTGGCGGCGGGTCGAAGCCTCGCCGGCGACGTTGGGCATCATCGGGATGCCGGCACGCTCATAGTCCTGCGACTTGAACAGGGCCAGCGCCCAGAAGTGCGGCGGCGTCCACAAGAAGGTGATGAGGAAGAGTACGACGCTCTCGAAGCTCACCGAGCCGGTCACGGCAGCCCAGCCGATCATCGGCGGCAGCGCACCGGCTGCGCCACCGATGACGATATTCTGCGGCGTCCAGCGCTTGAGCCACATCGTGTAGACGACGGCGTAGAAGAAGATGGTGAAGGCGAGCAGTGCTGCCGACAGCCAGTTGACGAGGACGCCCAGCGTCATCACCGACAGGACCGACAGCACCAGGCCGAAGGTCAGCGCCTCGTGCGGCGTCACCTTGCCGGCCGGGACCGGCCGGTTGACGGTGCGCGTCATGACGGCGTCGATATCGGCGTCGTACCACATGTTGAGCGCACCCGAGGCGCCGGCGCCGATGGCGATCGCGAGGATCGCCACCACCGCCAGGAACGGGTTGATGGTGACGGGCGCGGCAACCATGCCGACAAATGCCGTGAAGACGACCAGCGACATGACGCGTGGCTTCAGCAGGGCGAAGAAATCGCCTGCAGTCGCCTCCGACATGCGGATGGTCTGGTCTTCAAACCGGTTGTGGACAAGGGCCATGCGTACTTACGTCCAGTCGTTCCGTTTGGCCGAAACCGCCGGTCTTGCCGGCGGCTTCGTAGTTCAATCAGTGCTGCCTTACTTGATCTTCGGCAGCTGTTCCCACTGGTGGAAGGGCGGCGGCGAAGGCAGCTGCCATTCAAGGGTGGTCGCACCCTCGCCCCACGGGCTGGCACCGGCGACGCGCTTCTTGGAGAAGGCTTCGAAGACGCCGAACAGGAAGATCAGCACGCCGACGGCGGAGATGTAGGAGCCGTAGGACGAAACCGCGTTCCAGCCGGCATACGCATCGGGATAGTCGATGTAGCGGCGCGGCATGCCTGCGAGGCCGAGGAAGTGCTGCGGGAAGAACACCAGGTTCACGCCAATGAACGTCACCCAGAAGTGCGTGTTGGCGATAGCCGACGAGTACATGTAGCCGGTCATCTTCGGGAACCAGTAGTACCAGGCCGCGAAGATCGCGAACACGGCACCCAGCGACAGCACGTAGTGGAAGTGCGCGACGACGTAGTAGGTGTCGTGGAGCGAACGGTCCAGGCCGGCGTTGGCCAGCTGCACGCCGGTGACGCCACCGACGGTGAACAGGAAGATGAAGCCGATCGCCCACAGCATCGGCGTCTTCATCGAGATGGAACCGCCCCACATGGTGGCGATCCACGAGAAGATCTTCACGCCCGTCGGCACCGCGATGACCATCGTCGCGAAGACGAAGTAGCGCTGCGTGTCGAGCGAGATGCCGGTGGTGTACATGTGGTGAGCCCACACGACGAAGCCGACGGCACCGATGGCGACCATGGCATAGGCCATGCCGAGGTAACCGAAGATCGGCTTGCGCGAGAAGGTCGAGACGATGTGGCTGACGATGCCGAAGCCCGGCAGGATCAGGATGTACACCTCGGGGTGACCGAAGAACCAGAACAGGTGCTGGAACAGGATCGGGTCGCCGCCGCCTTCGGGTGCGAAGAAGGCCGTGCCGAAATTGCGGTCGGTCAAGAGCATGGTGATGCCACCAGCCAGAACCGGCAGCGACAGCAGCAGCAGGAAGGCGGTGATCAGCACCGACCAGGCAAACAGCGGCATCTTGTGCAGCGTCATGCCCGGAGCGCGCATGTTGAAGATCGTGGTGATGAAGTTGATCGCACCGAGGATCGACGAGGCGCCGGCAATGTGCAGCGACAGGATCGCGAGATCCATCGCAGGCCCGGGCTGGCCGGAAGTCGACAGCGGCGGATAGATCGTCCAGCCGCCACCCACGCCGTGGGCACCCGGCGCGCTCGGCATGAAGGCCGAGATGACGAGCAGGATAAAGGCCGGCGGAAGCAGCCAGAACGAGATGTTGTTCATGCGCGGGAACGCCATGTCAGGCGCGCCGATCATGATCGGGACCATCCAGTTGGCGAAGCCGCCGATCAGCGCCGGCATGACCATGAAGAAGATCATGACCAGGCCGTGGGCCGTGGTGAAGGCGTTGAACATGCTCTTGCCGGCATCGATCGCAGCGTCGCCTTCGACGCCGTAGACCATCGAGGCCAGGCCGTGGAAAATCTGGATACCCGGTTCAGCCAGTTCCCAGCGCATCATGACGGACAGGAAGCCGCCGACGCAGCCTGCCATGATCGCGAAGATCAGGTAGAGCGTTCCGATATCTTTGTGGTTGGTCGAGTACACCCACCGGACCCAGCCCTTCGGCTTGTGGTCGTGATGGTCGTGAGCTGCAGCGCCTGCCATGTTCCGCTCCGTTCCCTGATCCTATTTCGCCGCGGCTCAGTTGCCGGCGGCCGCGACCTTGGCCGCACCGTCCGTCTCAGCCATCAGCGCCTTGTTGGCACCCGGCAGGTCGGTCCTCGCGGCAGCCAGCCACGTCGTATATTGTGCGTCGCTGACGACGCGGATTGCGATCGGCATGTAGGCGTGGTCCTTGCCGCAAAGCTCGGAGCACTGGCCGTAATACAGGCCTTCCTTGTCAGCCTTGAACCAGGTCTCGTTGATGCGACCCGGCACGGCGTCGACCTTGATGCCGAAGGCCGGCATGGCGAAGGCGTGAATCACGTCCGATGCGGTGACCAGCACGCGAACGACCTGGCCAATTGGAACGACAACTTCGTTGTCGACGGCGAGAAGGCGCGGATAGGCACCCTTGTCTTCCTTGCCGGCAGCCGCGCGGTCACCCTCGGCGAGCATCGCCGCGTTGAACGAGAGCGGTTCTTCCGTCTGGTATTCGTAGTCCCAGTTCCACTGGTTGCCCGTCGCCTTGATCGTCAGCTTCGGCTCCTCGACGGGCGAATACTGCGCGGTCAGAAGCTGGAAGGACGGGATGGCCAGGAACAGCAGGATGACAACCGGACCGACGGTCCAGACGACCTCGATCAGCGTGTTGTGGCTGGTGCGCGACGGCACTGGATTGGCGCTCGCCCGGAACCTGATGATGCAATAGGCCAGCAGGATCAGGACGAAGAGCGTGATCGGAACGATGAACCACAGCGTGTAGCGCTCGAACCAGGTGATCTGCTCCATGATGCCGGTCGCGGCCGGCTGGAATGTGGTCTGCCACTCTACCGGCTGCGCCGCATAGGCCACGGCGCTGGCAAAGGAAGCAGTCGCCGCGACGGCGCTAGCAAGGATTTTTCTCATCACCCTCTGTATCTCCCATTTCCATGCGGTCTTGGCCGCAAGGACATCGTGCCGCTCCGGGACGGGAATCCCAGAGACGTTCGGAGGTTCAAACCATACTCTCTTTGTAACCGCAAGGAAGCAGAGGCGGAACTCATGCGGCATTTTTGCGCGCAGGCGGCAAGGCTGGCGCTTAGGCCCGTTTGGCGCTAGTTGATGGACGCATCAGGGTGGGCCAGCCGCCCGCAGGGTGCTGGCACGCGCTCAAAAGTCGTCGCAATTCGAGCAAAATTGAACTCGAATGTCTGGAAAACCTATGATTGCGGGATGGCGAAGGCGCCCTCTTGTTATTTACTAGCTGCCGGCACGACCTAAATTGTCGTGATTCGCAATGGAGCCGTCATGAAGTCTGGGCTTTTGAAAACCTTAGCCAAGGTGTTGGTTGCCGCTGTCTGCCTGGCCCCCATGCAGGCCGGCGCGCAGCAGAGCGGCACGGTCAAGTCCACCCATGGCGCGTGGTCGATCATCTGCGACACGCCTGCGGGCGCCACCAACGAACAATGCGTGATGATGCAGAACGTCATCGCCGAGGACCGCCCCGAGATGGGTCTCTCGGTGGTCATCCTGCGCACCGCCGACAACAAGGCCGAGATCCTGCGCGTGCTCGCGCCGCTCGGCGTGCTCCTGCCCAACGGCCTTGGCCTCAATGTCGACCAGAAGGACATCGGCCGCGCCTATTTCGTGCGCTGCTTCCAGGACGGCTGCTATGCGGAAGTGATCCTCGACAAGCCGCTGCTCGACACGCTGAAGACCGGCAAGGCCGCCACCTTCATCGTCTTCCAGACGCCCGAGGAAGGCATCGGCATCCCGGTCGACCTCAACGGCTTTGGCGAAGGCTTCGCCGCGCTGCCCTGATGCGGAGCGGCACGGCGCTGCCGCGCCAGCGCCTCAACGTGGCTTGAACGGCGAGATCGGCTCCATCAACTGGGCCTCGGGCATCGTTTCGACTTCGAGGCCGTGCTGGCTGGCATAGCTGCGCAAAGCCTCGGTCGCCGCAGGTTCGGACACCTCGACATCGATCATCGACCGCGAGCGCGACGTCACCGAGATGCCGGGCAGGCTGTCGATCTCGCTTGCCACCTGGGCGGCGTCCTTCGCAGCCTTGCCAATGATCAGAACCAGCTTTTCCACGCGCGAGCACTCCAGCGTCACGATCGGCCTCGGATCGTCGCCCGAGGATATAGGGCGCCGCTTCGCAAGCGCAACCGGGCGGGCAGCCGTCAGATGATCATGCCGCCGCCCTCGCGGACTGCGCCAAACCCATGCTTGCGAAGGCTGGCGAAGGCCAGTTGCCTCATGGCCTGATGGCGAGCTCTGTTGCCCGGCATCGCAAGGATGGCGGGGTTGGCCGACAACATCCGCGCAATCGCACCCGTCATTGCTGGACACGCCATCGACGTACCGCTCATCGGCGCATATCGGTCGCCCGGCACGGTGGAAACCACGCCTGCCCCCGGCCCGATCAGGTCTATCCTCGTCGGCGCATGCCCCTCGTTGGAAAAGCTGGCGAAGAAATCGTCGCGATCGGGGTCTCCGCGGTCGCTCGACAACGTCCAGCGGTCATATGCATTGGCGGGCATGCCGGGCTCCCAGCCAAGCGCCGAAACGGCAATGGCATCCCGGTGCCGTGCCGGAAACGCCACGAAGCGCCGGAAGTCGTTGCCGGCCGCGGCAACGACGAGAACGCCCTGCTCTGCCGCATTCTCGATTGCCAGCGACAGCACGCGATCGTCCTGGCTCGGATTGGCGTCCCGCTCGAACTTCAGGCTGAGGTTGATGACATGGCATCCGTCCGCAACGGCCTGCTCGATCGCCCGGTGGATCTCGAAATTCCTGGCGATACCTGTGTCCGGGTCATCGAACACCCGGTAGCTGCGAATGCGCGCGCCCGGCGCAACGCCGCCGTACCCGTTCGCACCATTGCCGGCGATGATGCCTGCGACATGCGTGCCGTGGCCGATCGACGAATCTTCGTCGCCATCCACGTTGGGCAGGTCCACATGTCGATCGACACCGCTGTCCACGACCCCGACCACCACGCCTTTGCCGCTGCCTGCAGGTCCGGGCGGAAGAAAATGCCGGAGGCTGTCGGCTGCGCTCGTCAGATCGATTGGATCCAGCACGATGACGCTGCCCGACGGCAGGTCCGCCTTTCGCCGAAAATGTCCCCAATGCCCGGCAAAGCCAGGCTCGACGGCAAGCATCGCGTCCATCACCGCCGGTGCCCTCAGGCCGAATCTCACGATGCCGGCGCTGTCCGAAACGGCCGTCAGCTGCTGGCCGCCGTTCTTCAGCCCCAATGTCGCAACCGCATTGCTGACGGGATTGCCGTTACCGGCCGACTGGAGAGCGATGCTGAAGAACTCGGCGCCGGACGGACCGAGGCTTCCGGTCAGGCGAAGACGACCGACACGAACATCCGCCACGGCCATCGTGTAGTTCACCACGGGATGGAAGGTTCCACCCACGGCGGCCGGCGCCGGTCCCACGATCGATGTCCTGACCAACGTGACGCCGCTTTGCGGAACGACTTCCAGAACCTCCAAGCCACGTGTCGTCAGCTCATCGGCCACGGGCATGGGCCTGACGGTTACCGGCAGTGCGAAACCTATGCCTCCGGCCGGAGCCGCCAGAAAATCCAGTTCCGTATCGATGGCCACCACCTTCTCCAGCGCGACCACCACATCCTCGCCGCTGGAGCGCTGATCGGGAATAAAGACGTACTCTTCCATTTGCCTCCCCCATTTGGCGCGATCTGATTGAGCGCAGCGGCCAGAATACTCTTATTGCTTGTGTTTCTCAATTTATACATCTCTCAATTGCAGTCCTGGATACGAGGCATGGCGTCCCTCGCCACTCCGCATCAGGCTAACGATTGCGATGACGGCCAAGCCGCCCTACATCAGGTTCAAACCTCTCCGGGATCCCTGCCATGAACCTCGTCAGCCAGTTCGACATCACCGAAGACCGCGTGCGCAAGCTCGTCGCCGATACGATCGAGGGCGCCGACGACGGCGAGCTGTTCCTCGAACACCGCGAGGGCGAGGCGCTGATGTTCGACAATGGCCGGCTGAAGACGGCCAGCTTCAACACCGACCAGGGTTTTGGCCTGCGCGCAGTCGCCGGCGAAGCCACCGGCTATGCCCATTCCAGCGAGTTGTCCGAAGCGGCCCTGCTGCGTGCCTCCGACGCCGTCTCCGCGGTCAAGGGCGGCTATTCCGGCACGCTCGCCGCCGCCCCTGCACGCACCAACCGCCATCTCTACGGCGAGGAAAACCCGATCTCCTCCCCCTCGTTCGAGGCCAAGGCCAAGCTCTTGCAGGAAATTGACGCCTGGCTGCGCGACAAGGATCCGCGTGTCCGCCAGGTCACGGCGTCGCTTGCCTCGTCGTGGCAGCATGTCGAGATCCTGCGCGGCGACGGCCAGGTGGTACGTGATATCCGTCCGCTGGTGCGCATGAACGTTGCCGTGGTCGTCGGCGACGGCGACCGCCAGGAAAGCGGTTCTTATGGTGCTGGCGGACGCAAGAGCTTCGATGAATTCCTGACCGAGGACAGCTGGCAGACCGCCGCCTCGGAAGCCCTGCGCCAGGCGCTGGTCAATCTCGAGGCGATCCCCGCCCCTGCCGGCACCTTCGACATCGTGCTGTCGTCCGGCTGGCCCGGCGTCATGCTGCACGAGGCCGTCGGCCACGGTCTCGAAGGCGACTTCAACCGCAAGAAGACCTCGGCCTTCGCCGGCCTGATGGGCCAGCAGGTCGCTGCCAAGGGCGTGACCGTCGTCGACGACGGTACCATCGCTGAGCGCCGCGGCTCGATCACCGTCGACGACGAGGGCACGCCGAGCGGCCGCAACGTGCTGATCGAGGACGGCAAGCTGGTCGGCTACATGCAGGACCGCCAGAACGCCCGCCTGATGGGCATGAAGGCGACCGGCAACGGCCGCCGCGAATCCTACGCGCACCAGCCGATGCCGCGCATGACCAACACCTACATGACCTCGGGCGACATGACCCCGGAAGAGATCATCGCTTCGGTCAAGAACGGCATCTACGCCGTCTCCTTCGGCGGCGGCCAGGTCGACATCACCTCGGGCAAGTTCGTGTTCGGCTGCACCGAGGCCTACATGATCGAGGACGGCAAGGTGACCCAGCCGATCAAGGGCGCGATGCTGATCGGCAACGGCCCGGACGCGATGCACCGCGTCACCATGGTCGGCAACGACATGAAGCTCGACACCGGCATCGGCATGTGCGGCAAGGCCGGACAGGGCGTGCCGGTCGGCGTCGGTCAGCCGCATCTCAGGATGAACCAGATGACGGTCGGCGGCACGCGCGTCTAGTCAGGCGCCTTGCCAGGCTAAACGAGTATTCAATGATTGAATGATAGCAACGGCGGCATCACAGCCGCCGGAGCTTGCCGAATGCTTGACAGCTTGCCGATCGAATTCTGGTATGCTGTCGTTGCTGTTAGCACGGCGATGTTGGTTCACCGGGCATATCGCCGGCGCAAGACCAATACCTCGCTGGCAGCGCTTCCCGAAGCCTTTCGGCGCGGCGCCACCATGCTCGCAGGATCGCCGCAGGCAGCAGACGCAGCGGCACGCGCGGACTTCCTCATCCCTTGGGCGATCCAGCAGGTGCGTGGCAATGACGAGCCGGTCGATCCGACTGCCCTGACGAGCCGGGAACTGCGCCTCGCGGAACTGGTTCATGCAGCGGTCATTCTGGACGAACCGGCCTTCAAGGCGGCCTGCGGCCAGGTGTCGGCAATCGAAAGAAAGATTCTCGAATCGGTGCGCGGAATGGCGGCCCAGGAGCCACGCGTGACGCTGGAGCAATTCAAGGGCGACAGGCTACAGGAAAGAGTTCGAAAGGCGCTGGCGCCGCGGCCGCCCTTGCCCACGGCATCGGCGGCGGCGGAACGCGGCGAGGCCCCTCCCCGCCGTTTCAAGCAGGTGTCGGAATTGCTGGACTGGCTGCCGGACAACAGCGACCCCGATCTCTGGCATCTGCTGGTTGCCAACCTGAACTACGACTACGAAGACACGCTCAAGGTCGTGCATTGGATCGTCAGCCAGCCCGACTGCGATCGGGCGACGGCGGCGCTGGCCCTCTTCCTGATCAATGCCGATGCCTATATCGATTATGAGACCCTCGAAGCCTGCGACGGCTGGGATCGCCACTACTGGTCGATAGCACGGACGATCTGCGAACGATCGGAAGCAGGCCTCTATCCCCGGTCGCGCTTCAACCTGACCTGTGTGAACGTCGACAACGACCAGACCGGCACGTTGGACATGTTGCTGCGCTGCGCGAGAGATCTGGTCGAGCGCGGCAAGACGGTGCCATGGCCGATGCCGGTCAGGCTCCTGTCGCAACCGTTCGAAGGGCGCGATGCCATGTCGGCGACCTATCTGGTCAACGACGACACGCTTTACCACCGCGCCTAGGCGTTCGCATCGAGCGGGCTCAGCGCCGCTTCTTCCGCTTCTCCAGCAGCGCTACCGCCTCGACGTGGTGCGACCAGAGAAACTGGTCGATCGGCGTCACGCTCTTCAATGCGTAACCGCCGTCGATGAGGATGCGGAGATCCCGCGCCAGCGTCGCCGGGTTGCATGACACAGCAGCCACATAAGGCACGTCGGAGCGGGCGATCTGCTTGCACTGGTCCTCGGCGCCGGCGCGCGGCGGGTCGAAGGCGACGCCGTCGAAGGCGTTGAGTTCCTTGAAGGTCAGCGGCCGGCGATCGAGGTCGCGGCGCTCGACGGTCACGCGCTTCAGGCCCGACGCGAAGCGGAAACCACGATCCAGAGCCGCCAATGCCGGCGCGTCGCCCTCGACGGCGTGAACCTCCGAATTTGCCGCCAGCCGCAGCGAAAAGGTGCCGCTGCCGGAGTACAGGTCGGCGACCTTCTTGGCCTTGCGCAGATGGCCGGCAACGAGCGAGGCCATCGCCTGCTCGGCTTCGCCGACAGTCTGGACGAAACCGCCGGTCGGCGGCGTCACCGTGGCTGTGCCGAAGGTCAGCATCGGCTTGACCGGCTCGACGATGATCTCGCCGTCGATGGAAAGCCTGGCGATCTTCGACTTGATGACGAAATCGGTAGCGGCGCGGCGGATCGCCTCGGTCGGCTTGCCGCAATCGCTGGCGGCCACGTCGAAGCCGGATTCGGTCGCGGTGACCAGGAACCTGAAGGGTTTCGACGTGTTGGAGATGATGCCGGCGAGGTGGCGCAGGGTGCCCGCCGCCTCGACGATGGCCGGCAGCAGCACCGGGCACTCCTCGATATCGACGAGGGTGTGGGAAAACGCCTTGTTGTAGCCGAGATGCATCCCGGTCTCGGTGTTGCGGGCGGTAAAGGCGGCGCGCCTGCGGCTGTGCGGCGGACAGGCGACGAGCTCGCCGACCGCAGTTTCGATGCCCCTCGCCTTCAGCGCATGCGCCACCAGCCCGCGCTTCCAGTCGCGATAGGCCCGGTCCTCGAGATGCTGGATGGCGCAGCCGCCGCATTCGGTGAAATGGCGGCAGGCGGGCTCGATCCGCTGTGGCGAGGCCTCGATCACGGCGAGCAATTGCGCGCGATCCTTTTCACGCGCAGCGGTCACCGTCTCGCCAGGCAGCGCAAAGGGAATGAAGATGTGGCCGCCATTGGCATCGACAACGCCGTCGCCATGCGCGCCCAGCCGCGCAATCTCGAACCGTGCAGTCATCGATCTTTCACTCCAGCGAGCAGGTATTCACGATTGCCGTCGGCGCCTTCGAGCGGCGACGGGCAGATGCCGAGCGCCCGCCAGCCCGGAATGGCGTCGAGCCAGATGCGCAATTCGTCGGCAATGCGCGGGCCGTCGTCGGCATTCCTCAGCAGGCCGCCCTTGCCGATCGCCTCGCGCCCGGCCTCGAACTGCGGCTTGACCAGAAAAACGCCCCGTGCGCCCGGTGCGGCCAGGACGAGCGCGTTGGGCAGCGCCAGACGCAGCGAAATGAAGCTCACATCCGAGACGAGAAAGTCCGGCAGCCTTCCGCCGAGGTCGTCAGCGGCCAGGTGACGCGCGTTGAGGCCTTCGAGGCAGGTGACGCGCGGGTCCCGCCTCAGCTTCTCGTCCATCTGGCCGTGTCCGACGTCGATTGCCACGACATGGGCCGCACCGCGCTCCAGCAGCACCTGCGTGAAGCCACCCGTCGAGGCGCCGATGTCCAGTGCCGTGCTGGCAGCCGGATCGAAGCCGAAATGATCGAGCCCGGCGATCAGCTTCAGCGCGGCGCGGGAAACATACGCCTGCGCCGGATCGTCGACCTCGATGGCAACACCCGCGGCAACCGTTTGTCCGGGCTTCTTCGCCGGCTGGCCGTCGACCGTCACGGCGCCACGCGCCACCGCGTCGCGGGCGCGCGAGCGGCTGGCAAAAAAACCGCGGCTGACGAGCAATTCGTCGAGCCGCAGGCTGGCTCCGGAGCGCTGCGCGTCCGATTGGACGCGCACTGGTGCTCCAACTTCCTGAACCTGCGCATCGTGCTTTCCGGAAATCGATTCCGATTTCCGAGCCGATGCCCGGCCTTGCCTCGAGGTTTCCATGGCTTTCAATGGCGAATGCGCGCCCCGAAGGCAAGCGCCCCGATCAGGCGCGCGCCGCTTGGGCCGCCTTGCCGAGTGCGGCAAAGACCGCACGCACGATGCCGGCCGAATCGAGGCCCGCATCGACATACATCTTGTCGGGATTGGCATGGTCGACGAAGCTGTCGGGCAGCGTCAGCGGACGCACCTTGAGGCCGTTGTCGAGCAGGCCGTTGCGGGCGAGGAAGTCGAGCACCTGGCTGGAGAAACCGCCGACCGACCCCTCCTCGACCATGACCAGCACCTCGTGCGAACGCGCCAGGCGGCGGATCAGGTCCTCGTCGAGCGGCTTGGCGAAGCGCGCATCGGCCACCGTCGTCGACAGGCCGGCAGCGCCCAGCTCTTCCGCCGCGAGCAGGCAATCCTTGAGGCGCGTGCCGAAGGACAGCAGCGCCACCTTGGTGCCTTCCCTGACGACCCGGCCCTTGCCGATCTCCAGCACCTGCCCGCGCTCGGGCATGTCGACGCCGACGCCGTTGCCCCGGGGGTAGCGGAACGAAATCGGACCTTCGTCGAACTCGGCCGCGGTGCGCACCATGTGGCGCAGCTCGGCCTCGTCGGCGGCCGCCATGACGACGAAATCGGGCAGCGACGCGAGATAGGCGGTGTCGAAGGCGCCGCAATGGGTCGGGCCGTCGGCGCCGACGAAGCCGGCGCGGTCGATGGGGAAACGAACCGGCAGTTTCTGGATGGCGACGTCGTGGACGACCTGGTCGTAGGCGCGCTGCAGGAAGGTCGAGTAGATCGCCACGAAGGGCCGCATGCCCTCGGTCGCCAGACCGGCGGCGAAGGTCACCGCATGCTGCTCGGCGATGCCGACGTCGAAGGTGCGCGAGGGAAACGCCTCGCCGAACAGGTCGAGGCCGGTGCCCGACGGCATGGCGGCGGTGACGGCGACGATCCTGTCGTCCTCGCGGGCCTCCTGGACCAGGCTCTCGGCAAACACCTTGGTGTAGCTCGGCGCATTCGCCGGCGCCTTTGCCTGGGCGCCGGTGATGACGTCGAACTTGCTGACGCCGTGATACTTGTCGGCGGCGGCTTCCGCCGGGGCGTAGCCCTTGCCCTTCTGGGTCACGACATGGATCAGCACGGGGCCGGTTCCGTTGTCGCGGACATTCTTCAGCACCGGGATCAGGTGCTCGAGATTGTGTCCGTCGATCGGGCCGATGTGGAAGAAGCCCATCTCCTCGAACAGCGTTCCGCCGGTGACGAAGCCGCGCGCATGCTCGACGGCGCGGGTGATGGCGCGGTCGACGCGGCGGCCGAGATAGGAGGTCAGCTTCTTGCCGAGCTCGCGCACGCCGGCATAGGTGCGGCCCGAGGCGAGGCGCGCCAGATAGGCGCTCATCGCGCCTGCAGGCGGGGCGATCGACATGTCGTTGTCATTGAGGATGACGATCAGCCGGGCGTCGAGCGCACCGGCATTGTTCATCGCCTCATAGGCCATGCCCGCCGACATCGCTCCGTCGCCGATGACGGCGATGACGTTGTTCCTGCCGCCGTTGAGATCGCGCGCCACGGCCATGCCGAGGCCGGCCGAGATCGAGGTCGAGGAGTGCGCGGCGCCGAAAGGATCGTATTCGCTCTCGGCACGCTTGGTGAAGCCGGAAAGCCCGTTCTCCTGCCGCAACGTGCGGATGCGGTCGCGGCGGCCGGTCAGGATCTTGTGCGGGTAGGCCTGGTGGCCGACGTCCCAGATGATGCGGTCGTCGGGCGTGTCGAAGACGTAGTGCAGCGCGACCGTGAGCTCGACCACGCCGAGGCCGGCGCCGAGATGCCCGCCCGTCTGGGACACGGCGTCGACCAGCTCGGCCCGGAGTTCGCTGGCCAGCTGCGGCAGCTGGGCCTCGTCGAGCGCGCGCAGTTCGGCCGGTAGCCGGACCTTGTCGAGAAGGGGAGTTTCAGGTTTTGCGTTCATCAAACAGCACTAACATCCATTAACCCACGGCAGATACGACCGCCGACCCGGAAAGTAAATGCGCGGCGGTGACGCGGCCGGGCCAGGATCGTGCTTCCAAGGCGATCCTACCCCTCGGGCAGCGGGATGAATTCTTCTTCATCACCGGGAACGATATCGAAGCGGCCGGTCTTCCATTCGTTCTTGGCCTGCTCGATGCGCTCCTTCGACGACGAAACGAAGTTCCACCAGATGTAGCGCTTGGAACCGAGCGAGGCGCCGCCGAAGAGCATGAAATGTGCGCCGGTCTCGGACGAAATGACGATCTCGTCGCCCGGCTTGAACACCAGCAGGCGCTCGATCGGGAAGCGGTCGCCCAGGATGTCGATCTCGCCGCCCAGCGTGTAGATGGCGCGTTCCTCGGCATCGGCCGGAATCTTGATCCTGGCGCCCGGCGCAAGCGAGATGTCGGCGTAAAGCGTGTCGGAGGCGGCCCGGACCGGCGAGCGCAGGCCCTTGAAATCGCCGATGATGAGCCGTCCGCTGACACCGTCGGCGGCAAATTCCGGCAGGTCGGCGCTGACGGTGTTCTCGAACAGCGGCGCCACCTCCTCCTTGCCGTCGGGCAGCGCCAGCCATGTCTGCAGGCCCGACACCGACATCGGCGCGCCGCGCAGCTCCTCGGGCGTACGCTCGGAGTGGACGATGCCGCGGCCGGCGGTCATCAGGTTCACGTCACCCGGCGCGATCACCATTTCGGTGCCGAGCGAATCCCGGTGCCTGATCTTGCCGTCGAACAGGTAGGTCACGGTCGCAAGCCCGATATGCGGATGCGGCCGCACGTCCAGGGCATGGCCGGCGCGCAGGATCGCGGGGCCCATGCGGTCGAAGAAGATGAACGGCCCGACCAGCCTGCGCTTGGCCGTCGGCAGCGCGCGACGGACCTCGAAGCCGTCGATGTCCTTGGCATTGGGCACGACCATCAGTTCGATCTGGTCGCAGGAAAAGGCGTCACCCGGGGTCGGATCGGCGGCTGGGAAGAAACTCATGACGGTATCCTAGAGTTACGGGAGCGCTGCTGTCACCACTGGTGTCAGGCAAATCTCAGCGCCGAACGTGCCTTTGCCTTGGCGGCCTCTTCCTCGCGGTTGCGCGGATGCTGGTGGGTTTCCATCTCATGCAGCATGTCGTGCGCAGCTTCCGCGATCCTGTCGACCGCCCGCGTGAAAGCCTCCTCGTTCTTCTTCGACGGCTTGGTCGAACCGCTCAGCTTGCGGACAAACTGCAGGGCGGCGTCGCGGATCTCGTCATGCGTCGCCGGCGGCTCGAAATTGAACAATGTCTTGATGTTGCGGCACATCGCCTGCTCCCGGGTTCTATCAACCGTGTGGGTTCCCCATAACTGGGCGCAACGTGCCGCAAGGTCAAGCCATTCGGCCGCCGATCACTCCGCGTCGAGCGGCTCGGTGCCGACCGGCTTGCCGTCGCGCGACAGGCGGATCTTCTCGACCTTGTCCTCGGCCGCCTTGAGCAGACGGTCGCAATGCGCCTTCAGCGCCTCGCCGCGTTCGTAGATCTTGATCGACTGGTCGAGCGGCACATCGCCACGCTCGAGGTCATCGACGATCTTCTCCAGGGCGGCCAGCGCCTGCTCGAAGCTCATCGCCTTGATTTCGTCATTGGGCTCAGCGGCCATGGTTCATCCTTTCATGAGGCGGGTCACGTGGGCGGCGACGGAGAAGGCCAGCCCTTGAAGGTCATAGCCGCCCTCGAGCAGGCTGACGAGGCGGTTCGACGAATGCCGCGCGGCGCGGTCCATCAGTTGGCCCGTCGCCCAGTCGAAATCGGCTTCGGTCAGGTTGATCTCGGCCAGCGGGTCGCGATGATGCGCGTCGAACCCGGCCGAGATGATGATCAGGTCAGGCGCGAAATTGTCGAGCGCCGGCAGCACGCGCGAGCGGATGGCGTCGCGGAAATGGTCGCTGCCGGTGTCGGGCGACAGCGGCGCGTTGACGATGTTGCCGACGCCGGTCTCGCCCTTGGCGCCGGTGCCCGGAAACAGCGGCATCTGGTGGGTCGAGCAGTAGAGAACGCTCGGGTCGTCCCAGAAGATGTCCTGGGTGCCGTTGCCGTGGTGCACGTCCCAGTCGACGATGGCGACGCGCTCGGCGCCATGCTTCTTCTGGGCGTAGCGCGCGGCAATGGCCGCGTTGTTGAACAGGCAGAAGCCCATCGCCGTGGTCTTCTCGGCATGGTGCCCAGGCGGGCGCGAAGCGACGAAGACGTTGTCGGCCTTCTTGGAGAAGACGTCGTCGACCGCCGCGTTGGCGGCACCGATCGCCGTCAGCGCCGCCTGCCAGCTCTTGGGGCTCAGCACGGTGTCGCCATCGATCCGCTCCATCCCCTCTTCCGGCACCTGCCGGCGGATGCCCTCGACGAAAGGCTCGGGATGGACGTAGAGAATCGTCTGCTCTCCACCTTCGGGCGCTTCGACGCGGTCGAGCCTTTCGAACGGTTCGTCGTCGAGCACGCGCTGGATGGCGCGCAGCCGGTCGGGCCGCTCGGGGTGGCCGGCGGGCGTCAGGTGTTCGAGATAGATCGGATGGGTGTAGAGCCGCGTGGTCATCGCCCCACCTTATCAGCTATGGCCGGCCAGACCACGCGATTGCCGACGAAGCCTGGGGAAAAAATGGGCGGGCTTCAACGCACCCTGACACCGCTACGCAATCCCGGTGCCGACGCAGGGGCGCACGTGGACCGAGATGCAGGCATCAGCCGGGGCACTTGTTGTCCACCAGCAGTCCCTCCATCAGCGCGCGAAACGCCTTCACCGCCTTTTTCGACGTCGCGCCAGGGTCATCGGAGTTGGCGATCCACTGCGCCGCATAAAGCGAAGCGCCACTGATCAGCCGCGCCATGGCCTCCGGGTCGATATCGCGGATGACCCCCTCTTCCTTCAGCGCGGCGAGGTTGCTGGTTATCGACATGATACAGGCGTTGGCGTTGGGCCATTGCGCCGGATCGCCGAGGACTCCGGGACCGTCGCGCAGCATGATGCGCTGGATTTCCGGCTCCAGCGCCATTTCGACGTAAGCGATGTTTTCGTCGACGAAACCCTGCCAGCGCGTCGTGGCCTTGGCCGAGATGACGTTGAGACGCACCGACATCTCCCGGTCGATCTGGGCCACGACGGCCTCGAACAGACCCTTCTTGTCGCCGAAGTGGTGATAGAGCGCGCCGCGGGTGAGCCCGGCATCGGCGGTGAAATCATCCATCGATGCGTTGGCGTAGCCCACCGTGGCAAAGGCCCGGCGTGCGGCCGCCGTCAGCTTGGCACGCGTTTCGGCAACCATCTCGCTTCGCGGCTTGTGCGCAGTCTTCATCGCCACTTCCATGCCGGCCTCTCACATACGTTGCGTATATTTATTCGCATACGCGACGTATATTAATTGACATACGCGGCGTATGCAATTATTTCGTTCACATACGCCGCGTATGTAAGTGGCGCATCCTCGCATTTCCAGGAGTGCTCCAATGCACAATCCGTATGGTGAAATCTTCAGTGTCCCGGGGGCCAAGGGCTTCGCGGCGGCTGCCTTCTTCGCCCGCCTGCCGATCGCCATGGCGCCCATCGGCATCGTCGCGATGCTGTCGCAGACGCACGGCGAGTATTGGCTGGCAGGCGCGGTCTCCGCCACCTTCGCCTTGGCCAATGCCTTTGCCGCCCCCCAGATCTCGCGCCTGATCGACCGGCGCGGCCAGACTGCCGTGGCCGTGCCCGCCACGGTCATCTCGGTCCTCGCCTTCGCCACCTTGCTCCTTGCGACGCGCTACGACTGGCCAAGCTGGACGCTGTTCGTCTCGGCCTTCCTCGCCGCGGCCATGCCAAGCGTGCCGGCCATGGTGCGGGCCCGTTGGACCGAGATCTTCCGCGACCGACCCGAGCTCAACACCGCCTTCGCCTTTGAATCGGTCGCCGACGAAATGGTCTATATCGCCGGCGCTTCGATTTCCGTCGGCCTGAGCGTCGCCCTGTTCCCGGAAGCCGGCATGGTGGTCAGCACGCTGCTGCTGGCCTTCGGCATGGCAGCCTTCATCCTGCAACGCTCCAGCGAACCCAGGGTCAGGGCGCCCGAACTTGCGAGCGGCGGCTCGGCGATCATGCTGCGCCCTGTCCAGATCATCACGCTGGCGCTCATCTTCGTCGGTTCGATCTTCGCCACCGCCGAGATCAGCGCCGTGGCGATCACCAAGGAACTCGGCCAACCCACCGCCGCCAGCCTCGTCATCGGCGTCTACGCCGCCGGTTCCCTCGTCGTCGGACTTATCGTCGGCGCCCTGAACCTCAAGGCACCGAAGCAACGCCTGCTCGCCATGGCGATCGCCGTCGTCGCGCTGACGACACTGCCCTTGCTGGTCGCCGACACGGTTCCCCTGCTCGCGCTCGCCATCTTCGCCAGCGGCATTGCGATCTCGCCCACCTTCATCATGGCCTTCGGCCTGATCGAACGGCGGGTGCCCGAGGCCATGCTGACCGAAGGCATCACCTGGGTGATGACGGGCATTGGCATCGGCATGGCTCTGGGCGCCTTCGTGGCCGGCTGGGTCGTCGACAATTTCGGCGCGCAGAACGGCTTCTGGGTTTCCGTGGCCGCCGGCACGATCTCGTTCGCAGTCGTCCTGCTGGGTCAGAAAGCACTCGCGGACGAGCACGAAGTAGAGTTGCCGCGTGCTGCTCCACAAGCAGCGGAATGAGCCAACATTTTCTCAGGCATGCCCTTCCGGCTGCACCAACGAGTCGCCATATCAGGCGGCTCGACTGGCTTTGAAATCTCAGTTATCTCCGCCCCGGTGACATCAATGCGCAATCCATACTCTGAAATCTTCAAGGCACCGGGGGCCAAGGCGTTCTCCGCCGCCGGCTTCGTCGCGCGCCTGCCCATGTCCATGGTCACGCTCGGCATCGTGACCATGCTGTCGGAAACCCACGGCGAATACTGGCTGGCCGGCGCCGTGGCCGCCGCCTTCGCCCTGTCGAGCGCGGTCATTGCGCCGCAGGTCGCCAGGCTGATCGATCGCTACGGCCAGGTCCGCATCCTGCTGCCGAGTGCTGCCCTGGCTGTGGCAGCACTGTCGGGACTGATGCTCGCGACGCGCTACGGCGCGCCCAACTGGGTGCTCTTTGCCTTCGCCATTGCCGCAGGCGTCACGCCGATCATGGGCGCGATGGTGCGCGCGCGCTGGACCGAGATCTACCGTGACACACCCCAGTTGCACACCGCCTTCGCCTTCGAATCGATCGTGGACGAGGTGATCTTCATGGCCGGCCCGATCGTCGCCATCGGCCTCAGCGTCGGCTTCTTCCCGGAGGCAGGCCCTCTCGTTGCGACCGTTTTGCTGGCCCTGGGCAGCCTGCTGTTTGCCGCGCAGCGCTCGACCGAGCCGCCCGTGCATGCGCAGGACCGCAGCGACGGCAAATCCGTGATCTGGCTCGGCCCGGTCCAGATCCTGGTGCTGACCCTGATCGCCATCGGCGCCATCTTCGGCACCGCCGAAGTCACCGCCGTGGCCTTCGCCGAGGCCCAGGGCAACAAGGCGTCCGCAGGCTTTGCGCTGTCCGTCTATGCCGCCGGCTCGCTCATCTCCGGCCTCGTCTTCGGCGCCATGAAGCTCAAGATGCCGCTCGCCCGGCAGCTCCTGATCGCGGTCGCGCTTGCCGCCCTGACGACGCTGCCGCTGATGGCCGTCGACAACGTCACGATGCTTTCCGTCGTCCTGTTCCTCGCAGGCGTTGCAGTGTCGCCGACCATCATCCTGACGATGGCGCTGGTCGAGAAGATCGTGCCGTCGACGAAGCTCACCGAGGGAATGACCTGGGCCGTTACCGGCATCAGCATCGGCATGGCCGCGGGCTCGTCGGCGTCGGGCTGGATGATCGACAATCTCGGGCCCAACAGCGGCTTCATGGTGTCGCTGGTGGCGGGCTTCATCGCGCTGGTGATCACCTTCCTCGGACAGCGTCCGCTGCGGCAATCGGTGCGCATGGCACCGGCAATCACCCAGCCGGCAGAATAGGAGCGGCGCGGTCCGCGTGCCTTGGCGCGCGGACCGGTCTCTATCACGTGCTCTTCGGCGTGCCGTCCCAGCGCGACGCCTCGCCCGAACCGAAGGCCTTTTCCTTCAGCTCCCGGAACTTCGACGACGTCTCCTCCAGCTTGCGATCCCATTCCGGGTTGGGCACCTGGCCCTCGATGACCCTGAAATAGACCTGCATCAGCGAGGCCACGGCGAAAGGCTCGATCAGCGCCGACTTGAACGCCCAGGCAAAGACGATCGCCAGCACGAAGGCCCAGCCGCCAAGCTGGCCCGGCATGAAGTAGAGGATGGCACCTGCCGGCGCGAGCATGAACAGGAAGATCAGCAGCGACACGACCCAGACGACCAGCGACAGCCAGACGGCGTTCTTGACCATGGTCTTGCCGTTCTGCGCGTAGAGCACCACGCCCTGGCGCGCGCTCTGCCATGGCGAGGTGCTGCCGATGCGGATGTTGTAGCCGAGGATGATCTCGTCGACATAGGTCAGCGACATGCGGATCACGGTGTTGACGAACCTGACCACCCCGTCGAGGCCCGGGATCGGCAGGAAGGCGGCGATGCCGCCGATCAGGCCGGTGATGGTGCGGATCACGCCCTTCACCAATTGGTCGAGCACGAACAGGATGCTTGCCTCGCTGAAGCGCTCGTTGACGACTTCGCGGGCGTAGGCGATCTGGTTCTGGCCGCCGGGGATGTCGCGCCCGTCGATGAGATGGACCATCACCGCGATGTGCCCGGCCTTGACGATGTAGAGGATGTATTCGCGGATCCAGTAGACCGCGACCGACACCACGCCGAAGCCGGCGATGCCGCCCCACAGGGCGAACGAGACTGGGCCTTCGGGGTCGGTCGCGATGTGGCCGACGCCGTAGCCGACGCCGGCGCCCGCCCCCATCGCCACGATGTAGGCGAGCGTGATGCCGAAATAGACGACCATGCGCAGCACGATGAACGGCCAGGTGCGCGCCATGATGGCCAAGCTTTGGCCTATGCTGAAATCCCACATACCCGACTCTCCCCCAAGAGAGGTCAAAAGAATGCGCTGCGGCGAGCGGAAGTCAATCACCCCCGGAAGGGGTGAAAATCAGCGGATTTCCGTCTTGGCGATACGGATGCCGAAGCCTTCGAGACCGACATAATGGCGCTCGCGCGAGGCCACCAGGTTGATCGACGAGATGCCGAGATCCTTGAGGATCTGGGCGCCGAGGCCGATCTGGCGCCATTCGTCTTCACGATGGCGGGCTTCTTCATGATCCTCGCGCTCGGCCGAAGGCCGGTTGCGGCCGAGGTTGGAAACGCCGACCGATCCTTCGCGCAGGTAGACGATGACGCCGCGCTTGCATTCGCCGAAGGTCTTCATGATGTCGCCAAGGCGGTTGCTGGTACCGAACACGTCGGTCACCACGTCCTCGGTGTGCAGGCGCACCGGCACTTCCTCGCCATCGCGGATATCGCCGAAGACGATGGCGAGATGGTGCATGACGTCCCACGGCAGCGTGTAGGTGATGGCCTTGGCGGTGCCGGCGGGAGTCTCGATGTCGAAGGTGTCGACGCGCTCGATCAGCGTCTCCTGGCGCTGGCGATAGGCGATCAGGTCGGCGACGGAAACCTGCTTCAGCGCGTTCTTCTCGGCGAAGGCCTGGACCTGCGGACCGCGCATGACGGTGCCGTCGTCGTTCATCAGTTCGGAAATCACGCCGACCGGCGGCAGGCCGGCAAGCTTGCACAGGTCGACAGCCGCCTCGGTATGGCCCGAGCGCATCAGCACCCCGCCCTCGCGCGCGATCAGCGGGAAGATGTGGCCCGGCCGGACGAAGTCGGCGCCGCCGACATTGCCGTTGGCGAGGTTGCGCACGGTCAGGGTGCGGTCCTCGGCCGAGATGCCGGTCGAGGTGCCGTGCTTGAAATCGACGCTTACGGTGAAGGCCGTCGTGTGGGCGGAATCGTTGTCGGCGACCATCGGCGCAAGGTTGAGCCGGCGGGCGTCTTCCTTGAGCATCGGCGCACAGACGATGCCGGAGGTGTGGCGTACGATGAAGGCCATCTTCTCGGCCGTGCAATGGACGGCGGCGACGATCAGGTCGCCCTCGTTCTCGCGCCCGTCGTCGTCCATGACGACCACGATCTCACCGCGCTCGAAGGCTCTCAGCGCTTCGACAATCTTCTTCTGGTCGTATGGCATGGTTGCTCGCTTCGCTCGTTCCGGCGAATGGGGAATGGGGAGTAGCGAATCGAGGCAAACGGCACCATTCGCTACTCACTATTCGCTATTCGCTCATCTTCCCGTCTGTCCTCGATGGCGCAGATAGTGATCGGCAATGGCGCAGGCGACCATCGCCTCGCCGATGGGCACGGCACGGATGCCGACGCACGGATCATGCCGGCCCTTGGTCATCACGTCGACCTCCTTGCCATCCTTGTCGATCGACTTGCGCGGCGTCAGGATCGACGAAGTCGGCTTGACCGCGAAACGCGCGATCACCGCCTGCCCCGTCGAGATGCCGCCCAGTATACCGCCGGCGTGGTTGGACAGGAATATGGGCTGGCCGTCATTGCCCATGCGCATCTCGTCGGCGTTCTCCTCGCCGGTGATGCGCGCGGCTTCGAAGCCGTTGCCGATCTCGACGCCCTTGACGGCGTTGATCGACATCAGGTTCGAGGCGATGTCCTGGTCGAGCTTGCCGTAGATCGGCGCACCGAGCCCCGCAGGCACGCCCTCGGCGACGACCTCGATCACCGCGCCGACCGACGAGCCCGACTTGCGGATGCCGTCGAGATAGTCGGCGAAAGGCTGGACCGAAGAGGCATCGGGCGTGAAGAACGGGTTCTCGGCGCTGCCGATGAAATCCCAGTCCCAGTTGGCCCGGTCGATCGACCTGGTGCCCATCGATACCAGTGCGCCGCGCACCACGAGACCCGGCACGATCTTGCGGGCGATGGCACCGGCAGCGACGCGGGCGGCCGTTTCGCGCGCCGAAGAGCGTCCGCCGCCGCGATGGTCGCGCAGGCCGTATTTGACGTCGTAGGTGTAGTCGGCATGGCCCGGGCGATACTGCCGGGCAATCTCGCCATAATCCTTGGAACGCTGGTCGACATTCTCGATCATCATCGAGATCGGCGTGCCGGTGGAAATCAGCGTCTCGCCATCGTCGTCCAGGATCACGCCCGACAGCACCTTGACCTCGTCGGGCTCGCGGCGCTGGGTAACGAAACGCGACTGGCCCGGCTTGCGCTTGTCGAGCTCGTCCTGGATGTCCTTCAGCGTGAAACGAATGCCGGGCGGGCAGCCGTCGACGACGCAGCCAAGTGCGGGCCCATGGCTCTCGCCCCAGGTGGTGACGCGGAACAGATGGCCAAAGGTATTGTGCGACATGGACAGGCCCTTTCCGGCGGCTTGCCGGGGTATGGGGCCTTCTAGCGCATGGCCCCGAAAAGTAAAATTCCTTTTCGGAAAGGACCGTGCGCCAACCCGCGGGGATGGCGCGTCCTTGCGCCTCCGCAACGACGTGCGGGGTGCGATCGTCTTTTTAGCGGTGGTCAAACCGTGATCGTGGGCGATTTAGTTTTGACACATTCGGTTGGTTTCTGCTTCCCTCCGACCGCCCGTAAATCGTCGCCTTTCGGGGGAGAGGCGTGAATGAACGTGAAAGAAAGAGGACGATAATGCGTACCCTTATTGGCGCCGTTACCGCCGTTCTGATGATCTCCGGCGCCGCGCTGGCCGCAGAGGCCGAAGGTCAGGTCAAGTCGGTCGACAAGGACAAGTCGGTCATCACGCTCGACAACGGCAAGTCATACAAGCTTCCGGGCGAATTCGACGTCGACAACATCAAGCCCGGCATGGAAATCCTTCTGGCCTACGATGTGGTCGAGGGCGAGAACCTGATCACCGACATGGAACTGCCGCAGTAGGCACCGAAATCGCTGCTGCTAGATCCAGTCCAGCCGGCCGCCTTCGAGTTTCAGCACGCGGTCCTGGGGAACCTCCAGGGCCGCGGCTCTGTTTTTGGGCAGATCTTCGACAAGGCGGAAGATGGCGCGGATGACGCCGCCATGGGTGACGCACACGGTCGGCTGCACGACCTCCTCCAGCCACGGACGGATACGGGCCGTCAACATCTCATAGCTCTCAGCATCCTTGCCGGGCGGCACGAAGTCCCACTTGTCGTGCAGGCGCGCTGTGCTGGCGCCGGGCTGGCGGATTTCGAGCTCGGGAAAGGTAAAGCCCTGCCAGTCGCCGAAGTTCACTTCGACCAGGCGGCTGTCGGTGCGATAGGCCGAGGGATCGAGCCCCATTGCCTTGCGCACGCGCTCCATCGTCTCGCGGGTTCGCCGCATCGGGCTCGCCACGAAATCGAAAGCCTCGGGATCGCCGACGAACTCGGCCAGGCGACGGCCGTTGCCGTCGGCCTGTTCGCGGCCGATCGCATTGATGTCGGTGTCCGCCTGCCCCTGCAGGCGCTGCTCGGCATTCCAGGGCGTCTGGCCGTGGCGCACGAAATAGGTGAGCGGGGTCATGTCAGGCTGGTACTGTATGTCAGTCCTTGACGGTCGCGATGTCGGGCGCATCGACCGCCTTCATGCCGACGACATGATAGCCGGAATCGACGTGATGCACCTCGCCGGTGACACCGCGCGACAGGTCCGACAGGAAGTACAGCCCGGAATCGCCGACTTCCTCGATGGAGACCGTACGGCGCAGCGGTGCATTGTACTCGTTCCACTTCAGGATGTAGCGGAAGTCGTCGATGCCGGAAGCAGCAAGCGTCTTGATCGGGCCGGCGGAGATCGCGTTGACGCGGATCTTCTTCGGGCCGAGGTCGACGGCGAGATACTTCACGCTCGCCTCGAGCGCTGCCTTGGCGACGCCCATGACGTTGTAGTTCGGCATCACCTTCTCGGCGCCGTAATAGGTCATGGTCAACAGCGAGCCGCCATCGGTCATCAGCTTCTCGGCGCGCTGGGCGACAGCCGTGAAGGAGTAGACCGAGATGTCCATGGTGCGCAGGAAGTTGGCGTGGCTGGTGTCGACGTAGCGGCCGGTCAGTTCATCCTTGTCGGAGAAGCCGATGGCGTGGACGACGAAGTCGAGCTTGCCCCACTTCTTCTCCAACGTCTCGAAGCAGGCGTCGATGGTCGCCATGTCGGTGACATCGCAATGGCCGCAGACGAAGGCGCCGATTTCGGCGGCCAGCGGCTCGACACGCTTCTTCAGGGCATCGCCCTGATAGGTGAAGGCCAGCTCGGCGCCCTGGTCGGCGCATGCCTTGGCAATGCCCCAGGCGATCGATCTGTTGTTGGCGACGCCGAGAATAAGGCCGCGCTTGCCGGCCATCAGGCCCTGTCCACCCGCCATATGAGCGCTCTCCGATGCAAGAATTGTTTCGCAGAGCCTATCGCATAGGCAACTCATGCCTTCAAGCTTTGATACGCCGATGGCCGGCGACGTCGCGCCGGCCGGCTGTCAGCCGTTGGACTTGCGCATCAGCTCTTCGAGCGCGGCATCGCCAGCCTCGGGCAGCATGACGCGGACATGGACATAGAGATCGGCCTTGCCGCCGGTCTTCTCGGGCAAGCCACGCCCCTTGATGCGCAGGACCTTGTCCGAGCTCGACCAGGCCGGAACGTTGACGGCAAGGCGCCCGGTCGGGGTTTCCACGGCAATCTTGGCGCCGAGCACGGCATCGCGCAACGGGACCGGCAGGTCGGCATGAAGATCCCTGCCCTCGACGCGATAGCGCGGATGGCGGCGGAACCTGATCTTGACGAGCGCGTCACCCGCACCGCCCAGACCCTGCTCGCCCTGGCCCTTGAGCCTGATGGTCTGGCCGTCCTCGACATATTCCGGCAGCTTGACCGCCATCTTGCGTCCGTCGGGAAACATCGCCGTGACCTTTGGCGCGGTCGCCGCTTCCTCGATGGTCACGTCGAGCGTGACGTTGACGTCGCCGCCGGGCTGGGCGCGCTGACCACCGCCCATGCCGGCGCCCGCACCTGCTCCGGGGCCGCGCTGGCTGAAGGAATCGCCGAAAATCTGGCTGAAGATGTCGCCGGCATCGAAGGAGGCGCTGCCCGGGCCGCCGGAACGGAACTCGAAGCGCGAGCCGCCGGGCCCGGCCTGCTGGCGGCGAAAGCCGCCAAACGGATCGCCGCCCGCGGCACCTTCGAAGCCATGGAAGCGCTGCTTGCCCTCGGCATCGATCTCGCCGCGGTCGAACGCGGCCTTCTTCTTCTCGTCGCCGAGAATCTCGTAGGCCTGGTTGGCGGCGGCAAAACGTTCCTTCGCCTTCGGATCGTCCGGGTTCTGGTCCGGATGATGCTTCTTGGCGAGCTTGCGAAAGGCCGCTTTGATGTCCTTGGCCGAGGCGTTCTTGGCAACGCCCAGCACCTCATAGGGGTCGCGCATGCGCAATTCCACAACAGAGAAAAGGGTTGGTTTCCTCCTATATGCGCTCGGCTAGGAAGAAATTCCAGAGGCAGGCTTGCCGCAAAGCGTCAGGCCGGCTCGAAAGCCACCATTTGCCAGGCGCCGGCACCGGCGGCACACACCTCGCCCTTGTACAGGCCGACGCCATCGAAACTTTCGCGCGAGGCGGCGAATTGCCGGCACAAGACGCCACGTCCGGTGCTTTCCACGAGCGCGCTGATCGCACCGCGAGATCCGGTCTCGGCATTGGCCCAGGGAATTGCCTGTCCCTGCAGGCCTTCGACGTCGGCGGAAGAGACCGCGTTGCGGATCGTCGCCTCGTCGGACAGGCGATTCGCATCGTTGCTGCGGCTGGCATCGTCCGGCACCTTGCTGGTCAGAAGCGTGCGGTCAACCTCGGCCTTCTCCAGGCTGAAGCCGCCAACGCCACAGGCGCTGATCGTCGTCAGGCTCAGCAGCAGCAGCACCTTGAAGGATCGGAACCCGAATTGTGGGAGGCAATGGCCCTCAAAGGCTTGCGCGAAGCGCGACAATAGGCATTCTCCCGGTCGTAAATGGCAGGTCGAGTAAGAGCTATGACGGACACAGAGTTAAAAAGCGGTGACTTCACCGAGAGCGCGGAGCCTTATCGGCTGTTTGCAGCGTGGCTGAAGGACGCTACCGCCAGCGAACCGAACGATCCCAACGCGGTGGCGCTGGCAACCGTCGACACCGACGGGCTGCCCGACGTTCGCATGGTGCTGCTCAAGGGCTTCGATGAACAAGGCTTCGTCTTCTACACCAATTTCGAGAGCGCCAAGGGCCGCGAGATCCTGGCGACGATGAAGGCCGCCATGTGCTTCCACTGGAAATCGCTGCGCCGCCAGGTGCGGGTGCGCGGCCCCGTGGAGATCGTCACCGACGCCGAGGCAGACGCCTATTTCGCCTCGCGCCCGCGCGGCAGCCGCATCGGCGCCTGGGCCTCGAAGCAGTCGCGCCCGCTCGAAAGCCGTTTCGCACTGGAGAAGGCGGTCGCCGAGTACACCGCGCGCCATGCCATCGGCGAGATTCCGCGGCCCGCCCACTGGTCCGGCTTCCGCATCCGGCCGAGCCAGATCGAGTTCTGGCACGACCGTCCGTTCCGGCTGCACGACCGCATCGTGTTCACCGCCAACGCCAAGGGCGAGTGGGACAAGGACCGGCTCTATCCCTGAGTTTCTGCCCTCCCCCGTCCGGGACGGACAAACTCACTTCTTGCGCGTCATGAAGGCGACGAGTGCGGCGCGTGCCTCGTCCGACTTGAGCCGGGCGCGGAAGTGCTCACCTTCCACCTTGATGCGGGCAAAAAGCTCCGAGCGGTCGCCGCGCATCAGGTCGCGGGCGATCTTCAGCGCTTCCGGCGGCTTGGCGGCGATGTCGCGGGCCGCCGCCAGCGTTGCCGCCTCCAGCTCGTCTTCCGCCACGACCTTGTAGATCAGCCCGGCAGCGAGCGCCCGTTCTGCCGCAAACCCCTCGCCCAGGCCGAGCAGCGCAAAAGCGCCCTGGCGCCCGAGCACCTGCGGCGCGAGCAGGCTCGACCCCGCCTCCGGCACCAGGCCGAGATCGACGAAGGGCGTGCGAAACACCGTGCGCGGCGTGGCGAAGGTCAGGTCGCAATGCAGGTTGATGGTCGTACCGATGCCGACGGCGATGCCGTCGACGCCCGAAACCACCGGCTTTTCGGTCCTGGCCAGGGCGAGAAGGAAATCCCACACCTCGCCGCCGCCTTCGCCACCGGTGGCGATCGTCATGAAGTCGGCCAGGTCGTTGCCGGCCGAGAACGCGCCTGGCACGCCGAGAAAGACGTGGACGCGCACGGCCTTGTCGGCATCGCCGGCGGCAAGCGCCGACGCCATCTCGGCATACATGGCGCGGGTGATCGCGTTCTTCTTGTCCGGGCGGTTCATCCGGATGATCTGCACGGCATCCTGCCGTTCGATGACTATATGGTCGCTCACGTCAGACTGTTCCTCGTCCCAGAATCTTATGCCGAAACCAGCGCCTTGGCGGCTTCGCGCAGGCTCGCCGCGCCGCCGGTGACGCGATCCTTGAGTGCGGCGGTCTCGCCGAGCAGGTTCTCGGCGAAGAACCGGCACAGCGCGATGCGCCCGGCATCGCCCTCGGCAAGGGCGGCGCGTGCCAGGTAGGCGCCGCCGGCAGCCAGCGCGAACAGCCTCAGATAGGGCGTGGCGCCGGCCAGGGCGTCGTCGGAGCGGCCGTCCTCGAGCAGCTTCTGCAGGAAACGCGTCGTCTGCTGCAGGTCGTCGAGTGCCTGCTCCAGGCAGATGGCGCTGCGGCCGTAGTCGTCGCTGTTCAGTGCCGCGACCGCATTGGCGACCGCGTCGAGCTCGCCGATATAGTCGAAGACATGGTCGCCATTGCCGAGCGGCAGCTTGCGGGTGACGAGGTCGATCGCCTGGATGCCGTTGGTGCCCTCGTAGATCGGGGCGATGCGGGCATCGCGCAGCAGCCGCGCCGCGCCCGTCTCCTCGATGAAACCCATGCCGCCATGGACCTGGACGCCGAGCGAGGCGACGTCGACGCCGACATCGGTGGCAAAGGCCTTGGCGACCGGGGTCAACAGATTGGCCCGGTCCTGCCAGTGCGCCTTGGCTGTGCCTTCCGAGACGCTCGCCATGTCGATGGCATGGGCGCAGGAATAGGCGATGGCGCGCGCGCTCTGGGTCAGTGCCTTCATGGTCAACAGGTTGCGCTGCACGTCGGGGTGATGGACGATCGGCGCCATGCCTTCGCCGCTGTAGCCCGAGGCCTTGCCCTGGCGGCGGTCATTGGCATAGGCGAGCGCCTTCTGGAACGCCGCTTCCGCCACCGCCACGCCCTGCATGCCGACGGCGAGACGGGCATTGTTCATCATCGTGAACATGCAGGCGAGGCCACGGTGCTCCTCGCCGATGAGCCAGCCGACAGCGCCGGGCTCGCGGTCCTTTGCGAAACCGTCGCCATAGATCATGGTGCAGGTCGGCGAGGCGTGGATGCCGAGCTTCTCCTCGAGCCCGGAACAGAACACATCGTTGCGCGCGCCCGGCTGGCCGTCGTCGTCGAGCAGGTATTTCGGCACCAGAAACAGCGAGATGCCGCGCGTGCCGGCGGGTGCGTCGGGCAGCCTGGCCAACACCAGGTGGACGATGTTGCCGGTCAGGTCGTGCTCGCCATAGGTGATGAAGATCTTCTGGCCGAAGATGCGGTAGCTGCCGTCGCCGGCACGCTCGGCGCGGGTGCGCAGCGCGGCAAGGTCAGAGCCCGCCTGCGGCTCTGTCAGGTTCATGGTGCCCATCCATTCGCCGGAGACGAGCTTTTCGAGATAGGCCGCCTTCAGGTCCTCCGAGGCGTGCTTGTCGAGCGCCTCGACCGCGCCCATGGTCAGCGTCGGGCCGAGGCCGAAGGCCATCGAGGCTGAATTCCACATCTCAAGCGTCGCGACGCCGAGCATCGTCGGCAGGCCCTGGCCGCCGAATTCCTCGGGACCGTTGAGGCCGTTCCAGCCGCCTTCGATCCAGTGCCGGTAGGCCTCCTTCCAGCCGGGCGGCATGGTCACCGCCGCTTCCTTGAGTTTGGCACCGGCCTTGTCGCCGACCTCGTGGAGCGGCGCCACCTCGTCGGTGGCGAAGCGGCCAGCCTCGCCCAGGATGGCGTCGACAAGGTCCTCGCCGAGGTCGCCGAAGCTTCCTGCATCGAGCGCGGCCTTCAGCCCCGCGACATGCTTCAGCGCAAAGGCAATCTCTTCCACCGGGGCGCGGTACATGACACTTCCTCCTGGTCATCCGGCGCGGCCCGCCGGCCGCCTTGCGCGACACACTATCCGCCTTCTTCCGCCGAGGGGAAGTGACTTTTTACGTAAACGTCAATTTTTTTGTGCAACTTTGAACTAAAGTCTGGCGCTGCCAAGGGCGGTGCAACAATCCGATTCAGCAGTGCTCGCCGGCGCGCTACCGCAAGCGCGAGGCAGACGTTACTCCGCCGAGCCCGCCCGCGCCGGATCCGTCCTCCCGCAGGCGACCCCGTCCAGCGACGGCAAATAGCCGCCATTGCAACCGCTGGGCGGTGGAGCTTCATCAGCTTTTCCTTAACCATGACGGTTCACGATCGGCTATCGGTCATCGGGGATCGCCGCTTGAGGGGATTGGCGTCTAGGTTTCGCAGGCTCGCGCTTTCAGCGATTGCCGCCGCATGCGCCACATTCCCGGTGACGACCCACGCCTCCGACTTCTCCGAACCTTGGAAGAAGGTCGACCGGGCGCTGGTCATCGACGCCTACGAATACAACTCCATCGACTGGCAGAAGCTCGCCGGCGACAAGCGCATCGTCGGCTTCATCAACAAGGCCTCCGACGGGCTGCCGCCACCCTACTCCTGCTCCGGCGAGGAAACCGCCTACAGGCTGTGCAAGGCGCTGTGGAAACGCCATGCGGTGGCGCGCGAACTGTTCCACACCCGCAGGACCGTCGCCAAGGCGCTCGGCCTCAAATGGGGCGCCTACCACCTCGCCCGCCCCGGCAATCCGATCGAGCAGGCTGAGAACTTCCTCGACTTCGCCGAGCCCGGTCCCGACGACCTGATGGCGCTCGACATCGAGGAGAACGACCCGACGAAATGGATCTCGCTGGAAGATGCGGAAATCTTCGTCCGCCACATCTTCCTGCGCACCGGCCGCTATCCGATCCTCTACACCAACGGCACGACCTCGCGGTACATCGCCGACAACCGCTACCGCTACCGGCTGCTGTCGCGACTGCCGCTCTGGTATGCCCGCTACAAGCCCGAAATCGGCATCCACTTCCCGAAGGGCAACTGGCAGAGCTACACGCTGTGGCAATTCTCGGCACAGGCCAATTGCGGCATCCGCCGCTGCCCCTACCGCGTCGCCGGCACGCCCAACGACATCGACGTCAATGTCGCGCCCATGAATGCCGAAAGCCTGCGAAAAGCCTGGCCGTTCGGCCAGCTGATCGAATCGACCGACGAGTTCGTCGCATCAGTGCCGGTGCCGATCGCCCGCGAAAAGGGCCTCAAGGGCGAAAGCCGCATCACCTACGCCTCGGTCGCCTACCCGGTGCGCCTCGATCTTCTGGCGGAAGCGCTGCGCTCAAGCTGGGACAGGGCAGTTCTCGGCGCCGTGCCGGCTATCCAGCCGCCCGCACGCCGGTATGCCCACGGCATGGCAGAATATGTCGCCGCCAGGCTCGACGCCCGCCCCGATGCCGGCCGCAAGGTCGACTTCGACCCGGTCTCCACCGCCTCGACCGAGATGGACAGCGCCGGGCGTTAGTCCAGGGACCGTCGCCTAATTGACCTGTTCGCGGGCCACCGCGAGCCAGCCGATGTCGCGGCGGCAGAAACCGTCCGGCCAGTCGACCAGGTCGACGGCGGCATAGGCTTTGGCCTGCGCCTCGCTGACCGTGCGGCCGGTCGCCGTGACGTTCAGCACGCGGCCGCCATTGGCCACGATGTCGGCGCCCTGCACGGCGGTGCCGGCATGGAACACACGGGCGCCGGAAGCTTCGGCCTTGTCGATGCCGGCGATGACCGAGCCCTTTTCCGGCGTGCCGGGATAACCCTTCGCCGCCATGACGACGGTCAGGGCGGCCTCGTCGCGCCAGCGTGCCGAGACATGGGCGAGTTGGCCGTCGGCGGCGGCATTGAGCAGCACCAGCAGGTCTTCCTTCAGCCGCAGCATCAGCACCTGGCATTCGGGATCGCCGAAGCGGGTGTTGTATTCGATCAGCCTCGGTCCCTTGTCGGTCAGCATCAGGCCGGCGAACAGCACGCCGGCAAAGGGCGCGCCCATCTCGGCCATGCCGCGCATCGTCGGCTCGACGATCTCGCGCATCGTCTGGTCGATCAGTTCGGGTGTCATCACGGGAGCCGGCGAATAGGCGCCCATGCCGCCGGTGTTGGGGCCGACGTCGCCGTCGCCGACGCGCTTGTGGTCCTGGGCGGTGCCAAAGGGCAGCGCGGTCTTGCCGTCGCAGAGGCAGAAGAAGCTCGCCTCCTCACCGGTCATGAACTCTTCCACGACCACCGATGCACCGGCGCCGCCGAAGGCGCCGTCTAAGCAGCCGTCCACGGCGGCCAGCGCTTCGTCCAGCGTCATTGCAACCGTCACGCCCTTGCCGGCGGCAAGCCCGTCGGCCTTGATGACGATCGGCGCGCCCATCTTCTCGACATAGGCGCGGGCGTCGGCGGCATTGTCGAAGCGGCCATAGGCGGCGGTCGGAATGCCGTAGCGGGCGCAGAGGTCCTTGGTGAAACCCTTGGAACCCTCGAGCTGGGCCGCAGCCCTGGACGGGCCGAACACCCGGATGCCAGCGGCGCGCAGGTCATCGCCGATGCCGGCGACCAGCGGGCCCTCGGGGCCGACGACGACGAGGCCGATGGCCTTGTCCTTGCAGAAGGCAGCGACCGCGGCATGGTCGGCGATATCCAGCGCCACCAGTTCCGCCTCCTGGGCGATGCCGGGATTGCCAGGCGCGGCATAAAGCTTGGTCAGCATCGGCGATGCCGCGATCTTCCAGGCGAGTGCGTGCTCGCGACCACCGGAACCGATGAGCAGGACATTCATGCGCTTGACCTCTTGCCGATGCGGAATTTGATGCACCCGCTAGTGGCCGAGAGGGACGAGGTCAAGGAGAGAACGCGTTTCGCCCGCCATCAACCAAGAGTCAGGACCGGCTACCGGTCATAATGGTAGCGGCAGGCGGCGATCTCCAAGGCCTGCGCATCGCCCTTGCCTGTCACCCGATAGACGAGTCGATGTTCCCGCGTGATGCGGCGCGACCAGAAACCGGAATAGTTGCCGGAAAGCGGTTCCGGCTTGCCGATGCCGACGAAGGGCGAGCGCCTGGCATCCTTGATGAGCTCATTGATACGGTCGCAAACGGCTTTGTCTGCCTGCTGCCAAAACAAATAGTCAGACCAGGATGCTTCCGAAAAAATGATGCGCATCACTCGATGAGATCGCGTTCGACGCCGGAACCGGCATTGAGTTCATCAATGGAGCGCTGGAGATGTTCGGCGTTGGCGCGAGAGCTCAGCAAATGCAGTGTTTCGCGCAACCCTTCAAGCTCAGACAGGGCCATGACCACCACAGGCTCGTGATTCTGCCTGGTCACCACCAGTTCGGTCCGGTCCGCCTCGACCTTGTCGAGATATTTGGCCATGTTGGCGCGCAGTTCGGTAAGCGTTACATGGGTCATATCGACCTCCTCGATCACTTCTGTACATATATACGTACAGAAGACCAACAACAAGTTCGACGCGACTTGACGCAGGATTTGGCGCCTGCCACTCCATTTTTATGGAAACCATTCAGTCAAAAGCCGGCCAGGGCCGGGTCGCCGACGCCCCCAGCGGACATTGGGTTTACCGCGCCCTGCCGCGAGGCCTCTGGCCCTATGCGCAGCTGGCGCGCTGGGACCGGCCGATCGGCTGGGTGCTGTTGCTCTGGCCGTGCTGGTGGTCGGCGGCGATGGCGGCAAGCGCCTATGCCCGCCCCGGCGACAGCCTGATGTCGCTGTTGCCCTCGCCGTGGTTCCTCGTCCTGTTCCTCATCGGCGCCGTCGCCATGCGCGGCGCCGGCTGCACCTACAATGACATCGTCGACGAAGGCATCGACGCGCAGGTCGAGCGCACCCGCTCGCGGCCCCTGCCCTCCGGCCAGGTCACCCGCCGCCAGGCCTGGACGTTCCTCGTGCTGCAGGCGCTGGTCGGCCTGGTCGTGCTGCTGCAGTTCAACAGCTTCGCCATCCTGCTCGGCATCTCGTCGCTGGCGATCGTGGCGATCTACCCGTTCATGAAGCGCATCACCAACTGGCCGCAATTCGTGCTTGGCCTCGCCTTCTCCTGGGGCGCGCTGATGGGCTGGGCGGCCGAGTTCGGCGACCTCGACGCCCCGGCGGTGCTGCTCTATTTCGGATCGATCATGTGGGTGATCGGCTACGACACGATCTACGCCCACCAGGACAAGGAAGACGACGCGCTCGTCGGCGTGAAGTCGACGGCCCGCTTCTTTGGCGAAAACACCAAGTCGTGGCTGGTCGGCCTCTATGCGGGAGCGCTGATGCTGTTCGCCACAGCCTTTGCCATCGCGCAGGTGCCGATGCCGGCGCTGGCAGGACTGGTTGCCGCCGGCATACATATGGCGAGGCAGATCACTTCGCTCGACATCGACGATCCGGACCAGTGCCTGCGGCTGTTCAGGTCGAACGGCCAGGTCGGCTGGATCATCTTCATCGGCCTGCTCTGCGGCGGCGCCTGGGTGGCGCTGAAGCCGCTGATCTGATCACGCCCGGGCGATGATTTCTTCGCCGTCGATGACGAGGCGCACACCGAGCGTGCCCGACTTGCGACGGGCGAGGAAACGTGGCCGGCGCATGCGCGACACGCGGCCCTTGCGGCGGTCCTGCGGCGGCATGGTCTTGATCGCCGCACCAAGCGACTCCTCGAGCGTGCGGGCAACGCCGTCCGCCTCGATCAGAAGCATCGGCAGGTTGTAGAAGTCGGCCCAGGCGCGCCAGTCGGCGGCAACGTCGTCGAGGTCGTGGGCAACCAGCAGGGGCACCGACAGCATCGGGTCGTTGTGCAGCAGTTCGAGCGTCACCGTGACGTTGAGGTTCTCGTCCTCCATGGCACGCGCGGCGACACCGCGGAAGGCGCGGGCCGGCAGTGCGATGATGGCGGGGAGCCCGCTCTGCGCCAGCACCCGGCGAATGACGGCGCCGCGGTGGTCGATGGTGAAGGTGACGTCGCCAAGGTCGTCACGCGTGGCGTAGCTGACCATCTGCGGCAAGCGGAACGGGTCGAGGCGCATGTTGCGTCCCGCCCAGACTGGCTTCAGTCCGGTGTTCATATTGTGCCTTCCTGTTATCTCCTGAGAGCCGGTTTCCGGTCTCTCCGGACCAGTTTTCCCGGTCTCGTTGGGAAGGACACTAGCGGGGCCTCCTTACCGCCCCGCTTAAGAAATTCGGTTAAATTTTGCTGATCGCGGCGATGGTTATCGGAATGCCACCAGAGACGTTCAAATCGTCTTGCCGGGGTTCATGATGCCGGCAGGATCGAACGCCGACTTGACCCTGCGCATCAGCTCGATGGCGTGCGGCGGAGCGGTGGCGATCAACTCGTCGCGCTTGAGCTGGCCGATGCCGTGCTCGGCCGAGATCGAGCCGTTCATGCTGCGCACCACGTCGTGCACGGCCTTGTTCATGTCCCGGTACAAAGCGAGGAACGCCGCAGCTTCCATGCCCGCCGGCTGCGAGATGTTGTAGTGCAGGTTGCCGTCGCCCATGTGGCCGAAGCAGACCACACGCGCCTCGGCGCACACTCCGGCCACGGCCACCGCAGCCCGTTCGATGAAAGCCGGGATGCTGGCGATGGGCACCGATATGTCGTGCTTGATCGAGGCGCCTTCCGGCTTTTGCGATTCCGGCAGCATCTCGCGCAGGCGCCAGAACTCGTTCGCCTGGCCGAGGCTCGCGGCAATGACCGCATCGCCGACCTGGTCCGCCTCGAAGCCGGCCGACAGGATGTCCTCCATAAGCGTGCGCGCATCCTCGGCCGAACGGCCGGACGAGATCTCCATCAGCACTTCCCAGGCCCAGTCGCCCGAGAGCGGTGGCCGCGCATCGGGGATGTGGCGCATGGCAAAGCTCATCGGGGTGCGGCCGATGAGCTCGAAGGCAGTGAGCGCGCCGCCCCCAAGCTCCTGCGCGGTGTTGAACAGCGCCAGCGCTGCCTCGGCCGACGTCAGGCCGACCCAGGCGACTTCGCGCCCCTTCGGCTTCGGATAGAGCTTCAGCACGGCGGCGGTGATGACCCCGAGCGTGCCTTCCGCGCCGACGAACAGGTTCTTCAGGTCGTAGCCGGTGTTGTCCTTCTTCAGCTTGCGCAGGTCGTCGAACACCTCGCCGGTAGGCAGCACCACCTCGACGCCGAGGCAGAGCTCGCGCGCGTTGCCATAGGCAACCACGCCGGTGCCGCCGGCATTGGACGACAGATTGCCGCCGATCTGGCAGGAGCCTTGCGACGCCAGCGACAGCGGGTAGAGCCGGTCGACCTCGTCGGCCGCCTTGTGCAGCCTGTCGAGCACGACACCGGCTTCGGCGATCACGGTGTTGGAAACAGGGTCGATCTCCCTGATGCGGTTGAGCCGCGACAGCGACAGCACGACCTGGCCGCCCGAGCGATCAGGAACCTGGCCGCCGACGAGCCCGGTGTTGCCGCCCTGGGGCACGATCGGCGTGCGCGTCTCCGAGGCAAGCTTCATGATCGCGCTCACCTCCGCGACGCTGCCTGGCCTGAGCACCAGCGACGTCACACCGGCAAACAGGCCGCGCGGCTCGTGCACATAGAGCTCGATGTCGGCCTCGGCGCGAACGGCGTAGCGTGCGCCAACGATGGCTGCGAAGCGCTCGGCGAGCGCGGGATCGAGGCCGGGAAGATCTTGCGTCATCTCTTGAAGCTAAATTCAGACGTGGAGATTGTCACGCGGTGCCGCCGCGCGCGCCAGCCGATCGTTGATCGCTTCGCCAAGCTCGTCGGACGGCACCGGCTCGACGGCGATCGATGCGGCACCGCTGCGGTCGAGCGCCTGAAGGTGGGCGAAGAGGTTCGTCGCCGCCTCGCGCAGGTCGCCCGTCTCGGACAGGTTGAGGAAGGCACGCGCCTGCTGCCAGCCTTCGGCGCGCTCCGGGCCGAAACCGAGCAGCGCCTCGCCAGGACCGACGTTGCCGGCATTGAGCCGCAGCGCCGCACCCGGCGCATAATGCGAGGCGAGCATTCCCGGCGCTTCGATGCCGGCGGTGGCACCGCGCAGCAACGGCGTGCCGGCCAGTGCCTCGATTTCGCTGGCCGCGACACCGCCCGGGCGCAGCATGCGCACCTTGCCGTCCTCGACCTTGACGATCGTCGACTCCAGCCCGACCGGCGTTGAGCCGCCATCGACGACAAGCGGGATGCGGCCGCCGAGGTCGCTCGCCACGGCCTCGCCGCTGGTCGAACTGATCTTGCCCGAAGTGTTGGCGCTCGGCGCCGCCAGCGGCCTGCCGAGCCGTGCGATCAGCTTGCCGCCGAAGCCCATCGGCATCCTGAGCGCGATGGTGTCGAGCCCTGCGGTGACGAGCGGATGGATGCCCGCTTCGGGCCGCAATGGCACGACCAGCGTCAGCGGCCCGGGCCAGAATTTCTCGGCCAGTTTTCGCGACAGCGGATCGAACACGCCGATGCGCTCGGCCATGGCCATGTCGGCGACATGGGCGATCAGCGGGTTGAAGCGCGGCCGGCCCTTGGCCTCGAAGATGCGTGCGACCGCCTCGCCATTGGTGGCGTCGCCGGCAAGGCCATAGACTGTCTCGGTCGGGATGGCCACGACTTCGCCCGCGCTGAGCAGGGCCAGTGCCGCGTCCATCGCCTTGTCCGCTGCGATCAGTTCCGCCACGTCATAGCTTCCAGTTGAATGTCCCGGTCCCTAGCCCGCATCAGGCCGAGCGACAAGGCCGAGGCCCAAGATTTCAGCCATTGCCTAAAATGCGCGGCATCTTCGCAAGCCGGCTGCAACCGCCGGCGAGCTAGATTGCCCTCAAAGGTTGATTCAAGTCTGAGGGCTAAATGCGCCTGTTTGCTGCGTTTCTTGTTGCCGCCGTTTCCGGGTCGGCCCATGCGTCGTCGATCGTCACCGTCACAGGCGACGCGGCCAGCCCGTCCTCGATCTCGGTCGGACTGCCGCAATCGGCGTCCCGCTCGATCATCGCGATCGGCATGCCGGACATCGATACCGGCAAGGTCGCGGCGGTCGACGCCAAAAGCTCCGGCCCGCAACTGGCCCCCGAACTGATGGTCATTCGCGGTGGCGAAGTCGGCAGCGCTTCACCGGAGCCGGCACTGGCCTCGCCAGATGCCGCCACGCCAGCGCAGCAGGCGGCCGCCGGAGACCAGGCTGCCGTTCCGGCCTCGCCCGATGCAGCAGTCGAGCCAGCGGCGGCGCCCGCCGAAACGCAGTAGCCCGGCCCGACACCTCCCAGTCGACGCGCAGCACCATCCTGCACGGCGATCAGTTGATCGAGGCCCACCGCAACAGCGTCAAGGTCCCCCTGCGCGACGGAGGGCGGCCTGCGCCGCCCTGCCTCAGCCGGCGATCTTGGAGAAGTCGGCGACCTGGTCGGTCGCCGCGCGGATGCGGGCGAGCAGCGCCAGGCGATTTGCCCGCACGGCCAGATCCTCGTCATTGACGAGAACCTTCTCGAAGAACGCATCCACCGGTTCGCGCAGCACGCTCAGCGCGCGCATGGCGCCGGAAAAGTCTTCATTCCGTATGGCTTGGCCGGCTTCGCTGATGGCCTGATTCATCGGCGCGAACAGCGCCTTCTCCGCGTCCTCGCGGAACAGGCCGGGGTCGACGGCATCGGCGACGGCCGTGCCCTTCTTCTCCTCGGCGGCCAGGATGTTGGCCGCACGCTTGGTGCCGGCCAGCAGGTTCTTGCCGTCTTCGGTGTCGAGGAACTGCCCGAGCGCCTCGACCCGGCGGGTGACGGCCAGGAGGTCGTCCGCCTCGGGCGTGATCACCGCGTCGATCAGGTCGTGGCGGGCGCCGAGCTCGCGCAGATAGACCTTGAGGCGATCGTGGAAGAACGCCAGCAGGTCGGCCTTGAGCGCGCCGGCAGCCGCGATGACGTCCCGACGCAGCTCGGCCTCGTAGGCGGCGAGCGCGTTGTCGATGTCCTGCTCGCCATCGACGTCGCCGCTGTCGATCGCCGCCTGCGAGGCTTCGAACGCCACCAGCCGGCGCTGGACCGAGCCTTCCTCGAGCTGCGCAAGGGCCGCATCGAACAGTGCCTGCAACGGCAGGCTGCCGCGTGCCGACAGGATGATCCTGACGATGCCCAGTGCTGCGCGGCGCAGCGCGTAGGGGTCCTTCGAACCCGTCGGCTTCTCGTCGATGGTCCAGAAGCCGACCAGCGTGTCGAGCTTGTCGGCCAGCGCCACCGACACCGAAACCGGGTCGGCCGGCACGCGGTCGGAGGGCCCCTGCGGCTTGTAGTGCTCCTCCAGCGCTGCCGCCACCGACGGGCTCTCGCCCTGCAGCAACGCATATTTGCGGCCCATGGCGCCCTGCAGTTCAGGGAACTCGCCGACGACCTCGGTCTGCAAGTCGGCCTTGGCGAGCACCGCTGCACGGTCGGCCAGCTTCGGCTCGGCGCCGACCAGCGGCGCGATGGCGCGGGCCAGCCCGCGGATGCGCTGGACGCGCTGGCCTTGCGTGCCGAGCTTGGCGTGGAAGGTCACGCCGAGATGGTCGAGGCGGGCCATGCGCTGGTCGAGCGGCTTGCCGAGATCGAGCCCGAAGGCCTCGGCCGACGATTTCAGCGTGTCGAGGTCGGGCAGGTCGCCCTGGTCGGTGTTCCAGAAATAGAGCGCATCCGACAGGCGCGCGCGCACGACCTTGCCGTTGCCATGGGCGATTTCCTTGCCGCCATCGGTAGCCTCGATGTTCGAGGTCAGGATGAAGTGGTTGGAGAGCGCATCCTCCTGGCCCTGCGGCCGCGTCACGAAGCACTTCTGGTTGGCGCGGATGGTCAGGCGGATGACCTCGGCGGGGATTTCGAGGAAGGCATCCTCGAAGGTGCCCATCAGCACCACCGGCCATTCGACCAGGCCCGAAACCTCTTCCAACAGCCCCTCGTCCTCGACCAGTTCGAGCCCGCTGGCAAAGGCAAGGTTGCGCGCGTCGGCGACGACCATCTCCTTGCGGCGGTCGGCGTCGATGACCACCTTGGCCGCCTCCAGCTTTGCCGCATAATCGTCGAAGCGGCGCACCGTGATGGCGCCAGGCGCGTGGAAGCGATGACCGTAGGTGACGTTGCCGGAGCGGATGCCGTCGACCTCGAAGTCGATCACCACAGGCTCTTCAGTTTCGGGGCCGAAGGTGCAGACGATCGACTGCAGCGGGCGCACCCAGCGCAGGCTGCCCGGCTTGGCCGAGGCCGGGCCCCAGCGCATCGACTTCGGCCAGGGGAAGCTCTTGACGATCGCCGGCATCAGCTCGGCGACGATTTCTTCGGCCGCACGGCCGGGCTTCGAGATATGAGCGACGTAGAAATCGCCCTTCTTGGGATCGCTGTGGACATGCGCCTCCGAGATGGACGCCAGTCCGGCGCTGCGCAGAAAGCCCTGGATAGCCGCCTCCGGCGCCTTGGTGCTCGGGCCCTTGCGGTCCTCGCGGATGTCCTTGGAGCGAGCGGTCAGCCCCCTGACGTCGAGCGTCAGCCGGCGCGGCGTCCAGTATTCGCGCGCCGCCTCATAGGTCAGCCCCGCCTCGACCAGACCGTCGGTCAGCATCTTCCTCAGATCGCCCGCCGCCTTGCGCTGCATGCGCGCGGGGATTTCTTCGGAACGCAACTCTAGAAGCAGATCGGGCATCGGACGGGCTCACGCGGGAAATGGTCCGCGCGGCATAGCAACTCAGCCGCCCGCTGTCACCTTCCTGAACGCGTTCGGCAAAATTCCGTCGAGGTGTCGGGGCGTGGCCGGCGAATTCGTCCTTGGAATGAAGATTTCCATGAACCGAACGCTGCGCTGGAGCGACCCACGCTCAGACAGACACCTATTGGCAAAACGACGATGAAAACCGCCTCCGCCCTGCTCCAGATCCTCAGCCTCAGCGCCCTGCTCGCCATGCATGTGGCGGCGCCGGCCGAGTTCAGGATGCCCGGCGTGCGCAAGGCGCTGCAGACGATCAATGGCGAACCGCTGCAGCCACGCCTTCCGGAAGGGCTGGAACTCGCTGCAGCCTGATTGCCGCTTCGCGGCGACCTCCCCCATCAAGGGGGAGGTAAATAGCTCAAGCCGCCAGGCCGCCGGCTTCCGTCAACAAGAAAGCTTCGCCGCAAGCCTTGGACAGGTTGCGGACGCGCAGGATGTAGCTCTGGCGTTCAGTGACCGAGATCACGCCGCGTGCGTCGAGCAGGTTGAAGACGTGGCTCGCCTTGATGCACTGGTCGTAGGCCGGAAACACCATCTTGTGCTGGGCCAGGTTGCCGCCCTCGGCGGGCGCGCCGGCGGCCAGCAGCGCCTTGCACTCGGCTTCGGCATCCTCGAAGTGCCTGAGCAGCATCGCCGTGTTGGCGTGCTCGAAATTGTGCCTGGAATATTCCTGTTCGGCCTGCAGGAAGACCTCGCCATAGGTGACCTTGTCGTCGCCCTCGAGGCCGTTGAAGTTGAGGTCGTAGACGTTGTCGACGCCCTGGACATACATCGCCAGGCGTTCGAGACCGTAGGTCAGCTCGCCGGCCACGGGCGCGCATTCGATGCCGCAGACCTGCTGGAAATAGGTGAACTGCGACACCTCCATGCCGTCGCACCAGCACTCCCAGCCAAGGCCCCAGGCGCCCAGCGTCGGGCTTTCCCAGTCGTCCTCGACGAAGCGGATGTCATGGACCAGCGGGTCGATGCCGATCGCCTTCAGCGAGCCGAGATAGAGCTCCTGCAGGTTGGACGGGTTCGGCTTCAGGATCACTTGGTACTGGTAATAGTGCTGCAGGCGGTTGGGGTTCTCGCCATAGCGGCCGTCCTTCGGACGGCGCGACGGCTGCACATAGGCCGCGTTCCAGCGCCGCGGACCGAGCGCGCGCAAGGTCGTCGCCGGGTGGAAGGTACCGGCGCCCACTTCCATGTCGTAGGGCTGCAGGATGATGCAGCCCTGCGCGGCCCAGAAACTGTGCAGCGTCAGGATCAGCCCCTGGAACGAGCGGCTGGGGTGCATGTGGGCAGGCATGGTGTCGGTCACGGGCAACGCTCGATCATTGGCGCGCCCCGCAGCAAAACGGGGCCAGAGAGGCCCCGTCCTATTCCGCCCGAAGATATGGGTCAAGCAGCGGCGCTCAGCCGCCGCCAATGCTGCCGGTCAATTGCCGGGCAGGCGCAGTTCCTGTCCGGGCGCCAGGCGGGCCGGATCGCCGCGCAGTTCGGGATTGAGATCGAGCAGTTCGCGATAGCGGTCGCCATTGCCCAGCACCTCGTTGGCGATCGACCACAGCGATTGGCCACGCTGCACCTTGTAGGCGGCAGGGATGGCCTGGACCACGGGCTCTGTCGCCGGCGTCTCCAGCTCGCTCTTCTTCTGGCTGTCCGTTGCAGGAGCTGCCGGCTTGACCACCGGCGACTTTGCCGGGGCTTCGAGGGCCGTCGGCTTCTCCGGCATCGGCGGCATGCCTTTCGCCAGCTTCTGCTCGACGTCGGCCAGAACATTGGGCTCCGGCTTCATGTCGCGCGCATGGCTCCACTGGAACGTCGCTTCGAGCCGGCGCCCGGCGCGCCAGTAGGCATCGCCGAGGTGGTCGTTGAGAACCGCATCGTCGGGCTTGAGCGAGACGGCACGCTCCAGCTCGCGCACGGCATCGTCGAAACGGCCGAGGCGATAATAGGCCCAGCCGAGCGAATCGATGATGTAGCCGTCGCTCGGACGCAGGTCGGCGGCCTGCTTGATCATCCCGAGGCCTTCCTCGAGATTGATGTTCATGTCGACCCAGGAATAGCCGAGATAGTTGAGCACCTGCGGCTGGTTGGGGAACAGCTTCAGCGCCTCGCGGAAGTTCGGCTCGGCCTTCGGCCACTCCTTGAGCCGCTCATAGGCGATGCCGCGCTGGTAGAAGACGTTCCAGTTGGCGTTGGTCGGCGTCTTCAGCACGCCGACAGCCTTGTCGTAGACATCGGCTGCGGCGCGGTAATTGTCGGTCGCCGCATAGACGCCGCCGAGCGCGAGATAACCGCGCATGTCTTCGGGATTGGCGTCGACCAGTGCCTTGAGATGCTTGATCGCCTCGTCGTGGCGTTTCAGGTCCGCAAGGTTGAGGCCGAGTTGCAGTTCCGACAGCCGCTTGAGCGGCGAGGATGCGGGCACGCGGCGATAGAGCGCGATCGCCTCTTCGCCGTCCTGCTGCTGTTCGGCAATCGCCGCGAGTTGCACCAGCAACTCGTCGCTCTCCGGCTTCAGCGCCAGCGCGTATTGCAGGTACAGCCGGACGAACGGCTCGCCGCCGCCGCGATTGAGCGCGGTCGACAGGTTGAGCAGGATTTCGGCGGCACCGTCGTTCGGGCCGGAGACCAGCGGCGAAATCTTCTCGCCCTTGGTGATCTTTTCCCGCAAGGACGAAATCGGCAACTTGCCCGGCGCAAACTCGTCGGCGCGGTCGAGGACCGCCAGCGCTTCGGTCTTCTTGCCACCGCGCGCCAGGAAGCCGGCATAGGCCTCGGCGGCACGCATCCAGGTTTCGGGCGCGGCGCTGCCGGCGCCGAGATTGTCGATCGCCGCCTTGTAGATCTCGCCGGCCTTGTCCTTCTGGCCGGCAGACTCGGCGATCAGCGCACGATGGTAGGTCTTGAACAGGTCGTACCATTCGGGTCCCTCGAGCTTGTCGAGGAACTGCAGCCCGTCGCCGGCCTTGCCTTCGCCCTGCTTGGCCCAGCCGGTCATCACACCGGTGATCAGGCGGTCGAGGTCGGATTCGAGCGCCAGCTTGAGCCAGTTCTGGGCGGCTTCGTAATCCTTCTTGCGAAAGGTATCGACGGCCAGCGCCAACCGCGAGAAGCGCTCGACGTCGGGCACCGTCTTCAGCATCTGGGCATAGGGCAGCGATTCATCGAAGCGGCCCTGCGCGATCAGCGCCAGCATCACGCTTTGCTGCAGGGCGGTGTCTTCGGGATCGAAGGCCAAAGCGCGCTTGTAATAGGCGATGGCGCTGTCCAGGTCGTCGTCGGCTTCGGCGGTACGCGCCGCCAGGTAAGCGCCGGAAAACGAGCTGATTTCAACCGGCTCGGTGATCTCTTTGGCATATCCGGGCTGGGTCAGGGCGGTAAAGCCCGCCAGAGCCGCAAGGCCCAACAGCCAGATCGCGCGTCGCTGCCGCATGAAAGTCCTTCCTAGTGAGGTCCCACGGTCATCATGACACCCGTAAGCCGGGTCGCAACCGCTTGTCTGCGCCAAGCATGGCCTTTTTGGGGTCGCGCATCAATCCGCAGCCGCTTCACAATCCGACAGCCGGTCCAAAGTTTGCACAGCCGGCGGCGGATGGGCGAATCAGGCCCGGCCTCAGACGACGCGGCTGATGCAGAAATCGATGACGTCGAGCAATGCCGACTTTTGCGGCGTCTGTTCGAGCGGGGCGAGGGCGTCGCGGGCAATCTCGCCGAAATGGCTGGCGCGTCCGATCGTGTCGGCAATCGCACCGTGCCGCACCATCAGGCCGACGGCCTTCTCCAGGGCGGCGTCGTCGGTGGCGCCATCCTCGATCGCGCTTTTCCAGAATGCGCGCTCGGCAGCGGTGCCACGACGGTAGCTCAGGATCACCGGCAGGGTAACCTTGCCCTCGCGGAAGTCGTCGCCGACATTCTTGCCGAGGTCCTTGGCCGAACCGCCATAATCCAGCGCATCGTCGATAAGCTGGAAGGCAAGGCCGAGATTCATGCCATAGGAGCGCAGTGCCGCCTTGTCGTTCTTCGAGGCGCCGGCGATCACCGGGCCGACTTCGGCGGCAGCAGAAAACAGCGCCGCGGTCTTTGCCTTGATGACGGCGAAATGCTCGTCCTCGGTGGTTTCGAGGTTCTTGGCGGCAGCCAGTTGCATGACCTCGCCCTCGGCGATGATCGATGCGGCGGACGACAGGATGTCGAGCGCTTCAAGGGAACCGACCTCGACCATCATGCGGAACGCCTGGCCGAGCAGGAAGTCGCCGACCAGCACGCTCGCCTGGTTGCCCCAGATGGTGCGGGCCGTCTTCTTGCCGCGACGCAGGTCGCTTTCGTCGACGACGTCGTCATGCAGCAGCGTTGCTGTGTGCATGAACTCGACCGACGTGGCCAGCCTGACGTGGTTTTCGCCGGAGTAGCCGAACATCTGGGCGGCTGCCAGGGTCAGCATCGGCCGCAGGCGCTTGCCGCCGGAGGAGATGAGATGGTTGGCGACCTCCGGGATCATCTCGACATCGGAGCCGGCCTTGGAAAGGATCAGCTCGTTGACCCTGGCCATGTCGGCCGAAGTCAGGTCGATCAAATCCTTGATCGACGCAGCGTCCCGCTTTCCCTTCTCGATGTTGAGAACGACACCCAAGGCCTACACTCCCAGTTTACACAGGCGCGTGGTCGCGCGCGTAGCTCTTAGGCGATTCTAAGGCGGCATGCACTCTACCCGCAAGTGGCGAATTGGCGCGGTGCAACACGCGGCGTTTACTTCACGGCCTCAAACTGCGAATTTCCCCGGCATGATCGAACTCATCCGCACCAACGACGCCGTCATCATCTCCTTCGTGGAATCGCTGCTGCGCGATGCCGGCATCGGCTGCTTCGTCGCCGACCAGAACATGAGCGTGCTCGACGGTTCGATCGGCATCCTGCCGCGCCGCATCATGATCGACGAGGACGACGCCGACGAGGCGCGCCAGTTGCTGACGGATGCCGGCATCGAGCACGAAATCCGCCAGAAGTGACAGCCGAACCGCCGCCAGCCCCGGACGTGGATCTCCCGCCGCACACTGTGGACGCCTTCCATCGCGGCGAGTTCTGGCTGGTCCAGCCGAAGGACAACGGCCACCGCTCCGGCATGGATGCCTTGACACTCGCCGCTGCCGTACCCGGCTCATTCGGCGGCCGGCTCGCCGATTTCGGGGCCGGCGCCGGTGCTGCCGGCCTTGCGGTCGCCTCGCGCTGCAGGCAGGCCAAGGTACAACTTGTCGAGCTCACCACGGAGATGGCGCGCTTCGCCGAGGCGACGCTCGCTTATCCCGGCAACGCCTCGCTGCGCGAGCGCGCGTCGGTGCTCGTCGCCGATGTCGGCCTTTCCGGCAAGGCACGCACCGAGGCAGGCCTTGCCGACGCCTCGCTCGACTTCGTCATCATGAACCCGCCCTTCAATCCTGCACATCACCGGCCGACGCCGGACGCGCTGAAGCGGCAGGCGCATGTCATGGAGGACGGGCTGTTCGAAAGCTGGCTCCGGAGTGCTGCCGCCATGGTCAAGCCGCGCGGCGGCCTCGCCATCATCGCCCGGCCGGAGCAGCTCGCAGCGATCCTTACGGCCCTCGAGGGCCGCTTCGGCAAGGCCGAGATCGTACCGGTGCATCCGCGCGCCGACGCGGCCGCGATCCGTATCATCGTGCGGGCGGTTCGCGCCTCGCGGGCGCCGTTGACGCTCTGCCCGCCGCTGGTCCTGCGCGATCCCGGCGACAGCTTCTCGCAACGCGCCGACGACATAAGCAACGGCCGCGCGTCGCTTTTCGGCGATTGAAGCTTTTCGGCGATAGAGCTGGGCCGAAGCATTGCGGTTGTCGCGGGAATACATACATCCGCATGACCAGAGACCGGAGAGATTACGTGAAGAACCTGTTCCGCCGCCTGCTGCCGAGATCTATGCGAGGCGGCGAGATCGTCATCCCCGTCATCAGGCTGCAAGGCGCGATCATGTCGGGCGGCAGCCAGTTCCGGCCGACGCTTTCACTGGCAAGCACAGCCGGGCTGATCGAAAAGGCCTTCTCGATTTCCAGCGCGCCCGCCGTTGCCATCTCGATCAATTCGCCGGGCGGTTCGCCGGTACAGTCGCGCCTGATCTTCAAGCGCATCCGCGACCTTGCCGCCGAGAAGAACAAGAAGGTGCTGGTCTTCGTCGAGGACGTCGCCGCATCGGGCGGCTACATGATCGCCATTGCCGGCGACGAGATCTTCGCCGACCCGTCCTCCATCGTCGGCTCGATCGGCGTGGTATCGGCCTCGTTCGGCTTCACCGACCTGATCAAGAAGATCGGCGTCGAGCGCCGCGTCTACACCGCCGGCGCCAACAAGGCGACGCTCGATCCGTTCCAGCCGGAAAAGGCCGAAGACGTCGAGCGGCTGAAGAAGCTGCAGCTCGAAGTGCACGAGACCTTCATCGAGATGGTCAAGGAGCGCCGCCGCGGCAAGCTCAAGGACGACCCGGACCTGTTTACCGGCCTGTTCTGGTCGGGCAAGAAGGGCCTCGAACTCGGCCTCGTCGACGCGCTCGGCGACATGCGCACCGTGCTCAAGGACCGCTATGGCCCCAAGGCCGAGCTTAAGCTGATCACAGCACCGCGCGGCCTGTTCGGCCGCAGGCTCGGCCTCGGCTCATCCCTCGGCTTCACGCCTGAAGCAGCCGGTGCGGTTGCCACCGGCCTGGTGGATGCGGCGGAAGAACGCGCATTGTGGAGCCGGTTCGGCCTTTGAAAAAGCCGAAACGGCGGATTATCATGTGGGGACAGCCCCGGCCGGCCGGAAACGGCACCGAAGGGAGGAGAATGAAATGCCGCAGCTCATCTTTTTCGCGCTTGTCGGCGTGGTCGCCTATATCGGCTACCGCTCCTTCATCAAAGAGGCCGAACGGGTGACTGCCAAGGTGCGGCGCAACGAGAAGCAGCGCCAGACCGGCGCCAACGGGACACTGGTCAAGGATCCCGAAACCGGCGAGTACCGGCTCGAGAAAGACTGACGCCCCGCCCGTGACCTTCAACAGCGTTCCGCTCGCCGAACTCGCCCCGGCCAAGATCAATCTGGCGCTGCATGTCACCGGCCGGCGCGATGACGGCTATCATCTGCTCGAAAGCCTTGTCGTCTTTGCCGAGCTTGGTGACCGCATCACCGTTGCGGCGGCAACAGAGGACGGTTTCGTCGTCAACGGCCGCTTTGCCGCCGATGTGCCGGTCGATGGCGGCAACCTCGTGCTCAAGGCCCGGGACGCGCTGCGCGCTGCCTTTCCCCATCACACCACCCAGCCGGTCGCCATGGCGCTCGAAAAGAACCTGCCGGTCGCCTCGGGCATCGGCGGCGGTTCGAGCGACGCGGCTGCCGCGTTGCGCGCCCTGAGCCGCCTTTGGCGCCTGCCGGCCGATGCCGCAACCCTTGCCCGCCTCGCCTTGCCGCTTGGCGCCGACCTGCCGATGTGCCTGGCAGGGCATCCGCTGATCGCCCGCGGTATCGGCGAGCAGCTCGCCCCGGTCAGGCATTTTCCTTCGCTACCGATGGTGCTGGTCAATCCCGGCATCGCGGTGGCGACACCGAGCGTCTTCCGGGCGATGGCCTCACGTGAAAATCCCCCGCTCGCGCCGCTCGACAGCGCCGATACCGTGCTCGACTGGCTGGCAACCAGCCGCAACGACCTCGAGCCTGCAGCAATGTCGATCGAACCCTCGATTGTCGCGGTGCTGACCACCCTTCGCAATTCGGGTGCCGCCTTCGCCCGCATGTCGGGATCGGGTGCCACCTGTTTCGGCATCTTCGACAGCAATGCTGCCGCCGCGCACGCGGCGACGGCGATCTCGGCAGAGCGTCCCGGCTGGTTCAGCGCCGCCACAACGACCCGGACCTAGGAGCCCAACACAATGGCCAGCGAGCCCCGCCCCTTCGTTCCCGTCCGCATCGCGGTGCTGACCGTCTCCGACACCCGCACGCTGGCCGAGGACAAGTCAGGCCAGACGCTAGCCGACCGCATCACCGAAGCCGGGCACGTGCTCAAGGCGCGCGACATCGTCACCGACGATAAGGACAAGATCCGCGACCGCGTCACCGCCTGGTCGCTCGATGCCGAAATCGACGTGATCATCACCACCGGCGGTACCGGCTTCACCGGCCGCGACGTCACGCCGGACGCGCTGGAGCCGATCTTCGAAAAGCGCATGGACGGCTTCTCGGAGGTGTTCCACCGCATTTCCTACGACAAGATCGGCACGTCGACGATCCAGTCGCGTGCCACCGGCGGCGTGCTCAACGCCACCTTCGTCTTCGTGCTGCCGGGGTCACCTGGGGCGTGCCGCGACGCCTGGGACGGCATTCTCAAGGCGCAGCTCGATTACCGCCACATGCCGTGCAATTTCGTCGAGATCATGCCGCGGCTCGACGAGCACCTCAGGCGTGGCGGCACCAAGTCAGCCTGAAGCCAGGGCGTCTTTCGCAATTTCCGACGAAATGTCGCTGCTAAAATTGCCCTAGCGCGGCGCGACGACGATTTCGGCATCCAGCGTCTTCATGGCAAGTCCGCGCGCGATGCCTTCGGCGTCCGCCCCGTTGCGACCCAGAACAGCTGCCTGCTTCCTGGTGATGACCAGCCCCTGCTCCAGAGCGCGCGGCCGCGACGTCACCCGTTCCCAGAACGGACGGTTGCTCGCCCGCGACCGGGTGAAGCGCGCCGCCATGGTCAGCCGGCTCATGTGGCGAACAGCATCCTCGGTCCAGCCTTCGGCCAGCCGCGCGCCCGGCTCGAGCAGCAGCAGCCAGTCGCTCCTGGCCTGCGCGATGCCTGCCTGGATGCCGCCCTTGGCGAGATAGGCGCAGCCGGCATGTTCGGCGACATAATGGGTCTGGTCGGTGGAGCCGAGGTCACAGACGATCACCTCGCGCACGACACCCTCGACGGCGCCGCCGACCAGCGCCGCCAGCGTGCGGGCGAGCCCCTCCTCGTCGTCCCTGGTCTCGATCAGAACGCTCAGCATATCCAGCCGCATATCGGAAAGCCGGCCGAAGCGCCAGCCTCGCGGCCCAGAGAACAAAGTTCTTGCTTTGTTCTCTTTTCCAAAATAGGAATAGTTTCATGCCGAACGAATCGACGGGCGGCCTCTTTCCCTCGGGGAGATAGCGAAATGGAACCCATCGCACGGGCCGATATTGCCGCTTTCAAGGGTGGTGGAGCCGGAATGGCCAATGCCATGATCGAGGAAAGCGGCCTGCGCATCAACCATGAGCGCCGACGCGGCCGCGGTGCCGGCGTCAACCCGTCGGGGCGCTACGAGCCGGTCAGCCGCCATGTCTTCGACGACGGCTGGAGCACAATCGAGGAGCTGCCGCCGTTCAAGACCGAGGTCCAGGTCGAGAAGCCGCGCACCATCATCACCCGCAACGAGTCGCCCGACATCTCATTCGACCGCTCGATCAATCCCTATCGTGGTTGCGAGCATGGTTGCGTCTACTGTTTCGCCCGCCCCACCCACAGCTATATGGGCCTGTCGGCCGGGCTCGATTTCGAATCCAAGCTGTTTGCCAAGCCGGATGCGGCGCGGCTGCTCGACCGCGAACTGTCGAAGGACGGTTACCAGCCGCGCACCATCGCCATCGGCACCAACACCGATCCCTATCAGCCGATCGAGAAGCACTGGCGCATCATGCGCGAGGTGCTCGAGGTGCTGGAGGCGCGCAACCATCCTGTCGGCATCGTCACCAAGTCGGCAATGGTCACACGCGACATCGATATCCTCAGCCGCATGGCCGAAAAAGGCCTGGCCAAGGTGGCGCTGTCGGTGACGACGCTCGACCGCATGCTGGCGCGCACCATGGAGCCGCGGGCAGCAACGCCGACCAAGCGGCTAGAAGCTATCAGGCAGCTCTCCGATGCCGGCATTCCGGTCTCGGTGATGGTGGCGCCGATCATCCCCGGCCTTACCGACCAGGAGATCGAGCGCATCCTCGATTCGGCCAAGGCCGCCGGTGCGACGAGCGCCGGCTACGTCATCCTGCGCCTGCCGCTGGAGGTCAGCCCGATCTTCAAGGACTGGCTGCTGCGCCACTATCCCGACAGCTACCGCCACGTGCTGTCCTTGATCCGCTCGATGCGCGACGGCAAGGACTACGATTCGGAGTGGGGCAAGCGCATGAAGGGCAAAGGTCCCTATGCCTGGCAGATCGGCCGCCGCTTCGAGATCGCGGCCCAGCGCCTCGGCCTCAACTCGGTGCGCACACCGCTCCGGACCGACCTGTTCGAGGCCGGCCCCAAGGACCAGTTGCAACTGACGCTGCTTTGAACATTTGGGCGGGCATCGTCGTCCGCCCGTGCAAGAGATCCCGTCCGGCCGTTCCCCGTGGCCAGTTGACGGTGCCTTCCCGGACCGCCGCCCTAATCGGCCGGGAAGGACTTGCGGAGGATCGGGGCCGATGCGAGCATCGCCGCACCATGGCTCGCCCGCGCTCCGATTCTCCGCCCCTCTTCGAATTCATCGACAAGCCCGACTTCGCCTTCGAAACCAAGGCGATATCTGGCGGCCTGTGGCCATGCGCCGGCCTCGACGAAGCCGGACGCGGCCCCCTCGCCGGCCCGGTTGTCGCTGCCGCCGTGGTGCTCGACCCCGGCAACATTCCATCGGGGTTGGACGATTCCAAGCGCCTTACAGCCGCCCAGCGCGACGCGCTGTTCGACGAGGTGCTGTGCAAGGCCTTGGGCGTCGCCGTGGCGTCGGTTTCGGCCGACAGCATCGACCGCAGCGATATCCGCAAGGCGAGCCTGGAAGCGATGCGCCGCGCCATTGCCGGCCTGCCGGTAGCGGCGAAGTCGGCGCTGGCCGACGGCCGCGACGTACCGCCCGGTCTCGCCTGCACATGCCGCGCTCTGGTCAAAGGCGACCAGCGCTCGCAATCCATCGCCGCCGCCTCGATAGTTGCCAAGGTGACGCGCGACCGCATGATGTCGGTCTGCGGCTCGAACGACAACCGCTACGGTTTCGAAGTCCATATGGGTTATGCGACCCAGCGCCATCGCGCCGCCATCGTCGAGCATGGCGCGGCGCTGCGCATCCACCGCGTCTCCTTCGCCCCATTCAGGGAATAACCCTGACAGCAAGGCTGTGAGCCCTAGCCTTGCCGGCTCTCACGCGGCGAAGTCCCGAGCCTGACGTCAAGCTCGGCGAAATCCTGAACGAACCAGATCGACTTGCCCTTGTTGGTCTCGCGCACGAAGTCACGCAGCGCGCCACTGCCTTCCAGCGCCTGCGTGATGTCGCCGACGATCGCGCAGCCGAGGCCATAATTCACAAATTTCTGAAACACCTCGCCGGCAACGCCGGTGCTGAGCTTGAGAAAATCCGGGCCAAGCCTTTCCACGGGGATGGCGAGGACATCAGCTTCATTCGACCATGCCTCGCTGATGAAGTCATTGGCGTCGGCAGGTGCGCGCAGCACCGCACCGATCTGGCTGAAACGGAGTATCCGGGATTTGCCGATTTCGACGATCTGGGTCATGTGATCCGGCTAGCAGCGGCTGCAGCGAGGCGCAAGCCACAGCGGAGCGGCTCCTGCCAAACGACAGACGGTCGCCCTTGGCTGCCCTGAAAACAAAAAAGCCGCCGGAAATCCCAGCGGCTTTTTTAAATCTGCCTGGCTGCTCGACTTAGTTGAGCTTGGCCTTCAGTTCCTGAACCGAGCCCTTGAACAGGTCGGCGTTGGTCTTGGCGTCGGCCTTGCCGGCGAAGATCTGGCGAGCTGCCTCGACCGCGAGGTCGACAGCGTTGGCGCGAACTTCGTTGACGGCGTCGCGTTCGGCCTGGCCGATCTTGAGCTCGGCAAGGGCGGTCCGGCGAGCAACGTACTCTTCGGTCTTCTTGTGCGCTTCTTCGGCGAGAAGGCCAGCTTCGCGCTTGGCCAGATCGACGATGTCGGCGGCCTCCTTCTCGGCTTCCTTGCGCTTGCGCTGGTACTCGGCGAGCAGCTGCTGGGCTTCTTCACGAAGCTTGCGTGCGTCTTCGAGTTCGGCGCGGATGCGTTCGGCGCGCTCGTCGAGCGACTTCGAAAGCATGCCCGGCACCTTCAGGTACAGGACGACGCCAACGAAGATGACGAGAGCGACTGTGGCCCAGAATGTTGCGTCCATGGCCCCTCTCCTACTTGCTCGCTGCCTTGACGGCGGCGGCGATGTCAGCCTTGTCGACCTTGCCTGCGCCCAGTGCCTGGACGATCGCGGCAGCGGTGTCCTCGGCGATGGTGCCCACTTCCTTCATGGCATTGGCCTTGATGGTAGCGATGCGTGCTTCCGCAGCGGTCAGCTTCTGGTCGAGCCCGGCTTCGACTTCCTTGCGCTTGGCTTCGGCTTCCGCCTTGGCCTCGTCGCGTGCTTCCTGGCCGATGGCGTTTGCCCTGGCCTTGGCCTCGGCAAGCTCCTGCTCGTATGCGGCAACCGCTGCATCCGCCTCGGACTTCATCCGGGCAGCCTGGTCGAGATCCCCGGCGATGCGATCGCGGCGCACCTCGAGGATGCCGCCGACACGCGGCAGCACGACGTTCTTCAGGAAGAGATAGAACAGGCCGAAGGTGATCGCGAGCCAGAGCAGCTGCGACGGATAGTTCGACGTATCGAAAGGCGGAAACAACCCACCACCGCCATGCTCCGCACCCGTTTCGGTGTGCGCAGTGGTGGCGTCGGTAGAATGAGCTTCCCCGGCCGCAGGTGCGACTTCCTCGGCGTAACCCGGCGTGACAAACATCTCTATCCCCTGTCATCCCACCGGCCGCAACACGCGGCCGGTCAACTCGCTTGCGCGGCTCTTATGCGAAGAGCAGGAGCAGAGCGACGAGGAGCGAGAAGATGCCCAGAGCTTCGGTAACGGCGAAGCCGAAGATCAGGCGGCCGAACTGGCCGTCAGCTGCCGACGGGTTGCGCAGGGCGCCCGACAGGTAGTTACCGAAAATGGTGCCCAGGCCGATGCCTGCGCCGCCCATGCCGAGACAAGCGATGCCTGCGCCGATTGCCTTTGCTGCTTCAACTTCCATTGTCCAACTCCTTGTGGATCGAAATTTAGTTGCGGTATCCAAGACGGCGGCAGCCGCCGTCGAATTAGTGGCCCGGGTGCAGGGCGTCGTTGAGGTACATGCAGGTCAGCACCGCAAACACATAGGCCTGCAGGAACGCGACCAGGACTTCCAGGCCGGTGATCGCGACCGTCATGAACAGCGGCAGGATCGAGCCGACGACGCCGACAGCACCGAATGCGCTGAGCGAAGTGACGAAACCAGCGAAAACCTTGAGCGTGATGTGGCCGGCCAGCATGTTGGCGAACAGACGAACCGAAAGGCTGATCGGACGCGACAGGAACGAGATCACTTCGATCAGGACGACTAGCGGCACCAGGATGCCAGGCACACCGTGCGGGACGAAGAGTTTCAGGAAGCCGAAACCGTGCTTCATGAAGCCGTAGACGATGACCGTACCGATGACCAGCAGCGCCAGCGCGAAGGTGACGATGAGATGGCTGGTGACGGTGAAGAAGTAAGGGAACAGGCCGATCAGGTTGGCGACGAGCACGAACATGAACAGCGAAAACACCAACGGGAAGAAACGCATGCCCTGGGAACCCGCCGCGTCTCGTAGCATCGAGGCGACAAATTCGTAAGACATCTCCGAAACCGACTGCAGGCGGCTCGGCACCAGGCCGCGGCTCGACGTCGTCAGGAACAGGAAGGCGCTGGCGGCGATCACGGTGGCAACCATGAAGGCGGACGAGTTGGTAAAGGAGAAGTCGAGGCCGCCGATCTCGATCGGAATCAATTTCGAGATCTGAAACTGATGAATTGGATCGTTGGCCACGCTGGCCCCCCTTCGCCTAAATTGCGCCTTGCGGCGCTGCTATTTCTTTTCCGGTTCGTCCGACGTCTTGTCGGGCGACCTGATACCGGCCTCAGTAACCATTCCTGCCGAACGCAGGACATTGAGCACACCGGCGCCGAAGCCGAGCAGCAGAAACACGATCAAGCCCCATGGCGACGTGCCTGCCATCCGATCGATGATCCACCCCAGACCGACACCAACCGCGATCCCGGCGATGAACTCGCTGGACAGCTTGAGTGCCTGGCCGTAGCCGGTCACACCATTCGACCCTGTACTCTTTTCCCCCTCGCGGGCAGTCTGGCGTCTTGTCGCAAGCGTTGCTTCAAGCTGTTGCCGACGGCGCTCGAGTTCGTCGTCGCGGTGATCGTTCTCGGCTCGATTTTCAGGCCGGGAGTTTCCATTTCCGCCTGGGCCCGAAGGCTTGGCCATTGCAAACTCCCACCCGGTCCGAGCGTATCCGTTCGTCCGCTTCAAAGTCGCCGGCAACATAGTTAGAGGGCCCCTGCCCGTCAAGCCACGGGGAGGCCCATCTAACTAAGTATTTTATATAGGAAAATCAGCTAGTTGTCGAAGTGCGACATCCTGCCCGTGGCTCCGCTCGGTGATCGCCCGCCGAATCCGCGTGTTATCCGGCGACTGGCCGACTCCATGAGCCCGGCCGGAAGCGATCAGCTCCAGCCGCCGCCATAGGTGCGGTAGAAGATATGCAGGCCGATCTTGGTCATCTTCTTCATGCCGCGCGCCCAGCCGGGATTGACGTAGTTGGCGTAGTAGTGGGTCGAGGAGCCGACTTCCGAGATGAAGATCTTTCCGGCGGTCACCGCCATGGCGACGTCCTGCGCGGTCTTGTAGTGCGAGGGACTGGTGACGCGGTCCTTGATGCCGTCGCAGGCAAACGAGAACTGGCAGCGGTTGAACCAGCCGTCATTCTGATAAACGACGCCGCAGATGGTGCCTGGATAGGCCGGGTTGCGGACGCGGTTGAGGATGACCTGGGCGACCGCTGCCTGGCCGCGCACCGATTCTCCGCGCGCCTCGAAGTAGATGCCGTTGGCGAGGCAGGCCTGCTCGGCCTTGGAGAAGACGCCTGCCGGCAGCGGATTGGCCAGCCACCAGTGGTCGCCCTTGCCCATCGGCGGGATGAAGCGGCCGCCGGCCTCGTCGTCGTCGCGCAGCAGCGCCTCGAAGGGCGAGGCCTTGGCATAGTCGGGCGCGGCCGGTGCGTAAGCTGTCGCCAGGATGTCGGCCTTGTCGTTGTTGACCAGCGAGGCCAACATGGCCGGCACGCCGTGCGTCGCGCGCTTTTCGGTTTCCTTGACGTGGAAGGAGCCGGCGATCTGGACTTCCTTGCCCTTGATCGCGGGCTTGGCGAAGGTCAGCTTGAGGCCGCTGTCGAGGGCGGGGCGCAGAAGCGAACTGGTGCGCTCGAACACCGAGCCGGCGGTGAAGTTCTTCGGCGGACTGACCCTTGAGATGTTGACGATGCGGGCCTTCTTGTCGACGCGGACGATGCGGTCCTCGTCAGGCAGGTCGGACGACCCGAACTTCTTGCCGCGAAACGCGACGGTGCCGACACCGGCGATCTTGACGCCCGAGCCCGAGATCGGACCGGTGATGATGCCGTCGACGAACGGCATTTCAGCGGCATGGACCGAGCCGGCGGCAGCTTTCTCGACATAAGCGCCCCAGCGCGTGTCCTTGTTCTCAAGGCCGGAGACGAGGCTGGTCATGTCCTGATAGGCGGCAACGGTGGGAAAGCCGAGCCAGATGCCCAGGCCGATGACGGCCGGCGCCAGGAACGAACGTCTTCCCTCGCGGGCAGCAGCAAACCGCCGCTTCACAACACCTCGATGCACGGAAACTCTCCAGGACGCAACACACCCTACTGGAGAGGAAAATGATGCATTAACCTTGATGGAGCGTTAACGGGCGCAACCTTGGCGCAATGCAACAAGGGGCGGGCGCAATGCAAAAAGGGCCCGCTTGCGCGAGCCCTTCGATGTTTCATTTCTTTTTCTTGGCCCGCCCGGCGAACGGGTTGTCAGAAGCGCGCAGCGCCATGCGGATCGGCACGCCGGGCATGTTGAAGGCGTCGCGCAGGTTGTTGACCAGATAGCGTACATAGGACTGCGGCATCACGTCGGGGCGCGAGCAGGACAGGACGAAGCCAGGCGGCCGGGTCTTTGCCTGGGTGATGTACTTGATCTTGAGCCGGCGGCCGGCGACGGCGGGCGGCGGATGATGGGCGAGGATGCCCTCGAGCCAGCGGTTGAGCTTGCCGGTCGAGACACGGCTGTTCCAGACCCGGTGCGTCTTCATCACCGCGTCCATCAGCTTTTCCAGCCCGCGGCCTGTTTCCGCCGACATCGGCACTGCCTGCAGGCCACGCGCCTGCGGCAACAGCCGCTCGGTCTTCTCGCGCAGCTCGGCCAGCGTTTCCTGCGGGTTGTCGATGAGATCCCACTTGTTGAAGGCGATGACCGGCGCCCTGCCCTCGCGGATGATCAGGTCGGCGATCTGCAGGTCCTGCTTCTCGAACGGAATCGTCGCATCGAGCACGATGATGACGATCTCGGCAAAGCGGATGGCGCGTAGGCCGTCCTGCACCGACAGCTTCTCGAGCTTTTCCTGGACCTTGGCCTTGCGGCGCATGCCGGCCGTATCGAACATCTTGATGCTGCGACCCTGCCAGTCCCAGTCGACCGAGATCGAATCGCGGGTGATGCCGGCCTCGGGCCCGGTGAGCAGGCGTTCCTCGCCGATCAGCGCATTGATCAGCGTAGACTTGCCGGCATTGGGCCGGCCGACGACGGCGATGCGCAGCGGCTTGGTCTCGTCATAGGCGGGCGCCTCCTCGGCGTCAGGATCGGCGATGTCCTCGCCGATCAGCACGTCGCTTTCGGCGACGTCGCCGGTCTCGTCCTCGTCATCGGCGAAAACGACGTCCTTGCCGAGGGCTTCGACGACGGCGTCGCGCAGGTCGGGCATGCCAAGACCATGCTCGGCCGAGATCTGCACCGGTTCGCCGATGCCGAGCTCCCACGCTTCGAGCGCGCCGCCCTGGGCACCGCGCGCCTCGGATTTGTTGGCGACGAGCACCACCGGCTTGCCGGAACGGCGCACGATCTCAACGAAGGTACGGTCGTCTGGCGTGAGACCCGCCTTTGCGTCGACCATGAAGAAGATGAGATCGGCTTCCTTGATGGCGATCTCGGTCTGCGCCCGCATGCGGCCCTGGAGGGTTGCCGCACCCGCATCCTCGAAGCCGGCCGTGTCGATGACGTCGAAGACGAGATCGTAGAGCTTGGCCGCATGCACACGGCGGTCGCGCGTCACGCCGGGCGTGTCGTCGACAAGGGCGATCTTCTTTCCAACCAGGCGGTTGAAAAGGGTGGATTTGCCGACGTTGGGCCGGCCGATTATCGCGATCTTGAAAGCCATCGGGCCCGCATCACGACGCGTTGCCGGAACCGCGGATCAGTTCGGCCAGGAGGTTGGAGCGCTGACGCGCATTGCGCGGCGCGCCTTCGTCGGAGGAAATCTGCTCGAACAGCTTGAGCGCGTCGGCGAGCTTGCCTTCCTTCCAGGCGGCAAGGCCGAGCGCCTCGCGGGCCGAATGGCGCAGCGGGTTGGTGTCGTTGGTCAGCGCTTCGACGCGGCCGGAGACATCGGCATAGCTGCCGTTGTCGACGAGCAGCAGTGCCGCGCGCAGGCGGGCGACATCACGAATGACATTGGGGATCGAGCTGTCGGCAGCCACTTCGTCGAAGCCGGCAATGGCCGCCTTGAAGTCCCCCTTGTTGGCCTGGACGGTGGCGGCACGCATGCGGGCGAGCAGTGGATAGGCGCCGTAGCCGTCCTTTTCGAGCGCATCGAATGCGGCAAGCGCCTCGTCGGCCTTGCCGGAATTGGCGAGCGTCAGCGCCTGCGAAAAGCGGTCGCCGGAGCTGTTGGCCTTGGTCTCGACCCAGTATTCCCAGGCCACGAACAGGCCGGTGCCGATGACGATCAGCACGGCGATGACGATGGCTGCGGGGCCATAGCGGTCCCACAGGGCCTTCGCCTTATCCTGGCGAATTTCCTCGTTCACTTCACGAAAGAAACTGTCGTCCGACATGCTATCCAATCACCTCTGCCCCTCGGGGCCGTTTGAGCCTGCGTTTTAACGGAATTTCGCCGCCATGGAAGGGGGCGGGGCGGAAATTCGGTTCCTACGGGTTCCGCGTGCAGTGAGAGCCGGTCGTGCCTTACGAAGTCAACCTTTGACGTCATGCTCCTTCGCACCCCCCTCTGGCCTGCCGGCCATCTCCCCCACAAGGAGGGAGATTAGTCGCTCCGCTGGCGGTGCACATTCTGCGGCGTTGCAAGGGAAGTACGGCAGTGATGGCGATTGGGCGAGGCGGCGACGAGACTAATCTCCCTCCTTGCGGGGGAGATGCCCGGCAGGGCAGAGGGGGGTGCGAAGGATGGTGAGGCGGAAGTTGAGCAGTGATGACGGCATGGCAACACAAAGCCAAGCAGCCTCATGACCGTGTAGCCCAAATGGACGCATAGGCTACGGGACGCATCCGTGCCACATTTCGGCCCTACCGGCTGATCTCGCCCCGATACCGAACAAGCCTCCCGAAATCGCATCGAAGTCCGACATGACCAAAGCGCTCCAAGCCTGTGCCCTCGTATCCGCGTCCCTGCTCGCGTCATCAGCGATGGCCGGGCCGACGCCGAAGGTCGAGGACGTCAAGAAGCCGCAGATCGTGCTGATCTCGTTCGATGGCGCGCATGATCTGGCGCAATGGCAGCGCAGCCGGGAGCTGGCGGCGCGGACGGGCGCGCGCTTCACCTATTTCCTGTCCTGCGTGTTCCTGTTGTCGCGCGAAACGCGCAGCAATTACCAGGCGCCGGGGCGATCGGCCGGCAAGTCGAATGTCGGCTTCGCCATGACCAGACAGGAGGTCGTCGACCGCCTCGGGCAGATCAACCTCGCCGCATCAGAGGGTCACGACATCGCCAGCCACGCCTGCGGCCATTTCGACGGCGGCAAGTGGAGCAAGGCTGAATGGACAAAGGAGTTCGACGCCTTTTCGACCATCATGCGCAATGCCTACAAGATCAACGGCATCTCACCCGAGCCGGAGGGCTGGGCCAGGATCGCCGCATCGGTGAAAGGGTTTCGCGCGCCTTACCTCTCCGACAGCAAGTGGCTGACGGCGGCGCTGCGCGACAAGGGTTTTGCCTACAATGCCAGCGGCGTATCGCGCGGACCGGAAGAACCCAGGCTCGACGGAACGATGCTCGACTTTGCCCTGCCGCAGATTCCCGAAGGGCCCTCGGAGCGTCGCATCATCGCGATGGATTACAATCTGTTCGTCCGTCACTCCGGCGGCGTCGACAAGCCCGCTGAAGCGGCAAAATACGAAAGCCGCGCCTATGACGCGTTCCGCCGGGCCTTCGACGGCCAATATGCGGGCGGGCGCGTTCCGCTGCAGATCGGGTTTCACTTCACGCTGATGAACGACGGCGCCTACTGGCGCGCGCTGGAGCGCTTCGCCGGCGAGGTGTGCGTGAAGGCGGATGTCGAGTGCATCAGCTATGCCGACTATGTCGGGATGCGGAAGGACACGGCGCCGGTGCAGGCGGGCGGGTAAGATTGTCGTCTTGGGATGAGATGTCCCCACGCCGCCCCTCACGGCTCGCCTTTAATGAGGGACAAATCCTGCACCGTCCGGGTGTCGTCAGCGTCACGGCATGGCAACGAGAGGGTGCAGAACTCGCACCCTCAGCATCTTGCCCTGTCCCTCGACCCAGTCCGTGCCGGCAGCAGATCGCACCCCGAAAGCCGGCCTTCTTCGCTCAGGCCGGCTCACTCTCCGGCTCGGCCCCTGTCTTCTTCCGATCGAGATAACGCTGGTCGATATCGGGCAGCGCTTCACCCGACAGCGTCGCCTCGAAAGCGCGCAGGCGCTTGTGCACGGACTGCAGCTCGACGATCGTCGACCAGGAATTGAGCAGGAACTGCAGCGATCCGGTCACGCGGCCGAAGGCATTCGAGATCTGGTTCATCGGGCCCAATGTGATCTTGTGCGCGACGATCGACGGCCCGAGGATGATGAAGGAGAAGATGTTGTCGGCCTGCAGGTAGGTGTAGCGGACGACGTTGAAGTAGATGTAGTGGGCGTAGAGCCGGAAGTAGTTCTTGCGCACATTGGTGAAAAGCTCGGTGGTGGTCGCCGGCTGGGCACGGTCGGCATGGTCCTCGCCATAGACAAGCTCCTTGCGGTAGGCAGCCTCGACGCGCTGGTTGCGGAATTGCAGGCCAGGCAGCTTCACACCGGCGAGCATGACCGACAGCGTGCCGAGCAAACACCAGCCGATCGCGGCGAGGATGAGCGGCTGCGGGACAGCGCCGATGATCGGCAGCTCGGTGATGTGCTTCTGCAACTCGATCAGAACAGGCAGGAAGGCGATCAGCGTCATGATCGACGCAACGAAGCTGGACCCCAGGTCTTCCATGATCTGGGCGAAACGCATGGTGTCTTCCTGAATACGCTGCGAGGCGCCTTCGATGTGGCGCAGCTTGCTCCAGTTCTGCATGAAATAGTCGTTCATGGCGGTGCGCCAGCGGAAGATCCAGTGCTGCACGACATAGGCGTTGACGACCGAAACGTTCATGCCGATCAGCGCCAGCCATGCAAAGCTGGCCGCGCCGGCATAGAACTCGGCATTGGTCGAGTTGGTGGTGCCGCCCATCAGGCCCTGGACGTAATCGAAGAACGGGCCGTACCAGTTGTTCACGGCGACGCTGACCTGAACGTTGAAGTAGATCAGGAACAGGATGACCGAGGTGACGAGGATCGACCATTGCTGCCAGGGATGGGGCGAATACCAGCGCCAGAAGGCATAAAAGAGCAGGACGCCGGCGACATAGTAGATGTAGAACCAGATGAACGGTGCCGACAGGAACACCGTGATGCCGATGATGGGTGGCGTGCCCGGCGCCGCCGGAGGCAGGCCGAATACGGCGCCCAGCTGCGCCCCGCCGAAGAACCAGAACAGCACAAGCACCAGGCTCCAGGCCGCAGCCGAGGTGAAGAACAGCTTCGGCTGCGGGAAGAACGATATGAACACGGTTCCGGGTTCCTTTCGGAGACGGGGGCATTGCCTGTTGGCCGCATGAAGTCACACTTCGTGGCACAAGGGAATCCCCTGCGGCGACCACCTGTTGCAATGCGAGCCGGATCGTGGCGATTTTCCGCACCGGAATATTACAGTTTGGTCATCTAGACAGTTCGGGGAGCGTATGAACCAGTCAGCCCTTGCCGCAGCCGGCCTCTATGCGGGCCTGAACGCGCAGATATTGCTGTGGCTGACCATGGCAACCGCGCTGGTGCGGCGCAGGCACATGGTGGTGATCGGCGACGGCGGGGTGGCGCATCTCCGCCGTACGATGCGCGGCCATGCCAACGCCATCGAGAACATCCCCGTGATGCTGGTGCTGCTGGGATTTGCGGCAGCGCTCGGCGCGCCCGTCCTGGCGATCCATCTGCTGGGTGCCGGCTTCCCCGTCGGCCGCACGCTGCATGCCTGGCATTTCAGCCATGCCGAGGCGGCGCAGTGGCAGCGGGCGGTGGGGTTCGGGCTCAGCGTGCTGACCCTTGGCGCGGCCGCGCTCGGCGTACTCGGCCACGCCCTGTTCCTACTCTAGACGCGGCACTCGCCGGGCACTGGCAGCGCAGGGCGGAAACCGCGGCCGAGCGGCAGGTCGGCGAGCTCGCGCTCATCCATGCGGGCGATGTCGGGATGGGAGAGCGGATCGCGCAGCCAGGCAAGGAAACGCTCGCTGTCGATGCGATTGATATCGTGCTGGCCTTGCAGCAGGGTGGCGAGGCTTGAGAAAATCTTCATCTGACTTCTCCTGAAAGCGTTGATCCTTTCGCACTATTTTCGCTACAAACGCTCACTCTTCAATCAAGATTGCCGCAGGCGGAGTTTAGAAAATCTCAAGTCAGGCACTCAATCGCGTTCATCTGAACGGGCTCCGCGCGGTGGAGAGCGTCGCGCGCTGCGGCTCGCTGGTCAAGGCGGCAGAGGAACTCGGTGTGTCGGCCAGCGCGGTCAGCCAGCAGATCGGCCGTACCGAGGCGCAACTGGGCCGCGCCATCTTCCAACGCACCGGCACGGGACTGGCGCTGACGGCCTTCGGAGCGGAGTTTTGTGCGCGGCTGACGACCGGCTTTCAGGAACTGGCGCGCGCCGTGGCGCTGGCCGACGAGACGGCAAGCAACGTGCTGGTGGTGTCGGTGGCACCCGCATTCGCCTCGCGCTTCCTGGTGCCGCGGCTCAACCGCTTCAACCAGCGCCATCCCGAAATCAAGCTCAGGATCGACGCCTCGACCGGGCTGGTCGATCTCGACCATTCCGACGTCGACCTGGCGATCCGCATGGGCGACGGCACGTGGCCCGGCGTGCGGGCTGAGCTGTTGCTGGCGCAGGAGGTGTTTCCGGTCTGCGCGCCGGCGCTTGCCGCGAAACTCGGCAAGCCGGCCGATCTCGCGCATCTGCCGGTCATCGCCGACGAGAGCACGATGATCAGCTGGGAGCGCTGGTTCGAGGCGGCGGGGCTCGAAAAACCATTCCCGGTGCAGCGCGCGGGACCGTCCTTCACCGACCCGATCCTCGGCATCGACGCGGCGGTGGGCGGACAGGGCGTGGCGCTGGCCTGGCAGCTGCTGTCGGCCGACGCGCTGGCCGACGGGCGACTGGTAGCCCCCTTCGGCATCACGGTTGCCAGCGGGCTCGGCTATTATCTGGTCAGCTCTAAAATGGACCGCCCGGGCCGCAAGGTGCGCGATTTCACGACATGGCTGCGCGAAGAGGTGGCGACAACCATGGCGCGGTTCGGCACACGGGCCGGCTGAGCGAGGCCGCGCCAGGCGCCGTTATCCAGGGAATGCGGCCTCGTAGGCCTCCGGCTTGAAACCAACGAGGCGGCGGTTGCCGAGGTCGAGCATCGGGCGCTTGATCATCGAGGGTTGAGCGAGCATCAGGGCGATCGCCTTGTCGGCGTCGAGGCTTTCCTTCTCAGTGTCGGGCAGCTTCTTGAAGGTGGTGCCGGCGCGGTTGAGCACCGTTTCCCAGCCGAACTCCTTGACCCAGCTTTCCAGGCTTTTGCGGTCGATGCCCGCGGCCTTGTAATCATGGAAGTCGTAGGCGACGCCGTGACCTTCGAGCCAGGTCCGGGCCTTCTTGATCGTGTCGCAGTTCTTGATGCCGTACATTTTGATCGACAAGACCGGGCCTCCACAAGCGCGGCCGGCCGGGCGGACCCGACTCGGCCAGTTTCAGGTCCGGCTAGGTTCTACACCTCGACAGCTTTGGCAAGCGCGTGGCGCCAGGCGACCGCCTCGACCTCGACCATGATCTCGGGCAGGACGAGCGCGGTGACGACCATGGCGGAGGCGGCCGGCGGATTGTCGGTGAAGATGCGGTTCTTGACCACGGCATAGGCCTGGTAGGCTTCGGCACTGGTCAGGTAGCAGCGCAGCGAGACGACATGGGCGAGCGTCAGCCCCGCCTCGGCCAGCACAGCCTCGATGTTGCGGAACACCTGCTCGGTCTGCCCGGTGGGGTCGCCGACCGCGATGATCTGCTTGTCCTTCAGCGCCACCTGCCCGGAGACCAGCACGAAGTCGCCGCAGCCGACGGCCTGGCTCATGCCGGGGAAGGCCATGCCGGGTGGATTGAAACGTTCAACATTGTTCATGGCCGTCCGGCTCCCGATGCTGGCGCGCGGACGACATCGATGCGCCCTCCCCTCAGCTTCACCGTCATCTCAGGGTCGTGGTGCGGGGCAATACAGATGTAGAGGTCGCGACCGTCGGCCCCACCGAGCATGCAGGCATAGGGGTTGGCATCAGGGATGACGACCCGCTCAACGATCTCGCCAGCCGGACTGATGCGCAGCACCATCTTTTCGTAAGGCGATGCAGCCCAGATGTGCCCCTCGGCGTCGAGGCAGATGCCGTCGGGCACATGGCCGTCGATCGCAGCGAACAGCCGGCGGTTGGACAGGCTGCCGTCGGCTGACATGTCGAAGGCGGTGAGACGGGCGGCCATAGACTCGGCGATGACGAGCGTGCGACCGTCAGGTGAAATCACCGCACCGTTGGGGCACATCAGGCCGTCCGCGGCAACACTGATGGAGCCATCCGGCGCGACAGCGGCCAGCACCGTCGGCGCCGGCGGCTGGCCGGCGTAGAAGTCGAAGCCGATGTTGCCGACATAGGCGCGGCCTTCACCGTCGACGACCATGTCGTTGGAATGGAACGGGTGGACGGCGGCGAGATCGGCATGAAGCACGAGTTTGCGGTCGCCAAGCCGTCGGAACAGCTTGCGGCCGTTCATCGAGACGACGAGCAGGTCGCCGTCCGGCAGCCAGCCCATACCGGATGGGCCGCCGGGAACGGCGAAGCTGTCGCACCTGATTCCGGCGGCATCCAGGACGTGGACGAGGCCGTCATGCTGGTCGGCGAACCACAACTGGCCGTCATGCCAGCGGGGGCATTCGGGATAGACAAATCCCCCCGCGATCGTGCGAACAGAAAGCGTCATGCCGGAACCCGGGCGCAAGCGCTGAGGATCTCGCCGAGCTTCTTGATGCCGCGCTCGATGATGTCTTCGCTGACATGGCTGTAGGCAAGGCGCAGGAACTGGCGGCCGTCGCTTTCGCCCATGAAACGTTCGCCGGGGCGGAAGAAGATGCCTTCCCTCGCCGAAAGCTCGGCGGCGCGCTGCCAGTCGACGCGCTCGTCGATTTCGAGCCAGAGATAGAACGAGCCCTGCGGCATGCGGAAGGTGACGTAGTTGCCGCAATGGTCGCGCACGGCGCGCGCTGCCGTCTCGGCCTTGCTTTTGTAAACCTTGTTGACCTCGGCGATATGCTCGTCGAGCAGGCCTTCCGAGATATAGGAGGTCATGACGCGGGCATGCCACTGACCGACGCCGAGATCCTGGCGCACGGCGGCGATGGGTTCGATGGCCGCGGCCGGGCCGGCGATCCAGCCGAGCCGCAGTGCGGGAGCGACGATCTTGGAGAAGCTGCCGCACTGGATGACGCGCTCGTCGGTGTCGAGGCTGAGCAGCGTCGGCAACTCCTCGCCGGCGAAACGCAGGTCGCCATAGACATTGTCCTCGATGATGAGAAAGTCATGTTCGCTGGCGAGCTTGAGCAGTTGCTTGCGGCGCGGCACCGACATCTCGGTGCAGGTTGGCGTCTGGAAGGTCGGGATGGTGTAGACGACCTTGACCTTCTTGCCCTCGGCTTTGACTTTTTTCAGCAAGGCTTCGAGCTTGTCGATGTCCATGCCGTGGTCGTCGACCGGCACTGTGCGCAGGTCGCCGCCGGCCATCTGCATGAAGCGCAACGCATAGGGGAAGGACGCCGCCTCGGCGACGACGACGTCGCCCGGATTGACGTAGCCATTGGCGGCAAGGGCGATGCCCTGCACCGACCCCGAGGTCAGGATGACGCCAAGCGTGCCGAGCTGCTTGCCCTGGGTGCGCTCGATGCGGTCAGCGATCTCCTTGCGCAGGCCCTTGAAGCCGAAGACCAGCTCCTCATAGCCGGTGGCCGGGTCGAAATAATCGAGCACCTTGGCGCCATGCTCGTCGAGCGCCTTGCGGGCGAGACGGACGAGGTCCTCGGTCGGGAAGGTCTCGGGCGCTGCCAGTCCTTGGTCGAAGTTGAAGATCGCCGGCACTTCGGGGTCGGGGAAGAACAGGGCCGGGCCGGAACCCGAGAGCTTGGCGCGCAAATGATCGACAGACATTGTTTCCTCCTTGGTGATTGTCGTCAGCTTGTCTTGGTGTCGGGGACAAAGGTCCCCGAGATAACCGGAGTGTCGGGGACAAAGGTCCCCGAGGTGATCGGGCTCTCGCGGTTGCGTCGCTTGAGCGAGCGGGCGAGCGTGCCGCGAAAGGCAGCCCAACGTTCGCGCCAGTCGGCGGCAAGGCCTGATTGCACCACGCGCAGCGCGCCATGATCAGGAAAAGGCTGGCCGGTCAAAGCGAGACCGGCGATCCGCCACAGCACCGAGCGCTTCTTGGTGCCGTGGTCGTCATGCATGGCCTCAAGCTCGGCAACGGAGAACGCCTCCTCATGAATGTAGCCGGCGACGACCGCATCCTCGATCAGTTGCCGGCCGCGTTCGGTGCGGGCGATGTGCATGTTCCAGCCGTCGCCGGCCTCGCGATGGCTCGGCTTGCCATCCTCCATGACCCAGCAGTCGCCGGCGACGACGTCGGCGTGCTCGCCTGTGCCGTCGGCGCAGATCTTGCAGCGGAACATCAGCTCATAGGTGAGGTTCGAGAACCAGGTCTCGTCATAGCTCTGGCTATGTTCCCTGCCCTGTCGCGTGCGCAGGTAGGTCGGCCCCGGCCAGCCATGGCCGCGATAGCGAAACTCCTCGACATCGCGGTGATCCTCGCCGAAGCGCCTGACGATGTTGTAGGTGGCGGCAATGCTGGGATTGCCGCCGCAGACCATCGCCAGCATGTAGGGGATCTGCAGGTCGACGCGCGGATCGACAAGCGCCAGGTTGCGCAAGGTGGCGACGTCGCAGGGCTTGCCGACGAAGGCGAAGCGGCGGCCGCTGTCGAGCAGCGCTGCGATGTCCTTCAGCGGCGCCGACGGCCCGTAGCGGGAGCCCGAAGAGGCAACGATCTGCTCGCGCGTGGTGTTGAACCTCGGTACGTTGTGCAGCGGGTTGTCGCTTGCGACGCCGGTCTGCAACACGCCGTCGACCTCGCCGCTTTCGACCAGATAGACCGCGAGCGCGGTGAGCACGCCGCCGGTGGCGCTCCTGAAGCGAATCTCCTTGTCGGTCGCATGGCCCTTGGCGAGATGCAGCATCGCGCCGAAAATGCGGTGCGGCTTGGCCTCGGGAGGTGAAGCACCCTGCTGCGCACGCCCGGCGCAGACCTGCAGCACCAGCTGCTGCTCTGTCTTGTCGAGCGGGCGCTGGCCCCGCGGCCGCATGAAACCTTCAGGCGACATATCCATGCGCAGGGCGTCGCCTCCGAGCAGGCTCGCGCAAGCGCCGCAGCCGGTGCAAAGCCCACGCTCAACAATCTCCTCGATGCTTGCCGCAGCACGCATGCGCCATCCTCCCGGCGACAGCCTCGCGGCCATCGCCCCAGCGACAGGTTTTCGATCTCAGCTGTTGGCTCAAGTTATAGGTCGGCGGTGTTTGCCCGGGCAAATTGCCAATCCGAATGACCGACATCAGCCTGAGTGATCCTGCGCCCGCTCCGGCGGCGGGAAACACTCGTCGAGCACGCCGCGAACCCAATCATGCGCCGGGCTGCCTTCAGAGGCCGGGTGCCAGTAGAGCCAGGTCTGAAGCGGCGGCATGCGGAAAGGCCGGGGCAGCGCAACGAAATCATCTTCGGGCAGGAAGTGCCGGACGAAGGAGGTCGGAATGGTGAGGCAGAGGTCGCTGCGCGACAGGATGGCGGCAGCGGCCAGGCAATGTTCGAGATGCACCGCCACCTGCCGCTTCAACTTCATCCGGGCCAGCGCGCCGTCGACCAGATTGGCAAAGCGCGGGCGATTGGAGATGTGCAGGTGGCTGAGCGCCATGTAGCGCTCGATGGTGAAGGGTTCGGTCGCCGCCGGATGGCCCCGGCGCATGACACAGACGAATTCGTCACTGAACAGCAGGCGTTGGCCGAAACCATCCTCGGCCAGCGGATGCGACTCGACGGCGAAGTCGATCTCGCCCGAGGCCAGGCCGGGAAACAGGTCACGCTCGGCAAGGAAGCGGTTGCGCACCGTCAGCCTCGAGCCCAGCCGGTTCAACTCGCCGACAAACGGCGCCAGCACGACCGCCTCGGCATAGTCGCTCATGCTGAAGGAGACGATGCGCTCGGAGGCGAGCGGGTCGAAGCGCTCATGCCGTGCGAGCGTGCGGTCGAGCGCGGTGAGCGCTTCGCGGACGGGGCTGATCAGCGTTTCGGCAAGCGGCGTCGGCGCGATGCCTTGCCGGGCGCGGACGAAAAGCTGGTCGCCGAAAATGTCGCGCAAACGCGCGAGGCTGTTGGAGACGGCGGGCTGGGTAACGTTGAGCGTCTCGGCAGCACGGGTGATGCTCGCCTCGCCGTAGACGGCTTCGAAGACATGCAGCAGGTTGAGGTCGAGCTTTGCCAGATTGCGCAGGACCATGTCCCCTCCTCCGTCGCTGGCTGTGCCGCTCCATCCGGCGAGAACGGACATTACCACTTGGGATGAAGGCGGCGACCTCGTCCGAAGGGACTAGGAGGAGGGTTCTTGCCGGAGATATTGCAGCGAATTACGTAGCTATCTAATGATAACCAAAAGAACAAAATCGGGGGACGAGATGAGCAGCGCCGAGCTGAAGAGCGCCTTTTTCGACGAATTGCTGAAGGTCAACCGCAAGCTCAGGACGATGTTCGACGCCCGGGTGAAGGAGCGCGGGCTGACGCTGGCGCGCGCCCGGCTGATGATGCAGATCGCCAAATGCGAGGGCAAGACGCAGGCCGACCTGGCCGAGCAGATGCAGATCGAGCAGCCCTCTCTGGTCGGCCTCATCGACGGGCTGGAGAAGAAGGGGCTGGTGGTGCGCTGCACCACCGATGGCGACCGCCGCACCAAGCGCATATTCCTGACGCCGACGGCACGGCGCGAGGCCGACAGCATGTTCGCCGACGTGGCCGAACTGCGCAGCCTGGTGCTGACGGGCGTCGATGACGCCGACATCGAATGCGCAACACGCGTGCTGAGCGTGCTGAGCAAGAACATCGGCGCGGCGGCGGAGGACTGACACGCGCCAAACAGAAAAGGCGCCCGAAACGAGCGCCCTTTCCGTGCAAGGTCGTCGGGGGCTTACGCCTTGCGGTGGAGCGGCTAGGCCGACACAGTCGATAGGGCGCTTCCGCTTTTCTTCGAATCGCGGAACCTCTCTATCTTCTTGTTTTTGCGCAATTCCGGACGGAAAACCGCTGCACACTTTTCCTGGAATTGCGCTAGCTTCAGCCGTTGACCTTTTCTGACTTTGGGGCGGCACTGGCTGCCGCTTCCTCATGAGGAAAAAGCTCGGCCGGGCGCTTGAGCACGAACTGGTCGGCGGCCACTATGTAGTTGTCTGCATGGAGACGCGCGATCGGCTGGTAGATTTCAGGCCGGACATAGCGGCCGCGCTCGTCGAGGCAGTCATCGCGGACATACATCTGCACGACCTCGCCAATGACGATGGTGCGGCGGCCATAATCGAGGATCTGCGACACCCGGCACTCCATGGCGCAGGGTGATTCCACAATACGCGGGGCAGCGATCTTTTTCGACGGCGTGCTGGTCATGCCGGCAAGCTCGATCTCGTCGACGTCGGCGGGGAAGTTGATGCCGGTGACGATCATCTCGTTGGCAATCGCCATGTCGACCATGTGGACGACGAACTCACCGGAGCGACGGATGTTGGCGACCGTATCCTTGGCGGTGCCGTCGGGGCGGGTCTGCATGCCGAGGATGAGCAGTGGCGGCTCATGCGAGAAGACGTTGAAGAAGCTCATCGGCGCGGCATTGTTGCAGCCATGCTCGTCGATGGTGGTGACGAGAGCGATGGGACGAGGCCCGACAAAATTGGTGAGCAGCCGGTAGCGGTCCATCTCGGGCAGCTCGGCGAAATCGAAATCCATTCTTTCTCCTTCGGACCGCATTCCGCAGCGGATGGACGGCTCGCTGCCAAGCCCTTCCCCAACCACATGGTCGGAGGCGCCGATGTCACCATCATACACCCGAAGCGCCGGCGCCTTATGGCTGGGACGGTGGCCCTGCCATGTTACATCGGCGCTGTCGGGAGCGCTTTCGGGGGTACTTTCGTGCTCATTCCATCTCACGCTGACATCGTATCCAATTATTGTCAACAATTACGTCGACAGATTTGTTGACTTAGCTTCCATTTAGGTTTGAATAGGCTGAAGCTGCATTTCGGGACGAGTGGGAGGAGGATTGGATGGACGCTGACGCACGCATGCGGCATGCCACCGACCAGGAAATCTACGAGAAGATCTGGAGCGCCATTGCCGAGCGGCAGATCGGCCCCGGCACGCGGCTGAAAGAAGAACAGCTTGCCGACATCTTCGGTGCCAGCCGGGCGCGCATCCGCCATGTGCTGCAGAACCTCGCCCGCGACGGCCTGATCACACTGGTTCCCAATCGCGGCGCCTTCGTATCGAAACCGTCGATCGAGGAAGCGCGCGACGTGTTCTTCGCCCGCCGCACGATCGAGGAGCGGCTGGTCGAGCGGCTGTGCGCCACCATCGACGCCGCCGGCATCGCCCGGCTGGGCGAACATGTCGACCAGGAACGCAAGGCCCACCAGGGCGGCGACCTCGCCGGCGCGATCAGGCTTTCGGGCGCGTTCCACATGCTGATCGCCGAGCTGGCGCAATCGCAGATCCTCGCCACCCTGCTGCGCGACCTGGTTTCGCGGACGTCGCTGATCATGGCGATGTACCAGCAGAAGGAAATCCAGAACTGCGGCCCGGACGAGCATGCGGCGATCGTACAGAGCATCACCGCGCGCAACGCCAAGGCGGCACTTGCCGTCATGCACCACCACCTCGCCCATATCGAAAACCAGCTCGATCTCGAAAGCGAACGTGTGGTCGCGCGCGACCTGGAAGACATTCTGGGACTGTAGCCCCGGTTTGAGCATGGCTTGCGGACATCTGGCCCGGAGCTTCCGCGACCAGGCAATATCGCCCGCCGACATTGGAAAGCAGTGACATGACGCAGCCTGACATCCTCGTCCGTAACGTGACGGCGATCACCGTCGACCCGCAACGCCGAGTAATCGACCGCGCCTGGATCGCGGTTACAGGCGACCGCATCAGCGCCATCGGCGGCGACGGCGAAGCCGAGCCTGCCGGCGCAAGGGAAGTCATGGACTGTAACGGCATGGTGGCGATGCCTGGACTGATCGACAGCCATTCACATGCCGGCCACGGACTGGTGCGCAATGCGGGCGCCGGCCTCGACACATGGTTCGACGCCTGCGAGGAAATCTATGCGCGCGGTTCGACCCCGGCCTTCTGGCGTGCCGAGGCGCGCATGACCCAGCTCGAACGCCTGCGCGGCGGCATCACCACTGGCATGACGCTGCTCGGCGGCGGCGCCGATATCTACCGCACCGACGATCCCATCTATGGCGACGCGCATTGCGGTGCGACCGCCGAATCCGGGCTGCGCACCTTCATGGCGGTCGGCCCCGGCCGGCCGCCCTTCCCCAGGACCTATCACCAGTTTTCGCAGAGCGGAGAGGCAAGGGACGTGTCCGTCAGCTTCGAGCGCCAGCTCGAAGTCAGCGAAATCCTGATCGACCGCTGGAACGACCTGCTCGACCGCGGCACCGGCGTGTGCCTGGTCATGCCGGTCTATTACGCCGCCCAACTGGCGGATGCCGATGCCCGCCGGCAGGTCGTCGAGATGGGCGAAGCAATCATGGATCTACGCCGTCGCAAGGGCGTGCTGTTCACCCAGGACGGCCATCGCGACGGGTCGATCGCGCTGGCGCGCGATCTTGGTGTCCTCGGTGAGTTCGCGCTGCTGGGTCACAGCGTCGACCTCACCGAGGAAGATTTTGCGGCACTGAAGGAGACCGGTGCGTCGATCATCCACAATCCGAGCGCCATCATGTCGGTCTATGGTCGCTGCCCGGTGCCTGAATTGATCGAGGCCGGCATCAATGTCTGCCTCGGCTCTGACGCGGCCGCCCCCGACCGCGGCTACGACATGTTCCGCCACATGGCGCAATGCATGCACTACCACCGCCGCCACTTCCGCGACCCGGCCTATCTGCCGCCCGGCAAGACGATCGAAATGGCGACGATCGACGCCGCCAGGGCGCTCGGGCTGGAGAAGGAATTGGGCTCGCTGGAGCCTGGCAAGAAGGCCGACATCGTTTTGGTCGACATGCGCAAGCCGCATCTCTATCCGCCCGTCATGCCGGTGACGCGCATCGCCCACTTCGCCAATGCCGCCGACGTCGACACCGTCATCGTCAACGGCAAGGTCCTGATGCGCGGCCGCAAGACCGACCATCTCGACGCAGACGACATTCTCGCCGATGCCGCCGAGCAGGCAGCACTCGCCTTCGAGCGTGTCGGGCTCACACATCTGCTCGAAGAACCTGAAGAGTTCTGGCGCTTGGCGCGGCAGCCGTTGCCGGGCTAACATCTAAGCCCAACAGAGACCAGTTGCCGATCTTCCGGCTGCGGGCGGAGAAGGTCTGACTGTCTTGATCCACGCCTATTTTGACGAGAGCGCTGAACAGAAGGTCGGCCACGGAGTGCTAACCGTGGCAGGTTACATCTTCGAGGAGGACGGACTTCGCGGCTTAGAAGACGAATGGGCGAAGCTGCTCGAAACCTACCGACTGCCCTACTTCCACATGACGGAGTGCAATGCGGACGATCCGCTATCGCCTGAAAATGTATTCTCTCACCTCACCAAGCCAGAACGCATTGAGGCCGCAAAGGGTGCGATTGCTATTGCCCGAAAGCACCCTCTGCACGGCGCAGCGTATGTGGTGTTGCAGGAGGAGTACCGCGAGATTTTGGAGGACGGCGGCTTCGGCTGCGACGCGTACAGCTTCCTACTGTGGAGCGCCTTACTTCAAGTGTCCAAATGGTGCATCACAAACAGGCCACAACAATCTCTATCGCTCTCTTTCGAGCAAGGCTACAAGACGCAATCCAGAGCAAACGATCTGCTCCAGTTCGCAATCCAAGATGAGGCCGTCTGGCGGAACAAAGGGCGCCCGCCAGTAATCAGCCACTCATTCTTTGACAAGGACGCTTCATATCCCGGACAGGCCGCAGACCTGCTTGCGTGGCACGTTCGCAAAGGAAACGCCAACGTCGCATCTGGTAAGCCAGTCAGAAGGGATAGCACCGCCCTCTTCAAAGATCGTAGCATCAAGACCGTTCACTATCCGAGAGAGCGGTTGGTCGAGATTAGGGATCACTTCATCCTAACGGGCGGCACGCTAGAACGCGCCGCACAGATTCTTTTCACGCCTATCGACCCGTTCCTTGCCGACGAAGAGGCAGGTTCTCGATCGCCGAAATAGCTCTCTACGTTGATCAACGCCAAGCGCCCGAGCGGACCATGAGTTCGCCTCAGCTGGCGTGACGCCACCGGCGTTTCAGATGTATCCGCGTGGTAGGGAGGCATTTCAGGCAACGTCGGCGCTTCTGGTGGCACGGTAGTCAAATGGACGGCGTGCGCTTCCCGATCGGCTGATCGGCTCCACAGGTGACCTAACCTCGCTCTCGCAACCAACCCGCCAGCGACGGCCTGACATGCCCGGCGCGGCCATGCATGACCTCGGCTGCACACATCGAGTTCACCACCGCCTCCTCGGTTGCTTCGACTGCTGCGCGGAACAGGCGGTCGATGCGGTTTTCGTTGAGGGCGGAGACGGAAACGAAGTCGGCACGCTCGTCATGGTCGAAGGTCCGGGCAGTCGAGAAGCCGAGCGCAATGTCGCCGCTGCCATGCCCCCAATAGGCGCCCAGCCTTGCCAAGCCTGCACCGCAGCGGCGGACGACGCGCTTGAGCTGTCGGTGTTCCAGCGCGATGTCGGTGGCGAGGATGACGATGACCGAGCCTTTTTCCGCCTCTGCCTTGGAACGGGGGTCGGGGCGACGTCCATCCGGCAAAATCAGATCGCCGGCGCGGCCGAAATTGGTCAGCACCAAAACGCCGACATGATGCGCGCTGCCGGCCAGTTCAATCCGGCGCGAGGCAGTGCCGATGCCACCTTTGAAACCGAAGCAGCTCATGCCTGTGCCGGCGCCGACATTGCCTTCGGCGACCGGTCCGGACGCAGCTGCCGCAAGGGCTGCGCGGGCATCGTCCTCGGAGACGGCAAGCGCCTGGATGTCGCTGAGATGGCCGTCATTGCACTCCATGACAACGGGATTGACCGTCGACGTCTCGCGGCCGATGTCAGGATTCTCCTGAACCGCCGCGCGGATCAGCGCGTTGGCGCAGGTGCCGACACCAAAGGTGTTGGTGAGCAGGATCGGCGTCTCGATCGTGCCGAGCTCGTCGACCTGCATCAGGCCGGCGCTCTTGCCGAAGCCGTTGATGACATCGCAGGCGGCCAGCACCTTGTTGCGGTACAGGTTGCCGCCATGGGGCAGGATCGCGCTCACGCCGGTGTTGAGGTCGCCGGAGCGGATGGTGCGGTGGCCAACGGCCACGCCAGCCACGTCGGTGATGGCGTTGAGAGGTCCTGACGGCGACGTGCCGAAGGATATGCCAAGCTCCCGGGCGATGGTCGACATCGGCGCTAGGCTCCGCGCAAAAGGTGAAGCGCTGCGTATTGCAGCAGCATGATGGTCTTGGCGTCGCAGATGCGGCCGTCGGCGATCATGGCGAGTGCCTCGTCGATGCCGACCTCCAGCACCTCGATGTCCTCGCCCTCACCTTCGTGGCCGCCGCCTTCGGAGATGCGGTCGCCCGGCTCGTAGCGGCCGACGAAGAAATAGATCCGCTCGGTGACGGCGCCGGGGCTCATGAAGGCCTCGAAGACGCGACGAACGTCGCGGACGCGGAAGCCCGTTTCTTCCTCGGTCTCGGCGCGGATGCGCTCCTCGGGGCCGGCATTGTCGAGCAGGCCGGCCGGCGTCTCGATCAGCATGTCATCGTAGCCGCTGACGAAAGCCGGGTAGCGGAACTGCTTGACGAGAACGACGGTGCGGCGAGCGGGATCATAGAGCAGGATGGTGGCGCCGTTGCCGCGGTCGTAGGTCTCCCGGCTCTGCAGCTGCCATTCGCCGTCGTTGCGGCGATACTCGAAGACCGTCTTCTTCAACAGATACCAGTCATCGGACAGGACTTTGACATCCTTGACGCGGACGCGGTCGGCTAAACTCATCAAACACCTATGCTGCGGCCCGACGAAACGCGCCGGGACTCTCGCGAGGCAGCATAGTCGGGGCCGCGCCGATGCGCGACCAGAAAACCCCTGCGGAAAAGGCGGGGCCGCGCTGACGCGCGACGTGGAAATTCCAATCGGAAGAGATGGGGCCGCGCTGACGCGCGCCCCCGGGGAGGAACGGTATCAGCGCACCGGCGGGGCGTACATCAGGCCGCCGGCATTCCACAAGGCGTTGATGCCGCGGTCGATCTTGAGCTCGCTCGACTGGCCGAGATTGCGCTCGAAGATCTCGCCGAAATTGCCGACCTTGGAGATAATGTTGTAGCTCCAACGCGGATCGAGACCGAGTTGCTGGCCGCTGTCACCCTCAGCGCCGAGGAAGCGCTTGACGGCAGGATTATCCGAGGACAGGCCGGCTTCGGCATTGTCCTTGGTGATGCCGAGTTCCTCGGCTTCGAGCAGCGCGAACAGCGTCCAGCGCACGATGTTGAACCACTTGTCGTCGCCCTGTCGAACGGCCGGCCCGAGCGGCTCCTTGGAGATGATCTCCGGCAGGACGACATAGGCCGCGGGATCGGTGAGCTTCAGCCGCTGGGCATAAAGTGCCGAGGCATCGGTCGTGTAGACGTCGCAACGGCCGGTGTCGAAGGCCTTGATGATACCGTCGGCGGAATCGATGACCACCGGCTCGTACTTCATCTTGTGAGCACCGAAATAGTCGGCGACGTTCTGTTCTGTGGTCGTGCCCTGCTCCGTGCAGACGGTGGCGCCGTCGAGCTTGAGCGCGCTGTCGACGCCGAGCGCCTTGCGGATCATGAAGCCCTGGCCGTCATAATAGGCGGTGCCGACGAAACGGATGCCGAGGCTGGAATCGCGCGACAGCGTCCAGGTGGTCTGGCGCGACAGCACATCGACGCCGCCCGACTGCAGCGCCGTGAAGCGCTCCTTGGTCGACAGCGGCACGTAGCTGACCTTTTCCGGATCGCCGAGCACGGCGGCAGCCACGGCGCGGCAGAAGTCGATGTCGAAGCCGGACCATTTGCCGGCATCGTCGGGTGCCGAGAAACCGGCAACGCCCTGGCTGACGCCGCAGGTAAGCTTGTCGCGCTGCTTGACGATGTCCAAGGTGTCGGCAGCGGCCGGCACGGCCATCGCGGCCGAGCCGAGCAGCAGCGCCGTGGCAATAGTCTTCCTCATGTATTCCTCCCTCTGGTGTTGAGGCAAAGCCTCTGCTTGCCGCCGGCGCGATGGCGCCGGAAGTCGGTGAATTCCCCTGTCGTTAATTCCCTCCGCGCGAGAGCTTCGCGCGGGCCTTGAGCTACGCGCCTTCGACCGAAGCCGCGGCGAACGCCTCCTCGAGCACGCCGACAAGATGGTCGGCATTGGCACGGCTGAAGATCATCGGCGGGCGCATCTTGAGCACGTTGTCGTGCGGGCCCTCGGTGCCGATCAAAACGCCGCGCGCCCGCGCCCCGTCATTGACCTTGCGGGCGAAGGCGGTTGCCGGCGCCTTGGTCCTGCGGTCGGTGACCAGCTCGATGCCGAGGAACAGGCCCTGCCCCCTGACGTCGCCGATGATTTCGTGACGCTGCTGCATCTCCCTGAAGCGCTGGACGAGATAGGCGCCGACATCGGCGGCATTGTCGCGCAGGCGATCCCGCTCGATGACGTCGAGTACGGCGAGACCGGCGGCACAGGACACCGGGTTGCCACCGAAGGTATTGAAATACTCCATGCCGTTGTTGAAGCGGTCGGCGATGTCACGCGTGGTGACCAGCGCCGACATCGGATGGCCGTTGCCGATCGGCTTGCCCATGGTGACGATGTCAGGAACCACACCCTGCGTCTCGAAGGCCCACCAGTGGCTGCCGACACGGCCGAAGCCGACCTGCACCTCGTCGGCGATACAGAAGCCGCCGGCGGCGCGAACCATGGCGTAGACCTCCTTGAGATAGCCCTCGGGGAGAAACACCTGGCCGGCGACGCTGGGGATGGATTCGGCAATGAAGAAAGCCGGTGCACGGTTCTGCCTGCGCATCGTCTCGATCTGCTCGGCAATACTTGCAGCGAAGCGTTTTGCATGCTCCTCGACCGGCCAATCCTCAGGCGCGCGAAAACTATCGGGAATTGTCGCCTCGAAGACATGGGCCGGCCGGCCCTTGCCGCCCTTGCGCTTGTATTTGTAGGGGCTGAGGTCGATCAGCTCCTGGGTGGTGCCGTGATAAGCCCAGTCGAGCACCAGCGCGTCGTTGCTGCCGGTCAAGGTGCGCGACATGCGCAGCGCGAGCGAATTGGCCTCGCTGCCGGAGCAGGCGAAGGAGGCGACCGACAGGCCCTCGGGCAAGGTCGCTGTCAGTCGCTCGGCATAGGTGACGATGGCGTCGTGCAGGTAGCGCGTGTTGGTGTTGAGTTTTGCCGCCTGGGTGACGATGGCCTCAACGACATCGGGATGGGCGTGGCCGAGGTGGCAGACATTGTTGAAACAGTCGAGATAGGCGCGGCCGCGGTCGTCGATCAGCCAGGCGCCCTCGCCGCGCACGAACTTGATCGGCTCGGAATAGGAGATCGACAGGTTGGGCAAAAGCAACGTTTTCCGCGCGGCGACGATCTCGGGGCGGGTGCGGCCGGTCTGGTGAAAGGTTTCGGGCGGGATGCCGGCAAGCGTCGCGGCATCGGGGAACAGCTCGGCCCAGACGTCGAGATAACGCGCCTCGCCGACGCCGAGAATGTCGCGGGCGGCGAGATCGGGGTCGGTCGAGATCTGGAAATGCAGATGCGGCGCCCAGCCGCCGTTCTCGGCCGGCGCGCCCATTTCACCGACCAGCGCGCCGGCTTCAAGCGTCTCGCCCGGCTTCAGCCGCGCCATCGCCTCATGCGCCATATGTCCCCACAGCGTGACGAAGGGCGGGCAGCCCTCAGGGGCATGTTCGAGCGCGATCAGGCAGCCATAGCCAAGTGGGTCTTCTTCGATCTCGACGCTTTTGACCGTGGCGGCGAGCGGCGTGTAGACCCTGGTGCCTGCCGGCAAAAACAGGTCGAGGCCGAGATGATGGATCCGGCGGGCGCCCTCGACGAAGCGCGACCAGAAAATGTCCGAGGTATAGACCGTACGCGCCTCGCCCCAGGGGCCGATGCCGAGTTCGACGCCGTGTTCGGCGCACCAGGCATCCCACCAGGCGGTGGCCTTGTCAGGCTGCTGGCCGGCGGAGGTGACGGTCATCGGATGGGACGGATCGCCATAAGGCACCAGCGCCTTGACCTGGATTGCCGGATGACGGTCGAGCACAGGCGCGAAGCGCTTTTTGTTGGCCTCTATCCAGGCAGTGACAGCGCGGGCGCCTGGTGTCGCGTCGAAACCGCAGGCGTGGCGCAGAATGGCGGTGGCGAAACGACGGTTCATCGCGCCGAGACGGCGCAGCAGCCGCCAGGCCGGCGCTTCCGAGATGGCGAGATAGGGATTGTCGCCGGTCTTTTCCTTGCGCTGCGCCGACATCGTGACCGAAATGACCAGGCGCATGGCGATGAGATCGAACAGGACGTCGAGCTCATCCTCGCGCAGCGGATATTCGGCATGGAAGCCGGCGGCCAGGGTCGCCGCGGCGCCGATCGGGTCCGAGACATCGAGGATCGAATAGGCGCAGGCGACCGCGACTTCGGCGATCACAGGCGAATGGAGCGCGTCGCCGAAATCGATGATGCCGGCAACCCGGTCGTGGTCGTCCTCATCGACGAGCACGTTCCAGTCATTGGCGTCATTGTGGATGACCTGGGCACGCAGGCCGGCGAGACGGGGTGCCACGGCGACGTCGAAATGGTCGAGCAGGCGGCGCAAAAGCGCGCGGTCGGCGACATCGGGAACATGGTGCAGGCGTTGGCGCGCGGCGCCGGCCTGGCGGATATCCCAGTCGAAGCTCCTGATCGCGCCGGGATGGATGAAGCCCTGCAGCGCGCCGTCGAGCCGGCCGAGCGCGCGGCCGAGATTTTCGAGCAGCTTCGGGGTGCGCGCCGCTTCGGCCAGCGGCAGGCCCGGCAGCCAGGACACCAGCCGCAGCGCATGGCGCTCGCCCGAGGCACCGGTCGCTTCCGAGAGCGCCGCACCGTCGGCGGACGGCTTGAGGCGGGGAGCGGCGACGCCCGAGCGCGCGAGATGATCGAGCAAGGCGACCTGAAATTCGCTTTCGGAGGCCGGCTCGCTGGCATTGATGATTTTGAGAATCCACTGGGCGCCGTCGTCGGCCGAGAGCTTGAAGTTCTGGTCGCGCTCGCTGTCGAGGGCTGCGACGCGCCCACTCACGCCAAACCGGCTCGACGCCAACTCGGCGGCCTCGCTAAAGGAGAATGCAGGCGCGGGATGGGTCACGTCGGTCATGGTCTATCCGGATTTGCAGTTGACGGAGCTTGGCACGGGCCGAAAAATCGGGCATCCGGCAAAGCGCCGGTTGCACCGGCACTATGACTGCATGGACCGGCACTTTAACGGCGCAGATCGGAAGCGGGAAATGAAGGAACTCGACGCCAAGGACAGGGACATTCTGGGGATCCTGTCGAAGGAAGCGCGCATCCCGCTGAAGACGCTTGCCGGGCGCATCGGGCTCTCCCGCAGTGCGACCAGCGAACGCGTCGCTGTGCTGGAAAAGAGCGGTGTCATCCGCGGCTATCGCGCCGATATCGGCCAGATGGACAGCAGCCTGGTGTCGGCCTTCCTGATGGTGACGCTGGTCTCGACACCGTCGATCGGAGTGCTCGACCAGTTGGCGCGTTATTCGGAAGTGCGGCGGGTGTCGTCGGTGACCGGACAGCTCGACCTGATGGTCGAGGTCGAGGTGCCGTCGATCGACCGGCTGAACACGCTGCGCGACATCATCGCCACCCATCCGAGCGTGCAGGACCTGACGACGCTGATCGTCCTGCGCCGGGACATCGAGCGGCGGGAGTAGCCGGCGGCATCGGATGCCGTGGGCAGTCAGGGCTGATCAGGCGGTCTGCAAGGCGCGCCGGAGCGCCGATTTCCAGCCGGCGATGAAGGTTGCTGAAACGCGCGCTTCGGGAACCATGGTGTCGAAGCCATGATAGGCGCCCGGCACGACCGACAGTTCGACCGGCACGCCGGCCTCGACGAGTCGCCCGGCGAAAGCCATCGATTCCCGGGCGAACAGATCGAGCGTACCGACGCCAATCCAGGTTTCGGGAAGACCGTGCAGGCTTTTTGCCCGCGCCGGCACCGCGCCCTCGGGGGCGGCCTCCATCACCGGCTTGCGCCCGAGCACCGAAGCCCAGCCGAAGGCGTTGGACTGCCAGTTCCAGATGAATGTGCCGACATGAGCCGGCGGCTGATGCAAGGCGGTACGGTCGTCGAGCATCGGGTAGCGCAACGCCTGGAAGCGGATGGGCAGGTCGTCACGGTCGCGCGCCCGGAGCGAGACGGCGGCGGCAAGGCCGGCGCCGGCACTTTCGCCGAGCAAGGCGATGCGGACCGGGTCGATGCCGAGTTCGCCGGCCGAATGGTGCATCCATTCGAGCGCCGCATAGGCGTCATCCAGGCCGGCCGGGAACGGATGCTCGGGCGCCAGGCGGTAGTCGACAGACACGATGACGGCGCCGAGCTCGGCTGCAAGCTGCTGCAGCTCCTGAATGGCCACCTCCGGCTTGCCGACGACGAGGCCGCCGCCATGGATGTGCAGGACCGCCGGCTTGCCGGCTGCCCGCGGCGCGGGGTCGAGGACCACGACGCGCAGGCGCGGATAACCGGCCCCGCCCTGGATGAAGCGATCCTGCGGCTGGATCGCCGGCAATGGCAGCGCCGGCGGGAACTGGGCGCTGCGCACCGCCTGGAGAGTGTCCATGCCGAGATCGAGCGGCGGGATGTGATCGAGGATCGGGCGCAGCTCGGGATCGACGAGGTCAAGCGGGTCGAAGGCGGCAGCGGTCGCCGGTTCGGTTGTGGGCGACGCCGCTTCGGCGCGCTCGTCTGTTGCAAACATGAGAGCGGAAAAGGACATGGCGGCGAGTTCCCTGCGATTGAGGTGCATATTGGTCTCCTGAGATTTGACGTGGATTACCGGCCGGCCGAGGCGGCCGGGCGCGACGACGTGGAAAAGAGGAAGAAACCGGCGACAGCACCGGCAAGCAGGATGATGGCGGCGGTGGTGAAGGTGGTCGCGTGAGTGACGGCTCCCGCCGGCATGGTGGCAGCGACTGATATCAGCAAGGCGAGGATCGAGGCGCCACCCATCTGGAGCGAGGTGTTGGTGAGTCCGGAGACCATACCGGCTTCGCCCTTGCGGGCCGAGGCAGTGGCGGCTTCGGTGAGGCTGACGAAGGAGAATGACGAGCCGAAGCCGCCGATGGCAAAGGCTGTGATGGTGAGCAGCAGATATGGCTCCCCGGCAGCGACAGGCAGAAACGACAGGGCCAGGGACGACAGGCTCATCAGGGCAAAACCCAGGGCGGCGATGCCGCGCGGCGCCATGTAGCCCATGGCGACAGGTGCCAGGCGGGCGCCGACGATCGAGGCGAGTGCGAAAGGCAGGAACAGCAGCCCGGTTTCGAGCGCATCGAGGCCACGCAGCTGCTGGAAATAGAGCGAACCGAAGAACAGCGAGGTCAGTGGACCAGCGGAGTGGATGAAGATCAGGGCATTGGCAACGGCGACCGGGCGGTTGCGCAGGACGTCGAGGTCGAGCAGAGGGGCTGCGCTGCGCCGTTCGATGAGAACGAAGAGGGTGAGCAGGACGACGGCACCGCCCCACAGGACGAGGGTGATCGGCGTGGGGTGCGACGTCTGCGCGATGGCAAGCGTGAGCGCACCGAAGCCGAGGGTTGCGGTGGCAGCTCCGGCCCAATCCATGGGGGCGGCAGGCATTTGATCGTCACCGGTCCCGCCGCCGGCGCGGCGGGTCGCCCAGGCCATGATGAGGCCGAGCGGGACATTGATCAGAAGTGCCGACGACCAGCCGAAGGTGCTGGTGAGCAAGCCGCCGAGCAGCGTGCCCGAGGCGACGCCGACAGTGGCCGAGGAGGCAAACAGGCCGAGCGCGCGCAGCCGCGCCGGACCGCTGGGATAGTACAGGGTGAGCAAGGCCAGTGAGTTGGCGGCAAGCAAGGCGGCACCCGCCCCTTGCAGGGCGCGGGCGGCAATCAGCATCGGCATCGAGATGCTCAAGCCGCCGATCAGCGAGGCGAGCGCGAAGACGACAGCGCCAGCGGCGAACATGCCGCGGTGGCCGAGGCGGTCGCCGGCGCGGCCGGCCAGCAGCAGCAAGCCGCCGAAGGCCAGGGCATAAGCGTTGAAGACCCATTGCAGGTCGCGCTCGGTGGCGCCGAAGGCTTGCGCCAGCGCGGGGCCGGCAACCATGAGGACCACGGCATCGATGACCACCAGGAATTGGGCGCCGCAGATGATGAGAAGCATCAACGACGCGGGTTGTGCCGGCGTGCCGGCTTCGGGTGAGGAGGAGTGGGGAAACATCTGGTTCATGGGAACAAGATAGATTATCCCGACGAGGCAGATAATTTGTCGAATCTGGAATGACTCTCCATGAATAGGAATAATCAGCACCCCAATGCTGCCAGGGACGAAAGGCTGCCGCCGGTCGAGGCCGTGGTGATTTTCACCCGCGTCGCCGAGACGGGCAGCTTCACCGCCGCGGCGCGCGCGATGGGACTGCCGCTGGCAACCGTCAGCAAGCGCGTGGCCGAGCTCGAGGAGCATCTCGGCATCAGGCTGATCGCGCGGACGACCCGGCGATCGTCGTTGACCGAGCCGGGCAAGCGGTTCCTGACCCATGGCCGGCTGATCGTCGATGCCTTGCAACGTGCCGCCAAGGAAGCGGCGCAGGCGGTGGCGGAACCGTCGGGGCGGCTGAGGCTGACGATGTCGACGGTTCTGGTCGAGGCCGGACTGGGACGGCTGGTCGCGCGCTTCGTCGCCGCCAACCCCAAGCTGCGCTGCGAGATCGACGTCTCCGACCGTTATGTCGACCTCGTCGCCGAGGGCTACGATCTCGCCATCCGCGTCGGCAAGCTCAAGGACTCGACGCTGATCGCCAGGAAGATCGGCAGCACCGAGGCCTCAATGTTTGCCGCGCCGTCATTGGTCGCCGAGCGAGGCCTGCCGTTAACCCCCAGGGCGCTCGACACCTATCCGCTGATCGGCGAGCAGATTTCACCCGCCGATGCGCAGCAATGGCTGCTGCAACACGCGACGCAGAAACAGGCGAAAGTCGAGTTCAAGCCGCGCATGTCGGCCAACAGCGTGCGTGCCATCGCCGAGGCGATCGAGGCCGGGCTGGGCATCGGTCGGCTGCCGACATTCGTCGGCCGCAAGATGGTCGAGCGTGGCCTGGCCGTGCCGGTGCTGCCGGAATGGGCCGGACCGGGGCTCGACATTTCGCTGGTCTATGCCGCCCATCGCGGCATGCTGCCTGGCGTGCGGCTGTTGATCGACCAGTTGAGCCGCGAGGCAGGTGCATTGTTCTCCGGCCACACGGCGCTGGCCGCGCGGTGACTTTCGCGTTATGCGCCTGCCGGACCCTGCTCGAGGCGGAGACCTGACGTGCCCATCCGGACAATCGTGAAATTTCCCGATCCGCGCCTCAAGCTCGTCGCCGAGCCGGTGACGGCATTTGGCGACGAATTGCGCGCGTTGGCGGCCGACCTGCTCGACACGATGCGCGCGGCACCGGGCATCGGCATCACCGCCCCGCATATCGGCATCGCCAGGCGGGTGGTGGTGCTTGAGCTCGAAGGCCCTGAAAGCGCCAGGACCTACGTCAACCCGCGGATACTCTCGGCCTCGGAGGAGACGATGCTCCACACCGAAGGCAGCGTCTCGATGCCTGGTGTGACCGATGAGATCAGGCGGCACGCACGCGTGCGCATCGGCTATCAGGATCTCCAGGGCAACGAGCGCACCGAGGAAGCGGAAGGTCTGCTCGCCGTCTGCCACCAGCACGAGATCGACCAGTTGGACGGCATGTTCTGGATCCAGCGGCTGTCGAAGCTCAAACGAGACCGGCTGGTCAAGCGCTACGACAAGCTACAGCGGGCGACCTAGATCGCCCGCTCATCCGGCAATACTACGCGGTCACCGGCCATTTCGGCAGCTTGATCCTGGTGTACGGCAAGCTGGCGAGGTTGGAGGTCAGCGTGCCTTCCGAGGCGGCGTAGATCACGGCGCTGGCGACCTTTTCGTAGGAGGCGCGGAAATGCTGGGTCGACTTGACGACGACGATCCTTTTCGTGCCGAGGTCACAGCCGATGTTGCTGAACAGGTCGGTGTCGATCGCCTGCGACCGCTCGGAAGCCAACAGCACCTCCACGCCGCCGCAGTCGATCAGGGCGCAGTCGCCCATCGGCTGGGGCACGCCGCCGAGGCCGGTCATGACGTGGTCGCGCTTGAGCGCGACGACGCGGCAGGTGACGTCGACGGGGTCGCCTGAGCGTGGCCCGACCTTGCCGCCGACGCGCAACGGCAGCACTGCGCCCTCGCCCGCCTCGAACACCAGGCGAACGGCGATCGGATCCCAGAGCGGGCCGATGACGGCATCCGACATGCCGCGCGCGATCATGCGGGCGAGGAAGAAAGTCGAGTCGCTGGCGGCACCGCCGCCGGCATTGTCGGCGGTATCGGCGATGACGACGGTACCTGCCGGCGCGACGAGGGCTTGGTCGAGCGCCTCGTCGATCCCGGGCATCGGCGGCACGATCTCGGCGCGCATGGCATAGAGGTCGTTGGCCAGGCGCTGCGCCAGCGACTGCGCCAGATCCTCGTTGTCGTCGGTGTAGACGACGACGCGTGTGCCCATTTCGGGCACATCGGCCCACGGAAAGCCTTGCGCGATAGACACCGACAGCACCTTGTCCTTCTGCTCCATGGCGCGGATGCCGCGGATGATCGACAGGCCGGGCTCGGTGGTGGTGCGGATCAGGCTGACCATGCCGGTGTCGACCAGCGCTGCCTTGGGCCTGATCTCGCCGGTGGCGATGCGGTGGCAGAGGTCGACGAGCTGGACGCCGCATTCATAGACGTCGGTGTGCGGGTATTCCTTGTAGGTCAGAAGGATGTCGACACTGTCGACCATCTCCGACGTCATGTGGCAGTGCGGGTCGAGCTCGCAGCCGACAACGGTGTCGGGGCCGACGATCGCGCGGATGCGGGCGAGGATATCACCTTCGCAATCGTCATAACCGTCGGCGACCATGGCGCCGTGCAGCGACATCAAGACCATGTCGACCGGCAGGACGGCGCGCAGGTCGTCGAGCAGCTGGTCGCGCAGCGTCTCATAGGCGTGCCGGGTCGTGGTGCCGCCGGGCTCGGCGGAGGCGCTCAGCCCTTCGAACAAGGTCCAGCCCTCGCGGCGCCCGCGTTCGCGCGCCGCCCAGAGCTGGCCGCCATACAGCGTCATGTGATCGGGATGCTGGCCGGCGGGATAGTAGTCGCCGCCATGAACGAAGGCGCCAAGGCCGGTGGGGATGGGCGAGAAGGTGTTGGTCTCGGTCGCAAGGACGGCACTGAACACACGCATGATGGATAACTCCGCTTGCGAATTAAGGGGCAGTGATTTCGGCGAGACCGGCATGCGCCGTCTCGGCGTCGAGGACGCTGGCCTCGGCGATCAGGACGAGGCGGCAGTCGGGCTCGAATTTCGGGAGTGGCTGCAAGGTGGCGCGGCGGCCGACGAGCTGCAGCAGGAAACTCTGCCCCGGCCGCTCGACGAAACTGACAATGCCCTTCGCACGGACGAGTTTGGGCGCAAGGCGGTCGATGGCAGCCTGGAAGCGCTCGAGCGCGACCGGCCCCGACGACTGCCATTCGATCGAGGTGAAGCGCGATGCGCCGAGCTTGGGCTGGCCCGGCACTGGCTGCGGCCGGTCGCTGACCAGCAGCGCCTCGATCGGCAAGGCATCGCCATCGGTTTCGAAGACCAGCGTCTTATTGAGCCAGACGAGTTCCGCCCGCAGTGCCTCATTGCAGCTTTCGCTCAACCCGGTCTTGGACAAGGCGATGAAATCGGCCGACTCGACCTGGGCGCGCCAGAGTTCGTCGCGCAGGCGGGCCGGATTGGCGGCGACCTCATCGGCGTCGACCACGGCAACGACCGCATCGAGCCTGATATCGTGCCATAGGATCGGGTCCATCAGCGTTTCAGTGATGCCCCTGGGGTCGGCGACGCCACTGGCTTCGATGACGATGTGGTCCGGCTTCACGGGCTGGGACAGCACCAGCTTGAGCGTGCGCAAGAGGTCGCCCTGCAGCGAACAGCAGATACAGCCGTTCTTCAGCCCGACCACCGTGTCGGCGGCATCGGCGATCAGCTCAGCGTCGATGTTGATGGCGCCGAAGTCGTTGACGATGGCGCTGATGCGGCGGCCATCGGCACGCTGCAGGAGCTGGTTGATGAAGGTCGTCTTGCCGGCACCGAGGAAGCCTGTGACGACGAGGACAGGAACGCTCACCGGTCGCCCCGCCTGATCGGGCGCCCGGGGGCCGCCGCTTGGTCGAGGACACCGTCCGAGATCACCGCCTGGCCGTTGACCAGCACGTGGCGCATGCCTTGGGCGGGCAGGTTCATCTCGGCGAAGGTGGCGCGGTCGGCGACGGTGGCGAGATCGAAGACGACGATGTCGGCGTCGCAGCCTGCCTGAAGCCGGCCCTTGCGCTTGAACAGCGGCGCGCAGCTCTCGACGATTTGCGCCGGAATGAGCGTGCATTTGGCTATCGCCTCGGCGAGTGGAATGGCATCGCGCTCGCGCACCCACTGCCGAATGAAGCGGGTGAAGGTGCCCGAGGAGCGCGGATGGGCGGTCTTGTCTGCTCCGAGCGGCCACTCGTCGCCTTCGTAGGGCGAGCCGTCGGGCTGGCTCCACGGCATGGCGTCGGAGGCGATGGCGCCGCCGGGATAGATGACGGAGACGTCGAGCAGTGCGCGGTGGCGCGGATTGTCCTCGGTGTCGAGGAAGTGCCAGAGCACCAGCGCGGAAGGATCGGCCTGCCTGACCTGCTTGAGGTCGTCGATGCCGTCGAGGCGACGATGGGTGGCGACAAGCTCGATGGCGTCGTAGCCGGTGCCGGTGCGGGCGGAGAATGCCGGATCGACGAAGAAGCCGGCGCTGACGACGGTCGAGCCGGTGCCGTAGGGATATGCTTCGGTGGTGATCCTGAGCCCTTGCGCCTGCGCTTTGGCGATGATCGCCGCAGCCCGCTCGACGTCCTGCAGGCTGGTCGAGTTGAGGTGGCAGATGTGCATATGCGCGCCGGTGGAACCCGCAAGGCCGATCAGCGTGACATAGGCCTCGATCGAGCTCTTGGGGTCGATGTTCGACATCTGCGCGATGTGGGTATAGGTCGGCGTGTCGGTTTCGGCGGCGAGATCGCAGATCAGGCTCATTTCCTTGGCGCCGGCGCCGGGTGCATAACCGGCCGGGATGCCAATGCCGAGGCCGCCCTCTTCGATGCCCTGGCGGGTCAGTGCCACGATCTCGTCTGCCTGCGCTTCGGTCGCGGCATCGGTCGACCAGCGCGGATCGTCGAAGCCGCGTCCCATGACAGTGATCGGCGCTTCGCCCGGCTTGAGCTCCAGCCCGATCATCACCGCCTTGCGGGCAAAGATCCAGGCCGAAGCCGTGCCGTAGTTGAGCAGGCGCGCGGTCCTTGCCTGCGCCTCGTACCAGCCGGCGACCGGCAAGGCGCCGACTTCCAGTTCGAGCGCAGTGGTGACGCCATCGAAGGCCTGCATGCGGTCGGCCGGAACGGACTGGCCATGCGCATGCAGGTCGATGAAGCCGGGGGCAACGATCAGGCCGCTTGCGTCGATCACCTCGAGCGCCGGACCGAGATCGGCACCGATGGCAGCGATGCGGCCGCCCGAAATGGCGACATCCGCAATCTCGTCGCGCCCGGTCTCGGGGTCGATGACGCGCCCGCCTGATATGACGATGTCATGCATGGACAGCCCTTTCGGCGGCGCGGCGCTTCTTGCCCGGAACGGCATCGATCAGCCGGCGGGTGTAATCGGTGCCAGGCCTGCGGAAGATTTCCGACGTCGGGCCGACCTCTTCGAGCACGCCATGGTTCAACACGGCGACACGCTGGCACAGATGATCGACGATCGACAGGTCGTGCGAGATGAACAGCATCGCCAGCCCCTGCTCGCTGCAGATGGTGCGCAACAGCTGCAGCACCTGCGCCTGGCTGGAGACGTCGAGCGCCGACACCGGCTCGTCGGCGATCAGCAGTTTCGGGCCGGACGCCAGGGCACGGGCGATGGCGATGCGTTGGCGCTGGCCGCCGGAGAACTGGTGCGGGAACCGCTCGATCCAGTCCGGATTGAGACCGACCTGCTGCATCAGTTCGGCCGCACGCCTCGTCAAGGCCGTGCCCTTGAGGTCGGTGTAGGATTTGAGCGGCTCGGCCAGGATGTCGCGCACGCGCCAGCGCGGATCGAGCGAGGCATAGGGGCTCTGGAACACCATCTGGACGTCGCGGCGCTTGTCCCGCAGCGCCTTGCCGCGCAGGGCAAGCCAGTCGAGACCGTCGAAGGTCACCGCGCCCGCACTCGGCTCGGTCAGCCGCGCGATGATGCGGCCGATCGTCGACTTACCCGAACCGCTTTCGCCGACGAGACCGAAGGCTTCGCCACGCTTGATGGTGAAGCTGACATCGTTGACGGCGGTCAGCTGACGCGGCTTCTCGAACAGGCGGCCGGACAAGGTGAAGTGGCGTACAAGGCCGCTGACTTCGAGCAGAACGTCATCAGCCATGGGCGGCCTCCGCCTGCATGTGGCCGGCGCCGAAGCTTGGCCGCGCGTTGAGCAATTGTTTGGTGTAGGCATGCTTCGGACGGCTCAGCACGTCGCCGACATGCCCGGCCTCGACGACGACGCCATCCTTCATCACCACGACGTCCTCGCAGACGTCGCCGACGACATCGAGGTCATGGCTGACGAGGATCATGGCCATGCCCTGCTCGCGGCTCAGCTCCTGCATCAGCCCGAGGATCTGCGCCTGCACGGTGACGTCGAGCGCGGTCGTCGGCTCGTCGGCGATCAGCAAGGCCGGCTTCAGCGCGATCGCTGCGGCGATGACCACGCGCTGGCGCATGCCGCCCGACAATTGATGCGGATAGGCGTCGATGCGGCGGGCGGCGTCCTGGATGCCGACCCGTTCAAGCAGCTCCAGGCTGGCTGCGCGGATCGCCTTGCGCGACATGTCGGGGCGATGGAAACGGAACACTTCGCCGATCTGGTCGCCGACCGGCATGACCGGGTTCAACGTCGCCATGGCGTCCTGGAACACCATGGCGATGCGGTTGCCGCGCAGCTGGCGCCAGTCGCGCCGGGACAGAGCGAGCAGATCGCGGCCTTCGAAGGTGACGGCGCCACCCAGGATGGCGTGCGAAGCATCGGTCAGCCCCATCAGCGCATAGCCAATGGAGGATTTGCCCGAGCCGCTTTCGCCGACGACGCCAAGCACCGAGCCTGCTGCAACCTCGAAGCTGACGCCGTTGACGGCACGGACGGGACCGCTGCGGCTTGGGTAGTCGACGGTCAGATCGCGGACGGAGAGCAAGGAAGAGGTTGTCATGGTCACATCCTCTCCAGCCGGGGATCGAAATAGTCGCGCAGGAAATCGCCGAACAGGTTGATCCCGACCGACGAGATCAGCACGGCGATGCCGGGCGCAATCACGATCCATGGCTGCTCGTAAAGGAAGTCGCGGCCCTCCGAGATCATGACGCCCCAGGATGCCGTGGGCGGCTGGACGCCGAGGCCGAGGAAGGAGAGTGCCGCCTCAGAAATGATGACCAGGGCGATGTCGAGCGTGGCGACGACGAGCACCGCCGGCAGCACGTTGGGCAGGACGTGGGTGAAGATGATGCGCAGTTGCGACACGCCCATGGTGATCGCCGCGTCGACATAATCGAGCGTGCGGATGCGCATGGTTTCGCTGCGCACGATGCGGGCGAAGTTGATCCACAGCGCAAAGGCCAGCGCCATGACCAGCGTGGCGAAACCGGCGCCGAGAACGGCCATGAAGATCAGCGCCAGCAGCAGGAAGGGAAAGGCGAGCTGGAAGTCGACGATACGCATGATGATGGTGTCGACGATGCCGCCGAAATAGCCGGCAAGCGCCCCGAGTGTCGAGCCGACGACAAGCGCTATCGACACCACGATCAGCGCGACCTGGATCGACACCTGCGCGCCCATCACGGTGCGGCTCAGAATGTCGCGGCCCATATTGTCGCCGCCGAGCAGGTTGGTGGTCGAGCCGCCGTCCTGCCAGACGGTTGGGGCGTAGCGCCATTCGATGACCTGCTGGGCGTGGTCGTGCGGGGCGATGGACTTCGCAAAGACCGCGCAGAGCACGACGATGCCGATCAGAAACAGGCCGGTCAGGCCTTTGGCGCTGCGGCCGAGGCTGCCGAGGAAGCGGCGCTCGACGACTGGCCTGGTTGCAGCGGGGACGATCACGGCCTCAGTCATTGCGCACCCTCGGGTCGATGAAGCGGTACAGGATGTCGACGATCAGGTTGAGCGAGATGAACAAGGCCGCCGACACCAGCACCACGGCCTGGATGATCGGATAATCGCGGACATGGATCGAATCGACCGCCAGCCGGCCGATGCCGGGCCAGGCGAACACCGTCTCGATGACGACAGTGCCCGACAAGAGCGCGCCCATCTGCAGGCCGGCCAGGGTGACGATCGGCAACAGCGCGTTGCGCAGCGCGTGGCGCAGGATGATGGTCAGGCGCGGCGCGCCCTTGGCAGTGGCGAAGGTGATGTAGTCCTGCTGCAGAACCTCCAGCATGGCCGAGCGGATCAGCCGCGCATTGACCGCCACCAGCACGAAGGCGAGCGAGACCGACGGCAGGATGAAGTAGCGGAAGGCATTCCAGAAGATGCCGATGTCGCGCTCGGCAACGGCGCGGCCGATGCTGGCAAGCGCCGAGCCGCGATAGCCGGAGGCGGGCAGCCAGCGCAGCTCGATCGAGAACCACAGGATCATCAGCACGGCGAGCAGGAAACCCGGCATCGACACGCCGAGCACGGCGATGAAGGTGCCGGCATAATCCAGCCAGCTGTCGCGCTTGAGTGCGGTGACGATACCGAGCGGGATGGCGATGACGAAGGCCAGGAGCAGCGTCCAGAAGGCGAGTTCGCCGGTCGCCGGCAAGCGGTCGGCGATCAGGCTGGTCACCGGGACGCCCTGGCGGATCGAGGTGCCGAGGTCGCCCTGCACGGCATTGCCGAGATAGGCGACGAACTGCTCGGGCACGGAGCGCGTCAGCCCCATCTTCTCGCGCAACGTGTCCATGTCCTGGACGCTCATGCCGGGATTGCCGGCGGCAATCACGTCGACCGGATCTCCCGGCACGAGCTTGACCAGCGAGGCCACCACAAGGATGACCCCGAGCAGGATGACGGCCGCATAAAGCAGCCTCGATACGACCAGCCTCAGCATCCGTCGGCGCGGGTCACGAGGCCATGCCGAGCAAGTCGACGCGCAGCTCTCCGCCCGGGTTCATGCGGGCGTCGACGACGTCCTTGGCGACGACGGCGAAGTTGAGCGGCTCGAACAGCGGCTTCCAGTAGGCTTCGGTGACGACCTTGGCCTGGATCTTGTCGAGGATGACTTGCCTTGCCGCCGGATCGGAGGTCACGCGCTGCTCGGCGATCATGCCGTCGAGCTCGGCGTTCTCGTGGAAGGCCCGGTTGAGCGCGCCCTTGGTGTGCAGCACCGGGTAGACGATGTCGGCGTCGGTGTAGGAGTAGGTCGAGATGACCATGTCCTGCCCGCCCTGTGCTGTGATGGCCGCCCATTGGGCAATCGGCAGGGTCTCGATAATGATCTCGACGCCGATCTCGCGCAGCTGCGCCTGGACCACCTCGGCCGTACGGCGGATGACCGGCGTGTCATTGGCGACGAGCTTGACTTTCAGACCCTTGTCGACACCGGCCTCGGCCAGCAGCGCCTTGGCCTTCTCGGGATCGTAGCCATAGGACAGCTCGGCGGTCTTGGGCGAATAGCCCGCGATGGAGCTTGCGATCGGCGACGTCGCCGGCACGGCGAAACCGTCGAGCGCAAAGGCGATCAGACGCTTCTGGTCGATGGCATGGGCGAAGGCCTGGCGCACTTTCGGATTGTCGAAGGGCGGACGCTTCTGGTTGAACACCAGCGCGCGCATCATCTGTGCCGGGCGCTCGAGCATGATCGCATCCGGGTTGCCGCGCAGGCGGCGAACACTGTCGAGCGGTACCGAAGCGCCGCCATACATGGCGTTGATCTCGCCGGTTTCAAAGGCGGCGATGCGGGTGGAATCCTCGGGATAGTGGAACAGCTCGACGGCATCGACACGTGCGAGCGCGGCGACCGGTGCATAGTCGTCATTGCGCTCGAGACGCATGCCGCGATCGGTCGACCAGGACACGAATTTGAACGGACCGGCACCGACCGGCTTGCGTCCGAACTGGTCGCCCGCCGCTTCGACCGCAGCGCGCGAGATCGGCGCGGAATAGCCGAGCGTCAGGCCGACCCAGACGGCAACGAAGGGCTCCTTGAAGTGATAGGCGACGGTCAGCGGGTCGACCGCCTCGGCGCGCTCCAATGGTCCGAGGAAGAACGCGCTGGGCGAAGCGGCTTCTGGCGCCAGATGACGCGCGACGGTCCAGGCGACGGCTTCGGCGTCGCAGGGCGTGCCGTCATGGAACTTGACGCCGGGCTTGAGCTTGAAGGTCAGCGTCTTGTTGTCATTGCTGAAGGCCCAGCTCTCGGCGAGGCCCGGCAAAACCTCGCCGTCGAAACCGGCGCGCGCTAGCGGCTCATAGATCATGTCCATCGTCGTCGAGGACACCGACAAGGTGGTCTTGTGCGGATCGAGCGTATCGGGCTCTTCCGAGCGGCCGACGCGCAGCGTGCCGCCGGTCTGCTCGGCCAGGGCCTTGCCGGGCAATCCAAGCATGGCTGTGGCCGTCAGCGCTGCGGCGCCACCGAGGAAGGCGCGGCGCGTCAGCGTCGCCTGCTTGAGATAGGAACGCGCCAGGGCGTCGAACTGTTCTGAGGTGAGAGTGCGTAGGGACATGGTGGACCTCGCCGTAAAGTGGTTGATCAGGCTCGCTTGAAGGCCAGTTTCTTGATGCGGTCGGAATTCATTTCGAAGCCGTCTGAAGTCACCGCCAGCGTCGCGTTCCACGGCAGGCCGGGGCGCATATCGGTACCGGGCTGCAACAGGAACCACAGGTCGGCATCGGCGGCGACGATGGGGGCTGCCATGGCGCCGAGCCCGGAGCGCAGGCGGAACTCGCCCTTCGAGGCGTCGCCTGATATCTCGACTTCGAGGTCCTGGGCCTTGTTGACGTAGCGCCCGGCGAGCGGACGCGCAGCGGTGGCACCGGCCTGAAGCGGCGCGTAGAGGCGCGGCGTGCCGCAGAAGACACCGTCGACCTTGCCGTCGGCGCGCGGACTGAGCACCAGATCGGTGATGGCGCGCTCGGGCTTGGCGCCGCCCTGGTGGCCGAAGTCGAAACCGCCGACGCCGCCGGCGTTGAGGAAGGTCGGCACGCCGTCCCTGGCAACGATCTCGAAGACGTCGGGGCCGCCCTCCTGCCGGTAGCGGCCGGGCGCGAGTGCGATCGGCGCAGGCTGCGTGTCGCCGAAATAGATGTCGGCGATGCGCCGGCCAAGCGCGAAGGAGGCGACCTGGTCGTTGTTGGCGATGATGACGACGCCGAAGCCGTCATCGACGAAGCGTGTCGATTCCGACTTGCCGCCGGCAACAGTGCCGCCATGGCCGACGGCGCGGCGGCCGCGATAGACGTCGGTGACGAGGCCAAGGCCGTAGAAGCCGGTGGCGCCGTTGTCGAAGACGCAAGCGGTGCCCATGCGCTGATACATTTCAGGCGTGCCGACCTTGGGGGCGAACAGGTTCTGCTGCCAGACGATCATGTCGTCGAGCGTCGAGATCATGCCGCCCTCGCCGCCGAGATCGAGGCCCCAGTTGAGATTGGCCCAGCCTTCCTCGCGCTTGGTGTAGTGGGCAGCGAGCCGCTGCATCGCCGCGCCGTCGCGAACCAGAAGCGAGGTGTCATCCATGCCGAGCGGGCCGGTGATGCGCTTGCGCAGCACCTCGTTGAAGGTCGCGCCCTCGATCTGCTCGATGATTTCCGACAGCATGAAGAAGCCGGCGTTGCAGTAGGTCATGGCGCTGCCGGGCTTGAAGTTCAGCGCGTCCTGGCGGGCGATGACGTCGCGGCCGGTCTGGCGGTCGGACGGCGTGAAGATCGACAGGCCGGCGAAGATCATCGCTTCGAGATGATCACGAAAACCCGAGGTGTTGGACGCCAGATGCTCGAGCGTCACCGGGTGTTCGAGGCGCGGCACGTAAGGCAGGTGCTTCTGCACCTCGTCCGACAGGCTGAGCTTGCCCTCGGCCTCCAGCATCAGGATCAGCAGAACGGTGAATTGCTTGGTCTGCGAACCGATGCGGATGATGGTCTTGCGGTTCATCGGCACCGCATTGTTGATGTTGGCGAGACCGTAGGCGCCGGTGAAAATCTCGCGCCCATTCTCGGTGACGGCGACGACGGCACCCGGGCTGTCGGGGCCGGTGAAATCCTGAAACAGCGCATCGATGCGCGCGGTAAAATCGGCCGGTGCCTTGGTCATGCCGGTCACTCCCTTCCTGATGTCGGATAAGCGGCGGCGCCGAGCGCTGCGCCGGATGTGCGTGCAAAGACGTTGCCGCAGCGCATGTCGACTGGCGTCGATGCCGTGCCGTCCTGATGCCTGTAGCAACGCATGGTCCTGCCCTCCCGCAGTGGCCGTGGCAGTCCGCCCGGGGCGTGCTGCAGCGCAGGAGTCACCTGCAAAAATCAAAACTTTTGCCGTTCCCGCTTTTTTGTGATGCAATCGGTAAGATTTCTTTTTTGATACGTCAAGTCGTTTGCGTAAACGCTAAATCCCTGCCATTTTCAGAAAATGAAACCGCTCACGCCGCCAAGACCGGAGGCCATGTGACCCACCAACCGCGACTGAGCGAATGCTTGCGCGCCATGCGCCAACGCCATGGGCTGAAATTGCAGGAGGTCAGCGAGCGCACCGGGCTTGCGCTGTCGACGCTGTCCAAGGTCGAGAACGACCTGATGTCGCTGACCTACGACAAGATCCTGCAGATCTGCACCGGGCTGGATATCCCTGTTACGGAGCTGCTCAACTTCGAGCCGGCCAAGGGTGTCGCGCGGACAAGGCGCTCGGTCGTGTCAGACACCAACACGCTGCAGCTGGCGACGCGGAACTACGACTACCGCTATCTGTGCACCGATCTCACCAACAAGCGCATGGTGCCGATCATCGCCAGGATCCATGCGCGTTCGCTCGACGAATTCGGCCCGCTGGTCCGTCACGTCGGCGAGGAATTCGCCTATGTGCTGGACGGCGAGATCGAGATCCACACCGACCACTACGCGCCGACGCGACTCGCCGCCGGCGACGGCGTCTACATCGATTCGACCATGGGCCATGGCTACGTCTCGGTCGGCGACGGCGAGGCGACGATCCTGTGCATCTGCTCGGCGCCTGAATCCGGGCTGGAACAGGTGCTGATCGACCAGGCCTGACCGACGCAAGGTATCGAAGGCGGCATCGTCGAGAACCGCTCCGCAGGATTTTGGCGTGTCAGCCCCGCTGTCCGGTGAGGCGCACGACGCGCAGTGCGACGAGCACGCAGAGTGCGGGCGCCATCGCAAAGATGGTGCCGAGCCAGACGGCGGCGTTGGCGGCGCCCTCAGCTCCGCCCGGATCGGCAATGCCCGCGAAGTTGGCAACCATGCCGGCACAGGCGGTGCCGAGGGCCATGAAGAACAGTTGCACTGTCGTCATGCCGCCGGCGGCAAGATCCTGCTCGCTGGGCGGAGCACTCTGGAAGATGCGTGTGACCAGCCCGGGCCACGTGACGCCGATGCCGAACCCGACGAGCAGCAGGCCTAGGCTGATCGGCACGAGCAGCGACCGGTCGCCACCGCCATGGATCGGCATGAACAATGCAAACAGCACGAGACCGGCCAGCACGAGCAGTGGACCAAGCACCATCAGGCGGTCGGCATGCGCCTGCCAGCGTGAACTCATGAACGACGCAATGCTCCAGCCGAGCGACATGACGGCCGCGATGTAGCCGGACCAGAGCGGCGACTGGCCATGAAGGTTCTGCAGCAGGTAGGGCACGAAGATCTCGGGCTGTATGGCCAACATCAACAGCGCGACGGTGAGGTAGAGCACGCCCAGCGGCGTCGAGACATTGAAGGCGCCGCGCGGCAAGAGCCGGGCGCTGGCCCGTGCATCGACGCCGGAGATCAGCACGACGAGTGCAAGGCCGGCGCCGAGCCCGGCGAGGTTCCATGCCAACTGCGCCGACAGGCTGCCGGCAGACACGGCAAGCACGGCCACCGTCAGCATGACGAGCTGCAGGAACGGCACGGCGACGTGTTCGTTGGTGTCCCAGCTCTTCCTGGGCAAGGTGACGAAGGCGACGATGGCGAAGGCAACGCAGAACGGCAGCAACGAGGCGAAGCCGAGCCGCCATGCGCCATATTCGGCAAAGATGCCGCCGATGGCGGGGCCGACCAGCGTTGCGATGCCGAACATGGCCGAGGTGAGGCCGATGGCCCTTGCCCACAGATGCTCCGGCAGGACGATGCGGGTCAGGGCATAGGCGAGCGCGAACAGGAAGCCGCCGCCGAGGCCCTGGACGGCGCGGCCGAGGAGCAAGACCGGAATGCTGGGAGCAAGCGCTGAGGTAAGCGTGCCCAGGGCGAAGATCGACGTGGCGAGCACATAGGCGCCGCGCGGCCCGCTGCCGTTCAGCAGCTTTGCCGTCAGCGCCGAGCCGAGGATCGAGGCGACCACGAACAGGGTCGTTGCCCAGGCATAGAAGTCGAGCCCGCCGATGTCGGCGATGACCGACGGCATGGCCGTCGTTGCAATGTACATGTTGACGGCGTGCAGCGTGACGCCGCCTGCCAGCGCGAATGTGTAGATACCGTGCCTGCCGCTGAAGAGATCGCCCCAGCCCGCGGGTTTGGTCGCGGCCGCTGCGGTCGCAGTGCCGACGAGGGGCGCCGGCTGTTCAAGATCGAAGTTCATGTCGGCCTTTCCATTTTTCGTGCCGACACGTCTGTAAAACCTCAAGCCCTATTGAGGTCAACAGACAAAAAGACAAATGGATGTGGCCTGTGGGCAGCGACGAGACTGTCCGCGGCTAGAGCAACGCGCCAAAATTGTTCGCGGCGTGGGCTGCTATGGCTGGCCACAGCTTCCGGTCCGATGGCGTAGCAAGCCGCAGACCAGGCCGATGAGAAAGACCGAGGCCATCGTCGTTGCGACGGGCATGGCGGCCAACTGCACCCACCCGGGGAAATAGATGAGCAGGAATGCAACTGAAGTGACGCCGATGGCCAAAGCGGCCCCCCCAACGCTCGGCCAGCCGGGTCCGGATGACGCCCCTGAAAACCAGTTCTTCAACGGCTGTGGCGACGACGATCCAACCATATTCGGCCAGCGGCGAGGGCGACAGCTGGCCGGAGCCCAGCGCACGCCCTCCTCGGTGATCTCGCTGAACATCGCAGGCGGTTCAGCACGCCGCGGTCACGGGCCGCCTTGAGCGCCGGCGTCCACGGATGCCGGTGACAGAGACGACCGAGCCCGGACGAGGCGCCGCCTCACCCTGTCCTCGACGATCGCCACGGCAGCATGGCCGTCGTGCTCGCCGCCTTGTCGCTGCCTGGCCTCGGCAGCGCGGTGTCATGGCAGTTAGGACGACAGAGGGGATTGCGGAAATGACACGTGCGTCGTTCAGTCGATTGCTGACTCACTTTGGCGGCCCAAGCGCTTTCAGGAGCAGGTTGGCGGCAGGGACGGACGCACCATCTCCGGTAAGAGCGACCGCGACGATGGCGTTGTCTGAAGGCGAATAGGCAACAACTGCGCTGGCGCCAGGGGTGCCGCCGGCGTGCCCGATCCAGCGTATCGACCGGGAATCATCGGTCACGTCGAAGACCATGATCCCCAAGCCATAATAGGTGCCTGGATCGAACATAGGGTAGAGCTTCCTGGCCATCGTCCGGACCGTGTCGTCTGACAACAGGCGTCCGCCGAGCAAAGCGGCCCAGAAGCGGGTCATGTCGGCCGCGTCACTTACGATAGGACCAGCCGCGCCAGCCCAGCTTGGGTCAATAGGCTCTTCATGTACCGCCGTCAGTGGCGCGACACCAACGGCTCCGCCACCTGGAACAAGCGCCCGCATCGAGGTGAGCCCAAGCGGCGCAATGATCCGCGTGGTGATCGCTACATCGATCGATCGGTGATCGACCTTCCGGACAATTTCGCCAAGAAGGTCGTAGCCCGTGTTCGAATAGCGCCAGCGTCCCCCTGGGCAGAACATAGCCCCATGCCTGCGCGCAATCGCAAGGTTCTCCGCCGGATCGCGATAGCGCGGATCAGCATGCGCTTTCAGATCCTCATTGGCACTGAATAGCCCGCTGGTGTGGGCGAGCAAATCACGGACTGTGGCAACATCGCCATTCGGTACGTCCGGCACCCAAAGTGAAACCGGGTCATCAAGGGATAGTTTCCCCTCCTCAGCGAGTTGCAGGATGACGACCGCAGTGAAGGTCTTTCCAGCGCTGGCCCAAAACAGCCGTGGCGCATCTGTTGGAGCGCTGGTCTGTTGCCATAGACCTTTCCCAGGTATGGCGACCGCGGCCGTAATCGCTGACGCGGTTGTAAAGGCTTGGATACGCTCGTAGGTGACGTCGAGGCGACGCGTGGTTTCCGCCGGCAGCGCTTTATTCGGAACGGGTGGGGTCGCCGTGATGTCAACGGGGGCATGCAGCGGCGACCCCACATAGGCAGCGTGAACAGCGCAGTGAACTGGCTGATAGTCCGCCGCATGAGCGGGGATGCCAAACGCTGCGAGGCTCGCCACCCCAAGACCGGCAAGGATGAATTTGCAGGGTCTGCGCGTGGTTTCGATCCGACGGAAATGACGTTCGGAGAGCGAGGGTAGGTAGACGGGGCTCATTGACGTTTGCATCCTGCGCGATCGAGCATGTCCTTGACGATCAAGGGTGTTGCCGGCGTTTCCGCTGTGTCTTGACCCGCAGCAGCGGCCTTGAGGGCCTGGCGGACACTCCCTGCGTTCACGCGTAACGATGTCCGACAGGTCGCGTTGCCCATGCTGACAACCGCACCGGCGGCCTCGCCTACGCCGGCAAGGTAGGCGGCAAGAACTTGCTGCGCCGTCCGATCGGTCGGAGCCTTCTCCAGCATCTGCATCACCTGAGCGACTGAGATGAGGCCACGGGAGGTGGATGGCGTGGCCGTTGATGGCGATGCAGCGGGAATGGCGACGACGCAGGTGACAAGACTGATAGCCAGTTTGGCGAGGCGACGAGACAATGCAGGATCTCCTATGTTGGCCGTCACATTGATCTATGATCATAAATCATTGTCAAACGATAATTTTTTGGAGTTGTATTTTGATTCAGGCAAAGGAAAGAGAGAAGTCGTCCAGACATGGACCAATCACAAAAGATGATCGACATGACCGCCACGAGGGGCCTCGAATTGCGGATTCGACGTCTCAGTTGACTGATGGCGACGGGTTGCCTCGTCACATCCGGGCTGCTCACCGCAGCAATGTTCTTCTATTGGTTCATGACGCCGACGCGCACGCTGTTCAGCGAGGCGGCAATTGCGAATGCCCCAGCGACAGGGACCGATCTTTCCATTCGGGCACTGGCGTTCGGAATTTCGATGGTCACGCTCGGTACATTGATCTACGGATTTCTATACGCCCGTCGTTGCTGCGATGCCTTTGCGGTTGGCCATGTCTTCGCCAGCGAGCCGATCCGTTTCCGGACGTGCGGGATGATTTCGTCCGGTGCGCCGGCGCGGTCCGTCAAGGCATCGGCGGGGTGGTTGCGCGGGCCAGGCTGGCTGTCTTTGCTGCTCAGGCGAGCCCGAGATATGCCGCCAGTTCGCGCGCGGCGGCCCCACCCGCCCTGTTGGCGCCGATTGTCGACGCCGAAGGGCCGTAGCCGACGAGGTGGATGCGCGGATCCCTTGAAACCTGTGTCGCCAGCTTGCCGGCCATGACGATGCCGCCACCCTCCTCGCGAATCTGCAGCGGCGCGAGATGATCGAGCGAGCTGCGGAAGCCGGTGTTCCACAAGATGACGTCGGCACGCTGCTCGCTGCCGTCGGGCCAGCGCACACCGTCCTCGGTGATCTCGTTGAACATCGGCAGGCGGTCGAGCACGCCACGGTCGCGCGCGGCCTTGAGGGCCGGCGTCCATGGGATGCCAGTGACCGAGACGACCGAGCCCGGAACGAGCCCCCGCCGGACCCTATCCTCGACGATGGCCACGGCGGCGCGACCGTCGTCCGGCGTGAACGCGCGGTCGTGGAACTGCGGCTCGCGCCGTGTCACCCAGATCGTGGCGGCGACGCGCGAAATCTCGTCGAGCAGTTGCAGCGCCGAGATGCCGCCGCCGACGATGACGACACGCTGGCCGGCGAACGCCTCGGCGCTGCGGTAGTCGCGAGTGTGGAGCTGCCGCCCCTTGAAGCGCTCAGCACCTGGATAGGCTGGGATGACGGGCGTTTCCCAGGTGCCGGTGGCGTTGACTATGCCCCGGGCCGAGAAGGTCTCGCGATCGGTCTCGATACGCAGCCTGTCGCCACGGTCGCAGACGACCTTGACCGTCACCGGGCGATAGACTGGCAGGTCGAACTCGCGCTCATAGGCGGCAAAGTACTTCGGCACCGCGACCGACGCCCTGACCTGGGTGGCGCCCTCCTCGACGACGTCGGCGAACTGCATGCCGGGCAGGTCGTGGATGCGGTTGACGGTCGAGAGCGTCAGCGACGGCCAGCGATACTGCCATGCGCCGCCGGCCTCGGGCGATTTGTCCAAGATGACAAAATCGCGCCCGGCTTGAAGGCCGAGCTTTCTCAGATTGTAGGCGGTGGAAAGCCCCGCCTGGCCGGCGCCGATGACGACGATGTTGGTCTTGTAGGCGGCACGGAGATCACCCCTGGCGGGCGACGGTTCGGATCCGGGGCTATCGGCATCTTGGTCGGGCATGGCCCGGCAGAGATAAGCAGCCGAAGCCAACGGCGCAACGGGTCGGGCATCGACGCTTGGACGACGACGCGATGCTTCCAGCATATGGCGAGTACCCGACCGATGCGACAACCATCGCTGGCGCGTCATTATTTCGCATGTGATTTCAATGTGTTGGCGGAAACCAATTGTGAACCATTTGGAGCCTAGCGAGCGGCACAGCATTCACTGGCAGCGGGTTCGCGCAAGCGCTCAACCGAAAGCTGCCAGCCACCCCGAAGGAAAGTAACATGTCCGATCACCCCGCAACAACGGACGCAGCAATTGCCCGTCGCCTCGCCTTTGTCCGCTTCGACGGCGAGGCGCGCGCCGCGCTGAACGCCGTCCGCCCCTCGATCGAGGCAGCGCTGCCCAAGGTGATGGACAGCTTCTACGGCCATATCGCCGAATTCGCAGAGGCGCGGCGTTTCTTCGGACTAGGTGACGGCAGCAAACAGCGGATGCAGGCCGCCGGCGGGCGCCAGATGAAGCACTGGTCGGCCATCGCCGCCGCCGATTTCGGCGACGACTATGCCCAGTCGGCGCAGCGCATCGGCCGCATCCATGCCGACATCGGGCTCGAGCCGCGCTGGTATGTCGGCGGCTACACGCTGATCATCGACGAGCTGGTATCGGTCATCCTCGAGCAGTCCTGGCCGAAGGCGCTCGGCATTCAGGCGCCGGGTCTGGCCAAGGCCAAAGAGGCGATGAGCGCCCTGCTCAAGGCCTCCTTGTTCGACATGGAGCTGGTGATCTCGACCTACCTCGAAACCGCCGAGCAGCGCCGGCTTTCGGCCGAAGCCGCGCGCGACGCTGCCGAAAGGGAGCAGCGCACCGCACTGGTTTCGCTGGCTGAGGCCATCGACCAGCTGGCCAAGGGCCGCCTGAACCACCGCATCGACGGGCTCGACGCGCCGAACTACGCGCAGATCCGGGACGACTTCAACCGCGCCATGGAACTGCTCGAGGAGGCCGTCGGCCGCATCCATGGCAATGCCGGCGCCATCCGCGACGGCTCGGCCCAGTTGGTGCAGGCGGCCGACGACCTCGCCCGTCGCACCGAGCACCAGGCGGCGAGCCTGGAAGAGACGGCCGCGGCACTGGTCGAGATCTCGGAGGCGACGGCACAGACGACGACCGGGGCGACGCGCGCCGACAGCGTGGCGCAGGATGCCAGGTTAAGCGCCCAGTCGAGCAGCCAGGCGATGCGCGACATGATCGTCGCCATGGGCGAGATCGACAGCTCGGCCAGGCAGATCGGCCAGATCGTCTCGGTCATCGACGAGATCGCCTTCCAGACCAACCTGCTGGCGCTCAACGCCGGCGTCGAGGCAGCGCGCGCCGGCGACGCCGGCAAGGGCTTTGCCGTCGTCGCCGCCGAGGTGCGCGGCCTGGCGCTGCGCTCGGCGGAAGCGGCGCGCGAGATCAAGTCGCTGATCGCCTCGTCGGGCGAACGCGTCGCCGCCGGCGTGCGGCTGGTCGGCCAGACCGGGGAGGTGCTGGAGGTATTGACCGGCAAAGTGGCGGAGATCAGCGTGCTCGTCGCCGATATCGCCAACTCGGCCAAGGAGCAGTCGGTCGGACTTTCGGGCATCAACAACGCTGTCAACCAGCTCGACCAGGTGACCCAGCAGAACGCCGCGATGGTCGAAGAATCGACGGCTGCCTCGCACGCGCTTGCCGAGGAAGCGTCGGCACTGGCGACCAGCGTCGCGCATTTCGAGATTGGCGCGCGGACACCGCTCAGGGTTCACGCTGAAAAACACGTGCGCCGGCCGCAACCATCGCTCAGGGTCGTCAAACCGGCCAAGCCGGCTCCCACTGCGCAGGAAGGATGGGCGGAGTTCTGAGCCAAAAGAACAGCACCAGTCCTGCAATTGGAAATTGCTGACCTTCGCTTGCTCCGGTCAAACGTTTCGATGAGACTATCGGGATGGTTGAGGTCAGGGAAACAAGAATATCAGTATCGGGCGTGCCGTCGACATGCCGCGAAAGCGCACCTCCAGGCGCCAAGCTTGCATTAACCTGATCTTCCTCACCTTACTTGGATGTCGAATACCGGACATGGCGAACCAGCCACGAGGTTGCAACAGGGAGCGCCACAAAATCGGACGGGGGCGTGCATCCTCGCCGCGGCGGCTGACCGCGCGGGCTCAGTGCCTTCAAACGCTTTCGAGAATACGCAGAGGGTCGAGGCGATCAGGCGGCGTGTGTAGGCATCGCGAGGCTGGTGCAGGATCAGATCGGCCGGGCACCATATCTACCTCTAAAACCTCCCAAGGCTGCGGCGCCGTCGTAATCCTGAAGCGATGGCGCCGGCGTATCTGCGGTGTCAATTGCACTCTTGACTGCTTCCTCCAGCGCTGCGGGCAAATGGCTTGTAGGCCTCGCCCATGTTTATTCAACCGTCGAATGAGCTATGAGGTTGGGCGCAAATGCTCTGGTGAGCACTGGGCGGTTTGGGCCCCGGAGTCGGCGACCAAATTTCTGCCGGACCCTGCCTCACGAGGCGTACCGGATCGTGCGTTCTCGTAGCCAGAGCGTTGGCGCTCAGCTTTCAGTCACTATCGTTCGGCCACGATATTCTCGTGCATCTGGACGCCTGCGACGCAATGGTCCGAGATCGGTGGCGAAGCGCTCAATCATGGCAAGCCCCACCGCATTGGGCCTAAGCGCTGGCGTGCGGTCCTGGACGAGCAAACCAGCGCGCGATGCAAACAACCTTTTGCCGTAGGCCATCAGGTGCTCGATGCCCTGCATCGTCGAGACGACGGCCGGCAGCATAGTGCGGTAATGCAACAGCGCTTCTTGTTCGTCTCCGCAGACGAAGGCATCATAGGCTGCGACCGCGTAGTCGATGCAATCCGGCGCCAGGATGAGGCCACGGCAACCGATGCGCAGATTGTCGAGCATTTCGAGCCCGGCGCGGCCGTTGAAGATCGGCAGCTTGCCGCCGGTCGCCTCGACCAGCCCGGCGATGTCGACCACCGGGCCCTCTCCCTTGACCAGCTGGATATTGGGGTGCTGCCGAACGAGATCGGAAATCTCAGAGGAGCTCAGTCCACGGCCCATGAAGGCCGGTGCGTTCTGTATCGCGACAGGCAGATCGGTGGCCTCGGCCACGCGACCGAAGAAGCGGATGTACTCGGCCGCACCATATTGGCCGACCATCGGCGGCTGCAGGATCAGCCAGTCGGCGCCGACGCTCTCGGCATGGCGCACCTGCGCGATCTGTTCGGCGACCGACGCACCGAAGATGGTGAGCGCCAGCGGCACCTTTCCGCCGGTGTCTTCGGCGATCCAGTCCATAACGATCCGGCGCTCGGCATCCGTCAGCTTCGACGCTTCGGTGGCAAGGCCGAGCGCGGCCATTCCGTGGACGCCGACCCCAAGGCAAAGCTCGACCTGCCGGCGCATGGCAGAGCGGTCGAGCTTTTCCTGATCATCGAACAGCGCATACAGGATGGCGTGGATGCCATGCATGTCGGCGACAGCAAAACGAGGCATCGCAAACTCCCTCAATGGCTTTCACGCGGAACGTCGTGGCCACGGCAACCGACCAGGAAGTCGAGGTCGGCACCGCGATCGGCCTGCATGACACGCTCGACATAAAGGCTCTGGTAGCCGCCTTGCATCTCCGGCACAGGCGGGGTCCACAGCTTGCGGCGGCGGGTGAGTTCTTCATCCCTGACTTCGAGGTGCAAACGGCGGCTCTCGACGTCGAGTTCGATCATGTCGCCATCCTCGACGAGGGCCAGCGGGCCACCGACCGCCGCCTCGGGTGCCGCATGCAGCACAACCGTGCCGAAGGCGGTGCCCGACATGCGCGCGTCGGAAATGCGGACCATGTCGCGCACGCCCTTTTCCAAGAGCTTCTGCGGCAGGGCCATGTTGCCGACCTCGGCCATGCCGGGATAACCCTTGGGGCCGCAGTTCTTCAGCACCATCACACAGGTCTCGTCGACGTCGAGCGCGGGGTCGTCGACGCGCGCCTTGTAGTGCTCGATGTTTTCGAAAACCACGGCGCGGCCGCGATGGCGCATCAGCTCCGGCGACGCCGCGGAAGGCTTCAGGATTGCACCGTTGGGCGCAAGGTTGCCACGCAGGACGGCAATGCCGCCCTGCTGGGTCACCGCCTTGTCGCGGGGCAGGATCACCTCTTGGTTGAAGTTCTCGGCACCGGCGATGTTGTCGCCGACCGTCTTGCCGGTAACCGTCAGCGCATCGAGGTCGAGCAGGTCGGTGAGCTCCTTCATGACGGCAGGAAGACCGCCGGCGTAGCAGAACTCTTCCATCAGGAATTTGCCGGAAGGCATCAAATTGAGGATGGTCGGGATGTCGCGGCCATAATGGTCCCAGTCCTCGAGCGTCAGCTCAGTGCCGATCCTGCCGGCGATGGCGAGCAGATGCACGACCGCGTTGGTCGAGCCGCCGATTGCACCGTTGATGCGGATGGCATTGGCGAATGCCTTCCTGGTGAGGATGGCGGATAGGCGCAGATCTTCCTTGACCATCGCAACGATGCGCCGGCCGGAAAGGCGGGCAAGCCGCGCGCGGTGGGCATCCACGGCGGGATAGGCGGCGTTGCCAGGCAGGGCCAGGCCGAGCGACTCGACCATCGACGCCATGGTCGAAGCGGTGCCCATGGTCATGCAATGGCCGGGCGACCGCGACATCGCGCTTTCGGCAGCGGCGAACTCCTGCTCGGTCATGAGCCCGGCACGGACGTCCTCGGAGAACTTCCAGACGTCGGTGCCAGAGCCGATCGGCTTGCCACGGAAACGGCCGTTGAGCATCGGGCCACCCGAAACGACGATCGCCGGCACGTCGCAGGACGCAGCCCCCATGACCAGCGACGGCGTGGTCTTGTCGCAACCGGCCATCAGCACCACGCCGTCCATCGGGTTGCCGCGGATCGCTTCTTCGACATCCATCGAGGCGAGGTTGCGAAACAGCATGGCTGTCGGACGCAAGTTGGATTCGCCGCATGAGAAGACAGGAAACTCGAGCGGCAGGCCGCCCGCTTCGAGAATGCCCGCCTTCACGTGCTCGACCAGGCCGCGGAAATGCGCATTGCAGGGGGTGAGTTCGGAGAAGGTGTTGCAGATGCCGATCACCGGGCGGCCGTCGAAGGCATCGTCGGGCAGCCCGTTGTTCTTCATCCAACTACGGTGAATGAAGGCATCCTTGCCAAAGCCACCGAACCAGGCCTGTGAACGCAATTTCCGTGTCACTGTCGTATTCCCGTAGTTGAAGGTCCGCTGGCGGCGGGGGGCACGGCTATGCCGCTATATCAGCACATCAGGCTCCAGCCGGCCCTTGACCGGCAGGTCGACCAGAAAAGTCCTTCCGGCATCCGGCTCGGCACGGTGCGCGTCATCGCTCAACCCGATCCAGGCGGACGTCACCGCAAGACGGTCGGCATGTTTGCCTAGGAATGCCGGGCATGACGGCTGGCTCACAGGCAACGGCACCGAGCGGACAAGTTCGCCGTCGGGCGCGTAGGCGACCAAATTGCCCTCACCCCAGCGCGCGTTCCACAGGGTTCCATCGGCGTCGACCACCGATCCGTCGAAGCTGCCCGTGCTCGGGCTTCCGGCAAAAACCTTGGGCTCGCCTTCAGGCAGTCCGGTCCTGGCGTCGCAGGCAACACGCATGATCCGACCGACTGCGGTGTCGGCGTAATAGGCAATGGTGCCGTCGGGGGAGAACGCGATCGAATTGGGGATGGAAACGCCGGCATAGAGCTCGCGCAATTCGCCGCGAAAGAACCAATGGACCCTGCCGGCGCCCGCCTCAGCCTGCTTGCCCATCGTGCCGAACCACAAGGCTCCGCATGGATGCACCCGGGCATCGTTGGAGCGCGTGGCCGCGTTCGTCGCCTCGACCGGGGTATGAAGGGCCATGCCACCCGTCGTTCTGTCCCTGACGTGAAGGCCGGTCTCGGTCAGGATCAGCTGACGCTCGCCATCGATGGTCGCCTGCGCGCTCGCCATCTGGCCGAGCTGGGTCGTCATGGTGCGATCTTCGCCGAAACGTTTCTCCAGCAGCAGCCCGTTGACGATGTCGAACCAGTAAAGCGTGTCACTCACCGGATCGTAGCTCGGTCCCTCGCCGAGTTCACAGGCATGGTCGGATAATACCGAAACGAGGTCAGCCGGCATTGTTCTCGTCCTCGAAAGCCGCGTCCCAGGCAGCTACTGCGGACCTTGCCCGCGCCGCCACCTCATCGATACCCATGCCGGGGCGGAACAGGCTGGTGCCGAGCCCGAAAGCGGTGACGCCGGCTGCGCGATAGCTGGCGAAATCGCGATCCGAAACACCGCCGACGGCACCGATGACAGTGTCTTTGGGCAGCACCGCGCGCATCGCAGCGATACCGCCTGCCCCGATCACGCTGGCGGGGAAGAATTTCAGCGCCGAAGCTCCGAGCTTAACCGCTTTGAACGCCTCGGTCGGGCTCATCACCCCCGGCATAGTCACCATGCCTTGGCGGGCAGCTGCAGCCATCACCTCGGCGTCGATATTGGGGCTGACGACAAGGCGACCGCCGACCCCAGCGAGGCTATCGACCTGGGTTGCTTCAAGCACGGTACCTGCACCGATCAACGCGGAAACTGGCAGGCTTCCGACGATGGAAGCGATGGAGGCAAATGGCTCCGGCGAGTTGAGCGGCACCTCGATTGCCTCGATGCCGGCTTCATAGATAACGCCGGCCACCGCAACGGCCTGGTCAGGAGTAAGCCCGCGCAGGATCGCGACCAGGCCGCGGCGCAGCTTGGGAAATTCCGCTGTTCTGGTCATGCCGGCACTCCTTGGATCATTTCGTTCTGGCGCGCCGCCTCAAACAGGCCGATGCGCACTGCGGTGTCGGCATCGATGGCGCGGACCGCTAGCTCGGCGATCTCGAAAGCACGGCGATAAAGCGTGGCGAGCGTACCTGATGCGACAAGGGTCACACTTGTGTCAGCATGGAGAAATTGTCGCCGAGCAGACGCCACTTCGCTGCCGATCATCAGGCCGGATAGCCTAGCCGCCGCGTCCTCAGGCGTCAGACCATGAAGCAGCGAACCGGCCCGGATCGAAAACAGTCGCGAGGCGAAATCGCCGCCGTCAGCGAGCGCGATCTCGCAGGCTCTTGCAAATACCGGGTTCTCCGTCGAGACGGCGTCCGGCTGCTCGCCAATCGAATGGCGCAGGATGGAGTGACCTGAGAGCAGCGCGAACAATTCGCCGGTTGGCCACGTCCGGAAAGTCTCGACGGCGCCGCTGTCGACAATCCCCCATTTGGAGTGGGTACCCGGCATACAGACCACATGGCGGCCGGCAGTCTCGAGCTTCGCGCCGGCCAGTTGCGTCTCCTCGCCCCGCATCACGTCGGGGGCGTCGAGACTGCGACAGGCCAGGCCCGGCACGATGCGGATGTCGCGCCCCGCATGGGGAACGCGGATGGCGCCCCTCAGGATCGCCGCAATTGAGGACGGGACGTCGACATAAGGCGCCTCGATCCATCCCTGGCGCGCGCCGGCCATACCGCAGATGATGACCGGCACGTCGTCCGGCGCGCGCAAGGCAGCAAGGCACCGTTCCAGAATGGGCTCGAAGCCGACCGTCTGGGCTGTGGTCAGCCCTTCGTCGCTGCGATGTTCGGAACGGGCGGCACCTTCGGCATCGAGGAGCCACGCCCGCATGCGGGTGGTTCCCCAATCGATTGCCACGATGACGGATGCTGCGGCCATCGTCCCCTCACTGCGCGGCGTGCTGGAGGACGCTCAGGCCACCGTCGACGACAAGACAGGCAGCGTTCATGAACGGGCATTCGTCCGAGATCATGAACACGGCCGCCTTGGCGATCTCGGTGGTGGTGGCGATGCGCTTGCCGGGATGAAGCGCCAGGGTTTCGGCGCGCGCCTTTGCCGGATCGGCAAAGCTGTTCCAGTAGTCGATGTTTTTCTGCGTCTCGACATAGCCCGGCGCAAGCGCATTCACGCGCACGCCGGAAGCCGCATATTCGAGCGCCAGGGACTTGGTGAGGCCAAGCAACGCGTGCTTGGCCAGCGGATAGGGAAAGGTATGCGGAATGATGGTGAAGGAATGCGTCGAGGCGATGTTGAGAATCGCCCCGCCGCCTGCCGAGATCATGCCTGGCAATACTGCCTTGCAGCAGTTCCATGCGCCCTTGAGATTGACGTCGAAACAACGCTGCCATTCGGCATCAGTGGTTTCGAGCGGCGAACCAAAGACGTTGATGCCCGCATTGTTGATCAGGGCGTTGACGGGGCCGATCGTCTTTTCCGCCGAGATCATGGCGGCAGCTATGGCAGTCATATCGGAAATGTCGGCCTCGGCATGACTGAGCGCGCCCTCGGATGCCCCAAGCTTGGCAACAGTCTCGCGCAGCAGCGGACCATCACGGTCGACGATGAAAAGTTTTGCACCCTCCTTCAGGCATTGCTGAGCTATGGCTAGGCCAATGCCCTGTGCTGCGCCGGTCAGGAAAATGTGTTTGCCGACAAGACGGTCGCTCATTGGGTAACCTCGAAGTTCGAGACCATGATCGAGAAAGCCCCAGACAGGGTTTGCCCAGGCGCAAGCAGATGGAGTGCGTTCGCGCCTGAAGTCGCCAGCGCATTGGGCGTGTGCGACATTGGCTCAATGCAGAAGAAGCTACGGTCGTCTTCCGGCGCATAGAGCATGTAGCGCGAGAACGACGCATCGGCGGCGATGTCTGCGGCGAGCTTCGTCTCGGGCCAGATGATCCGCGCCTGCCCGCTCCAGCCTTCGAAGCAATTGTTCAGCCTGCGGCGTGGCAGCAGGCGCGGCGTTGCGAAATCGGTGCTGTCCGGGATCGGCGTGCGCACGCCAGGCAGATAGCCCTCGCGCTCGGTCCACCAAGCCATCGCCGGGGCCGTGAGCAGGGTGCCCTCGGTGCGGGGAAAATAGGGGTGGAAGCCGATGCCAAACGGCAACGTCTCGTTACCCAGGTTCGTCACCGAAAGCGATAAGGTCACGGTTGCACCGTCCAGAGTGACGGTCTGGACAGCGCGATAGACGTGTGGCGACTTAGCCGGCCGCAGCTGCTCGAAAGCGAGCCGAACATGGGTGGCCGTTGCATCTTCAACGTTCCATTCGGCTAGCCAGCCGTCGCCATGGATGTAGTTCGGCTCAGCCGTGTTGGGCGTGAAGCGATAGCTTTTGCCGCCGAGCTCGAAACCGTTGCCTTCGACGCGATTGCCGACCGGAACCAAAGGAAAGCAAGCCGAGCGCAAGACGTCGAACGCGCCGTCGTCATGTCGGCGCAGGAAGCGACGTCCATCGCGCGTATGGCCGTCAACGACCGCCCCGCCCTTCAGGCTCACCCGCATCGACAGGCGGTCGCCTTCAAGCTCGACAAACCCTTGCATCTCAACGGCGTCCGAGCGCGCTGGACCTGAGATTGTCGAGCAACACGGCGAGCAGCAGGATCACGCCACGGACGATGTACTGGTAGAAGGCCGGGATGTTGAGCAGGTTCATCACATTCTCGGCGATACCCATGATCATGACCCCGACGATCACGCCGGCGATTGCCGCGCGGCCACCGGCCAGCGAAACGCCGCCGAGCACGCAGGCCGAGATGACCGACAGCTCCAGGCCGATGGCCGCATTGGGCTGGCCCGAGGTGATGCGCGATGCGAGCAGGATACCGGCGATGGCACAGACCATGCCTTGCAGGGTGAAGATCCAGATACGCGTCCAGTCGACATTGACGCCAGCCAGACGCGACGCCTCCGGATTGCCGCCAATGGCCAGCGTGTTCTTGCCGAAGACGGTGCGGTTGAGCACAAAGCCAAACACCACGAACAGGATCGCCAGCACCCAGATCGGCGTTGGAATGCCAAGCAGCTTGGACAGCGCAAGCTGGTAGAAATTCGGATCATTGATGCCCACCGCCCGGCCGTCGGAGGCAATCAGCGCGAGGCCGCGCACGATCTGCATCGTCGCCAGCGTGGTGATCAGTGCATTGATACGAAACTTGGCGATGACCACGCCGTTGATCAGGCCGACGGCGCCGCCGCAAAGCAGGGCAGCGAGGATTCCGACCATGATCGAACCGGTGGCGTTCGGGGCCATGACGGCGACCATGCCGGCAAAAGCTACGATGGAACCGACCGACAAGTCGAAATCCCGCGCCGCCAGGCAGAACATCATCGTGCAGGCGACGATGCCGACGGTGACGACCGACTGCAGCAGGCCCAGCATGTTGCGCTCGGTCAGAAAGTTCGGGACGAAGATCGACACCAGCGCAAAGGCCAGAACGAAGATCACGACGAGACCCTGGTCGCCGAGCAGTATCTTCTTGAAAGAGTTTGTCATGCTCAGTCCCCTCAGGATGCGATTGCGTCTGGCGTCTTCTTGTCGGGAAGCGCTGCTGCCAGGATTGCGCGCTCGCTGAAATCGTTGCGGTCGATGTGCGCCGAGATGCGGCCGCCGCACATGACCAGGATGCGGTCGCAGATGCCCATCACCTCCGGCAGTTCGCTGGAGACGACGATGATCGCCACGCCTTGCTCAGCGAGCTGGTAGAGGATTTCGTAGATTTCGGATTTGGCGCCGACATCGATACCGCGTGTCGGCTCGTCGACGATAAGGACGCGGACGCCCTGTTCGGACAGCCAGCGGCCGAGAATGACCTTCTGCTGGTTGCCGCCCGACAGGTTCAGGATGTCCTGCTTGCGCGAAGGCGTGCGGACCTTGAGCTTCTTGATATAGGTCTCGGCGATTTCGGCTTCCTTGCGCGCATTGAGGATGCCGAGGCGGGTGTTGTGGCGACGCGAGGAGATGTTGATGTTCTCCTCCAGCGAGCGCCCCTGGATGATGCCGTCATGTTTGCGATCTTCGGAGCACAGCACGATGCCCGCGCGTATCGCCTGGCGCGGGTCGACGGCGTGCACTGCCTGTCCATCGATTTTGATCGTTCCGCTGCTGCGCGCGTCGGCACCATAGACTAGGTGCATCAATTCGGAGCGGCCGGCGCCGATCAGTCCGAAGAAGCCGAGAATTTCGCCAGCCCTCGCCTCGAAGCTCGCCGGTTGCACGAGCTTCTCGCCGGCGATGCCTTCAGCCTTCAGCCTGACATCGCCCACCGTTCGGGCGCGCCAGCCCCAGACATTGGAGATCTCGCGACCGACCATCTCCGCCACCACCTGTTCGCGCGTGACGTTTTCGAGGCTCGGGTGATGGGCGGCCAGCTTGCCGTCGCGCAGCACGGTCAGGCTGTCGCAGAGCCGAAACACCTCGTCGAGGCGATGGGAGATGTAGAGAATGACCTTGCCTTCGGCGCGCAGGCGCTCGATCAGGCTGAAGAGAATTTCGCTTTCGCGCGACGACAACGATGAGGTCGGCTCGTCCAACGCGATGACGCGTGCATCGAGCATGATCGCCTTGGCGATCTCGACCATTTGCCGCTCGCCGATCGACAGCGTCTTGACCTTGCGGCGGGGATCGATGTCGATGCCAGCGGATTTCAGCTTCTCACCGACCCCGGTGAACATCTGCCGTGCCTGGATGACACCGGCACTGGCCGGAAAGCGGCCGAGCCGCAGGTTTTCCGCGACGGTAAGCTCCGGAACCAGCTGCAGTTCCTGGTGAATGACGATGACGCCGGCATGAAAGGCGTCACGCGTCGAGGCATATTTCTGGACCTGGCCGTCGATGATGATGTCGCCGCCATCTGCATGCTGGTCGCCCGAGAGGACCCGGATCATCGTCGACTTGCCGGCGCCGTTTTCGCCCATCAGGCCATGGACGGCCCCCTTTGCGACGGAAAACGACACGTCGGACAGCGCCTGGACGCCAGGATAGGCTTTCGAGATGTGAGAAAATTCGAGAAATGACATCGACGGTCCTCCTGAATGTCCGACGGCAGCAAATCACCGCCGCCGGACACCGTTCAATGTAGCGGTGATTACTCGATGCCGAGTTCCGCACGGACCTTTTCGAAGTCGTCACGCTTGGCAAGCGCGCCGGCGGTCAGGATCAGCTTCTCCGGTTCCTTGCCGTTGGCGACCCACTCATACATGTTGAGCGCAGTCTCATAGCCATGGCGCTTCGGCGAGATGATCACCGAACCGATGAAGCCGGTGGCCGAAGGCTTCTTGAACTCGTTGATCGCCGAGTCCGCGCCGCCGATGCCGACACCGATCATACCGTCAGCCGCGATGCCGACGCCTTCCGATGCACGCACGGCACCCAGAACCGCTTCGTCGTTGAGGCCGAAGGCGACCCACTTCTTGATGTTGGCGTTCTTGTTCAGGACAACCGTCGCCGCGTTGAGCGCGGCTTCCGTGTCGGTCTTCGCCTGAGGCGCGTCGAAGATGTTCTCGGCCTTGAAGCCGTTGGCCTTGAGCACCGAAATCGCGCCCTCGACGCGATCGACGGCTGTCGGCAGTTGGTCATAGGAGACACGGATCGCACCGACCTCTTCGGCCTTCCAGCCACGGGCCTTCATTTCGTCGACGATGGCCTGGCCGACTGCCTCACCGATCTTGGTGGCAGAGATGCCCATATGCGGCACTTCCTCGATCGGCTTGCCGTCGGCGCTGACCAGACGGTCGTCGACGGTCATCACCTTGAGGTTGTTGGCGGCCGCCTTGGCGACGATGCCAGGCCCGAGCTTGACGTCGGGCGTGCAGACGACAAAGCCCTGGGCGCCCTGGGCGCCGAGATTGTCGATCGCCGACATCAGCTTCTCGCCGTCCTCGGCGCCGATCTTGACCAGCGTAAAACCTTTTTCCTTGGCCGCCTGGTCGGCAAACTTCCACTCGTCCTGGAACCAGGGTTCCTCGGGCTGCTTCACGATGAAGCCGATCTTGGTCTCCTGCGCATAGGCAGAAGCAATGGTGGTGGCAGACAGAACCGCAAGGGCGCCCGCGACGAGCGCCGTCTTCAACAATCGCATGTGAACTCCTCCCAAAGGTGCCGGGCAATCAGCCCGGATGACAAACGCTAGCTTCTTTTATCATACCAGTCAATTGCGCTGGTATGATAAATGAGATAGCTTCCTTTCGCGACACCGTCATGGATGATCGCAGGGGCGCATTGTCCGGCATAAGAAGCGGACATAAGAACGAGAAAACGCTCTTGGGGAGGAGAACGCATGAACATCAACGAGGCACCTGAAGCGGCAGCGAAGTCACGTCGCCCGCGCGTCCTGCCCGATGTCGTGCGGGCAATCGCTTCTCAAGTCCTCGCCGGCAACTATCCGGTGGGCAGCACGCTACCGAGCGAAATCGACCTCTGCACGGAATACAGTGTAAGCCGCACCGTCATCCGCGAAGCGCTCAAGACGCTCGCAGCGAAGGGCCTTGTTCTCAGCCGCCCGCGCATCGGCACCGTCGTCTGCGAACGCGACAACTGGAACATCATTGATCCCCAGGTGCTGGAGTGGCACGCGCCAAACACACTTGATCCCAAATTGTTCGACTCCATCCTGGAAACCCGCCGTGCCATCGAGCCGCTGGTCGCCGAACTTGCCGCGACCCGAGCCTCGCTGCAGGAGATCGCCGATCTCGAACTGGCATGGAAAGGCATGGAAGCAGCGGGAAGCGACGTTGCCCGTTTCGCCCGCTCGGACGCCGCCTTTCACCAGGTCCTTTATGGGGCCTGCCACAACCCGATCTTTCGCCAGATCGGCGGGATGATCGAGACAGCGTTGAATTTTGCGCTCGAGGCGACAGCCAATTCCGTCGACCGGCGCGACGAAGCCGTCAGGGTTCACTACGGCGTCGTCGAAGCGCTGCGCATGCGCGACGCCGCAGCTGCTCGCCACGCCGCCAACGAGATCCTGGACCTCGCCGCGCGCGACCTCGCGCGCGCCAAGAGCCAGCACAAGAAAGACTGAACGCCAGCCCATCCGGAGTTAGTGCCGACACCATGAAGATCACTGCACTCAAGACCTACATCGTTCCGCCGCGCTGGCTGTTTCTCAAGATCGAAACCGACGAGGGCGTGAGCGGTTGGGGCGAGCCCGTGGTCGAGGGCCGCGCCCATACCGTCGAGGCTGCGGTCCATGAACTCGCCGACTATCTGATCGGCAAGGATCCGCGGCTCATCGAGGACCATTGGAACGTCATGTATCGCGGCGGTTTCTACCGCGGCGGTCCGATCCTGATGAGTGCAATCGCCGGCATCGACCAGGCGCTGTGGGACATCAAGGGCCGGGCACTCGGCGTGCCGGTGCATGAACTGCTTGGCGGCCGCTGCCGCGATCGCATCAAGGTCTATTCCTGGATCGGCGGCGATCGTCCCGCCGATGTCGCTGCCGGCGCCAGGGACGTGGTGGCACGCGGCTTCTCAGCCCTCAAGATGAACGGCACCGAGGAGCTGCAGATCGTCGACAGCCATGACAAGATCGATGCGGCGATCGAGCGTGTCGCCATGGTGCGCGAGGCCGTCGGTCCTCATGTCGGTATCGCCGTCGATTTCCATGGCCGCGTCCACCGGCCAATGGCTCGCGTGCTGGTCAAGGAGCTTGAACCCTACCGTCTGATGTTCATCGAGGAGCCGGTGCTCAGCGAGAACCGCGAGGCACTGAAGGAGATCGCCGCGCTTTCATCTGCGCCGATCGCACTCGGCGAAAGGCTCTACAGCCGTTGGGACTTCAAGAGCGTCTTCGAGCAAGGCGTGGTCGACATCATCCAGCCCGATCTTTCGCACGCCGGCGGCATCACCGAGTGCCGCAAGATAGCTGCCATGGCCGAGGCTTATGACGTCGCCGTCGCCCCCCACTGCCCGCTCGGACCTATCGCGCTTGCCGCATGCCTGCAGCTAGACGCGGTCAGCTACAATGCCTTCATCCAGGAACAGAGCCTCGGCATCCACTACAACAAGACCAACGACCTGATCGACTATGCCAAGAACAAGGACGTGTTCCGCTATGAGGACGGCTTCGTCGCCATCCCGGACGGTCCCGGGCTCGGAGTCGACGTCGACGAGGACTACGTGAAGGAACGCGCAAAGGAGGGTCATCGCTGGCGTAACCCCGTTTGGCGCCACAAGGACGGTTCGTTCGCAGAATGGTAGGTTTTCCGCTGCGCGCATCGGGTCTGTTGCTGCTGCCTTCAGTCGCCTGGCGCGCTTGCCAATGACATCAAGCCAGGCCTGGCTTGAGCAACGCCGCCAAGCCTCCAGACAGAAGATGGTCAAGCGGGCGTCATGGCGGATGACATCTGGATCGGCAAGTTGACGCAAGAATTGCGTGATCAACGCCAAGCAAATGACGCCCGCTGTCCATCCCAGCAACTGGTGAACTTATGTGATCCACGTCGCCAACGCAAAATTTAGCGCAAGCTCAACCTTTCCGTGTTTGAGCAAGAATGCAAGTATCTATTGAGACAGTATTCTTGTTTCTTGCTAACAAGCTTAGAAACTACTAATAAACTTCAATCTACCTGTGATCGGGCCGCAGCCTATCGCGCAAAGCCCTGGAGATCGCGTCGCGCATACGCTCGACCTGATCACGATTTGCCCCGCTATGGGTCCTTCAGTTGCGATGTTGCCTCGGACGGCACTGGCGTTGCCAAGAGTTGTCATCGCCGGACACTCCAATAGACGTTGAACGTCGTATCTGGGGCCGTGGAACGAACCCGCTGCGCGGGAGGGCGCGCGCGGTGAGGTAAAGGGCACGCGCCGTTCGTTGCGCTTGCATTGAGCGTCGTTCGGCAGCGGCAGAGCATGACGGGCTTCTTCAACAAGGAGCCTGGCCTCGACAGGCGAGTGGCCGGACCAGCGCCGGGCCGCCAATACCGCGCGATGGAGCAACGAAGCGGCCTGTCCGCATCCACCTCGCGCTTCCCATCGGCGGCCGCGCCATCGCCGACATCAGCCACAGATCGAAATATCCATAGCCGTTGACTGTGGCCCGTGGGTTCCTTCCTCGGGGACTTTCGTACGCCCGCCGGCGCCCGAAACTCATCACGGGAGCGGACCGTCCGTTCTGGCACGAAAAAACACGATAGCAGACATTCCGCTTCCACCCGGTACCAAGCGTCAACACAGCCCCAACCTCCTGAATGCAGAGCGAGATCTGTTGAACTGGAGCATTTTTCCTTTTGCCAAAGACAGAGAATGCTCACGACGCATTATTGTTTTTTTCTCATCAAAAGATTGAAATAATAAATTTGTCTAAATTAATCGCCCGTGCTCTCTTTCCGTCATAACAAGAATGCGGGAACAAGCTGTGCGCGATTTTCCAACTGCATCCATAGCAGACCTCGTCTCTGGGCAGCCCTTTGCACTCACCGGGGGAGCTGTCATTCAGACAGACGGCTCGCAAGCGGTCAGCGACATCATAGTCGGGGCGGATGGACGCTTTGTCGCAATCGGGCCGTCCCTGGACACCAGGTCCTGCAGCGCCTGCGTCGACATTACAGACATGCTGGTTTCGCCAGGTTTCGTCGATGTGCACCAGCACCTCGACAAGACCGGAGTACTGCACTTTACCCCCAATCCTTCCGGCACGCTCCAAGGCGCCCGCGAGGCATTCGCCAAATATGCCCGAACCGCCGGTCCCGATGACATCCACAAGCGGGCGATGCGCACCATCAGGCGGTGTCTTTCCCGCGGCACGACCGCCATTCGCAGCCACGTCAACGTCGACAAGGATGCTGGCTTCCATGGCATTGAGACGCTGGCAGGCGTGCGCGACGGGGCGCGAGATGACATCACTCTGCAGCTCGTGGCCTTCATGACACCGCATCCCGGCCAGGACTTCGACTGGCTGACCGAGAGTATCGATGGCGCCGTGGCGCTCGCCGATGCAGTGGGTGGCACGCCTGCTGTCTCGGAAGACCCACCACGCTACCTCGACATTTTGTTTTCCGCCGCCGTCAAGGCGGGAAAACCGGTCGATCTGCATCTCGATGAACATCTCAATGCCGATGTGCATCTGCTTGATGCAGCTCTCGAGCGGGTCGAGCGCTTCGGCATGCAGGGCCGCACCGTATTCAGTCACGTCTCTGTGCTGAGTGCCCTGCCCCGCAAGGAATTCCAGCGTATCGCAGAGCGTCTTCTTGCGCTTGATGTCGGCGTCGTCACATTGCCAGCGGCGAACCTCTACCTGCAGGGCCGCGACGCCGAGATGTTGCCGCCGCGCGGCCTGACGCGCGTTGCCGAGCTCTACCGCGCCGGCGTCACGATTGCCGCGGCGTCGGATAACATCCAGGACCCTTTCGTGCCAACGGGCTCGGGCGACATGCTGGAAATCGCGCGCTGGACATTGCTCGCCGGCCATCTTCGGGGGGATGAGCTTGCTGCTGCCCACCGCATGATCACGACGTCGCCAGCCCGCCTGATGAGTCTCGGCAAGGAGCACGGCCTCAAGGCCGGCGCCCGCGCCGACTTCGTCATCGCCGACTGCACCGACACCGACACGCTGGTTGCCGGCGGACCAGACCGGGCCTTCGTCTTCTCGAAGGGTCGTCTCGTCTCACAGAGCACAACCGACACCGTTCGCTTGAAGGAGAACGCATAAGCCGAGAGCAACTCCGGGGGGATTGGACCTCAATCTAATGGGAGAATGGGATGAAGAGCACTGCATTTTCACGTCGTTCGCTGCTTGCCTCCACTCTCGGGTCGGCCCTTGCCGGCATGGTCTGGCTAGACCATGCCCATGCCGAAGATTTCAAGATGGGCCTCCTGGTCCCCGGCAGCGTCGCGGAGGAAGGCTGGAACCGGATCGCCTATGACGCGCTGAAGCGAGTGGAAAAGGAGCTCGGCGCCAAGATCAGTTATGTCGAGCTGGCCGAGAACCCAGCCGCCTTCGAAAAGGCGTTCCGCGACTATGCAAGCCAGGGCTATCACGTCGTTCTGGGCCATGGCTTCCAGTTCCAGGACGCCGCCCTCACGACGGCTGAGGATTTCCCCGACACCGTTTTCCTCATCTCGTCGAGCAGCGTACATGAAGGGAAAGTCATCGGCCTCAATACCGATGCCAGCCAGCCCTTCTACTTGATGGGCGTGATCGCTGCAAAGATGGGCAAGGGCGCGGGCCTTATCGGTGGCATGGAAATTCCGCCCATCGCGCATGCCTTCGAGGGCTTTCGGAAAGGTGCCGAGAGCGTGAACCCGGATTACCCCGTGTCCACGGTCTTCATCAACAGCTTCACCGATGCGAGCGCCGCCAAGGAAGCCGCCGTCAGCATGATGGCGCAGGGCGCCGATTTCGTCGTTCCCAATGCAAATGCAGCGGGACTGGGCGTCATCCGCGCCGCGCAGGAATCAGGCACGCAGTCGGGCACCTTCAGCGTCTATAGCGACTACACCGACGTCGCTCCCGAGAATATCCTCGGCACGTTCATAGCCGATTACGGTCAAGGCATCGTACGCATCGTCTCGGGCATTCGGGACGGCGCCGTGCCGCAAAGCAATGTCGATTTCGGCCTGAAGGATAAGGACGTCATAAAGTTCACCTTCAACGACGAAGCCGCCAGATCGATACCGCAAGACCTGCGCAATCACCTTGAAGAGGTGAGTGCGAAGATCATTGCGGGTGAGATCCAGACACGCGCGAAATAAGCGCGGTCCCTGGGAACTTATCAAATGGGAGGAAGAGCAATGAGACTTTCACGCAGAACGTTCGTGGAAGGAGTGGCGGCGCTGACCATCGCCGTGTCCATTCCGGCGATGGCACAGGCCGAAGACTTCAAGATGGGCCTTCTCGTGCCCGGTAGCGTTTCGGAAGAGGGCTGGAACCGGATCGGCTTCAATGCGCTGAAGGGCGTCGAAGAACAGCTCGGTGCCAAGATCAGCTATGTCGAGCTGCAACAGAACCCGGCCTCGTTCGAAAAGGCGTTCCGCGACTATGCCAGCCAGGGCTACAAGGTCATCCTCGGCCACGGCTTCGAATTCCAAGATGCCGCACTGGAAGTCGCGCTCGACTATCCCGACACCTATTTCCTGATCTCGTCGAGCAGCATCCACGAAGGCAATGTCATCGGCCTCAACACCGATACGAGCCAGCCCTTCTACCTCATGGGCGTCATCGCAGCTAAGATGGGCAAAAAGGCCGGCCTCGTCGGCGGCATGGAAATCCCGCCGATCCAGCAGGCCTTTGTCGGCTTCAAGAACGGCGCCAAGAGCGTCAATCCGGACTTCCCGATCAGCGAGGCCTATATCGGCAACTTCACCGATACGACGGCTGCCAAGGAAGCAGCCTTGAGCATGATTTCGCAGGGCGCGGATTTCGTCGTGCCGAATGCTTCGGGTGCGACCGTCGGCGGCTATCAGGCGATCTCGGAATCCGGGCCGGCTGTGCGCTCTTTTTCGATCTTCAGCGACTTTACCCAGGTAGCACCGAACAACATTCTCGGCCTCTACGTTGCCGACTACGCGCAGGGCGTGGTGGAAGTCGTGCACTCGATAAAGGACGGGAGCCCGCCTAAGGAAAACATCATCTTTGGCCTGAAGGATCCGAAAGTCATCTCATTCACCTTCCGCGATGACGGTCCGGTCTCCGTGCCCGAAGACATCCGCGCCGAGGTGAAGGCGATCAGCGCCAAAATCGCTGCCGGTGAGATCAAGACCGACGCCCAGTGACCCGCAAGCGCTGTGGCCGGCCCTTCGGCCACAGCGCCTTGCTGCGCCTCATACCAACATTCGGACCGGACCCATGGAACAGGTAAACCAGGGAGTGCGTGAGAACGTGTATCCTCAAGCAGCCCAAGCTTTCGGCCGAACGCTCAGGCAAGCCGTGATCAACGCGGCGACGCCGGCCGCAGCGGTCCTTGTCGCGCTAGCATGCGGCGCAGCCCTTTTGTGGCTGAACGGTTTCGATGGGAGCGACGTGGTCACAGTGATGATCTTCGGCTCCTTTCAGGACATGCGCTCGGTTGGCGAAATCCTGCTGAAGGCGACGCCGCTGATCTTGATCGGCGCTGGCCTCTGCGTTGCCTTCCGCTGTTCGATCTGGAACATAGGCGCCGAGGGCCAGCTCTATGCTGGAGCGATTGCCGCCACATTGGTCGGCACCAATTTTGACGGGCTTTCCGTCTGGGTGCATGCGCCGCTTGTCATGCTGGCCGGCGCCTTGGCGGGGGCCGCTTGGGCAGGCATTGCCGGCTATCTCAAAGTACGCTTCCAGGCCAGCGAGATCGTCACAACGATCATGCTCAACTACATCGCGCTGATCCTAACGAGCTATCTCGTCACCGGCCCGATGCGCGATGCAAGTGCTGCCTATCCTCAATCTGCCCGACTTATCCGCGAAGCTTGGACGCCACGCATCGTCTCCGACATGCGCCTCCATATCGGTATCATCGTCGCCGTCGTTCTGGCAGTCGCGCTCTACATCTTTCTTCAGCGCAGCAGCCGCGGCTTTGCACTCCGCGTCGTTGGTCTCAATCCATACGCAGCCCGCTATGCCGGTATGCAGGTCGCCCGCAACGTAATGATCGCAATGTGCATTTCCGGTGCAATGGCGGGGCTGGCCGGCGCCTTCGAAGTGGCGGGTGTCACGCACCGCCTCTACCAGAACATTTCGCCGGGCTACGGTTTCGAAGGGATCGCGGTCGCGCTGCTTGCCGGCAACAACCCCCTGGCGGCGATCGTTTCGGGCGGGCTCTTCGCGACCCTTCGCTCCGGCTCGGAGGTGCTGCAAATCACCTCGCAGGTGCCGCAGGTCCTCGTTTTGATCATACAGGGTATCGTCATTCTCTCGGTCGTCGCCTTCACCAGGCTGCGCGACATCCGCAGGATCGTGGCTTGAAAAATGGAAACTCCCGCAAGGCGCCTAAGCCCTGAGGGAAGACAAAACTTTGGAGCATTTGCGCAATTCCCGGGCAGGACCACTTCACGCACCTTGCCGGAATTGCTCTAGGCGACCTTCCTGAGGGGTATCTCCATGGACGACATGATGTTTCTCACCTTTCTCGCGACGCTTGCGGGCGCCGCCTGGAGGCTTGCGACCCCCCTGATCTTCGCCTCCATCGGCGAGATATTTTCCGAGCGAGCGGGCGTGCTCAATATCGGGCTGGAAGGCACCATGCTCGTCGGTGCCTTCTGCGGCTTCGCGGCAGCCTTCGCCACCGGCAGTATCCCGCTTGGCCTGCTGGCCGGCATCGCGGGCGGCATGCTGTTCGGGGCGATCTTTGCCTTCTTTACAATCACCATCAAAGCGGACCAAATCGTTGTGGGTGCGGCGCTAAACCTGCTCGGCATGGGTCTCACCGCCTTCCTGTTCCGTACCTATTACGTCTCGACCGGCAAGGGCATCGAGATCGCGCAGCCCGTGCAGATCCCCTTCCTGAGCGATATTCCCTTTCTTGGCGAAGCCTTCTTCCGGCAGAACCTCATCGTCTATTCGACGGTCCTCGTCGCGATCCTGGCCAGCCTCGTGCTCTTCCGCACGTCCTTCGGCTTGACGCTCCGCGCTGTCGGCGAACACCCGAAAGCCGTCGACGTCGCCGGCCGCGATGTTGCGAGCTACCGCTATGCCGCGGTGCTGGTCGGCACCGGGCTCGCCGGCCTCGGCGGGGCCTTCCTGACGCTCGGGCATTCCAATCAGTTCGTCGAGGGCATCACCTCCGGCCGCGGCTTCATCGCGCTCGCCGTGGTCGTCTTTGCACGCTGGTCGCCGATTGGGGCGTTCTTCGTCTCGCTGCTCTTCGGCCTGTTCTACGCGCTGCAGCTGATGCTCCAGGCGCAGGCATCCATCGTTGTGCCTTACCAGGTGCTGCAGGCGCTTCCCTACATCATGACGATCGTCACGCTCGTCGTGGTCCGAGGCAAGGGCGCTGCCCCCAGCAAACTCGGCCAGCCCTACGAGATGAGGTAATGGACATGTCTCAGAAACCCTTCCTGCGCGTCGAGAACATCCGCAAGCGCTTCGGCCCCATCGTTGCCAGCGACGGCGTGTCACTGGAAATCGAGCAGGGCGAGATCCACTCGCTGCTGGGCGAGAACGGTGCGGGCAAGAGCGTCCTGATGAGCATGATCTGCGGCATGGTTCGGCCCGACGAAGGCGAGATCGTCTTCAAGGGCCAGTCCGTGCGCTTTAACAGCCCGCGCGAGGCGATCCGTCAACGCATCGGCATGGTGCACCAGCATTTCATGCTCGTGCCGAACCTGACGGTGGCGGAAAACTACATTCTCGGCCAGGGATCTCCGTTGCGCGTCATTAACGACATGGACGAGGTCCATGCAAAAATCCGAGAACTTTCGGACCGCTACGCCCTCGACGTGCGTCCGGACGCCATCATCGAAGACCTTTCGGTCGGCGAGCAGCAGAGAGTGGAAATCCTGAAAGTCCTGTTCCACGGCATCGACCTGCTCATCCTCGACGAGCCGACAGCCGTGCTCACCCCACAGGAGACCGACCGCCTGCTCTCGCTGATGGGAGACCTCGCCAAAGACGGCAAGACGGTCGTCTTCATCTCGCACAAGCTCGACGAGGTGATGCGCGTCAGCAATCGCATCAGCGTCATGCGCGACGGGCGCGTCGTGCACACGGTCAATGTTGGCGAGACGAATGCACGCGAGCTTGCCCGCATGATGGTCGGCCGCGACGTGCGCATGGAGCTGCCGCGCAGCCCTGAACCGCCCGGCCACATCGTGCTGTCGGTCGACAACCTCACCTGCCGCGCCGAGACCGGCCTGCCGGCCGTGCGCGGCGTGAGCCTCAACGTGCGCGCCGGCGAGATCGTCGGTATTGCCGGCGTGTCCGGCAACGGTCAGACGGAACTGTCGCTGGCACTTTCCGGTCTGCTGCCGATCGACAGCGGCCGCGTGATTTTGAATGGCAAGGACATTACCGGCCTCGACCCGGCCCGCATCAATGCCAGCAGCCTCTCACACATCCCGGAGGACCGGCACAAACACGGCATCGTGGCTTCGATGTCGCTGAGCGAAAACACAATCCTCCAGCGCTACGATCAGAAGCCTTTCGCCTGCCGCGGTATGTTGAACCGGGGGGTCATCGGCGAGCACACACGCGATCTCATCAAGCGGTTTCGCATAAAAAGCCGCGACGAGGATCAGCCGATCGGCGCGCTCTCCGGCGGCAACCAGCAGAAGCTGGTGGTCGCGCGTGAACTTGCGCGCAACCCGGATTTCATCCTCGTCAACCAGCTCGCCCGGGGCATCGATATCGGCGCCATGGAGTTCGTGATGGAGGAGATGCTTAAACAGCGCGACAACGGCCGCGCCATTCTGCTCATCTCCACCGAACTCGAAGAACTCTTCGCGATCTGCGACCGTATCCTGGTTATGTTCCACGGCGAAATCCTAGGTGAACTGCCGCCTGACCGAACTCGCCTCGACGAACTTGGTCTGCTGATGGCCGGCCAGACCAACCAGCCTGCCCTGGCAAGCTAGGCCGCGCTGGAATCCAGCAAAACCAAGACCAAGGTTCGGGTGCTGCCGTGAGCATGCTGCTGGAGGTGTTTTATCTCGCCGACCGCCACGGTTATCTAGATTGAACTCAAACCGGTCGGGCCGGGTGTGGTATCAGACTGTATCCGGTCCGACGAAGCAGTGTTGCCAATGGCAGGCGAGACCGAACAGCCGGTGCTGCAGGCTGGACAGGCATAGGGACGGCAGGATTTGATGACATTGGAGAACAGGAGGGCCGCGCATCCATGAACATCACCCTGCGGCAACTCAGGGCCTTCATTGCCGTGGCCGACCTTGGCCAGTTCAATCTCGCGGCCCGGAACCTTCACCTCACGCAATCGGCCGTCAGCATAGTCATTCGAGATCTGGAATCGGAGATCGGCGTACGCCTGTTTGACCGCCACACCCGCATGGTTTCGCTCACTCTCGTGGGCCAGGAGTTCCTGCCACAAGCCCGTAAGATACTGAAAGACCTGGAACTCGCAGTTGGCGATATGCGCGACAACGCATCGTTGAAACGCGGCCAGGTGACGATCGCCGCTGCAATCGTGCTCGCAGCGACGATTGTGCCGCCTATCATTGCGGCGTTCGTGAGCATGCATCCCGAAATTCTGGTCAGCATCCGCGACATGCCCGAAGAGGCGATCAGTCCGGCGCTCAAGCGCAATGAGGTCGATATCGCCATCGGCACGCTCTCGGAAGACGATCCCGAAATCACCGCTACGCCTCTCATGCGCGACAAGCTCATGCTTGTCTGCCGGGAAGACCATCGCTTCGCCAGGCAAAAATCCGTTCGCTGGGCCGAGTTGAAGGGCGAGACACTTATCACGCTCGCAGCCACGAATCCGCTTCGCAGCATTGTCGAGCATAACCTCATCCGTGTTGTGCCCAACTTCCAGCCAAAATACGAAGTGCGCTTCTCGACCACCGCCATCAGCATGATCTCCGCCGGCATGGGCGTTGCCGTCTTGCCGGAGAACTCCAGCCAACTGGCGTCAGCAGTTCGTGTAACTACCGTGGATCTCGTCGACCCGACCGTAATGCGCAATGTCTCGCTCTTGCAAAGGCGCCAGCATAGCTTGTCACCGGCAGCTGAACGTTTGAAAGCGGCCTTCGTGGCGGCGATGCGACCTGAAAACGCTGGCGCAAGCGCCCTCGGTCGCACTTAGGTGGTGCGATCTAGTCGTCGGCACCTGGTTTTCGGTGAGCCTAAGGCTAGCCTGGACCTGTCAGGACGCTCCGAACATTACGATTTCGCGACTTTCCAGTGCACAGACAGTCTCTTTGGTGACACCTTCGGGCGGTTGACCAAACCATCGCGCCTCATCCAATTGGCCAGAGGCTGTCACACGCGGTTCACCCGAGAGTATGGAAACCGCATAAGTGATCGAAAGTGTGTGGAGGCCACCAATGTCGTCAAACTGGTCATTTATGAAAACGGCCGAGACTGGCCATGTGAGGATTCCCAGATCGTCGTGAAGGCATCGAACAATCGACATCGCGCAGCTTTCTCCACGCCCGATTTGGCGACCTGGCATCTGCCACAGACAGTTGGCTGAATTCTTGGATCTGACCAACAGGATGCTGCCACGCTCATTTTTGATCAGCGCGCGAGATGTCAGTTCGATGCGATTTGAGAAGGGCGGCTCCGCCCTTTGCGGACAGGTACCTTGAATACTGCCGTTTGCTCGTAGCGTGGAAACGCTCTTCATCGGTTCGCCCTTCAAACGATTGGCTGGCACTGCAGGCAGGGCAGGATAAGGAGCCGGCGACGCGAGGGGGCGTTGTGGGAGCCCCCGAATGCGTCGCCGGCCCACGCCGGACTTTGGGAACACACTGGACAAGCTGGGAGGCCTGCGGCCAGCGAAAAGCCCGGACGTATCGCTAGTTGCCCCCCGCGTTTGTGATGAGTTCACTTGCGTTCATGGGGGCGAAGCACTTGTCGATCGTGTTGAGAGCAAGCGTCCGGGGGACCGTCGGGTCGGCCTTGCCCTTCATGTGGAGCAATCTTGCCTGCGCGACGTCGGCGACCACCGAAAGGGCAAGCGAGTTTGCGTCTGTCGCCTTGTCGAATATGCCGATAGGCGCCTTGATCCTGGCAAGCGTGGTCTCGCTGTGACCGCGTTTGCGCAAGACCTCACAGCGTTTCGCGTGAGTACGGCGGCTTCCCAGAGCGCCAATATAGAAGGCGGATGAGGCGAGCGCAGCCTCGAGCAGCGGCAATTCACGGTTGATGTCATGGAAGAGGAGCACGACCGCCGTGTCAGCGTCCAGCTGTTTCGGCGATGGAGCTTGGCCCCGCTCGATCTTCACGACTTCATAGCCGGATACTTCCGCCAGACGCGTCACCACGCCAGCCTCCAGGGACGTGCCGGCAAGAAGCATGCGCTGCTTCGGGTGGTAGACGCGCACAAATTCCTCTCCCTCCCAGCCACTCACGCCTTCGCCTGGTTCGAAGAAAAGAGCCTGCCTGCCGGGGTTGTACCGGAGGCGCCCGGGAGCACGGCGGTGCAGCGCGGCAAGTATGTGGCGGAGTGCTGTGGCATTTCGCAGGACGTGGATAGCCAGCGTGATGCCGCCGCCACAGGGCAGCACGATGTCGAAGAACGGCGAACCTTCGCCGAGGCGAAGCTTGCGATCGATGCCATTCTGGAGGGCGACCACGGCGTCAGCGGCCACCGCCGCTTCGGTGCAGCCGCCGGAGACGAAACCGCAATAAAGGCCGTCATCGCGCACCGCCATCTGCGCGCCGATGGCGCGGGCAGCGCCGCCGCGGATTTCAACGAGGGTGACGAGGGCGGCGGCCAGGCCCTGTTTGAGCGCTTCGGCGGCGAATGCCAGGATGGCGATCGCATCGTCCGAGAGGAAGGCAGCGCGGGGTTCTGGCGTGAGCGTTTTCGGCTCGCTGGCAATGCAGGCGCCCATATCATTCCCCTCCCTGCGTTCCCGGCCAGCGGCGTACGATGCCGGGGTCGAGATCGAAGAGGTCGAGCACCCGGCCAACGGTGTGGTCGACCATTTCTTCAAGGCTTTGCGGCTTGGCGTAAAAGGCCGGAACGGGCGGATAGATGATGCCGCCCATTTCGGTGACCTGCGCCATGTTGCGGATATGGCCAAGATGGAGCGGCGTCTCGCGCAGCATCAAAACGAGGCGGCGGCGCTCCTTCAGCACCACGTCGGCGGCGCGGGAAAGCAGATTGTCGGTCGTACCAGTCGCAATTTCCGCCATGGTCTTCACCGAACAGGGCGCGACGATCATGCCGAGCGTCTTGTAGGAGCCTGAAGAGCAGACGGCACCGATATCCTTGTTTGAATGGGTGACTGTCGCCAGTGCCTCAAGATCCTGCTTGGTAAAATCCGCCTCGGCCGCGAGCGTGATGCAGGCTGCGCGTGACATGATCAAATGAGTCTCGATCTCGAGGTCGCGCAGCACTTCGAGGATGCGCTTGCCATAGACCATGCCGGAAGCGCCCGAAATGCCGACGATCATGCGACTTGGCCGCGTCGTCATCGCCTATCCCACGCTTTTGAGGAGTGCGGCAGCGCGAGCCGAGGCCTCGTCGCTTATGCGGGCGCGAACGCCGTGGAAATTCGGGCCGCGCGTCGCATCGAGCCCCATACGCGAGGTCGTGCCGATGCCGCTCGCCGACGGGTCGAGCGCATTGCCAGGCAGGCCCTCGATGATGACGACGTCCTTGTGCGGCTGGAAATGGGTGGCAAGCGCCCAGAGCACCTCGCTGTCGCGGGTGATATCCACGTCCGCATCCACCACCACGACGGTCTTGAGGTACTGGTCCCAGCCGAGCAGGCCGAGCATGACCTGCCGTGCCTCGCCCTCGCGCGTCTGGTTCATCGCGATGTAGGCGTGGAAATGGGTGCCGGAGGACGGATAGTGCACTGATGTAATGGAGGGGAAACGAGCTTTCAGCTTCTCCACCACTTCCGCCTCGCGGGGCACGCGGCCGAGGTTGAGGTGTTCGGCCGAATTGCCGCCGGCGACGGAGACGAGGATCGGATCACGGCGCCGCATGATGGTTTCGACGGTGAAAAGATTGTTGGTCGAGCGGTCGGAGGAATAGCCGGTGAACTCACCAAACGGCCCCTCCTCCACATGGGCCTCGGGATCCAGCACGCCCTCCAGCACGACCTCGGCATGTGCAGGCACACGGATGCCGTATTTTGGAGTGCGCACCACCTGAAGGGGTTCGCCCATCAGGCCGCCGGCAACATCGCGCTCGTCCTCGCCGAAGGCAAGGCGGGCGGAGGCGGCGATCATGAACAGCGGATGCCCGCCGATCACCATGGCGACCGGCATCGGCTCGCCCTTCTCCTTCGCCATGTTCATCAGGCGCCAGAGATGGCCGCGCGAATGCAGCGAGGTCGCGAGCGAAGTCTTCGAATGGATCATGGCGCGGTGATAGCTGAGATTGCCGGCCCCGGTTTCAGGGTGCTCACCGATGATGATGCCTGACGTGATGTATTTCGCGCGGTCAGTGTCGAAGTGCTTCAGCATCGGCAACGCGTGCAGGTCGACGGCGTCACCAGAAATGATTTCTTCGGTGATCGGGCCGCTTTCAAACACCTCCGGCGTGAAGGGTTTGTTGGAACGGGACTGGTAGGCCTCGTGCAGCTTGTCGGCAGTCGAGCCGAGCAGGCGGGCGATGCGGTCACGCGAGGCAAAGATGTTGCAGACGACCTCACTGCCTATGCCGCTAACATTCTTGAGATGCAGCATCGGATGCTGGCCCTTGTCCGCCAGGTTCCAGATCAACGCGGTTGCGTCCTGGTCGTCCGAGACCGGCCCATCGATCGTGATGACATCCTCGGGATGTTCCGCCTTATAATCGGCCAGGAAACGGCGGACGTCTTGCTTGTGGTACTGGCTCATGTCTCGGCCTCGGGTCGCTGCGGGTGGCTGGCGACGCCCCGAAAGGCGCCGCCCTTGTCAAATCAGGCGAATTCCAGATGCTTGCCGGTGGCGCGGTCGACGCCGGCGTAGGAATCCCTGAGGCGTGCCTGGGCATCCTCTACGTCGCGCGGCGGCGGGGACGGGTCGATGCCGACAAGCTTGGCGATGTTGTTGCCGAGATAGCCTTCCAGATCGTCCTCGGAGAGGTTGATGCCGTGCGGCGGGTCCTTGCAGAGCACTTCCAGCTCGCGCAGCCACATGCCCGGATCGTTCGGTGGGCTGTCCGTGCCGAAGACGATCTTGTTCTTCGGCAGCTGCTGGGCGAACTCCACGATGCGCGACTGGAAGCACCAGCCGGATTCGCAGTAGACGTTCGGCGTATCCATCGCCATCCAGAAGGATTCGAACGAGTAGTTGCCGCCCGTCTGAATGCCGAAATGGCCGATGATGAAGTTGACCATCGGGAATTCGCGGATGATCGGGTAGAACATCGTCGGGATCGTGTACGGGCCGTCGCCGGTGTGGATCAGCACGACCACGCCAAGCTCGGCGCACTTCTTCATCGCCGGACGCAGCCAGTCGAGCGCGCGGTCGGGACGATAGCCGTGCATGTTGGCGTGCAATTTCAGCATCTTGAAGCCGTATTCCTTGACGTGGAATTCCAGCTCCGCCGCGCCGTTCTCAGGTCCCCAGCGCGGATTGTAGTTGAAGTTGCCGATGAAGCGGTCCGGGTACGTCTGGCAAAGCTCGGCGCAATAGGCCATGTAGTCGCGAATGCCGTCGCGGCCCTTGCGGTTGCCGTCCCGGTAGCCGGTGTTGCCTGGTGGCGGCTGGATGAAGCCCATGTCGATCCGGCGTGGCTTGCCGTTGATCATGTAGGGGCCGTCCATCAGTTTCAGCATGCGCTCACCCGTGAAGGGCGAACCGGTATGACGCCACGCCTCGTCCACGAGGTTCGTCGGGTGAAGATGGGTATCGATGATCATTGCTCACTCCGTTCAGTTTTACGCGGCAAGCGCGACGCCGTGCTGGCGCAGATACGCTTCGGCTTCCTCGACGGTCGCCGGCGGCCTGGTAGGCTCGAGACCGATCATGCGGGCGGTGTTGTTGCCGAGGTAATCCTCCAGCGTATCCTCATCGAGGTTGAGGCCCTGCGGCGGCTCGTGGCAGAGGACTTCCAGAAGGTTGATCCACATGCCTGGTTCGTTCGGCGGCGTATCGGAGCCGAACAGGATCTTGTGCTTGGGTAGGACCTTGGCGAACTCGACGATGCGCGACTGCAGACACCAGCCGGATTCGACGTAGACGCTCGGCGTGTCGAGCGCCATTTGCATCGGCTCGAACACGTAGACACCGCCGGTCTGCACGCCGAAATGCGCGAGGATGAAATTCACTTCCGGGAACTCGCGAATGATCGGATAGAACTCGGTGGGGATTGAGTACGGACCGTCGCCGGTATGCACCTTCACCATGAGGCCGAGCTCGGCGCATTTCTTCATGGCCGGACGCAGCCAGTCGAGCGCGCGGTCAGGGCGGTAGGCATGCATGTTCGCCTGCAACTGCACCATCTTGAAATCGAACTCCTTGGCATAGCGTTCGATTTCTTCGGCGCCGTTCTGCGTGCCATAGCGCGGGTTGTAGACGAAGCAGCCAAGGAAACGGTCCGGGTGCTTCGTCACCATCTTTTCCGTATAGGCCATGTACTGGCGGATGGCGGCCTTGCCTTCCAGGTCCATGACTTCATGGGTGTAGATGGTGTTGCCTTGCGGCGGCTGGATGAAGGCTTTGTCGATCCGGCGCGGCTTGCCGTTCACATAGTACGGGCCGTCCATCATCTTCAAAAGCTTGTCGCCGGTGAACGGCGGTCCGTCGTGGCGCCAAGCCAGGTCCACCAGATCGGTGGGGTAGCAGCTTAGATCAATGATCATCCTTGTTCTCCTGTCGTAGAGGATCCGGTCGATGCGGGGCCGCGCGATGGACCCCAGGCCGGCCAAAAGCCGGCATGGATGCGCGATCTCAGGAAATGCCGATGATGGGGAAGGGTAGTCGGTGCGGACGCCGCAGGGCGGCTGCAACCGACAGGTGTTCCTTTCGCAGTGAGCATCGACATCGCGGCCTCATCGTCCAACAGACGGTGAGCAATTGTCGGCGCTTCTACTCAACGGTGAAGAAACCATGGGGCCGACTTTCTGTCAACGGGGAAAAATCGACTAACCTATTCTTTTTAAACGCTATTTCATGGCGATCGGCAGCGACCTCCCGCGCGGGAAATTGCGCGGGCGTCTTGGATACAGGAATTGAGCAGGCGTATTAGGACGGGAGAAGCGCCGCTAGGCCGCCAGGCATGCACGCAGGTTCCTGTCGATGCCGTCACGGTCGAGATTGCGGCCAATGAAGACGAACTTCGACTTCCTGACATCCTCGCCCCAGCTGTGATCCGGACGGAAATCGACCAGCTTGTGCACCGCCTGGAGCACGAAGAAGCGCTCGTCATTGGCCACCGAAACAATGCCCTTGGTACGGAAGATGTCGTCGCCGCGCTCGCCGAGATAATCCTTCAGGAAGGTGGCGAGCTTCTCGCCGTCGAAGGAGTTGGGATAAACGAAAGAGTGGGATTTCACCGTCGCATCGTGGCTGTGCGGGCGCAGGACCGATGCTCGGCCGTGGCCGTGGTCATGATGGTGCCCATGGTCATGGTCCGGATGGTCGCAGGCCGTATCGTGGCATTCGTGATGGCCATGCGCATCGTGGTCGTCGTCCATGTCGATGTCGAGGATTTCCGCCCGCTCGCGCACATAGGACGGGCGAAAGCCGTTGACACCGAGAATATCGGCCAGGTCCACCTTGCCATAGGTCGAACGCAGGATCGGCGCCGTCTGGTTGAGCTTGCGCAGCGACGCCTCGAGCGAACCGAGGGCGTCCTCTGAGGCAAGATCAACCTTGTTGATGAGGATGCGGTCGGCCGCGACGACCTGGTTGACCGCCTGGTTGTCGCTGCCGTCAAGAACCGGATCATAGAGATGCTGGTCGATATGCATTGCATCCACCAGCGTGACGACGGCATCCAGCTCGACCTCTTCAGCAACGCTGCGATCGACGAAGAAGGCGGTGGCGACAGGCGTCGGATCGGCAAGACCAGAAGTCTCGACGATGATGTGGTCGAACTTGTCCTTGTGGCTCAACAGCTTCTTCATCACGTCGATGAGGTCGTTGCGCACATCGACGAAGCAGCAGATGCAGCCGTTCTGCATCTGAAAGATCTCTTCGTCGGAGGCCAGCACCAGGTCGCTGTCGACGTCGACTTCGCCGAACTCGTTTTCGATCACCGCGATCCGGTGGCCATGGCGTTCGGTGAGGATGTAGTTGAGCAACGTCGTCTTTCCCGATCCAAGGAACCCGGTGAGGATCGTTATCGGGAGCTTCCGGCTCTCAGGTTCGATGTGCATGTTCATGCGGCCTTCTCCCTCAAGGCTTTCAGTACGTCTTCCGGAGTGATCGGATAGTGGCGGAAGCGAACGCCGATGGCGTCGTGGATGGCGTTGGCAATGGCTGGGCCGATGGCAATGATCGGGTCCTCGCCGACGCCCTTGGCGCCCCAGGGGCCACCTGGATCGGGTGCCGCTTCGAGGATGATCGTCTCGATGTCAGGCATGTCCATCGAGAGCGGCATCTTGTAGTCGACGAGGCCGGCGTTGAGCGACCGGCCGGTCTTCTTGTCGATGACGTAGTCCTCGGTCAGCGTGTGACCGATGCCCTGCTGGATGCCGCCCTCGATCTGCCCCTGCGCGGCAATCGGATGGATGACCCGGCCGACGTCGTGCACAGGTATGACGCGCTTGACCTCCACGATGCCGGTTTCCGTATCGACATGCACCTCAGCGAAATGTGCGGCGAAGGAATAGGATTTCGTCGGCTCGTAGGTGCCGTTCGCAACGATGTTGGCGGCGGGAATGCCACGGGAAGGACCCATCGCCTGAGCGACCGTCATGCAGCGTCCTGGATCGGTGATGACGAAGACCTTGCCTTCGGAAAGATCGATCTCGGCCGGCGAGACCTGCAGCTTCATCGCTGCACGTTCGAGAACCGCAGTGCGGACCTTACCGGCTGCCATCTTGGCAGCCGTGCCGACGAGATAAGTAGTGTGGCTGGCAAACGCGCCGATGTCCCAAGGTACTACGTCCGTATCGCCATGGATCGTGCCAACATCCTCGAAGCGCACTCCGAGTTCTTCCGCAACGATCTGTGCAAGTGCTGTGTGCGCGCCGGTGCCCAGGCCGGCGGCACCCGTGAGCAAAGTCACCGTACCGTCCTCGTTGACCTTCACCGTGGCGTTGCCCTGTTCCTTGATGCCGGGATAGGCGGAAGAACCGTGCATTTCGCAGCCGATGCCCCAGCCAGTGCGAATGTGGGGTCGCTTGGGATCCGGCGTGCGGTCGCGGTTGCGCAGCTTCTTCCAATCCAGCACGTCGATGCCGTGCTGGAGGCAGATTTCGAGGCCATGACCAAGGATCGGGTGGCCCGACGGTGCGATGTCGCCGGCGCGAACGACGTTCTTCAGCTTCAGCTCCGCCGGATCCATGCCTAGCCGTTCGGCCGCCTCGTCCATCTGGATATCGAGCGCATAATAGCTTTGCACCACGCCATAGCCGCGGAAGGCACCGTTGATCGGCGTATTGGTGTAGACGCAGCGTCCTTCCAGCCGCACGTTCTCGCAGCGATAAAGCGAGGTGGCAGCCGTCGTGCCGACAATGGTGACACCTGGGCCGTGCGAACCGTAGGCGCCGGAATCGTAGGCCAGCTTCATGTCGCGCGCGACGAGCGTGCCGTCGTTCTTGAAACCCTGTTTCAGCCAGATCTTGCAGGGGTGGCGCGAGCGGCCGGCGACGAAAGTCTCGTGGCGGCTGAATTCCATCTTCACTGGCCGGCGCGTCTGTTTGGCAAGAAGCGCGCATAGGAATTCGTGCTGGAACAGGTCCTGCTTAGCTCCAAAACCGCCACCCATGTGGTCGACGAGCACGCGGACCTTGGTAAGCGGCAGACCGAGCACTTCGGCAAGGATGCCGCGCACCATGAAAGAAGTCTGGGTGGAGGTCCAGAAGGTAAGCTTGTTGGAACCGTCCCAGTCGGCGATGCAGACATTCGGCTCCATGTAAGCCGGATGCGGCCGCCCACCGGAAAAAACACCTTCGAGCACGAAATCCGCCTGGGCGAAGCCGGCGTCCACATCGCCGCGATTGATGCGCACCGGATCGAGCACGAGGTTGCCGCCAGGGCCGACATCGTGAATGAGCGGCGCACCCGGCTGGGCCGCATCCTCCGGTTCGAAGACGGCCGGCAAGGGCTCGTACTCGACCTCGATCAGGTCGAGAGCCTCGTCGGCAATCTCCTCGCTGATGGCCGCGACGGCGGCAACGCCCTCGCCCCAGAACCGTACCTTGTCATCGAGTATATACTGGTCCTTGGTGCAGGAAGCCGAGCGCGGGTGCGGTGAGCCGTAATGCAGCACGCGTGGCACGTTCTCATGCGTCAGCACCGCCTTGACGCCCGGATAGGCGAGCGCCTTGCTGACATCGATGCTCTTGATGCGGGCATGCGCGATCGCCGCGCGCTTGATCTTGCCGTGTAGCATGCCCGACAGTTTGACGTCGCCGGTATACTCGGCCTCGCCCGTCACCTTTTCGAGCACGTCGTCGCGGCGAACACTCTTGCCGACGATCTTGAAATCGCGCTGTTCGATAGGGGTCGTCATGTTCATGATCTTGCAGCCTCCATCTCGATCGCGGCTGCTTTGATCGCGTCGAAAATCTTGGTGTAGCCGGTGCAGCGGCAGATATTGCCGCTGAGGCCGAAGCGGATGTCCTCGTCCGTCGGGCGCGGATTGTCGTCGAGCAGCTTCTTGGCCATCATCAGGATACCCGGGGTGCAGAAGCCGCATTGCGAAGCGCCGTAGCGCATGAAGGCATCCTGCAGCGGATGCAGCACATCGACGCCTGGCTGAAGTCCCTCGATCGTCTCGACCGAGCGGCCTTCGGCTTCCACTGCAAGCATCAGACAGGCATTGACCGGCTCGCCATCAACGATGACGGTGCAGGCGCCGCAATCGCCGACGTCGCAGCCCTTCTTGGTGCCGGTGAGGCCGAGATCGTCGCGCAGCGCATCGAGCAGCGAGCGGCAGCTATCCACCACCATGTCGCGCGGCTCGCCATTGATGGTGAGTTCAACGATCCGTTTCATGCGAAAGCCTCCAATGCCTGTTTGATGGCGCGGCCGGTCAGCACACCCACCATATCGCGGCGGTAATCGGCGCTGGCGCGCACGTTGCTGATCGGCGTGCACTCTTCCATCGCCTTGTTGGCGGCGTTTTTGACGGTTGCCGCGTCGAGCGACGTGCCGCGCAGCATGGCCTCGGCTTGGGGTGCGCGCAGCACGGTTGCTCCGACCGCGCCGAGCGTGATGCGGATGTCATCGCAGAGACCACCTTCCATGGTGAGGCTGACGGCGACGCCGACGGTGGAGAGTTCCATTGCCTTACGGCGGCCGTGCTTGAGATAGGCCTTGCCGGAGTTGTCGCCGGCTGGCGGCACGGTGATACCGGTAACAATCTCGCCCTTGGCAAGCACAGTCTTGCCGGGGCCGGTGAAGAATTCGGCAAGTGGCACGACGCGCATGTTGGTGCGGCTGTAGATGTGGATGAACGCGCCATCGGCAATCAGCGGTGGGATCGTATCGGCTGACGGCGAGGCACGACAGACATTGCCTGCCACCGTCGCACGATTGCGCACCTGGATGGAGCCTAGCGAGGCGAAGGCCGCATACAGGTTCGGGTAACGCTGGCGCACCAATGCCAGGCGCTCCAGGCCGCCCACGGTCACCAGCGCGCCGAAAGTCAGGCCGCGCGTTTCGTCATAGATGATGTCGGACAATCCGGGGATCTGCTTGATGTCGACGACGTTGCGAACCCGGCGCAGCCTTTCACGGATTTCGACGAGAAGGTCCGTACCACCGTTGAACACGAAGGTGTCTTCGCCGAGGTCGGTGAGAAGGCGGGAGGCCTGTTCCAGCGTGTCCGCCCGGTGGTATTCAAAGCGCCTCATGGCATTCCTCTTGGATCTGGCCACTTGGCCTCTTGGGCTACGCGGCTCGGGCACCGGCGGCGCGAAGGCCGCCGGACTAAACGGTTGTTGCTGTTCAGGCGAGGTCGGCCGCCGGCGTACGGTTCTGCAGTTCGCTGTCCTCAGGCTCTTTCGCGGGCACGCCGTTGAAGAGGATGTTGAGCAGAGCTGCCGCGAAGGTGCCGACGAGCACGCCGCTGTGCAGGAATTTTTCGACTGCTGACGGCAGTTGGGCGAAGATGTTGTCGGCCACGACCGGCACCATGGCGAGGCCGACGCTGACTGCGACGATGTAGAGGTTGCGGCGGTTGGCGACGAAATCCACTCTCGACAGGATCTTCACACCCGTCGCCGAGACCATGCCGAACATGACGATGGCGGCACCGCCGACGACGTAGCTCGGGATCGAGGCGCTGATAAAGGCTACCTTCGGCAGCGAACCGAGCAGGACCAGGATGACGCCGCCCGTCGCGACCACAAAGCGGCTCAGGACGCCGGTGATCTGGAGCAGACCGACATTCTGCGCATAGGTCGTGTAGGTGAAAGTGTTGAGCAGGCCACCGATGATGTTGCCGACGCCGTCGGTTCTGAGGCCGCGGGTAAGCTCAGCCTGGGTGATCTTGCGCCCGGCCATGTCGCCGACCGCCAGGAATTGCCCGGTCGATTCGATCATCATGACCGTCATGACCGCGCAGAGAGAAAGGATCGACCAGAACTCAAAAACGGGCCAACCGAAGGCGAGCGGGTGGATGATGCGCACCCAGCCGGCGTCGGCGACGCCATGGAAATCAACCTTGCCGGATGCGATCGCGATGGCAAAGCCGATGCCGATGCCCATCAGCACCGCAAGGTTGGAAAGAAAGCCTTTGAGAACCCGTGTGAGCAGCAGGATCGACAGCAGCACGATGGCTGCGACGGCGAGCGCGAAGGGTGCGCCATAGGCGGAGTTCGGGATCATGCCTTCCGGTCCCCGGATCATCGGCTGGCCGCCAGCGGCCCAGTTCACGCCGACGCGCATCAACGAAAGGCCGATGACCAGCATGACAGTGCCGGTGACGACCGGCGGGAAAAACCGCACCCACCGTCCGAAGAAAGGCGCGGCGATGACGGTGAAGACACCGGAGGCGATGACCGCCCCAATGACGCCGGGCATGCCGAGGTCCGGATTGTTGCCCGTCGCGATGATCGAGGGAACGGCAGTAAACGAAATGCCCATCATGATCGGCAGCCGGATGCCGACGTGGCGGCCGACACCAAGTGCCTGGATGAGGGTGACGATGCCGCAGCAAAACAGATCCGCGCTGACCAGCATGGCGATCTGGTCCTTGGGCAACTGCAGCGCGCTGCCGACGATGAGCGGGACGGCGACTGCGCCGGCATACATGACGAGAACGTGTTGCAGGCCGAGAGCGAAAAGGCTTGGAATCGGGTACTTCTTCTCGACGGGATCCGTCGTATCAAGTTTGGACATTCGCTATCCTCCCAGCGAATAGTGCTCCGGCGCGGTGGGGGGCATCTTGGCCTCATGTTTTTACACCGCACGCCGTACAAGGGGGATCATGCGGCTGGCCAAATCAGCAAACAATCGGCACAATCATATTTATTCATCTGGTAACTGAATGAATGGGTCGGCATGGACGTCACGCTGAAACAGCTCCGCGCCTTCGTCACCGTGGCCAACCTCGGACAGTTCACGCTGGCCGCCGACAAGCTCGGATCGTCACAATCGGCCGTCAGCACTCTGGTGCGGCAGCTGGAGCAAAATCTCAATCTTCGTCTCTTCGATCGGCACACCCGCCTGCTGCGCCTCACCCAGGCGGGCATCGACATCCTTCCGATCGCAACCCGTGCCGTTGCCGATATCGAGGGCATGGTGGAGAGCTCGCGGGAACTGAATGCGCTGCGTCGCGGCAAGGTCACGATGGCCGCCGGAACGGTTCAGGCCGCCCTGATGCTGCCGCAACTCGTCAACGCCTTCACCAAGCTCTACAACGAGATCACGGTCGAATTGCACGATGTCGCGGAGAAGACCGTCCTGGAGCAGGTCGCCAGTGGCTTGGTTGACCTTGGACTTGGCACGGTGCCGGAAGACGATCCGGAACTCGTCGGCACACGGCTCTCCACCGATGAGTTTTTGGTTGTGCTCCATGCCGAGGACCCGCTGGTGAAACGTCCCGAACTGCGCTGGACCGACCTTGCCGACTGCAAGCTGATCGGCCCGCAGCGCGGCAACCCGATCCGTGACCGGCTCGAAAACGAACTGGCGCGCAACGGCATCGTTCTGCCGCTCGACAAGTCGATGCAAGAGGTGGCGTTGCCGCTGACGATCATCGGCATGGTTGAAGGCGGCTTAGGCGTCGCGATTATGACCTCGGCGGTCACGCGCCTTGCGACCTCCATGGGCCTCGTCGTTCGCACACCGACCGAGCCGCACATCAAGCGCGAGGTCAGCCTGATTCAGAAGCGGACGCGTTCTCTTTCGCCTGCGGCGCGGTGCTTCCGCGATTTTCTGCTGAAGTCAGTTCATTGATCGCGCGACCAGCTGGCATCCGCTTGGATACGCAGGCGAGTGGCCAACGTTGTTCGCAGGTTCCGGCTAAGCTGCGGTGGAACCGGTTGCTGGACCTGGCCGGGCGCTAGCGCCTTACCACTCAGCCATGACCAGTGAGCTGTTGAAGCTCACGCAAAAGGGTTTGCGCCGGTCTGCGGGACATTCCAGGTCGCAAGCTCTTCGTAAATGTGGGCGATGATTTCTGAGCGCTGCTGGCGGTGTCGCCCGTATGTCTGAACACCTCCCATGGAGGCCAGCATCATCTGCATCGGCTACCGGTGCCGACCCCACTTGCGGACACCGCATCCTCAAATAGGTGGCCGACGCTTGCGGTGTTATTGCTGCTTAGCGTCTGGATGGTGGGTTTAGTGCGTCGTCAGCAGTCGCTGGACCAATTCAGTTCTGTTGTGGGCGTGAAGTCGCTGGCAAAGTTTGCCGACATGATCCTTGACCGTATATGCGGAAATCCCCAGCGCCCGCGCGATCTGTTTGTTGGACTGGCCGCGGCAGAGCAAAAGCGCCACTTCGCGCGATCGCGCCGGCAACTGGTTCAAGGCATATGCCCCGCCGATCGTCCGCTCATGGCGTGACGCAACGCTGGACTGCGCTATCCAGCCGATCGGCGCACCGCCGAGCCGGCCAGTCTCCACCATGGTGGCGAGTGCGAGTGAACCGGCCCGGCAAAGAATATCCATGCTGTCGACTGCCTCAGCGCGATAGGGTCCCCTCTCACCGCCATTGGCGGTGTAGACGACGCCAACCACGCGACCCTCTACCAGAAGCGGCCCGGCCATGCAGTGCTTGAAGCCCCAGCGCCTCAACAACTGGAAATTGTTGCAGTGCTGCCAGCCAGACGTACCGACCACCGTCGACCCGTCGACAGGCCGGCCTTTCTCGAAAATATAGGCGAGCAGCGGATCGTATTTGTCGAATTCATCGCTGTACTCCCGGATGAAGCCCTCAGGCGCCTGTTTGCTGTAGACAAGGCTCGGCTTGTGATCATCCAACAGGTAAAGCCCGACCGTGGGCGATCCCATCAGCTTGCCCATTTCGCGGTGGCATGACTCGCCAAGAGCTTCGAGAGAGCGGCTTTCAGCAACGGCCAGCGCGGCATGGCCGACCTCTCCCGTCGAATAGTTCGATCGTCCAGCCGATGTCCCCGACATCATTTTTCCCTCCTCAGCCCTGCTGCTCATTGTTCGAGCTTGTCAGGAACATGTGGCAAAGGCTCGCCAGTGCGTGAGCGCTTCTGCCGAGGCGGGATTTTCAAGCAACCTCGGCAAAAATCAAGCTGACTGCGGCGGCGAAGACAGCCGTTTGCGCGACTATCTAGCCATCCACACCAAAGACTCCCCATTTTGCGTCGGCTTTGACCGCGCCGAGATAGACGCGGCCGCATTCCTGTACGATTTCGTCAGCCATCAGGATGTGCTGGGTACCCGAATGGATATCGCGATAGAAACGCTGCATGGTTCCGTTGTGAAGTGACGCGCCGCGCGCCGCGCGGTGGGCGAAGGTGCCGACATCGGAGATGACGTCATGGACATGACGCATCGCAAGCTTCACATCGGCGATCTGCTCGACAGAAGCGTTGCGGCCGGCATCGAAGGTTTCGGCCATGCTCGCCCAGGCCTGATAGGCAAAGGCACGTGCCGAACGGAAGCGCGCCTCAGCCCGGGCGAACTCATATTTGAAGGTCGCGCTCTCATTCATCTTGCCAAACGCGTCGACGCGAACCTTAGCCAGTTTGGCAAGTTCGTCGAGCATGCGCCGCCCGACGCCAAGCGCCCATGTCGTGTGACCCCAGGCCGTGTAGCCCACCAGCCCGAGACTACCCTGCGGGCCGCCACGCTTGGCATCACCGTCGTTGAAGCCATAACACAGATGCTTGGGCACAAAGAGCTCGTCGGCATCCTTGAGCGTGTAATCAAAACTGCCTGTGGCGCGCAGACCGAGCACATCCCAATTGCCTTTCAACTCTATGGTCTCGCGCGGGTGATGGGTGATGACGATTTCCGGCTGACCATTGGCTTGCTTGACCATGGTCTTGCCGTCCGCCTCGGTAACGAAACAGCCAGAATGGATCCAGGCGGCGTGATGAATGCCGCTGCCATAGGCCCAGTTGCCGCGGATCATGTAGCCGCCGTCGACCGGCCGCGCATAGCCTCGCGGCACACCGTTTCCGGCAACCATGACATCGGGACCCTCGGCGAAAATATCGGCGGCGCCCTTCTCCGAGACAAACAGCGACATCACACCGCCGACAGCGTTGTTCACGATCACGCACCAGCCGGCAGAACCATGCGCCCATGCCACGCGTTCGCCGAGCCGCATCGCGTCGACGTGAGAAAGTTCAGCTCCGCCAACCTCCTTCGGCATCATCATGCTGAAGAGACCGGCATCACGCAAAAGCATGTATGTCGCATCGGACAGCCTGTTCAGCTGTTCGCTCTCTTCCGCAGCCGACTCGATCGCCGGCAGGATGTTTTCGACATGGGCGGCCATCTCGGCCAGCGACGGATTTCCGGTTTTCTTGAACTCGACGACTGACATGTTCACAGGCTCCACCCTTGTTGGTCTGCGCCTTGCCGATCGTGCCAGGCGCTTTCTCCCGGCACTGTTCCAACCGGGCGTTGCGACAGCAACCCCCTCAACTGGGGGGCTTGCCCAAGCAGCTTACCGTTCTGAAACTGAGCGCTTATGGGAGTTGGCGAACCGCCGAACAGGTCGATGAATACCTGGTGGTTCCATACGGGAGTGAGATCTGGATGACCGGTGTCAAAGTCATCGGCTTCTGCGGCAACGCGCAGAGGCCGTCGAAAACACGTGCGCTTGTCGAAGCCGTTTCCGAAAAGATCCGCCAGCGCCATGGCTTTTCCGTCGAGATATTCGACTTGGTGGACGCCGGAGAAGGGTTGGCCGCCTGTTCACCGGCCGGATTGAACGATCAGGCCCGATCGATTGTGGAGGCGATCGAAAACGCCGACGCGCTGATCGTCGGCAGCCCGGTCTACAAGGGTTCTTATGCCGGGATGTTCAAGCACGTGTTTGACCTTGTCCACCCGTCAGCGCTGATCAACCGACCTGTGCTTCTGACTGCGACGGGCGGCGGCATGCGCCACTCCCTCGTCGTTGAACATCAGCTTCGACCGCTTTTCGGGTTTTTTGAAGCCTGCACCATCCCAACGGCGATCTATGCCAGCGAAACCGACTTCACCGATGGCGTTCCAAGCAATCCCATGGTGCTCAAGCGCATTATCGACGCGGTCGACCAGTTTGCCGGCCTCGCCGGGCGGCCGTGCTGTGTCGCCGCCGAATAAACAGGGAGTTTTCAGATCATGACACTGCAACCCGGACCCTTTCCGGCCTTGGAAGGTTTTGAGCGCGCCGAGTACGAGATCCGCGGCATTCGCACAATCGTGCACAGTATCGGCGAGGGCTTTCCTCTGGTCTTCCTGCATGGCGCAGGAACGTTTACCGGCTTCGAATTCGCCCGCACGTTGGCTACGGGCGCGAAAGTCATTATTCCCTATCATCCAGGGTTCGGCGACTCGGCAGACGACGATCGCATCACCTCAATCGACGACTATGTGCTGCATTATGCCGATCTGTTTGACCGGCTCGGGCTTGAAGCGTTCGACCTTGCCGGCTTCTCGCTTGGAGGTTGGATCGCTGCCGAGTACGCGGCTCGGCAAAGCAGCCGTCTGCGTCGGCTGGCACTGATTTCACCGGCGGGTCTGGTCGTGCGCGAACACCCCGCGCCCGACCTGTCCACCGTCAGCCCGCCAGAACTTCCCGGCTATTTGACCCATGACCCGCGCGTCGCGCTGGGATATTTTCCAACGACCCAAGACCCTACATTCGGCGCGTCGCTTGGGCGCGAGATGGCGGCGCTCGGTCGCCTGCTTGCCATCGAACCGCAAGGCAATCCGAAACTGGGCGCCTGGCTTCATCGCATTGCTGCTCCCACCTTGCTGCTTTGGGGCAGCGAGGACCGAATGCGGCCGGCTGCGCAGGCACACGCCTGGCTGAAGTGCATCCCCGTTTCTCGCCTCGAGCTGGTCCCAGGCGCCGGGCATCTCCTGTTCGAGGAAGCGCCCCAGGCGACCACCCTGCTCCGCGATTTTCTCGCCGCCTGACGGCACCCTTAACGACGAACACCAACTCACAAGGACAACCACATCATGATTGTAATGCAGGCCGGCGTGACAAAAAGCGACGAAGCCTATGACGGAACCGTCTGGAGTATTCTTGGCCAGACATACACTCTGAAGCAACAATCGGATGCCTCCATGGCGTGGCACGCGATCTTGCCCCCCGGCACCTTCGTTCCGCCTCACACGCACCCGACCCAGGACGAGTTTGTCTCGGTCTTCGAGGGCCGCCTCGACCTCTGGCTCGACGGCAAGGAAGTGAATGCAACCGCAGGCGACCTGATCCGCATGCCGATGGGAGAGCCGCACGGCATCTTCAACAAGTCTTCCGGCACTGTGCGCTGCCTGTTCTGGGTCTCGCCGACGCGGGTCCTGCGCGGACTGTTCGACCGCATCCACAATGTTGGCGATCCGGCTGAAGTCGTGCGTATCGCAGCCGAACACGAGGTCAATTTCCTGCCGCCGCAGTCCTGACGGCGACACATCCTTCCGCCTGTGTCAGTCGCCGCAGGCGGAATACCCGCGGAAAGTGGGCCGCAGCTCAAACGAAGCTGCAAAAATAGGCGACCACACTCACGCAAAAACCAGGTTTTCCAACGGGGGACGGACGATGAACTGGGACACAATTACCGAAAACGACCGGTCGCGCATCCGGCGATGGCAAATCGGCATGCTTGCACTCGCCTTGGTGTGCGAGGTCTTTCTTGCGGCGGATTGGTATGCCTTTGCAGCTGTCATTCCATTCATCTCCGAAACCCTGCAACTCGACCCGGCTCAGGCCGGCTTCGCGCAGGGTATCTTCGCGCTGACCTACGGCATCGGCATGGTCGTGTGGTCGCATTTCAGCCGGCACATGACGGCGCGCATGATGCTTTTGATCGGACTTGCAGGCACCGGCCTGGGCATGGTCCTGCAGATCTATGTGCAGAGTTATGGTCAGCTGGTCGCGTTGCGTCTCTTGATTGGTTTCTTCGACGCGGCGATCTTTCTCGGCAACATGAAGCTGGTCATCGGCTGGTTTCCGCAGTCTCGGCGCGGCAGCATCATCGGCCTCATCCTGGCGGCATACAGCCTGGCGATCACGCTTGATTTCGCGCTTGGAATTCCGCTGACCATGGCCTTTGGCTGGCGTACATTCTTCGCTGTTCTGGCCGGCGGGACGTTGATCGTCGCTCTCATCAACTGCCTCTTCGCCCGCAATGGGCCGGCCGAGATAGGTATCAACGGCTTTGCCTGGGAGCCGCCGCTGCCGCGTGGTGCATCGATCCCGATCAGCGTAATCTTCCGCTCGAAGTGGATCATCGTTGGGGGTCTGAGCATCGCGGCCTGCACTTTCGCCATTGCCGGAACGGCGACCTGGGTCGTACCGGCCTTCATCGCAGTGCAGAACATGCCGGTCGAAAGCGCGGCTGTTGTCGGCACGCTGATGGGTCTGTCGCAGGTGTTGTTCCTGGTCGTCGGTGGCTACGCGGCCGACCGCGTAGGCAAGGCCTTCATGATCAAGTTCGGCACTGCAATGGCGCTGATGATCGCCTTCGTCTTCACCGCTGCGGCAATCTATCCGATGCCGTTTGGCTGGCTGCTGGTCCTTGCTGGCCTGAGCGGCATCGCGGTACTTGGTGGCGGCGCCATCTTCGCCCTGCTCACCGAGAAATACGCCGACGAACTGGCGACCGTCGCAGTTGGCTATGCGGAAGTCCTCGGCGTGGCGGCGAGTTTCGTTTCTCCGTGGATGATGGGCCTGGTAATCAGGGCTTCGGGCGGCTCGTTTTCTGAAGCCTTCATGGCCTTCGCTGTGGTCGAAGCGGTCTTCCTGGTGATCCTGCTTGTCTTGGCTCGGGAGAATGTTGCTCGCCCACGCGTGATGGCGGTCACGATCAACTAGCAGGATCGGGAGGTTCGCTATCCTGCCGGACCTCCCCCGGCGCACAGCACCGCATCATCTTGCAAAACTGCTGTCCCTCTGTGTTCAGGCCGCCGAACCCTCGGTCATCCTTGCCAGAGTTTTGTTCCTATGGCGCTGATGCGTTCCAGCTGAGCTTTCGTCTGTTCCACGGGTCCTGCTAAGATGACCCGCCGTGCGAGCCCCACGAGATCTATCTCAGCGCGTTCCGCGCATGGCATCAACTACTCAGGGCTGCTGACCTCGACTTGGTGGTACGCTGTCATCCGGCGGAATTTGAAACGGCCGACGAGGTTTTAGCAGACCGGCTCGACCGAAATCGCGTATCCGTCCGAACAGCCGACTTCTCCGCGTTCAAACACAAAGGTGACCGCACCGGAATTGGGAGTTCAGTTGACGACCGGCCCAAGGTTTACGGGGTTTGCAGGCGCTTCACAGCGCCTATCTGCGGCCTGCCTGCGTCGCGCTGAAGCATCATCTGCGCAACTCAGACCGCGGGACGTTCTTCAGCGGATGCTCTGACGAGGCATATCAACACGCTTGGTCGCCCGCTTCACGGAAACGGTCGCGGCACTTCAGCTGTCCGGCAGGGCTGCTCAACGCCACCGTGACGGCTGGCTGTTCCCAGGCCAACACGCAATGAAGCAGATCAGCACGCGGCAGCTCTACCGCATCGTCGTCGAGGCGGCGCAGGCCGCCGACATTACCAAGCGGGTCGGGCCGCACACGCTGCGTCACAGCTTCGCCACTCACCTGCTGGAAGACGGCGTCGACATCCGGATCATCCAGGTCCTGCTCGGGCATGCCAAGCTGAACAGCACCGCCCTCTACACCAAGGTCGCGACCCGGACGGTGCGCACGGTCACGAGCCCGCTCGACAAGCTCGGCCTGTTCAGGCCAGCAGAGATCTCGCCCGACGGCTGACCTCGTGACGAACGACCGTCCTCATGCGCGAGGCATTTTTCGATCCAGTCGCTGTTGAAACCCAGTTCATTGAGCAGCGTCGAACCAGTCCGCCTCAGATCGTGCACGGTGAAAGGCTCAAGGGGCAGACCGTCCTTCTTCGCCTGCTCGACGACCAGGTACGTAACCCACTCTAAAATTTTTCTCGTCATAAGGAATTGATTTTCCTACAGAAAATTTCCTTATGAGAACCCAGCGCCGGGACCAGACCCGTCAAAAAGTTAGCCTCTTGATTTTGCTAGGGTTTTTGGAATTTTTGTACAGGAAAAATTCTGTGAACTGTCGACATCTATCGGACATTTCGCGGGTGTCGTAAACGGCGACAATCGAAGCTAGCTATTCTAATAAAGTACCGTCAGCGTCTACGAAATCAATACGCTGATTGCGCCTCCTGTCATTCGAGGGGCGAGACAGCTACGGGGGGCTTCAGGAGCCAACCGGCAAGGGATCGGTCCCCTCGCTGAGGATTGCAAGATAGCGACGGTAGCTGAACACCCTTCCCCGCTTGCGACCGGTAATCTCTTCTAGGATGCCCATCTTCTCTAGGTCAGCCAAGGCCGCATTCACCGTCGGTGCCGACAAGCCCGTGTGCCGCACAAGCTGATTGGAGCTCAGGAACGGGTTCTGCTGGAAGAGATCGTGGATGCGGAGCGCGGATCCGGCACGATCACTTTCGGTCGTGATCCGCTCGCGGTCCTCTTTGAATAGGTCGACAATTCGGGAGGCGGCTTCAAATGCTTGGTTCGCCGTTTCGGCCACCCCGATGAGGAAGAAGTCGAGCCAGGCCTCCCAGCTGCCGTTTTCCCACATCTCTTGGAGCAAACGATAATAGTCGGCACGATGCATCTTCAGATAGAGGCTGAGATAGAGCAGCGGCTTGCGCAGCACTCCATTGACGCAAAGAGACAGCGTCACCAGCAGCCGACCGATGCGGCCGTTGCCGTCGAGGAACGGGTGGATGGTTTCGAACTGGACATGCAGCAGGCCAGCCTTGATCAATGCCGGAAGACGCGAAGTATCCTCATGCATAAAGCGCTCCAGCGCATCGAGGCTAGCGTCGAGTTCGGTGACGGGCGGCGGCACGTAGAGCGCATTGCCGAGCCGCGAACCACCGATCCAGTTCTGTGTGCGGCGAAACTCGCCCGGGCTTTTCGTGCCGCCGCGGCCGCTTTGCAGGAGCCGCGCGTGCATCTCGCGGATCAGGCGCAATGACAGCGGCAGCTCTTCCAGCCGCTCCAGCCCATCCATCATGGGCGCAATGGCCAGTCTATGTTCTTGATATTCCATCATTTTTTTAGTAGTCTCAATTAGTTAGGTCGCACCGAGTGCACACGAATTTACGCCACATTGCGACGCTTTTCGCCACCATTCGACGGCTGAGTGCACACGGAGCGCACACGAAAAATGGCCAGTTTCACAAAACTCCATTCCGGCTCCTGGCGCGTTCAAGTTCGTCGCAAGGGCCGTTACGTCAGCGAGACCTTCTTGCGGCGAGACGATGCCCGACGCTGGGCCCTTGAGGCGGAGCGCCAGATTGATCGTGGCGAAACGCCAAATCAGTCGCGCATCGCCCGCCTCAAAACCTTCGGCGATCTCATCGACCTTCATATCGACGACATGTGTGACGTCGGCAAGCCCCCTCGACGCTCGAAAGCTGCGACTCTGGATATGCTGAAGCGTCAGCTTGGAAAGTGCAACATGGCGGCGCTCGATCGCGAGCGGCTCATTCGGTTCGGCCGCGATCGAGCGACAAAAGGTGCAGGCCCTGCTACCCTCGGCATCGACATTGGCACTATCAAGCTCATTCTGTCTCACGCGGCCGCAGTTCACGGCCTACCCGTTACAATCGAGGCCGTAGACCTCGCCCGCATCGCTTTGAAACAGCTAGGTCTGGTTGGCAAAGGGCAGGAGCGCGACCGTCGTCCGACCCAAGATGAACTCGACCGGTTGATCTCGCATTTCGACGCAAACCCGCGTCAGATCGCCCCAATTGGCCGGATCATCCGCTTCGCTGTTGCTACCGCAATGCGCCAAGAGGAAATCTGCACAGTGCGTTGGTCGGACCTGGAATGTCGCACCCGGATGCTTCTCATCCGTGACCGGAAGGATCCCCGAAACAAGCAGGGAAACAACCAGCGCATTCCTCTTTTCGCTGCATGCGGATACGACGCATGGGCCATCGTGGAGGAGCAGCGCGCCTGCCGAAGTAACAACGATGATCGGATTTTCCCATACAATGGCAGATCAGTCGGCACAGCTTTTCGTCGCGGATGCGCCGACCTGAGTATCCACGACCTACACTTCCACGACTTGCGACACGAAGGCACAAGCCGACTTTTCGAGGCCGGATTCACAATCGAGCAAGTTGCACTCGTTACCGGGCACAAGGACTGGAAGATGCTCAAGCGGTATACGCACCTAAAGCCAGAAGCCCTCCACGCTCTACTTGCAGCCCGCGCCGCATGAGTTTCGGATCCGTTCAGGCGTGGGTGTGCGGTAGTTTCGCTCATCCGAGGGTCGATGACACAGCAGCAAGTCCAGGCAATTCGCGTGCGGGGCTTGGAGAAGTCGTACGAACTGCATGTGTTGCGCGGCGTGGACTTCGAAGTGGCACGCGACAGTATCTTTGCACTGCTCGGTTCGAACGGGGCGGGCAAGACAACGGCGGAGAAAATCCTGTCCACTCGGCTCAGGGCGGACGATGGCGCGGCCAGTATCGACGGCTTCGATGTCGCCCCGCAACCGCCGAACGTGCGAGAGGCCATCAGTACGGTGCTGCTTTCGACGATCCCGATCTCGTCGTCGCCTGCGTCATAGGCGACTGCGAGGCAGAAGCCGGCAAGCTCGCTGCCTCCTGGCATTCGAACAAGTTCATGCACCCGGCAGATGACGGCGTCGTGCTGGCAACCGCAGAAACGGGACAGCCGGCCGTGATCGCGCCTGGTCGGTCCTGAAGCGGAGCTACAGGGTGGGGAACGTCCACTTTTTGTTCCTGCACGGGGCAAAAGACCTGATCAGTTCAAGGCTGCTTGCCCGCATCGATCCGGTTGGGTATTGCCAAGGAACCAGCAGCGATCGTAGCCGAGGCAGTCGCTGCGCTCGGCCCGTAGCTTGTAGCTCGCTCCGAAGCCTTACCATCTTAGGGCGTCGCTAGTATTCCCCTAGGCCGTCCACCCGAAAGCGTCTTCGACTTCGTGCAGAGCATCACTGTCGTCGCGCGTGACAAAACCCACTCGATTGCTTATCAAACCCATTTAGGTCATTGATCTAGCTTGATTTTTTCTTGTCCGCAGCGCCGAATGCCGACCTATGGGTGACTTCCGGGACCTGGCGGCGCGGGCAGCGGTTAACCAAGTCCTTTCTCGTCTGGTGAGAAACGGTAGACTCCGCAACCTGGCGCGTGATCTGTATGATTTCCCTAAGGTCCATCCCAAGCTCGGCCCACTTCAGCCGCTGATCGGACCGCTCTCTTTGGCGAGACGGGCGCGGGCCGTGGGTCGCCAACGCGATCATCGAAAACGACTTCTGGGTCTGCTGGACCTTGAGGCGGCTTTTTCGGCCTGCAGGGGAACGACGCTGACATTGGACTTCAAGGGTGGCACGTCCCTTTCTAAAGACATTCGGCGCAATCCGGCGGTCGTTGCGGACTTGTGAAACATGCGGCCAGCCCCGCCAACTGCGTGGAACGCGCTGGCTGTACGTGGCCTGCGACGCTCATCCTGGAGGCGAACCTCCCCTGCCAACAGAATGCTCGTGTTTACAGTGGCGGGTTCGCGGTACTTTACGACTAAGAAGCCGACGATTTGCTCCGCACTTTCATCAGCTAAGGCAAGCGAAATCCGTTTGCTTTCCGAGGACTAGCCGACAGGCCTAATCGCAGCAGGGCTGGCCAACTATTTTTTGCCGGGCCGCAGTAGGAAACTGTGGCGTTAGCCTGCTCGACCACCAAAGGTATCGCTGCTTGCAACTCGCCGCCTGGGCAAAGGGGGCAAAACGCACTTCACTGACCTAAATGAGGCGCACCAATACGTTGTCGTCATAGCTGAAAATCAACGGCTTCTCCATGTGCTCGCTAGGCGCCGGAAACGTCAACGAGGAAATCCTGACGCGCCAGGGCGATGTCTGCTAGCGTGTAGCGATCGAGCGTGCACTGGAACGATGAGAGTGCGTCGCGCAGCATGCCGGAAAGCTTGCAGCACCGCGTGATCGTGCATTGGTTGCCCGTAGTAAAGCACTCGACTAGAGCAAAGTCCGGCTCGGTCAGCCGGATCACGTCGCCGATGCGGATATCTTCCGGTCGGCGACCGAGTGTCAGTCCCCCCGACCTGCCGCGGACCGCAACAAGATAGCCGGCCCGGGTGAGCGTATTAGCCACCTTGTTGAGGTGCGTCTTCGACACACCGAAGGCGCGCGCCGTCTCTTCGATCGTGAACAACTGATCACCGGCGGACGCCGCGAACATCAGCATGCGCAGCGTATAGTCGGAAAAATTCGTCAGCCTCATTTTTCGCTCCAAACTTCGCCGCATGCCCGCCCTGCCGACCGCCTCGGCACATCACAGGCTGTCGGGCGTGATCGGTTCAACCGTCAACGTGTTTTCACCGCGGTTATAGGCGAGCGCAAGCCGGAAGGAATGCGCGATGCGCAATGCCCGTTCCATGAATAGCGCCGCAATCTCCGGCGGGCAGAGCTTGTCGACGGTGGCGCGAAACAAACCCAGCCATCGCCGGAAATGCTGCTCGCCCAGACCCGGAATCGCAAGATGCGGCGGCAGCGGGCGACCCTCATAGCTCGCGGTTCGCAGCATGAGCGACGACCAGAAGTCGCACATCTTCGCAAGATGCCGTGGCCAGTCTTGCGGAGCAATGGCGCCGTTGAACACTGGTCCGAGCAGGGTATCCTTGCGGATTTCGTCGTAGAACCCATGAACCACGGCGTGGATCATCTGCTCGTCCAATTGCCCGGGCAGCACTCGGCCGTCGATGACGATGGTCGGTTTTTCCTTTGTGCCTGCACTCATATCCATGTGTCACCCCTGCCGGGTTGATGCGGCTTTCTGTCGTCCGAATTTGATGTGATGCGAATATGCTGCAACATGCGAAATAAAACATATATCATAGATCTATCTTTATGCTAGACACTGGCGGCGCGCGGCGATGAGGAAGACCACATGAAGCTCGATCTTGACCAGACCGGTTCCAACATCTTGGAACCCCAGAGGCATTCGGTGGAAGCGAACGAACTGCGCCGCCGCATGCGCCTCGGCCTCGTGACCAGCATGGTCGAGCACGGCGTCGACGGCGACGAAAGTCGCATTCGCCTGACTGTACGCAATGGCGACTCGGTTTGCTGCGGCATTGTCGACGCAGACAACCGCCTTGTCAGCGAAGTGTCCCTCGACCTCAGGTATTCTTCATTCCGGCAGGCTAGCCAGGCTCGGAAATTGCGGCAGTGCGCACTTGGCAGTGCCTGATCAAAATCAGTTCAGGAAGAACCCCGCCAACAGGGAATGGCACCATGAACGATAATCACTCGGGAAGTACCCTCGTGCCGATGCTAGTCGGTGGCTTAGTGCTTGTGACCGTAGGTTACATGGTGATCATGATGTTCGTGTGAGCAGAGTCACTCGACGATGCGGAGTTCCGCATAGCTCGAGCGATTAGCACCTCGCCTGCAAGCAGCCCCAGCCGCGTGCGGCGGATCCATGCTCCTCAGGCGTCATGAATCAATCGACGTGGCTAATCGCGGCGCTGCTTGCCTACGCGACTACACAGCCTCGATCGACATCGAATATCTCGTAGGCCTCCGCGGTACAAATCTGCGCTCGACCAAAAGTGCCTTGGCCCGGCACGCCAAATCATCCAACTTCAGCAATGCACCGTCTCCCATTGCGCCTCTATGAGGTTGGCTTCGGAAGCCACGTCTTTCCAACGTCTGTAACGTGCCATGTTGCCTCGGAAGTTGATTTAGAAAGCTCGCTAAAGCGCCAGGAAGGAATCCAACAAGAAGATGTCTTCGAACCTTCTGAGGCACCTGACCTCCTCGTGTTCAGTAAGCCGGCAGATATGAGAGCTAGGGCATTGGCTAGATGATTTCGCGTCAGGCTGAGCCGTGTGCGAAAGCGCTGTAAGATGCCGGATCGCCACGTCGCATGATCGTCGCGCGTCGCGCGAGTCAGAAGACGACGCACCCAGACCTACCCGACCGATCCAAGCTGTGCGGTCCACTGCAAAATGGAGAACTCTACAGCTTGGACTGTTAGTCGCCGAATTCTCAACCTATCAACGATCACTGCTTTTCTAACCGAAGCGCGACGGCTTCACGGGATAGTATGAATTTTACAACCAATGCCGTTGGCATCGCACGCGTTGGTATAAGTGCCGCGTGACTCCAACTGGGTCATGCCAAACTCGGTAATCGAGAAGCAGGCACTCTTCCCTCTAGCTGATCGGACAACCAGTCCGGCCGTCAATGCCAATGTCAGAACGCGGGCAAGGTTGGCATGTTCAAGTCGCAATCTAGATCCGATAGATTTCCTGTCCAAACGTCCACCATGCACACTCTTTAGAATCTGGAGCAGCTCCTTGACGTGCTTCTTGTTCAGCACGTTTGATACCGGGAATGGCGTTGCAACCGCGATAGACTCGTACACAAGGTCCCGAAGAACCCCTAGCTTCTCGGAAGCGGTCGTCCCACGGAAATGAGAAACGAGCTGGCGAAGCAGGTTGTGCCACTGCTTCAATTCGTCATCGCGCCGTCTGGCATCCAACGCTTTCCAAGCCCAAGATCTGAACACATCAACGACGTCGCCACAATCCGCCTCGGACCAATTGGGAGCGCACCTTTCCACGATCGCACAAGCCTCAGCGGCACTCAGGAGTCCCGTCGCAATTTCCTCGAACTGGCTGGTCTCCGCAGTCACTGCATCACTCCGAACGTTCACATTGTTTTCTAGCGTGTGGCCTGGGCACGGAACTGCCTTTGATGGCGCGTGTTTGACGGCGCGATCAAAGACCAATCGCGACTTTACCCACGGCGTTCACAGCGAAGACATCAGCGCATGCGTCTGGGTAGGTCGTCAGCGGCAGAAATATCCAGATCTTCATTGTGCGCCTCCTTGAGACATCACGCGGCAGTTCCACGGTTGATCCATCTTAGCTGAGACGGCCCAGGGCTAACTTGATCTGGAACAAATCCCTCACGTGTTCTCGCAATCCTCGCGTGACGACTCCATGCCAACTCCCCAATGATTGGGGCTTCGGCACAGGAGCTGAGCGGCTGGCAGCGGCGTCAGCAGCTCCTTCGAATACTCTTGAGCACTGTCGGGCAGCCTGCATTTCGAAGACCATCCGGCCCCATCGGGCAGCGCGCTCCATCGGTCCAAACATCTTCCTTGGCGGAACTGCTTGATATCTGACAGAAATACCTGAAACTGAGCCACGTCGAATCCGCGGAGGAGGAAAGACGATGATCCGGCAACTTACGTCTTCGGAACGTCAGAACGCCGCCGTGATAGCGATTGCGGTGGCGATCGTTGGATTGGCGATGGCTGCCGTGGGTCGCACAGATGTGCTCGGCGTCCATGGCGTCATGGTCATGCTGTTCGCAGGCGCCGTCCTGTTTTATGTGCTGTCTGGCCTGTACCAGCCCGAACCGACGGAAGACCGGGAAACATCCTATTACGACGACCCAATCAAGGTCGGCATTGTCCTATCGATGGCTTGGGCAGTGTTCGGGATGTTCATGGGCGTCTGGGTCGCCGCGCAGCTTGCATGGCCCAACCTTGCCTTCGACGCTGGCTGGTCGAGTTTCGGCCGTCTCCGCCCGACCCACACCACCGGAGTGATCTTTGGTTTTGGCGGCAATGCCTTGATCGCGACTTCGTTTCATGTGGTGCAGCGGACTTCGCGCGCGCGGCTCGCCGGACAACTCAGCCCTTGGTTTGTGCTCCTCGGCTACAACCTATTCTGCTTGCTTGCCGTGTCGGGCTATCTGATTGGGGTGACGCAATCCAAGGAATACGCCGAGGCTGAGTGGTACGCCGATATCTGGCTGGTGATTGTCTGGGTGACCTACTTCATCCTCTATCTGAGGACGATCGCCAGGCGGAAGGAACCGCACATCTACGTGGCCAACTGGTACTTCATGGCGTTCATTCTGGTCGTCGCAATTCTCCACATCGTCAACAACCTGGCACTCCCCATTTCGTGGGGGCATGCGAAGAGCTACACGGTCTGGCCTGGCGTCCAGGATGCGATGGTGCAGTGGTGGTACGGACACAACGCGGTCGCCTTCTTCCTTACGGCCGGCTTCCTTGGCATGCTGTATTATTACCTTCCAGTAAGGGCTCAGCGGCCAATCTTCTCCTACCGCCTTTCGATCCTGAGCTTCTGGGGCATCACCTTCTTTTACATGTGGGCGGGTTCGCACCACCTCCACTATACCGCGCTGCCGCATTGGGTTCAGACGCTTGGCATGACCTTCTCGGTGATGTTGCTGGTTCCGTCCTGGGCTTCCGCGGGAAATGCGTTGCTTACCCTGAACGGCGCGTGGCACCGGGTGCGGGACGATGCGACTTTGCGGTTCATGATGGCTGCCGCCGTGTTTTACGGCATATCGACTTTCGAAGGCTCGTTCCTTGCTATCCGGCCTGTGAATTCGCTGTCCCACTATACAGATTGGACCGTCGGGCATGTCCACGCTGGCGCGCTGGGCTGGGTGGCGCTGATCACTTTTGGATCGCTCTACACGCTGGTGCCAAGCCTCTGGAAACGCGAGCGGATGTACTCAGCAGCCCTCGTGGAAGTGCATTTCTGGCTCGCGATTGCCGGGACGCTGATCTACGTCTTCGCGATGTGGAATTCGGGCATCATCCAGGGACTGATGTGGCGGACTTATACGGAAGAAGGCGCCCTCGCTTATTCCTTCGTCGATTCACTGGTGGCGATGTACCCGTATTACATCGCGCGGGCCTTTGGAGGGCTGCTTTTCTTGATTGGTGCAGTAGTCGGCTGCTACAACATCTGGATGACGGTTCGGTCTGCGCCGTTGGCGGCCCCGCTCAATGCGGACGTCCCGATCGCTCCTGCCGTGGCGGGAGAATGATGAATGCCTGAGATCTTTCACCGCAAACTCGAGCGTTCAGCGATTGGCTTGGTGATCGCAATCATCGCAGCCGCGAGCGTGGGCGGCATCGTCGAAATCGCCCCACTCTTCACAATCGACGAGACTGTCGAAGAAGCCCCGGACATGCGGATGTACACGCCGCTTGAGCTTGCCGGGCGCAACATCTACGTCCGCGAGGGCTGCTATGCCTGCCACAGCCAGATGATCCGTACGCTGCGCGACGAGGTGGAACGCTACGGCCCATATTCGCTTGCCGTCGAGTCAAAGTACGATCGCCCGATGCTCTGGGGCTCCAAGCGGACTGGGCCCGATCTTGCTCGCGTCGGCGGCAAGTATTCCGACTTCTGGCATGTCGCCCACCTGACAAACCCACGCGACGTCGTTCCAGAATCCAACATGCCTGCTTATCGCTGGCTCGCGCGCACCTCTCTCAAAATGGAGGACCTCCCGCTTCACCTCGCGGCGCAGAAGGCGCTGGGCGTTCCTTATACTGACGAAATGGTGGAGAACGCGGCGCGCGATGCTTACGGTCAAGCGACGCCGGACACCGACTTCGCTGCCGGGGTTGCCACACGATATGGCGACGAAACTCAAGTCAGTGCTTTTGATGGCGTGAAGACCGACGTCACCGAGATGGACGCGCTCGTGGCGTATCTGCAGATCCTAGGAAGACTGACCGGAGCCGCATACGAAAACACCGCGGCTCCAGAGGGAAAACCTAACCCGGAAGGGTAAGCGGAGGGTTTCGGAATGGACCTGGATCACAACTCGGTTGTCGCCTTTTCCAAGAGCTGGGGCCTCTTCTACCTGATTGCGCTGGCCGTCGGCGTGGTGGTCTACACATTCTGGCCGTCAAACCGGAAGCGTTTCAATCAGGCCAAGAACAGCATCCTCGGCGAGGACGACAAGCCATGGAAGTGAACGAACGCGATCCCGTCAGCGGCCGTGAGACCACAGGCCACGAATGGAACGGCATCAAGGAACTGGACACCCCGGTCCCGCGGGGGGTGCTGCTGTTCCTGATCGTGACGCACCTGTGGGCGATCGCCTGGTGGTTCCTGGTGCCGGCCTGGCCACTCGGGACGACCTATACACGAGGCCTCTTAGGGGTCGACCAGAGGCAGACTGTCGAAGCGCGTGTCGTCGACGGCCAGCGCGAACGCGCTGCCTGGATGGCACGCCTCGAAAAGGAGCCGTACGACGCCATCCAGGCGGACGAGGCGCTGATGCAGACGGTCCGCAACACGGGGCGGCAGTTGTTCGGGGATAACTGCGCCGCATGCCACGGTCGGGACGGCAAAGGCCGGGCAAACTACCCGGACCTCACCGATGACGACTGGCTATGGGGTGGTGGACCCCAGCTTATCGAGCAGACAATGCGTGTCGGCATCAATACCCGGCATCCGGAAAGCCGCGTCGGGCAGATGCCAGCCTTTGGGCGGGACGAGGTGCTCGACCGGGATCAGGTGCGGAGCGTGGCCGCCTACGTCTATTCACTTTCCCATCCGGACTACTCGACCGCGGACAATCTCAAACGGATAGAAGCGGGGCGAGAAGTCTTTTTGACAACGTGCGCTGCCTGCCACGGAGAAGACGGGAAGGGAAACAGGGATGTCGGCGCGCCAAACCTAACGGATACGCACTGGATCTACGGAAGCGACCTCGACACCATCATTGCGTCGGTGCACGGCGGACGCCAAGGCCATATGCCCACCTGGGATGAAAGGCTGACGACGGCTGAGATCCGCACGATTGCGCTCTACGTGCATGACCTGGGGACGCAACAGCCATGACCGTACAGTCGAAAAGACGGTACCACAGCATCATGCTCTGGATGCTGGTCCCGGCAGGGCTGCTGCTTTTCGCCGGAGCCAATGCTCACCTGATCTATGTTGCAGTCGATTCTCAGCCGGACTGCGTCAAGCACTTTAAGGCCGCGGGCGAAGGTGGCTATCGCGCTGCCAAGTCGGCATGTTGAGGAGGCGAAGAGATGAGCGACACCGAAAAGTCGTACTGGCTGCTCAGCGAAACCTCTGGCATCGGCGAGACGCGCGACCCGCGGCTCAACCGCGGTCTGTCGCCCTTCATCGGCCTCAGGTGGCTGTCAGCGGGCTGGCGGGATTTCTGGACACGCCCGGCGTCTAGCTTGGGATACGGAATTGGTGTTTTCGTCCTGTCGGCCTGCTTCGTTTGGACGCTCGTTGCTTTCGGCCGGGACTACATTCTCTTTCCGGCGCTGGCGGGATTCATGATCGTGGCTCCTTTTCTGGCGGTCGGCCTCTATGAAAAAAGTCGGGCCATCGAGGAAGGACGCGAGATCAGCTTCGGATCCATGCTCCTCGTGCGTCCAAGGGCAGGCGCGCAGGTCTTCTTTGCCGGGCTGTTGCTGTGCTGCCTCCTTCTGCTCTGGATGCGTGCCGCGGTTCTGCTCTACGCGCTCTTTTTTGGAGTTACGGCGTTTCCGGGGCTAGACCACATCGTCGGCCTGCTGTTTGGGACTGCGTACGGGTGGACAATGATCGTCGTCGGGACAGCGATCGGCGGCCTTTTTGCTGCCTTTGCCTATGCCATCAGCGTCTTTGCAGTGCCCCTACTCCTTGATCGGCGCGTCGATGCGCTGACCGCGATGGGCACAAGCATGAAACTCGTCTGGAACAATCTGCCTGCAATGCTGGGCTGGGCTGCAATCCTGCTGGTTCTTTTCGCCGTCTGTGTCGTCACGGGGCTCGTGGGGATGATCTTGATCTTTCCCCTGCTCGGCCATGCCACCTGGCACGCCTATAGGGCCGTGGCGCTCCCGGAGACCTGACGGTGAGCTGCTGCGCCCACGGAGCGGAGGCAGCGCTGCAACTGGCGCGTTGCGGCAGCGCGACCGCTGGCGAAATCTTGCTGGCGCGACGCGATCTGGGAGATGGCATCTTTCAGACTGACCTTTCGGTACCCCAAGCCAGGTGTGGCACCTGCATCACCTCAATCGAAGGGGCCCTGCAAAACCTTGAGGGAGTTCTCGCCGCCCGCGTGAACCTTACGTCCCGCCGCGTATCCGTAAGGTGGCGTGGCGACCATGCCCCTCCTGTAACTGAGGCACTGGCTGCCATCGGATACGACTCCAGCCTCGCGGAAGCGGGAGATGATCTTCGTGACCCCGAGATGTCGAGATTGCTGCGCGCCACCGCAGTGGCGGGCTTTGCGGCAATGAACATCATGCTGTTGTCAGTGTCGGTGTGGTCGGGTGCAGACGCGCAGACTCGAAGTGCTTTTCACCTGGTTTCCGGCCTGCTGGCAGTACCTGCGGTCGCCTATTCCGGAAGAATATTCTTCATTTCGGCATGGAGGTCGGTATGGCGTCGCACAAGCAGCATGGATCTTCCTATTTCGGTTGGGGTCCTGCTGACGTTGGCGCTGAGCCTGTACGATACATTTGCCGGAGGGCCGCACGCATATTTCGACGCCGTAACTTCCCTTATCTTTTTCCTGCTTGCCGGACGCACGCTTGACTATGCAATGAGGCGCAAGGCGCGGAAGGCGGTCTCCGGCCTCAGCCGCTTGATACCGCGAGGCGTCACGGTGATACGCGCTGACGGGAGCCGCGAGTTTTGCGATCTCATGGAAGTTGAGCCGGGCGACATCATCCCGGTCGGCCCAGGCGACCGGGTTCCGGTAGACGGCACGATAGTGGCCGGGCGCGGCAGTCTCGACCAGTCGGTAGTCAGCGGAGAAGCGACGCCAACGCGTGCCCAGCCTGGGACCGCCGTTTTGTCTGGCGCGCTCAGCCTCGATGGCGCGCTGACGGTTCGTGCCGATAGACGTGCCAAGGATTCCTTCCTCGCTGACATGGCGAAATTGATGGATGCGGCGGAGGACGGGCGGGCACAGTATCGCCGCATCGCGGATCGAGCCGCGGCGTTGTATTCCCCCGTCGTCCATTTGTTGGCCCTCGCCACCTGCGCGGCCTGGATCGCAATCACGGGCGATTGGCATGCATCGGTCACGGCCGCCGTTTCGGTGCTAATAATCACCTGCCCATGTGCATTGGGTTTGGCTGTGCCCATGGTTCAGGTTGTGGCCGCACGAAGGCTGTTTGACCTCGGTATCACGCTCAAGGACGGCGGCGCCCTGGAACGGCTCGCCGAAGCTGACACGGTCGTGTTCGACAAGACCGGAACTCTGACGACGGGTGTCACGCGTGTAGAACGTCACACGGCTGCCCTGCACGACGTGCCCGCCGCTGCCGCTCTCGCAGCCCTGTCCAGACACCCGGCTTCATGCGCGGTCGCCGCTCTCGCCTCGACCGGGCCCGAAGTCGCGGATTTTCGCGAGGTGTCTGGGTACGGAATTGAAGGCCGGATCGATGGGAATGTCTTTCGGCTCGGCAGGCGGGAATGGGTTTCAGGCCTGCCAGGCAATGCAAGCCGCGAATCCATGGCTTGGCTGTCGAAGAACGGCACGCTCGCTGGTTCGTTCACGATCGCCCACAATCTTCGTCCCGATGCAGCGGAAGCCGTTGGAACGCTGGAAAGTTGGGGATTGGCAACAGAGGTCCTATCGGGCGACTCTGCGATCGCAGTCAGGAAGGTCGCGGATGCGCTTGGAATTTCTGAGGGCCGCCACGGCGTTTTGCCTGAGGGCAAGGTCAACCGACTCAGAGATCTGGTCGCCTCCGGCCGCCGCGTACTGATGGTTGGCGACGGCCTGAATGACGCTCCGGCACTGGCAGCGGCACATGTTTCCATGGCGCCCTCTTCGGCGGCGGATATCGGACGCACCGCTGCCGATCTCGTCTTTCTGCGGAACAGCCTCGAAGGTGTCCCGCAGGCAATCGGCATCGCCCGCAATGCCGCCCGGCTGGTGCGGCAGAACTTCGCGCTCGCTGTGGCCTACAACGTCTTGGCCTTGCCCCTCGCAATGTCGGGTCAAATAACTCCGCTCATTGCAGCCGTGGCCATGTCGACGTCGTCAATCCTGGTCGTTGGCAACGCCTTGCGGCTCCCGCGCGAAACGGCTTCGTCCACGCGGTCTGCAGGCTTTCGCCGCCTAGTCCCAGCGGAGGCTGCATGAGCTATCTCTCTTTGTTGATTCCAATTGCCTTAGGCATGGGCTTGGTTGGTTTGGCGGCTTTCCTATGGTCGTTGCGGAGTGGCCAGTACGAGGATCTGGATGGGGCTGCGGCGCGGGTCTTGCCTTCAGGTGCCGACGCTCCTCTTAGTCTGCAGGCACGCAAAAATGATGCAGCGGCCCTTCCCACTCGGGGGAACGCCACGGCTGCCAACGGCGTTTGTTCAAGAACTGAAACGGAAGGCTTCGAAGATGTCTCGAGCAAGTGACAGGCCGTTCGGCTGGGTGGCGGCGCTAGCCGTAGCTTCAGGAGCTGCAGTGCTGGTTCCAAGCCTTGCAGTGCTGGCTATCAGCCTTCTCGCGGTTGCTGCGTTGGTGTTCTGATACGACCTGGAAACGGTCGACGGAGGAAGCGATGACCATGACACGCGAAGATGTCGTCTCGGTCCTCGGCCGCGTGGACGACGAAATGATTGCGGAACTCATTTTGACAGAAGCTTCGCTGACAGAGTTGAAAGAGGCTTGGGCGTGGGTCTTCGGGGACGACGCGTTGATGGGCGAAGGCCGGCCGCTGCCAGGAAGCCGGGTGGCAGCCTTGATCGATCTGATTGCACCCGACGAGGACGACGTCGGTCCAGCTCAGGACACCCCCTAGTCTATTCGACTTGCTTATTTCCAGGCGAACTTGCGAGGCGCCATGGTCAGCTCCTCGCTGAGGACTTGGCCGTCATCGGCAACGATAAGAAGCAGTTCGCGATCGCGATATCTGAAGGACAGGCGGTGCCGCCCTTCATCGTCGCCAACTCCCCGTTCGACCAGGCACTTGATGTGCCCTTGCTGGATCTTCCTTAGGAAGTACTCGACAGCCAGTTTCATTCCGCGGGCAGCCACGGTCGCATCGATCTCGGGACCGTCGGGGGCCCAGCGAACCATCGCCATAGTCGTTCTCCGTCTCGTTCAGCGAATGGCAGCCTAGTCACGCGTCAGCCGATGTCGTTGCGAAGGCGCAAAGATGCACGAATCGTCACCCGCTTTTCCGACGCCGAACTTCCGCGTTGATTGACGGAGCGCAACGAAAGGATGGCCGGATCGGCGATGCTAAGACGAAATGCATGGGAAAAATGAGATGGCTTCAAGCAAGCGCTTTGACCCGGACCTTGCGGTCGACGACGTGATGAAACTCTGGCCCAACACAATCCGGGTGTTTCTCGCAAATCGGATGCTGTGTGTAGGTTGCCCTATCGGGTCGTTTCATACCGTATCCGACGCTTGTCGAGAACACGAGTTGGATGAAACTTCTTTTCTGAATCAGCTGGCGGCTGCAATTGATCGACAGGGAAACGCAGGCTAGCTCCGTTCGCTCCGACCATTGGCAACCAACATCAGCTTATGCGGGTCGACCACTGTGACCTTCTGACGTCCGCTCCGTATCAGCCCTTTGTCTTCCCACGCGCTCAGCAGCCGGCTCACGGTATGCAGCGTCGTGCCCGTCATCTCTGCTATGTCCTGCCGCGAGATCGGAAAGTCGATAAGGATTCCTTCGTCTGTCTTCTTCCCTGTCTGCTCCAGGAGCCTCAGCAGGGCATGAGCCACGCGCTGTTCGACTTGTTCCGTGGCCATTTCCACGACGCGCGTGTGCGTGTCCTGAAGTCGGGTGCCAACTGTCTTGTACGTATTTGCGCCAAAGCTCGGAAACTGAGCGGACAGCTCTGACCACATAGAGGTGGGCCACGAAAGCGCGACACAGTCCACTACTGCGAACGCAGTGGCCGGGTAAGTCGTGCGTCCGAGCGCCGACGCTATTCCGAATATCTCGCCAGCACTGATGTATCTAACTATGACCTGCTGTCCCTCAGGAGTGCTTCGCACAACTCGGATATGCCCATCCAGCAGAAGGAAGAACGCGTGGGCCTCTTCTTCTTGTTCGAAGATGGCCGAATCCTTCGCATATCGCGTGGATCGCGCTCCCGCCAGTATTCTGTCGAGTCCTTCTGGCGCAATTCCTGCGAACAGCGGGAGCCCGGCAATCAGCGAACGGTCGACTCGGCCCAAGACATTCCCTCAGTTACTCGCAGATTTTTTCACAGTCGGCGTCGCGTCGCAACCGCGCTGCAGTGAGCGATATTGCCGCGTGAGCGGTCCGAGGCAGGGCGCAACCGTCGACCGGGCACGGCTCAAACTCCAACATCGTGTTTGCGCCAGCGCAAACGGAAAAGTGCGGCCCAAGTGTAGATATCAATCGCCCGGGCACAATTCGTTGCTCGGTTGCCGATTTACGACGCATAGCGATCGAAGGAGCAGAGATGACTGCCTGGGTTCAGAAGCTCACCCTGGGAAGCGGCATCAGCGCTGCTATTCTCTTGGCGGCAGCAGTCGGCTTGCCGACCGCCGGGACTATGGGACAGCCCGCAAAACACCATGCCGTGGAAATTCCCCGCACTGTGGAAGAAGCAAGCGCCATGATGCGGAGGGCACTGTCTAAGGTCGAGCAGGCTCTGGCGACGGACGACTACGCGAGCATTCACAAAGCAAGCTACGAGTTGGAGGCTGCGGCCAGCCGAATTGCAGGTCGCCCCAACGATCAGTCTGAAACCCTGGTTCATACTGTCGAGATTCTCCACCGTGCTTCAGAGGCGACCGACCGGGAGGTCCTTCAGGCGACCTTTCCCCAATTGAAGGAAGCGGTGGCGCGGGCTGCTTTGCTTCCGCGCCCAGCTCCGGTCGGCAAAGGCGGCAGATAGAACTCCAACGAACATGCGAAGGTAGCTGACAAATGAGTTACAACGCACTCGGTGGCGTCGATCGCCATGCAGATGGCTCGGTGGTGCGCCGCATAAAGACTGTCATTGCTGGCGTAGACTTGGACTGCGAATGTCGTGCCCGGCTCGATGATGCTTTGACGCGCTTTACCGCGCTCGAGCAAAGGCGCGTCCAGCGCGAACACCTCGTACGGGCGAGGCAGCACCGAGAGCGGATAGAGGCCATCGTAGATCTGCTCCGCGAAGTCGATGAACTGGCTGCGGCAGAGCCCGACCGCAGCGTCTATACGGAGCTGGCGCTGCTCTTCGACGAAGTGGCTGCCACATCGGGAGAAGGCGCGCTGTGCATGAGGAGCCTGGCGATCCTGCCTGCTGACGGAGCGGAGCCTTCGCAGTCGTGACACTTCATCGTATCCGCCAGCTGATTTGGCTGGCGGCTGGCACTTCCGCCCTCTTCGCGGGATTGATAGGCGCCATTCTTCCGCTGATTCCGACTACTCCTTTCCTGGTTCTCGCCGCGTTCTGTTACTCAAGGAGTTCTCGGCAACTCCACTCGCGGCTTTTGGCACATCCGCAAGTTGGCCGAGCTATCAGGGATTGGCGGGCTTACGGCGCGATCTCACGCCGCGCGAAGAGACTTGCTCTGTTTTCCATGGTGCTGGCGCTGTCTCTATCGGTGCTGGCTGGCGTGCCTCTGGTGGCGATCACCATGCAGGCCACGGCTATGTTGGCCGCGGCTGCGTTCATCTTGACGAGGCCAGTTCCGCCTGCACGGCAGGTTGAAGAACGGGTACGCTAAGGCCGGCGCGTATCAACAGCCCCCTGGCAGTTTCAGATGTCCAGTTCGCGTGAAGGCAGCCGACCTTGTGGCAGGTCGCTCCATCGGGTCATCGCGCTGCCTGGATCAACGCCCACCCAGTTCAGCAGCCGCGCTGCGATCTCCCTGAGCATCTCGTCGATGCTGTGCATGCCCACGTAGAACGGTGGCATCGGAGGCGCAATCGTCGCTCCCAGCCTTGCCAGCGTCAGCATCGACCGCAAGTGACCTTCGTGCAGGGGCGCCTCACGCGGAACGACCACCAGTCGGCGTTTTTCCTTGAGGGCGACGTCGGCTGCCCTGGTCAGCAGGTTATCGCCTAATCCATGCGCTATCGCGGACAACGTGCGCATGGAGCAGGGAACGACGATCATGCCGTCGTTTGGGAAAGACCCGCTGGCGATCGGAGCTGTCATGTCGTGAGGCGAGTGAACTCGGCTTGCCAGTTCGGTGATGCGGGCAAGGCCCTCATCACCGAGTTCATGCTGGATGGTTGCTCTGGCGCCCATCGAAACCACCAGGTGCGTTTCAGCTCCAGCCTTGGCCAACTGCCGGAGGGTTTCGAGGGCCAGGCCAGAACCCGAGGCCCCCGCTATTCCCAAAATGATGCGCTTGGTCATGGCGTTATCCGAACTCCGGGAAGATTTCATTCCATCGCTGCGACACTTGCCGATCGATCTCTGGACACATGCGCAATTCGCTTCCCCAGTCCCGTATGGTCTCTGATCCGACTTTTCGCGTTGCGTCGATGCCGAGTTTCCCTCCCAACCCTTCAAGCGGAGACACGAAATCGAGGTGATCGATCGGAGTGCGGTCCACGGTCATCAGGTCACGGGAGGGGTCCATGCGCGTTCCGATTGCCCACATCACGTCCGGCCACGAACGTATGTCGATGTCGTCGTCGACCACGATGAGCATTTTCGTCATGGAAAACTGCGGCAGCAGAGACCAGAAGCCCATCATCACACGACGCGCCTGCCCCGGGTACTTCTTGGCGATGGACAGAACGGCGATCCTGTAGGAGCTGGCTTCCGGCGGAAGCCAGACGTCACGGATTTCTGGGATCTGTTGCCGAAGAAGTGGCTTGAACACGTCAGTAAGAGCGTCGCCCAATACCGAGGGCTCGTCAGGAGCCCTTCCGGTGTAGGTGGTCAGATAACAGGCCTGGTCACGGACCCGGATTCTGTTGAGGCGAAACACCGGATATTGCTCAGCGCCATTGTAGTATCCGGTATGGTCGCCAAACGGGCCCTCCAGAGCAGTTTCCTTGGCGGATACGGTGCCTTCCAGCACAATCTCGGCTGTTGCAGGAACGTGTAGCGGGATACTGCCGCACGCGGTCAGCCGTGGTCGCTTGTTTCCGATCATGCCGGACAACGCAAGTTCGGTCACGCCCTCGGGCACCGGCATTACGGCAGCGAGCAGCGTTGCTGGATCGGCGCCGATAACCACTGCGACAGGCATGTCGATGCAGCGGGCCGCCCACATACGGTGGTGCGCCGCACCGCCGCGCATCGGCAACCAACGGACTATTGCGCGATCCTTATCGATCACCTGCATTCGGTAAATGCCCAGGTTGTACGTTCCTGGATCGTCAGCTCCAGGTGCGCGGGTCACGACTACGGGCCAGGTAATCAGCGGGCCCGCGTCACCTGGCCAGCATGTCTGGACTGGAAGGAGGGACAGGTCGGGCGGGATTTCGCTCCAACTGGGAGGCGCTTTTACGATCCTTGGCCGTGCCAGGAGCGCGCTGCGAGCCGCCGGGAGTAAGTCTCGCGCTTCGCCCAGTGTCCTTGGCGCCTGCGGGGACCTCATCCAGGCGAGAAGCTTCCCGAACGAGTCCAGGCCATTGAGGTCGGTGCCCAACCCGGCGGCGACGCGCGCTCGCGTCCCAAACAAGTTCGTCACGACAGGAAAGGTCGATACCCTTCCCTGCGCATCGATCGGCTTCTCCAACCTCAGCACTGGCCCGCCCTTGGCGATCGTGCGCCGATGCACCTCGGTTGCTTCGAGGTGCATCGAAACAGGTGCCTGGACATGCCGTACGTCTCCTCGCTCGTCCAGGTGCGACAGGAACGAGGAGAGGTCATTGAAAAGCGGCAGCGATCTATGATGCATAAGTACAAATCCCGTCGCGCGACGCGGGCGACGGCGCACGTTTGCCACGGTGACTGGCTCCCGTCTTTGACCTTTCACAAACATCCGGCGACGCTCTTTGCGTTGGCACAAAGCGCGCGCGGTCGAGGGGCGGTATCCATGCCTTCCTGCAACGGAGCATGGGTGGCGAATGCACATTGGAGCGCACTGCGCACGACTGTTGGAAGCGGCAATCGTCTCCCTGCGGTCGACTTGCTTTCAAGGAAGCATTCAGCGAGGACGACTGCCGTTCGAGAAGCCGCGGCTTGATCGGGCGGGCGAGAGGGATTTTGCACGGGCCGAACTGCTTTGTGCCTTGCAGCACCCTTTGGCGGCCTCCGACCTCCTTCCGGCGGCGATTGCGGGAACTGGTTTCGATCTTCAGTTCATTCCGAGAGACGAGGCGGATGTCCGCAGCCTAGCTCCAGACTGCATCGAAGACGGCTTCCTTGCGCGTCCTCGCTTGGGAGACTTCTAAGCTCGATCGCGCGGACCAAGGAGGAATCTGTTTGTTCTTTGAGATTCGACAAACAGCGCCGTGGCTTTCGTCCCTAAGACCGCCAGCAAAGCGGATTCACCGAGGGAGACAGCATGGCCGACGAACAAAGGGACGGCTCCTTGCCGCTCGCCCGAATCCTGTTTCCCAAAATCGGCGCTCTGCCGCTCGGAACCCTTCTAACGAAGGCCCTCCGCGACCTTGCCAAAAGGCAGCCAAACCTCTTCGATCGACTAGGCGAGCATAAGTCCGCGTGCTTCTTCGTCGATCCAACCGATCTTTCCTTTGCCTTTCTTGTCGTGCCGGACGGGGAGCGCTCTCTTGTCCGTGTCGTCGGCAAGTCGGAGACATCGTCCGCAGCCGTCTTTATCAGTGGCCCCATCTTGATGCTGTTGGGGTTGCTCGATGGCAGTCTTGATGGCGACGCTCTTTTCTTCAGGCGCATCGTCTCAATCGGCGGCCGTACGGAAGCTGTGCTGGCGCTTAGAAATGCCATTGACGATGCCGAGTTGCGGCCAGCGGACCTGCTGGGTCTCCACGGTGCCCTGGGGCGCCTCGCGGACAACGCCATACTCGGCAGCCTTCGTGCCGCCAGGCGGCTTGCGTGTCGGGGATTGGACCAAGGGGAGCGTTCCTGACCATGAGCAATCAGCCAATGGAATTGATCTGTCCAGCCGGCACGCCAGCCACCTTGCGTGCAGCAGTCGTCGCAGGCGCCGATGCCGTGTACTGCGGGTTCCGCAACGAGACCAATGCCCGGAATTTTCCCGGCTTGAACTTCTCGACCGCCGAGTTGGCAGAAGGCGTGCGATTTGCCCACGATCACGGGAAAAAGGTACTCGTCGCGATAAACACATTCGCTCAGCCTGGCCGCGTGGACCTATGGCACAAGGCCGTGGACGAGGCCGCTCAATGCGGAGCGGACGCAGTCATCGCGGCGGATTTGGCTGTCCTGGACCATGCCGCGAATTGCCATCCAGGGCTACGCCTTCACCTGTCCGTGCAGGCGGCCGCATCGACCCCAGAGGCCGTCAAGTTCTATGTCGACGCGTTCCGTGTCAGGCGCGTTGTCCTTCCGCGAGTGCTTTCAGTCCAGGAGATAGCCGCGCTCAATCGCATGATCGACGTGGAGACCGAGGCGTTCGTGTTCGGAGGCCTTTGCGTCATGGTCGAAGGCCGCTGCTACCTGTCTTCCTACGCCACCGGAAAGTCCCCCAATCTGAGCGGCGTCTGTTCGCCGCCGGAACACGTCACCTATGAGGATGACGCCGAGGGGACTGCGGCGCGGCTCGCCGGCTTTACTATCGATCGCTATGCCCAGAGTCAGCCGACCGGATATCCAACCCTGTGCAAGGGCCGCTTCACGGCCGGCGGCAAGACATCCTACCTGTTCGAAGACCCAGTCAGCCTGAACGCTGGCGGAGTGCTTGCGGGACTGAAAGCGGCCGGAGTCACAGCCTTGAAGATCGAGGGTCGCCAGCGCGGCAAAGCATACGTCACCGAGGTGGTCCGTGCTTTCCGGAGGGCCGTCGACGCGGTCGAGGCAGGGGGCGATGCGGCCGAGATCGACCGGATCCTGGCTGGCATGTCCGAGGGAGGACGGCAGACCGAAGGCGCCTACAAGAAGACGTGGAGATGAGCGTAATGCCAAGAATTGCATTGACCCTTGGCCCGGTCTTTTTCCACTGGCCAGCCGATCGGTTGGCGGATTTCTACAGGCGGATCGCGGATCAGGCTGCCGTCGACAGGGTGCATGTCGGCGAAGTCGTCTGCGGAAAGAGAATGCCGTTCTCCGATTCGATTTGGCCCGAAGTAATCGAGCGGCTCGAGCGCGGCGGCAAGGAAGTCGTGCTCTCCACGCTTGCCGCACCTGCCACGGTTCGGGAGCGCAGGGCCGTAAACGATTGGTGCAGCGAGGGGCGGCTAGTCGAAATCAACGACGTGACGGCCATCCCAGCCCGTTCCGGACAGGCCTTCGTGATTGGGCCGTTCGTGAATGTCTACAACGAATCCACTGCCCGGTTTTTCGCTGCGCGTGGCGCACGCACCATTTGCCCCCCGGTCGAACTTTCGTTGGATGCCATCGGCAGCATTGCCCGCAACTGTTCCGACGTCGATTTTGAGATCTTCGCATTCGGGAGACTGCCGCTGGCCCTTTCTGGTCGCTGCTATCACGCGAGGCTGAACAATCTTCACAAGGATTCCTGCCAGTTTACGTGTGAACAGGACCCTGACGGCCTTGCGGTCGATACGATCGGCGGACAGGAATTTCTTGCCGTCAACGGCGTTCAGACACTCTCCAACCAGGTGCAGGCTTTCTGTCCTACACCTGAGGACTTGCGCGCGCAGGGCATCCGGCGCTTGCGCCTATCTCCCCATACTGCCGACATGGTGGCGGTCGCCGAAGCCTATCGCGGCCTGCTTGACGGCGCCCAATCGCCGGCCTCGACGAGATTTGCCTTGTCGTGCCTCGATCTTCCGGGAGGGATGGTAGACGGGTACCTCAGCGGCAAGCCGGGTTTTCACAGTGAAGGCCAAAGCACCTGATGACGTTGAATTCAGAAAACGCCCTTGCGCGGATCGCGATCGTCACTGTCTCCGACCGGGCAAGCCGCGGCGAGTACGAAGATTTGAGCGGTCCGGCCGTGGAGCAATGGCTGTGGCGTTCGATGGCACGTCCATGTGAGTTCGTCCGAAGGATCGTTCCGGATGGGGTCGAAAGTGTCAGAAATGTGCTTCTCGAACTATGCGACACAGACGGCGTCGACCTCGTCCTGACTACTGGCGGCACGGGCCCTGCCCCGCGCGACCTGACAGTGGAAGCTACTCAGCAGGTCTTGACGAAAGAGTTGCCCGGCTTCGGCGAATTGATGCGACGGGTAAGTCTGGAGCAAGTGCCGACCGCCATCTTGTCGCGTCAAACGGCGGGCGTTCGAGGGCGTTCCCTGATCATAAATCTGCCGGGCAAGCCTGCCTCGATCAGCATCTGCCTTGCCGCCGTATTTCCGGCGGTTCCCTACTGTCTTGAACTGATCGGGGCCAAGAAGATAGCGGAAACTCTGCCAGATTCGGGCGCTTGAGCGGCCGCCTCCGGATCAAGCAGCAGCCGACAAGCCACCTCCATGGATAAAGGTTCGGCATTAGGTAATCCGCGGCCCTAGTCAATGAATCTGGATTTTTGACACGTGTGAGTGCATTGTGACGCGATTTCTGTTCGAGCCTCAAAACTGCAGGTGCAGTGCCAAACCCGCATAGTCCGCATAACAAACCTGGGCCAGGGATAGGCGTTGGCCCAAATCACCGGAAAAGAAGCCAGGAGTGCACCGATGCAAAGCATCTGAAGCTTGGGAAGGGCGACGAGGGGCTGCCCGAGGCCGCCGATCCGGCGCTCGGGGCGCATCTCTGAATCTTCTCGAAGCAGATATTCAAGCGCACCCGGAGCGGCTGAAGGCGTTCGACGGGGCGCTGCATGATCGGATGCAAGCACTGGTCGGGGATGTCGATGTTGATCTTGAGGCAACCCTGGCTGCCGACGACGAATGAGACGAGACGAGACGAGCGATCTAAGGCTCCTCTCGCTATCAACGGATAGTCGAATTACGCGCAGCCCCATTTGCTCGACCAGTTCCAAGCTCTGATCGAGGAAGTTGAGGCCCGCAAGGTGCTCGATCCGCAAACTTGGTGGTTTTTGCTACCGAATGCCGCAAAGCTCCAGAGCTTTTCGGAACGTCAGCTCGTCGACAAAATGAGGGCGGCCTCCCTGCTCGTGGAGCTTCCTCGCCTCGATGATTTTCGTTCCTTGGTGGCTGTGAAGCCAGTCACGCGAAGCGACAGCAGCGACGATCAAATAGTCAGTGCTGCGGGAGATGCTCTTGGTGACGACTCCTCCCCTGCTGGCGATCCAACTCTCGATGACCTTGCGTGGGGCCATGCTGAACGCCCCGGTCACCACGAATGCTGCGTTCTCGAACACAACCGTGGCCGGGTCCCTGAGAACTCCGTCAATCGATGGACTGTTTCCATAGGTTGGCAGCCCCGTGTCGGCGCAACTGTCGCCGACCAGCCGGGCAATCCATTCGCTGATGTCTTCTTCTTCCTCCGCCGACAGCTGCCTGTCGGAGATTGCTTCGGCAGCAACTTTCCGCAAACCCGCTATCCTGGCGTCGTCCAAGAACTCGGTGTCCTGGTCAATCATGCCAATCAGCTTCTCGACCTCGTTGACCTTGAGGCGGCCGTCGCAGGCAATACCCGCGCAGAAGCCAAAGAAGCGGTTACAGTGGTCCTTAGGCTCTGGTGCTTGGTCGAAAGGCCTCGAGCGATAGTCGACAATGCCGGAGATCACGCCGTAGATTTCGCCGTGGTAGTCGTTGTAGGCGGTGTCCAGATCCTGAATGAGATCAGCGGCATCTTCGTCACCGAACAGGCAGAGCAGTTGCGCCGCTTCGGCTCGAATGGAGTCGATTTCCAGGTTCTCGATCGACTCGCTTGCCAAGACACCTTCTAAGAAGCCTAGCCAATAGGCCTCGGCCTTGCGGTGATTGCGTTTCGCGTTGATACGGCCCAGCGAAAATCCACCGTACTTTAGCTCCGTCATTGTCCCCTCCCCTGACAGCAGTATCTGAGTTTTAGTTGCGCTCCTCTCGAGGCGCAATTTCTGATGAACTTGAAATGAGATGTCGTTGGGAGATGCCTGATGGATACTGAACGCCAGCAAGTCACGCATTGTTCCGATTTGGTCCGGCACGCTCGGCCAACATTGTAGGTGTCGATAGGCTCCGACTTTGCCAATCCGCGAGGCAGATCCGCGCATCGTCTGGGCGCATCTCGTAAAGGCGTTCGGCATATCCGCTCCGGATGGGCGCCATGCGGCGCCGCTCTATCATGATGGCAGCTTGGCGGAACTGGCCCCGCGCCAATAGATCCACCATCTTGCAGTTTTGCTCCGCCTGCACTCGGTAATCGGCATCAGGGCGAGCCAAGGATCTGACAATCTCCATCCGGCGAAAAAGCCGGGCGTGAATGGATCGAGCGACCTCATTTCCCGTCCATTCAATGAGCAGCGAATGAAAATCCTGGTCACATGACGGCTCACTCGTGCCCGGTTCCTCGGGTCGCCGAGCTTCGGCAACCCGGCGCTTGATCTCGGACCATTCGGCCTCGCCCAGATGCCTGACAAGATAGGCTGCTGCCGCCTGTTCGATCATGACCAAGGACTCGCAGACTTCCAACGCCTCGTTGAAGTCGGGCTTGGAAACGAACGCGCCTCGGTAACGTTCAATCACGACGAGTCCTTCGGTCCCGAGCAGAATGATGGCCTGGCGGACGACCGTTCGGCTGACACCGAATACTTCCGCCAGCGCTTGTTCGCAGAGCTTGGTGCCTGGCTTCAGAGAATGGTCCAGGATGGCATTGGTGACGGCCAAGGCTACTTCGCGCGCGAGACTGCCTGGCTTTTGACAGGGGCCATTGGCCGATATCCGAGACATCGACACAGATCGATCGCCTCGAACCGCTTGTGTCACTGATCCGTCCTGGGATGTCTGCATGGGCGCCGCGGTTGTTTCCAAGGCAACACGAGGCCACAGAACCCGGCCAATTACTTTGCGCTATATCAACTCCCTAGGAGAGATCGCGCCTCTCATTCCCCGTCGGTGCTGTTTGCGCCAGCACAACGAACCGTTCCCGCCAACGTGATTTGCCTGCTTCGATGGGCGATACCGTGCCTCCGGTTCTGGGAAACGGTGAAAATCAACAGAGCCCGGGTACGAAGCGATGGATGAAGGAGCCGAACCGCACAAGCTCTACGAAGATGCGCTGGCGATGATCCTGGGCACGCTCTTTGTCGCATTGGGCATGATGATCTACGGCAAGACCATGCTGCTTGTCGGTGGAATGGCAGGCATGGCGCTGCTTTTGCAGTACGTCACCAACACGGGCTTTTGGCTCATTTTCTTCCTCATCAACGTACCGTTCTATGCGCTCGCGCTCAGGCGCATGGGCTGGCGATTCACGCTACGAACTTTCGTTGCTGTGCTGCTTGTTTCCGTGTTTTCACGCTTTACGACGTCATGGGTCGACTTCTCCCTCCTCGATCCGGTGTATGCAACGGTTATCGGAAGCGCGCTTTCCGGCACCGGACTTCTCATGCTGTTTCGTCACAAAACTGGACTTGGCGGGGTCAACATCCTGGCGATCTTTCTTCAGGAGACTTGGGGCGTGAGGGCTGGCTATGTCCAACTAGCCATCGATCTGGCGATTCTGACGGCAGCATGCTTTGTCCTAACGACAACCCATCTTGCGCTCTCGGTTCTCGGCGCCACGATCGTCAACATGATCTTGGCTATCAATCACAAGCCTGGCCGATACCGCGGCGTGTCCGCTGCCTGAGCACCCGTGTGCAGCTCAATTCGCTCACCAATTTGACCGGGGACAAACATCGCGAACGGGAGACGGGCTATATCAGCCGCATGTTCGATCGATGGCCACGAGCCACTCGAAGATCCTGAAGGAAACAGCGTGAAGCATCGGGGCAGAAAAACGAGCTGCAGGGTCGCGATAGCAGCGGCCTGCGTGCTCATTCTGCAGTCGATAGGCAGCGCGTTCGCGATCGGCTCCGCTGGGCCGCATCCTCAGCTCGACGCATTCGGAAACTCGATTTGCGTCACAAGCGATGGCGGAATTCATTCGGGCGGCTCAGACGGAGAGAATTCGCAGCGGCCGGAATGCTGCACGATCAGCTGCAACATGTCGGTGCAGCCAACGGGTGTGCCGACGGACAGCGGTTGGATTTTCTTCGAGCCACATGTCAGCGTTTCCACAGGTACCCGACCTTGGCTGTACCGCCCGGCGCGGCTGTCGGCTGACGGAGCCGTTCATCCACGCGCGCCCCCGCTGCGGACCTGATCGCCGCGGACAATCCTCTCGATTTGCGATGTCGCCTCCACGCCTGACAACCTTGGCGTGGCCATGGATCCGCGTGTTCGTGTCCGAGGAGACGCCCATGAACAAGCCATTCCGTTCCATCAAGAGTTCGCCGGTCAACCTCCCTCGAGCCTCACGACTCCGTAGCCTGGAAGAGCGGATCGGCATCATCGGCTTTGCAGCCGCGCTGATTTTCGCGATGGCGCATTCGCTTTGCGTGTCGGAGGGCCGAGGGATCGGTACCAACCGTTGGGAAGCGGCAATCATTACCGCAAAGAGCGTCGGCAACGACAACGGCACGCCGTTGCAGGCAAGTCTACGAAACAAGCAATCTTTCGTAGAGGCGATGGCCAAAGGGGTTGGCGAGCACCGCAACTGACGCGGCAACGGAGCCTACGTCCCTGTCAATCCTTCGTGCGGCCGACGCACGCAGACCGAGGCGGATAGCTCCTCCGAGGTCAGCCCGCTCGCACGACCCCCATACGTCACAACACAACACCTTTACTGAAACTCGGCCGGAAACCCGGCAATCTGGAGAAAACCGATGTTGAAACAAATTCTGGTCGCCGCTGCGGTGGCATCGATTGGTGCATGCAATGCTCTTGCTCACGTGAGCCTCGAAACCAAGGAGGCCGCTGTCGGCTCGACGTACAAGGCCGTGCTTCGCGTACCCCACGGCTGCGAAGGAAAGCCAACGAATGTCGTACGGGTGAAGATCCCCGAGGGGGTCATTGCGGTCAAGCCGATGCCGAAGGCCGGCTGGACGCTGGAGAAAGTGAAAAGTTCCTACGCAAAGTCGTATGACCTTCACGGGACAGCGACCAGCGAAGGAATCACGGAAGTCGTCTGGACAGACGGCAGCCTGGCTGACGACGAGTACGATGAATTCACGTTGCGGGCCTTCCTCACGACGGACCTCGCGGCCGGCGAGCCACTCTATTTCCCTGTCGTCCAAGAGTGCCCTGAGGGCGCCGCTGAACGCTGGATCGAGATTCCTGCGGCAGGGCAGAAAGCCGACGACCTCGAGCGGCCGGCTCCCGCCATTAAGCTGCTGCACGAAGTCGGCGGACATTGATGACGCAAAGCGAGGCGCGCTCGGCGCGCCTCGCTTCGTCGGGAAACCGATCATGACCCGACACACACTCAGCGCTTGGAAGGCCATATCAAGCGGCCGGCTTCGTTCTCTGACGCTGGCCGTCCTGATCGGGTTCATGTCCGCAGTCCCTGCATTCGCTCACGCGTCCCTGGTAGGGACGAATCCGTCCGACGGCGCCGTGATCGAGCGGCCGCCCGAGCTCCTGACGTTGAGGTTCAGCGAACCAGTCTCGCCGCTCTTGCTCAACCTCATCAAGCCAGATCGCACTTCGCTCAACCTTGCGGATTTCGAGGTTACTGACCGAAGCTTGAGAATCTTCTTTCCTTCATCGCCTATTGACGGCACCTACGTCTTGTCGTGGCGTGTCGTCTCCTCCGACGGGCACCCGATAGGAGGCTCGGTTGTCTTTTCGGTAGGCATTCCAAGCACTGCCTCAATGCCCAATTTCGAAGACAGTGGCCGTTCCGTCCGTATATCCATCTGGATTGGGAAGGTGGTGATGTACCTAGCCCTGTTTCTCGGGGCTGGAGGTGCGTTCGCAATATCGTGGATCACGAGAGGCGATCCGTCAGGCCGCATTCCTGTCGTTATGCTGGCGGCCTTCGGCATCGCGGGGTGCGGGCTATCCGCTGGCTCACAGGGGCTCGATGCCCTCGGCGCCCCGATGTTTCGCGTGCTGGAGGCGGACACGTGGCATGCTGCGATGAACACGGCTTTTGGACCGACAATCATCATCGCGGTCATTGTTTTGGCTATGGCCCTCGGCAGCGTACTGTCAATTGGACTGCAGGCGCGGGTGCTTTCACTCGCTGCGTTAATTAGCGTGGGAATTGCGCTTTCGCAAAGCGGCCACGCCGCATCGGCGGAGCCCCGATGGCTCATGCGGTCGATGGTGTTCACGCACGGCGTCGGCATCGCGTATTGGACGGGCGCGCTCATGCCGCTCGGGCTTGTGCTGGCCCGTCGCCGCCCGGAGGCAGCCAATGCGCTCCTGCGGTTCTCAAGGACAATTCCGTACCTGGTTGCGGCCATTCTCGTGTCTGGCATCGTCATGGCCAGCGTGCAGCTGGAGCAACTTGCAGCACTGGTCAACACGGCCTATGGGCGCGTGCTCTTGGTCAAATTGTCGTTGCTTACGGCCCTCTTCGGCCTTGCCATCCTAAATCGCTGGAAACTGACTGTCCCGCCAGCCACGCGCCAACTGGTACGGTCCATTGCGGCAGAGACGCTTGTTGTCGTTCTGATCTTTGCCGTGGCCGCCGTCTGGCGCTTTACGCCGCCACCGCGAACACTGTCGATGGCCGCGGCGGACATCGCGATGGTGCACGTCCACACAGGGACGGCCATGGCCGATGTCACCGTTTCGCCCGGCCACGCGGGTCAGGTCAGCGTATCGATCGCTCTTGCGGCAGGTCCGGTTGAACCGCGGCAAGTCGAGCTCGTAGCCACACATTCGGAAGCCGGAATCGGACCTATGCGCCGCCGGGCGAGAAGGTGCCAGGACCAGTGGTGCGTAGACGGGCTGGTCTTGCCCGTTCCTGGAATCTGGGTCGTGCAGGTCGAAGTGCTGATCTCGGACTTCGAGCTCGAGAAGCTCGAAGGGAGCATCGAGATTACGCCTTAGGTACTGCGGTCGTTAGCCTGCAATGCCGAGCCGACTCATTGTGCCGGCGGTCATCATCGACGGACTCCACTCCGGTTCGTATGTCAGAGACACTTCGACCGACCCAATGCCGGGGACGCTTTTGGCGCTGTCTCGAGCCCCGTTCTTGAGGTAGGCGGCCGCCGGACATCCGCGCGTGGTGGTCGTCATCACGATGTAAGCCGCACCTCCTTCGTGAACCGCCACGTAATAGACAAGCCCCAGATCGACGATATTGTCACCGAGCTCCGGATCTATCACCAAACGAAGCGCCTGCTTCACCCGGCCGGCAAGCGCGTCGGTCGCTTCGACCGTCATCCAACCCGCTCCTTCGCATTGATCCAAACCAGGAGACGATAGGTAGTACCGCCGGAATCGAAGCCTCCCTTCCAACGATGCCCCCGCTTCTCCAACTCGGGAAACAGGAAGACTGGCTCACGTCCGAGCAGGGCCGACATGACCTCTCCTGGCGCCATTTGCTCAACCTCGGCCAGGATGCGCACCATCGGCTCTGGCGGCTCCAGATCGCGATTGTCCAAGTGACGAACTGGCTCCGGCCACCTTTCCGACGACACCTCCTCGGCGGAACCGACAGGCCCGTGTTCGCCAGACGGCCTGAACAGGACCTCCCAGTCCCCGTCGCCGATCTCTCTTGCTTCGTAGTCGAACCCTCTTGAAGCAAGCACCTGTAACAGCGGAATGGGCTTGAAGGGCGCGACAAGCCTGAGGCCAACGTCGGGCCCGAGCGATGCCACCGTCTCCATTATCTTGCCGAATGGTTCGTCGCCCGCCGCAAGCAGCGGCCGTACATCGAGGTCTACGAATGTCGTGGTCATAAATGTCAACCTTCTCTCATTGTGCCGCGGACCACAGCATGGGCGGCCTGCGAACACCTGATGGCATTCCAGCTTTGGGCACGTCGGCCAAATACCTGACGCGCACGAGCTCGCCTACAATGCCAAGGGTCGCGACGAGCATGGCCGCCGCAGCCGCTTGAAATGCCCCAGGGTACCCAAATACAAGCGCCGCAGCGCCCAACCATACCGCAATAAAGTACAGCAGAAACCACTTCCCGGCCCGTGGTTCAACGACGAGATCCTGCACACGAGGCGTCGGCATCTTGCCTAGAACGGGGCCGTAGCATTCGAGCCACGTCAGAAATGCTACGATCTTGTAAAGCTTGGCCAGCCCCAGCCCCGAAAGCCAGCCGAATGCGAAAAGAAAAGCGATCGGGGCGGAATACCTCTGCATCTCCGACAGGAGCGTGGCGATCACAGCGAGCAGGACTGCGGCCGCCAAGGAAACGAAGGCAAGGGTGGCCATGCGAGCGTTCAATTCGATTGTTCGACGCTTGCGCGCACGATAGACGTGGAGAATATCCCGGCCGTAGAACGCCATGGCACCCAGGCCTGGGGCACCGGCTGCGAGTAGCACCAGATCGCGACTCCCGCCAAACCAGACGGCAACGACAGCTCCAGGCATGCCAATCAGGAGGGCGCATGTCCCGAGATAAAGCGCCGCGCGGCTGCCGCGCCTGTCGAGCTCGGGCGCCAGCATGAACATGGCCAGCAACTTGTAGCTCACGCCCATCGCGCAGAATCCAAGCCAGCCTCCAAGTCCGGTTATAGCGTGAATGGGAATGCCTGCCGAAGCGAGTTCGACGAGATGCTCCTCGTCCGCAATGCCTCCCCGCACGAGGGCGAACGTAACGCCTAAGGCCGCAGTCAGAGCGAGGCTTGCCAGTCCGACAACCACGAAGCGTGCTGGGATGGGTAGTGGGCGACCTTTCAACAGCGTGACAAGCAGGTTCCCAAGCACCAGCCCAAATCCCATCACCAGAAGCAGGCTCGCAGCAGCCAAAAACGATGGCGTCGCGGCTATTCTTCCCTCCAGCGCCAGAAAGCCGAGCAAGAGCGCCACCAAGCCTGACACCAAGCAAACGAGAGCCGACAAGGGTGCAGCATCGCTGTAAAGAGGACGAGCTATCAGCACGGGCACGAACTGAAAAAGCGCGCCGCACATCAGAAGGCTCAACCACCCGAGCACGGCCAGATGCACGACCACAAGCGTCTGCGGCGATTCGACTGGAACGTGAGGGAAACCGTAACCGACAGCCATCAGCGCCAGCGCCAGAAGCAATGCCAACAAGGCGGCGGCGAAGTACGACACTGTCCATCGCGACAGGGATGCGCCGATCATTGAACTCCCCTCAGGACCGGGCTGCGATCCGACGCGGCCACGCCATAACCGTCCTCACGATCCCCGAAATTTCCGCGCGACCTCCGCAACAGCGGTTGACCTTCAGCGATGTCGCTGCAAGTTCCGATACGCATCTCGGGCACTGGGCGGGCCCATGCTCGAATATCCGCTCCGTCATGTTTGCATCACCAGTTCGGGACCGCCGACTTGCGCGATGCGGACGTCGATCCTTCCAATCTTCTTGGCAGCCGCAGCGATGGAGGCTGTGTCCATCAGGCTGAAAGCCGTTGACAGGGCATCTGCGTCGGCGGCTTCCACGGCGACCACCGTCAGGCTCCTGTAGCGATGAGCCGGCAGGCCAGTTCGCGGGTCCAGGAGATGGTTGAAGCGGCCATTGCTGTCGAAATGGAACCCAGAGGGACTCGTCGTCGCTACCGCTCGGTCGACGACATCCAAGACCGCGAGTTGGCGGCCCGCGTCATCCGGGTCGGCGATCGCGACCTGCCAGCCGTTGCCATCCGGGCGCATGCCGACGGCACGGCACTCGCCCATGTCCACGAGGCAGGAACCTATGCCTCCAGCCCGCAGTAGCGTCACGATGCGGTCTGTGATGTAGCCTTGGGCAACGCCATTGAGGGTGAGCGCCATGCCAGCGGCGAGTTCAATGCGGTCGCGGCTGAAAACGACTCGGTCAAACCCGACCTTGCTCCGCGCCTCTCGGAGAACGCGGTCCGATGGGCCTGTCGCATCGGCATCGGGAACTGAGAAGTGTCTTTGGTAGGCTGACCAGAGCGGCTGGATCGTCGGATCGAAAGCGCCCTCGCTCAACGTCCAATAACCGCGGCATTTGGCAAGCAGGTCGACCAGTTCCTCAGGCGGAGCTACCAGCGAGTGCTGCCGATTCAGCGAAACCAGGATCGAGTCCTCGCGATAGAGGCTGAAGATTCGTTCGAGGCGCCGGACCTCTGCAGCGACCTGTTCTACCAACGCCTGCGCATGCGCGCGGTCGTGGTGGTGAATTCTCAATTCAGCGGGCGCACCCAGCGCCTGCCCGCGCCAATCCACGGCGTGGGCCGGGACTGCGACAGCGGAACCGAACGGCACTAGACTCAAGCCCGAGGCGGCAGCCAATATCCCGATTGCGCGACGACGGTTCACGAACGAGGCCATGTCAGCCACCCGCCTGGCTTTTGCCAAGCACGTATTCGGGTGGAATCCTGGCGAAATCTACGATCTCACCGCCGTGCATCGACACGAAAACCCGGGCTGCGGTTTCAGACGAAAAAGGAATCGTTTCTTCGGCACCCATGCCGCCCCGTTTGGAGCTGCGGATAACAAAGAATGCCTTCCTGGCGTCAATCCAGTTCTCTGGGCCCGGCTCTTCCCAGGTCGGAGCTGCTGCCATGTCAGAGACGAAGATAGCAGCGACGTTCTTTGGCTCTTCTGGCAGCATGGTGAACGCAACGGCATCGCGCGCAGACGAGAACCAGATCGGTTCAGCTATGCGACCCAGCACGATCTGTCCCTTGGGTCCTGGGTGCTCCAGGACGTTCATGCCGCAATAGTGGCCGATGGCGCTTTCCGTCAGGGCAAAAGGCTGCGGCGTCTCCGCCTGTTCTTCGGCACCGCAGCCTGCCAGAAAAAGGACCGCAGCGAACGTGCAGGCAACAGCGGCGAGTCTCATAGTTCTCTCCTCGAAAACACGACCGTGGCCATCGCCAAGGGGATGATCGTCCATCCGGCAAGGGCCGCGACCAAAATGGCGGGCGTGAGTGCGCTGCTCTGTGCAATGCCACCCATCCCAGACAGCAATCCTGCGCTGCCGGATCCGAGATTCAGCAGGCGGTAGACATCGGTTGGATTGAGCAGGAGCAGCGTATCCAACAGACCGCCACTCAGGTTGCGGCCTTGATCCACCACCAGCACCCCCAGCAGCCCCATGTCGTAGATGAGGACGAAAAGCAGCCAGGCGCCGATCGCTATTCCTCCGGCTGTCCCGCGCTCCCGCACCAGCGCGCTCACCAGGTAGCCGATCGCGATGAACCCAGCGCCAAGCATTACCGAGGCGCCGATCATGGACAGGAACGCCCACCAGCTTGCTGCGTCGATGGCCGCACCAGTTGCCGCCAGCGCCGCGGCGGCCGCGCCATAGCCGAGAAGGGTAGCGAACGACAGTATCGCCACATGCCCGACAAACTTCCCGATAATCACCTGCCAGCGGCCAACCGGATAGCTCAACAGCAGCAGCATGGTGCCCCGTTCCATCTCGCCGACGATGGCATCGTGGGAGATCAGGAGAGCGATTAGCGGCACGAGGAAGATGGTCAGGCTGGAAAGGCTGACGATGACCACGTCAAGTGCGCCGACGGCGACAATGCCCGTCGGTGCGCTGCCAAGGAACGTCAATGTCAGCGCAAGCGCGGCCAGCAACAGCGTTGTCGCCAGGACCCATCGGTTGCGAAGGGCCTCCTGCACCTCTTTCCGGGCGAGGATCAGTATGTTTTTCATGGCAGTGCGTCCTGCGTGCTCAAGAAATGCGCGTAGAGCTCGTCAAGGGTCGGCGGGATCAGGTCGAGATCGGCAACGGGCGCGCCTTCTGCGGCAGCTCTGCGCAGGAGCTGGATCTTGTCTTCCGGGGCCGCGTCGATTTCCAGCATGTGGCCGTTGACCCGTTGCCACCTGCCCGTGTCGCTGATCCAGCGCTCGACCGTGCCGGGTTCGCGGTCTGCGAGCTTCAGGCGGATGCGCGTGGGCAGCCGCGCGATATGGCGCAGTTCGTCTATCGTGCCGTCCGCGATCTTGATGCCGCGGTTGACGATGATTACGCGGTCGGCCTTTCCCTCGAGTTCCGTGAGGGCGTGCGACGACAGCAGGACGGTGGTTCCTTGGGATTTCAGCTCATCGATGATTGCGTAGAAACTGCGCCGCAGCGACGGATCGAGCCCCGTCGTCGGCTCGTCGAGCAGCAGAACTTGCGGACTTCCGAGAAGCGCCTGCGCCAACCCCAGCCGCTGGCGCATGCCCTTGGAGTAGGTCCCTACCCGTCGGTCCATCGCCGCGCTCAGCCCCACCCGATCCAGCAGTTCCGGGACCTGGCAGAGGGCCGCGCGCTTGAGCCGAGCGTAAAACGCCAGCGTCTCGCGCCCTGTCAGCGCCATGTTGAACGAAACGTTCTCCGGCAGGTAACCCAAGCTCTTGCGCGCGGCAAATTCGCCTGCCGCCGGGTTTTCCCCCAACACGCGGACATTGCCGGCGCTCGGCCGGATAAGGCCCAGCATGAGCTTGATAAGGGTGGTTTTGCCGGCGCCGTTGTGCCCCACCAGCGCTATGGTCTCGCCTGCGTTCAACGCGAGCGATACAGATTTCACGGCCTCATGGCGGCCATAGGACTTTGCCACGCGTTCTACACTTACGGTTTCGCTGCTCATCGCGCTGCTCCCCGCAGTTCTGGAGGCGCCATCAGCGGTCGGCTGTCCACCACGCCGCCCGGAAGCAGCGCCGGAAACTGCGCCTGAGCCCATCGGATAACTTGAATCGCCGGGCTGTTGACGAGAACTTTCGCCTGGGGAGCCGTCCACAGGACCTTGTCGATCAAATCGTTGGGACGATAGAGAGCGTCGCCGATGCCGTCGGAGTCGAGGTCGAAGGCCGGATTGTCGCTCCAATAGTTGCCGCGTCCGTCAACCTGCCAGTCGAGATCCCGGGTCCCGACATACTTGACCTGATTGCGGTTCCTGACGAAGGCGTTGCCGGACATGGTGTTGCCTTCGGACCCGGCCGTGAAATGGATGCCGATCTCGCAGCCCTCGAACCAGTTCTCGCGGAAGACGTTCTTGTTGGCATTGTAGATGAAGACGCATTTCTCCGGGCCGATTCGCATGGCGGAAGACGACGGCGCGTCGGCGGCAGCGGCCGGCAGGCCATGCTCGCTAGTCTGCTGTCCAGCCGTCCTCCATCGTTCCTCCGATTGGGGACGCCCACGCACGACGTTGCCCGATATCTGCGAGCCGTTGGCGTAGTTGAGCAGCAGGCCCCGGTCTCGGTCGCCGTCCGACAGATTGTAGGTGACCTTGAGCCTGCTGGAATACATGATCGCGTAGCCGACGGCGTTGCCCAGCGAGACGTTCCCGCTGATCTCGCTGTCGTTGGTGTACATGTAGTGGATCGCGAAACGCACGCTGCGGAAGCGGTTGCCGCTGAAGACGTTTCGCTTGCTTGTCACTGAGAATATGCCGTCGCGGCCAAAGCTGATGTCATTGTCGATGACTTTGGCTCCAGGCGCGTTCCAGACCGAGACGCCGTTCCCGGCCTCATTCGTGCGGCCCTCGCGCATCCCGACGATACGGTTGCCCTTGGCGACCGCGTCCGGGGAACCGTGGAGATAGATTCCGTAGAGATTTCCGACGATCGTATTGCGCTCGACGATGGCCGCGCTCGCCGTCTTGGTGACGAACACTCCGGCATCCATCGCTTCCATGTCCGTGCCCGAACCTTTTATCTCGAGACCGCGCACAGCCGAATTCGGCGCCCGCAAGGTCACGACGCTGCCGTGGCCGCTTCCCATCAAGACAGCTCCGGGAACGCCCTCCAGCGTCACCGCCTTCCGGATCTCGATCGGTCCCTTGTGCTCGCCACTCAAGAGCGTCACGACGTCGCCCGGCGACGCCGCGTCGACAATGGCCTGTACGTTTCCGTTCCCCGCCGGGACCACGATGCTGGCCGACCAGGCTGGGCCAGAGAGGACGGCGACAATCGCCGCCGCCCCCATCGCTGTGAATGCTCCCGAACGGGTCATGGCCGTCAAGCGCCCTGCGGCTCGACGAACATGCGGCCCTTCATCTCCATGTGCATGGCATGGCAGAACCACGAACAGTAATACCAGTACACGCCTGGCTGGCTCGCGGTGAAGGTGACCGACGCGGTCGCCTGCGGCGCGACCTCCATATTGATGCCGTAGTTGATGATGCTGAACCCGTGGGTGAGATCCTCCACTTCGTCGATGTTGGTTACGTAGACTGTGACCTCGTCGCCCTGCTTTACCGAGAAGCTCTCGAGGCTGAACGCCGGCGCCGCCGACGTCATGTAGACGCGCACCTTGTTGCCATCGCGGATGACTTCCGCCGCCGACATCAGGTCGATCCCGTCAGCCTTCGCCTGTTTGACCGCATCGGCGAAGAACGGATCTTCACGGTTCCATACATGAACGGGATTGACCTTGGAGCGGTGCACCAGGGTTGCGTCATGCGGTTCCGCGAAGGTCGGGTTGTCATGCACCAGGACCATCTGGTCGCCGGAGATGTCGATGAGCTGGTCGTTCTCCGGCTTCAGCGGCCCGACGTTGAGGTAGCGATCCTTCGAGAACTTGTTCAGCGAAATCAGCCACTTGCCATCGGCCTCTTTGGTCTGTCCCATCGAGGTGTGGTTGTGGCCGGGCTGGTAGTGGACGTCCAGCTTCTGGCGGATGGGGTCGACCGCCTCCCCCTTGAAGGCCCGCTTGGCGTCGTCGATGTTCCACTTGCAAACCTGGCTGTCGATGAAGAGCGTCGTGTAGGCGTTGCCCTTGCCGTCGTAGGCAGTGTGCAACGGCCCGAGTCCGAGTTCTGGCTCGGCGACGACGGTGTCACGGGGCTGGATCTTATCGTCGAACAGCTCGTCGAACTTGCGCACGTCGAAGACCGTCACAGTCGGCGACAGCTTTCCGTTGGCGACGACATGGATTCCATCGGGCGCGGTATTGATGCCATGCGGGCTGTTCGGCACTGGAACATAGCGGGTGTAAGGCGAGCCCTTGCGACCGTCGATCACCGGAACGCCGTTGATCTCCTTGTAGTCGCCCTTGGCGACGGCATCCTCGATGCGCTTGAGATTGAAGATGACGACCCAGTCCTGCTCCTTTTCCATCATCTCGGCGAGGTTCACGCCCTCTTCCGAGTTGTAGCAAGTGGCGAAGCAGTACTTGCCCTGATAGTCGGCATCAACGTTGTCGAGGTTGCCGTCGACCATCACCTGCCAGGCCACCTTCATCGTCTCGCCGTCAACGGCTGTGAAGATCGCGTGATACTGCTTGTGGTCGTCGAGCACTTTGCCGTCGTTGGGGATCGGCACCCGGTCTTCGCCGTTGCAGAAGACGTATCCGGTCTTCGGATACTTCTGCACGCGGAGGCCGTGGACGGTGTGCTGGTTCGGGAGTTGGATGATCTTGTCGCATTTCATCACGTCGAGACGAATGCGGCAGACGCGGGTGTTGGCCTTGTCGTTGGCGAACAGATAGCGGCCGTCGTAGGTTCCGTCAGTGAAGGAGGGGTGAGGATGGTGCAGGTCGCCGTTGAGGTAGATCCCGCCCTTGTCCTTCAGGAACTCCTTCGTGTTGGGAAGCAGTCCTTCGGTCAGCACCTTGCGGCTCTCGTTCGTCTGGCCCCATCCGGTGGCGCTGCAGCGGTTGAAGACCGGAATGCGCATCATTTCGCGCATCGAGGGTGCGCCGACGATACGGACCTCGCCCGATTGGCCGCTGGAAAAGAAGACGTAGTATTCGTCGAGTTCGCCGGGCTTCACCTCATAACTTCCGCCTTCGCCGCTCGGCGCAGCAGAAGAGGACTGAGCGGCGGCGGGCGATACGGCTCCGCCTGCCAGCGTCAGGGCTCCGCTCACGGCGGTTGCGCCCGCGGCTACGCTAGTGCCCAGCAGCTGTCGCCTATTCAGTCTGTTGATTTGCTCGTCTGACATTTGAGCCTCCTTTTTTCGCTCATGGCTGTTTCGTCGGCTCGGCTTTCCCCGGCGCTGGGGGAATTGGAGCGCCCCGATGGGTGATTACAGGCTTTGCAGGTCCGCGATCGTTGTCGCTGCGCAAGGAAGGCGACGAAAGCGCCTGGAACTTTTCGCGCTTCAGCCGCACCTGGATCATGTGCGGGCAGCGATGGTCGTCGTGGTAGAGTTCCTGGCAATGCATGCAGTAGATGCATTCGTTGACGTTGATCTGGCCTTCCGGATGAATTGCCTGCACCGGACATTCCTTGGCACAGCGCTGGCACGGCGAGCCGCAATCCGGATAGCGCTTGAGCCATTCGAACATCCTGATCCGGCCAGGGATGGCGAGCGCTGCGCCCAGCGGGCAGAGGTAGCGGCAGTAAAACCGCTCGACGAAAAGTCCGAGTGACACGATCGTCAGCGCAAAGATCACGAATGGCCATTCCCGCGCGAATTTAAGGATGATGGCCGTCTTGAACGGCTCGACCTCCGCGAACATTTCTGCCAGCGCGACGGAGTAGAAGGAGAGCCCGAACAGCCCTAGGAAGATAATGTACTTGATAGGCCACAGCCGCTCATGCAGCCCGAAAGGCACCTTCAGCTGAGGCACTTTCAGCCATTGGGCCAGATTGTTGGTTAGCTCCTGCAAGGCGCCGAAGGGACAAAGCCAGCCGCAGAACGGCCCGCGCCCCCAAAACAGCAGGCCTGCCGCGACCGACGCCCACAAGACGAAAACGAGGGGCGCGGAAAGGAAGAACTCCCAATTGAAGTTGGTAATCAGGGAGTTTGTGAAGGTCAGCACATTGACTACGGACAGCTGCGCATTGGCGTACCAGCCGAGCCAAACGAGCGTGAACAACAGAAAGCCGCGACGCACCCAGCCAAAAAGCTTCGGCCGCCGCACAAGCCAATCCTGGAAAAAGAAAATGGCGGTAAGGACAAGAAGCCCTAACACCGTGATGCCGATAGACACGGTGTTCATCTTCCACATCCTGACCCAGAGCGGCTCTTCGTCTGGAAATGTTCCGGCGCTGGCGTCAGGCTGGGCTGCGGGCGATGCGGCTGTCGAAGGCTGTGACTGAGCCACCGGCGGTGCCGGCGGCTCATTCACGGTCAGGTATTGTTTCGGCAGCGTATAGCCGACGTTGAAGGGAAGCGTCGCCTTCTCGCGTGCGCCAAAGCTGCGCTGCACCAGCAACTGCAGTTCCCAAGGCTCGGTCAGGTCCAGCGAAAACTCCGGCGGCACGACGAACAATGCGATCTCTCGCAGCCGCGGTGCGCCGGCCGCTGCCAGATCGCCGAGGCGGGAGTGATTGCGGTCGCGGAAGCGTACTCCTTGTCCATCCTGGAGGAGTTCGATCCGGTCGAAAATGCCTCCCCGGACGTATCCGGATCCCTTGAACGAATAGAGCCCGTCCCCGGCAACAACGATCGCCTGCTGGCCAGGCTTTAGCATCGACTGCATCCGCTCGAACCCGCTCTTGCCGAGCAGGCTGAGGCCTATCGACGGTACACTGACTGGAGCGATGTAAAGTTCGATGAAACGGTCGCCTGGAGTGTTCGATTCAGGCCGTGCGGCGGCCTGCGCCAAGCCAGCCTGCTTGAACGCCTCGGTAACTTCGCCCACCGACAGCTGCAGTTTTCGGACCGAGCCGTCCCCGACGAGAGCCTCCCAATCGTGGACTTCGCGTTTGGACAGGTCGAGCTTCGTCGTCGCAGCGTGGGCGGGAGCGGACGCCAGTCCTGCTTCCCCCAGTCTGTTGCTTCGGATCAGCTTAACCGCCGACCGCACGATGCTGTCGCCCATCACGAGCACGGTAACCGTTGCGCCGCTGACGATGTCCACCTGGGGCGGTCGCTCAGCGCCCGCTGCTACCCGCCCCATGTCCTTGCCTATGAGCGCGTTCAGCGCGGCGACCACCTTTTTCTCGGGGATGCCAATGAGGACGATGGGCTCCTTGTGGTCAACGAGCTTGAACCCACGGACAACGCCGTGCTTGTCAATGCCGACCAGGATATGGATCGGCTTGCCGGAATAGCCGACCGCGCTGGTGAAATCCGAATTGAGGTAGACGTACCCCAGGATGTCGTCGCCTCGATATACAGGGGCGAGCGGCGGCTCTCCTGCAAGTTCGCCGAACCGTTCGGCGCCCTGGAAGAACTCGCCGGGCTGCGCCTTGGGCAAGAATTCGGCAACCCGGCTCGCCGCTGAAGCGTCAGCCCGTTGCCCAAAAATAACGAAGGCGATTGCAGTAACTGCCAAGGCGGCCATCAAGGTTCTGGCGGCTGCCTTCTTGGCTTGGGGGAGAAATGCGCTTGTCACGATCGAATTCCGGTTCGGCCTAGCGACTTCGCCAAGGCTCGTCTTTTGCCCACGGGGTGGTTGCCCACGCGACGAGACTGCAACCGCATGCAGGTCGCTGGCTCGAGAGCGATAAAGACGGCTTAAGCCCGCGCGTCTTTGATCCAGCGCAAACTGAAGGTCAGCATCCCGTTCTAGGTTGTTCCAAAGTTCGTGCTGGGAGGAAGTTCATGTCGGTTCTGAAATGGGAGCCCTATGTGTCCGTCGATACGATGGACGAGCTAATCGCCCTCGCCTATGCGATGGAGCAGGAGGCCGCCTCGGGCTATTCAGAACTGTCTTCCAGAATGCGCAAGGAAGGCCGGACCGATCTCGCCGGCGTTTTTGACAGATTGGCCGCGGAGGAAAGGCAACACATCGACAACGTCACGCACTGGTCCCACCAGGTCAGCGGCAAGCAGCCAGAACAATCACGGATCAGTTGGCAGCTCTCCGACGTTTTCGACGATGAGGGAGCGGGAACCATCGCACCCGAGCTGCTGAACGGCTATCGGGCGTTCTCGATGGCGGTGCGCAACGAAGAGCGCGCCTTTGTCTTCTGGACCTACATGGCCGCGCGCGCACCGACAAACGAGTTGCGGGAGGCAGCGGAGACGATGGCGAGGGAGGAGCTGGGGCACGTAGCCACGTTGCGCCGGGAGCGAAGGCTGGCGTTTCACAAGCAGCGGACCGCATCCAGAAGGACGGCTTTCGCTTGGGACGAGATGGAGCTTCGGCTTTCCGAACAGCTTGAAGTCGCAGCTGCCCGCGGAACTGCCGCCGAGGGAACACGGCTGCGGGAGCTTGCGCGCCAAGCACGGATGCGCGCGGATAGCCTGGCGAGATCGCCGCTTGGCCATTCGCCCCTGCTGCAAAACACACCAAGCGCAGGCTCGCTGGGGATGGCGGCACTTTGCGAGCTGCTCCTGGACTGCTATCTCGATTTCGGCGAACGGCTTCCGACTGAATCGGAACGCAATCGCGCCCAGAAGTTCGCGGCTGCTACGGTTCACTGCCTTAGCGCGATCCGCTGACAGGACCAAAGATGGACAAATATGAGAAAGAGGCCCTCGATGCGGTCGACCGTTATCTCGACCTCATCAGTCCACCGAATGTAATTTCTGTCGTTGCGGCCGTTGCTGACATAATCGCCCAACTTCCGGCGAGCGGGATGGACGAAGCCCAGCTGCGACAGCTAATTGTTGCCCGCGCCGAAGCTCGAAACTTGGCGACAAATCAATAGCGCTTGGACGCGTCTCCTCAGAGAGGCGATAGCTATCTTTCGGCGCTCCGTGCAATGGCAGACCGCGCTGGCGCTTGGCGTCGGCGCGGCACTGCAGGCCTGGGTAGTTCGCACGGCTCTACCGTACGACAAGCACCGGAATCTTGGAGAGGTGGACAACTTCCGCGGTTTGGCTTCCGAGCAAAAGCCTGCTCACACCACGTCGGCCGTGGGATGCGATAACGATGAGGTTGCATCCCCGATCTTGTGCTGTTTTGACGATCGCTTCCGCGGGCGATGTATGCGACGCCAGCACTACTTCGATGGTCACGCCCATCTTAGCGGCCGCTTCTTTTGCCAAATTCAAGGCAGCATCAGCATGATGTTGCTGAGCTTCAGTCCATGACCCGATTGTAGCGGGGCTGTGCAGTGGGTAGGGCTCCGCCACCGTTATCACAGTCGCTTTGCTGCCAAGGCTCTTCGCTAACGTCAGGCCGTGGTCGACACCCTTCTGCGCAAGTTCCGAGCCATCCGTGGTTATGAGAATGTTCGTGTACAAAACTACCTCCACTGCTGCGGTTTTGTGGCTATCGTGCGTACGGCACTGTGTACCCCAAGAAGAAAAAATAGATTGATCTGTGTCAATCGTCTTGCGGGAGTCTTGCCCGTTACCCTCTGGGGGAAAGACGGTTCGCGTCGCGCGAACTACCATCCGCGAATTCCTTCTCCGAGGGGCCAAACCTCCCACAAACATCGAACTTCAACCGTCTTCGGTAGTTAGCCATCCCGAGGTCGCGCCACTTCCAAGGTTTTCTTGCCGAATTTGCGCAATCGCAAATTCCCTCGACGGCAATCGGAGTAGTGAGAGGCAACTGCTGACGCAGCCACAGATCGCTAGAAAGGCATATGATGAAATTCCTCCTCCACCTCACGACTGCCGTTTCGCTCTTCGTATTCGCTGGCGGCGCCAATGCTGCGGAACACGTGGTCCAAATGCTCAACAAGGGCGAAAAGGGCGCAATGGTCTTTCAGCCGAACTTCGTTCAGGCAGCGCCTGGCGACACAGTGAAGTTCGTGCCGACCGATAAGTCGCACAACGCCGAGTCCATCAAGGGCATGATCCCTGAAGGCGCCGCCGATTTCAAAAGTAAGATGAACGAGGAGATCACGGTGACCCTCGACAAGGAAGGCGTCTACGGGGTGAAGTGCACTCCCCACTACGGCATGGGCATGGTCGCCCTCGTGGTTGTCGGCCAGCCAGTCAACGCCGATGCGGCCAAGGCCGTCAAGCAGACCGGGAAGGCCAAGGCAGCGTTCGCCGAACTCTTCGGCCAGGCGGTAGCCGCCAAGTAATTACGCTCTCCTCCTGGCCTCAATTACCCTCGCTGAGGCCGACCGGGCGGACATTTCTTGACCGCCCGGTTCTTTTTTTGAAAGTCGCAAGAATGGGAATTCCAAGACTACGGTCCTACAAAGGACCAGCAATACTGTCGTACGGGTTCAGGCCATTCTTTCTGCTCGGGTCGTTGTACGCGGGACTCTCGATCCTGTTCTGGCTCCCGCTTTATGCTGGCCACCTTGAGACCTACAGCCTTCTGGCGCCACTGGACTGGCATGTTCATGAGATGCTGTTCGGCTATCTGGCGGCGATCGTCACTGGTTTCCTGCTCACTGCCATTCCGAACTGGACGGGCCGCCTGCCCGTTCAGGGATTTCCCCTCTTGGGTCTCGTGGTGATCTGGATCGCAGGCCGCCTCGCGGTGTTTTTCTCGTCTGCCATTGGCTGGCAAGTGGCGGCGATGGTGGACGCGGCATTCCTTGGCGCAGTGGCTCTGGCGGCCACCATTGAAATCGTTGCGGGCCGAAACTGGCGCAATCTGAAAGTGCTGCTGCCGCTGGCTATGCTTCTGGCAGCAAACGTATGTTTCCACCTTGAAGCTCATTATCTCGGCCTTTCCGACACGAGCCGACGGCTTGGCATGAGCGCCGCGGTGCTGCTGGTCATGATCATCGGCGGAAGGATCATACCGAGCTTTACGCGGAACTGGCTTGTCCGGCAGAATCCGGGACGCCTTCCCGTGCCTTTCAATCGCTTCGACGTGGTCTCTCTTGCAGTCGGCGCGCTTGCGCTCGCCTCATGGTGCTTCGCTCCAACCAGCGTAGTTACGGCCGTTGCGCTAGGGATGGCGGCCGCTTTGCAGTCGGTACGCCTGGCGCGATGGGCCGGTGACCGGACCATCAAGGATCCACTGGTCCTGGTCCTCCACCTCGCCTATGGATTCATTCCGGTGGGTTTCACTCTCCTGGCGGCTTCTATCGTGCTTCCCGAGAGCCTGCCTGTCGCAGCGGGGATACATGCCCTTGGCGGCGGAGCCATCGGCGCCATGACACTTTCCGTCATGGTACGCGCCACGCTGGGTCACACCGGGCGGCCGCTAAAGGCAGGACACGGAGCAGCTTTCCTGTTTGCGGCCATCATCGCGGCTGCAGGTTTGCGCATTGCGGCCGTCTTTCTCCCGGAACTCCATCTGATCGAGATCGCAGGAGCGGCATGGTCGGTCGCGTTCCTGGGATTCGCAGCGCTCTTCGGGAAGGCTTTGTTGCAACCCAAACTAACGTAACAGGTGCAGAGTTCCGCTACAGCAGCGTGACGCGGGTGTCGTCACCGAAATGGAGCACCCGCTTCAGACACTGGCTAAAGTAGTACTCCTCCATGAAGCGCCCTGAACGGTGGTTCCGGTCGATCAGCAGATCGATGAAATCGGCCTGGAGCTCGTTCCATCTGGCGAGAGCGTTCTCTCCTTGGTCGAGCTTCCGAGCGAATCCTTGATGGTTTATCGGCCGCAGGTACACGGATCGGATAGGGTAAGAACTGGTGGTTTTGCTACCGAATGCCGGAAATTTCATCCACAAGAATTCGAAAGAAGAGGTGCGAGGAGTGATCCGCGACCGGGACGTTACTCTCGGACGACGACCATTTCCTTGCTGGGTGGCCGGATCGACAGACTGATCTCAGCAACGAGTTTTCGGCGGAGCGCTGCCGCGTAGTCGGTTGTCGTGGATGGCGCGATGACAAATGCTCTCGGACCACCAATGACATTGTTGTCGAAATATTCGGTGAGATCGTAAACAACGCTGAGTATCATCTCGGGAATGGCGATTGCGTTGATTGTGTAACCCTTGGCAATCGCCCGCCGTCGGCTCACTGCAACGGGCAAGCCGTCATTGTTGGTGCCATTGGCCGAGATATCGATGACCTTGCTGGCGGCTGATCCAACGTAACTGTCGAGCAGCATACAGCCGAGATCGATGGCGAAGGAAATGGAGGTCGCGCACGTCTGTTCACATCCGAGGCCTCTATCGCCTTCCTTCAGGATGATCGACGCCACGGCTTGCGCATCCTTAAGGCCACAGACACTTGTCCACGGCACCACCGAACGCGCATGCCCAGAACTTGCCCATTCGACATAGGTTACTGCGATGCAACCGGTGCTGTTGCGGGTAATGGCTGCGACGACCTCGGGCGAAGAGATTGCTGCGGCATGGCCTTCGCGTTGCAGGTTGGCGGTGGCGGGATCGATGGATGCCGAGACGTCGACCGCGAACACAATCGCCGCATCAACGTCAGCAGCATTTGCCTGCGGTGTATAAAGCGCCGATGCAGCAAGCATCGCTCCCAGCGGGGCAGCGAGGTTCGCGCTCATTGTCAGGCACCGTCTGGAGGTGCGAAGAAGCAGTTTGCGTCTCTCTTGGTGGGATGAAGGCAGATGTGATAATCGCGTTCTCCCGACGCAATTTCGTTTCCATATGGGATCAGAAACGTCTGCCTTCGTGTAATCTGGCAATGATCGCCAGGGTAGAGGGTCACAACGAAGCCGTTCAGCCTTGTCTTGACCGCAGCGTAGGGTATTCGCTGGCAATCTCCCTCAATGGGGTCACCCCCGCAGCATGCCGGAGGATAGGTCCAACCGGTGTCGGCTCCGTGGGCTTGCGCCTGGTCGTGATTGATCGCCAGAACGAGGGCTGTCGCAACCGCAACTGAGCCTAAAAGGTTCCCGATTGCGTCTCTGGTACGAAACCGCACCACGCCCATCTGGCCCCCCAAATCCCTGAGGTGAACAGGACTAATGCTACGCCTCGCTTCGAGCTTATGACAGGTAGCCGAAAGAGCTAGGCGATCCGAGGAGTTCAACATCTAGATGTGCTATAAGACGCATCGTGTTGAGGACGAGGATGCATTCATAGCGGCAATGACGGTCGAAATCCCCCCACCTCCGCCCAACGCCACTCAGACGCGGGCTGCGAACTCCGGGATTGCGCAGTGATCCAATCATCTCCGCGGATCGCCCTCGGGCTCAAGCAAAACTGGCGGCAGTTTGCCCTGCTTGTGGTGATCAATGCCTTTGTCGGCGGCATGGTGGGCATTGAGCGCACTGTGGTGCCACTCATAGGTTCCGAAGTATTTGGCATTGCCTCGACGACATTAGTCGTCTCATTCATTGTCAGCTTCGGCGTGGTAAAAGCCTTCGCTAATCTACTCTCCGGCCAACTCGCTGACAGATGGGGGCGCAAGCGCGTGCTCATCCTCGGCTGGCTCTTTGGCCTTCCGGTGCCCTTCATGATCCTTTGGGCACCCAGTTGGAGCTGGATTATCGCCGCCAATGCATTGCTGGGAGTCAGCCAGGGACTGGCTTGGTCGATGACCGTGATAATGAAGGTCGACCTCGTCGGTCCCAAGGGTCGCGGCCTCGCCGTCGGCCTCAATGAGTTCGCAGGCTACTTCGCGGTTGGCCTGACCGCATTCCTCTCCGGGTACCTCGCGGGGCGATATGGTCTACGACCAATTCCGATCTATGTTGGCGTGGTGTACGCGGTTCTCGGGTTGGCCTTGTCGGTTCTGCTGGTGCGCGACACCCGCCCCCATGTCCAACTGGAAATGGCGAACCATCCAAAGGAAGAATCCCCTCTCAGCTTTCGGGAAGTGTTCGCCCTGACGACCTTCCGCGACCGCAATCTCTTTGCGGCCTCGCAGGCGGGGCTCGTCAACAACCTCAATGATGGTATGAGTTGGGGCATCTTTCCGCTCTTTTTCGCCGCCAACGGACTCGGCGTGGAGAAGATAGGCATCCTGAAGGCCGTGTACCCTGGGGTGTGGGGACTGTTTCAAGTGCTGACTGGACCGCTTAGCGACCGTTGGGGGCGGAAGGGTCTGATCGTTGCTGGAATGTGGGTGCAGGCAGTGGCACTCATGATGACAGCTCTCACCAGGGACTTCGGCTGGTGGCTGGTGGCTGGTGGCAAGCCTGTTGCTCGGCTTGGGAACGGCAATGGTCTACCCCAGCCTGATTGCGGCTGTTTCGGATGCCTCACACCCTTCGTGGCGCGCCAGGTCACTGAGCGTGTACCGCTTCTGGCGTGATCTGGGGTACGCCATCGGAGCGCTGTCGGCCGGACTTATCGCCGATACCTTCGGACTTCCTTGGGCCATAGGGTCGATTGCAGCGCTCACTTTTCTTTCAGGGGCGATTACGGCGCTGGTAATGCGGGAAAGGCTGACGGCAGTGGCCGATCATGTATCGGCCAACCATTCCACGGGATAGTTCAGGCCGCTTTTCGTTGCACCTCCGCTGCATAGCCTCCAAGAATGCCATTCCAGCCGTGCTCAGACTCGAAGGTCTGACGGGCAGCCTCGGCGGTGTCTCCCATATTCTCAAGTAGCCGATGCACAAGTTCCACTCTCGTGTATTGCTCGCTCTCTTTGAGGAAGCACGCCCCCAACGCCAAAACCCCCAAATCCCGCCGGAGTATAGAAAAACTGACTGGCTGCATTGTCAATGAACCACCCTGCGTGCGCCGGATCACGTGTTCGGCATGGGAAGTCAGGCGCCGAACATTTCGCGCCGTAGCCTCCGGATCTGCGCCTGGAAATCGGCTATGGTCATGGCAGCAGGCCGTTCCCGCACCAGCCGGAAGCCCAGATTGTCGGGCGGCAAGCCGACAGCACATCCACCGCTCTTTCCATCACGGATGAAGTTCGACATGTATGTCCGGTGGAATCCCTCGACGACATGAACACCGCAATTCTCAATAGACGTTTCGGCGGCCTTGCCGTCTGCGGCCATGGTGACACGAGCATAACATGTCGACGTCCATTCCCAGACGTTGCCCGCGATGTCTGCCACGCCCTTGGAGTTCACCCCAAAAGAGCCGCGGCTCCTCGGCACAGGGTCTGCTTTCCGCTCCAAGTCCACCTCCCGCTGGTAGCTCGACAGCCAGGCGCGAGCGGGATTCTGCGCGTCTTGTTCCAACGGTTCGATGTCGCTCCGAAACCGTTCGCTGGCGGCATGCGCCCATTCCTCATCAGTTGGCAACCGCCATGTCTCTCCGGTCGCCTCGGAATACCAGCGAGCATATGCCTCGGCGTCGAGGTAGCTCACTCCAGTGACCGGAACGTCGCCGCTTCCTTCAGCATCGGCTGCCTCGCAGGCGCCGAGGCTGACACAGCGCTCGTACTCGTCCAGGCTCACTTGATACTTCATGATTTCTAGTGGCTGACTGATGGCGACCCGCTTTCGCGGTGCTGGAACAGGGCGCTCGTTCATCAGAAATTCGCCAGGCTCGGCGTGCGAGAAGAGTCCAGGCGCGGCCGCGACGGTGATCGCTGCCGGAGTGCGAGCTTGGCTATGTTTCGGACCGTCAGTCCAATTCAGCAGGGCAACGGCTCCGGCCGTCATGATGGCAGCAGCGCTGCCGATTAATGTTAGCGTATTGACTGGCATGGTGGTGGCCTTCAACGAAACGCGACCCGCCGGGGGCAATCCGACGGGTCGCGCTCGCTTCCATTGTTCAGGTCCTGTTGTCAGTTCATCGGGATCGGTCTGGGCGCGTCGACCTGTTTCATCAGGTCGTCGTTCCACTCGCCTTCGACAGTGAAGTGAGCAGTCGCACCCAGTTCGACAGCTTCGATGAGATTGTGATTCACGTACGCGTAGACGCCGGGCTGAAGGAAAGTATACAGCGCAGCACCTGCGGATCCGCCACGGATGAACCAGGTCTCAAGGTCCTTTGCCGGAGGGTTGGCAAACTTGCCTTCTTCCCAGACATAGTCCCCATGCCCGCCGATCAAGTGCGGCCGGGTATCGCGATTGGCCTGCGAGTGGACGATCATGACGGTTTCGCCGACCTTCGCCGTCATGGCGTTCTTGCCCGTGAGGGAGCCGACCTTGCCGTTGAAGACCACGTGGGTCGGGATCAGGCCGCGCATGACCTTGAGCGTGTCGTCATAGCTTTCGCCGAGGGACTCATACTTCTTGTATTTGCCATTCTCGTCCCGCGGAATGTAGAACTCGTTCTCTCCGACGTAGAAGATCTTGTCGTAGCGAACGGGCTCGCCCTTTTCATTCTTCAGTCCTTCACGCGGCAGGACCATCACGGTCCCGCTCATGCCCGAAACCACGTGCCACGGGATCATGCCTTCCGGCGCGCAGTGGTAGACGAACGTCCCGGTGCGCGTGGCCTTGAACCGCAGCGTTACCTGCTCGCCTGGATTGACGTGCGTAAGCGCCCCGCCGCCAAGCGCGCCCGTCGCGGCATGGAAGTCGATGTTGTGGGGCATTTCGTTCGTCTCCGGATTGACCAGAGTGAGTTCCAGGTAGTCGCCCTCGTGCACGACCATCATCGGTCCGGGGATCGAGCCGTTGAACGTCATGCCCCTGAGCGTGGTGCCTTCGTCATCGATCACGATCGGCTTTTCTTCGATCTTCATCGTGAACTCGACGACCTTTGGGCCGCCGTTGGCCACCTGGTCGTGTTCATGGACGAAGGGCGGTGCAACGAGCGATACCTTCTGGCGAGGAAGGGCCGCGATGTCCGCGGTCTGTGCCTGGGCCGCAAAGGCAGGTATCGCGGCCGCCGCGGCAGCCGCTACGACTGCTCCGATGAGGGCTTCGCGTCGCGTGAACATTTAAATCTCCTTGTGAATGTCGTTTCGACAAGGAGAACGATATGACTGGTCCCGATCCTGCTCTTTGTTCTGGCGCAATCATCGCCGCCGCAACCATAGGGTGCGACAATTTCGACCGAAATCACGTTACGCCAGGGTCTGGTCGTCACTTCGCGAAGCTATGCGAAGCCGGGTGATAGCTCGTCATCAGGCGTTCAAGTTCATCGATCGCCGTGGATTGCGGCAGCTGTTGTCCCTCCAGCTCGGGCGGCACCTTCCAGCCCGGGTCGACGCCTTCCATGTTCGGAAGCTCGTGAGCGATGCCTTTGTGGCAGTCGATGCACGTCGCCTCGCCTGAAAGGAGGTAACGGGTGTGAATTTCGGCCGCGCGCGTGGTTTGTTTCGACAGGTCCATTGCCACGGAAGAATGGCAGTTGCGGCATTCAAGACTGTCGTTGGACTTCAGCCGCGCCCACTCATGCTGGGCGAGCTCGAGACGCATATCCAGGAACTTGCGCCTGGTGTCGATGGTCCCGAATATCTTGCCCCACACCTCCTTGGAGGCCTGCATTTTGCGTGCGATCTTGTCAGTCCATTTGTGAGGCACATGGCAGTCTGGACAGGAGGCGCGCACGCCGGAGCGGTTGGAGAAGTGCACTGTCCGCGTCAGCTCTTCGTACACGTTGTTCTTCATCTCGTGGCACGACGTGCAGAACTGCTCGGTGTTGGTTACCTCAAGCGCCGTGTTGAAGGCGCCCCAAAAAATGACGCCGCCAACGAAGCCTCCGAGGGTCAGAAAGCCCAGTCCGAGCGTTGCCGCCGGAGTGGTAAGAATGCCCCACGCCCAGAGAACGAGTTTCTTGATCCATTGCATCGTTTACTCGCTCCCGGCGGGTTCGACGCCCATCTCGCTCATGTCCTTGAACAAGTTTTCCACCAGTGGCTTCATGTCTGCCTGCGGCACGTGGCACGCCGTGCAGAAGTACCGCCGCGGTGACACGTCGGCGATCATCTGGCCTTCGCGCGTCAGGTAGTGGGTGACGCTAATCATCGGCGCACCCGACCCTTGGGTGAACTCGCGCTTGTGGCACGACAGGCAGCGGTTGGTGTTGACCGAGAGCTGATAGCCTTCGATCGAATGCGGGATGACCGGAGGCTGGTCAGGATAGGCTCGCATCTTGCGGATGTCGTCAACGACCCACTTTGGCAGGGGGTCGGCGGGCAGCGACTCCATGGGCGAAGTCGCTCCTGTCAGTTCCGAGGCCATCTGAGCGATCGCCGCAGTTCCCGTGAGTAAAACAACGGCAACAAGCGCCGCCGCCAGCTTATGCCGCTTGATCAAGCGGCCGATACGATCTTGACCGCGCATTTCTTGAAATCCGTCTGTTTGGAGATGGGATCGGTAGCGTCGAGCGTAACCTTGTTGATCAACTGGCTAGCGTCGAACCATGGCACGAAGATCACTCCGCTGGGCATGCGGTTGCGGCCTCGCGTTTCCAGCCGCGACCGAATTTCGCCCCGGCGCGAGATGATGCGAATCTCGGCGCCCTGGTTGAGGCCGCGCTTTCGCGCATCGTCGGCGTTCATGAAACACCGCGCCCCGGGGAACGCTCTGAATAGCTCTGGCACGCGCATGGTCATTGAGCCCGAATGCCAGTGCTCGAGAACGCGGCCAGTCACAAGCCACAGGTCGAATTCGTCGTCAGGCGATTCCGCTGGCGGCTCGTACGGCACGGCCAGGATGACCGCCTTGCCGTCCGGACGGCCGTAGAACCGTACCCCCTCGCCCGGCTTGACATAAGGGTCGTAGCCCTCGCGGTACCGCCACTTCGTTTCTTTGCCGTCCACCACGGGCCAACGCAGGCCTCGCTCTTCGTGGTAGCGATCGTAGGGCGCCAGGTCGTGACCGTGGCCTCTGCCGAACGCGGCGTACTCCTCAAACAGGCCCTTCTGCAGGTAGAAGCCGAAGTCCTTGGCCTCGGCGTTTTCGTATTCAGGGTTGATTTCGGCTGCCGGGAACTTGTCGACATTGCCGTTGCGGAACAGGACGTCGAAGAGCGTCTTGCCGCGATATTCCGGGTTAGCGTCGAGGATCTCCGCAGTCCAGACCTCGTCCGTCGTGAAACGCTTCGAGAACTCCACCAGCTGCCAGAGGTCGGAGCGGGCCTCCCCCTTTGCCTGCACCAATTGGTGCCAGACGTGGGTTCGGCGCTCGGCATTGCCGTACGCGCCTTCCTTCTCCACCCACATGGCAGCCGGCAGGATCAGGTCCGCGCTCAAGGCGGTCACGGTCGGGTAGACATCCGACACGACGATGAAGTTGTCGGGATTGCGGTAGCCGGGATAGGTCTCCTGGCTGTTGTTTGGCCCCGCCTGAACGTTGTTGTTAACCTGCACCCAGTAAAAATTGAGCTTGCCGTCCTTGAGCATCCGGTCCTGCTGCACGGCGTGGTATCCGGGTTTGTCGGGCAGCAGACCGTGCGGCAGCTTCCATATTTCCTCGGCATGCGCCCGATGCTCGGGATTGGTAACCACCATGTCGGCGGGCAGGCGATGCGCGAAGGTCCCGACCTCGCGGGCGGTTCCGCACGCCGATGGCTGGCCAGTCAGCGAAAACGGGCTGTTGCCCGGCTCCGAGATTTTGCCCGTCAACAGGTGGATGTTGTAGATCATCTGGTTGGCCCACACGCCGCGGACGTGCTGATTGAACCCCATCGTCCAGAGCGACATGACTTTCCGGGCCGGATCCGCGTAAAGCTCGGCAAGTTCCTCCAAAAACTCGCGTTCAACGCCAGTCAGTTCGACAGTCTTTTCCAGCGTGTATTCCGCCACGAAAGCCTTGAACTCGTCGAAGCCGATCGGCTCCATCTTGCCCGCATCGGCCGCGCCCGTCGCCGCGATTTCCAGCGGGTGTTCAGGCCTGAGACCGTACCCGATGTCCGTGGCGCCCTTCATGAAGGTCGTGTGTTCGCGCACGAACGCCTCGTTGACCCGCCCCGTCGCGATGATGTGGTTCGCGATGTAATTCAGGATCGCCAGATCGGTCCCTGGCTTGAAGATCACCGGAATGTCGGCCAGATCCATGCTGCGGTGGGTGAAGGTCGACAGAACTGCAACCTTCACATGCGGATGCCCAAGCCTGCGGTCCGCCAGGCGCGTCCACAGGATCGGATGCATCTCGGCCATGTTCGAACCCCACAGCACGAAGGCGTCGGCGGCCTCGAAGTCATCGTAGCAGCCCATCGGCTCGTCCATGCCGAACGTCCGCATAAATCCGTAGGCTGCTGACGCCATGCAATGCCGCGCATTGGGGTCGAGGTTGTTGGAGCGGAACCCTGCTCGCATCAGCTTGGTCGCTGCATATCCTTCGAAGATCGTCCACTGGCCGGAGCCGAACATCCCTACGGCGGTAGGCCCCTTCTCCTTCAGCACCTGCTTGCACTTCTCGGCCATCACGTCGAAGGCTTCATCCCAGGAGACTGGCTCGAATTCCCCCTCCTTGTCGAAGACCCCGTTCCGCTTGCGAAGCAGCGGCGTGGTCAGCCTGTCGGCCCCGTACATGATCTTGGAAAGGAAATATCCTTTCACGCAGTTCAGGCCACGGTTGACCTCCGCCTGCATGTCGCCATGCGTGGCAACGACCTGGCCTTCCTTGACTCCGACCATGACCCCGCACCCGGTGCCGCAGAATCGGCATGGCGCTTTCGACCATTTGATCTCGAGGGCACTCACTCCACCGGGGACCGGCTGCGCGGCAGCCGGCAAGGAGATTCCGGCTGCGGCAGCCGCGATGCCAGCCGCATGGGCCTTCAGAACCTCGCGCCGTGTCAGTTCGGTCGTCATTGTCCCGTGACCTCCGCTTCTTCAATGTGTTCAAAAACCATGTTCGCCGCGACCACCCCGTCAAGCAACGCCATCCGCGTCAGGCAGTCGCCCATTGCTCCGGTACTGTCGCCATCAATCACGACGACAATTTTACCTTGGTGCCTGGCCCTGACCTCGACCCCTTCCATTGCCGCAAGCAGGACAGCAACGCTGTCCGCCTTATGGGGAAGCGTAGTCACGACCGCGCTGGAGATATGGCGAATGCGCAGTTCAGGCATGGACTTACCCCTTGCTTCGTTCCGAGATCGTGATTGCCCCGGCGGGGCAGACGCCGATACATCCTCCGCAGCCGCTGCAAGCGGTTTCATTCAGGACAGGCAGGAACGGGCCGCCGACGCGGGGCTGAAACCGGATGGCTTCTTCCGGGCATGCGTCCCTGCAAGATTGGCACGCGATCCCATTGCTCGCAAAACACGACGACCCGATCGAGACCACATGAGCAAACCGCCGGGGAACTTCGCTGCCGAACACGGGTTCAGGGCAGGCTGCAGCGCACCTTCCGCAGAAGGTGCATTCACCGCTGGCGAAATCCAGAAACGGAACGTTTCCTGCGAGCGAAATGATGGTCGTCGGACAGGCATCGACGCATGCTCCGCACCCCGTGCATAGGGCAAGCTCCACCACCCCTGGCGGACGAGCCATAATTTCAGGAGGAGACGACTTCCGTCCGGCGAGAAACGAACGTCTGGTGATGTCGGCGGCGCTCATTTGTGCACCTCAGCCGCCATGCGGCCCGGGTGGGCCAAAGATAATCTGAAACATCCAGACGAGAAATCCGTAGCCGCCAACCACGCCGACGGCCACAACGGGCCAGATTCCAAAGGCCAAAACAAGAAAGGCGAAAAGCTCATTGCGTCGCTTGCGCCGCATATCGGGCACGAGCGCTTCATCGGGTGTGTTTTGAGCCATGAAACCTCTCCCTAGACGTCGAGCGTGTCCGACATCCTTGGTACCTCTCCGAAGATCTTTAGATCGTCTTTATGTCTGGAACGTAACTGCCGATCACGACTGCGTGCTCCCACACGGCCCTTTCTTGTCATCGCACCAGACTAGCCATAAAAGTGGTATTCGCAATACCATTATGAGGGCTTTAGAAGGCGCTGCATTAGGGTGGACTCAACCGTCCTCGACCAAGCCCAGCCGTCGCGGAACAACCGTAGCTGCGGAGGCGCGTCTGCGGGCGCGGTGAAGTGTGACCATGCAGGCATACGCGACTTCCTGCCCACGTTCCCAGATGGGGCAGCGGACGAAAGAGCAACCACACCATGCGCATGACACTTCATACTGACTACGCGCTACGGATGCTGATTTACCTGGCCGTGCATTCCGACCGGACCAGCACGGTAAACGACATTGCTGAAAGCTACGGCATTTCGCGCAACCACTTGCTTAAAGTCACCCTAAACCTCCGGAGATTGGGGCTGGTGTCGACCGCGCGCGGCCGATCCGGCGGCGTTCGCCTGGCGCTCGCGCCCACCGAAATCAATGTCGGCACTGTGGTTCGCGCCATGGGAGACGGCTTCCCTGTGGTCGCGTGCATGGCGGACGGCGAAGGCTGCGTGCTGACACCCGAGTGCAAGTTGCGAAACGTCGTTCGCGCAGCGGTTGGAGCCTATCTTTCTGTCTTCGACAGCTACTCTCTCGCCGATCTAGTTCACAACGGGGACGTGCTCAGGACAATTCTCGATCTTTCCGCAGTCAGCAACGCTCAAGGCACCGTCGCCGCGTGATCATTGCTGCGCATTTTGGGGGCAGGCAAGACATAGGGGGCAATCATGAACTATCGCGAAGCCCAGGAACGCCTTCGCGCCATGGGGATACTCATGAGCAAGCGGGACGGACGAATCCGCCTCAACTATTCCGGAGGTAGCGAAGAGACAGCCTACTATACCCAGGATCTTGAGGATGCGATCGATGCAGGGGGTCGAATGGGACGTTCGCGGCAACCAATGCCAAACTGGTTCACGGTCAAGCCCCCAAGAGTTCCACAGGAACTTGACGAAGCAGCGTCTAGCGGCCCGGTGGGCATCCGCGGACGAGTAATGGCTGATGGAACGCTGCGATAAATAGCAGAAACGCAACGAGCCAAAGCCCGCCTGACAACACCAGGAGGACTGAACCTTGGCTGGCGATGAGTTCGCCCCCGACGCGAGCGACCGCCGCGCCCGTCATCGCCGCGTAGGCTACCGTGGCGCGAATTGACCGGGCGAAAGCGAGTCCGCTGTGCTTCCGGATCATGCTCCCCATGATGGCCAGCGACATCGTTCCGAACGCCCCTACGGTCCAGGCATGCACCGCGGCCGCCGTGCTGACATGCAACGGCACCAATATGTGCAGGGCCAGCAAGGCGAAGCCCAGCCCGATCCAGCAGTATCCCACATGGAGCGCCGCGACCGCTGCGGGCAAACGAACCTGCCAGCCTCGCCATTGCGTCGCCCGCGCCAGCTGGAGCGAGGCACATGCCGCGCAGGCGACGGCGGTGACTTGCGCGTCGGGCATTGCGATCCAAAAAGACAGCGCCAATGCCGCAGCTGCCGCCGATCCCTTCTCCATCACAGCCAAGGGAGCAGGCACTGACGGAGCACCGGAATTGCAGAGATACGCGGCGGTCAACGCAGGAATGACCCGACCGCCCACGACCATCAGCAGACCTGTCATCGTCGCGAGCGACAGACGCAGCGTGAGATCAACTGGATATGATGCCGCGGTCATGGCTGCGCTGGCAGAGAAGCCGAACAGCAGCAGGACTATCTTGTAGTTCCGACGATCCCTCGAGGAGATAACATACCCCGCCGTCGTCAGGGTGAGCGCAGACAGGAAAACTGCCGCGATAGCTGGCCCGGTGCCGTGCGGCCCAAGGACGTAAGATCCGCGCGCGGCGAACCACAGCGCCAGAAGGAATTTCGTCACCGCGTTCCGCGGCCCTGCCTTCCCAGTCCAACGCGGAAGGGCAGTCAAGAGGAAGCCCGCGAGCATGGCAGGAAACGTGCCGTACAGCAGAGCTTGGCGATGCCAGTCGCCGGCAGACGGGCCCGCAAGCCAAGGCTGTGCCCATGACAACGCGGGGGTCCAAATCGCGGCTCCGAAAAGCGCATCCAGCGAAGCGACGGCGAAAAAGGGACGAAATGGCTGGCTGCCGAAAAACAAGGGTCAGCTGCGCTGCGTATCGGTGGCGCGTTTACCGATCTGAATATGCCAATGGGGTGGCCCGGACTGCAAGCACACCCAACTATGCTCGTCGTCGAAGAAAGCCTTGAACTGACTTTCGAGCCGGGAAGTGTCGAAATCGCAGATGACCACACACGATTGGCCGGGATACAGCCCGTCGAAGGCCGACAAGACTGCTGCCTTTTTCAGAGCAGCTGGCAACTTCCGGACATCGTACGTCAAGCCCATGGTGATTTCCCATTTGTCGTCGCCACCGCATCAGGATTCGATGTGCGTTTCCTTGCGCTGCATCAAAGAGCTTGGAGGCTGTTCCCGTAGGATGGGAAAAAAGGAGATCCATCTTGTCCAGCCTGCCCATTCAGACATCTCGCGAGCAATTTAGATGTTGAACGCCTCCTCACAGGCGGTCTTGAAACTCCGGAGGACCAGGCGGCGCTCCAGCAGGATCCGATTCCTCGTCGCCCGCTGGTGGCTTCGAGAAGTCTGGCGCTGGACCAGATAGGCGATGCTTCCCCTTGTGCCTTCGCCGACCGGAATCATGAGTGTTTGTTTCATCACAAGGAAAGGATGTCTGGGACGCGCTAGGAACGGCAATTCGAGTTGCCATGGTGACCCAAGGAGGAGAAGGCTTCCATGACTGTTCCGATTGTTAAAGCGTATGCGATCTGGAGTTCGGCCGTTGAGCGCTACCAGGATTGGCGGGAGCGTCGAAGGGCCTTGCGCGAAGTGGAAGGTCTAGATCAACGCGAGCGCAGCAGATTGCTTCTCGAGGTCGGCCTGACAACCACAGATTTCTCAACCGCAATGCGGTATGCCTTTGCTTCACGTATTCTACTGCCGGAGGCGTTCAGGTCAGTGGGTGTGGATTACGACAAGTTCGAGGCCCGCCACCCGGAATGGAACCAGGACATGCGCAGGACGTGCATGCTCTGCCCGGAGCGGCGGCGCTGCAGTGCCCGCCTGAAGGACTCGTCGTTCGCGGCGACCTATGCTGAGTTTTGTCCCAATGGCCGTAGTCTGGAAGAACTGGTCTCGGTGCAGTAGGCAGTGGAGCGGTGCGGGGCCAATTGCGCGCCCGCACCGCAATCTGTCAGTCGTCGCCGCAGCAGCACCCGCAGCCCGACTGAACGCGTCGTCCGATTTGGACGCGCCAGGTTTCTGGGCCCTGCTCCAGATATTCCCAATCGAAAAGTCCGGGATATCTCACCTCCAGCTGATAGTGCAGCGGACGCGGGTCATGATCGTTCATGAGCACGAAACAGCTGCCTTCGGCCAAGGATTCGATCTGTCCAAAAATCCGGGGATGCCGCTCGGGACGGGGGATGGCCCGAACGTCGATGACGGGGATGGAATCGTTGTCTGCAACTGCCATGTAGCTTTGTCCTGCGGCCTTCCAACTAAACCCATGCCGAGAGGGGCCCAGTTCCATTCTCGACAGGCGCGGGCAACTTAATGCGGCATGCGCGGCCGCAGATTGTCCAAGCGCAAACAACCGGAAGAAACAGCAGTCCAGGCGACGCTTATTGCGTTGGAACAACGATGGCAGATCGACGAGGCGGGTAAGACAATCGGCGAAACAATAGGTGCCCGATGTCCCAGTCTATCCTGCAAAAGTACGGCGAGGCTCGCCTCCCCCGCTACACCAGCTATCCAACCGCGCCCCGCTTCTCGCCAATGATCGGCGTTGACTCCTATGGTGACTGGCTCGAGCAGCTTGCCAAGAAGGACCCCGTCTCGCTCTACCTGCACATCCCGTTCTGCCGATCGATGTGCTGGTATTGCGGCTGTCACACGACAATCACCCGGCAGGACCGCCCCATCCTCGACTACCTCGCCGTGCTGCGTGACGAGATCCGAATGGTTGCCGAACGCATCCCGCACCGCCTGCCAGTCGGCGAGGTGCATTTCGGCGGTGGCACGCCCACCATCATCTCGCCCGCGGAATTCCTGGCACTCATCGGGCTCTTGAGGGAGCGCTACGCCTTCTCCGACACGACCGGGATCGCTGTCGAAATCGATCCGCGTCGGCTGACGCCCGAAATGGCACACACGCTGGGGCACGCAGGCGTCACCCGCGCCAGTCTCGGCGTACAAAGCTTCGATCCGGTGGTGCAGAAGGCAATCAACCGAATCCAGACCCGGAAGGAAACGGCGGAATCCACTGACAACCTCCGGCGCGCCGGCGTTGAGGGGATCAATTTCGACCTGATCTACGGGCTTCCCCATCAAACGGTGCAGTCCTGCATCGATACGGCCAATGCAGCAATTGAAATGCTGCCGGACCGCTTCGCCGTTTTCGGCTATGCGCATATCCCCTCCTTCAAGAAGCATCAGCGCATGATCGACGAAAATGCCCTGCCCGACGGGGCAGCGCGCAACGAACAGGCGGAAGCGATTGCCGCGACGCTGGTCGCCGCCGGCTATCGGCAAATCGGCCTCGACCATTTCGCCCTGCCCGGAGACGACCTGGTACAGGCGCAGGAGTCGGGCAATCTGAGGCGCAATTTCCAAGGCTATACCACGGACAATTGCGAGACGCTCATCGGCTTCGGCGCTTCTGCCATCGGCCGCATGAAGCACGGCTATGTTCAAAACGAAGTGGCGCCAGGACTATATGCCCAGCATATAGCCGACGGAAAGCTGGCTACGGCCAAGGGCTATCGGCTTACCCACGAGGACAAAGTGAGAGCCGAGATCATAGAGCGGTTGATGTGCGACTTCGAGGTCGACATCGCGGCGGTCAGCCGAACCCACGGTTTCAATGCGTCAGCGTTGCTTACCACCAACGAAAGGCTGGCGCATCTGGCCGACGATGCTGTGGTTCACTATACGGGCAGCATGCTCCGCGTCAGTCAAGAACATCGTTTTGTCATCCGTGCAGTCGCTGCGGCCTTCGACGCATATATCGACCAGTCGACGCGGACGCACAGCCAGGCAGCCTGAAGCTGCTACCGATTAGAACGGATAGAGCCGAGAGAGAGATGCCAGTACCGCAGAACAAGGGTGAGCTTCTCAAGGCTATTGAGCACAATTTTGGCAATCTTATTGGCGATTTAAACGCAGTTCCGGAGGACCTGGTTGATCAGCGATCGCTCGACGGTCACGTGACCGGGTCGCTGATGAGCGTGTCCAACCTGTTAGCGTATCTAGTCGGCTGGAACGAGCTTGTGCTCAAATGGCTCGCCAAAGACGCAGCCGGACAACCGATCGATTTTCCCGATTCGGGCTACAAGTGGAACGAACTTGGGAAGCTCGCGCAAAAATTCTATCGCGACTATGACGACATTCCATATCAGCAGCTCCTTGACCGTCTGGATTCTGCCAAGCGCCAGATCGTTGCCCTTATCGAAACGCGCAGCGACGAACAGCTTTATGGAGGCGTTTGGTATGAGAAATGGTCCATGGGGCGCATGATCCAGTTCAACACTTCGTCTCCCTATGACAATGCCCGCAGGCGGCTCCGGAAATGGAACAAGGCGCAGGCGATTCTGCGCAATTCCCAGGCTTCCTGACCAAGCGACTGTGCCGGGACAGCTGGCTCCGCGGGGCATGCCATCGCGATCCAGTTGGCTGACGACCGCTGTCATCCAACTGGAGGACCCAACAAAAAGGCCCGGCGTGGGAGCGCCGGGCCTTTCAGTATCGCGGCCTTGTCCCCCTAGCCTGCAAGGCTGCGATAAATGGCGGGAAGCGCTGCCGGCAGCCGCCCGATGTTAGAGACCAGCGCATAACCGTTCTGGCCGAACATCGCCGGAACGTAGGATTTCGCCTCGCGGTCGACCGTCACGCCGAACACGCCGAGCCCCATGCGTCGCGCCTCCATCACCGCGCGGCGGCTGTCCTCAAGTGCGAACCGCCCCTCATAGTGATCGATGTCGTTGGGCTTGCCGTCGGTCAGCACCAGAAGCAGCTTCTTCCGGTTGGGCTGCTTGTCGAGCTCGGCGCTCGCGTGCCTGATGGCCGCGCCGATGCGGGTGTAATAGCCCGGCTTCAAGGCCGCAATGCGAGCCTCTACCGTCGCCCCCATCGGCTCATCAAAAGCCTTCACCGACTCGATCCGGACCCAATCTCGGCGGCGCGACGTAAAGGTGAGGATCGAGTGATTGTCGCCACAGGCGGTGAGCCCGTTGGCCAGGATCAGCAAGGCTTCCTTCTCGACGTCGAGCACGCGTCGGTTGTCGAACCAGGCGTCAGTCGACAGCGAAACGTCGACGAGGATGGTGACGGCAAGGTCGTGCACCTGCGGCCGGCTCATCAGATGGATGCGGTCGCTGCCCTGCCCGCCGGCGGCCAGGTCGGTGCGGGCGCGTACCACCGCATCGAGGTCGAGGTCGGCACCGTCGAGTTGAGCGCGCAGCACTTCGCGGCGTGGCCGCAACACTTCAAACTGGCGACGCACGCGTCGAATGAGGCGTCTCGTTTCGATGTCCGGCTCGGCTGTGCTACCTAGCGCCGAAGCAGGTGCTGCCAGCACCCGGCAATGGTCGGGTAGGTAGGTGCCCGAGCGGAAATCCCATTCCGGATAGGTCCGTTCCGCCGTCAGCGGCGTCCGGTCCAGCGCTTCCGGCGGCAAATCGAGGTCGAAGCGAAAGCGCGATGCCGGACGGCCCTTCCGCTCGCCAAACGTCATGTCGTCAAGGTCTTCGGCCGCCTTGGCGTCGTCGTCGCTGTCGTCGGACGGACGGTCAATATTGACCATCTCGGCCATCGCAAGGATCTTCTCGAAGCGATTGAGGATGAAAGGGCTGCGCTCGTCGGTCCGTGCATCCGCGTTTTCGCGGACGGCGACCTTTCGTTCGGTTTCGGCGCCATCAGCCTCGCGGCCGCCAGCGACGGGTTCGTCTTCGCCACGGCGCGGCGCGGTCTCGGCGCGCAGCAAGGCGTCGGGCCATAACGGTATGGGCAGCATCGGCAAGTAACCCGCCGGTGCACGGTGGGGAAAGATCACGGGCAGCGTATCGTCGAGCAGTCCTGCCTGATGTCTCAGCAGGCCCGTCACGCGCCCTTCGACCTGCGCTTCAACCGTGGGAAGCGGACCGCGCTGGCGGGCAGCAAGCGTTGCCGCCGCAAGTCGGCTATAGCGCCGTCCAAGTCCCGGAAGAGCTGCCACCACTCTGGCCGTCGTCTCTTCCGCACGCCGAAGCACTGCAAGGTCGCGCAGCAAGGGGTCCGTTTCCACGATGGAGTCCAGCGGCATCACCGCCATATAGGCAGCCAGCCAGATATAGAGGTCGCGGTTGAGTGCCCTGTCCGGAAACAGGTCGATCGATGCAGGCAGCATAAGGGACGAGCGGTCGCGCGCTGGCTGGGCGAGCTTTTCCTCGCCGAGCCCCATGCGCTGCCACCAACCGAGGCGGTGGCCAGAAGTCTTGCCGCGAACTGCAGCGACCTGGACCGCCCCTTCGCCGCCGAAACCACGGAAGCAGATCGCCAGCACAGGCTGCACTGCAGCCAGCTTCACCGCATGTTCCGGGTGGCGCGGCCAGGTCTGGACGTGGCCGATCAGGCGGTGCCAGGCGCGGCCGACCGTTTCCTCCAGCTCAAGGAAATCCAGCATGACATGCGCCTCAGCGGATCAGGGAATCGGCCAGTTCGGTCAGGGCTGTCTTGACGTCAGGCTCGTCGGTCAGCGGCGCGATCATCGCGGCAAGCACCGCCTCGCGCACTGGCACGCCGGCGTCGATCAGGCTGGCGCAATAGACAAGCAGACGGGTCGACGCGCCCTCCTCGAGGTCATGTCCTTTCAGCGCGCGAATGCGCCGGGCCAATTCGACAAGCGGCGCCACCTGGGCGTCAGCGAGGCCGCTTTCGGCCGACACCACGGCGATTTCGTCAGACTTGGGCAGGAAATCGAACTCGATGGCGACAAAACGCTGACGAGTGCTCGGCTTCAGGCTTTTCAGGAGGTTCTGGTATCCGGGATTGTAGGACACGACGAGCATGAAACTCGCCGGAGCCGCCAATTGCTCACCCGTGCGTTCCAGCGGCAGGATGCGGCGATCGTCGGTCAGGGGATGCAGCACCACGGCGACATCCTTGCGTGCCTCGACGATCTCATCGAGATAGCAGATGCCGCCCTCGCGCACTGCGCGGGTGAGCGGCCCGTCTACCCAGACGGTATCGCCGCCCATCAACAGGTAGCGCCCGGTGAGGTCGGCAGCGGCCAGGTCGTCGTGGCAGGATACGGTCGAGAGTGGCAGCCCAAGCTTCGCCGCCATGTGGCTGACGAAACGAGTCTTCCCGCAGCCAGTTGGCCCCTTGAGCAGTAGCGGCAAGCGCCGTGCCCAGGCGCGTTCGAACAAGCTGCATTCATTGGCCGAGGGGCTGTAGTAGGCGGGCGCGTCGGCGGCGGGACGGATAGGTAATGCGATTGTCATGGGAGGAACTCCGGAGGAGGCAGGCAGGCATGGGGTGCATGGCCCCGGAATGCTCCGGGGCCATGTACGGAAAGTCATTCGGCTGGCTGCAGGATGCGGGCCGGCTTCTCGCTGCGCTGGCGGCCGGGCACGAGCACGGCCCACATGAACATCAGCGCGGAGACGACCACGACAACGCCGGAACCGAGGCGCACCCAGTAGAACAGCGCGAGCTGGTCCTGCACGTCCATGAAGCTCTCGCCCAGCACACGCTGGAGATGCACTTGGACGACACCCGCGAAGGTCAGCGCAAAGGTCATCACCGACATGGCCGTGACCATCATCCAGAAGCTGACGATCGAGAGCCACTGGTTGTAAGGTGCGCGTCCCTTAATCTCGGGGATGGCGTAAGCCATCATGGCGAGATTAAGCATCACGTAAGCGCCGAAGAAGGCGAGGTGTCCATGCGCGGCAGTCACCTGCGTGCCGTGGGTGTAGTAGTTCACCGACGAAAGTGTGTGCAGGAAGCCCCAGACGCCGGCGCCGAAGAATGCCATCACCGAACAGCCGATGGACCAAAGCAATGCCGCCTTGTTGGGATGGTTCCGGCCCGCCTTCCAGGTCATATGGACGGTGAACGCGACCATGGAGAAGAAGGGCGCGACTTCAAGCGTCGAAAACAGCGAACCGATCCACTGCCAGTAGCCTGGCGCGCCAATCCAGTAGTAGTGGTGGCCGGTGCCAAGAATGCCGGAGAACAGCGCCAGGCCGACGATGATGTAGAGCCATTTCTCCACGACCTCACGGTCCACGCCGTTGAGTTTGATCATCAGGAACGCCAGCACCGACGCCATGATCAGTTCCCACACCCCCTCGACCCAGAGATGGATGACATACCACCAGTACATCTTGTCGAGTGCGAGGTTGGAGGGGTTGTAGAACGAGAACAGGAAGAAGATCGCCAGCGCCCAAAGGCCGAACAGCAGGATGTTGGTGATCGTCGTCTTGCGGCCCTTCAGCGCCGTCATGGTGATGTTGAACAGGAACATCAGGACCACGACGACTATGCCGACCTTGATGACGAAGGGCTGCTCGAGAAACTCGCGGCCCTCGTGAATGCGGAACAGGTAGCCGACCACGGCGACGCCGGCCGCGATGAAGAACATCCAGAATTGGATGATCGCCAGCTTCGGGCTGAAGAGCTCGGTCTCGGTTTCCTCTGGCAGCAGATAGTAGGTCGCGCCCATGAAGCCCATCAAAAGCCAGACCACCAGCGCGTTGGTGTGAATCATCCTGATGATGTTGAACGGCAGAAGCTCGGACAGCGTATTGGGCAGCACATAGATGGTCCCGGCGAGAACGCCGAAGGCGACCTGAGCCAAAAACAGGACCAGCGCGCCGTAGAAATAGGTCATCGCGACCTTTTGCGTTTGGTATTTCATATCTCTCTCCTTGGCGCCTCAGCCTGCCTCGTTCGGGGGCCACTTCTGGGTCTTGATGCGGCTGGTCCATTCGAGAAAATCGGCAAGATCGTTCAGCTCCTCGTCGCTGAGGTGGAACTGCGGCATCTGGCGGCGGCCCTCGATCCCCGAAGGCTGCGCCGCCATCCAGGCCTTGAGCGTGTCGCGCGCGCCGTCGGGGTCGCTTTCGCCGCCATAGCGCTTCCACACATTGCCCAGCTCGGGCGCGAAATAGGCGCCCTCGCCCAGGATCGTGTGGCAGTTGATGCAGGAGTTCTTTTCCCAGACGTGCTTGCCGCGCGCCACGGAGTCCGTCAGCGTCTTCTCGTCCGTCGAGGTCGTGCGGATGTAATAATGGCTGTGGGCCGTTAACCCGACGAAGATTGCGAAGAAGAAGATCGAGCCGCCGTAAAAGACGTTTCGAGCCCCCGTTTTTGTGAGGCGTTCTGCCATCACGCGTTCCTTTCCCAGTCAGAATTCCGCGGGCGCGGTATGGTTCGAACGGTTTCATCCCGGCGGGCCAGCCACCGCTCTCCGGATGCCGTCCGGTCCGAACCCTTCTATGAGTTTGGGGAAGACGTTCTTTGCGTTTTGGCAAACAAAAGCGGACTGCTTCAGCCTGCCGCGACGGAGACGACGAGCGTTCTCGCCAGTGCACCAAGCGCAAGGACCAGACACCAGCAGAGCAACGCACGCAGCATTGTTGGGTTGCTGCCGCGCAGGCCCATGAAATCCCTCGCTACAAGACGCACCTTCAAGAAGGCGAGCCCCAAAACGAACACAAGACCGATGACGGGCCAGGACAGCTGTGCTGCAAATGCACTCGCGCCACTCAGGGCAAGCAACGCAAGCCATGCGAACGTCAGTCGCCTCGGGTTGCTGGGGTCCACGCTGCTCATACCAGATACACGATCGGAAACATGACGATCCATATCAGGTCGAAAGTGTGCCAGAGCGTTGCGATGAGATGCGTGTTCGCCGGCGCAAACCGCACACTCACCACCAGCAACACGAAAGCCCCAAACACAACGTGCATCAGGTGGAAGCCTGTCAGCAGGAAATAGAGTTCGAAGAACACGCCATAGGCATCGTCTCCGGCAAAGCCGATCTCGCCGCTGTATTCGGCAATCTTGATGGCCGCGAACAAGAAGCCCAAGAGGGCGGCGCGTATGAGTGCCCACCTCGCCCGGTCCCGGGATGCATTGGCCGACGTTGCCAGGGCAGCCTGCCAGCCGCTCGTAAGGAGCACGCCGGTGTTAATGGCGGCGAGCGACGTGTTGAGGTGTACCCGCGCGGCCGCGAACTGGTCAATTTGCATGGCGCCCGCGACAAGGAATGCGCCGAGCAGTAGGCCAAAGGCGGCCAACTCGCTCCAGACTAATATCCAAAGGAGAAAATCATCGCTGCCGTCCGCTTCCTCAGCGGCGTGCGTTACAAGTGTGGCTGCTTCCATCCTGCGACCTAGTGCTGAACCGCGAGCAGCTTCTTTGTCATGGCGCAAATGTCTTTGTGATCGCGCAAAGACGCGGTCACGCGGCAGGATATGCTCGCAACCGCTTAAACTCCGGCACCTGAGCTGGCCGGACTCGCGACAATTCGTCGAAAGGGGCCGATATGTCGGACGCACAAATTGGTCTAGCCGTTGCAACTCCAATCATCGTTGGTTTCGCTGGCCTCATGTACCGGATGGGGGTACTTCAAAAGACTGGCACGATTGCTGCCGTCATGTGCACTCTGGTAGTCTTTGCCATACTGTTGATGGGCCAGTAGATGTCCAAGTCGAAGTCGGACTGCCCCAGATGGCTGGCTGAACTCAATCGCCGGCACACCCGGCTGCTGATGCTCTGCGACATGCTGGAGAACATCGCCGACTCCCTTCCGCGCCATGTCACGCCCGCCCTGTGCAGGACAGTTGCGACATCTCTTAAGCCAGAACTCGACCGTGTATGCGAGATCGAAGAACTGTTCTGCTTTCCGTATCCCACAGGACTCGCGGAGGCACACGCATCGAGCGAAACCTTGTGCCGGATGTGTCGAGAGCATGAGGGCGACAGGGCCGCGGCCGAAGAAATAGTCAGGACGCTGACCAAGCTTGCGCACGGGCGAAAGGACGTGAACTGGGACGCCACAGGTTACATGCTACGGTCGTTCTTTGTCGGGGTCCGACGTCACGTCGCAAACGAACAATGCATGCTCGGTTTCAGTGGGACCCAGGCCTCGCGGCATTGAGCAACGTTGGCGGACCTTGTCCGCAGCGGCCTATCTGTACAGCCCGCGTGGACGGAATATTTCGCTGGAAGAACACCGCGCCATCGGCCTAGTCGCGACGGCATCCGCGCGTCACCTACCTGCAGCAGCGCTAATATTTCTTCCCACCGTATCCCAATTTTCAACCCTTTTGGGTCATCGTGTCGCCTTAGCTGGGAGGCAGAGGCGCAATGGTCGACGTGAAGGGAATATCCAAGCACGGATGGCGGCAGTTGGCTGCCTGGACCGGTTTCGGAACACTAGGTTGCGTTGCCGTGTCGGCCGCCATCAACTTCATGGTATTCATGAGAATGGGGGGCGAATCTCTTCACCTCAGCATGGTTTCGGCGACAATAATTCCGGTTATCCTGGCCGTCCCGCTATTTTCCTATCTTACGCTGAAGTTGCGAGAGCTCGCGGTCGCTAACCACAAGCTTGAAGACGCTGCCACAACTGATCGCCTGACCATGTGCCTGAACCGCACTGCTTTTGCCGCCATGGTCGAAGCGCGGATGGGCCGCGACGGCCGGGCAGCTTGTTCCCGCGGGTCCTTTCTCGTCATTGATGCGGATCACTTCAAGGCGGTCAATGACCGTTACGGACATGATCAGGGTGACGAGGCGCTCCAGTTGATTTCCGCCGCAATAAAATCGGCACTCCGCTCAGATGATCTTTTTGGGCGTCTCGGCGGCGAAGAATTTGGCGTGTTTCTACCGGGCACGTCGGAAACGGATGCTGCAGGAGTCGCTGAGAGGATTCGTGCCAAGATAAAAGCAACGTCTTTTCGCCCAGACGGAAACGAACACGTGTTGACTGTGAGCGTGGGCGGCGCAGCCTTTTCGCCTCTTCCCGGTTTCGCGGAAATGTTCAAAATCGCTGACCGGAGCCTGTACGAAGCTAAGCATGGCGGGCGTGATCGAGTGGCTTTTATGTCCTTCGACGAAATCCAGAACGGCAACACTTCGTATCTGAACAAACGCGTGCACCTTCACTGAGGTCGGAGCCGAATGTCAGGCGCTGTTACGGCTGGTTGCAACTAGCAGCCGTCGCGCCAGCGCTCGTTGCTTGACGTAGCGTCAGGGTGAGCTGATGTTGGGCCAAGCTCATTCGCAAGCATCCCCTCGCAAGCGGCCCTCCGAGCCCAGCGCCCGCCCTTGACCCCACTCGCGGCGGGCGCGATCTATCCCCGGCAAAAGTGCGGAATTAGGTAGCAAAGACCACCAGCTTCAACCATTTAATGCATCTTTCATGCAAGAATGGTTGTCTCCGCAAAAGACTGTTTCAGTTCGGGAATATACGATTTCGATTTATGCAACATGACTGCGATCAGCGATGTGCGGGCCCGCCGACGTTGGCCATTACCTCGTGGTATCGTTTAACAGTGTCGGGCTCCACGCCATATGCCACACAGTTCACTTCGCTGATCGACTCGATGATGTCCGAGAACGACTGAACGATAATATCGAAGTCTTCTCCCTCGATATCCGCGAACGCTTCCGTCGCGAAGTCGTTCGGCATCATTGCCGGCGCATCGACCACTCTGCTGAGAAATTCACCGTCTGCGTCATCAAGGCGTCGCCGCATCCTGATTTCGATAGATCGCGGTACTCTCTTGGTGGTCGCTGCCACAAGATAGGACGGCGCTGTGATCGCATAGCCTTCGGAGATGGCTTTGCTGGGGTATTTTGTATCCGCCAGTTCGTACAATGTCGTCATGCCGATGCAGCCGCCCGGTCCGCTTGTTGCCATCGATAAATGGCTGCAGATACGCGATGCCTGCGATATCAGCTACAAGTTCTAAGCTGAACAATCCTCACAAAGCTAGCGTGCGGAGTGCCGCTGCCGGCCCATTTGGCCTGATTTCGGCTGCTTGGGCCGCGCCGGGCGGCAGCAAGAGCCTTCATTGAGACATTCGAGCGCTAGATGTCGTTTCCAAGAAGGTTGTTCAGTCTTTGGAACGGGCTGATGCCTCCAAGGGCCGAGTGTGGGCGTGCCAGGTTGTAGTTGGCTGCCCATTGGTGAATGGCCTTGGCGCGTTCGTTCGATGAGGCGTATGGCCTGGCATAGGCCCATTCGCGCAGCGAAGTCTGGATGAAGCGCTCGGCCTTGCCGTTGGTGCGCGGGGTGTAGGGCCTTGTGCGGATGTGTCGGGCACCGGCACCTTGGAGTGCCTGGGCGAACAGTTTGGAGCGATACGCCGAGCCGTTGTCGGTCATCACCCGCTCAACCCTGGCGCCCAGCCTGGCGTACCAGGCCAGTGCCCGGTTGAGGAACCCGGTGGCATCATCCCGGCCCAGGCTGGGCAGCAGTTCGACATAGGCGAGGCGCGAGGCATCGTCGATGGCGACATGCAGGTGTTCGTAGCCGATGCCTCGGGCGCGATGATGGCCTTGGTGCTGACCCGTGATCCGATGGCCAACGCCGTCGATACGGCCCAGGGTCTTGATGTCGATATGGATCAGTTCGCCCGGCCGCTGCCGCTCGTAGCGTAACACCGGGGGCCGGGGATCGAGCCAGGCCAGCCGGTTCAGTCCTAGCCGGCGCAGCACCAAGCCTACCGTCGAGCGCGCCAGGCCCAAGGACCGGGCAATTGCCGGCCCGGTCATGCGCTGGCGCCGCAACTGCTCGATCCGCGACACCTGCATGGCTGCCAGCCGATGCCGGCAGCGGTGCGGAGCCGAACTGCGATCGTGCAGAACCCGGTCGCCGGCCCGGTAGCGGTCGAGCCAGCGATAAGCCGTTCGTTCCGAAACCCCGGCCGAACCGGCAGCACGCCGCACGCTCCAGCCCTGTTCAATTCGTTGCACCAAAAGCACTCGACCTGACGGCGTCAGACGCGCATTCTTATGGACGTTCATTCGGGGAGCTCCACTGAAGGTTGGTTGGCTTCGCAACCCCAGCTTCTCAGTCCCTCCTCGAATGAACAACCTTCATAGCTTCGACAGCTAGAGCTCGAATGTCTTAGGTTCCTGCGGTGAAGTGCTTGGCGCGCGAGGCTACCGAGAAGCCGCTAGGTAGTCATCCGCAACGAAGCCGGAATAGTCGTCGAGAACCTTGTCGATCCTGCCTTGAGACTTTAGAAATTCGGCAGTCAGCCTCAGCGTCTTGGCTGCGCCGCCTTCGGCGCCACAGCCCAGCCAAGCACAGGAAGCCTGCTCCTTCAGCGACGGATATTTGTATTGTGATAGGTCTTCTGTAACGGTGCTGGCATCGGCGCCAAAGAGATCTGAAATAAGCTTGATGTTGGCAGAGTCGATCGCCCACGCGGCAGGGTTGTTTCTGTAATCGCGGTTGGCCTGGTCGATTACGCTCGTAAACTGCTGCATGAATTCAGCGTTATCCCGGGCAAATTCAGTACTGACGGCCATCCCTTCGAATGTGCAGCGCCCCATCTCACAGATTTGGCCGGCCGTAACGAGGGGGGTGCCATTCCGTTTAAGACGCGCCATCGCCGCGCCCCAAATGAAGGCACCGTCAATGTCTTTGCGTTCCCATGCAGCTGCCGCCTTGTTCGGATCCAGGTTCAGCACGGTGACCTGATCATCGACGCCCCATTTCTTCAGCGCGTACATGAGTTGGTAGTGGCTCGTGCTCGCAAAAGGCACTGCCAGCCGCTTGCCGACCAGATCCTGTGGCGAACTGATGCCGCTGTCGTTTCGGACATAAAGCGCTTCGGCGCTGGCTATATCCTCCAGCACCCAGAACAGTTTGATGTCCAGCCCTGCGGTAGACGCAACCGCCAACGGGCTCGAGCCAAGCACACTTAGGTCGATGGAACCCGACGCCATGGCGCTTATTATTTCGGCGCCCGTGTTGAACTGGTGCCAGTTGATCGTGTACCCGGTCTCTGTCTCGAAGGCCCCGTCCGCCAGACGGGCGATCCAGGGGCTGGTGGTCAATTGATATGCCACATCAACGATTTTCTGCTCGGCTGACGCTGGACCCGCAAACGACAACGCGGACAAGGCCATTGCACCGACTGCCGCTAGATTTCTGGCGAAATTCATCAGTTCCTCCTCAAATGTTTATCTTTTTTTTCGGTGTGGTCGGGTCGGTTTAGCTGTTGGCTTTTGAGACAGTGCCAGCGGCCACGCAGAGGATCTCAAACATCAGCGTGGCCGCCGCGAGAGCTGTGTTGCCGCTGGTATCGAATGGCGGTGAAACCTCGACAACGTCGGCGCCGACGCAGGTAATGCCTTCAAGGCCACGGACGAGGCACTGGGCCTCGTAAGTCGTCATACCGCCGATTTCCGGCGTTCCAGTCCCGGGTGCGTAGGCTGGGTCAAGCACGTCAATGTCGAAACTGACATAGGTCGCTTGCGAGCCCACGCGAGCGCGGGTTTCGCGCAGTACCTGTTCGACTCCTAACCTCTTGTATTCGTCGAAGTCGATCACGCGGATGCCCTGATCGCGTCCCCAGCAATCGTCCCCGTCAGCATAAAGAGCGCCACGGATTCCGATTTGCACAGTGCGGTTCGGGTCGAGAATCCCCTCCTCGATTGCCCGGCGAAACGGGGTCCCGTGCGTGTATTTCTGGCCGTCGAAATACGAATCCCATGTGTCCGTATGGGCGTCGATGTGGACCATTCCCAAGGGACCTACGTGCTTACTGATCGCGCGCATGACCGGAAGCGTGCTCAGATGATCACCTCCGACAAAAAGGGGAACTATGCCCGAGGAGCAGACGTCGTCGACGAAACGCTCAATTCGCTGCATCGAATCTGCGAGATCAGCAGGATTAACAGGTGTATCGCCCATATCGGCGCAACGGCAGAGAGCGAAAGGATTCACACCAGTCGCGCGATTGACGTTGCGAACCATAGTTGACGCGTCTCGCACCTGCCGCGGTCCCTGCCTCGCTCCTGGTCGATTGGTCGTCCCGCCGTCCCACGGGATTCCAAACAACCCAATCTGGATGTCGTCCCAATCGGATGAACCGGGAAGAATTAGCGGGAGCCGCATCAATGTCGCTGCCCCCGCATATCGGGGCATTTGTGTTCCGGTCACAGGCGTAAATCGGCGGTCCGCCATTGCAATACCTTTCTGGAATATTCGGTCGACCCGGCATTGATGTCAGGCTGACCCAAGCGGACAAATGCCTATCTCCTCAAGTTGACTTCTGGCCAAACCGAAGTGAGCATCCCGGGCCGCTTTAAGTTTCGATGCCGCCGGCCGGCCGAAAACAGCGTTTCGGGGGGTAATGCACATGAGGGCCGTGTCCGACTTCGATCTTCGCCTTTTGACGGTCTTCAAGACGGTGGTGGAGTGTGGGGGGCTCTCCACCTCCCAGTCGGCTCTCGACATGAGCCTCTCCAACATCAGTACGCACATGGCGAACCTCGAGAAGAGGGTCGGATTCAAGATCTGCAATCGCGGAAGATCAGGTTTTAAGCTCACGCCTGGCGGAACAGAGCTCTACGCTTCAGTGGAGGAACTTTTCCAATCAATAGATCAATTCCAAAACAAGGCCTGGTGCACCAAAACCCATATCGGCAAGGAATTGTGTTTGGGTATCATCGACGGGTTAATTTCAGAACGTCAATTCTCAATACAGAAAGCGATTCAATCTCTGTCTTTGCAAGAACGTAACGTCTTAATTCGGATGGATATTATGCCTCCGAACAAATTGAAAAGCAGTCTAGCTGAGGGAGACATAGATCTAGCGATTGGCCCAACGTCTATCGTATCAAAGGCTGTCGTTTGCCAAGAGATTTTTCGCGAAAAGATTACGCTTTATTGTGCAAAGAATCATGAGTTATCTGAGCCGGAAACCCAACAAGAGAGGCTTATTCGCTCGGGGGCGACCTTTGATTTTGTATCTAGGGGCTATCTGAGAGAGTCCCAGCAGCCAAGTTACATTGACAACTTGAGGACAGCTGCAATCGTGCATTCAATGGAGGCAGCAGCGATGTTAATTCTCAGTGGAAAGTACATTGGCTTCCTCCCTGACCATTTTGCGAGAAGATGGGAAGACACAAAGGAACTGACTCGCGTTCTCCCAAGCATGACAAGCCACACCGTGCCGTTTGGCGTCATGTATCGTCGCGACCACAAGCTCTCTCGGGGGGCAAAGGTAGTTATTGAGCAATTGCGGCCAATGGTGTCCGGGGGCGGCGCATCGGATTGAAGGCGACAGGTCGAATAGGCCGTCGTCAAGAGGATGCCGCCCACGGAAATAGTGTTGGCTACCGGAGCCAGGACAGCAACAGTCAGAGCACGTTTTAAGGCGGCAAATCCGTCGTGGCCGCGACGCATAATCTCGACATGGCAGCGCGGATGAACTGTCGTATCAAACTTGTCGGTGGCAAGATCACTGAGGCGGTTCCAGGCTAACGGTGTATAATAGCGGTCACCGTGGCTGACAGATTCAAGTCGGCCCACGCCCACTTTGCCCGCTATCGCCGACACATCCGACCGGACACTATGTCAGGGTCCCCAATAAGCACACGAACATGAAGAACAGACCTTTTCTCAATCGACTTGGTTTTGCCATACAGGGCTTGCGAGAGGGGTGGCAACGTGAATACAGCTTCCGGGCCCAGGTGATGATCGGCCTAATCATTGCCTTGAGTGTAGTGCTCCTCGGTGCTTCCAGTATTTGGCTGGCCATCGTGGGGCTAGCAATTGCACTTGTCTTGGGTGCGGAACTGTTCAATTCCGCCCTTGAAACACTCGTCGATCGCCTGCACCCGGAAATACACCCCGAAATTCGCGTAGTGAAGGATATGGCTGCTGCCGGGGTGCTGCTGATCTGCCTTGGTGCGTCGGCAAGATCATTCCTGTCCATGCCATCTCCTGACCCGGGCAAATGGATCGGCGATCATGTACCAGCACCGCGGGGATCGACAGAGTCCGCACGCCGCCTCCTTGCCATGACGCGGCCTGTCGGGCGAACCCTCGTTGAGCAATACTTGCGTAATCGCGGCATTACTGCCCTCAGCGAAACCAGTGCCCTACGCTACCACCCACGCTGCTATTACCGCGCAGACGAATACGCTCCCACCGAAACCTGGCCGGCGATGATCGCTGCCGTCACCGACCTTTCCGGCAAGCTGACAGGCGCGCACCGCACATGGCTCGATCCCGGAGGTTTCAGCGAAGCCAATCTCGGCCGTGCACCTCTCTCCACGCCACGGCGCGCCATGGGCAACCTGCTCGGGCACGCAGTCCGCTTCGGCGCAGGCAGCGATGTCATGGTGGCCGGCGAAGGGATCGAAACGACATTGTCCGTCAGATCCGCCATGCCTCATGTAGCATCGATGGCGGCGCTTTCAGCCGCACACCTATCCGCGATCATCTTTCCGGACACGCTGCGCCGGCTCTACATCGCACGCGACAACGATCCGGCAGGCTACAAGGCGATCGCAACACTGCTCGCGCGCATCCGTGCGGTAGGGATCGAGGCGATCATGCTCACGCCACGGCTTAGCGATTTCAACGAAGACCTCAGGCTGCTCGGTCTCGACGCATTGACCGCGAGGTTGAAGTTGCAGGTCGCTCCACAGGACGTCCCACGCTTCATGTCCTCGGCCGACTGACGGTAGGGGATCGAGGGCGGTGCCGCAGCATCGTGCGCTGTCGCGTGACGTAGGCCAGCCTTCAACGCTGCGCGGCCACATCCACGGCCTTTGAGAGGGCGATCGGGCGTCAGCCATGCCGGACAGGCAATGGCGTCGTCCGACGATTTTCCGGCGCGCCTCGATGAGGCGCTTTCCATCGCGAAACAAAATCGCCGGTCGTCGCCATCCTCCACTGCGTTCCGGCCTTCCGCTGCGCTCCAGGTGCAGGTCCATCCCGGCCGACGCCTTCGTCGCCAAGAAGGCCGCGCTGGGTGTGGCCACGAGCGAAGGAAGACCTCCATGACCGAAGAGCACGACACAGCCAACGAACCGCACCACACGTCCCCGACCGAACACGTCCTCCAGGAACTTCAGCTCTACGGCTACCGCCCTTTCGAGGATGAACCTGATCCACGCCCCCTTCCCGAAGCCCACGTCGTCTCTGGGAGCGTCGCCGACATCTTCGACGCCCTTGTGGTGGCACTCTCTGAAACGCGCCTCGAACCCGACCTCGAAGAACTGCTTTGGGGCACGGTCAATCTCTTTCACCGCGCAGTCGGTCGAATTGAACGCGAGCTCGACGACAACGAAGTCGCCCAGCGCCGCCTCCAGGGCGAACAGGACGGGTCCGAGGTGAAATCGGTCGAACTCGAACGCCTCACGGCACAGGGTCAAACCATTCTCGAGCGGCGCAATGCTTTCGAACTGATGCGCGACCAGGCAGCAGAACAGTTCGAACGCTCCACCCACTCGATCTGGCGGCCACGCACCGGCTCGATGGTCAACCATCGCAACCTTACCGCAGCTCTGATCGACAGCCGTGACTTCCTTGCCGCCAAGCGACGCGCCGAGAACGAGACACTCCTGCCGGCCGGACCCAAAATTGCCTTCACTGGCGGGGTCGACTTCAACGACCACCGCTTGATCTGGGCCAAGCTTGACCAGGTCCATGCCAAACACCCTGACATGGTGCTATTGCACGGCGGCAGCCCTAAAGGCGCCGAGCTCATTGCCGCCAAATGGGCAAGCCATCGCAAGGTTCCGCAGATCGCCTTCAAGCCCGACCGGACCAAACATGCCAAGGCCGCGCCGTTTAGACGCAACGACGCAATGCTCGAGCCGATGCCGATCGGCGTGATCTGGTTCCCCGGCACGGGAATTCAGGACAATCTCGCTGACAAGGCGCGCAAGCTCGGCATCCCGGTCATGAGATCCGGCGGCACATGAGCCGCCGGGTCTTGGCTTCCCGGCTACAAGACAAGTCCCATCTTTTTAGCCGCTTGCGTGGCCAGCTTCTTGGCGCCGCCATCATTTGGATGAATCTCATCATGCCAAAGTCGGCCGATGGTGTTGCGGAAATCCACGACCAGCGCGCGCCCTCCACTGCCTTTGGCGACGCTTAGTAGCGCATCGTAGAAGCGGTCAACGAGGACTTTGACTATTTCGCGGGGCAAACGAGTGCCGGTGTCAAACCCCAACTGTTCAAACCTTCGCCCCAGATACTGCCCCCCAGGTTTTGGGATGGAGTAATCGTATCCATGCATGACAAGCTTGGTACGCTTCGGCGCACTCCACGTTATCGTCTCGCGAAGAACGGTGCGAAAATCGCGGGCTACTCCTCGGAGAAAGTAATCGAACTCATCCTTCACATACGTCTTGGCGTCCTTTGAGCCGTCTCCTTCGTTAAACGGGCGCACAAAATTCTTCATGGCGTCACCGCCGAAGAAGTCGACACCGCCACCCGAAAAGACAAAGAAATCGAACGTTCCCGCGCTCAACGGCTGCTTGTACTGCTTAGCCCCAAACGTCTCGCGGAACGTGTCTCCAGGCCAGCCAATATTGTTCACATAGTACTTTTTGGCGATCACATCGACGAAAGTGTCAGGCTGCCCTGGGATATCTGTGAATATGTTCACCCATGAATCTCCCTCAGCCAAGATCTTCTTCTTGGTCGAATACGCGCGATCAGGTTTTTCGCTGAACGCCCGTTCGAAAATGGCTTGATCAGAGGCGTCTTGATGCTCTTTTCTAACATCCTTCTTGCGTCGGATGGTCAACATGAATGCGCGATCTGGATCTGGAACTACCTCGATCCCTGATGCGATTATCTTCGCACGCTCTTCGTCGTAAGCAGCCATTGTGTATCCCCCAAATTGTGAAATTCACGGCAAGTATATTGTCTCCAAATATTTGAGATGTGAAGCACCCACCAGGAGCCAGACTGCACGTTGCTGAGCAGCATCACCGGTTCATCGGCACGAAGTCCAAAACGCTCTCGATGAGAAGTCACATCCTTCATCGTCACCGGTTTACGCAAGGAGCAACACAGAATTCCTGCCATCAGCAACGGCTCCAGGCGGGGTCGCATCCCACCAGGCGTTATCGGCCATTTTCGAGCGATGAAGCAGCGGCAGGCACAATTCCCGCAGACTCTAGTAATGTTGGCACGTGGCGCGAAAGCGTTTGACGAGGTTTGATACGGCCAGACTTGCAGAATTTCGGGCGATGCGCACGGCGCGCAGTGTTGGCGGCGAGAGATCAGGATGGCACGAGGCTTCCAGAGGTACCCTCTTGATCCGTCACACTGACGCACACCAAAGCGGTCTCATCGATGAGTGCTTTTTGCCTGGGGTCGGCTTCGCCTGATCGCCTTCGGCGCAATGGCTTATCGCCACTTTCTTCCCCTACCGCTGCGCGCCATTCCTCGCGGGCAACAAAGTCGCGCCAGCGCCATCCTCCGCTTACGCTTCAGCCCATGGGTGCGCCGTCGATCACCTCCAGACTGTCGATCACCATCGAGACCGCAATGGTGCGGGCTCGAAACAGACTGGATCAAGGAGAACTACCATGGCTACCATCGGCACCTTCAAGAAGTCCGCCAACAACGAGTTCACCGGCGAAATCGTCACCCTCAGCGTTCAGGCCCGTAGCGTCCGTATCGTCCCCGAAACCCGCGCCACCGGCGACAACGCTCCCAGCCACCGGGTATTCGTCGGCCGCGCCGACATCGGCGCCGCCTGGACCAAGCGCTCCAATGAGGGTCGCGACTACCTGAGCCTCAAGCTCGATGACCCGAGCTTCAATGCTCCCATCTTCGCCAACCTCTTCGACGATGAGGACGGTGACGGATACAGCCTCATCTGGTCTCGCCCAGGTCGCCGTAAAGGCGAATAACGCCCCCTCTCAAGCCCGCCCGGATAATCCGGGCGGGTACTTTCCGCTTAAAACAGCCAATGGCCAAACATTCGCCTGGCCTCGAAGAAGCGAGTGCCGGCAAATTCCCCGCTACGGATCAGCAACATACTTTTTCAGAAGTTCGGACACGCCACAGGATAGGACGATTTCCGCCCCCAACCGCCCGGCGAAAGAGCAACCAGAACTTTGAAAACCGCAGCGGCGGTAAAGCCGGAGCGCGCTGGAATTTTCCTCGTTTACGCTCAACGTCAAGGCGGAGCTCCCTGGACGATGCACAGCGATCCAAACCGCCGCTAGCGCCAGAGCCGCGGTGCCAAAGCCCCTCCCCTGTGCCTTTCGGCTGATGCGGAAGTTGTGCAGGCTGATTGAACCAGGGTTTGCCCAGTACGGCAGCGCTGATCCCTCTCGCAGCATCAGGAACCCCACTGTCGCGCAGTCCACCGTCACGAGGAATGGATGGCACAAACTTGGTTCGGGCCGCCGCCTCAGGCTCTTGTAGATCGTTGCCATGCTGCCGCCAGCGAGATCTTCGTCGTGCTCATCCAGTTCGATGCCCGTCACCGAAGCAACCTCATCGATCTGGAGCAGTTTGAGAGCGATCTTCATGCGCCTGCACCGGCCAGCGCGCTCGTGTTCCCAAGCCCGTAGGCAACGCGAGTGGACTGCAGTGCGCCTCCGTCGACATCGATCAGAAGAGCAACGATCCTGCCGTGAGGATGATCAAGGACCTCGCCAAGGCGGGTAACCGACCAGCCAAGCTGCTCCAGTCGTGCCGGCCAAAAGTCCTCACACACGACACTCAGCTTGCCTATCCCTAACCTCAGGCATGCTTCGAGAAGCCCGCACAATACGAGGCCAGCTGCTTGTGACGATCCACCCGTCATTCGCAAGGATGGAACGACAAAAAATCTAGTCCACTCATAGAGATCGGCGTCTCTCGGCGGCGCACCTCTGGCAAGCATTGGGAAAACATCCGAAAGCAAATGCGGTTTCGTCGTCGGCACCAGACGAGACCCAGCGACTATGTTTCCACTGCCGGCAATTCCAAGCAGATAGATCGCGTCCCTGGTATCGAACGCGTCGATCTCCAATGGAACCGGCCTGTCGATTTCCTGCCAGTTTCGGCCAATGACGTAGATTTCATATCGAATGCGAAAATAGCGTTCGAGATGATCTTGATACGTCTGACGGTTTGACCAATCGACGATATGCAGTTTGAACGGGGTACGCACATGACGACGCGTAGCCTAGGCTGGCAAGGCCCGACTATTCCGGTTTTCTGGTATTGTCAGGGATAGATTTCCCCTCGCCGCACGGCTTCCATTGCCGCCTGGATCGTATTCACCGCGTCGCACTTATCTCTGACGTTGCTCAGATGTCGCTCGACCGTGAACCGCGAAATCCCAAGAATGCAAGCTACGTCCTCAGCTGCCTTGCCGGCTGCGATCCATGTCAGAACTTCTCGCTCTCGATCGGTCAGGGTGATCTGACGTGATTGCTCAACTTGGTCACGCAGCCGGCGAAGCGCTCGGTAGGCATGCACGCACACCGTTTCAAGGATTGGAATGTCTTCGGGCAAAACCTCGATATGTTCGCCCGCAGCGGTCACGACCGAAGGAGCTCTTCGAGGCTCATGGACAGGAACACACAAGCCATTCCTCAGTCCGAATTCTGCGGCCTCGCCCATGACCCGCAGTTGTCCAGCGGTCATCTCTTTGGGCAACAGGTCATGCCAGACAAAGGGCTGGCCGACCAAGCGGCTGCGTGAGGCGCACGGATCCTGGGTGAAATGCTCGCTGGCAAGGTAATGCTTGAGCCATTCTATTGGCCAGCCGTCATAGAGGATTTCGCGCTGCCACGGCCCACGCTGCGGCGGAGGCAGGCCTGTTATGAGCAGATGACGAAAGCCGAAAGGCCGCAAGATGCTGAGCAGTTCTTTCAAAACGTCCGCTGGCGTAACTGCGGCATCAATTCTCGCGAGCGCGCCTGTAAGCATTGCGAACATACTGGGGTTCATCACCCGCGCTCCAAAACCGCCGACTATGCGACCAGCCCGCATCGATGATGGCAGGGCCGGTCAGCCTAGTCAGGCGGATTCGGCGTTTCGCATGCAGATTGCTAACTGTAGTTTTCATTTGTCAGCGCTTTGAAAGCATTTCGCCTAAATGCCCGCCTGAGGACCGCGCTATCTCGGTTCCGACCTGGTTTCCGGATCCTTCAGAAGCTCCGCAGGCTCCACCTCCAGCACCGTGGCCAGCGCCTCCAACATGTCGAGCGTCGCATTGCGGCGCCCCGCTTCAGCACCGCTGAGGTAGGCACGGGCGCATCCGGCGAGGTGAGCCAGTTGCTCTTGCGACAACCGCCGTTCCCGGCGTAGCCGTTGCAGATTCAGACCGAATATCTTGCGAAGGTTCATCGCGTGATCTTGCCGAATGCGCACTATAATGCAACGCACTATAGTGCACATTTTCATTGACACGCGCGGTATATGCTGTTTGATCGGCTGCGGAAACCAGACCCGAGACAAGGACCCGAAGGCGTCCGGATAGTCGCTAGCAGCCTGATGCCACAAGCAGCATTCGGAAGGCCTTCTCTACAATCATGCCGTTCGACAGACCAATATTGCGTAGACGGAGCTTTCGACCACATGGCGACTATTTCCGGATACAGCTGCATCCGATGTGGCTCCGAACATGCAAGCGACATCAGGATAGATTCCAGAGGCTGTCCCAGGTGCGTTGAACAAGCCCCGGCAAACCTCCAGCCGATCTATACGCGCGGTGCAGATGCGGTTGACGACCAGGCCGATGGGGGCGTTCTCCGCAGTTCCCTTTGGCGTTACGGATCATTTCTGCCGCGCCCGAGTGGTCCGGTGGTGTCCTTGGGAGAAGGTTTGACCCCACTGCTGCCAGCAGAGCGCCTTGGGGAAGTTTTGGGCGTCCCTCAGCTCTTTATCAAGGATGAGGGGCGCAATCCGACCGGATCTCACAAGGATCGATTTTCCACAGTCGCGGTGTCGATGGCGCGCGGTCAAGGGGCTCGGGTGCTGGCGACAGCGTCATCAGGCAATGCAGGCGCATCGCTGGCAGCCTACGCGGCCAAGTCTGGGCTCGGCTGTGTTGTCGCGACATTTGCCGGAGCCGCTGGTCCGATGTTGTCGCAGATTCATGCCTATGGGGCTTCCGTTATCCCGATGGCCGACAAGAGCGACAGGTGGAAACTTCTTGAGAAGGCTGCCGATCGTCTCGGTTGGTTTGTTACCTCCCCCTATCAGCACCCCGTCGTCGGCAGTCACCCGCTTGGCATCGAAGGTTACAAAACGATCGCCTATGAGATTGCGGAGCAGGCGGACGGTCATCTGCCTGACTGGTGTGTGCTTCCAGTCTGCTATGGGGACGCCCTCGCAGGAGTAGCGGCAGGCTTCCACGACCTGCATAGGAGGGGAACGATCGCACGAGTACCAAGGCTGGTTGCTGCCGAAGTGCATGGCTCGCTTTCAAAAGCCCTCGAGAATGGCTTTGACCGTATCGAGGAGCAGGAACCTTCCTTCGAAACAATTGCTCTCTCGATCGGCACGACGCGCAGCACATACCAGGCGGTGAAGGCACTGCGCGACACCGGGGGCCATGCTGTCTGCGTATCCAACGAGAAGCTCATCCGCATGCAAAAGGCGTTGGCTGCCAGAGAAGGTCTCTTCGTAGAACTGGCTTCGGTCGCGCCTCTGGTCGCAATCCAGGATTTGCGCGATCGGCAGATCATAGCGCCGGGGGATCGGGTGGTGGCAGTTGTGACTGCCACCGGCCTGAAGGACCTCGACATTTCAGCAAATCCGGCCGCCACCCCAGCTCCATTTGAGAGTGTCGAGGCCGCATGGCAGTGGGCAACCAGGAGACATGCCACAGAACCGGCTGCTGCCTGAGACTTGATAGACTTCCGATTGCAGATGTTCAGCAGTGCTCGAGCGGCGGCAAAGCGTCGTCCAGCAATCTTCTTGACCAGCGTGTCTAACCCATTCCGCGGGAGGTTCAATTATCATCGACCCAACAACTATCTCGTTTCCCGTCCCGCTGCCGGATGCTTCAGCAAGTCCGCAGGTTCTACCTCCAGCACCGTTGCCAGCGCCTCCACCATATCGAGAGTTGCATTGCGGCGCCCAGCTTCTGCCCCGCTGAGATAGGCTCGAGCGCATCCGGCAAGATGAGCCAGTTGCTCTTGAGACAACCCGCGTTTGCGACGCAGTCGCTGCAGGTTCAGACCAAATGCATTACGAAGGTTCATCGCGGGAACTTGCCGAACTTGCATTGAGCGGGGATGGCAACAAATAGTTCGCCGGCAATATTCTCCAGCAGCCACGACATACGGCTTCCGGGCAGCTTCAAATGCCCCCTCGGCGAATGTTCCATTCAACAAGACAGCCCACCACGTGGAAGTTGGATGGCAGTGGGTAAGTGGAACAGTTCCTACCGAGCGGAGCACAGCCTGAGGCTTGCCCGCTATCAGTGGGGCTGATTTAGCTTGTCGCTACTGGCTGCGGAACTTCGGCCAGCAACCTCCTCGACCACTCGAACCTGGTCCACTCCCATTCGTCACGCGGCTCGATTGCAACAAGGGTTTCGGGTTCGCGAACGGGTGCACACGGCCAACCTGGGAGCGCTGCCAACCATTTGTCGTCATAGACCGTGTTGGCATGACGATGCCCTTCGTCGGGCATAATGACCGCGACTGCTGAACCCGGGTTGCTTCGGCCGATCCATTCGCCGACGAGAGCCGCGGCTCCGCTCGTCGGCCCCATAAATATCCCCTTATTGCGAAAGAGCGAATGGGCGGAATGATAGGCCGCATAGGCACCAACCCAGTGTACTTCGTCGACCAGATGATGCCGGACATTTGCCGGAATGACACTGTTGCCAAGCCCGCGCAGCATTCGCTTGCCCAAGGGCTGCCCGAAAAGCACGCTACGATGGGTGTCGACAGCGGCAATCTTCAGATGCGGATAAACCTGGCGCAGGAAAGTACCGGTTCCGCACAGCGAGCCGCCGGTGCCAATGCAGCCGACAAGCCAATCAACCTGGCCCATTGAACGAACGAACAGTTCTGCAAGGCGGGCATAGGATTGCCAGTTGCCCGGACTGTCGTACTGGCGCGTCCAGAAAGTGTCCGGCTCATTGTCCATGACCGCCCTGAGATATGCCAATCTGCCAGTCTGGTTCCCATCGCCCCGCTCGTCCGCAAGTGCGACCACCTTCGCGCCCAATCGTTCCAGCCTTTCCTGATAAGCTTGGTCGATCAACGTCGCCGCGGTTACCAAAGTGAGCTGGAATCCACGCGCTGCGGCGAGAAGGGCTACGGCCATGCCGAACGTGCCCGAGGTTGTCTCGACAACGTGGGCGCCGGCCTTCAGCTCTCCCGACTTCTCGGCCAGATCGAGGATGAAGCGAGCTGGCATCAGCTTCATCAAAGGGAACGCCGCCGCAACGACGTTTGGGCCAAGCCGGGCAAGACGCGGCGTTTCCAGCGCCCTGAAGTAGTCGACCTCAAAGGACATGAGTGCCCTCCTCCACATTGATTGGGAAGATGCCGATGTCCTGGAATCCGCGGTTCTCCAATGCTGCGATGATTGTATGAATACTCTCGCGACTGGCTGATTGGGCATCGAGCATAAGCCCGAAAAGGGATCCGCTATGCGCCACCTGGATCCCGCAAGCATGATGGTGAGCTGCGATATCGACGACGACGTCGAAATATGGCTTGGGGAGGTGTCGCTGGCTGATGCGGGCGCTCATTGTCGCCGCCTGGCCAAGCAGGCGCGCATCCTGATAGCGCACGGAGCGTCCAACCATTCCTCGAAGAACGCGGAAGAGCTGGATTTCCTCGGGGCTGTACCGTGCCGGAACCAGTTCGAGCGTATCGACACCAGCAGCAGCGTCTCCCTTGAAACCTACGAGGACAAATGGCGGCAACGAACCGCCGAAGTACTCGAGCACCACCCCTTCCCGTTGCGCGAATAGCAACGCCTCAGTTTCAAACGCGATCGCATCTGATGCGACTTCCGCGGCGACCGCCAACCGACTGCTCGTCGAAGGCAGCAATCTCGCGCCCAAGGCAGCTGCCACCGCTCGCATTGAGGCAATGACATCGGCCGTGGACGAGCCATAGCCATGCCCCACCGGAATATCGCTCTCGATCTTGAGACGCCCCCCAAGGAATGGATACCCGAGATGCGCCAACGCCAGTTGCGCAGCACGTAACGCCTTTTCCCGGCTGGGCGGCTCGACACCGAGATTGCCGCTCTCATCGAGCACGATCCAGGCAGTGGACCGAAGGCTATCAATTGGAAGAGTCACCAGGCCACGGTGCAAGCGCCCATGATCGTCCTCAAATACCCCCTGCAGGAGCTCGCCGTGATGCGCGATCGCATGCCCATCGGCCAGCGTTCCCAGTCCCAATCGGCGATCGTCGGCGGCGTCTGCCATAGCCCTGTCTCCGAACAACCAGACTCTGTTCGAATGATGGGACTGCTGCTCCAGTACGTCACTTCCAGGATACTGGTATTGACTTTGACACCTGCGGCCTTACGCCGGGACTCTCAGTAAATGTGAAGGCCTTGCTGATGCCAGCTGACCATTCGTCGGAGGCGATCAGTCCCGGTTCCTCCTACGGGGCGCTATGCTGAACCTCCTTAGGTCGCCTTGCTAACCGATCGAAGTGGCCGCGAATTTGCTCCGACATCATCCCGGCATTGTTGTCCTGTCAGACGTGCCAATGTCTTCGCTTTATGCGCTGCTTCCTTTTGCGCCAGCACTGTACAGGCGTACCGGCCGTTGGTCCTCCAATCCGCGACGCTTCGCGGACTGGGACGTCCGTCTAGGGGTGCCGACATCGGACTGTCCGGTTCTGGGGAGCGGCAAGCGGTAAGCTGCCGGTCTGCGTCCGACCCCATTGCCGCCGCCTCTGCATCAAAATTAAGAACCCGAAAGCTGTCATGTGGAATGCATTCGATACACGCCAGATGGTTGGCTATAGGCTTGGACTTCTTGCCTCCCGAAAATTAAGCGCGTGCCGGATGATGCAGGTCTTCTGACGAAGCCCGGGCCTGTTCACTAGGCCGGCGAGACGAGACGACCCTGATCTATCCAACCTTCGAGTACGACAGCCGCGGGTTCACCCGCGAAACGATCCTGGACCGCCTTATGGGCATCCAAGCTGGCCAGACGTAATACGGCGACCTGAGCCAGTGTTTCGGGGGAGGCGTTAAGCCGCCTGAAGGTGTCTTCGATCTCCGACCAAGTACCGTGGATGCGCGGTGGTTCAAGACTAATTTCGGCAAGCAGCTTGGCACACATGCCGCCGAAGATCAGCCGAGAGCGCTCCTGCATGACTCCGGCAAGTTCGCCGACCTGCTCTTGCATGGCTTGATTTACGGAAGCGAGGTCACGCAACTTCATCAAAGCATTCACGTCGTCCGGCAGCATGCTGAGGACGCGGGCGGACAAGTCGCCCTTGCCCAACCAGGGTCGGATGTCACTAACCCATTCCAGGATTCCTTCCAACACCGGTTCGATCTCGGCGAGGAAGCGATCCAGCAAGCCCAGCTGCTTGGCACGTACGAACAATGTCGCCCATGCTCGGGAACGCCAGTCACCGACCCGTGCTATCTTGAAGTCCAGCAGCCGCCGGAAGGCCTTTTCCAGTTGATCGTCCGGTAATCCCGCGATCACGTCGGCCAACTCCTCCGAGTCGAAGTTCGCTACCTCGTAGAACGCCGCCGCATGGAGCGGATGGTTCGGGGATCTAGCCAGAAGCCTTATCAGGCGCTTCCAATCACCGTTGCTCGAGTGATGCGTCGCATACCACCACAAAGGCTGCGGCCAGCCCATGAACATGTGGGCGCAAGCAGCGAATAGGTCAGAGCCGAGTGCTCTCTCCACGTCCGCCGGCTCGCCCTGCAGCGTCCTGGGTGCTCCGGTAAGGTGCTCGACGAGCTCGCCGGGCGGTGCGGCGAGGGTCAGGACGGTTGCCCGAAGCCAGCGGACATCATTTCGGGGTTCGGACAAGGCGTCCCTGAGCAAATCCCGCTCTTCCTCGGCCAGCTCGTCCCACCGCGCCGATAGCCACTTCGTCATCACGACCCTGGCGCCGGTATCCTGCACGGCAAACAGGTCCCGCAGGATAGGGAGCCTCTCGTTCTCGGGCGCCACGTCCAGTAGCGGGTCCACGATAGCAAGTTCGAATTCACTGAGGATAAAGCGATCTAGCCTAGCCAACACTCGTTTGGCCCATGACTTCAAGGTCGGCAAGACCTCCGTAGGGCTCAAGGCGGCAATCGCCTGTTCGACAGAAAGCGGGAGCCGACCGTCTGAAAACGAGACACTGATGGGCAAGTTGTCGATAACGGCGGGCATGATGGCACCGAAAACCATCCAGGGAGGCTCGCCCCCGTAGTCGTCTTCCCTGCCGAAGCGCACGAGGCGTGTGAAAAGCGTGCTTGCGGTACCCGCCGAACGGGCGTGATCCCTGACAATGGAAATCATTATGTCCCGCCGGTTCGGCGGCAGCTCCCGCCAGCCATCCACCAATGCCTGGAGAACGGCTGCACCGACTGCCGGTGCCCCGTCGCTCCGGATCCGATCGAGGATGTCGCCGTCGTCATGGCGGTCGATCTGACTCCAGGTTCGGGCGGCCGCCGCCCGGATTACTGCTTCGTCCGCGCGCAGGAACCGACGTACTGTCGCGGCACCCAAGGCTGCCGGCTCGGTTGCCAACGCGAGTAGCAGCCGCTTGGACAGGGAGATATCGAGGGCTATGATCTCCCCCCGTTCGATGGCATCGAGGTATGGCTGTACCTCCGCCAGAGGGGCAGGCTCGTGGAACCAGTCGGGTTGACTGGATATGAATGCGACGCCGCTCCGGACGTCTATGTCACCCAGGTCAATTGAGACCCGACGTGACCAGATCGGGACCCTATCGCGCGTTTTCTGGGGAAGCTGATCGATTAGTTCCAGAAGAAACTCGAAGCAGCTGTCCCGGGTGGCCGGGAACAATGAGCGGAGACCCGTTTCTGCAATTTCGAAGACGCGGCTCTGGTAGCCTGCTCCCAGCGCAAGGCGCAGCCAACGCAGGTTCCGGGAAGCGGCCAGGGACGTTGCGGGTGATACGCACGCTATGGCCCGTTCGGTCTGCTCGACGATCAGCTCGCTGTCTGTTTCGATCTCAGGCGTAGTCAGGGTCTGCGCGCCCGCCCGTAGGTACGGATGAGTAAAATTGAATCGGCTGTCGATGCGCTCCACAACCCGGCGGCGCCACAGGGTGTCGAGGGCTTGACCCCTGACTTCCCCGATCGTGCGGGGCGTGTCGTAGACCGGCGGCGGCTTGGGGTCATCGTCGCCTACAGTATAGACCGAGAATTCGCCCGCAAGTCCGGGTCTATCGGAGCCGCCGTCGATAATGAAAGCCAGTTCGCCATCGGCTACGCCGATCGATGCCGACGTGGCGAGAGCCGATGCGGTGAGCACCTCACGAGCACCGCGGACCTGCGTGGCGAGTGCCCTCGCGAAGTCCGAAGCGTCTCGACTAGCCTGCAACCGGATTTCCTCGTCCAGCGGCAGCGCATGGAGTTCGATCCAGGTTTGGGCGAGATAGCTCAGTGCACCGGGGTCCCGCATGTTCGGGTCGGTTTCGATCAGACCGTTAACCCGGGCGATGACTTCTGCAGCCAGACCCTGGTCGTTCGCCGCCGCTTCCCACACACCTTTGGCCCGCTCGGCCGACAGTGGCTCCAGGCGGGTCCACGGCTTGCCGCCGAGCCTGTGGTTTGCAAGGGACTGCATCCCCGTCGTCTGGAGAAGTACGTGCTCGGACTGCGCAACGATCAGACGGCGGTTGCCCGGGATCTTGGCCGCCAGCGCACTTAACGCAGCCAACCGCGCGTTGGCATCCGGGACCGGCTCGCGCGAGCCTAGCGGGTCATCCAGAACGTAGAGACGCTCGGCGCCTACCGCGTCGGTCAGGAAGCGTTCCGCTTCATCCACTTGCCCGCCCTGGCGGACCTCAAAACCGACCTCCTGCAGCCTTCCGGCGATAGCCTTTGCCGTCCAGCTCTTGCCGGCTCTCGGAGGCCCCACGAGAGCAAGCAGGCTCGACTGCAAAAGTGCTTTCTCCAGTGCGGGCTCTATTCCACGGTCCAGATACCCTATCGGCTTCAGCGTGGTAGGGGCGCGAAGCGTCAACTCGGCCAGCATAGGGCCGAAGGCATCCATCTGGGACCGTTTGGCCTCTGCCAAAAGATCCGTCAGCCTGGCAAGGATCCCGCGTATGGCGAGTGTGTCGAACCGCTCCGCCCGCAACGCCGAGTGCAGCCGTACTTCGATCGTCTCCGCCGTTTCCTTCTCGACGAGCCCGATCTTCGCAAGAGCGCTCTCGAAGTCGGACAAAGGCCTGCGGGAAAGTGCTCCCATGTCATTCAACCGTTCCAGGGCAAGGTTGCTGGCTTTTTTGGGCGGCTTCGCTGCGGACTGTCGGCTCACCTCGTTTCGCAAGGCAGACACGAGCGTTCCCGCCACCGGTCGAGTAGCAGGCTTGCCCAAGACCGGCCCTTCGACGAGAAGCTCGGACATTTCATCCTTGCAACGGGCCGAAAGTACGAAGAGTGCGTGGCATCCGGGATCGTCCATCAATCGTTCGATCAATGAGCCTTTCGCTCTGCGGCTGGGGTAGTGGGTGAGATACGCGACAAGTTCGGCAACTCCCACAGTGCCCGCCGCGCCTTTCACCTGGACTTCCAGGGTTTGGCCGGATCCGTCGGTCCACTCCAGATTGGCGTCCTCACCGCCACTTTTTTCCGGGATAAGGGAAAACGGACCGAAAGCTCGGTAGCGCAGTGCCACGTCGATGGTCGCCATGTCCTGGAAGGCGAATTTCTCAGGCCCGATAACCGCAATATCCAAGGGATGGCTCCGGACTGACGAAGTGAACTGACCAGCGCGCGCCTACCACATTCGAGCGTCGGATCACAGTTTAACCCACTGGAATGGAAGCGCCGTATCGTGAATCGGAGTAGCTAGAGCACGTCCCGCAATCGATGAATCGATTGTGAAGTGACGGGCGCGTTCGGTGCTGATTCAACATCTATCTCGATGGAGGTGGAGTATGGGGAAGGCACTGAGCGGAGATCTTCGGTTGCGGGTCTTGAAGGCTTCAGACGAAGGCATGTCGGCGCGCAAGGCGGCGGCGCGGTTCGGGGTGGGCGTATCGAGTGCGATCCGCTGGATTGCGCGGGCGAAGATCGGCGAACTGGCGCCGCGGCCGCAGGGCCGCCGCCGCGCTTCCAGTCTCGACGCGCATGAAGGCTTCATCGTCGGGATGATCGAGGAGCACAAGGACATCACGCTCAACGAGATGGTGGCTCGCCTGGAGGGGGAACAGTCGGTGCGGATCAGCCGCAGCGCGCTGAGCGCCTGGCTTGGCCGGCGCGGCTGGACGTATAAAAAAAGTCCGCGCACGCATTGGAGCAGGACCGCCCCGACATCCTGATGCGCCGCCGTGCCTGGTTCGACGGCCAACTCGACCTCGAGCCGGCGCAGTTGGTGTTCATTGATGAAACCGGACTATCGACCAAGATGGCCCGCCTGCGCGGAAGAGCGCCACGCGGCGAGCGTTGCCGTGCCGGTGTGCCGCATGGCCACTGGAAGACCACCACCTTCACCGGAGCGCTGCGGCTGACAGGCATGACCGCGCCCTTCGTCTACGACGGCGCCATGAACGGCAACGTGTTCCTCGCCTATGTCGAGCAAGTACTGGTCCCGACGCTCAAGCCCGGCGATGTCGTCATCATGGACAATCTGCCCGCTCACAAGGCTGCCGGCATTGGCGATGCGATCGAGGCTGCCGGCGCGAGACTGCTCTACCTGCCGCCCTACAGTCCCGACTTCAACCCCATCGAGAACGCATTCTCGAAGCTCAAGGCTCTGCTGCGCGCAAAGGCCGAGAGAACGATCGCGGCACTGTGGGACGCGGTCGGATCGGTCATCGAACTCTTCACCCCCGCAGAATGCGCCAACTACTTCAAGGCAGCCGGCTATGACCCAGATTAAACAGGATGCGCTCTAGGCGCATGTGTCCGTTTCGTTTGGAGATCGTGCACGTTAGCAAGGTCTCGCTCGACACCTCACAGGCTACTGTCCCGAAATCGCTAACATCGACCCAAAAGCTGCCAGCCCGCAAACAACCCCACCCCTGGCATTGACGTTCGCCCCCAAGCTGCAACTCGGAAATCAATCGAGCGGCAGTTCCGGGGCCGACGGCGGACCGTCAGCTTTCGGGACGAGTGCATCACAAACTGTCATTGCTTCCGTCACCATCTTAATGGGGCAACAAAAGTAGCTTGCTGATCACTTCAACAGTGAAGCGTGCCGCGATGTGGCAGCCGTATTCATGCAATTCGTCGCCTTTGCTCACGTCGGCGCGATCAACGACAGCTTTCGCGCTAAAAGTATGTATATCCTGACCGGATAACTCAACGGATCTCATAAATCCGTATACTTCCATGTCCAATCCTGAGACTTTTCGATGCTGTCGTTTAACACTATTGATGCGTTTGGTGCTTGCGATTACGGCGGAGCCGCTCGTGAACGTGGCTAATTTGGGTGATGTAATGTCACTTGGGCGCTTCTTGCCGTTAAACCCCAACTCTAATTTGTTCGTCAGAGCGCTATCTTCGATTAGCTTCGCAATTAGTGTCCGAGTAGAAGGCTTCATGTTCACCTGATAAGGCTCAGCCTGAAAAGCCTCATTGAGCCATTTTCCTGATTGGTACTCAAAACAAGTATCAGGAATCAACAGTTGACCGAGTTTCGTACTATCTCCTATGCCAGCACATATTCCCGACATTGCAATTGCCTTAGGGGAGTATTGTTCAAGAAGTCGCGATGTAACGACCGACGCATTGACGAGGCCCATTTTGGGAAGAAGCACAATCGTGCCGCTGGCGCCTCCGATAGTGACGTCCCAATGATCTATTCCATGCCTGTCGACGCTCTCTAAATTGGACAATCCGCACGCTAGGAAAGCGTCGCGTTCGGGCTGAATAGCAGTCACAATGAGAAAGTCGTAACGGCCCTTGTCACGAGCTTGGTTTAGATACACGTCCAGCGCGTCGGACCACTGCTCGGGTTTATAGAAATCAAATATCAGGCATCCCCGGGACCAATACCGATCGCGAACGCATTCAGCGTCGTCGCTGAATGCGGTAATCGCCATTGCAAGTGTTTTTGAATGTCCACTGTTCGCAAGCATCTCGATAACCTCGATGCCGGTCGATGCGGACGGGCCATTGGATACCAGCGGCATTTTAATATCAATGATGCACAGATCGATGTGGAGAGCATCAATTTTCGGGAATTGAGAAAGGTACTCAATCCGAACGACGCCAGTATCTTTTACCCCTTTTGAACGAAGTACTGCAACGATTTGGTCAAATTTAGCAGTATTGTCCTCGAAAACAGCAATTTTCACAATACTCTCCTGATCAGATGGTCGAAGTCCTGCTGCCACCCCGGTTGTTTATATGCATATAAGATCGCACCAAGCAGATTTTGCTGATAGTGTCGAGCGATTACCTTCGGCAGGTGATTGAGGCGAACGCTAACCCCATTTATGAGAACTTCTGGGTATTGGGTTACAATCACAATCGGACATCGTTCGCCCTTTGACTTTAGCGCACGGAGTACCTCGATCCCGCCCACAGGCTGCGCAATTCCGCCGCTACCGCCGGCCGCACTGGATTTTGTGAATGTAGGTAAAGCCATATCGAGTACGATTAGGTCGAATGTCCGCGACATGACCTGAAGAACTGCGTCTCGAACGCTGCTCACTGTGCAAACGGCGGAGTCAGCTACTCCATGAGCACGTAGGCGACCAATCAGGTCATTTACCTTGTGAGCTTCATCCTCGACCAGGAGGACCGCATCAAGGGGCATTATTCGCGATCTCCACCGTTAAAGCGAACGATATCGTTAGCTTGTCGCCGTCCACCTTATGGCTAACTGTCGAGGTCAATTCGCTAGTTGTAGTTATGAACCTGAGCTTCTTGATGCCTGAAAAGCCCTCTCTTATCATGAAGCCACCCACATCATCCGCTTCCAGGCAATCCCTAAGGCGCCGCAAGTGCAGTTCGCGCTCGTCGGCGGGGAGTTCGGAACAAACCGACACAGTGAGGCGACCGATTTTTTGCTGCTCTACGACAACGCCGTCAACCGTGATGGAAATCGGCGTGTCGGACCGTCGATATCTTGCCGCGTTTCTGATCAGCACAGACAAACAGTCGTATAACCGATGAACAGACGGTCCATCCAATTCTAGCCCAGCAAACGATCCACCCCACTCGATTTGAAAGCCTTTTTCGATCCGACTATTTGAAGCTTCAAGGAGAATGAGGTCCCCCAGCTGCTGCGTGCTCGCTGCGACAAAGCCACTCTCTGGCTCGCGAAACCAGCTCCCCAGTTTCATGTACACATCGTGCACGGCGCTTCTAAGTTCGGTACGGTATTGTCGAAATGGCTGTTCATTAAAGCGACCCAAATGTCGCTCGATGGAGTCATTTGCCTTGTTAAGTTCATTCACCGTGAGCTCGCGCGCTGCCGCTTCTAGCTGAGGGCGAATTTCGGCCCAACAATATCGAAGCGTTAGTTCATTGAAAATCTCTCCACTACGCGCCGCCGCAGAAAGCCGACGTAATTGAGACAAATTTGAAGCAGGCGACAAGTCATCTCGGATATCAGTTGAGAAGAGTCCTTTTGACTTTGCCTGTGACCGAAACTGTAACAAGTCCTTCCTAATATATTCGATCCCAGACTGATACTCGGCTAGCCAGTCTCGATACGCGGCTTCAAAGTCTGAATTGAATCGCATCACCGAGTAGCTAGGCTTTTCGCGGACGCTTTCGACCGCATCACGCATCATTCCAGCAAGAGTATTGTGGCGTATTCGACGACCCAAATATGACTCGATACCAAACTGCGCGTTCTTACAGAATTCGTTAAACGCGATTTTCGCCGCTTCTACAAGAATGTAATCATATGTAGAATTCACCTGTATTTCAGAAAGAACTTCACCAATCTTGCTCAGCTCCACACCGCCGCTAAAAATCCGAAGTACATTTGGCTCAGCTCCATGTTCAATGTGTCGAACGTATTGCTGAGAATATGACGACGGGTTCTCCTGTAGCCATTTCTTCATGGCGGAACCATCGACATAAACGCGGCTGTCATCGAAATATTGTCGAAGCTTCGAGACTTGACGCTGCGCCTCTATTTGATCGGCTTCGACGAAGTAGTTAATAGCCTGCTTCGCTTGTCCGACAGATCGCAATATCTCCTGACGTATTCTATCTGCCTCATCTGCAGACTCAATGATCCAATAAAGCTTCTGAAGCGTGTGCCTATCAAGAGTCGAAAGTAAAAAGTTCGCTATCTCCGGCGTTGAAATCAACAGAGAATTGATAAATGCAACCACATCACCTCGATAATGCTGGTTGATTGTATCTCCTAGGTTGAATCGAAACTTAAAATCGACGTCGTCGTCCTGAGATCGAGATTTATGTAGAGCAAGTGCTAGGACTGATATCAATGATCGTGAACTTGTATCTGCTGTCGCGTAAAGTCGTTCGAGCTCCTGTTCAGTCATCAATGAGTCAAGGGCTGCTGTATTCTCAAATATATACCGAATCTGTTGATAATTAAATCTTGAGAACGGCGATATCTCGATCAAATGAAGGAAGTGTACGGTGCGCAGGAACGTCCCGGCTTTTTGAAAAGAGCGATAGTCTGTCGGGTTTCGAAAACCGTGAAGCGCCTTTGTTAGGTCTTGAATCGTGGGAGTAGGCAGATCGAAGTATGGACCGCTATCATCCACCCACTCCGGGAGTAGGCGGCGACCCACGATACGATCAACTGATGCGCGATATATGGCCGGCTCACGAAATTCCACAAACGCCATACTGCGGCGGTAGAACGCCAAATCTGCCTCCGCAGGAGGAGTGTCGCGGTATAGGGAACACGCGTTGAACGAGAAGCTGCAAGCCTTCTTGAGCGCAGAAGCAATTTCTGGAGTTGCTGACGAAAAAACCAACGTTGCAAGGCTTGGCCAATACGCCCGAAGATGAAGCACCTGTAAGATGCTAGCCACCTGATCAATCAAGGACATGGAATGAGATTTCCGCAGAAATGCGGCTACGTCGCCTGCCGAAACAGGGGATGCAAGAATATTGTGAAGAGGCGTCAGCTGCCGAAAGTCATCAGAAACATACTTCCTGTATAGCTGAATGCGTCCCTTCATTCCCGAGAAATATGGGAAATTTGAATCCACGCACTCTATTGCCGAGAAGTAAGGAGCAGAGTAGCTATTCTGCTCCAGGTATTCGGCGATGCGCTCAAATGTTGCGTCCGTCGCAACATCTGTTTCGGAAGTAGCCACGACATAGGCGATCTTCTTGGCGAGAAAATTCGAGGCTCCCCACCGTTGCGCGAAAGCATAAAGTGCTCCCAAAGCATCTGAAGCTTCGGCTTCCGGCAGCGATGCAAGGACGCCCATGGAGCCAAGAGCCTGTATTGTCTCTTCAGGCCACCCATTCAGATGGCCCATGACGAAGCGTATCTCGTTCTCTGCGCTCATCGGTCTGAGCTGATGAGGACGCAATAGGTCGCGGTATTTCGCACCGATGTTGCTGAAGGGAAATGCCCCAGCTTTCCCAAGCAACAACTCTGTAATGCGCCCTAGGTCCTCCGGTGACGCGCTTTTCCTTACGAGATTGATCGCCTTGGCTACAGCGTCAGGAGCGTCGCTTTGAGCGAAAATGCCCCTCAAGATATTGCGTGTGTTCGTGTCGGATAGATTGCGAACACGTGTGAGGACATGTGTTCGGTTAGCAATCTTGATTGGATGCTTTCGCTGGCTTTGATTCGTCAAATCGATTCCCCCCAAGCAATAGCCTTGCACAGCGCCAGGGAACCGCAAAGAGGAGTTATGGATCCAGTCGTCGTCTGCTTTAATGCGGTCATGATGGTCGTTTGAACGACTGGGATGAGGGCGCGTCGCGGCTCAACTGCTTCACTGCTCAACAGCCCCACGAATGGTGCGGCTGCGCGAGGTGCCAAGGATGTGGCCTCGACGCAGCCTATACGATGGCAATCTTCCTCAGCTGATCACATGCTCGGTCCTCGCTTACAACCAGTAGGCATAGACCAGGCTTGCAAGAAGCACCGCGCTTCCGAAGGATTGAACGTCAGCCGCCCAGCCGATCCACCCCGTGGCCGCAAACCAACTTACAAAGCGCTCAAGCCAAGCGAGAATATTGAATTGGCCAATGCCGAACCGCACTGAGGCTATCGCCGTAAAAGAGCAAGCCCAGAGCGCGCGTCCAAGGCGAGTGGGAGGCGCGAGCGGCACCACCATGCTTTCAGTCGTGTAGCGCTCTCCTGTCGGCCCGGATTGCAGTGTTTTTTCCGGAATAATCCGTACGATCCCCGAGGGGCGATCGATGGCTGGGCTGAAGCCGTATCGGTAGTACAACGGCATGAACGCGGCGTTCCACAAGACGAGCACCAGGAAGCCCTGGCCAAGGGCGAGCCCATAATCCGTGAGCCACCCGATCGGAGCTCGAATGGCAGCCCAAAGCGCCTTCACGGGTTGTTTCCAATTTCTAAGGTCCACACCTACGGTGGCGCGCTCGAGTGCATGCGCGGCTTCTTTGGCTTGGCTGTCCAACCCGGCGTCACGCAGTTCCTTGACTAGGCGGCTCAAGCCACCGCGATCGACCTGCTCGAAATCAAACTTCAAGGTTTTTATGTTTCTTGCGGTCCCCATGCTGCCGACTTCCGGCAGGTCGATAGGCTGCCACACCGCTTCAGCCAGGTTCACGTCTGCGAATGCTGCCCTCTCGAGGCGGGTGTTGCGCAGGCGCGCGCGTTGCAGATCCGCCCGCCGCAAGTCGACATCGGTGAGATTGGCGTTGGTGAGGTTAACACCGGAGAGATTGGCGCCGCCGAGTTTCCCGCCGGCGAAATCAGTGCCCACGAGGGACGCGTTGGCGAGCGTTGCCAGAAAGAGGTCCGCGTTCGCAAAGGATGCCCCTTCCGCTTCGACGCAGGTGAGATCGCTCTCGTCCAGCCTGGCTTTATCAAACGTCGCGCCCTGTAGTCTCGATCCGGCAAACTTTGCACGCCGGAGGTCGAGCTCAGCAAACTTTTCCCCGCTCAGATCGATATGGCTGAGGTCGGCTTGCCGACCCTTTGGGTTGGGTTTGTCCCATGTGGCCAGCCACCGGCTGTGCTCCTTGAGGATACTGGTGAGGTTCGCCGGTTTTGCGCCAAGAGGCCCCCGCGCGCAATCGCTGGGGGCGGCCTGCACCGCTGCTGCAAGCCCCATCGCAAGGCAAAGACCAAGACCCGTGGCTTTCACGGGGCAACGGCCCAGGAGCCGAGATCGCCGACTTGGCCGTCAGGATTGAAGGCTGACGTCACCTTGGAACTCACCACGTAGGTGGCATGGTCGTCGACCATCGGGACGACGACACCGCTGTTGACTAGCAGACTTTGTAACTTGAAAAGGAACTCGCTGCTGGGTTGCATCACAGCAGTCTCGAACATCTTGTCGAATTCGGGATTGGCGTTCCACCGAAGGCCCGACGCCGTGGTGAAAAAGCTGAACGTCTGGAGAGCCCCGAAGGTCTGCGGCGCGGTCAATGTGACGAGGATATCTGCGGTCTTGTTGCCGATCGCCAGCCAGGCCCCATTATCCGGCGGTGGCGGAATGACCTCGCTCCGCAATCCGATCCGAGTCAGATCCTGTTGCACCTGGAGCGCCATGCTCATCAAAGTCTGATCCGCGAAGGTAGCAATCCGCAAGGTATCCGACGGCGGGTTGGCGGCCACAATTCGCGCAGCCTCATCAGGGTCGAAAGCCACAAGCGGCTCGTTGCTCCAGCCGGTCCAACCCTCAGGAATGAGCCCGGTCGCGACCTGTGCTCCCTCATCCTGGTAAGCCGCAAGGCCAACGGCGCGCCGATTTACGGCGAGTTGTATCGCCCGGCGCAGCTCGAAGTTGGCGAGCGGGCCGTCCTGGTTGAGGACAAGGATGCTGGTGCGAGAGGTTGCGGCGCGGGTCACCTGCTGCCCCTCCGCGACAACAACCTTCAGGACATCGAGATCGGGGCGGTAGACGTCGATCTGTCCGGCTAGAAACATCTCCTTTGCCGCTTTATCGTCCCTTATGACCCGAAAGATTGCACTTTCGACCTCGACCCCGTCCCCTTTCCAGTCTCGGTCCTTGATCAGCTTCGCGTAGTCCCCGGGGACAACATCACAAAGATCGTAGCGGCCAGAGGTGGGGCCTGGGTCAAACGTGAACCGGCCGGAAGAAAGCCCACTCACATAGCTTTTGTTGACGACGCAGCCTGCAACCCCGGGCAACGTTGTCGTGAGCAGGTCGGGACGTTCGGATTCCAAAACGATCGCAGCCGATCTTTGACCGGAAATGTCGACCGACTTCAGGCCAGCCCAGCTCTGCCGGTTGTTGGCGTCTCTCAGGCCACCATTGAGACCGGCAATGCGCGCGAAGGAGAACGCCACGTCTTCAGCGGAAACCGAGGATGCGTTGCGCCAGCCTTCATCTCTCAAGGTAAACGTATAGCGCTTGGGGTCGGAGTCGGAGATGCTGTCTACGAGATGCCGCTCCCACCGCCACTGATCGCTGCCCTGACGCTTGGCGAAACGCACCAAAGGTGCAAGCAGGTTTCGGGTGATAATCCCGTCCTCGCCGCGGGCATCTGCCGGATCGAATGATCGGAATTCCCGTCGCACACGTAATCGTAAAGTCGGGTTTGAACAGTCTGCTCGTGCCGCATGAATGGCCGGCATGCAAAGCGCACCAACCAAGAAGCCTCTTCGAGTCAAGCTCCCGCGTGTCATCGTCTCCCCTCGCTATTGCCCAAGTATTCTTAGCAGATAAACCGGAGTACGTGACGTTGCCATGCGAAAAAGCTGCACAAGACAACCGCATGGAATCCGGCTGGGCATTGCCACAGCGACGTTCGACGTGCTGGCGAAACGAATCCCGCTCTGGGCCTATCTTCGTGGCGAGCAGCCACGACCCTTCTGAAGGCGACGCCCTGGCCAACGACCGGCAGCTTATGGGAAATCGCCAGCGCGGCCCGAATGTCCGTGATGCGGGCGCATTGCTGACTGACCACTTTGAGCGCGCTGGTGGCCAGAGAGTGCTGACTATGCGCCAACTCTTCCAACCCGAAGCGGGGTTAAAGGAGTCACCGCTTCAGCGCTAAGTTCTAAAACGAACACCCACGCCGCCGCCGTTTTTAGAAACGAACTCAACGCCGGCGGCTTCCAATGCCTGTCGAATGGCCCTCACGTTCGCCGTAGTGAGGGATGTGGTGCCATCTTCAACTTCCGCTCGACTCACAGTTGCAACGCCAATACCAGCAGTCTTCGCAAGCTCTTTTGCGCTCCAATTCACCAGCGCCCGGGCCGCACGGATTTGGGCTCCCGTGATTTCGTTGGCATCATCTGATTTCGAATTGATCAATCTAAACTCGTGTGCTACCTAGCTGTTACTTGAGACTGCAGTTCACTCTCGCGGTATCAAAGGAACTGCGGCTGTATCCGGTGCAGGAACACCGAATACAGCCTGACCAAACCTAAGCTGGTTGGAGCTCGGATCATGGCTGATTCCGACAATACCACAGCTTTGCCTTTCGTCATCCAAGGGGGACGAAGGAAGAGCTGTGCTGTGGATGACGATGGGGCAGTTAGCGATATTGTACATGCTGTGCGCTTACGGGCGCCCATCGACCCCTGTGTTGTCCTGCTGCAGGAATGGGAACAAGCACACCACATGGCCGTGGTTTTGTGCCGGCTGCAGCAGCGTCTGGAGATAAGGATCAGGAATGCCCTGAGGTCTTCTGAACCCAGTGGTGGACCTGAGAACGACCGGCAGATCGCACCGCAGCCAGCGGATCACCAGACACGTTGGGACGAGCTCGACCAGGAGGTCGGATACTCACGAGCCCGTGCCGCCGAGGCACAGGCCGTTGAGGCTGAAGAAGAGATCCTCGACGCTGTTGCAGCCACTTCCGCCCAGTCACTTGCCGGGGTGATCGCCAAACTGAAGATCATTGCCGGCGGTGGCGAGAACATGGGCGACACATCGGCATTCCCCTGGCCGCAAATTCAGTCGGTCCTGGCGGATCTCCAGGCATTGGGCGACCGCGGCGCGGACGCGCTGCCGGCGGAGAGCCGGCGCCAGCCCGCTGAGGATCGCGGCCTGGACGGCGAGACGAACCACCTTCGCGCATCCATGTCAGACGGCACCATAGCCAGCGAAAGCCATCCACGGCGAAGCTGAACGCATAGCAGGATCGCAGGGCGAGCAGGCGATGCCACGCGGCCACGCATCAGGCGTGTCTGGATCGGCGGTTGGGCAGGCACCTTTTACAACAATGGGAGAGAGAGAAATGACCTTCAGAAGTTCTGAACGCCTGCGGCTTGCACTCATGTGGTGCGCATTGCTTGTGCTGATCTTCGTCATGCCTGGCGGCACGGCTTGGGCCGAGACGACGAAGGAGCGTGTCCTGCGCGAAGGCAAGATCGTCATCGGCATTCACAACCGGACGCCTTGGGGCTTTCGTGATGAAGCCACCGGCGAGGCAAAGGGATGGCATCCTGATCTGCTCAAGGCCGCGTTTGCCGAACTTGGCGTCAAGGAGATCGACATCAGGGTCACCGAATTTGGCGCCCTGATCCCGGGGCTGCTGGCCGGCCGCTTCGATGCGGTTGCGTCGGGTCTTTCCATCACGCCGGAGCGCTGCCGGCAGGTCGCCTTCGGTGCTCCCGATCTCAAGGTCCATGACGCAGCCATCGTGCTCACTGGTAATCCAAAACAGATCCATGGTTTTGAGGATATTGTCAGCCAAGAGATCATCATGGGTGCCGGGCGCGGCAGTGTATCGGTCAGGAATGCGACGGCAGCTGGCGTGCCGGAGAGCAACATGCTGCTGTTTCCCGACATTGAGTCCAACATCTCGGCCCTGCGCTCCGGCCGCATCGATGTGACGGTGCTGTCCTCTCCCACCGCGATCGGGCTGTTTTCGAGCGGGAAGCTTCAGGGACTGGAGAGTGCCACACCCTTCGTGACGACAGACGAACAGGCCACATATGCCGCTGTCGCCTTTCGCACCGAGGACCAGGATCTGAGGGCGTTGTGGGATGAACGGCTTGTCGCCCTGACGAAGGATGGTACGGTCACCAAGGTCATGGCCAGATATGGCTTCGGTGAGACCGAGATCGTGCCCGATACCGTCACCGTCGAGAAGCTCTGTGGCACGGCTGGTGCTGGCAAATGAGCATCCTCGAGATATGGCTTGGCATCCTTCAGGGATTTCGCATCACCGCCTTGGTGACGCTCTACGGCCTTGTCTTTGCCATCCCCTTCGGCCTCGTCTTTGGCGTCGCCCAATATATGACCACGGGCCCGGCACGGTTTGTGGTGACGTCGATCATCGAGTTCTGGCGCAGCTCTGCCGTCATCATCCTGCTGTTCGTGTTCTATTACGCCCTGCCCCTGGCCGGACTGGCACTGTCGGCAATGACCGTCAGCGCCATGGTGCTGGGTCTCAACATTGGCGGTTATGCCAGCCAGGCCGTCAGAGCTGGCCTGCAGGCCCTGGACCGTGGCCAGAAGGAAGCTGGCCACGCATTGGGACTGTCGCGTGCCACCATCCTGTTGCGCATCGAACTGCCCCAGGCGCTGGTGGCGATGAGCCCGACCTTCATCAACCAGCTCATCCAGCTGGTGAAGGCGACATCGCTTGTCTCACTGGTCACGCTCACAGACATGACCTTCCGCGCCAAGGAGATCTCGCAGATCGAGTACGACCCGGTACCGATCTACACCTCACTGCTGCTTGCCTACTTCATCGTCTGCTATCCGGTCGCCCTGTTCGGGCGCTGGGTGGAGCGGCGCATCAATCCGGCAAGGGAAGCGCGTCGTGCAGTTTGATGTCGCCTTTGCGCTTTCGACCGCGCCAACCATTCTTGGCGCCATCGGCATGACGTTGCTGGTGGCAGCAGTCAGCTGCGTTGGCGCCTCCGCAATCGGCTTCGGCTTTGAGCTCGTCCGCCGCTCTGGCGGCTGGGGCGGTCTCTTCGTCAGCTTCGTGATCGACTTCATCCGGGCGACGCCGGTGCTGGTCTGGCTCTATTGCCTGTATTTCATTCTGCCCTTCTACGGCGTTCGCCTTGGCGCGCTTGCCACAGGCATGATCGGGCTCAGCCTCTATTACAGCGGCTATCTCGCCGAGGTGTTCAAGGCTGGCATCGATGCCATCCCCAATGGCCAGGCAGAGGCCGCAAGGGCACTGGGTCTCGGCAGGATGGATATGACCATCTTTGTCATCGCCCCACAGATGCTGCGCAACATCGCAGCACCCATGGGCAACTATTTTGTCTCGATCCTGAAGGCGACACCCTATCTGGCCGTGCTTGCAGTGCCGGAGATGCTCGGACGTGCCTTCGACGTCGCATCCGACACCTACCGCTACGCCGAGCCGCTGACAGTAGCCGGCCTGATCTTCCTCGGTCTCGCACTCCTCCTCTCGCAAGCCATCAAACGGCTTGAGATCAGGCTGCTTGGGCCGACAGCCAGGTAGCCGAGCGACCGGTAGCCCGACGGCCGATGACGTCCTCACAAAACCAGACACCTAGCTCGCTGCTTTCAAGCGAACTGTAGAGAGACCCCATGACCCATTCAGACGACAAACCTGCCGTCCAGATATCCTCGCTCAACAAGTGGTACAGCGCCTTCCATGTGTTGAAGGAGGTCAACCTCACTATCCCAAGCGGTTCCCGCTTTGTGATCTGCGGACCCTCCGGTTCGGGAAAGTCCACCCTGATCCGCTGCCTCAATGGGCTTGAAGCATATCAGCAGGGAACCGTGACGCTTGAAACAACCCGGCTGGGCGATAATGCCAGGGAGACAGCCCTGGCCCGCCGGCAGACCGGAATGGTGTTCCAGAGCTTCAACCTGTTTCCGCATCTGACTGTGTTGTCGAACTGCACGCTTGCGCTGCGCCGGGTTCTCTCCATGCCACGCAACGAAGCCGAGAGCCTGGCGCGGCATTTCCTGGAAAAGGTCCGCATTCCCGAACAGGCCGACAAATACCCTGCACAGCTCTCAGGTGGACAGCAGCAGCGGGTGGCGATTGCGCGTGCGCTTTGCATGAACCCGCGGCTGATGCTGTTCGACGAGCCGACCTCCGCGCTCGATCCCGAAATGGTCAAGGAGGTGCTCGACGTCATGACCGGGCTGGCTCACGAAGGCATGACGATGATCTGCGTCACCCATGAGATGGGCTTTGCCCGTGAAGTTGCCGACCAGGTGGTGTTCATGGATCAGGGCAGCATTGTCGAACAGGCCTCGCCGGTGGCGTTCTTTTCGACACCCAGCCATCCCCGCGCCCGCAGCTTCCTCAACACGCTGTTGCACTGACATGGAGATACTGCCGGCGGGCGAGACGCGCATATGGACAACTCTTGACTTCAACAGGGATGGCAAGCAGCACGACTGGCTGCGACTGCCGTTCTCGACCGACCAGTCCGCCTATGGCGTCATTCCCATCCCGATCACCTGCATCAGGAACGGTGGCGGGCCGACCGCACTTTTGATCGCCGGCAATCATGGCGATGAGTATGAGGGCCAGGTGGCACTGGGCAAGCTGGCTCGTCAGGTCGAACCCCGCGACGTGCGCGGCCGTATCCTCATCCTGCCTGCGCTGAACTATCCCGCCGCCGTTGCGGGGCGACGCCTCTCCCCGCTCGACGAAGGCAATCTCAACCGCCTGTTCCCGGGCGAGGCGAACGGCACCCCAACCCAGATGATCGCCCACTATGTCAGCTCGGTTCTGCTTTCGATGGCCGACATCGTCATTGACCTGCATTCAGGCGGCAGATCCCTGTCGTATCTTTCCTGCTGCCTGATACGCGTTGGCAAAACGGGAGCCGACACCGCAAGGCTCATGGAACTCATGCAGGTCTTCGGCGCTCCCATCGGATCCATTAGCGACGGCAGCGGTGGCGGAGGGGCAACCACTCTTTCTGCAGTTGCCCAGGCTCTTGGCGTTCCAACCCTCACAACCGAGTTGGGAGGAGGCGGCACCTTCTCAAGTGCTGGCGAGGCCATCGCCAGCCAGGGCATATACCGCGTCCTCAAGCACATCGGCGTCTTGCCCAATGCCGAAACCAAACCGGCGTCGCCTGTCCGGCTGATGCGGGTCGCCGGGAGGGGCGCGTTCACCTATGCCCCCATTCATGGCATCTTCGAACCTGCTGTCGAACTCGGCGACTCTGTCGAAGCCGGCCAATCCGGAGGCTTCCTTTTTCCAGTCGAAGGTCTCCCCAGACAGCCTGAAGAAATCCGTTTCGCGCAGTCCGGCCTCGTCGCCTGCCGCCGCGCACCGGCCCTCGCCGCTCCCGGTGACTGCCTGTTCAAGCTTGTGACCGACGTCGGGGCTAATTGACTGGCCAGCACATTACAAAGCCTCAAGAAAAAACTTGGTGGTCGGGCGCCGACCTCATTCGACAGCCTGAGGTAGGCGCACATCCCATCAATCACTTCCGGTCAATCCCGGTTTTCCGGGATTCTCTCTGCTTTTCCACTGCATTACGGGGATGGTCCGCAATTTTGCAGGAGGATGCATGAAGCCGGATTCGTCTGAGTGGCGTAGCTCGCAGGCCTACGATTTCATAAGCAACGTCACTCCGGATGCCCTCGCCTGGGAATTCCTGCGCCGCAATCCAGCCTATCAGCGCGAATTCGCAGACATGCAGCAAATAAACTCCACGCCGAATTCCATGTCCCCGAACGAACTGCGGTCGCAGTGGGGGCTTCGATTTTCCAGCCAATCCTGATCGCCCGGCAACCAAGCAGCCGGTTTACTGGACACCCGATGTTGATCCGGGTGTTATCCTGCTCGTCAACACGCCGCCGCTGCTGGCAGACGACGCGGACGTCGTCGCCACTTTGCCGCCAGCTGTTTCAAAACGTGACGAGCTCGGTGAACACCTGCGTACCCTCTCGACAGCAAACAGCTACCAGATCGCGCTGCTTTACGGCACTGACTGTACCCATCCCCTGGCTGCGATAGTACCCCTCGACGCCAAGGCCTCCGAACGACTTTCATCCCTGGATAGGTTCATCAGATCGTCCAAGGGAAGCAGAGTGCCTGATAAACGCCTGACGTCATCGCAACGCACTCGCCTCGGCCATATGCTTCGCGCTCTCGACGGCCGAATCGAAGGGGCTTCCCATTTCGATATAGCCCACGCCCTGTTCGGTCCCCGCTTCATCATCGCTGAGGAATGGCAAGATTCGCCATTTCGTTACACAACGCTGCGCCTCATACGCGATGGCTACAGAATGATTGAAGGCGGCTACCGCAAGCTACTGCGGTTCCGACGGCGCGACGCCTGAAGCCGGTGCCAAAGTCCGGCGACAATATGCCTGTCCGTGCGAAATAGGCTCCATCCATTCCGCACCTGAACAACGCTGGAGCCCTTCTCCATCATCGCCCATGTCCGCCGCTTGATCCCAGCGGCTTTCACAATGTGATGGAGATATCCCGATGAACGGTCGAAACGCCGGGCTGCCACCGCGCTTTCTGCGCACCAAGGAAGCGGCCACGTTTCTGAGCCTGTCGGCCAGGACACTCGAAAAGCACCGCACCTACGGAACGGGCCCAGGCTATCGCAAACTCGGCGGCCGGGTCGTCTACTCAATCGACGATCTCCAGGCCTGGGCAAATCGCGGAGCCATGACCTCGACCTCCGACCCGCGAGGTACCGTCCTGCCCGCCAAACGCCATTCTCTCATCCCCGCGGCACATGCCGGCCGATTGGCCCGCTGATCGCTCGGCTCTTCCCCTTGACGGCGCGTACTTGTCCACCTTCGGAGCGCGGACAGCTTGATCTGTTCCATGCGCTCCCAGGCGACTTCGCTCCCCGCGATGCACAGGATCTCATGGCCTATCCATTCTTTTCCCTCGCAAAGTCCAAACGGACAGCACCCATCGACTTCAAGGCCGGCAGCATCACCATCAGGGTCGAAGCCGTGCCGGATCATGGCATGGCAACGATCTGGGACGCAGACATCCTGATCTGGGCCGCCAGCCAGATCGTCAATGCCCGTGACGCCGGACTTCGGACATCACGACTGATGGCTGCGACGCCCTACGAGATCCTGACCTTTACCGGGCGCGGCGTCAGCTCACGTGACTATCAGCGCCTGAAAGCAGCGCTTGATCGTCTCCAGTCTACCACGATCGCGACCTCCATCCGTCAGCCAGCCGAGGGCCGGCGCCATCGCTTCTCCTGGCTGAATGAATGGCAAGAGCGGACCGACCGGGATGGACGCCCAGTCGGCGTCGAACTGATCTTGCCGGATTGGTTCTATCGCGCCGTCCTTGACGACGCGCTCGTGCTCACCATCGACCGGGCTTATTTCGATCTGACAGGAGGCCTCGAGCGTTGGCTATACCGCATCGTGCGCAAGCATGGCGGACACCAGCGCTTCGGCTGGAGATTCGACTTCGCCCATCTGCACCACAAGTCCGGCAGCCTCTCACCGCTCAAGCACTTCGCATACGACCTGCGCGACATTGCCCGACGACAACCGCTGCCTGGCTACCGCCTCGGCATCGAACTCCAGGTCGACGGACCGGATGTCCTCACCTTCGTCGCCACCAATCCTGCCGCCTCACCGCGCCCGGCTCGGAAATCATCAGCGCGCTTCGGGGATAAGCTGTGAATACGCTCGTGCTATTGGGGACTGCCCCTATCGTGCCATCGGGGACCCGATCCTCGTGCTATCAGGGACTGGAACTGACGATTCCTCGCCGTCTTTCAGTGCCTTGCGGTCGGCGTAACGTCACTAACCCAGATTCTTTCAGAATCTTTCTAACGCTCCCCTGCTGTCGCAAGGATGAGGACGACCACTCCACGCTGGTGGAGGGCGCGTCATGAACGTCGCGCTCCTCACCCATGTCGAGCTGACCTTTGTCGAGAAGAAGATCGAGTACTGGATCCGCTTCGGTCAGGCAGCACACGAACAACGTATAGATCGCCGCCGTCGCCTCCTCTTTTTCCAGCCCGGCACGATCTTCGCCTTCGTCCGTTGGGCTTCCAATGACTTCGGCACAGTGATCTCAAGGATCGATATTGTTCGGGCGGTCGCACGCGGCGAAGCCTATCAGACGCTGCCATTCGTGCGTCCAGGCGGCGACATCCTGCTCAAGGTCGATAGCTGGCCCAAGGTCGAGCGCGTGCTTCAGGCGATAGATGCAATTGAACGTCTGGGCATCGATCCCGAAGCCGTATCGCCCGATCACTGGCGACACATTCATAACCGAATGACAGCGGGCCTAGAGCCGCGGTCGTACACGCTCGAGCAGCATCGGGGCTTCCTTCAACGCTTGAGGGTGAAGCCATGAGCCGTTTCGGTATCCTCCTCACGACCGCACTCGCGACGGCAAGCGTCGGCTATCCGGCGCTCGCGCCGATGCCGATCAGGCTGATCTGGAACGTCTCGGCCAGCGCACCGATCGGCCTCTACGCCCTCGATTTCAATAGCTCCCTCGAAGTCACGGATCTAGTCGCCGTCGATGCGCCGGAGCCTCTCGCGACCTTCCTCGCCGCGCGTGGCTATCTGCCGAAAGGCCTGCCGCTACTCAAGCGTGTTCGCGCGGTCTCCGGGCAAACCGTCTGCCGCACAAACGTCCTCATCACCGTCGACGGCATCGAGGCTGGAACCGCGCTTGAGCACGATCGTGCGGGCCGTCCACTGCCGGCCTGGCGCGGATGCCTGAGCATCTCCAGCGGCGAAATCTTCCTCATGAACTGGGAGGTCCGCGACAGCCTGGACGGCCGCTACTTCGGCCCGACTTCCCTCGACCGCATCTTCGGCCGCGCCATCCCTCTTTGGACCGACGAGGAAGGTGACGGCCGCTTCGAATGGCGCGCGTCAACGCGGTGAGCGCGCCAGCGGCGGCTTACGTTTCGCCGCCACTCCCACCACCGCCAAACCAGCAAGGAAGTTATCCATGCCACAGATCGGACAGTTCATGCGCGAAGGAGGCAGCTTCTCAGGCCGCATCCACACATTCACGCTCGACCTCGAACTCACCATCGTTCCGAGCGAGCCAGGCGACGGTGACAACACACCCGACTATCGCGTGCTGCGCGGCACCGATGACGGACCGGAGATCGGCGCAGGCTGGACACGCGCCAGCGAGAAGGCAGGGGAGTATGTCTCGTTGCAGTTCGACGACCCGACCTTCCACGAACCGATCCGCGCACGCCTTTTCCGGAATAGTGACGACGCAACCGCATGGTCGTTGCACTGGAGCCGTCCACGCGACCGCAGCGAGACGGCTTGAGTCATGCCCTGCCGCAACGTTTCTATCGCTTCTCGGCTGCGCCCAACGCGCAGCCGATCGGTCGCCGGACAGCGACATCCGGTTCGCCGGTTCGCGCTTCGTCTTCTTTCCGGCCTCCTTTTGTCAGCCTGCTCGGTCGGCCCGTGCATCGCCCAAGCCAACGCGGTACCCACTGATCCTTACGCCGCCCACATCGCCGAAGCTTCTCGACGCTTCGCAGTTCCGGCTGCTTGGATACACGCCGTCTTAGGCAAGGAAAGCGCAGGCGACGAGCGCGCCGTGTCCAGCGCCGGCGCGCTTGGCCTGATGCAGATCATGCCTGGTACCTGGGACGAGCTACGCGCCCGATGGCTTCTCGGACAGGACCCGTTCGATCCGCGCGACAACATCCTGGCGGGCACCGCCTATCTGCGTGAGATGCACGATCGCTTCGGCTCTCCTGGTTTCCTCGCCGCATATAATGCGGGGCCGGCACGCTACGAAGCCTATCTCAACGGACACCCTTTACCGGCCGAAACCCTGGCCTATGTCGAAACACTTTCCCCTCTGATCGACGGCGGTTCATTCACCGAGTGGGCGTCGACGCCGGTGGCATCTGGCGGTGCGGCAACGCTGCCGTGGCCCAGCTCGCCGCTTTTCGTTCGAGCCGCCGCCGGCACTGAGCCGACGCCGTTCGAGCGCGAGAATAGTGCAGCCGCGGAGCGCTCCGTTATGCCCGATGCCATTGCCATCAAGCCGCGCTCGAACTGCCTCTTCGCCGCGCGCACCGGTATGGGAGACCCGTTTTGACTGTCGTCGCAGAATGGCGGTGTGTGGCGGGCATCCGGCAGCGCTGGGCAATGTACGGCGTTGGTGCTGGAGAAACGACGTATGCGTCCGGGGGCTGCACGTGATGTCAGCTATTGACGGGATTTTGCGCTTTCCACGCCCATGGCAGGAGTTCGTCGAGGCCGCTGGCGGGATGCCCGTCAAGCATGCGCTGCAGTACGTCGGCGAGATAGGCGTAGGGCTCAACGTCATTGAGCTTGGCAGTTTCGATGAGAGAACGGACGATCGCCCAGCGGTCACCGCCACCATCACTGCCGGCGAACAAGTGGTTCTTGCGGCCGAGCGCAACGGGACGGATGGCCCGCTCGACCGGGTTGGTGTCGAGCTCGACACGACCATCGGTGAGGAAGCGGGTCAGTCCGGTCCAACGCGACAGCGCATAGCGGACCGCTTCTGCAAGCGTGCTGCGTCCGGAGATGTGCTGGAGCTGCGCTTCCAGCCAGGCATGGAAGGCGGCAACAACGGGTTTCGATCGCTGCAGCCGCGCCGCAAGCCTAAGGGCCGGCGCCTGTCCGCGCACATCCGCCTCGACGGCATAGATTTCACCGATCCGGCGCAAGGCTTCAGTCGCTACGGGCGATCCGGTCGCTTCGACCACGTCATAGAACTTGCGCCTCGTATGCGCCCAGCAGGCGGCAAGAACGATATCGCCACGGGCAGCGAGCTGTTCGAAGCCGGCATAACCATCGACATGCAGCACGCCTTTGAAGTGCTGAAGATGCGATACCGGGCGCTCGGCCTTTCGGTCCGGCGCAAACAGGTAGACTGCTGCCGGCGGCTCGGGTCCGGCCCAGGGTCGCTGCTCACGGGCATAGACCCACAACCGCCCCGTCTTGGTGCGCCCACGGCCCGGATCGAGCACCGGCACCGGTGTGTCGTCGGCGAACAGATGGTTGGAGGCGAACACGTTCTTCACCAGCCGCTCGTGCAGAGCTTCCAGCCACCAGCATGCGCCGCCGACCCATCCAGCCAGCGTCGAGCGCGCCAGATCGACACCATGCCGGGCGAAGATCTGCGATTGCCGGTAGAGCGGCGTGTGATCGCAGTATTTGGAGACCAGAACCTGCGCCAGAAGTGCCGGCGTTGCCAATCCGCCGGCGATCAACCGCTCCGGCGCAGCCACTTGCGCTACCGTCTCGCAGGCACGGCAGGCGTATTTCGGGCGCGTGATGCGGACCACGCGAAGCTGGGCCGGGATCCAGTCGAGCATCTCGCTGACGCTCTCGCCGATCGCATGAAGTGCGCCGCCACAGCACACACAATACGCTTCTTCGATGTCGAGCCGTACGTCCTCACGCGGCAGATGATCGGGCAGCGCCTTGCGGTGGGATGGCCGCTCCAACGGTGGATGGATGCTCGGTGTGCTCTCCCGGATGCGGGCGATGTCGGCATCGAGGTCTTCCAGTGCGAGCGCCAGTTGGTCGGGATCGAGGCGCTCGGAACGCCGGCCGAACTGCGCCCGCTGGAGCTTCTTGATGATCGATTGGAGGCGCTCGATCTCGCCATCACGGCTCTCGACGGCAGCTGCCATATCGCGCAGCAGACGCTGCAAAAGTGCTGGATCGGACGGCAGATTGTCGAGGTCGATCAACATGATCGAATCTACCATGAACCGCTCAAAAACCCAAGGATTCCAGCGGTTTCCGTGTCGATCGGCGGACCGTTTTCAGCCGGCCAGCGCCGGTCTCCAGACACGCTCCGGGGCGCGCCAATCGATGCCCTCGATCAGCATGGCAAGCTGTGCCGGCGTCAATGTGATCGAGCCGTCATAACCTGCCATACGTGGCCACACGAAGCTGCCCTGGTCGAGCCGCTTGGTGAACAGACACAGCCCGTTGCCGTCCCAGAACAGGATCTTGAGCAGCGACGCCTTCTTTCCCCTGAAGGCAAACAGATGACCCGAGAACGGGTCCTGCTTCAGCGTTGCCTGGACCAGCATGGCGAGCCCGTCGAGGCCTTTCCTCATGTCGGTGTGACCCAGCGCCAGATGCACCTTCACCCCCGCCGGAACGATCATCATGATGCAGTCCCTCCGCTGTCGACGAACGCTCGTACTGCAACAGGATCACTGCCTGCAGGTGCAAAGACACGCCGCCCATCCGGCAGTTCGATTGCCATCATCCCGTCAGGGGGCTGCACAAGGTTCTGCAGCGCGAGTGCCGCTGCCGCGTCCGTTGCCAGCGTCACAGATGCCAGTTTCGCTTGCTTCTTCTGCGTCACGCCGAATTCCGCGCGCCAGCGAAACAGGATGCCGGTCGCGATCCCATGCCGGCGCGCGACAGCCGAGACCGTTGCACCTGCAGCTTCACTCTCTTGCACGATGGTGAGCTTCTGTGCGTCCGTGAAGAACCGGCGGCCGCGCGCGGCGGGAGTGTCATCTGGACGCCCTGTCAAGCTGTTTTCGGACGTCGCGCCGTTAGTGATATCACTAACGGTCGGGCGGGCGGAGGGATGAAGATGTGCCCGCCAGTCGATATCCAGTTCGCCATCCTCCAAGCGGTCACGCCAACGGCGCAGCGCGTAGGGCGAAAGCTGCAGTGCCGCGGCGTATTCGCGAACGCCCATGCCGCTCCAGTTCATCGCCTCGACATGCATTGCCCAGAACGCCCGGAGCGCACGATTGCGCACATCCGTGCTCACGCCAAAACGTTGGCGTTGACGCCGGCGCGGCCCTTTCTGGCGTTGTTGCGGACACCCTTCTCGGCGCAATTGTGCCTGCGATTCCGCATGTTTGCGCGCTGCTTCCTTGCCCATCAGGTGGTCAAGCCAGCGCTCGAACGTACGCCGGTTGAGATGGTGATGGCGGCAATAGGTCGTGCGCGCCAACCCGCTCTGACGCCACGCTTCGACATGAATCACCCAGAAGGACTTACGCGCCGTGTTCTCGAAATGTCTCAAATTCACCGGAGACCCTCCATGCTACGAAGGAACTCCACATGCAGCGATTTTGCACTACGCCAACGAGGTGTCGGGACCGGACGCTTACGAAACGACAGAGGACGGCGAGATAAAAGCGCATGCCCGAAATGCGTTAAGCCATTGGCATGGCTTGCGTTTTCCGGTGCATGCCGGGCGGTCGCGGGCATGCTGCCCGAATTGTTCCAATGTTTTCAATGCTTCGAGATGCACGACCAGCCTCCGCTCACAACCGCGGGCATAGTCATGAGCGAGGGTGACCGCGACTTCCGCATCCAGCCAGGGAGCATTCGTTCGACGAAGGCGCCGAGGACCAAGAGCTTCGTCAATCAGGTCCTCACCGCGGCCAAGCGCGCCGGCCACATCTCCGGCGGCGCCCCCTTAAGCAAGGCGGGAAACCGGCTCGGCCGCTCGACCTTCGGACGCGGGCGCAATGTCTTCGGACGCTCCCGCATCTTCTCCTCGCGTCGCCGCGTCGTCATCAAGGCGCGTATCGCCCGCCATCAGGGGCGGGCATTCCGTTCAGCACCGTTCTCCGCCCATGTCTCGTATCTCAAGCGCGAGGGCGTCAGCCGAGATGGAGAGAAGGGCATGATGTTCGACGCCAACACCGATCGTGCCGACGATCTCGCCTTCGCCAATCGCTGCAAGGACGACCGGCATCATTTCCGCTTCATCGTCTCGCCGGAGGACGCAGCCGAAATGACCGACCTCAAGGCCTTCACCCGAGATCTGGCGCGCCAGATGGAAGCCGATCTTGGTACCCGCCTCGACTGGATCGCCGTCGACCACTGGAACACCGACAACCCGCATGTGCATCTGCTCGTGCGCGGCGTCGACGAGGTCGGCGCCGACCTCGTCGTCTCTCGCGACTATATTAGCCGCGGTCTGCGCTCCCGCGCCGACGATCTCGTCGATATCGAGCTCGGCCCGAAGCCGGAGCACGAAATCCACAGCGCACTTGAAAAGGAAATCACCGCCGAGCGTTGGACGCGGATCGACCGAGAGATCCAGCGCGCAGCCGATGAGACCGGCTACGTCGATCTCAGGCCAGACCGATCCGCAACAGTTGATCCGGAGCTCCGGCGCCTCATGGTCGGCCGGCTCCAGCATATCGAGAAGTTAGGGCTCGCCATTCAGGGCAATTCTGGAGAATGGGTCGTTGGTCTCGAAGCCGAACGCACTCTGCGCGATCTCGGCATGCGCGGCGATATCATCAAGACGATGCACCGCGCCTTCACCGAGCGCGGCCAGGATCGCGGCGTTGGCGATTATGCGGTCGACGGCGGAACCTCCGGCTTGCCGATCATTGGGCGACTTGTCGATCGCGGCCTTCACGACGAGCTGACCGGCGAGGCCTACGCCGTCATCGATGGGGTCGACGGTCGTGCTCACCATGTCCGCCTCCGGGGCGTCGAAGCCTTCGATCTGGCTCCCGCAAATGGCGGCATTGTTGAAGTCCGTCACTTCAGTGGCACGCACGACCAACGCCCGACATTGGTGCTTGCGTTGCGGTCCGATCTCGACCTTCAAGCGCAGGTCACAGCACCCGGTGCTACCTGGATCGATCATCGCCTAGTCGAGCGCGATGCCATGCCGCTGTCGGAGGCCGGTTTTGGCCGCGAGGTACGCGAGGCCATGCAGGCGCGGGCCGAACTTCTCGCCGATCAAGGACGCGCCCGGCGCGACGGCCAGCGTATCATCATGCAAAGAGATCTCCTCGCCACGCTCCGCCGCCGCGAGCTCGATGCCGTCGGCGAGAAGCTTTCGGCCGAGACCGGTCTGCCGCATGTGAAAACGATAGCCGGCCAGCACGTCGAGGGCGTCGTGCGCCAGCGGCTTGCTCTCTCGTCCGGCCGCTTCGCGATGATTGATAGCGGTCTCGGCTTCCAGCTCGTGCCGTGGTCGCGCGACCTCGATCGCAAGCTCGGTCAGCATGTCGCCGGCATGACCAAGGTCAGCGGCGGCATAGAACTCACTGTCGGCCGCAAGCGCGACCTCGGCCTCTGACAACCACGGAAAGAGATCACGCATGTCAGCGACCAAAATCCTCTGGGGGCCAATCGCAGTGGTCCTTCTGATCGTGATCGCCACGACCTGGGCTGCGACCCAATATGTTGCCTGGCAGCTTGGGTATCAGGCGCAGCTCGGCACGCCCTGGTTCAAGCTCGGTGGTGTCGCGATCTACTATCCGCCCGCGTTATTCTGGTGGTGGTACTTCTTCGAAGCCTACGCACCCGAGATCTTCAACAGGGCCGCCTTCATTGCGGCCTCAGGCGGCTTCATCGCGATCGCCGTCGCCATCGGCATGTCGGTCTGGCGCGCTCGCGAGGCCAAGAACGTCCAGACCTACGGCTCTGCCAGATGGGCCCAAAGGACGGAGGTGGAGGCCGCAGGGCTTCTCGGCTCGGACGGCGTCGTGCTTGGCCGGCTCGATCACGATTATCTGCGCCATGACGGGCCCGAGCATGTGCTGTGCTTTGCGCCGACACGTTCCGGCAAGGGCGTCGGCCTTGTGGTGCCTACGCTCCTGACCTGGCCGGGCTCTGCAATCGTTCACGACATCAAGGGCGAGAACTGGCAACTCACAGCCGGCTTCCGTAACAGGCATGGTCGCGTACTGCTCTTCGATCCAACCAATCCGAAATCAGCCGCCTACAATCCCCTGCTTGAGGTTCGTCGCGGCGATTGGGAGGTGCGCGACGTGCAGAACGTTGCCGATATTCTGGTCGACCCGGAAGGTTCGCTCGACAAACGCAATCACTGGGAAAAGACCAGCCACTCCCTTCTGGTCGGTGCGATCCTGCATGTCCTCTATGCCGAGGAAGATAAAACCCTTGCCGGCGTCGCCGCCTTTCTCTCCGATCCACGCCGCCCGATCGAAGCAACGCTAGCAGCGATGATGACGACGAAGCATCTCGGCGAGGCCGGCCCGCATCCGGTTGTCGCGTCGACGGCGCGCGAGCTCCTCAACAAATCCGACAACGAACGATCCGGCGTGCTCTCTACTGCCATGTCCTTCCTCGGCCTCTATCGCGATCCGGTCATCGCGGAAGTGACTGGCCGTTGCGACTGGCGCATCGCGGATTTCACAGCCGAGGCAAAGCCGACGACGCTCTACATGGTCGTCCCGCCATCGGACATATCCCGAACAAAGCCACTGATCCGCCTCGTCCTCAACCAGATCGGCCGACGGCTCACCGAGGACCTGCACACCACGAAACGCAAGCATCGCATCCTCATGATGCTCGACGAGTTCCCAGCTCTCGGTCGCCTCGATTTCTTTGAGTCCGCGCTTGCCTTCATGGCCGGCTACGGCATCAAGAGCTTTCTCATCGCTCAGTCGCTGAATCAGATCGAAAAGGCCTACGGCGCCAACAACTCGATCCTCGACAATTGCCATGTGCGGGTGAGTTTCGCGACCAATGACGAGCGGACCGCCAAACGCGTCTCCGATGCTCTCGGCACAGCCACAGAAATGAAGGCGATGAAGAACTATGCCGGCCACAGGCTCTCGCCATGGCTCGGGCACCTGATGGTCTCGCGTTCAGAAACGGCACGGCCCCTTCTCACCCCCGGTGAAGTCATGCAACTACCACCGGCCGAAGAAATCGTCATGATCGCAGGTACGCCGCCGATACGGGCAACAAAGGCGCGCTACTATGAGGATGTGCGCTTCCGCGAACGCGTCATGGAGCCGCCGGATCCATCCGAATTGGACAGGACCAGCCGACGCGACAACTGGTCGACAGTCCTACCGCAGGATCCCCATCCCGTATCAGCAACCGCTGAAGTGCCAGACAGCGCCAATGCGGGGCTGCGCCGCGAACCGGAGCTCCCCGAACACGTGGCCATCGCAAAAGAAACCACGGATCATACGCCTGCTCAGGAGTTCGCGCATATCCTCGACGACGAGCCGGAGGACGCCGTTCGGCGTCGTCAGGCGCTGCGCCGTCAGATGAGCGGCATCGCACGCCAGGTCGCACTCGACCCAGGCGACGGTATGGAGCTCTAGGGCATGCGTGATCGGCTCAATCTCACCCTGCCGGTGGAGCTCATCGGGCGCATCAACGAGCTTTCCGATCGCAAGAAATTGCCCAGGTCGGCCATCGTGGAGGCGGCTGTCAGTTCGTTCCTGTCGCCTGACCATGCCGATGCACGCGAAGCAGCCTTCGCACGCCGGCTCGACCGACTGTCCAGGCAGATCCAGCGAATGGAGCGTGATCTTGGTGTGACCGCGGAAACCCTCGCCCTTTTCGTGCGCTTCTGGCTTTCGATTACCCCACCACTGCCGCCTGAGGCGCAAGCTGCGGCTCAGGCCAAGGGACGAGAGCGTTTCGAAGGCTTCGTCGAAACACTCGGCAAGCGACTGCAGAAGGGCCAGAGTTTTCTGCGAGAGATTCCAGATGATGTTGATCAGCATCACACGACCGAAGGCGGCCTTTAGGAGCGACCACGATGGTTGAGGCTCACTCGGATTTCGCGGAGAGAATCCAGCGAGTATCGGTCGCGTCTCGGCAATGTCCGTGCCAGGCACCAATGTACCCGAGGCCGCCCGCACCGTGCTCGACTTGATAGAAGGCAGGAAGCGCAATGCTGGAGCGGGCGTTCGCTTGGATGGTCTTGTGGCGGTTATTCGATCGGCAGCGGCTGCGCGTGCTTCACCTGCCCCAACGCGAAGCTCGATTCAATCGAGGCAACGCCTTCGAGCCGGGTGAGCGTTCGCTTGAGGAAAGCTTCGTAAGCCTCGAGGTCCTTCACGACGATCCGAAGCAGGTAGTCGCGCTGACCTGTCATCAGGTAGCATTCGACGATCTCCGGCCAGCGCTGGACGGCCCTGGCGAACCGGTCAAGTTCTTCCTCCCGCTGCCGCTCCAGCTTAATCGAGGCGAAGACGCTGATCGGCAGGCCGACCTTCACCTGGTCGACAACGGCCACGTAACTTTTGATCACGCCCATCTCTTCCAGATTCCGAACCCGGCGGGCGCAGGGCGACGGGGAGAGCCCGACTTCCCGGCTAATCTCGTCGCTCGTCGCATGCGCGTTAGATTGCAGGATTGTCAGGATTTTGCGGTCGATCGCATCGATGATTGGTTTTGCCATAGTTCGTCATATATCGGGACACTTTTCGCAAAACCAGCCAATACTTCCGCTCTCTGCAGTCAAAATTGACTGAAATCGCTGCGATCATCCAGTTATGGTCGTCACAAATTCGAGGGAGGATTTCGTGGAAAAAGATCGACTGGAGTTGCTGGCAGCACTGGAGAAAAAAGTACTGTGGCTCGCCACCTGGATGATCCACAATGCCAACCATATCCGTCCCAGCGACGATGGGCTTAAAGTTGGCGGCCACCAGTCGTCGTCGGCGTCCCTGGCGACGATCATGACGGCGCTTTATTTCGAAATCCTCCGGCCCGAGGACCGGGTGGCGGTCAAGCCGCATGCGAGTCCGGTGTTCCACGCAATCCAGTATCTGTTTGGCAACCAGACCTTGGAAAAGCTGCAGAATTTTCGCGGCTACAAGGGCGCACAATCCTATCCATCCCGCACCAAGGATGTGGACGACGTCGACTTCTCGACCGGTTCGGTCGGCCTCGGCGTTGCGCAGACGCTGTTTGCCTCGCTGGTCCAAGACTATCTGCACACCAAAGGGATGGCCAAGCAGCTGCCCGACGGAAAGATGATCGCGCTAATCGGCGACGCCGAGATGGACGAAGGCAACATCTTCGAGGCGCTTCTGGAAGGGTGGAAGCATGGCCTGCGTAACACCTGGTGGATCGTCGACTACAACAGGCAAAGCCTCGACGCGGTCGTGCGCGAGGGCCTGTGGGAACGGTTCGAATCCCTGTTTCAAAACTTCGGTTGGGATGTCGTTCTGCTCAAATACGGACAGTTGCAGGAGCAGGCTTTTGCCGAACCAGGGGGCGAAGCCCTTCGGCAATGGATCGACCGCTGCCCGAACCAGCTCTATTCGGCCTTGACGTTCCAAGGCGGCGCTGCCTGGAGGAAGCGCCTGCTCGACGATATGGGTGACCAAGGCGCGGTTTCACGGCTGATCGAGAGCCGCAGTGACGAGGAACTGTCGCAACTGATGACCAATCTCGGCGGCCACGACCTGCCGACGCTGATAGAAGCATTCGAAAAGGCCCGTACGCATGACCGCCCGGTCTGCTTCATCGCCTATACGATCAAGGGGTTCGGTCTTCCGCTCGCCGGCCACAAGGACAATCACGCCGGCCTCATGAACCCAGCGCAAGTCGACAGCCTGCGCGCCGCGCATGGTGTGCGGCCTGGCCACGAATGGGAGCCATTCGAAGGCCTTGTCCAACCGGCGGTGCAGGTAGCCAATTTTGTTCGCAAGGCGCCTTTCATAGCCAAGGGCAAGAGGCGCTATGCGTCGGCGCAAATCGACGTGCCCGAGGTATTGCAGGCGCCCGCCCAGCCTCAAATTTCGACCCAGCAGGGTTTTGGCCTGCTGATGCACGAGATCGGCAAACAGGACAGCGAGTTCGCACGGCGCATCGTCACAACCTCACCCGACGTCACTGTGTCTACAAATCTCGGCGCCTGGGTTAACCGCCGCGGCCTGTTCGCGCGAAACGAAATGGCCGACCTGTTTCGTAAGGAACGCATCCCGTCGACCTTCAACTGGGAATTCTCGCCCAAGGGCCAGCACATCGAGCTCGGCATCGCCGAGATGAATCTGTTCATCATGTTGTCGGCGCTGGGTCTTTCGCATTCGATCTTCGGCGAGCGCCTGTTGCCGGTTGGAACCCTCTACGACCCGTTCATCGAACGCGGTCTCGATGCGCTGAATTATGCCTGCTACCAGGACGCCCGCTTCATTGTCGCCGCGACGCCATCCGGCGTCACGCTGGCGCCGGAAGGTGGCGCTCACCAGTCGATAGCGACCCCACTGATCGGCATGGCGCAAGACGGGTTGGCGGCCTTCGAGCCCGCTTTTGTCGACGAACTGGCGACCATACTGCGCTTCTCCTTCGACTACATCCAACGCTCCGGCGAGGCCGTGCCGGACGAGGCAACCTGGCTCAGGGATGCCGTCGGCGGTTCGGTCTACCTCAGGCTTTCAACCCGATCCATCGACCAGGTGAACCGCCAGATCGGCCCCAGACTTTCGGAAGAGATCGTCAACGGCGGCTACTGGATGCGCAAGCCCGGCCCCAATGCCGAGGTGGTGGTCGTCTATATGGGCGCCGTCGCTCCCGAAGCGATCGAGGCGGTCGGGCTGATGGGGGAAGACAGGCGAGATGTCGGCCTGCTCGCCATTACCTCGGCCGACCGGCTCAACGCCGGATGGACTGCGGCCCAGCGGGCACGCGAACGCGGCCTGATACACGCCAGAAGCCATATCGAGCGCCTGCTCGAGGAGATACCGCCCCACTGCAGGCTGATCACAGTGGTCGATGGTCACCCCGCCACGCTGGCGTGGATCGGGTCTGTCCATGGCCACCGCATTCGGCCGCTCGGCGTCGAGCATTTCGGCCAGACGGGCACCATTGCCGATCTATACCGGCACTATGGCATCGACGCGCAGGGCATTGTACGCGCAGCGGAGGCGGTTTCCGGAGCCAAGCCGATACGGCATCTCGGCGTCGTTGCGATGTAAGTTCTACGCATCTAAGGCGGCCCGGCAGCACATGGTAATACGCCGCGAGCAGGCGACGGACGAGCGTTCCCTCATAGGCCGCTACCCATGTGCCATCCGCCAAAACAGCAATGTCGTTTCTGTTTCCGACAGATGCTTCCGCAAGTCATGAGATCGCATCATGCTGGTATCGATCACCAGATGCCTGGTCATAAGACGTAGCTCCCCGCCATTCGCCTGTATTTTCACGCTACTCTACTACGCCCCCTGAAACCTGTTGAACCTGCCTGATTTCTGGCTCTCTTAATCATCCCCGATCAGGGTCGCGCGGCGCGCCACCGGAACGAGAACGGGGACTACGTGGCGACTTCTCAACGACACTCAGAAGCATCCTCGCGCGGTGCGCGCATGCTGCGCACCGCACTGGGACCCGCGATCGCCGGGTTTCTGGAAGATCCGTCCATCGTCGAGGTGATGCTGAACCCCGATGGGCGGCTCTGGATCGATCGCCTCTCCGGCGGGCTTGAAGATACAGGTTGCACGCTCCTGGCCGCAGACGGCGAACGCATCATTCGCCTCGTCGCCCACCATGTCGGCGCCGAAGTACATTCCGGCAATCCGCGTGTTTCGGCGGAGTTGCCCGAAACGGGAGAGAGGTTCGAAGGGCTTCTGCCGCCTGTCGTCGCAGCACCCGCCTTCGCGATCCGAAAGCCGGCTGTCGCCGTCTTCACCCTCGACGACTATGTTGCAGCCGGCGTCATGACCGCGCAGCAGGCGACTGCGCTGCGTCAGGCAGTTGCGGCGCGCGCCAACATTCTGGTTGCTGGTGGCACGTCGACTGGCAAGACCACGCTCACCAATGCCCTTCTTGCGGAAGTCGCCAAGACCTCAGATCGCGTCGTCCTGATCGAGGACACGCGCGAACTGCAATGCGCCGCGCCCAATCTCGTGGCCCTTCGTACCAAAGAAGGCGTGATCTCCCTATCCGATCTCGTTCGATCGTCGCTTCGCCTGCGACCCGACCGCATTCCAATCGGCGAAGTGCGCGGCTCCGAAGCGCTAGATCTCCTCAAAGCCTGGGGCACCGGCCATCCCGGCGGCATCGGCACCCTCCATGCCGGCACTGGAATCGGCGCCCTGCGGCGCCTCGAGCAGCTCATTCAGGAAGCCGTCGTCACCGTCCCGCGCGCACTGATCGCGGAAACCATCGACCTCGTCGCGGTCCTTTCCGGGCGCGGTTCCGCCCGACGACTTGCTGAACTTGCTCGCGTCGAGGGGCTCGACCCCGGCGGCGACTATCGCATCGCCCCCATCAACTCCAACAACGAAGGAACCTCCTGATGACCCCACCCTTTTCCCAAGCCGGACGCCGTATCGCGGCATTTTGCTCGGTCACCGCCCTCGCACTCGCGGTCGCCCCTGTCGCACACGCCGCGGGCTCGTCCATGCCCTGGGAACAGCCACTGCAGCAGATCCTGCAGTCAATCGAGGGCCCGGTCGCCAAGATCATCGCCGTGATCATCATCATCGTGACCGGTCTGACGCTCGCTTTCGGCGACACCTCGGGCGGCTTCCGACGTCTGATCCAGATCGTCTTCGGCCTCTCGATCGCCTTCGCCGCATCGAGCTTCTTCCTCAGCTTCTTTAGCTTCGGCGGCGGAGCGCTTGTCTGATGGAGGAACCAGTCCCAGGCTTCAGCGCACCTGTTCATCGGGCGCTCACGGAACACATCCTGCTCGGCGGCGCCCCACGCTCGATCGCCATCCTGAACGCCACATTGGCTGCGGCCCTCGGGCTCGGCCTGCGGCTCTGGATCATTGGGATCGCGCTGGGGTTGATCGGGCACCTTGCTGCCGCCTGGGCCGCCAAGCGAGATCCGATGTTCGCCGAGGTTGTGCGCAGGCATCTGCGCATCCCCGGCCACCTCAGGGCGTGAGGTAATCGCCATGATGAACCTTGCCGAATACCGAAACCGAAATGCCCGCCTCTCGGACTTCCTGCCCTGGGCAGCGCTCGTGCGCGAGGGCGTTGTCCTCAACAAGGATGGCAGTCTCCAGCGCAGCGCCCGATTCCGCGGCCCGGATCTCGACAGTTCGGTCGCAGCTGAGTTGGTCAGCATCGCAAGCCGTCTTAACAACGCTTTCCGCCGCCTCGGCTCGGGCTGGGCGATCTTCGTCGAAGCCCAGCGTCATGCAGCCGGTGCCTATCCGGAAAGCACATTCGCAGACCCCGCCTCCGCCCTGGTCGATGCCGAACGCAAGGCCGGCTTCGAAGAGGCCGGAGCCCACTACGAGTCCTGCTATTTCCTGACCTTCACTTATCTGCCCCCAGCCGAGGACACCGCGCGCGCGGAAAGCTGGCTCTATGAAGGCAAAGCCGAAAGCGGCGTCGATCCGCACGAGATCGTCGCCGGCTTCATCGACCGCACCGACCGTGTGCTGCAACTCGTCGAAGGTTTCATGCCGGATTGCGCATGGCTCGACGATGTCGAGACTCTGTCTTATCTCCATGCCTGCATTTCGACCGAACGTCATCGAGTGCGCGTTCCCGAGACGCCGATGCATCTTGACGCGCTGCTCGCGGACCGGCCCCTCGCTGGCGGGCTCGAGCCACGTCTTGGCGACCAACATCTTCGTATTCTCACCATCGTCGGCTTTCCGACCGCGACCACGCCTGGAATCCTCGACGAGCTCAATCGTCTCGCATTCCCCTATCGTTGGTCGACCCGCGCAATCCTCCTCGACAAGGCTGACGCGACGAAGCTGCTGACCAAGATCAGGCGGCAATGGTTCGCCAAGCGCAAGTCGATCGCAGCAATCCTCAAGGAGGTGATGACCAACGAGGCTGCTGCTTTGGTCGACACAGACGCGGCCAACAAGGCTGCCGACGCCGATCTCGCCCTGCAGGAACTGGGCGCCGACTATGCCGCACAGGCTTATGTCACTGCGACGCTCACCGTCTGGGATGCCGATCCGCGTGTCGCCGACGAAAAGCTGCGGCTCGCCGAGAAGGTCATCCAGGGGCGCGACTTCACATGCACGCCCGAGACCATAAATGCCGTCGACGCCTGGCTAGGTTCGTTGCCCGGTCACGTCTACGCCAATGTGCGGCAACCGCCGCTCTCCACGGTCAATCTAGCCCACATGATCCCGCTTTCGGCTGTTTGGGCAGGACCACAAAAAGATGAGCATTTCGCAGCGCCCCCTCTGCTATACGGTAAGACCGAAGGCTCAACCCCGTTCCGTTTTTGCCTTCATGTCGGCGATGTCGGTCACACGCTGATCGTAGGCCCAACAGGTGCTGGCAAATCAGTGCTGCTCGCCCTGATGGCACTGCAGTTCCGCCGCTATCGCCATTCGCAGGTCTTCGCCTTCGATTTCGGCGGCTCGATCCGCGCCGCTACGCTCGCCATGGGCGGCGACTGGCACGATCTTGGTGGCGACCTGACTGGTGATACTGGCGAGCCGGTACAACTCCAGCCACTCGCGCGCATCCATCACGTACCGGAGCGTGCCTGGGCAGCTGACTGGATTGTCTCGATCCTGGTACGTGAAAGCGTCACGATCACGCCAGAGATCAAGGAGCATCTGTGGTCGGCACTGACCTCTCTCGCCAGTGCTCCGGTCCACGAGCGCACAATCACCGGCCTCAACGTCCTGCTCCAGTCAAATGACCTGAAACAGGCACTACGCCCCTACTGCGTCGGAGGTCCTTATGGCCGGCTACTTGACGCCGAGTTCGAGCGGATCGGCGAGACATCTATCCAGGCCTTCGAAACCGAGGGGCTGGTCGGTACGGCTGCCGCGCCTGCGGTGCTTTCTTATCTCTTTCACCGCATCGAGGACCGGCTCGACGGGTCGCCTACGCTCATCATCATCGACGAGGGTTGGCTCGCACTCGACGACGATGGCTTCTCCGGCCAGATCCGGGAGTGGCTGAAGACGTTGCGCAAAAAGAACGCCAGCGTCGTCTTCGCCACGCAATCGCTGTCCGACATCGACCGCTCCGCGATCGCGCCCGCTATCATCGAGAGCTGCCAGACCCGGTTCTTGCTGCCGAACGAACGCGCAATCGAACCGCAGATCACCGCTATCTACCGACGTTTCGGCCTCAACGATCGCCAGATCGAGATCCTGGCGCGCGCGACGCCTAAGCGCGACTACTATTGCCAGTCTAGGCAGGGCAACCGGCTCTTTGAACTCGGGCTTTCCGAGGTCGCTCTCGCGCTTTGCGCCGCATCCTCAAAAACCGACCAGACGCTGATTGCGCAGATCCTCGGTGAACATGGCCGCGACGGCTTCCTCGCCGCCTGGCTGCGCGCCCGCGGCGTCGATTGGGCGGTCGACCTCATCCCCAACCTCACCAATCTCGTCCCCCAGTATGAGAAGGAACCCACGCCATGACCACCCAACCCTCAACGCTTCGCGCCGCCTTGATTGCGGCAACGGTTCTTTCTGTGACCGGAGCGCTTTCGCCCGCGCTGACGAGCCCGGCGCACGCCTTCTTTGGTCGGATTGTCTACGATCCGACCAACTACGCACAGAACGTGCTCACCGCTGCCCGCACGCTTGAGCAGATCAACAACCAGATCAAAAGTCTCCAGAATGAAGCGCAGATGCTCATCAACCAGGCGAGGAACCTGGCGAGCCTACCGTACTCGTCTCTCCAGCAGCTTCAGCAGTCGGTCCAGAAGACGCAGCAGCTTCTCAGCCAGGCGCAGAACATCGCCTTTGACGTGCAGCAGATCGACCAGATGTTCGAACAGAAATATGGCAGCGTCTCCTTGTCGGCCTCCGATCAAGAGCTCGTCGCCAACGCGCGGACACGCTGGAAAAACACCGTGGGTGGCTTGCAGGACGCCATGCGAGTGCAGGCAGGTGCAGTGGAAAACATCGAGACCAATCGTGCCCAGATGTCGGCTCTGATCGGCCAGAGCCAGAATGCCGCCGGCGCGCTTCAGGCAACACAAGCCGGCAACCAGCTACTGGCGCTCCAGGCTCAGCAACTCGCCGATCTCACTGCAGTCATCGCTGCCAATGGCCGGGCGCAGGCACTCACCGACGCCGAACGTGCAGCCGCTGCCGAACAGGGCCGGGAGCAGCGCCGCCGCTTCCTGACCCCGGGTTCCGGCTATGAGCCCGGCAATGCCCGCATGTTCAACAATGGCAACTGACGGCCAGAGGAGAACATCGATGGATGGCAAGATGCTTGCGCGCCTCGGCGCAGTCGTGTTCGTCGCTGTCGCCGTCACGGCGACAGCGATTGAACTGACCCGGAAGCAACCAGTGCCCGCGACGGCGCCGGTGCTGGTTCTACGGCCCGAGGCCAATCAACTGCACGAGAGACAGCGCCGGTGCCAGCAGCTTGGACTGAAGGCGGCTGAAGACGTCGAATGCCTGCGCGTTTGGGCAGAAACACGCGACCTGTTCCTTGGTCGCACGCCCGTGCCTCCTGCTCCGCGAATTCAGGAAGAGCGGTGAAGCATGGGAGGCGCCGGCGTTATCGACAACTTCCTCGGAGTCTTCGCCCGTTACATCGACAGTGGGTTTGGCCTTTTGGGCGGAGAAGTCGCCTTCATCGCCACCACGCTGATCGTCATTGACGTGACGCTGGCAGCTCTGTTCTGGAGCTGGGGCGCTGACGACGACATCATGGCGCGGCTGGTCAAGAAGACACTGTTTGTCGGCGTCTTCGCCTATCTCATCTCCAACTGGAACAATCTCGCAAACATCGTCTTCGACAGTTTCGCGGGCCTCGGCCTCAAGGGCTCCGGCACGGGGTTCTCGACGGCGGACCTGATGCGCCCCGGCAAGGTGGCACAAACCGGCCTCGATGCAGCCAGGACGCTGCTTGCGTCCATCTCCGACTTGATGGGATGGGTGGCATTCTTCGAGAACTTCATCCAGATCGCCTGCCTGCTCTTCGCCTGGGCGCTCGTCATCCTCGCCTTCTTCATTCTGGCGATTCAGCTCTTCGTCACACTGATAGAATTCAAGCTGACCACCTTGGCCGGCTTCGTGCTGATCCCCTTCGGACTGTTCGGCAAGACGGCCTTCATGGCCGAACGTGTGCTCGGAAACGTTGTCTCCTCCGGCATCAAGGTGCTGGTGCTCGCCGTGATCATCGGCATCGGCTCGACATTGTTCAGCCAGTTCACGCAAGGTTTCGGCGGCCAGACCCCGAGCATCGACGACGCGATGGCTGTCGTGCTCGCTGCCCTGTCGCTGCTGGGTCTCGGCATCTTCGGTCCCGGCATTGCGTCGGGGCTTGTCAGCGGTGGACCCCAGCTTGGCGCCGGAGCGGCGGTGGGCACGGGTCTTGCGGCAGGTGGTATGACGCTGGCCGCTGCTGGTGCTGCTGGTCTTGCGGCCAAGGGCGGCGCTGCCGCCGTCTCGGCTGGCGCGGCAGCCGTCCGTGGCGGTGCACTCGCTTCTGGCGCGGCGTCATCTGCCTATTCGCTCGCCTCCCTCGGTCAGTCCGGCGCGGCCGGTAGCGCCTCCGGACTGGGGGGCGTTGCACATGTCGCAGGCAACGCGGCGACATCGCCGCTTCGCAGGGCTGCCGCTAGCGTCAGGTCAAGCTTCGCCGACGGCGTCAAGGCCGGCTTCAGCGCGACCGGCGGCTCCTCGACCATGGGCTCGGTCGGAGGCACGGCTGAGGCTGCGCCAGCTTCCACCATCCATGCGCCCGGCTGGGCGCAGCGTATGCGTCGGTCCGGCCACATGAGCCATGCTGTCCAGACAACCGCCCACGCCATCCGCTCCGGCGACAGCCATGCCTCCGCCTCTTCCGTCAACCTTCAGACAAGTGATCGTTCATGAACCTCTTCAGGCGACCCGCCGCGCATTACGGCAAGACACCTCAACCCGAGACCCCCTATCAAAAGGCCGCGCAGGTCTGGGACGAACGCATCGGCTCGGCCCGCGTTCAGGCCAAGAATTGGCGCTACATGGCGTTTGGATCGTTGATCCTTTCCGGCGTGTTCGCCGCGGCACTCGTCTGGCAGTCGACGCGCGGGACCGTCGTGCCCTGGATCGTGCAAGTCGACAATCTCGGTCAGGCGCAAGCTGTCGTGCCGGCAAGCGCCGACTATCGGCCAACCGATCCGCAGATCGCATGGCATCTCGCCCGCTTCATCGAACAGGTCCGCTCGATCCCGGCGGACCCGATCATCGTCCGCCAGAATTGGCTGCGTGCCTATGACTGGACCACGGATCGCGGTGCTGCGGCGCTCAACGACTATGCTCGCACCAACGACCCATTCACCAAGGTCGGCAAGCAACAAATCGCGGTTGAAGTCTCCTCGGTGATCCGCGCCTCGCCAGATTCGTTCCGCGTCGCCTGGACCGAACGCCATTACGAGAGCGGGAAGCTCTCCACGACCCAGCGCTGGACTGCAATCCTGACCAACGTGATCCAGCCGCCACGCGATGCCGAAAGGCTCCGCGCCAATCCGCTCGGCATCTATGTCAATGCCATCAACTGGTCACAGGAGATGAGCCAATGAACCGGCCGACGATCCGCAGAGGCGGCAACCCGTCCTTCCGCAAATCCGTAACTCCAGTCCTTTTGCTTTCCGCCATGCTCGCGGGCTGCGCCACCAGCAAACCGCCTGTGATCAGCTACGACGCCGACGTGCCGCCCCTCCCTGCGATCCCCATGGCTGCGGCAGATGTCAAACAGAAGGCTCTCCATATCCCGCCTGCCTGGACCCCGGCACGTGGCGGTAGTGCCGCCTTGACCCCGACAGCGCGTGTCGAGAATGCCAATGCCGCCGCGCGCGTCCAGCCACGCCGCGAAGGCTATTACAATGCCATCCAGATCTATCCCTGGAGCGAAGGCGCCCTCTACCAGGTCTATGCCGCGCCCGGGCAGATCACCAACATCGCGCTCGAACTCGGCGAGAGTCTGACCGGCGCAGGCCCGATCGCCGCCGGTGACACCGCTCGCTGGATCATCGGAGACACCGAGAGCGGTAGCGGGATCACCCGGCGTACACATGTGCTGGTAAAGCCTACACGCGCCGACATCTCGACCAACCTGGTCATCACCACCGACCGGCGCACCTACATGATCGAGCTGCGTTCCGGCGAAAAGCCATATATGCCGGCGGTGGCCTGGGCCTATCCAAAGCAGCCAGCCGGACAGCGCCAAGCCATTCCGGCAACACCACTCATTCCGGCTGTCGCAGCGCGGAACTATCGCTACGGGCTTAAGGGCGACAATCCACCTTGGCGGCCTGTCGCTGTCTATGATGACGGCCGGCGCGTCTTTGTCGAGTTTCCACGCGGCATCGTGCAGGGCGAGATGCCGCCACTGTTGATCATCGGGCCGGACGGCGAAGCCCAGATCGCCAACAGCCGCATCTACCAACACGTCCTGATCGTCGATCGCCTGTTCGGCGCAGCCGAACTTCGTCTTGGCGGCGGGGATCGGCAGCAGACCGTAAGGATTGTGCGCACTGATGGAAGGCCCTCGTCATGAGTGAGACAGACAATGTCGCTCCGATGCGCCTTCGCGCCGAAACACCGCGCATCACCCGCCTGTCGCCAAAGGTCATCGTCGGCGTCGGCGTCGTCGCCTTGCTCGGCATCGGCGGTGCACTGATTTATGCGCTTCAGACGCGCGTGCCCGGCGCCGACGACCAAGAGCTCTACTCGACCGCCAATCGGCAACCCGCCGACGGTCTCGCCGGCTTGCCGCGCGACTATGCCGGCCCGATCCTCGGGCCGGCGCTACCCGGCGATCTCGGCCGGCCTATCCTCGATGCACAGAACAGGGGGCAGCCCGTGGTACCACCCACGATCATGGCACCGCCTGTCGATGAGGCGGAACAGCGCCGGCGCGCCGAGGAAGAGGCCGCACGGACGAGCACAGTCTTTTTCCAATCACGGGGAGGATCAGCCGGGACGGTCGGGAGAGGCGAACAGGAAGCGGCTTTTCCGGGCCTTGATCTGAGCGGCCAGCTTGGGCAACAGACCATGCAAGACAAACAACTGGCTTTCCTCAACGCCGCCGCCGACAGAAATACAGTGGCGCGCGACCGCGTCATGCCACCGGCATCGCCCTTCGTCCTCCAGGCTGGCGCTGTCATCCCGGCCGCACTCATAACTGGCATCAGGTCCGATCTGCCTGGACAGGTCACCGCGCAGGTGACGGAGAACGTTTACGACAGCCCAACCGGCCGCGCCCTGCTCGTGCCGCAGGGCACCCGGATCATCGGGCAGTATGACAGCAACGTCCAATTCGGTCAGCGCCGCGCACTTCTTGTCTGGAACCGGCTCATTTTTCCGAGTGGCCGTTCCATAGTTCTCGAGCGTCTGCCGGGCGCCGATACGCAAGGCTATGCCGGCCTCGAGGATGGGGTGGACTATCACTGGTGGGATCTGGCCAAGGCCGCCGGTCTCTCCACGCTGCTCGCCGCCGGCGCGGAGTTGGCGATCAACGACGAGCACCGGCTGTTGCGCGCAATTCGCGACGGAGCGCAGGATACGATCAACGATGCCGGCCAACAGATAATTCGCAGGCAGCTCACCGTCGCGCCGACGCTGACCATCCGGCCGGGTTTCCCGGTACGCGTCATCGTCACGCGTGATCTCGTGCTGGAGCCCTATGGAGCAACGCAATGACCAAGCTGAAACTACACCCCATCGCCGATGACAGGCCCGTCAAGGTAACGTTGGAGCTTCCAGCGTCGCTGCATCGCGATCTCAAGACTTATGCCGACATCCTCAGCCGCGAGAGCGGTCAGTCGGCAACCGAGCCCATCCGTCTGATCGTACCGATGCTCCAGCGCTTTATCGCGACAGATCGCGGGTTTGCGAAGGCTCGGCGGACGCCTCATCTGAATCCGTAGCGCAGGCGCAGCCTGTTGACGGCTGTTCCAGTCCGGAGACGCCACCTAGTCCTGTATGTGCGAGATTCCCGCCGCCTGTACGACGCATTGATTTTGGTCCTTCTCCTCTCGATCACAATCGCCTTCAGTCACCTCCAACGAAAAATCGAAGGAGAGATCGATGGCCCAGGAGAGGGATTTCGCGATCAAGCGGACGATTCGACGCAAGGAGCTGCGGCAGATCATACCGCTGGCCGACAGCACCATCTACGAAATGGAGCAGCGAGGGCAATTCCCCCGCCGCTTCGCCCTCACACCGAGATGCGTGGTCTGGGATCTCAGTGAGGTTCACACCTGGCTCGCAGCCCGTAGAGCCACTCCAATCCAGCGCACACCAGCGCCGGACCTCAGCAAACGGCGACCTAGATCGTCGAAATAGACAGAGCAGGCTCGTTGACACAATCGCCTGGGGCGCAGGCCCGGTCCTCGTCAACTCATGTGCCATCCACCAGCCTTGCTGATAAACGCATCCCGCTCCCTGGCCGCGTCGGGTATTTCTATCTCCAAAGCGCCGAGCAAAGCTCTGATGTTGGACGCAATCAAGTCTGCGAAGCGCTTCTCATTTTTTTCGAGAGCCTTCAGATGGCTGGCCAGCGCAAACGCAATATCTCTCGCGTATCGCTGAGCCAGGCGCCTCCGTCCCGCAGCGTTTTCGATCCCTAGCGCTTGGAAAAACGCGTCGAGCGCGCTCGGCGTAACTTCGTCGAGCGTCTTTGCCTCACCGATGCTGTAAGGCAGTTCGTCAGTCAGGCTGTCGTCCAGTCGCGTGGGCAGAATGTCGTAGCGCGGCGCCAGGCGGACACGGCCGCCCGGCTCGTAAAGGAGAGCGAAATTCTTGGCATGGCCATCGGCATTACCCACCAAGAGATCAAATATCGTGGCTTGAATGAAGGCTTCCTTGGCCCGGGCAGGGTCAACGGTCTGTTCAAGTATCTTGCGAATGCCGGAAACATCAAAACGACGGCCTTCCCTCCCTCGCCGCTCATACTTCATCGAGGCAGGCAGCCCGAGAGCCTGGGCGAAATCCTCTTGATGCAGGCGTACGACCCTGCCCAGCCTATCTCGCCCGCGGTCGAAACGGGTGACGAGAAGGGCTTCGATTCCCCCAACCGGAAGCGCTGTAGCTTCCGCCGTCTCCATACCCAATTTCCGCGACAGATCCATCGCCTCTGCCTCATACCGCGCATCACGCTTATGCCCCTGATCCGGCACCTTCAGAATGTGCGTTGTTGGCGCACCTGATCCCGGGTTCGGTTCGGCAAACCTTCCGTCCGGAAGAACTGTCAATGCGATCTTGCTTTGCACACCAGCCAGCGGAGATGGATCCTCCATTCCGGTGGGCAAACGCGTGCGATTGTGGAGTGCCTCGACAATCGCAGCGAGCCGGTCTGGTGGTATAGGGACATAGTCCCGTTCGTAGTCGCCCGGAACCTTGGCAGGCGGCGATCCCATTGGGAGGACAGAGAGAGCCCCTGCACAGTCCTTCCCGAGATGAAACAGCAGGCCAGCGATGTCGTCTCGGGCAAGCCCCTCTCGCTCCATCACTTCCGTTAGCGCGCCGTCTCGCTCCTGAAGGAGATTGTCGAAAAAGGCCCGCGCGGCAACATCGGGGTAAGGCCCCCCAACGAGCGGAAGAGACAAAGATAAGGGGGCGGCATCGGGGTTCGCGAGATAGCGTCTGTTGTATCCGAAAGCGACGGCACCCCTTTCGTCACGTACGAAGACGCCAACAGGATCATCAAAACCATCCAGCCTTACATCAAGGGCAAGAAGATCCACGTCAGTCACCTCTGCCGAGCAAAGAGCGATATGCCGGCCGTGCGGGCGACCTTCAGAACTTTGCCCAGTTCGAGAGTCGGCTTGCCGTTTTCCAGCTCGGACAGAAACCTGCGCCCGACACCCGCCAGGTCAGCGAAGCTCTGCTGCGATAGATGGCGGGTTTCGCGTGCGCGACGCACCAGCAGTCCGAGATCTGAAGGAGAGACCACCTCCAACCCTTCCGCTTCCGTGTCACGAATAGCCCGCGACGCGATCGCATTATCGTCTCCCGTCGCCCTATTCTGCTGTTTATACGAATCCTGAACCGAATGCGGCAGGGAGACCCGTACACCTTGCGGCATGTCCGGAAGCTGAAGGTCGATCTTCGGCGCCACTTCGGAGCCCCCCCCAAACAGGGTATCTGCACCCTCAGACTGCAAGAGCGCCTTGGCGAGATCTGTTGCGTTTAGTTTGAGGCCATGGTCCGATGGCAACAATCCCTCCCCGAGGTTTGTGAGCGCATCTTTGGGAACGGTGAAATCAGCAAGGTGTTTCGCCAGGTCTTTAGTTGACTCAGGAAACGGGCGTGGCAGCGTGACCTGAACTGGTTCCAGCAAATCCGGGATCTGGAGGTCGATCTTGGGCGGTAGAGTTGGCAAATGCTTGTCAAAGTCGCTGGCAATCCCCAATCGCGAAAACGCCTTGACGAGATCTGTCGCGCTTAGAAATGGCGCGTTGATATCGGCAGCGTGCTTCGCCAGGTCTTGAGAGACAACCTGCCCAGCAAGCTTCGCAAGCTCCGTAGCGCTTTTGTCACTCAGAGTGGATTGAGGTTTCTTACTCGCCATATGTTTGCTCCCGATCGGGAACATAGCGACATGCCATCGATGTTTCAAGGGGAGGCTGATCCCGATCGGTATCATAGATCGAAATCAGCTCCCGAACGGGATCAGTTGGACGAAAAACGTTCACTTGAAACCACACCGCTACCGCTCGGGAGCAGGACACTCTGAAGGCGCGCATAAGACCGCACCCAGGGCTTACGGTGTTGCTGTCTAGTGGCTTTCCGCGGGGAAAAGCGGGCCCTTCACGTGGACCAGAGCAGCGAGAGCGGCGCCTCCTGAAGCTGTCGCCCCCCGAAAGTCATCCGCTTTATCGTTGCCAACGCCTTGAATGCCAACGGCCACGCCGATCTTCGATAATCACGTCGACTTCATCGCGGTCCTTTGTATCCGGCCAATTTAAAGCGAGATTACGTCCATTCTTAAGCAAGAGACCGTCAATCTTTCGCCTGCACAGAGCTGCCGGAACTGTCGGCACGAGACTTCGGCGCATTTGCTGCATCTGGTGCATCGGTGCCGGCGATAGGCGCCGATCACCGCGCGTTCAAAGAGATGGATCAGGCTCAAAGATCGGCAGCGAGGGCGGGATGAGAACAACCGCATGTCGCCGACCTTCGATCCAGGCGTCCACCATATCAGACCATTCCTGCATCATATGGCGGCGCTGCAGTTCGTACTCGGCCTTATTGTAGACGCCTCGTGACGAGCGACCATCTTCATGTGCGAGGCATTTTTCGATCCAATCGCTGTTGAAGCCCAGTTCATTGAGTAGCGTCGACCCCGTCCGCCTCAGATCGTGCACGGTGAAGGCCTCAAGGGGCAGACCGTCCTTCTTCGCCTGCTCGACGACAAGGTAGGTGACCCGATTAAATGTGGCCCGCGACATTGGCGCATCGGCATCATAGCGTGAAGGCAGCACGTAACGAGAGTTACCGGCGCAGGTCTTCAGCGCGATGAAGATGTCGAGCATCTGACGCGACAGATACACATTGTGCGCCTTGGACCGCTTCATGCGCTCCTTCGGGATCGACCAGACTGCGTTTCCGAAATCCACCTCATCCCAGGTCGCATCCTGAAGCTCGCTCTTTCGAACCATGGTCAACAGAAAGAGCTTCATTCCCAACCGAATGGTCGGAAGGGTTGCGATCTTCTCCAGGGTCTTCAACATCACACGGATTTCGGCCGGCGACAGCGAACGATCGCGTGGCACGAAATGCGCGATAGACGCGGGCCCCACTTCATCTGCGGGATTAGCGACCTTCTCCCCGTGCAGGATGGCAAAGCCATAAATCTGCTTCAGGATATCGCGCACATGGATTGCGGTCGCGGGTGCCCCTCGCTGGACAATCTTTGCGCAATGGGCACGCAGATCGTCAGGCGTGATTTCTGTGAGCAGGCGGTTTCGCCAGACAGGCAATAAATCGCGCTCGAAGATTGATCGGCGCATCGCGCGCGTGCTCTCGGCCATAGGCGCTCCTTCAAGCCACTTCACGCCCAACTCGCCGAAGCTCCTGGCCTCCTTCAGGCGCCGCTTATCGCGCTGCTTTTCCAGCGCAGGAGACCGCCCCTCGCGAACCGCCCGCCGGGCATCGAGACAAAGCTCGCGCGCTTTGGCAAGTGAAATACCATCCCGGCCGTACCTGCCGAGATAGACCGTCTCGCGCCGACCATTGATCCTGTAATCCAGGCGAAATGAGATCGCGCCGCTAGGCATGACGCGAACGTACATGCCGTCGCGGTCCGCCACCTTGTACATTTTTTGCTTTGGCCTCAATGACTTAAGGGCAACATCCGTCAACATGCGAGCACTTCCTCCGGAAAGTACCGTCAGGGGTATTTCAGAGGCTCGTGGCGAATAAATCTGTTTTAATTCAATGAGTTATTCGCCAAAAAGTACCGTCACGACCCTCGTTTCCTGTGACGGTACTTTCGAAAGTCGCGGAGCGCAATATGGGGGAGGCCCGTCAGAACGCACGACAGGTCCGTCTGCTGCCTGCCGATTGTCCTCGACAGGCCTAAACAGAATTTATCTTTTATTACAGGCAGTTAGATCGCAGCGTAGCGTACTTTTGGATACGGCCGGATGGGCCTGAATCATTCCCACTCGATCGTGCCGGGCGGCTTCGAAGTGACGTCGTAAACGACACGGTTGATGCCGCGGACCTCGTTGATGATGCGGGTGGCGGCCTGGCCGAGGAAGTTCATGTCGTAATGGTAGAAGTCGGCGGTCATGCCGTCGACCGAGGTCACCGCGCGGAGCGCGCAGACGAACTCGTAGGTACGACCGTCGCCCATGACGCCGACGGTCTGGACCGGCAGCAGCACGGCAAAGGCTTGCCAGATCGCGTCGTAGAGGCCGGCCTTGCGGATCTCGTCAAGGTAGATCGCATCGGCTTCGCGCAGGATTTCGAGCTTCTCGCGGCTGATGCCGCCCGGGCAACGGATGGCGAGGCCCGGTCCGGGGAACGGATGGCGGCCGATGAAGCTGTCCGGCAGGCCGAGTTCCTTGCCAAGCACGCGGACCTCGTCCTTGAACAGCTCGCGCAGCGGCTCGACCAGCTTCATGTTCATGCGCTCGGGCAGGCCACCGACATTGTGGTGCGACTTGATGGTGACCGAGGGACCGCCGGTGAAGGAAACGCTCTCGATGACGTCGGGATATAGCGTACCCTGGGCGAGAAAGTCGGCGCCGCCGAGTTTCTTGGCCTCTTCTTCGAACACTTCGATGAACAGGCGGCCGATGGTCTTGCGCTTCTTCTCCGGATCGGACTCGCCTTCAAGCGCCGAAATGAAGCGGTCGGAGGCATCGACCAGGATCAGCGGCAGGTTGTAGTGCTCGCGGAACATGGCGACCACATCGGCCGCCTCATTCTTGCGCATCAGGCCATGGTCGACGAGGATGCAGGTCAGTTGGTCGCCGACGGCCTCGTGGATCAGCAGTGCCGCGACAGACGAGTCGACGCCGCCCGAAAGGGCGCAGATGACCTTCTTGTCGCCGACCTGCTTACGGATCGCCTCGACGGCATGCGCGCGATAGGCGTGCATGGTCCAGTCGCTCTCGATGCCGGCGATGTTGTGCACGAAGTTGCGCAAGAGCTTCGCGCCATCAGGCGTGTGCACGACCTCGGGGTGGAACTGCACGGCGTAGAAATTGCGGCTCTCGTCGGCGATGGCTGCAAAGGGCGCGCCGTTCGAGGTGCCGATGACGCGGAAGCCCTCGGGGATCTCGGTGACGCGGTCGCCGTGGCTCATCCACACCTGGTGACGGGTGCCCTTGGCCCAGACGCCCTCGAACAGCGGGCTGTCGTCCTGAATCTCGAGAAAGGCGCGGCCGAACTCGCGGTGGTGGCCAGCCTCGACCTTGCCGCCGAGCTGGGCGCACATGGTCTGCTCGCCGTAGCAGATGCCGAGCACCGGGATGCCGGCGGAAAAGACGGCTTCAGGGGCGCGGGGGCTGCCGATGTCGACGGTGGAATGCGGGCTGCCCGAGAGGATCACCGCCTTGGGGTTGATCCGCTTGAAGGCTTCTGCGGCCGACTGGAAGGGCACGATCTCGGAATAGACCCCGGCCTCTCGCACGCGACGCGCAATGAGCTGCGTCACCTGGCTGCCGAAGTCGATGATGAGGACGGTTTCGGGGTGCTCGGAGTTCTTCATGGCGGGCGTTTAAAGAAAGAATCACGTCTGTGCAATGGGCTCGATTGCATGGGTGACAAGTGCGCTGTGCAATGCCCGGCCCAGCCCGCCGAGCCTATCATCGGGCTTGCGGTTCAGCGAGGGCGCGCAACGCTGCCATCAAGGCATCGAAGCCGCCCTCACCCAGATGCTGCCGGTAACGCTTTTCGATGTCGAGCTTGATGGCGTCGCCGTCGTCGAGCGCGGCAAGGCCTTTTGCGGTGTAGAGAACCAGCTTGCCGCGCTTGTCCTCAAGATCGGGCGCGCGCTCGATGACGCCCTCCGCCTCCAGCCCGTCGAGCAGTTGCTGCACCGCCTGCTTGGAGATGCCAGCGCGTTCGATGAGCGCCGCCTGCCTGGTGCCGCGGCGCGCGATGTGGCCGAGCAGGCCGGCGCGGCTTTCGCTGAACCAGCCATGGCCGGCCGCGCGCATCGCCTCCGCGAACTCGGCCTGCCAGGCGCGGCTCGCCTGCCACAGGCGCCAGCCGACATGGTCGGGCAACGGCTTCGCCGCATTTTTGTCAAGCTGCTTGACCATTTTTCCAATCACGCATATCGTCAAGAACCTTGACCAACTGGATAGCAAGAGGAAACGACGATGGCAATTCTCGATCAGGCCGCGCTGAAGGTGCTGATGCCAGGCACGACCCACGTGCTCGACCGCAATGGCAAGGAGGCCTATGTCTATTTCGAGACCGGCGATGTGGCACACATGCTGCTCGACGACGGCGAGACACGCACGGGAACATGGGCGCTCGCCGAGGGCGGCTATGTCGTCGACTGGGACAATGGCGTGACCGGCCACTGGGCGCTCGACCACGAGGCCGGCGAAATCACCTATGTGAACAGGGACCGCGACGTCAAAGTGCGGCTTGCCGGCATCCTGTTCGGCAACGCCAAGGACTTGCCGCGCCTTGCCTAGAGCCTCAGCTCGCCACTCTGGATGGCGCGGCCGAGCAGGTTGACGGCATGCGCCAGCTTTTCGTCGACGACGTGGAGATACTCGGTCCAGTCGTCGATATGACTGATGTCGGCGGCGCCGTCCGAGATGCCGCGCAGGCCGATCAGCGGCACGCCGAAGAACTGACAGGCGCGCAGCACGGCGAAGGTCTCCATGTCGACCATGTCCTCGGGGATCGCGTCGTAGGCGCTGCCCGAAATGATGGTGCCGCCGGTGGAGAGGCTCGCCTCCCTGACGCCGGGAATGCGCAGCGGCAAGTCCACCGTCGCCGGCAGATCGAGGAAGGGCGTGGTGCCCTTCGCAAAGCCGAGTGCGGAGGCATCCATGTCGCGATAGGCAAGCGACACGGCCTGGTAGACTTCGGTCTGTTCCAGCCTGCGGCTGCCGGCCGACCCAAGGCAGACAACGAGATCGGGCAATCCGTTGCAGGCGGCGAGCCGGGACAATTCGGCACCGACAACGACGCCTGATTCGACCGGGCCGACGCCGGTCATCAGCGGTTCGAACAGTGCGCGCAGATGCGGGCCATATTCGGCGTCGACGGCCATGACGAACAAGACGTTGCGGCCGGCGAACTGGGTGATCGGCATGGTCTCAGCCCTCGATGCCGTCGCGGCCGGCAACGGCCATCATCGTTCCGGTCATGGTGGCGATCAGCTTGGCCTCGCCGTCGGCCGCTATGGCATAGGCCTGACCGTCGGCGACGACGATGGTGCGGCCCGGCTTGGTGACGGAGCCGCGGAACAGGAAGCGCTCGCCCTTGCCGGGTGCCAGCAGATTGACCTTGAACTCGATGGTCAGCACGCTCGAATTCTCGGGCATCAGCGAAAAGGCCGCGTATCCGCAGGCGGAATCGAGAGCGGTGGAAATAACGCCGGCATGCAGGAAGCCATGCTGCTGGGTCAGCTCTCCGGAATAAGGCATCTCGATCTCGACGATGCCTGGAGTGACCAGCGTCAGTTCGGCGCCGATGGTGCGCATCGCGCTCTGGCGCGCGAAGGACGACCTGACGCGCTCGTCATAGTCGGCCGCGGGTACGATCTTGGCTGCCATATCGGATGTCCTCTTGGCTTCGCTTATCGCAAAGCCGGCAAAAGCTGGCAACCGGAAATGCTGCAGTGCAAAAGGCAATCAGTTGAGCCACCACAGCGACGCGTTGAGCAAGGTGGCGAAGGCGACCCAGACGGCATAAGGCGCAAACAGCCAGGCAGCGACACGGTCCGATTTCGCCGTAGTCGCCATGAAGCCGAGGATGGCGGCAAGCAAGGCCAGGATGACCAGCAGGGCCAGGCCCATCTGCTGCAGTCCGAAGAAGGTCGGCGACCACAGGAAATTGAGCACCAATTGAGCAACCCACAGGCGCATCGCAGCGCCATGAGGATCGCTGGACCAGACGCGCCAGCCGGCGAGCGCAATCAGGACATACAGCACCGACCAGACCGGGCCGAAAATCCAGTTTGGCGGATTGAAGAACGGCTTGGCGAGCCCGGCATACCATTCGCCCGGCAGCGTCAGATAGCCGATGAGCAAGCCGCCGCCGAAGACGACGACGATGAAACCGAGCAAGGCGACGTATCTGTTCATGCGACCTCCTGCACTGCGCACCCGAGGCGCAGAACGCCAAAGGCCGGATCTGGTTGCACATTTCGCTCCGCCACAGCGCAGAACGACCTGTGCTACCCGAGATCAGGCGCGACGCATCGCGGCGAAATAGAAGCCGTCGGTGCCGCTGCGGGCCGGGGTCAACGACAGGCCCTGTTCCCCGAAGCGTACGGCATCGCTGCGACCAGGAAAATGCTGCGACCAGAGGGCCTGGTGGTCGACGGTTTTGAAGCGTTCGTTGCGTTCGATGAACGCTGCGACCTGGTCGGCATTCTCTTCGTCGAAGACCGAACAGGTGATGTAGACGACGAGCCCGCCCGGCTTCACATAGGCGCTGGCGGTGTCGAGAATAGCCGACTGCTCGGCCTTGCGCACGTCAAGCTGGCGCTGTGTCAGTCGCCACTTGGCGTCGGGCCGGCGGCGCCAGGTGCCGCTCCCGGTGCAAGGCGCGTCGATCAGCACGAGGTCCATGTGGCCGGTCAGGGCCGAGAGTTCGGACGGCTTGGACACCACCTGGACATTGCGGTTGTCGGAGCGACGCAGCCGGTCGAACATCGGCGCGAGCCGCGACTTCTCGGAATCATGGGCGAAAATCTGGCCGCGGTTTTCCATTGCCGCCGAGAGCGCGAGCGTCTTGCCGCCGGCACCGGCGCAGTAATCGAGAACCTGCATGCCGGGCAAGGCGCCGGCCAGTTCCGCGGCCAGCTGCGAGCCCTCGTCCTGGATCTCGAACCAACCCTTCTGGAATGCCGGCTCGGCCTGGACATTGGGATGGCGGCCGCTGCCGTCGATGGGCGGAATGCGGACGCCGTGCGGAGCAAGGGCCGTGGGTGCTGCCTGGGTGCCTTCGAGTTCGGCAACGACGCGGTCGCGGTCGGCCTTCAGCGTGTTGGCGCGGATGTCGAGCGGCGGACGCGCGGCCAGGGCCGCCCCCTCGGCCACCCACGCCGCGCCGAAGGCGCGTTCGAGCAGCGGCGCGCACCAGTCGGGGCAATCGGCACGGACGGCGTCGGGCGCCTCGTCGAGCTTGTGGCTGGCAATCGTCGCCAGTTCGGCAGCGCTCAGCGGCTCGGGCGCGAACTTGTCGCCGTCGAGCGTCTGGTTGAGCGCTTCGGCGGATTGGTCCCATTCGAGCAGCAGGGCGCCGAAGCCGAGCGCGCGCGAGGTCTCGTCGCCGACCAGCCAGCCGGCGGAACGCTTGCGGCGCAGGGCGTCGTAAACGATGTTGCCGATCGCGGCGCGGTCGCCGGCGCCGGCAAAGCGATGGGACAGGCCCCAATCCTTCAGAGCATCCGCAGCGGGCCTGTGCCGCCTTTCGATATCGTCGAGCACTTCAATGGCCGCAGCCAGTCGTCCGCCAAGTCGCATGTTCGGTTTTCCGCTTTCGGTTGACCCGTATCAGGCCTAGCTAAACAGCAGCGGCGGAATGCACAAGCGCTGGCCCGCCTTGTCGGGGCAAAAACTTCCGGCAATGACCGGCGGCGCAAAATGAAACAGGCGCGGATCGCTCCGCGCCTGCCTCGTTCAATCGAATCGGCCTCTTTATGCGAAGCGGTCGGCGTTCATCACCTTGTTCCAGGCAGCGACGAAGTCCCTGGTGAACTTCGCACCGGCATCGGCCGAACCATAGACCTCGGCCAGGGCGCGCAGCTGCGAGTGCGAGCCGAACAAAAGGTCGACGCGGGTCGCCAGCCACCTGGCTTCACCGCTGTTGCGGTCGCGGCCCTCGAACACGTCCTTGGCAGGCGATGTCGCCGTCCACACCGTGCCCATGTCGAGCAGGTTGACGAAGAAGTCGTTGGAGAGCGTGCCGGGACGGGCGGTGAAAACGCCGTGGGCCGTGTCGCCTGTATTGGCGCCGAGCACGCGCAGGCCGCCGACGAGCACGGTCAGCTCCGGTGCGGTCAGCTTCAGCAGTTGCGCACGGTCGACGAGGTTCTCCTCGGCGCTCAGGCGCTGGCGGCCGCTGGTGTAGTTGCGGAAGCCGTCGGCGGTGGGTTCGAGCGGAGCGAAGGACTCGACGTCGGTCTGCTCCTGCGAGGCGTCCATGCGGCCAGGCGTGAAAGCCACCGTGACGTCGTTGCCGGCATCCTTGGCTGCCTTCTCGATGGCGGCGGCGCCGCCGAGCACGATCAGGTCGGCGAGCGACACCTTCTTGCCGCCCGACTGCTCGGCGTTGAACTCGCTCTGGATCGCCGAAAGCTTGTCCAGCACCGAGGCCAGCTGCGCCGGCTGGTTGACGGCCCAGTCCTTCTGCGGGGCAAGGCGGATGCGCGCGCCATTGGCGCCGCCGCGCATGTCCGAACCGCGGAAGGTCGAGGCCGAAGCCCAGGCGGTCGAGACCAGTTGCGACACTGAAAGCCCCGAACCGAGGATCTTGGCCTTGAGGGCCGCGACATCGGCATCGTCGATCAGCACGTGGTCGACAGCCGGGATCGGATCCTGCCAGATCAGCTCTTCCTTGGGCACCAGCGGGCCGCGATAGCGGGCAAGCGGGCCCATGTCGCGGTGGGTGAGCTTGAACCAGGCGCGGGCGAAGGCATCGGCGAACTGATCCGGGTTTTCCAGGAAGCGGCGCGAGATCTTCTCGTATGCGGGATCGAAGCGCAGCGCGAGGTCGGTGGTCAGCATCGCCGGCGCGTGACGCTTGGACTTGTCATGCGCGTCCGGCACGGTGCCGGCACCCATATTGTGCTTGGGCGTCCATTGGTGTGCGCCGGCCGGGCTCTTGGTCAGCTCCCACTCATAGCCGAACAGGTTCCAGAAGAAGTTGTTCGTCCACTTGGTCGGCGTCGTCGTCCAGGTCACTTCCAGGCCGGAACCGATGGTATCGCCGCCCTTGCCGGTGCCGAAGCTGTTGTGCCAGCCAAGGCCCTGCTGCTCGATGTCGGCGGCTTCAGGCTCGACGCCGACATTGGCGGCGTCGCCGGCGCCGTGGGTCTTGCCGAAGGTGTGGCCGCCGGCGATCAGCGCCACGGTCTCCTCGTCATTCATCGCCATGCGGGCGAAGGTGTCGCGGATGTCACGCGCCGCTGCCAGCGGATCGGGATTGCCGTTGGGGCCTTCCGGGTTGACGTAGATCAGGCCCATCTGGACGGCGGCCAGCGGTCCTTCGAGCTCGCGGTCGCCGCTGTAGCGCTCGTCGGCCAGCCACTTGCCCTCCTTGCCCCAGTAGATGTCCTGCTCGGGCTCCCAGACGTCGGCGCGGCCGCCGGCGAAGCCGAAGGTCTTGAAACCCATAGATTCCAGCGCGACGTTGCCGGTCAAGATCATCAGGTCGGCCCAGGAAATCTTGCGGCCATATTTCTGCTTGATCGGCCACAGCAGGCGGCGGGCCTTGTCGAGGTTGACGTTGTCAGGCCAGCTGTTGAGCGGAGCGAAACGCTGCTGGCCAGCACCTGCGCCGCCACGACCGTCGCCGATGCGGTAGGTGCCGGCGCTGTGCCAGGCCATGCGGATGAACAGCGGGCCGTAATGACCGAAGTCGGCCGGCCACCAGTCCTGCGAATCCGTCATCAGCGCGGTCAGGTCCTTGATCACCGCGTCGAGGTCGAGGCTCTCGAACTCCTTGGCGTAGTCGAACGCCTCCCCCATCGGGTCGGACAGGCTGGAATGCTGGTGCAGGACGCTGAGGTCCAGCATGTTCGGCCACCAGTCACGATTGCCGGTGCCGGTGGGCTTGTGGGCGACAGGGCATTTGCCCGCGCTCGTCTCGGTCTTGGTATCCATGTTGATCTCTTTCCGAACGTCTTTGCGTGGTTATTTTCGACCTGGTCGGGCGACGCCAGGCCAGAAGCGGTCAGGCCGATGCGGCCATGGCGGGGTCGGGCACCGCGGCGTTCCTGAAAATCGTCAATTGCGTCATGGCTTGCGCCCTCCCTCTGGATAGAACTTGCTAGACCGTTTTAGGCGCGAAACTGAATACTGTATACCGCCTTGATTGGAATAGTTCCAGTCTAGGATGCGATGTCGATAAAGCCAAATTGCCTTTTCTAAGAAGTTTGATAGCTTTTGATTATGATCCGCCTCACGATCCGACAGATGGAATATTTCGCCGCACTGGCCCAGACGCTGCATTTCGGCCGCGCCGCCGAATATGCCGGCGTCAGCCAGCCGGCGCTGTCGACGCAGATCGCCGAGATGGAGGAACGGCTCGGCTGCACGCTGTTTGAACGCGGCGGCAAGGCGGTGCGCCTGACCGAGGATGCGCTGGAACTGCTGCCGCGCATCGACAGGATTCTCGCCGAAATCCGCGAGGTCGAGGCAACGGCACGGCGCGGCCGGCTGGCGATGGAAGGGCGGATGCGGCTCGGCATCATCCCGACGGTGGCGCCCTACCTCTTGCCACATGTGCTGCCGGCGCTGAAGGAGGAATACCCGAATCTCAGGCTTGAACTGCGCGAGGCGATCACCGGATCGCTCGCCGAGGACGCGCTCAACGGGCGCATCGACGCCTTCGTCGCCGCCTTGCCGCTCGACCATGCCGGGCTGACGACACAGGAGCTGTTTTCCGACCGCTTCTATCTCGCTGTGCCGGCCAACGACCCCGACTTCGTGTCACCGCCGGTACCGCCGGAAAGCCCGGCGCTCGAACGGCTGATGCTGCTCGAGGAAGGACACTGCCTGCGCGAGCAGGCGCTTGCCGTGTGCGGCAGCGTCAAGCCGGTGGCGATGGCCAATTATGGCGCGACCAGCCTGACGACACTCTTGCAGATGGTGGCGCACGGCTTGGGGGTGACGCTGATGCCGGAGATGGCGGCAGGCCCGGCGGGCGACCAGCGCGACTTGAAGATCGTGCCCTTTGCCGAACCGGTGCCGGAGCGGCGCATCTGCCTGGCCTGGCGTCGCAACAGCCCGCGGCACAATGAGTGCCTGGAGTTGGCGCGGATCGTCAGCGGCTTGCGGCCGCTACTGCGGCATTGAATGCGGCGAGCGTCGCCTCGTCGGCCGCATTGCGGGCCTTCAGCGACTGCACCAGACAGGCCTGCGAGCGCAGGATGACGCCGTCCGACAGGATCTTCAAATGATTGGCGCGCAGCGTCGAGCCGGTCGAGGTGATGTCGACGATGACGTCGGCAGAGCCTGCGGCCGGTGCACCTTCGGTGGCGCCGAGGCTTTCCACGATGCGATAGACCTGGATGCCGTGCATCTGGGAGAAGAACTGCTGCGTCAGCCGCCAGTATTTGGTGGCGATGCGCAGACGGCGGCCATGACGCTGGCGGAAATCGGCGGCGACATCGTCGAGGTCGGCCATGGTGTCGACGTCGAGCCAGATATCGGGCACGGCAACGACAACATCGGCATGGCCGAAGCCGAGACGTGCCATGATCGCGGCCTTGCGTTCCCAGTCGGCGAGGTTTTCGCGGATCAGGTCCTCGCCCGTAATGCCGAGGTCGACATTGCCCTGGCCGATCTCACCCGAGATCTCCGACGCCGAGAGAAATGCGATTTCGATATCCGCCCTGCCTTCGATGGTGGCGCGGTAGCGGCGGTCGTCGTCGGGCAGGTTGACGGTGAAACCGGCCTTCGCCAGCACCTCGAGCGCCTGTTCCTTGAGGCGGCCCTTGGAGGGAAGTGCGATCGTAATGGCCATCAGCGCGCCTCCCTCAAGGCTTCGATACGGTCGAGCCAGACGGAGAAGCCGACGCCGGGAATGGGCTTGCCGGCGCCGAGCAGGGTCAGCAGGCGGTCATAACGACCGCCGCCGGCCAGCGGTCGGTCCGCGTCGGGACCTGATATCTCGAACACCAGACCGGTATAATAATCGAGCGGGCGGCCGAAGGCGGCATCGTAACGGACGGAACCGGCGGTGAGACCGTGGTTCGCAATGACCTTGGCGCGGGCGGCGAAATTGTCGAGTGCGGCCCCCAAAGTCAGGCCGGCACCGGCGGCAAATTCCTTGAGCGCTGCCGGTGCCTCGTCGAGCACCACGTCGATGGCAAGGAAGCGTTCGAGCGCTTCGAAGGCATCGCTCGACAGCCGCACGCTGCGCAGTTCGGCCTTTTCGATCAGGCGGCGGGCAATATCGTTGGGCGTGCGGCCGGCGGAAGGCGAAAGACCGGCCTGCTCCATGCCGGCGGCGATGTGGGCGGCCAGCGCGTCGTGGTCGGCATCGGCGACGAGCGAGGCCGCGGGCTCGGCCAGAGCCGAGCTGCGGGTGGGCGCTGCGAGATCGCCAAGCGCTGCCAGAAGCTCGGCCGAGCCGAAGGCACGGGCCAGGCGCATGCGCCAGCCGCGCGGCAGGCCGAGTGCGGCCAGCACCGCCTCGAAGATCGCCTGGTCGCCGAGCGTGACGGTGAGCTCGCGCCCGGGCAGGCACAACGACAGCAGTGCATGCGCATCGGCCACCGAACGCGCGTCGGCCGCGGCGATGTCCTTGTCGCCAAGGTCCTCGACGCCGGCCTGGAAGAATTCGTTGCCGCCTTCGCGGCGCTGGCGAAACACCTCGCCGAGATAGGAATAGCGGCGCGGCGTGCCCGACTGGGTGTGGATGTGGTCGAGGCAGACCGGAATGGTGAATTCCGGCCGCAGGCAGAGCGACGCACCGGTCTCGCTTTCGGTCAGGAAGATACGGCGGCGCAGGTCTTCGCCGGCCATGTCGAGAAACGGATCGGCCGGCTGCAGCACCGGCACATCGACGGCATCGGCCCCGCGCGCGGCGAAGAGCTTCAGGATATCGGATGCGATAGCGGGGTAGCGCGCGTTCATGGCCTGCGGACCTCTAGGTAAGCGAGGCGCTGCCCCTCACCCTTACCCTCTCCCCGTAAACGGGGCGAGGGGGACGTCAGCGTTGCGGCCATCCTCCTTCTCCCCGTTCCACGGGGAGAAGGTCCCGGCAGGGGGATGAGGGGCAGCGCAAACAGCTGCATGCATTCACTAGCCACGGCTGCGATCTTCCGCCTGTGCGGCCAGGACCTTCTTCACCTCGGCAACGAGATCGCCTTCCGGCACGGTGATCTGTGCGGGCCGCGCAGCACGCCATTCGGCATTGTCGGTGATCTCGGCCGACAAACGAGCACCCTCGATCAGGTCCTTGATCTGGATTTCTCCGCGCGCACGCTCGTCGCCGCCCTGGATGATCACGACGCCCGAGCCCCTGCGGTCGGCGTATTTGATCTGCGCCTTCATGCCGGCGCCGCCGAGATACATTTCGGCGCGCACGCCGGCGCGGCGCAGCTCGGCGACCATTCTCTGGTAGCGGCCGAGGCTTTCGGTGTCCTTGTCCATGACCAGCACGACAACGGGGGCGACCACGTCAGAGGTGTCGAGCTTGCCGAGATTCTTGAGCGCGGTCATCAGCCGCGACACCCCGATGGAGAAGCCGGTCGCCGGCACCGGCTCGCCGCGGAAGCGCGAGACGAGGCCGTCATAGCGGCCGCCGCCGCCGACCGAACCGAAGCGCACCACCTGGCCGTCGTCATTGGGGATCTCGGCCAGAAGCTCGGCCTCGAAGACCGGACCCGTGTAATATTCAAGACCGCGCACGACGGACGGATCGACCTTGACGCGGCCGTCGTCATAGCCGGCTGCGGCGGCAAGAGCACCGATCTGAGCGAGCTCCTCGACGCCCTCGGTTCCCCTGGCATTGCCGGCGACGATGGCGCGCAAATTCTCGGCGGTGGTCGCCGCATCGGCAGAGCCGGCCTCGGTGAAGGCGATGACGGTTGCAATCGCGGCTTCATCCAGGCCGGCACCCTTGGTGAAGTCGCCCTCGCCTTCGGCACCGCCGTCCCAGCGCCCCTTGCCGAGCAGCAGGCGCACGCCTTCGGGGCCGAACTTGTCGAGCTTGTCGATGGCGCGCAGCACGGTGAGGCGGCGGTTGACGTTGTCGTCGCCGCCGAGGCCGATGGCCTCGAGCACGCCGTCGAGCACCTTGCGGTTGTTGACGCGGATGACATAGTCGCCGCGCTTGATGCCGAGCGCTTCCATCACGTCGGCCATCATCATCGTCATCTCGGCGTCGGCCGCGACACCAGGCGTGCCGACCGTGTCGGCGTCGAACTGCATGAACTGGCGGAAGCGGCCGGGGCCGGGCTTCTCGTTGCGGAACACCCAGCCGGAGCGGTAGCTGCGGTAGGGTTTGGGCAGCTTCTCATAGTTTTCGGCGACGAAGCGCGCCATCGGTGCGGTCAGGTCGTAGCGCAGCGACAGCCACTGCTCGTCATCGTCCTGGAAGGAAAAGACGCCTTCGTTGGGCCGGTCCTGGTCGGGCAGGAATTTTCCAAGCGCGTCGGTGTATTCGATCAGCGGCTGGTCGACCGGCTCGAAGCCGTAGAGCTCGTAGACTTCGCGAATCCTGGCCATCATCTTCTCGACGATCCGGATGTCGTCCGCGCTGCGGTCGACGAAGCCGCGCGGCAGTCGCGCTTTCATCTTTTCCGATTTGTCGGCCATGGCGAGAATTCCGCTGTTTTCCAGAAATTTTGGCCGCGATCACGGCGCGGCGTGTCGTAACCGAAATGGGATGGAGCGGCAAGCGGTTGGCTTGCCACCGGCAAGCCGAAACATTTCCACAATTTGACCGACATCGTGCCGATACAGCTTGAAGCGACAAGGCGCAGCATTGAATGCCAGGACGAACACCATGCCCACGATTGCAGCAGAACTCGACAAGACCGCAACGCAGCCACTGCCGGCGCGGCGCGAACAAGCCGCCCCGAAGCGGGCGTCGTCGTTCGGGGATACGCTGCTTGCAGTGGGGCTCGTGCTCTATCCGGCGCTTACCGCCGTCGGTGCCATCGCAGCCGGCATGATGTTTTCCGCATAGGACCCTTAGCGGTCCCGAAAGGCACTGCCATGCCACGGATCGTCTCAACCGCAGCGCTCTGCGCGCTGTCGCTTGCCGCAGGTCTTGCAACGGCCGCGGCCTGTTCACCCGGCGACCCCAGGCTCGCCGGACATTACTATCTCAACGGCGTCATGGAGGTCGGCTCCGAACTACTGCTCCGGCCGAACGGAAGCTTCGAATTCATGCTCGCCTATGGCGCCAACGACCAATATGGCAAGGGCTGCTGGGTCAAGCGCGGCGCGACCGTCGAGGTCATCCCGGCCGGCCGGAGTGCGGCCTCGCGCCGCCACACACCCGACGACCGCAGTTTCGGCGGTCTGGTGCTGACGGTTTCCGGCCGGTCGCTGGTCTGGAACATCGCCGGCAGCGGCTACAAGGGCCGTTACGAGCGTTAGGTTCCTTCCCCCTTTTTGAAGAAGGAACAGTGCCCCCTTACGCCGGCCGCTTGAACGCCTTGCGCTCGGCTTCGATCTTGCCGCGGCACATGCAGCCTTCGATATGATCGTTGACCATGCCCATCGCCTGCATGAAGGCATAGACGGTGGTCGGGCCGACGAAGCTCCAACCGCGCTTCTTCAACTCCTTGGAAATGCGCGTCGAGGTGGGCGTCGTCGGGTTGGCGATCAGCGTGGGATAGTCGACGACCTTCGGCCGCTCGTCCGGGCCGGGCTCGAACTTCCAGAACCACGCCGCGAGCGATCCGGCCTCATCGGCCAGCTCGCGAGCCCGTTTGGCATTATTGATGGTCGAGACGATCTTGCCGCGATGGCGGACGATGCCGGGATTGCCAAGCAGCCGCTCGATGTCGGTTTCGCCGTACTCGGCGACCGTGTCGAAGTCGAAGCCGGAGAAGGCCTCGCGAAAGCTCTCGCGCTTGCGCAGGATGGTCAGCCAGGACAGGCCGGACTGGAACCCTTCGAGGCAGATCTTTTCGAACAGCCTGACGTCGTTGACGACCGGCCGGCCCCATTCATTGTCATGGTAGTGCAGATAATCGGGCAGCGTGCCCGGCCAGAAGCAGCGTGTCACCCCATCCGCGCCGACCATCAGGCCCGTCTTTTTCTCGTCCATGTCCATTCCGTTCGTTAACAGTCCAGTGCATGACCCCGAAAATCGAAAGCCGATTTTCGGAAAACAATCATGCACCAACCCAAAGTGTTACAGCGTCCTTTGCGCGTCCAAGAGGACGCGCGGCGCTCTAATCGCACACTGATTTACCGGTGGTTTACCAGACTCCTGAACCGGCCGGTAACCACACTGAAAGCTTTCCTGACAATCTCGCATTTTAAGCAACCCGATTCATGTTTCGGTGGGAAGGCCCGGACAACATGGCCCCGAAAAGGGAATGGGCCGTGCCCTGCCCCGCTGACGATCGAGTTGAGAGCACGTCATGAGAAAACCTCTGATCCTTCTGGCATCGGCCGCCATGCTGGCCGAGCTTGTTTCGCCCGCACTGGCCTATGACCGCTACGCCGAGCGGCCGCCTGTCGTGGTGAGCCCCGACCTGTCGGCGCCCTGGGTACTGCAGCTCGGACGCAATCCCGGCGAGGTGATGCCCAGACAGCAGCGGCGCCAGCAGCGCGCCCGGGTCCAGGTCAGGCCGGCGGCACCGCGCGAGGCACCCCGCGCCGCCCAGCGCCAGAAGGTCCGTCCCGACGGCGTGCAGACGGCCGCCTTGCGCGCGCCGGAGAAGCGCAGCGTCAAGCCGCAGATCAACCCGATCTACCTGCCGCAGACTGTCGCCTATGACGGTGCCGAGAAAGCCGGCACCATCATCATCGATACGACGGAGAACTTCCTCTATCTCGTCGGAACCGACGGGCAGGCGCGGCGCTACGGCGTCGGCACCGGCAAGCCGGGCTTCGAGTGGTCGGGCACGCACAAGGTGACGTCGAAGCGCGAATGGCCGGAATGGCGGCCGCCGGCCGAGATGATCGCGCGCGAACGCGCCAAGGGCCGCGTGCTGCCGGCGATGATGACCGGCGGCCCGGAAAACCCGCTCGGCGCGCGCGCGCTCTATCTCGGCTCGACGCTCTACCGCATCCACGGCACCAACCAGCCATGGACGATCGGCGGGGCTGTGTCGTCGGGCTGCATCCGCATGCGCAACGAAGACGTCATGGATCTCTACGAGCGCGTCGCAGTCGGCACCACTGTTATCGTCAGGTAATCATCCAGTTACGGGGGCGGAGCCGGTCGCAAGGCCAGGCTCCCATGCAAAAGGGCAGCTCGGCGGAAGACCGGGCTGCCCTTTTCGCATTTGCGCGGCAGCGGCTGAATCTCATTCAGCGGTATTTTCAGGAAAAATTGTTTAACATGGATAAAAATTGATCGGACCGGCCCTTTCCTTCACGGGCGCGCCGAAGTATCCCGTTTCAAGCCGATGATGACCTGCGAAGGAAGACATATGCCGCCGCTCGACGACAACCGCTATCTCAAAGGCGGCCCCGTGGCCGCCCGCATCATCGCCGAAGTCCGCGCCGCCGCGCAGCAGGCGACAGACGAGGGTTTCCGCCCCAAGCTCGTTTCGATCACCGTCGGCGACGTCGCCGCTGTCGACGTCTATGTCCGCAACCAGCGCGCCAAGGCGGAGCTGGCCGGCATCGACTTCGAGGAACGGCGGTTCCCGGCGGAGTTGACAGCAGGCGAGCTGGAAGCGGCGATCCATGGCATGAACGCCGACCCGCGCATCACCGGCATCATCATCCAGCGGCCGGTTCCGGCGCACATCCCGATCAAGGCGATCCAGGCAGCGGTGCATCCGCTGAAGGACGTCGAGGGCATGCACCCGGCTTCGATCGGCAACATCGTCTACAACCAGCTCGACCTGGCGCCCTGCACGGCCGCTGCCTCTGTAGAACTGCTGAAGGCCACCGGTCTCGACCTCAAGGGCCTCGAGGTGGTGGTCGTCGGGCACTCGGAGATCGTCGGCAAGCCGATCGCCTTCCTGTTGATGAGCGAAGGCGCCACTGTGACCGTGTGCCATCACATGACACGCTCGCTGGCGGCCCACGCGCGCCGCGCCGACGCGCTGTTTGTTGCCGTCGGCAAGCCCAGGCTGATCAAGGCCGACATGGTGAAGCCCGGGGCCGCAGTGATCGACATCGGCATCAATGCCGAGACGCTGCCCGATGGTTCGAGCCGCATCGTCGGCGACGTCGACACCGAAAGTGTCAAGGAAGTGGCGTCGTGGATCACGCCGGTGCCGGGCGGCGTCGGGCCGGTGACGGTGGCGATCCTGCTGCGCAACACCATGGTGGCGCTCAACCGCCAGCGCGCCGTCTATCGCGCCACGTTCGGAAGCGCCGAGGCAACGCTGGCCGCCGAATAGTGTGTGTGCCGGCTCAGGCCGGCGCCCCCCACCCTGCGGGCGCTATAGCCGCCAGCTGTCCTGCTGGATCGGCTGCTGCGCCACCGGATTGGCGACCATCTGCAGCCCATTGGTGACGACGATCGGCGTACCGTCAGGCACGCGGCCGTAGAGGTCGATGACGTCCTGGTTGATCAGGCGGACGCAGCCCGACGATACCGACTTGCCGATCGATGCCCATTCGGGCGAGCCGTGCAGGCGATAGAGCGTGTCCTTGCCATCCTGGAAGATGTAGAGCGCGCGCGCGCCGAGCGGGTTCTGCACGCCTGGCTGCATGCCGCCTTCCCACTCGTTCTTGCCGGGGATCTGGCGGGCGCGGTACTTTTCCAGCTCGGGCTGGCGGTCGATCATCTCGTTCGGCGGGAACCAGCGCGGCCAGGTCTGCTTCCATTCGATGACGCCGCGGCCAGCCCATTCGAAACCGGCACGGCCAAGGCCGACGCCGTAGCGGATCGCCTCGCCATTGTCGGCGACGACATAGAGGAAATGGCCGGCCGTATCGATGACCACCGTTCCCGGCGCTTCGCCGGTCGGATCGGTGACGACCTGGCGGTAGTAGCGCGGATCGATCTTCCTGAACGGCACGCCCGGAATGTCATAGCCGTTGTCGTTGACCGGCGCGTACATCATCTCGGGGTCGGCGAATGACGGGTCGTTGCGCATTGTCGGCGGCGGCGGCGCGGCAGGGAAAGCCGGCACCGATGCCGCCCGCTGGCTGCTCGTGGTCGAACAGGCCGAAAGCACGGCCGAAGCTGCGCCGGTTGCGGCCAAGGCCAGCAATCGGCGGCGGGTGAATGTCGACATAGAAGCTTCCAATGCGATTTCGATCTGCTGCAACGCACGGAGCATTCGCATGTTCCACCCGCTGAGTTCAATCCCGGGCGACGCCTGGTCTGGTCAACTCTGGTTGTAGTCGCTGCGCATTGGCTGCCACATCGAGATGTCGCGCGGCGCCGCCAGCAGTTCGTCCAGTGCCGCGTGCCATTCCTCGCGATAGGGCCGCTTGAGCTGCACATCCAGCACATCCTGATGATCGGCCCATGTTTCGTGCAGCAGGAACCGGTTTTCGTCGGCTGGATCGCCATGCAGCGTCGCGCTGACGAACATCGGCTCATGGCGCATGGAGTCGAGCACGCCATTGATCAGCCTGAGATAGCGGCTGCGCTGTTCGGGGCGGACGTTGAAGCCGATGATGTAGGTGACGCTCATTTCCAGTTTCCTCTGAATTGTCCGGCAGGGCGCCGTTCGCATGACGAGGAAAATGCCAGAGCGGCGCGCAGCTTCAATGACCTCAGAGGTAATAGCTTCGATTTCCTGCGTGGCGGACCGGCCACTGCTCACTCGAGCCCGGTGCTCACCCAGCCGCTGCCAGGCTCGGCTCGGGCAGCCCGGCGGGCTTTTCGCCGCCATAGGCCCAGTCGAGCAGCTTCACCGTGTGGACGACGGGCATGCTCGCGGCGGAGGCGATCTGGGTGATGCAGCCGATATTGCCGGTGGCGACGAGCGCCGCCCCCGTTGCCTCGATGTTCCTGACCTTGCGCTCGCGCAGCTTTGCCGAAATCTCCGGCTGCATGATGTTGTAGGTGCCGGCCGAGCCGCAGCACAGGTGGCCTTCGCGCGGTTCCTTGACGACGAAGCCTGCGCGGGCAAGCAAATCCTTCGGCTGGCGGGTGATCTTCTGGCCGTGCTGCATCGAGCAGGCCGAATGATAGGCGACCGTCAGGCCGGGTTTGCGGGCCGGTTCGGGAAGATCGAGGGTAACAAGATATTCGGTGACGTCCTTGGCCAGTGCCGACACCCGCGCCGCCTTGTCGGCATAGGCCGGATCGAGGCGGAGCATGAAGCCGTAGTCCTTGATCGTGGTGCCGCAGCCGGAGGCGGTGATGACGATGGCGTCGAGCCCGCCATTCTCGATCTCGCGGGTCCAGGCATCGACATTCTGCCTGGCCTGATCGAGCGCTGCCTGCTCGCGGCCCATGTGATGGACGAGCGCGCCGCAGCAGCCCTCGCCCCTGGGCACCACGACCTCGATGCCGAGCCGGTTGAGCAGCGATACTGTCGCCTCGTTGATGCCGGGTTCGAGCACCGGCTGGGCGCAGCCGGTGAGGATGGCGACGCGTCCGCGCCTTGTCGTCTTCGGCGCGTGCACACCCGGTTTTTCCAGCGCCGACGTCGCCGGCACTGCGGCAGGCGCGAGGCGGAGCATGGCGGCCACGGGTTTCAGCGCCGCCACTTTGTCGAAGGCACCGGCGAAGGGCCGGCCGAGCTTAGCCAGCCTGAGTGCTGCGCGGAAGCGGCCGCGATGCGGCAGTACGAACGCCAGCAGTGACCGCGTCAGCCGGTTGGCCAGCGGGCGCCTGTAGGTCTTTTCGATATGGGCGCGGGCGTGGTCGACAAGATGCATGTAGTTCACGCCGGAGGGGCATGTGGTCATGCAGGCAAGGCAGGACAGGCAGCGGTCGATATGGGTGACGATCTCCTTGTCGGCCGCGCGCCCATTCTCCAGCATGTCCTTGATCAGGTAGATTCTTCCCCGCGGGCTGTCCAACTCGTTGCCCAGGGTGACGTAGGTCGGGCAGGTCGCCGTGCAGAAGCCGCAATGCACGCATTTTCGCAGGATCTTTTCCGATTCCTGGACATGCGGATCGGCAAGCTGGGCTGCGGTGAAATTGGTCTGCACGGCGTTATCGCACTCTTCTCAATTGGCTAGATCAGCCAGCTTTCGGGGTTCTTGATCGGCTCGCCGCGTCCCAGCGCCTGCAGTCCCATGATGCAGCGGACGATGAACCAGACGGCGACCGCAAACATCAGGATGAAGCCGATGAAGACCATCATCAGCACGAAGGATACGAGCGCATAGAGCAGGCCGATCCAGAAGGTGCGGATCAGCCAGGTGTAGTGGCTCTCGACAAAACCGCCTGCCTTGCCCCGGTTCATGTAGGCCAGGACGATGCCGACGATGCCACTGATGCCGATGACCAGGCCGGCAAGATAGAGGATGTAGATGACCTGGACATTGGTCGGGCCCGGATCGAGCCAGCGGTCGGTCTGGCGCGGGGTGAAGTTGGGCTGTGGATCGCTCATGGCATGGCTCCCTCTGTGGCAGCCGCCAAACTAGCAGAGTCTGGGGAATGCACCATGCGGCCCGGATTGAGGATCGCCTTCGGGTCGAACTCGGCCTTGAGGCGGGCTGAGAGTGCCGCCAGCGCAGCCGGCTGTGGCTCGAAGACTGCCACGGAGGCGCGCCAGGCGGGCGTGGCACGGACCAAAGTGGCATGACCGCCGCCGAACTGCCTGATCAGGCCGCGCAGCAGATCCGCCTCCGGCTCGCCTTCCATGCTGAGCCAGACGAGGCCGCCCTGCCAGTCATAGAAGGCATCACACGCCGCCTGCATGCGCAGCGCCAGCACCATGTGGTGGGCGTTGGCGGGCGGCATCGAGACGCGCCAGACAGGTTTGTCGCTGCCGTCGACGAAGGGCCTGACATCGCGGACATCACGCCAGAGTGCGCGCGAGGCATCCTCTGCGACCTCCTCCAGTGGGCCGGCATTGCCGAGCATCTGCCTGAGCCGGCCGAGGCGATAGGCAACCGAAGGGCCGAAACCCTCGACCCGCAACAAGGTTGCCGGGTCGCCGCCGAGCTTGCCGTCAAGCACGCGTGCCGCCATGCGCTCGGGCAAGTGCGCCGCAGACGAAACCTCGGCACTGGAGCCCATGGCGATCGACATGGCGGCAGCGGCGTTGTCGTCGAGCAGGCCACGAACAATCAGCGTGGTCTCGGTCTCGGCCGCAGGCAGCACCTTGAAGGTAACGTCGGTCGCGACCGCCAGCGTGCCCCAGGAGCCGGCCATGGCCTTGGACAGATCGTAGCCGGTGACGTTCTTGACCACGCGGCCACCCGACTTGAAGGCCTCGCCGCGTCCTGAGACGGCGTGGATACCGAGAATATGGTCGCGGGCAGCCCCCGCCTTGAGCCGGCGCGGCCCGGCGAGATTGGCTGCCAGCACGCCACCGATGGTGCCCCGTCCCGGCACCTGCCCCAGCAGCGGGCCATAGTCCATGGGCTCGAAATCGAAGCGCTGGCCGTTGTCGGCGAGCAGCTTCTCGATCTCGGCCAGGGGCGTGCCCGCCCTGGCCGACAGCACCAGTTCGGCCGGCTCGTAGAGTGTGACGCCGGTGAGCTTCGAGAGATCCAAAGTGTGCTCGGCCTGCTGCGGCCTGCCGATGGCTCGCTTGGAGCCATGGCCAACGATTTCGAGCGGCGCCGCTTCGGCGGCGGCCCATTGGATGGCGGAAAGGACATCGGTTGGTGTGGTGGGGGTGAAGGTGGTCATGGTGTGCGTGTCGCCCCTCTCCGCCTCGCTGCGCTCGGCACCTTTCCCCAGAGGGGCGAGGAAACTAGATACTGCAATGTCGCGCCACGTATCGGCTCGACAGCTTGAACCGGCGTCGAAACTGGCGATGCTGCAAGTCTTGGCTTCCTCGCCCCTTTGGGGAGAGGTGCCGAGCGCAGCGAGGCGGAGAGGGGTCCGATCATAGAACGTCTCCCGCTTCCGGTCGCGCCAGGACGAGCCTGAGATCCGCTACCGCAACGCCCTCATTCAACTGTCCGGCAAGGGCTGCAAGGATCGTTGAGCAGACGCTCGCCCTTGCCTTCACCGCATCCGCGCTGGAGAAGCGCAGAACCGAATAGCCCTGCCCTCGCATGAACTCATCACGCTGGCGATCGTAATCGCTGTCTGTGTGCTGCGAACCGTCGAGTTCTACGACGAGTTTTGCGGTTCGACAGGCGAAGTCGGCGAAGTACGGCCCCAGCGGCATCTGGCGAACAAAGTTGTGGCCGCCCGGGCGCTTGGCCATGAGCTCGTCCCATAGCAACGCCTCGGCCATGTTGTCGCCATGCCTGAGAGCGCGGGCACGGCGATTTGTCTCGTCTAGTCGGCGACGGGTCGCGTGCGTCATCGCCCCTCTCCGCCTCGCTGCGCTCGGCACCTCTCCCCAGAGGGGCGAGGAAGCCATGCTGGAAAAGCCCTCACCGCGATCACAACCGATGCTCCCGAAGCTTTTCGAGTGTTGCCGCGCCACGCGGGGACAGGCGGTAGCCGATGTCGAGGCTCTCGGTCAGGCCGAGTTCCTTGAGCTTGCGCACGTCCTGCTTGAATTTCAGCTTCTCGACGCCGAGGCGTTCGGCAAGAGTGGCGGCTGCCACCTCGGGGCATTGGCCGATGAGGCGGAGGATCGAGGGGAAATAGCCTGGTAAAGTGCTGTCCCATTTGGCGAAGCGGGCAGCGAGTGCGTGCCAGTCGGCATCGCTGAGGTCGGCCGCCTTGCGCAGCGCCAGTCTGTTGTCCGGCTCGATGCCGTCAAAGGCGATGCGATAGAGGGTGCCATCAGCGCGCAGGTCGTCGATCAGGGCAGCACGATCGGCGTAGCCGGCGGCGCGGGCGTGGCCGTCGGAGATGGTCGCTTCGTCAACATGCTCGACCGCGCCGATGCGGACGACGCCGATCGCTGTGCGCAATCCGGTGCCTGCCCTGACGGTGGGCTTCTGCCAGCGGCGGAAGGCGAGTGTGATGTCGCCGCGCCTGATGCCTTCGAGGGTCGCCTGCTTCAAGAGCATCAGAACCTCGGAATGTCGGGAAAGGCCACCTGCCCCCGGTGGACATGCATGCGGCCAAGCTCGGCGCAGCGGCGCAGTTGCGGGAACACCTTTCCCGGGTTGAGCAGGTGGTTGGGGTCGAAGGCGCATTTGACCCGCATCTGCTGGTCGAGGTCGATGTCGTTGAACATCTCCGGCATCAGGTCGCGCTTTTCGACGCCGACGCCATGCTCGCCGGTCAGCACGCCGCCGACCTTGACGCAGAGGCGCAGGATGTCGGCGCCGAAGGCCTCGGCCTTTTCGAGCTCGCCCGGCTTGTTGGCATCGTAGAGAATAAGCGGGTGCAGATTGCCGTCGCCGGCGTGAAAGACGTTGGCGACGCCGAGGCCATAGTGCTCCGACAGCTCGCGCATGCCGGCCAGCACGCGCGGCAGTTCCTTGCGCGGGATGGTGCCATCCATGCAGTAATAGTCGGGCGAAATGCGGCCGACAGCGGGGAATGCCGCCTTGCGACCGGCCCAGAAGGTCAGCCGCTCCTGCTCCGACTGCGAGATGCGGCAGGTGGTGGCGCCGTTGCGGTTGGCGATCGCCTCGACTAGGCCGATCAGGTGGTCGACCTCGACGGCGGGTCCGTCCAGTTCGACGATCAAAAGCGCCTCGGATTCGAGCGGATAGCCGGCATGAACAAAATCTTCGGCGGCGCGGATTGCCGGGCCATCCATCATTTCCATGCCGCCGGGGATGATGCCGGCGCCGATGATGTCGGCGACGCATTGGCCGCCCTCTTCGCTTGAGGGAAAACCGATCAGCAGCGCGCGTGCCGTCTCGGGCTTCTTGAGGATGCGGACGGTGACCTCGGTGACGACGCCGAGCAGTCCCTCCGAACCGGTCATGACGCCGAGCAGGTCGTAGCCCTCGGCGTCAAGATGCTTGCCGCCGAGGCGCACGACCTCGCCGTTCATCAGCACCATCTCGATGCCGAGCACATTGTTGGCGGTAAGCCCGTATTTCAGGCAGTGCACGCCGCCGGAATTTTCGGCGACATTGCCACCGATGGAACAGGCGATCTGCGAGGAAGGATCGGGCGCGTAATAGAAACCGTCCAGTTCCACTGCCGTGGTGATGCCGAGATTGGTGACGCCGGGCTGGGCGGTGACGGTGCGGTTGGGATAGTCGATCTCGAGGATGCGGTTGAAGCGGCTCATCACCAGCAGAACCGCATCTTCCAGCGGCAGCGCGCCGCCCGACAGCGAGGTGCCGGAACCGCGCGGCACGACGCGGATGTTGCGCTCGTTGCAGTATTTGAGCAGGCGCGACACCTGGGCGACCGTCTCGGGCAGCACCACGACCAGCGGCAATTGGCGATAGGCGGTCAGCCCGTCGCTTTCGAAGGCGCGCATCTCGTTGATCGTCTCGACCACACCCTCGCCCGGCACGATGATGCGCATGTCGGCGACGATCTCGGCGCGGCGGGCAAGCGTTGCCGCATCGGGCTTGGGCATCAAAATGCCGGACATCGGTCACCTCGGTCGACAACTGGTAAAAAGCTTTTACCAGTTGGTGCCGATGCATGCAAATCGGAAGAAAGTCGTTAGCCGGGAGGCACAGGCGCGCGGCGTTCGCAGCGTCAATCTGCCGCTGGCCTTACCTTCCGCTATGGCTCTGGGCGCTTGCCGCCGGGCGCGGCTACTCGCCCGCGTGCAGCTTGGATTCGCTGTGGGCGCGGCGGACGCGGCGGACACCCCACCAGACCAGCAGCACGGCGAGCGGCACCGCGGCGGCCGTAACGATTTCCGGCGCAAAGGCGTGGTCGATGGCCGAGGCGCCCTTGGCGATGTAGCCGACGAGGCCGACGACATAATAGGAGACGGCGGCGACCGACAGGCCCTCGACCGTCTGCTGCAGGCGCAGTTGCAGGCGGGCGCGATTGTTCATCGACGCCAGCAGGTCGCGATTCTGCTTCTCGACCTCGACATCGACCCAGGTGCGCAACAGCGTGGTGGCGCGGGTGAGCTTACGCGACAGGTTGGCCTGGCGCTCCTCGACCGAACGGCAGGTGCGCATGGCGGGTGCGACGCGGCGCTTGAGGAAACCGGCCCAGGTGTCGTAGCCGGTGACGACCTCCTCCTCGAGCGCTTCGAGGCGCTCGCGGACGATGCCGTCATAGGCCTTGCTGGCGCCGAAGCGGTAGAGGCTCGAAGCGGCATCCGCCTCGAGCTCGGCGGCGAGTTCGGTGAGGTCGGCGAGCAGCGCCTGGCTGTCGCGCGTCTCGGTCGCCTTCATTTCACGGGTTGCCTGGGCAAGCCGGTCCTCGATGCGACGGACGCGTCCGGACAGCGACAGCGCCATCGGCAGGCCGAGCATCGCCAGCGTGCGGTAGGTCTCGATGTCGATCAGGCGCTGCGACAGCGCACCGGTCCGCGCCGGCGTCAGGCCACGGTCGAGGATGAGGATGCGGGTCATGCCGTCGCCGTCCTGGCGGAAATCGGTGACGATGCCGGCGGCGCCTCCTTCGACAAGCGAGTAGCACAGGCTGGTCGGATCGAAGGTGGCGATCAGCTTTCCGTTGGCCGGCGTCCACTTGCGGATCTCCAGCCGGATGCCCGAGATGACCGTGCCGGGCGGGCTGAAACCGTTGCCGAAGGGAGACTCTTCGTGTGAGCGGTCGCCTTCGTCGAGCGGACCTTCCCACAGATAGGTCGAGAACTCGGTGTGGCGCTCCCAGCGCAACGTGCCCTGCCCCCACTTCATGGCGTGGTGGCGCGCCTGGCGGTCGGGTGCGGCGATGCCGAGGCGCCGGGACAGTTCAGACAGCACGGCATGGTCGACAGCGGATCCGCCCTCGGTCATGAAGGACAGCTGGACCAGCACGCGCGGGCTTTCGACAAGTGGATGCGGCCGCGAATGGACCTCGCCAAGCGCACCGGGACGCCCCTCATGGGCGGGAAAGCCCAGGACGCTGCCGGTCGAACGCGGCAGGAACTCCAGTGATGACGGCTCGGCTGTCACTTCAGGCTCCCTTGATGCCAGACCTCCTGCCTCTAGGTAAGTTTGCCGCCAGTGGCAAACGCCAACTTCAGGGGTAGCTGATACTGTGCCTCACAGGGCACCAAGCTGGGAACCGCTGGACTGGATAAATAATTTGACCAGTCGGGGGGCGCGCTCCTATCCTTGCGGACAGGACAGAGCTTCCGGACAGCAGCATTGAGCGACATTTTTTCCAGGATCGAGCATTCGCGCACGGCCGACGAGGTGGTGCAGCAGATCGAAAGCCTGATCCTCGAAGGTGTGCTGCGCGCCGGCGACAGGCTGCCGGGCGAGCGCGAGATGGCCAAGCAGTTCGACGTCTCCAGGCCGATCCTGCGCGATGCGCTGAAGACGCTCGAAGCGCGCGGGCTGATGGTGACGCGTCATGGCGGCGGCACCTATGTCGCCGACGTGATCGGCGAAGTGTTTTCCAAGCCTGTCATGGAACTGATTGTCAACCACCGCAAGGCAGCAGCCGACTATCTCGAATATCGCCGCGAGATCGAGGGGCTGGCCGCCGAATATGCGGCGCAGCGGGCGACGGCGGAGGACCTCGCCTTGCTCGACGGCATCGTGGCGCGGATGGAGGCGGCGCATAGGCGCGCCGACCCGGCGGAAGAAGGCGCGATCGACGTCGAGTTCCATCATGCTGTCGGCGAATGCGCCCACAACATCATTCTGCTGCACACATTGCGCTCGTGCTACAGGCTGCTGTCGGATGGCGTGTTCACCAACCGCCTGGTGGTGTTCACCGTCAGCGGCACGCGCGACGTGCTGCTTGAGCAGCACAAGGCGATCCATCGCGCGGTCGTCGCAGGCGATCCCGCTGCGGCGCGCAAGGCGGCGATGGACCACATCACCTATCTGGAGCGTGCCATGGCCGAGGCCGAGCGCAGCGGGGACTGGCAGCGCATCTCACGGCTCAGGCTCCGGCAGCGCACCGACAGCACCGAAACGAGCAGAAAGTCGTGACTGGAATACATTACCTCGACGCCCGCGGCCCGGACGGTATCCGCATCTACGCCATCGGCGACATTCACGGCCATCTCGACCTGCTGCGCGACATGCATGAGCGCATTGCCGGCGAGATCGCGCGCGACAAGCCGGCGGACTGGCGCATCGTCCATCTCGGTGACCTCGTTGACCGTGGGCCAGACAGCGCTGGCGTGATCGGGTTCCTGATGGCAGCTGTTGAGCGCGACCCGCGCAACATCGTGCTGGCAGGAAATCACGACGTCGGTTTCCTCGATTTCCTCACCGAGCCGGACCCGGCCGGCCTGTTCGCCTGCCATGGTGGTCGCGACACCGCCCGGTCATATGGCGTGGATCTGCATGTCGACTACGCCTCCTCGCTCGCGCGAGGCCATCGCGAACTGGCGGCGGCTGTGCCGGACGGCCACCAACGCTTCCTGCGCGCCCTGCCCCGGTCGGCGTCGTTCGGCGATTTCTTCTTCTGCCACGCCGGCATTCGCCCTGATGTCGCCTTGGATCGGCAGGATCCGGAGGACCTCATCTGGATCCGCAACGAATTCCTGCGTCATCCCGGGCTGCACCCGAAGGTCGTCGTGCACGGGCACACACCGCAGGAGGAGCCCGAAGTGCTGGCCAACCGTGTCAATGTCGACACCGGCGTGTTCCACTCAGGCGTGTTGACCGCGCTCGTCATCGACGGCTCGGAAAAACGACTGATGTCGGTGCGAATAGCCTGACTTAGCGGGCGGCTGCGGTGACGCCGTAGCCGTCGACCGCATGATGGTCGGCCGCGGCATCCGCGGCATAAATCCCGAAGCCGCCGAGCACGATTGCCGACAGCATGGCGAAGGACAGAAGCGCTGCTTTCAAGGGAGTCATCTCAGGTTGAGCTTCCTGCATCCTGCACGAACGGAGTTACGAATAAGTTTCCGAAAAGTTTATGCTTCACCGCAGTCGCGCAGCATCACGGCCGTGCTTCTAGGGTGGTTCTGTATCGGGCTTGTGTCGCGCTGCACTCGGAGATGGTTCATTCGCGATACCATCGCCAGCTGGCGCCGGGCTGTCTTTAGAAAGGCTTCCGGGCACAATCCAGCAGGCATATGACTATGCACAGCGGTTTTTGTCCGACGTGCCAAAAATGTCACTGGACCGGCGTTGCCGCCGTCAGATGGCGGCGACCCAGGCGCGGGCCAGCGTCAGGCCGACCGCATCGGCTTCGGGACCGTCGCGGGCGGCTTCGACCTCGTGCCGTTCGGGCCAGTCGGGGTGGCGGCTGGCGATGGTCTCGGCAAAAGCCTCGTTCCATTCACGCACCAGCGACCGGTCGGCCTCGAAATGGAACTGGATGCCATAACCGGCGCGACCGATGCGGAAAGCCTGGTTGCCGGTGACCGAACTGCCGGCGAGCCGCACCGCATCCTCCGGCAAGGTGAAGGTGTCGTCGTGCCACTGGAAGATCGGGAAACGCAGGGGCAGGTCGCTGAAGACGAGATCGTCCTGGGCCTCGTCGGTCAAGGTAATGCCGTGCCAGCCGAATTCGGTCGAGCCGCCGATCCGGTTGTGACCGCCGAAGGCACGCGCCAGGAGTTGGCCGCCGAGGCAGATGCCGAGCACGGCCTTGTCCCGTTCGACGAAGTCGCGCGCCAGTTCGAGCAGTTCGGGAAAATAAGGCGAATGCGCATCGTCACGGGCATTCTGGCCGCCGCCGAGCATGATCATCGCGTCATGGCCGTCGGCGTTCGCGGGCAAAGCATCGCCAAGATGGGCGTTGCACTGGTCGATCGTGGCCTCGACTTCGGCAAGGGCATCGCCAACCTGACCAAGGCCGGTGCCTGCATAATTCTGGACAACGAGGACGCGCATCTCGGCCTTTCCGGCGGTGACAAAGTTGCGGCGAGCCCTATCATGCGGCTTGCCACGCAGCCAAGAAGGATCGGCTATGCCACTGCAGAACCGCGTCGACCCTTTCGGCGAGATCCACGCCACGCCGGAGCGCGGCATGTTCACCGGCAATCGCGGCATCATCCACGACCCCGAAACAAGGAGCTTGCTCAGCCGGCGCTGGGCGACCAAGGCGTGGCTCACCTGCGCGCTCGACTTCAAGAACGTGCGCCGGGTGCCGATGGGGCGCAATCGTCCCGGCGGCAAGACCGGCTGGACCGAGCTGTTCTTTCTCGACGAGGTGACGGCGCTGGCCGCCGGGCACAGGCCCTGCTTCTATTGCCGGCGCCAGCGCGCCAAGGCCTTTGCCGCAGCCTATTCCAGCGCCTTTGGCACCGACGATCCGAAGGTCGGCGAGATGGATGGGCGGCTGCACCGGGAGCGACTGGCTTCAGGCGGTCAGCCGGTCGAACTGGATCGGCACGGACTGCACCTGCTGCCAAACGGGGCGATGTTTTCGGACGGCGCTTCCGATTTTGCCGTGCGCGGCGGCAAGGCGCTGCGCTGGAGCTTTGGCGGCTACGATGCGGCACTCGGCTTCGACGAGATCGCCGACACCGACATGTGCATCGTCACGCCGGCGACGACGCTCGACGTGCTGCGCCAGGGCTATGCGCCGGAATGGCACCCAAGCGCCGAACAGTTTTCGGCGGAAGCTGTCCCTTGACCGATGCTGCCGCCTGCCGCATTGCTCGGCCATGCGCGCAAACTACAAGATGCAACGGCTGTTCGTGGCTGATGACCTCGCTTCCGGCGCGGCCTTCAATGCCGATCCGCAGCAGAGTCACTATCTTGCCCATGTGCTTCGCCTCGGCGAAGGTGCTGAGGTGTTGCTGTTCAATGGCCGCGACGGCGAGTGGTCGGCACGGATAGCCGGCAAGACCAAGAAGGCGGTGCGGCTCGAGGTTCTCGAATTGCAGCGGCCGCAGCCCCCGCACCCCGACCTGGTCTATTGCTTTGCGCCGCTCAAGGTCGGACGGCTCGACTATCTCGTGCAGAAGGCCGTCGAGATGGGCGCCGGCACGATGGTGCCCGTCATCACCCAGCACACACAGATGAAACCGGGCATCGACCGCCTGCGCGCGAACGCCGTGGAAGCGGCCGAACAATGCGGCATCCTGGCCATTCCCGAGGTGCGCGAGGCGGTGAAGCTGGAGCAACTGCTCGCCGGCTGGGACAAGGAACGGCGGCTGATCTTCTGCGACGAGGATGCCTCGACCAACAATCCGATGGCGGCACTGCAGAGCATCAAGGAGCGCAAGCTGGCCCTGCTGGTCGGGCCGGAGGGCGGTTTCTCCGACGACGAACGCCGCATGCTGCGCGCCCTGCCCTTCGTGACCGCCATTCCGCTGGGATCGCGCATTTTGCGCGCCGATACTGCGGCGGTGGCGGCCCTCGCCGTCATCCAGGCAACGATCGGCGACTGGTAGTCGTCAGAGAACCTTGCCCGGCCATGGGTTGATGCCGTCGCGCAGCCACAACAGCGTGTCGAGCCAGAAATCAGGCGCGTGGCGGCTATGGAACAGGCCGAAATGGCCGATCGCCGGCCGGTCGAAATCTCCAGGCGACAGCACTAGCTGGGTCGGCTTCGCCCCGGTGTAATAGCCGAGCGCACGTCTGATGGCCTGCGGCGTGCCTATCTCGTCGTCGGTAAGGCCAACGGCCAGGATGGGTGCGGTAACCGAAGCAAAGCGACGGAGGACTTCGCCTCGTTCCGCCTCGGGGTGGCTCAGCTCGATGCGCGCACCACGAAAGCTCCACTCGTTGGCGACCCCTTTGGGCAGATCCTCCAGCCAGCCGAGCCGCTTGCCAGGGAAGTAACCGCAGAGGGCCGTGATGACGGGCATGGCCGCGTGCCATTTGAGAAACAGCCGCAGGCGGCGGTCCGCAGCGTAGTCGCGCCAATAGGCATATTGCGCACCGACGGTGAGCATGCGGGTGATGCCGGTTGCGGACTCGGCCAGACCCGGCAAGGCGCCACCGATGCTGTGTCCCACCACCATCAAGGGCGCGCCTGGATCGAAGCGCCTGGCCAGACGCAGCACCGCTTCGAAATCGCGTTCGCCCCAGTCACGCCAGCGATGGCCGCAACCGCGCAGGCGCGTCATGCGCGAAGCACCGATGCCGCGATAGTCATAGGTGACGACGTCGAAGCCGCGACCGGCGAGAAACATGGCATAGCGATGATAGTAGCTGGCAAGCACGCCGGTCGCTGGATTGACGATGACGGTCCCCGCCTTGTCGCCTCGCGCGTGCGGCCAGATGTGGCCGCGCAGCACGACGCCATCGGCGCAGACGACCTCGATCGCTCTGGGCTCACTCACCAAAACCGCAATCGACATGGTGGACCTCGCTTTCCGCCCTTCAGCGCTAGCGAATTCGTCTTTCCAATTACACTCACTAGTCGGTATACTTCCATGATGAAAACCTCAGGGAAGCCAACGCGCGAGCGCATCGTCGATGCCGCATCGAAGCTGTTTTATGGCGAGGGCATCCGTGCCGTCAGCGTCGATGCCGTGGCCGAGAAGGCGGGCCTCACCAAGCGCACGCTCTATTATCACTTCCAGAGCAAGGACGAGTTGATCGCTGCCTATCTCGACGGCCGCGACCAGCCCAATCTGGCGCTGTTCCAGCGCTGGTTCGGCGAGGCCGAGGGCGGGATCGATCAGAAAATTCGGGCGATCTTCCAAAACCTCGCCAAGGCCGCGCGGCATCCCAGATGGAAGGGCTGCGGCTATCTGCGCACGGCGGCAGAACTGGCCGACATGCCCGGACACCCGGCGATCCAGACCGGGATCGCGCACAAGAAGCGCGTCGAGGCCTGGCTGGCCAGCGCCTTCGCCGCCGAGGGCGTCCGCTCGCCGGAGCTTTTGGCGCGCCAGATCATTCTGTTGCTGGACGGCTGTTTTGCCGTCGTCCTGCTCAACCGCGACGCCTCCTATATGGAAACAGCCGGGGAGGCAGCGGCGACGCTGGTGAAATCAGCGCTAGCCCAAACCGGTCGCGAAAACCGCTGATTTGGGACGTGCAGTCCGCAACGGAACAAATCCAAGCATCAACATTTCACTATCGCCACCCGAAACGATCAATTCCTGTTGACGAAGGCTCAGGATTTTTCGCTTGATCGGCGAGCGCTGGATCGTCCATCAAGCGCCCGCGGTCCTTCCGCCTTCAGGAGAAGCATACATGGCGCGCGACACCACCGATTTCCGGCCTATCGAGGGGATGGACGAACTCGTCGACTATCTCGCAGCCGGCAACAAGCCGCGCGACAAATGGCGGATCGGCACCGAGCACGAAAAATTCCCGTTCTATATCGACGGCAACGCACCTGTTCCCTATGGCGGCGACCGCGGCATCCGCGCGCTGCTCGAAGGCATGCAGAAGACGCTCGGCTGGGATCCGATCATCGACGCCGGCCGCATCATCGGCCTCGTCGAGCCGACCGGCCAGGGCGCGATCTCGCTCGAGCCGGGCGGACAGTTCGAGCTTTCCGGCGCGCCGCTGGAGACGATCCACCAGACCTGTCGCGAGGGCAACGCCCATCTGGCGCAATTGCGCGAAATCGCCGAGCCGCTCGGCATCCGCTTCCTCGGCCTCGGCGGCAGCCCGAAATGGACGCTGGCCGAAACGCCGCGCATGCCGAAATCGCGCTACGACATCATGACCGCCTACATGCCGAAGGTCGGCACCAAGGGCCTCGACATGATGTACCGCACCTGCACCATCCAGGTGAATCTCGACTTCGAGAGCGAAGCCGACATGCGTCGCAAGATGCAGGTGTCGCTCAAGCTGCAGCCGCTGTCGACGGCGCTGTTCGCCAACTCGCCCTTCACCGACGGCCGTCCCAACGGCATGCAGAGCTGGCGCGGCGACATCTGGCGCGACACCGACAATCAGCGCTCCGGCCTGCTCGAATTCTGCTTCTCGCCCGAGTTCGGCTTTGCCGACTATGTCGAATGGGCGCTCGACGTGCCGATGTATTTCGTCATTCGTGACGAGCAGTACCGCGACATGACCCACATCACCTTCCGCCAGTTCATGAAAGGTGCTGCGCGCAACGAGATTCCCCAGGGGATGCCGACGATGGGCGACTGGGCCAACCATTTGTCGACCTTGTTCCCTGACGTGCGCCTCAAGCGCTTCCTCGAAATGCGCGGCGCCGATGGCGGCCCGTGGCGCCGCATCTGCGCCCTTCCCGCTTTCTGGGTCGGGCTGCTTTACGATCCGGCAACGCTCGATGCCGCCGAAGAACTCACCCGCAACTGGACCTACGCCGAAGTTCTGGCGATGCGCGACGCCGTGCCCGAGCAAGGCATTGCGGCACCGTTCCGCAACGCCACCTTGCGCGAGATCGGCCGTGAAGTGCTGGCGCTGTCGCGCCAGGGGCTGGTCAATCGTGGCCGCAAGAACCGCGAAGGTGTCGACGAATCCGGCTTCATCAACACGCTCGACGAGGTGATCGCGCGTGGCACGACGAGTGCGGAGGAAATGCTCAACGCCTACAACACGCGCTGGGGCGGTTCGATCGAGCCTGCATTCCTGGAATACGCCTACTAGGGGGTCCGATAACCCCTTCAATAGACGCTGGAAACGCTCTACGTTTCTCCTCGGCTCAAGCTCCTGAGGAGGAAAAAATGCTGCCACTGTTCGAGATGCTGGCCAATGCCCAGAACGGCAACGGCATGGAGGCGCTGTCGCGCCAGTTCGGGCTGAGCCAGCAGCAGACACAATCGGCGATCGAAGCGCTGATGCCGGCATTCAGCCAGGGACTGAAGCGCAATGCCTCCGACCCCTATGGCTTGGGTTCCTTCCTGCAGGCGATAGCGAGCGGCCAGCATGCCAAATATTTCGAGGACGCATCCCGCGCCTTCTCGCCCCAGGGCGTCGATGAAGGCAACGGCATCCTCGGTCACCTGTTCGGCTCCAAGGAGCTGTCGCGTGCGGTCGCCGGCCAGGCGGCGCAGGCGACGGGAATCGGCCAGGAAGTGCTCAAGCAGATGCTGCCTGTCATCGCCTCGATGATCATGGGCGGACTGTTCAAGCAGTCGACCGGGCAGATGCAGGCGGCGAGCGGCATGGGCGGCAGCAACAACCCGCTCGGCGAGATCATCGAGCAGATGATGAGGCAGGGTGGCGGCATGATGGGCGGCGGGCAGCAGCCTCGCCAGGCGCCGCAGCAGACCCAGGCGCCCGATCCCTTCGACAACCCGTTCGGCAAGGTGCTGCAAGACATGTTCGGCGGCGGCCAGGCCCAGCCCCAACCATCGGCGCGCCAACAGGCGCCGCAGCAGAGCCCCTATGGCGACAACCCGCTCGGCAAGATCTTCGAGGAGATGCTGGGCGGAGGCCGCGCCCAGCCGGACCCGCAACCACAGGCGCGACAGCCGCAGCCGCAGGCCAATCCGAGCGGCCGGCCGCGCAATCCCTATGACGACCTGTTCGGCAAGATGTTCGAAACCGGCAGCCAGCAGCGCGACGACTACCAGAAGGGCGTCGAGTCGATCTTCGACCAGTTCTCGCGCGGCATGGACAGGTATCGCTGACACGACAAGGGCTCGATGTGCATGCGGACCTCGCCTGAAACGGCAGCAGGTGGCGGCGCGAACAGGTCGGCGGCGCCGGCGCTTGCCAATTGCCTCGGGCATTATGACGAGCAGGCTCCGATGCCGGACCTCGACGCGCATTTCCAATGCGTATGGACCAACGCCATCCCTGACGATTATGTCGGCCCGGTCGCGGTCGTGCCGGATGGCTGCGTCGACCTGTTGTGGAAAGACGGGCGGCTGATGGTGGTCGGGCCCGACATCGTTGCCGCGAGGCCAGTGCTGCGTGGCGGAACGACCGTTGTCGGCATCCGCTTCCGGCCGGGGGCGGCCCTGCGCTGGCTGCGCACGCCGTTGAGTGCAATGGTCGGCCAGGCGGTCGATCTCGCCGACGTCTGGAATCCTGGTGTAACCCGAGAGCTGTGTCTGCGGATCGGCGAGGCGCCAACCATCGAACGGCAGGCTGCCGTGCTGCAGCAACAGCTGCTCAAGCAGTTGCCGGATCTGGAGCGCCCGGCACCGGACGCAGGCGCGATCTTTGCGGCAATGGCATCGGGGTCGGATGAAATCGGCGGCAGGATTTCGTCGCTGGTGGACCGGCTTGACATCAGCGAGCGCACGCTGAGACGGCGCAGCCACGACTATTTCGGCTATGGACCGAAGACGCTCGACCGCATCCTGCGTTTCCAGAATTTCCTGTCCCTGGTGCGCGCGCAAGGCAAGCAGGCCATGGCAGGCCTTGCCTATGAGGCCGGCTATGCCGACCAGGCGCATCTCGGCCGCGAAATCCAGGCGCTGTGCGGCATGACCGCCGGGAGCTTCGTGCGCCAGATCACTGGTTGACTGGGGCCAACTGGCCGTTTCGTTCAAGATTCCCGCCGCCCCGTCAGCTATCGGCGGCTATCCCACGAAACGCAGGAGAATTGCCATGGGCACGAGCGGAAACGATCGCCGGATCGACAACATCGAGTTCAACGTCAGCGACCTTGCGCGGTCGCGTGAGTTCTACGGCAAGGCCTTCGGCTGGAGCTTCACCGACTACGGTCCGACCTATTGCGAGTTTACCGACGGCCGCCTGACCGGGGGACTGACGACAGGCGGTCCGGTCAGGTCGGGCGGGCCGCTGGTCATCCTCTATGCCGACGACCTCGCCGCAACCCAAAGCCGACTGGAGGCCGCCGGCGCCAGGATCGTCAAGCCTGTGTTCGAATTCCCCGGCGGGCGGCGCTTCCACTTTGCCGATCCCGACGACTACGAACTGGCGGTGTGGTCGGCGAACTGAGGTGGCGATAATGGTCGCAAGCCTCGGCTTCATTCTGTTGGGCGGCGTCTTCGTCTGGGCCGGCACTGAGCATTTCTGGAATTTCCGCATGGTCTCCGGCATGCTCGCAGACAAGGGCCTGCCTGCGGCGCAAGGTCTGCTTGCCCTGGGTTCGGTCGTCGAGATCGTTGCCGGCCTGTGCCTGGCGATGGGCGTCATGCGCCCCTACACGGCCGTGGCGCTGATCCTGTTCACCATCGCCGCGTCACTGATGGCGCTCAATTTCTGGCGCTAGTCGGGCATGGAAAGACAAGGCTTGCGCTCGGCCTTCATCATCAACGTCGCCGTCGTCGGCGCCCTCCTGCTTGCCGCGAGAGCTTAGAAGGGCGGCACAGATCTGATCTGGATGCCGGAGGAGCGTCCCAAAATACGAAAAAGCCCGGTCCTTGGGAGGACCGGGCAGCGTGCAGGCGAGGCCGGCGGGGACCGGCTGGGAGTGGGGAGCCTGCAAAAGCAGCATTCGCTCAGGCGACGCGACGCGCCATCACTTCGATGTTTTCGCTGCGCGCCTGCCTGATCGAGCGAAGACGCACGGTCGGGTCGGAGGCGAATGGCAGGTCGACGGCCACACACAGGTCGCCGCGGGTCAGGCCGACATCGGCAAGCTCGGTGTCGCTCAACTCGCCGAGGCGATAGAAGGCGCGGCGATTTTTCCAGGCACGGAAGAGATCGGCGGTGTAGTTGACGATACGCATCGCATTCACCGGCTGCGTCGCGGAAAGCGTCGTCTCAGTGGAATGGTCGAGCGTGGTCATGACGATCTCCTCTCAGATCAGGGACAAACGGGTCCCGTTCCGGTCGACGCTCCTTCAGCCGCCGCCCCGGTTCCGATTCACATGCCTCATGTGGACAATGCGAGATTGCCATCGCCGTATTGATTAATCCAACGAATGTTTCTAATCTTTACCATCAATGTTCATGATGGAAACGTCGATGGCCGCTCCTCTCGATCTTGACCAGCTCCACACCTTCATCTCCATCGTCGACACCGGTAGCTTCACGCGCGCCGCCGACGAAGTGCATCGCACGCAGTCAGCTGTGTCGATGCAGATGCGCCGTCTCGAGGACCGCATCGGCAAAGCGCTCTTCGAAAAGGAAGGGCGCATGAACAAGCTGACCGAGGAAGGCGAGCGCCTGCTCACCTATGCCAGGCGGCTGCTGCACCTCAACCGCGAGACGCTGGCTGCCTTCGACGACAAGGCGCTGGAGGGCACGGTCCGCATCGGCGTGCCGGACGATTATGCCGACCGTTTCCTGCCCGAGATCATGGCGCGCTTCTCGCGCTCCAACCCGCGCGTCGAGCTGTCGGTGCTGTGCGAGCCCACCGTCAATCTCGCCGACCAGATTCGCCGCGGCAATCTCGACATCGCACTTGTGACCGAGTGCGTGGACACCCGGCCGAGCGAGATCGTGCGCAACGAACCGCTGCTGTGGGTCTCGTCGGCCAGCCATATGGTGCATGAGGAGACGATCCTGCCGATGGCTTTCGGCCGCCCGACCTGCCAGTGGCGGCAGATGGCGACGGACCTGCTCCAGGCCAGCGGCCGCGAATACCGCGTGCTGTTCACCAGTTGGTCGGCCAATGTCATCACCGCCGCCGTTCTGGCTGGCCTCGCCGTATCAGTGCTGCCCGAATGCGCGCTGCGGCCGGGCATGCGCGTGCTTGGCGAAGCCGACGGCTTCGGCGCCCTGCCCGACTGCAAGATCGGAATCCTGCGCGGCCATTCCAGTCGGCCCGAGATCGTTGATGCGCTTGCGCGGCATATCTCGGAGAGCCTCGACAACATCTCTGTGCCGCTGACCGAGGAGAGCGGCACGTTCGATTTCGCTGCCCTTGCCGCCGCGCGTGGCCGGCGGCTCAAGCCGAGCCACATCATGCCGGGATGGTAGGCTGCGATTGCCCGGCAAGCTTGACGAGGAGGGCCACGCGGCCCTCAATCGCCCGATGAACGAACTTGCTACCGAATCACGGACCAATGCTGCCGAATACACCGTCAGCGAGATTTCCGGCGCGCTGAAGCGCACCGTCGAGGACGCCTTCGGCAATGTGCGCGTGCGCGGCGAAATCTCGGGTTATCGCGGCCCACATTCGTCGGGCCATGCCTATTTCTCGCTGAAGGACGATCGTTCACGCATCGAGGCGGTGGTGTGGAAAGGCACGATGAGCCGGCTGAAATTCCGTCCCGAGGAAGGGATGGAGGTGATCGCCACCGGCAGGCTGACCACCTATCCCGGCTCGTCGAAATACCAGATCGTCATCGACAATCTCGAGCCCGCCGGCGCCGGGGCGCTGATGGCGCTGCTGGAAGAGCGCAAGCGCAGGCTGGCCGCCGAGGGCCTGTTCGACGACCGTCGCAAGCAGCTGTTGCCGTTCATGCCGCTGGTGATCGGCGTCGTCACCTCGCCGACCGGTGCGGTCATCCGCGACATCATCCACCGCATCAAGGACCGCTTCCCGCTGCATGTTCTGGTCTGGCCGGTGCGGGTTCAGGGCGAGACGTCGGGTGCGGAAGTGGCCGCCGCGGTCAACGGCTTCAACGAACTGTCCGAGCTCGGTGCGATCAGGCGCCCCGACCTTTTGATCGTGGCGCGCGGCGGCGGCAGCCTCGAAGACCTCTGGGGCTTCAACGACGAAGGGCTTGTCCGCGCCGTTGCCGCTTCGCACATCCCGGTCATCTCGGCCGTCGGCCACGAAACCGACTGGACGCTGATCGACCTCGCCGCCGACAGGCGGGCGCCGACGCCGACGGGTGCCGCCGAGCTTGCCGTGCCAGTCAAAGCCGAACTCGAGGCCGTGCTCGCCAATCTCGGCGCGCGGCTGCGCGGCGCGGTATCGCGCATGATCGACCGGCGCAGCCAGGCTGTTCGCGCAGCCGCACGCGCCTTGCCCACTCCGGACCAGTTGCTGGCGCTACCCCGCCGCCGCTTCGACGAGGCGACAAGCCGGCTCGGCCGGGCGCTGACCGTCACCACCGAGCGCAAGCGCGCCCGGCTGTCGGCGGTGCGCCTGTCGCCGGCGACGTTGGCGCGCCGCATCAGCGAAACCCGCCGCCATCTCGACCGTGACATGCTGCGCGCCGATGCAGCGTTGCGAGCGATGGTGCGCGAAAAGCGCATCCGGTTCGACCGCACCAAAGGCCGGCTGTCGCCGGAACCACTGGTCCGCCGCCAGGAGGCATTTGGCCAGCAGCTCACGGCGCTGGAACGCCGCGCCGTGCTTGCGGTCGGGCGTAGACTCGAACGCGCGCGGACGAGCCTGTCACAGGCGGACCGGCTGATGGCGACGCTGTCGCACAAGGCGGTGCTGGCACGCGGCTTCGCGCTTGTTCGCGATGCAGACGGCACGGTGCTCAAGCGCGCCGCCGAAGTGGCCGCGGGTGCGGCGCTGTCGATCGAATTCGCCGACGGCACGACCAATGCGATCGCCACCAGCGGCAGCGCGATTGCGGCAAGCGGCGAGGCCAAGCCAAAGCCTGTGGCCAGACCAGCAGCCAAGGTCAAGGAACCCGGCAATCAGGGCAGCCTGTTCTAAGGCTTGTTGAGATTCAGGATTCCCATATTGAGCGGATTGTGATTCACACTTTGGATGGATCGCTTTGTTTTGACGGACGCCCAATGGGCAAAGATGGAACCTCATTGTTTGGGCAAGCCGACGGACCCTGGGCGCAGTGGGAGCGACAACCGCCGCTTCATCGAAGCGGTGCTGTGGATCGCGCGAACGGGTAGCCCCTGGCGCGATCTTCCGGCCTTTTTCGGAAACTGGAACACGGCCTTCAAACGCTATCGGGATTGGTTGAAAGCTGATGTTTTCATCAGGCTCTTCGAGGTCTGCTCGGACGAACCGGATATGGAATATGCGATGGTCGATGCCACCATTGTGAAGGTCCATCGTCACGGCCAGGGTGCAAAAGGGGGACTACGCGGCAGGCCATAGGTCGATCCAAGGGGGGCATGACGACCAAGATCCTCGCCCTTACAGACGCGCTTGGCAATCTGGTCCGCTTCGAACTCATGCCCGGCCATCGCTTCGATACGGTCGGCGTGGCGCCGCTGATCGAGGGCATCAACTTTGGCGGGCTGATCGCCGACAAGGCCTTCGACAGCAATCACATAATCACCGATCTCAATGAGCGCGGCGCCAAGATCGTCGTCTCCCAGCACCCAAGGCGCACAAAGCCGCTGCCGCTCGACAAGGAACTCTACAAGTGGCGCCACCTCATCGAAAACTTCTTCTGCAAGCTCAAGGAATTCAAGCGCATCGCCATGCGCGCAGACAAAACCGACCAGAGCTTCGCCGCTATGATCTATCTCGTTGCCGCCGTCATCAACTCTCGATGAATCTCAACAAGCCTTAAAGCGACAGGGGTCAGTCGCCCGTAGGCGACGAGATAACGGGCGCCACCAGCGGCGAAATGAACGGTGCGCTCCACGAGCCGCCGACGAAGAATGCCGTTGGCCGCACCGCCGGTGCAACAGGGGTTGTCGTCGTCGAGGTGGAGGCGGTGATCTCCTTGGCCTCGATCGCACCCGAGAGCGCGAGCCCACGACCGACATAAGGCACGATGCCGGTCAGCCAGATGCGGCTCGTCGGCGTGCGTGCCTCCGCCTTGTCGATCTTGGCAACACCGTTGGAGATGGTCGCCTTGAGCTCGACACCATCGACCGGCAGCGTACCGCCCGAGACTTCGTCGAGCGAGAAGAAACCGCGATCGGCGGTACGCTTGAGGAAGGCCGGCATGTCGAGCCCGGCAATCGCGCCGACGCCGAAGGTGGCGGCGACCGAGCCGTTGGCATTCTCCAGCAGCGTGTTCCAGTTCAGGCCCGGGCCATGGAGGATTACCGACACGGTGCCGCGGCCGATCGGCACGATGTGGCTCATGCCCGCCGCGGTGCCGAAGGCGCCGCCGTCGATGTCGGACGCAAGCAACCGCATCTCCGCCTGTGTGCCGGCCGGCTTACGGTCGAAACGGATGCTGGCCTGGACATTGCCGCCAAAGGCTTCCGCATCGGAAATGTCGAATGCCGCCAGCCCACCCTTGACCTGTGCCGTTGCCGCGACCTCGGCGAGCGCGATGGAACCGGCCGTCGCCTTCGTCGCCGACAGCCTGAGATCGAGATTGATGCGGTCGGAAAAGCTGGTGTCGATCTCGGCCGCCGTGGGCCCGTTTGCCGGGGTCATGGGCGCGAAGGACGAGGCAAACGTCATCAGGTCGAGCGTGTCGAAAGCCAGTGTGCCCGAAAGCGCCGGCACGGGCCCATCGAGCGACAGATCGAGGATGCCCATGCCGGGATTGCCGTCGAGCGTGACTTGCGCGTTCTCGATCTTGAGGCGGGACAGATCGCCCGTAATCTTGGAGGCGAGCGAAATCGATCCGACAGGGCTTCCCGGCAGGATGCCCGGCCTGGACCATTCCAGCATGCGCCGGAAGGACGGCGATACGATCTTGGCCTGGCCGTCGACATGCGCATCGGGGCCCATGTCGATGGTGCCGTCGAACGAGGCTTCGACAGGCGCCGATTTCAGCGAAGCGACGATCGGTGCCTCGCCACCGGCAAACAGCATCAGCGGACGCGGCGACGACAATTCGATCGCCACCTGCTCGCCATGCCAGACACCGGTTGCCGTGAGCTTCCCGGCCTTGTTTAGCGCCGGCAGGCTGGCCTTGCCGGTGAGGTCGCTCAGGAGTTCGTCCTCGCCCTCGTCGGAAACGGCCACGACGCGGCCATCGATGAACTCGACGGCGCCGAATTCGTCATCAGGCAGCGCACTGAGGTCAGGTTCGGCAGGATTCGACGCGACGGTGGCGCGGGCACGCTCGATGGCGCGGCTGAGGCGACCGCCGGTCGAATGCGGCATCTCCACGCCGCCGTCGGCAAGCCGCTTCAGGCGCAAAGTCGGCCGGATGAAATGCGCGTCGGAGAAATCGACATTGCCGCTGAGCGCCGAAAGCGCCGACAGCTCGATTTCAACGCGTTCGGCCTCGATGACCGGCGAACCCTTCTCGTCATCCCAGTCGGTCAGGGTGACGTCGGTCAGGGTGGCGCGGAACACCGGCCAGATCTCGATATCGGGCGTGCCTTCGATCGACACGCGGAAGCCGCTCCACGCGCTCATCTCGAAGGCGATGCGGTCCTTGACGATCTGGGTGGAAGCGATGAACGGCACGGCGGCAACGGTGGCGGCGATCAGGATGATGAGTCCTGTGATCGTCCAGATGCTGCGCCTGAACAGTGGTGATGGCATGTTGCCCTTGTGCCGCCCGTGCTGCGCCGTTGTGGCTAACGGGTGTAACCGAGTAACGCGGCATTTCAAGTCTTTGTGGCCATGCGATGACGTTTGCGCACAGCGCAATGGCGCTAATCGACATTTCCTTGATCTGCTGCAGTGCGACATGCATAACCATGCGCGTTCTGGGAGAGATGCCGATGACTGTCGAAAAGCCGCTTTGGACGCCCTCGTCAACGCAGGTGGCGCAAGCGCCCCTTACGGCGTTCATGGCTGCGGCGGGTGCGCGCGCCGGCCAGTCGTTCACCAACTATGCCGAACTGCATGCCTGGTCGATCAGCGAGCGCGAGGCGTTCTGGGATCTTGTCTGGGACTTCTGCGGCGTTATCGGCGACAAGGGCGGCCGCGTGCTCGTTGATGGCGACAGCATGCCGGGAGCACAGTTCTACCCCGATGCCAGCCTGAACTTCGCGCAGAACTTGTTGCGCGGCTCGGGCAGCGGCGAGGCCATCGTCTTCCGCGGCGAGGACAAGGTCGAGCGCCGGCTCACCTGGGACGAACTTGCGGCACTGGTATCGAGGCTGCAGCAGTTGTTCGTGTCGCTTGGCGTTGCCAAGGGCGACCGCATCGCCGCGATGATGCCGAACATGCCGGAGACGGTGGCCGCAATGCTGGCAACCGCCTCGCTGGGCGCCGTCTGGTCGTCATGCTCGCCCGACTTCGGCGAACAGGGCGTGCTCGACCGCTTCGGCCAGATCGAGCCAAAGCTGTTCATCGCACCCGACGGCTACTGGTATGCCGGCAAGCATATCGAGGTCGGATCGAAGATCGCAGCCGTCGCCGGCAAGCTCGGAAGTGTGACCAAGGTGCTGGTCGTCGACTATCTCGGCACTGCGACAGACGTTGCCGCGACCATCGGCAAGGCCGAGGCGCTCGACGATGCGCTGGCGCCATTCGCGGCAAAGGCTGTGACGTTCGAGCCCCTGCCCTTTTCGCATCCGCTCTATATCCTGTTCTCGTCGGGCACGACGGGCATCCCGAAATGCATCGTGCACTCGGCCGGCGGTACGCTGATCCAGCACGTCAAGGAACTGCGCCTGCATGCCGGGCTCAAGCCGGGCGACCGCTTCTTCTATTTCACCACCTGCGGCTGGATGATGTGGAACTGGCTGGTCTCGGGCCTGGCCGCGGAGGCGACGCTGCTGCTCTATGACGGCTCGCCGTTCCATCCCGACGGCAATGTGCTGTTCGACTTCGCCGATGCCGAGAAGATGACCTATTTCGGCACCTCGGCGAAATTTATCGATTCCGTGCGCAAGGCGGGTCTCAGGCCCATCGACAGCCACGATCTCGGCAGCGTGCGCACCATTTCGTCGACCGGCTCGCCGCTGTCGCCGGAAGGTTTCGATTTCGTCTATGACGGCATCAAGAAAGACATCCACCTCGCCTCGATCTCGGGCGGCACCGACATCGTCTCGTGCTTCGTGCTCGGCGTGCCGACCGAGCCGGTCTGGACCGGCGAGATCCAGGGCGCCGGTCTCGGTCTCGCCGTCGACGTCTGGAACGACGACGGCAAGCCGGTGCGCCAGGAGAAGGGCGAACTGGTCTGTGCCAAGGCGTTCCCGGCGATGCCGATCGGCTTCTGGAACGACCCCGACGGCAAGAAGTATCACGCCGCCTATTTCGAGCGTTTCGACAATGTCTGGTGCCATGGCGACTTCGCCGAATGGACCGCGCATGGCGGCATGATCATCCATGGCCGCTCGGATGCGACGCTGAACCCCGGCGGGGTGCGCATCGGCACCGCCGAGATCTACAACCAGGTCGAGCAGATGCCGGAGATCACTGAAGCCATCTGCATCGGACAGGACTGGGACGGCGACGTGCGCGTCGTGCTGTTCGTTCGCCTCGCGCCCGGGGTCACCCTCGACGAGGACCTGGAGAAGCGCATTCGGACCAAGATTCGCACCGGCGCCAGCCCGCGCCACGTGCCGGCCAAAATCGTGGCGGTCACCGATATACCGCGCACCAAGTCGGGCAAGATCACCGAACTCGCCGTCCGCGACATCGTCCATGGCCGCCCCGTCAAGAACAAGGAGGCGCTGGCCAATCCCGAAGCGCTGGATCTCTACAGCGACATCGCGCAGCTCAGGAGCTGAGACGCGGCATGCTTAACAAGACGTAACCGCCAAATTTACCTAGACTTCAGGAGTGGTACACTTTCGTAAATTTTCCATCACTGGGGTAAGGTGCTGTTAAGGTTCGACCCTGATAGTCGTTTTTAACTTGAGGGAGAAATCCCTTTCCTCATCTCTGAGGATAGCCAGTTCAGCTCAAGTCCCCGTTGAAACAGCATCTACCTCAAGGGCGCCCCAGTGGCGCCTTTTTCTTTAGCCTGGTCTAAAAAGAACTTAGAGCGATGCCTCGGCGTCGCGCACCAGCGCGCCCGAAAGCAACACCACCGGTACCATGGCGGTAATGATGATGACGATTGCCGCCACCGCCCCTTCTTCCGGGACGCCGCGTGAGGCGTTTTCATAGACATGCGTCGCCAGCGTGCTGAAGCCGAAGGGCCTGAGCAGGATGGTCGCCGACAGTTCCTTGACGGTGTCGACGAAGACGAGAACCGCAGCTGTCAGGATCGCCGGCTTGAGCAATGGCAGAAGCACGCTGGCAGCACTTTGCGCCGGCGTCTTGCCGAGGCTGCGCGCAGCTTCGTCGAGGCTGCCAGGCAGCTTCTCCATGCCGGAGCGGACCGCGCCCTCGGCCAGGGCAACGAAGCGGATGGTGCAGGCAATGATCACCGCCGCGGCCGAGCCGGTGAGCAGCAGCCCGGTCGAGAATCCGAGCCAGGCGCGCGCAAAGGTATCGAGCGAATTGTCGAAGCGTGCCAGCACGAACAGCAGCCCGAGCCCGAGAATGCCTCCGGGAAGGGCGTAGCCGACCGAGGCGAGACGCACGGTGGCGGCCATGGCCCGGCCTTTCGACAGGCGCTGGGCATTAAGCAGGAACAGCGCAATGACGACGGTGAAGATGGCCGTCAGCGACGCCGTCATCAGGCTGTTGAGGAAGGCGCTGGCCACGTCGGGCGAGACGAACTGCTCGAGCCGGCGCGAGGCATATTGGCCGAAAATGGTGATCGGCACGCCGAAGCCGCTGAGGATCGGCAACGACACGGCGGCAGGCAGGGCAAAGCGCCTCCAGCCCTTGAGGGCTGTGCGAGGCGGATGAACCTTGAGATGGGTGCCGCGCCCGGAATGGAAGCGCTGACGCCGGCGCGCCCATTGCTCGGCGACGAGCAGGAGCAGCACAAGCACCAGCATCAGGATGGCGATCTGCGCGCCACCCTCCAGGCTGCCGCGGTTGAGCCAGGTGGTGTAGACGGCGACCGTCAGCGTGCGGACGCCGAAATATTCGGCGGCGCCGATGTCGTTGATCGTCTCCATCAGCACCAGGGCGACACCGGCAACGATGGCCGGCCGCGCCACGGGCAGAAGCACGCGCCAGAACACGCGTGCCGGCGATGCGCCGAGCGTGCGGGCGACGTCGGCGATGTTGCGGCCCTGCATCAGGAAGACGATGCGGGTGGTGAGATAGACGTAAGGATAGAGCACAGAGGCGAGTACGAAGGCCGTGCCCCAGGTCGAGCGGATATCGGGAAACCAGTAGTCGCGGATCGTCTCAAAACCGAAAATTGCGCGGACCAGGCTCTGCACCGGCCCCTGGTAATGGAAGAACTCGCCAAAGGCATAGGCCGCGAGATAGGGCGGCACGGCCAGCGGCAGCACCAGCGCCCAGGACAGGATGCGGCGGAAGGGAAAATCATAAGCGACGACCGCCCAGGCGCAGGCGACGCCGGCAATCGATGTGAGTGCGGCCACCATCGCCAGCAGCGCCAGCGTCGTGCGCGTGGCGCCGGGCAGCACGTTGGCGATCAGATGCGGCCAGTCCTCGCCCGTACCGGAAAGCGCGACGAAAGCGAGCGACAGAACCGGCAGGATGACGACGATGCCGACGGCGAGCGCCAGCGTGCCGATAAGCGGATGGCGCAGGCGCTTGACGGGCAACGGCCTGACGCCCGCGGCCGACGCCACGCCTGATGCTCCCGCCTCTGCTCCGCCTGTCGTCGGCAAAGATCAATCCTCTCTGCGGCGTCGCGCGTTCCCGTTGGACGCACATGACGCTCCATCGAATCTGCGCTTCGTCTTCAATCGATGCCGTTTTCGGGCCGCTGCGCCAATGCAGAAAAGCCGGACCGATCATCGCCCGGCCCGGCTTTTCCTCAGTTCATGTCGCTGCCTATCAGCTGCTCGGGCCGTCGTCGAGGCCGACGCGATCGACCATCTCGGACGCTGGCTTGCGGCCCTTGGCGACATCGACCAGCGGCAGGGTGTCGGCATTGAGCGTGCCGAACGCCTTGACCGTCTCGGATGGCTCGAGGCCCGGCTCGACCGGATATTCGTAGTTCTTCTCGGCGTAGACCTGCTGGGCCTTGTGGCTGGCCAGGAAACGGATCAGCTTGACCGCGTTGTCACGGTTCGGCGCGTTCTTGGCGAGCGCTGCGCCCGAGATGTTGACGTGAGTCAGGCCGTTCTCGAAGGTCGGGAACAGCACGTTGATGGCGTTGCCCCATTCCTTTTCCTTCGGGTCCTTCTCGTTGTTGCGCATCAGGCCGACATAATAGGTGTTGCCGATGGCGATGTCGCACTCGCCGGCGGCAATCGCGCCGGCCTGCGGACGGTCGCCGCCGTCAGGCTTCTTGGCGAGGTTGGCCTTGAGGCCCTTCATCCACTCTTCGGTCTTTTCCGGACCCCAGTGGGCAATGGCTGCCGAGAACAAAGCGAGGTTGTAGTCGTGCTGGCCCGAACGCATGCAGATCTTGCCCTTCCACTTGGGATCGGCAAGCTCGGCATAGGTGATGGCGGTGTCCTTGACGCGCTCCTTCGAGGCGTAGATGACGCGGGCGCGCTTGGTGACGCCGAACCAGTTGCCATCCGGATCGCGATACTCGGCCGGCAGCAGCTTGTTGACTTCCTCGTCGACCAGCGGCTGGGTGACGCCTTTTTCCTTGGCCGAGGTGAGACGGGCGATGTCGACGGTCATGATGACGTCGGCGGGCGAGTTGGCGCCCTCTGCCAGGACGCGTTCCTCAAGCCCCTTGTCGAGGAACAGCACTTCGGTCTTGATGCCCGTCTCGGCCGTGAAGGCCTCGAGAACCGGCTTGATCAGATCGGGCTGGCGATAGGTGTAGATGTTCACGACGCCATCGGCGAGCGCCGACGTGGTGAAGAGTGCGGCAATGGCAAGCGCACCGCCTGCGACGGTCGACCTGGCGTTTCCAATCTTCATTTTTCTCTCCTGGCCAAAGGGGGCAAATTCCCTCAGGGAACATATGGCAGCCTCGATTTCGAGACTGCTTCCCCTATGGTCATCGTGACACTTCCGGTCAAGTTTAAAGGTCAGCCATATCAATAGTTTAGAAAATTTCTAAACTGGAGCATTTCATACCGGATTCAAGGACTTGTTCGACAATTTCTAACAATCGCATGGCTTGTTCACGAAAATGTGCGGAAATGTCGCACCTCGCTAACAAGCCACTACTCGGCAAGGACGCGCGTCGAGGGGAAAGTCACCTCGACAAGCGTGCCCTCGCCGGGCGTCGACGCGATGGCAAAACGGGCGCGATTGGCCTCGACCATCGCCTTGGTCAGCGGCAGTCCGAGACCGGTGCCGTCGCCGCGCGAGCGCTTCAGCGAGTTGATCTGCTTGAACGGCTTCAGCGCCTGCTCGATCTCGGCCTGGCTCATGCCGATGCCGGTGTCGCGCACCCGCATGACGATGTCGCCCGAGGTCTCGTAGGAGGTCGAGACGATGACCTGACCGCCGGCCTGGGTATAGCGCACGGCGTTGGACAGCACATTGAGCGCGATCTGGCGGATCGAGCGTCGGTCGGCGACGATCTCGGGCAGGCGCGAGGCAAAGCTGGAGCGGATGATGACGCGCTCGCGATTGGCCTGCGGCTGCATCATCGCCACGGTCTCGGCAAGGGTGTCGTTGAGCGACACCGCCTCGTAATCCATCTCCTGCTGGCCGGCCTCGATCTTGGAAATGTCGAGCAAGTCGTTGACCAGCGACAGCACATGGTTGCCGGAGCGGTTGATGTCGCGGAGATAGTCGCGATAGCGGTCATTGGCGACCGGGCCGAACTTCTCGTCGACCATCAGTTCGGAAAAACCGATGATGGCGTTGAGCGGAGTGCGGATCTCGTGGCTGATGCGGGCGAGAAAATCGGTCTTCTGGGACGACGACCGCTCGGCCACGGCGCGCGCCTGGGTCAGTTCTTCCTCGGCGCGCTTCCACTGGGTGATGTCGCGGACCACGGCGCAGAAGCCGCTGTCGTTGGGCAGGCGTCCGATGGTCATGAACAACGGGATGAACCGGCCTTGCGCCTCGCGGCCGATGACCTCGCGGCCATCGTTGAGCACGCTTGCCACGCCATGTTCGGACAGCCCGACGAGATAGTCGCGCGCGGCGCGCTGGCTCTCGATGGCGAACAGCGAATAGAACGGCTTGCCGGTAACCTCCTCGCTGTCGAAACCGAACAGGGCCTCGGCCGGACGGCTGATCGAGCGGATGGCACCGTCGCGGTCGATCAGCACAACGCCGTCCGTGGCGGTGTCGATGATCGTGCGCATCTCGGCGAGACGCTCTTCGAGTTCGGCGACCTGTTCGACGGCATCCTCGACCTCGTCGTCGGCACTGATGCGGCGGACGACCAGCATCAGCGCCTTGCCGTCCTGCCACGGCACCGAGCGCAACACAGCTTCGATTGGGAACTCGTCGCCGTCGCGGGTCTTCAGTTTCAGGTCGTGGTCGGAACCGGGCTGGTCGCCGTAGCTCTCGGCGAACAGGGCATCGAGACCGCCTGCCCGCGACAGTTCGTCGACCGAGCCGTAGCCGGTCAGGTCGAGGAACTCGGCATTGGCGTAGTGCAGCACGTCACCGGCATGGATCAGCACCGGCACCGGCAGTTGCTCGAGGATAGGTGCATCGACGGGTGTGTCGCGCCCAGCGGCCAGGGACGGGATGATTTCTTCGGCGCGCAGCGGCGGCTTTTCCGGCTCATTGCGCGTGACATCGACGGCTTCGATGACAGGCTCGACCGGCCGCATCGAAGCCAGCGAGACGATTTCCGCACTCTCGACGGCAAGCTGTTCGACGGGTGCGGGCAGAGCCGCGTCTGAAGTCGCCGGCTCCTCGGCATCAGCCGCTCCATTTGGCTCCGGCTTTTCGCCGACAGCATGCTCGGGGGATTCATCTGCCACCAGCACATGCCCGGCCGTTTCAGCGGCCGCGGCTTCAGCATAGGCCGCGATCTCGGCCGAGGCGGCTTCGCCGTTCGTTTCCGAAACTGGCTTTTCCGCCGCGGACGTCGCCTCAGGCTTCTCAGCTGTTGGAATCTCGACCGCCTCAGTGGCTGCCGCCTGCTGCCTTGTCGCGACGATCTCGTGCGCGCGCTTCAGCTTCTCGCCGATCTCGCGGAATGCGCTGCGCTCGGTGCTGGAGAGGCCCTTGCCATTGGCGGGTTCTTCAGCCGCCGTCGGCCGGTGCTCGGCCAGGCGGATCACCTTGTCGGAATAGCGCCGATCATGCTTGCGATCGATCTCGAGAGCCGGAACTTCGCCGGCGAAAGGGTCATCAGCGTTGTTCGGCTCGGCGGCTTGCCGGGGTTCAACGGAAGGTGTTTCAGCAACCTCCGGTGCCAGCTGCCTGGCTTCGGTCGGACTGGCTTCAGGCGCCAGTACAGCAGGCTCGACAGCTAAGTGATTCGCCGGTTCAACGGCGATGGTGTCGGCTGCAGGCGGCACTTCGACTGCGCCCGGCTGTGGCTCGGCCTGCTGCGGATGCTTGCCGTTGGGAACCAGCGCCAGTCCGATGCGCTCGTGGTCGATGACCGCTTCGCCGGGGCGTGCCACGCCAAATCCGCGAAAACCTTCGAAGCTGCGGTCGCGGCCATAGACCGGCAATGCGGCGAGATCGACAGGGATACGCCTGTCGGTGCCGGCAACCGGCCAGAGCACCGAGCGGCCGGACCAGGTGTCACGGCGCTGCAGCAGGCCCGCGATCTCGCCCGAGGGGTCGAGCTCGAAGGTGGTCGAGACATCCTGGAACCGGCGGCCGACGACATCGGCCGCATGGTCGCCGACAACGGCCGCGAATTCCGGCGAGATGGCGCTGAAACGGCCATCGGCGTCGGTGCGCCAGACGAAGCGGACGGGGGCTGCCGAGCGATCCAGAGCCGGCCTGGGCGGCGCCGGCTGCGATGGCGCGGGCTGAGCGGCCACAACGGGCTCTGCCGCGATGACAGGTCCTTCCAAGGGCTGCGAAATGTCAGCCGCTTCGGCAACAGTGGCCGGCGAAGACGCCGGCTCGGCGGCCCGCTCCAGCGGGGTGGCCGACCGGGCGACCGGCTCCGGCGCTGAGACCCGCTCGCTGGTTGGACCGTCTGCGGCAGGTTCGATGACAGCGGCCCCGGTGACTTCAGCATCGACAGGCGCTGCAACCGCCCTGTCGGCCATTGCCGCCCGAACGGTGACGCCGGCCCGGCTCTCGCGTTCCTCGGGGCTGAAATACCAATGGTCGTGGTCGGTATGGTCCTGCGACTGCGCCGTCGCCGGTGCGGGAACCGGCGCGGGCGCCGGATCGCCTGTCGGCGGTGCCGCGACGCGCGCGGTGCCGGCAGGGGTTGCTTCCTGTTGTTCGCCGGCCACAGCGTCTTCCATCACCTCCAGGCGCTCGTCGACAACGACGAGCAGGTGGCGCGCCGGCTCATCGGTCAGCCTTGCCAGGCCAGCCGGCAGATAGCCGCCGGTCGCGGGAATGGCCCGCTTGATGATGCGGTCGCGCTCACGGCCGACCGCCGATACCAACCCGGCCAGCGTCGACGCTGCGATGCCGAGCTTGGCAAAGCCATCGGTTGCGGCCTCGACCTCCCCTTGGGCGTCGAGGAAAGCCAGGAAATGGCCCTGCTCGGTGAAACCGCTGATGGCGTTGGCGGCGATGGCTTTGGCGCCCCGCGCGCTGGCGGGAACGGCGAGCATGATTGCGGCCGCGCCACCCGGCAGCCGGACCGAACTGGCGACAAAGGCAACGGCGGCGCTCGTCAGGCCTGACGCCACGCGCACCATGATGGAGCGGTCGCGGCCGATGTCGGGAAAGCCTGACGTCGCTGCGATCTGGCGGCGGGCAATCGGCCCCAGCCGCGACGGCGCGCCGATCACCGCATCGATGTCGTCATAGCCGAGCACGGCAGCGCCCGGACCATTGGCCCAAAGCACGTCCTCGAGATCGACCGACAGCACGACGATGGCGTCGCCGGCAGCAAAACGCTGCCTGACACGATCAACGACCGCGACGTCGATAAAGGAATAGGCTGCTGACGGCATTCACATGTCCCGCAAGGCGCGCATTCTCACAATTAACGCTTTGTTAATAAAAGCCGTCATCGCCAAGGTCTAGCAAACAGCTGTCATAGAGCGAGATTATTCTCGTCACGTGGTTAACCTGCGCCAAGCCGAAATGGTGCACCGCAACATAGATATTGCAATGCACAATGAGATACCCTATATGAAAGATGCGAATAAACGAGACGGGTGACACCACCCCGTCCAGTCCACAGGGTGAGACAATGTCCAAGACCAAGACCGCAGAATTCGCAGATACCGTTGAACTGCCGAGCTTCGACGTTTCCAAGGCCTCCGACCAGTTCCGCGCCTTCGCCGAAAAGGGCGTCGAGCAGTCCAAGGACGCTTACACCAAGCTCAAGACCGGTGCTGAAGAAGCCCAGAAGACCATCGAGTCGAGCTACGAGACCGCCCGCAGCGTGACCAACGAGCTGTCGCTCAAGGCGATTGCCGCGCTCCGCACCAATGCCGAGGCTGGTTTCTCGCATCTCGAAGCTCTCGCCGGCGCCAAGACGCTGTCGGAGATCGTCGAGCTGCAGACCTCCTATCTGCGCAGCCGCGTCGAGCAGACCGTCGAGCAGGCCAAGGAATTCCAGGCCGTTGCCTCGAAGGCCGCCGAAGACGTCTCGAAGCCGGTCAAGACCGCTTTCGAAAAGGCGCTGAAAGACCTCAAGGCCGCCTGATAGCGACCAACAAGATACCCGGCGGGCGGTTCCTCCTCCCTCTGCCTGCCGGGCGAAGCGGCCAGCACCTCCTCCCGCTGGTCACATAAAGGAAAAGGCCGGCACCTCCTCCCGCCGGCCTTTTTCTTTTTTGCAGGCGCCGGAAGGCCTGATTTCAACGACTTCCCACAGGCAGCGCAAATCGCCGCAGTGGAATATGCGCAAAGCTCTTGAAATGCGTCCGAAGAGTCCGTATTGACGCCGCACCAACAGGTACGCGGTTGTAGCTCAGTTGGTTAGAGCGCCGGATTGTGGATCCGGAGGTCGGTGGTTCGAGCCCACCCAACCGTACCATTTTCCTCCCCCAAGACAGCTTCAAGCATTGATGACAGGCAGCGCGGCCTTGCATAGCGCAGCCGCATTCCGGCCCGATCATCTGCTGAAACTGCGAATCAAAGGAACATTCCGATGATCGACCTGCGCGTTGCCGCCGGCATTGCCACGACGATGATCATCCTCGCCGGATGCCAGAAAGAGCCTGTGGCAGCACAGCCGACGTCGGGGATCTGCGATCGCGCTGCGGCAGAATCACTCGCCGGCAAGGACCGGATCGCCGACGACGAGGTCAAGCGGCTGACCGGTGCAACCATCGTTCGCCAGCACAAGCCGGGCGATCCGGCGACGATGGATTTCCGCCAGGAACGCGTCACGGTCGAAACCGATCCCGCGACCGGCAAGATCGTCCGCGCATTCTGCGGCTGACCTGTCCCCGAATGCCGGCGCCCTGTCATGCCCGATCCGAGGCCCCTGGATCTTTCGAGGCTGCGCGACATCGGCTGGTCGACCAGGGATCCCATCGGCCTGCTCGCACCCGGCAGGGACTGGCGTAACGAGCGCTTTGCCGACTGATATGACAGCAACCTGATCGAGGCAGCATCCGGTCTGCTGGACGGCCGGTGGAGCGGGCAACGGACTATCTGCTGTCGATCGCCAGCGACCACATGGCGCTGCCGGAGGTTTCGCGCGCCGCTGCGGCGGCAACGGCCAAGGCCGTCGCCGACTAGCTGGGCGAATAGAAACGCAAGCGCGACGCGTTCGGCAATTGGCCTTCAACACCACACCGAGACGTCATGCACAGTCGAAAGCGATCGTTTCGACACGGCATGCTGGACGAATCCGAATGATGTGAACTCGATGTTGAACTCTTGCCCCTTGGTGGCGCGGCGAAAATTCTCAGGCACCAAAAGAAAGCTATGCGAGGGCTGTTTAGCTAGAACGCCAAACTCATCGTACCACACCTCGCTCGAGCGGTTTGCAACCGCCTGAGACAGCACCTCCTGGTTCTTGACCACAGCGCCTAGGTAGGTGATTTCCGTTCGCCAATAGCCGACTTGCAGATCGCCGGTAATGAGCGACAGCCTCAATTCCCGTGCTGCGCTGTTGAAGACAACGCAATCCAACAGGGCCTCATTCAAACTGATCGATGTTGCAAGTTGTCGGACGGGTTCGGCCAGGTCAGCCGCACTTAGGAATTGCGCATAATCCGTGACCGGATCACGTTCGCTGTCCTCGCCCGTCGCCCACTCGAAAGTAAAAAATCGCATCTGCTTGCTTGCGCCCCCGAGGTCAGCAAGGCCACGCATAGCCGGCAACATTCTCGACAGACAAAGCTCGTTGTCGAGCAGTGCATTAAAAACAAAAAACGGCGCGTTTCATCCGGAGCGCGCCGTTTTGCTGTCCCGAGGGACGAAATTATCCGCGATGGCGGGGTGCTTACTGGCAGGGCGCCAGATAGGTCACCGGCTTGCCGTAGCGGTCGTACATCGGCCGGCCACGGTTGTCGTACTGGTGGTAGCGGCATTCGCCGGGCGCCGTGCCCGCGCCGATCATCGCGCCGGCAAGGCCGCCGATGACGGCGCCCGCGACGGTCGCGCCGGTGTTGCCGCCGATGGCCTGGCCGACCAGGGCACCGCCCACGGCACCGACGGCGCCGCCGCCGACCGCGCGCTCCTGCGGGGTGTTACAGGCCGTAGCGGCCAATGCGACGAAAGACAAAGCTGCTGCTGTGGCTAGAAAACGCGTCATCGACCCTACTCCTTGAAACAATCGCCAGACGCTATCATGGCGACTTTTGCTTATCCAGTAGCATACCCTTGGAAACTCTCGCCTTTTCGGCTGCTCCAAGCCCTCTTTCCTGGTGCCCCATGGATCCCGTTGTGGCAGTTGCTGGCAACGACACGGGACGCCAGATCACCCCCGCTGTGCTGCCTGTTCGTCGCGCAGGCGCTGGACCTCGCGCCGCTTGTTGACCAGCGAAGCGGCGATGACGCCGCAGGCGACGATGCCGATCAGGATTGTACAGGCGGCATTGATCTCGGGTGTCACGCCGAGGCGCACCTGGCTGTAGATCTTCATCGGCAGCGTCGTCGCACCCGGCCCCGAGGTGAAGCTCGAAATCACCAGGTCGTCGATGGAGAGCGTGAAGGCCAGCATCCAGCCCGAGACGATCGCCGGCAGGATGACCGGCAAGGTGATCTGAAAGAAGGTTTTGACAGGCGGGGCGCCAAGATCCATCGCCGCTTCCTCGAGCGAGCGGTCGAATGTGACGAGCCGCGACTGCACCACGACGGCGACGAAGCACATCGAGAAGGTGATGTGGGCGAGCGTCAGGGTGAAGAAGCCGCGATCGAGCCCGACGGCGACGAACAGCAGCAGCAGCGACAGGCCGGTGATGACCTCGGGCATGACCAGCGGCGCAAACACCATGCCCGAAAACAGCACCCTGCCCCGGAACCTGGTGTAGCGGGTCAGCGCAAGTGCTGCGAGCGTCCCGAGAACTGTGGCCATCGTCGCCGAGATCAGGCCGACGCGGATGGTCACCCAGGCCGCGTCCATCAGGCCCTGATTGTGGAACAAGGAGACGTACCATTTGGTCGAGAACCCGCCCCAGACAGTGACGAGCTTGGACTCGTTGAAGGAGAAGACGACCAAAAGCACGATGGGCAGATACAGGAAGGCAAAGCCCAGTACGATGGCCGTGATGTTGAAGCGGCTCCAGCTCGCGTTCATCTCAGCGCCCCTGTTCCTGGGCGCGTGCCTGCGCCTGCTGGAAGAACATGATCGGCACGACAAGCAGCAGAAGCAGGATCACCGCCACTGCTGAGGAAACCGGCCAGTCACGGTTGGCGAAGAATTCGTTCCACAGCGTCTTGCCGATCATCAGCGTCTGCGAGCCGCCGAGCAGGTCGGGGATGACGAACTCGCCGACGGCAGGGATAAACACCAGCAGGCAGCCGGCGATCACGCCGGGCAGCGACAGCGGGAAGGTGATCTTCCAGAACGCCGTCATCGGCGGGCAGCCGAGGTCCTGCGCCGCCTCGATCAGCGAATAGTCCATCTTCTCCAGCGCCGAATAGAGCGGCAGGATCATGAACGGCAGGTAGGAATAGACGATGCCGATGAAGATCGCCGTATGCGTGTTGAGGATCACCAGCGGCTGGTCGATGATGCCGGTGGCGAGCAGCAGCTGGTTGAGCAGACCCTCGGGCTTGAGGATGCCGATCCAGGCATAGACGCGGATCAGGAAGCTGGTCCAGAACGGCAGGATCACCAGCATCAGCAGCGTCGGCCGGATCGTCGCCGGCGCACGCGCCATGCCATAGGCAATGGGATAGCCGACGATCAGCGCCAGCAAAGTCGAGATCCCGGCGATGATCACGCTTGAGACATAGGCGTTGAAGTAGAGCGCGTCCTGCGTCAACCAGAGGTAATTGTCGAAGCTGAACTCGCCGATCTGCGTTATCAGGCCGGACACGCCGTCTGAAAGCCCGAGCACAGGCGTGTAGGGCGGCATGGCGATCGCCGTCGTCGACAGGGAGATCTTGAAGACGATGAAGAACGGAATGAGGAAGAAGAACAGCAGCCAGAAATAGGGAATGAGGATGACGAGGCGGTCGGTTATGGCCGAGAGCGGATGTTTCATCACCCCACCTATCGCGTCAGAACGACGCCGGCGTCGTTGCGGAAGGAGATCCAGGCCTTGTCGTCCCAGCTCAGCGGGTCCTCGGTGGCGCGCGTCGCATTGAGCGAGCTCGCCTTGACCACCTGGCCGTTGCCGATCTGGACGTGGAAGATGGTCATGTCGCCGAGATAGGCGATGTCGTAGATCTCGCCTTCCATGACATTGTCGCCGCCTTCCGGCTTCTTCGACGAAACCTTGATCTTTTCCGGCCGGATGGCGAAGGCGACTTCGCTGCCTGCGGCGGCGTCGCCGGCATTGGCCGTGCGGATGGTGACGCCATTGGCGCTGGTGATTGTCGCGCCGGCGCCGTCGCGGTCGGCGACCTTGCCTTCGAACATATTGATGTTGCCGACGAAGTCGGCGACGAAACGCGAGCCCGGTGCTTCATAGACCTCGGCGGGCGTCGCCACCTGCATCACCTCGCCCTTGTCGAGGATGGCGATGCGGTCGGCCATGGTCATGGCCTCTTCCTGATCGTGGGTGACGACGACAAATGTCAGGCCAAGCGTCTGCTGCAGGTCCATCAGCTCGAACTGGGTTTCCTCGCGCAGCTTCTTGTCGAGCGCACCGAGGGGCTCGTCCAGCAGCAGAACCTTGGGCCGCTTGGCCACCGCCCGGGCCAGCGCGACGCGCTGGCGCTGGCCGCCTGAAAGCTGGTGCGGCTTGCGCTTGGCAAACTGGCTGAGCTTGACCAGCTTGAGCATTTCGGCGACGCGGGTGTCGATGTCGACCTTGGGCATGCCGTCCTGCTTGAGGCCGAAGGCAATGTTCTGCTCGACCGACATATGCGGGAACAGTGCATAGGACTGGAACATCATGTTGACCGGCCGACGATAGGGCGGGATGCCCCTGAGGTCCTGACCGTCGAGCAGGATCTGGCCGGAGGTCGGCTCCTCGAAGCCGGCGAGCATGCGCAACAGCGTCGACTTTCCGCAGCCCGAGGCGCCGAGCAGCGCGAAGAACTCACGCTCATAGATCGACAGCGACAGATTGTTGACGGCGGTGAAGTCACCGAACCGCTTGGTGACGTCCTTGAACTGAATGTAGGGCTTGGCGTCTGGCTTGTTCCAGGGCGCAAAGTCCCTGCGGATATTGCCGAGCGATTTCATTTCCCTCTCCCACCTGCCCCTGATGCGAAGCCCGGCGCCGATGGCGCCGGGCCGCATGCCTTGGTTATTGTCCGGTGACGATCTTGGTCCAGCTGCGGGTCACCACGCGCTGGGTCTTGGGATCGTAGGGCGGCACGGTGAAGAGCTTGGCGAGCGTCGCTTCATCGGGATAGATCGCCGGATCGCTGGAGATCTCCTTGTCGATGAACTGCTGCGACGCCTTGTTGCCGTTGGCGTAGAAGATGTAGTTCGAGGCCTTCGCCGCAACTTCCGGCTTCAGCATGTAGTTGATGAACTCATGCGCCTCGGCGACATGCTGGGCATCGGCCGGGATCGCCATCTGGTCGAACCACATCTCGGCGCCCTCCTTGGGGATGACGTAGTCGATGACGACCCCCTGGTCGGCTTCTGCGGCACGATCGCGCGCCTGGAAGACGTCACCCGACCAGCCGACGGCCAGGCAGATGTCGCCATTGGCAAGCGCGTTGATGTATTCCGAGGAATGGAACTTGCGGATCGACGGACGGACCGCGAGCAAGGTCTCTTCCGCCTTGGACAGGTCGCCCAGTTCGGTCGACTGCGGCTTGAGGCCAAGATAGTTCAGCGTCGTCGGCAGGATGTCGGTCGGCGAATCCAGCACATAGACGCCGCATTCGGCGAGCTTCGCCAGCTGTTCCGGCTTGAAGACCACGTCCCAGCTGTCGATCTTGTCGATGCCGAGCGCTTCCTTGACCTTCTTCTGATTGTAGCCGATGCCGACCGTGCCCCACATGTAGTTGACCGAATACTCGTTGCCCGGGTCGTAGGCGGCGGTGCGCGAACTCACCACATCCCAGACATTCGTCAGGTTGGGCAGCTTGGACTTGTCGAGCTTCTGGTAGACGCCGGCCTGGATCTGGCGCGCCAGGAAGGGGCTGGCAGTCGGCACGACGACATCGTAGCCGCTGCCGCCGGCAAGTAGCTTGGTCTCGAGGATCTCGTTCGAATCGTAGACGTCATAGACGACCTTGATGCCGGTCTCCTTGGTGAAGTCCTCGATGATCGTCGAATCGATGTAGTCAGACCAGTTGTAGACGTTGACGACGCGCTCCTGGGCGTTGGCGGGCATCGTGAAAACGGCGATAAGGGCTGACGCGGCGGTCAGCCAAAGCGCTCTACGGTTCATGGCAGTCTCCCGTTGCGGACGCACCCGTCCCGGCGCATCCTGATCCTGTACAAAAATCGAGTGATGAAGGTAGCGCGCTCCCGCCGGCTCGCGACCCGGCGCAAACGTTACGGCGATTTACATCTGCGGACACCGAAGCCCCGGCAGTGGAACCTGGCAAGATACGCCTGTGTTGTTGTTACCCTCGACGCTCAGCCTGCCCGCCCGACGGTAGTATTGTCAATGGTAAACGACCAATTGATCAATCGGGCATCGGCATGCCGGTGACACCGGGTCTTTGCGGTTGCGCCTGGCGCCTGAACTCGAGCCCGAGATGCACGAGCAAGGCGACGAAAATGACCGCACCGCCTGATATGGTACGGAGCGACGGCACTTCGGAATGGACGAGCCAGACCCAGATCGGCCCGAGCATCGGCTCGAAGGTGCCGATCAGCGCGGCGACGGCCGCCGGGATCAACCGCGCCCCGGTGGCGAAGAAGGCGAGGCCCAGACCGAGATTGACGACGCCGAAGGCAAACAGAAAACCCATCTCGCGCGGCGAGACGGCAAAGGCCGAGGCTTGCGAGGCGGCAAAAGCCGCCGCGATCATGGTGCCGAGGCAGGTGGCCGGCGTCATGCGCACATGGGAGAAGCGGCGGGTGATGACGGTAGCGATCGAAAACACCACTGCTATCAGCAAGGCGAGGCCGTCACCAATCGGCGAAACCTTGCCGGTGAGCGACTCCGAAACCATGATCGCCACGCCGACGATCACCGCCAGGATCGCCGCCCATGTCGCCAGCGCCACCCGCTCGCGAAACAGCACCCAGGCAAACAGCGCCGCAAGCAACGGCACGCCAGCCTGCATCAAAAGGACATTGGCGACGGTGGTGTAGGCAAGGGCGATGACGAAAGACGTCGAGGCGGTGGCAAAGCAGATTGCCACCAGCAGACCGGGCAGCCCCATGCCGCGGAACAATTGCAGCGTTCCGCGGAAGCCGTCACGCCAAACCATGAATGCCAGCAGAAAGGCTGCCGCCCAGAACGAGCGCCAGAACACCACGGTCCAGATGTCGTCGATCTCGATGAAGCGGCCGATGGCGCCACCCAGGCTCCACATCAGCGCCGACAGGAACACCAGGGCGATGCCCAAGCGCTCGTCGCGCCGAGAAACCTGCGGCGCAGTGGCGTCGGATAGCGGAACTGCCGGGTCTGTCATGGCCTCAGTATCGATGACGTTGGGGTGGCTGGATATGCTCACAACGACTTGAAACGGTCCAATTCGCTACCTCATCGCTCAAGCTACTGCGTGGTCCAGCCCATGACGATGGTTGTGGCAAACCGCGCTGCATTCGAACAATCCCCCAGCGATGTCGAAGCGAACAATCCGACGGCGCTCAATTTTCTTCTTGACCTCAATATTAGTTGAGCTTTTACAGAAGCGGCTCCAACACCGATACCGAAATGGAGCCACCCCTGAAATGCCCCAGAAAATAAAGCTCGCCATCATCTATGGCAGCGCCCGTGAGGGCCGTTTCTGCGATACCGTGGTCAACTGGGTTGCCGCCGAAATTGCGGGCCACCAGCAGTTTGCCATCGACTTTATCGACCCGCGCGACCTCGGCCGAAACCGTGCCGATGTCGCCCGCCGCCTTGGCGATGCCGACGCCTTCCTGGTGGTGACGCCGGAGTACAATCACGGCTACACCGCCGACCTCAAGGCACTGATCGACGCCCACAGCATCCAGTGGCAGGCAAAGCCGCTGGCCTTCGTCTCCTATGGCGGCATTTCGGGCGGGTTGCGGGCGATCGAACAGTTGCGCCTGGTGTTTGCCGAACTGCATGTCGTGGCAATCCGCGACACGGTGAGTTTTGCCAGCGCCTGGAGCAAGTTCGACCGCAACGGCACGCTGATGGACCCGCGCGATGCGCGCAAGGCGATGTCGGCGTTGCTCGCCCGCCTGCAATGGTGGGCAATCAACCTGCGCGAGGCACGTGCCAACACGCCCTATCTCGAGGTGGCCGCATGAGCGCGCTGCAACCGGTTCGGGTCGCGGAAGCGGCGGCTCTGCCCGACCGGCATGCCGGCCGCAACTTGACACTTCTTTTGATCAGCACATTGACGATCATGTCGGGCGCGACCATTTCGCCGTCGCTGCCGGCCATCGAAAGCCATTTCGTCGGCAGTCCCAACGTCGAGATCCTGACGAGGATGGTGCTGACACTGCCGGCGCTGTCCATCGTCATCTGCGCCCCATTCGCCGGCGGACTGGCCGACCGCTTCGGTCGCCAGCCGCTGCTGATCGCCGCGGCCCTGCTCTATGGTCTCGGTGGCATGTCGGGGCTGGTGGCCGATAGCCTGCCCGCGCTTCTGGTCGGACGCGCGCTGCTCGGCGTCGCCGTTGCCGGCGTGATGACGACGGCAACGGCACTTGTCGGCGACTATTTCAGCGGCCCGGCGCGTGATCGTTTCATGGGCTGTCAATCGGCATTTGTCGGCTTTGGCGGGCTGATCTTCCTGACCGGCGGCGGCATGCTCGCCGAAGTGCACTGGCGTGCACCCTTCGCTGTCTACGGCCTGTCGCTGCTGCTGATCCCGGCTGTCATTGCGTTCATCGACGAACCGGTCCGCAACCGCATTGCGTCGGCGACCGTTGCCGCCAAAGCCTCTGCCGGCACGGCATGGCTCGCGGTCTTCGCCGTCTACAGCGCGGCGGTGCTCAACAGCGTCGCCTTCTACCTGTTGCCGGTCCAGCTGCCGTTCCATCTCAACGCCATGGGCATCGGCTCACCGACACTGGCCGGCCTCGCCATCGGGCTCAGCAGCCTGATCGGAGCGGTTGCCGCTTTGGCCTATGCGCGCCTGCGCGCCAGACTCGGCGTGGTCGGCGTGTTCAGTCTCGCCTTCGGCCTGATGGGTACAGGCTACGTCCTGCTGGGGTTTGCCAGTGCGCTTGTCATGGTCCTGCTGGCAGCAATAGTTGTCGGCCTGGGCCTTGGCATGATGATGCCCAACATCGCAGCGGCGGCGATGACGGCGGCGGCACCCGAAATGCGGGGACGCGTTGCCGGCGGCATGACCGCCAGCATCTTCGCGGGACACTTCATCTCGCCCTTCGCCAGCCAACCGATGATCGCGGCCTTCGGCTTCGCCGACACCTACTTCTACACCGGGCTCGTTGTCGGCGGCGGCGCCATGCTTGCCGCAGCAGCGGCCGCCTTCCGCGCAAGCACCGACCGGACAAACAGGGCAGGCCACCGCAGCTAACGGAAGCCTGCTCGGCTTCTTATTTGGCCTGTTTCGCCAGCTTCCGCACTTCCGACAGGACGGCGTCGTCGCCGGAAACGTAGCTGGCGAAGGTCTGGGCGACGGGGACCGTGGGCCGCAGGGAACCCGCGGCGGTGCCGTAGACATAGTTCGGCAGGAAACAGGTGGCCAGCTGCGATAGCCGGCAGCCGTTCTCCCAGTCGTGATAGGCGGTGGTGTAGCGAAACGCGATTCTGGAATTGGGCATGATCGTCGTGCCGCCCTCGCCCCACATCTGGCCGGCGTCACCCATCTCCTCGCCGACCAGCGCAGCACGCTCGCCGGCATAATATTTCAGCCGTGACGCGATGCTGATCGCCGCCGAAAACGTGTTGCCGCTGGTCAGGATGAAGATGCGGCCATTGGGCACGGCCTCGGGCAGCAGGCGCGAGAAGTCGGTGCCGAGCATGTAGTTGCCGCCCGGGCTGAACCTGAGGTCGACGACGGCATGCCTGACGTCGCGCTTGCCAGCCTCCTCCAGCACGCCAGCCAGATAGTCGGCCATCGACGCCCCGTCCGCATCGCGGAAACGGTTGATCTGGACGTAGAGGATACCGTCTTCTTCGAGATAGCTGTGCCACGCGTTCTGATCGGGACGCGAAAGATAGGGCGGCGTGACGCCGTCCAGAACATGGACCCAACCGGGGCCACCCTTGTCAAGCGCAACCGGACTGAGGTCGCGCTTCGGCCAGACGGTTCTCGTCGAAGGCTCGCCTTTCTCCGGCGCGACGCCAAGCGTGCGCACGATCTCGGAACCGTCGGCCTTGCGGAAACGAAACGCGCTCTCGTCCGCTTTGGCGGCCAGTTGGGCCGCGTGGAGCAGCTCCGGCGAAATCATGAAATTCGGCGACAGCTCGCGCACGTATGTTTCGGTGCCGCCGACATAGGGCCGCAATGCCGCGACCAGCTCGTCCGGGGTCCTTCCGTTCGCCATGAGCACTTGCGCCCCGAGAAGATCGCGATGCTCCACTGTGGCGCGAACAACGAAAAGCCCGTCGGCAAACCAGCCCAGCCGCAGCGGGATGGCGTTAAAGCCCTGCCCGCCGGCAAGACCGAGAACGTTGGTGTGGCCGTTATGGGCAAGGGCGACCGCCTTTGCCGCGCCCATCGCCAGCGCAGGCCGGTCGAGTTCTGATGCGCGGGCCGTCAGTTCATCGACTTCCTTAACAAATGCGGCACTGGTTTCAGCCGTCAAGCTGCGCTCGACCAGCTGCATGTTGCGAAGATGAGCCAAATCCTGCGCGTTCTCGTCAGCCTGCGAACTGCCGGCAGATGAAGCCGCGGCCGGTTAGGACTTGAATACCGGATACAAGATGACGCCGAGCGGCAGCACAACGACGATCAGCAATGCCAGAACAGCAAGCGACACACGCTTCGGCCACCGCCTCGACTTGGGTCGGACATCAGAATTACTCATGTGAACGCCTCCAAATACTGGGTCACCGCCCAGTTTCGGACAGCACATGGGTGCGGCGCACGCGACCTTCAATTACCTGCCAAGTCAACCACGCGCCGTGGCCCAATGGGGTGAAACGGATCGGCAAGGTTTGTCTCGGATAAAGCCGGCCAAACTCTGGAACTGCGCGTCGCGCTTTCCGAAAACGTCCCGAGTTTCGGCCGACGCGCAAGGAACCGTTCATGCTGACCGTACTCAACTGCCTCGTCACCGCCCACGACTATCGTTTTGTTGCCGCTGCCCTGGCCATCTGCGCGCTCGGCTGCGTGGTGTCGATGCGCTTGTACGCCCGTGCCCGCAACGTCCGGCGCGCCAAGCACGTGGCCTTCCTCGTCATGGCCGGCCTGGCCGGCGGCATGACGATCTGGACGACGCATTTCTTGGCGATGCTTGGCTTCATTCCCAATGTCGAGCACGGCTTCGAGCCCAATTTCACCGTGCTGTCGTTGGCCTTTGCCATCGCCACCTCGATGGCTGGCTTCATGATCGCCGCCAGCCGCGAACGTGACTGGATGATCGAGGCCGGTGGCGGCGTGATCGGTTCCGGCATCGCGCTGATGCATTTCGCCGGAATGCGCGGTTTCGTCGTCGCCGGCACGATCAGCTACGATCCCTCCTTCGTTGCCTTTTCCGTCGCCGCGGGCGCGGCACTCGGCATGCTTGCCACCAACCGTGTGGCGCGCGGCACCACCCGCACCAGCCACTATGCCGGCATGGCAGCCCTGATCCTGGGCATCGGCATCATGCACTTCACCGCCATGGGCGCGGTGCAGATCACGCCCGACCCACGCGTCGCAGTCCCCAGCCAGCTGATGTCCGACAGCGTGCTGGCGATCCTGGTCGTCCTGGTGACCGTACTTGTGGTGATGCTCGGCGCGGTGACCCACCTGGCCGAAGAGCAGGGTCAGCAGGACGCCGTCGCGCATTTCCGGCACCTGGCCATGCACGATCCGCTGACCGGCCTGCCCAACCGCGCCGCGGTTCGCGACGAGCTGCCGATGCGGCTGAAGCAGGCAGCGGGCACCTCGTTGGCGATCATTGCCGTCGACCTCAACCGCTTCAAGGAAATCAATGACGTCTACGGCCATGCCGCCGGCGACGCAGTGCTGGTCCAGACCACGGCAAGGATGCGTGCAGCGCTGATCGAGGGCGAGTTTTTTGCCCGGATCGGCGGCGACGAGTTCATCGCAGTCAAGCCGTTCACCCGCGAGAACGAGGTGGAGGAGTTCGCCGCCCGCATCAGCGACGCCTTCTCGCGCCCCAACGAACTGGGCAAGGGCCGCTTCTCGATCAGCGCCAGTATCGGCATTTCGGTCTGTCCCAAGGACGGCGACAGCGTCGACGAACTGACGACTCGCGCCGACCTTGCCATGTACCGGTCCAAGAAGCTGCAGGACGGCAGTTGGTGCTGGTATGATGCCGACGCCGACGAGGACGGCCGCCGCCGCGGCCAGATCGCCATCGGCCTGCGCAGCGCCATCGCCGACAACGCACTGCGTCTCGTGTTCCAGCCGCAGATCTCGATGAAGAAACGCCAACTGCTCGGCTTCGAGGCGCTGCTGCGCTGGTCCAGCCCGCAGCTTGGCGAGGTCTCGCCTGCCGACTTCATTCCGGTTGCCGAGCAGACCGGCATCATCGTCGAGATCGGCGACTGGGTGCTGATGCAGGCCTGCCGCGAGGCGACGTTGTGGCCAACACCCATGGGCGTTGCGGTCAACGTGTCGCCGGTGCAGCTGATGCGTCCCAACTTCGCCGAGCGGCTGACCGAGATCCTAACCGAGACTGGCCTGGAGCCGACGCGGCTCGAGATCGAGATCACCGAGACCATGCTGATCGACAATCCGGGCCAGGCTCTGCTTGTGCTGCGCAAGATCAAGGCTCTTGGTGTCCGCGTCGCCATGGACGATTTCGGCACCGGCTATTCGTCGCTGTCGACGCTGTTTTCCTTCCCCTTCGACAAGATCAAGGTCGACCGCAGCTTCCTCAACGCGCTCGGCCGCCAGGCCCAGGCGACCAGTGTCATCGAAACGGTCATCGAGCTCGGCCACAAGCTGTCGATCCCGGTCCTAGCCGAGGGCGTCGAGACCGACTTCCAGGCCGCCTTCCTGAAGGACCGGCGCTGCGACGAGGCGCAAGGTTTTCTCTACGGCCGGCCGGTGGATTCCTCCACCGCACATGCGCTCGCCCAGTCGGGCACATGGCAGGACGAAAACGCCGGCAAGCTGAGCGCCTGATCCGGCGCTTACTGGAAATCGAAGGCTGACAGGCCAGTCACCATCTCGTCGAGACCGAGCGGCCGGGTGATCGGCGGCTCGGCGCGCGACAGGCAGCCGGACCGCTCGCAAAGCCGGCAGGCCGGGCCGACTGGTGTCGCTGCCACCAGGCCGGGCTTGGCGCCAACGGCAAGCGCCGGAAGGGCGGCGCCATAGACGATCTCGTCGCGGAAGGCGATGTCGCAGCCGAGCAGGATCGCCGTGCGCCGGGGGCGTTCGCTGAAGGCGCCCTGCGGCCCCTCGAGGGTGCGCGCAACGCAGAGAAATTCGGCGCCATCGGGCATTTCCACCGCCTCGACGAAGATCTGCCCCGGCTGGGTGAAGGCGGCATGGACCGGAAGTTTGGGGCAGCCGCCGCCGAAACGGCTCTGCGGAAAGCCTTGCGCGCCTGCCTTGCGGAAGCGGTTGCCGGCGTTGTCGACCTCGAGCATGAAGAACGGAACCGCAGCACTGCCTGAGCGCTGCAGCATGGTCAGACGGTTCGCCGCCTGTTCGAACGACACGCCGAAGCGCGAGCGCAGAACGTCAACGTCGTAGCGCGCCCGCTGGGCGGCCGAATGAAACGCCTGATAAGGCATCATCAGCGCATGGGCGGCGTAGCGGCCGAGCTCGAAGCGGGCGAGACGCTTGGCTTCGTCGGAGGAGAGTTTCAGCGCCTGGATTTCGGCGGCGACGGCGACCTGCATGCGGATCAGGCTCGCCTCCATCGCCACTTCGCGCAGCTGGTCGAAGGGCGACAGGCGCTCGGACAGGAACAAGCGCTGCGAATGGCGGTCGTAGCGACGGCGCCAGTTGGGCATGGTGGCGACCGGCAGCACCTTGACGACGATGCCATGCTCACGCCGCAACCAGCCCTTCAGCGCGCCCAACAGGTCGTCGCCGGGATCGAGCAGCGAGGTGAACGCTTCAGCTTCTTCTTCCAGCGAAGTGAAGTGGTTGGGTCGGCGCTCGAACACCTCGTGCACTTCGTCGATCGGCAACCGGGCACCCGACAGGGCCGTGGTATGCCCCTCGCGCGCCAGCAGCTCGGTCAGGTCGGACAGGCGCTCGGCCTGCTCGCGATAGGCGCGGAACAGCTTGATCACCGCAGCCGCAGCGTTGGGCGCGGCCTCGGCGATCTCGACCAGTTCCTGGTCGCCGGGCAATTCGCCCGACAGAAGCGGGTCGGCGAAAACCTCTCGAAGTGCTGCGATCGAGCCCCTCGCCTCACCCTGCAGCTCATCCGGATCGACCTTGTAGACCGAGGCCAGCTTGAGGATGAGCTGCACCGTCAGCGGGCGCTGATTGCGCTCGATGAGATTGAGATAGGACGGCGAGATGCCTAGGCCCTCGGCCATCGCCGTCTGGGTCAGGCCCTTCTGGTTACGGATGCGCCGGATGCGCGGTCCGGCGAAGATTTTCTGCTCGGCCATGGTTTTTACACCGAATTTACAACGAAAGTAGGGGGATTAGCCTACCCGACCTTTTACATTCTTTACAAATTTACAGCGGCGTTCTGTCAAACACAACACAGGTTTTCCCTATTATTTGCTGCATTTCGTTGAATTTTCTGGCTGCTTCGGCGCTGCAATGTCAAACAAGTCACATAGAAATCGCCGCAAACAAACCCAAGACGCGGTGGCCGCCCCCAGACCTAAGTGACCAGACGGAGTCGACAATGACCGATTTTTACAACCTCGTCCCTTCAGCCCCGGAAGGCCGTTTCGACGGCATCGAGCGCCCCTACTCGCCGGAGGACGTGAAGCGGCTGCGCGGCTCCGTCCAGATCAAGCAGACCCTGGCCGAAATGGGCGCCAACCGCTTGTGGAAGCTGATCCACGAGGAGAACTTCGTCAACGCGCTCGGCGCCATGTCCGGCAACCAGGCGATGCAGCAGGTCCGCGCCGGCCTGAAGGCGATTTACCTCTCGGGCTGGCAGGTCGCCGCCGACGCCAACACTGCTTCGGCAATGTATCCCGACCAGTCGCTCTACCCGGCCAACGCTGCGCCCGAACTGGTCAAGCGCATCAACCGCACGCTGCAGCGCGCCGACCAGATCGAGACCTCGGAAGGCAAGGGTCTTTCGGTCGACACCTGGTTCGCCCCGATCGTGGCTGACGCGGAAGCCGGCTTCGGCGGCCCGCTCAACGCCTTCGAGATCATGAAGGCCTTCATCGAGGCAGGTGCTGCCGGCGTCCACTTCGAGGACCAGCTGGCTTCGGAAAAGAAGTGCGGCCACCTCGGCGGCAAGGTGCTGATCCCGACTGCGGCGCACATCCGCAACCTCAACGCCGCGCGTCTCGCCGCCGACGTGATGGGCACTTCGACGCTGATCGTCGCCCGCACCGACGCCGAAGCCGCAAAGCTGCTGACCTCCGACATCGACGAGCGTGACCAGCCCTTCGTCGACTACGACGCCGGCCGGACCGTGGAAGGCTTCTACCAGGTGCGCAACGGCATCGAGCCCTGCATTGCCCGTGCCATCGCCTACGCTCCGTTCTGCGACCTGATCTGGATGGAAACCGGCAAGCCGGACCTCGAGCAGGCGAGGAAGTTCGCCGAGGCCGTGCACAAGGCGCATCCGGGCAAGAAGCTGGCCTACAACTGCTCGCCGTCGTTCAACTGGAAGAAGAACCTCGACGACGCGACGATCGCCAAGTTCCAGCGCGAGCTGGGCGCGATGGGCTACAAGTTCCAGTTCATCACGCTGGCTGGTTTCCACCAGCTCAACTTCGGCATGTTCGAGCTGGCCCGCGGCTACAAGGATCGCCAGATGGCGGCCTATTCGGAGCTGCAGGAAGCGGAATTCGCAGCCGAAGTGAACGGCTACACCGCGACCAAGCACCAGCGCGAAGTCGGCACCGGCTACTTCGACGCCGTCTCGATGGCGATCACCGGCGGCAAGTCGTCGACGACCGCGATGCACGAATCGACCGAACACGAACAGTTCCGCCCGGCCGCCGAATAGGCCTGGCTCCAGCTACCCCGGAGGCACAAGGCCTCCGGGCACCGCCCGAGGCAACGCCCGCAAGGGCAAAGGCAACCACCGAGGAGAACCACAATGGCACCGCGTACCCGTGTCAAGGAACGAGCCGAAGAACAGGCGACCACCATGAGCGCCGACCAGCAGGCCGTGATCCGCATCGTCGCCAACGACCTGCACCGCCTGAACCAGTCGGTCATGAAGGCAGTCGAGGCCGGCGTGTCGGTGGAACTGGTCCGCTCGGCCCGTCACCATGGCGGCGACGGAAACTGGGGTGACCTGCTGATACCCGTCATCGTCACCCAGCAGCCACACGGCTGACAAGCATTCCCTCTGCCCCCACGGATCCCGTCCGCAGCCCCTGCTGCGGGCGGGATTTGTCTTTTAGCCACGGCTCATTTGACTACGACCCACCTGTCGAGTTTCTATCGCCTGCGACTAAAGTCGAATGTCGTTTCCAGCGTATTACTTGACACTTCCCGCAGTTGACGCGAACGTAAGGCACCGAACGCAACCCGATTGAACAGACGCCCTCAGCTGTCGGCTAAGCCAATGAAATGGAATGACCCAGATTCGGGCGGCAGTCCGGATGAGAGTGCGCGCACCCTTGAAGGCTGTGTCGCTGACCTGAGCAAGGTGCTCGTCGTCGGACGCTCCCCGATCAACCGCGTCGTCGTTGCCAAGATCGTCGAACGCTCCGGGCTGAAGACGGTCTCGGAAGCGCCTGATACGGCAGCTGAGATGCTGCACGCGCTGGCTCCGGGCACGATCATCCTCGACGGCGGCAGCGACAACCGGGATTGCGACGGGCTGATGCAGTCGATCCTGTCGCTGAGGCTGGCGTCCGGCAGCAACCTGCCGTCGGTGATCCTTTTGTCCAACCGCGCCGGCACGCCCGAAAGCCTATCGCTGTCGAGTGCCGTCGACATCGTCGTCGCCAAACCAATCACCCCGGAGCGGCTGCAGCCCGTCGTCGAAAAGCTGCTCGGCCGCTGCTGAACCTCAGTCGAGGTTTTTCAACAGCTTCGACAGCTCGCCGAGATGCTGCAGCTTGCGGAAACGTGCGGCCGCTGTCGGTTCGTCGACATGCTCGTAGGCCCAGGTCAGGTCGTGGGGGATGTAGACGCCCCAGCTGCCGGCCTCGATCGCCGGCACGACGTCGGACTTGAGCGAATTGCCGATCATCATGCTGCGTGCCGGCCCATCGCCGTGGCTGCTGAAAATGCGCTCGTAGGTCGGCCGCGACTTGTCGCTGACGATCTCGACGGCATTGAAGAAATCGCCGAGGCCCGACTGCGCCAGCTTGCGCTCCTGGTCGAACAGGTCGCCCTTGGTGATCAGCACCAGCCGGTAGCGGCCGGCCAGCGCCTCGAGCGTGTCATGGACATGCGGCAGCGTCTCGATAGGATGGCTGAGCATCTCGCGGCCGGCGGCCAGGATCTTCTCGATCACAGAAGCCGGAACCCGGCCTTCCGTCACCTCGATCGCGGTCTCGATCATCGACAGGGTAAAACCCTTGATGCCGAAGCCATAGGTGCCGAGGTTGCGCTTTTCGGCCTCCAGCAGGCGTGACTTCAACTGCTCTGCCTCGCCATGATCGGCGAGCAATTCGGCGAAGTGTTCTTCCGTCATGCGGAAGAACTGCTCGTTCTGCCAGAGCGTGTCGTCGGCATCGAATCCGATGGTGGTGAGGGCGGGCAAAGCAGATGTCATGGCGGCTCTCTAGGCCGAAAATCGGACTGAAACCAGCTGATTTCAGTTCGAACCCAAGCAGAATCGCCTGATTGCCCCCCTTTTCTTATTTCATGGCGCCCGGCTATACTCGGCAATCTGCAACGACAATCTGGTGAATGATGCCGCCTGCAAAGAAGGAAGTCCGTCCGACCACTCGGGGGGCTCGCGCCCGCACGCCCGCATTTGTGAAAAACAAGCGTGGTGTGAAGAACTGGAAGGAAGCCTCCGAATGGCTCGAATGGCGCGGTATCGAGGACATAGAGTGCATCACGCCTGACCAGGCCGGCGTTGCCCGCGGCAAGATGATGCCGTCCAGCAAGTTCACCTCCAACACCTCGCTGGCCTTGCCGTCGGCACCGTTCATGATGACGATCTCGGGCGTCTATCCCGAAGATGGCAACGGCTTCGAATACCCGGAGGATGACGGCGACCTGAAGCTGGTGCCGGATCTCTCGACGCTTTCAGTGGTGCCGTGGGAAGACGATCCGACCGCCCAGGTGATCTGCGATCTCGTCCACCAGGACGGCCGCCCCGTCGAGTTCACGCCGCGCAACGTGCTGAAGCGCGTGGTGGCGGCCTACGAAAAGGTCGGCCTCAGGCCGGTTGTCGCGCCCGAAATCGAATTCTATCTCGTCCGCAAGAACCCCGATCCCGATTACCCGCTGACCCCGCCCGTCGGACGCTCCGGCCGCCCGATCGGCGGCGGTGCCGGCTATTCGATCGCCGGCGTCAACGAGTTCGACGAACTCATCGATGACATCTACCATTTCTCCGAGGCGCAGGGCCTGGAGATCGACACACTGATCCACGAGGAAGGTGCCGGCCAGCTCGAGATCAACCTGCGTCATGGCGACCCGATCGAGCTCGCCGACCAGGTGTTCCTGTTCAAGCGCACGATCCGCGAGGCGGCGCTGAAGCACGACACCTACGCCACCTTCATGGCCAAGCCGATCCAGGGCCAACCGGGCTCGGCGATGCACATCCACCAGTCGATCGTCGACAGGAAGTCCGGCAAGAACATCTTCACCGGCGAGGATGGCACGGAAACCGATGCGTTTTTCCACTTCATCGGCGGCATGCAGCAGCATGTGCCGAATGCGCTGGTGATGCTGGCGCCTTACGTGAACTCGTATCGCCGCCTGACGCAGGCGGCCTCGGCGCCGGTCAACAACAAGTGGGGCTACGACAACCGCACCACGGCCTTCCGCGTGCCGCGCTCGGACCCGGCGGGGCGGCGTGTCGAAAACCGCATCCCGTCCTCGGATGCCAATCCCTATCTGGCGCTCGCGGCATCTCTCGCCTGCGGCCTGATCGGCATGAACAACAAGCTTGTGGCCGAGCCGCCCATCCTGACCACCGCCAACGAGGACGAGATCGACCTGCCGCGCGGCCTGCTTGAGGCCGTCGACCTGTTCGAAAGCGACGACGAACTGGCAACGATGCTCGGCAAGTCCTTCGCCTCGACCTACGCGGCGATCAAGCGCGCCGAGTTCGAAACCTTCATGGAAGTGATCAGTCCGTGGGAGCGGGAGTATTTGTTGCTGAACGTGTGACGAAGCGAATAGCGAGCAGCGGAATAGCGAATAGAAGCGCTCATTTCCCTGTTCGCTACTCACGATTCCCTGTTTGCTCCCATCGCCCGAAATCCCGGAGCCATCTCCGTATCATGCTCTATCAGTCACCTATTTCCCCCGGCTTCTCCTGGTACGAGGACACGGCTGGCCCCCGCCCCGAATATCCGGCGCTTGACGGCGATCTTCAGGCCGATGTCGTCATTATCGGCGGCGGCTTCACCGGGCTTTCGGCAGCGACGCATCTTGCCAAGGCGGGCACCAATGTCGTTCTGATCGAGGCGCATCGCTTCGGCGACGGCGCCTCGGGGCGCAATGGCGGCCAGCTCGGCACCGGCCAGCGCGCCTGGGCCGAGGAGCTCGAAGGCGAGCTTGGCTTCACCCGGGCCAAGGCGCTGTTCGACCTGGCCGAGGAGGCCAAGGCGCACCTGCTCGATTTCACCGCCGCCAACGGCATCGACATCGACTATATGCCGGGCCAGATGTCGGTGGCGCACAAGCGGCGTTATGTCGACGACTACAAGGCCCATGCCGAGATCATGGCCAGCCGCTTCAACTATCCGCATGTCAGCTTCATGGACGCGAGCGAAACCGCCGAGCGGCTTGGCTCGACGCACTACTATGGCGGCACGCGCGACACCGGCACCGGCCACATTCATCCGCTCAAGCTGGTGATCGGCACGGGGCGCGCCGCGGCCGCCGCCGGCGCCCACCTCTTCGAAAACACGCCATCGACCGACATCACCTCACAGGGCGGCAAGGTCAGGGTGACGACGCCGCGCGGCACGATCACGGCACAGAAATGCCTGATCGCGGTCAACGCCTATGGCGGCAAGCTGGAGCCGGTGAGTGCCGCTCATATCATGCCGATCGGCTCGTTCATCGGCGCCACGGTGCCACTGGGCGCGGATTCGAAGGTCATCCCCGGCGGCGAGTCGGTCGACGACTCCCGCTTCGTCGTGCGCTACTTCCGCAAGTCGCGGGACGGGCGGCTGCTGTTCGGCGGGCGCGAGATCTACGGCGTCAACGACCCCAAGGACATCCACATCCACATCCGCAAGCAGATCACCGAGATTTACCCAGCACTGAAGGATGTCGAGATCACCCATGGCTGGGGCGGCTATGTCGGCATCACCGTGCCGCGCAAGCCGTTCGTGCGCGAGGTGATGCCGAACGTCATCTCGATGGGCGGCTACTCCGGCCATGGCGTGATGCTGTCGAACTTCTTCGGCAAACTTTACGCCGAGGCGGTGGCCGGCAACCGCGACCGCCTCAAGCTGATCGAGGAGCTGAAGATCCCGCCCTTCCCCGGCGGTCGGCGTTTCCGGACGCCGCTCCTTTTCCTCGCCCTCAACTGGTTCGCGCTGCGGGACAGGATATAGCGCCATGGCGGACGAGTTGGTCGATCGTATCTACGAAGCGGCCTTTGTCCCGGATCATCGACGCTTAAGGCGATGATCGCCGCTTCCGGCTCCGCTTCAGCGGCATGCCGCTGTTCGATGGCTAGGCCCTGGGCGTCGACCGCCGAAGGGCACGGCAAGGTCCAGATCGAAACTCCATCGGCGCAGATGGCTCGGCGCAACCTTCAGCTGGTCTGCCTCGCAGCCTGCGGCTTTGCGCCCGACGTCGTCGGCTGCCACAGCGGCAGCTGTAGCCTGACGCGGGCGCCGACCCACGGGCCAACAAGGATTTCGACGCTGCCGCCATGCAGCCGGGCAATCTCGCGGGCGAGATTGAGGCCGAGGCCGGCGCCGCTGTTGCGCGGGCGCAGGCGATAGAAGGGCTGGAACACACGCTCATGCTCGTCGTCGGGGATACCCGGACCCTCGTCGTGGATTTCCACCCCACCCCTACCGTCGACCACCACCGATATGGTGCCCTCGCCGCCGCCATGATCGATGGCGTTGCGCAAGAGGTTGGTGACTGCCTGCTGGATCTGCAACGGCTGGATGTTGACCAGCACGCTCGTGGCCAACGGCTCGAACGTAAAGTCGTAGCCGGCGCCGAGCGCCAGCGGCGCGAAATCTGCGGCGAGGTGGCGTGCGAATGCAACGAGGTCGACGACCTCGCGGGCACCTGCCGACTGGTCGAGCACCTGCCGGTCGAGCAGCTGCTGCGCAAGGTTGGACAGACGCTCGATGTCCGTCAGCAGGCGCGCGCTTTCGGGATCCTCGCGCAGAAGTTCAGCGCGGGTGCGCAGGATGGCGATCGGCGTGCGCAGCTCGTGCGCCGCGTCGGTCAGGAAGCGGTTGCGCTGGTCATAACCCTGTCCGAGGCGTGACAGCGCGTTGTTGAAGGCTTCGACCAACGGCGCAATCTCAGTCGGCACCTGCTCGGTCGGCAGTTGCACGGCGCGATTGTCGATGTCGATGCGCTTGGCCTGTCCCGCCGTGGCGACCAGGCCGGCAAGCGAGCGGCGCACGACTGCCGGCGTGGTGACCAGCGTCGTCACGCCCATGACGATGATGACCGGCGAGAGCATGATCAGCACGACGAGCGCCAGGATAGGGATGATCCGGACCCAGATGGGCTGGCCGTCGGGATAGCGGACGACGTCGAAATCGAGGTCGACGTTGATTTCGAGGCCATCGGTCTGGTCGCGCGAGGCCACCGTCGCGGCGATGATCTGCATGCGGCCGGTACGGGTGTCGGCGTTCATCAGCGTCGCCTCGGGAAGGCGCAGTTCCTTATTGAAACCGAGGGTCGCCTTGTTCACGCCCCACAGCAGTTCGCCCGTGCCTTTTGCATAGGCCTCGGGAACATCCCCTTCCCTGAGCACCTCGCCCTTCTCGTCGCGGACGACGAACCAGAGGTGGGGGAACTCTTCCCGGAATTTGCGAAGGTCATCGGTATCCTCGATGACGAGACGACCTTGCGCGTCCCGCGCAATCGCCTCGGCGACAAGTCCGGCTGCCACTTCAGTATCGATGATCAGCCGGGGCTGGGCGATGAAGAACGCCGCGCACAGGAGCGCGATGAAGGTAATCAGCGTCGCCGCCTGGAGGAGAATGAGGCGGCGGACAAGGACCCATTGCAGCGAAGTCGGGCGCAGCTTCTTCATGCCACGGCGCGCAAGAGATAGCCGAGATTGCGGATCGCCCTGATCTCGACCCCGGCCGAGACATCGTCGAGCTTGCGGCGCAACCGCGAGAGGTGCGAATCGAGCGCGTTGGAACCGATCTCGTCGTCCATGGCGTAGACCGATTCTTCGAGCGTCGCGCGCAGCACGGTGCGGCCGGGCCGGCGCAGCAGCGCTTCAAGCGCCAGTTGCTCGCGCCGCAACAGCTCCAGCGGCTTGTCGCCGACGCTCGCCTCGCGATGGTGGAAATCATAAATGAGCCGGCCGACCACCGTCTGCTCGGAGCGCAGCGCGACAGGGCGGCGATGCAGCGCCCGCAGGCGCGCCATCAGTTCCTCCATGGCAAACGGCTTGACCAGATAGTCGTCGGCGCCTGCGTCGAGCCCGGTGACCCTGTCGTTGAGGCCGCTGAGTGCCGTCAGCATCAACACCGGCGCATCGACACGCAAGGCGCGCAGCTTGGGAATGAGGTCGAGGCCTTCGCCATCCGGCACGCGGCGGTCGAGCACGATGGCATCGTAAGGTCCGAACTCGGCCGCAGCCTCGGCATCGGCAAGCGTGGCAACGTGATCGACGATGACGTTGCGGCGTGCCAGCGCCGATTTGAGCACCGAGGCCATCTCCGGCTCGTCCTCAAGCAGCAAAATGCGCATGCACGTAATCCTTCGATCAATCCCCGGGCCCAGCCAAAGCCGGTAGGGGCATTGGCCCGCCACCGGCACCGGCACAGCCTCAAGCGGTTACTCGCATTCCAGCTTCGGCTTACGGAAGTTGGTGATGTACCAGCGCCCCTCGGACCTTGTGGCGTAGAATGTGTAGAAGCACTCCTGCTGCTCGACATAGCCTGGCGTGGTGTATTCCTCATAACGCGTGCCGCGCCTGGTGTCGCGATACTCGCCGCTGGTCGAGCCGGCGACGGCGTTTGTCGATATCTTGCTCCACTGGTAGGCGCGCTGGCCACGGCCGAGTTCGATCACCGAGGTGGGTGGGCCGTAGTCGATGATGACCGACTCGAGCGGCTGGCCGATATAGCCCTTCATGACGTCCGACTGGCAGCCGGCCAGGAAGATCGCGGCGGCGACGGCAAGTGTGCCGACAGCGCGGCGTGCAGTGCTGAGAGACATGTCTGATCCCAGTTTGTGGATGATGTTCCCGGGCAGCTACGCCGCCAAGATTGCATCTACATTGCAGCGGTCCCGGCGATCGCGGCCGGGATCGGGAATCTCCCTTGTCCTTGGAATTTTACGCGATGCGTTCCCCGAGCATCATCGATGATGACCTCTGCCTTCACCATGGGCAGGCGGCCGCACATTCACGGGAACCTTTTTCGATCGCTGACATCCAATGACTGAAGCCACCGCACAATGCGTTGACGCCAGCAGGAGATATCTAGATGAAACTGGTTTCCGCCGCACTTTCCCTCGTGCTCGCGAGTGCCCTGCCCGCGCTTGCTCACGACATTCCCGCCGATGTCGCCAAGTCGCCGCCGGCCGGCGCCTTCAAGGCGGTCAGCAGCCTGGTCAAGCTGCCCGACTTCCTGCCCGGCATGGGCCAACTGTTCGTCGATCCCGCGTCGCTGCCGGCCGGACCGTTCCTCGCCTACGACCATGACGGCAAGCTGGTCAGCACCATCTACATGCTGCCGATCAAGGATCTCAATCCCGACAAGCGCTTCGACGATCTTGCTTCACCGGGCGGCAATGTCGACCACGTCAGCGTCTACTACAATGCCGGCCATCCCGGGGTGGAAGAGCCGCATGCCCATGTCGTGCTGTGGCATGTGGCCAAGGCCGACGAGGCACGTGTGGCGAAATGATCGTCACGCGCAGACGCATGATCGAAGCCGGCGGGGGATTTTTCCTCGCCGCGCTTCTGGCAAGGCCGGCGCTCTCGGCCGGCGCAGTCGACGTCGAGATGCATGGCAAGGATGATGGAGCGCGTGTCTGGTTCGATCCGATCGGCATTCACATCGAGCCCGGCCAGACCATCCGCTGGACCAATCGCGACCCCGGCAATTCGCACACAGTGACGGCGTATCACCCCGACATGTTCGAGCGGCCGCTGCGCATTCCTGTCAACGCCCAGCCTTGGAATTCCGACTATCTGATGCCGGGCGAGACCTTCTCGGTAACGCTGACGGTGCCTGGGGTGTATGACTATTATTGCGTGCCGCACGAGCACGCCGGCATGGTCGGGCGGATCGTGGTCGGCGTGCCGCCTGCACCGGTCAAGACGGCAACAGCGGCAGACCAGACACCGACGCCGCTGCCTGACATCGCGCTGGACGCGTTTCCGCCGGTGGACGAGATCATCGCCAAGGGCATCGTCCGCAAGGCGTGAACGGCGAGTCGGAAACTGGAGCGACAACATGCAACTGGCAATCTTGCGGAAACAGGTCGACCTCGACAGGTACCGCGACGAGGAACTGGTGGCACTCGCGCGTCAAGGTGGCGAGAACGCCATCCGCGCGCTCATCAAACGCAACAACCAGCGGCTTTTCCGCATTGCCCGTGCCGTCACGCGCGACGACGCAGAGGCGGAGGACGTGGTGCAGGAGGCCTATGTCAGGGCCTTTACCCGGCTCGAAAGCTTCAAGGGCGAGTCGCTGTTTTCGACATGGCTCACGAAGATCGCACTCAACGAGGCGATCACGCGTATCCGCAAGCGACGGCCTTCCGGCGAGCTGGACGAACTGGATGCCGCCGCCAATGGAGGCCAGGTGATCATGTTCTCGACATCGCTGACACCACCGGGCGCAGATGCCGAGCTTGGTCGCGGGCAGGTACGCGCCTTGCTCGAACAGGCGATCGACGAATTGCCGGCAGCCTTCCGCATTGTCTTCATCCTGCGCGACGTCGAGGAGATGAGTGTCGACGAGACCGCGGCACAGCTGGCGCTCAAGCCCGAGACGGTCAAGACGCGGCTGTTCCGCGCCCGCAAGCTGATGCGGGCAGCGATCGAAAAACGCCTGTCGAGCGGCTTTGCCGAGTTGTTCCCGTTCAATGGCTGGCGCTGCGAACGCATGGCCGACCGGGTGGTCGAGCGGCTGCGCGGCGAGGCTTAAAGCTTCCTGACGATCACGCTGCCGGCGGAGTAGCCGGCGCCGAAGGAGCAGATCACGCCGAGGCCGCCAGTGGGCAGGTCGTCGGAGAATTTCGAAAACGCGATGATCGAGCCGGCGGACGAGGTATTGGCGTAGTCCTGCAGCACGTTGGGCTGCTCTTCGCGGCTCGGCTCGCGACCCAGCACCTTCGAGCCGATCAGGTCGTTCATGCCCTTGTTGGCTTGGTGCAACCACAGCCGCGACAGGTTTTGCGGCTCGATGCCCTGCTCCGCCAGATGGCCGAGCATCAGTTCGGCCACCATCGGCACCACCTGCTTGAACACCTTGCGGCCTTCCTGGTGGAACTGCATGTCGCGGCGATCGGCCATGTGGCCTTCGCGGGTGCGGCGCAGGAAGCCGTTGTTGTTGCGGATGTTGTTGGAGAACTCGGTGAGACAACGGGTGGCCAGCACCTCATAAGCATAGTCCGTCTTCACCTCGTCGACGCGCTGCAGGACGACCGCCGTGCAGACATCACCGAAGATGAAGTGGCAATCGCGGTCGCGCCATTCCTGATGCCCGGAGGTGATCTCGGGATTGACCATCAGGATCGCCCGGGCCGAGCCGGTGCGGATCATGTCTGATGCCAGCTGGATGCCGAAGGTCGCCGACGAGCAGGCGACGTTCATGTCGAAGGCAAACCCCTTGATGCCGAGCGCCTGCTGCACCTCGATGGCGACAGCCGGATAGGCACGCTCGTGGTTGGAGGCAGCGCAGATGACCGCGTCGATGTCGGCGGCGGTCAAGCCCGCCTTCTTCATCGCCTCATCGGCTGCCTTGACCGAAATCTCGGCCATCAGCGACAGCTCGTCCTCGGCGCGCTCAGGCAGCACCGGGTGCATGATGCCGGGATCGAGAATGCCGAACTTGGAGACGACATGGCGGCGCTCGATGCCCGAAGCCTTGACGATGAACTCTTCCGACGACATCGCCATCGGCTCGCGCTCGCCCGCCTCGATGGCGTCGGCGTGGAGCTTGTTCTGTCGGTGGGCATATTCATTGTAGGAGGCCACCAACTCGGCGTTGGTGATGACCTCCTCCGGCGTGAAGATGCCGGTCCCGCTGATCGCAACCCTGTGCATGGCGTTTCCCATTGGTTTTGAGCCATTGGAATAGGGTTCAGGCAGCAGCGGTCAAGCTTTGTGACCACAATTTCAGGTCGAAAGCGCGGTTACCTCGCGGCAGAAATGCTCAAATGCAGCGCCCGCCATCCACTTCCATGGCCACGCCGGTGATCAGAGAGGCCTCGTCGGAGACCAGGAACAGGGCGGCGTTGGCAATGTCGAGCGGGGTCGAGAAACGGCCGAGTGGGATCGACGCCTTGAACTTTTCGCGGATCTCGGGCGTGTCCTTGCCCATGAACTTTTCCAGCATGCCTGTCTCGCCAGCGACCGGGCAGAGGCAGTTGACGCGGATGTTCCTGGGCGCGAGCTCGACCGCCATCGACTTGGTCGCGGTGATCGCCCAGCCCTTGGAGGCATTGTACCAGGTCAGGCCCGGGCGCGGTCTCAGGCCGGCGGTCGAGGCAGTGGTCAGGATCGAACCGCCGCCCTGGCGCTCCATGATCGGCACGACCGCGCGCGCGGCATGGTAGATCGCCTTCATGTTGACTGCGGTGATCAGGTCGAAGACGTCTTCCTCGACATCGACGAGATCGCCGTTGCGGTGGGTGTAGCCGGCGTTGTTGACCATGATGTCGATGCGGCCGAAGGCACTTTTGGTGGCGTAGACCAGCTCGTCGAATTCGGAGCGCTGCGACACGTCGGTTGTGATTGCGATCGCGCCATTGCCGATCTCGACCGCGACCCGCTCGGCCTCCCTGGAGTTCAGATCGGCAACGACGACCTTCGCGCCCTCCTCGGCAAAACGCCTGGCCATGCCTTCGCCAAAACCGGCGGCACCGCCCGTGATGATCGCGACCTTGTCCTTGAGCCTGTCCGCCACGTTACGCCCCTTTCGAATCGAACCCTGTCACCAGCCACTCATCGAAAACGAAAACGCCTCGGTCAGCAACAGACAAGCAGTTGCCGCGGAGTGCTCGGCTTGCGGCACACTTCAAACAATTCTAAAGTAAATGTCTGCCTCTGGGTGGGGACGCAAGCATGAAACTTCGTTTCTTATTTGCATTGTTTTCAGCAAGTGCAGGTCTGTTCATCTGTTACCAGCAAGCAGCGAATGCAGCCTGCATGGTGCCGAGCTACAACCAAAAGCGCGGCATACCGCCCGGCTTCACCGAGGCGCAGGGCTTCAAGGGCCGCTTCGACTTCCCCGCAAGCACCAGTGAACCACTTCCGGCCTTCCTGTCGATCGACTTCACCCAGGACTGGCGCGCCTATATCCAGGCGGTGCTCGACTATTCGTTCGAGGGCAACATCGCCGTCGACTTCGACGTTGCCGACAACAATGTGCGCAACTGGTATCATGCGCTCTGGATGCATCCGGGCAATTCGGGACGGGAATTCCTGCACGGCTTGACCAAGGAACGCGCCACCGACCCGGAACAGCTCGCCGAGGGCGTGACCAAGTCCTTCGATACATGGGCGGTCGGCTTTTACAATGCGCTCGGCGCCACCACCTTCGCCAAGGTGTGGAACGACCCGTGCAGCCCCAAAATCGACGACATCTATTTTCCCATCGGCACGACGACGTTCAAGCTGCTGTTCACCACCGCCACGGCAACTGACATCCCCTATCTCGCCGGCGCACCGGAATGGGAAGGTGACATCGGCCGGGCGCCCAATCGCATCGGTAAGCTGCATCTCTATCAGATCGACATCGCCGTGCGCGACCCACGCTCGCTGCAAACCGGATGGGTGTTCGGCACCTTCGTCTACCAGGGCAGCGTACCCGGCACCGATCCGTGGAAAAAGCTGGTGCCGGTCGGGCTGAGCTGGGGCAACGACCGCTTCGTGCCGCCGCCGGGACAATTGCGCCAGAACGTGCTCAACGAAACGCTCGAGGGAAAGATCTATGGCTGGGCCGGGCGCAAGGAGCTTGGCTGGGGTGGGCGCGTCAACGGCCCGGCCGACAACCAGATCAGCTCCTGCGTTTCGTGCCATGGTTCGGCGCAATATCCGCGCAGCGACGATTTCGGCAACTTGCCACGGCAGCCGGCGACGCCGGTCGATTACCAGCGCCGGCTCTTGGAGTATTTCCGCGACATCTTCGCCGGCGGCGTGTTCGACGGCGAGTCGCGTTACTTCGGCACGCAGACAGCTGTCTTGGCGCGGCCGCTCGACTACTCGCTGCAGTTGCAGGTCGGCATCGAACGCATGTGCGCTACGGTCACCGCGCGCGAGGCGCCGTTCAATGACGGCACGGTCCCGGTCCCGCCGGTTTGCCCGACACCTCCTGCTGTCGTGGCTGGCGGCCCCGAAAGCCTCTCGACCGGACCGGCGCTTGCCGATCGCGACGACACGATCGACGCCCTGCTGGAGCCGATCAGATAGTGAGCCGGGCTACATGGCGGCAGGGATGCACGGCAGCATCTCCGGCATCGGGTACATGCCTTGCAGCCCGAAACAACCTATCTTCGGCTGGCGCCACGGCTTCGTCTGGACCACTATCAAATCTTCGCGTGTGACACCGTGGCACTGGCTTTTGGGCTGGCGCTTTTAAATCGATTAGATTATATCAGGCGGCGACGCGACGACCGTCTTGAAATTGGAACGATCATGACCAGCCAGATCATCCCCGTCGATCCTTTCGACTTCATCATTTTCGGGGGCACCGGCGACCTGTCGGAACGCAAGCTGTTGCCGGCGCTCTATCACCGCCAGCGCGACCACCAGTTTTCCGAGCCGACCCGCATCATCGGGGCGTCGCGCACCAAGATGGACGACAAGGAGTTCCGGGCCTTCGCCAAGAAGGCGATCTCGGATCACGTGAAGCCCGAATATATCGAGGAAAAGGAACTCGCGACCTTCCTCGACCGGCTGAGCTACGTCACCGTCGATGCCAAGTCGGGCGACGGTTTTGCCGAACTCAAGAAGTCGCTTGCCGACAGCAAGCGCATCCGCGTCTTCTATCTCGCTGTGGCCCCCAGCCTGTTCGGCGACATCTCCGACCACCTCAAGGCGCACAAACTGGTCACTTCGGATTCCCGCATCGTCGTGGAAAAGCCGATCGGCCGCGACCTCGAGTCGGCCAGGGCGCTGAACGACATCATCGGCGACGATTTCGGCGAGCACCAGATCTTCCGCATCGACCACTATCTCGGCAAGGAGACGGTGCAGAACCTGATGGCGCTGCGCTTCGCCAACGCGCTCTACGAGCCGCTGTGGAACTCGGCCCATATCGACCACGTGCAGATCACGGTGGCCGAAACCGTCGGCCTGGAAGACCGCGTCACCTATTACGACAAGGCCGGCGCCTTGCGCGACATGGTGCAGAACCACATGCTGCAGTTGCTCTGCCTCGTCGCCATGGAGGCACCGGCCTCGATGGAGGCCAATGCCGTCCGCGACGAAAAGCTCAAGGTTCTCAATGCACTGAAGCGGGTCAACGGCAACGAGGCGCCGAAGCAGACGGTGCGCGGCCAGTATCGCGCCGGCGCATCGGCCGGTGGCCCGGTCAAGGGTTACATCGAGGAGCTGGGTGCGGAGAGCAACACCGAGACCTTCGTCGCCATCAAGGCCGAGATCGCCAACTGGCGCTGGGCCGGAGTGCCGTTCTATCTGCGCACCGGCAAGCGGCTGGCCTCGCGTGTCTCCGAGATCGTCATCGAGTTCAAACCGATCCCGCACTCGATCTTCGGCGAGAGCGCCGGTCCGATCTTCAACAACCAGTTGGTCATCCGCCTGCAGCCCGACGAGGGCGTCAAGCAGTTCATCATGATCAAGGATCCGGGCCCGGGCGGCATGCGTCTGCGCCAGATCCCGCTCGACATGAGCTTCGCCCAGTCCTTCGACGGGCGCGCGCCGGATGCCTATGAGCGCCTGATCATGGACGTGGTGCGCGGCAACCAGACGCTGTTCATGCGCCGCGACGAGGTCGAGGCGGCATGGAAGTGGATCGACCCGATCCAGCACGCCTGGGAAGGCAGCCGCCAGGAAGCCCAGGGCTATACCGCCGGCACCTGGGGTCCGTCGGCGTCGATCGCGCTGATCGAGCGTGACGGTCGCACCTGGCATGAGAGCAATTGAGCGCCATGGCTGGCATTGCGCCCCACTGGAACGAGTTTGAGACGCGCGACGCGTTGGCAGCTTCGCTGGCCGTTGCTGTCGCCGACACTCTGCGCGCGGCGATCTCGCGGCGCGGCGAAGCGTTCCTGGCCGTTTCCGGTGGCTCGACGCCCGGCCGGTTCTTCGCAGCTCTGTCGCGCGAAGAGCTCGACTGGGGCAAGGTAACGGTGACGCTTGTCGACGAGCGTTTCGTTCCAGAGACTTCATCACGTTCCAACGCATCGCTTGCCAAGGCTAACCTGCTGCAGAACGCGGCGTCCGCCGCCCGTTTCGCGCCGCTGTTCCAAGAGGCAACGAGTGTCGAGGACGGCGCGCGCCTTGCGGAGTCCGCGCTGAAGACCCTGCCCTGGCCGCTCGATGCGGCGATCCTCGGCATGGGCGGCGACGGCCACACCGCTTCGTTCTTCCCCGATGCTGTCGGGCTCGACGCCCTGCTCGACCCGGCTACGTCCCGGCTGGTGATGCCGGTTCATTCCGACAGCGCCGGCGAGCCGCGGCTGACATTGACGCTGCCTGCGCTGGTGGGCGCCGGGCTGGTCGTCGTCCATATCGAGGGCGCGGAAAAGCGCAACGTCATCGAGGCGGCACTGGCCACCGACAAGGCCTTGCCGATCCGCACCGTGATCGACCGGGCGCCGCGCGCCGCCGAGATCTACTGGGCCCCCTGATCGGGACCCGGCCGCGCCGAGCTCCACCAGGGGCCGCGGCGCCGCGAATGCCGAAATCGAGCATGGTCCGGCGCAATCGGCTGCGCCGTCTGCCGGTCCATGCCAGCCCGAAATTCCTCCCGGTTCGGGCCCCGCGTTGAAAGGACTGAGGCCATGACAGCCAGGAACGACATCCAAGCCATCACCGAGCGCATCCGCGAACGCTCGAAGGTCAGCCGCGAAATCTATCTCGACCGCGTCGACGCGGCAGCCGGCAAGACCGCCAATCGCGGCGTGCTGTCCTGCGGTAACCTCGCCCACGGCTTTGCCGTCTGCAGCCCTTCGGAGAAGGTCGCGCTCGGCGGCGACAAGGTCGCCAATCTCGGCATCATCACCTCCTACAACGACATGCTGTCGGCGCATCAGCCGTTCGAGACCTATCCGCAGCTGATCAAGGACGCGGCGCGCGAAGCCGGCGGCATCGCCCAGGTGGCCGGCGGCGTTCCCGCGATGTGCGACGGCGTCACGCAAGGGCAGCCCGGCATGGAGCTGTCGCTGTTTTCGCGCGATGTCATCGCCATGTCGGCCGCAATCGGCCTTAGCCACAACATGTTCGACGCCGCCGTCTATCTCGGCGTCTGCGACAAGATCGTGCCGGGCCTGGTGATCGCGGCGCTGACCTTCGGCCACCTGCCGGCAGTGTTCGTGCCGGCCGGACCGATGACGTCAGGCTTGCCGAACGATGAGAAGGCCAAGGTTCGCCAGCTCTATGCCGAAGGCAAGGTCGGCCGCGCCGAGCTGCTCGAAGCCGAGTCCAAGTCCTATCATGGACCGGGCACCTGCACCTTCTACGGCACCGCCAACTCCAACCAGATGCTGATGGAAATCATGGGCCTGCACACGCCAGGCGCCTCCTTCGTCAATCCTGGAACACCGCTGCGCGATGCGCTGACCCGCGAGGCGACAAGGCGGGCACTCGCCATTACCCATCTCGGCAACGCCTACACACCGGTCGGCCGCATGATCGACGAGCGCTCGGTGGTCAACGGTGTCGTCGGCCTGCACGCCACGGGCGGGTCGACCAACCACACCATCCACCTGATCGCCATGGCCGCCGCTGCCGGCATCCGCCTGACCTGGCAGGACATCTCCGACCTGTCGGATGCAGTGCCGCTGCTTGCCCGCGTCTACCCGAACGGCCTGTCCGACGTGAACCACTTCCAGGCAGCCGGCGGCATGGGCTTCCTGATCCGCGAACTGCTCGACGCCGGCCTGCTGCATGAGGACGTGCAGACTGTGTGGGGCGAAGGCCTGCGTCCCTATGCCGTCGAAGCCAAGCTCGGCGCCGACGGCTCGGTGGTGCGCGAGGCGGCACCCAAGGTCAGCGGCGACGAAAAGGTGCTGGCGCCCGCCGCCAAGGCGTTCCAGCCGACCGGCGGCCTCAAGGTGCTGGGCGGCAATCTCGGCCATGCCATCATCAAGACCTCGGCGGTCAAGCCCGAGCGCCGCATCATCGAGGCGCCGGCGCTGGTGTTCGACAGCCAGCAAGGCCTCAACGACGCCTTCAAGGCCGGTCTTCTCGACCGCGATTTCATCGCTGTCATCCGCTTCCAGGGCCCCAAGGCCAACGGCATGCCGGAACTGCACAAGCTGACCACCGTGCTCGGCATCCTGCAGGACCGCGGCCACAAGGTGGCGCTGGTCACCGACGGCCGCATGTCGGGTGCCTCAGGCAAGGTGCCGGCGGCGATCCATGTCACGCCGGAAGCGCTCGAAGGCGGGCCGATCGGGCGGGTCCATGACGGCGACATCGTCAGGCTCGACGCCGAGGTCGGCACGCTCGAGGTCCTGGTTCCCGCCGGAGATCTGGCGCTGCGTCCTGAACCGGTCTGCGACCTCTCGGGCAACGAGCACGGCATGGGCCGCGAGCTGTTCGCCGGCTTCCGCCAGATGGCCGGCCGCGCCGACCACGGCGCAAGTGCCTTCGGCACGGCCTAGTCCAAAAGCCGAGGCTCTACCCCGAGGGTCGAGCCTCTCGCTACTTCACCACCTCGCACGACATCACCGCCGGTGCATCCTCGCCCTTGGTCAGGTCGTAGAGATCGGCATTGTCGCCCTTGGTCCACCAGACATAGTTCTGGCCGGCATATTTGGCGCCGCTGGCGCTCAGCACGGTGACGGCCACGACCGTCCGGTCACCGAGCGTGAGCACTGCGAGCAAATTGTCGCCGGCATTTACGTATTCGGCCTTCACCGTCTGGTCGCCGCATCCATAGTCGACCGCGTTGCGCTCGACCTCTGCATCCCCCGGCAGATCCAGCGTGACGGTCGAAGCCATTGCCGCACTGGTCGCAGCGGCGAGAATGATCGCAGTGACGCTCAAGCGCATGACGGTCTCCTGAAATGCTCGTCATGCGACGATAGCACGCCGAAACGGCCTGCCGAAACCAAGGCTCCGGCGCGCAACGGCGGCTAGGCGCCGTTTTTCGCCACATCTGCAAAGAAGCCTTCCGGGCTCTCCACTTCGACCAGCCGTTTCTTCTCGATCAGCCAGAAGCGGTTGCCGACGGCGCGGACGAAGCTGCGGTCGTGCGAGACGAGCAGGCAGCTCGCCTCGTGCTTCAGCAGTTCATCCTCCAGCGCCTCCTGCCCATCGATGTCGAGATGGTTGGTCGGCTCGTCGAGCAGGTAGAAGTTCGGGTTTGTCAGCCTGAGCACCAGCATGCCGAGCCGCGCCTTCTGGCCGCCGGACAGGCGGCCGATCGGATTGCCCTGCATCTCGACGGTCAGGCCGGCGCCGGCCAGCAAGGTCCGGGCACGCTGCTCGCCAAGCTCGAACCGACGCGTCAGCATCGACAGCGGCGCGTCTTTGTCCCTGAGATCGGACAGGCCCTGGTCGCCATACCCCAGCACCAGCGAGGGCGTCGCCTTGACCACGTCCCTGGCGTTTTCCGGTGCGCCGATGGCCTGCCTGACCATGTTGACCAGCCGGGTCTTGCCGGTGCCGTTGCGGCCCAAAAGGACGACGCGGTCGCCCTGGCGAAGCCACAGTTTGCCGGTACGGAACAGCAGCGTTCCATCTGGCGTGGTGACGGGCGCGTCGTCGAAGGTGACCAGCACCTTGGCATGGGTTCCACGATTGGCGAGCCTGATGGTGCCAGCCGAACGCTCCTGATGGGTCGGCCGCGCCGCATCCTCCAGCCGCTCGGCCCGCTCTTTCAACTGCTTGGTCTTCACCACCAGAAGGTCGCTGCCCGAGTTGATGCCGATGTTGTTGAGCTTGGCCGCCTGTCGGCGCAGTTGCTGCGCGGTCTTCATGTCCTTTTCGAAGCGGCGTGCTTCCGAGGCGTCGATCTCGTCGAGTGCTTCTCGCGCCCTGGAATAGGGCAGCGAGAAGATCTGCGAGTTCTCCGGCCTGAGGAACAGCGTCCGGTTGGTCACCGCGTCGAGGAAGGCGCGGTCGTGACTGCAGATCACCACCGGCACGTCGCGCGGCAGTGCGTTCAGCCAGGTCTCGAGCTGGGCGATACGTGCCAGATCGAGATGGTTGGTCGGCTCGTCAAGCAGCAGCATGTCGGGCTCGGTCACCCAGACGCGGGCAAGCAGGGCCAGCCGCTGCCAGCCGCCGCTCAGCTTCGACAAGGGCCGCTGCCGCATCTCCTCGGGCACGTCGAGATCGTCGAGAACGATGTCGACGCGCCAGCTCTCGCTCTCAGCCTGATCGGCGGGAAGCGCTGCAAGGACGGCGTCATGGAACGCCATGTCGATCAGGCTTGCCGGCACGTCCTGCTCGACATGGCCGACCCGCAGGCCGCGTGAACGGGTGATATCGCCTGATGTCGGCTCGAAGGCGCCCGTGATCGCGCGCAGCAGCGTGGACTTGCCACGACCATTGGCGGCGACGATGCCAAGCCGGACACCCGGTTCGACGGACAGGTTGAGATTGGAGAAGAGCGGTGCACCGAGCGTGACGCCGAGCGACCTCAGATTGATCAAAGCCATATCAGTTCTCTGGTCTGGCCGGACCTTCGCCCGCATCCGATCATACGAGATGCTTTTGGGAAACCGGGTCCGGTGATTGTCCAGATGCGGACGAGCCCAAGGCTCGAGGCCGCATCACCACTGAGGGCAGACCGGGAGAGAGATACGCAACATCGAATGCCGCATCATACTGTCCAAAAATCGTAACTGATCGTTGGGGTCGATGCTGTTGGCGCGTCGTCCGAGGTCAGCCCTGCAAACGCATCTGCAGGGCGTGGACAGGGCCGCGCTGACGGTGGTGACGAAAAAACGTGTACACGCAGCCCTCCTTTGTTGTTCGAGTTGCGCGCTCTAAATAGCCGCGACCTCGTTCCGTTGCAAGCCCATGGACCGCCAGCTCGCTGCGCTCCGACTTCTTGGATCGTCAGCTCGCTGCGCTCCGACTTCTTGGATCGTCAGCTCGCTGCGCTCCGGCCTATTGGATCGTCAGCTCGCTGCGCTCCGGCCTATTGGATCGTCAGCTCGCTGCGCTCGCCGGCCCTGACGGTCGCCGAAGCCTCCTTCTTGCCGGCGTCGCCGCGATCGACCTCGACAACATAGTCGCCTGCCGGCAAGGTCGTCTGGTGCTTCTGGTCGTAGGCGTAGCCGAAACCCTGGCGATTGCCCTGGATGTCCTTCTTGGCCGCAAAGACGCGGATTTCCTTGGCGCCGGGAGCATCGATCGCCAGCACGCCGGCGCCGAGCACGGCGGTCACCTGGCCCTGCTCGCCGACCCGGACATTGAAGGGCTGTTCGGCCTCGGACTGGTCCATGCGGGCGACCAGGACATAGTCGCCGGCGGGCAGGTCGAACTTGTTGTCCGGACCGTAGCCATAGGTGACCTGGTCGCGGGTGCCGTCGATCTTTTTCCTGGCCTTGTAGACCCTGACGTCGAGACCGCCGGCGTCGACCTTGTCGGCGCCCTCGGCATAGATCGCATTGACCACGACATGGCCGACGCCGACGATGATGTCCTTTTCGACGGTCTGGCCTGCAGCAAGCTGGATCGTCTCATTGGCCTCGCCCTGGCCGATGGTGACCTTCAGTCTGGTTTCGCCGGCAGGCAGCACCACCTTGGTCTGGCCGTAATAGGTCGCCGGGTGGTCGCCACCAGGGAAGTCGAGCACGACGGCCGCCCCATCGACGATGTCGGCGCCTTCGCTGGGGCGTGGCCTGACGACGAGCGTGCCGGCATTGAGCACGAACAGCGGCTTGTAGGCCTGGCCGGCCTCGACCTTCAGCGGCTGTTCGACAGCCGCTTCGCCGAGCGTTGCACGGATGATGTAGTCGCCGGCTTCAAGCGATCCCTTGTAGTTGTTGTATTCGGTGGTCAGGCGCTCGCCCTTGGAGCCGTCGGCATTGGCCTTGTAGATTTCCCAGGCGTTGCCGGCATCCTTCAGCGGCGCGCCGCCTTCGGCCAGCGTCAGCTCGGGAGCGAAGTTGAACTCCGGCTTGGCCGGTTCCGGCGCAGGCGCAGGTTCCGGGGCCGGGGCCGGCGCGGCAACCGTCTGCACCAACGCATCTTCCAGACCCTTGGCGTCGGTTGCCTGGATGTATTTGCCGCCGGTGTTTTCGGCGAGGCAGGCGACCTGCCTGCCCTCTTCCGCCGTCAGGCCGAAGCCGACGACATGGGCGGTGAAATCGACACCCGACTGCTCCAGTTCCTTGCCCAATGCGCAAGGGTCGGCGTTGCAGGTCTCGAGCCCGTCGGTGATCAGGATCACTGTCGCCTTGTCCTCGGTGTATTTGAGGTCCTCGGCGGCCTGCTTGACGGCAGCGGACAATGGCGTCTTGCCGAGGAATTTCATGCTGTCGGCGGCAACGGTGATGGCGCTTGCCGAGCCTGACGCCGGCGGCACCACCAGTTCGATGTCGGTGCAGCTGCCCTTTTCGCGGTGGCCATAGGCCATCAGCCCGAGTTCGGTGTCGGCGGGAATGGTGGTAAGCACCGAGCGCAGCGCCTCGCGGGCGATTTCCAGCTTCGGCTTGCCGTCGATCTGTCCCCACATCGAGCCGGAGGCATCGAGTACGATGATGGCGCGGTCGGCGGCATTGGCGCTTGCCACTCCCGACAGCATGAGGACAGACGCCAGGATGCCTCGTGTAAACGCCTTCATGCTGCCCCTCGCCGATTCAGTTGAATGACGCGAAGCTAAACAACGGCCATTGGGCTGACAACCCTGAGGCTGATTAATAGGTGGTGCGGCGTTCTTCGCTCGGCGGACGGCCGAACTGCAGCCGGTAACTTTGCGCGAAATAGGAATGCGAGGTGAAGCCGGTGGCGATCGCCACGTCGAGGATCGGCATGTTGGTCTGGCGCAGCAATTCACGCGCGCGCTCGAGCCTGAGCCGCATGTAATAACGGCCAGGCGTCACATTGAGATGGCGCAGGAACAGGCGCTCGACCTGGCGAACCGATAGCCCGGCCGTCTTTGCCAGTTGCACCGCCGACAGGGGCTCATCGAGATGGTCGGCCATCAGTTCGACGATGCGCTTGAGCTTGTCCGACTTGCCGGTGAGGTCACGTTCGGGGCCAACGCGCTGGCGGTCGCCGGCAGAACGGATGCGCTCGTGCTGAAACTGGTTGGCAACCTCATTGGCGAGATTGGCGCCGAAATCGCGCTTGATGATCTCGAGCATCAGGTCGATCGAGGTGGTGACGCCGGCACAGGTGTAGCGCTTGCGGTCGATCTCGAAGACGTTGTTGGTGCACTCGATATCAGGGAACTTCTCCATGAAACCGGCGCGGTTTTCCCAATGGATGGTGCAGCGGTAGCCGTCGAGTTGGCCGGCTTCGGCCAACAGATAGGAGCCGACCGACAGCGCGCCCAGGGCAGCGCCGCGCCGGCCCCAGGAACGAAGCGCGCCGAGCACCTTGCTCTTGCCAGGAAATTCGGTGGCGACGCCGACGCAGACGAACATGATGTCGACCGCCGGCACGTCGGCGACGGAATAGTCGACCTTGAGCGGCAGGCCGTTGGAGGCGATCACCGCCTCGCCATCGGCCGACACCGTGGTCCAGCCATAGACGTCGCGGCCGAGCAGGCGGTTGGCCGACCGACAGGTGTCGATGGCGGCCACCAGCGAGAACATCGAGAACTTGTCGACCAGCAGGAAAGCGAACTGGCGGCCTTCGGGGTGGGGCTCTGACATCGCGACCAAATCTACAGAACGCGCCGGGTTGAGCAAGGAAGCGGCGCCGGTTTCCACAACGCCGCGATCATTCAGAAGCCCGGTTGTTCGAGGCCGGCGTGGCGATAGGCCGACACCAGCGTGTTGGCCATCAGCATGGCGATGGTCATCGGACCGACGCCCCCGGGAACCGGCGTGATGGCGCCCGCGCTCCTTTCGGCCGAGGCGAACTCGACGTCGCCGACCAACCTGGACTTGCCTTCGCCCTTGTCGGGTGCGGGAATGCGGTTGATGCCGACATCGATGACGGTGGCGCCCGGCTTGACCCAGTCGCCCTTGACCATTTCGGGCCGGCCGACGGCAGCGACGAGAATGTCGGCAGTGCGGCACAAGGCCGGCAGATCCTTGGTGCGGCTGTGGGCGATGGTCACGGTGGCGTTCGCCGCAAGCAGCAGGTTGGCCATCGGCTTGCCGACGATGTTGGACCGTCCGACGACCACCGCATTGAGACCGGACAGGTCCTTGCCGTGCTTGCGTTCGATCAGCAGCATCGAGCCGAATGGCGTGCAGGGCACAAGTGCGGTGTCGAGCTCGCCGGTGGCGAGCTTGCCGACATTGATGAAGTGGAAGCCGTCGACATCCTTGTCGGGTGCGATCGTCTGGATGATCTTGCCGGCGTCGATATGGCCGGGCAGCGGCAGCTGGACGAGGATGCCGTGGATCGCGGGATCGGCGTTGAGCTTCTCGACAAGGGCGACGAGATCGGCCTCGGAAGTCTCGGCGGCAAGCGTATGCTGGACCGAATGGAAGCCGCATTCCTTTGCTGTGCGCGACTTGTTGGCGACATAGACCTGGCTCGCCGGATCCTCGCCGACGATGACCACCGCCAGCCCCGGCTTTACGCCATGGCCGGCAAGTGCGGCCGCTGACTTCTTGACGCCTTCGACGACCTCGGCTGCGACACTCTTTCCGTCAATGATCTCAGCCATGGCTTACTCCGTCTGCGGCATGCTTTGCGGCGCATTGTCATCAAATTTTCGACCCGCAACCTCGTCATTGCGGCGTCCGGTGCCGTAAACTCGAAACCGCCTGGAAGAATTTCAGAAGTAGCGGCGCGAGCGCCGCTCCCTGAGAAGGTTCAGTTCCTTGCGAACCTCACGCAGGCTTTCACTGATCTCGTCGATCTGGCTCTGCGGCGCGGGCGCATCAGCATGGGGCGCTGGCGGCGGCGCGGAGTAATGGTCCGACGACCGCTGCCGATAGGACGGGCGATACTGCTGCGGTGTTGCGTAGTCCGGATGCGGCAGCGGCGGCTCGTCGTAGCCGGGCTGCGGCTGTGGCGCATAGGCTGGCGCGGGATAGCCGGGCTGCTGCTGCATCGGCTGCGCCTGCCAGGTCTGAGTTTGTTGCCGGCTCTCCACGATCGGATCCATAGCGGCGACAGCACCTCCCGACTGCATCACCGGGGCCACCTCGGTCCTTGGCGCAGCAACCTCGACGTGGTTGTCCGGCTGGCTGGTCGCGGTCACCGGTTCGCCGCGCGTTTCGGGCTTCGCCCGGCTGCGCCGCCTCGCCGTGCTGCGCAGGCTTTGCAGCGCCCCGCGCATGGCGCCGAAGCCGACTCCGGAGGCAAAGCCGAGCAGCATGCCGCCCAGCGCAATCATCGCCCGCGACGGGCCGGTCGACTGCAGCGGCGGCGATGCCGGCGATATGATTGTCACGTTGCCCGAATTGATGTCCCTCTGCTCGCCGGTCTCGCGAGCGCGAAGCAGGGTGGCCTCGTAGACGGCGCGCTTGGCGGCAACGTCGCGATCGAGCTCGCGCAGCGTGACCATTTCGCCGCCGACTTCGCTCTGGCGTACCTTGAGCTGGGCAAGGCGGGCGGCGAGCTCCTGTTCGGTCTGCACGGCACGCTTGAGGTCGACCTGGATGGAGCCGGCGACCCGGCGCAGTTCGTTTGCGATGCGCTCGCGTGCCCCGCTGAGCTGGGCATCGACAGCCAGACGCTCGGGATGGCGCGGGCCGAGCCTGACGGCGGCCCGGTCGGCTTCCTGGGTCAGCGCCGCATATTGCGCGCGCAGTTCGGTGATGGCAGGCGAGCCGATCGCTTCGGGCAAGGCGCCTGCAAGCACCGAATCGACACCGAGGTCGCGGGTCGAGGCGGCACGCGCGTTGAGTTCGAGCGTGCGAGCTCGCGCTGCGGTCAGCTGGTCATTGACACGCTGGATCTCGTCGTCGGTGATCAGCCGCCCTTGCGGATTGATCAGTTCGTTCTCGGCCTTGAACGCCTCGACCTTGCGCTCGGCCGCTTCGACCGACTTGCGCAGGTCGTCGAGGCGGCGGGTCAGCTCCTCGGTCGCGCGCCCTGCCGTTCCGGCCTGCAACTCGCCGAAAGTCTGGATGAAGACATCCGTCATCGTGTTGGCGATGAGTGCAGACTTCTCGGGATCCTGCGTCTTTGCTCCGACCGAGATGACGAAGGTGTTGGTGTCGCGCTGGATGGACAACGCCTCATAGAGGTGTTCGGCGGCCAGCGCGTGCCGCCGTCCGGGATCATCGCCTGTCTGCTGGTTGGACGAGATCAGTGAACGCACGAAACCGCTAACGCTGAAGCCGCCGCCGGCCTTGCCGTTGAATTCCGGATCATCGGCCAGATTGAGCTTGTCGACCACCTTGACCAGCACCGAGCCGGAGGTCAGCCTGCGCACCTGGGTTTCGACCACCGCCAGTGTCGCGTCCGACGGCAGGTCGCCGACGGTCAGCTCCTTGTCGGAAAGCCTGAGGTTGCGCGGATCGACGATCATCTCGGTCCAGGCTTCATATTTCTTGGGCGTCGACAGAGCGAGCGCGACGCCCAGCAGCGCGCCGGCGAGCGTCGTCGAGGCGATCAGCAGTTTCGAACGGGTGATGCCGCCGATGACCGCCATCGGGTCGATCAGCGGCTGCCAGCGAACGTCGTCGTGATCGCCATGCTGTGCGGATGGCTCGACCGAGGGCTGAGGCATGGCAGCAAGCGGCTCCGGAGCGACTGAGCCGATCGCCCTGTCGCGCCAGGTGCCGATCATCGAAGACGGAGTCGGAGCAGGCTTGTCGCTTGCGAATGCGGACGCGGCTTCCATCGGCTGTGCGACAACCGGCTGTGCCTCCGGTGCGGCCGGCTTTTCGGCCAGTTGCTCGCGGGCAGCACGTTCGGCCTCGCGCCGGAAACGCGCCATGCGATGGCGGGTCGCAGGATCCTGGAAATCTTCGTGACCAATGTCATCTTCCGCTGGCATCGACAGCAGCGACGAGCCTCGCGGCTTCGGATCGGCGTCGTCCCGGTCCAGCGCAAGCAACGAGCGCTTGCGCCTCCAGTCCTCGCGGTTTCCAGATTCGGCCATGCGGGCAACTTCCAAAAGTCTATTCCGGATCACCTGTCCGGTCGTTAAGCCACGCTAAACAGACATGGGTAACAAAACGTTAATTCCTGCCTGGCGGCAGTATATAGAGCTTCCTCACAGAACGGCACATTAAGCTTTGGCTTTTATCGTTCAACTGGATCATGACCAAGGCGAACGACATATCGCGCACAACGTTGCGCCAGCGGATCGGCAGTTTCGTCGTGCAGCGGCAGGCGGTGCTGCGCGACTACTTCTCGGCGATCAGCGGCTCGATGGGCCGGCTGGTGTTTTCGCTTGTCTATTTCATCGCGCTCGCCAACACGCTGTCGATCGCCGATTTCGGCTTGTTTGCTACCGCCTCCGCCGCTGGCGTCATGCTGTCGCGAACGCTGGCCTTCGGTTTCATCTCGGCGCTCTACCGCACGGCAACGATAAGGCCCCGCCTGATCGGCAGCTACACCGCCGGCTTCCTGATGCTCGCCGCGCTGTCGCTGCCGGTGCTCGTCGCCGCTTCGGCGCTGACCTGGTTCCTGTTCTTTTCGACATCCATGCCGGCCGCCATCTTTGCCGCCGTCATCTTTGCCGAGGCGCTGTTGTGGCGACCGGTCGAAGTGGCGATGATCGTCAACAACGGTCTCGGCCGCTTCGGCCGGGCGGCGGTTCTGGCGATCCTGACCGCCGCGATCAAGGCCGCCGCTGCTGCCCTGTTCATCTTCTGGCCAAGCCATACGGTCGGCGCCTGGGCCGGGTTCTACATCGCCTCGAACCTCGTCTCCCTGGCGCTCGCCTTCGGCTTCTTCTATCCGCGCCAGCGGCTCAGGCTGACGCCTGACCTGTACTGGCGTCGGCTGTCGGATTCGATCTATGTCGCCGGTGCCGAAGTGCTGTTCTACCTGCAGATGGAGTTCGACAAGCTGCTGGTGCTGGCCATGGGCGGCCCGCATCTCGCCGGCATCTATGCCATCGTCATGCGGCTGGTCGACCTGACCGCCATCCCGATCCGCACCTTCTCGATGATGCTGGTCCAGCGCATGATGCGCATGCCCGAAATGCTTGCCAGGCTAAAGGTCAAGGTTGGCATCGAGGCGGGCATTTTGATCGTCTCGACCTCGGCCCTGCTGTTCCTCGCCGTGGTACTGTACTTCTATCCCAACTTCCTCGGCCGCAACGTCGCCGAGGCGGGCCCGCTGGTCGGACTGGCGCTGTTCGTGCCGGCCCTGCGCAATCTCGTCGAGTATCACGCCGAGCTTCTGTTCGCGCGCGGCCAGACGCTGATCCGCGCCGCCAATCTCGCCATGCTGGCGGGCCTCAAGGCAGCCTTGCTGTCGCTGTTGCTGATGCGTGTCGCCGACACCGAAACGCTGGTTTGGATGCTGAACGGCATGTTCGCGCTGCTTTATCTCGCCTCGGCCGCGGTCACCTACACGGCGCTGCGGCGCCCAGCCAAGGCGATCTAGATCAGACGACGACCAGCCTGCGGATGCGGCCGAGATCGGTGCCGATGAAGGACTGCATGCCGATCGCCACCTGCTCGGGCGACATGGCGGCGACAAAGGCCTCGAACTGCGCGTCGGTCAACGGCGTGCCGGTCCAGTGGACCCGGCAGAACTCTTCCGCGCCGACATAATGTCCAGCACCTCCGGCGACCTCGTCGACGAAGCGGCCATAGATCATGCATTCGGAGAACTTGCGTCGCGCGCTCACCGCCTCGACCCAATGCCGTCCGCTGACCTGTTCGATGCGGGCCAGCATGTCGCGCACCGACGACCGGCGCCAGGCGATCAGCGTCGAGATGTAGTCATGCGGCGAAATCTCGGGCGCGGCGATGCCGAGCACGGCGGCAGCGTTGGCCGACCAGATGCGATGGTTGTCATGGCCGGGTTTCAGCAGCACGCCATCGCGCCGGAACAGCCTGAGCTTGCCGCCCAGCCAGAACCGGGCGCAATCGAAAGGCCTGAGGAAAGCCACGTCAGAATCGACGTAAACGAGGGTTTCCTGCTCGATGCGTTCAGCGATCGCCATGCGCCTGAGCTGCTGCACATGCCAGCCACGCAGCGGCGGCGCCTTGCGACTCAGCCAGACGCGGCGCTTGAACAGGCTCGTCGGATCGGGAATGTCGCGCAGCCAGGACGGCAAGAGCTCCCGCTCGTCGATGACCGTGCGGCGCTTGCCCTCGAGCTGCTGGAACAGCGCGAGGTCGCGGTGCTCGACCAGGAGATAGTGATGCGAGGCGCCGGTGACATGGCGATCGACGGTCTCGCACAGCAGGCGGCAGCGTTCAAAATCGGCGGCGTAGCTCGCCGTGATCAGCGCAGCGTCCGGGGCTGGAGACATGGCCTTGGCGTTCAAGACTGCCCTCCCCCACGGATCTTCTGGCGCAGCACGCGAAACAGGAACAGCGGGTTGCCGACGACATAGCGCCGCCACAGCCGGCCCGGTTCGATGAGCAGGCGGAACAGCCACTCCAGGCGGAGCCGGCGCACCCAGGCCGGCGCGCGCGGAACCGAGCCACTGAGGAAATCCAGCAGCGCGCCGACGGCAATCGGCAATGTGCAATGTTCAGGGCGCATGTGCCGCGCGATCCACATTTCCTGGCGCGGCACCCCCATGGCAACAAGGAGGATGTCGGGGCGAAGGCTGCCGATGGCGGCGACGATCCCGGGCTCTTCCTGAGACGTGAAGAAGCCGTCATGGACGACGACGATCTTGTGATGCGGGGCGATCTGGCCCAGCCGCGCCGCCGCCCGCTCGGCATTGGCACGCTTGGCGCCCAGGAGTGCCACGGTCAGCGGCTTGTCGCTCGCCTTCAAGAGGTCGGGGACGAAATCCGTGCCGTTGAGATTGTCAGGGAACGGCGCGCCATAGAGCCAGCGCGCGGCGATGTCGACACCGATGCCGTCCGCCAGCACGAGAAAACCGTTCAGGACGGCGGCGAAATCCTTGTCGGAACAGGCGATGTTGGCGTTGTGGGCATTGAGGAAGCTGACCTTGGTGAAGCTCCTGTCCCTGATCTTCTCAGTGAGCAGCGAGATCGCTTCGTCGCGCCGCAAGCTGGCGACCCGGATACCAAGAATGCTGCGGTAGGATGCGGCCGCTTTCGAAATCGTCATGCTCACGCCGCCACCTCATATGCGCCCGCGCCAAGCCGGGCGAGGCCACCTGCCACTGCCAGGTCGAGCGCGGCGATCTGCCGGCGATGGAAGTCCGAACCGTCGACTTCAGCGACCTTCTGATCGACGGTTCGTTCAAGCGCTCTGGCGAAGGCTACGGGATCGTCGGTCATGGTGCAATTGGCCGGCTTGTAGGCGATGCCACGCAGCGAATGCGCGGTTGCCACCGACGGCAGGCCGAGTTCGAACGTCTCGATCGTCTTGAGCTGGACGCCGCTGCCCGAGGTGCTGATGAGCGGGATGACGGCGGCGCTGCGCACAAAGGCCTGGGCATCGGGCACGCGGCCGACAAATGTGACGCCGGGATGTGGCGAGGACACCCCTGCGGGAACACTGCCGGCGATCCGGATGCGGAAATCGTTGCGCAGGTGCGGCACGACCTTGCCGAGGAACCAGTCCAGGCCGATGCGATTCGGCTCCCAGGTCCAGGTACCGATGAGCGCTGCATCGCAGTCGATGTCGCGCTTGCCCTGGTGTGCCGGAAGCTGTGACCGAGTGACCAGCGGCAGCGCCACCGAGCGTGTGTCGGAGGCAACGCCCAATTCGGCGCGATCCTCGTCGGCGAGTGTGAAGACGAAGCGCGCATTGCGACACAGACGCCTTTCAATGACTTCGAGCAATCTTGCCTCGCGGCGAAACAGCAGGCGTTGAAACGCGCCGTTGGCGGCACGCGCGTTCTCGGCGGCCGAGCGGAATTCGACATTGTGCGCGACGAAGATCGAAGGCCGGTCCTGAAACAGGCTTTCGAACGCCGCCGCCATCTGGACCGAATTGAGGATGTAGCCATCGAACGGTCCCGCCGCCGCGATCGCCTGCCGCACCGTCTCATCGGAGACGATGCGCAGCTTGGCCGAAGCGAAAGTCAGCCCGGAGGCAACCGCATTCGCCAGCCAGCCCAGCTTGCGCTGCAAGGGGGCGACATCGGTGCGCACGTCGAGCGAGCCGAGCAGGATCGTGTTTTCGGGGTCTGACGGCGGTTTGCCCGGCCAGCCGAAGCCAAGCACGGTCACGCGCACGCCGGCCCGGCGCAGCGCATCGATGATCGCCTGGTTGGCGATCTCGTAGCCCGACGAGAGTGCTCCGTCAGGCACGATGGATGTGGCAAACAGCAGATGCATCACGACAGTTCCTGCCTATGCCCTAACAAAGCGCGGTGAAGTCTTCATTAAGCAATTTCAGCCGCTTGTGGAACCTGCCCGACAATCCGCAGTTTGCTTCCGGCGTGTTTAACTGACCGTTATGGCGCCCATGATAGCGAAGAGGCATCAATAACCGGCAGCTTGTCATGAATGCTATACCTCCACTCAAGTCCGTGACCATTGCCGGCACTTCGCCTGCACTGGCAGTGGACGACGTCGAGGTGGTGGTCACGCTGCCAACCTTTCGCCGGCCACAGCAAGTTCTGGCAACGCTCGATTCGCTGGCCAGGCAAAAGACCACGCGCCGGTTCGCCGTCATCGTCATGGAGAATGACGACGAAGGCAACGAAGGCATGCACGCTGCCTTGCCGCTGTTTGAAAGCGGGGCGATGCGCGGGCTGGTCATCGTCGCACATGAACGCGGCAATTGCAGCGCCTACAATGCCGGCTGGCACACCGCCTTGCTGCGCTTTCCGAATTTCTCGCGGCTGCTGGTCATCGATGACGACGAGCTGGCCGATCCGATGTGGCTCGAAACCATGTGCCTGGCTGCTGAACGCCTCGGCGTCGACATCGTCGGTGGGCCGCAGGTGCCAGTCTTTTCAGATCCCGGGCATCAGGTCTGGGCGACACATCCGGTGTTTGCCCCGCCCTATTCCGTCACCGGTGAGGTCGGCGCGCTCTACTCCTCGGGAAACCTGCTGGTCAGCCGCAACGTGCTTCTGGCCATGGGCCCACCCCATCTCGACCTGCGCTTCAACTTCATGGGCGGCGGCGACTCGGATTTCCTGAGCCGCTCGTCACAGAAGGGTTTCAAGCTCGGCTGGTGCGCGGAAGCAAAGCTGTTCGAGACGGTTCCGGCACGGCGCACCGAGGCCGACTGGATCCGGGCACGCGGCCTGCGCAACGGCGTCATCTCGACGCTCGTCGCCAAGAAGAAATATGCCGGCACGCCGTTCGCCAACACACGCGTCTTCCTGAAAAGCCTGGCGCTGCTTGGCGCCTCGCCATTACGTGCAATGAAGCGCCTTATCGAGACCGGATCGCCATCGGTCGCCGTGTACCCGATCCATGTGGCGCTTGGCCGTGTGATGGCCGAATTTGGTTATGCCAATGAGCAGTATCGTCAGCCCGAGAAGAACTGACGCGCCGCCGCTGACGGCGGCGTTCACGGCATCGGGCGTCGCCACCGCGATTGCGACGATGGTGCTGACCATCGTCATCGTTTCGTTCAGGCCGTTCCAGCCGGCGGGCGCCGGTGCGATCGAAGGCGGCGACATCGTCAACCAGTTGGGCTTCGGATCGCTCGGCGCCTTCGCCATGTTTGCGTTGGTAACCATGGCCAATCCGGCCCGGTTGCGCGCCATTGTCGGGCTGCCCTGGATCGTCCTGCTGTGCTTCTTCCTGATATCGGTCGGTGAAGCCGCCGACCCCAATGCAGCGTTCCGGGCGGCAAGTTTCACCCTCATCGGCATCACCGCCATGGCAACCGTGCTTGCCTTGCCGCGCGATGGCGATTCCTTCTCGACCGTGCTGATTGTCGCCGGCTTTCTCATCGTCGGGCTGAGCTACGCCGGCGTCATCCTTTATCCCAGCGTGGCGATCCACGGCGCCGACGGCTTCGAGCCCGAGCATTCCGGCTTGTGGCGCGGCGCCTTCAGCCACAAGAACATCGCAGCGCCCGTCATGGCATGCTTCAGCTTCGCCGGCATCTACCTGATCCGAAGGCATTGGCGCTGGTCGGGTTACATCCTTTTGGCCATGTCGATGTTCTTCATGGTGCACACCGGATCGAAGACGACGGCCGGGCTGGTGCCGCTGTCGATCATGCTCGTGCTTCTGCCCGGAATGATCGGCATGCGGCTCGGCACGCCGCTGCTGTTTGCGCTGGCCGTCGTCGGCACGGCATTCGCCACGCTCGGCATCGTCTTCATCGAACCGCTGCAGCAGCTTGCCGCGCACCATTTTCCCGAACTCACCTACACCGGGCGCACGACTGTCTGGGCCTTCGCTGGCGAGATGATCGCCAAGAAGCCGTGGTTTGGATACGGCTATGAGAGCTTCTGGCGCACGCCGCTGGTGACCGGCATTGGCCATGCCTACGACCAGGGCTGGGACATCCGCTTCATCGTGCATGGCCACAACGGCTACATCGACATCGCCGTCACCATGGGCCTGCCCGCGCTTGCCGTCGCCGCCTATGTCTTCCTGGTCGCGCCGCTGCGCGACTACATGCGCATCCCGCTCTACAAGGAGAACGTCTTCCTCGGCGACTTCTTCATGATGGTGGTGCTGTTCACCGCGCTCAATGCCTTCCTCGAAAGCTTCTTCTTCCGCCGCATCGACCCGGTCTGGATGTTCTTCGTCTTCGGTGTCCTGGGGCTGCGCATGGTCTCGCGCATGGTCATCCACAAGAACACCGGCTGACGGAACGCGCTTGCTCCGCTCCGGCGGCCACGCCATTCTCGGGCATGGCCACCCTGGTTTCACGACGCCGGATGCTCGCCCAGACGCTGGGTTTCGGCTTGGCTTCGCCACTCGGAACGTCTGCGGCGCGCAGCGCCAGTCGGCCGCGAACCGATGCGACATTCCTGTTTGCCGCCGACATCCACGCTTGCCGCATGGCGAGCGGTCTCAGTCCGAATTGCCAGACCGAAGGCAAGACCGACCAGAACCTGCGCCGGCATGTTGCGGCGCTGAACCAGCTCGGCGAATTGGCATGGCCACGCGAAATCGGCGGCGCAGCAGGCGGCCTCGCAAGTGCCGGCCAGAAGATCGGCCGGCCGCTCGGACTTGTCGTCGGCGGCGACATGACCGACGACGGCGGCGGCCAGGTGACCCAGCCGCATGAAGGCACACAACTGCTCCAGTTCAGCCAGCGCTACCAGGTAAGTACCGGGCCGGACCGTGTGCATGTGCCTGTCTATGTCGGGCTCGGCAACCACGACCTCGACCAGGACGGTCCGCCACCGCATGTCGACTGGTACCGGCGCGAGATGCGCGACTATGTCGAGATCAACCATCGGCCCAGCGTGTTCTTCAAGCCGCCGGTGCCGGCGGCCAACTACGACGCGCTGTCCGACTGCTATTCCTGGGACTGGGGCGGGCTCCACCTGGTGCAGACGCATCGCTTTGCAGGCGATACATCAAAGGGAGCGGTGAGCGCGCTCGACTGGCTGAAGCGGGATTTGGACGACAACGCCGGCGACGGGCGGCCGGTGATTCTGTTCCAGCACTATGGCTGGGATGCGTTCTCGACCGAGCGCTGGGACCCGGACGCCCATACATTCGACGACACCGGCAGCGGCAAGCCGCACTGGTGGAGCGACGACGACCGCCGCGCGCTGCGCTCGGCGAGCGCCGGCCACAACGTGATCGGCGTCTTCCACGGCCACCAGCACGAGACGCCGATGATCTACAGCCGCGACGGGCTCGACCTGTTCAAGCCGAAGGCCGCCTACATGGGCGGCTTCGCACTTGTGCGCGTCACCGACGCCTTCATGGACGTGGCCCTCGCCGAGGCCGGCCCGCATGGCGGCGTCACCTTCACCAATGCCTTCACCAAGGTGCTGGACCACACACGCTGAAGTGGCGTTGCACCCTTCCGCCTGGCTCCAAGACGGTCTATGTCAGTTCTGTTCGGAGGCTTTGCATGACCATCAGACTGATCCTCGCCGGCTGCGGCAACATGGGCTACGCCATGCTCACGGGCTGGCTCAACTCGGGCAAGCTCGCGCCCGAGGAAACATTCGTTGTCGAGCCCAATGCGGAGCTGCGCGCCCGTGCCGCCGATCTCGGCAGCCGTGTCGCCTCGGAAGTCGGTGGCGTTCCCGCCGATGCGGATCCTGGGATCGTCGTCATCGCCGTCAAGCCGCAGGTCATCCGCGAAGTCACTGCCGGCTATCGCCGCTTCGGCAACGGCAAGGCGACCTTCGTCTCGGTCGCCGCGGGCACGCCGGTGGCCACCTTCGCCGACATCCTCGGCAGCCATACGCCGATCGCGCGCTGCATGCCAAATACGCCAGCAGCCATCGGCAAGGGCATGATGGTTGTCTATTCCAACGAGCACGTCTCGGAAGCGGCCAAGGAAGTTGTCGGCGACCTTCTGTCGGCCAGCGGCGAAGTCGCCACCATCGCCGACGAGGGCCTGATGGATGCGGTCACCGCCGTCTCCGGTTCGGGCCCGGCCTATATCTTCCATTTCATCGAGTGCCTGACGGCAGCGGCTGAAAATGCCGGTCTGCCACCGAAGACGGCAGCGCTTCTGGCCATGCAGACCGTCTATGGCGCGGCGAGCCTGGCCGCCGAAAGCCGCGAGGATCCGGCCGTGCTGCGCCGCCAGGTGACCAGCCCGAACGGCACGACGGCGGCGGCGCTGGGCGTGCTGATGGGTGACGATCGCCTCAAGACCCTGCTCACCGAAGCTGTCGAAGCGGCTCGGCTGCGCTCGATCGAACTCGGCAAATAGCTACTTCGCGTCAGCTTCGGCCTGCAGCGCCTCGACATAGGGCGCTGCCGCCGCGTGGACCGCGCGCTCCATGTCGCGGAACCGGCGCACGACGTCTTCGCCGACAGGCGTAAGCTCTGCGCCGCCGCCATGCTTGCCGCCGGTCTTGGCGGCCACCAGCGGCTTGCCGAACATATCCTTCATCTCTTCGACCAGGTCCCAGGCGCGCTTGTAGGACATTTCCATCGCGCGGGCCGCAGCCGAGATCGAACCGGTGGCGGCGATCTGCTCGAGCAGTTCGACCTTGCCCGGACCGAGACGTCCCGTCGGGTCGAGATAAAGTCGCAAGGTCAGAGATGGCATCGGCTCGCTCCAGTCAGTCGCTGGTTAGCACAAGCGGCGCCCCCGGAGAAAGATTGGCGCGGTCGAAAGCAACGGTCTTGATGACGGCGAACACCTCGCGCCCGATGGCAAGGTGCAGCGTCTGGAAGGACTGGCGGGTGATGCGCGACACCAGGATGTCGCCATGGCAGTCGAGCTTGAGGTCGACCTGGGAACCGTCGACCTGGCTGATTTCGGCAATGCGACCAGGAAGAATGTTGAGCGCGCTGAGACCTTTCGGCCGTTCGGTTCCGATCATCACGTCGCGGGCGCGGATGCGGACACGCACGGCGGCACCAAGCGGCCTGTCGATGCGCGGCACGCGCATTTCGCCGGCACGGGTGCCGAGCACTGTCATGCCGAAGGCTTCGTCGTGGCCGAGCACTTTCATGTCGAGCACGGCGCCGCCCTCGCCCACCTCTTCCGGCGGCAACAGGTCGAGCCTTCGCATGATCTCGCCGGTCGGGCCGCTGGCTGCCAGCTTGCCGTTGGTCATCACGACGATGTCGGTGGCAAGCCGCGCCACCTCTGCAATGGAATGGCTGACATAGACGATCGGAATCTTCGTCTCGTCGCGCAGCCGTTCCAGATAAGGCATGATCTCAGACTTGCGTGCGTCGTCGAGCGAAGCCAGTGGCTCATCCATGAGCAGCAGCTTCGGGCTTGCCAACAGCGCACGGCCAATGGCGACGCGCTGCTTTTCACCGCCCGACAGCAGCGCCGGTCGACGCGGCAGGAGGTGGCCGATGCCGAGCATCTCGACGACCCGGCCGAACTCGGCATAACGCTCTGCCTGTGGCGTGAACCAGCGGCCATAGAGCAGGTTCGAACGCACGCTGAGATGCGGAAACAGCCGCGCATCCTGGAAGACGAAGCCGACCTGGCGCCTGTGGACAGGCACGAAGCTGCGCTGTGCCGTGTCGACCAGCGTCTTTCCGTCGATGACGATGCGCCCGCTGTCCGGGCGGATCAGCCCGGCGATGATGTTGATGATCGAGGTCTTGCCCGACCCTGACGGCCCGAACAGAGCAGTCAGGCGGCCGGCGCTTTGGAAGCTTGCCTCAAGGTCGAACGCGCCGAGGCGATGGTGGATGTCGACGAACAGCATCAGCCGGCATCCACGCGTTGGCCGATGCGGCGGGCGAAAATTTCGGAGACGACCAACGCGATCATCGAAATGGCGATCGAGATCAGCGTCAGCCGCATCGCGCCTGCATCGCCGCCGGGAACCTGGGTGAAGGTGTAGATCGCCGAGGGCAGCGTCTGGGTCTCGCCGGGGATGTTGGAAACGAAGGTGATGGTGGCGCCGAACTCGCCCATCGCCTTGGCAAAGGACAGGATCATGCCGGCAACGACCCCGGGCAGGATCAGCGGCAGCGTCACAGTCGCAAACACCCAGAGCGGGCTGGCGCCCAGCGTGCCGGCAGCCGATTCGAGACGACGGTCGACGGCTTCGATGGACAGGCGGATGGCCCGCACCATCAAGGGGAAGCCCATGATCGCGCAGGCAAGTGCGGCACCGGTCCAGCGGAACGAAAAGACGATGCCGAAATACTGGTCGAGCAAGGAGCCGATTGGCCCCCGGCGCCCGAAGCTCAGCAGCAGCAGATAGCCGGTGACGACGGGGGGCAGAACCAGCGGCAGATGGACGACGCCGTTGAGCAGCGACTTGCCCCAGAAATTGCCGCGCGCCAGCAACAGCGCGATGCCGATGCCGAATGGCAGGCTGGCAGCCATCGCCCACAGCCCGACCTTGATCGACAGGTGGACCGCGTTCCATTCGTCAGGAGTGAGGTCCAGCATTCCCCGCTCGCATCCCCTCAAAAATCCGTCCCACCCGCGATGCGAAATGGGACGTCAGTCACAAAGATAGAGCCTAACCGACAGGGGTAAACCAGTCGCTATTGGACCGGCGCCAGCACGGTGAAACCCTGAGCCTCGAACAGCTCCTTGGCCTTGGCGGACTGAAGATATTTCACATACGCCTCGGCGTCTGCGTTCTTCGAGCCCGCCGTCACGCCAACCGGATAGACGATGGGAGGATGCGAGTCTTCCGGGAAAAGGCCGACGATCTTGACGCCCGGCTCGGCGGTGGCGTCGGTCTGGTAGACGATGCCGAGCGGGGCTTCGCCAGTCGACACCAGCTTGAGGGCGGCGCGCACGTTCTCGGCCTGGGCGATCTTGCCTTCGACCGAGGCCCAGACGCCGAGCTTCTCGAGCGCTGCCTTGCCATACTTGCCGGCAGGAACTGCCTTGACGTCGCCCATGGCGAGGCGGCCATCGCCGAGTAGGTCGGCGAGGTCGAAATTCGCCGCGATGTCAGCCTTGGCAGCCGAATCCTTCGGCGCCACCAGCACGATGCGGTTGCCGAGCAGCTTCACCTCGGAGCCGTCCTTGATGAGCTTCTTGTCTGAGAGATACTTCATCCAGTCGAGGTCGGCCGAGATGAACACGTCGGCCGGCGCACCCTCTTCGATCTGCTTGGCCAGCGCCGAGCTCGCGGCATAAGACGCGGTGGCAGTCTTGCCGCCCTCGGCCTTCCAGGCCGTGTCGACGGCGTCGAGCGCGTTCTTGAGGCTGGCGGCCGCAAACACCACGACGTCGCCATCGGCGCGCGCCGCCGGCAGGCCAAGCGCCAGTACGGCGGCGAGACCACCCGCCATCGCGGCAAGCCGCACCCCAAAACTCCTACGCGCGAACATCAGAATTCCCTCCACCATCTAGCCCAGCCCGTCGCGGGCCACGGATTCGTTATATTCATACGGATACAACACTTGGCAGGCAACTACCCATCCAGGTGGTTTTGCGCGAAACAGTTCCGTCATTTCGCCCGAGATTGGCCTCGCCGCTGGCCCTGTTTTCAGGGGGAGACTGGTCCGGCTCTTCATGTCATATGTCGCAACGTCATTCGCGAGGGGAGCCGGGGCAGTTCATGCCGAGGCCCCTCCTCGCACCTTCCGCACTTGCCAAGAGATCCCCTACATGGCCGGCATATCGACGTTTGAAATCATCTGGCTCGCCGTAGCCTTGCTCGGCGCAGGCGCCATCACCGGCCTGCTCGCGGGCGTCTTCGGCGTCGGCGGAGGCACCGTCATCGTGCCGGTGCTGTACGAATTGTTCCAGGCCGTCGGCGTACCGGAAGAGGTGCGCATGCCGCTCTGCGTCGGCACCTCGCTTGCGATCATCATCCCGACCTCGATCCGCTCGTTCAACGCGCATCGCGCCAAGGGCGCCGTCGACATGGCAATCCTGAAGCAGTGGGCGATCCCCGTCATCATCGGCGTCGCCATGGGCAGCGTGATCGCCCGCTACGCGCCGGCCGACCTGTTCAAGGCGGTGTTCGTGGTGGTCGCCGGCATTTCGGCGATCCGGCTGCTGTTCGGCAAGGATTCGTGGCGCCTCGGCCTCGACATGCCGGGCAAGATCGTCATGAACATCTATGGCTGGATCATCGGCGTGCTGTCGAGCCTGATGGGCATCGGCGGCGGTCAGCTCTCCAACCTGTTCATGACCTTCTACGGCCGGCCGATCCACCAGGCGGTCGCCACCTCTTCAGGCCTCGGCGTGCTGATCTCGATCCCCGGCGCGCTCGGCTACATCTATGCCGGCTGGCCGCGGGCCGCCGAATATCCCGATGTCGCGGCGCTGCAGTTCCCGCTGTCGCTCGGCTATGTCTCGCTCGTCGGGCTGATCCTGTTCGTGCCGACCAGCGTGCTGACCGCGCCTCTGGGTGCGCGGCTCGCGCACGCGCTGTCGAAGCGCAAGCTCGAGGTCGCCTTCGGCATCTTCCTGCTCCTGATCAGCCTGCGCTTTCTTTACAGCCTGATCGGCTGAGCAAAGCAAAACGCCCGGTAATGCCGGGCGTTTTCATGTTCGGCGGACGCAGGCCTCAGCCATCCTTCGATCCTTGCCTCGCGCCGACAGCCGCGCCCTTGTGGGCGGCACCGCTGCTGCGTGCCTTGAGGTCACGCAACGTCGTCAATTCCAGTTCGGTCGGTTCGGGCGTTTGCTCAAGCGTGTCGGCAAACTTGACAGTCCAGCCGCAGGTCTCCTGCACCTTGTTGCGGGTCACCTCAGGATGCAGCGAAACGACGGTAAATTCCTTGGTGACGGGGTCCGGTTTCCAGATCGCCAGGTCAGTGATCAGCAATGTCGGCCCCTTGGTGTCGATGCCGAGGCGCTGGCGATGGTCGCCGCCGTCGCCATGGCCGAACGAGGTGTAGAAGTCGATTTTCTCGACCATGGCGCGCCTGGACTGGGCCATGGTGATGAAGATTTCCTTCGACGACGTCGCGATCTCGGGTGCGCCGCCGCCGCCGGGGAGGCGGGTTTTCGGATGAGCGTAATCGCCGATGACCGTCGTGTTGATGTTGCCGAACCTGTCGAGCTGGGCTGCGCCCAGGAAGCCGATCGAGATGCGCCCGCCCTGCAGCCAGTAGCGGAACATTTCCGGCACCGAAACTGTGGTGACGGCGGTGTCGCACAATTCGCCGTCGCCGATCGACAGCGGCAGCACTTGGGGTGCCGTGCCGATGGTGCCGGATTCGTAAATCAGCGTGATGTCGGGTGCATGGGTCAGCCTGGCGACATTGCAGGCCGCCGAGGGCGCGCCGATGCCGACGAAGCAGACATCGTCGCCCTTGAGCGCACGCGAAGCGGCAATTGTCATCATTTCGTTGGGGCTGAAGCCTGTCACGCTCATGCGACGATCCTCAGATGTTCGACGCGGGCCGCGAAATCGTCGCTGGTCTTTTCGATGACGTTCGTCTGCATCCACTCGCGGAAACGGTCGCGGTCGGCTGAGATCTCGTCCCATTCCAGATAAGACGCGTTGTCCCTGACATAATAGCCATGCGCGTAGGACGGGTGCGCCCCACCCGGCACGACCGAGATCGCCGTCACCGACCAGTTGGGCAGTACTGTCAGGTTGGGGTGCAGGTCGTCGAAATTGTCGACCACCTCCTCGACGGTCACCACCGCGCGCCGGGCAGCAAGGGCTGCTTCCTTCTGGATGCCGATGATGCCCTCGACCAGCACGTCGCCGCGCCGGTTGGCCTTCTGGGCATGGATGAAGGTGACGTCGGGCCGAACCGACGGAACTGCCGCCAGCACCTCGCCTGAAAACGGGCAGGTCACCGACCTGATGTTCGGATTGACCTTGGTGAGCTCGGCACCGCGATAACCGCGGAAGATGGCGCAAGGCAGGCCGGCGGCGCCCGCCTCATAGGCATTGGCCATGGCGGCGTGGCTGTGCTCCTCGATCTCGAGCGCATGCGGAAAATCATTCTCGACAGCGTCACGCAGGCGGCGCAGCAGGCCGACGCCGGGATTGCCGGCGTAGGAAAAGATGGCCTTCTTCGCCATGCCCATGCCGATCATCTGGTCGTAGATCAAGTCGGGCGTCATGCGCACCAGCGTCAGGTCCTTGAAGCCCTGGCGGATCGCCTCATGTGCGGCGGCGGTGGGAATGAGATGCGTGAACCCTTCAAAGGCCACGGTGTCGCCACTGTTGAGATTGTCGGCGACCGCCCGCGACAGGGGTAAGAATTGGGCCATGCGCTTCGTCCCTGACGTCGAAACTTCATTTGCAGGCATCTGTCCGACATCATGTAGCGCACGCGCCCCGGTCGCGCATCATCGGCGTCGACAGCAGGTCTTGCCGGACTGTGCCGTCGCTGCTGTCTGCCGTCAGGCAACGTCAGGCAAAGGACGATCGCCCGAAGCAGGTCGACAACCGGCGGCGCAGATCAGCGATTTCTTCGTCGGGCAGTGATCAGGCGGCCTCGGCGAGGCCGTTGCCCTTGGCGTTTAGCCGAATGACCGCCTTGATCGGCAGGTGATCCGAGGCGATGCGCGCCAGTGCCGTGTCATGCGCTTCGAGCTCGGTGAGCAGGCTGTGCGGCCGCGCCATGACGCGGTCCAGCGCCAGCACCGGGAAACGCGAGGGAAAGCTCGGAACGATGGCATGCATCGGCCCGAAAGCCGGTTCCAGGCTGCGCAGCGACGAACGCTTGCCCAACCGCCATTCGTTGAGGTCACCGACAAGAACCGTCGGTTTGTCGCTGTGCAGTTCGGCTGCGGTCAGAAGCGTTCCGGCCTGCAGCTTGCGCGAATGGCGCAACAGGCCGAAATGCGCCGCGATGATCCGAAGCGGCCCGGCTTCGAGCTCGAGGTCGACGACCACGGCACCACGTGGCTCCGCACCGGGCAACACGATCTGCCGCGCCGAACTGACCGAACCTTTGCGAAACATGACGACGTTGCCGTGCCAGCCATGGCTCTTGCGCCGGCCGGCCAGCGGCACCGGAACAAGCCCGGTCTCGCGCTCGACCGCTTCCAGGTCGAGCAGCCCTGCCCGGTCGCCAAAGCGCTGGTCGGCTTCCTGCAAGGCGATCACGTCGGCGCCGATCTCGGAAATGACCTGCATCGTGCGCTGCGGATCGAAACGGCGGTCGAGGCCGACACATTTGTGGACGTTGTAGGAGGCGACGACGATCTCGCTGTGCGCGCCGGCCTCAGGCGGCAACGACGTATCGCCCTGCTCCAGCGTCGAGCACCGGTGCGCGGCACCTGCTTCTGCTGAAATCTCAAAGCCTGGTCTGCTAGCCATCACTCGTCTGGAATCTCTGGGAAATTCGTGTTCAGTTGCGACAGGCGTTTCGCCAACAGTAACCTATATGGTCGAGCTATTCGAGGTTTACCACATGCGTCACGATGGCCTTCCACCGAAATGCTGTCGTCGGCACAAGGTTCCCATCGAAAGGTCTTGGGCCGCCTGACACATGAAACTCGTGGCCGTCGTCATAGCAGTTGTCGGGTTCCTGGTCATTTCCTCGCTGCTGGCGGTCTATGCCTATGGCCGCTTCGCCAAGCGCGCCCAGGGCATTTCTTCCCGCGCATCGCCGACGGCTGACAGCGACACCCCGTTCGACCGGCTGATCACCCCGCTGCTTGCCGACCATCCCGGCCAGAGCGGACTGGCGCTTTTGTCGTCCAACCTGCATGCCTTCGCCATCAGGGCCTACACCGCGCGCCACGCCCAGCGCAGCCTCGACCTGCAATATTACTACTGGAAGGACGACCTGACCGGCAGCCTGCTCGCTCGCGAGGTCCTCGGTGCCGCCGACCGCGGCGTGCGGGTGCGGCTGATCCTCGACGACATCAACGCCAAGGGCTACGACCCGAACTATCTCGCCCTCGACAGCCACGCCAACATCGAGGTTCGCCTGTTCAACCCGAGCTGGGCACGCGCCTTTGGCCTGCAGCGCGGGCTGGAGCTTGTGCTGCGCGTCATGCGCAGCACAAGGCGTATGCACAACAAGGCCTGGGTCGCCGACGGCAGGCTGGCGATCGTCGGCGGGCGCAATGTCGGCGACGCCTATTTCGATGCCTCGGAAGACGCCAATTTCCGCGACATGGACCTTTTGCTCGCTGGTCCTGTTGTCGACCAGACGGAGGCCATCTTCGACCGCTTCTGGAACAGCGAGGCGGTGCTGCCGATCCGTCACGTTACCGGCAGGGCAAGGGGCGACCTTCCCGCCCTGCGCAAGCGGCTGGAACGCACGGCAACGACCGGCCTGGCGGAGCCCTACATCCATCGCGTTGCCGAGGAGAGCCGGGAATGGTCGTCGTCAGGCATGGGCAGGCTGCGCTGGACCAGCGAGGCGACAGTCGCCTCCGATCCGCCGGAAAAGGCATCGGGTGCCGGCCAGGACAGCTGGCTGATGACGGCAATCCGGCCGATCCTGACCTCGGCCCGGCGGGAACTGCGCATCGTCTCGCCCTATTTCATTCCCGGCGAGACCGGCACGCGTGAGCTGACGGCGCTGGCCAGGAACGGCGTCGAGGTGACCGTCTTGACCAACTCGCTCGCCGCCACCGACGTCGCCGCCGTCCACGGCGCCTATGTGCGCTACCGCAAGCCGCTGCTCGAGAACGGCGTCGGCATCTACGAGCTGAAGCCCGACGAAGACCGCACCGACATGTCGCTGTTCGGCTCGAAGGGAGCCAGCCTGCACACCAAGGCCTTCATCGCAGACGGGGCGGCCGGCTTCGTCGGCTCGTTCAATTTCGACCCGCGCTCGGCCGCGCTCAACACCGAGATGGGCGTCTTGTTCAGGCAGCAGGAGCTGGCGGGCGAGGTCGAAGCGGTGATCTCGGCGCAGACATCGCCGCGCAGCGCCTTCAGGCTGTCGCTCCATGGCGGCAAGCTGCGCTGGACCGACAGCGGCGACAATGGGCCACGCGAGCTCGGCCACGAACCGCAGGCCAGCCTGCGGCGGCGCCTGGTGGCCAAGGTGATCAGCTACCTGCCGATCGAATCACAGCTTTAAGCTGGACGCCAAGCGGTCCGCGATTTCGACGGCTTGCCGTGAATCCTGCAACAAAACCCTACTGCTCACCTACAATTCCTGACGTTTCCGGCCGTTTCCCGCGAAGATTTCGAATCAGCGCGGCCGGCACACGCCTGTCTTGCAATGCAGGCGCAATGCGTTGCGCCCCTTAGATCGCTCCGCCAGCCCCATGTTCCGGGCCGGCAGACGCAGTCTGAAGGAGCTGTCACGTGCGACACGAATGGAAACCGGAACTGGACCAGCGCAGCCTGCTGCCCGCCCAGTCGCCGACGAGGCGCGAAAGCCGCCGATCATCGGTTTTCCTGCAGATGCTCAGCCTCGGCGCCCGCATCTCGCTCAAGCGCTCGGCGGTGTTCTGCCTGCGATTCGCCTGTCGGCCGGTCAGCACCTTGGGCTGGGTCAGCTTTCTCGGCGATTTTTCCCTGAAACAGGCGCTGGGCCGGCCGCATGACGACCTTTTGCGCAAGTCGCTCGACGTCTTTTTCGTCACCGGTATTTCGAGCTCGTCTCGCCTCAATCTGATGAAGACGCATTTCCAGGTAGCTGCCGAATTGTTGCGCCATGACGACCTCGCCGCCCTCTGGCGCGGCGAACGCCTCGACATGGGCGCTGTCTTCGGTCGCCATGAAACCTACAATATGCAGATGCTTTTGGCCGACCACTGCGGCTGCCGTCATGAAGGCGTCTTTGCCATCAAGCTGTCGCGGGCGCGCGACGACTACACCTTGTGGACGGCCAGCTTCGTCTTCATCCGCGGCGAGGACGGCAGACCAAGCCTGGCGATCGGCGGCATGCAGGGTCCGAAAGGCGCTGACGCCAAGCGCGCCGTCATATCAGCCACCCGCTGCCTCGGCGGCCTGCGCCCCAAGGACGCCATGCTGCTCGCCCTGCACGGACTGGTGTCCGCCCCTGATATCATGGCGGTGTCCAACGCCACTCACGTCATCAACCAGCGCCGCCGCAAGCGCCGGAAGCTGATGCAGGCCGACCTCGACGGCTACTGGACCGAACGCGGTGGCCTGCCGGCCGAACCATTCGGCTTCCGCCTGCCCGCGCCGCCGGCGCCTCAAATCGACAGCCCAAATCGCAGGGAGCAGAGCAAACGGGCGTTCTGGGATATCGGCAGCGGGATTTGCCGGCTGTCTAGCCTGAGAGCCCTGGCAAGATCGCCGCTCGCCGAAGCGTAGCACTCGCTCGCATCCGCAACATTGCGCGCTTGTGGTCGCAACGGCCACGGCGCGCAGCCGTTTGTGCGCAAGCAAGACCGAAGATTTTTCTTCCGGAGAGAATGGTGCTGCCAGAGAGGATTGAACTCTCGACCTCTCCCTTACCAAGGGAGTGCTCTACCACTGAGCTACGGCAGCATTCCGTGAACGGGGCGGCTTGTGCCACATGATTCCCGGGAGCGCAAGTTATCAATTGCCCGAAATCGTGTATCATTTTCCACAGGCCCGCTTACGCCACAATACTGGCCATTTCGGTTGCCAAGCCGCTATGAACGATCGGCAAGCGGGGACCACCACATGTCGTCGACCAAGAAAACGCCCTCAAGCGGTGCCGAACAGCGTCAGGCGCGGCTCGCGGCCGAGCTGCGCGCCAACCTGATGAAACGCAAGGCGCAGGCGCGCTCGCGCCGCACAGGCGAGGCCGACACCAGGCCGGACGGTCTGGCGGCAGCGGAGGGGGAGACGGAGAAACCTGAGAAAGCCTGACCGGCGACGGCAGGCGCTTGGCGCCAAAGACCGCAAAATGCGCCTTTCTTGAACCGGAAAGCGCGATGGTCTAGACGGGCGGCAAGAAAATTTCTCGCCAGAACCGGGATCGCCCGGAGAAACGACGGCCAATGGATCGCATCAGAATTGTCGGCGGCAACGAGCTGACCGGAACCATCCCGATCTCGGGCGCGAAGAACGCAGCCCTTCCCCTGATGATCGCCTCGCTGCTCACCGACGATACGCTGACGCTCGAAAACGTGCCGCACCTGGCCGACGTCGAGCAGTTGATCCGCATCCTCGGCAATCACGGCGTCGACTATTCCGTCTCGGGCCGCCGCGAGCGCCAGGGCGAAGGCTATTCGCGCACCATCTCGTTTACCGCGCGCAACATCGTCGACACGACAGCACCCTACGAGCTCGTTTCCAAGATGCGCGCCAGCTTCTGGGTCATCGGCCCGCTGCTCGCCCGCATGGGTGAAGCCAAGGTGTCGCTGCCGGGCGGCTGCGCCATCGGCACGCGACCTGTCGACCTGTTCATCGACGGCCTGCAGGCGCTGGGCGCCGACATCGACGTCGAGAACGGCTATGCCGTGGCCAAGGCCAGGAACAAGCGCCTCACCGGCAACCGCTATGTGTTCCCGAAGATTTCGGTCGGCGCCACCCATGTGCTGATGATGGCGGCAACGCTTGCGCGCGGCGAGACGGTGCTCGAAAACGCCGCCCGCGAGCCTGAGGTCGTCAACCTCGCCGAGTGCCTCAACGCCATGGGCGCGAAGATCACTGGCCAGGGCACCTCGACCATCACCATCGAAGGCGTCGATTCGCTGTCGGGTGCACGTCACCGCGTCATCCCCGACCGCATCGAGACCGGTACCTATGCCATGGCGGTCGCCATGACCGGCGGCGACGTGCTGCTCGAAGGCGCGCGCGCCGACCTGCTGCAGGGAGCGCTCGACGTGTTGTCGCGCACCGGCGCCGAGATCATCCCGACCAATTCCGGCATCCGGGTCCTGCGCAACGGCGCGGGCATCACCCCGGTCGATGTCGTCACCGAGCCCTTCCCCGGCTTCCCGACCGACCTGCAGGCGCAGTTCATGGGCCTGATGACGATGTCGAAAGGCAAATCGAAGATCACCGAGACGATCTTCGAAAACCGCTTCATGCATGTGCAGGAACTTGCCCGCCTCGGCGCCCACATCACGCTGTCGGGCCAGACGGCGATCGTCGAGGGCGTCTCCAAGCTCAAGGGCGCGCCCGTCATGGCGACCGACCTGCGCGCTTCGGTGTCGCTGGTCATCGCCGGCCTCGCCGCCGAAGGCGAGACCGTGGTCAACCGCGTCTACCATCTCGACCGCGGCTTTGAGCGCCTGGAAGAAAAACTGTCACGTTGCGGCGCGGTGATCGAGCGCATCAGCGGATGAGTTAGGGGAATAGGGCAATAGGGGAGTAAGGCAGTGTTGCGTGCCCTACTGCCCCACTCCCTTACTGCCTTCCCTTTAGCATCAAGACCGCCTAACAAAGCCGGAAGCATTACCGTTCCGCACAGGCAGCCGACCGAACATGAACCTGCTCAAACTAGTCGCCCTCGACGAAGAAGACCTGGAGATCGTTTCGGCGCATGTGCAGGATGCGGTGATCAGGGTCGGCGACATCGCCTTCGATGCGCCGGCGAAGCGCTTTGCGCTGGCGATGAACCGCTTCGCCTGGGAAACCAGGAAAGGTTTCTTCCGACCTAGATATGAGCGGCGCAGGTCGATCCTGCATTTCGACCGCGTGCTGTCGGCGCAACTGCACGGCATTTCGCGCGCCAAGACCGAAGACGTGCTGGAGCTTCTGGCGATCGGCTTCGCGCAGGAGGAAGGTCCGACCGGCACGATCGAGCTTCTGTTTTCCGGCGACGCCGCCATCCGCCTCGATGTCGAAGTCATCGAGGCCCGGCTGACCGACACCGGCGCTGCATGGCAGGCCTCTTCCCGCCCCATCCACAATACCTGAGCATTTCCAGACAATGGCCATCACGCTTCGCCAATCAGACGCAGACTTCGAGAAGCGCTTCGCCGCCTTCCTGACCACGAAGCGCGAGATTTCGCCCGACGTCGATGCGACGGTGCGCGCCATCATCGACGACGTGCGCAGCCGCGGCGATGCGGCACTGATCGACTACAGCAGGAAATTCGACCGCGCCGACCTCGGCACGCTCGGCATCGCGGTGAGCCGCGCCGACATCGACCAGGCCTACAAGGATGCCGATCCGGCGACTGTCGAGGCGCTCCGCTTTGCCCGCGACCGCATCCATTCGCACCATGCCCGGCAGATGCCCAGGGACGACCGCTATGTCGATCCGATCGGCGTCGAGCTCGGCTCGCGCTGGACCGCCGTCGAGGCGGTCGGGCTCTATGTTCCAGGCGGCACGGCGAGCTATCCCAGCTCGGTGCTGATGAATGCCGTGCCGGCCAAGGTTGCCGGCGTCGAGCGCATCGTCATCGTGGTGCCGGCATCAGGCGGCGTCATCAATCCGCTGGTGCTGGTCGCAGCCGACATCGCCGGCGTGTCGGAAATCTACCGCGTCGGCGGCGCCCAGGCAGTCGCCGCCCTTGCCTATGGCACCGAGACCATCCGTCCCGTCGCCAAGATCGTCGGCCCCGGAAACGCCTATGTCGCGGCCGCCAAGCGCCAGGTGTTCGGCACGGTCGGCATCGACATGATCGCGGGTCCCTCCGAGGTGCTGATCGTCGCCGACAGCGACAACGACCCTGACTGGCTTGCCGCCGACCTGCTGGCCCAGGCGGAGCATGACGTTTCCGCACAGTCGATCCTGATCACCAATGACGCCGCCTTCGGCAAGTCGGTGGAAGCAGCGGTCGAACGCCAGATCAAGCTCCTGCCGCGTGCTGAGACCGCCGCCGCAAGCTGGCGCGACTTTGGCGCGGTCATCGTCGTCGAAGACTTCGACGTGGCCATCCCGCTCATCGACCGCATCGCCGCCGAGCATCTCGAACTCGCCGTCGCCGATGCCGAGACGCTGCTCGGCCGCATCCGCAATGCCGGTGCGATCTTCGTCGGCAAGCACACGCCCGAAGTCATCGGCGACTATGTCGGCGGCTCCAACCACGTGCTGCCGACGGCACGCTCGGCGCGTTTCTCCTCTGGCCTGACGGTGCTCGACTTCGTCAAGCGCAGCTCGATCCTGAAGCTTGGCCCCGACCAGTTGCGCGAGCTTGCTCCCGCGGCGATCGCGCTGGCCAAGGCCGAAGGTCTCGACGCGCATGCGCGCTCCGTCGCCATCAGATTGAACATGTAGGCGGCGATGTCCGACAAAGGCCACGCACGCTCCCGCCTGGTCGACGTCGAACTCGACGAATCGATCGGCCGTTCGACGCCCGACGTCGAGCACGAACGCGCGGTCGCGATCTTCGACCTGATCGAGGAAAACAGCTTCCACCCGATCAACGACGACGGCCACGGCCCTTACCGGCTCAAGCTGTCACTTGTCGACGCGCGGCTGGTCTTCGCCATCTCGCGTGAACACGGCGAAGCGGTGGTCACCCACATCCTGTCGCTGACGCCGTTCCGCAGGATCGTGAAGGACTACTTCATGATCTGCGAAAGCTACTACGAGGCGATCCGCTCATCGACGCCAAGCCAGATCGAGGCGATCGATATGGGCAGGCGCGGCCTGCACAATGAGGGTTCGCAAACCCTGCTTGACCGGCTCTCCGGCAAGATCGAGATCGATTTCGACACCGCGCGCCGCCTGTTCACGCTGATCTGCGTATTGCACTGGCGCGGATGAGGATGGCGGCAAACGGCAGCTCTCCACGCTCTATCCTGTTCATGTGCCGGATGAATTCGGTCCGCTCGCCAATGGCCGAGGCCATCGCCCGCCACCATCTGCCGGCATCGGTGTTCGTGACGTCGGCCGGCGTGCGCGCCGGCGATCGCGACCCGTTCGTCGATGCCGTGCTGGCCGAAGAAGGCATGAGGCTCGACGAGCACCAGCCACGCACCGTCGATGATCTCGAGGACGACTATTTCGACCTTATCGTCACACTCGCGCCCGAAGCGCACCACGCCGCTTTGGAATTCACCCGCTCGATGGCAGTCGACGTCGAATACTGGCCGACGCCCGATCCGACCGCCGTCACCGGCACGCGCGACCAGATCATGCACGCCTACCGCGACGTGCGCGAACGGCTGAAGCACAGAATGGCCAATCGATTTGCCGCCGAGGCCCAAGGAAACGACGCCGATTAAGCGTGTTCACAAAGCGTGGATTATCATATAGGTTCCGCCCAAATTCCGGCCGGGTCGCCGGAAAGTCATCCAAACCAAAGGTACCGAATGCCGAAGGAAGAAGTCCTCGAGTTCCCGGGCGTTGTTACGGAATTGTTGCCGAATGCGATGTTCCGGGTCAAGCTCGAAAACGAACACGAAATCATCGCCCATACCGCCGGCCGCATGCGCAAGAACCGCATCCGCGTCCTCACCGGCGACAAGGTCCTCGTCGAAATGACGCCTTACGACCTGACCAAGGGCCGTATCACCTACCGCTTCAAGTAAGCCGCCTGCTGCAAGCACGCCGGCCGGTCTCAGCCTACAGGATCAACGATTGAGCGATCTGCAAAAGCTTGTGCTTGCCTCGGGTTCGCCCCGCCGTGTCGAGCTGTTGCAGCAGGCCGGCATCGAGCCTGATCGCCTGTTCCCGGCGGATGTCGACGAACGTCCGATGCGCGCCGAGCATCCGCGCTCGCTGGCCAAGCGCCTGTCGGTGACCAAGGCGCAGAAGGCGCATGACGTCCTTTCCAAGGAAGCGGAACCCGCTTCCGGCTTCATTCTTGCTGCCGACACCGTCGTTGCCGTCGGACGGCGCATCCTGCCCAAGGCCGAGAGCTCTGATGAGGCGCTGCATTGCCTGCAGTTGCTGTCGGGCCGCTCGCACCGCGTCTATACCGGCCTCGCGCTGGTGACGCCTGCGGGCAAGCTGCGCCAGCGGCTGGTCGAGACGCGCGTGCGCTTCAAGCGCCTGTCGAAGCAGGACATGGAAAACTACCTCGCCTCGGGTGAATGGCGCGGCAAGGCCGGCGGCTATGGCATCCAGGGCCTCGCCGGCACCTTCGTCGTCAAGCTCGTCGGCTCCTATACCAATGTGGTGGGCCTGCCGCTCTACGAGACCACATCGCTGCTGTCGGGCGAAGGTTACCAGGTCCAGCTCAACTGGCAGGCCGGCGCGCGCGTATGACCGACAAGCCAGCCGCCGTCGTCACGCCGCTGCGTGCCAAGATCTCCTGCCCGGAATGCAGCAAGCCATCGGCGCGCGAGAGCTACCCGTTCTGCTCGCCGCGCTGCAAGGCGGTCGATCTCAACCGCTGGCTTTCAGGCAGCTACGCCATTCCGGTCCGTGACGACGAAGACGAGGATTCGGACGGAAACAGCGAAGCCGGCTGATAACGCCGAGCGGCATTTGCAGCTTACGCAACGGCCTGTGATTTCTTCCAGAAAAACATCTCGCAGGCGCTGGACAGCGGCAAATCTCGTGTTATAACCCACCCGCTTTCAGGGTGCAGCGCACCACTCAAGGCATCCGGATCAAGGCTCTCGCCCGATCCTGGAACTAGGCCCAGATAGCTCAGTTGGTAGAGCAGCGGATTGAAAATCCGCGTGTCCGTGGTTCGAATCCGCGTCTGGGCACCACTTCCTCCTTTTCTCAAAATTGCAGACGGTTTTGCCAGCGACGCGCGAGCGCATATGGCTCAACCCTTGCCGCAAGAGCGTGACAAGGCCCGACACAAGAACTCGGCAATCAGCTGCAAGCGGCGACCCGCGTTGATCTTCGCCCACCGCACACCCCACCGGCACCGATCAGCTTTTCCGAAGAACAATCGTTCCATCTTGTACATTCCCGCCGTTTACTTCGCGCCTCACGGAGAAAAATGCGGGAATCTACCAATATTTCGGCGAATTACATCTTCAACCACTCCGATTTACATCGGATTCACCATTCATCTGCAATTTCACCTCCCGGGGGAAATTCTTGAGGAGGAAGTGGGATGGAGACGTCGCAAGACGACCGGGTAGGGCCCAGCTCGGAGCACCGGAAACTCGCGCATGGACTGATGCACAAGACCAAGGCGTCATATGTCGCGGCGCTGATTCTGATCGGCTCGCTGGCCACCGCCAGCTTCTTCCTGCTCAGCTCGGTCATTTCGGCCAACATCCAGAAGACAGCGCTGATCGAGCTCGGATCGCGGCAGCAATTGCTGTCTCAGCGCATCCTCCTGACCGCGACCGAGGCCTACACCGCCGAAGCGCAGTGGCTACGCACACAGGCGCGCCAGAACCTGACAGCGACCCTGGCCGCCTTCCTCGCCAACGAGAAGCTGCTGCGCGACGGCTCGCCCGACCCGCAGTCGCCGCTGTACCGGCTGGCACTGTCCGAAGAGGCGACCAAGCTGTTCGACGAGGCCCCCGGCCAGATCGACGCGTCGACGCGGATCCTCGCCCACACCGTCAACTCGTTCCTCGACATGCTTCCCACCTCGGTCTCGGCACCGATGCCTGACGACGCCGTGACCCATTTCAGCGCGCTCAGGCTCTATGTCGCCGAAAAGGTCCGCCGCGAATACGAGACGCTGACCCGGCTGTTTTCATCCGAGGCGGCCGAGAAGGGTGCCGCCGTCGAGAAGATCCACCTGACCGTCTTCGTGCTCACTTTGCTTCTGCTCCTGGCCGAGGCCATCCTGATCTTCCGGCCGCTGGTGCGCCGAGTGGTGTCCTGCACCAGCGAGTTGCTCAAGGCGCGCGACCAGATGAATTTCGCCGCCAACCACGACGCGCTGACCGGCCTCTACAATAGGGCCTTCCTCAACGACTACATGGAAACGGCGCTGGCCACCGCCAAGCGCAAGGGCGAGATGATGGCTGTCATCCATCTCGACCTCGACCACTTCAAGACCATCAACGACACGATGGGCCATGCCGCGGGCGATGCCGTGCTGATCGAGACGGCGATGCGTCTTGTCACCACCGTGCGCGATTCGGATGTGTGCGTGCGCCTCGGCGGCGACGAGTTCACCGTCATCCTCAACGACGTCGGCTCCGAAGCGGACGCCGTCGACGTGGCGGAGCGCATCGTCGCCGGGCTCAAGCAGCCGCTGGAATTCGCCGGGACGTCACTGAAGCCGAGCGCCAGCGCCGGCATCGCGCTGTACCAAGGCGGCAATGGCACGGTCGGCGACCTGATCGTCAATGCGGACCTGGCGCTCTATCTCGCCAAGGCCGAGGGCCGTGGCGGCTACCAGCTTTTCGCAACGACCCTGCGCGACAAGTTCGAGGAGAAGGCCAATCTCGAGCGCGATCTGCGCGAGGCCATCGCAAGCCAGGCCTTCGCCGTTCACTACCAGCCCCAGGTTTCGCTGCAGGGCGGCAAGGTCATCGGTGTCGAGGCGCTGGTGCGGTGGGAAATGGCGGGCAGGAACGTGTCTCCAGGCGAGTTCCTGCCAGTGGCGGAAAAGGCAGGGCTGATGCCGGCACTCGGCCGCATCGTCTTTGCCAAGGCGATTGCGACCGGTGCCGAATGGCATCGCGCCGGCATCGACTTCGGCCGGCTGTCGCTCAATGTTTCGGCGCAGGAGCTGCGCGAGGCGGATTTCGCCGGCCACCTGCTCGACCTGCTCAAGCAGGAAGGGCTGCCGACACGGCTGGTGGCACTCGAAATCGTCGAAACGGTGATGCTCGACGACGAGAACACCGGCATCGGGCTGACGCTGAAGCGCCTGCGCAAGGCCGGCATTCGGCTGGAGTTGGACGACTTCGGCACCGGCTACGCTTCGCTCGCCCATATCAGCGCCAACGAGGTCGACAGGCTGAAGATCGACCGCCGTTTCGTCCGCGACATCGACAAGAACCCGGCCAACACCAAGATCGTCAAGGCGATCATCGAGCTGGCGCGTGGCCTGGGCATCTCGATCGTCGCCGAGGGTGCGGAGACCGACGTCGAGCTGTCCTGGCTCCATGACCTCGGCTGCCCTGCCGTACAGGGCTATGGCATCGCCTTCCCGATGCCGAGCACTCAGGCGGAGGCGTGGCTGGAGACCCACAGCACAGGAGCGCAGCGGACGGAGGCGATCCACGTCGCTTAGCGTTCTGACGCGCATCCAGACAAAGTCCGCCGCACACTTTTCCTGCAATCGCCCCGGCCGCAAGCCGCCGGTTCGGTCCGTTGATCCAGATCAAGGCGGCGTCCTGGCTATCGGTTCAAATCAGGGCATGTCCAGACAGGAGAAATGACATGCCGACCGAAACCATCATCGTCGTTGCCGCCGTGCTTTCCGCCTTCGGCTTCTTCGCCGTGGCCCTTGCCTATGCCAGCCTGACGTCCGAGCCGGTGCGCGGCAAGCGCTGACGCCCGGCCGATCAAGTTGTCGTCTTTGCGCAATCCAGGACGGAAAACCGCCATACGGTTTTCCCTGGAATTGCCCTACAGCCGGACCTCGCCCAACGTCACCTGCGCAACGCCGACATAGGGGTTGGCGTGCAGCGCGAGGATCCACAGGCTGACGCCAGCGGTGACGGCAAAGATCAGGATCGCCTTCCTGCCGGCATGCGGCCTGTCGGCGTGGACAGCGCCGACGACGATCGCCGACAACATCGTCAGGAACAGCACCAGATACCATTTGAGCTGGTTGACCGAGCTCGTGCCGATGGCGAGACGTGAATTTCGGGCATCCTGCAACTCGTCGAGATCCTGCACCATCTGGCTGATGATCGGATCGGGATGACCCGCCTTCGCCAGGTCGATCATGGCAAGGCGGATGCCCTGCAGGGCCTGCTCGACAACAGGCTCGGGCGATCGGTTCGCATTCTGCCATTCCATCTGAACGACAGCATCCTTGTAGGCCTTGAGCCCTGCCATGAGCTCGGCCGAGGCAAGCGCTTCGGGCTTTGCCATGCCGGCCAGCCGCATCATCGAGGATCGCTCCGCGCTGGCCACCTGGCTGGCACGGGAATTGACCGACCAGACATCGGCGGCGGTGAAGCCCAGCGACAGCGCCCAGGCCGTGGTGATGGTGCCGACAAAGGCAGCGACCGGCATGGTCAGCGGGTTGTCCGCCGCCTGCCGGGCGAAAACCGCCAGGAACGCCGCACCAAGGAAGAAGGCTATGCCCCCGACAAGGATGAAGGGCAGCGTCATGATCAGCGGCGACCAGGCAAATATGTCCACGACGCCCCTCCCCAGAGCCATCCCTGAACCTGAATAGGCCAAATCGGCCGCCGCTACCAACAGAAAGCCCCGCTGTTGCGGGGCTTTTGCGTTGTCGAAGGTGATGTGTGGTGCCGGTTGCGCCTACGAGCGTGGGCGTTCCTTCTTGGGGTCGTAGTGGGCGAACGGCACGATCCTGGCCGGCAGGCGCTTTTGCTGGCCGTCGAGCTTGCCGACTTCGACCTCGGTGCCGATCTCGGCATGTGCTGCCTCGATGCGAGCGAGTGCGATGTTCTTGCCGAGGATCGGCGAGCGCATCGACGAGGTGACGATGCCGATCTGGGCGCGGCCGATATGGACGCAGTCGCCGTGGCCGACAGCGACATTGGCGTCGATGTCGAGGCCGACAAGCTTGTGGATCGGATTGTCCTTGCGCCGGATCAGCGCCTCGCGGCCGATGAAGTCGTCGGTCTTGGTCTTCAGCGGCACGGTGAAGCCGATGCCGGCCTCGAACGGGTCGGTCTGGTCGGAGAACTCGTAATTGGCAAAGATCAGGCCGGCCTCGATGCGCACCATGTCGAGTGCTGCAAAGCCCATCGGCTTCAGCCCATGCGGCTGGCCCGCTGCCCACACCGCGTCGAAGACGGTCTCGGCATCGCGCGGATGGCACCAGACCTCGTAACCGAGCTCGCCGGTGTAGCCGGTGCGCGAGACGACGATCGGCACGCCGGTCGCATCGCCGATGCGGCCGATGGTGAAGCGGAACCATTCGAGTTCACTGAGCGCCGGCTGGTGCGGCGGCGTCCAGACGATCTCCTTCAGGATGTCGCGGCTGTTCGGGCCCTGGACGGCGATGTTGTGCATCTGGTCGGTCGAGGAGCGGACCAGCACCTTGAGGCCGAGTTTCTCCGCCTGCTCGCGCAGCCAGACGCCGGAATAGTCGTCGCCGCAGATCCAGCGGAAATTGTCCTTGCCCAGACGCAGCAAGGTGCCGTCGTCGACCATGCCGCCATGCTCGTAGCACATGGCGGTGTAGACGACCTGACCGACACCGAGCTTCTTGACGTCGCGGGTCAGCGTGTACTGCATCAAGGCTTCGGCATCAGGGCCCGTGACCTCGAACTTGCGCAGGGCAGAGAGATCCATCACCACCGCCTTCTCACGGCAGGCCCAGTATTCGGCGATGGCGCCCTCCTTGGCGAATTCCTGCGGCAGCCAGAAGCCCTTGTATTCGATGAAGTTGCGGGTGTGCTTGGCAAAGCTTGCGTGGAAGCCGGTCTCGCGGGTCATCTTGGGTTCTGCCTCCGGGGTCGTGCGTCGGGCGATCGCGCGCTGGAATGTGTTGGAGCCGGAATAGGTCCGGACGTGGATGTCGGTGAGGTTCCAGCCATTGGCCGGCGTGGTGTCGTCGGGACAGGCAGAGGAGACGCAGACGATGTCGGTCAGCGCTCTCAGCAGCACATAGTCGCCCGGCCGCGACCACGGCTCGTCCGAGAACATCACGCCATGGGCGTCGATGCCGGTGTTGAAGAAGAAGTTGACCGCCATCCAGCCGGCGCGGGCATTGACGCCATGGGGTGTCAGCGCACCGTTGAAGTTCTCCGAGCAGTTGATGTGGCCGGGATAACCGATGTCGTCGTAATATTTGGCGTAGCAGGCGAGCGCAAAAGCGTCATGCCGGCCGCAGGTGTCCTGCACGACCTCGACAAGCGGCTCGAAATCCTGGTCGAAATATTTGGCATGCAGGCCGGGCATCGGATAGGCGTGGCCCATCAGCGAGCGGGTGGCGGTGACGTCGAGGGCGAGGTCCCTGCCCTTGTCGAGCTTGCGCGCCGAGAAGCACTGGAAGTCGGTGCACTGGCGGCCATCGACGTCGATGATCTGGATGTAGTCGCCGGCCTTGACGAAATAGCTCTCCGCCGTCTTCGACTTGACCCTGAGATCGAGCACCGGATCGGCGAGCGGATCGGGCAGCTCGAAGCCGCCTGACCCGGCCCGCAGCTTGGCCCGCTTGACCATCACCACCAGAGGCGTCGTCGTGTCCTGGCTGTCGACCGACATCGGCGCCCCGGGTGCGGCAATCACCAGCGAGCCTGGCCGCGAGACGACAAAACGCTCCTCCACCCCGGCAGCGGTCGCACCATCGAAGAAGCGCACCGCCTCGACCCGGCCAAGCTCGAGCTTGCGGCGGGCGAGGCCAAGCCGAAACTTCTGCAAACTCTCGTCGCCATCGACGAGCAGCGCCTTCAGCCCCGACGCATCGCTGTTCGAGCGTGTCGACAGGATACCCGGATCGGCGCGGCCGGCGGCATCAAACGCCACCAGCTCGCACGCCTGCCCGCCTTCGAGATTGCGCACCGTCACATGATCGCCGGCTTCGATGTCGATCAGCACCGCACCGCCACCAGGCACGTGATAGCGCTCCATGCCGGGCAGCAACAGGCCTGGCTGCACAACCAGGCTCGGACGCGGAGGGCCGGCCACAATTTCGGGGTAGACTGAAATCGTCATCGCCACCTCGTTCAAATCTTGCCTGTGTGTAAAATTATTTGAGCCAGAAGAATACTCAATTTTGCCGCTGCCGCAAGGCTTCGTTTCATCACAGTAATCAAAAATGCGGAGAGGTGACCATGCGGCAGGCCGCCTTGCGGTCCATCAGGGAGCGCCGATCAGCCCTCCGCCACGCGATTGTCCCGGCCCATCCGAGCGTGTACTGGACCAGATTCGATAAATATTTCAAAATTGGTCTTCGCTGCGCTGGGATTCGTCCCGCGCCGTGGCCACGAGGCAGGACTGACATGCAAGGTCGCGCAATGAAGGTTGAAACCGGCCAACTCACTTCGCAAATCATCGCCTCCTATTCGGTGGGAGCGACGGTGCAGACCGTGCTCGACCGGCTGTTTGCCAAGATCAGGTCTGAGGAATATCCGCTCGACACACGCCTGCCATCGGAGCGGGCGCTGGCCTCGGAGATGGGGGTTGCCCGCAACACCGTGCGCGAGGCGCTCGACGTACTGGAAGACCGCAAGGTCATCAAGCGGCGTCCCGGCAGCGGCAGTTTTGTCACCTACCGCTCGGAAGAAGTGCCGGAAAGGGCGGAGAGCTCGGTGGCGCTGGAAACCAGCCCGCTCGACCACCTCGTCGTGCGCGGCATCCTCGAACCCGAAATGGTCCGCCTCGCAGTCATCAACATGACCCCGCGCGAGGTCTGGGACCTGGAGCAGCTGACGTCGCAGATCGAAAACGTGCAGACAGACGTCGCCGCCTTCGTCAAATGCGAAGAAGAGATCTACCGCAAGATCGCCGAGGGCACGCACAATCCCCTGCTGGCATCGTGCTACAATCTGGCGATCGAGGCTTGCCGGGTGAGTTTCCGCACCACGCAGTTGCGCCGGCACCTGTCACCAAAGAAGATCCTTGAGTACCAGCAGCGCTACAATGCGCTGTTCAACGCGATCGCCTCCCGCGACGTCGAACGCGCCGTCGAATTCATCAAGCTGCACCTGGTCGAGGAGCAGAAGCTACTTCTGCAGGACTGATTCCGGCGTTCGTGCCTGCAGGGCGGTGCCGTTGCCGCTCTCACGCAGGCGCTGATCCCACAACTGCCCCAGGTCCGACATCTCCTGCTTGAGCAGGCCGCCATGGCGCTTCAGCCAGCGCGGAATCGAGCCGAAGGCAGCGATCTTGGCCTTGCCGTTCTTCAGCGTCACCACTGGCCAGTCGCCGACAAGCGCGTTGTCGATGCCGAACATGCTCTCGCCCCACCAGTGCGCCGGGCCGAAAGCGTGCGTGACGTGGCCAAGTTGCTTCATCGCCGCCAGCACGGATGCCGGATTGACGCTGTTCGATTTCTCGACCGCCGCATGCCAGATGTCGAGGATGGCGACATATTCCCAGCTCACCGCGGTCCAGGTACCCGGGAAGCGGCTGTTGTACTCGTCAAAAAAGCCCTTCGGCTGGTTGAAGAAGAAGGTCTTGTCGTTCAGCTTCTCGTCATCGAAGTCGGGAAACTGGAAGACGAAACCTTCCATGAATTCGACCGACGTCCGGGCGACGAGCTGGTCGTAATAGTCCAGCGTGCAGGATATGATCTGGCCCTTGAAGCCCTGCGCAAACGCATATTCGGTCATCGCATGGACCATCGGCGTGTAGCTGGTGCACCAGCACAGGATGTCGGCACCCGACTCCAGCATCGGCTGCACGATTTCGGCCGCGTCAGTGGCGTCGGGATCGTACTGGATTTCCTTGGCGATCCCGAGCTTGGCTGCCTTGAAGGCGGCGCGATAGGTGGCAAGCGACGGCAGGCCGAGCGCGTCAGTCTGGCTGCAGAGTGCCACCGTCCGCAGTTCCGGCCTCGCCTGCGCTAGCCACTCCACCCCTGTCACGTTGAAGATCGGGTGCAGTTCGCTGGGCGCGATCAGATATGGCGTATCGGGCGACAGGTCGCTCGGCAAAAGGGTCGAGGTCAGGACCTTGCGCTGGCTCAGATAATCCCTGATCTCGGCCATCGTATCGCCGCCCAGCATCATCAAGAGCTTGACGTCATGCCGCTCGATCAGTTGACGCGCGCCCTCCAGAGCCCGGCCGGCATCATAGCCGCAATCGAACTCGACGATCCGGATCGGATAGCGGCGGCCGTTGATCAAGAGCCCGCCGGTCCGGTTGAGCCAGTCCTCCCAGATCCGGCAGCCATGCAATCCAGGCAGGCCCCAAGACTCCACTTGACCGCTGAGCGGTCCGAGGAATCCAATGTTCACCGCGTCCGGCATGCCGACGGAAAGCCGCGGCAGGACGCTGGAAACGGCGAGTCGATGGGCAAAGCTGGAGTTCGTCATGGCTGTGAATACCACCAAAAATCGGGCGTTTCACCCTATCTTAGCGAAATTTTCCTTCCTCACAGGAAACACGCCGTTGACAAATTGGTATAATGGCAGGCAACATAACTGAACCAGAGGAACCAATAACGAAATTTGGTCTATACCAAAAGGAGGAAACCATGACAGCCAAGCGTGTCGCCGTGATCGGTGCCGGACCATCTGGACTGGCGCAGTTGAGGGCATTCCAGTCGGCCGCGGCGAAAGGCGCGGACATCCCGGAAATCGTCTGCTTCGAGAAGCAGGCCAACTGGGGCGGTCTGTGGAACTACACCTGGCGCACCGGCCTCGACCAGTATGGCGAGCCGGTTCATGGTTCGATGTACCGCTATCTCTGGTCCAACGGCCCCAAGGAGGGCCTGGAATTCGCCGACTATTCCTTCGAGGAGCATTTCGGCAAGCAGATCGCCTCCTACCCGCCACGCGCCGTGCTGTTCGACTACATCGAGGGCCGCGTGAAGAAGGCCGGCGTCCGCAAGTGGATCCGCTTCGAGACAGCCGTCCGCATGGTCACCTGGGACAAGGAGACCAAGAAATTCACCGTCACCGTCCAGGACCTGCCCAAGGACCACTGCTACTCCGAGGAGTTCGACCACGTCATCGTCGCCTCGGGCCACTTCTCTACTCCGAACGTTCCTGAATTCCCCGGCTTCGACCGGTTCAACGGCCGCATCCTGCACGCCCACGACTTCCGTGACGCCCGCGAATTCGCCGGCAAGGACATCCTGATCGTCGGCACCAGCTATTCGGCTGAAGACATCGGCTCGCAGTGCTGGAAGTACGGCGCCAAGTCGATCACCAACTGCTACCGCACCGCGCCGATGGGCTTCAAATGGCCCGACAACTGGGAAGAGCGGCCGCTGCTGGAAAAGGTCGAGATCAACACCGCGACCTTCAAGGACGGCTCGACCAAGAAGATCGACGCCATCATCCTGTGCACCGGCTACAAGCACCACTTCCCGTTCCTGCCCGACGACCTGCGCCTCAAGACCGCCAACCGCCTTGCGACCGCCGACCTCTACAAGGGTGTCGCTTATGTCCACAACCCGGCGATGTTCTATCTCGGCATGCAGGACCAGTGGTTCACCTTCAACATGTTCGACGCCCAGGCATGGTGGGCACGCGACGTCATCCTCGGCCGCATCAAGCTGCCCGACAGCAAGCAGGCGCTGCTCGACGATGTTCAGGAACGCGTTGCCGGCGAAGATGCTGGCAAGGACTCGCATGACGCGATCGAATACCAGGGCGAATACGTCAAGGAGTTGATCGCCGAGACCGACTATCCGAGCTTCGACGTCGACGGCGCCAACGAGGCCTTCTTCGAGTGGAAGGAACACAAGAAGAAGGGCATCATGGAATTCCGCAACCACTCCTACAAGTCGGTCATAACAGGCACCATGGCGCCGGCCCACCACACGCCGTGGAAGGACGCGCTCGACGACTCGCTGGAATCCTACCTGCGCACCGCCGAAGCGGCGGAGTGAAGGCCGGCCCAACAGGGCCGCGAGAATTCCCCGACATGAAACGCCGCCCCTACCGGGGCAGCATCCCTTTTGCGTGTCTTTACGGCTGAGCGCAACAAAAGAGTTGCACCGCACGCATGTTGGACTGCCGTCTGCTCGCCTCCAGATGAGCGCCGCAGCGGGTAGGTCATCCACACCGATCCCCGCGCCCCTTTCCACGCATCTTCGACCAGCGCAGCCTCATTCCCAGCCTCCTTTCAAGGTGGTGAGGAGGCCTGTTCCGGTGGCTTGCAATCCCAAACAGCAGGCGTTTCCGCTCCCTCACAGGAGGGCGCAGTTGGCTCTGAACTTGTCGAAGAGGGTGTAGCCAGGCGTTGAGGCGGTTGCGCCCGCGGAAGGCGAAGCAGATGAGACGGCCCGCAGGGCACAGTTCATCCGCAGCCGGTGTTTACTGCGAACTCAGATGCGGCCCGCGGTTCTTCTCGCTGGCGTAGAGCGCCACCGCCATCGCGCGATTGCGGACGTCGAGCTTGTCGTAGAGATTCTTGAGGTGGTACTTGACCGTATTTTCCGAGATTCCGGTGCGCGCAGCGATCTGCAGGTTTGTCCAGCCGTCAGCCAGCACCGACAGAAGCTCGCGCTCGCGTGCGGTCAGCCGCGACAGCGGCGTGTCGTTGATCTTGGACACGTCCATGTAGGGAATGCAGATGCGGCCGTGGGCGACGGCGACGAGCGTGTCGAACAGGATCGCCGGATCGTCGAACTGATAGCAGAAGCCCTGCACGCCAAGGCGCACGCATTGCTTGAGGATCGAGATGTCGTGGTCGTTGGAGAAGATCACCACACGGGCATGAAGGCCGCGGCGCTGCATTTCGGCCAGCACTTCGCCGGAATCCATGTCCTGCAGCCGCCAGCCCAGCACCGCGATATCGAACTGTGGGGCAGCAGTTGAGGCCGCCTCGAGAAAAGCCCTGCCGGTCTGCACGCTCTCGGCCAGCTCGAAGCGGCTGTCGCGCGAAAGCATGTCGCCAAGGGCTGCGATGACGAGCGGATTGCGCTCGGCTATCAGAACCCTGAACCTGTTTTCCTTCACCACCGGCACCACCTCTATCCCGATGCCATGGCGCTGACCCTTCCATTCGGCGTTCATGTTCCTCCCGCCTATGTTCGTGCACGCACCTCTTGCCGACGTCTCCTGCGCTGGGTCGCTCCTCTCCGGTCCTGCCCGGATCGACCCTGTGAACGCAATTCATATCATGAATGATTTTTTCATTCCAGTGGATGCGGCATTTTTACTGCCGAACTGGCCTCCACAAGCCGGCAAATGGCGCCAAGCCTGCTTACCCACCCGTTCGGGTAGGCCGCCGCTGTCCAGAGAGGCATCATCGTCTGCCCAATTTTCCAACCGGGGGTACCAGTTGTGAAGATTGGTCCAGTGCTGCGACAAAATAGCTTGACGGCGCCTCGAATTCGGACAAACTTCACTTTGAGGAAAAAAAGAAGCCTAAGCGGAAACTGCCGCCGCACCTTGAAAACCGGGAAAGCCGGGCTTGGGCGACGGGCATCCTAATCAATGGGGAATTTGACCAATGAGCGCTGTTACGGACATCAGTCCGGCGGATTCCGCCGGCCAGCTTCACAGGACAATCGACTGGCGAGGCGCCTTCTGGGTTGCCAGCGGCGTGCCGCCTCTTGTCCTGTTCTCGATCGGCGGCATTGCCGGTACCGCCGGCAACATCGCTTTTGCGATCTGGATCTGCTCCATGCTGATGGGCTTCATCCAGTCCTTCACCTATGCCGAGATCGCCGGCCTGTTCCCAAACAAGTCGGGTGGCGCCTCGGTCTATGGCGCCACCGCATGGTTGCGTTATTCCAAGTTCGTCGCGCCGCTGTCGGTGTGGTGCAACTGGTTCGCATGGTCACCGGTGCTGTCGCTCGGCTGTTCGATCGCCGCCGCCTACATCCTCAACGCGCTGGCACCGATCCCCGGCTTCACCGAAGCCTCGCCGGAGGTGCTGCAGTACATGGCGGCAAATGTCGGCACCACTGCCGCTGACGCCGTTGCAGCGGTAACCGCCGCAGCGACGCCCGGCATTCGCACCTGGACGCTCTATAGCCACTCGCTCGGTCCGGTCGGCTTCTCGCTCAACGCAACCTTCTGGATCGGCGCCGTGCTGATGCTGGTGACCTTCGCGATCCAGCATCGCGGCATTCTCGGCACTGCTGCCGTGCAGAAGGTCGTCGGCCTGCTGGTCATCGTGCCGCTTTTGATCGTCGGCGTGGTACCGATCCTCACCGGCCAGATCAACTGGGACAACTACTCGCCCTTCGTGCCGCTGGCCGCAGCCTACGCACCTGAACCCGGCGCGTGGAACGTCGCTGGCTGGACGCTGGTGCTCGGCGGCATGTTCATCGCCGCATGGTCGACCTACGGCTTCGAAACCGCCGTCTGCTACACCCGCGAGTTCAAGAACCCGGCCACCGACACCTTCAAGGCCATCTTCTATTCCGGCCTGCTCTGCATGCTGCTGTTCATGATCGTGCCATTCACCTTCCAGGGCGTGCTCGGGCTCAACGGCATGCTGTCGACGCCGATCGTCGACGGTTCCGGTGTTGCCGATGCACTTGCCGGCATGGTCGGTGGCGGCGGGCTGGTGAAGAACCTGCTCGTCATGCTGATGATCCTCGCATTGTTGCTCGCCATCATGACGGCGATGGCCGGATCGTCGCGCACGCTCTACCAGGGTTCGGTCGACGGCTGGCTGCCGCGTTACCTCAGCCACGTCAACGAGCACGGCGCGCCGACCCGCGCCATGTGGACCGATCTCATCGCCAACCTGTTCGTCCTGGCCATCGCCTCGACGGATGCGACGAGCTTCTTCTTCATCCTCGCCGTCTCGAACTGCGGCTACATCATCTTCAACTTCCTCAACCTGAACTCCGGCTGGATCCATCGCATGGACAACGGCCACATCAAGCGGCCATGGCGCGCGCCGACCTGGCTGATCACGGTCGGTGCCCTTTTTGCCTACGTCAACGCCATCTTCATGGGCGCCGGCGCCAAGGTGTGGAACCCGATGGCACTCTGGGCCGGCTTGTTCACCGCGGCCCTGATCATCCCGGTGTTCTGCTACCGCCACTATATCCAGGACGGCGGCAAGTTCCCCGAGCACATGCTCGAGGATCTGGGCATGCAGCAGAGCGACCTGCGCGTGAAGAAGGCGGGTATCCTGCCCTACCTGACGCTGCTCGCCGGTCTGGCCGTGGTGCTTCTCGCCAACTGGTTCTTCGTGCTCTGAAGCTTGACGCACATTCAACCTGCGAAGGCCGGCGCAAGCCGGCCTTTTGCATTTCGCGCCGCGGCGTTGCCGTCCTTTTCAGCGATTCGCATCGCCGCTCTATCTTCTTGTTTTTGCGCAATTCATTTCGACAACCGCCGCACGCTTGGCGCCGATTTGCCCCGGCGTCGCCCACCCCGGAAGCGCGCAAAACCACGCTGGGCCAATATTTCTTTCCATGAAAGATTTTTGCATTGTGGTTGACTTTCACCCCCGTCAGCTGCTATAGATTCAGACGGGAAAATTCAGCGCAAAAAGCTGTCCGGATGGTGTAATCCGGGGCTGGAACCGATGGCTCATGCCATAGGATCGTACGCGCGCGCCTGGGAGGAATTGCACAGCATGACGACGGTAATCGATGGCAAGGCAGTTGCCGCCGATGTGGTGACAAAGGTCCGGATCGCAGCCGAAAAGCTGATCGCCGAGACCGGTGTCGTCCCCGGTATCGCAGTGGTCATCGTTGGCCACGACCCGGCAAGCCAGGTCTATGTCGCCTCCAAGGGCAAGAAGGCCAAGGAATGCGGCTTCCACTCGGTCGAGCACGCGCTGCCGTCCGATACCTCGGAAGCCGATCTGGTCGCACTGGTGCAGAAGCTCAACGCCGATCCCAAGATCCACGGCATCCTCGTGCAGCTGCCCCTGCCCGACCATATCGACGCCGGCAAGATCATCCAGACGATCTCGGCCGACAAGGATGTCGACGGCTTCCATTTCACCAATGTCGGCAAGCTCGGCACCGGTGAGCTCGACACCGCCTTTGTGCCTTGTACGCCGGCCGGCTCGATGCTGCTGATCGAGCGTGCGCTCGGCCGCGATCTTTCGGGGCTCAACGCAGTGGTCGTCGGCCGCTCCAACATCGTCGGCAAGCCGATGGCGAACCTTCTGCTCAATGCCAACGCCACCGTCACCGTCGCCCATAGCCGCACCAAGGACCTGCCGGCGTTGTGCCGCAGCGCCGACATCCTCGTCGCGGCCGTCGGGCGTCCTGAAATGATCAAGGGCGACTGGGTGAAGCCGGGCGCCACCGTCATCGACGTCGGCATCAACCGCCTGGAGGGCGGTCTCAATGGCAAGTCGAAGCTCGTCGGCGACGTCGACTACGGCAGCGCCGCCGAGCAGGCCGGCGCCATCACGCCGGTGCCGGGTGGCGTCGGGCCGATGACCATTGCACTTCTGATGGCCAATACGGTCGTCTCGGCCTTCCGTTCGGCGGGCCAGTCAGCACCACGTTTTTAATCTGGGAGCCCGAGGCTCCGCGGAAATCGAACCAAACTCAAGGGAAGAGAGTCATGGCCGAATTCAAGACCGACATCGAGATCGCGCGTGCGGCGAAGAAGAAGCAGATCCAGGAGGTCGGTGCCAAGATCGGCATTCCGACCGAGCATCTGCTGCCTTATGGCCACGACAAGGCGAAGATCTCGGCCGAGTTCATTGCCAATGCGCGCAAGAACAAGGACGGCAAGCTGATCCTGGTCACCGCGATCAACCCGACGCCGGCCGGCGAAGGCAAGACCACCACCACGGTCGGCCTCGGCGACGGTTTGAACCGCATCGGCAAGAAGGCCATCGTCTGCATCCGTGAAGCCTCGCTCGGGCCGAACTTCGGCGTCAAGGGCGGTGCTGCCGGCGGCGGTTATGCCCAGGTCGTGCCGATGGAGGACATGAACCTCCACTTCACCGGCGACTTCCACGCCATCACCACCGCCCACAACCTTTTGTCGGCGCTGATCGACAACCACATCTACTGGGGCAACGAGCTCGGCATCGACACCCGCCGCGTCGTCTGGCGCCGGGTGATGGACATGAACGACCGGGCGCTGCGCCAGATCAACTGCTCGCTCGGCGGCGTCGCCAACGGCTTTCCGCGTGAAGCCGGCTTCGACATCACCGTCGCTTCCGAAGTCATGGCGATCCTGTGCCTGGCAACCGATCTGAAAGATCTCGAGAAGCGCCTCGGCGACATCATCGTCGCCTATCGCCGCGACAAGACCGCCGTCTATGCCCGCGACCTCAAGGCCGATGGCGCCATGGCCGTGCTGCTGAAGGATGCGGTGCAGCCGAACCTGGTGCAGACGCTGGAGAACAACCCGGCCTTCGTCCATGGCGGCCCCTTCGCCAACATCGCCCATGGCTGCAACTCGGTCGTCGCCACCACCACCGCCCTCAAGCTCGCCGACTATGTCGTCACCGAAGCCGGCTTCGGCGCTGACCTCGGTGCCGAGAAGTTCTTCGACATCAAGTGCCGCAAGGCGGGTCTCAAGCCGGCAGCCGCCGTCATCGTCGCCACCGTGCGCGCGATGAAGATGAATGGCGGCGTCAAGAAGGAAGAGCTCGGCAAGGAGAATGTCGAGGCGGTGAAGAAGGGCTGCGCCAACCTTGGCCGCCACATCGAGAACGTCAAGCAGTTCGGCGTGCCTGTGGTGGTGGCGATGAACCACTTCGTCTCCGACACCGACGCCGAAATCGCAGCGATGAAGGAGTATGTCGCTTCGATGGGTGCGGAAGCGATCCTGTGCAAGCACTGGGCCAAGGGTTCGGCCGGCATCGAGGAGCTCGCCCACAAGGTGGTGCAGCTGGCCGAAAGCGGCGCCTCGCAGTTCTCGCCGCTCTACCCCGACGACATGAAGCTGTTCGACAAGATCGACACCATCGTCAAGCGCATCTACCGCGGCTCCGAAGCCATCGCCGACAAGTCGGTGCGTGACCAGCTGCATGCCTGGGAAGCGGCCGGCTACGGCCACCTGCCGGTGTGCATGGCCAAGACGCAGTATTCGTTCTCGACCGACCCGAACCTCAGGGGCGCCCCTGTCGACCACGTCGTGCCGGTACGTGAAGTGCGCCTGGCAGCAGGCGCCGGCTTCATCGTCGCCATCTGCGGTGAGATCATGACCATGCCCGGCCTGCCCAAGGCGCCGTCATCCGAGAAGATCTTCCTCAACGAACAGGGCCAGATCGAAGGACTGTTCTGAGGCGAAACCTCTCTCCCAAGGCGCTCCAATCCACCCCTCCTGTCCCCCAGGCCCGGAGCGCCCTTTCAAGGCCTGGCACCTCATGTGCCAGGCTTTTTTTTGCCCGCCGCACAACTCACGGCCAAGCTTGTTGACCAGCACAGGCCCGGAAGAAACGACAGGCAAAATGTTGCCTATCAGTAAAAATTCTTGCACTTGGATATTGCCCTAGAGGCAAATTTGGGTTCAAATGCCCTCAACAAATGACCGCCTCAAGGCAAGGCCAAGGGCGGGGAACAATATGGAGGAGTACCTGAAATGACAGCTTCATGGCGTTTTTCGATGTTGGCCGACCGCCACCGCGCACTGGGTTCCAAACTGGAAGACTGGAGCGGTATGGGCACGGCCTGGAGCTATGACAAGGACGCCAACGAGGAGTATGTGGCGATCCGCACCAAGGCCGGCCTGATGGATGTTTCCGGCCTCAAGAAGGTGCACATCACCGGCGCCCACGCAGGGCATGTCATTGACCTGTGCACCACCCGCAATGTCGAGAAGATCTACCCCGGCAAGTCGGTCTATGCCTGCATGCTCAACGACGCCGGCAAGTTCACCGACGACTGCGTCATCTACCGCATGGGTCCGAACTCCTGGATGGTCGTGCACGGTTCGGGCTCGGGCCATGAGGAACTGACCCGCGCATCGATCGGCCGCGACGTCTCGGTCCGCTTCGACGACAATCTGCACGACCTGTCGCTGCAGGGCCCGCTCGCCGTCGACTACCTTGCCAAGCACGTTCCCGGCATCCGCGACCTCAACTACTTCCACCACATGCAGACCCAGTTGTTCGGCTTCCCGGTGATGATCTCGCGCACCGGCTACACCGGCGAGCGCGGCTACGAGATTTTCTGCCGTGGCCAGGACGCGGGCCAGATCTGGGACACCATCGTTGCCGAAGGCAAGCCGATGGGCATCATCCCGACGCGCTTCACCACGCTCGACATGCTGCGCGTCGAGAGCTACCTTCTGTTCTACCCGTACGACAACTCGCAGAAGTACCCGTTTGCGAACGAAGGCCCTGGCGACACCCTGTGGGAACTCGGTCTCGATTTCACCGTCAGCCCCGGCAAGACCGGCTTCCGCGGCGCCGAAGAGCACTATCGCCTCAAGGGCAAGGAACGCTTCAAGATCTTCGGCGTGCTGCTCGACAGCGACAAGCCGGCTGACGAAGGTGCCGAAATCTATCGCGACGGCAAGAAGGTCGGTGTAGTGACCTGCGCGATGTATTCGCCGCTGGTCAAGAAGTCGATGGGCATCGCCCGCCTCGACGTCGACTGCGCCATCGTCGGTACGCCGCTGGAAATCCGCAACGCCAGCGGAACCGTCAAGGCAACGGCGCAGTCGCTGCCGTTTGACGACCCGAAGAAGCTGAAGCGGACGGCGAAGGGCTGAGACCTTGGACAGTGCACCGGTGAAGACGATCCTCAGTCGCCCGGTCTACGGAACATTGTCACCGCAGGCCGGCAAGAGCCACCTTCTGATTGCGGACGCCGAAGGGGCGTCCGCGATCCTGGACCTGGCGAAGAAGGCTCCAGAGGACTTCTTCGCCAACGCACACATCATGTTCATACCGGGCCGGACCGGAAACAGCTTTCAGGACTTGCTGAAAGCCCTGAAGCCGGCCCAGTATTATGAAGGACCGTCGGTCGCGGCGGCATTGCCGCGGCTGACCTGGACACTTGCCAACGCCCATATGGGCCTGCGCATGTATCTCGCCGGTACCGAAGGGCTGATCGGCCAGATGATGCAGGCGGCGATCGAAGCCGGCATCGACCCGGCCTCGATCCAGACCGAGCATCGGGGCTCGTGGGCGCGCCGCGTGCAGTGCGTGCACTGCAAGGGCGTCACCGAAAACGTCACGACCCAGCCGGTCACCTGCTCGCATTGCGGTCTGCTGTTGCTCGTCCGCGACCACTACTCCAAGCGTCTGGCCGCCTTCCAGGGCGTCTGCATCAATGCCGAGGATCCGACCGAGATCCCTCAGAAAGAGGAGATTTTCCGGTGAGCGCGGGAACAAACAAGCTGAACGTCACCGTGACCGAAGTGGTCGCGGTCAATGAACTGGTCAAGCGCTTCCATTTCGAACGCACCGACGGCGGCAACCTGCCGACCTTTTCCGGCGGCGCCCACGTCGTCGTCGAAATGCGCGACGGCGACATCACCAGGCTCAACCCCTATTCGCTGATGAGCTCGCCGCTCGCCACGCGCGACTACACGATCTCGGTGCGCCGCGATGATGTCGGCCGCGGCGGCTCGTTGTTCATGCACAACCGCGTCAAACGCGGCAGCGAAATGGTCATCAGCTATCCGGTGAACCTGTTCTCGCTCGACCTGCGCGCCAGGAAGCACCTGATGATCGCCGGCGGCATCGGCATCACGCCGTTTCTCGCCCAGACAGCCCAGCTCGCTTCGTCGGGCGGCAATTTCGAGCTGCACTACACCTGCCGTTCGGAGGCGCTGGGCAGCTACACCGAGGTGCTGCGCGAACGCTACGGCAACAGGGTCAATCTCTATTACGACGAGCACAACGAGCGCATCCCACTCGACCGCCTGCTCGCCACCCAGCCGCTCGGCACGCATATCTATGTCTGCGGCCCCGCTGGCATGATCAAATGGGTGCGCGACACCGCCGCTGCCCATGGCTGGCCGGATGACTCGGTGCATTACGAACACTTCGCAGCACCACAGCCGGGCACGCCCTTCGACGTCAAGCTGGCCGTCAGCGGGCTGGAGATCCGGGTCGGTGAACAGCAGAGCTTGCTCGAGGCGATCGAGGCGGCAGGCGTCGACCCGCCCTATCTCTGTCGCGGCGGCGTCTGCGGCCAGTGCGAGACCAACGTCATCTCCTATGACGGCACGTTCAAGCACAACGACCACTGGCTGAGCGATGAGGAGCACTGCTCGGGCAAGAAGATCATGCCATGCGTTTCGCGCTTCGAGGGCCGCTCGCTGGTCCTGGAACGGTAGAACATCCCGGAGCGCCCGGCGCTTCGGAAGAGGGAGGAATTGATGGGAATTAACTTCAGGAAAGAAACGTTCCGCGACGATTTTACCTTCAGGAACAGTCCTGAACAGATCAGGCGGTTTCCCTTCCCCTACCATGAAGACGCCTACATGTACTCGGTCAACATCGAGCCGCATGTGCCGGGCCCCCAGGGCAGCGTGTTCGAGCACCTGATCGACGTCGACGAACACTATGTCTCCGAGATGGAGGACCGCGCCAAGGTGCTGGCGGAAGATCCGCTGCGCTGCCAGTCGCTGCCGCACATGACGCTGGCCGGCTGGGACCTGCTCGAACTGCTGATGACCGAGAAGGCCGCGAGCTATCCCGAGCACTTTACGCTGACCCGCGACGGCGACCGCTGGCGCTGGATCAACCGGCCACTCGGCATCGACGACACCTTCACCTTTGGCGACATCTCCACCCTGCCCTATGGGCCGATGGAGTACATCACCCGCCAGAGCCAGGGCGACTTCGCCATTCTCGACCAGCGTGACAACAATCTCTGGATGGACGCCGGCATGGTCACCACCCAGGCCGACTGGTCGCTCGATTTCGACATCGGCATGAACTTCTTCGAATGGCATGCACCGGTACCGCTGGCGCATGAGATGGGCGTCTTCACCCGCGCCCTGAAATTCCTGACCAACATCCAGCAGGGCAAGCCGGCACGCCGCCTGAACTGGACCATGACGATCAATCCGCGCCTCGACACCAGCCCGGAAAACTTCCACAAATGGGGCAGTGACCGCCTGACGGTGACGCCTGAGAATGTCGGCCAGAAGGTCCATCTCCGCGTCGAACTGCAGAGCTTCTGGCGCCTGCCGCGTTCCAACGCGCTGGTCTTCCCGATCCGCTGCTACCTGCTCAAGATGGACGAGCTGGTAACGGTGCCGAAATGGGCCCGCCGCTTCCACCGCGTGCTGCGCGACCTGCCGGTCGAGCTCGCCGAATACAAGGGCCTGACCCGTTATCGCCAGACCACCGTCGACTGGCTGTCGAAATATGACGACGGCGCTGCGACCTCATCCGGCTTCAGCCCGGACTAACATATCGATCGGCCTGGCCTCACCGAGGCCCGGCCACCGACCACGAAAAAAGGAGGCGATGTCATCGCCTCCCAGATTGATTACAAACCCCACGATTTTTGGCAGCGGTCAAAATCGTGGGGTTTTGATTCCGGTCTGTTCACGGTCTGAATCTGTGACGTTCCGTGAATCTTGGGTCTATCCGACCGCTTCGGAGGTTCGTCAGCAGTCTGGGAGGCCATGTCATCGCCTCCTTTTTTCGTTCGACACCACTGCCGCCGAGGCTAGTCGCCGCTCGACCCCTGCGGGTAGGAGATGATGGAGAGATAGCGGATCGGCAGCTGCGTCAGCTCTTCCGGCCCGTGCGGGGCGTCGGCGTCGAAGAACAGGCTGTCGCCCGGCGTCATGCGGTAGAGGTTGCTGCCGTGGCGATAAACGACCTCGCCTTCCAGCATGTAGAGGAACTCCATACCCTCGTGCTGGAACATCGGAAACACGTCCGAATCCCCGGCCAGCGTGATCAGATAGGGTTCGACAACGACACCCGCCGTATTGGAGCCGATGTGGCCGAGCAGGTTGTACTGGTGCCCGGCACGGGTGCCGCGACGTTCGACGTCGACGCCCTCGCCCGACTTGACGAAGACGGCGCTGCGCTCTTCTTCGAAGCGGCGGAAGAAAGCGGTCAACGGCACGCCGAGCGCCCGCGACAGCGCCTGCAGCGTGGTCAGCGACGGCGAGGTGATGCCGTTTTCGATCTTGGACAGCATGCCGAGCGAAATGTTGGTCATCGCGGCGAGGTCGGCCACGGTAATGCCGAGCTTTTTGCGGAAGGCGCGGACTTCATGGCCGAGCGCCACCTCCAGCACCTTCTCGGGCGTGTCGCGGATGGCATGTGGGTCCTGGTGAAGCGGCGATGGCTGCGCCTTCGCCGCGATCGCGGCGGCAGCCTTCTTGCCGTCGGCAGTCATCACGGCTGACAAACGGTCTTCTTTCACGCAGCTATCCCTCGTTGCAAAAACTCACAAATCCAACAGTTCACCCATGGTAAAATTTCTTTACACAAGTTTCAAGGGCCGCCGATCAAACAGCAGGCAAAATGCATAACGAAGAGGCAGCTTGCCGCGGAAAATCATTCCGCGACAAAGCCTTGCCATCGCCTCCAGGCACGCGCCATCGCACAGCGACGGCCCACTGATTTGACTAGTACCCTCCCCCATTCGATTGATTTACAGCGCTCCCGGAGAGCGCGAAACTCCCAGCCCCGTGCAATTGCACGATGCATCAGCGGAGGAACTGCCATGAGGTCTGCCGGTTTCGCCAGTGGCGCCATCGTCGCCCTGGCTCTGATATGGGCTGCGGCCCCGCCCATCAACGACGCCCGCGCCGCCGAACCCAGCAAAGCCGAACTCGACGCCGCGCGCCAGGCACTGGAAAAATACAAGGATCCCTACGTCGCCGTGCGCGACCTCTATCTGTCGACGGTGGGCTGCGTTCACTACACCGGCGAAAAGATCGAAGGGCGGATGGAGTATCCGAAGGGCGCGATGGGCGTGCACTTCGTCAATCTGACGGTGAAGGGGCCGCCCGACCCCACCAAGCCGAACGTGCTGGTCTACGAACCCGGGGCCGACGGCAAGCTCACCCTCGTCGCGGTCGAGTGGCTGGTTCCAATGGACGCTGTCAAGGAACGGCCGACCGTGCTCGGCCAGCCGTTCCAGGGACCGATGGAAGGGCACGAACCCCTGATCCCCAAGGAATTCGCCCATTACGACCTGCACGCCTGGCTGTTCAAGGACAATCCGAACGGGATGTTCAGCCCGACCAACCCCGACGTGTCGTGCGACGGCCATCCGTTCAGCCTGCTGGAGGAGCCGACCAAGATGGTGCATCCGCAATAAGCGGAAGCGCCTTCAAGGATCGTCCATCCATGCTGTTCATGCGGCCGGTATCCTCAGTTCGGACCGGCCGACAAGCGCGCCGTGGTGGCCGATGACGGCGGCCGCCACATTGGCCGCGAAGGCTGCTGCCTTCAGGTGGTCGCCGGTCTGCAGATAGTTGGCGAGGAAAGCACCGTTAAAGCTGTCGCCGGCACCAGTCGTGTCGACAACTTGCTTCGTCCGGCTGGCCGGCACGAAGCTTCGCTCGCCGTCGAAATCCAGCGTGATGCCAGCGGCACCGTCCTTGACCACGAGTTTGTTCACGCCAAGCCCAACGTAGCGCGCGATCGTCGCATCGACCGTGGCGTCGCCGAAATGCGTCGCCTCGTCTTCGAAGCTCGGCATCACCATGCTGGAGACCGCGGCCCCATCGGATATTGCGCGCCGCATCCTGTCGGCGTCGTCCCACAGGCGTGGGCGGATGTTGGGATCGAAGGCGACGAGCTTGCCGGCGACCTTCGCACGACCGACCTCGGCAAGCAGAGTGGCAAGCGCCTCAGGCGCCAGGATCGCCAACGTGATGCCGGAGAAGAAGATCGTCTCCGAGGCGCCGATGGCCGCACGCAATGCCGAAGCGTCATCGGCGAGCAGCCGCGCAGCAGAGGCCGAGCGCCAGTAGGAGAAGCTGCGCTCGCCATCCTTGAGATGGATCATGTAGAGGCCGGGCGTACGCTCCGGCAGGCGACGGATGAAGCCGGTGCCGACACCGGTACCCTCGATGAAATTGAGCATCTCGTCGGAAATCCTGTCCGTGCCGACGGCGCTGAAATAGTCGACCGGCCATGCCTCGGGCAACAAGCTCCTGAGGTAATAGGCGGTGTTGAAGGTGTCGCCGGCAAAGCCCTTGCGCATCAGGCCGTCCCCGGCCTGGCGAAGTTCGACCATGCATTCGCCGATCAGGAGTGCGCGTCCGGCCATGAAGGGTATCCAGAATTGTGTGTATTGCGCCGCTCAGCGCCGCCCGGCAGCGCGGGCTGCGCCCGGCGCGTGCTCGTCGGCAACATGGCCGAGGCGGTTCGACAGGTCGGCCGCGGCATCGAGCAGCGTCTTGAGATAGCTGGCGTGGTTCTTGAGCCCATCCTCGCGCGGCGCCACGAGGCAGAGCGTTGCGATACAGATGTTGTCGGCCTGGTAAACCGGAACGGCGAAGCAGTGGGTGAAATTCTCGACGGCGCTGTTGAAGGTGTAATAGCCGACCCGCGACGCCTCGCGCACTTCTGCGATGAACTGCGCCGGATCGAGCCACTGGCCGTTGGGCAGCTGGAAATCCTCCTTCGGAATGAAGTCGAGGATCTCCTCGTCGCTCATATGGGCGACCAGCAGCCGACCCGACGCCGTCCAGGCGATGGAGACGGGATCACCGACGTTCGACGAGATGCGGAACGGGCGCAGCCCTTCTTTCATCTGGGCGACGGTGTATTTGTTGCCTTCGAGCAGGCACATCTGCGCCGTCTCGCGCGTCTCCTCGGCGATGTGCGTCAACAGCTTGTCGCATTCGCGCATCAGGTCGAACTGCTCGGCATAGGCCATGCCGAGGAAATAGAGCTTGCGGCCGAGGAAGACCCGGCCGTCCTCGCCGCGATATTCGAGCACGCCCTGGCGCATCAGCAGATTGACCAGCTCATAGACGGACGAACGCGGCGCGCCGATGCCCGAGGCGATCTCGTTGGGGCGAAGCGGCGTGCGCTTGAGACGCAGATAGTTCATGATCTCGAAGGCGCGATCGAGACCGCGCGCCCGCCTGTTGGTCATGTCGTCCGATACGTCGTCCATGTGCCGCCTCATCCGGCAGATCGCCGGCAAAATGTCATGTCATCACGGCGCCTTGTAGGCGACGCAGTCGATTTCGACTTTGCAATCGACCATCATACTCGACTGTACGCAAGCACGCGCCGGCGGATGGTCACCGAAATACTCGGCATAGACGCCGTTGAACGACCAGAAGTCGCGGGGGTCGTCGAGCCAGACACCGACACGCACGATGTGCTCCAGCCCATAGCCGGCTTCTTCGAGGATGGCGATGACGTTTTCCATCGTCTTGCGCGTCTCGGCGATGATGCCGCCGCCGACGATCTCGCCGTTCTCCATGGCGACTTGGCCGGACACATAGAGCCAGCCATTGGCCTCGACGGCACGGGCGAAGGGCAGTGCCTGCTTGCCCGCCCCGGTCTGGCCGCTGCCATAGCGCTTGATCGTCATGTCTATTCTCCGAATGCTAGTTGAAGGTTGAGGTCTTAAGGAACTCGGCCAGCCGCTCGGTCTGCGGCTTCAAGAACATCTCGCGCGGGTTGCCCTCCTCGCCGATGCGCCCCTGGTTCATGAAGATCACCCGTGACGACACCTCGTAGGCGAAGCGCATCTCGTGGGTGACGAGCAGCATGCTCATGCCGTCGCGGGCGAGGTCCTTGATAACCTGCAACACCTCGTTGACGAGTTCCGGGTCGAGCGCCGAGGTGACCTCGTCGAACAGCATCAGCTTGGGGTTCATGGCAATGGCGCGTGCGATCGCGACGCGCTGCTGCTGGCCGCCGGAGAGCTGGCCGGGAAAGCGGTCGCGGCGCTCGGCGAGGCCGACGCGGTCGAGCCATTTCTCGGCAACGCTACGCGCCTCGTCGCGGGACATCTTCTTGACCTTGACCAGGCCGAGCATGACGTTTTCGGCGGCACTCATGTGCGGAAACAGGTTGAACTGCTGGAAGGCCATGCCGGTCATCGCGCGCTGACGGGCGATTTCCTTTTCCTTCTTGCGGCGACGCGTGCCGCCCGAGGTTTCGTAGCCAATTTCCTCACCGTCGATGCGGATCGAGCCGCCCTGGAATTCCTCCAGCATGTTGATGCAGCGGAGCATCGTCGTCTTGCCCGAGCCGGACGAGCCGATGATCGAGATGACGTCGCCCTGGGCCATGGTGCAGTCGACGCCCTTGAGGACTTCGACCTCGCCATAGCGCTTGTGCAGGTCGCGGATTTCGAGAAGGTTGCCGGTCATTGTTGCGGCCTCACGAGGGGATCGAAGTTTTGCGTTCAACGTAGCGGCCGAAACGCTCGATGCCGTAGTTGACGACGAAATAGAGGAAGCCCGCGAAGAAATAGAATTCGAGGCTCATGAAGGTGCGCGAGATCAGCTCCTGCGTCCTGAGCAGAAGCTCGGCCACGCCGATGATCGACAGCAGCGTCGAGGCCTTGACCATCTCGGCAGCCGTATTGACCCAGGCAGGCAACACCTGGCGCAGCGCCTGTGGGCCGAGCACATAGGCAAATGTCTGCGGGAAAGTCAGGCCGATCGCCTTGGCAGCCTCTGTCTGGCCCTTTGGGATCGACTGCAGCGCGCCGCGGACGATCTCACCGACATGCGACGAGCAGAACACCGCAAGCGCCAGCACGCCGGCCTGGAATGGCCCGAGGTCGATGCCGACCGTGCCGAGCACGTAATAGCTCGCGAGCACCAGCACCAGAACCGGCGTGCCGCGGATGAAGTCGGTGTAGCCGCGCACCAGCCAGCGCAGCGGCTTGTTGCCATAAGTCAGCGCCAGGCCGACGCCGATGCCGAGGATGGTACCGACAAGGATCGCCAGGACCGAGATGGAGACGGTGACGCCGATGCCCTTGAGGATGGGGATGCGGGCGAGCCAGAGAGTTTCGAAGAATGTCACGATTTCCATGGCGCTCACCGGGGAATGGACATGCGCCGCTCGAGCCTGCGCAGCAGAGCTGCGAGCACCGAACAGGTGGCGACATAGAGGCAGCTGGCGACGATCCACGTCTCGATGACACGGAAGGTCTCGACATTGATCTTGCGCGCCTCGAAGGTCAGCTCCGGCACCGCGATGGCGGCGGCCAGCGAGGTGTCCTTGAACAGCGAGATCATCGTACTCGACAGCGACGGCAACACGTTGCGCAGCATCAGCGGCATGACGATCGAGGTGCGGATCTGCGCCTGTGTCAGGCCGATGGCGAGACCGGCCTCCTTGAGCCCGTTGGGCACGGCAAGCAGGCCGCCACGAAACACTTCGGCGAGATAGGCGCCGGAATAGAGCGCCAGCGTGGCGACGAAGCTCTCGATCTTGCCGAGCCGGATGCCGAGCTGCGGCAGCGCGAAGAAGGTGAACAGCACCAGCACCAGGATCGGCGTGTTGCGGATGATGGTGACGTAGATGCGCGCGGGGTGGCGCAACGCGCCCTGCTTCGACAGCAGGCCGAAGGCGGTAATCAACCCGAGCACGCAGCCGATGGCGATCGCCACGAAGGCGAGCGCCAGGCTGAGCCCGAGGCCCCAGAGCAGTTGGTCGAAACTGCGCCAGACCGCCGAGAAATTGAGCGTGTAACCCATGGTGCCGTCAGGTTCCGGTCAGAAGAGGTGGCGCGGCCGCATGTGCCAGGGGCCACGCCACTGTTGGCGAGTTTACTTGTACTCGACCGGGAAGCCGATCTGCGGCGGCGCGAGCTCCTTGCCGAACCAGGTCTTGTAGGAGTTGGCATAGAAGTCGAACTCGACGCCGGTCATCGCTTCATGCAGCGCGGTGTTGACGAAGTTCAGCCAGTCCTGGTCGCCGCGCTTGACGCCGCAGGCATAGGTCTGCGGGTTCCAGCCATAGCCGGCGTCCTTGTAGCGATCCGGGTTCTGCTTCATGTACCAGGCCAGCGACGACTGGTCGGTGGCAACCGCATCGGCGCGGCCCGATTCCAGCGCCTGATAGATCAGGTCGACGGATTCGTACTGGTCGACCTTGGCCTCGGGCAGCGCGGCATGCACCATCGCCTCGGCATAAACGTTCTGCAGCACCGAGATGGTAACGCCCGAGCCGGCACCCTTGAGCGCGGCATAGTCGGCATGTTTGCTGTCGCCCTTCAGCATCAGGCCGACGCCCTCGCGGTAGTAGGGAATGGTGAAGGCGATCTGCTGGGCGCGCTCGCCTGTCACCGTCATGAACTGGCAGGTCAGATCGACCTTGTCGGTGGTGATGTTGGGGATGCGGGCATCCGACGACTGGTTGACGTATTCGATCTTGTCCGGATCGCCGAACAGCGCCTTGGCGACGATGCGGCCCATGTCGACGTCGAAGCCCTGCAGCTTGTCGTCGGCGCTCTTGAAGTGCCACGGCGCATTGGTGCTGCCGGTGCCCATGACCAGATGGCCACGCGCCAGAACCTCATCAAGCTTGCTCTGCTTTTCCTGTGCGCCGGCAGGCATTGCCGCCATCAGCGCGAGCGCGGCGACGGCCGCGGAAAGTGCGATCTTCATCTCGCCGTTCCTCCCAAAGAGTTCTCTAATTCAATGTCCGCTATTTCGGACATGTGTCCTTAATATCGGATTGACGTATAAAGCGCCGCGCGGCATTGTTTGTCAAGCGCGGCACAGGCAAGGTCCGCGCGCGCCCATTCGATTTGGAAGGCAAAAGCCATGTTCGACAGGATCCAGACCCCCGCCGTGTTGGTGGACATCGATGTGGCGAAGCGGAACATCGAACGCTTCCAGACCTACGCCGATAGCCATGGCCTCAAGGTTCGTCCGCATATCAAGACACACAAACTGCCTGCCATCGCCGAACTGCAGCTCGACGCGGGCGCCGTCGGCATCACCTGCCAGAAGGTGTCGGAAGCAGAAGCCATGGTCGCCGGCAGCTGCCGATTGAATGACGTGCTGATCACCTACAACATCCTCGGCGACGACAAGCTGCACGCGCTCGTGGCGCTCGCCGGCAAGGTCAAGCTTGCTGTTGTCGCCGACAATATGACCGTGATCGACGGGCTTTCAGCCGCCTTTGCGGCGGCCGGCGCTACGCTCAATGTCTTCGTCGAGTGCAACACCGGCGCCGACCGCTGCGGCGTCGGCACAACTGAGGAGGCAGCCGCGTTGGCCGTCCGCATCCATGCGGCTCCCGGCCTGCGGTTCGCCGGGCTGATGACCTATCCGCCGGTGGGCGGTGCTGCCAAGGTGCAGGCCTTCATGACCGAGGCCAAGGCACTGATCGAAGCCAGGGGCATTGCCGTTCCCGCCATAAGCTCGGGGGGCACGCCCGACATGATGAAGGCGCATCTGGCGCCGATCGCCACGGAATTCCGCCCCGGCACCTATGTCTACAACGACCGTTCGCTCGTCACCCGCGACGTCGCCAGTTGGGACGACTGCGCACTCACCGTGCTCGCCACCGTCGTCTCGGTGCCCGCCTCCAACCGCGCCATCATCGACGCCGGCTCGAAGACGCTGACCTCGGACCTGCTCGGCCTCGTCGGCCACGGCCATGTGCTCGGGCGTCCCGACATCTCGATCGACCAACTGTCTGAGGAGCACGGCCGCCTGCGTTGCCAGAGCGACATCAATCTCACCGTCGGCCAGCGCATCCGCATCGTGCCCAACCACGCCTGCGTCGTCACCAACATGGTCGACGGCGTCTATGTCTACGGCAAGGACAAGGCACCGGAGCTGTGGCCGGTGCCGGCACGCGGCAAGATCGTCTGAGCCGCGCCATCCAATAGTGAAAGGCCTCCCCGACACCAGTCAGGGAGGCCTTTGTCGTTTCCTGTCGAGATGTCTAACGGACGACCAGCACCGGCACCTTGCTGTTGGTCAAAACGTCGACGGTCTGGCTGCCGAGGATAAGCCGCCCCAGGCCGCGGCGGCCATGCGAGGCCATGACGATCAGGTCGCAGCCCTTTTCCTGGGCGAGCTGATTGATCGCCTCCGCCGCCCACATCTCTTCGACATGGACCGTGTCGGCATTGACGCCAAGCTTGTCGGCCTGGGCCTTGGCGGCGGTCAGCACCTTGGCGCCATATTCCTCGCCCGATTTCTGGTAGGAGACGATGTCTTCGGCCGTCGCGACCGGACCATACATGCCGGCAGAGGCGAAAATCGGCGCTGGCTCGGTCACGTTCATGACCGTCACCTTGGCACCGATGCCCTTGGCCAGGCTCAAGCCATGGTCGAGCCCCTTCTGCGCCAGCTCCGATCCGTCAGTGGCAATGAGGACGTGGGTGTACATGGATTTCTCTCCTTGGCTCGCCGAACCCATTGGGTTGCGACGCTAACTTTGACGCCCAGCCTTTCCGACCGTCGCCCATGGGTCAAGGCGAAGGCCTTGAAATCGGCTGGCACAGCCGCACAAATCCCTTGACCGTTATATTCAGTCAAACATAACTATGCGCCGCTCGTTATATTGGCATGTATATATCCAAACCCATTGTTCAACCCGAGATCGACAGCATGAGACGCCGCAACCTCTTGATTTCATTCCTGGCTGCCGCCACCGCCCTGCTCGCTTCAGCCTCGCTCGCTGCCGCCGAGCAGCGCGTCTTCACCGACGCCGCCGGCCGCAAGGTGGCGTTGCCCGAGAAGATCACCCGCGTCATGGCCGCCGGTCCGCCCGCCTCGGTGCTGCTCTACTCGGTCGCGCCCGACCGCATGGTCGGCTGGGTGCGTGAATTCACGGACGACGAAAAGGACTTCATCGCAGCGCCTTATCGTGACCTGCCCGTCCACGGCCGCCTGACCGGCAAGGGCGACACCGCCAACATGGAAGCCGTGCTGGCGATGAAACCCGACATCATCCTCGATGTCGGTACCGTCAACCCGACCTATGCCTCGCTGGCCGACAAGGTACAGGAGCAGACCGGCATCCCTTACGTGCTGATCGACGGCAGCTTCGCCAACACGCCGAAGTCGCTGTGCGAGATCGGCGAACTCCTGGGGGAGAAGGAACAGGCGGAGAAACTCGCTGCCTACACGGAGGCTGCGATGGCACGCCTCGACAAGGTCGTCGCCGAGGTGCCTGCCGACCAGCGCCCGCGCGTCTATTACGGCCGCGGTCCTGACGGGCTGGAGACCGGTCTTGCCGGCTCGATCAACATGGAAGTGCTGTCCGCCGTCGGTGCGACCAATGTCGCCGAAGCCGCGGGTAAGGGCTCGCTCGCAAATGTCTCGCTCGAACAGATCCTGTCGTGGAACCCCGACGTCATCCTGACGCTCAGCCCGAAATTTCAGACGTCGGTGCTGTCAGACCCGTCATGGGCCGGCATCAAGGCGGTGAAGGACGGCCGCGTGTTTCGCGCACCTGCCCTGCCCTTCGGCTGGTTCGACGCGCCTCCCGGCGTCAATCGCGCCATCGGCGTTTCCTGGCTCACCTCCGCACTCTATCCCGGCAAGGCCGAGATCGATCTGAAGGCCGAGACCCGCGACTTCTACAAGCTGTTCTATCATGTCGATCTCACCGACGAGCAACTCGGCACGCTGCTTGCCGACACCGGCCCGAAGCCCTGAGCTTCGAGCGGAAGCCAAGCACTTGCAGCAGCAGCCAAAAGCCCAGCGCGCCGGGCCGATTGCCATCGGCGCGCTGGCGGCTCTGCTCGTCGCCGTCTTCCTCGTAGCGATCCTGACCGGCAAATATCCGGTGATGCCAGGCGACATGTTCGCCGTGGTCATGGCCAAACTGTCAGGCGGCGAAAGCGGCGTTGCGCCGACGATCGAGACCGTGATCTGGAACGTGCGTCTGCCGCGCGTCGGCGCCGGCATCCTCGTCGGCGCTTCGCTTGCAGCGGCGGGCGCGGTCTATCAGGGCCTGTTCCGCAACCCGCTTGTCTCTCCCGACATCCTGGGCGTTTCCAGCGGCGCCAGCTTCGGCGCGGTCGTCGGCATATTCCTGTCGCTGTCAGTGCTCGCCATCCAGGGCCTCGCTTTCGCCGGCGGGCTGGCAGCTGTGGCAATCGTCTATGCCATCGGCTCGATCGTGCGCGAGCGCGACCCGATCCTCGTGCTGGTGTTGGCGGGCGTCGCCATCGGCGCGCTGCTGGGCGCCTGCGTGTCGTTGCTCAAGGTGCTCGCCGATCCCTACAACCAGCTGCCCGCCATCACCTTCTGGCTGCTCGGCAGCCTTGCCAGCATCAACCGCGCCGACCTTGTCTCCATCCTGCCCGCCGTCCTTGTCGCCCTAGTGCCGATGGTGCTGCTGCGCTGGCGCATGAACCTGATGACGCTCGACGACGAGGAGGCACGCGCACTTGGTGTCGAGACCCGCTGGATCCGAATCGTCATCGTCGCCGCCGCCACGCTGATGACCGCCGCCGCCGTCTCCATTTCAGGCATCATCGGCTGGATCGGCCTTTTGGTGCCGCATGTCGCGCGCATGTTCGTCGGGCCCGATTTCTCGCGCCTGCTGCCGACCTCGATGCTGATCGGCGCCGCCTACATGGTCGGCGTCGACACGCTTGCCCGCAGCATCGCCGCGATCGAGGTCCCGCTGGGCATCCTCACCGCCGCCATCGGCGCGCCATTCTTCCTCTATCTGCTTCTGACGACCCGGCGAGGCTGGCAATGATGCTTCAGGCAACCGATCTCGCATTCGGCTATGGCCGCGTCAAAATCGGCCAAGGGGTCACGCTGTCGGTCGACCGCGGGGAAGTGTTATGCCTGCTCGGTCCCAATGGCTGCGGCAAGACCACTTTGTTCAAGACCCTGCTCGGCCTATTGCCGCGCCAGGGCGGACATCTGGAATTGAACGGCAAGGACATTTCGACCTTCTCGCGCGCACAGTTCGCCCGCCACATCGCCTATGTGCCGCAGGCCACCGGCGCCTATTTCCCATTCTCGGTGTTTGACGTCGTCTTGATGGGCCGCGCCAGCCGCATCGACACCTTCGCCTCACCGACCAGGGCCGACCGGGCGATCACGCAGGAAGCGCTGGCAGCCCTCGGCATCGGCCATCTCGCCACCCGCCCCGTCACCGACATCTCGGGCGGCGAAAAGCAGATGACGCTGATTGCCCGCGCACTCGCCCAAGAGCCCGAACTGATCGTGATGGACGAGCCGACGGCCAGCCTCGACTTCGGCAATCAGGCCCGCGTCTTGAGTCGCATTTCGAGCTTCGCGGACTCAGGCATGGCGGTGGTCATTTCCACCCACGACCCCAGCCATGCCTTTGCCTGCGCCAGCCGCGTCGCGCTGATGCAGTCGGGGGCACTGGTCGCCATCGGCAAGCCTGCCGACGTGCTGACACCGCAATTGCTGCAAGCTCTCTATGGCGTCGGCGTTGCAGTGGCCTATCTCGAACAAGCCGGACGCCATGTCTGCACGCCAACCCTCAACGAAAGGAACGCACCATGAAGATCAGCGCCCGCAACCAGATCAAACGCAAGATCGTCGAAGTGATCAAAGGCACGACAACATCGCATGTCCGCATCGACATCGGCGGCGCCGTCGTCACCGCCTCGATCACCAATGAGGTGGTCGACGACCTGAAGCTCGCCGTCGGCAAGGACGCCAATGCAGTCATCAAGGCCTCCGACGTCATGGTCGCGGTCGACTGAGCGTGGTCCGCGAAAACGAAATCCGCGACGCTGAAAGTGCCGTCGCACTGCCCTCGGGTTACGATGCCGAGATCTATTTCATCGGCCGCATCCGAACACCCTGGGACTCGCGCCTTTTGACCCCGCGACAGGGCCGCGCCGATGGTCCTGTCTGCCATGTCGAGATTTTCGAGCCATGGGTGGCGGCCCTCGAAGACGTCGCGCAATTCGCACGCCTGGAAGTGCTCTACTGGCTTCACCTCTCCCGGCGCGACCTGGTGCGCCAGAGTCCGGCCAATGACGGCACCGCGCGCGGCACCTTCTCGCTGCGCTCGCCCGTTCGCCCCAATCCGATAGGCACCCAGATCGTCGAACTGGTCAGCATCGAGGGCAACATGCTTTCGGTGCGCGGCATGGATTGCCTCGACGGCACGCCGCTGATCGACATCAAGCCCGACCGGACGCTGTTCAGCCCCATCGCCCCGCCCCAGCCGGGAGACTTCCAGACCAGCTAATTCAGGCAGATCTCGGCCGCCATTCCGTCTGCACTGCGCTTGGCCTCGGCGCCGACGGAGTAGGTGGCGCATTCCAACGTGTTGGCCATCTTGGCGCCGCCGAGATCGAACTTCATCGCCCGCGCGCCATCGGGGAAGACCTGCCGTTCAAGGATCCAGGTCAGCTGTTGCAGGACGATATCGGGATCCATGCCGGGCGAACGCCTGATCACCGCATCGACGCCGAGCTGCGGATTGACGAGGCAATCATGCCAGGCCTGGCGCGTGATCGCCTGCAGCTTGCCGGCGAGACCCGGTTCCCGGTCCAGCACCGAATTCAACGCCACCAGCGCACCCGAATAGATGTCGAGCCCGTTGTCGGCGAAATAGAGGAAGTCGAGGCCGCTGGCGTCATGGCCACGCATCTGCATGGCAAATTTCAGCGTCGCATCGAAACAGGTCGCCGCGAGCACCGAGCGGGACGCCACCAGCCGGTCGCGTTCCTCGGGCTGGACGCCGAGATAGGTGTAGCTGTCGGGCGCGAAGCCGTTGCGTTTGAGCAGCAGCGGCAAGAGCCGCGCGGAGGTGTCGCCATTCGGACCGCACAGGGCGCTGCCGGGAACATCGGCGAGGGTCAGCCGCCTGCCATCGGAGATGTAGCCGAGGCAGCAGGGCGTGTGCTCGTAGATCGGCACGAGACAGGAGATCTCGGTTTCGCCGGTGCGCAGCGCCCGCTCGAACACGGAGGATACATCGCCGTATCCGATATCCGCCTCACCATTCACCAGCGCGCGCGTCACCAGCGACGAGCTGAAGCCCTCGACGAAGCTGCAGGACAGGCCGTGATCGCCGAAATACCCGGCGTCGACTGCATGCAGAAACGGCGAATTCTGCCCTTGATACAGATAGTTGAGCTTGAAACGCAGTTCCATTCCACGAAACCTCGAACTTTCGGAACGACCGTTCTTGAGAAACAGATTCTCCAGAAACTATTGTATCCAAATTGGCTACCGTCCTTGGTGGCTTTAGCAATTTGCGATATAACGCAAACATTCTGTTTTCAAGCAGCCCATTTAAGGAGTGATCATGGGAATTGCGCGGACAGCCCTGCTGGCCCTCATTGCGATATTCGGCGTGAGCGCAGCAAGTGCACAGGACTACAAGGCCGCCCTGGTTGCACCGGATACCATCACCGTCGGCACGTCGGGCTCGGCACCGCCCTTCAGCATGACCAATGCCGCCGGCGAGCTTGAAGGCTTCGACATCGACGTCGTCAATCTCGTCGCCAAGCAGCTCGGCCTCACTGCCAAGTTCGAGAAGCTCGACTTCGCCGGGCTGTTGCCGGGCCTCACCGCAGGCCGCTTCGACCTGATCGCCTCGGGCGTGACCCGTACGCCGGAGCGCCTGGCCTCGAAGGACTTCTTCCTGCTGTCGCCCTACATCGTCAATGGCGCAGCCATCACCCGCCGCGAAGCCGACACCGACATAACCAGTTGGAAAGATGTCTGCGGCAAGACCATGGGTGCGGTGCGCGGCGGCGCCTTCCAGAAGGTCGCCAAGGAGAAGCTTCCAGCCGACTGCGTCACCAAGAGCCGTGAATATCCCGGCGCGACCGAGCTGTTTCTCGACCTCGAGAACCGCCGCATCGATTTCGCCGCTCACGATTTCCTCGGCCCGAAATATCTCGCCAAGTCGGGCAAACTGACCGGTGCAGTCACCCTCGACGACCTGCTGACGACCATCACTCAGAGCGTTGCCGTCAACAACAAGAACAAGCCGCTGGCCGATGCCATCGACGCCCAGTTCGAGACCTGGCGCAAGGACGGCACCCTGCAGGGCCTGGCCGACAAGTGGTTTGGCGCCTCCATCGACTGGTCGAAGGCTCAGTAAGCAGGACCTCCGCGAGGGACGGCGGGACATGGAAATCGCACTAGCCTGGCTGCCGCGGCTGTTGGTTGCGGCGGCCCTCACCATAGGGCTGTCGGCAGTGGTCTTCACCCTGTCGGCAGTCTTCGGCCTGTTGTTGTCCCTCGTCCATTACGGACGCGAAAAATCGTGGCTCCGCAACGGCGTCGAGGCGTTCAGCGCCTTCTTCCGTTCGGTGCCGGAACTCGTGGTGCTGTTCCTGTTCTTTTTCGGCGGGCCGCAGATCGGCATCGACTTCGGCCCGGTCGGCTCGACAATCATCGCCTTTACCCTCGTCGGCATCGCCTTCGACTATCAGGTGTTCAAGGGCGCGCTGAAGGCGGTGCCGTTCGGCCAGTATGAGGCGGGCCTGGCGCTCGGCCTGCCAAGACGGGTCGTGTTCCTGCGGGTGCTGGTCCCGCAGGTCCTGCCCTTGGCGCGCAAGGGCTGGATCACCTATGCCATCGGCACGGTCAAGCGTATGTCGATCGCCTCTGCGGTGTCGGTCAGCGAAATCCTCTACGTCACCAAGCAGGGTATCGCCGCCACCAACGCACCCTTCACCTTCCTGACGCTCGCCGTCGGTCTCTACATCCTGATCGTCACGCCGCTGCTCGTCTTCAACGAGCGCAAGCCGAAACCGGCGGTGGCGCGATGAACATCCTGCTCGATCCGACCTACCAGCAGATGCTGTTCGACGGGCTGGCGATGACGCTGTTCATCTCAGTGGTCGTCATCATCGTGTCGAACCTGCTTGCGCTGCCGCTGGCCATCTACATGCAGCGGCCCAAGGGCGCGTTTCGCCGCATCATCATCGGCTACAGCTTCTTTGCCCGCGCCGCTCCCGTGCTGGCGCTGCTGTTTGCGCTCTATTATGGCCTGCCTCGCCTCGGCATCTATCTCGAGCCGGTGCCGTCGGCGTTGATCGGCCTGATCTTCGCCTCGACCGCCTACAATCTCGAATTCCTGCGCTCCGGCTTCGAGAGCATTCCCCCAGGCCAGCTCGACGCCGCCAAGGCGCTCGGCCTCAGGCCATTTGCGACCTATTGGAAGGTGATGATCCCGCAGGCCTACAGGCTGGCGGCACCGTCGCTGTTTTCCAATGCCATCCAGATGGTCAAGGGCAGCTCGCTCGCCAGCCTCGTCGCCATAGACGAGCTGACGGCGGCCTCGACCGTCATCATCTCCGAGACCTACAAGGCCATCGAGGTGTTGCTGGTGGTGTCGGTCTTTTATCTCGTCATCGCAGCGGCGATCATCGCCTTGCAGTACATCTACGAAACCAGGCAGAGCGCGCGCCGCCGCTGATCAGAGGATCCTCTTGCCAAAGGCGGACATGACGAAGTTGACCGCTTCGGTGGCGACGCGCGGCTCCGTCTCCGCGGCCAATCCCGAAACGTCCATCGACAGCATGCCGCCGGACAGCGCTATCGCCTCCATCGCCTGGTGCGTCTCGCGCACGGTCATGCCGCCAGAGCCACTCGCCCAGCCGGGAATTTCGGTGGCCGTGGGGGAATAGCTGACGTGGAAACCGACGGTTCCTGACGAGGCGATGCGGATTGCCTCGCGCATCACCTCGCGCATGCCGGAGCCGTCGACCTCTGCCATCGTGAAGGCGGTGACGCGCGAATCCTTGAGGATACGCACCTCCGCCGGATCGGCCTCGCGCAGCCCGACGAGCACGACATTTTCGGGCGACAGCTGCGGCTGCAGCGCGCCGGGCTTGTGGTCGAGGCCGAGCAGCCGCGCCAGCACCGAGCGCTCCGGCGCCTCGACGCCCTCCTCGCCCTCCGGCATCAGCGCGGCAATGGAATCGATCCAGATCAGTCCCAGGGAATGTGTCGCCTCGGCGGCAGTTGCCAGCGCCTTCGACGCCACATGCCTGTCAGCACCGGCGTGCAGCCTGATGAGGCCGGCCGGCGGATGCTCGGCATCGGCGATCTCGATGACGTCGAACTGCATCTGTTCGAGCCGCGTACCAACAGACTGTCTTGCCAGCAGTGGCCCGGCAGCACTGTCGGCCACGATCGAGACCATGCGGCGGCCGGTGACCTCGGTGATGTCGTGCATCGGCGCCTTCTCGACATATTCCGAGGTCATCGCCGTCAACAGCGCGCCATAGTTCATGTGGAAGCTGACGCGATCGCCGACGACCAGCGGCGGCTCGGCGTCGGTAATGTCGAGCACGAGATGGTCGCTCGACGCGCCCAGCACCCGCACGCCCCGATGGATCGGCACAAGGCCCTCGATCATCGTGTCCTCGCGGCCGATATTGGCGATGCCGCGCAGCCTGTCGCCCTCGTCGACGAACACCGGCTGGTTGCCGAAGGCGTCGTAGCCGGATTCACCGATCGGCAGCGACGGCTTGAGCTTGACCTCGATCAGGTCGCCGGTGAGCTTGAAGGCGTTGAACTCCAGCTCCCGCCACGGCTCTTGCCTGAAGGTCTCGTAGCCGCCCTGCAGGATCGCCTCGCCGATGCGTAGATTGTTGATGCCGGCCGGCAGCTTGTTGTCCAGAAGCAGCGGCAGCGATGACGAGTTGCCGCCCGACACCCAGTCGAGACTGACGCCGGCAAGGCGCTCCACCTTGTAGGCATAAGCAACGAGCTGGCTGAGGTTCTCCTCCGTCGGCATGATGGCGCCAAAGCAGGTCAGGTTGGTGCCCAGGCCTGCAATGCGCACGCCGGGCAGTTCGAGCACGCGCTCGACGGTCGGCAGAAGGTCGTTTGGCCAGATGCCTTCGCGCAGGTCGCCGAGGTCGACCATCAGCATGATGTCGTGGACACGGCCGATGCGCTGGGCGATGCGCGAGATCTCGCGGATGATCTCCAGCTCCGACTGCAGGCTGATGTCGACAGTGCGCACCACCTCCTCGACGCGCGAAATCGGCGGGCTGCGCAACAGCATCACAGGGCAGCCGATGCCGCTTTCGCGCAACCGGCGGATGTTCTCGAAACGCGACTCGGCGAGCCCCGCCACACCGCCGCGCAGCATGGCGCGCGCCACCTGCGGCATGCCGCAGCTGCCCTTGGTGACACCGAACACCTTGATGCCGGATTGGCTCGCGCGCTCGACGACTGCCCGCGCATTGCGCTCGATGCGACCGAGATCGATGGCGACTTGCGGTCCAGACATGACTCAGCCCCCGTAGACCAGCCCCTGTGGATCGATGTCGGGCTTGCGGCCGGCCACCAGGTCGGCAAGGAACTTGCCGGAGCCGCAGGCCATGGTCCAGCCGACATGGCCGTGGCCGGTGTCGAGATAAAGCCCCTTGTAGCGGGCCGGGCCGATGACTGGCACCGAGCCCGGCATCATTGGCCGGAGACCGGCCCAGACCTCGGCCTTTCGCGGATTGAAGGCGCCCGGGAAAAGCTCCTGGCCGGCCTTGAACAGGCGGGCGAAATCGCTCGGCTTGTAGCTGCGATCGAAGCCGGCGAACTCGGCGGTCGCAGCCAGCCGCAGGCGATCGCCAAGCCTGGAATAGGCGATCAGGTTGTCCTCATCGGCGCCGCCCATCGTCGGTCCCTTTTCGGGAGCATCGAGCGGCACTGTCGCGGTGTAGCCTTTGACCGGATAGACGGGCAGGTCGATGCCATGGCGGCGACCGAGCAATCCACTCTCGGGCCCCATGGCGATGACCACCGCATCCGCTGTGAGCACGCCGGCTTGCGTCTTCACCCCAGCGACGCGATCGCCCTCGACGACCAAGCCCTCGACAGTGGTGTCGAACTTGAACGTCACGCCCAGCCGCTCCTTGGCATAAGCGGCGAGCTTTTCGACGAACATGCGGGAGTCGCCGGTCTGATCCACAGGCGAATAGACGCCGCCCGCAATACCGTCCTTGGCGGCCGCTAGGCCGGGCTCCAGCTCAACCATGCGATTGCGGTCGACGATCTCGATCGGCAGGCCGTGTTTTGCGAGGAAGCGGTAATTCTCGCTGCCTTCGTCGAGGCTCTTCTGCGAGCGGAAGAAATAGAGGATGCCCTTGCGCCGGTCGTCATAGCCGATGCCGGCTTCGTCGGAGATCTCGTTGATGCACTGGCGCGAATAGAGCGCGAGCCGGAGCTTGACCTCGCTGTTGGCGCGCAGCCGCGCCGTCGTGCACTGGCGCAGGAAGCGCAGGCTCCAGGCATAAAAATAGGGGTCGAGCCTGAGCCTGACCTTGATGCCGAGATCGGAGGTATAGAGCGAGCGGATGAAGGTCTTCAGCGCCGCCGGCGAGGCCCAGGCGGTGGCGTCGCCCGGCGAGACCAGGCCGGCATTGGAGTAGCTCGTGCCGCGTGCCGCCGCCGGATGGCGTTCGACGACGGTGACCTCATGGCCGTCGCGCGCCAGGTAATAGGCTGCTGCCGTTCCGACCACACCTGCGCCGAGAACCAGTATCTTCATGCTGCCACCCCATAGAGCGTCGCGCAGTGCCCCTGGCACGCGGAAAGGACGCTCCAACTGTTTCTTGCGCATCGGCGATGCCGAGGATTGGCCGATGCACCAGGCTCTGGCGGGAACCCTTCACCGTGCGGGGTCAGGCCCCTTTGCCACCCATAACGCCTGGCGCTGCAATTATCGAGACGGGGCGGCGGATATCCACCACCTGCAGCTTATATAACGGAAGAGTTCTTGCGGCTGAGCAGCCGTTCCCAGTTCAGCGCGTCGCCGACGATCGCATCGAGATCGTCATGCTTGGGCGCCCAGCCGAGTTCGCCGCGCGCCAGATCCGAATTGGCAACGACAGAGGCCGCATCGCCCGGGCGGCGGACAGTCATCTCGACGGCGAAGTCGGCGCCATGGACGCGGCGCACGCTGTCGATCACTTCGAGCACCGAATAGCCGTGGCCGTAGCCACAGTTGGCGACGAGGTTGCCGCCACCGGCGCGCAAGCGCGCGAGCGCCAGGCGGTGCGCGGCGGCGAGGTCGGACACATGGATGTAGTCGCGCACGCAGGTGCCGTCAGGGGTCGCATAGTCTTCGCCGAACACCTGCATCGAGCCGCGCTTGCCGAGTGCGGTTTCGCAGGCGACCTTGATCAGATGCGTCGCACCCTTGGTCGACTGGCCGGTACGGCCCTTGGGATCGGCGCCGGCGACGTTGAAATAGCGCAGCGCCGTGTAGGTCAGTGGGTGGGCCGCCGACGCATCGCGCAGCATCCATTCGCTCATCAGCTTGGACAGGCCGTAAGGCGATTCCGGCGCAAGTCGGGCGTCCTCGACCACCGGCTCCATGCCAGCGGCGCCATAAACGGCAGCGGTCGAGGAGAAGATGAAATGCTTCACCCCTTCGCGCACCGCCGCCTCGATCAGGCTGCGCGTCTTGCAGGTGTTGTTCTCGTAATAGCCGAGCGGATCGGACACCGATTCCGGCACGACGATGGAGCCTGCAAAATGGATAATGGCGTCGACGCCATGCTCGCGGATCAATTGACCGACGAGATCCTTGTCGGCGACGTCGCCCCTGACCAGCGTGGCCTCGGGCGCCACCGCCCAGTCAAAACCTGTCGACAGCCGGTCGAGCACGACGACCTTCTCGCCCGCATCGAGCAGTTCCCAGACCATGTGGCTGCCGATGTAGCCGGCACCGCCCGTTACCAATACCGCCATGACAACACTCCGCATCGCATCCGTCGCGCTCTGTGTAGCCCGACAATACCGGCAAATGCGAGATAGGACTTTCGCGGCGAGATCACGTTGACCATTCGGTCGCAGTGGAATTTGATCCACATCAAGGGACTTTTCGGCGTTCCGTGGTCGTTTGGGACGTCGAGGGCGTGGCATTTTGACCAGAAACGGTCGATGGACGCCGAACCGACCGTTGATTATGCTCATGGTTGAAAAATTGGGACGTCCATATGAACTACCAGCGGTTTTTCGAAGAAGCGATCGACCAGGTCCACGCCGAGCGCCGTTATCGCGTGTTTGCCGATCTCGAGCGCATCGTCGGCAAGTTTCCGCGCGCCATCTGGCGTGCCAACGGCAAAGCCGAGGAAATCACCGTCTGGTGCTCGAACGACTATCTCGGCATGGGCCAGCACCCCGACGTGGTCGCTGCCATGCAGCAGGCGGCCGGCAACATGGGGACCGGTGCCGGCGGCACGCGCAACATTTCCGGCAACAACCATCCGCTTGTCGAGCTTGAGCATGAGCTCGCCGACCTGCACGGAAAGGAAGCCGGCCTCGTCTTCACCTCCGGCTTCGTCTCCAATGAAGCTGCCATCTCGACCATCGGCCGGCTTCTGCCGAACTGCCTGATCCTGTCCGACGAGCTCAACCACGCCTCGATGATCGAGGGCGTGCGCCGCTCGGGCGCCGAGAAGAAGGTGTTCCGCCACAACGACGTCGCCCATCTCGAAAGCCTGCTGCAGGCCGCCGGCCGTGAGCGCGCCAAGCTGATCGTGTTCGAGAGCGTCTATTCGATGGATGGCGACATCGCCCCCATCGCCGAGATCGCCGACCTCGCCGAGAAATACAACGCCATGACCTATATCGACGAGGTTCATGCGGTTGGCATGTATGGCGGCCGCGGCGGCGGCATCACCGAGCGCGAGGGCCTCGCCCACCGCATCGACATCATCGAGGGCACGCTGGCCAAGGCTTTCGGCACGCTCGGCGGCTACATCACCGGCACGCGCAGCGTCATCGACGCCGTACGCTCCTATGCACCCGGCTTCATCTTCACCACCGCCCTGCCGCCATCGATCGCAGCAGCAGCGACGGCGTCGATCCGCCACCTGAAGACCTCGCAAGCCGAGCGCGACGCCCAGCAGCGCCAGGCGACGCACACCAAACAGGTACTGGCGGACGCCGGCCTGCCTGTCATGGAGTCGGCAACGCACATCGTGCCGATCCTGGTCGGCGATCCTGAGCTGTGCAAGATGGCCAGCGACCGCCTGCTCGGCGTCCACGGCATCTACATCCAGCCGATCAACTACCCGACCGTGCCACGCGGCACCGAGCGGCTGCGCGTGACGCCGACGCCGTTCCACAGCGACGCGCTGATCGCCGAACTCAAGGCAGCACTCGTCGAGACCTGGAACGCGCTGGGCATTCCCTATCGCACCGAGGGCCACACCGAAGTTCCCAAGAGCGAGCGCATCGTCTCGCTGCTGGTGCCGCAGTCGGGCGGCTGATTTCAGCTCATCTCATTCGATAGGCCCGGAACCGGTCAGGTTTCGGGCCTTTCTGCATCTTGAGCCTTGGATCCGCCGGTCGGGCTATTGCTCCCTGATCCATCTGGCCAGCCGCTGCGATGCCTCCTCGACCTGGTCGAGGCGGCGGTGGAAGCACAGACGCAGGAACCCCTCGCCGCCGGCGCAGAACGCGGTGCCGGGGGCAACGCCGACCGCAACCTTGTCGACGATGTCGAAAGCGGCAGCCTCGGCCTCCTTCATGCCGTCGACGGCAAAGAACAGGTAGAAGGCGCCCGGCGGCACGCTGAAACGCACCTTGCCGGTCTCGCCCAGAATCCTGCAGACGATGTCGCGCGCCTTGTGGGCACGTTCGACCTGCTCGGCGATGAAGGCATCGCCCTCGTCGAGAGCGGCAATGCCGCCACGCTGCATGAACTGCGCCACGCCGGAGCTCGAATATTGCACCAGATTCTCGAAGGTGCGACTGAGCGACGGATGCGTCTTCAGCCAGCCGACGCGCCAACCGGTCATTGCCCAGTTCTTGGAAAGGGTGTTGACGAACAGGATCCTGTCCTCCGGATCCATGATGTCCATGAACGACGCCGAACGGCGGCCATCATAGTGGAACAGCGCATAGATCTCATCGGCAATGATCCAGAGGTTCTTCCGGCGCGCCAGGTCGAGGATCGCCTGCAGCGTCTCGCGGTCGGCGGTCCAGCCGGTCGGGTTGGACGGCGAGTTGACGAAGATCGCCCTGGTGCGCGACGTGATGGCGGCAGCGATCTTCTCGACGTCGCAGCTCCAGCCATTGTCGGTCATGTCGAGCAGCACCGGCACCGGCCTGACGCCGGCAACGCCTGCCGCGCCGGCAAAGTTCGGCCATGCCGGCGCCAGATAAATGGCTTCGTCGCCGGCGCCCGCCGTGACTTGCAGCGCCATGGTGATCGCCTGCATGCCACCGATGGTGACGATGAATTCGTCGGCGCCGAAGCTCTTGCCGAAATGGCGCTGGTAGTAGCGTGCGATGGCCTGGCGCAGTTCCGGTATGCCGGCCTGCCAGGTGTAGAAGGTCTCGCCATCGGCAAGCCCGCGCGCTGCCGCGTCGCTAATGAAGGCCGGCGTCGGCATGTCGCTCTCGCCCGACCACAGCGGGATGAGCCCTGCGCGGTCACGGCCATAATTGGCCACTGCCTCGATGCCGCTCATCGGCGCGCTGCGGGCCTCAATGCGAACGGCGTCGAGAAGGCTCATGGTCACCCCGGGCTTGAATTGCTGCTTGGGCTTAGTCCTATCGTGCCGGCACAAACGAAAAAACCCCCGGTGGTCCAGCCAGCCGGGGGTTTTCGCGATGCCAGCTTTCGCAGGCTATTTCTTGGCGAGCAGGTCGCGGATTTCGGTCAGCAGCGCGACATCGGCGGGCGGAGGACCGGCCGGCTCGGCCGCCTTCTGCTTCTCCAGGCGCTTGCGCATGGTGTTCACGCCCTTGACCATCAGGAAGATGATCCAGGCAAGGATCAGGAAGTTGATGACGACAGTGAAGAAGTTGCCATAGGCAAACACCGCGCCCTGCTTCTTGGCTTCCTCAAGCGACACGGCCGTCACCGACGACGACAGCGGCAGGAAGTAGTTCGAGAAGTCAAACCCGCCGAATATCGCACCGACGATCGGCATGATGATGTCCCCGACAAGCGAGGAAACGATAAGGCCGAAGGCGCCGCCGATGATCACGCCGACCGCGAGATCCATCACATTGCCCTTGGCAATAAATTCCTGGAATTCCTTTAGCATTGAACCCTCCGTTCACGATCTGCAAAAAGGCGAATCGTTCCCCGCCAACCGTCGCCGCACAGCGTCACCATAGCAAAAACCGCCGGTTGCAAAACCCCGCCCCGCAAGCGCCGACGCGGCCAGTCTAGGAGACAAGGATAATGGACATGCCGGCGCAGCTGTGATTGCCTCACTGCATCGGAAACAGACATTTCCGAGGGAGTGAGAACCAAGAGTGCAGGGCCTGGCCGTCGTCCTCATCGCCGTCGCCTATGTGACGCTGTTGTTCGCCATTGCGAGCATCGGTGACCGCCGGGCCGCGAACTGGGGCCCGGGCCGGCCGCGACCGTTCATCTACGCGCTCAGCCTCGCCATCTACTGTACGTCCTGGACCTTCTTCGGCTCGGTCGGGCTGGCATCCGAGCGCGGGCTCGAATTCCTCGCCATCTATGTCGGCCCGGTGCTGGTGTTCATGTTCGGCTTCCCGCTGCTCAGCCGCATCATCAAGCTGGCCAAGGCCGAGAAGATCACGTCGATCGCCGACTTCCTCGGCGCCCGCTACGGCAAGAGCTTTTCCGTCGCCTCGATCGCCACCCTGATCGCCACGGTCGGCGCCATCCCCTACATCGCGCTCCAGCTCAAGGCGATATCGGGCTCGGTCAGTCTGATGGTCGAGCACTACACCGGCTCGCCGCCATCCTTCGATCCCTTCGTCAGCGACATCTCGCTGATCGTGGCGCTGCTCTTGGCACTGTTTGCCACCCTGTTCGGCACCCGCCATGCCGACGCCACCGAACACCAGAACGGGCTGGTGCTGGCGGTCGCGGTCGAGTCGATCGTCAAGCTCGTCGCCTTCCTCGCCGTCGGCCTGTTCGTCACCTTTGCGCTGTTCGACGGCCCCGGCGACATGCTGAACAGCTTCGGCGCCACCGAACAGGTCGGCGATGCCATGAGCTATGGCACCTCGCTCGGCACCTGGCTGGTGGTCACCTGCATAAGCGGCTTTGCCATCGTGATGCTGCCGAGGCAGTTCTACGTGATGATCGTCGAGAACCGCAGCGAAGACGAGCTGCGCAAGGCGACATGGGTCTTCCCCGCCTATCTCGTGGCAATCAATCTGTTCGTGCTGCCGATAGCCTTTGCCGGTCTGGCCGTGGTCGGCACGGCCACCACAGGTGACCTCTACGTCCTGTCGCTGCCATTGTTCAAAGGCCACGACTTCCTCGCCATGGTCGCCTTCATCGGCGGCCTCTCGGCGGCAACCGCCATGGTCATCGTCGAAAGCGTGGCGCTGTCGATCATGATCTCCAACGATCTCGTCATTCCGATCTTCGTGCGCCGGCTGGTCAAATTGAAGGCCGGCGACACCGAGGACTGGTCGGCGATCATCCTCAACATCCGCCGCGCCTCGATCTTCATCATCCTGTTCGTCGCCTTCCTTTACTATCGCGAGAGCACCACCAACACGCGCCTCGCCTCGATCGGCCTGATGTCGTTCGCGGCGATCGCGCAGTTCGCGCCCTCCTTCATCGGCGGCCTGATCTGGCGCCGCGCCAATGCAAGGGGCGCAGCGCTCGGCATGGCCGCAGGCATCGCTATGTGGTGTTACACGCTGCTGTTGCCGACGCTCGCTTCGCCGGATACGGCGATCCTCTCCGAGGGCCTGTTCGGCATCGAGGCACTCAGGCCGCAGGCGCTATTCGGCACCTCGGCCGAACCGCTGAACCACGGCGTGCTGTGGAGCCTGGCGATCAACACGCTGTTCCTCGTCCTCGGCTCGCTGTCGCGCGCCTCGGTGCCGCTCGAGCGTATCCAGGCCTCGATCTTCGTGCCGCGCGACTCGAGCCCGATGCCGTCGCTGCGCCGCTTCCGCACGGCGATCACCGTCAACGACCTCAAGGACACCATCTCCAGATATCTCGGCGTCGAGCGCACCGAACGTTCTTTCCAGAGTTTCGAGCGCGACAGCGGCAGCAAGCTGAATGGCAACGACCCCGCCGGCATGGACGTCATCCGCTTCTCCGAGCAACTGATGGCAAGTGCCGTCGGCTCCTCGTCGGCACGGCTGATCCTGTCCCTGCTGTTCAAGCGCGGCGACAACTCGGCCAAGGACACGTTCCGCCTGCTCGACGACGCCACGGAGGCGCTGCAGCACAACCGCGACCTATTGCAGATCGCACTCGACCAGATGGAACAGGGCATCACCGTCTTCGACCAGGATTTCCGGCTGATCTGCTGGAACCGTCAGTACCGCTCGCTGTTCGACCTGCCCGACGAGATGGGCCAGGTCGGCGTCTCGATCGACCGCATCCTTGCCTATCTTGTCGCCCGCGGCGACATCCCGCCGACGTCGCGGCTCAGAACGCTCGACAGGCTGACCAGCTTCGGCGGCCCCTGGCAGATCGAACTGACCACCAGCGGCCGGATCATCGAAATGAGCTCCAACCCGATGCCCGACGGCGGCATCGTCGCGACCTATACCGATATCTCCGCGCGCGTCGCCGCCGACCTCGCGCTCAAGCGCGCCAACGAGTCTTTGGAGCAGCGCGTCAAGAGCCGCACCGCCGAGCTTACCCGCGTCAACGAGGAACTCGCCCAGGCGCAGATGCTGGCCGAGGAGGCCAATCTCGGCAAGACGCGCTTCCTCGCGGCTGCCGGACACGACATCCTGCAGCCGCTCAACGCCGCCCGCCTCTACTGCTCGTCGCTGATCGAGAAGGCCGGCAAGGGCAATGCCGGCATCGCTGCGCGCAACATCGAATCCTCGCTCGAATCCGTCGAGACCATCCTCGGTGCCGTGCTCGACATATCGCGCCTCGATGCGGGTGCGATGAAGCCTGCGGAAACCGTTTTTCGCCTCGATGGGCTGTTGCGCCAGATCGGCACCGACTTCCTGCCCATGGCCCGCGCCAAGGATCTCGAACTGGTGATCGTGCCGTCGACGCTCACCGTCAACACCGACCGCAACCTGCTGCGCCGGCTGATCCAGAACCTCGTCTCCAACGCCATCAAATACACCCGCACCGGCCGCGTCGTCGTTGGCGTCAGGCGGCGCGGCGAGCTTGCCGAAATCCAGGTCATCGACAGCGGCATCGGCATCGCCTCAGACAAGCTCGGCACCGTGTTCCACGAATTTACCCGCCTCGACGACGGCATGCGCGAAGCCCAGGGCCTCGGGCTCGGCCTGTCGATCGTCGACCGCATCGCGCGCGTGCTGAAGCTCGAGATCCAGATCGAGTCGCACAAGAGCAAGGGCACCCGCTTCTCGGTCATCCTGCCCGTCACCACTGCCGAGGAACTGCCAGCGGCGGCGGCTGCCCGGCCGCGCATCCAGGCCGCGGCCGCGCTGAACGGCCTGACGGTCGTCTGCATCGACAACGACGCCCGCATCCTGGAAGGCATGCGGCTATTGCTTGAAGGCTGGGGCTGCGAGGTGCGCACCTATTCGGGAACGGCTGCATTCATCGCCGGCGAGCCCGACGGACCGGCACCGGAAATCATCCTCGCCGACTATCATCTCGACGGCGAAAACGGTCTCGACGTCATTCGCTCGCTGCGCACGGTCTATGGCGAAGCGACACCTGCCGTGCTGATCACCGCCGACCGTTCCAACGAGGTGCGCGCCGCAGCCGACCAGCTCGATGTCGCCGTGCTCAACAAGCCGCTGAAGCCCGCTGTCCTGCGTTCGATGATGAACCGGATGCGGCGCATGGCCCACGCCGCCGAGTGACCCCGCTTTGCGAACATGATCTATGCCGAAAACCGGCGTCCGCGTTTCGGGATGCTCACGCCGCCGGGCGCGGCTCGCCGCCGATCTTGGACAACAGGATGACGGCCTGGGTGCGGCTGTCGACGCCGAGCTTCTGCAGGATCGCCGAAACATGCGCCTTGATCGTCGCTTCCGAGACGCCTAGCTCGTAGGCGATCTGTTTGTTGAGCAGGCCCTCCGCCAGCATGCCGAGCACACGCGTCTGCTGCGGCGTCAGCGACTGCAGGCGCTTGATCAGGTCGGAGATTTCGGGATCGCGCTCGACGCCAAGGTCGATGTCACCGGGGGCCGATATTTCGCCCGACAGCACTGCCTCGATGGCGTTGCGGATGTCGTCCATGCTCGCCGACTTGGAGATGAAGCCGGAAGCGCCGAGCTCGAGCGCGCGGCGGATGGTTTCGGGGTCGTCATGGGCCGAGACGATGACGACGGGCACGGTCGCATGGATGCCCCGCAGCGAGATCAGACCGGAGAGCCCCGAAGCGCCGGGCATCGACAGGTCGAGCAGCACGATGTCGATGTCTTCATTCGCCGCAACGATCGCCTTGACGCTCTCGAAGTCGCCGGCCTCGAGCACGCTCGACACGTCGGCCAGCCCGGCAATAGCCTGTTTGAGAGCGCCGCGGAACAGCGGATGGTCGTCCGCGATGACGAACTTGTGGCCTGCTGGCAAATATCCCTCCCGAGGCCCCGACCGTTCTGTGCGTCTTGGACCGTCGGCCGTGATTATGCGGCCCGGTGGCGTCTTTTCAAGCAGCTAAAGTCAAATCGCCCGGTGAGTTGGCCGTTCATGCTCAACTTTCAGGCCGCCAAGGCACAAAATCCGCTCAGGTCTTGTTCGGTGCGGGCGCCATCTGTGGCGCCTGGTCTTCCTTTTCCATGTCCTTGACGATGCCCATGAAGCTGCGGAAGAAGCGCTCCATGTAGCCCATGCTCTTCTGGAACTCTTCCTCGGTCGGCAGTTTCGATTCCAATTGGGCTGTCAGCGAGTTCTCGAGTTTCACGATGCGTTCATCGAGCGCCTTCAGTTCGGACTGCACGCGGCCGAGCTCGTCCTGCAAGGCCGATCGCTCGTCGGCGGCCAGCTTGCAGACCAGCTGATTGTCGCGTTCCTCGCAGATCGACATCTCGCCGGTCTGGGTGTCCATGCGGACATATCCCTTGTCGGTCTTTTCCATCTGGTAGCGCTGCGTTTCGGCGGCCAGCGCCGGTCCGGCACCGAGGCCGGCGATGAAGGGAATGAGCATCAAAAAAGCGCGGCGCATAGCTGTCTCCATTCGCGGACGGTGCGCATTGTCTGAAAGCAATGGGCCCAAATTGCGGTGGGCAATGAAAGCTGCCCTTTCCCGCATCATGCTTTCAGCCTATAGCGCCCGTATGACGAAGACCATCTACAAGATCTGTCCCGAAGCGATGTGGCGCGAGGCCGAACGCAGCGGCATCTTCACCGGCGCGCCGATCGATCTCGCCGACGGCTTCATCCATTTCTCGACTGCTGAACAGGTGGTGGAAACCGCCGCCAAACACTTCACTGGGCAGGCCGACCTGCTGCTCATTGCCATCGACGCCGAGCGCCTCGGCCCGGCGCTGAGATACGAGGTCTCGCGCGGCGGCGCCTTATTCCCGCATCTCTATGCCCAGCTCGAGGCCAGCGCCGCCAAATGGGTTCGCCCCCTGCCGCTCAACGCCGCCGGCGCCCACGATTTTCCGGAGCTTGAAGCATGAGCGCATTCGACCGTCTTGGCCGGCATCTGCTGTTCAGCTTCGATGCCGAGACCGCACACGGGATGTCGATCAAGGCGCTGCGCTGCGGCCTGCCGGTCGGCGGCCGCGCCCCGCGTGATGCCCGCCTGCGGCTGAAGATCGCCGGGCTCGACGTTCCCAATCCGCTCGGCATGGCAGCCGGCTACGACAAGAACGGGGAGGTACCGGACGCCTTGCTCGGGCTCGGCTTCGGGTTCGCCGAGATCGGCACGGTGACGCCGCTGCCGCAGGCTGGCAATCCCAAGCCGCGCATCTTCCGCCTCGTCGAGGACGATGCCGTCATCAACCGGCTCGGCTTCAACAATGAAGGCCATGACGCCTGCGAAAAGCGCCTCATTGCCCGCGCCGGCCGGCCCGGTATCGTCGGCGTCAACATCGGCGCCAACAAGGACAGCACAAACCGCATCGGTGACTATGTGCTCGGCGTGAAGCGCTTCGCCCGCCATGCCTCTTATCTCACGGTCAACATTTCGTCGCCCAACACGCCCGGTCTGCGCAACATGCAGGCACGCGAACAGCTCGCCGAGTTGCTGGCCAGCGTCATGATCGCCCGCGCCGAAGCTGGCCATGCTGTTCCGATCTTCCTCAAGATCGCGCCCGACCTGCACGAGGCAGAGCTCGAAGACATCGCGGCCGAAGTGACCGAAAAGGCGATCGACGGCGTCATCGTCTCCAACACCACCATCACGAGGCCTGCGCTGCGCAGCCCGGCCCACACCGGCGAGACCGGCGGCCTGTCAGGCAAGCCGGTGTTCGCGCGCTCGACGGCGGTTCTTGCGCGCATGCGCAAGCTGCTTGGCCCGCAGCGCGCCATCATCGGCGTCGGCGGTGTCGACTCGACTGGCACGGCACTGGAGAAGATCCGTGCCGGCGCCGACCTCGTCCAGCTCTACACCGGCATGGTCTATGCAGGCCCGTCGCTGCCGGCGCGCATCGTGCGCGGCATGTCCGACTTTGCTGCGCGCGAAGGCCTCAAGAGCATCTCCGAGCTGCGTGACAGCAAGCTCGATCAGTGGGCCGCGACACCGCTCTGAAACGTTGCCCGCGCCCTGGGCTTCAGGATCGCCAGCAGGCACAGGCCGCGCACGATCAGCAACAGGTGCAGGGCTGCCCATAGCCCGGCATTGCCGTAGGCTGAGGGCAGCACCGCAAGTGCCGCGATGAACACCAGCAACGAGATCACCATCATGTTGCGCATATCGCGCGACCAGGCGGCGCCAATGAAGATGCCGTCCATCTGGAAGGCAAGCACGCCGCTCAGCGCGGTGAATGCCGCCCAGGGCAGGAAGGCGATGGCCGCGGCGCGCACGTCCTCGGCCGTCGAGATCAACGCGATCAGGTCGGCGCCGAAGATCATGAGTGCCGCCGTCATGGTGCCGGCCAGCGCAAAGCCCCAGATCGAGCAGAGATAGACCGCCTTGCGGAAAGCCGGCTCGTAGCGCGCGCCAACGGCGCGGCCAGCGAGCTGTTCTGCAGCGGCGGCAAAGCCGTCGAGGAAGAAGCCGGCAGCGATGAAGAAATTCATCAACACCGCGTTGGCCGCAAGGGTCACCGTGCCGAACTGGGCGCCCTGGCGGGTGAACAGCGCGAAGGCTATGAGCAGCGACAAAGAGCGGATCATGATGTCGCGGTTGAGCACGAACAGTCGCTTGAACGCGGCGGCATCGAAGATGCGCCGGCGCGCCAGCCTGGGCTCGCGCCCGAAACGCCGCAGCAGCACCGCCAGTCCGATGATCATGCCGGCAAGCTCGCCGGCAACGGCGGCCCAGGCAACACCTTCGACGCCCCAGCCGAAATGCAGCCCAAGCAGGATGGAGACGACGATGTTGACGCCATTGAGCGTCGCTTGCAGAAACAGCGCGAAACTGCCCTCGCCCCGCCCGAGGATGTAGCCGAGGATGGCGTAGTTGATCAGGGCAAAGGGCGCGCCCAGCATGCGGATACGGACATAGTGGTCGAGCGTCTCGTTGACGCGCGGCTCGGCCTGCATGAACCACTGCCCGGCAAGCGAGGTCAGTGGTGCAGTCAGCGCCAGCACGATGCCGGCAATCAGGGCGATCACCACGGCGCGCCAGAACACCGCCTGCTCTTCGGAGGCATCGCCGCGGCCGAAAGCCTGCGCCACCAGCGCCGTCGTGCCGGCACGCAGAAAGTTGAAGCTGGTGAAGACGACATCGAAGGCGACAGCACCGGCTGCCAGGCCGCCGAGCAGGGCGGCATCACCGAACTGCCCGACGACGCCGGTGCCGACAAGGCCGATGAAAGGCGTGGTCAGATAGGCCAGGGTCATTGGCACGGCAATCGCCAACACCGAGCGGTTGGTGACGGAAAAAGGCGTCACGCGGCCCTCTGGCGATGCGTATTCCAACGAAAGTCCTCCCAGTTGCCGAATCTCCCTAGGGCACATGCCCCGGTTTCCCCAACGCCCGCAACCATTTAAGTTACGGCAACAATCGATTTCGCCCTCCTGGTTCAGCACCCCTCCATGCCGCTTCAGATCGTCAGCCATCCCGACTACGATGCCGGCTTTGCCGCCGACCACCGCTTCCCGATGGGCAAATACACGGCGCTGATGGCACGGCTCGAAGCCCTCGGCCTGACCAGCGGGCTCAACCGGGCCGAACCGATCGCGCCGCACTATCTCAGGCTTGCGCATGACGCTACCTATGTCGACCAAGTGCTGACCTGCACGGTGCCGCACCATATCGAGCGCGAGATCGGCTTTCCTGTCGGTGAGCGCGTGTCGCGGCGCGCCCAGCTCGCCGCAGGTGGCACGCTGGCTTCGGCACGGCTGGCACTCGGCCATGGCATCGCCTGCAACGCCGCCGGCGGCAGTCACCATGCCCGCCGCGCCCAGGGCGCCGGCTTCTGCACCTTCAACGACGTCGCCGTCGCCGCACTGGCGCTACTCGAAGATGGGCAGGTCGAGAACATCCTGGTTGTCGATCTCGATGTGCATCAGGGCGACGGCACCGCCGAGATCCTTGCCAGCACTCCTTCGGTGTTCACTTTCTCGATGCATGCCGAAAAGAACTACCCGGTGCGCAAGGTCGCCTCGTGCCTCGACATCGGCTTGCCCGACAAGACCGGCGACGATGCCTATCTGGATGCTCTCACCGACGCCCTTGCCGGCCTGTCACGACACGGCAGATGGGACATCGTCTTCTACAATGCCGGCGTCGATCCGCATCGCGAGGATCGGCTTGGCCGTCTAGCGCTGAGCGACGAGGGGCTGCGCCGGCGCGAGCGTCTCGTCATTGGGCACTTTCGCGGACGTGGCGTGCCATTGTGCGGGGTGATCGGCGGCGGCTATTCGACCGATGTCGCAGCCCTTGCCGCCCGCCACGCCATCCTGTTCGAAACGGCGGCCGCCTTCGCCTGAGCATGGCCCCGAAACGCATCAATCGCGTTTCGGAAAAGATCATGCCAGACGGGGCGGCAGCTATTTGCGGTAGCTGAACAGCCTCAGAATGATGAATGCCGGCACGACGATCGCGGCACCCAGCAGGAAGTAGCCGAGGAAGCGATCGACGGCGCGGAAGCCCATGCGCCAGATGTCGACGAAGAAATCGCGGATGCCGTAGATCACGTCTAAGGGCGACCAGCCGAAGGCTGACATGACGATGCCGACGAGGAAGGAGATGACCAGCAGCTTGATGAACACCCTGAGCGGGGTGTCGCCGAGAAAGCGCGTCAATCCGGACAAGTTCGATCTCCTGCGATTCGAGCCATCAGGCATATCGTGATTGCGCCACGCGCTTCAAGGTGCTGACGCCGAATGCCACCCGCGCTGCACAACCTGCGATTCATGTGATCGGCAGACATTTCACGCAGGACGATACATCCGCGTTGACCTTTTGGAAAACATTCTCGGGCGATTAGCAACTTCTGATGGATCGTCGGGAGTTGAGCGCGCGGTGGGAATGGAGAAGAACTCGCAAGCCAAACGCGGTCTCAACAGCTACCTCATCGCCTTGGCGTTGGCCTGCCTGCTTCCCGTGGTCGCAGTATCGGCTGTTGCGGTCTGGTCTGCCGGAAGCGCCTACAGGGATGCGGCAGTCGCGCGCTTGAACGACACCGCTCGCACGCTGGCCAATGCCATCGAAGGAGAGCTGAGCAGCCGCTTCGCCAACATGTCGGTGCTGGCGCAACATCGTGAGATTCCCGATCCCGAACCGCTCCCTGAGCCGGAACTGTGGGTGCTCGGCGCCGACAACAATGTGGCGCTGATCGCCAACGATCGCGTCCCGGCCTTGCGCGCCAGGTCGAACGCGGCGGCGGATGCCGCAGTGCTTGCCATGAGTACGCAGGCGAACGTTGTCTCGAATGTGCTTACCACAGGCAACGAGCCGCGCCTCGTGCTGGCTGTGCCCGCCCCTCCGGGCAAGCGCGGGGGCGCTGCCTACGTCATGTCGACGTCACCTCAAGACCTTATCCAGACCTTGCAGCGCGGCAAGCGCGCGCCGACCGACATATTGGTGGCCGTCACCGACGGCAACGGGCGCATTCTCGCACGTTCGCGTGACGCCAGCCGGTTCATTGGCCAAGTCGCTCCGGACTGGCCCAAACTGGAGGCGCTTGGAACCAATGCCGGACTTTTTGCGGCAAAAACCATTGAAGGCCTGCCGATCATCCTGTCTTTCCAGAAGCTGGCTGGCACACCGGGCTGGGTGATCATCGTCGGTGAATCGACGACCGTATTCGACGCGCGCTGGCGCGACCCGATGTTCAATCTGATGTTGGGTGCAGGCATGAGCCTGCTGCTTGCCGTCTGCGTGGCGATGTGGCTCGGCAAACGCATCCTGCAGCCTGTGCAGGCGCTGGCCCGCTACAGCAATGCCATCGCCGATGGACAGGAGACGGAGGCGGCCTCGGTTGCCCCATCCTCAATCCAGGAATTCGAGATCCTGCGCCAGAGCTTTACCAGGGCCGAAAATGCCCTGCGCAGCGAAAAGCGCCGCTATCGCACCATCGCCGAAACGGGTGCCATTGTGCTGTGGCGTCGCGACGGGGATGGCAGCGCTGGCCTCGCGACCGGCTGGGAGCAACTCACCGGCCGGCCGGAAAGCGAGGTCGAGGGCCAGGAGTGGACCAACGCCATCCATCCCGACGATCGCCCGATTACCTCCGCCGCCTGGGCCGAGGCGCTCAAGCAAAACACGCCGCTCGATGTCGAGTTCCGTCTCAAGGTCAGCGACGGACGCTGGCTCTGGGTTCGCTCGCAAGGTGCCCCGGTGTTCGACACAGACGGGCGCATCATCGAATGGGTCGGGCTGCTAGAGGACATCGACGAACGCAAGCGCGCGCAGGCCGACATCGCCTATCTGGCGCATCACGACACGCTGACCGGGCTCGGCAATCGCATCCTGTTTCGCCAGCAGCTCGAACTGGCGGTCGGCAATGTCCGGGATGGCCGCGCCCGCGCCCTGCTCTGCCTCGACCTCGACCTGTTCAAGCAGGTCAACGACACGCTCGGCCACCCTGTCGGCGACGCGCTGCTGTGCGTGGTCGCCGACAGGCTGCGCGGCTGTGTCGACGTGGCGGATTGCCTCGTGCGCCTCGGCGGCGACGAATTCGCCGTCATCCAGAATGACAGCCGACAACCGGACGCTTCGGTTTCGCTCGGCTGCCGCATCGTCGAGGCGCTCTGCGCACCCTACGACATCGGCGGTCACCAGATTTCCATCGGCGCCAGCGTCGGGGTCACCTTGATCGGCAACGACAGCAGCGACATCGGTACCTACTTCAAGCGCGCCGACGCCGCCCTCTACCGCGCCAAGCAGGACGGCCGCGGCCGCGTCTGCTTTTTCGATCAGGTCGAGTTGCTCGCTGATATGGTCGAACTGGCCAAGGGCGGTTCGGTGCAGGCGAAGGACGTCGCCGAGCGCAGCAACGGGCGCGCCTAGGCCGTCGCCAGTCGCGCTCAGGAAGCAGCAGCCACCACGCCACCGTCCTTGATGTGCGGTTGAGCGTCCATCAGTTCCTGGAAATAGGCAACCGTGCGCTGAAGGCCCTGCTCCAGCGGCGTGGCGGGTCGCCAGCCGAGAGTGCCGGCCAAGGTGATGTCGGGCCGCCGCTGCTTCGGATCATCCTCGGGCAACGGCAAGAACTCGAGCCGCGACCTGCTGCCCGTCTCGGCCAGAACCGCGCGGGCGAGCTCGATCATCGAAAACTCCTCCGGGTTGCCCAGATTGACCGGTCCGGTGAAATCGCGTGGAGAGGCCATCAGCCTGATCAGGCCGTCGACGAGGTCGTCGACATAACAGAACGACCGCGTCTGCGTGCCGCCGCCGAAGATCGAGATGCTGTCGCCGCGCAACGCCTGCATGATGAAGTTGGAGACGACGCGCCCGTCATCGGGCTGCATCCTCGGGCCATAGGTGTTGAAGATGCGGGCGACCTTGATCTCCAGATCGTGTTGTCGCCGGTAGTCGAAGAACAGCGTTTCGGCGCAGCGCTTGCCCTCGTCGTAGCACGAGCGCGGGCCGATCGGATTGACGTTGCCCCAGTAGCTCTCGTCCTGCGGGTGGACGGCCGGGTCACCATAGACTTCCGATGTCGAGGCCTGGAGGATCCTGGCGCCTAGACGCTTGGCGAGGCCAAGCATGTTGATGGCGCCGAGCACGCTGGTCTTGGTGGTCTGCACCGGATCGCGCTGGTAATGGATGGGCGACGCCGGACAGGCCAGGTTGTAGATCTCGTCGACTTCGACAAAAAGCGGCTGGCAGACGTCGTGCTCGATCAATTCGAAACGGGAATGTTCGGCAAGGTGTGCGACATTGGCGCGCGCACCGGTGTAGAAATTGTCGACGCACAAGACATGCGTCCCTGCCGCGAGAAGCCGTTCGCAAAGATGCGAGCCAAGAAAACCCGCTCCACCTGTAACCAGTACCCGCTTTTCTGGACGCATGTCGGCCTCTGCTTTCGCTACAGGCATTGCTTGGCGGGCAAGCTCATGCAATGTCGCTCATGTTTCTACAAGTTCGGCATTTCCAGGCCAATAGGCGCGTTTGAATGAACTATTTCGACGGCAGCGCTTTCAGCAGGGACTGGACATCCCACCACATCCCGATCTGGGAAAAGCTGCTGCGCGAGCGCGCGCAGGAGCCGCTGCGGGTTCTGGAAATTGGCTCCTTCGAGGGCCGCTCGGCGCTGTTTTTCCTGAAGTTCCTGCCTAATTGCCATCTGACCTGCATCGACACATTCGAGGGCAGCGTCGAGCACAGGACACCCGGCTCGCGCCATCACACCGACATGAGCGAAGTCGAGGCACGCTTCGATGCCAACACGAAGCTCTTTTCCGACCGGCTCGAAAAGCTGAAGGCCTTCTCGATCGAGGCGCTGTCGGAACTGCAGCGCGAGTCGCGCCGCTTCGACGTCGTCTATGTCGACGGCGACCACCATGCCGCCTCGGCTTTCACCGACGCCCAGCAGAGCTGGGACCTGCTTGCCTCGGGCGGCATCATGATCCTGGACGACTATCTGTGGCAGCCGGCCAAGCCGGCCGCCGAGCGCCCAAAGCCCGGCATCGACGCCTTTCTCCAGGCAAGAGCAGGAGAGTACGAGGTCCTGCACAACGACTACCAGGTGATCGTCCGCAAGACCTGGAGCCCGTCCCGCGATGCCGCTTCAGGTTTCACCATCGGCGGGCGGAGCATCGACGAGGCCTCCGGCGGGTCGATCAAGCCGCCCTTGGTCAGCTTCGTCGTCATCGCCTGGAACTATGGCCGCTACGTCGGTGCGACGATCGACTCGATCAAGGCGCAGGACTACCCCAATTTTGAGTGCCTGGTCATCGACAATGGCTCGACCGACGACAGCGTCGAGGTCATCGCCAGACATGTCGGCAATGACAGTCGCTTCCGTATCGAAACGCTGCCGGAAAATCTCGGCCAGCTTGGCGCGGCATTCTGGTCGCTCGACAAGATCAAGGGCGGCTTCGTCAGCTTCGTCGATGCCGACGATGTGCTGCTGTCGACCTACGCGTCGATGCATGTCCAGGCTCACCTGGCGCTGCGGCAAAGCGTTGCCTTCACCTCGTCCAGCGTCGCGGAAACGGACGCGCTGGGAAACATCCTGGCTGTCGCTGGCGGCGGCGCCGTCGACAGCCAGAGCCAGACGCGAAACTTGCATGCCGAAGCGTCCGTCTTCCGGCTGCCGACCGTCTCACAGCAGCACTTCCAGCAACTGTCGGCGCGGACCGTTCTCGTGCCGAGGTGGGCAAGCGGCTGGCAATGGAGTCCCGGTACGGCAAACATGTACCGGGCGTCGCACTTGCGGCTGGTCCGGCGCGGCGGCGAAGCCAGACACATGCGGGCGGCGGACGGCTACTTCAACTTCATGTGCCATGGCTTTGGCGGCAGCGCCCTTATCGATGTCGTTCTGTCAGGCTACAGGCTGCATGGGGAAAACGCCTTCTCGAACCATGAAAGCTCGCCCTGGCTTCGGTCCGGGACGCCGGAATACTACCGGCTCGCCGAGGAAGCGACGCTGACCGATATCGATTTTCTCCTGGCCAATGCAGGCAGATATGCCTGGATGCTCGACGGCGGCTACTGGTCGGTGCTGGATCTCATCACCCGCGAAACACCCAAGCGACTGCGCAGGTTCTACGGCGACCGCAAGGTGTTCGCGGTCTTCCTGGCAAATGCACCAACACTGGCGGCCGAGTTTCGCTCGCGTGTCTTTTGCCGTGAAATCCTTGCCCGCTTTTCCGGCAGCCAGGCACGAAAGATCCTCCGCGCCGGATATGGCGGGAAGCTCAAGCAGCGCGCCTATGGCGAGATTGCACTGTCCGAGCTGCGCAAAGCGCTGTCGATCCTGCGGAAGCACAAATAACGTCGCCCGGCGCAGCAGCCGAATTGCGTCGGTACTGGTACAACACGTTTCCCGATTGCCTGCCCGCAAGGCGAATGCTAACCAAGTGCCCGCGCGGGTATGATGTAATGGTAGCCTGTCAGCTTCCCAAGCTGAACGCGCGGGTTCGATTCCCGCTACCCGCTCCATTTTTTGCAGCAGGATTTTCGCCCTGCCCGCAGCCAATCCGAGGCGGGTGCTAGCACATGCGTCTTGCGACGCCTGCTCCGGATACGAAAAGGCCGGACGCAAGCGCCCGGCCTTCGGTGTTCAGGTATCAGCGATCAATCCGCGCCATAAATATCGAAGTCAAAATACTTCGCGTTGATCTTGGCGTAGGTGCCGTCCTTGTAGATGGCGTCAATCGCGGCGTTAAGCTTGTCGCGCAAGGCGGTGTCATCGAGGCGGACGGCAATGCCGGTCTCGGATTCGGTGCCCTTGAGATCGCCGATCATCTTGCAGCAATCCTGACCGGTGGTCTTCATCCAGTCGACGAGCACGAACTTGTCGGCGACGACGGCGTCGAGGCGGCCATTGGTCAGGTCGGCCACGGCCTCGTCCTGCGTCGGATAGAGCTTCACGTCGGCGCCGGCCTTGGCATAGTGGTCCTCTGCATAGATGCTCTGCGTCGTCGAGGCCTGTGCGCCCACCGACTTGCCCTTCAGCGCATCGGGCTCCGGTGAGGTCAACTCGGAGGTCTTGAGCGCAATCAGCGCCAGCGGCGTGGTGTAATATTTGTTGGTGAAGGCAACCTGCTTCTTGCGTTCCTCGGTGATGGTCATCGAGGCGACGATGGCGTCGAACTTCTTGCCCTGCAGCGCCGGAATGATGCCGTCCCAATCCTGGGCGACGATCTCGCATTCGACCTTCATCTGAGCGCACAGCGCATTGGCGATGTCGACGTCGAAGCCGACGAGCTTGCCGTCGGCGCTCAGATTGTTGAAGGGCGGATAGGCGCCCTCTGTGGCGATCTTGAGCTTTGTTGCGTCCTGCGCCGAGGCACCGCCCGCCGCAGACAACAGCGCTGCCAGCGAAGCAGCGCAAGCGAACTTCCACGAAATCTGCATGATCCTCTCCATTTGCCGGGCACCCTTATGTCGGGCGTCCCTGCCCGCAGCCAAGCACAGCGGCTTGAAATGGACAAGCAGACTAAGGTCGGCAGGCCCTGACCTAAGGTCAGTCCGTACGGAAATGCTTTGAGAGCTTCAGTCCCTGAGCCTGATAGTTGGAGCCGAGGTCGGTGCCATAAAGCGCTTTCGGGCGTGCCAGCATGTGCTCGTAGACGAGGCGGCCGACGACCTGGCCGTGTTCCAGGATGAACGGCACTTCGTGGCTGCGTACCTCGAGCACGGCGCGGCTGCCGGTGCCGCCGGCGCCGGAATGGCCGAAGCCTGGATCGAAGAAGCCGGCATAGTGGACGCGGAACTCGCCGACCAGCGGGTCGAACGGCGTCATTTCGGCGGCGTAGAGCGGCGGCACATGCACAGCCTCGCGCGACACCAGGATGTAGAACTCGTCCGGGTCGAGCACCAATTCCTCGGCGCCATGATTGTAGATCGGCTCCCAGAAGTCGACGACCTTCTGGGCGGCGCGCTTGTCGACGTCGACGAGGCCGGTATGGTGCTTGCCACGATAACCGACGATGCTGCCGGGCGCACCGGCAAGGTCGATCGACAGCGCGATGCCGCCCCCCGAAATGTTTGGCGGATCGATCGCCACCAGCCGGTCGGACAGGTGCAGCGCGTTGAGCTCGGTTTCCGACAACAGCGCATTTCCCTTGCGGAAGCGGATCTGCGACAGGCGCGAACCCTTGCGCGCGACGATCGGGAAGGTGCGCGGGCTGACCTCAAGATAGAGCGGGCCGCTGTAGCCGGCGGGAATCTTGTCAAACTCCTGGCCATGGTCGGTCATGACACGGGTGAAGATGTCGAGGCGGCCGGTCGAGCTCTTCGGGTTGGCCGAGGCCGATATTTCGGCAGGCAAAGCAAGACTCTCCAGCAGCGGCACGATGTAGACGCAGCCCGTCTCCAGCACCGCGCCATTGCTCAGGTCGATCTCGTGCAGCTTGAGCCGGTCGAGCTTGGCCTGAACCAGCGAATTGGGGCCAGGCAGGAAGGACGCGCGCACGCGATATGCGATGGCGCCAAGGCGCAGGTCGAGGCTCGCCGGCTGGATCTGGTCGGCATCGAGCGGCGACGCCTTGAGCGCGCCCGACGCAAACAGCGCCGCGATGTCCTGGTCTGGAAGAATGCCCGACTGCCGCAATTGCCTCACTCCTCTACAGCGCCGCCAGCCCAAAAAGCGAGCCGGGGCCGCTGGATCCCGACCGTTTCCGGGCTCATGTGCGTGGCCCAAAACGTTTAGTCGTCCTCGCAATTGACGCAAGCAGGCTGCGGGTCTAAAGGACATTTATCCCGTGGTGATTTGGCCGGTCGGCTTGCAGCCACGTTAAACAAGTCGCTAAAGGGCCGCGTTGTGGACCGGTTGCGACTTATCGCGGCCGGTTTTTTTGTATTTGGATTTGGCTATGAGCTCCGAAAAGCAGCGTAACTGGAAACCCCAGACCACCCTCGTCCATGGCGGCAGCCTTCGCTCCGGCTTCGGCGAGACCTCGGAATCGATCTTCCTGACCCAGGGCTATGTCTATGAAAGCGCCGAAAGCGCCGAGGCCCGCTTCAAGGGCGAGACCCCCGGCTTCATCTATTCGCGCTACGCCAATCCCACCGTCGACATGTTCGAAAAGCGCATGTGTGCGCTCGAAGGCGCGGAGGACGCACGTGCCACCGCCTCCGGCATGGCGGCCGTCACCGCCGCCATCCTGTGCGGCCTGAAGGCCGGCGACCACATCGTTGCTGCCCGTGCCCTGTTCGGCTCGTGCCGCTGGGTCGTCGAGACGCTGGCGCCCAAGTATGGCATCGAGGCGACGCTGGTCGACGGCACGCTGATCGAGAACTGGGAAAAGGCGGTCCAGCCCAACACCAAGCTGTTCTTCCTGGAAAGCCCGACCAACCCGACGCTCGAAGTCGTCGACATCGCGGCGGTCGCGACCCTTGCCAATTCGATCGGCGCACGCCTCGTCGTCGACAATGTCTTCGCCACGCCGATGCAGCAGAAGCCGCTCGAGCTCGGCGCCCATGTCGTCGTCTATTCTGCCACCAAGCACATCGACGGCCAGGGCCGCTGCCTCGGCGGCGTCATCCTGTCGGACAAGAAGTGGATCGATGAGAACCTGCACGACTACTTCCGCCACACCGGCCCGAGCCTGTCGCCGTTCAACGCCTGGACGCTGCTCAAGGGCTTGGAGACACTGCCGCTGCGCGTGCGCCAGCAGACCGAGACCGCCGGAAAGATCGCCGACTTCCTCGCCGAGCAGCCTGAAGTGTCGCGCCTGATCTATCCGGGCCGCGCCGACCACCCGCAGGCCGACATCGTCAAGCGCCAGATGTCGGGCGGCTCGACGCTGATCTGCTTCGACGTCAAGGGCGGCAAGAAAGCCGCTTTCGCCTTCGAGAACGCGCTGCGGATCGTGCTGATCTCGAACAATCTCGGCGACGCCAAGAGCCTGATCACCCATCCGGCGACGACGACGCACAAGAACCTCACCGACGAGGCCCGCGCCGAGCTCGGCATCGACGACGGCACGCTGCGTCTGTCGGTCGGCCTCGAAGACGCCGACGACCTGCTCAACGACATCGGCGACGCGCTGAAGGCGGCGCGCTAGACGCCCGGGACAACGGCGCTCCGCAACCGGGAGCGCCGTTCAAGCCGGCGGTAAGATCCGTCACAGCCTCATCACAATCGGCGTGATTTTGTCGAACAGCAGTTGACCCGCAGCCTCGCGCGGCGGACTCTGTCATCGTGCAGGCCAAGGAGCGCAGCATATGTATCGCGCAATCACCCGCAACATCGCGGTCGAGGTCGAGCCCTTCTATCTGGTGGACCAGTCGGAGCCATCGGAAAACCGCTACGTCTGGGGTTACCGCGTCACCATCGAGAACAATTCCGACGAATTCGTCCAGTTGCTGTCGCGCTACTGGCACATCACCGATGCGAGCGGCAAGGTCGAAGAAGTGCGCGGCCCGGGCGTGGTCGGCGACCAGCCCGAACTCAATCCCGGCGACAGCTATCAATATGCGTCCGGCTGCCCGCTCTCGACGCCGTCAGGCATCATGGTCGGGCGCTACACCATGCGCAACGAGGCGGGCGAGATGTTCGACATCGCCATCCCGGCCTTCTCGCTCGACTTGCCCGATGCTCGCCCCAGGCTGAACTGACGCATCATTGCGCCCGACTTCACTGTACCGGTGCGAATTCTGCCGGGTCGAATTCGTAGGACTTGGAGCAGAACTCACAGGCGACGCGGATGACGCCGTCTTCGACGCTGTCAGTGATTTCCTCGGCCGTGAAGCCCTGCAGGATGCCCTTGATCTTCTGGCCCGAACACGAGCATTCGTCGACGACGCGAACGCCGTCATAGACGACCACGCCATGCTCGTGGAACAGGCGGTAGAGCAGCCTTTCGGTGCCGACCGTCGGGTCGATCAGTTCGGTCGGCTCGATGGTTCCGACCAGCGCCAGAAGCTCCTGCCAGGAGTTGTCGTCCGGGTGGACTGCGATGTCGCGCTCGTCGCCGTCGCCGCCATGGATGTCGGCCACGCGCCGGCGCTCGGGCGAGTCGGGCAGGAACTGCGCCAACAGGCCGCCGGCACGCCAATGCTCGCGCGGGCCGCCTTCGGCCGGCAGCACGAGCTTTGCCACCGACAGCTTGACCTCGGTGGGGATCTGTTCCGACTGGCGGAAATAGGCGCGCGCCGCCTCTTCCAGCGTGATGCCGTTGAGCTCGACGATGCCCTGGTAGCGTTGGGTATGCTCGCCCTGATCGATGGTCAGCGCCAGCACGCCGCTCCCGAGCAGATCCTCGGGCGCGGTCATGCCGGCCTCTATCGCCGCATCGACGCGGTCGGCGTCGAAGCGTGCATAGGCGCGCAGCGAATGCGGCGTGGTGAAGTCGGCGACCAGCATGTCGACCGGCCCGTCAGTGCGGGTCTGGAAGATGAACTTGCCTTCGAATTTCAGCGACGTGCCGAGCAGCACCGTGACCACACAGGCCTCAGCCAGGAGCCTGGCCACCGGCTCGGGATAGTCGTGCCGTCCGAGGATCTGGTCGAGCAGCGGGCCGAGCTGGACGGTGCGGCCACGCACGTCGAGCGGCTCGACCTGGAATGGAACGACATGGTCGTCGCCGGCGAACCCGAATTCGCCGAGCTTGCGTTCGGTGTCAGTCACTGGAACTTATCCCATCTATAGAGTTCCGCGCCCGGTCGGTCCGCCGACGGTCGCAGAACATGGCTTTGATGATAATTGAATGATCCCGCCCCAGATAGGGTCGCGGGATCACGCATTCAAGCGCCCAGGCACCAGGCGAGCACGGCCTTCTGCGCGTGCAGCCGGTTTTCCGCCTCGTCGAAGACCACCGAGTTCGGGCCGTCGATGACCTCGTCGGTCACTTCCTCACCGCGATGCGCCGGCAGGCAGTGCATGAACAGGGCGTCGGGCTTGGCATGCTTCATCAGGTCGGAATTGACCTGATAAGGCAGGAACACGTTATGGCCGCGGGCGCGATGCTCCTGGCCCATCGACACCCAGCAGTCGGTGACGATGGTGTCGACACCGCGAACCGCGTCTTCGGGCGAGCGCGTGATCATGACCTTGCCGCCATTGGCGCGGGCCCAGTCGATATACTTCTGCTCCGGCTCGCTGCCCTCGGGCACGGCGATGTTGACGTTGAAGCTGAAGCGGGCCGAAGCCTCGAGCAGCGAGTGCAGCACGTTGTTGCCGTCACCGGTCCAGGCAAAGGTCTTGCCGCGCACCGGGCCGCGATGCTCCTCGAAGGTGAGGATATCGGCCATCAGCTGGCACGGATGGGTGTCGTCGGTCAGGCCGTTGATGACGGGAACGGTCGCATTCTCGGTCAGCTCGAGCAGTCGGTCATGCGCGGTGGTGCGGATCATGATGGCGTCGACATAGCGCGACAGCACCTTGGCGGTGTCGGCGATCGATTCCGAGCGGCCGAGCTGCATCTCGGTGCCGGTCAGCATGATGGTTTCGCCGCCAAGCTGACGCATGCCGACATCGAACGAGATGCGCGTGCGGGTCGACGGCTTGTCGAAGATCATCGCCAGTACCTTGCCCTCCAGCGGCTTCGATCGCTCGCCGGCTTTCAGGCGCGCCTTGCGCTTGGCTGCGTCGTCGAGAATCCCGCGAAGGTCGCTCCCGGAAAGTGCCGAGAGGTCGGTGAAATGGCGAATCCCGCTGGTCATGTAACTTCCTTGGGTTCAGCCGCCGCTGGCGGCGGCCTTGGAAAGGCTGGCAGCTCCGGCGCGAACCCGCGCGAGCGCCTCTTGGATGTCCGCGTCGCTGGTCGTCAGCGGCGGCAGCAGGCGGATCACATTATCACCTGCGGGCACCGCAAGCAGCTTGTGGTCACGCAGCGCCATGTTCACCTTGGTGTTGGGCATGGTGCATTTGAGACCGAGCATCAGGCCGGAACCGCGGATACCCTCGATCACGTCGGGGAACTCGTCGGCGACGGCGGCGAGGCCCTGCTTGATCAGCAGTGCCTTGCGGCTGACCTCATCGAGGAAGCCTTCCTCGAGCACGACGTCGAGCACGGCATTGCCGACGGCCATGGCAAGCGGATTGCCGCCAAAGGTGGTGCCGTGCACGCCGGCAGTCATCGCGCTTGCTGCCTCCTCGGTGGCCAGGCAGGCACCCATCGGGAAACCGCCGCCGATGCCCTTGGCGATCGCCATCAGGTCCGGATTGACGCCGGCCCATTCATGGGCAAACAGCTTGCCGGTCCGGCCGATGCCGCACTGGACTTCGTCGAAAATCAAGAGCAGGCCGTGCTTGTCGCAAAGCTGGCGCAGGCGCTTCAGGGATGCGGTCGGGAACGGACGGATGCCGCCCTCGCCCTGCACCGGCTCGAGCATGATCGCCGCCGTCTCCGGTCCGATCAGCTTCTCCGCCGCATCGATGTCGTCAAAAGCGACCTGGTCGAAGCCTTCGACCTTCGGACCGAAGCCCTCAAGATATTTGGCCTGGCCGCCGGCGGCGATTGTCGCCAGGGTGCGGCCATGGAAGGCGCCCTCGAAGGTGATGACGCGGTAACGCTCGGGATGCCCCTTCACATACTGGTAGCGGCGCGCCGTCTTGATCGCGCACTCCAGCGCTTCCGCACCCGAGTTGGTGAAGAAGACGCGGTCGGCGAAGGAGTTTTCGGCCAGGCGTTCGCCAAGCCGGCTCTGGCCGGGGATCTGGTACAGATTGGAGACGTGCCAGAGCTTGGCAGCCTGCTCGGTCAGTGCCTGGACGAGATGCGGATGGCTGTGGCCCAACGAATTCACCGCGATGCCACCAGCAAAATCGAGATATCGCTCGCCGGTTTCGGTGATCAGCCAGGAACCCTCACCTCGCTCGAAAGCCAGAGGTGCACGAGCAAACGTCTCGAAAAGCGCCGAACCGCTCATTATATGTCTCTCCGAAGCCCGGAAAATCAAAAAGCCGCCTCAGAGCGGCGGCCTGCGGCTATATCAGGTTTTTCTGCCATGAAGTCAACGAAAACGTCGCTTATGCCAGCGCATTCCACGCCACCCGTTGCCGCGTAGCCACGTTATCTCGGCAAGTTGGGGAAAACCGTAAAAACCGAATCGTGCTGCCCTCTCGGACTCTTGTCACGGAGTCAGCGCATCGGTAATTGTAATTGAGAAATAACTAGATTTCGTGCGGCGGACATAATCACCGAATAGATGTGGTGTCCAACCGGCTTTGCCCGGACGGAAAAGGATTCCGAGTACTGCGCGTTAAATCAGGAGCACTGTCTCATGAATTGGACTGACGAGCGGGTCGAACTACTCAGGAAATTGTGGTCGGAAGGTCTGAGCGCGAGCCAGATCGCGGCGCAATTGGGCGGCGTCAGCCGCAATGCCGTCATCGGCAAGGTTCACCGCCTGAAATTGTCGAGCCGCGGCCGCGCGACGACTGCCCCGGCCCGTCAGAAGAAGACGACGCAGGCAACGACCGCGACCAAGACTGTGCAGCGCACAGTCACGGCGACGCGCACCGTAACCGCCAGCATCGGCGCAACCGCGCTGCAGGCGCAGTTCGAGGTCGAGCCGGTTGCCCGCCAGTACATCCGCCCGGTTGAGAACGTCGTCGTGCCGATCTCGCGCCGCCTGCAGTTGGTTCAGCTCAGCGAGCGCACGTGCAAGTGGCCGAACGGCGATCCGCTGAGCGAAGACTTCAGTTTCTGCGGCAACGAAGCCGGTGAGAGTGGGCCCTATTGCGGCTACCACTCGAAGATCGCCTTCCAGCCGGCCTCGGAGCGCCGCCGCTCGCGCTGAGCGAATAGCAAACAGTGCAATTGAGAAAGGCCTCGGATCGCCAAGCGTTCCGGGGCCTTTTCTTATCCGCTACTCACCATTTGCTGCTCTCACAGCCACCCGTTCTTCCTGAAGCGCCAGTACAGGATCGAGCAGATCGTCGCGATCGCGACCAGCACGGTGGGATAGCCGTACTCGAAATGCAGCTCGGGCATCTCGGCGAAATTCATGCCGTAGATGCCGGCAAGCGCCGTCGGCACGGCGAGGATGGCCGCCCAGGAGGCGAGCTTCTTGGCGATCGCCGTTTCCTGGCTTTGGCCGACAAGCAGGCTCGCCTCGAAGGCGAAGGCCAGCACCTCGCGCAGATTGTCGACCTTTTCCAGCACGGTGCGGATATGGTCGGTGACGTCGCGAAACAGCGGATGCATCGCCGGTCGCAACTGCGGCAGGTCGGCGCTGGTCAGGCGGCGACAGACCTCGACCAGTGGGCCGGCGGCATTGCGCAGGCGCAACAGGTCACGCCGCAGCATGTAGAGCCGCTCGATGTCCTTCGACGTCATCGGCCGCGCCAGAACGCCATCCTCGATGAGGTCGACCTCTTCCTCGATCTGCTCAAGCACCGGCATGTAGTTGTCGACGATGAAATCGAGGATCGCGTAGAGGATGAAGTCCTCGCCTTTTGCCAGCGCGCTCGGACAGCTTTCCCAATGCTGGCGGACAGCGGCATAGGAGGTCGAGACGCCGTGGCGGACGCTGACGATGTAGCCCTTGCCGACGAACATGTGTGTCTCGCCGAAATTCACCCGACCCTGCACCAACTGCGCTGTGCGTGCGACGATGAACAAGGCATCGCCATATTGCTCGATCTTGGGACGTTGGTGCGGATGCTCGGCGTCCTCAATGGCAAGGTCGTGCAGATTGAACTGGCGCTGCACCCTGAGCAGCAGCTCGCGGGCCGGCTCGAGCAGGCCAATCCAGACGACGTGGCCTTCCTTGGCCGCCCAGAGGCCGGCTTCTTCGATCGGGATGTCGGCAATACGACGGCCGCCGAAATAGACGCTGGAGGCGACGACACCGCCTTCCAGCTCGGGGTCCTTGTCGAACTTCCTGGCCAGTTCGGTCATGCTGCACCCCTGCGGGGATCAGCCCCGCCGATCGGAGACTATTCTAGACCTTCACCACCCGGCGCAGAAGAGCCTGCGTCCATCGTGGCTCAGCCGGACTTTCCCTCGCCTTCCAGCGTCACGCGATGGCTCTTGTCTTCCTTGGGACGCTCGGGCGGCATCTGCTCTCCGGTGACGATGTAATAGATCGTCTCGGCAATGTTGGTGGCGTGGTCACCGATGCGCTCGATGTTCTTGGCGACGAACAGCAGGTGCGTGCACGGGGTGATGTTGCGCGGATCTTCCATCATGTAGGTCAAAAGCTCGCGGAACAGCGAGGTGTACATGGCGTCGATCTGCTCGTCGCGGTCGCGCACGAAGCCGATACGCTCGACCGAACGCGAGGCGTAGACGTCGAGCACTTCCTTAAGCTGGGTCAGCGCGAGCTCCGCCAAAGCCTCCAGGCCGCGGAACAGGCTGTTGGGTTGCCGGCCCTCGGCCACCGCCAGCACACGCTTGGCGATGTTCTTGCCAAGGTCGCCAACGCGTTCGAGATCGGCCGAAATACGGATCGCGCCGACGATCTCGCGCAGGTCGGTCGCCATCGGCTGGCGCCTGGCGATGATCAGGATCGCCTTGTCGTCGATCTCGCGCTGGGCCTCGTCGAGCACGATGTCGTCCTGGATCACCCTCTGGCCAAGTGCCGGGTCGGCATTGACCAGAGCGGCGATCGCCTGATCGACCATACGCTCAGCCTGGCCGCCCATCGCGGCGATCTTCCGCGCCAGGAATTTCAGCTCGTCGTCGTAGGCACTGACAATATGTTGTGACTGCATGGCCGAATTTTCTTTCGTCGGTTCCCGTTGGGGAATCGTGATCCTGAATCTAGCGCTTTACGCTAGCCGCATGACGGAAAAAAGAAACCGGGGAAGGATTTAGCGCCGGCGCGACGAAATCTGCCAGGTCTGCACATCGGAAAGATCGCTTTGCCGGCTTCAGGCAATCATCGCGTGTGATTGGCCAACCGGTAACTGTAGATGCCACCCACAAGCAGCGGCACCAGGAACGCCGCCAGCAGTGCGGCGATCAGCCAGGTCGGATGCTGCACCAGCAGCGCGCAAACCACCAGCACGATGCCGCCGGCAACGAACAGCATGCCGGTCAGCCGCTGCGTCGCGCGCCAGAGCGCGGGATCATTCATGATCCACGGCAAGCGCACGCCGGCGATGGCATTGGGCTGGGTTTTGGGCATGACGTTGCCCACAAGGATCAGCATGACGCCAAGCGACAGCGTGATGACGCGCACCATCTGGTCGGGGTAGCCGAGGCCGATCAGCACGATCGAGCCCTGGATCGTCAGCATCAGCCCGGTCATGAGGGGTATGACGGTCGCAAAGGCATGTTTGCTCGACGCCATCTGCTCCGGTCCCGCCCGGTTTCCGATGAAGGCCAGCAGCACCGACAGCGTAACAACCGCCACGGGCGTCAGCAGCAATGCCGTGTCGCGCGGCCAGAATGCATCTGCCTCGCCGCTCGGCCCCCAATGGATCGGCAACATCGTGCCCGCCGGCACCAGCAGGTAACCGGCAAGCGTGACGGCAGCGAGGGCTGCCGCAAGCGCCAGATTGATGCGCGAAAACAGGGCCTGCTTCATGGTTCCTGGTCCTTCAGGCTGAGGAGTCCTGTTAGGGCCTCCTCGAGGATCGACGTGTTGAGGTGATAGATCAGGCTCGTGCCGCGCCGTTCGACAGCGACCAGCTCGGCCTCCTTGAGCTTGTTGAAATGCACCGACAGCGTCGGTTTGGTCAGATCGAAATGCCCTGCCAATTCGCCCGCGCTCAGCGGCCCGTTCTTGAGCAACGCCAGGATCCGCCGCCGGACCGGGTGTGAAAGCGCCTCAAAAACCGCATTGATCCCCATCTGGCCGCCGTTGATTGTGTCTGCGCTATTATTTAGAAATTCTTCTAATTAGAGTCAATGCGAATTATCGAAATGCAGAAGCGTCGACCGGCTGCCCATGCCAGGCGGTCGACGCTGCATGCGACAAGGCAAGTTTTGCTTGCGGCTCAGGCGATGGGGAAATGCACTGTGAAGGCCGATCCTTCGCCCAGCTTCGAGCGGATCGACAGCCTTGCGCCATGCCGCGTCAGGATGTGCTTGACGATCGACAGGCCGAGGCCGGTGCCCTTCTGCGCACGGCTGGTCTCGACATCGACGCGGTAGAAGCGCTCGGTGACGCGTGGAATATGCTCTTCCGGAATGCCCGGACCGAAGTCGCGGACGGTGACTTCAAGCTCGGCTTCGCTGCCCTGCCCGACGCGCCGCATCGTCACCTGCACGCGCCCGCCCGACTGGCCGTATTTGCAGGCATTTTCGAGCAGGTTCTGGAACACCTGGAACAGCTCGTCGCGGTCACCGTGAACCTCGAACGAACCATCGCCGAAATCGCGCTCGACGACCACGCCGGTCTCTCCGGCCAGAGGGCCGAGCGAGGCGATCACCGCGTCGACCGTCTGGCGCAGGTCGACGCGGACGCCGGGCTTGAGATAGGGCTTCATCTCCAGCCGCGACAGCGACAAGAGATCGTCGATCAGGCGAGCCATGCGGCCGGTCTGGTTCTGCATGATCTGCAGGAACTGGTCGCGCGCATTGGGATCGTTACGGGCCGGACCGCGCAGCGTCTCGACGAAGCCGGCGATGGAGGCGAGCGGCGTGCGCAGCTCATGGCTGGCGTTGGCGATGAAGTCGGCGCGCATACGGTCGATACGGCGCGCCTCGCTCTGGTCCTTGAACGCCAGCACGAACAGCCCGGTGCCGCGCCCGACCGCCGACGCGGTGACGCGATAAACACGCTCGAACGGCACCCGCTCGACATAGTCCGTAGCCTGCCCGTTGCCCGCGCCCGCCAGCACCGTCTCGATCAGCGCCTGCATTTCGGGCGCACGGAACTTCAAAAGCAGCGGAAGGTCGGGCCTGATCGCGCCGAAGGCCGTCTCGGCAGCCGCATTGGCATGCACCACCGTGCCGTCGCGGTCGAAGATGATGAGCGGATTGGCAACTGCTGCCGCCAGCTTCTCGCCCGACAGCCTGTCGAGCAGCGAGCGCTCGATGCCGGCGCTGGCCTCGGCCAGCCGGCGGGCTGCCGGCGTGCGCGGCGCGACGAGCGCGAACAAGATTAGCGCTGCAATCGTCCCAAAAGTGAAGGGCACGGAGACGCCGCCGAAGAAATGGACCGCGAGGACGGCAAGGATCGCCGCGGCCAACATCCAGCGGTTCTGGTACAGCCGGCCGACCCCGATCCGCGCCGTGCGCCTTGCCTTCGTCTGCGTGGTGGTCTCTGCCATACGAACGTTTCCGGTGCCGCAGCACCCGCAAGAAGCCTCTGGACCGCTTCCAAGCCACCCAATAGCATGACTTGCCGAGCTGGAAAGGTGCCGAGGTCATGAAAAAAGACAAGGAAAGCAAGAAGGACAACGCCGCCAGCGCGGCGGTTAAGGTCGATCCGGTGCCGGTCGCCGGCCCCGTCGAGATCAGGATCGGCAAGGAAGAGCGCAGCTTCGACATCAACGACCCCGTCCTGCCCGACTGGATCGACAAGAAGGCGCTGACGTCGGGCCACTATCCCTATGACGACAAGCTGCCGCAGAAGGAATACGAAAAGACGATCGAACAGCTGCAGATCGAACTGGTCAAGCTGCAGGCCTGGTTGCAGGCCGTCGGCAAGCGCGTGCTCGTCCTGTTCGAGGGCCGTGACGCCGCCGGCAAGGGCGGCACCATCGCTGCGGTGCGCCAATACCTCAACCCGCGTACGGCGCGCGACGTTGCTCTGACCAAGCCGACCGAGACCGAACGCGGCCAATGGTATTTCCAGCGCTACGTCGAGCATTTCCCGACCTCGGGCGAGTTCGTCACCTTCGACCGCTCCTGGTACAACCGCGCCGGAGTCGAGCCGGTCATGGGCTTCTGCACGCCCGAGCAGCACCGCCAGTTCCTCGACGAAACGCCGAACTTCGAGAAGATGATCGTCAACGAGGGCATCCATTTCTTCAAGTTCTGGCTCGACATCAGCCAGGAGATGCAACTCAAGCGTTTTCACGACCGTCGCCACAGCCTGCTCAAGAGCTGGAAGTTCTCGCCGATGGACATTGCCGGCATCAGCAAATGGGACGACTACACCAGGGCGCTGAACCTGATGGTCGAAAAAACCCACACCCAGCACGCGCCATGGATCGTCGTCCAGGCCAACGACAAGCGGCGCGGCCGCATCGCGGTCATCCGCCATATCCTGCGGGCATTGCCTTATGAAGGCCGCGATCTCGACGTTGTCGGCAGGCCCGACGGCAAGATCATCGCCGAAGGCATGAAGTTCCTGAAGGACTAGCGGTTTGAAGGCAAATGAGTGAGCTCGCGCGGCGGCGCCGATGCGGTGTATTCGCCCAATGGGGCGACCACCGGCATCGCTCCAACAGCAAGCACCACCTGCCCATGGCAGCATCGCCCAACACGCCGTCGCAAACGCGCACAGCCTTCAGAAGCTGCGGCGGTCTTTTGGTTTCAGCGCAAGCCGGCAGCGCCATACCAGCCTCATAGGCGTGGTGCCGTCTGCTTCGTCGAACGCCTGAGCTTCGGTGGCGCGCAATACAGCGCGGACGCAGAAAAAGCGGGGCGGATGGTCGCGTGACTGGAGTCAACCGCAACCATCACGCACCCACGGCCTGCGAGCCGTAAATTTGGATACTACGACAGTAATCGAACCAAGCCACGCCAGCTGTTTCAGACAGCCCGCACGCGCAGGTGCGTCCCCCCCAAGGCGACTGGTCCAGTTGCATTGCAACACCCCCATGCTGCAACTCCCCGCAGGCGATTATGCATATTGGCCCATTTGAGGCCATGCCCCGAACGGGTGAGACGCCGACTAATTAACTTAGATTGTCTTTTTCACCTCGGGGCTTGTGACCCTTGTGGTGCATTGTTCCACAATCGCTTTGCCTGCGCGCGACGACGACGCTAAAGCTTCTGCCAGTGATCATCGCGACGCGTGTCCAGACCGGACACGCGGCAACCGAAGGCCCGGAGCAGACATGAACCCCGCACCGCTGATGCTTGCGATCGTCATGTCGCTTGCAACACTGCCCGGCCCGGCCCGGTCGGCCGAACCGCAGGTGCCGGTGCTGTGGGACAGCAAGGAGCGGCTGCCGAAGCCTGATCTGTCGACGCTGCCGCGCCTGCGCTTCCTGACCACCACAGATTTCCCGCCCTTCAACTTCATCGACAAGGCGGGCCGCCTGTCGGGCTTCCATGTCGACCTCGCCCGCGCCATCTGCGCGGAACTCGGCATTGCCGAGAAATGCCAGATCCAGGCCCTGCCCTGGAACGAGCTCGGCAGCGCGCTGAACGCAGGCGAAGGCGAAGCCCTCATCGCCGGCGTGCCGGCAACGGCCGAGACGCGCGAAAAATACGCCTTCTCGCGGCCCTATCTGCAATTCCCGGCGCGCTTCATCATGAAGAAGGCGCAGGCCGTCACCGAGCCGCTGGTCGACAAGCTGCGCGACAAGCGTGTCGGCGTGATCGCCGACTCGGCGCATGAGCGTGTGCTCAGGGACTATTTCGGCAATCTGAAGGTCGTCACCTATGCCAAGCCGGACTGGCTCAACGCAGACCTCAAAGACGGCAAGCTCGACGCCGTCTTCGGCGACGGCATGCGCCTGTCGTTCTGGCTGAGCGGCACCGACGCCGTCGGCTGCTGCCGCTTTGCCGGCGGGCCCTACCTGGCGCCCGAATATCTCGGCACCGGGCTTGCGATCGCGACAACGCCAGGCAATGCCGCACTTGCCGCAGCCTTCGACTACGCGCTGCACGAAATCTCGGCCAAGGGCACCTTCGCCGAGCTCTATCTCCGCTACTTCCCGGTCAGCTTCTTCTGACCAAGGCTCGACCGGCTCAGGTCAGGGAGCGGTGGCGGGCCTTGGTGGCGCGCTCGATTGCAGCGACAGTCAGCGCGTCGACGCTCAGGTGATGGCGCAGGCGCTGCAGGATGCGCACCTCCTCCATCCGCATTTCGAGATCGACTGAAGCCACCTCGAAGGCCGCCGCATAGGCCGTGTCATGTAGCCGCTCCGGAATTGCCCGGCGGGCGAGTTCGAGCACGCCTTCCAGCCCCGGCTCCTCGTGCAGCAGCTCCTGGCAGTCCTGTGCCACGCCGATCAGCCGCTTCTGGTCGAAGTCCATGAAGACGGGCCAGGACTTGACCACCTCGCCGATCCGCGCCAGCTCGACATCGGTCATGTCGCGGTCGGAAGCTGAGGTGATGACCATCAGATAGATCAGCGCCTCGTGGGCAGTCGGCAAGGGCATGGAGGTCTCCAAAGTGTTGAATCTCGCCCGAACTTAGGAACGCAACCCCGTCACTGCAACGAAAAATGGCCGGAATCGTTGACGCCCGCGGCATGCGCGCATAGAGCATGGCCGTCTTCGGCGGAAACTCCGCCCAACAATCAAAGGGCTCTCGACATGACGAGATCAAACACCATCGATCTCAACCCCGAACTCCTCGCGGCAGCGGCTGAAAGCAAAGCCTGGCCGTTCGAAGAGGCCAAAAAGATCGTCGAGCGCTACAAAGGCAAAGAATTTCCCGAGATCGTCCTGTTCGAGACCGGCTACGGCCCATCCGGCCTGCCGCATATCGGCACCTTCGGTGAAGTGGCGCGCACCACCATGGTACGCCACGCCTTCCATGTGCTGACCGAAGGCAAGGTCAAGACGAAGCTGCTGTGCTTCTCCGACGACATGGACGGCATGCGCAAGATCCCCGACAACGTGCCGGACCGCGCCTTCCTCGAACCGCACCTGCACAAGCCGCTCACGGCGGTGCCCAATCCTTTCGGCGGCGACTACGCCAGCTTCGGCGACCACAACAACGCCATGCTCTGCCGCTTCCTCGACACCTTCGGCTTCGAGTACGAGTTCGCCAGTGCGACCGAGTATTACAAGGCCGGCAAGTTCGACGCGATGCTGCTGCGCGCCGCCGAGCGCTACGACCAGATCATGGCGGTGATGCTGCCGACGCTGGGCGAAGAGCGCCAGGCGACATACAGCCCGTTCCTGCCGATTTCGCCCAAGAGCGGCCGCGTGCTCTACGTGCCGATGAAGCATGTCGACGCCAAGGCCGGCACCATCACCTTCGACGACGAAGGCACCGAAACCACGCTTGAGGTCACCGGCGGCAAGGTCAAGCTGCAGTGGAAGCCGGACTTCGGCATGCGCTGGGCAGCGCTCGGCGTCGACTTCGAAATGTTCGGCAAGGATCACCAGACCAATGCCGTCATCTACGACCGCATCTGCAACCTATTGGGCGGGCACGCGCCGGAGCACTTCGTCTACGAACTGTTCCTCGACGAGAACGGCCAGAAGATCTCGAAGTCGAAGGGCAACGGCCTCACCATCGACGAGTGGCTGACCTACGCGCCGACCGAAAGCCTTGGGCTCTACATGTACCAGCGCCCGCGCCAGGCCAAGAAACTCTATTTCGACGTCATCCCGCGCGCCGTCGACGAGTACTACACCTTCCTCTCCGCGTATCCGCGACAGGAATGGAAGGAACGGCTGGGCAATCCTGTCTGGCACATGCATGACGGCAACCCGCCCGTTGTCGACATGCCGGTGCCGTTCTCGATGCTGCTCAACCTGGTCAGCGCCTCCAACGCGCATGACAAGGCAGTTCTGTGGGGCTTCATCTCGCGCCATGCGCCCGGCGTGACGCCCGAGACGCATCCCGAGCTCGACAAGCTGACCGGCTATGCCGTCCGCTACTTCGACGATTTCGTGAAGCCGACCAAGACCTTCCGGCCGGCCGACGAGGTCGAGCGGGCGGCACTGGAAGCGCTGGAAAAGGCGCTTGCCGACCTGCCCGCGGGTGCTGACGGCGAAGCCATCCAGAATGCCTCGCTTAACGTCGCGCGCCAGATCGAGCGCTACCAGGACCACAGCAAGAAGAGTCCGGAGGGTGGCCCCGGCGTGTCCGGCGCCTTCTTCCAGATGATCTACCAGGTGCTGATCGGCCAGGAACGCGGTCCCCGCTTCGGCTCGTTCGCAGCCCTTTACGGCATCGCCGAAACCCGGGCGCTGATCACCAAGGCGCTGGAAGGCAAGTTGGCGGCCTGACGTGCCACCAGCCGGCGCGGCCGCTGCGTTCAGCCTGGTGCCAGCCCGCGAGGCTGATTTCGAACGCTTGTTCGAGATTAGATTGCATGCAATGCGGCCGAGCCTGGAGCGCATCGGCCGCTTCGATCCAGAGCGGGCGCGTGCCCGCTTTCGCGCGTCGTTCCGCCCCGAGCATACGCGCCTGATCCTGGACCCGGCCGGACAGCTGATAGGCTGCGTCGCCTTTGGCCCACAAGATGGCGCGTTGTTGCTCGAGCACTTCTATCTCGTGCCGCAAGCGCAGGGGCGTGGTGTCGGCGGCGCCATATTGCGACAGCTGTTGGGCGAGGCCAATGAGAGTGCCAAGCCAATCCGCCTCGACGTGTTGCGCGGCAGCGACGCCCGGCGCTTTTACGAGCGCCACGGCTTCGTCGAAACCCATCGCGACGAATTCGACCTCTATCTGGAGCGGTTGCCCGAAAGCGCCTGAATTATTGCGCCGGCTCTTCGACGGCCGGCTCGGATGGTGGCGGCTCGACCGCGGGCAGGCTCGTCCCCACGGGCGTGAGCGTCATCTCGATGCGCGTCGGTACCGGCCCGTAGATGCCCTTCTTCTCGGCCTCGGCCTTCTTGCCCGCCTCGACATAGGGACCACCGGCCTCGGCTTTGGCCCAGCCATTGGCGACCAGCCATTCGCCGACGTCCTGCTTGCCAATGCGGCAGCGGGCAACGATCACGCCGCGCTCGGACTGAGGCGGCACATCGCAGACCACGGCGCGGGAGCGCAGAAAGCTGCGAAACGCCGTGCGCGCCCGCGTTCCGCAGTTCCACTCCTTACCCTCATAGCTGCAGTTTTCGCCGACATCGACGGGGGTCACCCCCGCAATCGCCACACTGAAACCTTTGGCCTCGATCAGGCCTGAAGCCGACGCTACCGGCTGGAACAGTGTTGTGCCGTCCCAATCGTCGGGCATCTTGGGCTTGGGCGGCAACGCCAGGCTGAGTTCGCTCAATGGCGGGCGCGGTGCTTCGCGCACAAGATCGCCCTGCTCGAGCGGCGGCGGGGCGATGTCTTCAGGCGCCACCGGTCTCGACGCAGCCTCGGCATCGAGCGCCTCCGGCTCGACCGCCGACGTGCTACCCTCTTCCGGCGGCGGCATGTCAGGCAGGTCGCTTTCGTCGATCACGTCGATCTCGGGCGCCTCGATCGCCGCGAGCCTGTGCCCGCCCATGGTGACGAGCAAAGCCGCGATGCCGAACCCCGCGGCGGCGACTGCTATGGCTGCCGGACGCACCTTACTGGCTCGCCCACACGATGCGCGCCACCCATTCGACCTCATGGGCCTGAAAACGCCTGATCGGATGCTCGGGATTGAGCGAGACCAGTTCGATGATGCCTTGCGTCTGGCGCTCCAGCACCTTGGCCATGACCTCGCCCGAGATCGTCTTGACCACCACGCGGTCGCCTTTGCGCACCACGGCCCCAGGCTCGACGATCAGGACGTCGCCATTGCGGTAGAGCGGCAACATCGAGTCGCCCTGGACCTCGAGCGCGTAGGAGCTTTCGGTGGCGCGCGCCGGAATCTCGATGAGGTCCCAGCCCTGCCCTGCCGGAAAACCGGCATCGTCGAAAAAGCCGCCGGCGCCGGCCTGCGCGAAGCCGAGCAGCGGCACGCCGGCCGCCCGTTCCCGTCCCTTGGCCCTGCTGACCGTTCGCACCGGTTCGACAAAACCCAGGAACTCCTCGAGCGAGGAATTGGTGGCCTCGATGATCTTGGCCAGCGACTCCGTCGACGGCCAGCGCGGCCGCCCATCGACGGACTGGCGCTTGGATTTGTTGAACGCCGTCGAGTCGAGCCCGGCCTTCTTGGCGAGGCCCGACGCCGAAAGCGAATAACGCTCGGCGAGAGCGTCGATCGCGGCCCAGACACGTTCATGCGAGAGCATGGCGCTCTCCTTCGGACAGGAAAAAATACCTTTCGGCATTTAACCACGCCTGTCGCCGTTGTCCACCGCCAATGCGGACAGCCAGAGTGACCGCGTCGCAGGTCTGCACGCTGCCGCTGATGAAAGGGATCAGCCTGCCAGCGCGGCCATCGCCGCGGGCAGGCCCTTCCTCAAGTCGTCGGCATTCATCACGGGGATCATGTCGACGTTGGCGTTGAAGCCGAAGAAGAAGCGTTCCGCGACCAGCGGCATGTCGGACGAATGGGCCACATCGAGGAAGATGAACGCCGTGCGGCGCCCGGCCTCGGCAGTGAAATAGGCTGCCTCCGGCGTGAGGTCGGCCATGACGCGTTCAATGGCCTGGGGCAGCGAGCCGTCCTTGATCGCCCTGTTGCCGTCTTCGGTGGGGATTGAGACCTTCAGCATCATGCGCATGGCGAACACTCCTCCCAATGCACAATCGTTCAGGTCTCGCTATTTTAGCACTCTCCACCCGCCGCCAGAAGCGGCATCAGTCCTTCGACTTCGCCAGCGTGCGCAGGCCCTTGTGCGAGGCGATGAAGATGCTCTCCTCCTCGCTGGCGTCACGCGGGGTGATGTCGGCGCCGAGCTCGCGCACCAGATCGTCGATCAGCACGAAGCGGCGGTTGGCCCGGTCGTAGACACCGGCGCTGGTCATGATCAGCGCCGCTGTCTCGCCGTTTTCGAGCACGAAGCGGTGCTTGCCGATCACCTCGGAGCCGCTCCAGGTCTCGATTGAGGAGACGACGTCGAAGCGCTTCCACAACCTGATTTCGCGCACGAACACCGTCTGCAGGCCACCCAGCATCGGTGCCCAGCCACGCTTGCGGGCGAGCTCGATCAGGCCCGAGCGCATGAAGATGTCGATGCGACCGACATCGGCCAGCATCATGTAGCGCGCATTGTTGAGATGCATGTTGAAGTCGATGTCGGTCGGCAGGCAGCGGAACGACAGCCGGCCCTCATCGCCAAAACGGTAAGGGCCGCGACGAGATTTCGTCGCGGCCATGCGTGCCAGTCTTGCCCAGACGTACATGCTGCGTCAGGCCGCCTTCTTTTCCTCTGCCTTCGCGTAAGGATCGAAGCGCTGGTAGAAGGTCTCGCCCTTCTCGGCCATGTCGACCAGCAGCTTGGGCGCCTTGAACTCGGCGCCGTACTTCTTCTGCAGGTCCTTGGCGATCTTGACGAACTTCTTGGCACCGATGCCGTCGATGTAGGACAGCGCACCGCCGGTGTAGGGCGCGAAGCCGAAGGCGAGGATCGAGCCGACATCCGCCTCGCGCGGGTCGGTGACGATGCCCTCCTCCATCACGCGCACGGCTTCGAGCGCGATGACCGACAGCAGGCGCTGCTTGATCTCCTCGACATCGACCTTCTCCGGAGCAAGCTGCGGATAGAGGTCCTTGAGGCCGGGCCACAGCTTCTTCTTCGCCGGTTTTGCCGGGTAATCGTAGAAGCCCTTGGTGTTCTTGCGGCCGAGGCGACCATGGCTGTCGACCATGGTGTTGATCAGCGCCATCTGGCGTGGATCGACGGCCTTCTCGCCGAGGTCCCGGATGGTCTGTTTCATGATCTTCTGGGCGAGGTCGACGGCGGTCTCGTCGGTCAGCGCCAGCGGGCCGACCGGCATGCCGGCAGCCTTGGCGGCGTTCTCGATCATCGCTGCCGGCACGCCTTCGATCAGCATCTTGAAGGCTTCCGACATGTAGCGCAGCACGCAGCGGTTGACGTAGAAGCCACGCGTGTCGTTGACGACGATCGGCGTCTTCTTGATGGCGCGGACGAAGTCCATCGCCACCGCAAGCGCCTTGTCGCCGGTCTTCTTGCCCATGATGATCTCGACCAGCATCATCTTGTCGACCGGCGAGAAGAAGTGGATGCCGATGAAGTTCTTCGGCCTAACCGAGTTCTTGCCAAGCGAGGTGATCGGTATGGTCGAGGTGTTGGAGGCAAACACCGCCGACGACTTGAGCACGGCTTCCGCCTTCTCGGTCGTCGCCTTCTTGACTTCCGAATCCTCGAAGACCGCCTCGACCACAAGGTCGCAGCCGGCGAGGTCGGCATAGTCGGCGCTCGGCGTGATCAGCGACAGGAGCTTCTCGCGCTCCTCCGGCTTGGCCCGCCCCTTCTTGACCTGGTCGGAGATCAGGCTGTCGGAGTGCGCCTTGCCCTTGTCGGCCGCTTCCTGGTCGCGGTCGACGAGCACCACCGGGATGCCGGCCTTGGCGGTGACAAAGGCGATGCCCGCCCCCATGAAGCCGGCGCCGATGATGCCGATCTTTTTGAACTTGGTATCGGCGATGCCTTCGGGACGGCGAGCGCCCTTGTTCAGCTCCTGCAGCGACACGAACAGCGAGCGGATCATCGCTGCCGCTTCCCTGGTCTGCATGATCTCGGTGAAGTAGCGCTGCTCTATCCGCAGGCCGGTGTCGAACGGCACCAAAAGGCCTTCATAGACGCATTTCAGGATCGCTGTCGCAGCCGGATAGTTGCCATAGGTCTCGCGGCGCAGGATGGCGATTGCCGGCGGCCAGAGATTGGCGCCTGCGGCAGAATAGACGGGACCGCCGGGCAGCTTGAAGCCCTTCTCGTCCCAGGGTTGGACCGGCTTCAGGCCATTCCTGATCATCGCCTTGGCGGTCTCGATCAGCTTCTTCGGCTCGGCGATCTCGTGGATCAGATTCATGCCCTTCGCCTTCTGCGGCGACAGCGTCTGGCCCGAGGTCAGCATCTGCAGCGCCGACTGCGGGTCGGCAAGCCTCGGCACGCGCTGGGTGCCGCCGGCGCCCGGGAAGATACCGACCTTCACTTCCGGCAGGGCCATCTTGACCTTGTCCGAGTCAGCCGCGACGCGGCCGTGGCAAGCCAGGGACAATTCAAATGCGCCGCCCATGCAGGTGCCGTTGATCGCCGACACCCACGGCTTGCCGCAGGTTTCGAGCTTGCGCCACAACGCGCCCATGCGGCCGGCATTGTCGAACAGGAGCCTGGCTGCCTTTTCCGGATCCTTGGACTTCTCCTTGGCATAGATGCCGAGCATCTTCTGCAGCATGGTGAGGTCGGCACCGCCGGAGAAGGTCTCCTTGCCCGAGGTGATGACGGCGCCCTTGATGCCGGCGTCGGCGACGACCTGGTCGATGATCTTGTCGAGCTCGCCCATCACCTCTTCGGTGAAGACGTTCATCGAGCGGTCGGGCATGTTCCAGGTGACGAGCGCGATGCCATCGGCATCGGTTTCGACCGTGAAGTTGGTATAGGTCATGTCTGTCTCCTTCCGGCCGAAATCAAACGCGTTCGATGATCGTTGCGGTGCCCATGCCGGCGCCGATGCACAACGTCACCAGCGCGGTGTTGAGGTCCCGGCGCTCCAGTTCGTCGAGTACAGTGCCGAAGATCATCGCCCCGGTGGCCCCCAACGGGTGTCCCATGGCGATCGCGCCGCCATTGACGTTGATCCTGTCGTGCGGGATCTCGAAGGCCTGCATGTAGCGCAGCACCACCGAGGCGAAGGCCTCGTTGAGCTCGAACAAGTCGATGTCGGAGATCTTCATCTTGGCGCGCTTGAGCAGCTTCTCGGTGACGTCGACCGGACCGGTCAGCATCATCGCCGGCTCGGAGCCGATGTTGGAGAAGGCGCGAATGCGGGCGCGCGGCTTGAGGCCCATCGTCTTGCCGGCCTTCTTAGAGCCGAGCAGGACGGCCGCCGCACCGTCGACGATGCCGGACGAATTGCCGGCATGGTGGACGTGGTTGACCTCTTCGAGCTCGGGATAACGCTGCACGGCGACCGCGTCGAAGCCGCCCATCTCGCCGGGGATGACGAAGGAAGGCTGCAGCTGGCCGAGCGACTGCATGTCGGTGGTCGGGCGCATGTGCTCGTCATGGGCGAGGATGGTGAGGCCGTTCTGGTCTTTCACCGGAACCACCGACTTCTTGAAGTAGCCCTTCTCCCAGGCCTTGGCGGCGCGCTTCTGGCTCTCGACGGCATAGGCGTCGACGTCGTCGCGCGAGAAACCATATTTGGTGGCGATCAGATCGGCCGATACGCCTTGCGGCATGAACCAGGCCGGCATGCCGACCGAGGGATCCATGAACCAGGCGCCGCCCGACATGCCCATGCCGACGCGCGACATCGATTCCACGCCGCCGGCGATCACGATCTCGTCGGCACCCTGCGCGATCTTCGCAGCGCCGAAGTTGATGGCGTCGAGGCCGGAGGCGCAGAAGCGCGAGATCTGCATGCCCGGCGCCTTGTTGTCGTAGCCGGCCTCGAAGGCGGCCGAGCGCGGGATCACCGAACCGGCTTCGCCGACGGGATCGACGCAGCCGAAGATGATGTCGTCGACTTCTGCCGTGTCGAAGCCGTTGCGGTCGCGCAGCGCTTCCAGCACCTTGGCGCCGAGGCGCACCGCCGGAACCTCATGCAGCGATCCATCCTTCTTGCCCTTGCCGCGCGGCGTGCGCACGGCGTCATAGACAAAAGCGTCAGCCATTTTCTTGCTCCTTGGTTTCCGGATCGGCTGCTCAGAGCGAGCGCGCGATCAGCAACTTCATGATCTCGTTCGTACCACCATAGATGCGCTGCACGCGGGCGTCGCGATACATGCGGGCGATCGGGTATTCGTTCATATAACCATAGCCGCCAAACAATTGCAGGCACTCATCGACGATCTTGCACTGCAGGTCGGACAGCCAATACTTGGCCATCGAAGCAGTTACCGGATCGAGCCCGCCGGAAATGTGACGGGCGACGCAGTCGTTGTAGAAAACCCTGCCGATGGTCGCCTCGGTCTTGAGTTCGGCCAGCTTGAACTGGGTGTTCTGGAAATCCAGGATCGCCTTGCCGAAGGCCTTGCGGTCCTTGACGTAGTCGATGGTCACGGCCAGCGCGCGCTCGATCATGGCAATCGCGCCGGTGCCGATTTCCAGCCGCTCCTGCGGCAGCTGTTGCATCAGTTGAACGAAACCCTGCCCCTCTTCCTGCCCGAGCAGGTTGGATGTCGGCACGCGCACGTCGTTGAAGAACAGCTCCGAAGTGTCATTGGCCTTGAGCCCGATCTTGTCGAGGTTGCGGCCGCGCTCGAAACCGTCGACCTCGTCGGTCTCGACGACGATCAGCGAGGTTCCCTTGGCGCCCTTGGACGGGTCGGTCTTGGTCACCACGATGACCAGGTTCGCCAGCTGGCCGTTGGTGATGAAGGTTTTGGAGCCGTTGATCCGGTACTGGTTGCCGTCCTTTTCGGCGCGCGTCTTCACACCCTGCAGATCGGAGCCGGCACCCGGTTCGGTCATGGCGATGGCGCCGATCAACTCGCCGGTCGCCATCTTGGGCAGCCACTTCTTCTTCTGCTCTTCGGAGCCATAGTGAAGGATATAGGGGGCGACGATGGCATTGTGCAGGGCGATGCCGAAACCGTCGACGCCGACATGGCCGATCGCCTCGATGATCGCGCTCTCATGGGCGAAGGTGCCGCCCGAACCGCCATATTCCTCGGGAATCGAGGCGCAGAGCAGGCCAGCAGCACCGGCCTTTTCCCAGGCGGCACGGTCGACGATCTCGTTCTTCTCGTAGCCGTCATAATGCGGAAGGATCTCTTCCGACATGAAGCGGTGTGCCATGTCGTAGAGCATCGCCACGTCGTCCGCGGCCCAGGCGGGCTTCGGGAGCCCCAGAACATCTGCAGGAATTGTCGCCACGATCTCCTCCGCGTTTCGACGCCGCAATTGCGAGGCGGCCGCGAACGGCCGCCAGGTCTTCGATCAGAACGCCTCCGCGGCGAGCGCCATCATCGTCGCCGAACCGGTCGACAGGCGCGCGAGATGCGCCGAGGTCTCGGGCATGACGCGCTCCATGAAGTAGCGCCCCGTCACCAGCTTGGTTTCGTAGAAATCAGCCGAACCATTGGCGCCTGTTGCCAGCTTGTCCTGCGCCGACTTGACCATCCGACCCCACATGTAGCCAAGCGCGACGAGGCCGAAGAGATGCATATAGTCGGTCGAGGCGGCACCGGCATTGTCCGGATTGGCCATGCCGTTCTGCACCAGCCACATGGTCGCTGCCTGCAGGTCGTTAAGGCCCTTCTTCAGCGCCTTGGTGTAGGGCGCCATCTGCTCGTCACCGCGATTGGCCTCGCAGAACTCGCCGACTTCCTTGAAGAAGGCCTGCACGGCGCGGCCGCCATTGAGGCCGAGCTTGCGGCCGACGAGGTCGAGCGCCTGCACGCCGTTGGCGCCCTCATAGATCATGGCGATGCGGGCATCGCGCACGAACTGGCTCATGCCATGCTCCTCGATGTAGCCGTGGCCGCCGAAAACCTGCTGCGCCATCACGGCATGCTCGAAGCCCTTGTCGGTCAGCACACCCTTCACGATCGGGGTCATCAGACCCATGTGGTCGTCGGCAGCCTGGCGCTCGGCGCCGTCCTCGGAACGGTGGGCGACGTCGGAATTGATGGCGGTCCACAGCACCAGTGCCCGGCCGGCCTCGTTGAAGGCCTTCATGGTCATCAGCTTGCGGCGGATGTCGGGGTGGACGATGATCGGATCGGCCTTCTTGTCAGGCGCCTTCGGCCCGGTCAGCGAGCGGCCCTGGATGCGGTCCTTGGCATAGGCGACGGCGTTCTGATAGGCAATTTCGGAAACCGCCAGGCCCTGCAGGCCGACGCCGAGGCGCGCCTCGTTCATCATCGTGAACATCGCCTTCAGGCCGCCATTGGCCTCGCCGATCAGGAAACCCTCGGCCCCGTCATAATTCATGACGCAGGTCGAGTTGCCGTGGATGCCCATCTTCTCCTCGATCGAGCCGCAAGAAACGGTGTTGCGCGCGGCGGGGTTACCCGAAGCGTCGAGCTTGAATTTCGGCACGATGAACAGCGAGATGCCCTTCACGCCTTCCGGCGCGCCCTCGATACGGGCCAGCACCAGATGGATGATGTTCTCGGACATGTCGTGCTCGCCGGCCGAGATGAAGATCTTCTGGCCGGAGATCCGATATGAGCCGTCGCCATTCGGCACGGCCTTGGAGCGGAGGAGGCCGAGATCAGTGCCGCAATGCGGCTCGGTCAGGTTCATGGTGCCGGTCCAGGTGCCCTCGACCATCTTCGGCAGCCAGGTCGCCTTCTGCTCGTCCGAACCATGGACGAGGATCGCGGCCATCGCGCCTTGCGTCAGGCCGGGATACATCATCAGCGCCATGTTGGCGGCCGACATGTATTCGCCGACAGCTGAATGAACAGTGTAGGGAAGGCCCTGCCCGCCGTGCTCGACTGGTACGGCCAGCCCCATCCAGCCGCCTTCGCGATACTGGTCAAAGGCTTCCTTGAAGCCCTTGGGCGTCGTCACCGAGCCATCGTCGTTGCGGACGCAGCCCTCCATGTCGCCAACGCGGTTGAGCGGATGCATGACGTTTTCGGCGAGCTTGGCGCCCTCTGCGAGGATCGCCTCCAGCACGTCCGGGCTGGCGTCGGAGAAGCCGGCGAGGTTGCTGTAGCGCTCGTAGCCGAGCACGTCATTGAGCACGAAAAGTGTGTCTTGGACCGGCGCGCGAAATGTCGGCATTGCTCTTCCTCCAGCAAATGTGAGCCGGTTCCGGCCAGACGGTATGCGACGGGGAACCGCTTGTCGAACCGCGATTAGCAAAAATTGACGTTTGCGTAAACGTCAATTTTTGCGAATCCGCAATTCGGCGAAATTTTCCTTGCGTTTTGAGCTTTTTAGGAGGTCGTCAGCACTGAGCAGGCGCTGGCCGGGCGGAAAGGCGCAGGCGCCTGCTGCTTGGCTGCTTCCGCCCTTGCCAATGTCGCCGTGACAACGCCGGTGCCGGACTTGCCGATATGAGGATGCGATAGCCAGTCAGCCGTCGAGTGCCGGCGACCACCGTGCGGAAGCACAGAGCTTGGCCTCCCCTTCAGTCCTTCCTGAAGATGATCCTGCCGAGCCAACCGGTGAGCATGGCCAGCCCGATGGCAAAGAGGCCGTAGCCGAAGCCGTGGTCGGTGGCGAAGCGAAAGATGGTCTGCTCGAAGCCCGACTTGACGATGGCCAGCTGGGCCGAGGTTTCCTTGATGAAGATGCCGTTGCGAAACAGGAAGGCACGCGCCTTGTGGGTGCCGACCGGCACGTTGGGTGCAAGGTGCAGCGTGGCGCGGAACAGGCTCTGCGACAGGAACTGCACGCCGCCGATATTGTCGGAGTAGAGCCCGGTCGCCAGCTTGCGCTCGCGCAGCGCCTCGGTGAACTCCTGGATGGTCAGCGGGCTGTCGCGCTTGTCCTCGGGCTCCATGTAGATGTTGTTGGCGCCCAGTGAGAGCTGGCGGTAGTTGTTGGGATCGGTGATGTCCTGCGGCTGGCGGGTGGTCGCCACCGAATAGGACATCGGCACGTTGACGAAGGTCTCGGACTGGGTGTTGATCCACATGCCGAGCACGCGGCTCTTGCGCCGCACCACCACCGGCCGCGCCGGACCCTCGAGCACGACATAGACGTCGTAGCGGCCCTGGCGGTTGATCAGCGGGTCGGCGTTTTCGAGCGCCCCGAAGATGGTGAGGTCGGCACCGGCGAAGTCGGCGGTGATGGCGACACGGTCGGTCGAGAGCCCGATCTGGATGCTTTCGGGATGCGCCGGCTCCTGGGCGCGCACTGGCCCCGCTGCCGCGAGCATCAGGGCTGCGAGATATGCCGCGACCCGCATCACAACAGCCCGCTCACGCCGGTCAGCGAATAGAGGTTCTGCGGCTTGACGAACAGGTCGAAGCCGAGGCGCAAGGCGACCGCCAGCACCAGCAGTGCGAGCAGCGCGCGCAGCTGTTCGCCGCGCAGCTTCTGGCCGGCCTTGGCGCCGTATTGGGCGCCGGCAACGCCGCCGACCATCAGGACCAGCGCCAGGATGATGTCGACGGTCTGGTTGGTCGAGGAGTGCACCAAGGTGGTGAAGGCCGAGACGACGACGATCTGGAACAGCGAGGTGCCTACGACGACATTGGTCGGCACCTTGAGCAGGTAGATCAGCGCCGGCACCATGATGAAGCCGCCGCCGACGCCCATGATGGCGGAGAGGAAGCCGATGCCGGCGCCGATGCCGAGCACCGGGATGACCGAGACGAACAGCTTCGAGGTGCGGAAGCGCATCTTGAAGGGCAGGCGGTGGATCCAGTTGTGCTGGCCCGACTTCTTTAGGGCCGGCGGCACGCCGCCCTTGGTGAGCCGCAGCGCATTGACGCTTTCGATCAGCATCAGCCCGCCGACGGTGCCCAAGAAGACGACGTAGAGCAGTGAGATGAACAGGTCGAGCTGGCCTATGGCGCGCAGCAGCGCAAAGACGAAGCCGCCGGCGGCGGAACCTGCGATGCCGCCGATCAAAAGCACCGTGCCGAGCTTGAAGTCGAGCGTGCCGCGCTTGAGATGGGCAAGCGCACCTGAAAAGGACGAGGCGATGACCTGGTTGGCGCCGGTGGCGACAGCGATGGCGGGCGGGATGTTGTAGAAGATCAGAAGCGGCGTGATCAGGAAACCGCCGCCGACCCCGAACATACCAGACAGAAAGCCGACCGCCGCACCCATCGCCAGGAGCACGAACACATTGACCGACATCTCAGCAATCGGGAGATAAATGCCCACCCGTCAGACTCTGCAAATCGAATTGTTGCCGACGCCCATCCCTGGGAGCTTGTTGGCTACCGGGTACTTGCGCCGACATTGCGGCGAAGTCAAACTTCACCGGACACAAAACGAAAAATAACTCAATCAGTTAACCCGCCGGTAAAGGCGGGTCACCTGATATCAGCTGTGGCTAACTATTTGCGCGCCAGGAGCGCCTCGACCAGCGGCTCGTCGACAGTGCCGGTGGGCGCCAGCGCATTGTCCTTCTGGAAGGCCATGATCGCGTCCTTGGTCTTCTGACCCATCATGCCATCGGGCTTGCCGGCTTCGTAGCCGTTTTTGTTGAGGATCGCCTGGATGTTCTGCACCGCCCGCTTCATGTCGATGTTGGCGGCCGGTGCATCCTGCCAGGCAGCCGGCACGACGACCGAATTGGCGGCCGCGTCGAGCTGCTTGGGCTGCCACAGTGCCGTCGTCTCCTCGGCGCGCTTGAGCTGCTCGGGGCTGAGCGCCTTGGCGATCTCGTCGCGCTTGGCTGCGGCATCCTTGTCACCCTCTTTGGCGACAATGGCGAACCACTTATAGGATTCTTCGAGGTTCTGCTTCATGCCGACGCCCTTGGCAGCAAGGATGCCGAGATTGAACTGGCTGTCCTTGATGCCAAGTTCGGCGGCGCTGGTGAACCAGCGATTGGCCGAGTCGTTGTCGACAGTGCCGTCGGCACCCATGGCAAACAGCACCGCCAGATTGTGCATGGCGCTGGCGTTGCCCTGGGCAGCCGCGAGCTGGTACCAGGTCTTAGCCTTGATGGCATCGCGTTCGACGCCGGTGCCCTTCTCGTACATGTTGCCGATGCGGTATTGTGCCGGCGCGAAGCCGAGCTCGGCGGCCTTTTCATACCACTGCGATGCTGCCTTCATGTCGGCATTGGCGCCACGCGCCTCGGCATAACGCGAGCCCATCTCGTACAGCGCCTTGGCGTCACCGGCGTTCGCTGCCTGGCGCAACGCCTCCGGTCCAACGGCCTCGGGCATGAAGGCTGCCGGGGTGACGGAGGGCTTGATGGTCTCGGTGGTTACAGGCTGTGCCGGTATCGACTGGGTGCTGGTCTTGTCGAGCGCGGCAGCGGCGGGCAACTGGTCGACCGACACGTCGGCGATCTGCTCGGGCTCGGCGACGGTCGCGCTCGCCGTCTCCGGCTTGTCGACATTGCGGACAGGCGCAGCTGCTGTCACAACCGGCTTTGCCGGCACCACGGCTGCCGTCTGGACCGGTTGCGATGCCGCCGGAGCGACGGTGACGCCTGCCGTCTCGATCGGGTCGCTGATAAAGGCCTTGCCGAGCTGCATGCCGGCGAGCGCCAGCATCACGGCGCCGACGGCCATCAGCACCGACTTGCGCCGCGACTTGATCAGGTCGCCGATCCGCAGCGCGCGCACCGGGCCCTTGAGGTCGGAACGGCGCTTGGCCGCATCCGCCTCAGCGGCCGCGGCCTGGGCGGCACGGCGAGCGGCGGCAATGAAGTCGGACTTCGAAGCGTCGGGCTCGTTGGGGCGCACCGTGTCGCCACGTTCGTCGCGGACGCGGCGCATGATGGCGTTGAGGTCGGGCGCGCCCGAACCGGGTTCCAGCGGACGGTTGGCAATCTTGGGATCGAGCGGCGCGTCGAGCGCCATGCCGGGCGCCGGTGCCTCGACGACGGGTTCGGCAGCTTCGACGACCGGCGGCTGCGGCTTGGCCTTCTTGCTGGTGAAAGCGCGGGCGAGACCACTCAGCATCGAAGTTCTGGCCGGCTTCTGCTCCTTCTTTTCGGTGCGGACACCGTCAAGGGCTGCAACTGCCGCAGCGGCTTCGGCGGCGGCTTGGGCCGGGCTGCGCGCCGGGCGATCGTCGTCGGGCCTGTCACTGGCGCGACGACCGAACGTGTGATTGGCCTCGGGCAGCGGTGCCGGCGCTTCCGGCTGCAGCGACGGCGTTTCGCTGAGTGAAAGCTTCGGCGCCGGCGACAGCATGGTGGTCGACAGCAGTTCTGCGACGGAAGCGGGCGGGGCTTCGACAGGCGCCGGCGCTTCGCTGGTCTCGATCGAGCCAAGCCGGTCGACGATCTTCAGCAGCGTGTCGTGGATCGCTTCGAAGGTCTTGCCGTTGCGCTCGTCGGAACGACGGGTCAGCGCTTCGAGCGCCTTCAGGTCCTGAGCAAGGCCGGTCACCGCGGCGATTTCGGTGGTCGAGCCGGAGAAGGAACGCACCGCGTCCTCGGCGGCCTGGCGGGCTGCTTCGACCAGCGCATGATGATTGCCAGAAATCGCGCGCTCGATTTCCTCGAGGCGCGGGCGGACGTCTGCGAACTCGGGCAGCGGCGAGCCAGGCCGCGCCAGATGGTTCGACAGCTCGCTGACCTGGGCTTCGAGACCGCGGATCAGGTCGGGGTCGATACTCGCCACCTGTGCCGCCGAGATTTCCAGACGGTTGGAGATGTCGTCCAGCCGGGCTTCGAGCCCGCGCATCGCCAGTTCATTCGCCGGGTCGGGGCGATTGGTCTCGAGGCGCTGGGCGAAGGCGGTGAAGCGCGCATCGATCGCTTCCATGATGCCGGAATGATCGGCGGCGGGCTGTGCCGATTGGCGATCGAGGCGCTCGCCCAGGTCTTCGAGGCGACGCTCGAGGTCACGGAACAATGTGTTGCCATGTTCGAAGGCATCGCCCTGGCGGCGCTCGAACACGTCGGCCAGGGCGTCGAAGCGCTGTTCGATGCCCTGGAAGATCAGGCCGGCGTCAGGTGCGGCGGGCGTGCGCTCGATCTTGTCGGCGATCAGCGAGATCTGCCGCGTCAGACGCTCGACAGCCTGCTCGGGGATGTCGCTGCGCTGCGCGATGTCGTCGACACGCTCGGACAGTGTGTTGAGGCGGTCGATGATCTCGGCGGTCGGCTGCTCCGCGGTGATCTCTTCGATCTGATGGGCAAGGGCCGCAATGCGCACCTCGATCCGCTCGAACGGCTCGGGGTTGAAGTGCGGCGTCTGGGCGGCGACCGTCGAGGCGACGATGGCGCGCGAGATTTCGTCGAGGCGCTCGTCGATCAGGCTGAACATCTCGTCGCCATGGCTGTCGCGCTGGCGCACGAACTGCTCGACCGCACCCGCAAGCGTGCGGACCTTGTCCTCGATCGACAGCAGCGACAGCGATTCGGGCAGGTTGTTGACGGCGTCGTTGATCTGTTCGAGGCGGCCGGCAAGGGCAGCAAGCGCCGGATCTTCGGGACGCTGGCGAGCATCTTCCGACATGCGGTCGGCGAATGCGTCCCAGCGGCGGTCGAACTCGTCCCAGCGGCGGTCGACCGAAAGCACGGTCTCCTCGCGCGCCAGCTCGCCGAGCGAGCGGCGGACCTGCTCGAGTTCGAGGCGCAGCGTGTTGACGCTTTTGTCGTCGCTGCGTTCGGCGAGCGTGTGGATAGCCCCCGACAGGCGCTCCAGCTCGAGGCCCAGCTCGACGGCCTGCGAACCGACGGCGCCGGACTGGCTGGCGCGATCGATGTCCTTGCGCAAGAGGTCGAATTCGCGCTGCAGCCCGGTGCTCATCTGGTGGCGCATCTCTTCGCGCAGGGCACGGAGCTCGCCAGCGATCTTGCCGACGGCGGCAACGCCATCTTCCTGGCCGCGGGCGCGGTCGATGTCGCGGGCGATCGCCTGGTAAGGGCGCTCATAGGGTGCGGTGCGGCCATATTCGCCGCGCGACGTGTAGCCGGCAGGCGGCGCCTGGCGCTGTGGCGCGCGATACGGTTCGGCAGGCGCATCGCGCTGCTCGTTGCGCTGGCGCTCAAGCCGAGCCTCGAGATTTTCGAGCGAGCGATTGAGCTCGTCGAGCGAGGCAAGCGGGCGGCGCTGCCTGCCGTCATTGAGGGAATCGAGATAGGACCGCTTGCTGTTCATCGAATCGCCCGTTGGTCAGAGTGCTGGTGCCGGAACCAGAAGTCTCAAGCCTTGCCGGGACGGAGGCTGCGATTTGCCGCGGGTTTTGGCTCCTCGGGCATTTCGCCGCCTTCCGAAACCGTGAACAATTCGGTACATGATGACCACGGGGGAAACCGACACGGCTACATTTCCCTCAACGTGGTAAACAAGCTCTTAACCAAGCTTAAGAAAGTGCGACGTTGTGTTCCCGCCTTGGCGGTCGGTTCGGCCAGATTTCCCTTGCGTAGGGTAGGCCAGATCGTTATAGCATTTACGTAAACGTAAGACGTGTACAGATCGCCGTCTTTTTGTAGCATTTACGTAGAAACCACGATCGGAAGCCTTGCCCCCTCCGGCTTCCATCAGAGCATCGGCCGGCCCTGCCGCCATTGCTCGCAATTGGGGATAGCAGAGTAGATGATGAAACTTGTATCGGTCGCCGATGTTGCGGCCAATGAAAACAATCTCTCCGGCGAGGACTATGTCCGCATCGGCGAAATGGCAAAGAAGTACGGCGTAACGCTCCGTACTTTGCGCTTTTACGAAGACAAGGGGTTGCTCAACCCCAAGCGCGAAGGTGCGACGCGCCTCTACACCCGCCGCGACCGCGCCCGGCTGAAGCTTATCCTGCTCGGCAGGAAGGTCGGCTTCTCGCTGCGCGACGTCAAGCAGATGATCGACCTCTACGACCCGACCGGCACCAACGCCAAGCAGTTGCGCCTGACGCTCGACAAGTCGGACAAGCAGCTCGGTCGCCTGCAGAAGCAGCGCCAGCTGCTCGATGAGGCGATCGGCGAACTGAACAACCACATGGCCGTCGTCCGCCAGCTCCTGGCTGAGCGCACCGCCGTGCAGGCAAGTGCTGCCAGCTAACAAGGCGACTGCGTGTTGACGAAACGACCCGGCGCGGGAGACCGTGCCGGGTCGTTTTACGTTTGAGGGCCGCGTGCCGTCTCTTCCGATGCTTCCGTGCCTGATATGGCGGCAGTCCTCGACGCCGGCGTCGGACGCCCTGTTGCTCCCCTCCGCGGTGGCTGTTTTGCAGCGCAGAATTCGCGGTGAGCCTACACCGTCACTGGCAAGACCTGGAGAACGGCAAGGAGCGACTGCCGAGCAGTCAAAACGACATCAACCCGGCCTGAGCAGCGACCCTGCAATCGGATAGACCCGGCTCGTCCCGATCATGTAAGCCGTCGGCGCCCCTTCCCGGAACATGCCGCGATAGGCCCGGTCGAGCACGTTGAGCGAGCCGGTGAAGGCGCCGAAGGCGGGCATGATGAGGCGCATTCCGTCGCTGGCGAAGCAGCGGCGACGGACCGAGCGGCCGCGCTGGACGATGCGGGCGCAGGGGTGCAGGTGGCCGGCGACCTCGCCCTCGGCATGGCCCTTCGACGGCTCGTGGCGGAACACCAGGCCTGCGACCGCCAATTCCTCTACCGTTTCGCCCGGCAGATCGTCGGGCGCGTCGGGGTCGTGATTGCCTGATATCCAGAACCAGCTCCGCCCGGCCATCATCGCCATCAGGCTGTCACGGAATGGTTCGGGCAGGCGCGCCGCGCCCTCGCCGTCATGGAAACTGTCGCCGAGGCTGACGATTGTGCGCGGCTGGTAGTCCTCCACAACCACGGCCAGGCGTTGAAGCGTCGCTGCCGTATCATAGGGTGGGATCAGCCGGCCGCGGCGGGCATGCGAAGAGCCCTTCTCCAGATGCAGGTCGGAGACGACGAGCAGGTCGAGCTCAGGGAAATGCACCACGCCGCGCCAGTCGCAGGCGGCGCGCACGCCAGCGACCGCGATCGTCTCGCAGCCTGCCCTGGTCAGTTCGCGCGCGGCTATGTTCATGCGCTTCCCATCGCCTCATCGATCAGATCCGCCGCCTCCAGAAGCAGGGAGTCGTGCGCCTCGCCATTGACCGGCTCCTTGCCGATCTCAAGCATCACAGGCACCGCCAGCGGCGAAATCTGGTCGAGCATCTTGTGCACGATTCGGCCGCGGATGCGCGAGAGCATCTCGGCAAGCCTCCTGACATCGAGCAGCCCGCTGGCTGCATCCGCCCGCGTCGCCTTGAGCAGAAGGTGGTCGGGCTCATGGCTGCGCAAGACGTCGTAAATGAGGTCGGCTGAAACAGTCACCTGTCGGCCGCTCTTTTCCTGGCCGGGAAACCGCTTCTCGATCAGCCCGGCGATGACGGCACAGTTGCGGAAGGTGCGCTTGAGCAGCCAGCTGTCGGCCAACCAGGCCTCGAGGTCGTCGCCCAGCATATCCTCGTCGAACAGTTCGCCCAGCGACGGTTCTTTCGCCCTGAACATCGCCCCCAGATCGCCCAGCGCCCAGACGGCCAGCGAATAGTCGGTGGCGACAAAGCCCAGCGGCCGCGCGCCCATGCGCTCCAGCCGGCGGGTCAGAAGCATACCGAGCGTCTGGTGCGCCAGCCGCCCCTCGAAGGGATAGGCCACCATGTAGAAGCGCTCGCCGCGTGGAAAAGTCTCGATCAGAAGGTCCTCCTTGCGCGGCAGCACCGACTTCTCCTGCTGGATGCGCAGCCAGTCTGCGACCTGCTCAGGCAGCGCCTTCCAGCGCGCGGGGTCGGCCAGCATGCCGCGCACCTGGTCGGCGAGATAGGTCGACAGCGGAAACTTGCCGCCGGCATAAGTCGGCACCAGAACGTTGCCGGCGCCGCCCGTCGAGACATAACACTCATTTTCGCGGATGCCCTCGAAGCGCAGCACCTTGCCGGCGAACATGAACATGTCGCCCACCGAAAGTGTCTCGACGAAATACTCCTCGATCTTGCCGAGCACCGGCCCGCCGCGCAGGGTCAGTGCTGCTGCCGTGCCCGCGCCGACCTTGCCCTTGGCCCTGGTGTAACGGACGTTCAGCATCGGCGCTTCGATGATGGTGCCGACATTCAGCCTGTATTGCTGGGCAATGCGCGGATTGGACACCCGCCACTTACCATCCTTGGTCTTGCGGATGCGGGCGTAGCGCTCGTAGCTGCGCAGCGCGTAGCCGCCGGTGGCGACGAAATCGACGACGCGGTCGAAACTGTCGCGGTCTAGCCCGGCATAGGGAGCAGCACCTGTTACCTCAGCGTAAAGCTCGTCTGCGACGAAGGGCGCGCCACAGGCGCAGCCCAGCACATGCTGGGCCAGCACGTCGAGCGCGCCGTCTATCAGCGGCGGGGTGTCCTGCGCGCCGAGATAATTGGCCTCGAGTGCGGCCCGGCACTCCAGCACCTCGAAGCGGTTGGCCGGCACCAGGATCGCCCGGCTCGGCTCGTCCATCCGGTGGTTGGCGCGGCCGATGCGCTGGGCGAGCCGGCTCGCGCCCTTGGGTGCGCCGACATGGACGACGAGATCGACGTCGCCCCAGTCGATGCCGAGATCGAGCGTCGAGGTTGCGACGACGGCACGCAACACATTGTCGGCCATCGCCTTCTCGACCTTGCGGCGCTGGCCGACGTCGAGCGAGCCGTGATGGAGGGCGATCGGCAGATTGTCGTCGTTGACGCGCCACAGCTCCTGGAACAACAGCTCGGCCTGGCTCCGGGTGTTGACGAACAAAAGCGTCGTCTGGTGCCGGCGGATCGCGTCATAGACTTCGGGAATGGCATATCGCGCCGAATGCCCCGACCACGGCACACGCTCCTCGGAATCGAGGATCGTGATCTCTGGCCTGGCACCGCCCGACACGGTGATGAGGTCGGCCATCTCGCCTGCCGGATTCTGCCTGACCAGCCAGCGCCGGAGCTCGTCCGGCTTGGCCACCGTCGCCGACAGCCCGATCGCCTGCAGGTCGGGCACATAGGCCCTGAGCCGCGCCAGCCCGAGCGACAAGAGGTGCCCGCGCTTGGAGGTGACCAGCGAATGCAGTTCGTCGAGCACGATGTAGCGCAGCCCGTTGAAGAAGCGGTCTGCGTCGGGCGATGCGATCAGCAACGCCAGTTGCTCGGGTGTCGTCAGCAATATGTCCGGCGGTGACAGCTTCTGGCGCGTGCGCTTGTGCTGCGGCGTGTCGCCGGTGCGCGTCTCCATCGTGATCGGCAGGTTCATCTCGTCAACAGGCCTGCCGAGATTGCGTTCGATGTCGACGGCAAGCGCCTTGAGCGGTGAAATGTACAGTGTATGCACGCCGCGTTGCGGCTCGCCGGGACGCCTCTTCGGCCGGATCGCCAGATCGGTCAGCGCAGGCAGGAAACCGGCCAGCGTCTTGCCGGCACCGGTGGGGGCGATCAGCAGCACCGAATTGCCCTGCTGGGCACTGGTGAGCAGGTCGAGCTGGTGGGCACGCGGCGACCAGCCGCGCTCGGCGAACCATCGCAGGAATGGCTCCGGCAGCATCGCGGCAGTCGAATTCGGCTCCAGTCGCGCTTGGCTCGTCACGCCTCATGCCTAGCGCGGCGATCAGGCTGCGCCAAGCGAAATCTGGAACAAACAGGGATCAAGGACAGCTGTATGCCAACCGGCCAAGGTCTCGTTCCCTCCCCCCCCCTCTGCCCTGCCGGGCATCTCCCCCACAAGGGGGGAGATCAGGCCTTCACCAGCGCTTCGTCCAGTCTTTAACAGCAGAGCGGAAATACTTCATCAGACTGGACGCGCTTCGACGCGGCAGGAATGGCACGGCGCCGAAGCGACTAATCTCCCTCCTTGTGGGGGAGATGCCCGGCAGGGCAGAGGGGGTGGGAAGGAACGTGACGCAGCAGGCTTGCGTTCCAGGCACCGCCGTATCAGATGGCCTCAAAAACTGAGAGCCTTCGCCCATGACAGACACCGCCTCCCACGAAGCCCGCATCACCGAGCTGGAAAAGCTCGTCCGCGACCTTCAGGCCCAATTGGCGGCCTTGCAGCATCAGGTGGCCCCCACTGCCAAACCGGCTGAAAAGCCGCTGCGCTCGCGCGGCATGCTCGGCAGCCCGAGCAGCAGTCGGCGCTAGACCGCCAGGTCCGTCACCACGATCAGGCCCTCGACTGGCGTGCGGCGGTCCTGGCGTATGACCGCGTGCTCCAGCGACAGCAGGCGTAAACCAGCAGCGGCGATCAGCCCGTGCACATAGGCCTCGGAATGGGCATAGCGCCTGGACTCCTGCAGATCGAACACCCCTTCGCCCGCAAGACGCTCGACCGAAAACGCAAACACACCACCCGGTGCCAGCATCTTCATCACGCTCGCAAACACCCGGTCGAGCGCGCCGAGATACATGAACACGTCGGCCGCGGTGACGAGATCGGCCGTCTGCCCCACCGGCTCCAACTCCTGCAGGTCGGCCTTGATCAGATAGTCGTAGACGCCCTTGTCGCGCGCCTTGCGGAGCATCTCTGCCGAGATGTCGTAGCCGTCGAGGCGCTTCGTCACTGGCCGGAGTTTCACGCCCATCAGCCCGGTGCCGCAGCCGAGATCGACGGCGTGCGCGAATGTGTTGCGCCCGGTCGCGCCGATCGCCGCCGTCAGCAGTTCCGGCACGCGGTAATGCAGCGTCTCGACCAGCGCGTGGTCGAACTTTTCCGCATACTGGTCGAACAGCATTTCGACGAAGGCGCTGGGCGGGCTGTCCTCGGCAGGTGCCGCCCCGATCAGCTGCAGCTTGAGCGCGGCACCGGGTCGATCAGCCGGCTCGAGCTTCAGCGACATGCGCCAGGCCTCTGCGGCGGCCCGCATCTCGCCGGCAGCTTCCTGCATCTCGCCGAGCCGGAACCAGCCCATGGCCCAGCCGGGGGCGAGTTCCAGCGCGCCGAGCATCAGTTCGGCGGCGGCGGCATGGTCGCCTGAGGCGAACAGCATTTCGGCATAGTCCGCCCGCCGGTCGGCAAGCAGGTCGTTGGAGGAGAGCTGCAACGGCGTCAAGCGCGACATCCATGACAAGGAGGGTGGCGCGCATTACTGCCAAACCGGGCTTCCACGCAAGCGGCAAATGCCTATCTTGAGGAGATGCGGCCGAGCGACCTCCTCCATTCCCGTCCCGAAGGGCTCTACTGCCCGCCAGGCGATTTCTACATCGACCCCGTGCGGCCGGTCGACCGCGCGCTCATCACCCACGGCCATTCCGACCATGCCCGCCCTGGCCACGCCAAGGTGCTGGCGACGCGCCAAACGCTCGACATCATGGCGATCCGCTGCGGGCCTGACTTCGCCGGGACCACCCAAGCGATGCCATTGGGCGAGAAGATCCGGCTCGGCGACGTCACCGTGTCATTCCACCCCGCAGGCCACGTGCTCGGCTCGGCGCAGATTTCGGTCGAGCGCAGCGGCATGCGCATCGTCGCCTCCGGCGACTACAAGCGCGCCAGGGATCCGACCTGTACTGCCTTCGAGGTCGTACCCTGCGACGTGTTCATATCAGAGGCCACCTTCGCCCTGCCCGTCTTCCACCATCCCGACGCCTCCCAGGAGATCGGCAAGCTGCTGAAATCGACCCGGCAGTTTCCCGAGCGCGCCCATCTCGTCGGCGCCTACGCACTCGGCAAAGCCCAGCGGGTGATGCGATTGCTGCGCGACCAGGGCTACGACAAGCCGATCTACATCCACGGGGCACTGACCAGGCTCAGCGAATACTACCAGAGCCATGGTGTCGACCTCGGCGACCTCCGACCGGCAACCGTCGAGGATGGCGACAAGGCCGACTTCGCCGGCGCCATCATCGTCGCCCCCTCCGCCACCTTCGCCGACCGCTGGGCGCGGCGCTTCCCCGACCCGCTCGCCGCCTTCGCATCCGGCTGGATGCGCATCCGCCAGCGCGCCAAGCAAGGTGGCGTCGAACTGCCGCTCGTTGTCTCCGACCACTCCGACTGGGACGAGCTGACCGCCACCATCACCGAAACCGGCGCCGGCGAGGTCTGGGTTACCCATGGCCGAGAGGAAGCGCTGGTACGCTGGTGCGAGCTCAACGGGATTGCTGCGAGGCCGCTGCACCTCGTGGGGTATGAGGATGAGGGGGATTGAGGATGGTCCAGCCCCGTAGCATTGCTCGCTCCTCTGTCTGGCCTACTGTCCGTCACAGGACGGAAAACACTGCGGGACAGCGCCCCCCTCTGCCCTGCCGGGCATTCCCCTCACAAGGGGGGAGATCGGCCCTCATCGCGGCCTTGGCCAATCGCAACCGTCGAAGATATGGGGCCGCCGGAGGCGCGCCTGATCTCCCCCCTTGCGGGGGAGATGTCCGGCAGGACAGGGGGCAACGTAGAGCGCGGACCTCGCGCGGCGTGGTTCTCCCATGAACCGCTTCGCCGAACTGCTCGACCGTCTGGTGCTGACGCCATCGCGCAACGGCAAGCTGAAGCTCATCACCGACCACTTCCGCGCGGTCGAGGATCCCGATCGCGGGCTGGCCCTTGCCGCCATCACCGGCGAACTCGACATCGCCTCGGTCAAGCCGGCGATGCTGCGCCAGCTCGTTTCCGAGCGCATGGACCCTATCCTGTTCGGCTATTCCTACGACTATGTCGGCGACCTTGCCGAGACGGTGTCGCTGGTCTGGCCGGAGGCGCCTGAAAGCCGGCCCAACCACGACATCACACTCGCCGAGGTCGTGCAGAAACTGCAATCCGCCAGCCGTTCCGACGGGCCAGCCGTGCTCGCCCGGCTGCTCGAACAGGCCGAAACCTCCGCCCGCTTCGCGATCATCAAGCTCGTGACCGGTGGCTTGCGCATCGGTGTCTCCGCCCGCCTCGCCAAACAGGCGCTGGCCGATCTCGGTTCCGTCGACGTCGCCGAGATCGAGGAGCTGTGGCACGGACTGACACCACCCTACACCAGCCTGTTCGCCTGGCTGGAAGGCAAGGCGACGAAGCCTGAAAAGGCTGCCCGCGCATTGTTCCGGCCGGTGATGCTGTCCAATCCTGTCGGCGACGGCGACCTCGAAAAACTCGCCCCCACCGACTACGCCGCCGAGTGGAAATGGGACGGCATCCGTGTCCAGGCGGTGTCGGAGGGCGGCATCCGCAGGCTCTATTCGCGCACCGGCGACGATGTCTCCGGCGCCTTCCCCGACCTGGTGGCGGCAATGGAGTTCGACGCGGCACTCGACGGCGAGCTGCTCGTCGGCTCACCCCGCGAGGCGACCGGCACCTTCTCCGACCTGCAGCAGCGGCTGAACCGCAAGACCGTGTCAGCCAAGATGCAGGACCGCTATCCCGCCTTCGTGCGCTGCTACGACCTGCTCCAGCTCGACGGCGAGGATCTGCGCGAGCTGCCCTTCACGACGCGCCGCGCCCGTCTTGAAGCCTTCATCGCCACGCTCGCCCCCGACCGCTTCGACCTGTCGCCGCTGGTCGCCTTCGACAGCTGGGATCAATTGGAGGCGATGCGACGAGAACCGCCGCATCCGATCATCGAAGGCGTCATGCTGAAACGGCTGGATTCACCATATCTCGCCGGTCGGCCCAAGGGTCCGTGGTTCAAGTGGAAGCGCGATCCGCACATTGTCGATACCGTGCTGATGTACGCCCAGCGCGGCCACGGCAAGCGTTCGAGCTTCTATTCCGACTACACATTCGGCGTCTGGTCGGGCGCGGAGGGGGCTGAGGAGCTGGTGCCGGTGGGAAAAGCCTATTTCGGCTTTACCGACGAGGAGCTCAAGCAGATCGACAAGTTCGTGCGCGACAACACTGTCGAGCGTTTCGGTCCGGTGCGCTCGGTGCGCGCCGACAGGGCCAACGGCCTGGTGCTGGAGGTCGCCTTCGAGGGCCTCAACCGCTCGACCCGCCACAAATCGGGCGTCGCCATGCGCTTTCCCAGAATCTCCCGGCTGCGCTGGGACAAGCCACCAGCCGAAGCTGACCGCATCGAGACGCTGCAGGCCCTGCTCGACTGAGGCCCGGTTCCGAAAACCTGACGTCGAACGAAATCGTTGCCGCCGCGAGGCCGCACTACTCCGTCACCGACACCCTGATCTCGTAGATGTCGACGGCCTTGCCTTCCTTGGTCAGGTCGGAGTTGATGGCGATGGTGCCGGCAGCACCCGGTTCCTTGTCGGGCACGTCCATCTCGAACAGGTACTCGCCGCGCTGGTAGCCGACGAGGTAGCGCTTGCGGCCGCAGTCGCCGAGCTCGCCAAAATTGCAGTCGACGGCCATCTGCGTTTCCTTGCCGTCCTCGGCGCGCGCAATGATGTCGAACACCGCATGCTTTCCGGCGATCTGTTCGAGCACGCCGCGGCCGACGTCGAAGACGATCGCCGAGCCGGTGTTGCCCGAGCGGATGCGCAGGAAGCTGCCGGTGTCGTCCTTGGCAACCTCGGCCGAGGTACCACCCGGCGCGCTGACATCGGTCGGGTCGGTCGGCGTGAACACGGTGATCCAGTTGCGCGACTGGTCGACCTCGCCGGGCCGCGCCGGCCCGGCATCGGTCGGCGAAAAGTCCTCGCTTTCAAGCTGCTTGGGCGGATTGTGCACCGAGGTGTCGATCTCGGCCGCCGACTTGAACTGGCCGGTCTGGACCGCCCACCAGGCGCCGATGCCGCCCATGGCAAGCAAGGTGACGGCAAGAAACATCGCGGCATAAGGCCGGCGCCGTTCGGCCCGCGCGCTGGCACGGTCGGCGGCGCGCCGTTCCGCGCGGCTGCGCTTCTCCGTGATTGCGATCGGCGGTCCGCCGGGCAACACTGCGTCGGGCATGATGTCGGGCACGACGGGGGTGATACCCGCCGCCGGGGTGCCGATCGAAACCGACGGTGCGCTGGCGGCGCCATTGCCGTCGAGCGAGATATCAGGCGCCGGGGCCGCGCCGGCCTGGCCGAGCGAAACCGCTGGGGCCGCGGGCATGAATTCCGATTCGATCTCGGTGATCTTTGCCTGCAGCGACTTGCGGCGGCCGATCGCCGCCTCCACGGTCATCGCCGGATTGGCCTTGAGCGCGCGGTCGAGCGCACCGAAGGCGGCACGATAGACCTTTTCGCGAAACTCGCGATTCTCGGGATCGCCTTTTTCGAAAGCGTTCCGGATCGCTTTTTCGATCGAATCCAACCGATGTTCCTCGCAACGCGCCAGTGTTGCCAGATGGTTAGCGGCAGAAAAGACATCAATCAACGGCACCGCGAGCGAAATGTCGGCCAAAATGGGTGCAATGGGCGGCAAGGCCGGCAAAACAAGTCGCGCCTCGCAGCGGACGCCGCAAACCGGCGACGGCAAGCCCCGCCGGACTGGTGTCCAGGACTCGTGCCCATGCTCGTGCCCAGACTCGTGCATTGTCGATCGTGCCCGATCTGCTATATGGAGTGACGTTTACGGAAACGTCAATTTCTAGACCCGGGAGAGACGCGTGGCATTGCCTGACATCCTCAAGAAAAACCTGCGTGTTCCCGTCGTCGGCGCGCCTTTGTTCATCATCTCGCATCCGCCACTGGTGCTGGCCCAATGCAAGGCCGGCATCGTCGGCTCGTTTCCGGCGCTCAACGCCCGCCCAGAGGCCCAGCTCGACGAATGGCTGGCGATGGTGACCGAAGATCTCGCCGCCCATGACGCCGCCAATCCCGACCGTCCGGCAGCCCCCTTCGCCGTCAACCAGATCGTCCACAAGTCCAACAAGCGGCTCGAGCACGATCTGCGCCTGTGCGTGAAGTACAAGGTGCCGGTCGTCATCTCGTCGCTGGGTGCTGTCGAGGAGGTCAACCAGGCGGTACACTCCTATGGCGGCGTCGTGCTGCACGACATCATCCATGACCGCCATGCCCGCAAGGCGATCAAGATGGGCGCCGACGGCCTGATTGCGGTCGCGGCCGGTGCCGGCGGCCATGCCGGCACGCTGTCGCCCTTCGCCCTGATCCAGGAAATCCGCCAGTGGTTCGACGGCCCGCTGCTTCTGTCCGGAGCCATCGCCAATGGCGGTGCGGTGCTCGCGGCACAGGCCATGGGTGCTGATCTCGCCTATATCGGCTCGCCCTTCATCGCCACCGAGGAGGCGCGCGCCGGCGACGACTACAAGCAGATGATCGTCGAATCCAAGGCCGCCGACATCGTCTACTCCAATCTGTTCACCGGCATCCACGGCAACTACCTCAAGGGCTCGGTCCGCGCCGCCGGCATGGACCCCGACAACCTCGCTGTCTCAGATCCCTCCAAGATGGATTTCGAGGAAGCCGGCAAGTACAAGGCCTGGAAAGACATCTGGGGCTGCGGCCAGGGTATCGGCGCCGTCGACAAGGTCGTGCCCGTCGCCGAGTTGGTCGAGCGCCTCGCCACCGAATACGCTGCGGCCAAGGCCCGCATCACGGGCTGACAACATCCGTAAACCGTCGGCGCCCGACCTGTTCCGGTGCCGTCCGGCGCGCTGAATATCCGGCAGGCAGCACGTTTGTCCCGCCTGTCGAAAGCCTCAGAAGGCGTCTTGCAATCGCAGCGCTTTGAAGTTATCAGGCACACACCGTCGCGCGGCCGCCAGGCTGCGTTGCCTGGAAGCCGCTTTAGCTCAGTTGGTAGAGCACATCATTCGTAATGATGGGGTCGCGTGTTCGAGTCACGCAAGCGGCACCAGTTTCCCAGGAAAATCAGCTCCTGCCAGATGCCCACGCGGCACCGGAAATCTATGCCCATTTCGGGACTGTCCTTCGCCCCACGAGGTGCAGACGGATCACTCCGTGATGGCGTCGACGCTTGCCGCGAGAGCATCTTCGACAAGCGCACGGATCCTGGCCTGGGCTCCGACCAGATGGGCCCGCCAATTGCCGGCGCGCAATTCGTCAAGAGCCGCCCGCACCGTTTCGGCAGACACCTTTTCCGCCTGGAACACAAATGGCCAACCGGTCCTGCCGACCACGGCTGAAACCTTAGCTCCACCGGGAACCTGATCGATCGCAATCACCGGCTTTCCTGCGGCGAGCGCCAACAGCGCCCCATGCATGCGGGTCGTCAGCACGATGTCGGATCGTGCGAACCCGGCATGGATCTTCCCAGGACCATTCTCAGGTGATAGCACCGTGTCGATCTCGATCGGGTGTAGCGTCGACCCGCGCACCACATCTTGGAACATCGCCAATGCCTGAGGTGCCATCGCAACTCGCCTGGCGCCATACTCGCCTTGAGGGCCACGCAGGCAAACACCTGCGGTCTCGAGCCTCTCCTTTCCAGTGGGTTCAACGGTCTCCGAAACGGCGAGATCGAAATACGGTGGATCGACGCCATCACGGCCAACAATGTGATGGAAGCGGCGATTCATCCTGGCGTGATTGGGAAGGACGCTGACGCCTGCCGCGATCTTGGTCGCTAGCCTGTGGACAGACAAAAGGTCGTTCAGGTCGCGACTGTAGGTGATCGGACCACAGACGAACACGAGCTTTTTCGCAGGCTTGATGGCATAGAGATCATCAACCGGCAGATGGCCCGGAATCTGCAGTTCCGGATGCGAAATGACGGCGTGCTCGACGCCGCGCAGACGCAGCCTCGATGACAGGTTGTCGACCGCCATCAGGTCGCCGATCGTCGGACCGCCCCTGTAGCCGTAGCTTCCCCACCAGAACAGAAGCGTCGGCGGCGTGTCGACGGTGCGCGCAGCCAGATACACGCGACGAAAGGAGCTTAGCCGGCTCTTCAGCGACATCAGTGCAGTCTCGAAACGAGCTATTGAGTGACAACGGCGTCCAGAAGGCTGCCGCGTATGATTTCGCGTCCTGATATGACCGACGCGCTCAAGTGAACGCCAAGCGTCCGATTGGTTGCTACATCGGGCCAGGACAGCCCGCGATCGAAGAGCAGGTTGGTGTTCTGGTAGCTGACCGGATAGAACACATCGATCGGCTTGGCCGAAGCTGCAATTTCGTGGCGCCGGGTGACGTTGGTCAACAGCTGCGGTCCAATGACACCCCAACGATGGCGGGATACCGGGACAGGCAGGCGCATGGCCTTGCGCAGGCGCAGTAACCGTCTCTTTGTGCTTCGATACCACCATGGAATGAAATGAGGATCGCTGGATGCCGTGATCAGCTCATTGAGCGCCGGATGCTGCGAAGGCAGCCCCAGCACGGCGCCATTGATCGCCTTGTCGGATTCCCAGCCGAAGAGGAATTCCTCCTGCTGGATCGGCCTCAGGCAATAGACGTCGCAATCCACGTATATGCCGAGGCCCGCCCGCAGGATGCGGTACCGATAGATATCCGACGCCAAAGCCAGGCTACCGGTCGTCTCATGCGCAACGATTTCCGATCGAGCCATCAACCGTTGGGCGTCGAAAAGTTCGACGCCTTCAGGCACGTCCTCCGGCCGGTCAAACACATGCAGAACGACACGATGCCCATTTCGAAGAAACGACCTCAGACACCCCGCGTGGACCGGCCCCAATCTGTTGCCGATCCACAGCGAATTCACCACTGCCAACATAAATTACCACCCCATACCTGCCCGGGGCCTAAATAAACCAGATCGGGCAAAGGTCAACCTTCTGCAAGCACAGGTGGTAGCCCGCAACAGCCGCGGACAAGGTCGATGGTGATGTTGTGGTGGTCGCGCAGCGAGCGATAGTCCTGGCCGCAAAGCTTGGAAAAATGCTCATTCTCGGCCGGGGAACGCAACATGCGCGATGCATCTCGCGTTGTTTGATCATTCAAAGCTGCACCAGCCTTTTCCCAAGGAAATTAAGCCAGCAAGGCATCACCGGTGCGCCTGGTTCCGCTCACTGTCGGAACCAGGTCGAATCAATCAGGCGTTCGCCCGCGTGCACGAGCCGGCCGGCAGCCTTCTTCGACAGCCGATGGAGATATCCCCGCCGGTTGCGCGGTGTTTCCTACGATCCCAGCGTAACGACGAAGTGCTTCGTCACCGGCTCGATGATCTTCCAGGTGCCCCTGAAATCCGCTTCCACGACGAACGCGTCGCCCGGCCCAACCTCGACGGGCGCGCCGCCATCCGGCGTGATGATGATGCGACCCGAGATCATGTGGACGAACTCGTAGTCGGTGTAGCTGGCGTGGTAGGTGCCTGGCGTGGCCTGCCACGTTCCCGACAGCACCTTGCCATCCCCGGTCGTATGCTGGACGGCCGTTTTCATCGTCGGCTTTCCGTCGACCACCACCCATCCCGGTAGGTCGTTGGAATCTGCACCTTCCGGCTGGCCAAATTTGAGGATTGTTTTGTTCGCCATGGCATTCTCCTCCCTTAAGACACCCCTGCATAGCCGACGCCCTCAATTCAGGCAACTTTGTTTCCTTATGATAAAGAGGCATATTCCTATGTTGGTGTTCTTCCGCCGCCCCTTGCGGAATCAGCCCTGTCTGTGTTGATGGACGGATGTTTAGCAAGGACTCATAGATGAAGGCCAGACTGCTCGCTGCGGTGACGATGCTCGCAGTTGCCGGCTGTGCATCCCAGCCCGCCGACTATGCCACCACACTCTCTGCCAAGGATTCCAAATGGCGGTCAGCGGACTGCACGAAAGCTCGAGCTGAGGCGGCGAACTACGCAGCGCAAGAGAAAGAAACCCTGAGCGTATCGGCAGGGCTGCTGCTTGGCCCATACGGGCTCGGCATCGCCATGGCCGGCAAGGAGCATCGCGCCAAGATGCGCAAGAAATTCGCCCGGGACATGCATCTGAAATGCTCGAGCAAGCCCCTTCCTGCCAGCCTGGCGAGCAGCGCGGACACCGCGAAGCGGTAACTTCGGTCCTCACTGCCAACGGCGCGCATGTGCGGCAAGCTCGTCGCGCGCCTGCTCCAACGCCTTCGGCGAAGCGTTCGCCCACGCGGTGAGCCGCCGCCGCGCACATCATCGACACCTCCGATCCTCGCCTGTGGCTGTCGCGATTGCATGCCGGGCCACATTGGTGGGGTGCCCACGAAAACAGGCCAAAGCTGCTCTGCAATCATTCTGGCGACCCGCCTGGTGGCCGTTCCCAGCGTCTTCACGTTGGCGGTAACTCACGACACTCGCCGGTGTCCTGGCAACGCACCGGTGGACGGCCGCTCAGATTGCCCTGAACGGGCTCGACGCCGCTTGCGATCCAGCCGCTCTACACGAGAAGTTGAACGACCGCGCCGTCCGCTCGCTGGCGTTGGTTGACCTTACGTTAGGAACCTCTAAACGACCTACAGGCTCACCTCGTCCTTACCCCACCTTGGACCACCCGAGCTTAGCGCCCGCCCTGCCCCCCCCCAATCAATGGGCGGGCGCGTCCCCTCGCACATCCGATGTCGCGCAGACAAGCTTATCAGCCGCGGACGCCTTCACATCGCAACTGCGAGCTTCCCGCTTCATATCGACGCCGGTTGCCGATTTTCATGTCGATATGCCTCGGGCAGGCGCCGTTCGCCTTGTGCGGTTTGCACAGAAGGCAGCCGGCCCTGGCATTCCTGGGCTTATTCCGCTTGGGGTGCATGTCCATCTCCGGTCTCTACCAATGCGCCCCGATGGCGCACGGTCATGATCGGAAGGGCTGCTTGGCAATCGTCGTCCATCGCTGGACCATGTCCAGCAACGCCAAGCGATCGCAAGGCAGCGCATTGCTGGCCTAGGTACGTGTCCATCGACAACCCTTGACTTGCGTCTGCCCGCATATAGCTTGCCGCGCGGTTATGGTTCTTCTGCTTTCGGGCGGAAGCTAAGAGGGAATTCGGTGCGAAACCGAAGCTGCCCCGCAACTGTAAGCGGTGAGCCGCATTGCCGATTGTGTCACTGGCCGACGGCCGGGAAGGCAGGCAATGAGCCGAGACCCGCGAGCCAGGAGACCTGCCTGACCGAGTGATGTTCCGTGGGCGGGGTGTACCACCGGAGCGCAGGTTCGTGCAGGCGGCGCTATCGGCCATCGCCTTCCACCAACATGCGTTGCGACAATCCCGACCGCAGTCAGGCCAGGGATCGATCGTTTGCACAATACAGAAGTTGAGACCGCGCAGTCCCAGGCCAGACGTGCCATCGTGCTCGTCGCCAAGTCGGCCTTTGCTGCCGCGCCCTACAGGCAGATGCAGCAGCTCTGTGATCTCGCCGCGGCGTTGCCCGGCGTCGATCACACCAGCTTCGGCTTCACCGAACAAGGCACGCCGTCGCTGCGCGAGGCGCTTGCGGCACTTCGCCAGCAGGATTTCTCCGATATCCTCATCCTGCCGCTTATGCTGCCGATCGAGCCCAGCTTCAATGCCTGGCTCACCAAGTCGCTGCGCCGGTGGCAGACCGAGGACGCGGCACCTTGGCCGACGGTGCGCATCGCGCGGGGCCTCGCCGAAAGCCCGCTGCTGGCTGCAATGATGGCCGACCTCGTCACCGGTGCCGACGCGACGCCGCCCATCCCGCCGCTCGACAGGCTGGCGCCAGAGGGCTCGCTCGTGCCGGCGCAGAAACGCCGCGTGCTGGTCTGCCAGGGCGGCCCGTGCAATGCCGCCGGCGCGGACCTGATCTGGGGCCACCTGCGCAACCAGCAGGACCGCCAGAAGCTGCGCGTGACCGGCGACGGCACGATGAGCGCCAAATCGACCTGCCTTGGCCCCTGTAACCTGGCACCGGTGCTGCAGGTCTTTCCCGAAGGCACCTATTACGGCGGGGTCACCGAGGCCGCCGTCGACCGCATAGTCACCGAACATCTGCTCGGCGGCGCGGTGGTCGACGACTTTGCCTATCACCCCACCGGCCGCAAGCAGGTGCTGCGGTGAAGGCCCATTGAAAACAAGGGGGATCGTGTCGTTCCGCCACCACCTGCTTTTTGCCCCTGCCTTTTATCGGCCTGGACAGCGACATGCTGTTCTGCCGTGAACCTGATCTGGCACTGGAAGTTGCTGCGGCCGCCCTTCGGCTCCGTCGACGTCAAGGGCATGCGCACATATGGCCGCGACGACCGATCCTCGGGACGGTTATTGGCAGGCGCCGTCCCGGACCTTGGGCGTCAACTACGACCTGGTGCCAATGATCGAGACCACCGTCGACAAGGCTGGGGTCAAAGCGAGCTACGATGGCGGCCTCGTCGTGGTTCGGCGAGAAGACCGTATCCTCGGCTACTCGGCTATTTCGAGCGTTCGGTGGCAGCAAAGCTCGCGCCCAATGTCAGCCATCGTGTCGAGGCGGGCCACGGCGCGTTTCCGCCCGGGGAAGCGAGCTGTGGGACAGTTCGCAGGCCTGCCTGTCGCTGGCCATACCGGGCAGCGGCCTGACGATGCGCACCTTGTCGGCACCGCACAACTTTCCGCACCACCTGTTCGACCCGATTCCGGCCGAACAGCAACGCTTGCCGTTGTCGATCGTCAACTATCACGACGTCTTTACCAGGCACGGCGCGCAATCCGCTGCTCAACGTAACGGCGGATGTTCCCGCCGATATCCGCCACTGGCTGGAAGCCAAGGCTGAAACGCGCAGCAGCGGCAGCGGCGCCTGGGGTCGTCGGGCACAGGTCCGATGGGCTGACACAGCCTGTTGCGATCCACGTCAATCCATCGATCTAATTGACCCAAGGGAAACATCAGCGACTATTGCGCAGGGCTAGATCAGTTCAGTGGGCGGTGGCAGTCATGGCAATTCAAGTATCCTATTCGCGGCGTGATGTCCGCGAAGAGTTGATGCGTCGGCGCGAGACTTACATCGCGGCGCAGAGATCTCTGTCACCGCCTTCGCCGCGGGGATATGGCAACATGGAATGCGTCCATTGTCATAATCGCTTCATCGGCGTCACCGCTGCCGCCTGGAAGTTCGGCCTCTGCGACGACTGCCTGCATCACGACTGATTGTCCAGCCGGCGCAGCTCCCTTTGCGGGAGTTCCAGCGCCTGGATCGACTGCTGTGGAACTTCCGTGTCCGCGGCGTCCCAGGCACATTCTTGGGCGATCTACCTTCCCCGATGATCCGGCCAAACCCGCATCCCCAATAGCAGTGGGTCGCCGCCGCGGCCCACCGTCCGCACTCATATTTCGGGGTAATTCCAAACGTGCCTTGACCCTGAATTAGAAACTGCGCAACCTCGCCCGAAACGGAGGAGGCGGCTCGATCGTGGGGAAGCGATCCGGGCCGCAAATGGGAGCATCTATGTCCGACCAGATCGCGGCGTCGTCCGCCACGCCCGCAATTGCGCGCCGACCGCTTCTGGCCCGCATCGACTGGCTCAATTTGAGCGGCCTCGCCTTCTATCATGTCGTCGCGCTCTACGCCTTGCTGCCCTGGTTCTTCAGCTCTACCGGCGTCGTCCTCTGCATCGCCGGCATCTATGTCTTCGGCACGCTCGGCATCAACCTCTGCTACCACAGGCTTCTCACCCATCGCGGCTTCACCTGCCCGAAATGGCTCGAGCACGGGCTTGCGATCATCGCCGTCTGCGCCTTCCAGGACACGCCGGCGCGCTGGGTTGCGGTGCACCGCCGCCACCATGAGCACGCCGACGAGGAGCCGGATCCGCACAGCCCGATCGTCACCTTCCTCTGGGCCCATGTCGGCTGGCTGCTGGTCAAGTCGCCCGACATGGAGCGCATGCAGATCTACGGGCGCTACGCCAAGGACATCGTCCGCGACCCGTTCTACCGCAAGCTCGACAAGCCGCATGTCTATCTCGGCATCATCATCGCGTCCTGGGCAGCTTTCTTCGGCGGCGGCGTCGCCGCGAGCCTGATCACCGGCGGCACGACTGACGAGGCGATCCAGTTCGGCCTCAGCCTGCTCGTCTGGGGCGTGTTCGCGCGCACCGTGATTACCTGGCACATCACCTGGTCGGTCAATTCGGTCACCCATGTCTGGGGCTACCGCAACTACGACACGACAGACGACAGCACCAACAACGTCATCGTCGGCCTGCTCAGCAATGGCGAGGGCTGGCACAACAACCACCACGCCGACCCGCGCTCGGCCCGCCACGGCCACCACTGGTGGGAATTCGACGTCACCTACCTGACCATCAGGTTGCTCGGCGTGCTCGGACTGGCGAGCAAGATCGCAGAGCCGCGGAAGCGCGCCGACTAGCGCCGCCAGACCTTTTCAAGAGGGGACAAAAAAGATCGCCGGCGAAGCTGTGCTTGCCGGCGATCGCAACTACGTCTCGGGTGGTTTCGCTAGGCTTGTTTCACCAGTCTGAGCAGTACGAGCAGGATCACCGCGCCGATGGTGGCATGGATGATGGCAGCTATGATGCCGGAGCCCAGGCTGATGCCGATCGTCGGAAGCAGCCAGCCGGCGATCAGCGCGCCGACGATACCGACCACGATGTTGCCGATCAGGCCGAAGCCGTAGCCCTTGACCAACTGGCCGGCGAGCCAGCCGGCAACGGCGCCGACGATCAGGAAGACGAGCAAGCTTTCGATACCCATTTGTCTCTCCAGGTTCTGGCGCATCGGCCGGAGCACGTCACGAGCCACGATGCGCAGTTGCAACGACCAGCGCATGATCGACAAGCAGGCAGCCAGAGATCATGCTGGAACAACAGGCTGGAGACGGGCCGACCTATCGGCCCGCCGTGGAAATGCCGCCCGTCAGGCGACCGCCGTGGTCTGATCCTCCACCGCGGCGCCGGGCGTGTTCTTCTTGATCGACTCGATCGCCTTCAGCGCCGATGCCTTGGCCGAATAGCCTTCCGAGCTGAACATCACCTCGCCATTGGAAGCCCTGAAGCGGAACCGAAACTCGCCGCCCTTGTCCTTGTAGACCTCGAATTTGTACATCGCATTTCCCCGTATGTGCCGATCCGCGACTCACGCCGCTGACGAATCGTCGCACGACGGCAACCCGAGGAAAAGCGCGAAGCGATTTTCGCGACGCAAACGCACCAATACAACCGCCAAGGCCCATCGCCGCTGCACCCGTCAGCCGCGCCAAGTGCGATCTCAGATGTCGCGGTCGGTCAGGCAGATGTGGCAGCAGCCGGAGCCATGGCCCGGCTTCCAGGTGACGTTTTCGAAGCGCACACCGGTCGCCTCGAACAGGCCGCGGTCGAAAGCGCCGGCGATCCGGCACAAGGTCGCCAGCCTGTCGTCGCCGACACCGGCCCCCACCCAGGCGTCCTTGAGCGGACAGCGCTTGACCTTGAAGGCGATGTGATGGTCGCTGCGCTCGACATCGGTGGGGTACATGCGCCCGCCATCCGGACTGACGGCCAGGAAGGCCTCGCCGATGGCGCGCGCATCGTTCGGCCCGAAGCTGGCGAACGCCACCTGTGCGACCTCGCGGCCGCGCTTCTCAATCGCCCTTACCAGGACTTCTTCCGCCTTGGCGTCGCCAAGCTCGGCGGCAAGTTCATCCAGCATCAGCCGGTAGAGATCGGCGCGGTTGCGAAAGGCGGAGTCAAGTTCGGCAGCGAGCTTTTCGGCGCGCATGGCATGTTCGGTCACGAAACGGTCTCCTTGAAAACAGGCAACCTTGGGAACACAGGCAGTTCCGGCGTGGCCGCCACCAGCGCCCGGCCCGTGGCCGAGGCGGGCGCGGCTATCACGGCGGCGGCGTCGCCCTCTTCGACGATACGACCGCTGTCCATGATCGCGATGCGGTGGGCTACGGCGCGCACCGCACCAAGGTCGTGGGAGATGAAGAGATAGGCGACGCCCTCGTCCCGTTGCAGCTCGGCAAGCAGGTTGAGGATGTCGCCGCGCACCAGCACGTCCAGCGCCGACAACGCTTCGTCGAGCACGATCAGCGCCGGCCGGGTAGCAAGCGCGCGCGCGATCGCCACGCGCTGGCGCTGACCGCCCGATATTTCGTGCACGCGACGGCTGGCGAGCTCGGCGGCGAGACCGACACGCTCCAGCAGCGCTGCGATTGCCTTGGGTCGATCGGCGCGCCCGACGATGCCGTGAATGCGCAGCGGATCGTCGATCAGGCGGGTCACCGTGGCGCGCGGGTTGAATGCCGCCAGCGGATCCTGGAACACCATCTGCAGCTTCGTTCGGGTGGCCCTCAAGGCTGCCCCCCGCAATCCTAACAATTCCTCGCCGTTGAAGCGGATGCTGCCGGCATCGGGCTCGACCAGCCGCAACAGGATACGCGCCACCGTCGACTTGCCCGAGCCGGAGGGTCCGACCAGCGCCAGCGTCTCCCCCGGCGCAATAGAAAAGGAAATGCCATCGAGGGCGGAGAAATCCCTGTCGCCGCGCCAGTAGCGCTTCGACAGCCCCTCGACCTGCAGCAGCGCGCTCATCGGCTGGCACCAGAATGGGCTTTCAGCCCCAGATGTGCCGCCAGCAGCGCGCGGCTGTAGTCGCTCCTTGGCCGCGCCAGCAACTCGGCCGTCGCCGCCATTTCGACCATGCGGCCGTGACGGAACACGGCGATACGGTCGGCCAGGTTGGCGGCAAGTGCTATGTCATGGCTGACGAACAGCAGCGCCATGCCATCCTCGGCCACGAGCCGGCGGATCAGCGCCACGATCTCGGCCTGGACGATGGTGTCGAGCGCGCTCGTCGCTTCGTCGGCGATCAGCAGTTTCGGACACGCCACGATGGCCGCTGCGATCACCACGCGCTGTTTCTGTCCGCCCGATAACTGATGCGGATATGCCCGCGCCAGCGCCTCGGGCTCCGGCAATTTCACCCTGTCCAGCAGTTCGACCGCCAGCCGCCGTGCAGCACCCCAGTCGATGTAGAGATTGGCGTGCGCCACCTCGGCGACCTGGTCGCCGACCGACATGACCGGATCGAGGCTCGAAGCCGGGTCCTGGAAGACGAAGCCGATGTCGCGGCCGTTGCGCGCCGGATGATCGAGCCCCGGCCATGCGACGGTGCCCTGAAGTCTCGCCGTCTGCGGCAGCAGCCCTGATATGGCCCGGGCCAGCGTGCTTTTGCCCGAGCCACTCTCGCCGATGATCGCCAGCCTTTCGCCGGCGGCCAGATCGAGGTCGACGCCTTCGAGCGCCGGCGCCACTGCGCCGTTGTAGCACACGCCGAGACCACGCAGTTCGAGCAGCGGCTTCATGCCTGCCCCTCCCGTGCCGCCGTGCCTTCAACCACGCCTTCGCCGGCGAGGTAGACGCCGAGGACTGAAAGCACCAGCGCGATACCGGGGATGACGGAGAGGTAAGGCGCCGACCGCAGCACCGCCCTGCCCTCCGCGATCATGCCGCCCCAGGTGACGCGGTTGGGGTCGCCGAGACCGAGGAAGGACAGCGCCGCCTCGGTCAGGATGGCGGCGGCAACGATTACCGACGACAGCGCCAAGACCGGTGGCAACGCATTGGGCAGCACCTCGCGGAAGGCGATCTCGACCGGATGCATGCCGATCACCCGCGCCGAAGCGACATAGTCGCGCTCGCGGATCGACAGCACTTCGGCACGCGCGATGCGCGTCGGGCCGGTCCAGGCGCTGAGCGCGATCGCTGCCACCACGACCGAAAGCGACGGCCCGACGACACTGACCAGCGCCAGCGACAGCAAGAAGCCCGGCACTGTCTGGAAGGCGTCGGTGATACGCATCAGCACTTCGTCGACAAGCCCGCCGGCAAAGCCGGCCACCGTGCCGACGATGCTGCCGACGAGGATCGAGGCGGCAGCGGCAGCAAGCCCGACGGCCAGCGAGGTGCGGGCGCCATGGAACAGCCCAGCGACCACATCGCGGCCAAGGCGGTCAGTGCCGAGCGGCAGGGCCCAGTCCTGGAACGGGGGCAAGAGCGGCTGGCCGGCAATCGCCAGCGGGTCGCGTGGGAACAGCCACGGCGCGGCGACAGCCATGGCGACAAGCAGGCCAAGGATGACCAGGCCGGCGGAGGCCTCCGGCGTGCGAAACAGACGAGAGAGGCTCATGCTTTGGCCTCGCTCGCGCCAACGCGCGGGTCGAGCACGGCATAGGCGATGTCGACAAGCAGGTTGATGACGATCACCAGGAAGGCGCTGACCAGAATGATGCCGATCAGCAGCGGCGTGTCACGCGAGCCCACGGCCTCTTGCGCCAGCCGGCCGAGACCCGGCACCGAAAACACGCTTTCGATCACCACGCTGCCGCCCAGCATCTGCGCCGACTGCAGGCCGAGCATGGTGACCAGCGGCAGCAGCGCGTTGCGCGCGACATGGGCGAGCACGATGCGCCGCCTGGGGATGCCGCGCGCACGGGCGGCCAGGGTAAAGTCCATGCGCCAGACCTCGGCCATGCCGGCCCGCATCATCCTGAGATAGAGCGCGAGATAGATCAGGCCGAGGCTCGTCACCGGCAGCACCATGTGCCTGGCGATGTCGAGCATGCGGGCGATGCCGGTCTTGCCGGAGGCGATGGTCTCCATGCCCGACAGCGGCAGCCAGCGCAGCTCGACCGAAAAGACGATGGTCAGCACCAGCGCCAGCCAGAAGCCGGGCACGGCATAGAGCGCCAGCGAACCGATCGACAGAAGCCGGTCGCGGGCGCTGCCTGGCCGCGCGCCAGCCAGGATGCCGAGCGTGGTGCCAAGCGCGAAGGACAGCGCCGTTGCCGCCCCCATCAAAAGCAGCGTGTTCGGCAGCCGCTCCAGCACAACGTCGAGCACCGGGCGGGAGAAGGCGACCGAGTGGCCGAGATCAAGATGCAGCAGCGCCCAGAGATAGGCGGCGAGCCGCGTCATCGGCGAGGCATCGAGGCCCCAGCTGGTCCGCAGCGCCTCGATCATGCCGGCGTCGCCGCCGACCGAGGCGACGTAAGCATCGACAGCGTCGCCGGGCGCTGCCTCGAGCAGCAGGAACGAGCCGACAACCACGATCAGCAGCACCGGAATGCTGCCGATCAGCCGGCGCTTCAACAGGCCCCAGGCGCGATTCATTACCCTGCCCCTTGTGGGGAAAGTGCCCCGAGCAGCCCGTTGGGGGTTGCCGGAGTGAAGAAATTGCCCCTACCCCTAGCCCCCCACAAGGGGAAGGGGAATTCTGGGGTCGCCTGCCCCGTCAAGATGAACCGCGCGCCAAATGAAGGGCACGCGGCATCATGTCCCCTTACGCTCTGTGGGGAGGCGTAAGGGGTGGGGGTAGGTTCAGGCACTGCGACTTCCAGGGGCATGCTCAGTAACGGATCATCATCCCAGCTCAGGCGATGATGTCACGTTTCGACATAGGTGTCCGCCCAGTTCGAGACCGCCCAGCGCGGGTTGTTCGACACATTCTTCACCGTGTCGCGCGCGACGGTGATGAAGCCCCATTCGGCTACATTGATCAGCGGCAGGTCGGCCGCCACCTTCTTCTGGAACTGCTTGTAGAGCTCGATGCGCGCCGCCGGATCCAGCGTCTCCGCCGCCTTGGCGATCAGCGCGTCGAGTTCGTCGTTCTTGTAGCTGCCCTGGTTGGAGAAGGGCACACCGTCAGGAATACCCGACTGCACCAGGATCGTCGTCGAGATCGCCGGGTCGCCGCGGAACACCGGCGGGGCGATGGCGATGTCGAAGGCGTGCTCGGTGTAGACGGCCTTCTGGTGGGCGGCAGAATCGTTGTTTACGATCTCGGCATCGATGCCCACGGCAGCCAGCGCCTGGCGCAGATAGTCGCCGAACTGCTTGGTCTCGTTGAAATAGGGCGCTGGCAGAAGCTTGAGCGCAAAACGCTTGCCGTCATCCTTCTTCGGATAGCCGGCTTCATCCAGCAGTGCGTTCGCCTTGGCGACGTCGAAGCCATAGGTCGCAACATCAGGCGTGTAGAACTGCTTGTCGTTCTGCGGCACGATGCCGGTCGCCGGCTTGGCATAGCCCAGGAAGATCGTCTTGACGACGAATTCCTTGTCGATGGCATGGGCGATCGCCTGGCGCACCTTGAGGTCGGCCAGCTCCTTGCGGCGATGATTGATCTCGACCACCAGTTGGTAGGTCAACGCTTCGTAGCCTTCAGTGATGACCTTGATACCGGGTACCTTTGTGATGCGCTCGAGATCGGCCAACGGCACGGCAGAGAAAGCTGCAAGCTGGATCTCTTCCGCCTCCAGCGCGCCGGCGGCCGCGGCGCGGTCGGGCAGCACGCGATAGATGATCTCGTCGAGCTGAGGCTCGCCTTCGCCCCAGTATTTGTCGTAACGTTCCAGCCGGTAATATTCGCCCGCCTTGTGCTCGGCGAACTTGAAGGGTCCGGTGCCGATCAGCGCGTTGTTGGCCGGGTTCTCGGCAATATCCTTGCCGTCATAGACATGCTTCGGAACCACCGACGTAAGCGCCGGCAGCGCGTTCTTGATCAGCTGCAGCGGCGTCGGCTTGGAGAACCTGAACACGGCGGTGTTTGCGTCCGGCGTCTCCACCGCCTCCAGGTTCTTGAACACGACGCGGCCGAGATTCTGCAGCGGCTTCCAGACATTGAGTGCCGAAAACGCCACGTCGGCCGAGCTGAATGGCTGGCCGTCGTGCCAGGTCACGCCCTCGCGCAGCTTGAAGGTGACGGACAGGCCGTCAGCCGAACCTTCCCAGCTTGTCGCCAGCCGCGGCTCGAGCCCGTCCTCGCCGTCGAACGAGGCCTCGGCCAGCGGCTCGACTACCTTGCTCGCGACGAAAAACACGCCGTTGGAGGCAACGATCGCCGGGTTCAAGTTGCGCGGCTCGGAATCTGCCGCAACGACCAGCCGGCCGCCCTTCCTGGCCTGGCTCCAGCCGATCGACGGCAGCGCCGTCGAGGCCAGCAGGAACGCCGACCCTGCCAGAATTTTGCGCCTCGAAATGTCAAATCCCGCCATGTCAGCCTCCAAGCCCTCGGCACGGCGGCGTCGCCGGGCCCTGGTGCATGACGCCGAAAATCGGAATCGATCTTCGGAAAGGATCATGCACCGATCCAGAATTCACAACGTCCTTTGCGCGTCCAAGTGAGCGCGCGGCGCTGTAGTGATGGCCGGGATTATGATCCGGGAAAGACTTTTTGCGAGAGACGAAATTGGCGTTTTGGGCCGCTGGCCCAAAACATTGTGCTACGTGCGCGGCCCATCAGTGCGAGAACAGGTCCGGAAAAGCTTCGGCCCGGAAACCGTTGTCGATTTCCGGGCCGAAGCAATGGTCGGTCAGTCATAGTCGCCAGCCGGTCAGGCGGCTTTCTTCCTGGCGAGGCGCGCGCGGATGCTCTCGACATCGGCACGCGGCGTCGCTGCAAACAGCGTCTTGGTGTAGCTGTGCTTAGGGTCGGCGAAGACCTCGTCGCGGCTGCCATATTCGACCGCCTCGCCAAAATACATCACCATCACCTCATCGGCGATGTAGCGCACCACCGAAAGGTCGTGGCTGATGAAGACGTAGGTCAGCTGGAATTCGTCCTGCAGGTCGGCGAGCAGGTTCAGCACCTGGGCCTGCACAGACAGATCGAGCGCCGACACCGGCTCGTCCAGCACCAGAAGCTTCGGGTTCAGCATCAGCGCACGCGCGATTGCGATGCGCTGGCGCTGGCCGCCCGAGAACATATGCGGATAGCGGTTGTAATGCTTCTCTTCGAGGCCGACCTTCTTCAGCAGCGTCATCGCCCGGTCGCGGCGTTCGTCGGCCGGCGTCTTGGTGTTGATGACCAGCGGCTCGGTCAGGATGTCGCCGATCTTCTGGCGCGGGTTGAGCGAGCCATAAGGGTTCTGGAACACGATCTGCACCTTGCGGCGCATCTCGGGCGTCAGGTCACCCTTGGCAATGTCGACGGTCTTGCCTTCGATCAACAGCTCGCCCGACGTCGCCGGGTCGATCAGCGTCAGGATGCGGCCGAGCGTGGATTTGCCGCAGCCGCTTTCGCCGACGATCGCCAGCGTCTTGCCCTTCTCGACCTGGAAGCTCACGCCCTTGACGGCGTGAACGGTCTTGGCCTTCTTCAGAAAGCTGCCGGGCACGTGGTAGTCGCGCACGATGTTGCGCGCTTCGAGAATGACGCTCATCGTGCAACCCCTTCCACCTGGTCGTCGACGAAGAGTTCCGAGATCGTCGGCAGGCGATCCCCCGTCGCATTGTCCGGCAGTGCCGCCAGCAGCGCGCGCGTGTAGTTGCTCTTCGGGTTCTCGAACAGCGTCAGCACGTCGGCTTCTTCCATCTTGCGGCCCTTATACTGCACGACCACGCGGTCGGCAGTCTCGGCCACGACGCCCATGTTGTGGGTGATCATGATCAGGCCCATGCCATGGTCGGCCTGCAGCTTCATCAAGAGGTCGAGGATCTGCTTCTGGATCGTCACGTCGAGAGCGGTTGTCGGCTCGTCGGCGATGAGCAGCTTCGGATTGCAGGCAATGGCGATGGCGATCATCACGCGCTGGCACTGACCGCCGGACATCTGGTGCGGGTAGGAATTGAGACGCTCGGCCGGGTCTGGGATACCGACAGCCTGGAACAGCTCGATCGCGCGCTTGCGGCGCGCAGCCTTGTCGAGGCCCATGTGCACGCGCAGCACTTCCTCGATCTGAAAGCCGACGGTGAAGCACGGGTTGAGGCTCGCCACCGGCTCCTGGAAGATCATGGCAATGTCCTTGCCGATAATCTTGCGCCGTTCGTTTGCCGGCATTCCGAGCAGGTCGCGGCCGTTGAAGGTCAGCTTGTCGGCGGTGACCTTGGCCGTCCAGGGCAGCAAGCCCATCGCCGCCAGCATCGACACAGACTTGCCCGAGCCGGACTCGCCGACGATGGCGAGAACCTCGCCCTCGTGGACCTTCATCGAGACGCCGTTGACGGCGCGGAAGGGACCGGAGGCCGTCTCGAACTCGACGACCAAGTTTTCGATTTCAAGAAGTGCCATCTCAGGACCTCTTCAGCTTGGGGTCGAGTGCGTCGCGCAGGCCATCGCCCATCAGGTTGATCGCCAGCACGGTGATCAGGATCGCCACGCCCGGAAGCGTCACCACCCACCACTTGCTCTGGATGAACTCGCGAGCCTCGGCCAGCATGGTGCCCCATTCCGGGGTCGGCGGCTGCGCGCCCATGCCGAGAAAGCCGAGTGCGGCGGCGTCGAGAATGGCTGAAGAAAACGACAGCGTCGCCTGGACGATCAGCGGTGCCATGCAGTTCGGCAGGATGGTCTTGAACATCAGGCGGGTATGGCCGGCACCGGCCACCTTGGCGGCGACGACGTAGTCGCGGGTCTTTTCGCTCATCACCGCCGCGCGTGCCAGGCGCACGAAATGCGGCTGGTAGACGAGCGAGATGGCGATCATCGCGTTGACCAGGCCCGGCCCGAGGATCGCCACCAGCACGAGTGCCAGCAGCAGCGACGGGAAGGCCAGGATGATGTCCATCACGCGCATGATGGCGGTATCGACCCAGCCACGGAAATAGCCGGCGATGACGCCGAAGACGACGCCGACGACCAGCGACAGCGCCGTCACGATGACGCCGACGAAGAGCGAGAACTGGGTGCCGTAGACCAGGCGCGAAAGCATGTCGCGGCCGACGGCGTCGGTGCCGAGCAGAAAGTCGGCGCGGCCGCCCTCCTGCCAGACCGGCGGAACCAGAACCGCGTCGCGATATTGCTGGGTCGGATCATGTGGCGCGATCAGTGGTGCGAAGATCGCCAAGAGCACGAGGAAGATGAAGAACACGAGGCCGATGACGGCACCGCGGTTTTCGGAGAAGTAGTACCAGAACTCGGCCAGTCGCGCCCGGCGGGACGGATCGGTCGAGACAGCACTGGTTGCAGCAGCTTGAGACATCGTGCCCTCCTAGTGCCGGATACGCGGGTTGATGAGGCCGTACATCAGGTCGACCGCAAGGTTCACCAGCATGATCACGGCAGCGATCATGAGCAGGCCACCCTGGATGACGGCGTAGTCGCGCCGCGACACGGAATCGACCATCCACTTGCCGATGCCCGGCCAGGAGAAGATCGTCTCGGTCAGGATCGCGCCGGCGAGCATCACGCCGACCTGCAGGCCGACTGTCGTGACGACCGGGATCATGGCGTTGCGGAGCGCATGGACGCCGACGACACGGAAGGTCGACAGGCCCTTGGCGCGCGCGGTCCGCACATAGTCCTCGGACAGCACCTCCAGCATCGCGGAGCGCGTCTGGCGCGCAATGACGGCGAGCGGAATGGTGCCCAGCACGATGGTCGGCAGGATCAGGTGGCTGACGGCCGACTTGAAGGCGCCTGCCTGGCCTGAAAGCAGCGAGTCGATCAGCATGAAGCCGGTGACGGGCGGGAAATAGAACATCAGCGAGATGCGACCGGAGACGGGCGTCCAGCCGAGCATGCCCGAAACAAGCATGATCAGCAGCAGGCCCCACCAGAAGATCGGCATCGAGAAGCCGACAAGGGCGGTGCCCATCATCGCCTGGTCGGCGAAGGAGCCGCGCTTGATCGCAGCGACGATGCCCGCGGGCACGCCGAGAACGATGGCGAAGACGATCGCGCAGAGCGAAAGCTCGACGGTCGCCGGGAACAGTTCGAAGAACTGGTCGACAACAGGCTTCTTGGTGACGATCGAGGTGCCGAAATCGCCGCGCACAACACCCCAGAGATAATCGAGATACTGGATGACGATGGGCCGGTCGAAGCCGAGCTCAGCGGAGATTTCCGCGTGGCGCTCCGGCGACATGACGCGTTCGCCGGAAAGCAGGGCGACAGGATCGCCGGGCAGAAGTCGGATGAATGAGAATGCGATGATGGAGACCCCGATGAATGTCGGGATCAGGACGGCGAGCCGTCCCAACAGGAACCGGAGCATGTCGAACCTTTAAGTGAATGTTCCGAGAAAAGGTAAGGGTAGCACAAAAAGTGCATTGGGGCGCTTGTGATCCAAGCGCCCCAACCCAAGGCTGGCCTGTTTAGGCAACCTTACTCCGTGATGTCAACACCGTCGAAAGCGAAGTCGCCGAGCGGACTCTGGACGAAGCCTTCGACGCCCTTGCGCATCGGAACGATCGACAGCGAGTGGTCGATGGTTGCCCAAGGAGCGTCCTTCTTGAACACGACCTGCGCCTGCTCATAGAGCTTTGTGCGCTCGGCGATATCCGAGGTTTCCTTGGCCTTCGTCACCAGATCGTCGAACTCCTTGTTGCACCACTGGGCGCGGTTGTTGCCGCCGACAGCGTCGCAACCGAGCAGGGTGTCAAGGAAGTTGTCCGGATCGCCATTGTCGCCGGTCCAGCCGAGCATGACGGCGCCGTCACGATCCTTGGCCTTCGACTTGTCGAGGTACTCGGCCCACTCGTAGGAGACGATCTCGACCGTCACGCCAACCTTGGCGAAATCGGACTGGATCAGCTCCGCCGCGCGGCGGGCGTTGAGCATGTAGGGACGCGAAACCGGCATCGCCCAGACCTTCATCTTGAGGTCCTTGACGCCAGCGGCTTCAAGGCCCTTCTTCGATGCTTCCGGATCATACTTGTCGTCTTCGACGGCCTTGTTATACGACCACATCGTCGGCGGGATCGGATTGGTTGCCGGCGTTGCAGCACCCTGGAACACGGCGTCGACGATGGCCTGCTTGTTGATGGCCTGGTTGAGCGCCTTGCGGACTTCCGGCTTGTCGAACGGAGCCTGGGTGGTGTTGTAGGCGAGGTAGGCGACGTTCAGGCCTTCCTGTTCCACGACCTTCAGGTTCGTATCGGCCTTCATCGCAGCCACGTCGGCAGCGTTCGGGAACGGCATCAGGTGGCATTCGCCGGCCTTCAGCTTCTGATAGCGAACCGATGCGTCAGGGGTGATCGCAAAGACCAGGTCGTCGATCTTCTGCTTGCCGCCCCAGTAATCCGGGTTGGCCTTGTAGCGGATGATGGCGTCCTGCTGGTAGGCGACGAAGGCGAACGGGCCAGTGCCGAGCGGCATCTGGTTCATCTGATTCATCTTGCCGTCAGCCTGCAGCTTGTCGGCATATTCCTTCGACACGATCGATGCGAACGGCATCGCGACGTTGGCGAGGAACGGAGCCTCCTTGCGGGTCAGGGTGATCTTGACGGTCAGGTCGTCGACCTTCTCGACCGACTTGATCACTTCCGGGAAGCCCATGCCGGCAGCGTATTCCCACGAAGCGCCGGTCACGTACTTGTTCCAGGGATTGTCGGCCTTCAGCTGACGGTCGAACGAGAACACGACGTCGTCGGCGTTGAAGTCGCGGGTCGGCGTGAAGAACTCGGTCGTCTGGTACTTGACCCCCGGACGCAGCTTGAAGGTGTACTCGAGGCCGTCGTCGGAAACCGTGTAGCTCTCGGCCAGGCCCGGCTCGGTCTCGGTGGTGCCCTTCTTGAACTCAAGCAGGCGATTATAGACGGTGTGCGCAGCGGCGTCGAAGGTCGTACCGGCGGTATAAAGGCCCGGATCGAAGCCTTCCGGCGAACCTTCCGAGCAGTAGACGAACGTCTTAGCGCTCGCCGCACCGCTGAGGACGGTTGCAGCCAGCAACGCGGCCGCAAAGGTCGTTTTTTTCAACATTGAACACTCCCTATGATTTTTCCCAAGCCCTACCCGTCAGGCTCGCAGGCGCGCATATAAGCACCGTTTATCCAGCTTTGGAACTCCCCGCCTACCTGCCCTTTGGTAAGCAGAATATTTTACCCACAGATGACTTCGAAATAGTCGAAAATTCGCAATTTCCATTGGCTGGCCAGCCATTTGCACTTCGCGTTAGATTCGACGGCGACAGGTTTTGTCATCGCGGCCGATGGCAATTGCGGCGCTGTTGCTGGACCGGGCCGATATAACTGCGAAACCTAAAATTCGTTCTGCGAGGTGACGTTGGGTGATACTTGCCGTTAACGTCAGGTGGCAATACAAACAACTACAACATGCCCCGACGCGGCACTGTTCTTGCGGCGCTGCGACGTGGACGAGGGCGAAAGCCGGCGGATCGTTGCCGCCGGAAACAAGAACAACAAGGGAGGATGCATTGGCCAAATCTACCGGCAAGGCGAGCACGGCGAAGTCCGCAACCACCATGGCGGCGGCCAAGCCAGCCGATACGACCAAGCCCGAAACCAAACCCGCAGCCAAGGCGACCGCCGCCAAGCCGGCACCTGCCAAGGCAGCGGCTCCAAAGCCGGCAAAGGCGGCCGCAGCGCCGAAGTCCGTGGCCCCAGTGAGCAAGCCGGCCGCCAAGCCGGCTCAGAAATCCGAAGCGAAGCCAGCCGCATCCAAGCCAGTAACCGCGAAGACCGAAGCCGTAGCGGCCAAGCCAAAGGCGGCAGCGCCAAAGCCTGTTGCAGCAAAGCCAGCGGCATCAAAGCCTGCGGCCACGAAGCCCGCAACCAAGACCGAAGCCAAGCCAAAAGCCACAGCGCCGAAAGCGGCTGCAAAGGCCGCTCCGGCCAAGGCGAAAAGCGCCGCCAAACCTGCCGCATCGAAGATCGCGGCATCGGCGCCTGCGGTCGCCGCACCGGCAAAAGTTGCTGAAACGCCCAGGCCTGTTGCCGAGGCGAAGCCTGCTGCAAAGTCAGCAGCGGCAAAACCTGCCGCCAAGGCTGCAGCAGCCCCCACCGCGAAGCCGACGCCAGCAGCCAAGCCTGCGGCACCTGCCAAGGCAGCAGCGAGGTCCGGCGACAAGCCGTGGCTGAAGAGCTACCCGGCCAACGTTCCGGCCGAGATGCCGCCGCTCACATACAGCTCGATCGGCGATCTGTTGACCGAAGCCTGCCGCCAATATGCCGGCCGCCCGGCGTTTTCGTGCATGGGCAAATCGCTGAGCTATGGCGAGCTCGAGCGCATGTCGACGGCGTTCGGCGCATGGCTTCAGTCGAAGGGCCTCGCAAAGGGCGCCCGCGTCGCCATCATGATGCCGAACGTGCTGCAGTACCCGGTCGCCATGATGGCTGTCCTGCGCGCCGGCTACACTGTGGTGAACGTCAACCCGCTCTACACACCGCGCGAACTCCAGCACCAGCTCAAGGATTCCGGCGCCCAGGCCATCATCATCCTCGAAAACTTCGCCACCACGCTGCAGGCCGTCATCGCCAAGACCGAGGTCAAGCATGTCGTCGTGGCCTCGATGGGCGAGATGCTCGGCCTCAAGGGCCTGCTGGTCAATCTCGTCGTGCGCAAGGTCAAGAAGCTGGTGCCGGCCTGGTCGCTGCCCGGCCATGTCAAGTTCATGGCGGCGCTCAAGGAAGGTGCAAGCCTCAGCTTCAAGCCGGCCACTGTCGCTGCCTCCGACATCGCCTTCCTGCAATATACCGGCGGCACCACCGGCGTCTCAAAGGGCGCGATGCTGATCCACTCCAACGTGCTCGCCAACGTCGCCCAGTTGGCGCTGTGGGTGGAGGACGCCTACACGGTGCGTCCGAAGCCGCCGCACCTGACCTTCGTCTGTGCGCTGCCGCTCTATCATATCTTCGCACTCACCGTGAACGCGCTGATGGGCATGCAGCAGGGCGCGCTCAACGTGCTGATCCCCAACCCGCGCGACATTCCCGGCTTCGTCAAGGAACTGGGCAAGTTCCAGTTCAACATCTTCCCCGGACTCAACACGCTGTTCAACGCGCTGACCAACAACGAGGACTTCCGCAAGCTCGACTTCTCGGGCCTGATCCTGTCGCTCGGCGGCGGCATGGCGGTTCAGCGGCCGGTGGCCGAGCGCTGGAAGAAGGCGACCGGCAACCACATCACCGAAGGTTATGGCCTGTCGGAAACCTCGCCGGTGGCGACCGCCAACAAGTGCTCGTCGCCCGACTTCACCGGCACCATCGGCCTGCCCCTGCCCTCGACCGACATCGCCATCCGCGACGAGAATGACAACGACATGCCGCTCGGCGAGGTCGGCGAGATCTGCATCAGGGGCCCGCAAGTCATGGCCGGCTACTGGAACCGCCCCGACGAGACCGCCAAGGTGATGACCTCGGACGGCTTCTTCAAGTCGGGTGACATGGGCTTCATGGACGAGCGCGGCTTCACCAAGATCGTCGACCGCAAGAAGGACATGATCCTGGTCTCGGGCTTCAACGTCTATCCCAATGAGCTCGAGGACGTCGTCGCCCAGCATCCCGGCGTGCTCGAGGTCGCCGCCGTCGGCGTGCCGGACGAGCATTCGGGCGAAGTGCCGAAGCTGTTCGTCGTGCGCAAGGATCCCGACCTCACCGTCGAGACGCTGATCGCCTACTGCCGCGAAAACCTGACCGGCTACAAGCGGCCCAAATACATCGAGTTCCGCACCGAACTGCCGAAGACCAATGTCGGCAAGATCCTACGGAGAGAACTCAGGGGCTGAGGCTCCGCTCGATCCGAACGACAACGGCCATCGTGGGAACACGGTGGCCGTTTTTGTGCCCCCGGCGGCTCGACGTGCCGATCGCATGCCAATCGGGGCGTATCGGTGCATCAGGCGACCAGCAGTGCCGCAACCCGATCAGCCGGTCAGCTTTGCAACCAGATCGGCATAGTCGTCAAACACCAGATCCGGCCCGTGGGCGCGCAAGGTGGCGCCCGCATTGTAGCCGAAGGTCACGGCGCCGGCCGCGATGCCTGCGCCTCGGGCCGCCTCGATGTCGCGAACCTCGTCGCCGATGGCAATGGCGCGCCGCCTGTCGGCGCCAATGCGCTTGATAACGGCCTTGAACATCGCGCTTTTGCCCCACAGCGACGCGCCGCACTGGAAGTGACTGACATGAGTCGCAGCCGGCCCAAGTGTCCGGCGAATGGTGTCTTCGTTGTTGGAACTGACGATGGCAACACTGATGTTGCTTGCGGCAAGGCTCGCAAGCATCGGCTCAACTCCGGGGAACAGTGCAACCGCATCGCCGCTTTCAGCGCTCAGCTTGCGCATGTGCATGGCTATGGCCGGCAGCTTCCATTTGGCGACGCCCAGGCGGGCAACGATCTCACGCGTTCCGAGCGCGCGCAATTCGTCGATCTCGTCCTCCGCCACCTCGCGAAAGCCAAACTGCCGCGCCGTCTGGTTGAGCACCGAGCAGAACCACGGAAAGCTGTCGGCCAGCGTTCCGTCATAGTCGAAGATCGCAAGGGAGAAGGAAGACATCGCACCGCCGCCGTAAACGCAGCGTCACTGCCCCAGTGTCATTGCGGCGTCAATGCGGGCCGGTCCGGCATCGGCCCCGGTCACGCCGGCATAAATGCTGGTTCCCTATCGATTCAGGCCCAGCCACCCGCCTACGTCCCCCGGCAGATGTCGACCAGCTATCACGCCCGGCCTGCCATCATCCGCGCCTCGTCGCGACGCAGCGTCAGCACTTCGACGCCGGTCGCGGTTACCGCGACCGTATGCTCGAACTGGGCCGAAAGCTTGCGGTCACCCGTCATCACTGTCCAGCCGTCGCTCTCGGTTACAACCCTGCGAGTGCCCTGGTTGACCATCGGCTCTATGGTGAAGACCATGCCCTCGCGCAGTTCCAGGCCGGTTCCCGGGCGTCCGAAATTCAGCACCTGCGGCTCCTCGTGCATCTCGCGGCCGATGCCGTGGCCGCAATATTCCCGCACCACCGAATAGCCGTTCCGCTTGGCATGTCGCTCGATGGCGAAACCGATGTCGCCGAGATGCGCTCCGGGCCGGACCTGCCTGATGCCTTTCCACATCGCCTCCTGCGCCACCCGCACCAGCCGCGTCGCCGTCGGCGCAGCATCGCCGACGAGATAGGTCTTGCTCGAATCGGCGATGTAGCCGCCCTTTTCCAGCGTGATGTCGAAGTTGACGATGTCGCCATCCCGGATGATTTCGTGGCCGTCGGGCACACCGTGGCAGACGACATGGTTGATCGAACAGTTCAGCACATGCTGGAAGCCATACTGCCCCTTGCTCGCCGGACGCGCGGCGAGGTCGACGGTGATGAAGCGCTCGACAAGATCATTGACCTGCAAGGTTGACATGCCGGCCAGTTCCTGCCCGTCCAGCATCTCGAATACCGACGCCAGCATCCTGCCCGCGACCCGCATCAGCGCCAGCTCGTCCGGTGTCTTGACCATGTCAGGCGACCGCCAGGTCCCTGATATGCACTTGTGCTGCCGCAAACTGCATCCTGACGATCTCGTTGAACGACAGCGTCGGATTGGCCTCCGCCAGCATGCCGACCTTCATCCAGAACTCGGCCTGGGCATTGATCGACCGGCACATCACCGTGCTCGCCCGCCTGACTTCCTCATGCAGCTCCTCGTCGATCTTTACGATGCCCATGAATGTCTCCTGAACTGAATATACGCATCATATACGTTTCATATATTCTTAGGTCAATTGGACTCGGCGACATGAGGGCCAGCGAGGCACGTCGCAAAGGACACCCTTGCCCGGCGCCGTCACGTAACGTAAAGGGAACCCGTCGCGAAAAGCGACCGCTTCCCTTGATCCGCCCAGTGGCGGAGTAAACAGGTGGACGAATAGTCGTCCAGGCGGTCAAGCATAAATACCCATGCCGTTTCGGGCGTGGGTCGCCAGCGTCTTCCGAAAATCATCCCGCCTGACATCGATCAGGCCCATCGCAAGCACCCCATCGGCGCCAGGCACCGCTGCACGCTTGCATCGATTGGAGTCCGCCATGAGCAAGCCGCTCATCGTCATCTTCGTTGCCATAGTCCTCGACGCCATCGGCATCGGGCTCATCTTTCCGATCCTGCCCGCGCTTTTGCGCGACGTCACCCATGCCGACAATGTCGCCGCCTATATCGGCATCATGACGGCACTCTACGCCGCGATGCAGTTCGTCTTCGCTCCAGTCCTCGGTTCGCTGAGCGACCGGCTCGGCCGGCGCCCGGTGTTCTTGATCTCGCTCGCCGGGGCGGCGGTCAACTACCTGTTCCTGGCCATTGCCCCCAGCCTCTGGATGCTGCTGCTCGGCCGCGCCATTGCCGGGCTGACCAGCGCCAACTTGTCGGTGGCGACTGCCTACATCACCAACATCTCCGCCGAGCATAAACGTGCCCGCCGCTTTGGCCTGTTCAACGCCATGTTCGGCATTGGCTTCATCATCGGGCCGGTGCTGGGGGGCGTGCTCGGCGACCACTGGCTGCGCCTGCCCTCATCGCGGCAGCGGTGCTCAACGCCTGCAACCTCCTGCTGGCATTTTTCGTCCTGCCGGAATCGCGAGAACCCAGCCGGGCGAAGATCGACCTCGCCGCGCTCAATCCGCTTAGGCCGCTGCGCTGGCTGTTTTCGATGAAGCACCTTTTGCCCGTCATTTCCGTCTTCCTCATCTTCAGCGCCACCGGCGAGGCCTACGGCACCTCCTGGGCGCTGTGGGGCAGCGATGCCTTTCAGTGGAACGGGCTGTGGATCGGCCTGTCGCTGGGCAGCTTCGGCGTCTGCCAGGCGCTTGCCCAGGCTTTTCTACCCGGTCCCGCAGTCAGGCTGCTCGGCGAGCGCACCGCCATCCTCGTCGGCATCGCCTGCGCCTGCACTGCACTGGTCGTCATGGCATTCGCCACCGCGAGCTGGATGATCTTCGCCATCATGCCGCTCTTCGCCCTCGGCGGCATCGGCGTGCCCGCCCTTCAGTCGCTCGCCACCCGGCAGGTCGACGAGAGCCAGCAAGGCCAGTTCCAGGGCGTGCTCGCCTCGGCGCTCAGCCTCGCCTCGATCGCAGCCCCGCTCGCCTTCTCCAGCTTCTACTTTGTCGTCCGCGCCCAATGGCCCGGCGCGATCTGGCTGTCCGTCATCGCCCTCTACGCGCTTAGCGTGCCGCTGGTGCTTGGCCTGAGATTTCGCGAGGCGGTGCCGGCAGCGGCGACGTGAAGGTGGTGGGTGGGTAGGGTGCGAGACGTGGAGGGCTTTTCCACTCTTTTCCTAGTTTTTCTGAACCGGAGCCGCCAAGCGGAACTCCCGCAGACCGCCTCCGTCTCATTCCTTCCCACCCCCCTCTGCCCTGCCGGGCATCTCCCCCACAAGGGGGGAGATCAGGCCTGCATCTACCCCGCGCCCAATCGCCAACGTCGCAAGCATGACAGTGCGGGATAGGCGCCGCCGGCGACGCGACTAATCTCCCTCCTTGTGGGGGAGATGGCCGGCAGGCCAGAGGGGGGTGGGAAGGATCGCGACGCCAAAGGTTGGCCTCGTAAAGAACGACCGCCAGCGCCACTGTCACCACTCCCCCGCGGACAGTCGCCAAGGGGAGAAGGAAAATTGCGCCTTACGCTCCGCCTACCTTCTCGCCAAAGGTCGAGAAGAACTGGCCGGCCAGCTTCTTCGAAGTCGAGGTGATCAGGCGGCTGCCGAGCTGGGCGATCTTGCCGCCGACATCGGCCTTGGCCTCGTATTTGAGGATCGTCGAACCGGGCCCATCCTCGGTCAGCGTCACGTCGGCGCCGCCCTTGGCGAAGCCGGCGATGCCGCCCTTGCCCTCGCCTTCGATGGTGTAGGAGTGCGGCGGCTTGAGGTTCTTCAGCGTCACCTCGCCGGAAAAGGTCGCCTTGATCGGACCGATCTTGAGCACCACCTTGGCGGCCATCTCGGTCGGCGAGGTCATCTCCAGGCTCTCGCAGCCGGGAATGCTCTCCTTGAGCACATTGGGATCGTTGAGCGCCTTCCACACCACCTCGATGGGGGCGGCGATCTTTTCCTCGCCTTCGATCACCAGGGCCATGCGTTATCCTCCCGAATGCCGATCCGATCGAGGCGTAACGCAGCGCCCGGCGATTGTCCATCGCCGCAGTTTTTGTCAGACCCCGTGGCCGATCGGGATCAGGCCTTGCGGCCGATCGGGATGATCTCGCCCGTGTCGGGCGCGTAGGGCGCGCCCTGCCAGCTGCCGAGCCAGCGGTCGACGACAAGCCCTGCCGCGGCTATCATCTCGGCGAGCGCCTGCTGCGCCGGAAAGGCGATGCGCGACTGGGCATGGAACTGCCGCCCGCCGGCCGGCACTCGATAGAAGGTGTCGTAGGTGACAATGCCCGTTACCGCGTCCTGGACGGCGTCGTTCCAGGCCTCGACGGCGCCGAGAGTGGGATGCGCAACGGTGCGCCTCGAGTCGTCGGGTCCCCACTCCTGCCACTCCCGGGCCAGCGGATTGCGGCTGTCGAAGATGAAGCGGCCGTCTGATGCCAGGTGGGCAGCGATGGTGTCGAGCACGGCGCGCTGGTCATCGGCGGTCAGGAACACCTGGAAGGCGTGGCCGGTCAGGATAACCAGGTCGAAGCTTTTGCCGAGGCGCAGCGACCGGGCATCGCCCTCGACCCATTCGACGCGATCGCCGCCGCGGCGCTTGCGGGCGACATCGAGCATGGCCGGCGCCGGATCGGCACCGGTGACCGCTCTGCCGTCGGCCAACATCGCCGTCAGCGCGCCGGTGCCGCAGCCGAGGTCGAGCACGCTCTTGGCGTCGCCAACGAAGCCCATGATGAAGTCGACATCGTCGCCGCCTTCGTTCTCGAGGTCGTAGAACTGGACAAGCTCGGGGTCGATGTAAAGGCGGTCGTCGATCAAGGCATTGCTCGCTCTGCTTGTTGAAGTCGCGCATCTTTGCGAAAGCCGGTTTCGGCTTTCCGACCGACGCGCCGGCGGCGCATTCTTATCACTTGAGCGTCACGAGAAAAGCCTCGCTGGCCGGATCAGAGGCCGTCGAAAGTTGCACCAGGGCATCGCCCAACGGCATCCCGCGCGTTGCGCCCTTCGTCGCTCTTGCAGCGCTTTGGTCCTTGCCATAACGATGCAGGTCCGGATTTCGGGAGGAATTGATGGCCGGCACAAAGACGACGAAGAAGCTCCGTTCGCAGGAGTGGTTCGACAATCCCGACAATCCCGGCATGACCGCGCTCTATCTCGAGCGCTACCTGAATTTCGGCCTGACGCGCGAGGAGCTGCAGTCGGGCAAGCCGCTGATCGGCATCGCCCAGACCGGCTCTGACCTGTCGCCGTGCAACCGCCACCACATCGAGTTGGCCAAGCGCGTGCGCGACGGCATCGTTGCCGCCGGCGGCGTGCCGTTCGAGTTTCCCTGCCACCCGATCCAGGAAACCGGCAAGCGCCCAACCGCCTCGCTCGACCGCAACCTCGCCTATCTCAGCCTCGTCGAAGTGCTCTATGGCTATCCGCTCGACGGCGTGGTGTTGACCATCGGCTGCGACAAGACTGCCCCCGCGCTTTTGATGGCGGCGGCCACCGTCAACATCCCGGCGATCGCGTTGTCGGTCGGCCCCATGCTCAATGGCTGGCACAAGGGCGAACGCACCGGCTCGGGCACCATCGTGTGGAAGTCGCGCGAGCGCCTGTCGTCGGGCGAGATCGACTACAACCAGTTCATGGACATCGTCGCCTCGTCGGCGCCGTCGGTCGGCTATTGCAACACCATGGGCACGGCGACGACGATGAACAGCCTGGCCGAGGCGCTCGGCATGCAGTTGCCCGGAGCGGCTGCGATCCCCGCGCCCTATCGCGAGCGCGGCCAGATCTCCTACGAGACCGGCAAGCGCATCGTCGACATGGTACGCGAGGATCTGAAGCCGTCCGACATCATGACCCGCGAAGCCTTCGAAAACGCCATCGTCATCAATTCGGCGATCGGCGGCTCGACCAATGCGCCGATCCACCTCAATGCCATTGCCCGTCATCTCGACGTGCCGCTCGACAATGACGACTGGCAGAGGGTCGGCCACCATGTGCCGCTGCTGGTCAATTTGCAGCCGGCCGGCGAATATCTCGGCGAGGACTATCACCACGCCGGCGGCGTGCCGGCGGTCGTCGCCGAACTGATGAAGGCCGGCCTGCTGCCGCACCCCGACGCGATCACCGCCAACGGCAAGTCGATGGGCGAGAACTGCGGCGCCACCGAGAACATGGACCCCAAGGTCATCAGGTCGGTTGCCGACCCGTTGAAGAAGGACGCCGGCTTCATCAACCTCAGGGGCAATCTGTTCGACAGCGCGATCATGAAGACCAGCGTGATCTCGCCAGAGTTCCGTGACCGCTATCTGTCAAACCCCAAAGACCCGGAAGCCTTCGAAGGCACGGCAAAGGTGTTCGACGGACCGGAGGACTATCACGCCCGCATCGACGACCCCGCCGAGAACATCGACGAGCATACGGTGCTGTTCATGCGAGGTGCTGGGCCTGTCGGCTATCCCGGCGGCGCCGAGGTGGTGAACATGCAGCCGCCAGCCTATCTGCTCAAGCGTGGCATCCACTCGCTGCCCTGCATCGGCGATGGCCGTCAGTCGGGCACATCGGGATCGCCCTCGATCCTCAACGCCTCTCCGGAAGCCGCCGTCGGCGGCGGGCTGGCGCTGCTGAAATCGGGCGACCGGGTGCGCATCGACCTGAGGAAGGGCACCGCCGACATCCTGGTGAGCGACGACGAGATCGCCCGCCGCCGCGCCGAGCTGCAGAACGATGGCGGCTATCACTTCCCGGCGCACCAGACGCCATGGCAGGAAATCCAGCGCGGCATGGTCGACCAGTTGGCGCAAGGCATGGTGCTGAAGCCGGCTGTCAAATACCAGCGTGTCGCCCAGACCAAAGGCCTGCCGCGCGACAATCACTAGGTACCCCCGGGAGCATCGTTGCCTAGGCACAATCACGCCTCGGGCACGGTCAGCCCGAGACGCAGTCAGTCGAGGCGGATCGCCGTTTGCTCGCCCGCCACATTTGCGGCTTCGCCGGAGCAGATCGGCTGCGCCAGCATCTCGGCGAGAATGCTGCGCTGGTTGATCTCGGCGCGCGCGACGTAATGACCGAGATGCTGCGCGGCGGCAGCTGTCCCGATACCTACGGCCAAGGCCGTGCCAACAACTGCACCCCAGCGCACGCCGTGATGCCAACCGGACGCCGCTCTCCACAAGCGGCGCCAGGCTGCCATCACGGCGAAGAGCAATGCTGTCAGGGCGCAGCACATCACCCGCTCAACCGTGCTTGCCGCAGCCGCAATCGGCCGGGTGGTAGCGGCCCGTCATCTCGACCATGCCGCCCTTGCCATACATGTCGTGCGGCCTGACCCAGTCGGCGAGCAGGTGGAACGGACCGTTCTCGGCACGGCCCTTGGGCATCACGTCGAGAAAACCATAGATGCCGAGAAACTGCTCCGCGCCGCGGCCGAAGGTCGAATAGGTCAGATAGATCTGGCCGTCGTCGTCCTTGTAGAAGACGCTGTCGCCGGAGAGATCCTCGATAGGGAAATCGAGTGGCTCGAAATTGTAGATGGCCTGCTTCGCCGCCAATTGCTCGGGCGTGTAGGAGACGTTGAAGTCGTAGTTGAAGTCGCTGCGGAAGGACGAGACGAAGCGCGCCTTCCAGCCCATGCGCGCCTTCAGCGCCTCGGCTTCGGCCAGCGGCGCACGGGTGACCGCAACGTAGCTGACGTCGTGGTTTTCGAGGTGGACGAGCACGCTGTCGACATTGTCCATCTCGAACGAGCAGCCGACGCAATGGTGCTGCTGGCCCGGCGCCATCATGAAGTGCTTGATGAACAGCTGGCTGCGCCCGTCGAACAGGTCGGACAGCGACAGCTGTCCTCCGGGGCCGTCGAAATAATATTGCTTGTCGATCCTGACCCAAGGCAGTTCGCGCCGCTCGGCGCTCAGCGCGTCGCGCGCCCTGGTCATTGCCTTTTCCTTGGCAAGCAGCGTCCGGCGCGCCGCAACCCACTCGTCTCGTGATACGGTTTCATGCTGCATGTCACTCTCCATCTTTTGGACACAGGCTTCCAATCGGCCGCCCCGTGGCGGCCGTCATGCACGGCTCGAAGGTCCGATGCTCGCTGCTAGAGGTAGGCGGTCACCACAGGTGGCCGGTCCCAGGCGTCGTTCTTGCCGTCCTCATAGGTGATTGGCACGGCAGCCAGTTCGTCGGCCGAGATGTCGTCGAGACAGGCGACGTTCACCGCAAAGAAGTCGCCGCCCATGATGTCGAAGCTGGCCGACGCAAAGGGATGGACGCCGCAGCGGCTGCAGAAAGTGTGGCGGATGGCTGACGAGTTGAAGCGGTACTCGGTCAGCATGTCGGCACCCGCGGTGACGCGGAAGCCGGCAGGCCGGGCAAAATTCTTCCAGAAACGGGTCTTGGCGCACCAGGAGCAGTTGCAGCGGAAGCTCGACGTCCACCAGACGCCGTCGAGCTCAGGCGTCGAGCGTTGGCCTTTGGGTGCCAGATCGAGCTGGCATTCGAAATGCACGGCCCCGCAATGGCAACTGCCGCGATAGGATTTCAGCATCTTCGTTTCTCCTCGCATGGCGTGTCGTTCCGATGATCGACAACGATCATCGGGGACAGCGGTTTCAATCGGGCAGTCGGCGCGCCGGCGGCTTCAGCCGGCGCGAAGCTTCACAGCACGGGTCGGCCGGCAAGCGCGTCGGCCAGGCGATCGAGGCATTCGCCCCAGCCGCCCAGATGCGAGTCGCGCGTTTCGACGTCGAGGAACGGCTCCTGGCGGAAGGTCAGCCGCGTGCGGTCTCCTTCAGGCTTCAACGTCACCGTCACCAGCGTCTGCCAGTCGGGGTCGTGATCCCAGGCAAAGGTGAAGACGATCCTTTCGTTCTCGACGACCTCGCGGAAGGTGCCGGTCATGCCATCCTCGACGTGGCCATGAATGAGCAGATGGTAGCTGCCGCCGTTACGGAACTCGTGCGTCTCGCAGCTCGACGTAAAGCCCTTCGGCCCCCACCAGCGGCAGAGATGCTCGGGGCTCGACCACATGCGGAAGACGAGCGCCGGCGGCGCATCGAAGACACGTGAAAATTCGAGGACGAGCGACTGGGCGGCGACGGTGTCAGTTCTTGCGGTCATCCTGGTTTCCCCTGGGCGTCTGCAGTTCCTTGAGATAGTCAGCCATGCGGTCGAAGCTCTGATCCCAGAAGCGGCGGTAGCGCTCGACCCAGTTGGCGATGTCCTTGAGCGGCCCGGCCTCCAGCCGGCACGGGCGCCACTGCGCCTCGCGGCCGCGGCTGATCAGACCGGCGCGCTCCAGCACCTTCAGGTGGCGCGAGATCGCCGGCAGGCTCATCTCAAACGGCTCGGCCAGCTCGTTGACGGTCGCCTCGCCCTGCGCAAGCCGGGCAAGGATGGCCCGCCGGGTCGGGTCGGCGAGGCTGGCGAATGTGGCGTCGAGGTGATCTTCGGTCATCTATTTAGCAGACTTGTTAATTAACTTATCTGTTAAGTACAACCGGAAAGCCACGCTGTCAAGCGAGGCCGAAAATAGCGGCCGGAAGGGTTGCATGACCACGCCATGGAATAGACGCCCTGCCCGCCCGTTCTCCCTGCCATCATCAAGGAGATGCAAGAATGTTCCTGACGCCCAAGACGCGCGCGATACGCTTTCTCTGCCGCCCCGAAGACGACGGCGTGATCCCGCCGCCGGTGTCGGCCAAGACCTTCATGCCCGACTGGTTTCGCAAGCTGCCGGCGGTCGATCCCGAGAAGCTGTCGACCGGCGACAGCGGGCTGACGGTCAAACGATGCATGCCGTTTCTCGACGCCATGACGGCCGGCTGGATCATCCGGCTGGCGGCAACCGTGCGCATGGAAATTTCGGACGGCGGCAAGAAGGTCGATACCGCCTGGGACTTCGACCGCACTCTGGTCAGCAATCATGGTGCCCATCAGGTGGCCGGCAATCCGCGCGCGCCGCTGCCGCCGTGCAAGTTCCATAACTACTGGAGCATCCGTACCCCACCGGGCTGGAGCTGCCTGTTCGTGCAGCCGCTGAACCGCCTCAATGGCATCTTCGAGATCATCTCGGGCGTCGTCGACACCGACAGCTATGCGGCCGAGATCCACTTCCCGTTCTTCGCCACCGGCGCGGACGGGCTGCACATCATCGAGAAGGGCGCGCCGATCGCGCAGGTCATCCCTTTCGAGCGCAAGGCGCTGGAGCTGTCAGCAGACATTCGGGCCGAGAGGGAAGACGAAAAGAAGGACCGCAGCCGCGTCTTCCGCAACACCATCTCCACCGACGGCTGGTATCGCCGCTTCGCCCGCAGCCAGCGCTGAGGCGCATGTTTTCAATGCACACAAAAAAGGGCCGGTGGTGAACCACCGGCCCTTTTTCTGCGTTTCCGTCGGGGTCAATCGTCGTCGGACGACGAGTTCGACGAGCTGTTGGAGCTCGAGTTGTTGGACGAGTTCGACGACCGGTTGAAACGCGAATTGCTCGATGCGTTCGACGAGCTGTTCGACCAGCTCTTGCCGTCGGATTTCTTGCCGCCGGCAATGACCGTCTTGAAGAAGCGGCTGATGTCGTCGTCGGCATGTGCAGGCGTCTGCGCCAGCGGTGCGGCGAAGATCAGGGCACCAAGAATGGCGAGGGTCTTTTTCATCTGTCATCTCCTGTTCGACAATCTTGCTGATTGCCGGGGAGGAACGGGAGACATCGGTGACTATTCCACAGCCGCCGGGAAATTCTGCCGATGAACGTCCGACGATGTTTGAATTCCCCCCTCGCCTCGCCTAACTGGAAACCGACGCAACGGACGCAAGCCATGGCCAGACGACGCTCATCCCTCGGTTTCCTCGGCCTGTTCGGCCGCTCCAGCGACCTGCGCGAACTTGATGGCGCATTGCGCGCGGTCGACCTGCATCCGGCGCTGGTGCCGGAGGGGGTGAAGCTCACCATCGTCAACCTGATGAAGGACCATTGGCCCGACGAGCCGCCTTCTTCAGCCTATCCGCCCATCGCCCAGTTGTTCGGCTACTGCATTGCTGGCGCCGACGCCTTTGCCGGCGCCAATGGCGGCGACATGGCCGTGCGGGCGGAACAGCGCATCGAGATCGCGCTCGATGCCGAGGACAGTTTCGACGCCCAGATCATCCTGCTGGCGCTGCATGCCAAGCTGATCAATCCCGACGTCGTCGAACGCTTCGGGTTGTCGTCCGACTAATCGGCAGCCTGCTCGACCAAAGGTTCCTTCATCAAGGTCGCCGGGTCCGGGCTGGTCAGCGCGAGCAGCGGCAGGGCCGCGGCGCCGATCAGGGCGCAGCTCTGGCCGAGACCGCTGACCTCGACTCGTGCCTCTGCCATATCCGAACGAACCGACGGGCCGGGATCACCCATTTTTTCTACCAGCCTATGCAACAGCCAGGCAGGTGCAGTGCCGCCGAGCACGATCGCCTGGGGATCGAAGATGTTCTCGAGGCTGACGAGCGCTCGAGACAGTGCCGAAGCTGCGCCATCCAGCCAGGATTGCGGAACGGTCTCCGGCGCGAGCGCAGCACCTACCGGCAACAGCCGCCTGAGGCCATCGAGCGCCAGAGAGCCATGCAGGCAACCGCGATTGCCGCAGTGGCACTTCGGTCCCTTGGGGTCGATGAGCATGTGGCCGAACTCGCCGGCATTTCCGCGTCCGCCATGCACCGGCACCCCGCCCTGCACGATCGCGCCACCCACGCCCTCACCGAGGAAAAGATAGAGGAAGTCGCCGCGCCCCTTGGCCCGGCCATGCGTGTACTCGGCCATGGCGGCGGCATTGGCGTCATTCTCGAACACCAGCGGGGTCGACGCAAACAGGGCCTCGAAGGGCTTGGCGAAGTCCGCCTGCGCCTCGGCCGACCCGCCCGTCGCCGACCAGCGGCTGGCAAGCGGACGCGAGACCACGACACCTGTGCCGAGCCGAGACAGCCCGTCGGCCGCGGAAGCCACCTCGCGCGCGATCGCCCCCAATGCGTCCAGTTGCTGGCCGTGATCGCCGCCGAAGGCGCGCGCCTCCGGCCGCGCCAGGACGTTGCCGGCGAGGTCGGTGGCGATGGCGTGGCAGGCGCCCGCCGCGACATGCAGGCCGAGGCAATAGCCGGCGCCTGGGCTGATCTCGATGTCGATCTGCGGCTGGCCGCGCTGGCCGCGCCGGCGGCCGGTCTCGCGCACCAGCCCGGTGTCGATCAAATCCTCGATGATGTTGCGGATGCCTTGCGGCGTGAGGCCTGAAAGCCGCGCCAGCTCGATGCGCGACAGGCTGCCGTGGCGGCGCAGCGCGTCGAGCACGACTGTGCGGTTGTAGCGCCGGGTCAGCGTCGCCGAATTGCCGTTGGCCATGTTTCCACCCTCGATTCCAGTCTCGCTAGCATATAAAAGTAAAACAACGAAATTTCTTTATTGACTCCAAACCAGCTTTCGCTAGCCTCGCGGCGGATCGAACAGGCCCGCCATGGATATGGGTCGCAAGCAAGGGAGATCAGTCGATGCAGTCGATCGACCGCGTGAAGCTGAGGGAGATGTTTCCGCCGCCCGGCGACCTGGTGGTGCAGAAGGTGCTCGATCGGCTCGACCAGCATTGCCTGCATTTCCTGTCCCTGTCGCCGTTCCTGTTGATCGCGACCCAAGGTCACAACGGCGCCGACGTGTCGCCGCGCGGCGACCCCGCCGGCTTCGTCAAGGCGATCGACAGGCAAACGATCCTGATCCCAGACCGGCCCGGCAACAACCGGCTCGATACGATGGAGAACATCCTCGACAACCCGCGCGTCGGCTGCCTGTTCCTGGTGCCGGGGCTGGGCGAGATCCTGCGCATCAATGGCGAGGCCGACCTCGTCGTCGGGCCGGAGCTGGAGCAGCTTGCCTTCCAGGGCAAGACGCCACCGGTCGCCATCCGCATCCGGATCGGCGAGGCGCTGTTCCACTGCGCCAAGGCGGTCATCCGCTCCAAGGTCTGGAACCCGGCGACCTTTGCCAGGCGCGAGGATTTTCCGCCGCTGGGCGCCGTTCTGGCCGACCAGATCGCCGGGCTCGACAAGGACGAGATGATCGAATGGATCCGCGTGGGCGACCAGCGGACGCTCTACTGAGGGTGTGACATGATCGAAATCAACTTCACCGAAGCCGACGGCAACAGGCGCATCCTGAGCGCCGATCCCGGCAGCACGCTGCTGAACGCCATCCTCGCCGCCGGCATCAAGGGCATCGTCGCCGAATGCGGCGGCGGCTGCTCATGCGGCACCTGCCACGTCCATGTCGCTCTGGACTGGACAGGCAGGCTGCCGGCGCCGGCCGACGACGAGACCGACATGCTTTCGCTGGCCGAGGACGTGACCGAACAGAGCCGCCTTGCGTGCCAAATCAGGCTCGCGCCCGAACTGAATGGCCTGAGCGTGGCGATCCCGGGAGCCGCCTGATGGAGTGCATTGTCATTGTCGGTGCCGGTCACGCCGGCGTGCAGGCGGCTGCCTCGCTGCGCGACGAGGGTTTTGACGGGGACATCGAGCTGGTCAGTGCAGAAAGCACCCTGCCCTATCATCGCCCGCCGCTGTCGAAGCGCTTTGCCGAGGGGCTGACCGACGAGGCGATCGCGCTCAGGCCGGCGGCGTTCTACGCGACGCAGGACATCGGGCTGCGGCGCGGTACGGCGGTGGAAGAAATTGACGCCAGGAGGCAGCGTTTGACGCTGGGAAGCGGCGAACAGCTTGCCTATGACCAGTTGATCCTCGCTACCGGCGCGCGCAACCGCCGGCTTGCGGTTCCCGGCGAGGAGCTGAACGGCATCGTCTCGATCCGCGATCTCGGCGACGCCTACCGGCTGGCCTCGTCTGTCGTCATCGGCACGAGGGCCTTCGTCGTTGGTGCGGGTTATCTCGGCCTCGAGGTGGCCGCCGTACTGGCGAGGCGCGGCGTGAAGGTGACCATCGCCGCGTCGCGTCCGCTGCCTCTGAGCCGCTCGGTGTCCGAGGGGACGGCCAAGGTGTTAGCGACGGCGCTGCGGGAGATGGGCATCGAGATCATCGTCGGCGCCGATGTTGCCGGTTTCGAAGGCAGCAGGCATCGCGTGACCGGCGTTCGGCTGGGCGACGGCAGGTTGTGCGCGACGGAGCTTGTTGTCATCGGCATCGGCGCCGTGCCCAGTATCAAGCTCGCCGACCATGCCGGGCTCGACGTCGACGACGGCATTCTGGTCGACGAAGCGTTGGCGACATCGGCTGCCAACATCTCGGCCATTGGCGACTGTGCGCGGCTGCGTGGCGGCGCCCGGCTGGAGAGCGTGGCCAATGCCACCTTCCAGGCACGCCGCATCGCGGCCCAGTTCTGCGGCAAGCCCGATCTGACACCGGAGACGCCCTGGTTCTGGAGCGATATCGGCGAGCTCAAGCTGAAAATGGTGGGAGTGAGGCAGCCTGACGATGTGGTGCAAACACTGGCAGTCAATGACGGTCATGTCGCGCTATGCTTCCGCGACCAGCAGTTGGCTGCCGTCGAGACGATCAACGCCAACCGCGTCCATGTCGCGGCGCGGCGTATTCTCGACGCGGGTGTCCCGCTCGGAATGGATGTGGCCAACGCGCCCGGCTTCGACATTGTGGCTCATGCGAAGGCACTTGCCGCGCGAGTGGCCGAGTCTTCACGCGCAGCCTAGGCCGCACAGCAGGTCTGTTGAAACACCGCCAGGAGTTTCTGGCGTTACCCGCCCATGCCCGAGCGCGGCAACTTGATCAGTTCGCCGAATTGGGCGCGCAGCCTGTCGTCGAGGGTGCGCGGGATATGTCGCGGAAAACGCTCGGCAAGGATGCGTCTCTTCTCCGCGATCGCCTTGCCCAGCAGATCCGGCTTGCCCTTTTCGTTCCATTCCTTGGGCGAGAAGCGGTCGGCCACGGCGGGATAGAAATATTCGGTCTGCATCAGCCGGAGCGTCTGCTCGTTGCCGAGATAATGGCCGGGGCCGTTGAGGCAGACTTCGGAGATGGTGGCGATGGAGAGTGCCTCATCGGAGACCTCGATGCCGCGCACGCAGCGCAAGCATTGGCCCAGCATGTCGTTGTCGATGATCAGGCTTTCCAGGCAAAAGCCGAGCAACGAGGCATGCATGCCGGCGGATTCATAGACCAGATTGAGCCCGGACAGCCCGGCCATGACATTGGTGATGCCCTTTTCGTAGCCGGACTGGATGTCGGGCAGCTTGGAGTCGGCCATGCCGGCGGCCGAGCCACCGGGCAGGTCATAGAACTGGGCCATCTGGGCGCAGGCTGAAGTCAGCAGCGCCTGCTCGGCCGAGCCGCCGGACATGGCGCCGGTGCGCAGGTCGGAGACGAAGGGCCAGGTGCCGAAGATGGCGGGGTGGGCGGGTTTCAGCGCGTTGACATAGACGAGGCCGGCCAGCACTTCGGCGACCGCCTGGACGACGGCGCCGGCGATGGCTGCAGGTGCGGTGGCGCCGGCCTGACCGGCGGAGAGCAGCAGGATCGGAATGCCGCCCTCGACGCAGGCTTCGAGCACGCCGCAGGCATCCTCGGCGAATTTCATCGGCGGCACGACGAAGCAATTGGAGTTGGAGACAAAGGGGCGGGCGCGGAAATTTTCCTCGCCGCCTGATATCTCGTAGAGCATCTGCAAGGCAGGCGCCACGTTCTCGCGCACGGTGAAGCTGGTGCCGACATGTTTGGAGGTGCCCGAGACACAGGCATAAAGCGTGTTGAAGTCCATCTCCAGCGGGTCTGGGATGTCGCGCGGCACCATCGGACGCTGGAAGAAGTGAATGTTGTCGAGCCCGTCGACGATGCGGGCGGCGTCGTAGATGTCCTGCAGCAGGCTTTCGCGGTATTCGCGCTTCTCGACGTCGACGAGGTGAACAGCGGCACCTGCGGTGCCGTAGTGGACCCGCCTGCCCTGAATCACCATGTCGTGCCTCGGGTCCTGGCCGCAGAGCGTGAAGTTGCGGGCGGCGTTCCTGATGGTCGACAGCACCAATTCCCTGGGGAAGCGGATGCGGCCGTCGTCGCCGTAGCTGGCGCCGACCCGCTTCAGCGCCTCGATGCAGCTCGGGATGGCGTTGGCGAAGCCGACGGTTTCGAGCAGGGTCAGGACCGCCTCGTGGATGCGTTCGAGATCGTTCTGGCCCAATGCCTTGAACGTGCCGCCTTCGAGACCGGCCCGCACGGGGCGGATGTCGTCGGCCAGCGGAGCGGCGCGCATCGCCCGTCGCGCCTCCCTGCCACCGGACCTTCGTGAGCGTTGTTCCGCAGACAGGTCATGGCTTTCGACGGCAACTGACATGCAGGTCCTCCGAATTCGTGTGAGGCTGGCCCGCAGTGATTATGCCACCGTCGTGTCGCCTCGTTCCCTTTGCGCGACTATGCAACGTCCATTGGCCCAGACTATGGGCCAGCAGATTGCGCCGGATATGCCAGAGCGCTCATATATGCGCGGCGGCACGAAGCGGCGGCCGGCATGGGCGACAGGCCTGAAATCGGAGCCGAAATCAGGCAGGGATCGGAAGCTTGGAAAAAGTGGTGCAACGCTACGCGCCAGGAGGGCGGGCAGCGCTGCTGAGGGATCACGCAGCCGCGGGCCGACGGCCGGCAGCGGTTGCCAGTTCGCGGATTCCAGGTTCGATGTGCTGGAGCGCGATCGAGGAGATGCCCAGCCGCATGAAGCGTGTCGGCTTGTCGGAATGCTCGAAGAAACGCTCACCCGGCTCGATGATGACCGAGCGCGCCGCTGCCGCTGCCGCAAGACCGCGCGAGTCGGTGCCGCGGGGGCCTTCCAGCCACAAAGACGTGCCGCCGGCCGAGTCGGTCGACTGCCATTCTGGCAGAAAAGCCGAGATCGCCTGGACCAATCGCTTGCGCCTCTCGCCAAAGGCGGTGGAGAGACGGCGCACCAGCGCCTCGTGGTGGCCTAGCGACAGGAACAGCGCGACGGCGCGCTGGTTGTTGGCCGGCGGGTGCCGCAGCATGAAACGGCGCAATGCGCGCAGTTCGGCGATCAGATCGGCCGAAGCGACGATGTAGCCAAGGCGCAGGCCTGGCGCGAGTGTCTTCGACATCGAGCCGACATAAACGACGCGGCCCGAGCGATCGAGGCTCTTCAAGGCCTGCTGCGGCGCTTCGTCGAGCAGTTGGCTGTCATAGCCATCCTCGATGATGATCTGGTTGTTGCGCGCCGCGCGCGCCAGCAGGTCCTGCCGGCGCTCGGCACTCAGCGGCACCATGGTCGGGCACTGGTGGCTCGGCGTGACGAAGACAAAGCCGGCGTCCGACGGGACCGCCGAGGTGACGATGCCCGAATGGTCGACCGGCACGGGCTCGATGTCGGCGCCGGCGAGGCGGAAGATCGAGCGCGCGTCGGGGTAACCCGGGTCTTCCATCGCCACCTTGGAGCCCTTGCTCATCAAGAGCGTGGCCAACATGTAGAGCGCGTTCTGGGCGCCGAGCGTGACGATGATCTCATCCGGATTGGCGAAGATGCCGCGCCGCGGCAGCAGACGCGCCTGGATCTGCTCGATCAGCAGCGGATCGTCGCGGTCGACCATGTCGGCCGCCCAGTTGCGAATCTCGAGCACGGCCAGCGCCATGCGGTTGCACTCACGCCATTCGGCGGTCGGGAACAAAGTCGGGTCGAACTGGCCATAGACGAAGGGATAGGACGACTTGATCCAGTTATCGAGCTTGGCCGGCGGCTGCATGTCGGAGGCGGCGATCTGGCGGCGCGCCTTCCAATCGATTTCATTGGCCTGATCGGGGCTCTTCTGCTGCGGCTTGGCCGGTGTCGCCAGAACTTCGGGATTGACGAAGTGGCCACGGCGCTCGCGCGCGACGAGGAACCCCTGGTCGACAAGCTGCTGAAACGCCAGCACCACCGTGCCACGCGCGACGCCGAGCTTTTCGGCAAGGATGCGGCAGGACGGCAGCGGCATCGACGCCGCGATCTGGCGGTCGAGAATGGCGGCAACGATCGCCTGTCGGATCTGGGCCTGGAGCGTCTGACCTGATTCCGCCGAAATTCTGAACAAGCCTGACCAGATAGCCGTATCGTTTCGCTGTGGCATGGGGACGTTTCCTGCATGTCCAGTCTTTTGACTTCGCTGGACCATAGAAAGCTATCCTTGGCACAAGCAGTTGCACCAATCAATTTTTCTAATCTTATAGATTTATGCCAGTGAACCTTTCCAGCGGCGGTTGCAAATGACACCGATTAAATCGATTGAAAGACATCTATTGAATCGATTGAAATTTGCGGCGATAGTCCACCGCGACGCCTCTCAATCAGCCCCAAGGTCTGCTAGGATGATGCCAGCAGCTGACATTTCCGGAGTTCCCAGGTGATCGACCAACCTTTCAAGGCGGCACTGGCCGCGCTTCGCAGCCACCATCAGGACGCACCCAGAAATCTCCGGGCGGCATTCGCTTCCGACCCGAAGCGGTTCCAGCATTTTTCCGCCTCCGACGACGACCTTTTGCTCGACTGGTCGAAATGTGCTGTCGACGCCGAGACCATGACGCTGCTGGAAAAGCTGGCACACTCGGTCGATCTCGAAGGCCGGCGCGCCGCGATGTTCGCCGGCGAGCGCATTAACGTCACCGAAGACCGCGCCGTGCTGCACACGGCTCTGCGCAATCCACGCGGCGAGCCGGTCATGCTCGACGGCCACGATGTGACGGCTGACGTGCACGCCGTGCTCGATGCCATGGCGGCCTTCGCCGACGACGTCCGCTCGGGCAAGGCGTCAGGTGCCACCGGCAAGAAGATCACCGACATCGTCAATATCGGCATCGGCGGTTCCGACCTTGGTCCGGCCATGGCGACGCTGGCGCTGGCGCCCTATCATGACGGGCCGCGCGCGCATTTCGTCTCCAACATCGACGGCGCCCATATCCACGACACGCTGAAGGGGCTCGACGCCGGCACGACGCTGTTCATCATCGCGTCGAAGACCTTCAGCACGGTCGAGACCATGACCAATGCCGCCACTGCGCGGCGCTGGGTGGAGGAGAAGCTGGGGGCCAAGGCGGTGGGCCACCATTTCGCCGCCGTATCGACGGCTCTCGACAAGGTTGCCGCCTTCGGCATCGAGCCGTCACGCGTGTTCGGCTTCTGGGACTGGGTCGGCGGGCGTTATTCGCTATGGTCGGCGATCGGCCTGCCGATCATGATCGCCATCGGACCGAAGAACTTCCGCGAATTCCTGGCCGGCGCGCATGCCATGGACAAGCATTTCGCCACGGCGCCGCTGCTCAAGAACATTCCGGTGCTGATGGGGCTGATCGGCTTCTGGCACCGGGTGGTGTGCAGCTATCCGGCCCGCGCCGTCATCCCCTACGACCAGCGCCTGTCGCGCCTGCCAGCCTATCTGCAGCAGCTCGACATGGAATCGAACGGCAAGAGCGTGACGATATCGGGCGGCGGCGTGGTGACGCCGACGGGTCCGCTGGTGTGGGGCGAGCCGGGCACCAACGGCCAGCACGCCTTCTTCCAGTTGCTGCACCAGGGCACCGACTTCATCCCCGTCGAGTTTCTCGCGGCGGCGGAAGGCCATGAACCTGAGTTGCAGGAACACCATGACCTGCTGCTCGCCAACTGCCTGGCGCAGTCGGAAGCGCTGATGAAGGGCCGTACGCTCGAGGAAGCACGGCGGCAGATGCTGACCAAGGGCATCAAGCCGGAGGAGGTCGACAAGATCGCGCCGCACCGCGTTTTCTCGGGCAATCGCCCGTCGGTGACGATCCTCTACCGTAAGCTCGACCCCTACATGCTCGGCCGGCTGATCGCGCTATATGAGCACCGCGTCTTCGTCGAGGCGCAGCTGTTCGGCATCAATGCCTTCGACCAATGGGGCGTCGAACTCGGCAAGGAACTGGCCACCGGCTTGTTGCCTGTCGTGGATGGGCGAGAAAATGCCGCGCGTCATGACTCCTCGACAGCCGGCCTCGTGGAGCATATCCACCGCCTCAGAGCGCCGCGCGGGCAATAGAAGCGGACGGCGCCCCTGGCATTGCACCTGCGCATTCGGCCTTCCGCCGGGGCGCATGGTCGGAGGAGTGAGTGATTTGAGGGGCATCAAGGGCATACTTTTCGACAAGGACGGGACCCTTGTCGATTTCCAGGCGACGTGGTTCGCCATCGGCGAAATGATGGCGCTGAAGGCGGCGGATGGCGACCAGGCGCAGGCAACCGCGCTGATGGAAGCAGCCGGCTACGATTTCAGCGCCCATTGCTTCAAGGCCGATTCGGTTTTTGCCGCCGGCACCAACGCCGATATCGTCGCGCTCTGGTATCCCGGCGCGACCGACAGCGAGCGCTCTGACCTGATCAGGATGTTCGACCAGGTATCGGCCGAGCAGGGCTCGGCCAAGGCCGTGCCGCTGCCGGGCAGCAAGGATGCGCTGGCGAGCCTGCACAGCGCCGGCTTCCGCCTCGGCGTCGCCACCAACGATTCGACCGGCGGCGCGGAGAAGACGCTGCTGTCGCTCGGCATCGCCCAGTTGTTCGACGCGGCCTATGGCTACGACGCCGTCGCCAACCCCAAGCCGGCGCCCGATGCGATCCATGCCTTTTCCGACCTCACCGGCCTCAAGCCGAAGGAGATCGCCATGGTCGGCGACAATCGTCACGACCTCGAGATGGCCAAGGCTGGCGGCGCCCTGGCCATCGCCGTGCTGTCGGGCACCGGCACGCGGGAATCGCTGACGCCGATGGCCGACGTGGTGCTCGATTCGATCGCCGACCTGCCCGCCTATCTGGCACGCGAGGCCTGAGCGGGGCCCATCGGCAACACCCGCAGGCATCCAGCCACTCCGAAGGAAAACCCATGACCGACGAGCTGACCATCCGCCGGGCGACCCGCGAGGATCTGCCCGAACTGGTACAGCTCTATCGTCATCTCGTGCCTGACGAGCCAGTCAGCACCGGACATGCGGAAGAGATCTGGGAGCGGTTCTCGCATTACGGGCCGAGCGGCATCTTGCTCGGCCTGGTCGACGGAAGGCAGGTGGCGACCTGCACGCTTGTGGTGGTGCCCAACTTCGTCCGCGGCGGCGCCAACTATGCGCTGATCGAGAATGTGGTGACCCATGCCGACTTCCGCGGCCGGGGCCATGGCAAGGCAGTGCTGCTCACGGCCGTCGAGGAGGCGTGGTCGCTCGGCTGCTACAAGGTGATGTTACTGACCAGCTCGAAGGAGCCGGCGACGCTGGGTTTTTACCGCAACGCCGGGTTCCAGACGACCAAGACGGGGTTTGAGATGAGGCGTATACCGTCGCGGGTGGGGTGAGGCGGAACTCGGTCGGGTAGCGATCTTTCGCACCCCTCTCTGTCCTGCCGGACATCTCCCCCGCAAGGGGGAAGATCAGCCGTCAAATCGACTTTCGCCAATCACCAGCGTTGCAGGATGTGCTGCGGCGTCCGAGCTGCCAATCTCCCCCCTTGCGGGGGAGATGTCCGGCAGGACAGAGAGGGGTGCGAAGGATGAGACAGTGGTCTCACGAGCCTCCTAACCCTCGCCTATTCGAACACGATCGTCGGCGTCGCCGCTTCGGCGGCACCCTTTTCCTCCCGCAGACGCTCCCAGACCTTGGCGGCGATGTCGCGGTAGGTCTGCGCCTGAGCGCTGTCGGGTTTGGCGACGGTGACCGGCGTGCCGGCGTCGGAGCTCTCGCGGATGCCCATTTCCAGCGGCACTTCGCCGAGGAAAGTGACGCCGAGGCGCTCGGCCTCACGCTTGGCTCCGCCATGGCCGAAGATGTCGTAGCGCTTGCCGGTGTCGGGAGCGATGAAATAGCTCATGTTCTCGACGATGCCGAGCAGCGGCACGTCGACCTTCTTGAACATGTTCAGACCCTTGCGCGCGTCGATCAGTGCCAGATCCTGCGGCGTCGAGACGATGACGGCACCCGCCAGCGGCACCTGCTGGGCCATGGTCAGCTGGGCATCGCCGGTGCCGGGCGGCATGTCGACGACGAGCACGTCAAGTGGACCCCATTCGACCTCGCGCAGCATCTGGGTCAGCGCCGACATGACCATCGGGCCGCGCCAGATCATCGGCGTTTCCTCGTCGACGAGGAAGCCCATCGACATGACCTTGAGGCCATAATTTTGCATCGGCTTGAGGATCTTGCCGTCGACAGTTTCCGGGCGGCCATGGATGCCAAGCAGCTTGGGCATTGACGGGCCGTAGATGTCGGCATCAAGCACGCCGACCTTGAGGCCGTTGGCAGCGAGGCCAAGCGCAATGTTGACGGCAGTCGTCGACTTGCCGACGCCGCCCTTGCCGGAAGCAACGGCGATGATCGAGGCGATGCCAGGAACTCCGCGCTTGCCCTGCGTCTGCGAAGCCGGTGCGTGCGGAGCAGGCCGTGCCGCCGGTGCGGGCGTCGGACGAGGTGCTGGCTTCTGCGGCACCGGCGCTTCCATGCCGCCGCCCTTTTTCTCTGCGGTCAGGGCGACGACGGCGCCGCTGACGCCCGGGATCGCCTTGACGACGCGTTCGGCCGCGGCACGCAGCGGCTCCATCTCCTGGGCGCGGGCGGCCGGCACGGTGATCGAGAAGAACACCTTGCCGTCGGCGATGAAGATGTCGGAAACCAATCCGAGATCGACGATGTTGCCTGAGAAATCCGGGCCATTGACCGTCTTGAGACGCTCGACAACGATTTCCTTGGTGACTGTCATGTGACGAACCTGCTGCTCTGTGTCGAGCCTGAGATAATGCAGTTTGGCGGAAGAACCAAGCTACCCGAAATGGCAGCCGGATCCTGACCGCTGGCAAGTGCCTGATCCGGCGCCATGTTACACCGGCAAAGAAACTTCAGCAGGGATGTAGGATCAGCGCTGCCTGCTGCGTCCTTGGGGCATACGGAGAGCAATCACCCGGAGAACCGTGATGAAATTCGTCAATTACCTCTTCTTCAACGGCAATTGCCGTGAGGCTTTCGAGTTCTACGCCGACGTGTTCGACGGACAGGTCGTCGGCCTGGTGACCTATCGTGACGAACCCGGCGAGAGCAGCATGCCTGCGGACTGGCAGGACAAGGTGATGAACGTGCAACTGTCGATCGGTGACCAGTCGCTGATGGCGTCGGACTCGCCGCCACAATATGCGAGCGAAATGGGCGGATTCTCGATCTCGGTCGACCTCGGCGACCTTGCCCGCGCCGAGCGCATCTTCGCAGCCCTTGCCGACGGCGGAACTGTCACCATGCCGTTTGCCCCGACCTTCTGGGCCAAGGGGTTCGGCATGCTGAAGGACAAGTTCGGAACACCCTGGATGATCAGCAGCGGCAACGCTGGCGAATAATTTCAAACTAGCGGCATTACGAGGAAACTGACAATGAATACTGCGGTTGCAACTCCCGCAATTTCCAATGGCGTCCTGTGGACCGGACGCGTTCTCAGCGGCCTGGTCATCGCCTTCCTTTTGTTTGACGGCGCAATCAAGCTGGTGCCGCTGCAGGTCGTGCACGACACCATGGCGACGCTCGGCCTGCCTTCGGAGCTCGCACGCACACTCGGCGTGCTGACCCTGGCATGCACGATCCTCTACGCCTGGCCACGCACTGCGATCCTCGGCGCGATCCTTCTGACCGGCTATCTCGGCGGCGCCATCGCCATCCACCTGCGCATCGGCAATCCGATGCTTTCGCACACCTTGTTCGGCGTCTATCTCGGGCTGATGGCCTGGGGCGGGCTGTATCTGCGCGATCCGCGTCTGCAGGCGCTGATCCCATTCCGCCGCTGAACCAGCCATACCCAGGAGACGACAATGCAGGTTCTTGCCATCATCCTCGGGCTGCTCGTGCTCGCGATCCTCATCATCCTGGCGATCGCCGCGACCAAACCCGCTATCTTCTCGATCCAGCGTACGACCGATGTCGACGCAGACCCTGATACCATCTTTTCGCTGATCAATGACTTCCACAATTGGCGCGACTGGTCGCCATGGGAGGCGCTCGACCCCGACCTCAAGCGCAAGATGAGCGGTGCGAGCACCGGCCGCGGCGCGGTCTACGAATGGGACGGTAACAAGAAGGTCGGCAGCGGCCGGATGGAGATCACCGAAGCTGTGGCACCGAACAAGGTTGTCATCAAGCTCGACTTCCTGAAGCCGTTCGAAGCGCACAATGAGGCCCGCTTCACCATGGAACCGAGGGCCGGAAAGACGCGCCTGAACTGGGAAATGACCGGTCCGTCACCGTTCATGTCCAAGGTGATGCAGGTGTTCATGAACTTCGACAAAATGGTCGGCAAAGACTTCGAAAAGGGCCTCGCGAGTATCAAGGCGATCGCCGAACGGAAACGCCTTGCCGGCTCGTGAGTTTACCAGTCTCAGCACAGCAAGACCTGCCGCCCAACCGGGTGGCACTATATTCAACCGGGGCTTTGCCCCAATGCGGGGGCAACAGAGAGGAGACTGACATGCTTGGTCAAATCAATGCCGTTGCCAATGTGGCCGTCAGGGACCTCGGACGCGCCAGGGCTTTCTACGAAAAGACGCTCGGTCTCAGCGAGGTCGAGCACATGGGCGACGAGGTGTCGGTGCTGAAGAGCGGCGACACTGTGATCAACGTCTACCGCTCGGACTATGCCGGAACCAACAAGGCGACCTCGGTCACCTGGGCCGTCGGCGACCGGATCGACGGCCTCGTTGATGAGCTGAGGTCGAAGGGCGTGGCGTTCGAGCACTACGACATGCCCAATGTCAGGCTCGAAGGCGACGTCCATGTCTTCGGCGACTTGCGGGTTGCCTGGTTCAAGGATCCCGACGGCAACATCCTCAACCTGATCAACCAGTGATTTTGATGCGGTAGTCCCTTGTGAAGACTGGCTAATTCGACCGACGCCGGATAGTTTTCCGGCATGATCGACAAGCTTGAGTTCTTCATCGCGCTCGCAAGGGAGCAACATTTCGGGCGCGCCGCCGAGGAATGCGGCGTCACCCAGCCGACGCTGTCGGCCGGCATCAAGCAGCTCGAGGACATCCTTGGCGTGATGCTGGTGCAGCGCGGCTCGCGCTTTCAGGGGCTGACGCCCGAGGGACGGCAGGTGCTGGACTGGGCGCGGCGCATCGTCGGCGACACTCGCGCCATGCGCGAGGAGATGCGTGCGGCTCGGCACGGCCTGTCCGGCCGAATCCGCATTGCCGCCATCCCGACAGCCCTCGCCATGGTGCCGAGGCTGACGACGCCGTTCCGCGACAAGCACCCCGGCGTCACCTTCTCGATCCTCTCGCGCACCTCGATCGAGGTTCTGTCGCTGCTCGGCAATTTCGAGATCGACGCGGGAATCACCTATCTCGACAACGAGCCGCTCGGCCGGGTGACCAGCGTGCCGCTCTATGCGGAGCGCTACCAGCTGATCACGGCGGCGGGGAACGAATATTCCGATCGTGACAAGGTGACATGGGAAGAGGTCAGCACGCTGCCGCTGTGCCTGCTCACCCCCGACATGCAGAACCGCCGCATCATCGACCAGCACCTGGCAGATGCCGGCGTTCAGGTGCGGCCGACGCTGGAATCGAACTCGATGATCGTGCTTTTCTCGCACATCAGGACCGGCAAATGGTCGTCGATCATGCCGCTCAACCTCGCGGAAACATTCGGTTTTGCCGAACCGATCCGTGCAATACCGATCGTCGAGCCCGATGCCAGCCACACGGTCGGACTGGTGGTCGCCAAGCGCGATCCGAACACCACGCTGGTGCAGGCGCTGCTTGACGAAGCCATGGCGCTGGCAGGCGATTTCCGCCGCAGGTCCTGACCTACACTACCCCCTGCTTTCGTCCACTCGATAGAAAATTTTTATCATACGACGAAACAGCTTTATTGATTCCGGCCCCTTGGATCGGTTCAATAGACATACTGCGCCAAGGGAACGGCGCGAAGTCAGGGAGGGCGCTGCGTGGTCATGCAGCCAGCAAGTACCGAACTCGCCGAGCGAACCGCTGCGGTGATAAGCGAATTGAAGAACCTCGAGGGTCCGCTGATCCCGATCCTTCATGGTGTCCAGGAAGAGTTTGGCTATGTTCCGCAGGAAACCCTGCCGATCATCGCCGAGGCACTGAACCTGTCGCGTGCCGAAGTGCACGGCGTCTTCACCTTCTATCACGATTTCCGCCACCACCCGGCCGGCCGGCACGTGCTCAAGGTCTGCCAGGCCGAAGCCTGCCAGTCGATGGGCAGCGACGCGATCGCCGCCCAGATCAAGCAGAAGCTCGGCATCGGTTTCCACGAGACGAGCAAGGATGGCGCAGTGACGCTGGAGCCGATCTATTGCCTCGGCCTGTGCGCCTGTGCTCCTGCCGCGATGCTCGACGGCGAAGTGATCGGTCGTCTCGACGCCGGCAAGATCGATGAAATCGCCGAGGAGATCCGCTCATGAGCGTGACGATCTACATTCCCGGCGATTCGGGTTCACTGTCGCTCGGCGCCGAAAAGGTCGCCAAGGCGGTCGAGAAAGAAATTGCTGCACGCGGCATCGACGCCAAGATCGTGCGTAACGGTTCGCGCGGCCTGTACTGGCTCGAGCCGATGGTTGAAGTAAGGACCGAAGCCGGTCGCGTTGCCTACGGCCCGGTCTCTGCCAAGGACGTCGCTTCGCTGTTCGACGCCGGCCTGGCCAATGGCGGCCAGCACAAGCTGTTGCTCGGCGATCCGGAAAAACTGCCATTTGTCGCCAAGCAGACGCGCCTGACCTTCGCCCGCTGCGGCATCACCGACCCGATTTCGCTGGAAGATTACGAAGCTCATGGCGGCCTTGCCGGCCTGCGCAAGGCCGTGTCAATGGCGCCGGCCGACATCGTCAAGCAAGTGACCGAGTCCGGCCTGCGCGGCCGCGGTGGCGCCGGCTTCCCGACCGGCATCAAGTGGAAGACCGTTCTCGATACCGCGGCCGATCAGAAGTACATCGTCTGCAATGCCGACGAAGGCGACTCGGCGACCTTCGCCGACCGCATGATCATGGAAGGCGACCCGTTCGTGCTGATCGAGGGCATGGCGATCGCCGGCCTCGCCACCCACGCCACCAAGGGTTACGTCTACATCCGCTCCGAATATCCTCACGCCATCGCCGTGATGGACAAGGCGGTGAAAGTTGCCCGTCGCGCCGGCGTGCTCGGCAAGAGCGTGCTTGGATCCTCCCAGGGCTTCGACATCGAAATCCGCTCGGGCGCCGGCGCCTATGTCTGCGGCGAGGAAACCTCGCTGCTCAACAGCCTCGAAGGCAAGCGCGGCGTGGTCCGTGCCAAGCCGCCGCTGCCGGCGATCCAGGGCCTGTTCGGCAAGCCGACAGTCATCAACAACGTGATTTCGCTCGCCTCGGTGCCGATCGTGATGGACAAGGGCGCGCAGTATTACAAGGACTTCGGTATGGGCCGCTCGCGCGGCACCATCCCGATCCAGATCGCCGGCAACGTCAAGCATGGCGGCCTGTTCGAAGTTGCCTTCGGCCTGACGCTGGGCGAGATTGTCGACGAGATCGGCGGCGGCACGGCGACCGGTCGTCCGGTCAAGGCGGTGCAGGTCGGCGGCCCGCTCGGCGCCTACTTCCCGCGCGCTCTGTTCGACACGCCATTCGACTATGAGGAGTTCGCCAAACGTGACGGCCTGATCGGCCATGCCGGCATCACCGTGTTCGACGACAGCGCCGACATGCTGAAGCAGGCACGCTTCGCCATGGAATTCTGCGCCATCGAAAGCTGCGGCAAGTGTACGCCCTGCCGCATCGGCTCGACGCGCGGTGTCGAAACGCTCGACAAGCTCAAGCAGAACATCGAGCCGGAAAAGCAGCTCGCGCTGGTGACCGACCTCTGCAACACGATGAAGTTTGGATCCCTTTGCGCTCTCGGCGGTTTTACTCCGTACCCTGTCATGAGCGCCATCCACCATTTCCCCGAAGACTTCCGGCCGGCAGCGGTCGCCCAGGCAGCGGAATAGGAGACGACATCATGGGTCTCATTCACGAAATCGACTTCGGCACCCCTGCCTCCAAGGCCGAAAAGCAAGTCACGCTGACCGTCGACGGCTTCGAGGTCACTGTGCCCGAAGGCACCTCGATCATGCGCGCTTCGATGGAAGCGGGCATCGCCATCCCGAAGCTCTGCGCCACCGACATGGTCGACGCCTTCGGCTCCTGCCGCCTCTGCCTTGTCGAGATCGAAGGCCGCAACGGCACGCCGTCGTCCTGCACGACGCCTGTCATGCCCGGCATGGTCGTGCATACCCAGACCGGCCGCCTCAAGGACATCCGCAAGGGCGTGATGGAGCTCTACATCTCCGATCACCCGCTCGACTGCCTGACCTGTGCCGCCAATGGCGACTGCGAATTGCAGGACATGGCGGGTGCCGTCGGCCTGCGCGACGTGCGCTACGGCTATGACGGCGACAACCATGTTCGCGCCAAGAATGACGGCGTCGCAAACTTCAAGTGGATGGCCAAGGACGAGTCCAACCCGTATTTCACCTACGACCCGTCCAAATGCATCGTCTGCTCGCGCTGCGTGCGGGCCTGCGAAGAGGTGCAGGGCACGTTTGCGCTGACCATCGAAGGCCGCGGCTTCGGCAGCCGTGTCTCGCCCGGCGCGCATGAACTGTTCCTCGACAGCGAGTGCGTTTCCTGCGGCGCCTGCGTGCAGGCCTGCCCGACGGCGACGCTCACGGAAAAGTCTGTGATCGAGATCGGCCAGCCCGAGCACTCGGTCGTCACCACCTGCGCCTATTGCGGTGTCGGCTGCTCGTTCAAGGCAGAGATGCGCGGCGACGAGCTCGTGCGCATGGTGCCGTGGAAGGACGGCAAGGCCAACCGTGGCCACTCCTGCGTCAAGGGCCGCTTCGCTTATGGTTATGCCACGCACAAGGAGCGCATCCTCAACCCGATGATCCGCGACAAGATCACCGATCCGTGGCGTGAAGTGTCGTGGGAAGAGGCGCTGACACACACGGCCAAGGAATTCCGCCGCATCCAGTATCAGTACGGCCGCGGCGCCATCGGCGGCATCACCTCGTCGCGCTGCACCAATGAGGAAACCTTCCTCGTGCAGAAGCTGATCCGCCAGGGCTTTGGCAACAACAACGTCGACACCTGCGCCCGCGTTTGCCACTCGCCGACCGGCTACGGCCTCGGCCAGACCTATGGCACGTCGGCCGGTACACAGGACTTCGACTCGGTCGAGGACACCGATGTCGCGCTGATCATCGGCGCCAACCCTGCCTCGGCCCACCCGGTGTTTGCTTCGCGCCTGAAGAAGCGCCTGCGCGCCGGCGCCAAGCTTATCGTCATCGATCCGCGCCGCACCGAAATGGTGAAGTCGGCCCATATCGAGGCCGAGCATCATCTGGCGCTGAAGCCGGGCACCAACGTCGCCGTGGTTACCGCGATCGCGCATGTCATCGTCACCGAAGGCCTGTTCGACGAGAAGTTCATCCGCGAGCGCTGCGACTGGTCGGAATTCCAGGATTATGCCGAGTTCGTCTCGGATCCGCGCCACAGCCCCGAGGAAGTCGAGAAGCTGTCGGGCGTTCCGGCCGAGACCATCCGCGGTGCGGCCCGCCTCTACGCCACCGGCGGCAACGGCGCGATCTATTACGGCCTCGGCGTCACCGAGCATAGCCAGGGTTCGACGACCGTCATCGGCATCGCCAACCTCGCCATGCTGACCGGCAATATCGGCCGCAGAGGCGTCGGCGTGAACCCGCTGCGCGGCCAGAACAACGTTCAGGGCGCCTGCGATATGGGCTCGTTCCCGCACGAACTGCCGGGCTACCGCCACATCTCGGGCGATGCCGTGCGCGACATCTATGACAGCCTGTGGGGCGTCAAGCTCGACAACGAGCCGGGTCTGCGCATCCCCAACATGCTGGATGCCGCCGTCGACGGCACCTTCAAGGGCATCTACATCCAGGGCGAGGACATCCTGCAGTCGGACCCCGACACCAAGCACGTGTCGGCCGGCCTGGAAGCCATGGAATGCGTCGTCGTGCAGGATCTGTTCCTCAACGAAACCGCCAACTACGCCCACGTGTTCCTGCCCGGTTCGACCTTCCTCGAGAAGGACGGCACCTTCACCAACGCCGAGCGACGCATCAACCGCGTGCGCAAGGTGATGGCACCGAAGAACGGCCTCGCCGACTGGGAAGTGACGCAGCGCCTCGCTCAGGCGATGGGCCTGAACTGGAACTACCAGCACCCGTCCGAGATCATGGACGAGGTGGCCAAGACGACGCCGAGCTTCGCCAACGTCTCCTACGAGTTCCTTGAGAAGATGGGCTCGGTGCAGTGGCCGTGCAACGACAAGGCGCCGGAAGGCACGCCGATCATGCACATCGACGGCTTCGTCCGCGGCAAGGGCAAGTTTATCCGCACCGAATATGTCGCGACCGACGAAAAGACCGGCCCGCGTTTCCCGCTGCTTTTGACCACCGGCAGAATCCTCAGCCAGTACAATGTCGGCGCGCAGACACGGCGCACCGAAAACGTTGCCTGGCACGCCGAGGACCTGCTGGAAATCCATCCGCACGACGCCGAACAGCGCGGCCTGCGCGACGGCGACTGGGTCAGGCTGCAGAGCCGTGCCGGAGAAACGACGCTGCGTGCGACGATTACCGACAAGGTGTCGCCTGGCGTGGTCTACACCACCTTCCACCACCCCGACACGCAGGCCAACGTCATCACCACCGACTTCTCGGACTGGGCAACCAATTGTCCGGAATACAAGGTAACGGCGGTTCAGGTCGGCGCCTCCAACGGTCCGTCGGATTGGCAGAAGGACTACAACGAGCAGGCCCAGCAGAGCCGCCGCATCGCCGGCCATCTGGAAGCGGCGGAGTAGCCTTGCGGTGACCGACCGCCCCGCCATCACCCAGACCAGCCGTCTCGCCCGCCGGGCGAGCGGCACCACGGTCGCCAACCGCATGGTGCCGGAGGAGACGCCGGTGGCGCTGTCCTATGGCGGCACCACCCATGCGGTGATGATGGCGAGCCCGGCCGATTTCGAGGATTTCGCGCTCGGCTTCTCGCTGACCGAAGGCATCATCAGCTCGGTCGAAGAGATCGAGTCCATCGAAGTGCTCGATGTCGAGGCCGGCATCGACATCCAGATCAGGCTCAAGGACAAGGCCAACAAGCGCTTCGAGCAGCGCCGTCGCCGGCTTGCCGGCCCGGTCGGCTGCGGCCTTTGCGGCATCGAGTCGATCGAGGAGGCGATGCGTTCGGTCGACGACGTCCACACATCGTCATCAGGGCTTTCCGCCGACGACATCGTGCAGGCGGTGAAACTGCTGTCCAAGGTACAGCCGCTGCATGCCGAGACGGGCGCGGTGCACGCCGCCGGTTTCTACGTGCCGGGCAAGGGTATCGTTGCGGCGCGCGAGGATGTTGGGCGCCACAACGCGCTCGACAAGCTTGCCGGTGCGCTGAACAAGGCAGGCATCGATGGCGCCTCGGGCGCCGTGGTGGTGACCAGCCGCGTGTCGGTGGAAATGGTGCAGAAGACAGCGGCCATAGGCGCCCCCTTCATCATCGCCGTTTCGGCACCGACGGCATTGGCCATACGCACCGCCGAGCAGGCGGGCATGACGCTTGTTGCGCTGGTGCGCGGCGACGATTTCGACATCTTTACCCACCCTGACCGTATAAATACCGGAGCCACGAAAAATGTCGCATGATGACGGCAGGATGAGCACCAAGGAAAAGCTCGTCTATATGGCGAACCAGATCGCCACCTTCTTCGATTCCAAACCGCATGACGAAGGCGTGGCGGGTGTCGCCGACCACATCAACAAGTTCTGGGATCCCCGCATGCGGCGCCAGTTCTTCGAGATGTTCGACGAAGGCGGCAAGGGCATGAAGCCGCTGGTCATCGAAGCGGCCGCTACCATCCGTCGCCCCAAGCAGGACGCAGCCTGATCGCGTCGGGGGCCGTCGACGCCCCCTCTCCTTCCTGCCGGAAACCTGCTAGTCTTAGCCAGACCTAATGCAATTCGCAGGCGGGATGGCTGTGCCAAGGCCGATCGCTACTCGATATGCGCGCAGCGGTGACGTCCGGATCGCCTATCAGGTGGTTGGCCAGGGTCCGCTCGACCTCGTCTTCGTTCCCGGCTTCATCTCCAATCTCGACCTGCACTGGGAAGACGAAGGCTACAGCCGGCTGCTATCCCGGCTGTCCGCCTTCTCGCGCCTGATCCTGTTCGACAAGCGCGGCACCGGGCTTTCCGACCGCGTCGACGCGAACGCGCTGCCGAGCCTCGAAACGCGCATGGACGATGTGCGTGCGGTGATGGATGCCGCCGGCTCCAACCGCGCGGCGATACTTGGTGCTTCCGAAGGCGCGCCGATGGCGATCCTGTTTGCCGCGACCTATCCCGAACGGACACGTTCGCTGGTGCTTTATGCCGGCTATGCCCAGTTCCACAAATGGGTGATGGACCCGGTACGGTTGCAGCAATTCATCGAGGCGGCCGAGACAGGCTGGGGCACGGGCGCGACGTTGCATAACTTCGCGCCGGGCCGCGTCGACGACGCCCGCTTCGCCGCCTGGTGGGCGCGCTTCGAGCGCCTGTCGGCGAGCCCGACGGCGGCGACGGCACTGGCCCGGATGAACGCCCAAATCGACGTGCGCGGTGCGCTTGCCAGCATCCGGGCGCAGACGCTTTTGATTCACCGCCGCAATGACGCCCGCGTCGACCCGGAGGCCAGCCGCTACCTTGTCCGGAACATTCCCGACGCGCGGCTCTGCGAGATTTCCGGGCGCGACCACCCGATCTGGACCGGCGACGTCAACCGCGTCGCCGACCTGATCGAGGAATTCCTGACAGGCACGCATGCGCCACCTGATACCGACCGGGTGCTGGCGGCGCTTCTGGTGACGCGCGTCTCTGATACGGCGCGGCTCGGCGACAGGATGTGGAGCGAACGCAGCCTGCGCTTTCAGGAAACGTTGCGCCTGCTGGTCGGCCGGCATGGCGGCCGCGTCGTCGACCAGTATGGCGACGTGGCGATTTCGCGTTTCGACGGACCGGCGCGTGCCATCAGATGTGCAGCCGCCCTGCGCGAGGCGGCCCAGGGCATCGGCATCGCCAGTGCCCAGGGCGTGCATGTCGGCGAGATCGACGCCCGCGGGCCACCATCTGGGTTGACGATGCGTGTCGCCGTCAAGATCGCCGAGCATGCCGGGCGCGGCGGCATTCTGGCATCGCGGCTTGTCTCCGAAATCGCAACCGGTTCGGGTCTGTATTTCGTCGACGCAGGCCGTCTGGCGCTCGACGATCTGGAGGCACCGCTGGCCCTGGTCGAGGCGACGTCGGAACAGCATCTCGAACCGGCATGCCGCAGCCGCGCGCCCGCCGCAGCCGAGCCTTCCACCTTGACGGCGCGCGAAAACGAAGTCGTGGCGCTCATCGCCGACGGCAAGAGCAATGCCGCCATCGCGATCGAACTCAGCCTCAGCGAACACACGGTGAAGCGCCATGTCGCCAACATACTGACCAAGCTCGACCTGCCTTCGCGCGCGGCGGCGGCGGCATTCGCGGTGCGGCAGACTGGCCCGGACGGGCCATAGGACCAGTGGCCTTTTCGGGCGAAGCGACATTGCTGCGCCCGGACTAGAGTTTTCCGATGCAGGCAGGCGGAGACAGCGCCTCGAAACTGCGAAGGAGGAAGACATGACCAAGGCAAGTGGAATGCTCACCACACTGGCGATGGCCGCCGGTTTCGCCGTTCTGGCCGCATCGACCGCCGGCGCCGAAGACGCCTCGGCCGAGGCGACCTATAAGGACATCGAAGCCACGCTCGGTTCGGTGCCCAGCTTCTTCAAGGCATTTCCGGAAACCGGCATCGCCGGCGCCTGGGCCGAGTTCAAGGGCATCCAGCTCAATCCCAAGACCGAGCTGAACGGCAAGACCAAGGAACTGCTCGGCCTCGCCGTCGCTGCCCAGATACCGTGCCAGTATTGCGTCTATTTCCACACTGCCGCAGCCAAGGCCAATGGCGCCACTGACGAGGAAATCCGCGAGGCGGTGGCGATGGCCGCCGTCGTCCGCCACTGGTCGACCGTTCTGAACGGCATGCAGGTCGACTACCCGCAGTTCAAGCAGGAGGTCGACACGGCGATGGCCGCCGCCAAGGCGAAGTCGCAATAGCTCGAGGTCGCGCCGGGACCATCACAACAAGAGGCCGCCCGAAAGGCCGGCCGACAGGAGGAAAAGATGCTTGCTACCAAGGAAGCCGTCACCGGTGCCTCGATCAAGAAGGCGATCGAAAGCCGCGACGGGCCGATGCTTTCCAGCTTCTACGCCGACGACGCACTGGTGCGGGTCATCGACCGTAACAATCCACCCAGCAAGCCGCGTGAAATCCGCGGCCGCGCGGCGATCACCACCTTTTGGGACGACATCTGCAGCCGCGCGATGAGCCATCGCGTCGACCTGACAATTGCGCAAGGCGACAACCTCGCCTTCTCGCAGGACTGCGCCTACCCGGACGGCACCAAGGTTTTCTGCGCTGCGATGCTGGAACTCAAGGACGGCAAGATCGCGCGGCAGACAGTCGTGCAGGCCTGGGACGAGTGATCGGATGCGGGCGAATGGTCGCCCGCCAGATGGGAGGAAGCCATGTTCGTCGCACGCTGGAAGATCGATGCCCGCTTCGGGCACAAGCAGAGTGCCATCGATCTGTTGCGCCAATGGGAACGGGAAATCGGTCCGCAGGCCGGGACCGACAAGATGGCCATGCAGATCCTGACCGGATCGATCGGCGCCAAGGAAGCCACAATCGAGGTCAACCACAACGTCGAAAGCCTGGCGCAGATCGAGGAGATGTTCGCCAAGCTGTCCAAGATCGACGCCCATGCCCAATGGGGAAAGAAGCTTGAGCCCTTCGTCGTCTCAGGCTCGTCCTACTGGAACTTCTACCGCGTTATCCAGGGCTGAGGCAGCCCGATCAAAAGCAGTGCCCGGCAGCAGGTTTCCTGGTGCCGGGCAACAACGTCATGGGTGCGTCTCTCCCGAGGGCTGGTCCTTGTCCTGCCCTCGTGCGTTGTGGCGCAGGGCGACGAGAAAGACGATCTCGGCGACGACGACGATGGCGATGATGCGAAAGCCGATCGTCACCGGGTCGTGGTCGCTGTCGCGCATCATATAGCCGCCGATCAGGAACGCGGCGTTCCAGATGAAGGCGCCGGTCATGGTGGCGATCGCGAAAGGCACGAACGCTAGCCTGAGCACGCCTGCTTCGAGTGCGAGATAGGTCCGCGCCACCGGCACCAGTTGGGCGATCAGCGATGCGCGGGCGTTGTTGCGGCGATAAGCCACCGTCAGCCGCTGATAGGTGGCGTGCTTGAGGAAGATGTATTTGCCGAACCGTCGGACCGCTGCATCGGCGCGGTCAGGCCCCAGCCAGTTGCCGCCGGTGTACCAGATCATCGATCCCAGCGTCGAACCGAAGGTCGTCGCAAACATCAGGGCGACCAACGTCTGGATGTCGGGCGCCGCCGTCATGCCGAGGAACAGCAGCAGCACATGCGACGGCGGGACAGGCGAGACCTTCTCGGTGAAGGCAAGACATGCCGCACCGAGCAGACCGAAACCCAGGAAAGATGGAATCATGAAAAGCGCCAGTCGTAACTCTTTGCCGGCTTCATCCTTGTGATCCGATAGACAGCTGCCGGCGGCAGGTTGCGGAAGGTATGGCCAATGCGCGTCACTTCGAGATCGAGCCTGTCGAGAAGCGGCTGATCAATAGGGCACCGGAAGCCGTATGTGAATAGGTACATCGCCCCCTCGGGCCGGAGATTTGCGAAAATGCCTTCGAGGATGGACAGTGTCTGGCGCGGCGGGATCGCCAGGAAGGGCAGGCCGCTGACGGCCGCACCGGCAACCGGGCCGTCATAGATCGGCCGGTAGCGAAGATCGGCCGCATCCATTTCCAGCACCCGTGACTTGGGGAAGCGGCACCTGAGCAAATGGGCGAAATCGCTGTTGAATTCGATCAGCGTCATGTCGCTTTCCCTGACGCCGCGCGCCAGCATGGCGCGGGTGAACGGGCCGGTGCCGGCGCCGAGTTCGAGGACAGGCCCGGTCTCGGGACCGAGCTCCTGGGTCATCAGCGTGGCCAGGCTGGAGCTGGACGGCGTTATCGAGGCGACCTTGAGTGGCGCCGTGGCCCATGCCATGAGAAAGGATAAAGTGTCATTTGCGGCCATTGCGAACCTCTTTCGAAATCGTCTGCCGGCGAATCGGTCGCCTGCCTTTAGCTGGAGCTGTTTGAGGCCGCTGGATTACACATGCATTGCGACAGAGCCTGAGAACCGGGCATTTCGACGGCTGCATTCGATCGTGGCCTCTATTGCGCAATGCTTCTGCAATGTTGAGGGAATAGCCGGGGCGGCACCGAGGGGCCCTTCGAGGACTGAAATGCGCATACTGCTTGTGGAAGACGAGCCAGAACTGGCTTCGGCTTTGAAAACGGCGTTGCGGCGATACGACATGGTGGTGGATCACGCCGCATCGCTGCTGGAGGCCGGCGACTTTGCCGCCAGCGAGAACTACGACGCGATCCTGCTCGACCGGCAGTTGCCCGACGGCGACGGCCTGACGCTGGTGCCGAAGATCCGCGCCCGCGGCAACGCGACGCCGGTGCTGGTGCTGACGGCACGCAGCGACACCTCCGACAAGGTCGACGGGCTCGACATGGGCGCCGACGACTATCTGGCCAAGCCCTTCGCCTTCGAGGAGCTGCTGGCGCGGTTGCGCGCGCTGTTGCGCCGGCCGGCCAATGTGCAGACGCAGGTCATCCGTGCCGGCGACCTGTCCTTCGATCTGGGCCATCGCGAGGTCATGGTCCGCGGCGAGCCGCTGACGCTGCCGCGCCGTGAGCTGCTGGTGCTGGAAGCGCTGTTGCGTCGGACGGGCCGCATGGTGCAGCGTTCGTCGCTGATGGAAGCGGTGTTCGGCCTCGACGACGAGATCCAATCCAATGCGCTCGACACCCATGTGTCGCGGCTTCGGCGCAAGCTGGCCGAGGCCGACGGCAAGGTCGAGATCAACGGCGTGCGTGGCGTCGGCTACCTGCTGCGCGAGATTTCATGACCATTCAGAAGATCATCCGCCTGCTGGGGCGCTTCTTCCGCCCGATCTCGCTGAAGTGGCGGCTGGTGTGGCGCCTGGTGGTGCTCCAGGTGATCCTGCTGACGCTGATGATCTTCATCCTGCTCGGCGGACTGACCATCGCCGGCGTCATTCCCGACAATTACGAAGGGCGCGCCATCGACGTCATCCGCAACACCATCACCAAGGATGGCAGCGGCAACCTGATGCTCAAGCAGGGCCCCCTGCTGACGGAATTGCGCAAGGAAGTTCCCAATCTCTGGTTCATAGCCAAAGATGAGCACGGGCATGAGCTGTCCGAAGGGACGGTCCCCCCGGAATTCAAGCACATCACCGAAGCGCTCGACTACATCGGCGATGCGCGCTTCGTTGCCGAGCCTGGCGGCAGCCGGACAACCGCCACCGTGCAATGGGCGGAAGACACCGCCGCAGGCAAGGTACAGATCTTCACCGGCGCCCAGGGCGAGTTCCACATTATGGCGCTGGTGTCGGTTACGCCGGAGCTGTTCCTCGAAATCATCCTGCCGGTCGGCGGGGTGATGGCGGTGGCAACGCTGCTGGTGATCCCTCTGGTGGTGCGCAGTGCCTTCCGAGGGCTCCGGCAAGCGGCCGCGCTGGCGCAAAAAATCGACATCGACGAACGCGGGGTGCGACTGCCGGTGGAGCGCATCCCGTCGGAAATCGCGCCGCTGGTCCGGGCCGTCAACGGAGCACTAGACCGTCTCGACAAGGGTTATGAGCGGCACAAACGCTTCCTGATCGACGCCGCGCACGAATTGCGCACGCCGGTCGCCATCCTCAACACCCGCATCACCTCGCTGCCGGCGACACCCGAACGGGCGCGGCTGCTGCAGGACACGGCGCGGCTGTCGACGTTGACGGACCAGCTTCTCGACATCCAGCGGCTCGGCCGGCAGACGCAGCAATTCACCCGCTTCGACCTGGTGGCGGTGGCCCGTGGGGTCGTCGTCGACCTGGCGCCGATGGCCTTTGCCGCCGGCTACGAGATGTCGTTCGAACCGGCACGCGGCGAGCTGTTTGCCAATGGCGACCGCACCGCCGTCGAGCGCGCCATCACCAATCTCGTCCAGAATGCCATCGAGCACGGCGGCAATGCCGGCAGGATCACCATCGGCGTCAACAGCCCGGCCACGATCGAGGTTTCGGACGAGGGCGACGGCGTGCCGGCGGCGGAACGGGAGAAGATCTTCGAGCCGTTCTATCGCCTGCGCCCGCGCGGCCATGGCGCCGGCCTCGGACTTAACCTCGTACACGAGATCATGCAGATCCATGGCGGCCGCATCGAGCTCGCCGGCAGCGACAGGAAAGGCGCCTGCTTCAGGCTGGTCTTCGCGCAGGCCTGAGGTCTGGTTCAACGCCCCGCGATGGTGAGCTGAGCCCCGGCGTCGGCCAGGGCTTGGGCAAGGTCGTCGGATGGCTGCTTGTCGGTGACGAGCTCGGTAAAGCCGTGGAAGCCGCATACCTGGACCAGGCCCTTGCGGCCGAACTTGCTGTGGTCGGTGACGACAACCGAACGCTGGCCGCGCGCCAGCACGACGCGGGCGAATTCGGCCTCCTCGAGATTGTAGTCCATGACGCCGTTTTCGGCATCGACAGCACCGGCCGAGATCACCGCATGGGTGACGGCGAAGCGGCTGACGAACTCGATCGCCGAGATGCCGAAGGCCGCACCACTGTCGCTGCGCAACTCGCCGCCGGCCATGTAGACCTTGTTGCCGTTCACCGTGGCGAGCGTACGGGCGATGTCGGAGGAGTTGGTCACCACCGTCAGGCGGCGATGGCCGAGCAGTTCGCGGGCGAGATAGCTGGTGGTGGTGCCGGTATCGAGCATGACCGACTCGCCGTCATGGATGGTGGTGGCGACAGTCCTGGCGATGGCACGCTTGGCGTCGGCATTGTCGCGCATGCGCCGCTCGAAAGGCGCTTCGCCGACGACCGAAGGAAGGCCGATGGCGCCGTGCATCTTGAGGATCGAGCCACCGTCGGCGAGCGGCTTGACGTCGCGGCGCACGGTTTCCAGCGAGACGCCAAGCTTGTCGGCGAGGTCTGCGATGGTGATCGTACCCTCATCCTCGAGCAGGCGCAGGATTTCGCTGTGGCGCTTGGAGTGATTCATCTTGCAGACCTGTTAGGAGACGTACAATGGCTTGACTTGTTTCGTGGTATGATGGCCGTTCCTTGACCAAAATTCCACATTCATCGGTCAAAAAAACACATAAAACCTCAAACACTCGTTGACAACGTGCATTACGCTGCGTGACACTCATGCAGTGACCTGGCAGGAGCCGCCGTCGCCAATGCCGTGCGGGCCTTCGGGTATACCAAGAAGAAACAACATCTTCAGAGGGTGATCAGGAGGCACGACATGTTCGCGCGCAACAAGGTTTTGCAGTCCGCAGCGGCAGCACTGGCGCTGTCTGCTGCGTTTGCCATGGCACCGGCCACGGCACAGGAATCCGCTGACCCGATCAAGCTGACACTACACGACTGGACCGGTCAGTTGATCACCACCGAGATCATGGGCGAAGTGCTGAAGAAGGCCGGATACAACGTTGAATACGTCCAGGCCGACTATCTCGCTCAGTTTGCCGGGCTTGAAGCCGGCGACCTGCATGTGGCGATGGAGATGTGGGAAACCACCGGACGCGACGCCATGGACGCGGCGACAGCAACCGGCAAGGTCGAGAACATCGGCCCGACCGGCATGAAGGCCAAGGAAGAATGGTGGTTCCCCGAATACATGAAGGAGAAGTGCCCGGGCCTTCCCAATTGGGAGGCACTGAAGGAAGCGTCGTGCGCCGAGGCATTCTCCACCGCTGAAACCGCGCCAAAGGGGCGCTACCTCGGCGGCCCCGTCACCTGGGGCGGCTTCGACGATGAGCGTGTACAGGCGCTCGACCTGCCCTTCGAAGTGATCCATGCCGGCACCGACGCCGCACTGTTTGCCGAACTCGAAAGCGCCTATCAGCGGCAGGCGCCGATCATGCTGTGGATCTACGCACCGCACTGGGCGCCGGCCAAGTACAAGGGCGAATGGGTCGAATTCCCAGCCTATACCAAGGAATGCTACGAGGACCCGAAATGGGGCTCGAATGCCGCAGCCCAATATGATTGCGGCAAGCCTTTCGGCGAAATCTGGAAAGTCGGCTGGTCAGGCGTCAAGGACAAATGGCCCGGCGCCTATGCCGCGATCAAGGCGTTCACGATCGACAATGACGAGATGGGCGCGATGATCACCAAGGTCGACCTCGACGGAAAGAGTGTCAGCGACGTGGTGGCGGAGTGGATGGGCGCTAACGAAGCCCGCTGGTCCGGCTGGATCAAGAAGTAGATCGGACTCCCGCATCGGGCGGAATGAACGACGCGTCGCCCCTTCGGCCCGATGGCCAAAGGGCAGACTGTCCGCAAGCCTTGTCAGCCGAATCGATGAACGATAGCCAACCTAAGCTCGTCTGCCGAAATGTTTGGAAGCTGTTCGGCTCCGGTTCGCGCGATTTCCTGCGATCGAGAGAACCGAAATCGATCACTGGCGACGATCTTGCGAAAGCAGGCCTCGTCGGCGCGGTACGCAATGTCAATCTTGAGGTGCGTGACGGCGAGATCTTCGTCATCATGGGGCTGTCGGGCTCTGGCAAGTCGACCCTGGTGCGCTGCCTGTCGCGCCTTGTCGAGCCGACCTCAGGCGAAATCCTGTTCAACGGCGAAAACCTGCTCGCCGCCGACGAAGCCCGGATGATCGAAATCCGCCGCCACCAGATGGGCATGGTGTTCCAGCAATTCGCTTTGCTGCCGCATTTGACGGTGCTTGCGAATGTGGCCTTTCCGCTAGAGGTTCAGGGCGTCAAGCGGCAGAAACGGGAGCAACTGGCGCGCCGCATGGTCGAACTTGTCGGCCTGTCTGGCAAGGAAGGTGTCTTCCCGCGCGAACTCTCCGGCGGCCAGCAGCAGCGAGTCGGCATTGCCAGGTCGCTGGCAGTGGAACCGGAACTCTGGTTCCTCGATGAACCCTTCTCGGCGCTCGACCCGCTCATCCGGCGCGAAATGCAGGACGAATTCATTCGCCTGCAATCGGTACTGAACAAGACTATCGTTTTCATCACACACGATTTCGACGAGGCGATCAGGCTGGCCGACCGCATCGCCATCATGAAGGATGGGGCAGTCGTGCAGATCGGCACGCCCGAGGACATCGTCCTTGCCCCGGCCACCGACTATGTCGCCGAGTTCACCCGCAACGTCCCGAAAGCCAAGGTGATCAAGGCGCAATCGATCATGAAACCGGTACAGGGTGCGCAGCCGAAAACATCTGTACCGGCGCGGGCCACCGTGTCGGATGCCGTCACACTTTTCGACGATTCCACCGATTGCGTCGGTGTCATCGACGAAGCAGGCAACATGTTGGGCCAACTGCTTCGGACCGACGTTGTCGATGTGCTGATGCGGGGATGACGATGACCGCCCCCGCCAACTCCAGCGTCGAAGCTGCCCATCCGATTGGCCTGCCACGCGGGCTCATCCCTTGGAGCGTCGCTGCCGCCGCCTTCATCGTACTTTGGCGGTTTGGTGGGGCCTATGACTGGGCGTTTGAATATCCCGGCACAGCGATCATCCCCGCTGGACGATGGATCGGCGATTTCATGAAATGGCTGATCAACGAGGCGCATTTCGGACTGTTCAGCTTCAAGGACCTGACCCGGTTCATTGCCGCCCTGATCGACCTGCCTTACCGCGGCGCGCTCAGCCTGCTGGCGACCGGCTTTCTCAAAGGCCAGGGCTCGGGCGCGGTCCAGATATTGCCACCGCTGTCATGGGTCGCAGTGACCGCGACCATTGGCCTGATCGGTTTTCATGCCGGAGGCCGCAAGCTCGCGATACTGGTGGTGCTGTGCTTTGGCTTTCTGGCAGCCTTCGGCCAATGGCAGAGCGCAATGGCAACGCTCGCCTCGATCCTGGTTGCGGTGCCGATCGGCGTGATTGGCGGGCTGCTGCTTGGCATTGCGGCCTATCGCTGGCACTGGTTCGAACGGGCACTCACCCCAGTCCTCGACCTGATGCAAACCATTCCGGTCTTTGCCTACCTGGTGCCGATCCTGTTCCTGTTCGGTTTCGGGCCGACAGCGGCGGTGGTGGCGACGGTGATCTACGCGATGCCGCCAATGACCCGCATTGCCACGCTCGCGCTGCGCGCGGTGCCTTCCGATACGCTCGACCTTGGCAGGATGATCGGCTGCACGCGCCGGCAGATGACATGGCGGGTGCTGGTGCCATCGGCCAAGGACGGCCTGATGGTCGGCGTCAACCAGGTGATCATGCTGTCGCTGAATATGGTGATCATAGCCTCGATGATCGGCGCCGGAGGTCTGGGTTTCGATGTTCTGGCGGCATTGCGGCGGCTCGACATCGGCGCCGGCCTGGAAGCTGGACTTGCCATCGTCGCATTGGCGATCGCGCTCGACCGTTTGAGCCAGGCGTTTGCCGCACGCGCCGGCACAATGACGCCGCCCGCCGTGTCGACCAGCCTCCCGGCTCGTCATCCCTACATCGTGGCGGCATTGGCAATGATCGTTCTGGCCGGTGTTGCCGGTCTCGCCATGCCGGCACTGCAAACCTATCCGCCGGCGCTCCAGCTCTCGACCGGCTCGTTCTGGTCCAATGTGGTCGGCTGGGTCAACGTCAACTACTTCGATACGCTGGAAGCGGCCAAGAACGCAGTCCTGCTGAACATACTGGTCCCGCTCAAGCGACTGCTGCTCGGACTGCCCTGGGCGGGAGTTACAGCACTCCTGGCCTTCGCCGGCTATCGCCTCGGTGGCCTTCGCCTGGCAACGCTCACCGGGGCGCTTGCTTTCCTTATCGCTGCAACGGGCCAGTGGGAAAAGGCGATGATCACGGTCTATCTGTGCGGAGTATCGGTCGTTCTGGCCTGCCTGATCGGCGTTCCCATCGGCATCGCCGCTGCCCAGCGCGACAGGCTGTGGAACTGGGTGCAGGTGATCATCGATACACTGCAGACGCTGCCATCCTTTGTCTACCTGATGCCTGCGGTAATGCTGTTCCGTGTCGGAGACTTCACCGCCATGATTGCGGTGGTGGCATATGCGGTCTCTCCGGCAATTCGCTACACCGTGCACGGCCTGCGCAAGGTCGATCCGCGCCTGATCGAAGCCGGCACCGCAATGGGCTGCACTCAATGGCAGTTGCTGACCAAGATCAAGATCAAGCTCGCACTGCCTGAAATCATGTTGGGACTAAACCAGACCATCATGTTCGCCCTGTCGATGCTTGTCATCACGGCGCTCGTCGGCACACGGGATCTCGGCCAGGAGGTCTACATCGCGCTGACCAAGGCCGATACGGGACGCGGGCTTGTTGCCGGTCTGGCGGTAGCCTTCATCGCCATCATCACCGACCGGCTGATCTCGGCTGCGGCCGCTCGGACAAAGGCACGGCTGGGATTGGGGTAAGGGGATGGATGCGTTGACAACAATGGACCGCATCCGCGACCTGCCATGCTGGAGGGGGAGCATCGACATCGCGCCACTCAAGGGCGGCATCAGCAACGAGAGCTGGCTGGTCGAGGACGGCAACGGCCGTCATGTCGTTCGCTTCGGCAAGGATTATCCGTTCCACCACGTCTTCCGCGACCGCGAGGCAATGGTGGCGCGCGCCGCCCACGAAGCAGGTTTTGCGCCTGAACTGCGCTATGCAGCGCCCGGAGTGATGGTCAGCGCGTTCCTCGGCGCCAAGACCTATGGCGCCGAGGATGTGCGGGCCAATGCCGGACGCATCGCCCATTTGGTCAAGCGCTTCCATGACGAAATGCCCGGGCATGTCTCCGGCCCGGGCTTCATGTTCTGGCCCTTCCACGTCATCCGCGACTATGCCCGCACACTCACAGCGGGCAACAGCCGGATGTGTCAGGAACTGCCGCGCTATCTCGACCTGGCCGAAAAGCTGGAAAAAGCGCAAGCGCCGCTGCCGATCATCTTCGGCCACAACGACCTTTTGCCGGCCAACCTCCTCGACGACGGCTCGAGGCTTTGGCTCATCGACTTCGAATATGCCGGTTTCTCGACCGCGATGTTCGACCTTGCCGGAACGGCCTCCAACGCAGGCATGACGGCGGAGGAGTCGGACGAGCTTCTGACCGTCTATTTCGGCGGCAGGCCGGACCAGGCGATCCGCCGCTCGCACCAGGCCATGCAATGCGCCTCGCTGCTGCGCGAGGCGATGTGGAGCATGGTCTCGGAACTGTACCTCACCGCCCCCGGCAGCGATTACGTCGCCTACACCGCCGAGAACCTCGACAAGCTCGAAAGAGCTCTCGAAACCTACCAGAACCAATACGGGAAACTGTAGCCATGGCCCTCCCCTCGCACGCGCAGATCGTCGTCATCGGCGGCGGCATCATCGGCTGCTCAACGGCCTATCACCTGGCGCGCGACCACAAGGCCGACGTGATCCTGCTCGAGCAGGGCAAATTGACCTCGGGCTCGACCTGGCATGCCGCGGGGCTGGTGGGGCAATTGCGCTCGTCGGCGTCGATCACGCGGGTGCTGAAATACTCTGTCGAGCTCTACAAAGGGCTGGAAGCCGAGACCGGCCTCGCCACCGGCTGGAAGATGACCGGCTGCCTCAGGCTTGCCACCAACCAGGATCGCTGGACCGAATACAAGCGGCTAGCGACAACGGCCAAGAGCTTCGGCATGGACATGCAGCTGGTGTCGCCTGATGAGGTCAAGCGCATGTGGCCTTTGATGGACACCTCGGACCTCGTCGGTGCGTCATGGCTGCCGACCGACGGCCAGGCGAGCCCATCCGACATCACCCAGTCGCTGGCCAAGGGCGCGCGCATGCATGGCGCCAAACTGTTCGAAAACGTGCGGGTCACCGGCTTCGAGATGAAGGACGGCCGCATCCTCAAGGTGAAAACCGACCAGGGCGACATTACCTGCGACAAGGTGGTGAACTGCGCCGGGCAATGGGCGCGGCAGGTCGGCGCGATGGCCGGCATCAACGTACCGCTGCAGCCGGTCAAGCACCAGTACATCATCACCGAGAAGTTGCCCGGTCTCGCCACCGATGCGCCGACCCTGCGCGACCCCGACCGCCGCACCTATTTCAAGGAAGAGGTCGGCGGGCTTGTCATGGGCGGCTATGAGCCAAACCCGCAGGGCTGGACCACTGCTGACGTGCCCAACGACTGGGAATTCCGCCTGTTCGACGACGATTTTGATCATTTCGAACAGCACATGATGCAGGCGATCGAGCGTGTGCCCGGACTGGCCGATGTGGGCGTCAAGCAGATGATCAACGGCCCGGAAAGCTTCACGCCCGACGGCAATTTCATCCTCGGCGTGGCGCCTGAATGCTCGAACATGTTCGTCGGCGCCGGCTTCAACGCCTTCGGCATCGCCTCGGGCGGCGGTGCGGGCTGGGTGCTGGCGCAATGGGTGGTCGACGGGGAGGCGCCGCTCGACCTCTGGGTGGTCGACATCAGCCGCTTCTCGGGCCTGCACCGCGACCGGCAATGGGTGTCAGACCGCACGCTCGAGGCCTATGGCAAGCACTACACGATCGGCTATCCGCACGAGGAATATGCGAGCGGGCGGCCCTACATCGTCTCGCCGCTCTACGAGCGGCTGAAGAGGCACCGCGCCGTGTTCGGCTCCAAGCTCGGCTGGGAGCGGCCCAACTGGTTCGCCCCGGAAGGCGTAGAGCCAAAGGACGTCTACGCCATGGGTCGGCAGAACTGGTTCGCGACGGTCGGCGACGAACACCGGCATGTGCGCGAGGCGGTGGGCGTGTTCGACCAGTCGTCTTTCGCCAAATACGAGATGACGGGCAAGGACGCGCAGAAAGCGCTCGACTTCATCTGCGCCAATGACGTGTCGAAGGCCGTGGGACGCCTGACCTACACGCAGCTCTTGAACACGCGTGGCGGCATCGAGGCGGATCTCACCGTTGCCCGGCTGGCCGACGACAAATTCTACATCGTCACCGGCACCGGCTTCCGCACCCACGATCTCGCCTGGATCAGCGACCACCTTCCTGCCGGGCTGGACGCCAGGCTGGTGGATGTCACCGAGCAGTTCGGCACGCTGTCGTTGATGGGGCCGAATGCGCGCAAGGTGCTCGAAGCGGTCACCGCGGCCGACGTCTCCAACGCTGCCTTCCCCTTCGGCCATGTCAGGGAGGTCGCAATCGCCGGTGCGACCGTGCGGGCGTTGCGCGTCACCTATGTCGGCGAGCTCGGCTGGGAACTGCATGTGCCGATCGGCGCCACCGGTGAGGTGTTCGACGCGCTGATGGCAGCGGGAAAGCCCCACGGCATCCGCCCTGTCGGCTACCGCGCGCTGGAATCGCTGCGCCTGGAAAAGGGCTATCGTGCCTGGGGTTCCGACATCACCCCAAACGACACGCCATTCGAGGCAGGCCTCGGCTGGGCGGTGAAACTCAAGAAAGACATCGACTTCCTGGGCCGCACGGCTCTGGAGAAGTTCGGCAACGCGGCGCTGACCAAGCGCCTCGCCTGCTTCACCGTCGACGACAAGGACGTCGTGCTTCTGGGACGCGAGACGATCCTGCGCGACGGCCAGCCGGTCGGCTACCTCACCAGCGGCGGCTATGGCTACACGGTCGGCAAGAACATCGGCTTCGGCTATGTCAAACATGCCGGCGGCGTCGACGACGCGTTCCTGAGCGGTGGCAGCTATGAGCTTGTGGTGGCCATGGAGCGCGTGGCAGCGAAGATTCATCTCGAGCCATTGTTCGATCCGGCAGCAGCAAGGGTGAAGGCATAGCTTCGACCGCCTAACCCGGGCTCGATCCTCGGAAACAGTTCCAAGGTCCCGTTCACGCCGAGACGCCATGCTCGCCAAAAAGCCATGATCTGCCTTATCAACGGTCGCCAACGACTGGAGATAAGGACGAGACCATGGCGCGACTGATGGGCACGGTGATGCGGGTGACCGCTCTTGGGTCCCTGCTGTTCCTGGCTGCCTGCCAGACGGGCGCGAACGTCGCCGGCGACGGCTCCGGTGCGTCGGCCACCGGCGTCACCTACCTGCAGACCATCCGCTCGGAGCATGGCCTGCCGCCGCTGCGCCCTGACTCGACGCTTGAGCGCGCCGCCCTGCAGCAGGCCGCCTACATGGCGCGCAGCGGCAAGATGGAGCACACCACCGGCTGGGGCAAGGATTTCGCTGCGCGCATGAAGGACGGCGGCGTCGAGGGCGCGGCGGCCGAAAACATCGCCCATGGCGGCATGGAGCCGGCCAAGCTGTTTTCAATGTGGATGAACTCCGCCGGCCACCGCCGCAACATGCTCGACCCGCGCTTCGGCAAGTTCGGCCTCGCCTATGTCCGCGAGAGCAAGGGCAGCGACAAGCGCTACTGGGCCCTGGTGCTCGGGCGGTAAAGCAGCGCCCAGCAGCCCTCAGTGGACGCTGGTCGGCACCGTCTCGGGCTCGGCCTTGTCCACCACCTTCTGGCGGTGGAAGATGAACAGGCCGGCGATGACGATGATTGCCGAGCCGATCAGGATCTGCGCGTCTGGATAGTCGCCGAAGAAGGCGATGCCCATCACCACGGCCCAGATCAGCAGGGTGTATTGCAGCGGCGCGAGCAACGAGGCGGGCGCGAGCTTGAGGGCGCGGGTGATCAGCAGATGCGCCGCGCAGGCGACGACGCCGAGCAGCAGCATGGCCGACCAGTCGATGGCGCTTGCCGGCTGCCAGTCGGATGCGGCCATGATGCCACCCATGATCAGCGCGCCGATCGTCTGCCATGTCACCAGCGTCGTGTCATTGGTGGCGCGCAGCTTGCGGCTGAGGATCAGGCTGATGGCAAAGGACATGCTGCCGACGACGGCAAACAACGACGGCCAGGACAGCGACGCGGTCGACGGGCGCAGCGCGATGACCACGCCGCAGAAGCCGAGCACGATGGCCAGCCAGCGGCGCCAGCCGACCTTTTCGCCGAGGAAGAAGTGCGACAGGGCGGCGATGTAGATCGGGCCGGCCATATAGAAGGTCATCACGTCGGCGAGCGGCAGATAGGCGACAGCGGCGTAGAAGAAGGCGGTGTCGGCCGTGGCGAGCACGACACGCAGCACCTGCAGGCCGGGGCGTTCGACATTGGTCAACGGACCGAGCCCCTGCCGGTAGATCATCGGGCCAAGAATGATGAAGGCGCCGATCGAGCGGATGAACAGCACCTGTCCGACCGAGAAACTCTCGACCAGCCATTTACCCATCGCGTCGTTGAGCGCGAACATGAAGTCGCCCAGCAACATGAGGAGAATGCCCGCAAGAACCATGTTGTTCTTCGGGAGGGCCAGGGCTTGTCGAAACGTCATGGTGCCAATCCGCCGGGCAACGGGCCCGGATTGAGGCTATCTATGCGGTTGGGCCGTCCGTGGCGAGAGCAATCTGGCCTGGACCATGCGTTGCCCTGTCGCAGTACCAGCGGTTACGGCTTGGGCGCCACCACGACAGGCCGATAGATCACGACGGGACGGTTCCAGTCGTCGAACGCCGACTTGCTCTGACGGAACTCGGCGAGGCGGTCGAGTTCGATGCGCTGCAGGCATTCGGCGAAGGCGTCGTTGCGCTTGGTGAAACCGTAGGAACGGCACTTGTCTTCATCGCGGGCGCGCTGTTCTTCCGCCGATACGCAGCCGGCAAGCAAAGCGGCCACGAACACCAGGAAAACCGACCTCGACAACATGACCTGTTCCTTCCGCCAACCGTGCGAATCTTGAGTTCTGTTGTAGACTTTTTTGTGACTTCTGGCCACGCGCTACGCCAGGTCAATTCGCCTGCGGCGGCACCACATGGCGGCGGTTGATGCTAGTCGGACGGCCCTTGATCGACAGCGCGGTGTCGCGCTTCGGACGTTCCGCCACGACCTTGCCCTTGGCAATCACGCAGAGGCGTTCGGCGCGCAGGCGCACAGCCTCGATCGGGTTGCCGGCGTCGAGCACGACGAGGCTTGCGGTCTTGCCGACTTCGAGCCCGAAATGGTCGAGCCCCATGATCTCGGCATTGACCTTGGTCACCATGTCGAAGCAGCGGCGCATGTCGGCAGGCGAAGACATCTGGGCGACGTGCAGGCCCATGAAGGCGACGTCGAGCATGTCGGCGGTGCCGAGCGAATACCAGGGGTCGAGCACGCAGTCCTGGCCCCAGCCGACGCGGATGCCTGCCTTCAGCATTTCCGGCACGCGGGTCATGCCGCGGCGCTTGGGATAGGTGTCGTGGCGCCCCTGCAGCATGATGTTGATGAGCGGGTTGGGGATCGCCGACACGCCGGCTTCCGCAATCAGCGGCAAGAGCTTCGAGACGTAATAATTGTCCATCGAGTGCATCGAGGTCAGGTGCGAGCCGGCCACCCTGCCCTGCAGGCCGAGACGCTGGGTCTCGTAGGCCAGTTGCTCGATGTGGCGCGACAGCGGGTCGTCTGTTTCATCGCAATGCAGGTCGACCATCAGGCCGCGCGCTGCCGCGATCTCGCACAGTTCGGTCACCGAGCGCGTGCCGTCGGCCATCGTGCGCTCGAAATGAGGAATGCCGCCGACGACATCGACGCCCATCTCCAAGGCGCGAATGGTGTTGGCGCGCGCATTGGGCGAGCGATAGAGACCGTCCTGCGGGAAAGCGACGAGCTGAAGGTCGATATAAGGCGCGATCTGCTTCTTGACCTCGAGCAGGGCCTCGACGGCCAGCAGCCGGTCGTCGCAGGTGTCGACATGGGTGCGAATGGCGAGCAGGCCCATCGACACGGCCCAGTCGCAATAGGCGAGCGCGCGCTCCTTGACCGCCTCATGCGTCAGCAGCGGCTTGAGTTCGCCCCAGAGCGATATGCCTTCGAGCAACGTGCCCGAGGCGTTGATGCGCGGCAAGCCATAGGACAGCGTCGCGTCCATGTGGAAATGCGGGTCGACGAAGGGCTGTGAGACGAGGTTGCCGGAGGCGTCGACGACGTTCTTGGCCGCTGCTTCGATTTTCGGCTCGATGGCAGCGATCCTGTCGCCCTTGATGCCAATATCGGCGACGGTTCCATCGGGCAGCGTACCGCCCTTGACGATCAGGTCGAAGCTCATCTCTCGCCTTTCTGATAGGGGATCATCAGCGCTTTCGGATAGGTAGCGCGGCGCGCCACCAGGATCAGGGCCAGGATTGACAGCGCATAGGGCATCATCAGGAACAGCTGATAAGGCACGACGCCGCCCGACATCTGCTGCAGGCGCACCTGATAGGCGTCGAAGGCGGCAAACAGGATGGCGCCGATTAGCGCCTTGCCCGGCCGCCACGAGCCGAACACCACCAGCGCGATGCAGATCCAGCCACGGCCGTTGATCATCTCGAAGAAGAACGAGTTGAACGCCGACATTGTGAGGAAGGCGCCGCCGACGGCCATCAGCGCGCTGCCGACCACCACCGCGCCCATGCGGATGCCGGTGACCGAGATGCCCTGCGCTTCCACGGCCGCCGGGTTTTCGCCGGCGGCGCGGACGGCAAGGCCGACGGGTGTTCGGTAGAGCACCCAGGCAACGACGGCGACGGAGAGGAAGGCGAGATAGGTCAGCGGCGTCTGCGAAAACAGCGCTTCGCCGACGATGGGGATCTTGGACAGACCAGGGATCGGCAATGGCTGGAATGGCTCGATCTTGGGCGGCGAGGTTACCTCAGGCAGCGCCAGGCGATAGGTGAAATAGGTCAGGCTGGTGGCGAGCAGCGTGACACCGATGCCGACGACATGCTGTGACAGGCCGAGCGGCACGGTCAGCGTCGCATGCAACAAGCCGAACATGGCCCCTGCCAGGGCCGCGACCAGCACGCCGGTCCACAGGTCGCCGCCGGCATAGACGGTGAACCAGCCGGCGAAGGCGCCGGCGGTCATAATGCCTTCGATGCCGAGATTGAGCACGCCGGCGCGCTCGCAGATCAGCTCGCCCATGGTGGCGAAGATCAGCGGCGAAGCAATGCGGATGGCGGCGACCCAGAAGGAAGCGGTAAAGAGGATTTCAAATGCGTCCATCAGAGGGCACTCCGCCTCGATACCAAACAACGCTGGCGCTCGACGTTGCCCCCCTCTGGCCTGCCGGCCATCTCCCCCACAAGGGGGGAGATCAGGACTTCGCCAGCGCCTCGCACAATCGTTCGCCTCGGAACTCCGTGTCGGCCAAAGCATCCCGGGAAACAACAGGAACTGGTGTGGCGTCGATGCGACTGATCTCCCCCCTTGTGAAGGAGATGGCCGGCAGGCCAGGCGCGAAGGATCTCAGCCATCACCTCCACCTCACCCTGAACCGCGTCAGCAGGATCGCCACCACCATCGTCAAGAGCGACGTGGCGACCATGACGTCGGCGATGTAGCTCGGCACCTTGGCAACACGGCTCATGGCATCGGCGCCGACGAAGATGCCGGCGACAAAGATGGCCGAGGCAATCACGCCGAGCGGGTTCAGCATTGCCAGCATGGCAACGACGATGCCCGAGTAGCCGTAGCCCGGCGACAGGTCGAGCGTCAGGTTGCCCTTGAGGCCCGAGACCTCGGAGAAGCCGGCGAGCGCTGCGAGGCCGCCCGACAGGAGTGCCGTCTTCATCAGCACGAGATTGACGGGAATGCCGACGAAGCGCGCGCCTTCGGGGTTGTGGCCGACGGCGCGCATCTCGTAGCCGAGCACGGTCTTCTTCATGATGACCCAGACGACAATGGCCGAGACGATGGCGATGACGAAGCCATAATGCAGGCGCTTGCCCTGGATGATGCGCGGCAGTTGCGCCTCGGCGATGACCTTCTGCGACTGCGGCCAGCCCAGCCCCATCGGGTCCTTGAGCACGCCTTCGAGCAGCATCGACACGAACAGCAGCACGATGAAGTTGAGCAGCAGCGTAGTCACAACCTCGTCGACGCCGAAGCGGGTCTTCAGCACGGCGGGTCCGAGCAGCAGCAACGCGCCCGCGGCCATGACGGCGACCATGATGATAGGGATGAGAATGGGCGCGGGCAGCGGCAGCGCGCCGGTGCCGAGCACCACGGTGATGATGCCGCCGACATAGAGCTGCGCCTCGGCCCCGATGTTCCAGAGCTTGGCCCGGAAGGCGACGGCAACGGCAAGCCCGGTAAAGATCAGCGGCGTCGCGCGCGTCAGGGTTTCCAGGAGCGCGAACTGCGAACCAGCCGCACCCTTGGCAACGAGGTAGAACACCGACAGCGGCGACGCACCGGCGACGAGCACCAGCAATGACGTGATAAGCAGCGTGGCGGCGATCGCTGCCAGCGGGAACAATAGCGTGACCGCCAGTGATGGCGCGGGTTTGGGCTCAAGCCGCATGGGTCTGCTCCGTGGCCTGAGATGTTTGCGGGACAGCACCCCCCTCTGTCCTGCCGGACATCTCCCCCGCAAGGGGGGAGATTGGCGGTGTCCGCGTCCACCCTCGTCCTGAGACCCTGGAAGTCTGCTTGAGCGTCAGCGGACGTCCTGCAACGTCAGTGATTGGCCTCAGAGGCCATGACGGCTGATCTCCCCCCTTGTGGGGGAGATGTCCGGCAGGACAGAGGGGGGTGGCGTGGAGCACTGACATCTGACCTCGCGCGTTCACGCCGGCTGCTCCCCACCATGGCCCGCCATCAGTTCACCCAGTTCGCGAATCGTCCGTTCCCCGCGCGCCGATGGCGCGGACAACCTCCCCTTGGACATCACGACGATGCGGTCGGAAAGCGCCAGGATTTCCTCCAGGTCCTCCGAGATCAGCAGCACCGCCGCGCCGCGCTCACGCGCGGCGAGCAGCATGCGGTGGACATAAGCGACGGCGCCGACGTCGAGGCCGCGCGTCGGCTGGCTGGCGAGGATGACCGCCGGTTCGGGGTCGAGCGCGCGGCCGAGGATCAGCTTCTGCATATTGCCGCCCGAAAGCAGGCGGATGCGCGCCTCGGGCGATGGGCATTTGACGTCGTAGTCGGCGATGATCTCCTCGGCGAAGCGGCGCGCCGCAGTCCAGTCAAGGAAGCCCATGCGGCTGAAACGTGAGCTGCCATAACGCTCGGCGATGACATTTTCGGTAACGCTCATGTCGCCGATCGTGCCGACGGCATGGCGGTCCTCGGGGATGCGGGCGATGCCATGGCCGAGGGCGGCGCGCGGGGACCAGTCGCCAACCGCGTGGCCGGCGATGGAAATCGCGCCGCCGGTCGGGCGCTGGGTGCCTGACATGAGTGCGGCGAGCGCTGCCTGGCCGTTGCCGGAAACACCGGCAAGGCCGATGATCTCGCCGGCGTTGAGTGTCAGCGACACCTCGTCGAGGCCGGCGCCGTTATGGCGCGCCGTCGAGACACGGTCGAGTGCCAGCAGGGCCGCACCTGCATGGACCGGACTGACCTCTGCCGGCTTGACCTCTTGGCCGACCATGAGGGCGGCAAGTTCCTTGCGGTCGGTCGATTTCGTCTCCCGTTCGCCGGCGAGCCGGCCGGCGCGTAGCACCAGCACGCGGTCACTGACGGCCATCACCTCATGAAGTTTGTGGGAGATGAAGATGATCGACAGGCCCTTGGCGACGAGCAGCTTCAGCGTGCGGAACAGCGCGTCGGTCTCGGCCGGCGTCAGCACTGCCGTCGGCTCGTCGAGGATCAGCACATGGGCGTCGCGGTAGAGCGCTTTGAGGATCTCGACGCGCTGGCGCTCCCCCACCGACAGTGTGGCCACGGTGGCCGCCGGGTCGACGGTCAGGCCGAAATCAGCGGACAACTGTTCGATGCGACGGCGCGCGGCTGCCCTGTCGAGCCTGGCTCGCCACAGGCCCTGGGTGCCCAGCGCGATATTCTCCAGCACGGTCATGTTGTCGGCGAGGGTGAAATGCTGGTGCACCATCCCGATGCCGGCATCGAGGGCCGCGCGTGGATCGCCCGGCGGCAGCAGCTTGCCGAACGCCTCGACAGTGCCTTCGTCGGCAACATAGTGGCCGAACAGGATGTTCATCAACGTCGTCTTGCCGGCGCCGTTCTCGCCGAGCAGCGCGATCACCTCGCTGTGCTTCAGCTCAAAGGAAATGGCGTCGTTGGCCGTCAGCGGGCCGAAACGCTTGGTGATGCCGGAGAGGCGAAGGACGGGGGTAGGCTCAGTTGTCATGAAGCGGCGACGGCAGCTGGAGGTCCCTTCCCCCCGCCTGCGGGGAGAAGGTGGCCCGAAGGGCCGGATGATGGGCAGTGCCGAAATCGGAGAGGATACGCTGCCCCTCATCGTCCTGTCGGCATCTTCTCCCTCGTAAACGGGGGAGAAGAACGCTGTCATCAGCTCGACTTCGGCTCGGCGTCGTTGATCTCGACAGTGAACGAGCCGTCCTTGATCGCCTTCTCCTTCTCGGCGACCTTGGCCTTGATGTCGTCGGGCACCTTGCCGTCGAAAGTGCCGAGCGGCGCAAGCGACGAGCCGCCATTCTTCATGAAGGAATAGACGCCGTAATCGTCAGCCTTGAAGGTGCCGGCCTTCACTTCGGCAATGGCCTTGTCGAGCGTCGGTTCGAAGTGCCAGAGCGCCGAGGCGACCACCGTTTCAGGATAGTCAGACTGGGTGTCGATGACGTTTCCGATGGCGAGCACCTTCTTTTCCTTGGCCGCGTCAGAGACGCCGAAACGCTCGGCGTAGAGCAGGTCGGCACCGCCGTCGATCTGGGCAAAGGCGGTTTCCTTGGCCTTGGGCGGATCGAACCACGAGCCAATGAAGGCGACCTGGAACTTGGTGTCTGGCGCCACTTCCTTCACGCCCGCCATGAAGGCGTTCATCAGGCGGTTGACCTCCGGGATCGGATAGCCGCCGACCATGCCGATGTTCTTCGACTTGGTCATCGCGCCGGCAACAAGGCCGGAGAGATAGGAAGCATCCTGGATGTAGTTGTCGAACACCGAGAAGTTCGGCACGGCGGCATCAGGCTTGAAGCTCGAGCCCATCAGGAAGGCGACGTCGGGGTAGTCCTTGGCGACCGCGCGAGCCGCGTCCTCGACGCCGAAGACCTCGCCGATGATCAGCTTGTGGCCGGCCTCGCAATATTCGCGCATGACGCGCTCATAATCGTTGTTGGCGGTGTTTTCCGAATAGACATACTCGATGTCGCCACGATCCTTGGCGGCGTTGGCCGCCTTGTGGATGCGGCTGACCCACTGCTGCTCGACCGGGACTGTGTAGATGGCCGCGACCTTGATCGGGTCGGCGGCGAAAAGCCTGCCGGGCAAGCCCATGGCCGCGACCGCGGCGGAGGCACCGGCGACCTTGATCAGGGTGCGTCTGGACATGCCTGAATTGCTGAAATTGCTGCGCATACGATCCACCTCTGGCTGGTTTTGGTCTTTTTGGCGAAGGCGACTTTTTATCGTTTGGTCAACGGTATGCGAAATCGCCGGAAGCGGCAATCTGGGGCACCCGACTGTCCACCGTACCGTGGCGGCTGCGACAGTACGCCCGGAGCCAAAGATCAACTGCAGTTTCCCTTCGCGGAGAGCTGCATTATACAGGCCGGCGCGGGGGATTAGCGCCCAAAGGACTTATTGATTTGCCTCGATTTTTTCGTCCGACGCAGAATCATCTCCTGATCTGGAGACTGGTCAGGGAGTCGTTCCGCCAGCATGCGCTTGGCTACGGCATCGCCATCGTTGCGATGCTTGTGGTGGCCGCCATGACGGCGGCCAGCGCCTGGATCATGCAGGACATCACCAACGAATTCGTCATCGGCAAGGATATCAACCGCGTCTACATGATCGCGGCGATGGTTGCCGGGATCTTCATCCTCAAAGGTGTCGCGACCTTCGTGCAGGCCTTTTTCCTGAGCCGCGTCGGCAACTCGATCATCGCCGACCGCCAGCGCAAGATCTATGACCGCATCCTGGCGCAGGGCATTTCCTTCTACCATTCGATCCCTTCGGCCGACCTCATCACCCGCGTCACGCACAATGCGCAAGCGGCGCGCGTTGTGCTCGACGTCATCGTCACCTCATTCGTGCGCGACCTGTTTTCGCTGATCGGCCTCATCGCCGTGATGGTCTACCAGCAGCCGGTGCTGTCTCTGGTCGCCTTCATCGTCGGGCCGATCGCCATCTTCGGCGTCAACCTGATCCTGCGCCGCGTGCGCAAGATCATGGAGGCCGAATTCATGTCGCTGGCCCAGATCGTGCAGGTGATGCAGGAAACGACCATCGGCGTCAGGATCGTCAAGTCGTTCAACCTTGAAGCGGCAATGCGCGTCCGCATGCATCGCGCCGTCTCCGACGTCGAGAGGCGCGCCAACTCCATCGCAGCCCTCGAAGCCGGCACCAGCCCGATCATGGAGACGCTGGCCGGCCTGGCCATTGCCGGCGTGGTTCTGGTCAGCGGTTATCTCGTTGTTCAGGGCGGCCAGACCCCGGGCAGCATCATGTCTTTCATCACCGCGCTGCTGCTGGCCTACGAGCCGGCCAAGCGGTTGGCGCGCTTCCGCGTCTCCTTGGAAGCAGGCCTTGTTGGCGTGCGCATGATGTTCGAGCTCACTGACCGACCGCTGACGCTCGCCGAAAAGCCCGGCGCAGAGGCTCTCGTGCCGGGTTCCGGCAAGATCGAGCTCAAGAATGTCAGCTTCTCCTATGCCGACGGCGAGCCGGTGCTGCGCGACCTCGACCTTACCTTCCCGCCCGGCAAGATGACGGCGCTCGTCGGCCCGTCGGGCAGCGGCAAGTCGACGATCATGAACCTGATCATGCGCATGTACGACCCAAATAGCGGCCAAGTGCTGTTCGACGGCCAGGACATCGCTCACGCGACGCTGCATTCGGTCCGCGATCGCATCGCCTATGTCAGCCAGGACACGTTCCTGTTCTCAGGCACGATCATGCACAACATCCGCCTTGGCCGCGACGGCGCCAGCGATGAAGAGGTGATCGCAGCCGCCAAGGCAGCCAACGCGCATGACTTCATCATGGCGCTCAAGGGCGGCTACGACACGCAGGTCGGCGAAAACGGCGCCCTGCTCTCAGGCGGCCAGAAGCAGCGCCTGTCGATCGCCCGCGCCATCCTGCGCGATGCCAATGTGCTGTTGCTCGACGAAGCGACCAGCGCTCTCGACGCCGAGTCGGAGGCGCTGTTCCGCGAGGCGCTGGAGAAACTCTCCGCCGGGCGTACGACCATTGCCATCGCGCACCGCCTGTCGACAGTTCACCAGGCCGACAACATCGTGGTGATGCAGGACGGCAAGGCCGTCGAGCAGGGCCGCCATGCCGACCTGATCGAGGCCGAAGGCCTCTATCGCAGGCTCTACGAATTCCAGCTGATGGACTGAATAGACTGCACACAGCCGAAAAAAGAGGCCGCGCCCGGCAGCCGGGCGCGGCTCTTTCGTTGCGGCCGCCCTCAATCGATACGGATGAACACGCCCTTGGTGTTGAGGTATTCGTCGAGATGATCAGTGCCGCCCTCGCGGCCGTAGCCACTCATCTTGTAGCCGCCGAACGGCACCGCCGGGTCGATCGCGTGATAGGTGTTGACCCATACCGAGCCGGCCTGCAGCCGCCGCGACAGCTGGTGCGCGGTGGCGAGATCGCGGGTGAAGACGCCGGCGGCCAAGCCATAGGGCGTGTCGTTGGCGCGCCGCACAACCTCGTCGAGTGTATCGAAGGGCAAGGCCGAAATGACCGGGCCGAAAATCTCCTCGCGCGCGATGCGCATGGTGTCGGAGACGCCGGCAAAGACGGTGGGGGCGACGAAGTTTCCTTCAGCCAGCGCGCCTTGCGACAGCCTGGCACCACCGACGACGAGCCGCGCGCCCTCCTCCGAACCGGCGCGCAGATAACCCTCGACGCGCTGCAGTTGGCGGGGCGAAATCAGCGGGCCGATCTCGGTCTCGGGGTCGATGCCGTTGCCAATGCGCAAGCCGGCTGCATAGGCGGCCAGCCGCGCGACGAACTCGTCGTGGATCTGTCGCGCGACAAACAGCCTGGAGCCGGCGATGCAGATCTGGCCGGAATTGGCGAAGACAGACATGGCGGCAACCGGCACCGCGCGCTCGAGATCGGCATCAGTGCAGACGATTACCGGCGACTTGCCGCCGAGCTCCAGCGACACGCGCTTGAGGTTGCCGGCCGAGGCGCGGACAATGCTCTGGCCGGTGGCCGTCGACCCGGTAAAGACGATCTTGTCGACGCCCATATGCTCGGCGAGCGGCGCGCCGGCCTCGGTGCCGGTGCCGGTCACGATGTTGACGACGCCGTCGGGGACGCCAGCCTCGGCCATCAGTTCGGCGATCAGAAGCGGGGTCAGCGGCGCCTCCTCCGACGGCTTCAGCACAACAGTACAACCGGTGGCCAAGGCCGGGCCGATCTTCCAGACCGACGCTGCGGTCGGAGCGTTCCACGGGATGATGGCGCCAACGACCCCGATCGGCTCCTTGCGGGTGTAGGAGACGATGTCACCCGGCAGCGAGTTGTCGATGGTCTGGCCGTGCAGCGCCGTCGCCATGCCGGCATAATAGCGCAGCATGCCAAGGACGCGGTTGGCATTGCCCCGGGCACGTGCGATGGGCAGGCCCATGTCAGTGGTGTCGGAAACGCAAATCTCTTCCCAGTGGCGCTCGAACAGCTCGGCGATCCTGAGCAGAAGTTTCTGCCGTTCATGCGGTTTGAAACGGCTCCACGGCCCATCAAACGCATTGCGGGCGGCGGCGACGGCGCGCTCGATATCCTTCTTGCCGGCGCGCGGCACCGTGGCGATTACGACGCCGTTGGCAGGATTGCGCGTTTCCATCGTCTGCCCGGACGCCGCCTCGACCCAGGCGCCACCGATGAACATGCGACGGTGACTGCCGTCGAGCAAATGACGGGGCTGGGCAGTTGTCATGGCTTGGCTCCTCGCCGCGCGGCCATGGAACAGGCGTCCAAGGCTCATGTGCAAAGCTAGGCCGGAGACGTCAGGCCATTCAAGTCTTTGAAATGAGGCCAGCGGCCAAGGTCAGGCGATGGAGGTGCGCTCGAAATCGCCGGTTTCGCGATCCATGACCCACAACTCGCCGGCCGAGATGTCGAACCAGGCGCCGAACAGCTCCAGCTTGCCCTTCTGCTCCAGAATCTTCACACACGGGAAGGTGCGCAGATTGGCGATCGAGTAGCGGATCGAGATGCGCTCGAGGGCCGTCTGGCGTTCGCCCTGGGTCATCATCGTGTTGCCGGTCACGGTCTCGGCGGCCGGTGCCACAAGGCTCATCCACTTGCCAATGAAGTCGCCGGGCGACAGCGGCGCCATGTTGGGGTCGAGAGCTGCACGGATACCGCCGCAACGGCCGTGGCCCATGACGACGATGTTCTTGACTTTCAGCGCCTGCACGGCGAACTCGAGCGCCGCCGAGGTCGAATGGAACTCACCATCCGGCGAATAAGGCGGTACGAGATTGGCAACATTGCGGACGACGAACAGCTCACCCGGACCAGAATCGAAGATGGTTTCGGGTGCGGCACGAGAATCGCAGCAGGCAATGACCAGGGTCTCGGGCGACTGGCCTTCGCGCGCCAGGGACTTGTAACGGTCCGTCTCGGCCGCGTAGCGACCGTTCATGAAGTTGCGATAACCGGCGAGCAGAGTCTCGGGCAAGTGCGACATGAGCTTGGCCTTAAACAAAATTTGCCGTGGCGGCAAATGCAAATGCAAGCGCGAGGCAACGCCGCCCTGCGGCATTGTTTCCTATCGTCAGGCAGCCGGATCGGGCTTTACCGCAATGCCACGTGCGCTATGCTGCCGTCACGGCAGCCTGATTGCCGCGTGACCTCGGTCATGCCGCGCCGACCGGCTACCAAGCCGGCATTCTGCCGCCCCAGCCACAAGGAGAGATGTCATGCGCCTGCTCCTTTTCGCCTTCTCGACCGCCATTCTTCTGGCCGCCTTCGGTGGGCCGAAAACAATCATTCGTGCCCAGGCCCAGGAATGCAGCGGCGAAAACTGTCCGCAGCCGAGCGGCCAGGGCAGCGGCAGGGACTGCGAGCACAAAAAGGAAAATACGGTCAGCTGACCGGCGGGCCGGCGAAATGCCTCAGGGCGAGCAGGCAATAGACAAGGCCCAGCCTGCCGAGTGAAGTGACCTGACTGCATTGGTGATGGGCGACCCAAGACATAGGTGACGTTTCGTACCGGACACATGGGTAACACTTTTGGCTTTTGGCCGGAGGTGTTGATGCCGTGGAAGGAGAGTTCGGTGATGGAGGAACGTCTTCGTTTTGTTGCGCGGCTTCTGGATGGCGAGGGCATGAGTGATGTGTGCCGAGAGTTCGGGATTTCCCGCAAGACCGGCTACAAGACCGGCTACAAGATCCTCAACCGCTACAAGGACGACGGCCTGGAGGCGCTGACCGACCGGTCACGGCGGCCGGTCCGCTATGCCAACCAACTGCCCTGTCAGATCGAGCAGGCGATTGTGAAGGCCAAGAAGGACAAGCCGCACTGGGGCGCCAGGAAGATCCGTGAGCTTCTGGTGCGCAAGCTGGCCGGCGACGTTCGGCTGCCGTCGACGAGCACGGTCCATGCCGTGCTCGACCGCCACGGCCTTGTCACGCGCGCCCGTCAGAGGCGGCGCTGCAAGGCCGAGGGCACGCCGCTGTCGGCGGCATGCTGCCCCAACGATCTGTGGTGTGTCGATTTCAAGGGCGAGTTCAGGCTCGGCAATCGCCAGTACTGTTACCCTTTGACGGTGACTGACCAGGCCTCGCGCATGATCCTTCTGTGCGAAGCCCTCGAATCAACGCGGGAGGTGCCCGTCGTCGAAGCCTTCGTGAGGTTGTTCAAGCAGCGCGGCCTGCCGGCGGCGATCAGAAGCGACAACGGGCTGCCCTTCGCCTCTCCCAACGGGCTCTACAATCTGTCCAGGCTCTCGGTCTTCTGGCTGCGGCTGGGCATCGACATCGAGCGCATCAAACCCGGCAACCCGCAGCAGAACGGCAGGCATGAGCGTATGCACCGGACCCTCAAGCAGGAGACGACCCGGCCGCCGGGCATGAACATTCTACAGCAGCAGGCCAGGTTCGATGCATTCGTCAGCGAATTCAATGCCGAACGACCGCACCAAGCGATCGGCATGAAGGTGCCGGACGAACTCTATAAGCCCTCTTCAAGAGCCTATGAGGGGCTGCCAGACCTGCATTACCCCTTCCATGACCGCGACATCCTCGTCACCGCCTGTGGCCGCATCTGCATGCACCGCAAGAAGATCAATATCTCGACCGTGCTCGCCGGCCAAAGGCTCGGAATCACTGAAGTCGATGACGCCATTTGGCTCGTCTCCTTCATGCACTATGATCTTGGCTATATCGACCTCGAACAGAGGACCCTGCAGACCATCGACAACCCGTTCGGCACGAGGTTGTCACCCATGTCTTAGGTACAAACTGTTACCTATGTCTTCGGGCTGTACATGAGGAGAATGGCGCGCCCGAAAGGATTCGAACCTCTGACCCCCAGATTCGTAGTCTGGTGCTCTATCCAGCTGAGCTACGGGCGCGCATCAGGCCGAGTGAACGGCCAACACGCTGCGATCAATCGACCGCAGCGACCGGCGCTAACTAGCCGCTGACTTGGCGAATTGCAAGCCGCCCTGTTCAAACTTTCTGGGAAAAGCTGTCGGCGCCGGATGACGCCAGGGGAGATCCGGTGGCAGGCCGAAACGTTGCCGATCGGCGGCGGCGATGCCGCCGGTGAGCAGCCGCATGAACAATCCTGTTCCGTCGTCGCGGCCAGAGCCGGTACCTTGCATGTCCTCGCCGCGATGGCGGCGCAGCCTCTGACATGCAGTTCGTCAGGATGAAACTGGTACCCAACACGACCTCCTCCATCGTCGAATCCTCCTTCAGCAAAGGGCAAGGTCAACAAATTCCGACACCGGCACAAGGAGGGAATAACTGAAATTTACCTCATGATATCAAAATATTAGATGACTATCGAGTTGCCCCTTGCATGCAGTCTGCTACGATCTCGAGGTTGCCGCCTCGACACTTCTCTACCGTGAGGAGAGCCATGACATCACAGATGCCCGAGCGGATACTTATCGATGGCAAGCCGCATTTATTACATGCCCTGCCGCTCTATCGCCTGCTTGCTTCCCGCCGGGTCAGAATAAGCGCGCCCGACGAATGGACGACGAATTGTCATCGTCAATACGTCGGCACTTGGGATGTTATCGATGGCAAGTTGTGCCTCGTCGCCTTGAGTACCTATGGTGACCGGGAGCGGCCACTCTCGGATGCTATGCGCAGTTGGTTTTTGCGGCTCGTGCCAGCGACCAGATTTCCAGTAAGCGCCGAGTGGTTCAGTGGTCACCTTCGCATCCCGACAGGACCGATGCTCCTGTGGGGCTTCCACGGTTGGTCATCGTGGTTCACCCGCGAGCGGGTCATCACTTGCCGGCGAGGCAGGGTCGTTCGCGACCGCGAGGTCGATACACTGGCCATGCTGGAATGGGCATTGCGCCGGTGCGAAGGCTTGAAACAACGTATTGACCCAGAGGACACGCGCGGGGAGCCGCTGACCTGGATTACCGACGACGACTACGAGCACCTGCGCGGAGACTGGTGGCCGCCTGATTGGGAGGGGCAGCGCATTCCAACCAGCCTCTAGTTCTTAGTCGGCCGCGGCGTCGTGCCCTGCGTCACCTCGATGGCCTGCCCCAGTGGCAGCGCCTTGGTGAACATCCATCCCTGGAGGTAGGGCACGCCGCAACTGGCAACGAATTCGAGTTGGTCGGTCCGCTCGCCCCCTCCGCAAGCACCCGGCGCAACAGCGTTTGCTCGAATGCAGCGCCACTCAGTCCAGGTCCGGCGTCGTGGACCTCGATGCTGTGGCCTGAGCCATGACGGCGTGCGCTGTCACAAGGTGAGCGACCCGAGCCATAGGTGACGTTTCGTACCGGACACATGGGTAACACTTTTGGCTTTTGGCCGGAGGTGTTGATGCCGTGGAAGGAGAGTTCGGTGATGGAGGAACGTCTTCGTTTTGTTGCGCGGCTTCTGGATGGCGAGGGCATGAGTGATGTGTGCCGAGAGTTCGGGATTTCCCGCAAGACCGGCTACAAGATCCTCAACCGCTACAAGGACGACGGCCTGGAGGCGCTGACCGACCGGTCACGGCGGCCGGTCCGCTATGCCAACCAACTGCCCTGTCAGATCGAGCAGGCGATTGTGAAGGCCAAGAAGGACAAGCCGCACTGGGGCGCCAGGAAGATCCGTGAGCTTCTGGTGCGCAAGCTGGCCGGCGACGTTCGGCTGCCGTCGACGAGCACGGTCCATGCCGTGCTCGACCGCCACGGCCTTGTCACGCGCGCCCGTCAGAGGCGGCGCTGCAAGGCCGAGGGCACGCCGCTGTCGGCGGCATGCTGCCCCAACGATCTGTGGTGTGTCGATTTCAAGGGCGAGTTCAGGCTCGGCAATCGCCAGTACTGTTACCCTTTGACGGTGACTGACCAGGCCTCGCGCATGATCCTTCTGTGCGAAGCCCTCGAATCAACGCGGGAGGTGCCCGTCGTCGAAGCCTTCGTGAGGTTGTTCAAGCAGCGCGGCCTGCCGGCGGCGATCAGAAGCGACAACGGGCTGCCCTTCGCCTCTCCCAACGGGCTCTACAATCTGTCCAGGCTCTCGGTCTTCTGGCTGCGGCTGGGCATCGACATCGAGCGCATCAAACCCGGCAACCCGCAGCAGAACGGCAGGCATGAGCGTATGCACCGGACCCTCAAGCAGGAGACGACCCGGCCGCCGGGCATGAACATTCTACAGCAGCAGGCCAGGTTCGATGCATTCGTCAGCGAATTCAATGCCGAACGACCGCACCAAGCGATCGGCATGAAGGTGCCGGACGAACTCTATAAGCCCTCTTCAAGAGCCTATGAGGGGCTGCCAGACCTGCATTACCCCTTCCATGACCGCGACATCCTCGTCACCGCCTGTGGCCGCATCTGCATGCACCGCAAGAAGATCAATATCTCGACCGTGCTCGCCGGCCAGAGGCTCGGAATCACTGAAGTCGATGACGCCATTTGGCTCGTCTCCTTCATGCACTATGATCTTGGCTATATCGACCTCGAACAGAGGACCCTGCAGACCATCGACAACCCGTTCGGCACGAGGTTGTCACCCATGTCTTAGGTACAAACTGTTACCTATGTCTTCGGGCTGTACATGAGGAGAATGGCGCGCCCGAAAGGATTCGAACCTCTGACCCCCAGATTCGTAGTCTGGTGCTCTATCCAGCTGAGCTACGGGCGCGCATCAGGCCGAGTGAACGGCCAACACGCTGCGGTCAATCGACTGCAGCGACCGGCGCTACCTAACGGCTCGAATCGGGAAATGCAAGCCGCCGCCGGCAAAGTTTTTTGATCAGGCCGGACGGCGCATGCCCTGGCGCGCCTCATCGAGGCGAACCGGCTGATCGGGGATGGTGACAGCGAACACGGTGCGACCGCCGGCGCTCTCGACAAGCTCCAGTTGGCCGCCATGGGCGCGCACCAGCTCGTAGGCGATGGCGAGGCCAAGCCCGGTGCCGCCGCTGCGGGCCGAACCGCGGAAGGCGGCAAACAGGTTCTCGCGCGCCTTTTGCGGCAGGCCGGGACCCGTATCGGCAACCAGGATGCGGCTGACGCTGCCCTCGCGTTCGGCATAAACGGTCAGGCGATTGACGATGGCGCTGTCGGCAGCACCGGCCATGGCCTGCACGGCGTTGCGGCACAGATTGGTCAACACCCTGAACAACTGGTCGGGATCGGCCTCGATCTCGAATTCGGTGTCGACCGCGTTGAAGAACTCGATGCCCTGCTCGGCCTCTAGGCCGAGCAGGCCGTGGACGTCATCGACCAACTGGCTCAGCCGCAGGCGGCGGCGCGCCGGCGCCGGCTCCTGGGCGCGGCCGTATGACAGAACGTTCTCGGAATAGGCAACCGCTCGGTCGAGCGTCCTGAGCAGCTTCGGCGCAAAAGCCTGCACGGCAGGATCCTTGACCATGCGCAAGCGGTCGGACATCAGCTGTGCCGAGGCCAGGATGTTGCGCATGTCGTGGTTGATCTTCGATACGGCAAGACCAAGGTCGGCGAGATGCTTCCGTTCGTGCAGCATCCGCTGCAGATGCGTCTGCATCGCCGCCAGTTCGCGCTCGGCCAGCCCGATCTCGTCGGAGCGGGCTTCGGGAACGATGACACCGGCGGGATTGTCCGGGGCATCGGAGAAGGTCAGCATCGAGCGTGTCATGGTGCGGATGGGCCTGATCATGATGCGGTCGATGGCGGCATAGACGAGTGCCGCGGTGAACAGCGAGATCAGCAGCGAGACGAAGACGATGTAGCGCGCATTGGCGAGCATGGCGCGGTGCAGCCGGTAGTCCGGGATGACCAGCTCGAACTCCTTGGCGCTCTCGCCGACCCGGCCATAGACGCGCAGCATGCGGTTGCCGCCGAACAGCAGCGTGTCGATGGCGTCGGGCATCGAGTCCAGCACGCCTTCCTTGGCGATGTCGATATGCTCGTCAACTTCGGGCGGCATGTCGGCGACGACAAGCAGGCGGGACACGCCGCCATCGCGAACGGCGATCGCCTTGGCGCCGATCGCCGCCAGCACGTCGTTCTGGGCGGCGCGGGAAAGTGTGGTCGGGTCGCCCTGTACCAGGATCGTGGCGACGGCGGCGGCAGTGGCCAGACGCTCCTCGAGCCAGCGGATGCGGAAGCTTGCGACAGAGGGCAGGAAGAACAGCACTTCAGCGAAGAGTACGAAAGCGATGGTCAGCAGCAGCAGCTTGGCCGACAGGCCGCGCGAAAGCGGAACCGCACGGTCCGCCTGTTTTCCGGGAAATACACCGGTATCGGCTGCTTCAGTCATGCTGTTCTTTGCTGCGAGGCCAGTGCGAGAATGATGCGCTTCGGACTAAAATGAGCACGAACTGCCTTGCATCCCCTTTATGGCAAAGATAGGTGATCACAACGCAGTTGCAAATTCCGCACTGCAAAATGTCAGAGCCGGGACGCTATCCCCTGTCTGCTGCTGACAGCAGGAAACAACCTTCGGTGGCGCCGGCACGGGCGGATTGACTTCGCGGTACCTTCTTTCTATAAGCCCGCACACGCTCGGGACCCGCTTCCGTCGCGGTTTTTGATCGCGTCGAAGCAAGCTGAGCCAAGCTCCTGTTACAAAGTGACAGAATCAAGAAGGGCCGCACGCCGCGGTGTAAAAACAAATGAAGCGTACCTATCAGCCGTCCAAACTCGTCCGTAAGCGCCGTCATGGTTTCCGTGCTCGCATGGCAACCAAGGGTGGTCGCGGCGTCGTCGCAGCTCGCCGCAACCGCGGCCGCAAGCGGCTTTCCGCCTAAGCCATAGGCGGGAACCTTGCCCGCTGACGGCAAGCCAGAGGGGTCTGCTCCGCATGGACGCGGCCCCGAACGGCTTCTGAAAAGAAAACAGTTTCTGGCCGTCCGCCGCGGTGACAAGCGGCGCGGGCGGTTTTTTCTCGTCGAGGTTCTGGATCGCGACGACAGTGCGGGGCCGCGGGTCGGCTACACCGTCACCAAGAAAGTCGGCAACGCGGTTGTCCGCAATCGCGTCAAGCGGCGCCTCCGGGAAGCCGTTCGTACACATGCCGCAGGTGACATGGCCGCCGGCAAAGACTATGTGATCGTCGGGCGCGAAGACGTGCTCACCGCCCCCTTCGGCCAGATAACGGCCGAACTTTCTCGGCGCATTCGCGGAACGCGATAAGGGCTTTCGATGGAAAACAACCGTAACTTCTTCATCACCATCGCCTTGTCGGTGCTGATCCTGACGCTCTGGCAGGTGTTCTACATGAACCCGCGCGTCGAATCGCAGCGCGAAGCCGCACGCATCGAAGCCGAGCGTGTGGCGCAGCAGCAGCCGGCAGGCACGGCACCCGGCACCAGCGCCGGCTTGCCAGCGACGCCGCAGGCCGGTGTCCCCGGCGCACCGACGACCCAGGTCGCCGTTGTCGACCGTGCCCAGGCGCTTGCAGCATCCGGCCGCATCCCGGTCGACACGCCGAGCCTCAAGGGCTCGATCAACCTGACCGGCGCGCGCATCGACGACATCAGCCTCAAGCACTACCGCGTCGCCGTCGAACCGAATTCACCCGTCATCGAGCTTTTGAACCCGCAGGCGCTGCCAGCCGGCTTCTACAGCGAAATCGGCTTCGTCGGCAGCGAAGCGACCGGCGCGGTTCCGGGTCCCGACACTGTCTGGACTGCCGAGCCCAATACGACGCTGACACCGGCAACGCCTGTCACGCTGACCTACACCAACGACAAGGGCCTGACCTTCAAGCGTACCATCGCCGTCGACCAGAACTACATGTTCACGGTGACCGATACGGTGGCGAATGCCGGCAGCACCGACGTCGCGCTGTCCAATTACGGCCGCCTCACCCGCTTCGACAAGCCGTTGCATGCCTCGACCTACGTGCTGCACGAAGGTCTGATCGGCGTGACCGGCACCGAGGGCCTGCAGGAAATCAACTACGCCACCATCGAGGACGACAAGCAGGTTCTGCCTGGCAAGTCGACCGACGGCTGGCTCGGCATCACCGACAAATACTGGGCTGCCGCACTGGTGCCTTCTGGAAAGCAGCCGTTCCAGCCGCGCTTCTCCTATTTCGAGGACGGCCGCCCGCGCTACCAGGCCGACTTCATGACCGATCCGATCACGGTCGCCGCGGGTCAATCGGCGACCGTCGAGACGCTGGTCTTCGCTGGCGCCAAGGAAGTGGCCAAGATCAACGCTTACGAAGCGGACCGCCAGATCCGCCAGTTCGAGCTTCTGATCGACTGGGGCTGGTTCTACTTCATCACCAAGCCGATGTTCTGGCTTATCGACACGCTCTACAAGTTGCTCGGCAATTTCGGTCTGGCGATCCTCGCCACCACCGTCATCGTCAAGGCCATCTTCTTCCCGCTCGCCAACAAGTCGTACAAGTCGATGGCGAACATGAAGATGGTGCAGCCCAAGATGCTGGAAATCCGCGAGAAATACGCGGATGACAAGATGAAGCAGCAGCAGGCGATGATGGAGCTGTACAAGACCGAGAAGATCAACCCGCTGGCCGGTTGCTGGCCGGTGCTGATCCAGATCCCGGTGTTCTTCGCGCTCTACAAGGTGCTCTACGTCACCATCGAAATGCGCCATGCACCGTTCTTCGGCTGGATCCACGACCTGGCCGCTCCGGATCCGACCTCGCTGTTCAACCTGTTCGGCCTGCTGCCCTGGGGCGTTCCCGCCTTCCTGATGATCGGCGTCTGGCCGCTGATCATGGGTGTCACCATGTTCCTGCAGATGCGCATGAACCCGACGCCTCCGGATCCAACCCAGGCGATGATCTTCACCTGGATGCCGATCCTGTTCACCTTCATGCTGGCATCGTTCCCGGCGGGCCTCGTCATCTACTGGGCGTGGAACAACTCGCTGTCGATCCTGCAGCAGGGCGTGATCATGAAGCGCCAGGGCGCCAAGATCGAGCTCTGGGACAATCTGATGGCATTGTTCAAGAAGAAACCGACACCGGCCGAATAGCCGAACAGCCCAGACGAAACGAAAAAGCCCCGCAATCCGGGGCTTTTCTGCATTGTGAGGAACCTGACTTTTCTTCAACCGGGAGCTGAAACTTTTTTCCAGGTGGCAGCGTAGCTGAGCGATGCCTCTCAAGCATCAGCCTGCGGGGTGGCGGTCTCTGACCATCCCCCCCGGTCAGAATTGAACCGTCTCGGCAAAGGCCGGGGTTCTGCAAGCCCTTGCAGAACCCCGGTTTTCAGCTCGGTCGAACAAGTCGGCCCTTTATCTGCGCAAGAACCATTTCCCTTGAGATCATCGCCCCCGATGTCTTCGTCGCGGATCACGCTATACTGGTAGAGAGGCGTATCAATGGGGACGAAATGCCATGCATGGACCTAACCCTTCGCTCAAGCATCCGATCCCGATGCACAGGCGCGTCGGCTTCCTCAAGTCGCTCGTCGACGCCGAAAACATCGAGATAGGCGATTTCACCTACTACGACGATCCCGACGGACCCGATCTGTTCCAGCAGAAATGCGTGCTTCACCACTACCCTTTCATCGGCGACAAGCTGATCATCGGCAAGTTCTGCGCGATCGCCGAAGGCGCGCGCTTCATCATGAACGGCGCCAATCACGCCATGTCCGGCTTTTCGACCTATCCGTTCAACATTTTCGGCCATGGCTGGGAGGAAGGCTTCGACCTTGCCTCCTGGCAGCAGGAGGTCCGCGGCGACACGGTGCTCGGCAATGATGTCTGGATCGGCATGGAAGCGGTGATCCTGCCTGGGGTTCATATCGGCCACGGCGCCATCATTGCTGCGAAATCGGTTGTCAGCAGACACGTACCGCCTTATGCGATCGTAGCCGGCAATCCTTCTGTCGTGGTCAAGAAGCGTTTCGACGACAAGACCATCGAACGGCTTCTGACGATTGCCTGGTGGGATTGGCCGGTGGACAAGATCGGCCGCAACCTCAAGGCCATTCGCGGCTCGGATATTTCTCTGCTGGAGGCAGCGGCTTGAACGAACATACGACCAATCGCACGGTGGATGCCGAGCTCTTCAAGCGCCCGTGGGTTTTCATCCGCGGCGTGCCGTCCATGAAGTTCCTGCCGCCGGAAGGGCCGCCGGAGATTGCCTTCGCCGGCCGTTCGAATGTCGGCAAGTCGTCGCTGATCAACGCACTGGTTCGCCACAGCGGCCTGGCCCGCACCTCGAACACGCCGGGGCGCACGCAGGAGCTCAATTACTTCGTCCCGGATGGCTTTTCCGGCGAGGCAGGCGACCTGCCGCCGATGGCGCTGGTCGACATGCCCGGCTACGGCTACGCCCAGGCGCCGAAGGAACAGGTCGACGCCTGGACAAAGCTGGTGTTCGACTATCTGCGCGGCCGGGTGACGCTCAAGCGCGTCTACCTGCTGATCGATTCCCGCCACGGCATCAAGAAGAACGACGAGGAGGTTTTGACCCTGCTCGACAAGGCCGCGATCTCCTACCAGATCGTCCTGACCAAGACTGACAAGATCAAGGCCGCAGGCGTGCAGCCGCTGATCGAAGACACATTGCTCAAGATCAAGAAACGCGCCGCCGCCTTCCCGACCGTTCTTGCGACCTCGTCCGAGAAGAACGAAGGCCTGGACGAACTGCGCGCGGCGATCGCGCTGGTGGTCAACGGCGGCTGATCACGGCCGCCGTCGCATGTTGCCTGAGGCAACCGGCCTCAGGCCTGCGTCACTTCGTGGACGACCTGGTAGTAGGCCGGCGTCACGCCTTCGATCAGTGGCCCGACCTTGGCGATGTGTTCGGCGAAGCCTTGCGTCTGATGAACCCGCTGGTGATCGGCAACCGTGTCGAAGGTGCTGATCATGATCGCTGTATCGCCGTCGATCGCCCGGTGCAGCCGGCTGCCGCGCCAGCCCGGCACATTGCCTATCGAACGGTCCAGGTTGATCTTCTGGAGGGCGATGAACTCGTCCAGCTTGCCCGGCTTCAGGGTGAAGATGTTGACGAACGCCACCGGGCCGTTCTGATCGTTCTCTATATTCTGGATCATTTCCGCTCTCCTTTTTCCATTCGGGATTTCGTGAGAGCGCATTGATGCAACCTCAATGTATCTTGAGGTCAAGAGGATTTTTCGAGAAAAGGTCAGGCCGCGACAGGGCGGAACGTCAGTGCCAGCCCATTGATGCAATGGCGCTTGCCGGTCGGAGGCGGGCCGTCGTCGAAGATGTGGCCGAAATGACCGCCGCAGCGGCGGCAATGCACTTCGGTGCGGGTCATCATCAGCGAGGTATCGACATTGGTGCCGATCGAATTGGGGAGCGCATCCCAGAAGCTCGGCCAGCCGGTGCCGGAATCGAACTTGGTAGCGGACGAATAGGCGGCCAGGTCACAGCCGGCGCAGTTGAAGGTGCCTTTGCGGTGCTCGTTGAGCAGCGGGCTAGACCCCGGCGGCTCGGTGTCCTCCTGGCGCAGCACGGCAAAGGCGGCGGGAGAAAGGATCGCGCGCCACTGGGCGTCGGTCTTGGTGACTTCGAAGTTTTCAGCCAATGCCTGGTCGGCGATGGTCAATCGCCTCGAGACGACAAAGCCGGCAAGAACGGCGATCGCGGCACTGCCCAGCAGGAATGTACGGCGGTCCATGGCATTTCTCCCAGCCGACCATAGGCCGGCGTCACATCACGGCGAAATCAACAGGGCTTGAGGGTTTGGCGCGAAAACCGACCAGCCTGCGCACAACAGGCCGCGCCCCGCAACGGTGACCCGTTGCGGGGCGCTTTGCCGATTGCGCGCGCCTCAGGGAGCGACAGCGTCGCACAACCACGCTGCCCCCCGGGCTTACATCTTGGGCAGCAGGACCTTGTCGATGACATGGATGACACCGTTCGACTGCTCGACATTGGCGATCGTCACATTGGCGACATTGCCGTTCTCGTCGGTTACAGTCACCTTGTCGCCTTCATATTTCGCGGTCCAGGTGCAGCCGCCAACGGTCTTGACCGGGTGTGCGCCCTTGTCGTCATAGACCATCTTCTTGATGTCTGCGGCCATCGCCTTGGCGCCAACGACATGGCAGGTCAGGATCTTGGTCAACTGATCCTTGTTTTCAGGCTTGAGCAGGTTTTCGACCGTGCCGGCCGGGAGTGCGGCGAAAGCTTCATTGGTCGGCGCAAAGACGGTGAACGGGCCCTTGCCCTGCAGCGTCTCGACCAGGCCGGCTGCCTTGACGGCAGCGACGAGCGTGGTGTGATCCTTCGAATTGGCCGCGTTTTCGACGATGTTCTTATCGGCGAACATCGCGGCGCCGCCAACCATCGGGTTTTCAGCATAGGCGAAGGTGGCGAGAGCGGAAAAGGCACCGGCGAGCAAAGCGAGAGAGATCTTACGCATAATGTAACTCCTTGGGTTGTTTCCCTAAATGGAAAGGCACAAGGAATTACGGATTTGAGATCAGGTAGTTTCACCTTCTGGAGAGAAATATTTCCTTTCTTTCACTCTAAGCTTTGGCAAAACTTATAGTTACGATCAACGCAGGGAAAAGTTTCAGCCCGCGGCGAATTCGGGCAAATTTTCGTGGATCAGATGTCGCGAAGGTCGCCAGCGGCTACGACCGGTCCGGTCGGCTGGCCGGTGGGCGAACCGCCCGTCGGCTCGAGGCTGACGGCAAGCACGGCGCCTGCGGCGAGCTTGTCACGCATCGCCTGATCGACGTCGATATGGATCGTCGATCCGACCGGGATGACGCCCATCGAGACCGGAGCGTTGCTGCCCTCGATCATCCAGAGTTCGAAATCCCTGCCGGTGGCGCGCTCGCCGGAGACGTGCGAAAGGCCGATCTGGCCACTGCCAGCGTCGTACATCGCCATGTACTTGACGTCGCTGCCATCGGCAGCCAGCGAGGCGACCATGCGCTCCTGCGGCAATTGGGCCGGCGGATTGATGTAAGGAACAGCAATGTAGATGGCCAGGGCTGCGACCGCCGCCGTTGCCAGGCCGCGCCAGAAGGCGAGGCTGGCCCACAAGCCCGCGGAGCCTTGCGCGCTGGGTGCCGACGACGTCGCGGTCCCCGAGAACAGCCTGCGGTCGATCGCCGGCTTCACCGAGGCCGGGGCCTCGATCTCCGGATAGGCCGCGGCGAGCGGGGCGAAATGTACTTCCCATTGATCGACCATGCGCGCAAAACCAGGCTCGCCGTCGATGCGGGCGCTGGCCTGACGCCGCTCGTCGGCAGGCAGGACGCCGAGAACGTATTCGGCTGCGACCAGATCGTCGCCTCCACGTTCCGGTCCATTGTCTTGCGCGAGCGTCATCTTTCCAGACATTCCCTGAGTTTGAGCAGGCTGCGGCGCAGCCAGGTACGCATGGTGTTCAGCGGCACGCCATGGCGGTCCGCGAGTTCGTTATAACTCTCCCCCTTGAGATAGGCACCGCGGACAGCGGCAGCCTTGTCCTTTTCAAGTTCCTCCAGGCAGCCATGGATGCGCTCGGCTTCACCGCCCGCCACTGCTGCAGCCTCTGGCCCCGGCCCCGGGTCCGCGACCTCGAGCGCCTCGTCGATCGCGAGAGGCGCCTGACGCCGCGCCCGTATGCGATCGATCGCATGATTGCGCGCGATTGCTACGAGCCACGAAATGGGGCTGAGATCAGAAACTGCGAAGCGGTCCGCTTTCGTCCAGATCTTGACGAAGACCTCCTGCAGCGCTTCCTCGGCATCTGCCCTGTCGTTCAATACACGCAGGCAGACGCCAAAAAGTTTCGCGCTCGTCTGCCGGTAGAGCAAATCGAAGGCCGCACGGTCCTTCATCGAGGTCCGAACAATCAGCTTGGTGATGTCCTGCGGCGTCATGCCCGCCAAGTTACGTGGCGCAAAACTATTTGCAACTGCTGTTTAGATCGTCGGGCGCCATGCAACCACATTCCGGAGCGCATCGGCAAAACAGCACGCCTGCCAGCCCATCGAACCATTTGCCCCCTGCCCGGTTTCCGGCTAAGACCGCGCCGACCTTTTCCACCTATCCGGGACCATGCCGATGACGACGAACGTCGCCGCCACCGCCGAAATGCAGGCTGCCCTGCTCTCCGCGGCCTTGCCCTACATGCAGCGCTACGAAAACAAGACGGTCGTGGTGAAGTATGGCGGCCACGCCATGGGCAATGTCGAGCTCGGCCGTGCCTTCGCCCGCGACATCGCCTTACTGAAGCAGTCCGGCGTCAACCCGATCGTCGTGCACGGCGGCGGCCCGCAGATCGGCGCCATGCTGACCAAGATGGGCATCGAATCGAAATTCGAGGGCGGCCTGCGCGTCACCGACCAGAAAACCGTCGAGATCGTCGAGATGGTTCTGGCCGGCTCGATCAACAAGGAGATCGTCGCCCTGATCAACGCCGAAGGCGAGTGGGCGATCGGGCTGTGCGGCAAGGACGGCAACATGGTCTTCGCCGAAAAGGCCAAGAAGACCATGGTCGACCCCGATTCGAACATCGAGAAGGTGATCGATCTCGGCTTCGTCGGCGAGCCGGTCGAAGTCGACCGCACGCTGCTCGACCTTCTGGCCCGTTCGGAAATGATCCCGGTGCTGGCGCCTGTCGCGCCCGGCCGCGACGGCCACACCTACAACATCAACGCCGATACCTTTGCGGGTGCCATCGCCGGTGCCGTCAAGGCGTCGCGCCTCTTGTTCCTGACCGACGTGCCCGGTGTGCTCGACAAGGACAAGAAACTCATCGACGAACTGACGGTTGCCGACGCCAAGGCACTGATCAAGGACGGCACGATTTCGGGCGGCATGATCCCCAAGGTCGAGACCTGCATCGAGGCGATCGAGCGCGGCGTCGAAGGTGTCGTCATCCTCAACGGCAAGACTCCGCATTCGGTGCTGCTTGAGCTGTTTACCGAGCACGGCGCAGGGACGCTGATCGTTCCGTAAGCAGCAGGACTGACCTGCCCAGTGCACAAAGACAGGCCGGCTTTTGCCGGCCTTGTCGTTTCAAGAGCAGGCCTCGTATTCACGAAGCCTTGAAGCGTTGCGGCTTTCATTTTCCCTGCGTTGACGCACACTGACCTCCGGGTCCCTCGGACGATGAACAATGCTGGCTGCGCTGGCGCTGATCCTGTGCACGGGTTGCGAACTGCCTGCCACGCCGACCATCGACGTGGACGACCGGACGGTGGATGTCGAACTGGTGCTGGCCGTCGACGTTTCGAGTTCGATGGACGAAGGCGAGTTTGCGCTTCAGCGTGCCGGCTACGTCAAGGCGCTGCGCCATCCCGACTTCATCAATGCCGTGCTGACGGGATCGAGAGGCCGTATCGCGGTCACCTATTTCGAGTGGGCAGGAACCGTGCGGCCAGAATCGGTCATCCCCTGGCAGATCATCGACGACGCTTCGAGCGCCGACGCCTTCGCCGCCCAGCTCGCCGTCAAGCCCATCGGCGGATCCGGCGGCACGTCGATCTCGAATGCGGTGGCGTTCGGTGCCAACCTGCTGGAGAAAAATGTCTTCCGCGGCGAAAAGAAGGTCATCGACATTTCGGGCGACGGACCGAACAACCTCGGAGCGCCGGTAGAGGTCGCCCGCAACAATGCGGTTGCAAAGGGCATCGTCATCAACGGCCTGCCGATCCTCGTCCGGCCGACGGGCAGCCTGGAAGACATCGACCGCTATTACGCCGAATGCGTCACCGGCGGGCCGGGCTCGTTCGTGCTGCCGATCCACCTCGCATCCGAGTTCGTCACGGCCATCCGCCGCAAGCTCGTGCTCGAAGTCGGCGGCATCGCGGATGCACCAGGCATGATGAAGATCCAGGCCTCGAAACCCGTCAATTGTCTCGTTGGCGAGCGCTACCCGCTCACCTATCCCGATCCCTAGTCGCCCCCTAGCCCCGCAAATGCGCGAGCGGCACGTGGCCGGGGCCCTTGATGTTCTGCAGCACCAGCTGGGTGTGAACGTCGCGGACGCCTTGCAGGCGCATCAGCCGGTGCATGACGAAGGCGTTGAGGTCGTCGACATTGGGCACCATGACATGCAGCAGGAAGTCGTAGTCGCCGGTCATCGTCCAGCAGGCCGAGACCTCGTCCATGCGTTGCACGGCGGCGATGAACTTTTCCGGCGAATCGTCGCTGTGGCTGACCAGCCTGACCTGGACGAAGACCTCGACCATGAGGCCGACGGCGCGGCGTCCGATGCGGGCGGAAAAGCCCTTGATGACGCCGGCTTCCTGCAGCGCCTCGAAACGTCGGGCACATGGCGTGTTGGACAGGCCGATCTCCTGCGCGATCTCGGAAACCGGCTTGCGCCCATCGCGCTGGAGAATGTCGAGCATCCTGATCTCGAACTCATCAAACTGAGGCATTTTCACCATCCATTTTGGAGATTTGGGTAAATATACCTCAAAACAACATCGAACGCTCGCAAAGAGGTGAATTCCGCTCGCTTCCAGCGCCTATGATTCCTCCATCGAAGCTGTTTCCGGGGAGGATCGGACATGAGCGTGAGCGTTCAAGACTATGCACGGGAGTGCGCGGACCAGGGGCTACGCGGCGACTACAGCGTCTGCCGTCCGGATTTCACCGTCGAGCAGAAATACGATTACAGCGCTGCCGAGCAGGATGTGTGGCGCACGCTGTGCGACCGCCAGACCAGGCTGACCCAGCGGCTGGCGCACAAATCCTATCTTGACGGCATGTCGGCGCTCGGCCTGGTCGACCGCATTCCGGACTTCCATGACGTCAGTGACAAGCTGCGCAAGCTCTCCGGCTGGGAGATCGTGGCGGTGCCCGGGCTGATCCCGGCGCAACCCTTCTTCGACCACCTGGCCAACCGTCGCTTCCCCGTCACCAACTGGCTGAGGACGCGCGACGAGCTCGACTACATCGTCGAGCCCGACATGTTCCACGACTTCTTCGGCCATGTGCCAGTGCTGAGCCAGCCGGTGTTCGGCGACTTCATGCAGATGTATGGCGAGAAAGCGACCGACCTGATCGCGCTCGGCGGCGACGAAATGATCACCCGGCTCTACTGGTACACGGCCGAATACGGCCTGATGCAGGAACCCGGCCAGCCGCTGAAGGCCTTCGGCGCCGGCCTGATGTCGTCCTTCACCGAGCTGCAATTCGCTGTTGAAAGCCCCGATGCGCACCAGGTGCCGTTCGACATCGAAACGGTGATGCGCACGACCTACGAGATCGACAAATTCCAGCGCGCCTATTTCGTGCTGCCGTCCTTCGACACGCTGAAGGATGCCTTCCAGAACAGCGACCTCGCCGGCATCATCAAGCGCTGGAAAGGCGACCCGCCGCGCGATCCAGCGACGGTCTAGGCTCTCAGCCCAGAGCTAGCAGCACCAGGATGCCGCCGACGATCAGCACACAACCGGCTATTTCGAGCCGGTTGATGCGCTCGCGAAAGAAGAAGACACTCGACGCGAAGGTGAACAGCATCTCGATCTGGGCGAGTGACTTGACGATCGCCGCCTGCTGCAACGTCATCGCCATGAACCAGCCGAACGAAGCCGAGGCGCCGACCAGACCGGTGAACAGCGCCGGCCGCCAGGCCCTGGCGATGCGTGGCAGCTCGTCGCGCTCCCTCCACAGAATCCAGCCCAGCATGATCAGCGTCTGGAAGACGATGACGACGGCGAGCGTGACCGCCGCCTGCATCATGAAGTTCGGCCCGCCGAGCGCCAGCGACGCCGCACGGTAGGCGACCGCCGAAATGCCGAAGAACGTACCGGAGGCCAGACCGATAAGCGCGTTGCGGCTGAGCACCGAGGTCACCAGCGTTCGCGCGGTGAATGCGGTGTGGGCGACAGAGATCAGCATCACGCCGAAGACGCTGATGGCAATGGCCGCGACAGCACCCGCCGTCGCGCGTTCGCCGAGGAACAACAGCCCGAACAACGCCGCTTGTGCCGGTTCTGTGCGCGAATAGGCGGTGCCGACGGCAAAGTTCCGGAACGAGAACAGGTGGATCAACAGGAAGGTCGCGGCGATCTGGCCCAGGCCGCCGACCACCGCCCAGGCAAAGAACGTCCTGTTCAGAGCCGGCAGTTCGTAGCCGACGACGAAATGCAGCACCCCGACAAAGGCAAGCGCGAAGGGAAAGCCGAAACCGAAGCGCACGAATGTGGCACCGGTCGTGCCCATCACCCCTTTCAGGTGCTTCTGCACCACCGACCGCAGGTTCTGCAGGAAGGCGGCGGCAATGGTGATGGGGATCCACAATGGCATGTCGGTTCAGTGTCGGCTTGAAGACGGCCGGAGCGGCCGCATGTCCGCGTCTACAGCATCACCCCGCAATTCGGAATCGATTTTCGGGGTGATGCATTGATCCAGCGGACCGCGCGTCCCCGTCACATCTCCACGGGCAGCGGCTGCCTGTCTTCGACGCTTTGGCCGCGGTTGCCTTGCGGGGTGGCCGGTTTCAGAAAGAACACCATCGCCGCCACCAGGACGAATGCCACCATCTCGTAGACAAGCGCATGCTCCATGGCGGAGACGAAGGCGATGTGCGGAAGCTCGCTCGCCTTGACGGCCAGGGTCGAGAAGAAGATCTGTCCGGTAACGGCAATGCCGAGGGCTGCGCCGATCTGCTGGAAGGCCTGCACGGCGCCCGAGCCCGAACCTGCATCGCGCGGCGGCACGGTAGACAGTACCGTCTGGAACAGCGACGAGATGGCGATGCCCATGCCGAAGCCGCACATCAAAAGCGGCAGGACGAAGTTCCAATGGTCGACAGCGTCGCCGACATTGGCGACGACGAAACGCAGCCAGCCCATGCCGATGCCCATGACCAGCGCGCCGGCAACGATGCGCCGCTGCGGCCAGCGGCTGCCCAGCCGCCCCGAGATCAGCGACGCGATCAGCACGCCGATCGGAAACGGCACCGTCGTCAGCCCTGACTGCAGCGGCGTCAGGCCGAAACCGGTCTGCAGGAAGACGGCAAGGACCAGGAAGAAGCCCGCCACGCCGGAGAAGAAGGTCATGGTCATCACCGAGCCGAGCATGAAGTTGCCGTTGGTCATCAGGGCTACCGGAAGCAACTGGCTTTTCTCCCCCTTCGCCCGCGACTTCTGGTGCAGGAAGAAGCTGACCATTGCGCCGATCGACAGTGCGATCATCACGAAGGTCCACTGCGGCCAGCCATAGGCATGACCCTCGATGAGCGGAAACACCAGCAGGAAGACCGCGGCACTGGCGATCAGAATGCCGAGCGGATCCTGCGTCAGCTCCGGCCGTCCAGGCATGTCCGGGATGAGCGCACGGCCGGCAATCACCGCCATGATGCCTATCGGGATGTTGACCAGGAAGATCGGCCGCCAGTCGAGGCCAAAAATGTTGGCACTGATCAGCATGCCTCCGGCGAGAGGACCGGCGACGGAAGCAAGGCCCGCCGACAGGCCGAAGAGCGAGAAGGCGAAGCCACGTTCCTGCGGCGGAAAGATCACCTGGGTGATCGCCAGCACCTGCGGCATCATCATGGCGCCGGCCAGGCCCTGCAGCACGCGCGCAAGGATCAAGGTCGTCATCGTCGGCGCCAGGCCGCACAGCGCCGAAAACACGGTGAAGCTCGCGACGCCGATCAGGAACAGACGCTTGCGGCCGACAACGTCGCCAAGCCGGCCAAACGGCAGCAGGCCGAGCGCGAAGGCCAGCACATAGGCCGCCACCACCCATTCGATCTGGCTGCTTGTCGCGCCAAGCCCGGATTGCAGGCGTGGCAAGGCAACATTGACGATTGTCACGTCGATCAGATTCATGAAGCCGGCCAGGAGCAGGATCGCCATCGCAATCCATCGCCTTGGATAGGCGTCCTCGGGCGTTGCCGGCGAGCTATGGGAAAATGTCATTTCCGGTTCCTTTGACTTCGAAAGCCGACCGTTGGACTGCCACTGCCGGTGAGGCCACCGAACGATTCCATGCAGGCATCTGCTTCGAGGTCGCATCATGCATGCGGACGTATGTCGTTCTGAACCGCCTGGTTTCGACAGATTCAGAGAAAACGTTGCGCCAGCGATGCCGGTTGCGTCAGAGACCTACGCGATCGATGTAGGGCGAATCGACGGGCTGTCTAAGACCATGTTCATTTCTTGGCCTTCGGTCGGCTGGAATGTACCGCGATTTTCGCGAAGGATCTTCGCCGCAGCGAGTGGTAACGGGCGAGCTCAAAAGCAAAATGGGCGACGGCAAACGCCACCGCCCCTGTCGCAAACCGTGTGACCGTTTTGCACGCCGTTACGCCGCTTCCGGAACGCCCATGTCGAAGATGGCCCGGTTGCGGCCACGGCGCTTGGCCTCATAGAGGCGCTTGTCGGCGTTGCGCATGAGTTCGGAAACATTTGCTTCCGCTTCGCAGTCGGTGCCGCCAATGCTGACCGTCAGCGGCACGGCACGCTCGTCGCTTGGCTGGAAGCGTAGTGCCTCGACCTCGCTGCGAATGCGTTCAGCCACCAGCTTGGCTTCGTCAACCGTCGCGCCGACGAGGAAGGCGCCAAACTCCTCGCCGCCGATGCGGCCAAGTATGTCGCCGCCGCGCACGCCACGGGTGATGGCGGCAGCGATCTGCAGCAACGCCTGGTCGCCAGTCAGGTGGCCGAAACTGTCATTGATCTGCTTGAAGTGGTCGGCGTCGATGATCAGCAGCGCGCCGCGATCGCTCTTGCGCCTGCTGCCGTCGAGCGCGGCAAAGAAGTTCTCGCGGTTGAGCATGCCTGTCATCTCGTCGCGGCTCGCCTTTTCCGACAGGCGGCGATGGGCGGCGGCGAGTTGAGCGTGGGCCCGTGTCAGGTCTTCGTGGGCAAGCTTGAGCTTCCTCTCCTGCATGAAGGTGAAGAAACCCAGCGGAGGCGCAATGAACAGTGGGCACAGCAAGCACATCAGCCAGGCGATGGCGCCAACTGTTCCTCCCAGCGCCGGCACGATCGTCAAGACCAGTGCAAGCGAACCCAAGATTGAAATCAAGGTCACAGCGGCTGTTTTAAGAACGACGATTTTCATTTCGACTCCCTGCCGGCTTTGGAATGCCAGCATCAACTGAAGGTCATCTTTCATCGGTAGTTAAAATTTGACCCACCATGTTGAATCTGGTGTCCAACGAATTTTGGCCATTGTCGAGAGCCAGACTGGCCTTATGCAGGTGCTTCCAAAATTCTCGAACCGTGGCATAAGGGCGGCATGACCGACACACCCGATCCCGCTCGCTTCGACCACGTCACCGACTGGGTCTTCGACCTCGACAACACGCTGTATCCGCACCACTCGAATCTGTTTTCGCAGATCGACGTGAAGATGACCGGCTATGTCGCAGAGCTCCTGACCTTGTCGCGCGAGGATGCGCGCAAGCTCCAGAAGGAGCTCTATCTGGAGTACGGCACGACGCTGAACGGGCTGATGCAGCGTCACGGCATCGACCCCGACGCGTTCCTCGAACACGTCCACGACATCGACTATTCCTGGCTTGTGCCGGACCCGGTGCTGGGTGCCGCCATCCGCCAATTGCCGGGCCGCAAGTTCATCTTCACCAACGGCAACCGCAGCCATGCCGAGCGCACCGCGCGCCAGCTCGGCATCCTCGACCATTTCGACGACATTTTCGACATCGTCGCCGCAGGGCTTACGCCCAAGCCGGCGCGCCAGCCCTACGAGACCTTCGCCGCCTTGCACAAGGTGACAGGCGCCAACGCTGTCATGTTCGAGGACCTGGCGCGTAACCTGTCGGTGCCGAAGTCGCTCGGCATGACCACGGTCTTGATCGTGCCGCGCAATTTCGAGCCGACCTTCTCCGAGATCTGGGAAAGCGATCCGACCCATGAGGACGACGTCGACTACGTCACCGACGATCTCGCAAGCTTCCTGACCACCATCGTCGAGGCCAACGCCGCTTGAGCCGTTTTACCTCCGTCGAGGCGCGGATCGATGCAGCGGCCCATGCCGTTCTCGACCGCCTGCCCGCCGGAGGCCTCTCTGGCGCGGTCGTCGAATTCCTCGTCTTCGGGCTGAAGCAGGCCTGGGCCTGTCTGTTCGGCGGTGCCATGCTGGCGCTGATCATGGCGACCAAGCTGTGGTGGCCGGACGGGGTCGCCCTTGCCCGCTACGACTTCCTGTTCCTCTCGGCCGTCGCCATCCAGCTGGCGATGCTGGCGCTCAAGCTGGAAAAGCCGTCGGAAGCCAAGGTTATCCTGATCTTCCACATCGTCGGCACGGCCATGGAGGTATTCAAGACACAGGCAGGTTCCTGGGCCTACCCGGAAGACAGCCTGTTCCGCATCGGCGCGGTCCCGTTGTTTTCGGGCTTCATGTATGCGGCCGTCGGCTCCTACCTCGCCCGCGTCAGCCGCATCTTCGACATGCGCTACACGCATTATCCGCCGTTATGGGCAACGATGCTTCTGTGCGCGGCGATCTACGTCAACTTCTTCGCCCACCACTTCGTCATCGACATCCGCTACGGACTGTTTGCCGTCACAGCAGTGCTCTATCTCCGCACCGTCGTGCACTACCGCGTCTTCCGCTTCCGCCACCGCATGCCGCTTTTGCTCGGCTTCCTGCTGGTTTCGCTGTTCATCTGGTTTGCCGAGAACATCGGCACCTGGTCGCGCGCCTGGATCTATCCCGGCCAGCACGATGGCTGGACGCCGGTCTCGATCCAGAAGCTCGGCGCCTGGTATCTGCTGATGATCATTTCCTTCGTGCTGGTGACGCTCGTCCACCGGCCGCTGCCGGTGGACGCCGGCTCAAAGGCTGTAGAATCTGGCGATGATGTCCCATGCCTCGTCGGCGGTGTCGACAAAGTCGATGATGTCCTGGTCGCCGGGCGTGATCGTGCCCTGATCGGCGAGGAAATCGAGGTCGATCGCCCGCTCCCAGAATGACTTGCCGAACAGGATGACTGGCACCCGCTCCATACGCCCCGTCTGGATCAGCGTCAGCGTTTCGAAGAACTCGTCCATCGTGCCGAAGCCGCCGGGGAACACGGCGACCGCCTTGGCGCGCATGACGAAATGCATCTTGCGGATGGCGAAATAGTGGAAATTGAAGCACAGCTCCGGCGTCACATAGGGGTTGGGCGCCTGCTCGTGCGGCAAGACGATGTTGAGGCCGATAGAGGGGGCTCCGACATCGTCGGCACCGCGGTTGCCGGCTTCCATAACGCCCGGCCCGCCGCCGGTGACGACGACGAACTCGCGATAGTAGGACGCGGCCGAATGCTGCGAGCACAGGCGGGCAAACTTGCGCGCCTCGTCATAATATCTGCTGTTGGCCTCGAGGTTCTTGCGCTGCGTCTCGTTCTTGGCAGCCCAGGCCTCGCCGCCCGGCTCCGGAATGCGCGCACCACCAAACAGGATGACCGTCGAACGTATGCCGCGCTCGGCGAGGATCATCTCGGTCTTGAGCAGTTCGAGCTGCAGCCGCACCGGGCGCAGGTCGCGCTGGGTCATGAAGTCTTCATCATTCCAGGCAAGCCTGTATGTCGAGGCGCGCGTCTGCGGCGTGTCGGGCACACTCTTGGAACGCTCGAGATCCTCGTCGGAGTGCGGCAGCGGCGTCCAGCCAGCCTTGTCCATTGGATTCATTATATGCTCGACCTCAAATTTCGTTGCCCGCGACATTCCGCGGCGTCACCGCGATTGACCCCCAGATAAGCCTGAAATAGGGTCCGCGCGATTTTATGCCAGCTTAGAAGCCTTAACCTTAACGGCCCGTAACGGAGATGTTTATGTCGAAGCCCGATCTCGCCAGCCTGGAAAAGACAATTGATCGGGCGTTCGAGGAACGCGACGGCATTTCGACGTCGACCCGCGGCGAAATCCGCGACGCCATCGAGACCGCACTCGACCTTTTGGACAAGGGTACGGCCCGTGTCGCCCAGCGCCAGGACGACGGCAAGTGGCAGGTCAACCAGTGGCTCAAGAAGGCGGTGCTGCTGTCCTTCCGCCTCAACCCGATGGAGCTGATCTCGGGCGCGCCCGGCGGCGGCTCGTGGTGGGACAAGGTGCCGTCCAAGTTTGACGGCTGGGGTGCTGTCGACTTCGAAAAGGCCGGCTTCCGCGCCGTGCCTTCAGCCGTCGTGCGCAAGTCGGCCTTCGTCGCTCCGGGAGCCGTTTTGATGCCGTCCTTCGTCAATGTCGGCGCCTATGTCGACACCGGCACCATGGTCGACACCTGGGCCTCGGTCGGCTCCTGCGCCCAGATCGGCAAGAACGTGCACCTGTCCGGCGGCGTCGGCATCGGTGGCGTGCTCGAGCCGATGCAGGCGGGCCCGACCATCATCGAGGACAACTGCTTCATCGGCGCGCGCTCGGAGGTCGTCGAGGGCTGCATCGTGCGCGAAGGCTCGGTGCTCGGCATGGGCGTATTCATCGGCCAGTCGACCAAGATCGTCGACCGCGCCACCGGCGAAGTGTTCTACGGCGAAGTGCCGGCCAATTCGGTCGTCGTCGCCGGCTCGCTGCCGGGCAAGCCGTTGCCGAACGGCGATGCCGGCCCAAGCCTCTACTGCGCCGTCATCGTCAAGCGCGTCGACGCCAAGACCCGGTCCAAGACCTCGATCAACGAACTGCTGCGCGATTGATCTTTCACTGAAACCGAAGCAACTTCGACCGGCGCACGAGAAATGTGCGCCGGTTGGCTTCGGAGGGGTGAAATGGACTGGAAGTATCTTCTGACCAGCTTCGATGGTCGTATCAACCGGGCCAAGTTCTGGGCCGGCATCGGCGTGATGATCGTCGTCAGCATCGTCGCCAACCTGCTCGACATGATGCTCGGCCTCGACATCGGCAACTCAGGCGCCGGCGTCATCTCCATCATCGTCACCATCGGCATGATCTATTTCGCACTGGCAATCTATGCCAAACGCTGGCATGACCGCGACAAGTCGGGCTGGTGGAGCCTGATCGCACTCGTGCCCGTCATCGGCGCCATCTGGATCCTGGTCGAACTCGGCATCCTCGAAGGCACCAGGGGCGCCAACCAATTCGGACCGGATCCGCTTGCCTAACAACGTCGATTTCTTCTGGTTGTTCTTTCGCTTTTCGGGCCGCGTCAACCGCGCGGCCTACCTGCTCGGCTTCCTGTTCATGCTGGTGGTGATGTCGTTCCCGCTCTACCAGTTCATGCGTGTGCACCCCGAAAGCGGTGCGGCGCAGGTCTGGTCGATGCTGTTCGGCGCAACCTTCCTGACCTTCCTGTGGGCGCATATCGCCTTCAGCGTCAAACGCCTGCATGACTTCGACAAACCCGGCCTGTTTGCGGTCGCGCTGTTCATCCCGGTGGTGTCGATCTTTGCCTTCATCGCGCTGTGCTTCTTCCCCGGCACGCCGGGCCCGAACCAGTTCGGTAACACCACCAACGCGCCGAAGTAACCGCGCAAAAAGGCCCGGGTTCGATGTCTTACAGAACGCTCGACCCGGCCAAGATCATCGCAACAGCCGAGACGTTGAGCCAGCGCGTGAGCGAACGGTTCCCCGATGCCGGCCTGTCCCGCGTCAGCCAGGAGCTTGTCCGCCTGGCACGCGACCTCGCCGCTTCGGCCAAGGCGCTGGAGCAGCCGATCTGGTGGCTGCGCATCCTGATCGGGCTTGCCATCGCGTCGGGCGCCGGCATCTTCCTGTTCATCGGCACGATCCTGTCCTTCGACCGCATCTCGACCGGCGCGTTCGATTTCGTGCAAGGCATCGAGGCCTCGCTCAACACGCTGATCCTCGCTGGGCTCGGTTTCCTCGCGCTGATCCGCGTCGAGGAACACATCAAGCGCAAGCGCACGTTCAGGCAACTGCACGGGCTGCGCTCGCTGATCCACGTCATCGACATGCACCAGCTGACCAAGGATCCGGCAACGCTGTCTGAAAGCTTCAGCCCGACCCCGCATTCGCCGGCACGCATCACCAAGTCGGCGGACCTTGCGCGTTATCTCGACTATTGCTCCGAAATGCTGTCGCTGACCGGCAAGCTGGCCGCCCTTTTCGCGCAATCGGTCAATGACGACGTCGTGCTGAAGGCGGTCAACGACATCGAGGAGCTCGGCTCGAACCTGTCGCGCAAGATCTGGCAGAAGATCACGATGATCGAAACAGCCCGGCGCTAGCTGCCGGCAACCTGCTCCGGCTTCAGCCTGGGCGACCCCTTGCCCCTGGCTTCCGCGTCGCGCACCAGGGCGACGATGCGCTCGGTCAGCGTGGCCGGGGTGCCGGCTTTTCGCGCGAGCCCGAGGATGGTGCCCTGAAGCGCATCGATCTCGGTCCCGCGCCGCCGTTGCAGGTCCTCCCACATCGACGAGCGCGCCGTCGGGTCGATGGCCAGCATGCGCCTGGCCAGGCGCAGGAACAGCCAGTCGGGCAGGCGCAGTACCGTCGGCAACAATGCGGGCGGCACTGCCGCTGCCTTTGCGGGAACGATGCCATTCGCCTTCATCGCCGCCAGCGCCTCGTCGATCTGCCCGGCGAGGATGCGGCGCCAGCTGGCGTCCGCCAGTTGTGCCGCCAGCGGCAATCCGGACAGCGCGACAAGCGCATTGTTGAGGTTCATCAAAAGCTTACCCCACTGGACGGCCGGCATGTCGGTGTGGGTGGCGACCGCAAAGCCCTCGACGTCGAGCAGCTCGCGCAGACGCTCGTCTCCGGCCTCGATCAGCACCGTCCCGGCACTGGCGCGGTGGACACGGAGCGGCAGCTCGCCTTCGGCCGACTGGACGACGTTGAACGGTACCATTCCGGCCACCACCCGGCGCCGGCCGAGCGCTGCGCGCAGCTTGGCTGCGTTGTCGATGCCGTTCTGCAAACTGACGACGACGGCACTTTCCGGCGCATGCCGGGCGACAAGCTCGGCCATGGCGGCTGTGTCGCCGCTCTTGACGGCAACCAGCACGACATCGGCGTGGGACAGCACCGAGGGGTCGATCGTGACTGCGATGGCGCCGGCGGCAAGCAGGCGGTCGAAGCCGTCGATGTCGCTGACCCGCAGGCCGCCGGCCTTGATCGCGGCAGTGACGCGAGGCCGCGCCAACAGGCTCACGTCGCGCCCGGCCAGCGCCAGGCACGCCCCGGCGTGGCAGCCGATGCTGCCGGCACCAGCGACGACGATCATCCGATGATCCTTGGCCATGCGCCCTCCCGAAGTCCACTATAAGCGACAGCAGACCCGGCGTGGCAATGCCTGCCAGACCGGGGAGCATGGCATCATGGCGGTCGCCGGCAGGGAGCCGACCTGCGCCTCAGGCCGATTTTCTGATGTTGCTTGCAGCAATCGTCCGGTTGCGGCCGCCGGCTTTCGCCTCCAGCAGGGCCGCGTCGGCACGCGTCACAAGTGTCTCGACCGAACCGCCCGCCGGGGACACCGCCACGCCGACGGAGACGGAGACGGCGCCGAGACGCTGGCCGGCATAAGAGAGTGCGACGCCGCCGATCTTGTCGCGCAGCATGTCGGCAAGCACCATCGCGTCCGCCTCGCCGAAGGACGGCAGAAGGGCGGTGAATTCCTCGCCGCCGAAGCGGAAAGCATCGCCGGACGACGCACAGGCTTCGCGCAGCGACTGCCCGACGAATTGCATGACGAGGTCGCCGGCGTCATGGCCGAACTGATCGTTGAAGCGCTTGAAATGGTCGATGTCGATCATCAGGCAGGCGAGCGGCTCGTCCCGGTGGTCCCGGGCGTGCCGCCGCAGCGTCTCGTCGAGGAACCGACGATTGAACAGGCCGGTGAGCGGATCGCTCACCGCAAGTGCCGTCAGCTTTGCCTGCAATTGCAGATTGGCAATGGCAAGGCCGACATTCTCGGCAATGAGTTCGAGGTAAAGCCGCGGCCCTGCCGGCTCGAGCGCGCCATCGACGCGCTCTTCGAGATAGAGCAGCCCGATCATGTCGCCCTGGGCCGTCAGGGGCACGCAGAGCGTCGCGACGCCAGGCGGATCCACGTGCTGGCAGGGAACGTCGGCGCCGCTGCCGCCGCTGTGATGAGTACGGCCGCGCCGCAGACCCCAGCAGGCCGTGGCCGGGAACTCCGCCGCGGAGTGATCCGGATCGAGCCAGAGGCCGACACGTGCCAGCGCTGTCTTGCCTTCGTTGAGGACATAGAGGCCGCCGGCAAGGTCGGGGAAAATCTGTGGCGCGAAGCGCACGACCACGTCCGTCAGCTCCAACTGGTCACGGCATGCCTGCACGCGGTGCATCATCTGGAGGATGAGGTCTTTCATATGCTGGTCGGCACGCCGTTCGGCGTCGAGTTTTTCACGCTCGATCAGGTTCGTGCGGAAGCCCTCGATGGCATCGCTCATCTCGCCGATTTCGTCGGCCCGACGATTGACCGGAACCTCGACGCTGTAGTCCTGCTTGGCCAGCCGGCTGACGATCCCGGTCATGTGGCGCAACGGCGTCGCTACCCGGCGGCTGAGAACGAAATAGAGCACGGCCACGAACAGCGCCCCCGTGGTCGCCAGCATGACCTTGGCGACAAGGCTCCACCAGTTGCTGCGGTCGCGAGCCGCATCGAGTGCCGCAGTCGTGCGCGCTGCGGTCAGGTCGCGGAAATGGGTGACCGTCTGAAGCAGCGCATTCTGGACCCGTTCGTGTTCGGCGCCGAAAAGAGCTTCCTGCGCGGTCGTCTTGTCGCCGTTCTGATAGGCCGTTATGGCGGCTGCCTCGAGCTTGTCCAGCTCGTCCGCGTGAGCATTGATCGCACGCAGCGCCGCAGCTTCTGCCGGCGCGGGATCGCGGGCCGCCAGGTCCGACGCAACGGTCTCCAGCCGCCGTTCCGCAGCCTCTTGCACGCGAAACGCCTGGAGATGGCGCACCTCACCGCGCATCACGTAAAGCCTCGCTTCGTCGCTGCGCATTTCCGCACCAAGGGCAAGATCTTCGGCCAGCGTGTCGAGCGTGAGATGCTCCTCGGCCGCAGCGCGCTCCTGGAGGGCGCTGTTGGACGACAGGATGAACGAAACGCCGGAAAGCGCCGTCAGGACGACAGTGATGCCGTAGGCCCAGTGGGTGATCGTGGCAATTCTCATGCCGCGACAATGCCAGCAGCTGATTGCAGGAGACTTAAGGACCGACTTAAAAATCGTAGGTGACGTCGTCTCACCCGTTGCCGCGTTCAATCTCGACATCGACGCTTGCCCGTTGCGGCGCTCGTGACCAGGGCCGCGCCTGATCGCCCCACGCTTTTGCGAAGCTGGAGGCCGATGTCGCTGGTACAAACGACCGTCGTGACAGGAACCGGCGATTCGATTATCGCTGTCGCCATGAAACTGCCGACAGATCCCGCCGAAAACCTCGCCGCCCTCATCCGCTGCCCGTCGGTTACGCCGACCGAAGGCGGTGCGCTGTCCGCACTTGAGACCATGCTGAAGCCGCTCGGCTTCGCCGTCGACCGCCCGACCTTTTCCGAGGACGGCACGCCTGACGTCGAGAACCTCTATGCCCGCCGCTCGGGCAACGGGCCGCATCTGATGTTTGCCGGCCATACCGACGTGGTGCCGATCGGCGACGAGGCGGCGTGGAAGCATCCGCCGTTTTCGGCAGCCATCGACAATGGCGAAATGTATGGCCGCGGCGCCGTCGACATGAAGGGCGGCATCGCTTGCTTCATCGCCGCCGTCGCCCGCCACGTCGAAGCCCATGGCGGCCCGAAAGGTTCGATTTCGCTGCTGATCACCGGCGACGAGGAAGGCCCGTCGATCAACGGCACGGTCAAGCTGCTCGAATGGGCGGCCTCGCGCGGCGAAAAGTGGGACGCATCGCTGGTCGGCGAGCCGACCAACCCCGATGCGCTCGGCGACATGATCAAGATCGGCCGCCGGGGTTCGATCTCGGCCACCATCACCGTCAACGGCAGGCAAGGCCACGCCGCCTATCCGCATCTCGCCGACAACCCGGTGCGCGGGCTGATGACCCTGGTCGATGCGCTGCTCAACCCGGTCTTCGACAAGGGCACCAAGGATTTCCAGCCATCGAACCTGGAGGTCACCACCTTCGACGTCGGCAATCCGGCGACGAACGTCATTCCGGCCAAGGCTACCGCCAGCTTCAACATCCGCTTCAACGACAGCTGGACGGCCGAGACGCTGCAGGCCGAGATCCATAACCGGTTGGACAAGGCGAGCGGGCGCAAGAAGTACCGCAAGGGCCGCAAGGAGCCGGTCGAGTTCGAGCTCGTCTGGCGCGACCGGCCGAGCCACGTCTTCCTGACCCGCAACGACAAGCTGATCGATGCGCTTGCCGGCTCCATCAAGCGCGTCACCGGACGCAAGCCCAAACTATCGACGACGGGCGGCACCTCCGATGCACGCTTCATCAAGGACTACTGCCCGGTCGTCGAGTTCGGGCTCGTCGGCAAGACCATGCACATGGTCGACGAGCGCGTGCCGCTTGCCGAGCTCGAACAGCTGACACAGGTCTACCAGCAGTTCCTCGCAGACTGGTTCGGATGACGAATGGCCCTGATGCTGGCAAGCGATGAAATCGAGCAGAATCTGGCGGGCGCCTGGCGGCTGATGCTGGGCAAGGCCGACGGCCTGCGCCAGCTCGATCTCAGCGCCGACGGCTTCTGGAATTCGTTCTTCGCAATCCTGGTTGCCGTTCCCGCCCTCGTTGTCGGCTGGGCCGGGGTGTCCAATGACGTCGCGCTGGAGACGGCGACGTTCGCCAGCCGCTTCGGGATCGTCGTCCGACTGGCGATGGTCGACATCGGCGCCTGGGTCTTGCCGCTCATCGTGCTGGCACTGGTGGCGCCACGCGTCGGCATCGGCGACCGTTTCGTCCATTACGTCGTCGCCAGCAACTGGACGTCCGCGATCATCGCCTGGCTGATGCTGCCGGCAGCGCTCGCCCGCATGCTGTTTCCGGCGGCTGACAACGTTGTTTCGCTGCTGTCGTTGGCGGTGTTCGCACTCGCGATGGTGTTCACCTGGCGCATGACCAACGCCACCATCGGCAAGGGTGCGGCGATCGGGTCGGCCGTCTTCGCCGGCATGTTCTTCGTGTCGCTGCTGGTGCTGTTTGCGCTGCAGGCCCTGTTCGGCATCCAGTTGCCGGCCTGAACGCCCCGCGCCCGCAGCTCAACGCCAGGCAGCAGCGGCAGCACCTAGCATCAGTACGGCCGCAACGACTGCCGAAGCGGCAAAGCCGTAATTGGCGTAGAGCGGACCGAAGGCGGTGGTGCCGACCGACACGGCAAGATAGGTCACCGCGCTGTTCAGCCCCATGATGGTTCCACGCCTGCTAGGGTCGAGCGCGGACAGGCGCATGACCAGCACGTTCAAGCCGAAATGGTTGCCCAAGCCCCACAAGGCCATGGTGGCGATCAGGATGGTGAAAGTGCCGGCGACTGCCGCGATGAGCACATAGATTGCTGCCACGCCGAGATAGGCTATCGGCATGACGCGCCGGGCGCCGAGGCGGTCGACAATGCCGTCCAGCAGTGCGGCGGCACCGAAACCGATGCCGTAGGAAATGGCGGCGAGGCCATTGGCGCTGACCGGCCGGCCGAGCGCCTGATGCAGATGATCGCCGAGATAGCCATAGACGCCGTAAAACGCCGTCATGAAGGCGCCACAGGCGATCAACAACGGGACGATGCCGGGCGTCGCCAGCGCTCCCAGCGGCGCTGGAGCGACACCGCCGGCCGGCTTGTCGTCGGCCGACATCGCCGAAATCGCTGCCAGCGCAATGGCAGAAAGCAGCGCCACCGCGCCGAATACCGCGCGCCAGTGAACGAGGTCGGCGAGCACGGCAGACATCGACACGCCGGCGACCATCGACAGCGTCCAGCCGGTCAGCACGACGCCGATGGTTCCGCTTTCGCGGCCGGGTGGAGCAACGGCCGCGGCGCTGGCATAGATCGCCGGTAGGGCTATTCCGGCCGCGATGCCGGCCAGCAATTGCGCTGCGACCAGCACAATGACCTGGGGTGCCGCGGCACTGGCCAAAAGGGCTACGGCCAGCAACGCCAGCGCCCGCTGCAACATGCGCTTGGCGCCGAAGCGGTCGATGTAGCGGGCAAGGAAGAGGGCACTTGCCGCGGTGCCCAACCCGAAGGCTGAGGCCGCCGTCATGACCACCGGCACGGAACTGCCGAAGCCTGCCGCAACCTCGGGCGCGATCGGGCCGAGGACCAGCGAATTGGAACCGATGACGGCAATGCAGCCGGTCAATAGATAGGCAGCCCGGGGAATGCGGGCCACGGGTTCGGCAGCAGCGGGAAGTGTTTGATCAACGTTCGACATTGGCGCATATTCTCCGAATGATGTTCGGCTTCAACGGAGAATTTCCGGATGGATGAAGAAACAGACGGCATTCGGCAGAACCGCCTGCCGGAGCGCTCGATCGATACCGCCGACCGAAGGCTGTTAGGCGTGCTGGTCGAGGACGCGACGGTCTCCTACGCCGAACTGGGCGAAAAGGCAGGCCTGTCGGCGCCGGCGGCGCATGAGCGGGTCAAGCGCATGCGCCGGTCCGGTGCCATCCGCCAGACCGTGGCCATGGCCGATCCGAGGTCTGTCGGCAAGCCGCTGCTGGCCTTCGTCCATGTCGACACCAGGGGTTGGGGCAAGACGCCGGAACTGATGGCGGTCTCGTCGTTTCCGGAGGTCGAGGAAATCCACACGGTTGCCGGCGACGCCTGCATCCTGCTCAAGGTGCGGACCGAGGACACGCGCGCGCTGGAGGGGCTGCTCGCCCGCATCTACGACACGCCAGGCGTGACCTCGACGCGCAGCTATGTCGTGCTGTCGACCTATCTCGAACGGCCTGTACAGCCCGGGATCACCCAGGACTGGCCGGCGCCGAAGCTCGGAACCAATCCGATCTACTGAAGCAATTCAAGGACAAGTGCGCCGCGGCTTTCCGCCCCAAGCAGCGCAACTCTAGAGATCAATAATCGACGCCGCTGAGATAGAGCCCGTCGGGCGGCGCGACCTGGCCGCAGGCGGCGCGGTTGCGTGCGTCGAGGGCTGCCTTGAGGTCGTCGGCAGTCCAGCCGCCCTCGCCGACGCGTTTCAGGCTGCCGACCATCGAGCGGACCTGATTGTGAAGGAACGAGCGCGCCGACGTCCTGACTTCGATCATGTCGCCGCTGCGCGTCACGTCGAGTTGGGCAAGCGTCCTGAGCGGGCTGTTCGCCTGGCACTGCGTCGAGCGGAAGGTGGTGAAATCATGCCGGCCGAGCAGGAGCTTGGCGGCGTCCGCCATCGCCTCGTGGTCGAGGCGCTTGGGCACCCACCAGACCTTGCCACGCTCGAGCGCTGCCGGCGCGCGTCGGTTGAGAATACGGTAGATATAGTGCCGCCCGGTGGCGGAGAAGCGGGCATCGAACTCGTCAGGCACTTGCCGGGCGGCGATGATGGCGACGGTTTCGCCGGCCATCTGCAGATGCGCGTTGACGGCGTCGCGCACCTTGTCGTCGGCCCAGGCCTTGGTCAGGTCGGCATGAGCGACCTGAGCCGTGGCATGCACGCCCGCATCGGTGCGGCCGGCGCCGCGCAGCGAGATTTCGTCGCCCGAGAACTTCAGGATCGCCTGCTCGATCGCCGCCTGCACGGTGTGCAGGCCAGCCTGCCGCTGCCACCCGGCATAGGCGCGACCATCATATTCCAGATCAAGGCGATAGCGCGGCATGTGCAGTCAAAGCTCCGGCCGCTTTACGCGGCAAGAGCAGTACCGAAGGCCGAGGCATAGACCAGCTTGCCCGTCTCGGGCGCCTCGCCCCAGGCCAGGGCCTGCAGCGCGTCGCACTGGTAGTCGCTCTCGAACCCTGCTGCACGCTCGTGGCTGTAGCCGAAGCGGCCATAATAGGCCGGATCGCCAAGCACCACGGCGATCGTCTCGCCGGCATCCTTGAGCCGGATGTGGGCTTCGCGGACCAGCGCGCCACCGATGCCGGTGCCGTGGAAATCGGGCTCGACCGCCAGCGGGGCGAGCGCCACCGCCGGAACCGTCTTGCCGCCGTTCTGGATGTAAAGCCTGGAAAACAGGATGTGGCCAACCACATCGCCATCCTCTTCAGCCACCAGTTCGACGACCGCATCGCCTTCGGCAACCAGCGCATCGACGAGACCAGCCTCGGCCTGCTGCCCGAAGGCGTGTTCTTCTACGAGGCGGATCGCCTCGCGGTCGCGGGGCGTAGCTGCCCTAATCGACATCATGCTCATGACAACTTCATTCCTTTTTCGATCTTGGCACCGCGCAGGAATTCATCCGCGGTGACGGGTTTTCCTCCCGCCCTTTGTACCTCGACCAACCTCACGGCAGCGTCGCCGCAGGCAATCTCCAACCGGTCGTCGAGAACCGTTCCCGGCTCTCCTTGTCCAGCGGCGCGTTGCGAGCGCAGTATTTTCAAGCGCTCGGTTCGTCCGCCGATTTCGATTTCGCACCATGCGCCGGGGAATGGCGATAGGCCGCGGATATTGTTGTCGACCGCCGTCGCCGGCAAGGTCCAATCGATCCGCGTCTCCGCTTTATCGATTTTTTTGGCGTAGGTCACGCCTTCCGATGGCTGCGGCACCGTTTCCAGCTTGCCCGCTTCGAGCTCTGCGAGAGCGTCCACCATCAGCAAAGCGCCTGCCGCCATCAGGCGATCGTGCAGCTCACCGGCCGTCATGTCGGGTCCAATCGCGACTTTTTCAAGTCGAGCCACCGGTCCGGTGTCCAATCCCTCTTCCATCCGCATGACCATCATGCCGGTTTCCGCATCGCCCGCCATGATGGCGCGCTGGATCGGAGCCGCCCCGCGCCAGCGCGGCAGCAGCGAGGCATGGCCGTTGTAGCAGCCAAGCCGCGTGCCCTGAAGAATGGCCTTGGGTAGCAGCAAACCGTATGCAACGACCACTGCGACGTCGGCCTTAAGCTGGGCAAAGGCCGCCTGTTCGGCCTCCCCCTTCAGCGACAGCGGCGTGCGCACCTCGATGCCCAGCCGCTCGGCCTCGCGCTGCACCGGCGACGGCGTCAGCTCCAGCCCGCGGCGCCCTGCGGCGCGCGGCGGCTGCGAATAGACGGCAACGACCTCGTGGCCGGCTTCTGATATCGCACGCAGCGTCGGCACGGAAAAATCCGGCGTGCCCATGAAGATGACGCGAAGGCTCATTCTGTTCCGGCTATCCCGCACAGCCCCGGACGGCGCCGGCCGACCGTTCAGGCCATCGCTTCAAACGGGTTTACGAGCTTCAGGTCAAGCCCGTCGAAGTCTCCGGTCGGCCAGGCTCTCACCCCACCATGCGGCTCGGCGGACGGTCCTTGGCAAGCTTCTTGAACTTCTTCATCACCATGTCGCGCTTGAGCTTGGAGATGTAGTCGATGAACAGCACGCCATCGAGATGGTCGATCTCGTGCTGCAGGCAGGTGGCCAGCAGACCGTCGGCCTCGACTTCCTGCTCCTTGGCGTTCTCGTCGAGATATTTGACCCGCACCTTGGCCGGGCGCTCGACCTCGGCGTAATAGTCCGGGATCGAGAGGCAGCCTTCCTCATAGATCGAGCGATCGTCGCTACGCGAGACGATCTCGGGATTGATGACCGTCATCGGCGCCGGCTCTTCGCCTTCCTTGGCAAGGTCGATCACCAGCATGCGCAGCGGCTCGCCGACCTGGATGGCGGCAAGGCCGATGCCCGGCGCGTCATACATGGTGTCGAGCATGTCGCGCGCGAACTTGCGGGTGGCGTCGTCGATGCGCTCGACCGGCTTGGAAACCAGGCGCAGGAGCGGATCGGGCAGGATGATGAGCGGCTTGATGGTCATGCGCATCAACTAGGATGTCAGGCGAAAACCGTCAACAGGGCTCGATCCAGGATGTTCCCGTTTTGATCTGAACCTTTTGTGCGAATCGGCTATGGTGCGCGCCATGAACGAGCTTTCCAGCATCCTGTCCGCCCCCATCGCCCAGCTTGGCGCCTCCGTGCTCACGCTCGGGCAGGCGCTGCTGTTTGCAGCCGTGCTGTTCGTCGCACTTGTCGTCGTCCTGATGGTGGCGCTGTGGCGCTCGGCCAAGGCGCGCGCGGTTGCAGCCGCCGAGGCCGCCGACCACGCCCGCGATGCCGAGGCCCGCATGGCGGGTATCCTGCAGGCGCAGGCGGAGATGCAGGGCCGGCTCGGCACGGTGGCCGAAATCTTCGGCTCGCGCCAGGCGGAGCTGACCCAATCGCTGAGCCAACGTCTCGACGCCATGACCGGCCGCCTTGGCCAGACAATGACCGAGCAGACCAAATCGACGCATGAGAGCCTGGCCAAGCTGCAGGAGCGGCTGGCGGTCATCGATACCGCACAAGGCAACATCCAGTCGCTTGCCGGCCAGGTGGTGCAACTGCAGGCGATCCTCTCCAACAAGCAGACGCGCGGCGCCTTCGGCCAGTCGCGCATGGAGACGATCGTCGCCGACGGCCTGCCGCTCGGCGCCTACGAATTCCAGGCGACGCTGTCGAACAACAACCGGCCGGACTGTCTTGTCAGGATGCCGAACGGCGCGCCGTCACTTGTCATCGACGCCAAGTTTCCGCTCGAGGCGTGGAACGCCATTCGCGCGGCAGCCGATACCGAAGGCGCGGTTGAAGCGCAGAAATATGCCGCCCAGGCCTTCCGGCGCGATCTCGAAGTCCACATCAAGGCGATCGCCGACAAGTACCTGATCTCGGGCGAGACCCAGGACACCGCCTTCATGTTCGTGCCCTCGGAATCGATCTTCGCCGAAATCCACGAGAACTTCGAATCGCTGGTGCAGCGTGCCCACCGCGCCCGCGTCGTCATCGTGTCGCCGTCACTGCTGATGCTGTCGATCCAGGTCATCCAGGCGATCCTCAAGGACGCCCGCATGCGCGAACAAGCGCACCTGATCCAGGGCGAGGTCATCCGCCTGATGGAAGATGTCGGCCGCCTCGACGAACGCGTGCGTAAACTCAAGACGCATTTCGATCAGTCGAGCAAGGACATCGACGACATCCTCGTATCGTCGTCCAAGGTCACCAAACGCGGCGAAAAGATCGAGGCGCTGGAATTCGGCACGGGCCATGCCGGCGAGGCGGAAGTTACGGCCAAGCCCCAGCCTCCGGGCGCCCGGGCTGCCGATTCCAAGACTGGGCAGCTCAGGCTGCGCGTCGTCGAGGAAAGCGACTAGCGCAGCAAAGCACTGCCCTCAGGACTGTTTCTCCACCGTCTCCATGCCGTCGAACTCCGGCAGCCAGTGCAACGCCGATCGGTGCCAGACCTGTTTGCGGGGCACCAGTTGCTCGCGCTGGTCCGAAGTTCCGGTCCTCAACCCATAGACCTTGGGTCCGTCACCGACCGAAGTGGCGAACAGGTGCGAGCCACATTCGGGGCAGAAGCCCTGCGCGCGTTTGTTGCCGCTGTCGCCTGTCTTGACGTAAATCTTCGGCGCTCCCGAAAACGCGATCTTGTCCTCCGGCACCGGAACGGTGACGCGAAAGGCCGTTCCGGTCAGTTTCTGGCAATCGGTGCAATGGCAGATCGCCGTCTTGTCCGGGTCGACTTCGGCCTTGTAGGTAATGGCGCCACAATGGCACCCGCCTTCGATCTTCACTTCGAACTCCTCCTGTCCTGCAGTGCGTGATTCCCGGGCACACTAGCCGCCTTCGGGCATCGGCGTCCCTGCCTTCGGGTTCACGATCCGGTCATGACGCAGCTTCCATCGCTGCGACGTCTGCGGCTTGACGAACACCGACGTCACCTCGGGAACTTCGGCCTTGAGCTTCGCCTCCAGTCTTTCGACGCAGGCTTCGATCTTCGCCGCCGAGATGTGGTCGACGAAGTCGAGGCTGAGCCCGGCAACCACCTGCTCCGGCCCCAGATGCACTGTCAGCACGCCATTAGCTTGCTCGACGGCGGGATCGGCCTGGGCGATCGCCAGTATCGCCGCCTGCACGTCCGCCGAAGCCGGCTCGCCCATCAGCAAACCCTTGCTCTCACGCGCCAGGAACACCGCCGTGGCGCCAAGGATCAGGCTGATGCCGATCGAGGCGGCACCGTCGAGCCAGGGCTGCTCGAAATAATGCGCGGCAAAGATGCCGGCAAAGGCAATGACCAGGCCCAGCAAGGCGGCACTGTCTTCAAACAGCACCGTGTAGACGCTCGGGTCCTTGCTCCGTCGCACCGCCTGGATGTAGCCGAAACTGCCCTTGCTGCGGCGGAATTCTCTGAGCGCAACCAACCACGAGCCGCCCTCGAACACCATGCAGGCGCCAAGCACCACATAGTTGACGAGCGGATTCTCGATCGGCGCAGGGTGGAGAATGTGGACGATGCCTTCATAGAAGGCCACGCCGGCACCAAGCGCGAAGACCAGCAGGGCAACGATGAAGCTCCAGAAATAGAGCTCGCGGCCATGGCCGAGCGGGTGAGTAAGATCAGGCGGCCGGGCGGCGCGATGCAGCCCGTAGAGCAGCAAAAGTCCATTGCCGGTGTCGACGAGCGAATGCACGCCTTCCGACAGCATCGCCGAACTGCCGGTGAAGGCAGCGGCGACGAACTTGGTGACGGCAATCAGCAGATTGCCGGCAATAGCCGCAAAGATCACTAGCCTGGAGCCGGAGTGTCCTGCCATCGGTCCCTCACCGCAGCGACTTTAGCGAGCGTGAGGTCCCGCTCAAGTCATTTTCGCGGCCTTGGCGTCCGGCGCTCCCGGCGCTCAAGACCCCTCTTGCAAGCCGGACAACTTCGCGTTTCACTCCACTTCTCAGCAGCGGGAGAAACGAATCATGGCCAAGGGTGCGATGAAAGCCGGGAAAGAAGCCCGGAAACCCAAGAAAGACGCCAAGAAGCCAGCACCTGCGCCGGCTTTCAAGGCGCCTCCGGTGCAAGCGACCAAGCTTAAGGACAAGTAGTCCTCACGGGCACGACGCAGACCCCGCCCGGCTGTCGCGGCCGGGCGCGGGTTGAACTTCTCTCGCGAAAGTCCTATCTGAGCGGGCGCAGGGACGGCCCTGCGCTTCCCCTAAAAACCGGCCGGGACGACCCGCCATCCCATTGGAGCGTTCCATGGCTTGGACTTATCTGTTTTTCGCGGGAATTTTCGAAATCGGCTGGGCCATCGGCCTGAAATACACCGAAGGCTTTACCAAACCGATGCCGACGGTGCTCACTATCGCCTCGATGATCGTCAGTCTCGGCCTGCTCGGCCTGGCACTGAAGACGCTGCCGGTCGGCACGGCATACGCGATCTGGACCGGTATCGGCACAGTCGGCACCGCGATGCTTGGCATCTGGCTGCTCGGCGAGCCCGCCACAGCACTTCGCCTCGCCTGCATCGGCCTGATCGTCTCGGGCATCGTCGGCCTCAAGCTGGTCGCCTGATCCGCAGACTTGCGGCGGCCCGCCCGAAACGGGCGGGCTTCACCTTTCCCAATTTCTCATCTGGCACGCCCTGACATCCACAGGGGTCGACGCATTGTGCGTCGGACGCACAAAAGCGATCCGCGCCCGGGGCTTGGCAAGTCCCCGGTCGCGAATCGCTGACGATGTGAGTTTTGCGCTATCGAGCCCGACTAACGGGCCGATGCGTCATTCCGGCGAGTGCAGGCGAAGGTCGACCTGCGTTCAGCCGTAGTTGGCCGAAGGCGGCATGCGCTTGCCACGCGCCTTGCGCGCGGCGTAACGCGCGTCGCGCTTGGCCTTGCGCTCGGCTTCGTCGGCGAGCAGGCGGGCGATGCGATCGCCTTCCTCTGCCTCGCGCGCCTTTGCTTCAGCCTGTGCGGCCTCTTCGGCGGCGAGACGTTCTGCTTCAGCCTTGGCTTCGCGTTCGGCCTTTTCAACGGCTTCGCGGGCCAGGCGCTCTTGCCTCAGCTTTTCCTTCTCGGCTTCACGGATGGCGCGAGCCTCGAGGATTGCCTTGCGCTCGGCCTGACGGGCCAGAACGGCCGGATCGTCAGCTGCGGGGCGTGCCTTGTACTTTTCGAGGAGGGCTTTCTTTGCGTCATTGGCGGCGTTCCGCCGCTCAAAGGCGTCTTTTTCTCGGTAGATTGCCAATTTGATTTCCCTAGAGTCACTTCGCGCCGCTTACATACGCGCGCGAAGGCATAGTTCAAGCGCCAAAAAGGCATGTCTCCCATGAATTCGCGTGATGTTGCGGATAGGAAACGCTCTTTGACGCCAATCTCGATATGGATTGTTCACTAGATCGCGTCTGGCGACCTCGTGGAGCGATGGCTACCTCTAGCACAAACAATAGCGACAGGACCAGAGATCATGGAACTTGGCCTCTACACTTTTGCAGACGTTAGCCCAGAGCCGGGGCCTGGTGCCATCGGAGCCCACCAGCGGTTGCGCAATCTGATCGAGGAAATCGAGCTGGCCGACCAGGTCGGGCTCGACGTTTTCGGCCTGGGTGAACACCACCGCCCCGACTATGCCGCCTCGGCACCCGTCATCGCACTTGCCGCCGCTGCCGAGCGCACCAAGCGCATCCGCTTGACCAGCGCCGTCACCGTGCTGTCTTCGGACGATCCGGTGCGTGTGTTCCAGCAGTTCGCCACCCTCGACCAGTTGTCGGGTGGCCGCGCCGAGATCATGGCCGGTCGCGGCTCGTTCATCGAATCGTTTCCGCTGTTCGGCTACAACCTCGAGGACTATGACGAGCTCTTCGCCGAGAAGCTCGATCTGCTCCTGGCATTGCGCGACAGCGAACGCGTGACCTGGCAAGGAACACACCGGGCGCCGATCAACGATCGCGGCGTCTATCCCCGCCCCTATCAGGAGCTTTTGCCGATCTGGATCGCCATTGGCGGCACGCCGCAGTCGGCGGCACGTGCCGGCGTGCTCGGCCTGCCGCTGGCGCTCGCCATCATCGGCGGCGAGCCGGCCCGTTTCGCGCCGCTCTTCGATCTCTACCGCGAGGCGGCGCGCCGCGCCGGCCAGGATCCGGCCAAGCTCGCCACCAGCATCAACGTGCATGGTTTCATCGGCGAGACCACCGAACATGCGGCCGACGACTTCTACCTGCCGCAGGCCGAGGTGATGAACCGCATCGGCCGCGAGCGTGGCTGGGGCCCAACGTCGCGGGCGCATTTCGACCAGTCGCGCGGCGCCAACGGCGCGCTGTTCGTCGGCAATCCGGAGCAGGTGGCAGAGAAGATCGTGGCCCAGCACAATGTCTTCAAGAATGACCGCTTCCTGCTGCAGATGGCGATCGGCATCATGCCGCACGACAAGATCATGAAGGCGATCGAGCTCTACGGCACCAAGGTGGCGCCGCTGGTGCGTAAGGAACTGGGCGTTTCCGCTATCGGCACGGCGGCGTGACGGAGCAGCCGAAGAGCACTCCAGAGCGCTTCAACCACTGGACCAAAACATACCTTCGGCGGGAAGGTTTGTTTGCGCAGGTGACGCTCCCTATATCCGGCGGGTCCTCACCCGCCGGAGCTGCCTCATGACCACCTTGTCCGTCCTCGACCTTTCGCCGGTCACCGAAGGCAGCACTGCCGCCCAATCGCTGAAGAACACGCTCGACCTCGCCCGCCACGCCGAGAAGCTCGGCTTCCACCGCTACTGGCTGGCCGAACACCACAACATGGCCGGCATCGCCAGTGCTGCGACCTCGGTCGTCATCGCCCATGTCGCGGCCGGCACCAGCACCATTCGCGTCGGCGCCGGCGGCATCATGCTGCCCAACCACGCGCCGCTGGTCATCGCTGAACAGTTCGGCACGCTTGCCGCCCTGCACCCCGGCCGCATCGACCTCGGCATCGGCCGGGCGCCCGGCACCGACATGCTGACCGCGCGCGCCCTGCGCCGCAATCTCGAGGCCGGCGTCGACAATTTCCCGCAGGATGTCGTCGAGCTGATGAGCTATTTCGATCCGGCAACGCCCGAACAGCGCATCCGCGCCGTGCCCGGCGAGGGCGAGCAGGTCGAAGTCTGGGTGCTGGGATCAAGTCTCTATGGCGCGCAGCTCGCCGCCATGCTTGGCCTGCCCTACGCCTTCGCTTCGCACTTCGCCCCTTCGGAGCTCGACCATGCGATCGAGATCTACCGCTCGCGCTTCCAGCCGTCGGAGCGATTGGCCAAACCCTATGTCATGGCCGGCATCAACATCGTCGCCGCCGACACCGACGCCGAGGCGAAGCTTCTGTTCAGTTCGGTACAGCAGGCCTTCGTCAACCTGCGCAGCGGCCGCCCCGGCCGCCTGCCCGCGCCGCTCGAGGGCTATGAGCGCGAGCTCGACCCCGTCGCGCGCCAGATGTTGTCCCAGACGCTTGCCTGCGCCGTCGTCGGCTCACGCGACACGGTCCGGCGCGGCGTCGAGGCATTCATCGCGCGTACCGGTGCCGACGAACTGATGGTCACCGCCCAGGTGTTCGACCATCAATCACGCAAGCGTTCGTATGAGATTCTTGCGGAAGTCGGTGCCAGATTGGCGAAGGCGGCGTAGCCGTTCCTTCGCCCCGTTTACGAGGAGAGGGAAGCCAAGCGAGCTTGCGAGCACAGCAGAGTGAGGGGCAGGGCTGAACTCGGAAGTTGGCACCGTCCCCTCATGCGGCCCTTCGGGCCACCTTCTCCCGTAAACGGTGCGAAGGAAATTACCGCATCGCCTCGAGGAGGCCCTTGTCGGGAAAACATGTCGCCGCACGGCCATTCTTCGCCTGCCAGTCGCCGATCGACCGGCGCGTCTTGAAGCCCGGCAGACCGTCGGCGCCGCCGACGTCGTAGCCGAGCTTTTCCAGGCCGCGCTGCATCGTGGCGACGTCAGAGCGGTAGAGCCCGTCGACCTTGCCCCAGTTGCCCACGAAACGTCGGTCGCCGGACGCGATCCGGTCGGCGCCGTGGCCGATGAACAGCGCGTAGACGTCGCTCTCGTTGTATTCCTTGAGCACATAAAAATTGGGCGTGACAATGAAGGCCGGGCCGTTGCGCCCCGCCGGCATCATCAGGAAACCCTCGGCCCGTGCCTCATTCTGAGGGAACGGCTTGCCGCCAACGCGGGTGATACCCATCGCGGCCCAGTCCGAGATCTTCTTGCCTTGGTCGGGGCCTTCCAGAGCACAGGTGACGCTCTCCGGCAGCGACACCTCGAAACCCCAGTCGCGGCCCTTTGCCCAGCCATAATGGACGAGATAGTTGGCGATGGAGGCCAGCGTGTCAGGCGTCGAGTTCCAGATGTCGGCGCGGCCGTCGCCGTCGAAATCCACGGCATGCTTCAGGAACGAGGTCGGCAGGAACTGCGGCTGGCCGAGTGCACCAGCCCAGGACGAGCGCATTGCCTTGCGACTGACCAGCCCGCGTTCGACCATCTCCAAACCGGCCAGCAACTCCTTGCGGAACATCTCCTTGCGGGTCGCCAGGAAGGCCTTGGTGCCGAGAACCTCGAAGGCATCGTACGGCATCTTGGCGGCACCGAAGCCCGACTCGCGCCCCCAGATCGCCAGCACCACGCCGCCTGGCACGCCGAAACGCTTTTCGATCGCAGCGAGTGTCTTCGCATTTGCGCCCGCCCGCGCGCGCCCGCCTGAGGTGACGGCACCGAGCGTCTTTTCGGAGAAGTAGTTGCCGGGCGAGCCGAACTCGGCCTGGTGCTGTTTCTTCGGTGTCTTCGGCTTTTCGCCGGGGAGCACGAGATCGGGCAGTTTGAGATTGGGCGACACGCCCTGGAACGCAGCGTCGAACGTCGCTTTGGAGATTCCCTTGGCCTTGGCTTCGGGCCAGAGGTCCTTGGCGAGCCAGGCCTGGAACTGGTCGTCGATCCTGGCGGCGGAAGCGGGGGCGGCGAAGGCGATTAGCGCGGCGGCAAGGGTAGCCAAGACGGAAACGGCGCGCCTCTTCGCACCCCCATCTGGCCTGCCGGCCATCTCCCCCGCAAGGGGGGAGATCGGCAGCTTCGGGCTCGCCGCTCTTTCTGCGATGTTGGTGAATGGCGGAGACGGTGGCGACAGCTGTTCTCCCACCTTGCGCGGGAGGCCGGCAGGCCAGAGGGTGCGAAGAGGCGAATACAATGCCGAAAGTCTCATCCAGCCTCCCTGCAAGCCAATTACGTCAAAACACAGTCCGCGACTTCAATGCGGCCGACAGCGTGCCCTCGTCGAGATAATCGAGCTCGCCGCCGACCGGCACACCATGCGCCAGCCTCGTCACCTTGACGTCGAAACCGGAGAGCTGGTCGGTCAGATAATGCGCGGTCGTCTGGCCCTCGACGGTGGCGTTGACGGCCAGGATCACCTCGCTGACCCCGCCCTCGGCGATGCGGGTGACCAGTTGCCTGATGGTCAGTTGGTCGGGGCCGACGCCGTCGAGCGGCGACAGCGTGCCGCCGAGCACATGGAATTTCGCATTCATCGCGCCGGCCCGCTCCAGCGCCCAGAGGTCGGACACGTCCTCGACGACGATGATGGTGGTGGGGTCGCGGCGTGGATCGGTGCAGATCATGCACGGATCGGAGGTGTCGACATTGCCGCAGGTCGAGCACACCCTGACCTTGTCGACCGCCTCGCCCATGGCGGCGGCCAACGGCGCCAGCAGTTGTTCTTTCTTCTTGATCAGGTGAAGGGCGGCGCGGCGGGCCGAACGCGGGCCGAGCCCCGGCACCTTGGCCAGAAGCTGGATCAGGCGTTCGATCTCGGGACCGGCGATTCGCTTGGACATGGAAGCGATATAAAACGACTAGGCAATGGTGAGTAGTGAATAGTGGGCCGAGGAGCGGCCGCCGCCTCTTTCCTCCACTCGCTACTGACTATTCGCTATCCCTCATTCCATCGGCCGTTCCTGGCTCGCAATGAGCGCGCCGATCGCGTCGGCGTTTTCCGGTGTCGCCTGAAACGACATCGCGCTGGCCAACGCCGCGTCGGAGCCGGCAGAAGCGACCGTGGTCGGCTGCTGCTCGACGACGCCCGGCAGCGTCGGCTGTGCGGCGGAAGCGACCATCGTGTCCGGCTCGGCCACGGGCAGCTTGCGCCGGCTACGCTTCTCGTAAAACGCATTGCCGCCGGCAACTGTGGTGTAGTGCATGTTCTTGTAGGGGAACTTCAGCCCGGCGGTATGGAAGAACATCACCTCTGGCTTCACCTTGGGGTGGCGCTCGCCCTTGAGCACGGATTCTGCTGCCGCCTGCACGTCGGGCAGTGCCTGCGAATTCATCGGCCGCGACAGCACGCCGGGCGCGAACTGGCCCTTCTGGCCGACGACGCCGCAGACAGTGTCACCATATTCGCCCGACTTGAGCCGGTTCATGACGACACTGCCGACGGCAACGAGGCCATCGCGGCTCGAGCGGTTGGATTCGAAGAACATCGCGCGCGCCAGGCATTCCTTGTCCTTCGCCGAATAGGCGTAGGAACCCGAACGGACCGAGCTCGTGGTGATCCCGTCAGCGAGCTTGCTGGTGGTGCACCCGGAAACGATGAACGGCGAGGCGACGACGCCGACCAAAATCGGCATCTTCCAATTTTTGGCGATCAAAAGCGCCCCTCTCGTAAGCCCGCCACGTCCCCAGATTGCAGCAAGAATGCGCCCGTTTCGGGCAAAATGATGGCCGAGCGGCAGACAGCGCCTCCTGGCCGGGCTCGCCTCTGCGACGGCCGGTCGTTATGGTCAGGTCAATGACAGGCAAAGGCACGCATCGTGGCGGCCGAAAATCAGTTGGAGGCGACCATGAAAGCCGTGCTGTTCGAACAATTTGGGCAACCGCCGAAGGTCCAGACTGTCGCCGAACCAGCGCCTGCACCCGGCGGCGTGGTGATCAAGGTCGAGGCCACCGGGCTCTGCCGCAGCGACTGGCATGGCTGGATGGGGCACGACGCCGACATCACCCTTCCGCATGTGCCGGGCCACGAACTCGCCGGCGTCGTCGTCGCCGCCGGCCGGCAGGTCACGCGCTGGAAGGCCGGCGACCGCGTCACCGTGCCCTTCGTCGGCGGCTGCGGACGCTGCTTTGAATGCACCTCGGGCAATCACCAGGTCTGCGAACACCAGTTCCAGCCGGGCTTCACCGCCTGGGGTTCGTTCGCCGAATATGTCGCTGTCGATTTCGCCGACACCAACCTGGTGCGGCTGCCCGACAGCATGGATTTCGTCACCGCAGCCAGCCTCGGCTGCCGCTTCATCACCTCGTTCCGCGCCGTCGTCGACCAGGGCCGTGTCAAGCCAGGCGAATGGGTGGCAGTGCACGGCTGCGGCGGTGTCGGCCTGTCGGCGATCATGATCGCGGCAGCGTCGGGCGCCAATGCAATCGCCATCGACCTCTCGGATGAGAAGCTCGACTTTGCCAGGAAAATGGGTGCGGTGGCGACGATCAATGCCTCACGCGAGACCGATGTCGTCGGCGCGGTGCGCGAGCTCACGGCGGGCGGTGCGCATCTGTCGCTCGACGCGCTCGGCCATCCCGCCACCTGCTACAACTCGATCGCCAACCTTCGCCGGCGTGGCCGCCACGTCCAGGTCGGGCTGATGCTCGGCGACCATGCTGATCCCAGGATCCCGATGGGCAAGGTGATCGCCCATGAACTCGAAATCCTCGGCAGCCACGGCATGCAGGCGTTCCGCTACGAGGCGATGATGCAGATGATCGAGGCAGGCAAGCTTGCCCCGCAATTGCTGGTCGGCAAGCACATCAGCCTCGACGACGCCCCGGCGGCGCTGATGGCCATGGACCGGTTCGAAGGACTGGGGATCAGCGTCGTGACCAGATTCTAGGAGAACAGTGAACAGATAGATCAGGAACGGCGCCTGAACCTCAAGCGCCGCACCGCCATTGGCTACTCGCTATTGCCTATTCTCAGAACGGCAGCTTCATGCCGGGCGGGATCGGCAGGCCGGCGGTCAGCGCCTTGGTCTTTTCCTGCATCGTCGCCTCGACCTTGGCCTTGGCATCGTTATGCGCGGCGACGATCAGGTCCTCGAGGATCTCGCCCTCGCCTTCCCTAAGCAGCGACGGATCGATCTTCAGCGCCTTCATTTCCGACTTGCCGGACAGGGTTACCGTCACGAGGCCGCCGCCGGACTGGCCGGTGGCTTCGAGCAGGGCAACTTCTTCCTGCATGGCCTGCAGCTTGGCCTGCATTTCCTTCGCCTTGCCCATCAGGCCGAGGAGATCCTTCATCGTCTTTGTCCTTTCGTCTCAGAACGGGTCGTCTCAGAACGGGTCGTCGTCGTCATTGTCGAGACCGATGCCCGGATCGGGCTGCAACTCGGTGTCGGTATCGATATCGGGCGCATCCGGTGTTGTCGGCAGCCGCACGTCGATGATCTTGGCGCCGGGAAAGCGCGCCAGGATCGCCGCCACCGTCGGGTCCGCCTTGGCGTCTGTCAGCGCGACTTCGCGCTTGGTCGCCTCGATCTCGGCAAGCGTCGGCCCGCCTTCTTCCTTGGACAGCGACACCATCCAGTGACGTCCGGTCCAGGCCTTCAGCTTCACCGTCAGATCGTTGAGGAAGGTACGCGGGGCGTCCGAAGTCAGGCTGCATTCGATATGGCCGGGCTCGATGCGCACCGGGCGCACGGCACGGCGGATCAGCACCTTGAAGGCCATTTCGCGATTGGCTTCGGCAAGGTTCGCGAGTTCGGCGATGGTGCGCACAGGCACGGCATCGACAACCGGTTCCGGCGCCGGCGTCGGCGTCGGCGCGACAAAGGCCGTAGGCGCTGGCGCGCTTTCAACCAGGCGCATCGCCTGGCCGCCGCCATTGCTGACCGGCATGCGCGCCTGCGACACGGCCGAAGCGCCTCCGCCATTGCCGCCGCCAGCGGGCATGCCGCCATTGCGCGGTGCGCCGGAAGGCGGCGGCGGCGCGTCGCCGAGGGATTTCAATGCCTCGTCGAGAGTGGGCAGATCGGCGGCATGCGCCAGCCGGATCAACACCATCTCGGCGGCACTGACCGGACGATTGGACGACTGCACCTCGGGAATGCCCTTGAGCAGCATCTGCCAGGCACGCGACAGCACACGCACCGACAAGGCCTGGGCGAATTCCACGCCGCGCTTGCGCTCGTCCTCGGACAGCGAGGCGTCGTCGGCCGCCGACGGCACGAAGCGCAGGCGGGTGACCAGATGGGTGAATTCGGCAAGATCGTTGAGCACAGCCACCGGGTCGGCGCCGGTATCGTACTGGGCGCGCAGCTCGCCAAGGGCAGCGGCGATGTCGCCCTTCATGATGTTTTCGAACAGGTCGACCACCCGCGCCCGGTCGGCAAGGCCGAGCATGGCGCGTACAGCTTCCGTGGTCACCGTACCGCCGCCATGGGCAATGGCCTGGTCGAGGATGGACAAAGAATCGCGCGCCGAGCCCTCTGCCGCGCGCGCGACCATGGCAAGCGCGTCGTCCTCGACCGAAATGCCTTCCTGCCGGGCAATGTTGCGGAGATGCCCGACAAGCTTGCCGGCGTCGATACGGCGCAGGTCGAAGCGCTGGCAGCGCGACAGCACCGTGATCGGAACCTTGCGGATTTCAGTGGTGGCGAAGATGAACTTGACGTGGGGCGGCGGCTCTTCCAGCGTCTTCAGCAGGCCGTTGAAAGCCTGCGTCGAGAGCATGTGCACCTCGTCGATGATGTAGACCTTGTAGCGCGCCGACACGGGCGCATAGCGGACACGGTCGATGATATCCCTGATGTCGTCGATGCCGGTGTGGGACGCGGCGTCCATCTCGATGACGTCGACGTGGCGTCCTTCCATGATCGACTGGCAGTGCTCGCCGAGCACCGACAGGTCGACCGAGGGGCGGTCAATGTCAGCGGTCTTGTAGTTGAGCGCGCGCGCCAAGATGCGGGCGGTGGTGGTCTTGCCGACACCGCGGACGCCGGTCAGCATCCAGGCTTGGGCGATACGACCCGAGGAAAAGGCGTTGGTGAGCGTCTGGACCATCGGCTCCTGGCCGACGAGTGCGGTGAAATCCGCCGGACGGTACTTGCGTGCGAGAACGCGATAGGCGCCGTCCTTGGTCTTATCGGTCTGTCCGGCTTCGCTCATCCGCCCCGTTCGCCCGTTGATATTGGCGCCCCTGCCACGGCCACGAGGGCCGATTCCGCGAAACGAGTTTCGCCCGCACGGCGCAACGCCGTCAATGACGCGGAGAAGGGCGAAGAGGCGGGAGGCTGGAACAATGACCCGTTCCGGGCTCGTTAGGGCTGCTTCCTTCCGGACCTGACCCGGTTGGCGAGTGGATCGTCCACCACCAACCTCCCAACCTCCATATCGGCAATTGCCGCACCAATTGCAAGAGCCTTGGGCGACATGTTGATGCGGCGATCAGGCACCGCCGGAATTCAGCGCCCAGAGATAGGAAAGCGTTGCCGCGATGCCGAGGCCGGTGCGCAGCGCATGCAGCGTGCCCCAATGCACGATCAGCCTGCGGGATGCGACACCGCCCTCTTCGTTCGGTATAGCCTCGATGCGCTTGTTGGTCGGCATGATACCAAGCAGCGTATAGGGCCAATTGGCAAGCATCAGCGCGGCGCCCACCACCCAGCGCCAATCCGCGGTCAGCCAGGCGGTGAGAAGGCCGAGCATGCCGGAGGCGAATGCCAGGCTCGCCTGCATGGTGAAGCCGGCGGCATAGCTCGGCTTCCACTGGGCAAGCAGATTTTTGTCGTCGAGGCCAAGCCGTGCGGGCTGTTCGGCGAAATTGATGTAGAATGCCGCACCGGCAAAGGCGGCCGCGAGAACCAGAGCAAGCTGACCGGCAAACATTGCGCATCTCCGCTGACGTTCGACGCATAGCATATCGGTGCAACGCGCGGTGCGTCACTGCGCCAACGTTTCAGGGCCAACCTTTTCAATGATTCGCTTGCAGCCGTGACAGCCACACTCTAGCCTTCGATCAAACAAGGGAAACGCCAATGATTTCGGGGCTCAAGGCCGGGTTTACGCTGGATTCGCGTCTCGACGCCGACAGCGAACCGCTGATGTGGCTCGGCCTTTGCGAATTGCGCGTCATGAACGACCAGCGCTGGCCTTGGCTGGTGCTGGTGCCGCAGCGCCCCGGCGTCGAGGAAATCCATGACCTGACCCCGCTCGACCAGGCGATGCTGACCTTCGAGAGCAACATGGTGGCGCATGCGCTGAAGCGTGCAACCGGCTGCGCCAAGATCAACAGCGGCGCGCTCGGCAACATCGTGCGGCAACTGCATTTTCACGTCGTCGCGCGCACCGAGGGCGATCCCGGCTGGCCCGGCCCGGTCTGGGGCCATGGCGTGCGCCAGCCCTATCGCCGCGACGATCTCCACCGGTTTGCCGAGAGCATCAAGTCGGCTCTATAACGCTGCCCTGACGCACACCAGAGTTCCAGATGCCTTTCAGACTGTTCGACGCCCCCCAGCGTGAAGCCAGCCATTTCCTCGGCTTCTCCGGCAACATCATCGACCGCCAGTCGGAAAAGCGCAGCGACGATTCGGCTGTGAAGGCCCTCGCCGAACCCGGCGCGAGACTGATTCTGGTCGCGCAAGGGCGGTTGCTGCTCGATTTCAGCGGCGGGTCGGCCACCCCCTATTTCTCGCGCGCGGCAGCCGAGGCGCTGGGGGCTGGGACCGGCGAGGCGATCCTGCTCGGCCGCGCTGACGACATCGCCATGCTGGCCCTGCCCGTCGCTGCGGAGCAGGAGGGCCTACCGGAGCACATCAAATCCATCGACTTCCGCTCGATTCTGGCGCAACGCCTGACCGACGAAGCCGGTCTCGGCGCCCTGGCGCAGGGCGCGGCACTGCTTGCCTGGCATGCCAGCCACCGCTTCTGTGGCCGCTGTGGTGCTGCAACCGAAATGCGCGCCGGCGGCTACAAGCGCCACTGCACGGGATGCGGTACCGAGCATTTCCCGCGCACCGACCCCGTCGCCATCATGCTGACGGTGTCGGGCGACAAGTGCCTGATGGGGCGCGGCCGGCATTTCGCGCCGGGTGTCTATTCGGCGCTCGCCGGCTTCATCGAGCCGGGCGAAACCATCGAGGCGGCGGTGCGGCGCGAAACGCTCGAGGAAGCCGGCATCCGGCTCGGTCGCGTCGTCTACCATTCGAGCCAGCCCTGGCCGTTCCCCTACTCTCTGATGATCGGCTGCTATGGCGAGGCGCTGAACGAGGACATTTCAAGGGACACCGACGAACTTGAGGACTGCCGCTGGTTCCCCCGGGCGGAGGTCCTGCAGATGCTCGCCGGCACCCATCCCGGCGAGCTCAGGGTGCCGCCGGGACATGCCATCGCGCACCAGCTCATCCGCACCTGGGCGGAGAGCGACTAGGGCGCAGGCCTCGCCTTCACCCAGCGAAACTGATTGGCGAGCGCGACCTGACCATCTGCGCGTGCATAGGGCGCAATGGCATCGACCAGCGCGTCCCGGACTCTGTCGGCCCCCGAATGGCGTTCGGCGCGCGTGACAATCCCGGCCGAAGCGAAGGCTCGCAAAGCTATGTCCTTACCGGGGAAGACGATGGTGGCGTCAAGTTGCCCGTCATCGATCGGCTCAAGCCCGGCCCTGCTCATGAACGTCTCGATCACCCCGGGGTTCGAAAGCGGTGGCACAGCAGATGCGGGCGAAGGCGGCAGCAACGGCCCGAGAGCGCTCATCGCTGCCAGCTGCAACTGGCTCTTGTCGCGCTGGCCCCAAACCAGCATGAAAACAATGCCGCGGCCGTGGCAAACCCGAGCCGCCTCGCTTAGGGCGCGGACCATGTCGCCTGCGAACTGGAAAGCGTTGATGCCAGTCACGATGTCGAAGGCGCCGTCGACGAAGGGCAATTCCTCCATCTCGCCGACTTCGATGCTGGCGTCAGGCAAGCGCTGTCGTGCGATGGCCGCCAGCGCTTCCGACGCGTCGAGGCCTGCGACGGCCGCGCCACGCTCTCGCGCAAGACTTAGCAATCCACCGGCGCCGCAGCCGACATCGAGCAGCCTCTTACCTCGCCCGACGCCGACCAGCGTCGTGACATTTTCGAACACCGGCCGCCATGCGGGTTCCTGGACTTCGGCCCAGTCGCGCGCCTTGGCGCCCCACAATTCTCCCTGGATGGCAGCCGTGCCCATGGGCTTGTCCTAGCCAGCCGATGCTGCGCCAGGTGTAGCGAACGCACAATTCAATCTGTGGTGAGACGAGACGATAGTGGCCTGGCGGAGGTCCTGCGGTTGCGCGCCGGCACCCATCCCGGCGAGCTCCGGGGTGCCGCCGGGACATGCCATCGCCTACCAGCTCATCCACGCCCGGGCGGACGAGGGCTGACTGAAATGCTCAGTCGGCGACCTGCCACGCCTCGCGGGAATCGCTCGCCGGGTAGACGCCGAGGATGCGCACCTCGCGTGAGAAAAAGCGCAGCTCCTCCAGCGCGTGGGTGACACCCGGGTCCTCCGGATGGCCCTCGATGTCGGCGTAGAACAGCGTCGCAGTGAAGGCGCCAAGCTGGTAGCTCTCCAGCTTGGTCATGTTGACGCCGTTGGTGGCGAAGCCGCCCATCGCCTTGTACAGCGCCGCCGGTACGTTGCGGACGCGGAACATGAAGGTCGTCATCATCTTGGCATCCTGGCTCGGACGCTCGACCCACTGCTTGTTCTTGGTCAGGACGACGAAGCGCGTGACGTTGCTGTCGGTGTCCTCGACATTCTCTTCCAGTATGTCCAGGCCATAGAGCGAGGCGGCGAGACGCGGCGCGAGCGCCGCCATCGTCCGGTCCTTGACCTCGGACACCAGCTTGGCGGCACCCGCGGTGTCACCGGCGATCACCGGCTTCCAGCTGTTCTTGCGGATGTATTTGCGGCACTGGCCGAGCGCGTGGATGTGGCTGTGGACGGTCTTGATCTCGGAACGCTGAACGCCCGGCAGGACCATCAGCTGGAAATGGATCGGCAGGAAATACTCGCCGACGATGTGCAGCTTCGATTCAGGCAACAGGTGATGGATGTCGGCGACACGGCCGGCGATCGTGTTCTCGATCGGGATCATGGCGAGATCGGCCTTGCCGGTCTCCACCGCGTTGAAGGCATCTTCGAAGGTCGCGCAGGGCAGCGGCTCCATGTCGGGGAACATGTTGCGGCAGGCGGTGTCGGAATTGGCGCCCGGCTCGCCCTGGAAGGAAATCTTGTTGGTCGTCGTCGGCATGGTCGGCCTGTCTGTTCTAGTTCGAGAGAAGTTCGCGCGCGCGTTCAAGATGCTCCGGCGTGTCGACGCCCAGCGGCACGGTGTCGACGATTTCGACGTCGATGCGCATGCCGGCTTCCAGCGCGCGCAGTTGCTCGAGACGCTCGCGCTTTTCCAGCGGCGACGGGCCGAGCCCGACGAAGCGTTCGAGCGCTGCGCGGCGGTAAACATAGAGCCCGACATGATGATAGAGCGGGCCGTCGCCCCAGGGCGCCGTCGCACGGGTGAAGTAGAGTGCCCTCATCCGCCCGGCCGACAGTGGCGAACCGATGATCTTGGGAACGTTGGGATCGACCTTTTCCTCGTGGCGGGTGATTTCGACACCGAGTGTCGAGATGTCGACCGACTCGTCCTCCAGCGGCCGAAGTGCTGCCTGGATGATCGCGGGATCGATCGTCGGCAGGTCACCCTGGACATTGACGACCATGTCGACCGTACCCTTCGGATCGAGCGTCGTCAGTGCCTCGAAGATGCGGTCCGAACCCGACTCATGGTCGGCGCGTGTCATGACCGCCTCGAAGCCGTGCGCCCGCACCGTTTCCGCGACCATGTCGCTGTCGGTCGCCACGACCACGCGGCCGAGCCCGCATTCGGACGCGCGGGCCGCTACGTGGACGATCATCGGCCGGCCGGCGATGTCGGCCAATGGCTTGCCCGGCAAGCGTGTCGAGGCCATGCGGGCGGGGATCAGGACAAGGGTGGACATGGCTTGGCGACTGTTTCTAAATGGTGTTGGAAAGTGTCAAAAGGTCTCACTGGAAGGGCCCTTATAGGTGTTGCAACCGGCAAGCAAAAGACCTAGTTTCCGCGCGATTTGACCCGGCCAGCCGGGCGACAGACGATACCGACGAACGGCAGCGATCGCAGAGGATGGTGATCGGCCGGATAAGGGAGCCAGGGGCGTATGGACTCATTTGAAATGAACAAGGTGCTTGGCGGTCTGCTGGGTACTGCCTTTGTGGTGTTCTCCATCTCGCTGGTGTCGGACGCGATCTTCGCAGCCCCGGTTCCAGAGAAGCCCGGCTTTGCCATCGAAGCCGCTGAAGAAGGCGGCGCAGGTGCCGGCGGCGGCGAGGCTGCTCCAGCTGCCGTACCGATCGCCCAGCTCCTGGCCAGCGCCAACGCCGAGGCGGGTGCCGCCGTGTTCAAGAAGTGCACTGCCTGCCACTCGATCGAGAAGGGCGGCCCGAACAAGGTCGGTCCGGACCTGTGGGGCGTGGTCAACCGTCCGATCGCCTCGCATGAGGGCTTCGGCTATTCGGGCTCGATGAAGGAATTCTCGGAAGGCGGCAAGGTCGTCTGGGACTTCGAGCACCTCAACCACTTCCTGGCGTCGCCCAAGGGCTACATCAAGGGCACCGCGATGGGCTTCGCCGGCATCAAGAAGGATGACGAGCGCGCAAACCTGATCGCCTACCTGAATTCGCAGTCGGACAGCCCGGCACCGATGCCCGCGGCTGACGCTGCTCCGGCCGCCACGCCTGCCGCAGCTCCGGCTGAAGGCGCAGCCCCTGCGGCTCCTGCAGAGGGCGCCGCTCCGGCCACCGCTCACTAAGCGATTTGTAATCTTCGCATCTTGAAAAAGCCGGGTTTAGCCCGGCTTTTTTGTTGCCTGGCGCAAACATAAGGCGACATTTGTCGAACGGCCGGTTTCCATGCGCCGGGAATGAATTAGAGTGTCGCGAAGCACCGGGCGAAGGGGATTTTGATGAAGGCTTGCCTGACCAGGTTTCTTGCGATTGCAGGTCTCGCCGTTGCGGCCCTGTCGACGGCACCTGCCAACGCCCAGGAATGGCAGACCTCGTCAACCCTGAACGGCGTTTCCAAATACGGCCAGGATTTCAAGCAGTACGATTTCGTCAATCCGAACGCGCCCAAGGGCGGCACGCTGAACTCGACGACGCCGGGCACCTTCGACAGCTTCAATCCCTACATCATCAAGGGCTTGCCGGCAGCCGGTTTCGTCGGCTTTGGCGGCGGACTGATCTATGAAACGCTGATGGAACAGTCGATAGACGAGCCCAGCACCAGCCACCCGATGATCGCCGATGCCTACAAGTTTCCGGCAGACTACTCCTACGCGACCTATCGGCTCGACCCGCGCGCCAAATGGCATGACGGCCAGCCGATCACGACCGATGATGTCATCTGGTCTTTCAATGTCCTGAAGGCCAACAGCCCGCAATATGGCCAGTACTACGTCAACGTGACCGAGGCGGTGGCGACGGGCGAACGCGAGGTGACCTTCCGCTTCAACCAGAAAGGCAACCGGGAACTGCCCAAGATCATGGGCGACCTGGTGGTCTTGCCCAAGCACTGGTGGGAAGGAACCGACGCTGCGGGCAAGAAGCGCGACATCACCCGGCCGACGCTCGAGATTCCGTTGGGCTCGGGCGCCTACAAGGTCGAGAGCTTCAAACCGGGCACCGAGATCGTCTGGACCCGCGTGCCCGACTATTGGGGCGCAAATGTCGGGGTCAATGTCGGGCGCAACAACTTCGACAAGCGCCGCTACGCTTACTTCCTCGACGACAACGCCGAATGGGAAGCCTTCAAGAAGGGCGGCCTGGAGGACATCAAGCCGGAGAACAGCTCGCGGCGCTGGTCGACGCAGTATAATTTCCCCGCCCTCCAGGCAGGTGACGTCATCAAGAAGGAATTCAAGACGACCTCGGGCGAGCCATTCCAAGGCTATGCGCTCAATTTACGCCGCCCGCAGTTCCAGGATCGCCGCGTCAGGCAGGCGCTGACGCTGGCTTACAATTTCGAATACATGAACCGAACCCTGTTCTTCGGGCTCAACACCCGCACGAACAGCTATTTCCAGGGCCAGGACCTGGCCTCGAGCGGCTTGCCCGCCGGCAAGGAACTGGAGCTGTTGACGCAGTACAAGGACAAGCTGCCGCCGGAGCTGTTCACCGAGGAGTTCAAGCTGCCGGTCTACGACACGCCGCAGGCCGAGCGGCAGTATCTCCGTCAGGCGATCGGCCTGTTCGCCGAGGCCGGCTGGCGCGCCAAGGGCGGCAAGCTGATGAACGACAAGGGCGAGCAGTTCAAGATCGAATTCCTCGGCAAGGACGCCACCGACGAGGTCATAGCGAGCCCCTTCATCGATAGCCTGCGCCGGCTCGGCATCGATGCGACGCTGCGCATGGTCGACACCAGCCAGTTCGTCAACCGGATCGACAATTACGATTTCGACGTGACGACGACGATCCTCAACCAGTCGTCGTCGCCGGGCAATGAGCAGCGCGATTTCTGGGGGTCGAAGGCCGCAGCCAAGCCCGGTTCGCGCAATGTCATGGGCATCAACGACCCTATCGTCGATGCGCTGGTCGAGCGCGTCATCTTCGCCACCGACCGCGATGACCTCTTGGCCGCCACCCATGCGCTCGATCGCGTGCTGTTGTGGAACTATTACGTCGTGCCGCAATACCACCGCTCGGTGCTGTGGCTGGCCTACTGGAACAAGTTCGGCATTCCCGACAAGCAGCCGGGCTTCATCGGCGCTGATATCAATTCATGGTGGATCGACAAGGACAAGGAAGCGGCGCTGGCCGCCAAATACAAGGGCGTCAATTGAGCGCGCGCATCCCCCGCAGGGACTTCCTCGCGCTCGGCGCAGCTGCAGCGGCCGCCCCCTTCATCCCGGGGCGCGCCTTCGCGGCGAGCCCGACCGGCACCGGACTGCACGGGTTGTCGGCCTTCGGCGACCTGAAATACGGCCCCGACTTCACCCATTTCGACTTCGTCAATCTCGACGCGCCCAAGGGCGGCACATTCAATTTTTCGCCGAACTACTGGTACTTCAACCAGAGCCCGCTGACCTTCAACACGCTCAACACCTTCGTCGCCAGGGGCGACGCGCCGCCGCGCATGGAGCTTTGCTACGATTCACTGATGGTGCGGGCGATCGACGAGCCCGATGCAATCTACGGCCTGCTCGCCAGTTCGGTGACGATTTCCGACGACCGCAACAGCTTCGACTTCGCGCTGCGGCCCGAGGCGCGCTTCAACGACGGCACGCCGTTCACCGCCGACGACGCGGTCTTTGCCTTCGACCTGTTCAAGAAGGACGGGCATCCCAACCTGCTTCTGCCGCTCAGCCATCTCAAGGAGGCGAAGGCGCTCGACCCGCATACGCTGCGGCTGACCTTCGACGGCAAGCAGTCGGACCGCACCATCCTTGATGTCGCGACCTACGCCATTCCGGCCAAAGCCTTCTTCGAGACCCACCCGTTCGACGCGTCGGAGCTCAAGGCGCCACTCGGTTCAGGCCCCTACAAGGTCGGCCGCGTGTCGCCCGGCCAGTCCATCGAATACGAGCGCGTCGCCGACTATTGGGGCCGCGACCTGCCGGTCAGCCGCGGCCTCTACAATTTCGACCGCATCCGCGTCGAATTCTACCAGGACCGGCAGGCAGCGTTCGAAGCCTTCAAGAAAGGCGACATCCATTTCCGCCAGGAAGCCACGGCGCGCATCTGGGCCACCGGCTACGATTTCCCCGCCTTCACGGCCGGCAAGGTGATCAAGCGCGAGTTTCCCAGCGAAAAGCGACCAACGATGCAGGCGATGGCGCTGAACCAGCGCCGCGCGCGTTTCCGCGATCCCCGCGTGCGCCGGGCAATTGCCCTGTGCTTCGATTTCGAATGGACGAAGCGCAACCTGTTCTATGGTTCCTACGAACGCTCGCAGTCGACATTCGAGAAATCGGCCTACAAGGCCGAGGGCCTGCCCTCCCCAGCCGAACTGGCGCTGCTCGAACCGTTCCGCGGCCGCATCCCCGACGAGACCTTCGGCGAAGCCGTGCTGCAGCCGCCGTCGGACGGTTCGGGCCGCGACCGCAAGCTGCTCGGCCAGGCCTCGAAGCTGCTCTCCGACGCCGGCTGGGTCCGCAAGGATGGCAGGCTGCGCAACGACAAGGGCGAGGCGCTGACGCTCGAAATCCTCGTCGACGACGACGCTTTCGTGCGTGTGTACTCGCCCTGGGCTGAAAACATGAAGGCGATCGGCATCGAGGCTACGCTGCGCCTGGTCGATTCGACCCAGTATCAGGCCCGGCAGACAAGCTTCGACTACGATGCCATTTCGGCGGCGGCCGGGTTTTCGGCGACGCCCAGCCGCGACGAGATCGACGGGCTGTTCCACTCGCGCTCGGCCAAGTTGCAGGGCTCGACCAATCTGCCCGGCACTGCCGATCCTGCCGTCGACGCGCTGATCGACGCCGTGGGTGCGGCCAAGGATCGCGAAACGCTGACGGTTGCCATGCGCGCGCTCGACCGGCTCTTGCGCGCCCGGCAAGACTGGATTCCAAATTGGTTTTCGGCGAATCACCGCGCCGCCTTCTGGGACATGTTCGGCTATAAGGAGCCGAAGCCGGACTTCGGCTTTCCCGTCGAGGCGCTGTGGTGGTTCGACAAGGACAAGGCTGCACGTATTGGCAAGACCTGAGATTTCTAGGACTGAACCCACGCTCCGTTCGAGGGGCTTCGCCTGATGGGCGCCTATATCCTCCGCCGCATCCTCCTGATGATCCCGACCCTGTTCGGCATCATGGCGATCTCGTTTGCCGTCATCCAGTTCGCGCCGGGCGGACCGGTCGAGCAGGTCATCGCCAAGCTGACCGGCCAGGGCGGCGACGCCGCCGACCGTCTGTCGGGCAGCAGCGGCGATCTCGGCGGCAACACCAATTTCGATCCAGCAGGCGGCGAGGGTTCGTCCAAATACCGCGGCGCGCAAGGCCTCGATCCCGAGTTCATCGCCAAGCTTGAAAAGCAGTTCGGCTTCGACAAGCCGCCGCTCGAACGCTTCTTCATGATGCTGTGGAACTACGTTCGCTTCGATTTCGGCGAGAGCTATTTCCGTGACGTCTCGGTGCTCGACCTGATCCTCGAAAAGATGCCGGTATCGATCTCGCTTGGCATCTGGATCACGCTGCTGTCCTACATGATCTCGATCCCGCTCGGCATCCGCAAGGCGGTCAAGGATGGTTCGAGCTTCGACATCTGGACCAGCGGCATCATCATCATCGGCTACGCCATCCCGGCCTTCCTGTTCGCCATCCTGTTAATGGTGCTGTTTGCTGGCGGTTCGTTCTTCGACTGGTTTCCGCTGCGCGGGCTGACCTCCGAGAATTTCGACCAGTTGTCGCTCGGCGGCAAGGTGCTCGATTATCTCTGGCACCTCGCGCTGCCGCTGACGGCATTGGTGCTGTCGGCCTTCGCCACCACGACGCTCCTGACCAAGAACTCGTTCCTCGACGAGATCCGCAAGCAATATGTCGTCACCGCACGCGCCAAGGGCCTGTCCGAGCACCGGGTGCTCTACGGCCATGTCTTCCGCAATGCCATGCTGATCGTCATCGCCGGCTTCCCGGGTGCCTTCATCTCCGCCTTCTTCACCGGCTCGCTCTTGATCGAGAACATCTTCTCGCTCGACGGGCTCGGCCTGCTCGGCTTCCGTTCCGTGCTCGACCGCGACTACCCCGTGGTGTTCGCCAATCTCTACATCTTCTCGCTGATGGGGCTGTTCGTCGCCCTGATCTCCGACCTGCTCTACACTTGGATCGACCCGCGCATCGATTTCGAACGGAGGGACGTCTGATGTCGGCGGTCGACACCGTATCCGTGCCGGTCAAGCGGCCCTGGCTCTCGCCGATCAACAAGCGGCGCTGGCTGAGCTTCAAGGCCAACCGCCGCGGTTACTGGTCACTGTGGATCTTCCTCGTGCTGTTCGTGCTGTCGCTGTTCTCCGAACTGATCGCCAACGACCGGCCGCTTCTGATCCGCTTCAAGGGCGAGTTCTACTCGCCTGTTATCAGCGACTATGGCGAGGAGACCTTCCTCGGCGACGAGGGCTTCCTGCCTGTTACCGACTACCGCATCTCGTTGGTGCAGGAGGCGATCGCGGCCAATGGCTGGGCGATCTGGCCGCCGGTCCGCTATTCCTACCGCACCACCAACAACGAAATCCCCGAGGCGGCACCCGCCAAGCCGTCCTGGATGTATGCCAAGGACGTGCGGTGCCAACGCTATCCGCTTGGCGTCGACGATCCCAACTGCACTGTTGGCAACTGGAACTGGCTCGGCACCGACGACCAGGCCCGCGACGTGCTCGCCCGCGTCATCTACGGCTTCCGCATCTCGGTGCTGTTTGGCCTGATCCTGACCGCCGGCTCGGCGCTGATCGGCGTGACCGCAGGCGCCATGCAGGGCTATTTCGGCGGCTGGACTGACCTTCTGTTCCAGCGCTTCATCGAAATCTGGTCGGCGATCCCGGTGCTCTATCTGCTGCTGATCGTCGCGGCGATCCTGCCGCCGGGCTTCTTCATCCTGCTTGGGCTGATGCTGCTGTTTTCCTGGGTGGCGCTGGTCGGCGTGGTGCGGGCAGAGTTCCTGCGCGCCCGCAATTTCGAATACGTCAACGCCGCGCGAGCGCTCGGCGTGCCCAACCGCACCATCATCTTCCGCCACCTGCTGCCCAACGCTATGGTGGCGACGCTGACATTCCTGCCCTTCATCCTCAACAGCTCGATCTCGACGCTGACGTCGCTCGACTTCCTCGGCTTCGGCCTGCCGCCCGGCTCGGCCTCGCTCGGCGAACTGCTCAAGCAAGGCCAGCGCAATCTCAACGCGCCGTGGCTCGGTTTGTCCGGCTTCGTCGTCATCTCGGTGATGCTGTCGCTGCTGATCTTCATCGGCGAGGCGACCCGCGACGCCTTCGATCCAAGGAAGACGTTCAAGTGAGCGCCGCCCCTCTCCTCTCCGTCCAGGACCTGTCGGTCGCCTTCAGCCAGGGCGGCACAACGACAAAGGCCGTCGACCACATCTCCTTCGACATCGCCAAGGGCGAGACGGTGGCGCTGGTCGGCGAATCGGGTTCCGGCAAGTCGGTGTCGGCCCTGTCGGTGCTCAAGCTCCTGCCCTATCCGCCGGCAAGCCACCCGTCGGGCAAGATGATGTTTGGCGGCCAGGACCTGCTCTCCCTGAACGAGAACGCATTGCGCAAGGTGCGCGGCAACAAGATCACCATGATCTTCCAGGAGCCGATGACCTCGCTCAACCCGCTGCACACGATCGAGCAGCAGATCGTCGAGGTGCTGTCGCTGCACCAGGGCATGGGCGAGCGGCAGGCCAAGGCGCGCACGCTCGAACTGCTCGAGGAGGTCGGCATCCGCGACCCGAAGAAGCGCCTCGACGCCTATCCGCACCAGCTCTCCGGCGGCCAGCGTCAGCGCGTGATGATCGCCATGGCGCTAGCCAACGAACCGGAACTGCTGATCGCCGACGAGCCGACGACGGCGCTCGACGTCACGGTCCAGGCGCAGATTCTCGAGCTGCTCGCCAAACTGAAGGCCCGCAAGGGCATGTCGATGCTGTTCATCACCCATGACCTCGGCATCGTCCGGCGCATCGCCGACCGGGTCTGCGTCATGACCAAGGGCCAGATCGTCGAAAGCGGGCCGACGAAGGAGATTTTCGACAATCCGCAGCACAGCTACACGCGCCACCTGCTGGCTGCCGAGCCGAAGGGCAAGCCGCCGGTTGTCGACGTGTCGGCCAAGACGGTGATGCAGGGCTCGGACGTCAAGGTTTGGTTCCCGATCAAGCAAGGCTTTTTCCGCAAGACCGTCGACCACGTGAAGGCCGTCGACGGCATCGACGTTGCGGTGCGCGCTGGCCAGACCGTCGGCGTCGTCGGCGAATCCGGATCCGGCAAGACGACACTGGGGCTTGCCTTGACCCGCATGATCTCGTCGCAGGGCCGGATCGATTTCGAAGGCCGCGAGATCGACAAGTTCAGCTTCGGCGCCATGCGCCCGCTGCGCCGCGAGATGCAGATCGTGTTCCAGGACCCGTTCGGCTCGCTCAGCCCGCGCATGTCGGTGGCCGACATCATCGAGGAAGGGCTCAAGATCCACGAGCCCCGGCTGAAGGCAGCCGAGCGCGACCAGAAGGTCGTCGATGTGCTGCGCGAAGTCGGCCTCGATCCCGAAACGCGCTTCCGCTATCCGCATGAGTTTTCCGGCGGCCAGCGCCAGCGCATCGCCATTGCGCGCGCCATGGTGCTCAAGCCGCGCTTCGTCATGCTCGACGAGCCGACCTCGGCGCTCGACATGAGCGTGCAGGCACAGGTCGTCGACCTGCTGCGCAACCTGCAGGCCAGGCACGACCTTGCCTATCTGTTCATCAGCCACGACCTCAAGGTGGTGCGGGCGCTGGCCAACGAGGTTATCGTCATGCGCAATGGCAAGGTGGTTGAGGCGGGACCCTCCGAACAGATTTTCGAGCGCCCGCAAACCGACTACACTCGGGCGCTGATCTCGGCGGCATTCCGGATCGAGACGGCGCCGACAGGTGTGGTCAGCGAATAGCAGGCGCAAGGGAAGAGCATGTCGACCAAGGCCAAGGGCAAGATCCTTCTTTCGATCACCGGGTTCAACCCGCAGCGCTGGTATGAGCTGCTGTCGGCGGAGCGCGAGGTAGTGCTCGAACCCGATGGCGCTGCCGACCCTTCGATCGACTATGCGGTTGTGTGGAAGCAGAAGCCGGGCACGCTCGCCAAGCTGCCGAACCTCAAGGCGATCTTTTCGATCGGCGCCGGCGTCGACCACGTCTTTGCCGACCCCGGCCTGCCCGATGTGCCGATCGTGCGCGTGGTTGCCGACAATCTCAGCCAGCACATGAGCGAGTATGTGCTGTGGCGGGTGCTCGACCATCATCGCCAGGGCCAGCTCTACCGCGCCCAGCAGACCAAGAAAGCCTGGCACGAGCCGCCGCAGCGGCCAGCCGAGGACATCTCCGTCGGCATCATGGGCATGGGCAATCTCGGTCGCGCCGCAGCCGACGTGCTCAAGGCAGTCGGCTTCCGCATCAATGGCTGGAGTCGTCGGCCGCAGGAACTAGCCGGCATCAACACTTTTGCCGGCGATGCCGGGCTGGTGCCGTTCCTCAACGCGACCGACATCCTCGTCGTGCTGTTGCCGCTGACCGACACGACCAAGGGCATCATCAATTATGGCTTGCTCAAGGAACTGCGCCGGCGCAACGGCCTCGGCGGAGCCGTGCTGATCAATGCAGGGCGCGGCAAGCTGCAGCGCGACGCCGACATCCTGCGCGCGCTCGACGACGGCACGCTGAAGGAAGCCAGCCTCGACGTGTTCGAGGTCGAGCCCTTGCCCAAGACCAGCCCGCTGTGGAACCACCCCAAGGTGTTCGTCACCCCGCACGCGGCGGCGACCTCCGACCCCGCGCATCTGGTGGCGCCGATGCTTAGCCAGATGGAAGCCTTTGAACGCGGGGCTGCGCTGGAGAACGTGGTCGACCGCAACGCCGGCTATTGAGGGCGCCGTCACTTCTCCCCTTGTGGGCAAGCTAGTCGCGCCCGTCATCCCAGGCGAGCGCAGCGAGACCCGGGAGCCATTGATCGGCGCGGCCGGGGGTCTGGGTTCGCGGATGCATTCATGACGGTCGCTGGGACGAAGACCCGGCCGTGCTTGACGATGGTCCGGTTGCGCTCCGGTTTCCGGGATGACTGCGGCCCCGAAGCCCCATCAATTGCCAAAGCAAGAAAACGCAGGGCGCGGAGCGCTTCTCCACGATCACAAAGCCCGAAACCGCCCGAAGCTGATTGCCCCTCACGGTCGCCGGAAGCTGGTCGGACCGCCATAGAGGTAGCCGATGCGGTCGATGGCCTGGCGCAGGCCTTCACGGGCAACGGTCATGGTGTGGCCGTTGGCGTGGATCATGTTTTCGCCATCGGTCATGATTGCGACATGGCCCTTCCAGAAGACCAGGTCGCCGCGCCGCAGCTGGGAAAATTCGGCACCTGCATCGACCGGGGTGCCAAGCGACGCCTCCTGCATGTCGGAATCGCGCAGCACCTTGCGGCCTGTCATGCGCATCGACAACTGAACGAGGCCCGAGCAATCGATGCCGAAGGCGCTGAAACCGCCCCAAAGATAAGGCGTGTCGATCAGCCTTTCGGCAACAGCGACGAAATCGTCTGATTTGGTGCCGAGCGGCGCCAGGTGCTGCAGCACCACGGCCTCGCCCGACGGCAGCAGCCCGTAGCGCGTGCCGCGCGTTTCGGCGAAGCCGGTAACGGTGACCTGCGAGCCGATGGAGAGCTGGCCATTGCGCGGAGACTTCATGTCTGGACCTGGATAGACGAAGCTGCGCAAGGCGGTGACAACATGGGTCGGTTCCGCGCCGCGTGGTGCAAGATCGCCTGACGAGACATAACCGACATAACCGTCGCGCTCAGCCTGGAGCCAGGCAAAGCCTTCGGTTTCCTCGAAGACAACGACCTCGTCGCCAAAAAGCAGCTGGGTGTTGAGGCCGGAATCGGGGCGCGGTGCCTTGCGGACGTCGGCGACCGATGCGGAAATGCGCGCCGGACGGCCGGCGACGAAGCGCTCGGCGGTGACCTCGCCTTGCAGGCGGGCGTCGGCGAGATCGGGTCGGAAGGCGTGAAGGCGGCTGTCGCGGGCGGTCAAATCGGAAGCTCCATGGCTTTGGCAATGATAGCATCGCCCAATCGCTCGACATAGAGCGCGCCTTCAACAGTGCGCCGGATGAGCACGTTGCGCTTGTCGCTCTCGTCGCGGTGGCGCGACACCAGCTTGAGCGCGCCCATGGTGTCGAGGGCGCGAGTGATAACGGGCTTGCTGACGCCAAGGCGAGCCGCCAACCCGCGCACCGTGTGCGGCGGCGGGTCGAGATAAATGGTGAGCAGGATCGCCATCTGGCGCAAAGTCAGGTCGGGTGCGTCGTCGCGCACCTCGGACAGGGAAAACTGCTGCAGCAGTCTCAGCGACTGGCTCGGACGCAACGCGATCGGCATGACGCCAGCATCCATTAGATTTGTTTCGGTTCCGTTTCATTTAATGAGGAATTTGCGACGCGGGCAAGGCGGATATCTCGCACCGCCCTTCATCCGCCTGCCAGCGCCTTCTCCCCGCAATACGGGGAGAAGGATAAGCGGCTACGCCGATGCCCCTCCACCGTCACGGGTCAGGGTGAGGATGAGGGCAATTTCACCCAAACCGTGCCGAAATGACCTTTTCCAGCGCGCGGATGGCCTGGGCTTCGCCGCCGGTCGGACCGTGCGGACGATCGCTCGGGTTCCAGGCGAAGATGTCGAAATGCGCCCAGCCTGGCGTCTTCTCGACGAAGCGCTTGAGGAACAGGGCGGCGGTGATCGAGCCGGCGAAACCGTCCGTGGTGACGTTGTTCATGTCGGCGATCTTCGACGACAGCTTCGAATCATAAGGCTTCCACAGAGGCATGCGCCAGATCGGGTCCTCGACGGTGACCGATGCGGCGGCAAGATCGGCAGCGAGTGCTTCGTCGTCGGTGTAGAAAGGCGGCAGGTCGGGGCCGAGCGCCACCCGCGCGGCACCCGTCAGCGTTGCCATGTCGATCAGCATTTGCGGCTGCTCGTCATCGGCAAGGGCGAGCGCATCGGCCAGCACCAGCCGGCCCTCGGCGTCGGTGTTGCCGATCTCGACTGATATGCCCTTGCGGCTCTGCAGCACGTCGCCCGGCCGGAAGGCGTTGGCCGAGATCGCGTTCTCGACCGCCGGGATGAGCACGCGCAGCCGGACGTTGAGCCGGGCCGCCATGATCATCGAGGCGAGGCCGAGGACGTTGGCGGCGCCCCCCATGTCCTTCTTCATCAGAAGCATGCTGGATGCCGGCTTGATGTCGAGGCCGCCGGTGTCGAAGCAGACACCCTTGCCAACCAGCGTGACCTTGGGTGCATCCTGGGGACCCCAGCTCAGGTCGATCAGGCGCGGCGCATCGTCGGAGGCGCGGCCGACAGCATGGATCATCGGGAAGTTGTGCGTGAGAAGGTCGTCGCCGAGCGTCACCTTGACGTCGGCGCCATGGACGCCGGCGAGTTTGCGCACCGCGGCTTCGAGCGCCGACGGGCCCATGTCGTTGGTCGGCGTATTGACCAGGTCGCGGACGAGGAACACCGCATCAACGATGCGGTGCAGCCGTGCCATGTCGACACCGGCGGGCAGTTCGAGGCCAAGCGCCCTGCCCGGCTTCTTGCCGTAGCGGGTAAAGACATAGCCCCCGAGGGAAGCACCCAATGTTGCCAGTTCAGGCCGCGCCGGCGCGCCCTGGAAGTGCCAGTTGCCTTCGGGCAGGTTGCGCGCAAGCGCGCCGAAGGCAAGCCCGCTGTCGCCATTGCCGATGCCGAACAGCGCTCCGGCAAGCCTGCCATCCGCGCCGGGGATTGCCAGCACCTTTCCAGCCTCGCCGGCGAAGCCGTTGGCATTGGCCCAGGCCAAGACGTCAGCAGCGAGCCCGGCATTTTCGAGACCGCCCTTGGCGACAAGGTGGATCGGCAGTGCGTCGGAGGGCTTTTGCTCGAACAGTTCGACCGGCATTTCGGCTTCCTTCAGTCTCGGATGGCTGTGCCGTCAGGCGTTCTTAACCATCCGTTAGGGTTAACAGAATATTTCTCCAAAGCGGGAAATGGCCTGTGAACGGCCACGCGAACGAATGGAGACCCGTCGCCGATGTTGACCAATCGCTCGATGAACGCAACGGGAAAACGCCTCGCCCGAATGGCTTTGCTGACGCTGCTGATGGCAAGCGTCGCCGGCTGCGGCGCCTCCAGGATGACGACCGGCTCGATCGGACGCGGCAAAGCGGTCGACACAATGTCGACGGGTGCGATCGGCGGCTCCGTCGACCAGATCGGACGGACCTATGCCCGCGACCCCAACAACAAGCCGGTGGCACTGCAATATGCCTCGGCGTTGCAGATCAAGGGTCAGACCGACCAGTCGCTGGCGGTGATGCGCAAGCTCGCCATCGGCTATCCCAAGGATCGCGACGTGCTCGCAGCCTATGGCAAGGCGCTCGCCGCCTCGGGACAATTCCAGCCGGCGCTCGATGCCGTGCGGCGCGCCCAGACACCTGAATATCCCGACTGGAAGCTGGTGTCGGCGGAAGCCGCGATCCTCGACCAGCTTGGCCAGACCCAGGATGCGCGCGGTCTCTATCGCAAGGCGCTCGACCTCAAGCCGAACGAACCGTCGGTGCTGTCCAATCTCGGCATGTCCTATGTGCTCGAAGGCGACCTGAAATCGGCCGAGACCTATCTCCGCTCGGCCGCTTCGCAGCCTGACGCCGACAGCCGCGTGCGCCAGAACCTGGCGCTTGCCGTCGGGCTCCAGGGCCGCTTCGACGAGGCCGAACAGATTGCCAGCCAGGAGCTTTCGCCCGAGCAGGCGCAGGCCAATGTCAGCTACCTCAGGGGCATGCTGGCCCAGCAGAATGCATGGAACCAGATCAAGGCGGACGACAAGTCGAAGAAGAACTGACGGAACCGTCTGACCCAATGCAAGAAGCCGCGTCATGACGCGGCTTTTTTGTGCCTCGATGAAGGGTGCTGCCCTACTCGCTGCTTGACTGCTGCTTGTCGCCCATCAGGCCGCGCTCACTGATCTGCATGCCGGCTGGGCCGAGGATGACGGCAAACAACACCGGCAGGAAGAACAGGATCATCGGCACGGTGAGCTTGGGCGGCAGTGCGGCCGCCTTCTTCTCCGCAGCGTTCATGCGCATGTCGCGGCTTTCGGCCGCCAGGACGCGCAGCGCGTGCGCGACGGGCGTGCCATAACGCTCGGCCTGGATCAGCGCCTGGGTGATGGACTTGACCGAATCAAGCCCTGTACGGCCGGCCAGGTTTTCATAGGCCTGACGGCGTTCGGTGAGGTAGGACAGCTCGGCATTGGTGAGCACGAACTCCTCGGCGAGATCGACAGACTGCGCGCCGATCTCGTCGGCAACCTTGCGGAGCGCCGATTCCACCGACATGCCCGATTCGACGCAGATCAACAGCAAATCCAGCGCATCCGGCCAGGCCGCCTGGATCGACTGCTTGCGTTTGGTGGCTCGGTTGTTGACGTAAAGCACCGGTGCGTAGAAGCCGGCATATGCCAGAACGATGCAGATGAAAACCTTCATCAGGAACGGCTTGTCGGGGAACGCGCCAAGCACGAAGATGTAGAGTATGCCCAGCATCAGGCCGACGAACGGCAGGACCAGACGAAAGAACAGGAAGCGCGTCAGCGGGTTCTGACCGCGGAAACCGGCGATCTTCAGCTTGTTGAGCGTCGCTTCGTCGACGAGTGCCCGGCGCAGGTCGAGCCGCTCGACGATGTTGCGCATACCGATCGACTGCTGCTCGCGCAGGCCCTTGTGGCGGCGGTCGGCTTCGGCGGCAAGGCGCATGCGTTGCTTGGCGCGCAGCTCGTCGCGCTCAAGGGCAACCGCCTTCATGCGCCCCTTGAGCGGATTTCCGCTCAACGACGGCAGGACGGTGAACACAGTCGCGAACACCGCGATCGCGACGAGCAGCGCGATGAGGAAGGACGGATCGGTAAGCGATTTAACAACCTGGTCCGTCATCGGCCTAGACCTCGAAGTTCATCATCTTGCGCATCACAAAGATGCCGATCGCCATCCACACGCCTGAAATGCCGAGGATGAGGTGGCCGGTGCTCGTGACAAACAACGGCATGATGTAGTTCGGGCTCGAGAAGAAGACGAGCACGGCGACAACGACCGGCAACGAACCGATGATCGCGGCCGAGGCCTTGGCTTCCATCGACAGCGCCTGAATCTTGGCCTTCATCTTCTTGCGGTCGCGCAGCACGCGCGACAGATTGCCCAGCGCTTCGGAGAGATTGCCGCCCGCCTGGCTCTGAATCTGGATGACGATGCCAAAGAAGCCGGCTTCGGGACATGGCATTGTCTCGGTCATGCGCAAGGCAGCGTCCGGGATGGAGATGCCCACCTGCTGCGCCTCGACCATGCGACGGAATTCGCCGCGCACGGGTTCGGGCGATTCCGAAGCGATGAGGCGGATACCATCATTGAGCGGGAGACCTGACTTCACTGCGCGCACGATGATGTCGAGCGCATTGGGAAATTCCTCGAGGAACTGCTTGACGCGGCGGCCGCGACGGAAGGACACGAACCACCTGGGCAAGCCAATGCTGCCGGCAAGCAGCGCGCCAGGCAGCAGGATCAGCGGCGCGCCCGCCAGATAGACCAGCAACGTAACGACGAGACCGCAGATCGCCGAATAGACGTAGAAGCGCTCGACCGTGACCAACATGCCGGCCTGTCTGATCTGCACGCGCAGCGGCGGCTTCTTGATGTTGCGGTCCTTGGCCTTCTGCTTTTCCTCGAGCTCCTTGAGAGTGTCCTGGACCGACTTGCGCCTTTTGGCGACTTCGGCGACCCGGTCGCGCGAGGCCTTGACCACCGACTTGTCCGACTCCGTCTGCCTGACCAAGGCCATGCGACGGTCGGTGTTGGCCTGGGTCTCGATCCTGTTGAACAGGAAGGCATAGGCGACCGCGCCGGCACTCAAGCCGGCCAGTACAACGAAGATCAGCATCATGGCGTCGAGGCCGAACATGGCGTCAGATCCTCATCCTATGCATGTCAATCCGAAGCCTTTTCCATGGCTTCGAGTGCGGTCGCCAGACGTGCTTCCTCACCGTAATAGCGAGCACGATCCCAGAAGTGCGGCCGGCCGATGCCCGTCGAGACGTGGCTGCCGATCAGCCTGCCGTTCTGGTCCTCGCCTTTGATGTTGTAGAGCACCAGGTCCTGGGTGATGATGACGTCGCCTTCCATGCCGATCACCTCGGTGATGTGGGTGATGCGGCGCGAACCGTCGCGCAGGCGGGCGGCCTGGATGATGATATCGACGGAGCCGACGACGATCTCGCGCACGGTCTTCTGCGGCAACGAATATCCGCCCATGGCGATCATCGCCTCGATACGGTTGAGGCATTCGCGTGGGCTGTTGGAGTGAATGGTGCCCATCGAGCCGTCATGGCCGGTGTTCATCGCCTGCAAAAGGTCGAACACCTCCGGTCCGCGCACTTCGCCGACGATGATGCGCTCGGGCCGCATGCGCAGGCAGTTCTTGACCAGGTCGCGCATCGTCACCTCGCCCTCGCCTTCCAGGTTGGGCGGGCGCGTTTCGAGGCGCACGACATGCGGCTGCTGCAGTTGCAGTTCCGCCGAGTCCTCGCAGGTGATGACGCGTTCGTCGCGGTCGATGTAGTTGGTCAGACAGTTGAGCAACGTCGTCTTGCCGGAGCCCGTACCGCCCGAGATGATGATGTTGCAGCGGACGCGGCCGATGATCTTCAGCACTTCGGCGCCGTGTGGCGAGATCGCGCCGAACTTGACGAGCTGATCGAGCGTCAGCTTGTCTTTCTTGAACTTGCGGATGGTGAGGGCGGCGCCGTCGATCGACAATGGCGGCGCAATGACGTTGACGCGCGAGCCGTCGGGCAGGCGCGCATCGCAGATGGGGGAGGATTCGTCGACGCGGCGGCCGACCTGGCTGACAATGCGTTGGCAGATGTTGAGCAACTGCTGATTGTCGCGGAAGCGGATCGAGGTCTGCTCGACCTTGCCGTTGACTTCGATGTAGACGTTCTTGGCCCCGTTGACCATGATGTCGGCGATTTCGTCGCGCGCCAGCAGCGGTTCGAGCGGGCCGTAGCCGAGCACGTCGTTGCAGATGTCCTCAAGCAGCTCTTCCTGCTCGGAAATCGACATCGCGAAGTTCTTGATTGCGATGATGTCGTTGACGATGTCGCGGATTTCTTCACGCGCGCTTTCAGGATCGAGCTTGGCAAGCTGCGACAGATCGATGGTGTCGATCAGCGCCGAGAACACCTGGCTCTTTGTGTCGTAATAGCTTTCGCTGCGCTCGCGCTGCGCCTTGCGCGGCTCTGGCGCAAAGGAGGGCGTCGGCTCGAAATTACGCCGCGGCGCGGCTGCCGGTGCAGCCGGCGCAGGCGCCGCGGGGCGTGGAGCAACCAGCGTGTCGGCGGCCTGTGGCGATGCCGCGGGGGGCGGCGTCGTTGCGAGCGGACGGAACCCCGGTGTGGGGCGATTACCGTCGTCGTTGCCTCTCCTGCCAAACATGATCGACTAACACCTCCGCCGCACTGGCATCACTTCTTGCGGGCTTTCAGCCGACTGAGAATTCCACCGAGTGCGGACGCCTTCTTGGCCTTGGCCTCGGACCTGCCGGTGAGAACATGGGCGATCTCGTTGATCGTCTGGACGACCGCGTTCTTGGCATCCATCTCGCCCAGCATGCGTCCATTGTTGGCGGCATTGCCGAACAGCAGCGGGTCGAACGGGATGACCGCCAACGGCGAGATGCCAAGCGGCTCGGCGAAATCCTTGGCGGTGATCTCAGGGCGTTTCGGCACCCCGGCCTGGTTGAGAATCAACCTGGGCGGCGGATCGTTGGGCCGGAGCCGCTTCAGCATATCGACCATGTTCTTGGTGTTGCGCAGATTGGCCAGCTCGGGCGTTGCCGTGATGACCACTTCATCGGCGCGAAGCAGCGTGTTCCTGCTCCAGCCGCTCCAGATATGGGGTACGTCGAGCACAAGCATCGGCGAGCTGCGCTGGGCCGTGTCGATGATCGAAGTGAAGGCCTCGGCGTCGAAATCATAGACGCGCTCGAGCGTCGACGGTGCTGCAAGCAGCGACAAGTGCTCTGCGCACTGCGCCAGCAAGCGGTCGAGATAGACCTCGTCGACACGCTCGGGGGCAAACACCGCCTCGGCGATGCCCTGGGCGGGGTCCTGGTCGAAATTGATGTTGGCGGTGCCGAAGGCCAGATCGAGGTCGGCGACGACAACCTCGGACTTGAACAGGCTCGACATCGCCCAGGCGACGTTGTGGGCAATGGTGGAGGAACCCACGCCGCCCTTGGCGCCGACGAAGGCAATCGAGCGTCCGATCGGCTCTGCGTCGGGGTCGACGAAGATCGAGGAGATGACGCTGACGACATCCGCGGTGGAGACAGGCGCCACGACATATTCCGAGATGCCCGAGCGGATCAGCTCGCGATAGAGCGCGACGTCGTTGTAATGGCCGATGACCACCACCTTGGAACTCGGGTCGCAATATTCCGACAGCCGATGCAGCGCCTCGAGCAGGCTCTTGGGTTCGCTGCGCGATTCCAGGATGATGAGGTTCGGCGTAGGCGCACCGCTATAGACTTCGATGGCGGTTTCGATGCCACCCATATGGACCTGAAGATGAGCCTTGGCCATCCGACGGTCCTCGCCGGCGCGGCCAATCGGCCCGGCGACGCTGTCTGTCTCGCAGAAGGCCTGGATCGAGATACGCGGCACCGGCCTGAGCGTCTGCATGACATCAAGGTCATGCTGCGACAGCTCGGCACCCTCGGGCGGGGAATCGTAGGCGAGATTGCTCATGTCAGACTGCCCCTAGCCATCAATAGAACGTTTCCGGATTCCAAGCGGCCGGCGGCTTTCGATACTGATCGATCACCACATTGCGATTCTCGGCATCAATCTCGCTTTGCTTGCGCGGCCCGAGCAGGTCCGCCGGGTTGGCGATCTGGGCGGCGAGATTGTTCTGGTAGGAACAGCCAAAATTGGCGTAGTGCTTATTGTCGGTCGTGTCGCCGATGTCCGCTGGCCATCTTCCACAACGGCCCGTCTGCGCCCGCATCGCCGAATAGACGACGCGTATGGGCGACGATGCCTCTGGGTATTCAGCCTGGTAGCTGGTGACGGCGATCCGGTTCCTGGGCACGCCAGCCTTCATGGCGATGTTCATCAATCCGCGCGCCGCATGCGACGCGGCGACGTCGTTGGCTCCACCTGATGGCGTCATGATCGTCAGTGTGGGCGCTGCTTGACGATCATAATTCTGCAGATATCCTTCAAAGGTGACCTTCTGGCCCCTGGTGATGCCGCGGTCGCCGACACCGACAGGTATGTCGATGGTCTGGTTCTTCTCGGCGATGACGATCGGATGATTGGTGCGATAGTCATCCGGGATCGAGCCGACGACGACGCTGTCGCGATTGGCGCAGCCGGCCAGCAACGCCACCGTCGCAACTGCAAGGAGTGAACAAAACGAGCGCGCTTTGGCCGATCTGTCGCGACCGGCGGTGCGTGTGAAGATTGCCTGAGACATGCCCCTATCCCCACTCATTTGTAGATGAAGCCGACGACGCCGTGATAACGGCCCATGGGCTTGTCGGTTTTCATGGTGCCGTAGACCCGGTTGACGCGGCCGAGGAACATGCCGGCGCCATCGCTTGCAGCGTTGAAATTGTCGTCAGGCTTGGCGAGCTCGTTCCGTGCCGTCGGTCGAGCCAGATATGGGGTCACGATGATGACCAGCTCGGTCTCGTTGCGGATGAAGTCGCGGCTGCGAAACAGCGTGCCAAGGATCGGCACCTTGGACAGACCCGGAACACCGCCCATCACCTGCTTGACGTCGTCGCGAACGAGACCGGCAATCATCATCGAGCCACCAGAGGGCAGTTCGACTGTCGTGTCGGCGAGGCGCTTGCGCAGGGACGGTAGCGTCGGACCGCCACCAGCAAGCCCCGACGATTCATTTGTCGGCTCGGAAACCGCCGTGCGGATCTTCAAGCTGATACGCCCAGCCGAAAGGACAACTGGCTTGAAATCAAGGCTGATGCCGTATTCGACGCGCTCATAACGTAGGCCGCCGGGATCAGTTACGCCGTCCTTGTCGCGCTTCTCGCCCTCAACTTCCTTCAGCATGTTAAATTCACCGCCGACACGGAACGACGCCTGCTCGCCGGAAACCGCTGTCAAGGTCGGCTCGGCGAGCGTCTTCATTACGCCCGCCTGTTCCATGGCGTCGATCGATGCGGTGAGGCCGTTGCTCCCAAGACGGAAGTTGCCTAGACCGGAGAGAGTATTTGTCAAAGGCGCGCCAAGGCCACCGGGCACGAAATTCTCGACACCCCAGCTGATGCCGTTTGAGCTGCCATTCGCGAACATGTTTACGCCAAGCTGCTTCATCACGTTTCGGCTGACCTCGGCGACGGTAACCTTCAGCATCACCTGATCGTCGCCGACGATCTGCAGCAGATTGACGATCTTGCTCTTCTGGCGCGTCTGGTCGGGGTTATTGATGTCGACGCCGCCGTTCTCGGACCCACCGGTGGCCGTCTGCGAATACTGGCCGGTCGTGGCCTCACCGCCGGTGACGAAGATCGTCGCCAGGTCGACGGCGCGCTTGGCATCGAGGGGCGTATCGACGGTGCCGGTCAGCACGACGTTGTCGTTCAGCAGCTCGACCTTGATGTCGGCGCCGGGAATGAAGCGCTTGATGTAATCCTCGAGGCCGGCGACGTCGCGCTCGACGGCGAGATCGAGGCTGACGATCTGCTCGCCATTGGGCCCGAAGACGAAGATATTGGTTTCACCCACTGCCTTGCCGAACAGGTAGATGCGCCGTGCCGTGCGGGTGACGGCATCGGCGACTGACGGATTGGCGACAAGGATGTCATAAGCGTCGTTCGGCAGGTCGATGACCACCGACTTGTTGAGCCCGAGCTTGACACGCTGGATGTTGGCGGTGCTCGAACTGACCTGTGCCCGTGAAGCGGCGGAGACCGGGGCGAGATCGGGAACGACTGCAGATGCAGCCAAAATGACGAGAGTGGCGGTGGCAGTCGCCAGGAATCTGATGCAGGATTTCATTTCCTTGCTCCCGATTCAGAAATCTCGCCGGATTTGATGAGCCGCACGGTGCCGCGTTTGCCGGAACCCGAAACCAGGTAGTCGGCCTCGGCAAGATTCTTCTGCTGTGTGTCGGCGACCGAGCGCAGCGCCAGCGTCAACCGGTCAGCCATCTGCTGCGCCACCGTGATGATCTCGGCCTGCTGCGGGGTAAGTTCCAGCGTCGCCGTCTCGCCGACCTTGACCTTCTTGCCCTCTTCGTCCTCCTGGATGGCCTGATCGATGGCCAGCACCCGAATGTTGCTGAGGATGGTCTCGGTGGTGAAGCCGCCACCGGACTTCGATGCGTCGGTGCGGCGTGTCATGATGACGTCGACATAGTCGTTGGGCAGAATGAAGCCGCCGGCCGACGTGTCGGCGGAGATCGTGGTGGCCACAGCGCGCATGCCGGACGGCAGAACAGCCGACATGAAGCTCTGGCCTTCGCCGATCAGCTTGGACTTGCGCAACGGTTCGCCGCTGTACATGGCAAGACGCGCCACCGAGGCCTTGAACTTCTCAAGCGCCTCGGGCTCGGCATTCCGGGTAATGAAGTTGGGATTGACGCCGTCACTGGGCCAGGGCTGCCAGCCGATGTTGTTTTCGACGGTGCCACCCATGGGCACGTCGGCGGTCAGCACCAGAACATCCGTAAGGGCAATCTGTGGCTGTTGTGGGCCGGACTCGACAATGACCTCGGCCGGCGGCGGGGCCGCCATGTTTTTGGCGACAAAACCGGCGCCGCCTGCGGCAGCGACCGCCACGCCCAGTATCATCAGTCGCGATGCAGCCATTTGTCCGAAACCTCGCCCTGGCACCCCATCAAGCCAAGCCGGACTTTGCATAGGCAATCGTCAACTTATGGTTAATGCAGTCCTTACAAGCGTGATTAATTGTTTCTTACGCGTGGTGTCTGCAGGGCTATTGTGACGCCAGACGCTCCACTGCCCAGACCGCCAGCGGCGAGGCCGGGTAGGTGACGAGCCCGCCGAGCCCAAGGGCAATGCCATAGGGCACGCCGCCTGCGTCTTCGGAGAAGTTCTTGAGGAACATGTTCTGGCTGACGACGCGAGACAGCAACGAACTCCGGAAAGCCAGGATCGAGAGCGTCAGGACACCACCAAGGATCGTCGAGGTGAGCAGATACTCCATCAGGGGCATACCTAGCCCCATCCAGACGCCGGTGGCAGCGATCAGCTTTGCGTCGCCGCCGCCCATGCCGCCAAAGGCAAACAAAGCAAATGTAACCGTCAGCAGCAAGGCACCGGCGGCGAGATGCAAACCGATATCCGCCCACGCCATTCCAGTCAGCGGTGCAACAACGAGGAACACACCGAGCAGCAGCAGCGGCACACGATTGGCGATCGTCATCGACAAGGTGTCGGAGACGGCTGAAAAGACCATGCAGAAGGGAAATACGACAAAAATCAACGCTTCAAGCATGGCTACATCTCCGCCATTCACACCACATGGGTCGAAGCTAACGAAGCGGCATTAAGCTTCGATGAACCGGCGGCGGGATCCATCGATTGCCGCCCGAAAGCAAAAAGGCTGCTCAACGCGAGCAGCCTTCCGTGAACCTTACCGACTGAAGCGCCGGAGAGGCTTTGCGCCCATATTACGGGGCGGGCGTCAGCGCCGTTGCGATGGCGTCGAAGCGTGCATCAAGCTGCGTGCCGACGCTGCCGGCGGCAACGATGATGGCAAGCGCGATAAGCGTGGCGATCAGACCGTATTCGATGGCGGTCGCGCCGGATTCGTCCTTAACAAAACGTGCGATGAGGTTCGACATGATAAGCTCCTTGCTCCGTGTTACAGCACTTCCGCCAACATTTCTTTGTCGTCGATCGGATGACTGCAACCTAGCGGGGAGCTCTTTCGATCGACTTAAGAAACAGCCTTACCGAATCCTTTCGTGGCGGCTTGGCTCCATTTGGTTAACTGCGAACTAAGCGCAGCCCAACAATTGTCAGGGATGGCACCTGCCTCGGGAAGGCGTTCTTCGGCGCCGGCAACGTGATATGAAGACTGTTCGAAAGGGATGCCGCCTCGCCCTATGGTTGTCACCATGCAACGCTTAACCGTTGGTTCACCAAAGTCGTTCATCTTCCATTGAACAGTGGACCGACACCGACAGCCGCCGAGGGGGCGACGACATGGCCAAAAACCTTTATGTCCTGGGAGCCTGCGCCTGGCTGGCATCTCTCGCGGCCGCAACATACGCATATGCCGGCGCGGGCATTGAAGTGACGATGAACCAGGCCAAGATCGTGCGGCTCACGCGCCCGGCCGATACCATTGTGGTCGGCAATTCGGCGATCGCCGATGCTGCCATACAGGACGCCTCGACCATCGTACTCACCGGCAAGGGCTTTGGCGTCACCAACCTCGTCGTGCTCGATGCAGAGGGCAGTCCGATCGTCGACGAGCAGGTGACGGTCATCCGCCACGATGCCTCGTCGGTCCGCATCTACCGGCGCTCGGAGGTCCAGACGCTGTCATGCACGCCCTATTGCGAGAGCTCCTACAAGAGCGACGCGGAGCGGATGTCGGAGAGCGAGATGAACGCCAGCCAGTAGGTTGGCGTTTCGGCGACGCGGACATGGTTAGCGGCCGGTGAACCGGACCCGCATGATTTTCCGGATCATTCAAACCGGACTTCAACAGCTTTCCTCTATAGGTCGACGCGAACCATAGAAGCGGTCGGGACATGAGTGCAGCAGCGGTTGCAGGAAACAGTCACGCGAACGGACCCAGGCCAGGTTTCCTTGCCCGGTTCATGCGCAACCAGAGCGGCAGTACCGCGATCGAGTTCGCCGTTCTGGCGATCCCGTTCTCGCTGCTGGTCTTTGCCATCCTGGAAAGCTGCATTGCGTTTGCCGGGCAACAAGTGCTCGCCAATGCCGCCGACGAAGTTGCACGGCAGTTGCGCACGGGCCAGGAAAAGGCAGCAGGCTTCACCGAGGACAAACTGAAGGACAAGATTTGCGAGAAGCTTGCAGTCCTGGTCTCGAAGGACTGCAAGGCCCAGCTGATCGTTGATCTGCGCAGCTATCCGACCTTTGCCGACGCTGCAAAGGTCAAGCTCAAATTGACCGGGGACAGGGACATCGACACGACAGGCTTTGCAGTGACGCCCGGTCCTTCGATGTCCAAGAACATGCTGCAGGTCATCTACAAGTGGCCTGTCATCACAGATTTCATGCGGGCATCGATGTCGAACCTCAAGGACGGCAAGACTTTGCAATACGCGACTGTCACCTGGCAGAACGAACCGTTCAACGACTGAGTGGGTCGGTCGGCAAAAGAGAGCCGCGGCCTGGAAAAAAGGGGCAACATGTTTTTCTGCGCGGGAGCACGATCCATGCTGGAGCGGTGGCGATCACGCGCCCGCGCACTCGTTGCCGACAGGCGCGGTGTTGCCGCCGTCGAATTCGCCATCATCGCGCCGCTGCTGTTGTCGCTCTACTTCGTCACCATGGAGGTTTCGCAAGGGATCGAGACCAACAAGAAGGTCAGCCGTGTCGGCTCGATGGTTGCCGACCTGGTCACCCAGCAGCAGACGATCGTCAAAAGCGAAATCGATGCGATCATGAAGATCGGCGAAGCGATCCTGCAGCCCTACAGCCGCAGTGAGGGCAAGATCGTGATCACGGCGATCAAGATCTCTGACGAAGCGACGCCACTTGTCACGGTCGAATGGTCGCGCAAGCTGGTGGACGGGGCCGCAAGCGTCGACGCCATCAAGGGAACCGCGACGACAGTGCCACCGGCGCTCAGAATCCGGAACACCTTCCTGATCCGGGTCGAAAGCGATCTCGCCTACAAGCCCGTCATTATTTGGGCGGAGTCCAAGCCGGTTCTTGGCCTTAACGCCGCGTTCGACGGAATTTCGATGTCCGAGACCTATTACCTGCGTCCGCGCATGAGCCAGTCGATACCCTGCTCGGACTGCTGAGCAGTTTCCACACCGCACAGCGCCCCTGTCACCTGCCTTCCTCCGGATAATTGCCAACGTCCGCGACTGATCCTATGTCTGGCGGACCGGCAATTGAGAGCCCCTTGTAGATGGCGCGTGCATTCCTGTTTGTTCTGGATTCCTTCGGCATTGGCGGGGCGGCCGACGCCGCGCACTTCGGCGACGTCGGTTCCGACACGTTCGGGCACATTGCGAGCGCCTGCGCCGAGGGCCGCGGCGACCGCGTCGGTTTGCGCAGCGGCCCGCTAGAGGTGCCGAATATGGCATCGCTCGGGCTTGGCCTCGCCGCCAGGCGGGCGACAGGGTTCGAATTCGCCGCCGGCACGCCGCTACGTGCCGGCGCCTTTTTCGGTGCGGCACAGGAAGTTTCGAGCGGCAAGGACACACCTTCCGGCCACTGGGAAATCGCCGCCCTGCCCGTCACCTTCGACTGGGGTTATTTTCCGCAGACTGTTCCGGCCTTCCCCGCCTCGCTGACCGAAGCGATATCCAGGGAAGGCAAGGTTCCGGGCATTCTGGGCGACTGCCACGCCGGCGGCGTCGAGATCATCGAACGGTTCGGCGAAGAGCATGTCAGAACAGGCAAGCCGATCTGCTACACCTCGGTGGATTCGGTGCTGCAGATCGCAGCACATGAAACGCATTTCGGGTTGGAGCGGCTCTACGAGCTATGCCAGGTCGTCCGCCGCCTCGTCGACCCGCTGAAGATCGGCAGGGTCATCGCCCGACCCTTCCTGGGCGAGAGCAAGGCAACGTTCCAGCGCACGCCCAACCGCCGCGACTATGCCACCCCGCCCCCTGAGGACACGTTGCTCGACCGCCTCACCGAACGCGGCAGCAAGGTGATCGGCATCGGCAAGATCGGCGACATCTTCGCGCATCGTGGTATCAGCGAAATCCGCAAGGGCGTCGGCAACATGGCGATGTTCGACAAAGCGCTCGGTGCCATGGACGACGCCCGGGACGGCGACCTGGTGTTCGCCAACTTCGTCGACTTCGACACGGAGTTCGGCCATCGCCGCGACGTGCCGGGTTATGCCGCAGCCCTCGAGGCCTTCGACAGGCGCCTGCCCGAGGCTTTTGCGCGGATGAAGCCGGGCGACCTGCTCATCCTCACCGCCGACCATGGCAACGACCCGACCTGGCCAGGCACCGACCACACGCGCGAGCGCATCCCGGTGATCGGTATCGCTGCGGGCGGTTCCGGCGGGGACATCGGGCTGAGGCTTACCTTCGCCGACATCGGCGAAACGGTGGCGGCCCATCTCGGCCTGGCGCCCGGCCGCCATGGCAACTCCTTCCTGGAGACGATCGCCAGCCATGCCTGAATTGCCCGAAGTCGAAACCGTGCGGCGCGGACTGCAGCCGGTGCTGGAAGGCGCGCGCATCGAGCGCGTCGAGACCCGCCGCCCCAATCTGCGCTACCCCTTCCCCGACAGGTTCGGCGAACGCCTGGAAGGCCGCAAGATCACCTCGCTCGGACGGCGCGCCAAATATCTGATCGCCGATGTCGAGGATGCGCCGCTGCTGATCTGCCATCTCGGCATGTCCGGTTCGTTCCGCGTCGAAACCGACGAGGGCTCTGCCGCCCCAGGCAATTTCCACCACGAGCGCTCGAAGTCCGAGGCTCACGACCATGTCGTCTTCCACGTCGCGGATCCAAAGGGGGTTTCGGCGCGAGTCGTCTTCAACGACCCCAGGCGGTTCGGCTTCATGCTGTTTGCCGAGCGCAACGGCACCGAGCATCCGATGCTGCAGGGACTTGGCGTCGAGCCGACGGGCAATACGCTTGACGGTGAACTGCTCGCCCATCTGTTCGAAGGCAAGAAGACTCCACTGAAGGCGGCCCTGCTCGACCAGCGGCTGATTGCCGGACTGGGCAACATCTATGTCTCCGAGGCACTTTGGCGCGCCGGGCTGTCGCCGACGCGGGCCGCAGGCACAATCGCCGACAATGGCAAGGTGGCGAAGGAGCGGGCTACGCTTCTGGCGACATCGGTGCGGGAAGTCATTGCCGATGCGATCGCCGCCGGCGGGTCCTCGCTGCGCGACTATGTCCATACCGACGGCTCGCTCGGCTACTTCCAGCACTCCTTCTCCGTCTATGACCGCGAGGGCGAACCTTGTGCGCACAGCGGCTGTGCGGGCCACATCGAGCGCATCGTGCAGAGCGGGCGCTCAACCTTCTATTGCCGCCAGTGCCAGCGCTGAGTTAGAGCAAAGCCTCATTGGTGACGCTGCGAGAGAGGGAGAGCCGCAAGATGGCCTATGAAACGATCATCGTCGAAACACGCGGCAAGGTCGGGCTGATCACGCTCAACCGCCCGAAGGCGCTCAACGCGCTCAATTCTCTTGTCCTGGCCGAGCTCCTCGCCGCCACCGGCACTTTTGAGGCCGACCAGGGCATCGGTGCCATCGTCATCACCGGCTCGGAAAAGGCCTTCGCGGCCGGCGCCGACATCAAGGAGATGCAGGGCAAGACCTATGTCGACGCCTATATGGAAGACTTCTTCTCCGGCTGGGAGGCCTTTGCAGCCAACCGCAAGCCGATGATTGCAGCTGTCGCCGGCTACGCCCTGGGCGGCGGCTGCGAACTCGCCATGATGTGCGACTTCATCATCGCCGCCGACTCGGCCAAGTTCGGCCAGCCCGAGATCACGCTCGGCGTCATGCCCGGCATGGGCGGCTCGCAGCGCCTGACCCGTTTCGTCGGCAAGTCGAAGGCGATGGACATGTGCCTGACCGGCCGGATGATGGATGCGGCCGAAGCCGAGCGCTCCGGACTCGTTTCGCGAGTCGTGCCCGCGGCCGATCTGATGGAAGAGGCGATGAAGGCGGCGGCAAAGATCGCCGACTTCTCGCTTCCGGCTGTCATGATGTGCAAGGAAGCGGTCAATCGTTCTTATGAAGTAACGCTGTCCGAAGGCCTGCGCTTCGAGCGCCGCGTGTTCCATTCGATGTTTTCACTCGACGACCAGAAGGAAGGCATGGCGGCCTTTGCCGAGAAAAGGACTGCGAATTTCCGCAACCGCTGACCTGAATCGCGTTGACGTTGGCGGCAAGCTGAACTATAAGCCGCACCAACTGAGGCGCCCCAGGGACGCCCGATTTATTTTTGCGCTCTACGGATACCCGCGGGCGCCCACCTAGAGATCAAAGAGAGGCACCATGGCCAATACCTCCTCGGCCAAGAAGGCAACGCGTAAGATCGCCCGCCGCGCAGCGGTCAACAAGAACCGCCGCTCGCGCGTCCGGACTTATGTCCGCCAGGTCGAAGAGGCACTGGCCTCGGGCGACAAGGCAAAGGCGGAAGCCGCCTTCAACGCCGCCCAGCCGGAACTGATGCGCGCCGCCACCAAGGGCGTGCTGCACAAGAACACCGCCTCGCGCAAGGTTTCGCGCCTGGCACAGCGGCTCAAGGCGCTTTCCGCCTAAGCCCTGCAAGCAATTGGATTTCTGATCAACCCGGCCTAACCAGCCGGGTTTTTCTTTTGCCGGATGGGGGCCGAAAAACCCGTCCGAAGGGCCGTCGAAGCAGGGTCTGCAGGGGTCGAAATTTTGCCGGCATATGCGGCTATTCTGATAACTACAACTGTTAGAAGTAGCCCTACAACCAGACTCGGGCTGGCAGAAATTACCTATTAATTTCAAAGACTTGCGAATGGTCATCCACAGCTTGTTCAAGCTGCCCGCAGGGCTCGGGGGACAAGTTGGTGTCAAGCGGATTCTTTTAAAAATATTTCGGCCGGCGTGCGGTTTTTTTCGATCCCCGGAAAAGGGTTTGAATCACAACGGCTTTGTCCCTTTGAGGGGTACCGGCAAGCTTTGAATCCGGAGCCGAGGTAAGCAGATTCATTAAAAACGGGTTAGACTCGGCCTTGCCTCGTCCACAGCGATTTTTGTAAGGTCTTTTTATCGAAGGGACGGGCAGCAAGCCCTCTGCAAAGCCACAAAATCGGCGGCGTTCTCGGCGTGGATGGAATCCGCGTCCGGGGGAGGTATGCCCACTTCGAAGTATACTTGGGGCGTGTGGGGATACACGGCATGGTGACTTTGCATCGCACCGGCGATTTCGCCGGGTGGCTACGCATTTGCCTGGTGCTGCCGCCCCCGCGGCACTGGCCTTCCGAAAGCGCTGCATGGCGCTAGGCGAAGGTGACTGGGGCTCCGCCGGAAACGGCAAGCATCCCGAATGAACATACACCGATGGAGACGCGAGCGGCGCGTCCCCATTCGGCAACGAGGACCGAAGGTTAGGGATTGCAAACAATGCAAAGCGGCATCGAAAGGGAAGCAAATGCGGGCTTTCTTTTTACCGGCGAACTGATCGAGGGCAATGAA